>CAVSJM010000004.1:0-346770 GCA_963728345.1 Rubricoccaceae bacterium
TGGTCGTGCTTTGTGGATGCGCGGCGGGAGCTTCCGCTCAGCCGCTGACCGACCCCGGCCCCTTCTGGGCAGGCATCACTGACACGACCTCGCTCGGCGATCACATCCGAGCCCACGTCCTCGCGGCCGAGACGCTCCTCGACGAGGTGCGCTCGGTCGAGGGGGAGCGGACAGCCCGGAACACGGCCCTCCCCTTCTACCTGGCCCGGGCCCGACTCAACGAGGCGAGCGCCCTCGCCAACATCGGCCTCAACGCGCACCCCGATCCCGACTTCCGGTCGTACGCCCAGGTCTGGAAAGCCCGACTGGCCGCACGGACCGCACCGCTCGCTACGGACCCGGCGCTCTACGAGGCCTTCGCAGCGCTCGATCTCAGCCGCTTCGACCCGGAAGCGAGGTACGTCGTCGAGCAAGAGCTCCAGGCGTACCGCCGTCGCGGCGTCACGCTCAGCGAGGTCGCCCGGGCTCGCATGGATACGATCCGCGCGCAGATCGACGACGTCGGCACGCAGTTCCAGCGGAACATCTTCACCGACACGCGGGCGATCAAGGTCCACCCCGATTCCCTCGGAGGCCTCCCGCCCGACTGGATCGCGGCGAACGCCTCGGGCGCCCCCGACGCGGAAGGCCTCGTGACCGTCGCGATCACGCCGGCCAACTTCCAGCCCGTGCTCGCCTTCGCCCGGAGCGCCGACCTGCGCGAGCGGACGGCACGGGCGTTCTTCACGCAGGGGTACCCCCAGAACCTGCCCCTCATCGACTCGCTCCGGGTGCTCCGGGACGAACTCGCCGGCCTCCTCGGCTTCGACTCGTGGGCCGACTACGCGCTGGCGCCCACCATGGCCGCGTCTCCCGAGCGGGTTAGTCGGTTCCTCGACGAGGTCGACGAGGCTTCCGAGGCGGCAGCCGAACGGGAGGGGGCGGCCCTCCTCGCGCTGCGCCGCCAGGAGGAGCCGGGGGCCACGTCCATGCCCTACGAGCACAGCATGTACTGGTCGAACAAGCTGAGGCAGCGGGACTACGGGTTCGACGAGCAGGCGATGCGCCCGTACTTCCCGTACGCATCCGTCCGAGACGGGGTGTTGGAGACGTACGAGGAGGCGTTCGGGCTCGAATTCCGCTCGGCCCTCAGTATGCCCGTCTGGAGCCCGGAGGCCGAGCCGTACGAGGTATACGAGGACGGCGCGCTCGTCGGCCGAGTCGTCCTCGATATGCACCCGCGCGAGGGGAAGTTCGGCCATTGCGGCGCCTTCGACCTGCGCAGCGGTGGAGGCCGCCTCCCGGAGATGGCCGTGATCTGCAACGTCCCCGGGGGGACCGGCGACAGACCGGGGCTGCTCGAACCCGGGCAGGTACGGACGTTCTTCCACGAGTTCGGTCACGTCATCCACTTCCTCCTCGCGGCCCGCCAGCCCCTGATGGGCGACTTCGAGCCGGACTTCGTGGAGGCGCCTTCCCAACTCCTGGAAGCGTGGGCGATGGACTACGGCGTGCTCCGGCGGTTCGCGCGGCACTACCAGACGGGCGAGCCGATCCCCGCCGACCTCGTGGCGGCCTACCGCCGCGCGGACGGGTTCGGCCGGGCGCAGCGGGCGCGCGAGAGCCTCTGGCTCTCCGACCTCGCGCTCCACCTCTACCTGGCTCCCTCTGAAACGGAGCCGACCGAAGCCGTCGAGCGCCGCGCGGCCCGGTATCTCGTGACGCCCCCTCCGGACTACCTCCACATCGCGGCGCGCCTGCCCCACCTCTACGGGTACTCGTCGAACTACTATACCTACGCCTGGTCCGAGGTCATCGCGCGGGACCTGCTCACGGGGTTCAACCGGAACGACCTGCTCGATCCCGCGGCGGGTCGGCGCTACCGCGATCTCGTGCTCGCACCCACAGGGACGGCCCCCAGCGCCGTCCTCATCGAGCGCTTCCTCGGCCGCCCGTTCGACGCCGATGCCTGGCGCCTGTGGCTGGGCGATGGAGACAGCGGCGAGTGATCTCCCTCGGTTTCCGCAGCCGCCGCGCGGTAGAACCCACCACTGTAGCGGACGGCACGCACGCGCGTCTTCGCGGCTTCCTACCTTCTGCCCTGCGTGCCGCCGCTAAGCGGCCAGTCGTTAGGCTTCCTCACGTAGCGCCATGTATCGCCTGCCGCTCCTGATCCTGCTCGGGGCCGTCTCGAACCTCTCGTCGGCCCAGCCTGCGGTTTCGGTCTCTCCCAACCCCTTCGACGGGTCGACGGACACGACCCTCGTGATCCGGGTCCTCGGCACGGACCCGGTCGCGCTCGACAGCCTCCGTCTCGCTTCGAGCTTGGATGAGGGGGGGCCATTGAGCGGTACCGGGTGGGTCCTCCGGTACCGAGCCTACATCGGCGGCGGGCAGCAGCGCGGCGAGTTCGTCTGCGACCCGTTCCCGCGATGGCCCTGCTATGAAGGGGCCGCCGAGCTGCTCGGCCGCTCGCTCGCCCCGACGGATTCCGTCGTCTTCGACACGTTCCTCCTGTACTGCGCCCTCTGTCGGGATGGGGGCCTCTACGCAACCGTCGGTGCCAACGACACGCTGCTCGTCTACGCCGCGGGCTCGGGCGAGCCTCAGGAGGTCGTGTTACGTGACACGGGCGTCGCGTTGTCGTTGGACGGCGGGCCTGCGAGGCCAGAGGGCCGTCTGTCTGTGTACCCGAACCCTACGAAGGGGGGCGCCTCGATCCGCATCGACACCCCCTCTCAGGGCGAAGCCGAGATCCGGGTCTTGGACACCACTGGGCGTCTCGTTTCGACGATAGACCGTCAGGTCTTAGAGGCCGGTGTGTCCTCCGTCCCACTCCTATTGGATGGGCTGGCCGCTGGCCTCTACAACGTCGAGGTACGCCTGACGTCGCCCTCGGGGGACGCGACCCAGCGCTATGGGACTGTGGTCGTGCTCGACTTGTAGCGGCCGGGACGATGGGTAACTGTAAAGATTTGGGAGTCCGTTTCCCGCCAGGGCGTGGTTGAGGAGGTGACTGTGAGGGGTGATCACGACGGGGGCCAGATCTCTTTGTCGACGGCGTGGTCCCGGATCCGGAGGTTCCCCTCCTGACTCGGGTCGTACGCCTCGGCCACGGCGGACCGGGTCGGGACGCGGTCCGCCGCACGGCGGTACTGGGCGACCGGCGGACGGCCCCCGATCCCCCCGTGGGGCCGGACCTCGTTGTAGAAGTCCTGCCACTCCTTGAGCCGGTCGGGGAGGTCCGGGGCCTTGAGGTCCGCCGTCGCGTAGAACTCCATCCAGTCCGTCCGCTGCGACCGCTCGACCTTCCCGTTCCGCCCGCCGATGGCGGCGGGGTGGGGAGAGTACGGCCGGATCGGGCGGAACCGGATCCGCTCCTCCATCAGGGCAACCTGGAAGTCCATCCCCCCGCCCGCCTCGGCGGGGCGGGAGAACTCGCCGCCCCGGTCCGTCTGGATCCGCTGGATCGGGAACGGGAACTCCGGGCGGGCGGCCGCCCGCCCAAGCACGTGGTCGCGCAGGAAGCGGACCGACGTCGCCGCGTTCCGCTTCGGGTAGAGCGCGAGGACCTGCATCCGCGTGCAGCCCGCCCGCCACGGCGGGGCGGGGTCGGTCGCCGTGTACTGGAAGAGGCCCTTCCCGACCTTGACGGTGTCCATCTGGACCCGGTCGCCGGGGACGTCCTTCGCGTACCGCTTCGGGCGGAGGGGCACCTTCGGCCGTCGGAGGTAGCGCCACCCGTTCCGGCGGAGGATGGTCCAGATCGTGGACGCCGCGAGGTGGAGCCCGTGGAGCCGGACGAGCTCCGCCTGGATCCGCTTCGGCCCGAGCTTCCGGTCGACGCGGAGGTGCCGGATCCACTCGACGTGCTCGTCGGTCACCTTCCGCTTGATGTTGTGGGGGCGGTGGCTCCGGGAGTAGAGGCCGTCCGAGTGGAGGGCGACGAGGCGGGCGCGCTCAAGCATGGGGTCGGTGACAGTCCAGGGCACGGCGGTGTGGGGAGGGCCATGCCGGGGTGAACGGGGCTGTCACCCATCAAGCCGGTCTGATCTGTCACCACTCATCCCGGTCCGTACAGGGGGGCGGTAGAACCAGCGGCCGCACGCCGACGAAGGGCTTTGGCGTCCTCGCGCTGTTTGACCATCGGCGTATCCTCCGCTCTGAACCACCGCCAGCGGCCGTTGCCCTTCGCGGGTGAGCCGCACCCTGTTCTACCGCGCTCGCCTGATTCCGACGTGTCGACGATCCTCCTGGTCATGGCGGTCATTTCCGGTGTCGGCGCGATCTACGCGATTCAGGAGATCGTCCAGAAACGCCGGGAGCACGAGGAGCTGAGGGAGCGGCTCGGGCCCGAGTACGAGGAGTGGCTCCGGCGTCGGCGCGGGAAGTGACCCTGTTCTGGCGCTCCGCAGCCGGGGCTCGGTAGAACCCGGCGTTGCAGGCGGGCCGGCGGCGGCGGCGTTCTTGGCCGTCGTGGCGCCGTCGAGGTCAATACTTTGGCCACCCTGCAGCGGCCGCCGGCCGCTGAACGCCCAATCGTTCTACAGCCCTCTACCGTGGTGCATATCACCCACGGCTTGACTCCGCGTAGCTAGCCCATGCTTCGCCTTGCCTCCGTCGCCGCGCTCGCCTTGACCGGCTTGACCGCCTGCAGCGTGGTGCACCCCGTCGCCGATCGCTCGCGTGTTGGGTCGCTGCCGAGCGCTGACGCTCTCACACGGGATTCGATCTACGCCGAGCCCTCTCAAGTAGTCGTTGAGGGCGACACGCTCCACGGCGAGTACCTCATCCCGGCCGGCGCAGGACCGTTCCCACTCGTCCTCCTCTACCCCGGCTCTGGGCCGACCGACCGTGACGGCAATGTGCTCCCCGGCGTCCGCAACAACAGCTTGCTTTACCTCGCGCGGGAGCTCGCCCAGCGGGGCGTCGCCACCCTTCGCGTCGACAAGCGGGGCATCGGTCAGAGCGCCGCAGCGCAGCCGTCTGAGATCGACCTCCGCTTCTCGGACTACGTCGGCGACGCGGCCGCGTGGCTCCGCCAAGCCCGCGCGGACAGCCGCTTCGATACGGTCGTTGCAGGCGGGCACAGCGAAGGCGGTCTCGTCGCTGCGTTCGCGGCACCCGAGGCCCGGGCGGACGGCTTGGTGTTGCTCTCTACCTTGGGACGGTCACCCGGCGTCGTCGTCCGCGAGCAGGTCCGGCGCAACGCGCCGTTCCTCTACCCCCAGGCGGACTCCGTCCTGACGCGGATCGAGGCTGGCGAGAGCGACGTGCCCTCTCCGCCCGGTCTGGAAGCCCTCTTCCGCCCCAGCGTCCAGCCCTACCTCCGATCGCTCCTCGTTCTCGATCCGGTCGCGGCGGTCGCCGCTGTCGAGACCCCTGTGCTCGTCGTCCAGGGCACGACGGACCTCAACGTGACGGACGCCGACGCCGACGCTCTCGCGGCCGCCCGGCCCGGTGTCCGACTCGTCCGCATTGAGGGGATGAACCACGTGCTGAAGAGTGTGAGGGGCGACCTCTCCGTCCAGGCCCCCTCCTACGCCGACCCCGCGCTCCCGCTCGCGGAAGGTCTCGCCGACGTGGTGGCTGACTTCGCCCTTGCTCTCGGTCGATAGTGCTCGTGTCGAGCACGTTCCGGCCTGTTCCCTCACGAGAGGGACCGCTGGTGTGGCGGGGCGGCAGAACCCCCATAATCAGGTCGTTGTCAAGTGGGGAGATTCTCGAGACGTAGGGACAGTCTCGCCCCGCACCCCTCGGTGGGAGGAGTGCTCGCGTTGTCGGAGCGTCGGCACCGTCGGTCAGATCGAGAGGGCTCCTCCCAGCGCGTTCAGCGGAGCGCTGGCGGGCCACACCCCCATGCGGGCTCTCGCCGTCGGTCTCGACGACGGCCGAGCGTTCGAGCTCAGCGTCCCAGATCTCTGTCGGCGGCACGCCTACTCGCTTCCCATTCCCGCCGGGGGCGGTCGGTCGCTGTCGCGTCCGCCGGCGCCAGTTCTGCTGGCCGGGCTTGCGAGTAGGGGCCATTGCTCCTTCTTCAGCCGGCTCAAGGGCTTCCCCTTGAACTGGCCGTTGAAGTCTTGTTGCTTCCTCATCACGTGGTACACGATCCGGGCGATCTCTTTGGCCACCAGCGCGCGGGCGACGGCCTCCGGCTTCTTCCGCTTCTTCGTCCCGTACCACGCCCTCACCTCGGGGTAGTACTGGATCGCCCTCACGGCGGCGTGCGAGAAGGCGAGTTTGAGATACCGGTTGCCGTCGCGCGAGCGCTTGTGGCGCGTCCGCTCGCCCGAGTTGTCGGCGCCGGGGACGAGCCGGCAGTAGGAGAAGAAGGCGCGCTCGGTCGGGAATCGCGAGATGTCATCGACCTCAAGCCGGACCGTAAACGCGCCGGCCTTCCCGACGCCCGGGACCCGGAGCAGGCGTTGGACGTCGGCGTCCGGGACGAGGTGGGGGACGAGCGCGCTCTCCAGCCGCTTGACCTGGCGGTGGAGGAGCTCGGCCTGCTCGATGTGCGTCTCGGCCTGGAGCCGCCCGAGGGCGTCGAGGTCGGCCACGTCGCGCACGTTGTGCTTTTCCAGCAGCCGGGCGACCGAGTTCTGAGCCGCCACGCGGCGCTCGACCAGGCGCAGGCGCGTGCGGAGCACGTCGCGGAGCGGGCCGCATCTCGTCGGAGATCATGTGCGCTTCGGGCAGGAGGTCGGTCCTGAGAAGATGGGCCCGCACCTTCGCGTCGGCGCTGTCCGTCTTGACTTTGGCGGACGAGATCGCCTTGACGCCCTTGGCGTGCGCGAGATGAAGGTCCACACTGTCCGCCAGCGCGTCGCGGACCCAGGACCAGCCCGTCGTGCACTCGGCGGTGGCGGCGTGGTCGCCGGGGGTCTGGGCGAAGTAGGCGAGCAGCGCGTCGGGGCGGCAGGGCATCTTGGCGGTGGCGACGACGGCGCCTGCGGCGTCGAGGGTGGTCGCGGTAACGGAGCGCTTGTGGAGGTCGAGACCGGTGAAGTAGTCAGGCGTCATGGCAGCGGCGGCGAGTGGGCTCTCAGGGATAGCATCCTGATTGGAAGGATCCCGCCGCTGTAGGCCGACCCAACGCGTGAGCGCGTCCGGCTCCGGGAGCGTCGGCGTATCCTCCGCTCTCCGAACCGCCGGCGCCGCGTGCGGCGGCTGAATCGCCAATCGTTCGCGCGCTTCTCGAAACCCAGCATTATCTTGAGGCGTCTTGACGTCATAACGTCGCACTCGCGCTATGCCTGCCGCCAGCCCCAAGCGGGCCACCGTCTACTTCGACTCCGCGCTCCATAAGGCGCTCCGACTCAAGGCGGCTGAGACCGAGCGGTCCGTCTCCGATGTCGTTAACGAGGCCGTCCGCGTGCTCTTGGCTGAGGACGCCGACGACCTCGCCGCGCTCCGCGACCGGGCCGACGAGTCCACGGTCTCGTTCGAGTCGTTCGTCCGCGACCTCAAAGCGGAGGGCGCCATCTGATGCCAGCGCGGTATCGGATCGAGATCAAACGGAGCGCGGCCAAGGAGATCCGGGCCATCGGCCGGAAGAGGGACCGCCAGCGTGTGGTGGACCGGATCGGAGCGCTGGCCGACGACCCCCGTCCGGCCGGGTGTACGAAGCTGTCGGGGCAGGACGCGTACCGGGTCCGGCAGGGGGAGTACCGGATCGTCTACACCGTCGCCGATGATGTGCTCGTCGTCGAGGTTGTGAAGGTAGGTCACCGTCGCGACGTGTACCGGTAGGCCCGTGCTCGGGAAGCGCTCGAACCCCTCAAAGAAGCTGGATAGGTCGAGCGCGGCGTCCGGACCCGACGGAACAGGGGCTCCGGGCGGAGGCCCTGCCCCGGACCACGGCTCTCGCTGGGCGGCGTCTTGCGTCCCCTCGCTGTGGCGGCCGACTCGTATCCGATGGGTGCCGTCCGCTCGTCGGCCATGAGGCCCCGGCGGCGGCCAGACCCCTCATCGAGCTCACGGGGACCGTTGCCGGCCCGTCCGCTGCCCCGCCGTCGGTCCCCCGACGGAGCGGGGCGGTCTCAGATACACGTCGCGGGCGCACAGACCGTCGTCCCATTCCCATCGTGGGGGCGCCGAGGTGGCGCCAGTTCAGCGTGCGGGCTTGACGGTCCGGCCACTGGGGGTGCCCGGAGTATAGGGCACCGCTCTGCTTCTTGGAAGGATCCCACCGCTGCACGCCGACGCAGGGCGTGAGCGCGTTGCCTCGCACCACCGCCCGCGTCTACACTCCCCCGTCCAACCGCCATCTCGCCCTGCGCGGGTGAGCGGCCCCTCGTTCTGCCGCCTTTCCGAATCCCTCAAGTGCTCTCTATCGGACGTACAAGCTCGGCCACTGCCCCCCGCCACGCGAATGCGGGTGCGTCGGAAGAGAACGCGTCACGCTTGATCGGTTTGGCCTCGGAACGGTGCTTGTAGGGGTGCCCCTTTCATGTCACCCCCCTGCTCCCATGGCCCGTCGAGTCTTTTCCGCTGGTCCCACCCCAGCGGCTCCCCACCCCTTAGGCCTGAGAGACCCTGAGACCCATTCGCTCCCCCGAGATCTGCGCCGCGCCGCGCCGGCCTCGTGACGGGGGGCGCCACGACCGCCCTAGTCCTGGCCTGTGTGCTCACGGCAGCGGCACCCGTCGCTTCCGCCCATGACCTCGTAGACGCCGGGGTCTACAACAACATCACGGAGACCTACTACTTTTTCTTCGACGGCCAGTACGTGGCGAAGCCCCTGGGCCGGGACCTCGGCAATGCGCGACCGCTCTCCGCGTTCGGCGGCAACTTCCCCGCCTCGTGGATGGACGGGGTCGACGCGGCGACGTTCAACGCGAACACCGAGCGGTACTACTTCTTCAAGTACGTCGCCACGGCCGGTGAATGGCAGTTCATCGCGAAGCCTTTCGGGGCCGGCGAGGACTTTACCGCACCCAAGAGCATGGACACGTTCGCGGCGAGCGACTTCCCGGCCCAGTGCGCCGTCGACGCCGCCACGTACGACCCGATCGGGCGCGTCTACTACTTCTTCGACGGGGACGGTTCGTACTGCTCGCAGGCCGAGGGAGCGAGCCGCCCCTTCGAGGTGAGAGCGGGCGCGTTCGCCAGCGGGTATCCCTCCGACTTCGGTCTGCAGGCCGTCGCGGCGCGCATTGGCACCGCCGGCACGGACGGCGTCTTCTTCTTCTTCTCCGCCGACACGTACGTGCGGAAGGAGAGAGGGGGCGACGGGTTCAGCTCGCCGAGCGACACCCGAACGGTCTGGTCGGGCTGGCCGACCGCGCACGGCACACCGGCCGCCGTCCGGCCCCTCGCCGTCTCCCTGCCCGAGGCGCTGTTCACGGATCCCGAGGCCATCGTCGCAGGCACAGCGTCGCCGGTCATCAAGGAGAGGGTGATCGACCTGATCGGCGCGGCCGAGGGCGAGGTGGTGCTCCAGAGCTACCTGCTCGACGACCCCGACGTCAACGCCGCGCTCGTCGAGGCGCACGAACGCGGAGCGCACGTCACGGTCCTCGTGGACAACGACGAGGAAGACGGTCGGCACTTCAACGGCGAGCCCCCCACCCATGCCCTCCGAGGCAGCATTGACGACGCCCGCTTCGTCGACACGGACGGGATCCTGCACAACAAGGTCGGCCTCTTCAGCCGAGTCAGAACGACGGGGGGCGACGTCGAGAACGTGGTGTTCTCGTCGTCGTCGAACTTCTTTTGGGGCGCGTACAACAAGTTCCAGGACGCCCTCATCGTCTCCGACGCCGCCATCTACGACGGGTTCATGCGGCAGGCCGGGCAGATCAAGGCCAACGACACGTCGCACATCGTGTCCGTCCCCGGCGCCGTGGATGGCATGCGCGCCTACTTCTTCCCGCAGAACTCCGGGGCCGACACGGTCGAGGACGTCCTAAACGACCTGATGACGAACCGGACGTGGGGCGCCCTCGAATCGATGACGGTCCGGGTGAACATGGGCAGCTGGACGGCCGCTCGGTCGGCGGTCAGCGAGAAGCTCGGGGAGATCGCCCGGCGGCCCGGCAGCCGCGTCGAGGTCATCGCCTCCGGCTGGAAGGAGTTGGTCGACGAGGCCAGCATCCGGAACGGGATCGGGGAGGGGAGCGCGGACTACAACTTCCTCCGGCGTCCCTCCAACCTGAACACGCACTCGAAGTACATGCTGGTGGACGTCACCTACCGCAGCGCCGGCGGCGCCGCGACCACGCGCAAGATCGTGTACGCCGGATCCCAGAACTTCACCGGCGCGGCCCTCAGGACCAACTTCGAGTCGTGGACCCGGATCATCAACGCCGAGATCTACGACGCCTACGAGGCGAACTTCCGCGAGATCTGGGACCTGACGCTGGGGTCGGCCACCGACTCGGAGAACGCTGAGCCAGACCTTGTGGAGGAGCCCACTCTCTCCGAGGTCTTTCCGAACCCGGCCAATTCTGACGCATCCGTCGTCCTCGTGCTCAACCGTACGCAGTCTGTGCGTGCTGCTGTTTACGACGTGCTCGGCCGCGAAGTAGCCCTCCTACATCAGGGGCCCCTCGGGGCCGGTACCCATCGGTTTACGGTCGTCGGCCGAAATCAGCCCAGCGGTGTCTACTTCGCTCGATTTGTCGGTGATCGGTTTGACGTTTCACGTCGAGCCGTAGTCAGCAAATAGCGCGTCCCTACATGATCGAATCGATGTATGCTCGATCACTCGGCGGCAGAACCCGCGGCTGCAGGCCGACCCAGGGCTCCAGCGTCCTCGGCTCGTCTGGGAGTCGGCACTACTTTCGCCTCGTTCCACATCAGTGCTGTTTGCCCTGGGCGGCGGAGCCGCAAACTGTTACACCGCATGCCCGAACCGGAGCGCTTCGACCTCCTCCGCTGGGAGACCCCGTTCGCGGACGTCGAGCATCCCTCCGTTCACCTGCTCGGGGACGAGACCGGAACCGGGCGGGGCCTCACGGTGCTCGTCGAGGTCTCCGCCGGCTACCCGAAGTACCTCGTCCGCTTCGCGGCCGTCCACGCGTTCAAGTCGGCCGAGGAGAGCCGGTTCTGCGAGCGAGACCTCGTCCCCTCGTTCTCTTGTGAGCCGTCCGTCGTCTGCTCGGCGGTCCGGTTCGGCGGGACGATCTGGTGGGAGTGGTACGAGGAGCGGATCCGATTGATGTACGGCGCCGCGCCCGCCCACTACTACGTGTTCGGCGGGGACAACGAGGTCGAGGTCATGGCGGCGACCGATCCCGAGATCGAGGAGGTCCACGGCCCGCAGGCCGTCGCCGTGACGCATGCGGTGTAACCCCCAAAATCAGGTTCTTGTCAAGTAGGGCGTTTCCGGTAAGGTAGGGGCAGTCTCGCCTTACACCCCTCGGCGGGCGGGGCGCTCGGCGTGGAGCGTCGGCGCCGCGTATTCTAGATCGGGAGGGCTGCCAGCAGCTCCGGAGCGCTGGCGGGCCACACCCCCATACGGGCTCTCACCGCCGGTCTCGACGGCGGACGTGGGGAGCGGCTACGGCCCGGCCGTCCCAGATCTCTGTCGGCGGCACGCCTACTCAGCTTCCCATTCCAGCCGAGGGCGGTCGGGGGACCGAGGTCCTCCCCGTCGCCAGTTATACTGGCCGGGCTTGGTAATAGGGGCCATTGCTCCTTCTTCAGCCGGCTCAAAGGCTTGCCTTTGAACTGGCCGTTGAAGTCTTGTTGCTTCCTCATCACGTGGTACACGATCCGCGCGATCTCTTTGGCGACCAGCGCCCGGGCCACGACGTCGGGCTTGCGTCGCCGCTTCGAGCCGTACCAGGCTCTGACCTCGGGGTAGTACTGGATCGCCCGGATGGCGGCGTGCGAGAAGGCGAGCTTGAGGTACCGGTTGCCGTCGCGCGAGCGCTTGTGGCGGATGCGGTCACCCGAGTTGTCGGCGCCGGGCACGAGGCGGCAGTAGCTGAAGAAGGCGCGGTCGCTGGCGAAGCGCGAGACGTCATCCACTTCGAGTCGGATCGAGAAGGCGCACGCTTTGCCGATGCCGGGGATGCGGAGGAGCCGCTGCCCGGGGGCCGTTCCCGGCCCCGTCGGCGTCGGGGACAAGGTGGGGCACGAGCGCGCTCTCCAGCCGCTTGACCTGGCGGTGGAGCAGCTCGGCCTGCTCGATGTGGGCCTCGGCCTGGAGCTGCCCGAGGGCGTCGAGGTCCGAGACGTCGCGCACGTTGTGCTTCTCGAGGAGCCGGGCGACCGAGTTCTGCGCGGCCACGCGGCGCTCGACCAGGCTTGAGCCGCGTGCGGAGCACGTCGCGGAGCGGGCGCATCTCGTCGGAGATCATGTGGGCCTCGGGCAAGAGGTCGGTCCTGAGAAGATGGGCCCGCATCTTCGCGTCCGCGCTGTCGGTCTTGACTTTGGCGGACGAGATCGCCTTCACGCCCTTCGCGTGGGCCAGCGTCAGATCGACGTGGTCGGAGAGCGCGTCCCTCACCCAGGACCACCCCGTCGTGCACTCGACGGCGGCGGCGTGGTCGCCGGGGATCTGGGCGAAGTAGGCCCGGAGCGCGGGGGCCCGGCACGGCATCTTGGCGGTGGCGACGACGGCGCCTTCGGCGTCGAGGGTGGTCGCGGTAACGGAGCGCTTGTGGAGGTCGAGACCGGTGAAGTGGGTCAGGCGGCGGCGGCGGGTGGGCTCTCAGGGATAGCATCCTGATTGGAAACATCCCGCCGCTGCAGGAGGACGGCCTCGGCCACCCACATCGCTCTTGGCCCGTCTGGCACTACGACTCCTCCCTCCCGCTTCACGTGGTGAGGCCATCGCGAGGGGCCTCCGTACCGTCGCGTCCACCCCCGCTCTTGTGTTCTCTTCCCCCGCTTTCTTAGGACCCATTAGGAGTGCGGGTGCCGCCCTGGCCGATTCCATCCTCTACGCCGACGTAGCGGCCTGGCAGGGCAGCGACGCCTGCTGCGCGGTCCAGATGCCGAGCCCGGCTGCCCCGAGCCCTCCGCCAAGGCACGTTCCTTTCTTCGCGATCGTTCTGGAAGCGCCGAATCTGACGAGGCGCTTGCGACAGAAGACGTGGTCACGCTGAGGAACCACCCCGCACTCATGGTCACCCTAGGCCCCGTCACGTTCATCCGGGTCCTGGCTACGCGGGGCCTCTGACGCGACCTGCGCGTTGGCTTCGCCGTCGCTTCGCGGTGCCCTCCTCGTGAGGGGCTCGGGCCCCGCGCTCGTCGGGCGCCTTGCCGGCCCCGCCAGCGGCTCTCGCTCGCCGACGGCCGACTTACGTGACGGGGCCTAGAACCCATCACGCCAGCGGCGACAGCCGCCTACAAGAGCGTTCGTCTCCGAGCTCTGATCGACGCCCCGTCCGCGTTCGGGTCTACGCACGCGAAGGAAGCGCTCCTACCGGACGAGGAGTGTCCTACCGGACGAGGAGTGGCGGGGCCGAGCTGCCCGGTTCGACGGGAAGCAGGCCGTCGGTTCCTGGGCCGTGGACGGTCCGCGCCCGGCGCCCTCCGACACCGGGGCCCTAGGTGCCGCCGGGGCGGACCGAACGCTAGCGGTCGGCGACGAGGCGGGCCCCCGCGGACTTCCGGGACGTCCGGCGGTCGTGGTCCATGACCGCCCGGGCCATGGCGACGAGGCGGGGGTCCTGACGCACCTCGTCGACCCCGTAGTGGTTGAGGAGGACGAAGAACAACAGGCGGCGGACGGGGGGCTCCATCGGCGTCCCCACGCCCCTGCGGAGCGCCGCCATGGACCCCCCGTCTCCGATGGCCTCAAGGGCCCGGAGCGCAGAGATCTGGAGGCGCCAGTCGGGCTCCGTCCGGAAGACGTCGAGGAGGGCGGGGATGGCGGGGCGCACGTCGACCCCGGGGTCGACGTCGTAGGCGAGGGCGCACACGGTCTGGAGGGCCTCCGTGCGGACGTCGACCGACGGCGACCCGATGCGGTCGACGAGCTGGGGGCTCACGCGGAGGGACAACTCGACCTGACCGGACGCGAGGGCCGAGGTCGCGAAGGGCCTCGCAGACTCCTGGGCGTGGGCGGCGCCGACGAATAAGGCGAGGGCGAGGGCGGAGACTCTCATGGGAGCGAGGGGAATGGGGGCGGAGGGCGAGATACGGCCCGGAGCCCCGGGGGTGGTGCGGGTGCTGGGGCGGGACGTGCCGGATGGGACGCCCCGTGGTGCGAGAGGGCTCTTGGGGACCCCGAGCCGGCCGCGCCTAGGGCTCCCGCCGCCCGTGGGCGGACCGGTACTCGGACGGGCTGACCCCGGCCCACGATCGGAACCGGGAGGACAGGGCGCTGGGGGAGCCGAACCCGGCCCTCGTGGCCACCTCCCCCAACGGGAGCCACGTCGTCGCGATGAGGCGGGCCGCCGCCTCGAGACGGACGCGGGCGACGTAGGCGGCGGGGGTGACCCCGAGCGCCCCCCTGAACTCACTCGCGAAGTGGGACGTGCTCATCCCCACGAGCTCCGCGAGAGCCGCGACGGGGAGGCCCCCCCCGACCCCCTCCCACACGGCCGCGACGGCCCGACGTGCGCGCGCGGGCGTCAGCCCGCGGGACCGGTGCCCCGCGGCCCGCGCCGGGCCTGGTGCGAGCCCGGTCCCCCTTCCGACCGCCTCGGCCACCCCGGCGGCGCTCGGGCCCTCGACGGCCGGGCCGCCGAGGGCGCGGAAGACGACGTACCACGGGCCGCCGCCCCCCGAGAGGCGGAGGCCGATCCACCGCCCGGCCCGTCGCTGCGCGAGGGCCCGCTCTACGGACCCGCGCTCGTCCCCCGTCCACGCCCCCACGTAGTGGCCCACGGCGGAGGGCACGCGGTGGGGGCCCCCGGCCGCCCCGTGCGACTCGGCCGGCGCGGGACGCCGGGCCCCAGCGTCAGGTCGGGGGCCTCCGGGGGGTGCCGGCCGCCGGCCGTCGTCGGGGCGCCGACCTTCGACGGCCGGGGCGGCGAGGAGGGGGGGCGACTCCCCGCACGTCGCCGCCAAGAAATGGGCGAGCCTCGCGTGGACGTCGTGGACCCCCGCCGGATCCACCCGGTAGCACGCCGGGGGCCGGCCGGGCCCCGTCGGCGCCCACCCCGTCGGCGCCCCCCCCCGTTCGACGATCTGGGCCTGGAGGAGGAGGCGGAGGTGTTGGCGCACGGTGGCCGTGGACAGGCCCGTCGCGGCCCGGAGCGCCCGGAGGTCGACGTCCGAGCCGGACGCGAGCCGCTCGAGGAGCGCCAGCCGCGACGGGGCGTTGAGGGCCCGTGCGGCGAGGGCGAGGGGGGAGGGCGCCGGCGTGGTGGGCGGGTAGGAACCGGTAAAGACGGACACGGCAGGGGAGGGGGAGGTCCCCGAAAGTCGGCCGGTCGGGTGCGGGGCGCGCACCGGGAGATGCGAACGCGCTCGGACTCGTCGCCGGCCGCCGAGAGCCGTACACGGGCCGGCCCCCGCATCGCCCCGACTACCCGCTCAGCCCGCTGAAGTCACCACCGGCCCGGGTCGCGACATCGCCCCCCGCAGACGAGGGATCGGCCGTTCCATGTCGGCCCCACCCATCCCAGCGCCCTCGCCCACCCCAGCGCAGATGACCCCCCGCCTCGAACGATTCCCCGATGACCTCGTCCGGATGGCCCAGTTCTCCAAGGCCATCGGGCACCCGGCCCGTCTCGACCTCCTCCACGTGCTCTCCGAGTGGGGCCCCTCCCCCTTGGGGGACCTCGTCACCCGGATCCCCCTCGCCGCGGCCACGGTGACCCAGCACCTCGTCCTGCTCGAGAAGGGCGGGCTCGTCCACGCCGGGCGGGGCGTGCGGGAGTACGCGGTCGACCGGGAGGCGGTGAGGGAGAACGGGAGGGCCCTCGCAGACTTCCTCGGGCCCCTCGTCCATCCGTAGGCGGCCCCGCAGGCCGCCGGACCGCCCGCGCAACGCCAGGACGGCCGCGGGTCGAATCAAGGCCGGGCCAGTCCGTATCGCAGACGGTCCGGCCTGCGGTGCCGTACAGAGCCACCACCGGGCCCGTCGGGTAGCCTCGGCGCTCGCCCCCCATCCCACTCACATGACACGATTGCTCCTCCTCCTCGCCGCAGCGACGCTCTCTGCGTTCTCCGCATCCGCTCAAACGGGCCGGGTCGCCGGCGTGGTCACCGACGCCCAGACCGGCGACCCCGTCCCCGGCGCCAACGTCCTCGTCGTCGGGACCACGCTCGGCGCGGCCACCGACACCGACGGCCGCTACGCCATCGACGGCGTCCCCGCCGGCCCCCAGACCCTCCGCGTCACGTTCATCGGCTACACCCGCCGGGAGGCCCCCGTGACCGTCGTCGCCGGCCAGACCGTGACCGCCGACGTCGCGCTCCGGGCCGACGCCGTCGGCCTCGACGAGGTCGTGGTCACCGGCGGCGGCGCCACCGTCCAGTCCCGCCGGCTCTCGACGGCCGTCGAGAGCATCTCCCCCCAGCAGCTGGCGGAGATCCCGGCCGCCCGGATCGAGGACGTCCTCCAGGCCAACCTCGCCAACTCCCAGGTCCGCCTGTCGTCGGGCCAGCCGGGCACGGCCTCCCTCATCCGCTCGCGCGGCGTCATCTCGGCCAACTCGTCCACCACGCCCGTCATCTACGTCGACGGCGTCCGCGTCGACAACCTCAACACGGCCGCCGCCCTCGACCTCGCCTCGGGCGGGGCCCAGTCGAGCGCCATCGCCGACATCCCCGTGGAGAACATCGAGCGGATCGAGTTCCTCAAGGGCGGCGCCGCGACCACGCTCTACGGGTCCGACGCGGCCAACGGCGTGATCCAGATCTTCACCAAGCGCGGGGCCGCCGGGCGCGGCACGCTGACGCTCGAGACCGGGCTCGGCGTGGTCGAGGGCACGACCGACTTCCTCCGGTTCCAGGAGACCGCCGACATCCTCTACCGGCCGGGCCTCGTCCAGAGCTACCGGCTCGGGGCTTCGGGCGGGTCGGAGGCCATGACGTACAGCTTCTCGGGCCGGGCCCTCTCCGACGACGGGTTCCGCTACGGGAACGAGAACACCCGCTACGACCTCCGGACGACCCTCTCGGCCAACGTCAGCCCGGCCACCCGCTACACCGGGACCTACGCCTACACCAACAACGCGTTCACCCGCGACTACAACGCCAACTTCTCGAACGGGTCGTTCGGCAACCTCGAGTCCGGCGACTACGGCCGGCTCGACACGCTCTCGGCCGCCGCGCTGACCCAGGTCCGCGACAGCGTCCGGACGTTCGTCGACCTCCTCGACTTCGGGTTCACGACGAACCGGTTCCAGACGTCCCAGCAGCTCCGGTTCCTCCCGGCCCCGTCGCTCAGCGTCCAGGCCACGGCCGGCCTCGACTACCGCCTCGCCGACACCCGGCGGGTCGAGACCAACGCCTACCTCATCCAGGGCGGGTTCGCCCCGCCCGGGGCGACCGACGAGGGCACCATCGCCCTCTCCGAGCGGAAGTCGCTCGGGCTCACGCTCGAGGCCAACGCGACCCACACCTACGAGACCGCGCTCGGCGGCGTCCCCCTCTCGTTCCTCACCATCGCCGGCGGCCAGGTCTTCCGGACCGACGACAGCCAGCTGTACACGCTCGCGACCCGCGTCACCGAAGGGTCCGGGTCCATCAACAACTCGGCCAGCGCGGCCTCCGAGGACTTCACGCTCGACGTCGCCAACTACGGCGTCTTCCTCCAGGAGAACGTCGGCGTCGCCGACCGGCTCTTCGTCGAGCTCGGCGGCCGGTTCGACGGCAACTCGGCCTTCGGCGAGAGCGTCGGCCTCGTGTTCTACCCCAAGGTCGGCGCCGCGTACACGCTCTCCGACGAGCCGTTCTTCTCCCGCGCCGTCCCGGCCTCGGTCGTCTCGAACGTCAAGCTCCGGGCGAGCTACGGGGCCGCCGGCAACTTCCCGACCCCGTTCGCCAACGCCCGGACCATCCTCGTCGAGTCGTTCGACGCGATCCCCGCGTACACGTTCGACCAGCCCGGGGCCACCGACCTCCGGCCGGAGACGGTCTACACCACCGAGGTCGGCCTCGACCTCGGGCTCCACGGCGGCCGCCTCTCCCTCGAGGGGACGTACTACGACGCCCGGACCGTCGACGCCCTCTTCGAGGCGCCCTTCGCCCCGTCGACCGGCCAGAACGACCAGCTCCGCAACCTCGGCGAGATCGTCAACCGGGGCGTCGAGGTCGCCGCTAACGCGTTCGTCGTCAACTCCCGCGACGTGAGCGTCCGGCTCAACGCCTCCGTCAACACGCTCCACAACGAGGTCACCGACAACGGCGGGACGGCCGAGTTCGGGATCGGCGGGTTCACGTTCCTCGGCACGTTCGTCGACGAGGGCAAGCCCGTCGGTTACTTCCGCGGCAACCGCCCCGTCTTCGCCGACGACGGCTCGATCGCCGTCGCCGCCGGGCCCACCACGCTCGGCGAGGCCGAGATCCCCGCCGGCGGCCTCCTCATCGAGCCGCTCGCCGACCTCGGCAAGGCGCTCCCCGACGCGTTCGGCACCCTCGGCCTGACGGCCCGCGTCCGCAACTTCACGTTCCTCGTCTCGGCCGACTACCAGGCCGGAGCCGAGGGGATCAACGTCGACGACGTCCTCCGCTACTTCGCCGAGACCGGCCGGATCGCCGGCGAGATCCCGGCGGCCGATCGGGTCGCGCTCCGGGCCGGCTACCTCGCCGGCGACGCGGACGCCCTCGCCCGGATCGCCGAGATCGAGGGCGGCGCCGTCGACCTCACGCAGGGCGGCGTCCCGGCCCGGTCCCTCGTCCTCTCGGCCCTCGGCGTCCCCGGATACTCGTTCACGAACCTCGCCGGGGCCTGGGTCGAGCCGGCCGACTACCTCAAGGTCCGCCAGCTCTCCCTCAGCTACCGGGTGCCGCCCCGCCTCCTCGGCGGGCTCGCTCAGGCGGCCCGCGTCCAGGTCGCGGTCACCAACCCGCTCAGCCTCGTCACGTCCAACTTCGACCCCGAGGTCACCGGCAGCAACGCGGGCTCTCAGAACGGGGTGAACGTCGGCGGCTTCGGGTACGGGACCGAGTCGCCGCCCCGCCGCTACCTCGCCACCCTCTCGCTCGACCTGTAAGACGCGCGGACGTGGGGGCCCACCACCCCCCCCGCCCCGCCCCTCCCGAGCCCGGCCCCTGAGGCCCCAGGGCTCGGGGGTGCCCACGCCCCCACCCCCGGACCGACCCCCATGACCTACCGCCCCCGCGCGCTGGCCCTCCTCGCCCTCGGCGCGTCCGCCCTCGGCGCGATGGCCCTCCCCGGCTGCGACTTCGCCGACCCCACCCGCGTCACCAACCCCAACCTCACCGAGCAGGCCATCCTCGACACCGACCGGCCCCTCCGCGGCTGGGTCCAGGGCCTCGAGCGCCAGCTCGCCGTCGCCTTCGCGAACTACCTCACCGAGGCCGAGATCGCCTCCGACAACTACCAGAACACGAACACCTTCTTCGACCAGGAGCTCGACCTCCTCAACCTCACCTACACCAACCAGAACACCGAGAACACCTTCTTTACGTTCGCCGACCTCCGGGAGTCGGCCCGCTATGGCCGCGAGGTCGTGGCCCCCGCCGACGAGGACGCCACCGACGGAGAGCTCGCCGAGACCTACTTCTTCGAGGCCGTCGCCCACACGGTGATCGGCCAGGCGTTCACGGCGGCGCCCCTCGTGCCCGCCGGGCCCCTGGCCCCCCCGGCCGACCACCTCCGCGCGGCGCTCGGCGCCCTCGACGAGGCCCTCCGCCTCCAGGCCGACCCCGACCGCCGGGCCGGGTACCAGCTCCTCCAGGCCCGCGTCCACCACGCCCTCGGCGAGGCCACGGCCGCCGCCGCCGCGGCCCGCGCGGCCCTGACCACGGCGCCGCGCTACCTCCGCACCATCGGCTACGACGAGGCCGGTGGCGTCGACAACGACATCGAGTCGGCCCTCTACGACCGGACGTCGTTCGACGACCTCCAGCCGCTCCCCCGGCTCGACTTCCTCGACCCCAAGTACGCCGGCGCCGGCGGTGAGGACGCGCCCGTCCCGCTCCTCAAGGCCGAGGAGGCCCACCTCATCCTCGCCGAGGCCGCCCTCGCCGCGGGCGACCTCGCGCAGGCGAAGGAGCGGATGCGGGACGTCCTCGGCCTCGTCGCGTCGCGGCCCCTCGCGACCGTCGACGACAACACCGAGGACCGCACGCAGCGGGCCCGGGGCTCTCGGCCCGACCGGGCGGACGTCGTGGTCCGGTCCAGCCCGGACGCCCCGTTCCGGCCGGGCCTCGTCCTCACCCGGAAGGGCGACGGCGTGACGGTCCCGTTCTCGCATCTCCGGCACCTCGGTCACGGGGGCGGAGGTCGACGCGCTCGCCACCGTCGAGGGCGCCGTCGAGCTCCTCTACCTCCTCCGGCAGGAGATCTTCTTCGCCGAGGGCCGGCGGATGGCCGACCTGGGGCTCCGGTTCCCGGTCCCCGAGACCGAGATCGTTCAGAACGACAACCTCGGCGACGGCGACGTCGGCGAGGGGTTCGTCCCGGCCCCGCTCCAGCCGTTCCGGACCCAGTTCGACGCGTTCGCCTACGACGCCGCGGCCGGCCAGGTCACCGTCCTCGTCGACCTCAACCGGGTCCTCGCCGCGAATCGGTCGGACCCCGCCCTCGTCCCCTTCTTCTAGGGACCGTGATCCGGGGGGGCGCCGATCTCGTGTGTGTGTCGGCTCCCCCCCGGGCGAGCGGCGGCCCGCCCGGCCCCGCCGACGGGCTCGCCACCCGTGGGGCCGGGCGGGGCCGCTGCGCCCGGGGCCCCGCGCTCCACGAACCCGGATGTGTCGACCACCTGCAGGGCTCCTCGCCGTCGCCCTACGGGGGACCCGGTAGGGGGACCGGCCAGATGCCCATGGCAGGGGGCGGTGCAGACGGGGTCGGGGGCCGCGCCCCCTCGGCGGAGTCGCCCGAGGGGACGACGCCGTCTCACCCCACGCGAGCGCTACGGCGCTGGGGGGCGTGAGCGGCCCGCGACACCCAGCGGCCGGCCCGCACCGCGCGCGCGGCCCCCCGCGACACGACGCGCGCGACTCGCCGTCGGGCGGCGAACGTCCGGTATGTGCCCGCCCCAGCCGCCCCAGCCGCCCCTCCGATGCCGCCGTCCCCCTTCCCCTCGCCGCCCTCGCGCTCGCCCTCACGTCGTGCGGCCACGACGCCCACCCTCGGCCGCGGCCGAGGGCGCGCCCCCGACCCGGCCGCCAGCGCCGAGGCGCTCCTCGACGCCGTCCGCGCCCGCCACGGCGAGTCGTGGTACCGGACCCTCACCTTCGTCCAGAAGACGACGTTCCACACGCCCCAGGGACCGCAGTCGCAGACGTGGTACGAGGCGGCCCAGATCCCCGGGCGCCTCCGCATCGACGTCGCACCGCTCGGGGCCGGCAACACGTTCCTCGTCGTCGGCGACTCGACCCACATCGCTCAGGGCGGCCGCGTCGTCCAGCGCCGCCCCGACGGCAACCCGCTCATGCTCCTCGGCTTCGACCTCCCGTTCCTGACGACGGAGCAGGGGATCGCGGGATGCGCGAGATCGGGATCGACACCGACGCCGTCCGCGTCGAGCCATGGCAGGGCCGCGAGGCCATCGTCGTCGGCGGGGCCCCCGGCGACACGACGAGCGCGCAGGCCTGGTTCGACCGTGAGCGGCTCGTGTTCGTCCGCCTCATCGAGACCGAGAACGGCGCCGTCCAGGACGTCCGGTTCGACGACTACGAGCCGCTCGCCGGCGGCTGGATCGCCCCGCGCGTCGAGGTCTACTCGGGCGGGCGCCTCGTGATGGAGGAGGACTACCGGGCCATACAGGCCGACGTCGACCTCCCCGAAGGCACGTTCGACCCGCGGTCGTGGCCCTCCACAAGCTGGTGGACGGCCGCCGGCTACGACGGGACCGAGTGATGACGCCCGCAGCCCGCTCGCCCGCCGCCTCCTCGGAGGCCCCGCTGAGGCCCCCCTGGTGCCTCGCCCTCTCCGCCTGCGCCCTCGCCCAGCCGCCGCCGGCGCGCCCAGAGCCGGCGCCCTCGTCGTCGTCAACCAGGACGGCGCGAGCGCCTGGCTCCTCGACGCCGCGACGGGGGCCGTGCTCGCCCGCCTCCCGACGGGCGTCGGGCCTCACGAGGTAGCCGTCTCGCCCGACGGCCACCGCGCCGTCGTGACCGACTACGGCGACCGGGCCACGGTCGGCGCGTCGCTCACCGTCCTCGATCTCGCCTCGCACGGTCGAGCGGACCGTCCCCCTCGGCGGCTTCGAGCGCCCCACGGGGTCGCGTTCCTGCCGGACGGCCGCGTCGCCGTGACGGCCGAGCGGGACAGCGCCGTCGTCGTCGTGGACGTGGAGGCGGGGACCGTCGCGTTTGCCGCGCCGACCGGGCAGGCGGCGTCGCACCTCCTCGCGCTCTCGCCCGACGGCCGCTACGCATTCACGGGCAACATCCTCTCGGGTCGGTCTCGAAGGTCGACCTCGCCGGGCGCCGGACAGACGCCGTCGCGACCGTCGGCCCCTTCGCCGAGGCGGTCGCCCTCCGCCCGGACGGCCGGGAGGTGTGGGCGGCCAGCCAGGAGACGGGCCGCGTCGTGGCCTTCGACGCCACCACGCTCGAGGAGGTGGGGGCGGCCGATCGGCGGCGGCCCCTACCGGATCGCGTTCACGCCCGACGGCGCCCGTGCGCTCGTGACCACCTCCGCCGACGCGCTCCACGTGCTCGACGCCCGCACGCGGCAGCCGGTCGGCGTCGTGTCGTTCGCGCCGGGGCCGGTCCCGCCGGGATCGCCGTCGCCCCCAACGGCCGCCGGGCGTACGTCTCGCTGAAGGGCCTCGACCGCGTGGCCGTCGTCGACCTCGAGACGCTCTCGGTCGTCGGCCTCTTCGAGGCGGGTCCCGTCCCGGACGGGATCGCTGCGCACCCCCCCGTGCCTTGACCCTCTCGCCGGAGTGGGCCCTGCTCATCGGCGGCCCCGGGTCTGCTGCCCTCCCCCAAACATGGCCTGGTCTCATGAGACGCCCCGCCGCCCCGGCGGTCGTCGGGCTTGTTCTGAGCCGTACGAGTCGAACCTAGCCGTGCGTCTCGCCCCTCTCCCGCTCCTTGCGTGTCTCGCGCTCGCCTCTGGCTGCACGCTGCCCGTCTCGGCCCAGGAGCCCAGTCCGTCTCGGTGGGCGTTCGTGGTCATGCACGGGGCGGACACCGTGGCCGTCGAACGGGTCCTGCGTACCTCAGGCGGCACGCGAGGCGACCTCGTGGTCAACCGTGCCCTCCGGGTTAGTTACGTGCTCGACGTAAACGCCGACCAGGCCGTCTCCGAGATGGTCATGCAGGTGGGGGGGCCAGACGGGCCGATGGCTCCGGACACGCTCCGGCTCTGCGCCGACTCGAGCGCCGCCGTAGCCTCGTCGGCTCAGTGGGCTGAGGTCCCGTATCCGTTCACTCACGTTCCGGGCCTCCTGGACGACGTGCTCCTCCGCGCCCGGGCGCTCGGCGGTGCCACGGTCTCCGTCCCCGTCTTCCGCCAAGGGCAGCGGACCGCCTTCAGAGTGCGCTTTGTCCGTCCCGACTCGGCCACCGTCGACGCCGGCGGCCACCCCATCCGCGTCGCCCTCGACGCAGATGGGAGCCTGCTCCGCGCCGTCTTCCCGGACCACGGCGTGGAGGTCCTTCGGACAGAGGCCCTGCCGGCAGCGGCCTACCCGCCGGCGCCGCTCTACGACGCGCCTCCCGGAGCGCCGTACGCCGCAGAGGAGGTCCGTTTCCCAAACTCGGAGGGCGACACCCTCGCCGGGACGCTCACCCTTCCATTCGGTTACCCTGGCCCTCGCCCCGCGTTCGTGACCATCACCGGGACGAGCCAGGTGAGCCGAAACGGCGGCGGCCTGCCGGGCTTGCCGTTCCGCACCCTCGCCGACGCCCTGTCCAGACGGGGCCTCGCTGTCCTCCGGGTGGATGACCGTGGCGTCGGGCGCTCGGGAGGGGACGCCTCGACGGCCACCCTCTCCGACGAAGCGGGCGACGTCCGCTCTGCCCTCGCGTACCTCCGGTCCCGGGCGGACATCGACGGGAGCCGGCTCGCCCTGCTCGGGTGGAGTGAGGGCGGCTGGATCGCCCCGATGATCGCCGCCGAGGACTCCCTGCTCGCCGGCGTTGTGCTCATGGGGGCCCCGGGGGGGACCGGCCTTGAGGTGGGGCTCTACCAGAACCGGTACGCCGTCGAGCATGACCCAACCGTACCGGAGGCCCTCCGGGATTCTGTCGTCGCAGCCAGCCTCATCGAGGCCCGCTCCTCCCCGAAGCAACGCTCGAACCTCGACATGCCGGACCCCCTGCCGACGGCGCGCCGAGTCCGCGCGCCGGTGCTCATCCTCCACGGGGCGGCCGACCGCAACGTGCCGCCCCAGCACGCGGGGCGGCTGGCGAAGGCCTTCCAGGAGGGGGGCAATCTGGACGTCACAGTCCGCGTGTTCCCCGGACTCAACCACGTCTGGCTCCCGGACCCGGACGGGCGGAGCTCGGGGTGGGCGTTGCTCCCCTCGTTCTCGATCCCCCGCGACGTGTTGGACGTGGTCGCCGACTGGTCTGCCAGCCACCTGGCCGACCCGGGCGAATAAGGAGCTTTGACCCTGACCCGGTATGGAGGCTCTCCCTCGGAGAAATAAGAGGCCGGCGGGCGGCCTCCGTCGTGCGGGCGCACCCGTGGAGTACCTGTCCCGATCGAAGGTAGACCACGACACCCTGGGACCAAACACCCGACTCGGAGGGCCGTTGGACGTGGGGAGCCATCCCTCGAGCGTTCTCTCAGAGGGATCTCGTCCCTCACCATCCGGCCGATCGCGCCCTCGGACCCCGGCCCGATCTCGGCCGCCTTCGCCGGGATCGGGTGGACGAAACCCGCCGAGCAGTACGAGCGCTACCTCGAGGAGCAGGGGGCGGGCCGCCGCCTCGGTCTCGTCGCCGAGGTCGTCGGGCGAGTTCGCGGGGTACGTCACGCTCGACTGGCGGTCCCCGTATCCGCCCTTCCGAGGGGCGGGCATCCCGGAGGTCCACGACCTGAACGTTCTGCCTCGTTTCCAACGTCGGGGCCTCGGCGCCGCGCTCGTCCGAGCGGCCGAGGACGCCGCCCGCCAGCGGGCCGACGTCGTAGGGATCGGCGTCGGGCTCGGGCCGGACTACGGGGCGGCGCAGCGGCTCTATGTCCGGCTCGGCTACGTCCCCGACGGGCGCGGTGTGTCCTACGCGCGCCGGGTTGTGGAGCCGGGAGAGCGCGTCGTGGTCGACGACGACCTCGTCCTCCACTTCACGAAGCGGCTGGCGGGAGAGCCCGCCGTGGAGGGGCGCTGACCGCCCCTCGTGCGCGGGACGCACCCCGCTGGGAGCATACGAACCTCATGAGCGCCCGCCTGGCGACGCGCAGGAGACGCTACCGAGGCGGGGCGGCCGAACGGGGCGCGGCCTCCACGCCCACCACGTTGTCGCCGGGCCGCGTGTCGATCAGGAGGTGGCGCGGGTCGACGCCGGCCCGGGCGGGCCGCCCCGGGACCGTTACGGTGAGTCGGCGCTGGCCAGATCGGACGCGGTGCCGGCCCAGGTACAGTGGTTCGGACGCCGCGCCGTCGGCGAAGACGCCGACCTCGACCCAGTCGTCCATCGGGACCTCCGTCTCGACGCCGGCCTCGTCGACGACCACCTTCCGCGCCTGCACGTCGAGCGTGACCCGCCACGTGCCGGTCCCCGTCGGCTGTGCCCTCGCCCCCTCCGTTGCGAGCTCCCAGTACGTGTTCCGCTCGAAGAGGTCGGCCAGCAGGCCGTGGAGCGAGTCGGGCGTGACGGCCCGGAGCTCGCGGTAGAGGTCGGTGGGGACCGGCAGAGGGGGCTCCCCTCCGCCGTGCCGCTCCAGCAGGCGCCGGAGCGCGGCGTCGACCCGCCCTTCGCCGACGTACTCCCGCAC
This sequence comes from Rubricoccaceae bacterium, assembly GCA_963728345.1. Taxonomy (GTDB): domain Bacteria; phylum Bacteroidota; class Rhodothermia; order Rhodothermales; family Rubricoccaceae; genus Rubrivirga. The sequence continues at coordinate 25,917 of CAVSJM010000004.1, forward strand.
GCGCGACCATCGCGAAGGGGCCCTTCCGGTAGGCGTCGAACGAATCGACGGTCCGGAGGAGCGGGACGCCGGCCCGCGCGCGGGGGCTCAGGTACTCCTCCCGCATCGCGCCGAGGAACCGACCGAGGTGCTCGCGGCCGTGGGCCTCTTCGAATGTACCCCGAGCGCGGAGTACCGGGTGAGGGTCTCGGTGAGCACGGGGGCACCCTCGACCGACGCGGCACGAGCCGGTGCCCCCGCCCAGTGGTGCGCCACCTCGTGGGCGGCCACCGCGAACACCAGGTCGACGTCGCCGGGTCGGCGTCGGGGTCGAGGAGGGCGAACCCCTCCGGTGGGGGACGGTGCCCGGGTGGGCGAACAGCGTGTGCCGGTGGCCGGGGACCTCCACGAACCGGAGTCTGGCGGTGCGGGTAGGGGCCGAACCGCCAGGCCGAGGTGGTCGAGCGAGGCGCGGACGCTCCGGGCCATGCGCTCCACGTTCTGGGCATGCCGCGGGTGGTGGAAGATCTGGATCTGGACCGCCTCCCGACCCCGAGAAGGGCCGTCCACCGCGCCCCTCGTGCACCGCGTAGTCGGCGGAGAAGATGGCGTAGTTCTTCAGGATCGGCACGTCGGTGGCGTAGTGGAAATAGCGCCGGCCGTCCCGCACCCACGTCCGCCGCAGCGTGCCGGGGGCCACCGCCGTCTGTCCCAACGCGGTGCCCACGACGGCCTGGAACCGGGCCGACTTCCCACCCAGCCATGTCCAGGAGCGCCACGGGGTCGTCGTGGCGGGGGGACCTCCGGGCGCGGCGCAAGCCCAAGCACCCGCCGCTCCCCGGCGCCCCGGAGCTCCCGGGTCCACTGGTACCCGATGGCGGGGAGCCACTCGGTCCCCGAAATAGGTGCCGTTCGAGGCCACGGACGTGGGGGTCCCGCGGCTCGGGAAGCCGCGCGGGTCGAGGCGGACCTCGAACGCGAGCCGCAGCGAGTCGCCGAGCAGCAGGGGCGCCTCCAGAGCGTAGATCCGGTGGCCGAGCTCCTCGTCCTTGAGCGCCCGCGACATCGCCGGCAGGTCGAAGCGCAGGGCCCGGGTCTCGGCACCCAGCGCGGTCGCCACGTGGAGCGTGTCGATTGTCGCTCCGGTCCTGTTCACGAGGTCGTAGGCCCCACGGATCTACCCGACCCCCGCTCAGGATAGATCTGCGACGTAGAGGTTCGTGGCGACGGGTCGCGGCTAGGGAGGCCCGCGTCCGTTCGTAGTGCCGCTCGTATTCGGCCCTCCACTCCGGTCCGCTCGGGGCGGCGTGACGCGCGTACAGCACGCCCGTGTTGTACACGATGAGCCGCCGAAGACCAGGACGAGAGCCGCGGCCACGGCGGCGGTCACCGTCGTCCGGCGAGTGAGGCGGCGGCCCGCCAGGCGGAGCCTCGGACTGAAGCCCCTCTCCGTCCCCCCGCGGCCAGAGCAGCTTCGCCCCGACCGCGAGAAACAGCGCCCACGCGGCCCATAGAGCTTAACCGAGCCACGGCCCGAGACCGTCGAAACCACGCATGTCCGAGTACGCCCAGCCCGGATCGGACCCGTAGACGAGCAGCGGGCGCTCGATCCCGAGTTCCGGGCCGAAGGCCATGAGGGCGTACGCGGCCACCCCAAGCGGGTGGCCGACGGATTCCTGGTCGGCCACGACGTGGACGGCGAGGGCCAGCAGGGCGAACAGGAGGTAGTCGGTGAGCCGGATCCCGAAGAGGCCCGTGCGTACAGCCCGACCTGGAACTCGGCGTACCCCATGGGTCCCTGGGCGGCATCGCCGCCGCCATCACCAGCGCCTGCCGCGCGACGAGCACGAGGGCGAGCCCTGCAAACGTGCCCACGAAGGGGACCCCCTCCGGCACGGGCGCCGCGTCGGCGATCTCGGCCAGATGGGCCTCGCGCTCTCGCCAGACCAGCTCGCCGGCGTAGAAGACGAGGAGGAGCGGGACGACCATCCACATGGGCTCGCGGGGCACTCCCGGAAGTCCACGAACCGCCCGGTGGTGGGGAGCTCCGGGACCCCGTGGTAGTCGAACCAGAGGGGGCCGACAGGACCACGAACCCGGCCAGGCCAGCAAACGCGGCCCCGCCCCAGCCCGTCACGACCACCGGAAGGACTCCCCCGCGACGGCGAGCGCCTGCCGGGCCCACGCCGAGACCGAATGTCCGCTGGACGGGGGGCGGGTAGGCGCGGACCTTCCGTCAGCACGATCGTCCGGTGCCGGTTCCCCCGCCTCGGGCTCGTCCGCCAAGGGTCCCGCGCCGGGGCGTCGCCGGCCGCCCGCCGGCCGCCGGCCACGACGTGGGCCGACCGAAAGCGACGGCTCGTGTGCCGAGGACGACCAGGGCGACGCCGATCCAGACGAAGCGGTTCGAGAGTATCGAGGCCTGCGTCCCGACCAGGCGCACGTTCTTTTCGCCGGGCGTCCAGGCCTTCGACAGTTCGCCGATCTGGTCACCCCGATAGGGTCCGTCAGCTTCGCGAGGCCCCAGTCCCCCAGTGACTCGGCCACGAACTGCCAGCTGAAGACCGCCGCGAAAAAGACGAACGCGCCCCCGAGGTAGCTCGCCGCGGTCCGCCGGCCGAGTCCGCCGCGGAGAACATGAGCGCCGTGGCGACGAAGGCGTCGGGAGCGCGAGCAGGACGTAGGCGCTCACGTAGGCGGCCGGGCGGAAGGGCCCGACAAGGTCCGCGTGCCCCCCGAGAGGAGCGCGGCGGCCAGGAGGCCGACCGGGATCGCCGCAGGATCGCGCTGAGGGCGAAGGCGGCGAGGAAGCGCCCGCCGAGATAGGCGGCCTTGCCGAGGGGTGCTGTGGTGAGGAGCGGGCGCATCCGCGTCTCGACGTCCCGAGCCGCCGCCCCGCCCGCGATCGCCGCCAGAGCCAACAGCCCCAGCAGAACGCGAGAGGGTGGCCTGCGCCACGGCGAACGGCGCGTCGAGGGGGTAGCCTCCGACCTGCGCCTCGGCGACTAAGACCTCGCGCGCCATAAGGAACAAGACCCCCAAGAGGAGCGCGACGTAGAGCCACGTCGAGGGCCGCCGCAGGTGGTACCGACCTCGAAGCGGAAGACCTCCCAGAGCTTCGTCACGCGGCCACCACCGGTTCGGGCCGCGCGTCGCGCCGGCCGACGTGGCCGGCCATCGTGCTGAAGTAGACGTCCTCCAGGTCCGCCTCGACGGCCTCGAAGCCCGCCCCGGGGCACGCGTCGCCGTACACGTGGACGACGGTCCGGCCCGCCAAGAGCTTCGTCGAGATCAGCGCGTGCTCTCGCTCCACGGCTGCGAGCTCGTCCTTCGCGACCACGCGCCGCCAGATCCGCCCCTGGAGGTCCGCGACCGCCTCTAGCGGCACGGCCTCGAGCAGGATCTCGCCCCGGTCGATGATGGCCATCCGGGTGCAGAGCTCGGAGACGTCCTCCACGATGTGCGTCGAGAGGATCACGACGCTGTTCTCGCCGAGCTCGCTGAGGAGGTTCAGGAACCGGACCCGCTCGGCCGGGTCGAGCCCGGCCGTCGGCTCGTCGACGATCATGAGCTTCGGGTCGCCCAGGAGCGCGACGGCGATGCCGAAGCGCTGGCGCATCCCGCCGGAGAAGCCTCCGAGCTTCTGGGCCCGCATGTCCTACAGGTTCGTCTTGCGCAGCGGGGCCTCGCCGACCTCTCGTCGGGGCCGGCGTTCGCGAACCCCTTGAGCCCGGCGAAGTGGTCGAGGAGCTCCTCGGCGCTCACCTTGGGGTAGACGCCGAACTCCTGCGGGAGGTAGCGGAGGGTCTCGCGGAACCATGCCCTTCTCGCGGAGACGTCGAGTCTCCCAGGCGGATCGCCGCCGGCGTCGGGCTCCTGGAGCGTCGCGAGCGTGCGCATGAGCGTCGACTTGCCCGCGCCATTGGGCCCGAGAAGCCCGAACATGCCCGGCGGAATGGTGAGCGAGACGCCCCTGAGGGCGTGGACCCCGTTGGGATAGGTCTTCGTGACGTCGCGGATGACGAGGTCCATGCGTGCGCGCGGGGGTGGGGGTGACGCTTGAGCGCCTACGGCCCTGCTCCGCCCATGTGACGGAGTCGTTCCCGCCCTGATGAGCCTGCCGCCCCCACGATGTGAGCCGGACCGCCGGTGACGTGAGCCGGACCGCCGGTGACGTGAGCCGCCCTCCCACGGATGGGCCTGCTTGCCGCCAGGTCCTGCGCGTCCTCGGGCGTCGCGGGCGTACGTAGGCCAGTAGGCGCGGAGTTGGGCCGCCTTCTGCGCCGAGAGCGCCGCCGCCAACACGTCCCGGACCGCCTCGGCCTCGGCCGCGCGGCCGAGCCGATGGAGCGCCCGCGCCCGCTCGACGGCCGCCCTCTGGCGGACGGTCAGGGCGCCGAACGGGTCGGGGGGGGGGGGGGGGGGGGGGGGGGGGGGGGGGGGGGGGGGGGGGGGGGGGGGGGGGGGGGGGGGGGGGGGGGGGGGGGGGGGGGGGGGGGGGGGGGGGGGGGGGGGGGGGGGGGGGGGGGGGGGGGGGGGGGGGGGGGGGGGGGGGGGGGGGGGGGGGGGGGGGGGGGGGGGGGGGGGGGGGGGGGGGGGGGGGGGGGGGGGGGGGGGGGGGGGGGGGGGGGGGGGGGGGGGGGGGGGGGGGGGGGGGGGGGGGGGGGGGGGGGGGGGGGGGGGCGGGGCCGGGAGCCCCGGAGGAGCGGGGGCCGAGCACCCGGCGGGCAGGCAAACGGTAAACAGGACGATCGACCTGAAGCGCAGGCGTGCATGGCGGGGGAGCTGCTGATCAAGGTGAGCGATTGCAGCCCGAGGAGCGCGTCGGCCCCGCGCTCCGAATCGGCGGGGCTCTGCGTCGCCGCGAGGTCGGGCGGCAGGCCCACGCCGTCGTAGACGACCCCGTCGGGCGTGGACTGGACCGACTGCGGCACCCGGAACGTCCACCCGTTGGGCAGCTCGCGCAGGAGCGGGTTGGAAACGCCCCGGCCGTCGTGTCGCCGACGACCGCGACGCCCGCGACCGTCCGCATCATGAGCACGAGGTCCTCGGTCGCACTCGCCGTGTGCCCGTTGGTGAGGACGGCGACGGGTACCATCTGAAGCAGCCGAGACCGCCGCCCGGGCGGACCCGGGGGCGCGAGGGGGGCGCTGAGGTCGCCGTGGCGTGGGCCGCTGCGCACGCGGGCGAGGGCGTACACGCGCTCGGCGCTCGCGAACCTCCCGGCGAGGGCCTTAGCGGCCTCGCTGCTTCCGCCGCCGTTGCCGCGGACGTCGAGGACGACGGCGCGGACGCCGCGGAGCGCGCCCAGGGCAGCATCGGTGTCCGTGCCCCATTGAGCCTCCGTCCGTCCACGATTTCGGGGCGGAGAGGTAGCCCACGTCGCCCGCCCGGCCGTACCGCAGCAGGCAGCCCGGCGACCGCGCGAGCGAGACCACGAGCCGAGCCGTCGCGGCGGCGTCGAGGTGGGGTCCATTTTGCTTGGGAGCCGTTCCGTAGACCCCGAACGGCGGGTGGAGGGAGGCGTGGAGGTCGTCGAGGCCCGCGACCATCCCGCCGAGGATCTGGGCGAGGGAGGCGGGCGGGGTCGAGGCCGTGACGCTGTCGGCGTAGGCGTCGTGGACCGCGTCCCAGTCGATGCCGCGGCGCTCGGAACGAGGCGTAGTGGCCGTCGTACGCCGCCCAGGTCTCCTCGAACAGCGACACAGGGTCGGAGCTCGGGCCCGGCCCCACGACGGCGTCGCACGCACCGAGGGCGCACCCCCAGAGCGCGGCCCCGACGGTGATCGCCGCGCGCAGGGGCCTTGTGCGCGGCGGCCCGCTCATCGGGGCTCCGACCCCGCGCGGAGGGCTAACGTGGCCGTCACGGTACGCCGCGCCTCGGTGAGCGTGGACGCCGTGCGGAGCCGCAGCAGCGTGCCCTCGGCGCGCAGCCCGAGCGCGAGGCGGCGGGTGACCGCCTGCTCGACCGACGCCGTCCCGGTGACGCGCGCCAGCCCGATCGGGCCGACCGGTTCGACGCCGGCACGGACGGCCTCGCCCACGGTGTCGCGGGTGAGGAGCTGCATCCGTAGGGGTGCACGGCGACGCCTACGACGGGGGCGCCGCCTCGGCCGTGAGCCGGAGCCCGCGGGGGGCCCGTGCTCCGCGACCGCCGCCGGTCCGAGGGCGAGGAGCCCGTCGGCGTACGTCTTGGTCCCGAAGCCGCCGTAGGTGTGGTCGCGGAGCGCGAGGGCCGCGTCGACCCTCGCGGCGTCGAGGCGGAAAGCCTCTGCCCCATCCGATGCGCCGCGCGGCCAGCAGGCGGACGTCGGCGAAGACGGCGTCCTCGGCTAGACCTGACGCGCGCGTCGACGGGTGGAGCAGGGCGCGCGACCCCTCGGCCGACACCCCGATCCCAGTGGACCGGCCGCGAAAGGCGTAGGCCGGCCGGAAGGGGACGCCCTGGCCGCCGTAGCGGAGCGGAGACGACGCCTCGTCCACGCGCTGCACGGCGACGCATCCCACCGAGGCTGAGGTCGTGCCGCCCGTCCTGTGCCCGCGCTTTGGTTAGAAGGAGCAGGGCGAGAGCCGCAGCGAACCCGCACGCCTGCAGAGCGGGAGGCCGGACCGTCGGTGGGGTCAGGGAGGTCATCGCTGCGCGGGGTTAGGTGAGGGTCCCGAGGTAGGCCCGGACCCGGTCGCTGTAGGTCCGGCTCACCTTCAGTCGCGTCCCGTCTTCAAGCACGAGGACGTACTCGCCGTGGGGCCGGACGCGGACCTCCCGGACCCGGTCGAGGTTGACGATGCTCGACCGGTGGACCCGGAGGAACGTGGTGGGGTCGAGCCGCCGCTCGAGGTCGGCCAGGTTCGTCCGGAGGAGGTGGGTTTTTTCACCGGTCACGAGGCAGACATAGACGCCGGCCCCCTCGACCCAGTCGATGTCGTCGGCGTCGACGAGGTGGAACCAGTCGCCGGTCCCAACAGCGCCACGCGCCGGAGGCGGTCGGGGGCGTCGGCGTCGGTCGGCTCGGCCTCGAAGTCGGCCGGGGTCTCGTCGGCGGGGGGACGGAGGAGCGGGAGCGTCCGGTCGGTCAGGGCGTCCTCGTCGCCACCAGGCGACGCTCGGCGGCCCGGTCGAGCGCCTCGTGGAACCGGTTCGTCGTCGAACGGCTTGAGGACGTAGTCGACGCCGTTGGAGCTCGAAGGCCTGGACGGCGTAGCGGTCGTACGCCGTCACGAACACGACGGCCGGGCGCTCCTCGGCCTCCAACTCGGCCACGGCCGCGAGCCCGTCGAGCTCGGGCATTTCGACGTCGAGGAGCAGGAGGTCGAGCGGGGCGTCCTCGGCGTGGGCCCGGCGGACGGCCTCGACGGCCTCCCGGCCGTTCCGGGCCTCCACGGCGAGGGCCACGTCGTAGCGGGGTGCGGCGAGGAGGGCGCGGAGCCGCTTCCGGGCGAGCGGCTCGTCGTCGGCGATGCCGACGCGGAGGGGGGGCGTCATGGGAACAGGGGGACGTCGTAGAACGGGAGCCGGACTTCGGCGACGAGGCCGCCGCCGTCACGGTCGAGGAGGACGAAGGTGTGGCCGTCGCCGTAGAGCCGGGCCAGGCGCTCGCGCGTGTTCCGGAGCCCGACGCCGCGCCCGCCGCGCGCGGCCCCCGGCGCCAGGCCGGGCCCGTCGTCGGCGACGGTGAGCACCAAGGCGTCGCCGTCGCGGCGGGCCTCGACCTCGACCCGGCCGCCCCCGGCCCCGGGGTGCCACGGCGTGTTTGAGCGCGTTCTCGACGAGCGGCTGGAGGACGAGGTTGGGGACGAGGGCGTCGCCGAGCCCGGGTCCGCCCGCTGGCGCACGACGAGCCGGTCGCGGAACCAGGGCCCGCTCGATGGCGAGGTAATGGCCGAGGAAGTCGAGCTCGTCGTCGAGCGGGACCTCCGGCTCGTTCGCCCGGTCGAGCGCGACGCAGGAGCAGGCTCGACAAGTCGGCGATGACCTTCCGCGCCGACCGGACGTCGCCGTCCATCAGCGTCTGGACGGCGTGGAGCGTGTTGAAGAGGAAGTGGGGGTTCAGTTGCATCCGGAGGGCCTCGAGCCGGGACCCCGTCAGCTGGCTCTCGAGCTGGGCGGCCCGGACCCTCCGCTCCCGCGCCCGTTCGCCGGCCTTCGGCCGCCGCCCGCGAGGCGTCGTAGGCGAGGACCGCCGCGACGACGCCGAAGTAGACGAGGAGGTCGAACAGGAAGTTGGAGAGCACCGTGTTCGCGAGCGCGGCGCCGAACGGCGGCGGCGCCTCGTCGACAGGCGGAGGCCGGCGACGAGGACGTGGGGGTCGGGGACGTCGAAGGCGGTCGCCACGATGCCGTGGACGACGGCTTTCCACGCCCACCCCCCCGACGGGGGGGGGCCGCCGGGCGAGGGCGGCGACCATCGGGGTGGGCCCGGCCCGCGCGAGGGCAGCCGCCGATGGACCGAGGGCGTAGCCGGCCTCGTAGGGCACGCCCCGGACGCGGAGCGTGACGTACGTGTGCGTCGCGACGACGACGCCGACGGTCCCCAGAACGCGACCAGGAGAGCGGCCCGGCGGAGCGGGGTGCGGGGCAGGGAGGGGAGGTCCAGAGGGGCAGGCCGACGGGAGCCGGAGGGTACGTCAAGGACGGCCGGCCGTCGGGGCGTCGAGGGCGGGTCGTCTCGCCGCGTCGGCCGTGGCGCGGGCGACGCCGTAGGCGAGGCGGGCGGCCCGGAGGGCCTTGTCGAGGTCGACGAGCTCGGCGTCGTCGGTCGGCTGGTGGTAGACGTCGTCGGGGCCGCCCTGGCGCCAGTTGGCGCCCATCCCGTCGAAGAAGAACGCGACGGGGACGCCGCGCTTGGCGTAGTTGTAGTGGTCGCTCCGCTCGTAGATGTTCTCGGGGTCGTCGGGCCGGTCGAAGTGGCCGTCGAGCGCGAAGAGTGGGCTCCCGCCCTCCCCCAGCGACAGGTTCAGCACCGGGTCGACGGTGCGGCCGAACTCCCGACGAGAGCCGGGAGGCGCCGACGACGTAGAGCGAGTCGGGGTGCTCCCGACCGACCATGTCGATGTTGACCTGGGCCACGACGCGGCTCAGGTCGCCGACGACGGAGCGGTCCGGGTGAGCCGCAAAGAACTCGGAGCCGTGGAGGCCCTTCTCCTCGGCCGTGTGGAAGACGAAGAGGGCCGAGCGGTCCGGGGCGTCGCCCACGTCGCGGTCGGCCGCGAGCGCCTCGGCCGCGGCGAGGAGGGCCGTCACGCCCGAGGCGTCGTCGTCGGCCCCGTTGTAGACCTGCGCCACCAGCAGTCCCGAGCCCGTCGTAATGGGCGCCGAGGGCGACGAACTCGTCGGGCGCCTTGTCTCCGGGAGGCGGCGGCCACGTTCCGAGCGGTGACCGTGCCCCGCTCGACGGGGAGCGCGAGGCGGACGGTTCGGCCAGGGTCGAGCGGGGCGATGGGCCGGGAGGCGAGGGCGTCGTCGAGCAGGGGGGCCGGAGCGCCAATCACGTCGAGGAGGCGACGGGCGGCGTCGGGGTGGAGGAAGAGGAAGGGGGCCGGGGCGGCCTGTGCGGGCGTGCCGCCGGGGGCCATGCCGGTGCCGGGCGCGGCGGACAACATCACCAGCCCCCGACCATGGAGCCCGTGGGGTCGGCGACGACGACGACGGCCGTGGCCCCCCGTTGGAGCGCGGTGATGTATTGGGGCAGGAACGCCCCGGCCGGTGCCGTCCCCTGGGGCGTAGCGACGGAGTCGATCCCGGCCGGGTGGCCCGGCGCGACGAGGACGACCTTCCCCGCGACGTCGAGCCCGGCGTAGTCGTCGTGGCCCCGGTCGGGGACCGAGAGCCCGTAGCCGGCGAAGACGAGGGGTGCCGAGAGGTCGCGGCCGGGCGTGCTCTGGGGAAACGCGATCCAGTCGTCGCCGAGCGCGAACGGGGGGCCACCGTCGAGAGCGAGTCGGGCACCGTCGGTGAATCGGACCGTCTGGAGCGGGACGTCCTGGAAGAACGAGCGGCGTCCGGGCCCGAGGGAGTCGCCGGCAGGCTCGAGGCCCAGGGCGCCGAGCTCCCGCGCGAGGTAGTCGGCCGCGGCGCGTTCGCCTGGAGAGCCGGCCTCGCGCCCGCCCATGTCGTCGGCGGCGAGCGTGAAGAGGTGGCGGCGGGCGTCGACGCGAGCCTCGGCCGAGACGAGATAGTCGTGGCCGGGGAGCGCACGGACGCCCGTCGCCGGCCCCTCTACGGGGGGGCGGGCGGTGCCGCAGCCAGCGAGCGAGAGGGCGACGAGGGCGAGGGCAGCGCGGATGGGGAAACGAGTCACGGGTCGGAGGAGAGTCGTATGGGTCGGAGGGCGGCGGCGGTCTATGGGTCCGGGCGGGGGGACCCCGGGCGGGGTCACGGACGCCGGTGGGCACCGTAGGCCGCCCCGGCCCCCGCCCCGGCGCCGTGGTCATGGAGGCGTGGGTGGGGAGGGGCTACGGGCGCGAACCCGGCTCGAGGTCGGTAGGCTCGAGGATCTCGACCGGGTAGCCGAGGGCGCGGACCCCGTCCTCGATTTGGGCCCGGTCGCCGACGACGACCCAGACCATCCGGTCGGGCCGGACGTAGGCGTCAGCCGCGGCGGCGACGCCGGAGGCCGAGACGGACCGGACGCGGGCGGGCAGCCCAGCGAAGTGGTCGAGGGGGAGGTCGTGGGCGACGAGCTCGGCCAGGCTCGATACGACGTCGTCGACGCGCTCCCAGGAGCCCGCCAGGGCATAGAGCTGGCGGTCACGGGCGGGGGCTACCTCGGCGTCCGAGAGGGGACGCGCACCCCGGACCTCCTCGAACTCGCGGACCAGCTCGGCGAGGGCGTCCGCGGTCCGGTCGGACTGGACCGGGGCGCGGGCCCCGTAGATCCGCTGGCCGCGCGGGCTCAGCATCTCGGTGTAGGCCCCGTAGCTCCAGCCCTTGGCCTCGCGGAGGTTCATGTTGACCCGGGCCGTGAACGCGCCGCCGAGCGCGGCGTCCATGACGTCGAGGGCCTCCTGGTCGTCGCCCCGCGCGGCGACGAGCGTGCCGCCGAGGACGGTCGACTGCGGGAGGCCGGGCCGGTCGAGGAGGTAGACGACGGGCGTGGCCGGCGGCTCCACCACGGGCACGTCGAGCGCCGGCACGTCGCCGGGCGCCCAGTCCCCGAACGCGCGCTCGAGGAGCGGGCGGAGCGCGTCCATCGTCACGTCTCCGGCCACGACGAGGGCCGCGTTGTTCGGGCGGAACCACGTCTGGTGGAAGGCCTCGAGGTCGGCCGGCGCCACGCGCGGGACGGTCGTGGCGTACCCCGACCCCGTGAGCGGCCGCCGGTAGGGGTGGCCCTCGGGGTAGAGGAGGAGCGGGAGCGCCCGGTAGGCGAGGGTCTGGGGGTTCGCGGCCTCTTGCCGCTGGCCCGCGAGGAGCTGCGCGCGGAAGCGCTCGACGTCGGCCGCGTCGAACCGAGGCCGGAGGGCGGCGTCGGCGAAGAGGGCGAGGCTGGACTCGAGCGTCGTCTGGAGCGCCGAGAGGTGGACGAGGTGGGTGTTGATCCCGGCCCCGGCCCAGAGGCGAGCGCCGAGTGCGTCGAGGCGGGCTGCCCGGGCGGTCGCGTCGAGGTCGCCCGCGCCGCCGCCGTTGAGGAGGCTGGCGAGGAGCGAGGCCGTCCCGTCGAGGCCGTCGGGGTCGGCGGCGTAGCCGGCGTCGACGACGAGCCGCATGGAGACGAGCGGGGCGCCCTCGCGGCGGGCGAGGAGGACGCGGAGGCCGCTCGAGAGGCGGGCCTCCTCGACCTCAGGGAAGACGGCGTCCGGGGGGACGGGGACGTCGGGGAGCGCCGAGCGGTCGGCGAGGGGCTCGCCGGGCGTCCGCTCCTGGAAGGGGACGACGGTGAGGGTGTAGGCCGCCTCCGGCGCCCACCGACGGACGGCGTCCCGCACCGAGACGGGCGTGGCCGCGCGGACCCGGGCCGGGCCCTCACGGTAGCGGTCGGCCGAGCCGCCGAAGACCTCGGCCGTCGCGAGGAGGTCGGAGGCCCCGCCGAACCCGCCGATCCCCTCGGCCTGGCGGACGATGTCAGCGAGCGTGAGCGTCTGGGCTGCGCGGAGCTCCTCGGGCGTCGGCCCCTCGGCGCGGAACCGGGCGAGCTCCTCGTCGAGGGCCGCCTCGACGGCGGCGGGGTCGGCGCCGGGCGCGACCTCGGCGATCACGACGAGGTGGCTCCCGATCTCGCGCGTCTGCGTGAACGCGTGGACGCCCGTCGCCAGGGCATCGGCGTGGACGAGGCGGCGGTCGAGGCGGGCCGACTGGCCGCTGGCGAGGACGCGGGCGGCGAGGTCGAGCGCGTCGAGGTCCCCGTGCCCCCAGCCCGGCACGTTCCAGACGCGGTAGACGCGGGCGAGGGGGACCCGGTCCTGGAGGGTCCGGCGCTTGCTCTCCGTGAGCGGCGCGACCCAGTCGCCGCGCTTGGCGAGCGGCGGCCCGGGCGGGATGTGGCCGAAAAAGTGCTCGACGCGGTCGCGGACGTGGGCGGGGTCGACGTCGCCGGCCACGACGAGGACGGCGTTGTTGGGTCCGTAGTAGGTCCGGAACCAGTCGTGGAAGTCTAGGACCTCAGCCGCCGCGAGGTCGTCCATCGACCCGATGATGGTCCGGTGGTAGGGGTGGCCCTCGGGGTAGGTGTCGGCGTGGACGTGCTGCCAGACGAGGCCGTACGGGCCGCCCTCGCGCTGGCGCTTCTCGTTCTGGACGACGCCGCGTTGCTCCTCGACCGTGGCCGAGTCGACGGCGGCGAGGAGGTGGCCCATCCGGTCGGACTCGAGCCAGAGGACGCGGTCGAGGGCGGTGACGGGGACGTTTTGGAAGTAGTTGGTCCGGTCGTAGTTCGTGGTCCCGTTCAGGGTCGTGGCCCCGATCGGGAGGACGGCTTGGAAGTAGTCCTGGTCGTAGTGCTCCGAGCCGTTGAACATGATGTGCTCGAAGAAGTGGGCGAACCCGGACCGGCCGTCGGGCTCGTCCTTGGCGCCGACGTGGTACCACACGTTGACGGCGACGATGGGGGCCTTGTGGTCTTGGTGGACGAGGAGGGTGAGGCCGTTGTCGAGCGTGTACCGCTCGGAGTCGAGGTCGGGGACGTCGGGGAGCGGGGCCTGCGAGAGGGCGGGGGCCGCCAGCACGACGGCGAGGAGCAGGGGGGGGCGAGGCGGGCCATTCGGCGTGGAGAGGACGGAGCGGGGTTGATACCACCGGACTCGAAGGAGGCGCCCGCCCGAGATGCAGGCCGCCGCGGGAGCGTTGTGGGGCGGACCGCTGGGGGTGGGAACGGTGGGTCCACACGCCTTGGGGCGCCGCTGAGGGGGGAGGTTGCAGGCCGCGACCTCTCCTGGGCGCCCCGCATCGTGGGCCGGCCGCGCTGCAACACGGCCTCCGGCGCGCGCTCTTCTCCCCCGTACCGTCCGTGCTCACGTACCTGCTTCCGACATGACCCTTCACCGCTCGACGCTCCGGACGACCGTCGCCGTCGCATGGGCGGCCATCGGGGCCCTCCGCGTCGTTCAGACGACGGCGCTCGCGCCGCTCCCGCACGCCGCGGACAGCCTCCTGACGGGCCTGTCGGTCTCGCTCGGCGTCGGGCTCCTCGTCGTTCTCCGCTGGAGGCGACCGCACGACGCCCGGCACGGAGCTCTCGCCGCCCTCGCCGTCTCTGTCCTCCTCGTGCTCCTCTTGCTCGCGACGGCGGTGAGCGCCGCCGCCCAAGATCTCCCGCGGCGTGCGCTGTTCGGGGCGCAGGTCCTCCCCGTCTCGGACGACCTTCGGACCCGCGCCGGGTTGCCGGCCGAGGGAGGCGTCCTCGTCGGTGCCCTCACGCCGGGGGCTCCGGCATCCGAGGCCGGCGTCCAGAGCGGCGACGTGATCCTCGCCGTCGACGGCCAGCCCGTCCCAGACCCCGTCTGGTTCGTCCGGACCCTCAAGCGCGGGGCCGGAGGGGCGTGGACCCTCACGGTTCGCCGTGGCACCGACGACGTCCAGATCCCCTTCCCGCTCCGGGAGGCCCCGCGGTGGACGTCGACGGACTACGAGGTCGTCTACGGGACGGCCACGACCGCTGACGGGACGCGGCGGCGGACCATCGCGACCGTGCCCCCGGGCGACGGGCCGTTCCCGGCCGCCCTCCTCGTCGGCGGCGTCGGGTGCTACTCGCTCGACCAGCCGGGGGGCGGCTCCTACGGCCCGTACTTCGACGCCTTCACGGAGGCCGGGCACGTCGTGCTGTGGGTGGAGAAGAGCGGGGTCGGCGACAGCGAGGGCCTCCCGTGCCCGACCATCGACTTCGAGACGGAGCTGGCCGGGTACCGCGCCGCCCTCGCCGCGCTCCAGGCGAACCCGGCCGTCGACCCCGAACGGGTCGTCCTCGTCGGCCACTCGATGGGCGGCCTCATCGGCCCGCTCCTCGCCGCCGAGGCCCCCGTCGCCGGAGTCGCGGCCATCTCGACGGCCGGGCTCCCGTGGGTCGAGTACACGATCGCGAACACGCGCCGCCAGCTGGCCCTCTCGGGCCTCGGCCCGGCCGAGGTCGACGCCGCGATGCGGGGCGCCATCAGCGCGACACACGCCGTCTACGTCGAGAAACGGGCGCCGGACGACGTCCTCGCCGAACACCCCGAGTGGGGCGGTTTTCTCCAATTCCCCCAGCACGTCTCGTACCTCCAGCAGGTGGCCGACTACGACCCGGGCGCCGTGTGGGCCGCCGCCGACGCCCCGGCCCTCCTCGTCGCCGGCGGGGCCGACTTTGTGACGGACCCGGCCGAGCACGAGCGGATCGTCGCCATCGTCAACCGGCTCCGCCCGGGGACCGCCCGCTACGTCCTCGTCCCCGACCTCGACCACTTCGGGAACCGCGTCCCCGACGCCCCGACCAGCTTTCGCATCGTGATGACGGGGGGGGAGGCCCCCACCAACGACGACCTCCCCCGGCTGCTCGTCGAGTGGGCCGACAGCCTTCCGCCCTCGCGATGATCCGCCCCTGCTCGCTCACGGCCCTCCTCGGGCTCTTCGTCGTCGCGCCGGCGCCCCCCGCCAGCGGCCAGGCCCTCTTCCGCGATGCCTCGGTGACCCACCTCCCGCCGCCGCTCTCCGTCTCGCAGAGCAGCATGGACGTCGAGGCCGTCGACCTCGACGGGGACGGCGACCTCGACCTCGTGGTCGCCGGCGAGTTCCAGACCAACGTGCTCCTGATCAACGACGGCGCCGGTCGGTTCTCCGACGGCTCGGCCGGCCTGGGCACGCTTCCGGCTGACGAGGTCCCAGGCCCGCTCCCGCCCGCCCACGACACCGAGGACATCGCCGCCGAGGACTTCGCGGAGACGGCCACGTCGACCTCGTGTTCGTAGCGAGGACGACGTCGGCCGCGGTCGCACGAACGTCCACGAGTACTACCGGGGGCGGGGCGACGGCACGTTCGAACGGGTTACGGCGTGCTCCCGGACACCGAGGCGAACGCCGTCGAGGCCGCCGACCTCACCGGCGACGGTCATCTCGACCTCGTGATCTCGGGGGCCGGCCAGGACCGGCTCCTCCTCGGCGACGGCCGCGGCGGGTTCACCGACGCGACGGAGGGCCGGCTCGCCGACGACGCGGTCGGCCAGGACGTCGAGTCTGCCGACGTGGACGGCGACGGGGACCCCGACCTCGTCGTGGCGAATGAAGGGGGCCGCCGGCTCTGGCTCAACGACGGGACCGGCCGCTTCTCCGACGCGACGGTCGGTCGCCTCCCGGAGCCGGCAACGTCGAGGCCCGAAAGGTCACACCCGTCGACATCGACGGCGACGGCGACCCGGACCTCTACTTCTCCCACGTCGGGTGGATGGGCCGACAGCCGCAGGACCGGCTGTACCTCAACGACGGGGCAGGGCAATTCACGGACGCCACGCTCGAGCGGATCGGAGTTGAGGCCGAGACCACGGCCGATGTCAAGTTCGTCGACCTCGACGGGGACGGCGACCTGGACATCGTCCGGGTCAACCTCGGCCCGCTCCAGGCCCTCCTGAACGACGGGACCGGTCACTTTACGGACGCCACGGAACGGTCTTCCCCGAGGCCATCGTCGGTCCCGGGGTGGGCATCAAGGTCTTCGACGCGGACGGCGACGGTCGGCTCGACCTCTACGTCGCGCTCCTCGCCGGGCCGACATACGCCGGAGCCGGTCTCGACCGGCTCCTCCTCGGGACGGCAGCGCGTAGATGAACCCCGTCAGCTCCTTAGTCCGCGTTGCTGGGGACCTCGTGAGACAGGTACGACTGCGGTCGCTCGAGCGGAGACGCACCTGGACGTCCTCTGTGGCGGCGGCGGACGAATGCCGAAGTCGTCCGCCGCCGCCCTCACGAGAGAATGAGAGAACCCCATGCGTCGCATGATGCCCTCCGCGCCTCGCTCCGTCCCCCGGCACCGTCCCGCTGACGTCGTTCGAGTCGCCGCGCTGGGGGTGATCTGGGCCCTGGTCGTCTTGTCCGGCTGTGCGTTGGCCCCTGGCCCGCCCCGCCCGACGGCGGGGGCTCCGGCCGTGCCGGACACCACCCTCCCGACGCCAGCGGACATCCTGAGCCTCGGCTCCCAACGTCTCCATGGGCGCTGGGGGACGCTCCCGAATGCGCCAGCGATCCGCGGCAAGCAGGACGACGTGTTCTTCGCCAATGCCCTCACCGGGTGGAGCGTGAACGGGCTCGGAAACATCTACAAGACCGACGACGGGGGGGGACGTGGACAACGTCCTCCACCAGCCGGGGACCTACTTCCGCGCCGTCGCCTTCCTCGACGCCCAGACCGGGTTCGCCGCCAACATCGGGACGGACTACTACCCCGGCGTGACGGACACGACGGCCCTGGACCGCAGCGCGACGGGGACGGACGTGGGCGCCCGTCACCGAGATCACCGGCCCGGCCCCGAAAGGAATCTGCAACTTCGAGGTCGTCGACGGCCGGACGGTAGTCGCTACGGGCCGTGTGGGCGGACCGAGCTTCCTCGTCGTCTCCCGGGATGGCGGTGAGACCTGGGTGTCCACCGACCTCACTGACCGCGTCGCCATGCTCATCGACGCCGAGTTCGTCTCGCCCGAGCGGGGGTTCCTCGTCGGTGGGACGAGCGCGGACGCCAGCGCCAGCCGCACGGTCGTGCTGGCGACGGCCGACGGCGGCAGGACCTGGGCTGAAGCGTTCCGCTCCGCACAGCCCGGCGAACTCGGTGGAAGCTCGACTTCCCTACGCCCGACGTAGGCTACGCCTCCGTCCTCGCCTTCGACTCGACGGCCACGTTCCTCAAGACGACCGACGGGGGGCGTACCTGGGCGGAGCGCCCGCTCGTCGACGGCCCTTACCAGGCGAAGGGGATCGGGTTCGCCGACGCCGAGACCGGGTGGATCGGGGGAGCGGCCGGGCGTGTCCGCCCTGTTCACGGCGGACGGCGGACGGTCGTGGCGGCCGGACACGACGCTCGGCCCGCTCGTCAACCGGTTCCGGTTCGTCCGCGACGCGCGGGGCCGGCTCGTGGCCGGATACGCGATCGGGATGACGATCCACCGGCTCCGAGCCCCCCACGGCCCCTGAGCGCCGTACCCCGACAAGCACCCCGAGGGCGTCGCGCTGGCGGAGGGTAGGGGTCGCCCTCGTTGCCATCCGCCCGCTTCACGCGTCCACACACATGACTCGGCCGTCGGTCCTCCTTTCCGTGTTGCTCGCCGCCGTGGCCGTCGGGGCCTGTGCCCGTGCGCCGGTCGGGCGCGGCGGGGCCTCCGGCGTGGCCGGCACGCTGATCCTCGAACCCATCCCGGCGTACCGCCAACTCGACGACTGCGACTCGAGGACGTTGGCCGGACGGCCCTGTCGGCTCCCGGCCGCGCCGGGCCGCCGGGAGGCCGAGCGGAGGCTCGGCACCCGCGCCGCCGTCGCGTGGGGCGGCGGCGACCGGTGGACCCTCGTCTACCGCGCGCCCGACGACGCGGTCGCCGGTGTCGACGTGGTCGGCGGCGTCCAGTTGCCCCTCTCTCGCCTGGCGGGCACCCGCCTGTGGGCCCTCGCGCTCCGACTCCCGGGCGCGGACAGCGCGGCGATCTCGCTCCGGCTCGAGGTTCGCCGGGACGACACCGTCGAGGCCGACACGGCCCTCCGCGAGTGGCGGGGCCCCCTCGCCCCCCCGAAGCCACCCCGGGCAGACCCACTCGCCGGGACGCTCCGGGCCGACTCTCTCTGGAGCGAGGCCCTGCGCGCGTGGCGTGCCGTCACGGTGTACCTTCCGCCCGGCCACGGTCGGGAGCGACGGGTCCCGGTCGTCTACTTCGCCGATGGGGAGGGGGTCGGAGACTACGCCCGCGTGGTGGACCCGCTCATCGCATCAGGCGACGTGCTCCAGGTCGTGCTCGTGGGCGTGTGGGCGTCGGGGGGCGCGCCCGGTGGGGGGGCGGCGACCGGCCCGGCCGACGACCTCCGCACCATCGAGTACCACCGGGGCGTCGAGGCGTTGCCCGAGGCCGACTCCGCGTTCGTCGTCGGCCGCTACCAGGCGCACCAGGAGTTCTTCACCGAGGAGGTGCCGCGGTGGGCCGAGCGAACGCTGTCCGTACGCGCCGATCGCGCAGGCCGGGCCGTCCACGGGAGCTCGAGCGGAGGGAACTTCGCGCTCACGCTGGGTCGGGAACGACCGGACCTGTACGGCCTCGTGATCGCCAACTCGAATGGATCGGCGTCGGCCCTCGATCCACCGACGGACGGGTGGGCGCACGCGTCGAAGCACGTCCTCTCGGCCGGCGTCTTGGAGCAGCCCTCGCTCGGACGCACCCTCACGGCGCTGGGGGACTCGCTGGCCCGGCACGGGGTCCTCGCGTCTGTGACCCTCTACCCGAGTGGGCACGACCGCCTCGTGTGGGTCGAATCGTTCCCTCGGGCTCTTGCGTGGTGGCTCCGCTCGCACGCAAGGGGACGATGACCCCGCTGGCTGACGGAATGCGTCCTCCTTGCCATCGATTCCCAAGCCGACCGAGGCATCCCATTGTCAAACGGCAGGCCCCCCCGGTCAATCCGGCGGACAAACTAAGCGTGCTTGATATGTTTAAATTTTGTGGGTTAATATTAAATATGTTATTGAACACAATAAGTCTGCAATCAGAACATGTTGTGTTCGAATATGTAGAGCATTGTAGCGTTTCCAACGACGCGCTAGAGGCCGCAATCACGAGACTTACCGAGCGGACGCCGCAACGGTACCTGAGTGCCAACCGCGAGCGCGTACAGCGCATCGCGGGATTGCGCGCATTTGCGTCGTCTCCATGTGATCGGGAAGGGGTAGCGCGAAGCTATGGAGACCTCGTCGCAAAAGTTGATTACGGCCTCTCGCCCATCGACTTCTTTCTAAGTGTTGCCGACACTTCTGCGCATGGCAGGTTGCGGGAAGACGAGATCTCGTGGAATGCCATCAATGATATAACAAATTCGGTCCAAGAACTACATGCAATGCACCTGAACGAAGACCACTTTGCAGACCGGGCAGTATTCGCCTTCGACTTCTGGCACCAAATGGCCATTCAGACTGCCGCCGATGGAAGGCTTGAAATAGCTCTCATGTTGAACGCATTCGCTGATCATTTCATCCAGGACCATTTTGCGCCTGGTCACATCAGGACGCCACGCAGGAATCTGCACGATATGATGTCTATAGGAATACACGACAGATATAACAGATTGGGACTAAATTATAGAGTAAGAAATATTGATTCGCTATCAATACTCATGCCTGACACAGTAAAATTTTATTCCCTTTTGGGACATGATGATATCGACGAGAAAAATATATATAACAAATTGATCAATTTAGACCGTTCAGAATCAGAAATGATTATAAGAGGTGACAATCAGTTAAAAAACATGTCTTTGCAATACGTGTATATGACATTGGTCGGTGCGAGATCAGTAAGTGACATTCTGGAGTCTTACATCACAGGCGAGACGTCGGGCAACAATCATTTTAAGGACGTCGGATTCTCTGGATACCGTCCCCATCTCGATGAGGAGCTCCAGCGGAGGTGGGGCATCTTTCCGATCATCAAGTGGGACGCGCCAACGGCTCATACGCCGTACGGGTGGTATGTCCCGAGTACCGAGACTGGGCTCCCGAAAGGCGACCGCTCACTGACCGTATCGGTCGCTCCGTTGCTCCCCCTCAATACACCGACAGCGTATCTGCACGTCGGACTCGAAAGACTAAGTATTAGCTGGCCAGGGGAATGGCTGGTGATGGACGGCGAGCGTCTGATGCTAGGGCACTTGTTCTCTCAGGTGATGGTGTTCTCGACCGTCGACGTACTCGCTCGTCGCGACGACTACGCGTTCGGGGTCGGCAAGCGGATCATGTTGCCGGTGCCGAAGCTCAATGCGCAAGTCGGTTTGTCTGCCGGCCTGCGCCTGCACACGGGGGCGAGAAACAAGATTCCTGTCGCGTTATACTCGTCGCTTAGGGCCGAGATGGGGATGGGGCTGATCTTTACGGGGTTTGATGTGGGGCTCCATTCGTTCGTAAACGAGGAGAACTGGCTCGAGCGAGGGCAATGGGCGGTGTCCCCCTCGGTCTCCGTCACGGTCCCGATTCGTCGGCGTGGCCACGAGCCTTGATCAGAGTTTTGGGGCCTACCGACTCCCAAGGTCCGCTCCATCGGTCTCTTACCACTCGTCCCGGTCCATACGAGCGGCCATTGCCCCTTCATCGTCCGGCTCGCAATTCTGCCCTCGAACCGGACGTCGAACTCTTCCGGCTTCCGCAGGGGGGCCCTTCGGGATACGTGCTCAGTGTCACGTTAGTGGACCTGTCCCAGAAGGGAGTCGCCGACGGTCAGTAGAAAACGGCCTCTACGCGCTGTCTGGACGTCCGTGTCCGTCGTCCCAGAAGGTGAACCTTCTTGGACAGCCGGAGCTGAAGGGACCGATGGGGTGCCAACGAAGACGGCCTCTCTGCCTACCGTTGACCCGTTTCAAGTCCCTATGATGACAAATTACACGTATCCCGACGCTGTTGGCGAAGTCAGGCTGGGACCTCCCCGGCCGAGCACGACGCGGCCTGAACGACGGCGTGGCTGCCCGGCCGGCCTTTGGCTCAGACCGGACCTCGCGTTTCGTGTCGCTCGCGGCGTGAGCCGACTTCGCCAGCAGTATCCCGGCCCTTTTCCGCAAGACGCCCTAGTTGATCGGCTACTCGGGTGTCAACGGGGCAATGGCCCCCCTACTGCCCTGAGCGCGACCTCTGCATCGTAGGAACGCTCAATCAGCTTGACCAACCTGCGCGACCGTTCTCCGTGATGCCCCAGGCCGTTGCCGCCGCGACCTGAGGGCGCAGGTACCGAGCCCGGTTCCGGGTGACCTACACAGGCTCGGCGGTCTGGGACACAAGGGCGGCGGCGGCGTTCGCGTGCAGCATGTCTATCGCGAACAGCTGAACCGGGTGATGCTTCCCACGAAGCTCGTGGTCGCCGATCGACCTGAGGCCCCATCCGTCCGCCCGGTCTAGCCGCGACGCCAGCGCGTCTCCGACGAGGAGGTCTTCGCCGAGGGGCTTACAGAGAGCCTGGATCCGGGCCGTCTGGTTGAGCACGTCGCCAGTGAACACGATCTCTTTCTTCAAGGCGCCGATCTCGCCCGTCGTCACGTCCCCGGTCTGGACCCCCGCCCGGAGGTCCGGCGCGACGCCGAACCGCTCCTCGAACCAGCCCGCCCTCGACCGGAGCGCCTCCCTCATCGCGAGCGCGCACCGGACGCTGTTCGCGTCGCGGAGCCCGACCTTCTCCGGCCACGACACGACGATCTCGTCGCCGATGTACTGGTACACCTCGCCCTCGTGCTGCACGACCGCGTCGGCGAGGGTGTCGTAGTACGCCCGGAGGAACTCGAAGTAGCGGGCGTGGCCCAGCTGCTCCGTGATCGCGGTCGAGGACTTCATGTCGGAGAAGAGGAACACGCGCCGCTCCCGCTTTGGCGTGTGGTACCGCCCGGTGAGGAAGTTGGTGAGGACGCGGGCACCCAAGTGCTCGCTGATCTCGGCGTAGAACAGCGAGACGACGAGGGAGGCCGTGATCTGGACGCCCGTGCTCAGGCTCTCCATGCTGACCGCGAACGCTCCGAGGCGCTCCCAGACGCGGGCGTCGGCCAGCCCGGTCCCCATCTCCATCGCCGCTGCGATGGGATAGAGGACGACCACCACGACGGTCAGGAACGCGACGTAGAACAGCGTCTTGCCGACCAGTTTGGCCCCGAGGCTCCTCGTGGCAAAGGCCCGGTTCAGGAACAGCAGTTCGACGACTCCGACGAGGCACCCGACGGCCACGGACGCCAGGCTGGCGAAGACGTAGATCCCGGCGTCGAGTTGGATGGCCTCGACGGAGACGGCCGAGAGGCTTCCGACCGCCGCGTAGTTCGAGATCGAGAACACGTGGTCCACCAGGAGCCAGATCACCCCGAAGGGGACGACGCGGCGGATCGTGCGCCGTGCGTTGGGGGAGAGCCGGGCGCTCATGTCACGTCGCCCGCCGAGGGCTGGCGTAGACGTCGGAGGCATAGCGCAGCGACCACCAGCTCGAACACGCCCGCCCCCAGGCCGTCCCCGCGGAGAAGCCGGTCAGCGCTTGCGCCAAGACGAGGACGGCGACGCCGACCCTCCCGGGAGCGACCGCGTACGACGTAAGGTGGCTTGGAGACGGATGACGCCATGGGCGCCCGAGAACCGCGAGCGCCCCAGCGGCGATGAGCACAGCGACGACGGCTCCGAGAGCCTCGGGGACCGGGAGAGGGAAGGCGACGACGAGGCGGGACATGCGACCGGATGGCGTGTGGATGCGTGTGACCCACGCGATCTCTATGCCGTGGTGGGGAGCGTCCTGGGGTGCAATAAACGGCACCCGTACGGAGGGGCTCGCGCGAGATATCGCCTCGGCGCGGGATGTCACCCGGGACGGGACCCTCTACGGGAGCCGAAGGATGAACGACGAGCCGTCGCCCTCGACACTCTCGACCGTGAGCGCTCCGCCGTGCCCCTGGACCACGATGTCGTGCGCGAGGCTGAGCCCGAGGTCGACGCCCCCCTGGGGGCTTCGTGGTGAAGAACGGCTCGGACACCCGCTCCCGGTCGGACGCAGAGGAGGGTGCCTCCGGGATGGCGGCCGGCTTCGCACGGCGACGGTGGCCCGTTGGCCGCGGGGCGGGGTTCCCTACCGGAGCGGCGTGCCGCTGGCGGAGGCGGCGCTCGGCGGTGGTGAGACGGACGAGGCCGCGCTGCCATGCCAGTCGGGGTTCTGCTTCGTGTGAGGGAGCTCGTCGGGGGACGTCGTCTCCGTACAGCTTGGCGCCGTGGCTTCGTATCGTTCCGTCATGCAACCCATCGTGACCGAGCCGAACGGCCCGCCGGACGCCCCGCTCCTCCCCGAGCGTGTCAACCTCGTTTCCCCTGAGGTCGACCCGCTGTGCGTCATCCTGCTCGGGAGTCGGGCGACGGGGCAGGCTCGTCCGGACAGCGACGCCATCCTGACCGTCGGGGCCTGAGCGATGGCGACGGTCCCCCACCGCGACGCCGGACGTCCGGCGGTCTCCCCATGATCGTCTACCACGCGACGAAGGCCCAGTTCGCCGACGACGTCCTCAGCAACGACATCGCCGGCATCGTCCACCGCCAGGTCCAGCGGGCCACGGGCGGCCGCGTGGGTGAACGCGAGGTGCTCTCGTGGCAGAACTCGCTGCTCTACATGGACAAGGTGCTCGCGGACGCGGCCATCCCCGACGACGCGGGCGTCGCCATCGAGTACCACCTGCCCCGGTCCTCGAAGCGGGTCGACTTTCTCCTCTCCGGGCGCGACGAGAGCGGGCGCGAGAACGTCGTCCTCGTCGAGCTCAAGCAGTGGTCGGAGGCCGAGCGGACCGGGATGGACGGGGTCGTCCGGACCCGGTTCAAGGGCGGCATGGCCGACACCGCCCACCCCTCGTACCAGGCGTGGTCCTACGCGGCCCTCCTGGAGAGCTTCAACGCGACGGTCGAGGAGGAGGACATCGGGCTCCGGCCCTGCGCCTACTGCCACAACTATGACCCCGGCGCGGCCGGGAGCGAGCCCGCCCTCGACCACCCGTTCTACAGCACGTACCTCGAGCGGGCCCCCCTCTTCCTGAAGCCCGACGCCGCCAAGCTCCGCGCGTTCATCAAGCGGTACGTCCGGCACGGCGACCGCGGCGACGTGCTCTATCGGATCGAGCGCGGGACGATCCGGCCGTCGAAGGCCCTCGCCGAGGAGGTCGCCTCGATGCTCCGGGGGAACGAGGCGTTCGTCATGCTCGACGAGCAGAAGGTGGTCTACGAGCGGGCGCTCGCGCTCTCTAGCCGGGCTGGCGTCACCGACAAGCACGTCTTGATCGTCGAGGGCGGGCCGGGCACGGGGAAGTCCGTCGTCGCCGTCAACCTCCTCGCGGCGCTCACCGGGCGCGGGAAGACCGCCCAGTACGTCTCGAAGAACGCCGCGCCCCGCGCCGTCTACGAGAAGCGGCTGGTCGGGTCGTACAAGACGTCGGCGATCTCGAACCTGTTCACGGGCTCGGGCGCGTTCCAGGGGGGCGAGCCCGGCGACTTCGACGTCCTCGTCGTCGACGAGGCCCACCGGCTGAACGAGAAGAGCGGGCTCTACAAGAACCTCGGCGAGAACCAGATCCAGGAGATCGTCCGGGCGGCGAACCTCGCCGTGTTCTTCCTCGACGAGGACCAGCGGGTCACGTTCGACGACATCGGGGAGCGGGCCGAGATCGAGCGGTGGGCCGGGGAGGCCGGGGCCGTGGTCCACAGCCTCGAGCTCACGTCGCAGTTCCGGTGCAACGGGTCCGACGGGTACCTCGCGTGGCTCGACCACACGCTCCAGATCCGGGAGACGGCCAACCCGACGCTCGACCCCGACGCGTTCGACGTCCGCGTGGTCGACTCGCCGGCCGAGCTCCGCGACCTGATCCTCGAGCGGAACGGGGAGAACAAGGCGCGGATGGTGGCCGGGTACTGCTGGCGCTGGGTGAGCAAGAAGGACCCGTCGACGGACGACATCGTCTTCCCCGAGCACGGGTTCTCGCACCAGTGGAACCTCGAGACGGACGGGAGCCTGTGGATCGAGCAGCCCGACTCGGTCTCCGAGGTCGGGTGCATCCACACCTGCCAGGGGTTGGAGCTCGACTACGTCGGCGTCATCGTCGGGCCCGACCTCCGCGTCCGGGGCGGCGAGGTCGTGACCGACGCGGGGGAGCGGGCGACGTACGACAGCTCGGTCCGGGGCTACAAGAAGATGCTCAAGGAGGACCCCGAGGGGGCCCGGGCGCTCGCCGACCGCGTGATCAAGAACACGTACCGGACGCTGCTGACGCGGGGGATGAAGGGGTGCTACGTGTACTTCGTCGACGACGAGGCCGCTGCGTATTTCCGGTCTCGCCTGGGCGAGTCGGTCGATGGCGCACCAGCCGCGCCGGGGCCTGGCGCGGTTCGCTACGGGGCCGGGTAGGCACCGGTGGCGAGAGCGTCCACAGCCGTCCCGAAGGCTGACAGGGCGTCCTCATCCCATGTCCTGCGCATGCGGGCCTCTGGCGCCCATCGCTGGAACGTGTGGGCGTGGCGCTCGGTGAGGTCGCGGGCCTTCGAGGCTGCCACGTAGTCGGACCAGTCCCCGGCGTCCGCCCGCTCGCCCCACGCGGCGACGTCGAGGAGGGCGGCGTAGCGGCCGGCCCAGTCGGTCCACGGGAGGGCCGGAGCCCCCAGGAGGCCGGCCCACGCGTCGCGGCGAGCGGCCCGGTAGGATTCGGGCGAGGTCCCGGTCGCCTCCGCAAAACCGGCGAGCGCGAGCTCGGCCAGCGCCCCCCGCGCCGCGACGGTGGTGTACCCCGTGGCGTCGGCCACGTCGCGGACGGTCGCCGGGCGCTCGAGACCGAGGAGCACGGCGACCACGTCGGCCTTGGCGCTCACCCCGAACGCCGCGCGCATCCGGAGGACGAGGGTCGAGGGGTCCGTGAGCCGGGGGCGATCGCCTCCCTTGCCAGGACGGGCGTCGAGCGGCTCGGGGCCTGCGAGGCCCTTCCACCGCCGGTCGCCCGCCGCCAGGGCTGACGCCGCGAACGGCGCGAGGGCGTCGGCCGCGCCGCCCGGCATCGCGCGGAGGAGCGACCGCGTCCGGTGCACGCTGAGGAGCGCCGCGCCGGTGCCGGCCCACCACAGGAGGAAGTCGGCGAGGCGGCGCTCGTGCTCGACGAGGAGCGAGGAGGCGAGGACGAGGGCCTCGGGGTCGGTGGTGGAGGATGCGGACTCCGAGGTAGAGGCCGAGGCTCCCAGTGCCGCCCACTGACGCCACGCGGCGTCGGCAGCCGCGCGGCGCGCCTGCTGGCCGATCTCAACGGGAGACGTCAGGGTGTGGCTAGGCATCTGGAGGGAGGGCTCGGTCGACGACCTGGTCGACCATGCCGGCGAAGACGGGGCTCTGGTCCTGCGTCCGTACCCACGTCGCCGCCGCCTCGAGCTCGGCGCGCGTCGGCGCGAGTGCTCGGAGGTCCTGGAAGTGGACGCTCCGGGGACCCCGGTCGACGGCGGCGAACAGCTTGAGTGCGATGAGCGTCCGCCGCCCGACGAGGCCGAGGACGAGCCCGTTCGGCGGGCCTCCAAACCGGCGCCACGTGAGGTCGTCGGCGAGGCCTGGCGGCAGCCCCGTCCTCCACTGTGCGGCGATCTCCGTGTTGAGCCAGTCGGCCGGAAGGTCGAGGTCGCGGGCGACGGTCTCCGCCGCTTGGACGACGGCCGCGGGGAGGGGCTCGGGGTGCGCGAGGTCGCCGTACTCCTCAGGGAGGCGGCCGATCACGTCGACGTCCTGGGTGGTCCGCTCGACGAGGCCTTGGAGCTGGAGGGCCGCCCCGCCGACGGCCACGAGGCGGACCTCCTCGTTGTCGGCTGCGAGGAGCTCGCCGAGCGCGGTCAGGGCCTGTTCGAGGGGGAGGTCACTCATAGAGAGCAAAGATAGACTTTGCTCGAAAGAAAGCTAGTCTTTGCTCCTGTCGGCCGGCTCACCGATCCGAACGGTCCATGGCCTGGGGAGGCGGCCGTTCGCCAGGTCCGTCTCACACGTCGATGACGGCCGGTACCTGCGCGAGCCGGTAGGAGGCATCGAGGACGGAGGCGTTGACCGTCGTCCGCCCGTCGGCGCCGAGTGGGGGGGCGAGGACGCCGGCCGCCTCGTGGATGTCGCCGTGGACGTGGAGTCGCGGCCCGGCGCTCGCGGCGTCGAGCTGGCGGAGCCGGTCGGCCAGCCGCTCGCACCCGGCCCGCTCGCCCCGGTCCGTCATGTCGAGGGTCCCAAAGGCCGGTGTGTGGGTGACGAGGACGTCGAGCCCCTCGGGGACGCGCGACCAGACCTCGGCGAGCTCCGTGCCGCCGCGCGGGAGGTTGAACGCCCAGCGGTAGAAGGCCGGCACCCACGGGGACCCGTAGACGCGGAGCCCTGCGACCGTCGCCTCCCGGTCCATCAGGAGGACGGCGCCGGCGTCCTCGACGCGGCGGCGGGCGTGGCGGAGCGTGGCCGGGCCGTACCGGGCGCTCACGCCCCACGCCGGGACCGACGGCTGGAGGGGCCAGTCGTGGTTGCCGGGGACGACGACCTTGTGGGTGTGGGGGAGGGCGCCGAGCCAGCGGCAGAAGGCGCGCCACTCGCCGGGCGTCCCGGCGGAGCAGGCGTCGCCGGCGAAGACGAGGACGTCGCCATCGGGGACGTCGAGGGCCGCGTGCTGGCCGTGGGTGTCAGAGATACAGACGACGCGGGGCATCCGGCGGGGGCAGCTCGTGGGGGAGTCGGTCGGTGAGCGGGTCGAGGCGGGCGACGTGTTGGCGGGCCCACCGGACCCAGGCGTCGAGGTCCGACCGCTCGTCGGCGGACAGGTCCCGAGCGGCGGCGCGGGCCTCGACGGCGTCGACGAACGCGGCGACCTCCCGGCTCCGGCGCCAGCTCGCGGCCTGCTCTTCGAGCCGCTGGCGACGGGCCGACTCGACGGCGCGTTCCTGAGCCCGACGGCGCTCCTCCTCCTGCTTCCGCTCGGACTCGCGACGGGCCGCCTCGCGCCGGGCGCGGTCTTCCCGCTGGCGCTGGGCCTGACGGTAGATCTCGACGAGCGCCAGGCCCAGCCGCTCTTCGAGCCGGGCCGACGCCGTATCGCGGAGGGCCCGGGCGTAGTCCGAGTACGACGTGCCGAAGCGGAGCTCGAGGTTGCCGGAGGGGTGGTACTGGACGCTGTCTCGTTCCCACGAGGGCGCGCCTGGCTTCTTCGGAATGACCTCCTTCCGCGAGGGTTCGTGGATCCCGAACGGGACGGCCTCGCCCTCCACGAGGAAGCGGGCGTGGCTCCGCTCTCCGCCCACCTCGATCTCGAAGCCGACACGGCGAGAGGCTCGGATGAGGGCGTTCGCGATGCGCAAGGCGCGGTGGAGGCTCTGTTTCGAGACGTGGAGGTCGAGCGACGCTTTGTGCGTGCGGAGCCGGCCGTACTCATCGGCATGCCCGCCTTTCAGAGCCGCTCGGGTCTCACGGACAAGCGGGTCCGGTCTCCGTAGCGCATCGGGGACCTCGACGGTCGGGGTCGGGTCGAGCGCTGGCGGTAGGGGAGGCCGGTCGGGGGGCGCCGAGGGCTCGGGGAGGTCACCAGAGTCCGTGGGCGTGACGGCGTACGTCGTGGGGGCGCCGGGCGCAGGCGGGGGAAGCGGCGGGCGTGGGACGTCGTGGCCGTGCCGCCGCTTGGCCCAGTA
Source organism: Rubricoccaceae bacterium (assembly GCA_963728345.1). Lineage (GTDB taxonomy): Bacteria > Bacteroidota > Rhodothermia > Rhodothermales > Rubricoccaceae > Rubrivirga. Next base: position 54,698 of record CAVSJM010000004.1, read on the forward strand.
GCCACGGGGAGGGGTGGGGACGCCGAGGCGGTCGCACGCCTTCTTCAGCGCGACGTCGGTGATCCCGTAGGTCGGGGCGAGTCGGCGGAGCGGGGTCTCCCAGACCCGGGCGTAGAGCGTGGCCCGGTCGATCGTGATGGAGGGCATGGCGAGGGGGGGCGTGGGGAAACCTTACCCAATACCTTAACCCCCTAAAATCAGAAAGCCCGCATCCGATTGCTGGGCAACCAGATACGGGCTTTCAGGGGTGGAGATGCCGGGAGTCGAACCCGGGTCCGAAAGGCGTTACAGTCCAGGCGTCTACGCGCGTAGTCAGCGCTTTAGAGGTCTTTGCTCATCCGGCGTGGCCCGCTGACGGGCTTCCGGAGGAGCGCAGGCTGGTAGATCTCGCGTCGTCGGCTCAGCCGGAGCCTCGGACGCCAGCTCACCCTAGTCGGTGCTCTGCGCGGCGATGGTGAGCGTCCACCACGCAGAACAGCTAGCGGCGTTAGTTACGCGGCCAGCGAGTAGGAGTAGTCGTTCGCAGCTACAAGTGCGGTCCGATGGGTATCACGGGCGTATCGGACACCACCCGGCGCGCAGCCTGCCGCACACGTCTCTCGTCGAAACCGTGTCATCCCCAAAGAACAAGCCCGGCCGAAGTCGGGCAGTGGGAGGCTAACGTACGAACGGGGGAGGCGTTGCCTACTCCGTCGCGTCTTCATCCCGGTCGCGCGGCGTCCCGAGGGCTACGAGCCCGCGTCGCTCGAGGGCGTCGCTCAGGGGGGCGAGGGCGGACCGGCGGAGGCCGGGGGAGAGGGCGTAGACTTTCGAGCGCCCTCCCAGGACCGACCGCTTCTCCGCGCGGACGTAGATCCGAACGTATCCCCCATCGAGAGGCACGAGGTCGAGGGCCGCCTCGGTCGTCGAGAGGAATCCCTCCGCGACGTGCCGGGGCTCCGTCGAGACCACAGGGGGAGTGGAGGAGGGGATGATTACCCACCCGGCCTCCATGGCAGCCGCTCGGAGGTGCTGGTAGAGGCTGGAGTCTGGCGCGACCTCGCGGACCTCGTAGTCGCGATAGGGGGGACTCAGGCGAGGCGTGCACGCCGCGAGGCCGAGACCGAGGAGCAGGGCGACGGAGAGAGGGCGCATGGGGCGGGCAACTCCCGGGAGACTACGCGCGGAGCCACCCTCCGCGGTAGGCAAAAAAAAGGCCGGGCGGACACGCTCACCCATACGTGTCCGCCCGGCGTGCGCGGGCCCAAAGGCCACGGTGCGCACAGGTATCGCTCTTCGCGCCCGTCCGTCCTGCGAGAGACAGAATCAGGCGTGTCCATCGACTGACAAGGGGCGTGCCAGGACGGGTTCGGAAGGGCCGGCGCATCAGGAGGGGCGTAAACCGCCTCGGCGGGGCAGTGGAGCCCGAGGGCGTGTCTGGTATCGAGGACGTCCGTGTCGCCGAAAACAGACGCCCGCCCGGACTTGACGCGCCCACATTCCGTTCTGCGAAGGGACGCCGGATGAGGGATCACTCCGTGAAGCCTCCCCGATTCTCGCCGTCGTTCGTTGGCCCGGGGACCTTCTAGCCTTAAACTCGCGTTTCTGCCTTCCGATAGCTCGTACATCCAGACTCCGGAACCTATGCCCTGCGGACGCAAGCGCAAGCGCCACAAGATCGCCACCCACAAGCGGAAGAAGCGGCTTCGTAAGAACCGTCACAAGAAGAAAAGCCGCTAGGTGAGCCCCGGCGTGCGCCTCGATGGCGACGCCGACTCGCTGCCCTTCGTGGGCCGCACCTTCAGTTGCAGGCCGCTCCTGATTCGGGGGCGGCCTGTTTCCGGTTAGAGTAGCCGCCTCGGACGATCGCTCCCTTATCTTCCGTCCTGTCCCCCTCCTCCCGCCTTCGTGCCCCATGAGTCAGCGTAGCCGAGCCGTTCGAGCCTCCATCTGGGGCTTCCTCGTTGGAGGAGCGACCGGGCTCACGTTCGGACTCCTCCTCGCTCCCGACGAGGGGCGCCAACTCCGCCGGCGTGTGGCGTACCTCCTCGACCGCTGGGCGAACGATCTCGCCGGGCTGGTCGATCGCCTGGACGGGGCCGGCGTCCCCAGCGACGCCCGGACGCGCGCCGACGCCCTCGTGGCCGATGCCCGCCAGCAGGCGGAGTCGCTCCTTAGCGAGGCCGACGCCCTCATCGTCCAGGCCCGCCAGGGGCAGTCTGCATCGCCGCGCGCGACGGACCGTTCCGCCTCCTAGCGACCGACTCCCCTCTTTCTGAGCCCCGGTGGCCGGCGGCTCCTTCCCCCCTCTCTGGCTCTCGTGCGTTTTTCCATTCTCCTCCCGAGTGCGGAGGGCAAAGAGCCCGGCGGCAACCCGCTGGCGCCCGACATGTTCGACTACCGCTCGTCGAACACGTTCAACTACTTCTCCGACCTGAACCCGGAGCGGCGCGCGCTCATCGACGCGCTCCAGGCCCAGATGAAAGGGGCCGACGACGCCGAGCTGGAGGCCCTCTTCGGGGTGAAAGGCGAGACCCTGGAGGAGGCCGTCCGGGTCAACGCCGAGATCTACCGGAGCCCGCTCATGGCGGCCGTCGACCGGTACAGCCCGGGCGTGATGTACGCGTCGATGGACTTCGCCGGCCTTCCGACGGGCTCGCAGCGGCGCCTTCTGGAGAACGGGATCATCTTCTCGGGCCTCTTCGGCCTCCTCCGGCCGGACGACCTGATCCCGAACTACCGGCTTAAAATGGACGCCAAGGTGGAGGGCATCGGAAAGGTCTCGACGTACTGGCGCGATCCGCTCTCGGACCAGCTCAACGCGCTCCTCAAGGGCCAGGCCGTGTGGAACCTGCTCCCCGGCGCGCACGAGGCGGCCTGGACCGACGAGCAGACCTACGGGCGCATGATCCGGATCAAGTTCTACCGGGAGGACGAGTCCGGCGAGCGGACGGCCGTGTCGCACGGGGTCAAGGAACTACGCGGCGCGCTCGTGGCCTACATCGTGAACGAAACGGCCGACAGCGTCGACGCCCTGGAGGAGTGGGAGGCGCCCGACGGCTACGAGGTGGACCACGACGCATCTGAGATCGACGAGGCTGGCGGTGGCACCGTCGTGATGGTGACGAGCCCCGGCTGGGAGAAGCGTCGCGAGGCGCGCCGGAAGGCGAAGGCCGCCGAAGAGGCGGAGGTCGCCGCCGCCCGCAAGGCCCGCGAGGACGACGACGAGGACGACGACTGATCCACTCTCGCGCGACGGGGGCGCTCCACTTCGTGACCCCCGGCTTACCGCGGACCGCCCACCACTGACCGCCTCACCATGTCCGTCGTCATCGGAATCGCTGGGGGCTCCGGGTCGGGGAAGACGACCGTCCTGCGACGCGTGATGGAGCGGTTCGGCCCGCGCCGGATCGCCCTCCTCGACCACGACGCCTACTACCGCGACCTCGCGCACCTCGCGCCCGACCAGCGCGCCCGGTTCAACTTCGACCACCCGGACGCCCTGGAGACGGACCTCATGGTGGAGCACGTCGATCGGCTCCTGGCCGGCGAGGCCATCGAGAAACCGACATACAGCTTCGAGACGCACAGCCGCCTCGAAGCGACGGAGACCGTCGAGCCGCGGCCCGTCGTCCTCATCGACGGGATCCTCGTGCTCGCCGAATCGGCCCTGCGTGAGCGGATGGACGTGAAGCTCTACGTGGACGCGGCGCCGGACGTCCGCCTCATGCGCCGGATCGAGCGCGACATCCACGAGCGCGGGCGCTCCGTCGAGTCCGTCCTGGAACAGTACCGCCGGACGGTCCGGCCGATGCACCTGGAGTTCGTCGAGCCGAGCAAGCGCTACGCCGACGTCATCATCCCCCGTGGCGGGCGGAATCAGGTCGCCATCGACATGGTCCTCGCCCGCATCCAGTCGCTCCTCGGCCTCGACATGGGGCCGGGGCACTAGGTCGCGAGCCGCCGGACGCCCTCCAGCACGAGGTGGGGCTCGACGCAGTCGATCGCGGGGATCCGCTCGGCGAGCCACGGTCCCCAACCGCCGGTCGCGAGGACGAGCGGCTCGGCGCCGAGCGCATCCGCCGTTCGGCGGAGAAGGCCCGTCACGCCGTCGAGCACCAGCGTCGTGAGGCCGGCCTGGATCGCCTCGGCCGTCGAGCCGCCGATGGGAGATCCGGGGAGCGCCCACTCGATGTGCGGGAGCTGGCGCGTGTCCCGCGCGAGCGCCCGCCGGAGGAGGTCGGGCCCGGGGAGGATGGCGCCGCCGAGGTAGGCCGGTTCGGCCGTCACCACTTCCGTCGTGATCGCCGATCCGGCGTCGAGGGCGACCACGGGGCGCCCGTCGCTCTGGTGCCACGCGGCGACGGCGGCCGCGAGCCGGTCCGTCCCGAGCGTGTGGGGCGTCTGGTAGGCGAGGCGGAAGGGGAGGGGGAGGTCCACCGTGACGGCGACGGCATCAACTCCGAACGCGGCGTTCAGAGCGTCCACCAGCGTCGGCGTCAGGTCGGGGACGACCGAGCAGAGGCCGGCACCCGACGCCGCGGGGGCGAGGGTGGCGAGGCGGGCGGCCCAGACCTCGACCGGCGCGTCGTCCGACGGCCAATGGATGGTCTCGCCCCAGGCGCCGTCCCACGTGGCGCCCTTGACGGAGGAATTGCCGGCATCGAGAGCGACGAACACGGCTAGAGCGTCCGGATGCGGACGGCCTCGATCCGGTTCGCGCTCGCCTTCAGAACGGTGAAGCGGAGCCCTTCCAGCTCAAACACGTCGCGCTCGGCAGGGACGCTGCCGGCATGGCTCAGGAGGTAGCCCGCGACGGTGTCGTAGTCGCCCTCGGGGAGCGTGATGCCGGTCTCCGAGGCCAGGTCCTCTAGCTCCACGCGGCCGTGGACGAGCCAGACGCCGTCCTCGATCTCGCGGACCGGGGCGGCGGCGGCGTCGTGCTCGTCGCGGATGTCGCCGAACAGCTCCTCCAGGAGGTCTTCGAGCGTGACGATGCCCGCCGTCCCGCCGTACTCGTCCACGGCGACGGCGAGGGTAGCGCCTCCGTGCAGGAAGTCGAAGAGGAGGTCGCGGGCCGGCTTCGAGTCCGGTACCACGCGGGCCGGGCGGAGGATTGAGGCGAGGGAGCCCGGCGCGTGGAACAGGTCGTGGGCCAGGACCACCCCGACGATCTTGTCGATGTTCTCTCGGTACACCGGGAGCCGGCTGAAGCCGGTCTCGATGAACGTCTGGCGGACGTCCTCCAGGCTCGCGTTCTCCTCCACGGCCCGGATCTCGGTGCGGGGCACCATCGAGTCCTTCACGCGGAGCGACCGGAGCTCGAACACGTTCGAGAGGATCTCGGACTCCTCCTCGTCGAGGTCGATCGCGCCGGTCTCGCGGCTCTCGCGGATCACCAGCTCGAAGTCACGCCGGAGGAACTGCTTGAAGGTGTCGGCCTGGCCGCCGGCTACGCGGACGAACAGCCCGCTGACCCAGCCCGCGAGCTTGATGGGGATCCAGAGCACCCAGTACGTCACCCGGAGCGGACCCGCGAGCGCGAGGAGCACGCGCCCGGGGGGCTGGCGGAGGAGGGACTTCGGGAGCACCTCGCCCACGATGAGGACCACGAGCGCGGCGATGACGGTCTGCGTGATGAGGACCCAGATGGTCGGGTCCTCCAGGCCGAGCGTCCCCTCGAAGAACCCGGTGACCGGCGCCTCCAGGTAGAGGCTCATGAGCGTCGAGTAGACCACGAGCGCGATGTTGTTGCCGACGAGCGTGGTCGTCAGGAACGTGCCGGGGTCGGCCATGAACTCCTGCACCACTCGCCCCAGCCACCCCGACTGTCGGGCGCGGACCTCGGTCTTGAGCCGGTTGGCCGTCACGAACGCGATCTCCGAGCCGGAGAAGAACGCGCTCAGGACGAGCATGAGCAGGATGAGGGCGAGCCCCAGCATCAGCGGCCCTGGAACGCGGGCGTCTCGCGGTTAAGGAACGCGCCGACGCCTTCCATGAAGTCCTCCGTCGCGGCGCACTGGGCGAAGAGGGCGGCCTCCTGCTGGAGCCCCTGCGGGAGTGGGAGGTCGGCCGCACGGAGGGCCTGGAGCGTCATGGCGACGGCGACGGGGGCCTTCGACGCGATCGTGGTGACGAACTCCTTGGCCGTCGCGAGTAGGTCGCCGGCGGGTACCACGCGGTTGACGAGGCCGACCTCATACGCCCGTTGCGCGGAGAACCGGGCGCCGGTGAGCAGCATCTCGGCGGCGATCCCGTGCCCCACGAGGCGGGGCAGGCGCTGCGTGCCGCCGTAGCCGGCAATCAGGCCGAGCTGGACCTCCGGCTGGCCGAACTGGGCCGCCTCACTCGCTACCCGCAGGTGGCACGCCATCGCCAGCTCGCAGCCGCCGCCCAGCGCAAAGCCGTTCACGGCCGCCACCACCGGCTTCGGCATCGACTCGATGGCGTTGAAGATGGCCTGCCCGCGCGCGGCGAAGCGGTGAGCCTGGAGCGGCTCCATGTCGGCGAACTCCGAGATGTCGGCGCCGGCGGCGAACGCCTTCTCGCCCGCGCCGGTGACGATCACGCCGCGCACAGCAGGGTCCTTCCGGGCCGTCTGGAACGCCTTGCCCAGCTCGGCCACGAGCCGCTGGCTGAGCGCGTTGAGCGCGTCCGGCCGGTCGAGCGTGATGGTGTTGACGCCGTCGGCGTCGGTCTCGGTGCGGATCGTCTGGTAGTCGGCCACGGGGTCGGGAAACGAGAAGTCAGAAGCGGGGACGGCAGGGAGCAGCAGGGGCGTCCTGCTGGATCGGTCTCCCAAGAGCGGAGTGGGCTACCCTTCGCGGGAGCGGCGGCGCTCGGCGCTGGGCTCCGAGCCGAGATCGCTGAGGTCGTCCAGATCGTCGAGCAGGCCCTGGTCGATGCGGTCGAGGTCGCCGGCGGGCGAGGCGTCGAACGCCTCCAGGTCGAGCTCCGTGAGGGAGCCCATGCCGAGCGTCTCGTCGATGGCCTCCATCGAGTGCTGCGTCTCTTCCACCTCGCTCATGAGCGTGTCGAGCTGGAACGAGACCTCCTCGGGGTTCTGCATCGTGAGGCTCTGCTCGTAGACGTAGCGCGTGACGTCCTCGATGGTTTCGAGCTGGGCCTCGATGATGGCGAGGTTCTCGCCGGCCTTCTTGAACCGGTCGAGCCGCTTCTCCAGGATCGTCAGGCGCCGCTGCTTGATGGCGCGGACGCGCGGCGGGTCGCCCTGCATCTCGTTGCGGAGCGCGTTGATAGCGTCGACGATGTCGCTCTCGCCGGTCCGCCGGGCGAACTGGACGTAGCGCTCCTTGAGCTGGAGGAGGTTGAGGTGGGCGTCGAGGAGCCCGTCGAGCTTCTTGAGGTGGGCGTCGAGGAGGCCCTGGCTGGAGTACGGGAGCTTGGCGTAGTTGTCCTTGATCGCCTTCTCCATGTTCCGGAACCGGACGTACCGCTTCTGATCCTCCTTCGCGAGCGTGCGGAACACGTCGCGGTCTCGCGGCTCCTTGCGTCGCTCGTCGATCTTGCGCGCGCGGATGGCCCGCCGGAAGCGCTCGTTGCGCGGGAACGTCCCGAGGTACAGGAGCTCGGCGGCGGCGGCGAACAGGAGCAGCACGTTCGCAGCGACGCCTCCCGTCATGAGGGCCAGCACGAGGGCGAGGATCAGGAAGCCCAAGTTCACCGGGCTCATGAAGGCCTCCTTGGTGAAGTTGATCGGCTCGTCGGGCATGATGGGGGAGGAGTGAAGGGTGATGCGCGACGGGCGTCGCGCTGAGAGGCGGGCGGGGACGCTCTAGCGCCCGCGCGCATCACGCATCACGGATCGCGGCGGCGGCCGATGGTCTTGGCGTCCTTGTCAGCGACGGACGGGGTCTCGTCGGACCGCGTGCGGCCGATGGTCTTGGCGCTGGGCGAGGGCGCGGGCTGCGTGCCCGACTCCGGGGCCGCCGGGGCGTCGTCGCCGCCCATGGCCGCCTTCATCTGGCGGACGAGGGCCTCGGCCTCCGCCTTGGCGATGGCCTCGCGGTCCACGTCGGTCGGGCCCGTTTGCGGGGCCTGGCCGTCGAGGGCGAGGTCGAGGCGGGCCTCCTGGAGTGCGGCGTCGCGTTGGAACCCCTCGGTGAGTGCGTCGGTCTCGTCTTCCAGCGTCTTGTTGCGCATCGCGTTGAGCGCATTGATCGACGACGCCTTGCGCTGCACGTCGCGGTGCTGCTGCTTCAGCGCGCGGAGCTTCTGGAGGTGCGCCTTCTCGTCGGCCTTGAGGCGTTCGAATTCGTCCTTGTCCATGGGAGGGGTGGGGCGGGGGGCAGGGGGTTGGGGAGATCAGGGACCCCGATCCCGACTCCCCAACCCCCGGAACCCTATTCCGTTCGTTCGCGGTCGCGCTCGGTAGGGGCCGTGTCGCCGCCGAGCGGCTCCTCGGGGATCTCGATCTGGGGGGCCGGGGCAGTCTCTGCGGCGGCGGGGGTGCCGAGCCCCATCTCCAGCTTGAACTGCTTGACGAGCTCGGCGGCCTGGATCTCCTGGGCGTCCTCCTCGATCTGCATGGCCTCGGTGTCGACCGAGTCGAGGGCCATCTCCATGCGGGCCTCGTTCTTGGCCGTCTGCTCGTTCACGCGCCGGATCATCTCGTCGTGCGTCGAGTCGACGCCGGCCACCTCGAACTGCTCGAGGGTGTCGGCGATCTTCGACTGCCACTTGGCGCGCTCGTGGGCGCGGAGGGCCTCCTTCGCCTCGCCGATCTTCTTCTCGCGCTCGCGCATGAACGCCTTCTTCACCTGGAGAGCCTTCTCGTAGGCCTGCTCGGCGAACTGGAGCTGCTCGCCGGTCCGGGCCTGGGCCTCTTTCACGCCCTGGAGCTGGACGGCGTAGCGCTGGGCGATGTCGTCGCGCTCGGCCTGGATGGCCGCCTTGATCTTCGAGGTCAGCGACGAGAGCTCGGCCGTGTAGCGGCGGTGCTCTTTCTGGAGGAGCATCACGTTGGCCTTCACCGTCGCGATGTTCTCATTCATCTTGGGGACCTGGTCGTTCAACTCCCGGATGTTCTGTTCCAGGATGAGCCGGGGGTCCTCCATGGCGGAGATGGCGCCGCCGAAGAACGACTTGATGAGGCGGCTGAAACGCTTCCACATAGGGCGAGGCGAGGCGAGTGATGCGGGGGGAATGTACGGGTTGTGTCAGGCCGAGCCGGCCCAGCCCTCCCCGTCGAATCGGTCGAGGAGGAGCGGGCGGGGGGCCGGGGGCTCGGAGCCGAGCGTGATCGCCTGCCGGACCGCCTCGGGGGCGGCGCGCGAGGCGTCGGAGGCGTAGACGAACGCGAGCGGCTCGCCGGCTTCTACGGGCTCGCCGGGGCGTTTGTTGAGGACGAAGCCGGCTTTCGGGTCGACGGCGTCCTCTTTCTTGGCGCGGCCGGCGCCGAGGTCCACGGCCGCGTAGCCGAGCGCGAGGGCGTCGATGTCGACCACGTACCCGCCCTGGTCGGCCTCGACCGTGGCGACGGGCGCGCCCATCAGCCGGTCCGGGTCGTCCAGCACCGACACGTCGCCGCCCTGGGCCTCGACGATCTCCTGGAACACGCCGAACGCCCAGCCGTCGCGGAGCGCCGCCGTCGCCAGCTGGCGCCCGACCTCAGGCGACTCGGCGGCCTCTCCGAGCCACAGCATCTCGCCCGCGAGCGCGAGCGTCACCTCCGTCACGTCGTCGCAGGGGCCGCCGGCGGGCGTCTGGCTGCGGAGGATCTGGATGGCCTCGGCCGTCTCCGGTCCGTTCCCGATGGCCCGGCCGAGCGGGACGTCCATCTGCGTGAGGAGAGCCACGGCCGGCGTCCCTTCCTGGCGCGCGATGCGGACGAGCGCCTCGGCCAGCTCGCGGGCGCGGGCCTCCTCCTTCATGAACGCGCCGCGGCCGCACTTCACGTCGAGCACGAGCGCGTCGATGCCCTCGGCCAGCTTCTTCGAGAGGATGGACGCGGCGATGAGCGGGATCGACTCGACGGTCCCGGTCACGTCGCGGAGCGCGTACAGCTCCTTGTCGGCCGGCGCGATCTCGGCCGTCTGGCCGATGAGGACGGCGCCGACCCTGGACAGGACGTCGCGGTAGGCGTCGATCGAGAGGTCGGTGCGGAAGCCGGGGATGGCCTCCAGCTTGTCGAGCGTGCCGCCCGTGTGGCCGAGGCCACGCCCCGAGATCATGGGGACGGGCACGCCGCAGGCGGCCACGAGCGGGGCGAGCACGAGCGACACCTTGTCGCCCACGCCGCCCGTCGAGTGCTTGTCAACCTTCACGCCCTTGATGTCGCTCAGGTCGAGCACCTCGCCGCTGTGGAGCATGGCGCGCGTGAGGGCGCCGGCCTCCTCGGCGTTCAGGCCGCGCAGGTAGGCGGCCATGAGGAACGCCGCCATCTGGTAGTCGGGAACGTCGCCGGCGGTGTAGGCGCGGATGAGGGCGGCGACGGCGTCGGGGGCGAGGGTGCCGCCGTCACGCTTCTGCGTGATCAGGCGGACGACGTTGAGCGGATCGGGCACGGCAAGAAGGAAAGACAGGGGTGCAAACTCCGAGCGGGCGCCGACGTTCTGTCTACCCCTCGACTCCCCCTACTGATGCGACAGGTCTGGATTCCCACTGCTGGCGACCCGGACGTCCTCGAGGTCCGCGAGGCGCCCGATCCGACCCCTGGCCCGGGCGAAGTGCTCGTCCGCGTGGAGGCCGCGGGCGTCAATTTTGCCGACATCCTCGCCCGCCAGGGCCTCTACCCGGACGCCCCGGACCTCCCGGCCGTCGTCGGCTACGAGGTGGCTGGGACCGTCGGCGCCGTCGGCGCGGGTGTCACGTCGGTGGCAGAGGGGGAGCCTGTCCTCGCGCTCACGCGGTTCGGCGGGTACTCGTCCCACGTCGTCGTCCCGGAGGCCGCCGTGTTCTCGCGCCCGGAGGGGATGCCGGCAGAGATGGGCGCGGCGATCCCCGTCAACTACCTCACCGCGTTCCAGATGATGGTGGTGATGGGGAGCGTCCGCCACGCCCGCGAGCTGGGCGGGCGGCGCGTGCGTGTCCTCGTCCACGGCGCGTCCGGCGGGGTGGGGACGGCCTGCGGCGACCTGGGGCGCGTCTACGGCGCCGAGCTGTACGGGACCGCCTCGCCCGGCAAGCACGCCTACGTCCGCGAGCGCGGCTACGACCACGCCGTCGACTACCGCCGCGGCGACTGGGTGGCCGAGATACAGGACCTGACGAATGGGGAGGGCGTGGACCTCGTGCTGGACCCCATCGGCGGGAAGCACTGGGCCAAGAGCCTGGACGTCCTCGCGCCGAGCGGCCGGCTGATCGTCTACGGCGTCTCGTCGGTGACGGGCGGCGGGAAGTGGGCCCTCGCCCGGATGGCGCTCGGCGTGCCGTGGCTCAAGTTCAACCCGATCCGGCTGATGAACATGAACGAGGGCGTGATGGGCGTGAATCTGGGGCACCTGTGGCACGCGCCGGAGCGCGTGGCGGGGTGGGCCCGGGCCATCCTCGCCCTCTACGAGCGCGGGAGCGTCCGGCCCCACGTCGACCGGTCGTTCTCGTTCGACGAGGCGGCGGCGGCCCACCGCTACATCGAGGACCGGAAGAACCGGGGGAAGGTGGTCCTCACGCCCTAGCGGCGTGAAACGAGACGAGGCGGTCGGCTGTAGCCGACCGCCTCGCGGAGTCTCGGGGGTGGAGCGGGCTTAGCCCTCCGTCTCGGCCTGCTCCGCCTCCTGCTCGGCCTGGGCCGCGACGGCCTGCTTGGCCTGCGACGTCCCGTAGCGGCGCATGAACTTCTCGACGCGCCCGGCGGTGTCGACCATCGTCTTCTTGCCCGTGTAGAACGGGTGGTTCGACGAGTCGACCTCGGAGCGGTAGTCCGAGCCGAGCGTGGAGCGCGTCGTGAACTCGGTGCCGTCGGCGAGCGTGACGGTGATGAACGGGTAGTCGGGGTGGATGTCGGTCTTCATCGGTCTCGGAGTCGGGGCCTCACTCGGGCACGAACGGGAAAAGTAGGGATTGGCGCGGCCGGTGTGCCCGCCGGGGGCGTTGTTCCTCCCGTCTTCGCGAGGCGAACCGCCCCGTCCCCCGACAGTACCTCCTGTCTCTCCCCGTCTGCCATGAAGATCGCCTGCCCCAAGTGTGCCTGGGAGCCGACCGCGTCGGCCCGCTGGTCGTGCTCGTGCGGGCACGACTGGAACACGTTCGACACGGGCGGCCAGTGCCCGGCGTGCGGGACTGTCTGGCGCGACACGCAGTGCCTCGCCTGCCGGAAGTGGTCCAAGCACCACGACTGGTACCACGACCTCCCGCCCGTCGACGCGCTGCTGGAGGAGGCCGAGTCGGTCGGCTGACCGTAGGCACCGTCAGAGAAAGAGCGTGAGCACGGCTGTGAGCATGAGCGCGCCGGCCCAGAGGACGTCGAGGTTGAGCCAGTGCGTCCGCAGCAGGCGGAGGCCCAGCTTCTCGTAGACGACGACGGCGATCACCCCCATCACGAGCAGGTAGCCGAGTGTATGGAGCGCGGTGACGGCGAGGCCGAGGAGCGGGTCGCCCGTGGCCTCGCCGAGGAGGTGGGCCGCGTGTGCGGCGTGGTCGCCGGCCGCCGGGGCCACGTCGGCGGCCGGCATCGCATGCATCGCGGGGTCGTGGCTGGCCGGCATCACCGGCGTCTCCGAGACGGCCCCGGTGCCGAACACGAACGGCAGCACCATCAGGCCCGCGCCGTGCGCCGAGGCCATCAGGAACGACCACACCGTGAGGTCGCGCGCACCGACGCGCATGCCGCCGTAGCGCGGGTGCCCGTGGAGGACGAGCCGGTACAGCCCGAAGGCGAGGAGCACGGCGGCCACGCCCCACTTCAGCCCGTCGAGCGGGACGAGCCGGCCGATGAGCGCCATCACGAGGACGGCGCCGCCGACGGCGAGGGCGTGCCCGAGGGCGAGGGGGCCGAGCGCGCGCCAGACGGCCGCGCGGCGCCCCTCCTGCATCCCGAGGGCGACGGCGAAGAGCCAGCCCATGCCGGGGTTGAGTCCGTGGAACGCGCCGAGCGCGAGGAGGGCTATCCAGGGCCAGGAGAGGTCGAACATGGGGGTGGGGGAATGAGGGACCGGAGGAGCGTGGGAGGACAGGGCCCGTTTCCCGTTCGCCCTCCCGCCGCTCTCCTGGGCTCCGATCAGTTGTAGCAGAACGAGTCCGACGAGGCGTCGCCGGCTTCGAGGCGGACCTGGTGCGGCCGCAGAGGCGCCTCGAACTCCGTCAGGAACGGCTCGTCGAAGAGGAGGCGGCCGTCCTCGGGAGCGTCGAGCTTGGCGAGCCAGCCGCGGATGCCGTCGGGGTAGAACTGGGCGTCCCACGGCGAGTAGAGCGAGTTGGTGAGGTAGACCCGCGTGCCGTCGCGGCTGAGCTCGACCATCTGCGGGCCGCCGTTGCGCGGCGTGTCGGGGCTGCCGGGGTGGGCCTCGCGCCGCACGATCCCGCCGATGCGGGCGGTGTCCGTCAGCACCGGGTGGTGCGGGTCGCTGACGTCGTAGCGGCGGAGCTCACCGGTGCCCCAGCACGAGACGTAGAGCCAGCGGTCGTCGAGCGAGAGGTTGAGGTCGGTGACGAGCGGGGGGACGACCTTGAAGCCCTTGAGCAGCTCGGGGAGGTCGTCCGGGTCGGCGGGCTCGGCGGGAATCGTGATCACCTTCTTCGCCTTCCACTTGGCCTTGCCGTTGTGGCCCTCGAGGTACCACATCCAGATGTTGGCTGAGAGGTCCTCCAGCGAGATCACGACGCCGACGAAGCCGTAGGCCTTCTGCGGGTTGTGGGCCGGGCGGAGTTCGAGGACCATCTGCTGGTCCTCCCCGAGGTCGATCGTCTGGCGGTGTTTCCGACTCCGGAGGTTCCACACGTGGAGGGCGTGGCCGTACTGGCCCTTGAGGAGGAGGTCCGGGTTGAGCCCCTCCGTCACCATGTTCGGCGTGCCCCACTCGGAGGTGATCATGGTGTCGTGGCCGAGGTGCCACCAGAAGTCGTAGGCGAGGCGCTGCGGGCCGCGGTCGGCCTCCCAGGGGCCCTTGATCTCGAACGTCTCGTGGTCGAGCACGAAGACGCCGCCAGGGCCGCCGCCGTCGGGCGCGCCGAGGGCGTTGACGTAGATGCCGTCGGGGCCGCAGTGGACGGTGTGGGGGGCGGCGTAGCCCGTCTTCTCCCACACCTCCTCGGGCTCGATGGTCTTGACGAGGCGCGGCCGGCGCGGGTCGGGCTTCGTGTCGAGGATGTGGATGCGCGACGAGTTCGTGCCGGGCACGACGAGGTAGCGCCGCTCGACGTGCGCATGCGGGGCGTATGGGCAGAGGCACGAGCTGCACGCGTTCCACCCGAAGTGGTGGAGCTCGTTGTTGCTGTGCGGGAACGAGGTCGTGTGGACGAGCTGCCCGTAGGTCGGCGAGGACGGGTCGGTGTCGACGACGCCGATGCCGTCGCCGGGGCCCTCACCGGCGCTGTTGAGGAGGGAGACGTAGGCCACCGTCTCGGGCGGCGCCTCCATCGCGAGTTGCGGGGAGGGGTAAAAGCTGGGGTCGGGCTTCCAGGTAGCCATTGCGGTAGAGGGATGGGGGGCGGAAGACCCGTCGCAGCGGGCCGTTGTCTCCCGAGACGCAGAACGCCTGCCGATCCCCCAATCGGTCGCTGCACGTCGCCGCGGACGTCTCTGATCTGTCATCCCGAGCGGAGGGTACGTGGCGGCGACCGACCTCTCGGACCAGACGGTCGCGCACGTCCGCGCCGAGGCAGAACGACGTGGGCTCGGCCACGTCGCCGTCGCGCAGGGCAACGCCGAGGAGATCGATTACCCGGAGGGCACCTTCGACGCCGCGCTCTGCGGCCTCGGCATGATGTACTTCCCCGCCCCCGTCGCCTCCATGCGCGCCCAGCGCCGGGTGCTGCGGCCGGGGGAGCGCGCCGTCGCCGCCGTGTGGGGGCGGCGCGACCGGTGCGGCTGGGCCGGCGTCTTCGCCGTCGTGGACGCCCGCGTGTCGACGGACGTGTGTCCGCTCTTCTTCGCCCTCGGCACCGGCGACACGCTCAAGGCCACCTTCGAGCAGGCCGGCTTCGAGGACGTAACGGCGGACCGCATCACGACGACGCTCCGCTACCCCTCGGCCGAGGCTGCGTGCGCATCGTCGTTCGTCGGCGGCCCCGTCGCCATGGCCTACGCCCGCTTCGACGAGCCGACGCGCGCCAAGGCGCACGCCGACTACCTCGCCACCATTGAGCCGTACCGGCACGGGCGCGGCTACGCGATGCCGGGCGAGTTCGTCGTCCGCGGCGTCCGGCCCTGAGGCGGCTCAGCGCTCGCCTGCCGAGGCGAGGCGGGCGCGGTAGCGCGCGGCGTCGGCGGGGCGCCCCCACCCCTCGTACATCTCGGCGAACCGGCGGAGGAAGTCCCGCACCTCCCCGTGGGCGTCGCTGACGTGACGCTGCCGGAAGACGGCCTCCGCACGGAAAAAGGCGGTCTCGGCCTCCGGGTAACGCCCCTGATGCGCGAGCACGGTCGCCAACTCCCCCGTCAGCTTGGCGCTGTCCGGGTTGTCGGCCCCGGCCGCCGACCTCGAGCGCGCGATGGCCTCGCGGTAGCGGGCCTCCGCCTCCTCGTAGGCCCCCTGCTCGACGAGGATGGCCGCGAGGCCAGCGAGCGCCCCGCCGATGGCGGGGTGGTCGTCGCCGCGCTGTTGCGCCATGCGGGCCAGGACGTCGCGGGTGACTGCCTCGGCCTCGCTGAGGCGGCCGGCGCGCAGGAGGGCCTGTCCGAGGGCGCCCTCGGCGTTGAGGATGGACGGGTGCTCGGGGCCGAGCGCCAGTTTCAGCATCTCGATCTCCTGTCGGTAGAGCGCCAGGGCTTCGTCGTGTCGTCCCTGCTTCGAGAGCACGAAGGCGAGGTCGCCCGTGGCGTAGGCCACCATCGGATGGCGCTCGCCGAGCGTCCGCCGTCGGATGTCGAGCGCCTGGCGGTGCAGCCGCTCGGCCTCGTCCAGGCGGTCGGTGTCCCGGAGGGTATAGGCGAGCTGGAGCATGGCCCCGGCCACGTCCGGGTGCTCAGGACCGTAGTGGCGCTGGGCGATGGCGAGGGCCTGGCGAAACGCCTCTTCGGCGCCGTCCGTGTCGCCCTGCCGGCGGATGGTCCGGCCGAGCAGGGACCAGCTGTGGCCGATGTTCGGGTCGTCGGGGCCGAGCGCCTTCTCCCGCACCGCGAGCGCCTGCCGAGCGAGCGCCACCGACGCGTCGATGTCGCCGAGGTAGACGGCGAAGCCGCTGAGCGTCGCGAGCGTGGTGCCGATCTCGGGGTGCTCCGGCCCCAGCACGCGCCGCTGGATGGCGAGGGCGCGTCGCGCGTTCGCGTCGGCCTCGCGGTACCGCCCCTGCCGGATCAGCGCGTCGGCCAGGGAGAGGAGGCTCTGCGCGACCTCCTCGTGCTCCTCGCCGTAGGCGGCGCGGCGGAGCGCCAGCGCACGCTCGTGGAGCGCTAGGGACTCGTCGTAGCGGCCAAGGCCGCGGTACACCTGCCCGATCGTCACCAGCATCCGCGCTTGTACCGCGGGCTCCTCGGAGAGGGCCTCGACCCGCCGCACCCCCCGGTCGAGGAGCGCCGCAGCCGTGAGCGTGTCGCCCTGTGCCTCGTCCGGGTCGCTCGCCTCGAACAGGCTCATGAGGAAGCCCGCCATCTCCTCGGACTGCCGGAGCGCCTGCTCCGTGCGGTCCCGTTCTTCGCGGGCCTCGGCCGCCTGCCACAGCGCCACGCTCAGCCCCCCCACGAGCGCCAGCACGACGGCTCCGGCGGCGAGCACGGAGTTGCGGTGGCGCCGGACGAACTTGCCCAGCCGGTACGAGCGGGAGTCACGGTGGGCGAGGACAGGGGCGCCGGAGAGGTAGCGGTCGAGGTCGTGGTGGAGCTGCTCGGCGCTGGCATAGCGCCGCTGCGGCTCCTTCCGAAGCGTCTTCAAGACGATGGCGTCGAGGTCGCCCCGCAGCCGCCGCCGCAGCCGCTCGGGGCTCGCGTCCCGCGCGTCCCCGACGGCCGCCGCCGAGATGGTCTCCTCGGGCCCGCCCCCGCGCCGGATCGTCTCGTCGCGGACCACCTTCGTGCTCGGCCGCTCCGGCTCCGCCTCGCACACCACCCGGACCACCTCGGCCGGCGTCCCGCGCGTGAGCCGGTACGGGCGGTGGCCCGAGAGCAGCTCGTAGAGCACGACGCCGAGCGAGTACACGTCCGACGCCGTCGAGAGCGGCTCGCCGCGGACCTGCTCCGGACTCGCGTACTCCGGCGTCATCACGGGGATCGTGCGGGTGACGGGGAAGGCGGCCGGGCCGAGGTTCGGGTTGAGGAGCTTGGCGATGCCGAAGTCGAGCAACTTCACCGTCGGCTTCCCATCGGCCCCGTCCGTCGCCACCAGGATGTTCGACGGCTTGAGGTCGCGGTGGAGCACGAGGTTCTGGTGCGCGTAGTGGACCGCGTCGCACACGGCACGGAACAGGCCCAGCCGCTCCTCGATCGAGAGCCGGTGATCGTCGGCGTACGCCGTGATCGGCCGGCCCTCGACGTACTCCATGACGAAGTACGGCCGCCCGTCGTCGGTCACGCCCCCATCCAGCAGACGGGCGACGTTGGGGTGGTTGAGGGAGGCGAGGATCTGTCGCTCCCGCTGGAAGCGACGGAGGACGTCCGGCGTCTCCTGCCCCGCCCGGACGATCTTGAGGGCGACGTAGCGCTGGAAGGGGGCTTCGCGGAGGGCGAGGTAGACCGCGCCCATCCCGCCGTGGCCGAGCGGCCGGAGGATCCGGTACGGACCGATCGTCCCGTCGAGAAGGGCGGGGTCCGGGGCCGCCGGCTCCGTGTCGCCGAGGAGTCCGGTCGCCGGCTGGTCGAGGAACGCGTTCCGGTCGGCGTCGACGTCGGCCGCCAGGAGGGCCTCGACCTCAGCGCGGAGCGTCGGGTCGTCGGCGCAGGCGGCGTCGAGGAAGGACGCGCGCTCGTCGGGCGGGTGCATCCGGGCCGCCCGGAAGAGCCGTTCGAGCCGGTCGAGCGTGTCGGTAGGCATCGGTCGGGACGCTGAGGGCCCTCAGTCGGAGAGTTCGCGTTTGAGCCAGGCGCGGGCCATCGCCCAGTCGTTCGAGACGGTCCCGTGCGAGATGCTGAGTGCCTCGGCCGTCTCCTCAATCGTCAGCCCGGCGAAGTAGCGGCACTCCACCACGCGGACCCACCGGGGCCGATCCTCGGCCAGCCGTTCGAGGGCCGCGTCGATGCTCAGAACCTCACTCAGGGAGACCTCCTCCGGCGCCTCCCCGACCTGCGTCAGGCTCACGTGCTCGCCCTTCCGCTTGTCGGCCGTCTTCTTACGTGCGTGGTCCACGAGGACGCGGCGCATGGTCTGGGCGGCGGCGCCAAAAAAGTGTGCCCGTCCCTTCCACTCCACGTCGGGATAGCGGACGAGCCGGAGGTACGCCTCGTGGACGAGGCCGGTCGGGTTGAGCGTGTGGCCCTCGCGCTGGTCGCGGAGCTTGGCCCGCGCCATGTCTCGAAGCTCCGGGTACACGCCGACGAGGAGACGGTCGAAGGCGCCGGCCTCGCCGGCCTCCACGTCTTCGAGCAGGCGGGTGACGTCCGCCTCGGCCATGAGGGTAGGGTTCGAAAGGGATATCAATAAACGACATGGCCTCCGTTCGGCGTGCGCCGGCGAGACGGTTTGGGACTCTGAGGAGAGGGCGCGTCATGGGGAGAAAGCGGCTCGATGGCCGCCCTCTCACCACCCCCCTCGACTCATGAACACCCAGACCCAAGCTCCCCCTCCCCTGATTGACGAGGACGCCTTGCACGCCCAACTCGGCCAGTCGGCGATGGACATCGGCGCGACGTTCTTCGCGCCCCTCGTCCTCATCGGCCTCGACCTCGGCCTCTACGAGCTCCTCGCCGCCGACGGCCCGATGACCTCCGACGCGTTGGCGGGCCGCACCGGCACCGCCGAGCGCTACGTCCGCGAGTGGCTCCGCACGAACGCGGCCGGCGGCTACGTCACCTACGACGCCGAGGCCGACACGTACGCCATGAGTCCGGAGCAGGCCCTGCTGCTCGCCAACTCCGACAGCCCCGCCTTCGTCGGGGGCTTCTTCCAGACGGCGCTCGCGGCCACGCGCATCCTGCCGGCCCTCACCGAGGCGTTCCGGACCGGCGAGGGCGTCGGCTGGGGCGAGCACGACCACCGCCTGTTCCACGGCGTCGAGCAGTCGTTCCGGCCGGGCTATCTCAACCACCTCGTGCAGGAGTGGATTCCAGCGCTCGATGGCGTCGACGAGACGTTGACGGCCGGCGCTCGCGTGGTCGACGTCGGCTGCGGGTTCGGCGCCTCCACGATCATCATGGCCGAGGCCTATCCGAACAGCCAGTTCGTCGGGGTCGACGCGCACGAGCCGTCGATCGAGGCGGCGCGGCAGCGCGCGGCGGCGGCCGGGCTCACGAACGTCCGGTTTGAGGTCTCGACGGGGCAGCGCTTCAACAGCGCGCCCTACGACCTCGCCTGCACCTTCGACTGCCTCCACGACATGGGCGACCCGGTGGGGGCGGCGGCCCACATCCGCCAGCAGCTCACGGATGATGGCACGTGGCTCATCGTCGAGCCCTACGCCAACGACGCCGTCGCCGACAACCTGAACCCGGTCGGCCGGCTCTACTACGGCGCCTCGACGCTCATCTGCACGCCGTGCTCGCTGGACCAAGAGGTCGGGCTGGCGTTGGGCGCCCAGGCCGGCGAGGCCCGCCTCCGCGAGGTGGTGACGGCCGGCGGCTTCTCCCGCTTCCGCCGCGCCACGGAGACGCCGTTCAACTTGATCCTGGAGGCGCGGCCGTAGCACGGCCGGCCGAGTCTCCACAGCCCCGGGGCGACGTGCGGGGTCCCCGGGGCTGTCCGTCCCTGAGTCCGATGTCTCCTTCTCTTCCTCATTCTGGGCACACCTGGGATCGGTTCGGCGTCGTCCTGTCCGGGCTGTGCGCCGTGCACTGTCTGCTGATGCCGGCGGTCCTTCTCGTGCTCCCGCTGTGGCCCGGAGCGCATGGCCTTCACGAGGTGGTCCATCCCGCGATGGCCGTGGTGCTCCTGCCGATCACCGTTCGCGCGATGCGTCGGTCGGCGGAGGGGAGCCGGTGGCTTCGGGGCGGGCTCGCAGGGGTGTGGGCCGCCCTGCCGGTCCACACGGCGCTCGGCGAGGCTGCCGGACTGGCACTCACGCTCCTCGGCAGCGCGCTCCTGATCGCCGGGCACTGCTGCAACCTCCGGCGCTGCTCCGTCAGCCGCGATGGAGGGAATGGAGACGTGACCTGAGGGGGCGCCGTGGGGGCGATGGCACGAGATTGGAGTTGAGGCGTACACGCCCGACTCCCCCCGACCTGCCCGTGGCCCTCCGCCCCTCCATCGCCCGTCCCGCTCGCCGCTGGACGCCCTCCCCGCCAGCCGAGGCGCCGACGCGCAACCCGTTCAAGCGGTACTGGCGGGCTGTCACGGACGACGAGAGTTCGTGGGGACGGCGGCTCTTTATCGCCCTCGGCGTTCCGTTCGCCCTCGGGCTGGGGGGCGTGCTCCTCGCCGGGCTCGCGGTCGCAGGCTACGCCTGGACGCTCCTCCCCGAGACGCCCGACGCCTACGCCCTCGCCCGCGCCACGCGCTCCCAGCCGACGGTCGTGGTGGACGTGCGGGGCGAGCGGCTGACGCAGTTCGAGCCCGACTTCCGCGAGTGGGTCCCGCTCGACTCGATCCCGGTCCACCTCGTCCACGCGCTCGTGGCGACGGAGGATCGCGACTTCTACGAGCACGGCGGGGTGGACGTGCAGCGGACCATCGGGGCCGTCTGGCAGACGCTCCGCGGGAACCGGCAGGGGGGGTCGACGATCACGCAGCAGCTCGCCCGGAACCTGTTTCCTGACGAAATCGGGACCTCCGGGACCGTCGAACGCAAGACGAAGGAGATCATCGCGGCCCTCGCCATCGAGCGCGACCACACCAAGCGCGAGATCCTGGAGGCCTACCTCAACACGGTCCCGTTCCTCTACAACGCCCACGGCGTCGAGATGGCGGCCCGGACCTACTTCGGGGCGCACGCGCCGGACCTCTCGGTCCTCCAGGCCGCCACGCTCGTGGCGATGCTGAAGGGCCCGAACCAGTTCAACCCGGTCCGCCACCCCGAGGCGGCAACGGAGCGCCGCAACCTCGTCCTGCGCCTCATGGCCGAGCAGGGCAAGCTGGACCCGGGCTACGCCGCCGAGCTCCGGCAGGAGCCGCTCGGCGTGGAGCTGACCCTGCAGCCCTCGACCTACAGCGCCGCTCCCCACTTCACCTCGGCCGTCCGCCGTGAGCTGGAGGCGTGGGCACAGCCGCGTGGCTACGACGTCGACCGCGACGGCCTCGTGGTCCGCACCACGCTCGACCTCGGGATGCAGCGCGAGGCCGAGGCGGCGGTGCAGGATCGGGTGGCGCGGCTCCAGAGGACGGCCAACGGCGAGTGGCGGAGCGGCCCGCCGCGCGCCGCCCTCGACGCGGCACTCCAGAAGACGGACGCCTATGCCCGCGCCCGCGACCGCGGGCTCGACGCCGACGCGGCGCTCGCGGAGGTCCGCGGCGACCGCGCCCTCGTCGACTCGGTCCGCCAGGCCGTCGTGCGCGTGGAGGCGGCGCTCGTGGCGATCCAGCCCGAGACCGGCGCCGTCCGTGCCTACGTCGGCTCGCGCGACTTCGACCTCGACCAGTACGACCACGCGGGCGTCGCCCGACGCCAGCCCGGCTCCACCTTCAAGCCGTTCGTCTACGCCAGCGCCCTCCAGCGCGGCTACGCCCCGAGCGACGAGATGGAGGGCGGCGGCGTTACGTTCGACCTCGGCGGCGGCAAGACGTGGACGCCGACGGGCGGGACCAGCCCGGGCACTCTCGCCGACGGCCTCGCCTACTCGAAGAACGCCCTCACGGCCCGCCTCACGAACGAGATCGGCCCGCACCGCGTGGCCCTCGTCGCCCGGAAGATGGGCGTGACGAGCGACATCGAGACGGTCCCGTCCATCGGCCTCGGCACGAGCCCGGTCACGCTCCTGGAGATGGTCTCGGCCTACGGGACGATCGCCAACGACGGGCTCCGCCGCGTGCCGCGCCTCATCTCGCGGATCGAGACGGCCTCGGGGGCGGTCCTCGCGACGTTCGGCGGCGAGGGGCAACAGGCGCTCACGACGCGCGACGCGCGCAACCTCCTCGACATGATGCGCGGCGTGATCGACCGGGGCACGGGCGCCGGCCTCCGCCAGATGGGCGTCACGGGCGACCTCGCGGGCAAGACGGGCACCACCCAGGAGTACGCCGACGGTTGGTTCATCGCCATGCGCCCTGGCCTCGTCGTCGGCGCGTGGGTCGGGTTCAACGACCAGCGCGTCCGCTTCCGCTCGAAGGGGACGGGCGAGGGCTCGAAAACGGCGCTCCCCGTCGTGGGCGACTTCCTCCTCCGCGTGCAGGACCGCCTGCCGGACGTCTCGTTCCCGCCCCCGCCGGCCACCTACGAGGGCTTCGCCTTCGACGAGGACGGCGACTCGACGCTCGTGGAGTCGCCCGACGTGGCCGACTTCGACCCCGACGACTACGAGTGGGCCTACGGCGAGGACCCCTACGAGCCGGCCCCCATCGAGATGCCGGACGTGCAGCGCCCGATGGAGGACCGCCCGCCGCTCCGCGGCGACGGTCCGCCGGACGTGCGGACGCGCCGGCTCGGCGGCGAGGACCGGGGGCGCGTCGAGCCGTCGCCGAGCACTCCGCCCTCGCCTGCTCCGCCGGCGGCCGGGGCCGGCGAGGCGATCACGATCCCACGGACGCCCACGCCGCCGCCCGCCTCGACGCAGCCGGCGCCGACGAACCGGAACAACCGGGGCGGCCTCACGGCCGAGGAGATCATCGAGCGCGCGAAGCGGGGCGATGGGTGACGGGTGAAGAGTGAGACGGAGCGGCCATGGCCGGGAACGCGACGCTCGGCCCCGCCCTTCACCCGATTCCTCCCCTCCCTCCCGCATGCCCCGCATCCTCCTCTTCACCGGCAAGGGCGGCGTCGGCAAGACGACCTGCGCCGCCGCCACCGCTCTCGCCTGCGCCCAGCGCGGCCAGCGCACGCTCGTCCTCTCGACCGACCCCGCCCACTCCCTCGCCGACGCCGTCGACCGGCCCCTCGGCCCCGAGCCGCAGGAGATCGCCCCCCGCCTCGACGCGATGGAGGTGGACATGTACTACTCCATGCGCAAGTACTGGGGCAACATGCGCGAGCTGGTGCGGAGCGTCCTCCGCTTCCAGGGTGCCGACGCCATCGCCGCCGAGGAACTGGCGGCGCTCCCGGGCATGGGCGAGGGCTCGGCCCTCCTCTGGCTCGACGAGTTCTACCGCGCCGGCGACTACGACGTGATCGTCCTCGACGCCGCCCCGACGGGCGAGACGCTCACGCTCCTCACGCTCCCCCAGGTCACCCAGTGGTGGCTCCAGAAGGCGTTCCCGCTCCAGAAGACGGCCATCAAGACCGTCGGCTACGCCGTCCGCAAGACGACGGGCGTGCCGCTGGATCGGGGCTACGAGGAGCTGGACCGGCTCTTCGGCAAGCTGGGCGAGGTCCAGGAGGTGCTCCAGAACCCCGAGGTGACGAGCGCGCGCCTCGTGATGAACCCGGAGCGGATGGTGATCCAGGAGGCCAAGCGGGCCTATACCTACCTCCAGCTCTACGGCTACGGTGTCGACGCGGCGATCGTGAACCGCGTGATTCCAGAGGACGAGGCGGGCGGCGTGATGGCGAAGTACGTCGAGGCGCAGGCGGGCTACCTGGAGGAGATCCGAGGAGACGTTCGCCCCGCTCCCGGTCCTGACGGTCCCGCACCTCGGGCAGGAGGTGTTCGGGCTGGAGCTGCTGGAGCAGATCGGCGCCGGCCTCTACGCCGAGCGCGACCCGGCCGCCGTCTACCACTCGGAGCCGTCGTACAAGGTCGAGAACGACGGGGACGCCTACACCGTCGCGCTCCGCGTGCCCTACGCCGAGACCGAGGATGTGGAGGCCGAGCAGTTCGGCGACAGCCTCGTGGTCCAGATCGCCAACCAGCGGCGGAACGTGACGCTCCCGGCCTTCCTGGCCTACTATCGCCTCGCCGGCGCCGCCGTCGAGGACGGATGGCTCCGCGCCGAGTTCGTGCCGGCGTAACCTCCTGCATTGGCGGCCGCGCATAGCCGACGGTCCCCGTTCCTCCCCAGACCTCTGGCCCGATGCGCCTCCTCGTTCTCGTCTCTCCTCGCGGCGGTCTCCCTCACTGCCGGCGCGCAGGAAGCCCCGTCGTTTACCGAGTCGGACGTCTCGTTCGAGAGCGCTGAGGGCGTGACACTGGCGGGGACGGTGTCCGTGCCGGTGGGGGAGGGGCCGTTCCCGGCCGTCGTCCTCGTCTCGGGGTCCGGCCTTCAGGACCGCGATGGCGCTACGCCGGCCCTCCCGAGCAACCTCCGCATCTACCGGGACCTCGCGCACGCCCTCGCCGAGCGCGGCGTCCTCGTCCTCCGCTACGACGAGCGTGGCGCGGGGGAGAGCACGGCTGGCCCCGACCCCCAGTCCGTCACCTCGTTCGACTACGCCGACGACGTGGCCGCTGCCGTCCGGCTCCTCGACGCGCGTCCCGACGTGCGGTGGGTCGGCGTCGTCGGGCACAGCGAGGGCGGATACGTGGCGCCGATCGTGGCCACCTCCGAGCCGGCGGTCGACGGGATCGTGATGGTGGCCGGGCCGGCGGAGTCGGGGCTGGAGACGGTCCTGGAGCAGAACCGGATCTCGCTTGCCTCAGCGGGCGTGAGTGAGGGCGCGATCGACTCGTTCGTCGTCCGCATCGACACGGCGTTCTCGGTCATCACCCGAGACCTCGACGCGCCGCTCCGCGCGGACGCGGTCGAGGAGGTCCGGGCGCAGTTCACGGCCGCGTTCGAGGGGATCCCGGCGGCCGAGGCGGCCCCGCTGGGCCTGACGCCGGCGGTGATCCCGATGGTCGTGGCGCAGCAGATGCAGGCCGTCACGAGCCCCTGGTTCCGCACGTTCCTCGCCGTCGACCCGGCCGACTTCGTGCGGCGCCTGACGGTCCCCGCGCTCGCGCTCTACTTCGAGCTCGACACGCAGGTGACGCCGGCCCGCAACGCCGACCCCATGCGCGAGGCGCTCGGGGCGTCGGACAGCCCGGACTGGGAGGTGGTCACGATCAGCGGGGTCAACCACCTGCTCCAGGACGCCGTGACGGGCCTCTCCTCGGAGTACGCGACGCTTTCGCCCACCCTCGCCGCCGAGCCGCTGGCGACGATCGCAGACTGGATCCTGCGCACGGCCGGAGCCTCAGGGAACGGCGAATAGGACCGGGAGGGGCGGGGGTTTAATGTGAGGAGCGAGCCACCGATACCGGGGGTGCCCCACCACTCGCGGCTATGGCTCTCCCCAATCTGCCCACTGACTTCGTGCAGTTCGGGTTCTCCGACCCGACTCCCCGGTTCTCGCGCATCACGACGACCGAGGACACCGACGGCCGTGCCCTCGTGGATGGCGTCGTGGTGATCCCTGGGCTCCCCGTGTGCCGCGTCCGGATGAAGACGGACGCCGAGCGGATCTATCGGCAGGGTCCCGGGCGCTTCGCGCTCTTCAGCTACGTCCGCGCCGCGCTCCATGAGGACGTGGCCGTCGAACTGCCCTGGAACTGATCCGGAGGGCGGACGCCCGCCCAGCCGTCACCGCCAGTCGTCGGCGGGCGCATCGCTGGACGACGGCTCGCCAGCCATCGCTCCGTCGCCCGATCCCTTGAGCGCCGCGCGGAGGTCGACGCCGCCGTTCGGGTCGAAGTCGAGCGTGCGGATGGGGAAGGGGATGGTCACGCCGTTCGCGTCGAACGCGGCCTTCACCGCCTTGATCGCCTCGGACTGCGCCTCCAGGAAGTCGGTCTGCGCCGAGAAGTCGACCCAGAAGCGGACGACGAAGTTGATGGACGAGTCGCCGAACTCGGTGTAGTAGAGCTGGACGGGCTTCCCGTCCTTCCGGAGGTCGAGCCCCTCGATCGCCTCGACCGCCACGCGCTGGGCGTGGCCCAGGTCGTCGCCGTAGCCGACGCCACAGCTCAGGTCCACGCGCCGCTCGCCACGGGCCGAGAAGTTGACGATGGGCTCGCCGAAGACCTTCGCGTTCGGGAGGATGACCTTCTGGCCCTGGAACGTGTCGAGGATCGTCGAGCGGAGCGAGATCTCGCGGACGGTCCCCGTGAACCCGTTCGTCTCGACGATCTCGCCGACGAAGAAGGGGTTGCGGATCGCCATCAGGATGCCCGCGATGAAGTTCGAGGCGATGTCCTGGAAGGCGAAGCCGAGGGCCAGCCCGACGACGCCGGCGCCGGCGAGGAGCGTCGTCACGACGCCGTCGAGGTCGAGGACGCCGAGCGCGATGAACGTCCCGACGGCGAGGACGGCCACGTAGGCCAGCGTCGCCAGCAGGTCGACGACGTTCTTGGCCTGGGGCGCCCGGTCCGTGGCCCGGTGGAGCAGCCCGGCGACGACGCGGCGCACCAGACGCGCCAGGAACGCCGCCGCGATGACGATGAGGACCGCGAGGACGAGGTTCGGGAGGAGCAGGATGAACGCGTTGATCCACCCCTCGATCTTGTCGATCACGCCGGCGGCGCCTGCGGCGGCCTGGGTAGAGTCGGCGACGACGACAGTCGTATCGGCTTGCATGAAGCAGGAGTGAGAGTCGGGTGGGGACGGCGTCAGGGGGCAGACGGACTCTGGGCGGGCGCGGCCTCCATCCCGGCCGCGGCGGCCCGGTCGAGGGCCTGGACGAAGGCCTCGGGCGGCTGGGCGCCCGAGAGCGCGAACTGCCCGTCGACGAGGTAGAGCGGGACGCCGGAGATCCCGGCCCGCCCGGCGATCTCCTGGCTGCGGCGCACGTCGGCCTCGTAGCGGTCGTCGCCGAGGAGGGCGCGGGCGTCGGCGCCCGGCACGCCGGCGTGCTCGGCGATCGCGACGAGGTCGGCGGCGTCGTTCAGGTCGCGGCCGTCGGCGAAGTAGCCCTCGAACAGCGCCTCGACGGTCTCCCAGGTCCGGTCGTACTCGCCCGCGAGGAGGACGAGGCGGTGGGCGTCGAGCGTGTTCGGTGTGCCGGCGAGCTTCGTGAAGTCGAACCGGAGGCCGGCGGCCTCGCCGGCCTGGGCCGTGCGGGCGAACGCGGCCTTCATCTGCTCCGCCCCGCCGAACTTGCGCTCGAGAACGTCACGAGGGGCGCCCTCCCGCGGCAGGTCGGGCTGGAGCTGGAACGGCCGCCACCGGCGCTCGACGCCGAGGTGGGGGCGCTGGCGGAGGGCCTCGGCGAGGTTCGCCTCCCCGATGTAGCACCACGGGCAGGCGATGTCGGCGAATACGTCGAGGGTCATGGGAGGCGGGGAGGGGGAGGAGGACAACGCCGTGCGCCGTGCGCCGTTCGGCCCGGCTCCGTGATTATGGTATCGTTGCGTCCACACGGACCGGACCAGAGCGCCCGTTCCCGTCGTTCGATCTGCCGCCCCCCAGCCCGCGTCCCCGTGTTTCTCCACGAACTGAGCCCCGAGCAGCGCCACGCCTTCCTCGTCCTCGCCCGTCAGGTGATCGACGCCGACCGCCGGCTGGCGATCCAGGAGGTCGAGCGGCTCGACCGTCTCTACGCGGAAGCCGGCGTCGAGGCCGAGCACGCCGACGCGCCGAGCGGCGTGGGCGACCTCAACCTCGTCTTCCAGACGGACCGGTCCCGCGTCGTCGTCCTGCTCGACCTCCTCCTCGTGGCCTACGCCGACGGTCACCTCCACGCGCGCGAGGTCGAGGCGATCCGCGGCCTCGCCGCCCGCCTCCAGGTGGACGCCGGGACGTGGGAGACGGCGCTCGATTGGGCCCGCCGGTATCAGGCGCTCGTGGAGGAGGCGGCCCACCTCGGCAGCGAGCACGCCATCGGGACCCCTTAAGCGCGTCACACACGGGGCGTAGTCGTCGAGCGAAGGCAAACCGGCCGTCGAGCCGGAGGCCCCGACGCGGGAGCGTGGGGGAGGAGCCCTCATTCCGAAGGGTTGGAGTGGTGCCTAAATAATCAATGCATCGATGCGTCGATTCGATACGTGATAATGTGAAAATGATTTTGTTCATTTAATTATTCGATGATATAGCGATATTCTCCTGAGTCCTGAAGGTCTTCTGCGCCGTCTTCCTTACCCATGAAAGGACTCGCTCCCGCCGTCGCCTTACTGCCGCATCCGGCCCTCCGTCTTCTCCAGGCATCCGCGCTGTGGACGTGGGGTCCGCTCTCGCCGTCCCGTACTTCCGGAGGCGATGGGGCCACGCGCGCGGCGGGCTTGCACGTCCCCCGCGTGGCTCCTCCCGAAGCGGTTCCCGAGGCGGACCACGCCTGGCACGACCGGTCGGAGGCGATGCAGGCCCGAGGCGCGGGCGGCGCTCCAGACGCCGTTCAGCCGTCCGCCGACGTGGGCGGTCATCCCCTAGGCGCATGCTGGCTGTCCGGGACTGCCGTCTCCAGATCGGAGAGGGGGAGGTCCTGTCGCCGCGCGGGGGCGGGAGCATCCGCGCGGGCCGGTGTCCACGGGTTATCCACTCTGTGGAGGGCGGCCTCCGCCTAGCTTCGTCGCCCACCCCTCCGCTGCGACCGTGAGCGACTACAAGATCATCTTCTCCATGCTCGGCGTCGGCAAGACCCTGCCGACGGGCAAGAAGATCCTCGACAACATCTACCTCTCGTTCTACTACGGCGCCAAGATCGGCGTGCTCGGGCTGAACGGGGCCGGCAAGTCCACGCTCCTCCGCATCATCGCGGGCAAGGACCCGAACCACGACGGCGAGATCCAGAAGCAGCCGGACCTCTCGATCGGGATGCTGGAGCAGGAGCCGGACCTCGGCGACCCGGACCGGACCGTCAAGGAGGTCGTGGAGGAGGGGATGGCCGAGGCCGTTGGGCTGCTTCGGCGCTACGAGGAGATCTCGGCCGCCTTCGCCGAGCCCGACGCCGACTTCGACAAGCTCATCGCCGAGCAGGGGAAGGTCCAGGAGGACATCGACCGGCTCGGCGCGTGGGACGTGGACGCCCGCCTCCAGCAGGCCATGGACGCCCTCCACTGCCCGCCGGGGGAGTCGCCCATCGGGCCGCTCTCGGGCGGCGAGAAGCGCCGCGTGGCCCTCGTCCGCCTGCTCCTCCAGGCGCCCGACGTGCTCCTCCTCGACGAGCCCACCAACCACCTCGACGCGCAGAGCGTGGCCTGGCTGGAGCAGCACCTCGCCGGCTACCCCGGCACCGTCATCGCCGTGACGCACGACCGGTACTTCCTCGACAACGTGGCCGGGTGGATCCTGGAGCTGGACCGCGGCAAGGGGATCCCGTTCGAGGGCAACTACACGAGCTGGCTGGAGCAGAAGGAGGCCCGCCTCGCGCAGGAGGAGAAGGAGGCCTCGAAGCGCCAGAAGACGATCCACCAGGAGCTCGAGTGGGTCCGCCAGAACGCGAAGGGCCAGCGGACCAAGTCGAAGGCGCGGATTGCGCGCTACGAGGAGCTCCAGGCCGGCCTCGGCGACGAACGCCGCGAAGAGCTGGAGATCTACATCCCGCCGGGCCCCCGCCTCGGCAACGTCGTCGTCCAGGCCGAGGGCGTCGACAAGTCCTTCGGCGACCGCCAGCTCATCGACGACCTCTCGTTCGACCTCCCGCCGGGCGGCATCGTCGGCGTCGTCGGGCCGAACGGGGCCGGCAAGACGACCCTCTTCCGCATGATCACGGGCGAGGAGGCGCCGGACAGCGGCAGCTTCCGCGTGGGCGACACGGTCCAGCTGGGCTACGTCAACCAGGTCCGCGACCTCGACCCGAACAAGACCGTCTGGGAGACGATCTCCGGCGGCGCCGACTTCATCCAGCTCGGGACGCGCGAGGTCAACTCCCGCGCCTACGTCGGCCGGTTCAACTTCGCGGGGCAGGACCAGCAGAAGAAGGTGGGCACGCTCTCGGGCGGCGAGCGCGGCCGGCTCCAGCTGGCCGTGACGCTCAAGGAGGGGTCCAACGTGCTCCTCCTCGACGAGCCCACCAACGACCTCGACGTCAACACGCTGCGTGCGCTCGAGGAGGCCCTCCTCGCCTTCGGCGGCTGCGCCGTGGTCATCTCGCACGACCGCTGGTTCCTCGACCGTGTGGCGACGCACATCCTCGCCTTCGAGGGCGACGGAGAGGTCGTGTACTACCCCGGCAACTACACCGAGTACGCCGAGAACCGCCGCGAGCGCCTCGGGCTCGACCCCGACGAGCCCACCGGCCCCCACCGCCGACTGACGCGCGCCTAGCGGTCCGTTGCGGGCCGCCCCCTGACACGCCCTCGGCACCGCGAGTCCGGAGTTTCCACCGTCCGCCAAGGCGGGCCGTCCGTAGCTTTCTCCCCCGCTCGCGCGCTCCCCCAGCCCTTCCCCCATGAGCGAGATCAAGTTCGGCACCGACGGCTGGCGCGCTGTCATCGCCGACGGCTATACCTACGCCAACCTCGAGACCGTCGCCCGTGCCACCGCCGCGTGGGCGAAGAAGCAGGACGGCGGCGACGGCTCGGTCGTCATCGGCCACGACACACGGTTCCAGGGCCACGCCTTCGCGCAGTTCGTCGCGCGCGTGTTCGCCTCGTCCGGCGTTCGCGTCCGGCTGGTGGACGGGTTCTGCACGACGCCGGCGGTGAGCTGGATGACGAAGGAGGGCGGCCACACGGCCGGCATCGTCATCACGGCCAGCCACAACCCGCCCGAGTACAACGGGTTCAAGGTGAAGTCGCACCTCGGCGGGCCGGCCTCGCCGGAGCAGATCGCTGAGATCGAGGCCGAGATGGGCGCGCTCAACGGCGCTACCGAGATCGAGCCATTCGACGCGCTCGTCGCCGACGGGCGGATCGAGACGTTCGACCTTCAGGCCGCCTACGTGGAGCTGCTCCGCGAGCGGATCGACATCGACGCCATCAAGGAGAGCCCCATGCGCGTGGCCTACGACGCCATGTACGGCGCGGGCCAGGGCGTGGTGACGGAGCTGCTCGGCAAGGCCCGCGTGGTGGAGCTGGGGCACGACACGAACCCGGGCATGTACGGGCAGGCGCCGGAGCCCATCGAGCGGAACCTCGGCCGTCTCCTCGAGGCCGTCGTGGACGAGAACTGCGCGCTCGGCCTCGCCACCGACGGCGATGCCGACCGCATCGGGCTCGTCGACGAGGAGGGCCAGTTCGTTGACTCCCACAAGATCCTCGCGCTCCTCGTCAAGTACCTCCACGAGGAGAAGGGGCTCCGGGGCGACCTCGTCAAGACATTTTCGACGACGGACATGCTGGACCGGATGGGCGAGGCCTACGGGCTCACGGTCCACACCACGCCCATCGGGTTCAAGTACGTCGGGCCGATGATGCTCGAGAAGGACGTGCTCGTCGGCGGCGAGGAGTCGGGCGGGATAGGCGTCAAGGGCCACATCCCCGAACGCGACGGCCTGTTCATCGGCCTGACCGTGGCCGAGATGATGGTGAAGCGGGAGCGCACGCTCTCCGGCCTCGTCCGCGAGCTGATGGACGAGTTCGGCCCGCACTACCAGAGTCGCGACGACCTCCACACGACGCCCGCGCGGAAAGAGGCCGTCCTCCAGCAGCTTCGTGGTGAGGGCCTGAGCGAGATCGACGGGCAGCCGGTGACCGGTACCGAGACGCTCGACGGGTTCAAGTTCCGCGTCGCCGGCGGGTGGCTCATGTTCCGCCCGTCGGGGACGGAGCCGGTGCTCCGCGTCTACGCCGAGGCCGAGAGCCAGGAGGCCGCCGACGCGCTCGTGCGGTGGGGTGTCGACTTCGTCGCGGAGGGACAGCCGGTCGGGTAGGGGCTACGCCTCCGGTCCGCGGACGCGCGTCGTGTCCGGCGCGATCACGCGGGCGCGCTGCTCCAGGCGCAGGAGCGCGTCCGTGACCTGCTGGCGGAACGGCGCGAACTGGGCGGCCGACGTGTCGGGGTAGGCGCCGATGCGGGCCGTAAGGCGGGCCCGGTCGGCCGCGAGCGAGTCGACGTCGGCGCGGAGGGCGCCGGTCGTATCGACCGCGGCGGCGGGGCCGAGGGCGGCGAGGCGGGCGTCCAAGCGCGCGAGGGCTCGGCCCGCGCTGGCCTGGAGCGCCGCGTAGGTCGGGGCCGCCTCGAACGGAGCGCGGCGGACGGCTTCGCGGAGCCGCTCGGTCTGGGCCAGGACCTCGGCGCGCGTGCTGTCGAACGGCGCACGGGGCGTCGGGCGGAGGCTGTCGATGCGGACCTGGAGGCGCCGGCGGTCGTCCCGGAGCCGGTCGAGGACCGGGGCGTAGGCGACCTGCGTGGCGGAATCCGCCGCGGCGGCCTCCGTCTCCAGGCGCGCGAGGTCGGCGTCGATGGGGATCGTCTCCTGGAATACCTCGGCCTGGAACCGGGCCACGTCAGCCTCCGGGACCACCTCGGTCTGGGCGGGGTCGGTCGGTTCGTCGTCGCAGGCGGCGACGGTGAGGACGAGAGCGGCGGTGAGGATAAAGCGGAGCACAGCGGGGGGACATGGCAGCGGGCGGCCCGGCCATCGGCAGTGCCGGGCGGGCCGCCCGTTGACGAACGGACGAGCGACGGGGAAGCGGCTAGGCTGCCGAGCGCTCCTTGAACTTGTTGACCGCCCAGAGCAGGATCACCGCGCCGAGCGTGGCCACGAGGATGCTCCAGATGAGCCCGCCGTCGCTGTCGACGCCCGGGATCAGGTCGACGACGAACCCGCCAATGAGCGCGCCGACGATGCCGATGAGGATGTTCATGCCGAGACCCATGTCGGCCTTCATGATCTTCTCGGCGAGGAAGCCGGCGATGGCGCCGACGATAATCCAAAAGATGAGACCGGTAATCATGGCGGGGGAGTGCAGGTGAGAAAAGGACGAGCCGGGGCTCGGCGGGTCCTACCGGTGTGCCTTTCCAAAAGTTGCCTCACGGGTGCCGGGGCGATCCGCCGGCCGCGCCGAGACCCGCCAACCGGCCCGTCGCCCACGCCCAGAAAAAGTTGTACCCCCCGATGGGCCCGAACGCGTCGAGCACCTCGCCGCAGAGGTAGAGGCCGGGCTGGCGGCGGCTCGCCATCGTCTGCGCGTCCACCTCGCCCAGGGCCACACCGCCGCCCGTGACCTCGGCCTTCTTGTAGCCCTCGTCGCCGGTCCATGGCAGCGGGTACTCCGTGAGCACGCGGACGAGCCGGCGGCGCTCATCGCGGCGGAGGTCGGCCCGGTTGCGGTCGGCGGGGACATCGGCCTCGGCGAGGAGCGCGTCGGCCAAGCGGGACGGGAGGGCGCGGCGGAGGTCGGCCAAGACGGTGCCCGGTCCCGAGACCTGAAGCGCGTCGTCCCAGGCGGCGGCGTCCTGCTCGGTCCACTGCACGCAGACAGGCTGGCGCTCGCCGCCCGCGCGGCGCGAGAGCGTCGTGAGGTGCGAGACGTCGAGGACCGCGGGGCCGCTGTAGCCGCGGTGCGTGAACAGGAACCCGCCCGTCGTTTCGATGCCGCCGGGCTTCTTCGGCGCGCGGACGGTCACGTCCAGCGAGATGCCGGAGAGATCGGCGTGCGGGGCGCCCTCGGCCGTGAGGGGCGTGAGGGCCGGGTACGTCGGCTCTAGGCGGTGGCCGAGCGCTTCCGCGGCCCCGAGCCCGAACCCGTCGCTGCCAGTGTTGGGGACCGAGAGGCCGCCCGTCGCCAGGATCACCGCGCGCGCGTGGAGCGGCACGCTCCCTTCGATCTCGACCCGCCAGCCATCGCCGGTCGGGCGTAGGTCGGTCACGAGCGTGTTGAACCGGAGGTCAGCGCCGGCCAGCCGGGCCGCGTCGACGAGGGCGTCGCGGACGTCGGTGGCGCGGTTCGAGACGGGGAAGAGCTTGCCGGTCTCCGGTTCGAGCTGGAGCGGGAGCCCGAGGTCGCGCTCGAAGAAGGCCCGCTGCTCGGGGAGCGGCCACGCGTCGAGGATCCGGCGGAGGACGCGCGGCGACGAGGCCGTCACGAACCGGCCCGGGTCTACGACCGACGGGAGCACGTTGCACCGGCCGCCGCCGCTCACGACGATCTTCTTGCCTCCCTTCCGCGTCCGCTCCAGGAGCACGACGGGGCCGCCAGCTCGGGCGGCGAAGATCGTCGCCATCAGCCCCGCGGCTCCGCCTCCGATGACGACGATGGGGGACGCGGAGCGAGGCACAGGGGCGAGAGGCGGGACGGGCCCGAAGCTACCCGCGCGCGTCGGGCGCCCCGATCACGGGGCCGGTAATGCGCCCCGTCTCCACGGGCGCCGAAGGCGCGGCCAGTGTAACGGGGCGGGGCGGTTCGACCTCCAGAGGAAGCTCCAACTGGCGAGCGGCGTCGGCCGGGGTGAGGGTGGAGACGGTGAGCCCCAGCAGGCGGACGGCTTCGGCGGGCGCCGCCGGCCGGTGCAGGAGGGCCGTTCCGATCTGGAGGAGGTCGTCCTCGGTCCAGACCGGCGCCGACAGCGTGGCGCTCCGCTGGGTGATCTCGAAGGCCGCGTTCTTGAGCTTGAGCGTGAGCGTCCGGCCGACCACGCGGTGCCGGGCGAGGCGCGCCGCCAGCTCCTCGGCGAGCGGGACCATCTTCGCCTCCAGGCCGGTCGTGCCGAGCACGTCTCGCCGGAACGTGCGCTCGACGCCCACCGACTTCCGGATCCGGTCGGGGCGGACGGGCCGGTCGTCCTCGCACCGGGCGACGCGGGCCAGCCACGCGCCGGCCTTGCCGAGGTGCGCCACGAGCTCGGCCTCAGACCGTGCCTGGAGGTCCGCGCCGGTCTCGATCCCGAGGCGCCGGAGCCGCTCGGCCGTCGCCGGCCCGACGCCGTGGAACCGCTCCACGGGGAGCGCGGCGATGAGGGCCGGCGCCTCCTCGGGCGTGACGACGCGGAGCCCGTCGGGCTTGGCGAGGCCGGAGGCCATCTTGGCCAGGAACTTCCCGAACGAGACGCCGGCGCTGGCCGTCAGGTCGGTGGCCTCGCGGATCTCGGCACGAATCCGCTGGGCGAGGAGCGTCCCCGACGCCGGCCCGTCGAGGGGCTCCGTCACGTCGAGGTAGGCCTCGTCGAGGGAGAGCGGCTCCACGAGGTCGGTGTAGCGGGCGAAGACCTCGCGCACCTGCGCGCTGACGGCCTTGTACACGGCGAACCGCGGCGGGACCACGACGAGGTCGGGGCACCGGCGCCGAGCGTGGGCCATCGGCATGGCGCTATGGATGCCGAACGGGCGCGCCTCGTAGCTCGCCGCCGCGACGACGCCCCGGTCGGTCTGTCCACCCACGACGACCGGCCGGCCGCGCAGCGCCGGGTCGTCGCGTTGCTCGACCGACGCGTAAAACGCGTCCATGTCGACGTGGAGGATCTTGCGGAGCACGCTGCATGCTACGCCTAAAAAGCCCCTTGGGAGTGCGTAACGGGCCCATACCGCGTCTGAACGGACGGCCCGTCACGGAATTTTCGAGGCTGCCCTGTATCTCCGAGAGCGAGGGGATCGTAGGGCCCCCCATCACTTGCCTCTCCCTCCCATGACTACCGGCACCGTTCACACGTTCGACGCACACCGCGGCACGGGCACGGTCCAGACCGCCACGGGCGCCGTGTTTCCCTTCTCCTCGCGCACCTCGCTGGCGGCGGGCGATGCCGTCTCGTTCTCCCTCGTTGGCGGCCTCGCGGGCGTCTACGCTTTGAATGTGGCCCCGACGGCCGCCCGGCACCGCGCCGTCCGCGCCGCCGTCCGCACGTTCTCGTTCGCGAGCCCGTCGGTAGGGACCCTCGCGTTGGGCTGAGACGACAGGGCCGGGCGACGGGCGGCCGCCCGAGCGCGCGGATCACTCGTCCCGGAGGGAGCGGACCGGGACGCGGGGGGTGAGGGTGCCCCGATCCGCAAAGGTGAGCTCCACGAGCAGGCTGTCGCCTTCGGCGAGGTCGCGCTTGAGGTCGAGGAGCATGACGTGGTACCCGCCCGGCTCCAGGGCGACGGTCGCGCCGGCCGGGACCGGGATCCGATCCGCCGGCTCCATCCGGGTCTGGCCGTCCTCGTCGACCATGGACTGGTGGATCTGGACGTCGTCGGACACGTCGGTAGCGACGGCGACGAGCGTGTCGGGCGTCCCGCTCGGGTTCTCGATCTGGAAAAAGATGGCGCTGACGCCGCCGGCGGGGGCCGCCCGCACGTACGGGTCGGTCACGCCGAAGGCGACCTCCGAGACCACGTCGCCCTCGGGGGCGGGATCGGCGTCGAGGGGGTCGGTGCAGCCGGCGGCGAGGACGAGGAGGGCGAGGAGCAGGAAGCGAGGCATGAGTTACCGGAGGGCTCGCACGTCGGCGGCGACGAGGTGGGGCGGCGCGACGCTCCCCCCGTAGGTCTCCACGACGCGGCCGTCGGCGTCGAGGAGGAGGGCGTGATCGCTGTGAGAGAGGAGGTAGAACGCCTCACCAGACGTCAGGGTGTCCCGATTCGTGACGCCGACGCGGATGTCGAGCCGTTCCATCAGGTTGGCCACGACGGCGCTGTCACCCGTCGCGAGGCGCCAGCCCTCGCCGACGCCCCACGTCTCGGCGTACCGCTGGAGTACGGCCGGCGTGTCGCGCGCCGGGTCGAACGAGAGCACGACGAACTGCACGTCGGACGCGTCCGGGCCTAGTTCGTCGCGGATGCGCAGCGTCTGCTGCATCGTCGTCAGGCAGACGTCGGGGCAGTGGGTGTAGACGGCGGTGACGTAGGCCGGGCGGCCCCGGAGGTCGTCCGGGAAGACGAACGCTGTCGAGTCCTGGTCGAGGAGCGTCCACCGGGCATCGGTGAGGTCGTCCTCGGGGGCGAGGTGGTCGGGGCGGCCCCCGCAGCCGGCGAGCACGGCGCCGGCGGCGAGGAGGAGGGCGATTCGCATGGGAGGGAGGCGAGGGACCCCGGGAGAGAGAGGAGCTACTGTCGACCCCGGGGGACGTCGGGTCCGTACGGGCGGCGGAGGGCCGGGAGCCGCGCCTCGATCTGCGCTCGGCGCGGCTCGTACTGCGGCGGCAGCTTGAGGCTCGTCCCCAGCGCGTCTGGCGCCTCGTCCACGCCGAAGCCGGGCGGGTCCGTGGCCACCTCGAACAGGATGCCGCCGGGCTCGCGGACGTAGACCGACCGGAAGTACTGGCGGTCGCGGACGGCCGTGGGCTGGAGGCCGATCTCGCGGAGCCGCTCCTGCACCTCGTGCTCGGCCTCGTCGGAGGGCACGCGAAAGGCGACGTGGTGAATGGTCCCGATGCCGCCGCGTCCGCGCTCGGCGCCTGGCGCACACGCGAGATCGACGTAGCGCGCGCGGTCGGCGGCGGGGTTCACGAGGCGGAGCCGGCCGTCCTCCTGCCCGTGTTCGTGGTAGCCGTAGACGTCGGTGAGGACGCGGGCCGTGGCATCGGGGTCGAGCGAGCAAAGCGTGACGCTGTGGAAGGCGCCCAGGGCTCGC
Source organism: Rubricoccaceae bacterium (assembly GCA_963728345.1). Classification (GTDB taxonomy): domain Bacteria; phylum Bacteroidota; class Rhodothermia; order Rhodothermales; family Rubricoccaceae; genus Rubrivirga. The sequence goes on from CAVSJM010000004.1 coordinate 92,244, forward strand.
GCTTTGGCGGGACGGGTCCGTCGGCCCAGGCGCCGTCGGCGTCGTCCGTCTCCACGAGGTCGTACACGAGCCCGTCGGGAGCCGTGAGCGTGAGGACGCGGGCGCCGAACCGCTCGGCGAGAGTGCCTACGTCGTCGCCCGTCTCGGCGAGGTGCTCCATCCACCAGTCGACGGCACCGGGCGGGACGGCGTAGGCCAGGGCGGTCGGCTGGCCGGCGCCGGCGCGCCCGCGGGCGGCGCCGGGGATCGGGAAGAACGTCAGGAACGAGCCGGGCCGGACCTCGCCGTCGGCGAAGTAGAGGTGGTAGCTCGTCGGGTCGTCGAAGTTGACGGTCTGCTTGACGAGGCGGAGGCCGAGGCGCCCGCCGTACCAGTCGAGCGCGGCCTGGGGCGGGCCGGTGATCGACGAGACGTGGTGGAGACCGGTGACGGGCGACGGCATGACGAGCGGGGCGCGACGTTTCGGCGCGATACGCGACCCTCCGCGCCGGGTTCGCCGGCCCGGAGGACGTCGGTCAGACGCGCTGGACCTCGGCGAGCGCCGTGAGGCGGCTCGTGGTCCGGGTGAACTTCTCCGCGATGGCAGCCTCCAGGCCGGCGCGCCCATCGGCGGCGAACCAGTCGGCCGGCGCCGTGGCCGAGGTGAAGTAGAGCGTGGGCGGGTCCGGGAGCGCGTAGAGGTCGTCGGCGACGCGGAGGAGGCGGAGCGCGTCGTCGGTGTCGGCCACGTCGATGCCGTCGAGGAAGAGGGCGCGGTTCCGGGCGAGGTCCTGGGCCAATCGCCCCCGCTCGACCTCCGTCGTGAGCCGGAGGAACGCGTCGAAGTCGAGCCACCGCTTGGGCTCCGGAGCAGCCTCGTAGGCCGCGCGCATCGCCTCTCGGGCCGTCCCCGGCGTGCCCACCCAGGCCCGGCCCTCCTTCTCCAGCCGCTGCCGGAAGTCGTCGCCGCCGACGAACACGACGTGGTACTGCCGCTCGAACTCCTCCGAGATGAACCGCTCCAGCCGGTCGCGGCCGAGCGAGGCCGAGACGAACTTCTCAGGCTCGGCGTTGGAGGTCGCCGCCAGCGTGACGCGCTTCTCGCGGAGCGCCCGCAGCACGGCGATCAGGCGCACCTCCCCGGCCGGGTCGTCCAACTCGACCTCGTCGAGGCAGAGGACGCGCGCTCGCTCGGCGACGTGGGCGGCGTAGGCCTCGGGCGTCCGCGTGGAGCGGAGGAGCGCCGACGAGTGGGTGTAGGCGCACGGGACGGGCTCGGTGCCGGCGGGTGGGTGCGTCAGCTCATGGTAGATCGAGGCGAGGAGGTGCGTCTTGCCCGTCCCCACCGGCCCGACGAGGTAGAGCCCGCCGCGGAGCCCGTCGTCGCGCTGGAAGAGCCGCATCCACGAGGGGCGCGTGTACCGCACGCGGGCGAGCCGGACGAACCGGCCGGCTTTCGCCTTGGCCTCGGCCTGGCTCTCGGTCTGGGGGACGTAGCTCGCGAGGCGGGCGTCGTCGTAGCGGGCGGGAGGATGGAAGGCGTCCATCAGGGGAATCAGGAGCGAATGAGCGACGATTGTCGACGCATCATTGAACGAGGAGTTAGACGAGCCCCATCCAGCGGTCTGTGAGTCCCTGTCCCCCTTCGTTCGTTGTGACGATGCTTCATTTCTCCTTGCGCCCGACTCCGATGTGGATACGCCGAGTCATGCTCGCCGTCGCGTTCGTGCTGAGCCTCATGGCCTTCGTGGTGATCCTTCACGTCGTGCTCGGGGGCGGGCCGCTGGCCCACTGGATCCTGGGGCGGTAGCGTCGGCTAGCGGCTCCCGAGCACGTCGCCGCGCCCGTCCACGAGCGGGAGCGAGACGAGGTTGGCGAAGAGCCGCCACGCGCCCGGGTTGAGGGCGTCGAGCTGGCGGTACCACACGAGCGGGCTGTAGACGTACGTCCCGGCGCCCACGTCGGCCACGAGCAGGCCCGTGCGGAGGGGGGCCTCACCCGGGTCGTGCATCGAGAGCAGCTCGGTATAGCGGGGGTCCACCTCGTTCGGGAAGTAGAGGCCGCGCTCCTGGACCCACCCGTCCCAATCGGATGCCTCGATCTCGTAGGGCGCGTGGAAGAACGGGTGGTCCGGCGTGAGGACCGTTACCGGCGCGTCCTCGTGCGTCACGCGGTCGCGGCCGAGCGTGAGCGGGTACGGGGCGACCCCGTCCTCCGCGTTCCACTCGAACGACTTGTGGTAGCCGACGACGAGGTGTCCGCCGCGCTCGACCCAGTCGAGGAGCCGCTGCTTGTGGGCGACGAGGTCGGGCCGGTCGAGGAGGGCGCGGATGTCGACCACGATCGTGTGGAGGCCGGCGAAGTCGCCCGTCGCGAGGGCCGTGCTGTCGAGGTCGGTCACGTCAGCGCCCATCACCTCGAGGGCCTCGGCCATGGTCCCGTCGTAGCTCCGCACGAACCCGACGCGGAGACCGGGCGCGACGGCCACGTCCGGGAGCACCACGGCGGGCCGGGTGACGCGGTACCAGGGGAGCCCGCAGCCCGTCGTCCGCGCCTCGGCGACGACGCGGTACCGCCCCGGAGCGAGGTCGCCCACGTCGAGCGAGAACGTCGCCATCGAGTCGGTCGCGGCGACGCCCTGGAGCGCGTAGGCGACAGCGTGGTCACCGTCATAGATCGTGACGGCCGTGTTGACGGTGTCGCGGAGCGGGTCGTAGACGGTGAGGCCGACCGAGATCTCGTTATGGCCCGGCACGAGCCGGATCGGCGCCGCGTGGAGGTCGACGGCTGCGGGCGGCACGATCTGGACCGGGAGCCGGCCGCCGGCCACGATCTCGTCCCCCTCGCGGACGACGTAGAGGAAGGGCGCCTCGCTCTCCAGCCGGTCGTACTGGGCGCGGTAGGCCGGCGCCGTCGGCGGGGCCCCGGAGGGGACGACGACGCGCGCGACACCCGCGTCCAGCGTCGCCGTCACCGGGTGGGCGGCGTCGAGGCCGCGCGTGGAGGCGCCGGGCGGGGGGAGGACCGTGAGCGTCCGGCCGGCCGAGCCCTCGGGCCAGCGGACGTAGACCGCCTGGCTCGGGACGACGGTGGCAGACGAGGTCGTCAGGCCGTCGAGGGGGGCGAGGCGGCCGCTGTCGATGAGCGTCGCCAGGCTCAGGTCGGCGGCGTACGCGTTCGGGGCGAGGCGCGCGGCGAGGTCGGTGGCGCCGTCGGGGAGCGGCGGCGCGTCGTCGGACTGGCGGTAGAGGCGGAAGTAGGTCGCCTCGCGGCGGAAGCGCGGCGCGAACGTGTCGAATCCCTGGCTCACGTGGAGCGCGGCGGCGGCGACGGCGCGGTCGGCGCACGCCTCCTCCGGCCGGAACGCCGTGGCGGCGCACGTCTCGGCCACGGGGACGACCGCGTCGTAGGAGGCCGGCACGCCCTCCGAGAACCCGCCCGTCCGGACGAACAGGCGCGCGGGCTGCCACAGGTCCACGCCGTCCTCCGCCAGTTGCTCCGGGTGGTAGCTCGGATCGGCGGCGAGCGCGAAGGCGTCATACGCCGTGATGCCGACGGCCTGGTGGTGCCCGTGCTGGGCGTCGGGCCAGGCCGTCGTGGTGTCGTGGTTGGTGAACATCACGTCCGGCTTGAGGCGGCGGACGAGGCGGACCACGTCGGCCGTGAGCGCCTCGCGGCCGGCGTCGGCGTCGAGCGTGGTGGGGCGGTCCTCCCAGAAGCCGGTGCGCGGCGCGCTCCACTCGGCGAACGCCTCGGCGGCGTGCTTCGAGAACCCGAAGTCGTAGCGGTTGAGGAAGACGACCTGCGTGCCGAGGACGCGCGCGGCGGCCTCCGTCTCGCCCGTGCGGATCGCCCCGAGGCGCTCGTAGAGGTCCGGCCCGGCCTCGTTCTGCCCGCCCTCGCCGCGGGTGTAGACGACGGAGTAGACGACGGCGTCCTCGTGGCCCCGGTAGTAGGCCATCGTGAGGCCGTCCTCGTCGTCCGGGTGGGCCGCCAGGTTCATCACCACGAGCGGGCGCGGGGGGGCGGCCTGGGCGAGCGCGGGGGCCCCCACGGCGAGCGCGGCGAGCGCGGCGAGGCGAGCGAAGGCAGAGACAAATCGGGACATTGAGGGAACGGTGTCGGCCTGAACGCGAACCTACCGCCCGTCTCCCCGCGTCGATCCCGTCGCACGCGGGATCCGCACGAATCTCCCACGCCCATGTCCCTCTCCGACGCCGACCGCACGTTCCTCTTCGACCTCCTCCGCACGCCCTCGCCGACGGGCTTCGAGGCGCCCGGCCAGCGGCTCTGGGCCGCCCGCATCCGGGAGACCGCCGACCGCGTGGAGAGCGATGCCTACGGGAGCGCCTGGGCCACCAAGCACGGCGCCGACAAGCAAGCGCCGACGGTCCTCCTGGAGGCCCACGCCGACGAGATCGGGTTCGCCATCAAGTACATCACCGACGAGGGGTTCCTCCGCGTCGACCGGATCGGGGGGAGCGACCACGCCATCGCCCGCGCCCGGCGCGTCGTGTTTCTCGGCTCGAAGGGCCCCATCCCGGGCGTCCTCGGCAACACGGCCATCCACCTCCGCGACCGCTCGTCCGACGAGAAGGCGCCCAAGATCGAGGAGCTGTTCGTCGACGTCGGCGCGTCGAGCAAGGACGAGGTGGTCGACCTCGGCCTCCGCGTCGGGCACCCGGCCGTCTACGCCGACGGCGTCGAGATGCTGACCGAGAACCGCGTCGTCGGGCGCGCCCTCGACAACCGGCTCGGCGGGTTCGTCCTCGCCCAGGTGATGGCCGCGCTCAAGACCGGCAAGAAGCCGGCGGCCACGACCGTCGCGCTCAACGCGGTGCAGGAGGAGATCGGCGGCAACGGCGCCCGCATGGCGACCTACGCCATCGGCCCCGACGTGGCCGTCGTCCTCGACGTGACGCACGCGACCGACACGCCGGGCATCGAGAAGGCCAAGCATGGCGAGGTGGTCCTCGGCGGCGGGCCGAGCGTGACGCACGGGACCGTGAACCACCCGGCCGTCGTCGAGCGGCTGATGGAGGTAGCCGAGGCGAACGACATCCCGCTCCAGCACGAGTCGTCGAGCCGCTACTCCGGGACCGACACCGACGTCATCTTCTCGACCAAGGAGGGGATCCCGGCCGCCCTCGTCTCGATCCCGATGCGCTACATGCACTCGACCGTGGAGACCGTGGACCTGGGCGACGTGGAGCACACGGTGAAGCTGCTGGAGGCGTTCGTCCGCTCCATCCGCGCCGACGACGCGTTCCGCACGTCGATCTTGTAGGCCGCCCCTGCTAGATTTCCGCATGCCCGAGACGGACTCCGCCCTCACACCCCGCTGCCTCAAGTGCGGCTCGGACTCCGTGATCCCAGACGTCCGTCTCATCGACCGCGGCGACGCCGATCAGCGGAAGGTCACCGAACTCGGCGTCGCGACGAAGCCGCAGGCCCTCGTGTTCAAGGGCGAGGTCCGCGTGCCGACGCACGCCCAGGTCTGCGGCGACTGCGGGTTCGTGGAGGTCTATGCCACGGACCCGCGCACGCTGTGGGAGGCCTACGTGGACCGTCTCTCTCGCGAGTTCGGGCGCTAGGGCCTGTCACATTACCCCGGGTTCTGGCTGCGCAAGGCCGCCGACGGACCGATGTACATGACAGACCTTAGGAGGTCTTATGGAGTCCATAGAGCGCGCTGAACTTCTGGCGCGCGTAGGCCAGCCAGGGGCCGGCGTCGAGGTCGGAGCCGGTGGCGGCGTGCAGCAACTCGCCGGCGGAGCGCGCCCGCCCCCAGCGGTGGATGGTCTCGCGGAGCCAGCCGAGGAGCGGGGCGAAGTCGCCGGCGCGCATCAACGCATCCAGGTCGCCGAGGTCGCGGGCCATGGCCTCCCAGAGCTGGACGCTCATGAGGGTCCCGAGCGAGTACGTCGGGAAGTAGCCGAGGGCGCCGAGCGACCAGTGGATGTCCTGGAGGCACCCGTCGGCGTCGGAGGGCGGGACCACCCCGAGTAGGTCGCGCATCCCCTCATTCCACGCCTCCGGCACGTCGTCCACGTCGAGGGCACCGGCCACGAGCGCGCGCTCGATCTCGAACCGGAGGAGCACGTGGAGGTGGTACGTCAGCTCGTCGGCCTCGACGCGGATGAGCGAGGGCTCGACCTTGTTGATAGCCCGGACGAACGCGCCGCGGTCGACGCCGGCGAGGGCGTCGGGGACGCGGGCCTGGAGGTCGGGGTAGGCCCACGTCCAGAATGGGGCGCTCCGCCCGACGAGGTTCTCCCAGAGGCGCGACTGGCTCTCGTGCATCCCGAGCGAGGTCCCGTCGGCGAGGGGCGTCCGCGCCAGCTCCGGCGCGAGGCCCTGCTCGTAGAGCGCGTGGCCGACCTCGTGGACCGTCCCGAAGAAGGCCGTCGGGAAGAAGCGCGGCTCGATCCGGGTGGTCACGCGGACGTCCGTGATGCCGAACGACGTGGTGAACGGGTGGGCCGAGCGGTCCTGCCGGCCGTGGTCGAAGCTGTAGCCCATCGCCTCGGCCACCTGCACCCCGAACGCCCACTGCTCGGCCTCGGGAAACGGCGCGTGGAGGAACGCGTCGTCCGGCGCCGGGCGCTCGGCGATGGCGGCGACGAGCGGGACCAACTCGGCGCGGAGGTCGGCGAAGACGCGGGCGACGGCGGCGGTCTCGGCGCCGGGCTCGTAGGCGTCGAGGAGCGCGTCGTAGCGGGCGTCGCTCGGGGGCGGCGCGTAGCTCGGTCCCCGTTCCGCGGCGAGGAGGGGGCGGACGAGGTCGGCCTCCTCGATGCTAAGGGCCACGAGGTGGCGGAGGTGCGGGGCGAAGAGGGCATAGGCGTCGGTCTCACGGGCCGCTTTCCAGGCCTCCTTGGCGCGGCTGACGGCCTCGGCCTTCTCGGCGATGAGGCGGGACGGGAGGAGCGTCGCGCGCTGCCAGTCGCGGCGCGTCACGCGCACGAGCGCGGCGTCGAGGTCGGACTCCGCCTCGCGCTCGGCGGCGTCGAGCAGGTCGCCGACGGTCGGATCGGTGAACCGCTCGTGGGCGATCCGCCGGAGCGTGGCGACCTGGTGGCCGCGGGCCTCGGCGCCGCCGGGCGGCATGTAGGTCTCCTGATCCCACTCGAGGACGGCGGCGGCGTGCCCGAGGTCGGAGGTTTCGGCGAGGCGGAGGCGGAGGGCGTCGAGCGACATCGGTGGGGAAGGGGGAAGGTCGGAAGATCCCCCAGGAGTCGTCCCGGTTCCGATGCGGATCCGGGCGAGCGGAGGGTGGGGGAGAATCGGCGAGGACGCCCGGCGGGGGGTGAACGAGGCACCCCTCACGGGTAGCATCCGGCTTCTCTTCGCCGTGTCCATGTCCGACGACTCCTCCGACTCGCCGCCGCTTGTGGCGGTCCTCGCGGCCTTCGCCGCGCTCTACGTCATCTGGGGGTCGACGTACCTCGGCATCCGGTTCGCCATCGAGACGATGCCGCCGTTCACGATGGCGGGCGCCCGCTTCCTGACGGCCGGCGCGCTCCTCTACGCGTGGTCGCGGTCGCGCGGCGCCGCGGCGGCCACGGGGCCTCAGTGGCGGACGGCAGGGGTCGTCGGGGCGCTCTTGCTTCTCGGGGGCAACGGGGGCGTGACGTGGGCCGAGCAGCGGATCCCGTCCGGCATCGCCGCGCTCCTCATCGCCTCCACGCCGATGTGGATGGTCGTCCTCGACGCCCTCCGGCCGGGCGGGACCCGGCCGGGGTGGACGGTCGTGCTGGGGCTCGCGGTCGGGCTCGTCGGGATCGTCCTCCTCGTCGGGCCGAGCGACCTGGGCGGGACGCCGGTCGACGGTCTGGGGGCGCTGGCCGTCGGCGGGGCGGCGCTGAGCTGGGCCATCGGGTCGATCTACCAGCGCGGAGCGCCCAAGGCTGAGGCGACCCTCCTCAACGTGGGGATGCAGATGCTGGCGGGCGGGGCGCTCCTGCTCGTCGTGGGGCTGGCCCTGGGCGAGCGGCTGGACGTCGGGGCTGTCTCGGCGCGGTCGGCCCTCGCGCTCGCGTACCTCGTCCTCATCGGGGCGATCGTGGGGTACTCGGCCTACGTGTGGCTGCTAAAGGTGTCGACGCCCGCGAAGGCGTCGACGTACGCCTACGTGAACCCGGTCGTGGCCGTCCTCCTGGGGTGGTGGCTGGCGGACGAGCCGCTGGGGCCGCGCGTGCTCGGGGCGGCGGCGTGCGTCGTCGTGGCCGTCGCGCTCCTCACGACGGCGCGCTCCATTCCGGCCCGTCCCCCTGCGGCGACGGCCGTGCGGCGCGTGCCGGGGAGCTAAGCCCGCTCGGCGAGCTCGGCCCAGCGCTCCACGTCGGCGTCGAGTTGCTCGACGAGCGCGGCCAGCTCGGCCGAGAGGGCGACCATCGCCTCAGCGTCGGTCGCGTGCGCGGCGAGCCGCGCCTCCAACTCCGGCTGACGGGCCTCGGCCTCGGCGATCCGCGCCTCCACCTCGTCCAACTCCCGCTTCTCCTTGTACGAGAGCTTGCCCCCGGACGGGGCCGGCGGGGGGGGCGGAGGCGTCGGCGCGGCGTCCCGCCGTGACGGCCTCGCGAGCGGCCTCGGCCTGGGCAGTCTCGGCCTCCTCGCGCTCCTGGATCTCCAGCCACGCGCTGTAGTCGCCCGGGATCTCGCGGATCCGCCCGTCGCCCTCGAAGCGGAACAGGTGGCCCACGGTGCGGTCGAGGAAGTAGCGGTCGTGCGAGACCGCGATGAGCGTGCCGGGGAACGTGTCGAGGTAGTCCTCCAGGGCGACGAGCGTGGGGATGTCGAGGTCGTTGGTGGGCTCGTCGAGGAGGAGCACGTTGGGCGCGCCCATGAGCACGCGGAGCAGGTAGAGCCGCCGCCGCTCGCCGCCGGAGAGGAGCCCGATGGGCGTCCGCTGCTGCTTCGGGGGGAACAGGAACCGCTCCAGCATCTGGCTCGCCGTGATGACCGAGCCATCCGCCGTCTTGACGTTCTCGGCCACGTCCTCGATGTAGTCGAGGATGCGCTGGTCGTCGTCGAGCGCGCGGCTCTCCTGGTCGTAGTAGCCGATGGAGACCGTCGGGCCGATCTCGACGCGCCCGGCGTCGGGGGCGAGGCGGCCGGCGATCATCTCGAGGAGCGTGGTCTTGCCCGATCCGTTGGGCCCGATGATCCCGATCCGGTCGCCCTTCGGGACGAGGTACGAGAAGCCGTCCACGAGCGTCTGTCCGTCGAACCCCTTGCTCACGCCGTGGAGCTCGACGACCTTCTTGCCGAGGCGCGACGAGACGGAGGAGATCGCGATCTCCTGCTCCCGCGCGTCGGGCGCCGCGTCGAGGAGCGCGTGGGCCCGGTCGATCCGCGACTTCGACTTGGAGGTGCGGGCCTTCGCGCCGCGCCGGAGCCACTCCAGCTCGCGCCGGGCGAGGTTGGCGCGCCGGGCCTCGTTGGCCGCCTCGACGGCCTCCTGCGCCGCCTTCTGCTCCAGGTAGTCCGAGTAGTTGCCGACGTAGCGGGTGACGTCGCCGCCGCCGACCTCCAGCATCCGGTTCGTGACGCGGTCGAGGAAGTAGCGGTCGTGGGTGACGAGGAGGAGCGCGCCCGTCCACGCACGGAGGAAGCCCTCCAACCAGCCGATGGTGTCCGTGTCGAGGTGGTTGGTGGGCTCGTCGAGGATGAGGAGGTCGGGCCGCTCGACGAGGACGCGCGCGAGGGCCACGCGCTTGCGCTGCCCGCCGCTGAGCGTGCCGACGAGCACGTCGGTGTCGGTAATGTCGAGCCGGTCGAGGACGGCGCGGGCTTGGGCCTCCATGTCCCACCCGCCGACGGCGTCGAGGCGGGCCGCGAGCCGCGTCATCTCGGCAATGCGGTCGGCGTCGTCAGGGTGCTGGTCGAGTGCGTGGACGGCGGCCTCGTAGTCCCGGAGGAGCTGCATGGAGGGCCCCTCGCCGGCGAACACGGCGTCCAGGACCGTCTGCGCCTCGTCGAAGTCGGGGCGCTGGGGGAGGAACCCGACCCGCGCGCCGGGGCGGACCATCACGCGGCCGCCGTCGGGCGGCTCAACGCCGGCCGCGAGCCGGAGGAGCGTGGTCTTCCCCGATCCGTTGGCCCCGATCACGCCGACCTTCTCGTCGGGCTGGAGCACGAACGAGACGTCGTCGAGGAGCGGCTTGGTGCCGTAGTCCTTGCGGACGCGGTCGAAGGTGAGGAGTGCCATGGGAGAGGTGGCGGGCGGGGCAAGATCGCGCCGGCGGGCGGGCGGTCCGGTGCGGCGGCCCCGTTCGGAGCCGGTTCACGGGGATTTCGGCCGGGGGCGGGTTGGCGCCCTCTGCCGGCCGTCGTAGGTTTCCCGTCCCGCTGGCGACGCCTGTCGCCGGAGGACTGGCCAACGTAGCTCAGGGGTAGAGCAGCTCACTCGTAATGAGCAGGTCGTCGGTTCAAATCCGACCGTTGGCTCCCTGCAAAAAGCGCCCCAGATAACGCGTATGCGTCGATTCTGAGGCGCTTTTCCTTTTGCCGACTGACCCATGGTTCGGCGCTGTGCAATAGAGGTGCAATACGGACCTCGCTGTCGGACGTGGGTGGGCCGGCTCTTCGATGTCCGCTAGGACGTCCCGGTTCGGGGTCGATGCGCAGTCCTCACTGCCCAGAGGCGCCTGCGTCCGCGGTCTAGGCCAAGCGCGCGAGGGCAGCGCGGACCTCGTCGATAATCTGATCTGGGACCGTCAGGGCTGTACGTGTACTGAGGCATCGCTAGTTCGTGATGGTGACCGCGATAATAGCCGGGTCCAGCCGGCTCGTCATCCATCGTTTGCACCCCGAACACACGCTCATAGACCCGCCGTAGCGGATCAGAGCGGGCGGACCCCATGGCCCCGAGGGCGGGACGAGGGTGCTGAGCCCTATACTTCACAGAACCTTGTTTATGAAACGGGCCGTATCGGTCCGAGCAGATCTGCGTGGGGTGGGATATTGGTGCACTCCCGGGCCACAGCGCCACGGGACGTAGGCCGGCACCTCCGGTCTCAGAGGTCCATCGAGACCTCTAGCGTCGGAGTCCATAGGGACCTCTGACGAGCCCACAAGACAAATGTCTAACAACAAGGCCCTCCAGGGTGGAGGGACTAGCCTCGGTGTCGAGGCTCTGCTCGGTGTACGGACCGAGCTCCGGAAGCTGCACGAGTACATATATGCGCTTCATGAGTTGATCGATTCGCGCACTGGAGTCGATTCTAAGCCGTACTACACGTATGAGGATTTGTCCGAGCGATGTCAAGTATCGATTAGGACAGTCGAAAATGTCGCATCAGGATCGACTATCACTCCGGCGTATATCAGAGGGAGCCGCCGATTCTCGGCCGAAGCCGTCCAGGCGTTCGAGCGGAGCTCGAGCGGTCGTCGACGCACTGCACCCCGCCGCAATGGGGCGAAGGGGTCCACCGCGGGACATCGCGCTCCCGACCGGGTGGCCCTGAGCTCGAACCGAGAGGACCATGTTTGACCCACGCAAAATCCGGAACGAGAAGCGGGACGGGGCCGGCGCCGTCCGTCCCTGCGCTCCCGCCTCGGGGCCGTCCCCGAAAGATGTCGCCCTCCGTGGCACGCTCGCCGCAGACCAACTCGTCTACACCGAGGGGGGACCCCGACGGGCAGGAGACCTCGCCGAGGCGGGGTCGTTTGTCGCGCTCGCCTACGATGCCGACGCCGGCCGTACGGTTGCGCGGAGGGCGTGGGTGGTCTCGGCTAGGGAACGCCCCGTCGTCGAGGTGGTGACGGACAAGGGGGCGTTCCTCATCTCCGCTGACGCGAGGGTTGGGACCAAGGTCGACGGCACCGCCGGAGCCCGTGTCCCCGCCGGATACGACCAAGCCTACCTAGCCGAGGGCTGAGGCGTGCAATACCCGTGCAACAAATGGGCTCAGCGAGGTGCAGTTCTGTTCAGAGCCAGTCGCGCAATACGGGGCGTTTGCGCCGGTACGGTCCGCCCGGAGAAGGGAATCGTCAACGCTGAGAGTGAGCGCATGAGGCCCCGCGCCTGGATCCAAGCCTATAACATGGAGGCCTCCCCGTCCGTGTCCGTCCTGGTAGCAGCGCTGGCGTCTCTGGAAGGGCGTCGAAACCGGCCGCGCCTCTGGGCGCCTGAGACCGGGTGGCCTCCGCGTCTCAAAGTCAGTCGAGCGGTGAGAGCTAGCGGCGTGGGAATAACCATCCGAAACATCATCGGTCTTATACTGGATGTCAGGAAACATGGGTTTGTACACCCGTTTGGCCGACTCTATCCATGCGCCGCTTTCTCCTAGCCGCCCTCACCGCGCTCGCGGTCCCTGCCACTTTTGCCCAAACACCGGATACGGTGAAGGTCTCGTTCGAGCGGACGCCGGCTGCGGACGCCGCCGAGTCCGTCGCCCTCGCTGCCGCCCTCGCCGCCTACGGCCGTCGAGAGCAGGACCCCCAGGCCCTCGTGGCAGCTGCGGCCCTCCTCCTCGACAATCCGGCCTCCGTAGCCGTTCTCGAAGACGAGGGCGATGAGGAGGGGCTCGCACCCCTCGATCCGGGCGCCCTCCTCGACGAGGCCGACCCGCTCGTCGAGGGGGGGGGCTCCGAACCCAGATCGCTGAGCTCCGAGCACGGGTCCCCGTCGCGCCGCCCCCGCCGGTCCGCGGCGCGGAGGAGGGTCCGAAGCACGCCCAGCGGTCTATCGCGGCCGGGGAGCAGAGGCGGCACCAGATCATGTTCCGTGGCCGCGAGACGGCCACGATTCACCTCATCGGGGATGGGTCGAGCGACCTCGACTATTACCTCTACGACGTCAACGGCGAGCTCGTAGCATCGAGCGCGGGGCCGACCGACTCGGCGGCCCTCTTCTGGTACGTCCCCTACCGCCAGCGGCTCGAGCTCCGCGTGCGGAACCGCGGCGAGAGCCGGAACGCCTACCACATCGTCACCAACTGACCGCCCCGGGCTCTCCCCCGGTTGTGTGGGGAGGGCGCCAGCCGTAGGCTCCATCGAACGAGACGACGCCTATGGACTGGCTCCGCATCGACAACGCCGACATCGGCGTCCTCTGCCTCGGCCTCCTCGCCTCTGCCGTCGCCGGCTACCTCCTCCGCGTGCCGGCCAAGTCTCGGGGCACGGCGTGGCTGGCCGGCCTCGCGACGGCCCTCGCCCTCACGCTCGCCGCCGCCCTCGCGCCGGCGTTCGTGACCCTGAATGGGAGGGGGGCGGCAGCCGCGCTCCTCGCCCTCGACGCCCTGTTTCTTGCCGTCTCCGGGGTCGCGGCCCTCGGCTTCGCCGTCGTGGCGTACGCCGAGCGGCCCTCTCCTGCGGGGAGATTCGCCGTCGTCGCGGGCGTCGTTGGGACGGGCCTGCTGGCGGTCCTCACGGCCGTGGCCGGCCGGTTCAAATCCCCGGAGCACGTCCCGACGGCCTCGTACGTGCTCGCCGCCGTCGCCTATCTCGCGGCCGGGGGCGTCCTCGCCGCTCGGTGGCGGGCGGGGGAGGGGGGGACCGAGCGGCGGTCCCGCGCGCTCAGAGCTTTCGCGGCGCTCATGCCCCTCGGGGCGGCTGCGGCCGGCGCCAGCTACGCCGCCGCGTTCTGGGGACTCCCGGAACCGGTCGCCTGGGGCGCCCTGCTCGCAGTGCTCCTCGGCCTCGTCACGCTCTACGTCAACTTCGCCCCAGAGCCGACGACGCTCCAGGCCAAGGTCACCGCGTTCGTCCTCGCTGCTGCGCTCACCGCGTTGGCCGGGGCGGTCGCGCTCGGGAACCGGCCCGAGGACCTCGCCCGATCCAGCGGGGTGACCGCCCCGGAGCGGACGGCCGTTCGGTTCGAGCCCCAAGAAGGCGGGGGGTATCTCGTCGACGTGGAGCCCGGCGCCACCGTCGGGCTCGGCGACCCGCTCGTGACACCGAGCCCGTGGGACGGCGCCGCCGTCGATGTCGGGTTCGATTTTCCGTTCGGCGGGCGGACGTGGCGGACGGTCGAGGTCTCCCCGACAGGGATCGTCCGCCTCGGCCCCCCGGAGGACCCCTCCGGCGGCCGTCCGCTCCTCGCCCCCCTCCACGTCCCGCTCTCCGTGGACTCGTGGGACCTCCCCCGGGCGTACGTCGAGCGGAGCGACGGCCGCCTGACGGTCACGTGGCTCGCGGTCTCCTCCGAAGTGGCCAAGGAGTCGGCCCAGTTCCAACTGATCCTAGAGAGGCCGGGGACCGTGACCTTCCGCTACGGGGAGGTCGGGTTCGCTCGCTCGGTGGTCCGGGCCTTCCTCCCGCAGGGGACAGCATCCGGACCCCTTCGGGTGGCCGACGGTCCGCTCCCGGACGCCGTGCCGGCGGCGGGGGTGCTCCAGACGGTGTCGGCCGACTACGCCGCCCACACCAGCGCCCGACTCCTCCCGTGGGCCGCCCTCGCCGTCGGGCTCACGGTCGGGGTGCTGGTCGGCCTCCCGCTCCTCCTCCGGACCAGCGTCACCCGGCCGCTCCACCGACTCCTCACCGGGGTCCGCCGCGTTGAGGCGGGGGATCTCGGGACCGAGGTGGACGTCGAGGCCCCGGACGAAATCGGTCGGCTGACGGGCCACTTCAACCGGATGACCCGTTCGCTCCGCGAGGCCAACGACGAGCTCCGGGCGTACGCCGAGACGCTGGAGGGACGCGTGGCCGAGCGGACGGCCGAACTGGCGGCCGAGAAGGAGGGGCTCGCTCGGACCCTGGAGGAGCTGAGGCAGACGCAGGCCCGGCTCGTCCAGCAGGAGAAACTGGCCTCGCTCGGTCGCCTCATGTCAGGGATCGCCCACGAGCTCAAGAATCCGCTCAACTTCATCACCAACTTCTCCAGCCTCAGCCGCGAGCTCACCGATGACTTGGCGGCTGACCTCCAGTCCGACCCGGACACCCGCCTCGCCGACGTCGCTGACAAGGTCGAAGACCTCGGCGCCAACGCCGATCGCGTCCTGGTGCACGGCCGCCGGGCCGACGCCATCGTCCACGGAATGATGGACCACGTGCGGATCGGGACCGAGCCGTTCCAGACCATCGACCTCAACGACTTGGTGGCCACCCACGTCGCCGTCGCTCGGGCGGGGACCAACGGGGAGGTGGAGGTGACTGAGTCGTACGGCGACTCGGTCGGCGCCGTCGAGGCGGCCCCCCAGACCCTCGGCAAGGCCGTCGTCAACCTGATCTCCAACGCGCTCGACGCGGTCGCGGAGCGCCAGGGCGGGCCGGACGCCCCGCCCCCCCACGTCTCCGTCCGCACACGCCCCGTCCAGGGCGGCGTCGAGATCGCGGTGCGGGACAACGGGGTCGGCATCGCACCCGACGCCGTCCCGAGGCTCTACGAGCCGTTCTACACCACGAAGCCGACGGGGCAGGGCAACGTCGGGTTCGGGCTCTGGTTCGCCCAGGACGTCGTCCGCGGTCACGGGGGGGAGATCCGAGTCGAGAGCGCGGAGGGCGAGGGGGCCACGTTCTCCGTGACGCTCCCGGTCGCCGGCAAGGAGGCCGCTGCCGTGGGGGAGCCCCCGTGAGAGCGGTGGGCTACCAGCCGGCCCCGACGACCATCCACCCGGCCCAGTAGAGGGGCGCGGCGTGGGCGGGGTCGGAGCGGACCGCGGCCTGGGCGGCCCGGAGCGCCTCGGAGACCGGAAGACCCTCCTCCCAGAGGCCTTCGTAGAAGTGCGACATCAGCGCCGCCGTGCTCTCGTCGGGGACCGGCCACAGGCTCATGAGGACCGACCGGGCGCCGGCCGTCGTGAACGCGGCCCGGAGCCCCATCACGCCCTGGCCATCGACCTCGGTTCCGAGGCCGGTCTCGCACGCCGAGAGCACGACGAGCTCGGTCCCCGACTGGTCGACGCCGATGAGGGTCTCGGCCGTGAGCACCCCGCCCGCCCCCTCGTTGGCGTTCGCGAATGCCAGGCCGCTCTCGACGAGCGGGCTCCGCGCCCAGGCGCCCCCGCCTCCCGGAACGGCGTCGTCCATGAACACGCCGTGGGTGGCGAGGTGGACGTGGGTGGCCTGGGGGAGGTGGCTCCGGACGGCTCCCGCCGTCGCGTCCTCACCCGTCAGCGCGACGAACCGGGCGCCCTCGTCGCCAGCCAGACCCCGGAGCACCTCGACCTCGGCGGCCGTCGCCGGGAGCGGGGCGAACCGGTAGCCCTCCCCGAAGTCGACGTCGCCGACCGCCAGCACGACGGCGGGGCCACCTCGTGGCCCCTCACGCTCAAGGAGGTAGGCCAGTTCGCGGGCCGAGTCCACGACCGACACCGAGGGGCCGCCGTCCGGCGAGAGGAGGGTCCACGGGACGCGCCCGAGGAGCCCGTCGGGGCTCACCCAGACGCCCGCGAGGGCGTCGGGGAGAGCGGCAGAAAGCGGTGCCCAGACATATTCCCGGAGGTGGGTCCACTCGGTCTCGCCTGTGCCACCCCGGACGACGGTCCGCCGCCAGGCGTCGATCGTCTCGTCGATCTCAGCGGCTGGGCCGAGCGTGACGAACTCGAAGCCGTCCGCGCTGGAGACGATGGCGGCGTACGACGACACGAGCGAGTCGGCCGTCACGCGGCGGCGGTAGAGGTAGACGTCGACGAACGCGGTCTCCTCGGGGAGCTGGGTGCGGAGGGCTGGGGTGCCACCCTCGGCCAGTGGGTCGCGGAGAGCGCCCGGGGGGAGCGAGCCTGCGAGCGCTCGTTCCAAGACCTCCTTGCGGGCGTTGAGGCTGTCGTTCCGGGCCTGCCACGCCGCCAGCGGCATTGTCCCGGCCTCCTGGAACCACCCCGCGAGGGCCGTACGGATCTCGGCGAGCGCGGCGACGTCCTCCGCGAGTGCCGGGTCGGCGGCGAGACGGTCGATGGCCGACTGGCGGCGGAGCCCATGCAGGAGGAGCCCCTTCCACCCGGCGACTTCGGAGTACGCCTCGGGAAGCGACGGCGAGTCCTGGAACGCCGTGAGGACGACGCCGGCCTGACGGCGGAGCGTGGCGTCGAGGAACGCCCGTTGCTCGGCCCACGAGAGATCGGCGAGCGTGGTCCGGGCGTGGCTGGTGAGGGCGGCGCTCGACGCGAGGAGTAGGCTCTCAGCCTCGGCGTCAGCCCCGGCCAGGAGCAAAATGTCGGCGAGGCCGGTCTGGCTCAGGGCCGTGCTCGGGTGTCCAGCGGGGAGCGCGCGGTTCCAGATGGCGAGGGCGTGACGCGCCTGGGAGACGGCGCTGTCCGTCGCTCCCAGACGTGCGTCGACCCATGCCAGGGCGTCGAGGGTCGCGGCGACGTTGGGGTGGTCCGGGCCCAGCGCGGCAGACCGGATGTCGGCGGCCCGACGGTAGAGGGCGCGGGCACGCTCCAGGTCCCCGGTCTGTTCGGCGAGCCCTGCCAGCTCGGCGAGGGCTTGTGCCACACCGGGATGGTCCGGCCCGAGCGTGGCTTCACGGAGCTCCCGCAGGCGCTCAAACGCCGTAGTTGCCTCGGCGGCTTGGCCGAGACGGGCGCGGGCAACGCCGAGATTATAGAGCGCCCGCGTCGCCTCAGCCTCGGCGCCCCGGACTGAGTCGGTCGCAGCGATGACCTGCTCTGAGACACGCGCCGCCTCGGCGTAATCTCCGATCTCGATGAGGAGAAAGCCCAGCTCGTTCCGGCCGTTGGCGACGGCCGGGTGGTCCGGCCCGAGCTCGGCCTCGCGGAGGGCGACTGCACGCTCATAGCCCGCGCGGGCAGCGGCGTAGTCGCCCATGGCGTGGTCGAGCCGCGCGAGCCCTGTGAGGGGGTACGCGAGGTTGGCGTCCTCCGGCCCGTAAACGCTCCCGAGCAAGGACAGTGCCTGCTCGTAGTGTGGCCGGGCCTCCGCGTACGCCCCGACGTAGAAGTGGCCGAGCGCGAGGTTAAAGTGGCTCTCACCCACGCCGATCGTGTCCCCAGCCGCCTCGTAGGCCGTGATCGCGCGCTCGAACAAAGGGTTTGCGCTCTCGTGCATCCCGAGCTTTTGGCGGACGAACCCTAGGTTGGCGAGGTGGTCCGCGAGGTCGGGCTGCCCGGGCACCTTCTCCGCGATGGCGAGGGCGCGGGTGAAGAGTGACTCGGCGTCCTGAAGCGCGCCGCCGTCTAGCCGCAGATACGCGAGCGTGCTGAGGCGGTCCGCTAGTCGGGCGTCGTCGGGGCCAGCGGCGGCCTCGGTGAGCCGGACGGCCTCGCGAGCGGCGGCCTCGGCCTCGGCGTAGGCTTCAGCCTCCAGCAGGGAGTCGACGGCGGTGTCGAGCGCGTCGGCTGCGGTGAGGTCGGGCGCGGGCTGGGCCGTGACGGACGCGGCGACGAGAAGGGCGAGCACGCAGAACCCCGCGCAACGGATCGGACGAGAGGCGGTCATGGGCGGGGTGCGGTGGTGTGGGCGCGAATCTAGGGCCGACGGGCCGGAGGACCCAGAGGGAGAATGTGCCGAAGGTTGCTTGCCTAATGGGGTTGTGGCTCATTGGCCTAGCCGACGACAAATACCCCCATGTCTATATGTTCTTGAGGTGCACGGTCGCTCCCGCATTCGCCCCCTCCCTGCCAACCCAATGCGTCACTGCCTCGCCGTTCTCTCGCACGTGCTCCTCGTCCTTCTCTTTGGCTCGCTTTCGGCTCGAGTTCAATCGCAGGAGAGACCGATTGACTCTGCCAAGCCAACGGCGCAGGTCCAGGCACGAGCCACAAGCCAGGCCAGCCCCTCAGTAGGAATCGAAGGCGGTCCCGACGCCAATGGCTATTGGTGGTGGAGGGCTGAGGACCCGGAGGGTACGGAGTATGCGTTCCAGGACATCTCTACGACGGGGACACTCCTCACCGACTGGATTCCGACGGGGACGGCCCCGGCTCGCGATGAGGGGTACGTAACCGCTACGTGGGGAGGGGCCGATTTCTACTACAGGGAAGGGCGTTATAGATCTGTTCGTGTCCATAGCAATGGGCTCCTCACGTTTTCGCCGTTCGATGGGTCCACGAAGGCTCCGGTTCAGATGCCGAGCCCGTCCGCGCCGGACGACACGATCGCGCCGTTCTGGGCTGACCTCGACCTGTCGGTCGGAGGAGAGGTCTACGTGGCCAGCGGGGGGTACAACGGCCAGACCATCATTCAGTACGACAACGTCCGTCTTCGCGGGCAACCTGACACTCGGCTCACGTTCCAGGTCGTCTTGGATCTGGACGACAGCGAATATTGGGACGGCCACACTATCGAGTTCCGCTACGCAGACCTCTTGCCTGGGAGCCCGGCCGTGGGAGCGATCGGGATTCAGGGCCGGCGGTTTGAGGCCGCGGGTGGTGACCGGGTGGACGGGCTCGGGATGGCGTTCAACGAGCACCTCGCGCAGTCGCACACGACATCGTGGTGAGAACAGAAGACCGATTCCGTTGCCGTCCCGGCCCGGTCTCCCGAACGACTGGTTCGTTCTCGACCGTCTCGACGGGCTCCCTTCCGACAGTGTGACGGTCATCTATCCTGCCTACGATATTGACATCAATGCTTTGGTTGGGACGACCGAGGGGCTCGTCCTGGTCTCGGATGACAGAGGGTCTAGCCCACTCCGCCCGGTGTCCGTCTTCACGGATCGGAACACGGCCATGCTCGGTCGACGCGTCACTGCCCTCTCGGAGTCCAAGGACAATGGCTACGGTGTCGGTGGGGCGGGTCCGACGTGGGTCGGTACCGATGAGGGACTCAGCGTCCTTGACTTTGGCGGTAGCTTTATTAGTGAGGGCGCTTACACCGGCGGCGTCGGTTTCCCAGGTGTCTTCGCCGACCTTCCAGGTGACTTTGATGAGGGCGACTCGGACGTCGTGACGGCTCTCCGCATGCATCGACCTACCGCCGAGGCCGACCGCTTCAACAATGTGTACGAGGTCTGGGTAGGAACCGAAGCCGGTCTGTTCTTGATGAACCGCTACGAACCCGCGCGCCGGCAGTTCGTCCAGCCCGGTCCCATCCGCGCCGTCACCGAGTCCGTCACGGGCGACACGATGTGGGTCGCGGTCCACGGACCCGGCGGCGAGGACGACCCCGAGCCCCGCGGCGGGATCTACGAATACCGCCGCACGGCCGGCGGCACCTCGACGACCCCCGAGACGTGGGAATTCGTGGAGCGCTTCGCTCGTCCGACCGTTGGGCTATGTCTCGAAAACACCCGGGACCTCCAGTGGGACGGCGAGTACCTCCGCGCGGCGTACGAGATGTACGGGACGGGGGGCGAAAACAACGTCGACCTCTGCTCGCCCGAAGAGGCCGACGGCCAGTCCCTCGCCCGTGCGCAGGGTCAGGCTCTCGCCACAAGGCGGGGCCGGATGGGGACGTATGACGGTTCAACGTGGACCCGCACAGGGGGCACGGCGGCCAGAGTCGCCCATGCCTTCCGCGCCCCGCCGGAAGGAGCCTTGACCGCCGAACTCGTCGCCTCACCGGACGGGGCCTTCACGTCCGTCGATCGGGTGGGGAACACGCTCTGGCTCGCGTCCGAACCCTCGGATGGGACGGGGGGCGGCCTGTTCTCGACGACGGGGAACCTCGCCGACCCGACAGAATGGACGGCCTTCCGCGCCGAGGAGCCGGGCGTGGGGCTGCCGAGCAACAGTGTGGCTGTCGTGAAGGCCATGAGCCCGACGCGCGTTTGGGCCGGGACCGATGCGGGCCTTGGCATCGTCGCCCTCCCGGACATACTCGCAGCTCCCACATTGGGCCGGCCGGCCGCGAACTCGGCCGACGTGGTCCGGACACCCGCCCTGTCGTGGTCCTCCGTCTCAGGCGCGACCTCGTATCGTGTCCAAATCTCCGCGTCGTCCGGGTTCGGAGACCTCGCTGTGGACCAGAGCGTGACTGGAACGTCGTATGACGTCCCCGAGGGGACCATGCTCCTCGACGACCGGACGTATTACTGGCGCGTGCGAGCAGACGACACATCACGGCCGTCGTCTCCGTGGTCAGGTGCCCGTTCGTTCACGACCGGAACGACGGTCGTCGTAGCATCAGACATCCCCGTAGGTCCCGTCGTCGCGAATTCGGCCGGACACGTTGTAGCTCGGTCAGGAGACGGCGTTCGGTGGTGGACCGGCCAGGCGTGGGGTGCGTCCCAGCCAATCCCTGTGAACCTGGATGCGACGGGGCCTCTCCTGAGCAGCGTCGCACCGGACGGAGCAGCCTGGTTCGGTGGCCGGTTCTCCAGTCAGATCACCGACACTGACAGGTACGACTGCACCAATGCTCGAGCCCTCTCGATCCGCGAGGACGGGACGATGGCGACCGAACTCACCTACAGCAATGAGGGTGGGTATCTCGCGACGTGTATCGGTGTCCGATACGTCTCGGGCATCCGCGACACGGATGCGTGGGCGTGCAAGGAGGATTGGACCTCGGCTTCAAGTTCGACCACTATCGTGCGGTACTCGTCGTCTAGCGAGACGGAATACCCGGAGGCGGGAAGCCTGTGCGGACCGCTCGCCGCCGAGTCCGCAACAGCGGTCTGGGTCGCCCACTCGGGAGGGCTCACCCGGTTTGAACCGGGAGGTACCCCCCAGCCGATCACCACGTACACCGCGGCCGACTCGCCGCTCCCCTCGAACGACGTGCAGGCTCTCACGCGCTTATCAGACGGGACGATCTGGGTCGCAACGCCGGCCGGCCTCGCGTCATTCCAGCCCTCGACAGAGGAATGGGCGTCGTACCCTCTCCTGGCCGAGTACGGCACCGCCGAGTTCTCGAAAATCAGCGTCGCTGAGGGGACTGTGTGGCTCGTTGGCGAACTGAATGGGGAGTCGAAGCTGGTCCGGTTCGCCCCCTCCACACAGACATGGAACGCCTGGGGGAGAGACCAGGGCCTCCAAGCCTCGTTGTCGTCGGTCGCCGCTCTAAGCGCGACGGACGCTTTCCTCAACAACGGGGACCGGATCCAAGTGCTCCCAGGCGGCCCCGGCCCGGTCGTCACCGCCGCCCTGACGCTCACGGGTCCCGAGGGGTGGCACCAACTGGCCGCCCCGCTCGGAGCGACGACCGTCGGAGACCTTCTGGCGCCCGTCTGGACCCAGGGGTTCCCTGGAAGCGACGAGCCAGACGGCGACCCGACGGTCTACGTCTACGACGAGTCCGCCGCGGGCGATGCCGCGACCGGATACGCTACCGTCACCTCATCGGGAACGGACTTGGCACCCGGCAGCGGCGTGTTCGCTTACGTCTTTGAGGCCGACGACCCGACCTCCTCCTCGGCCACAGGCACCTTCCCCAAGGTCCTCTCGGTCACCGGAGTTGAGCCCGCGCTCCCGTTCGCCTTCCCAGCCCTCTCCTACACCGACACCGGCAGCCCGGCCCACGACGGGTGGAACCTCGCCGGCAACCCGCTCAACGCTCCGCTCGACTGGGACGTGTCGGGGTGGACGAAGGCAGGGCTCTCGAACGCGGTCTACACCTACGATCCGGCCTCGGCCGAGTACCTGACCTGGAACGGGATCACCGGGACGTTGGGTAGCGGGGAGATCCCGGTGGGGCGGGGGTTCTGGGTCCAGGCCACCGCGCCCGACCCCACCCTCGTCGCACCTGCGGACGCCCGTGCGGCGCGGACCGCCAGCCCACAGTCCGCTCGTCAAGCCGCGACCATCTTCGGCCTGCGGTTGACCGGCACGACGGAGTCTGGGGAGCGCGGATCGAGCGTGTTCGTCGCCTTCGGCGTCGACGGGGCTGACGTAGGCCCTGACTCTCTCGACGCCTACGCGCTCATTCCGCCCTCTTCAGCCTACGTTCTGGCGGGGACTCGGGGGGCCGACGGCGCGCTACTGGCCATCGACACACGACCGCAGCCCCAGGAGGGCGAGGACTCGGTCGACGTGGACGTTGCGATGTCCTATGCGGGGCTCTCCGCGAGCACGCTCAGGTGGTCATTGGTGGCCCCCCCCGACGCGGCGGGGGAGATGACCGTGACCCTCATGGACCGAGAGACGGGGGCCGAGACGCGCCTGTCTGCAGGAGCGACGTACGCCTTCGATGTCGCCCCGCCTTCTCTCCGCACCTCGTCGCCCGACACCACTCGGTCCGAGCCGGACGACGTGGCTATCCCCTCCGCCTCTCTCGACCTGCTCCCGATCGGGCCGGCCGCCGCCCGTCGAATGGAGGACCGGTTCGTCCTTCGGTTCGAAGGTGTCTCGCGGCAGGAGATCGACCTCCCCGACCAGTTCGTGGTCAGAGCCCCTGTTCCGAACCCGACCCGTTCGGCAGCCCGCGTCGCGTACGAGTTCCCCGAGGACGCGAGTCTGGACATCGGGGTGTTCGACCTCCTCGGCCGACGCGTGTCGACCGTGTCGGCCGGAGACCGCCCGGCCGGATGGCACACGCTCGACCTCGGGGTCGACGCGCTCGCCGCGGGCGTGTACGTCGTCCGGACTGAAGTCCGGCCGCACTCCGGGGGGGGACGTCTCTTCACCCACAAGCTGACCGTCGTCCGCTGAGCCCGCCCCCCATGTCCCGTCGCATCCTCTTCGTTGTCGCGGCCCTCTGTGCCGCGCTTCCCGCCGCTGCCCAGTCTCCACCCGCCCCCCCGCCAGCCCCGTCCCCTGGAGTCCCAGTGCCGACCGTGTCCCTGTCAGCCGCTCCGTCATCGCTGACTGAGGGGGGCTCCACTTCCACCATCACGGTCTCTCTCTCCAAAGCTGCCAGCGAAGCGACGACCGTGACGCTCGACGCGGCCGGTGACGACGACGCCTTCGACCTCTCGGCCTCCTTCGTCACCATCCCTTCCGGGTCGACGACTGGGAGCGTCACGCTGACTCCATCACAGGACTCCGATTTCGCCGACGAGTCCGTCGTCGTCTCGATAGTCAGCGTGTCCGGTGGCGGCGGGGAGACCGAAGACGGCACGCAGTCCGTGACGATCACGATCGACGACGACGACGTCCCGCTCGTCACGCTGACGGTAGCCCCGAGAGCGCTCCTCGAAGGAGACCAGGCGACCGTCACCGTCCGGCTCTCGGGGAGCACGGGCACCGATACGAGGGTGTCTCTCGCCGCACGCGGCGGGACGGCATCGCTCGGGGCGAGCACGGTCACCGTGGTGGCCGGCGCTACGACGGCGACGACCGTCCTCACCGCGACCCAGGATGCCGACTTCGACGACGAGTCCGTCACGGTCTCCATCACCAACGTGAGCGGGGGGGGGGAGCTGTCGAAGACGGAGTTCAGTCGGCCTCCGTCGAGATCACCGACGACGACGTGCCCGGCGTGACGCTTTCGGCCTCTCCGCTCTCGATCGTCGAGGGCGACACGTCGACGTTGACCGTGTCCCTTCCGGAAGGGGTGGGCGCCGACGGCGCCGTCACGGTCGCGTTGTCGTACGACGGGGACGTGAACGCCTACGAAGGACCCGCGTCGATTGTCATCGGAGACGGAGAGACCGCGGCGACCGCGCTGTTCACAGCGACCAACGACGACGTGGACGGCGTAGACGTCCAGGTCGAGGTCTCGATCGCTGCCGTCACTGGGGACGCGGTCGAGGTCGGCAGTCAGAGAGCGACCCTGACCATCATCGACGACGACGACCCAACCCCGGTCGTCACGCTGTCCCTCGACCCGACGTCGGTCAGCGAAGGTGCCGGCGCGACTCTGACGGCCACGCTCTCGGCCGCACTTGTCGAGGCCGTTACGGTTGGGCTCTCCACAGACGGCGGGACGGCAGAGGAAGAGGACATCTCGGTGGCGACGACGATCTTGATTCCTGCGGGTGAACGATCTGGGACGGCTGCGATCTCGACGGCGGAGGACGACGACTTCGACGACGAGACCGTCGTGGTGTCGATCTCGTCGGTCACGGGAGGGGCGATCGAAGCCGGCGACCAGCGCGTGACACTGATGGTCCGCGACAACGACGAGCCGCTGGTTCGGCTCTCCGTCGACCCCACCTCGATCGCAGAGGGCGGCACGTCGACGGTCACTGTTGCCCTAGCCGGCGGGGCGGTCGCCGCCGGAGACGTCACGGTCGGATTGGCCTACGTCTACGGCGACGGCACCGGCGGGGACGGCGAGTTCGAGGCACCTGCCGAGGTCGTCATCGCGAGCGGCGTGTCGTCGGCGACCGCTCTGTTCATGGCCGTCGACGACGACGAGCACGAGGACGACGTGATCGTCACGGTGAGCATCGACGCTATAGGCGGACGTGCCGCGGAAGACGGCGACCAGGCGGCGACCATTGAGATCATCGACGACGACCTGGCAGTGGTCGGGCTCCTCATCAACGAGTACGACTCGGTCGTCAGTAGCACTGCGACGCCGTTCGTCGAGATCCGCGTCGACGGTGATCCAGTCGTAGCGACGGCTGACGGCTTCGCCCTCGTGTATTACGACGGGGACCGACGGGTCGTAGGCGTCGAAGATCTCGACGGCCTCACGACGGGAGCGGACGGCTTCCTCGTCGTTCGTACGCCGGGCTCCCCCACACCGCAATCGTTCGTAGGCGTCACTCTCGTGAATGGGGACGGCCCCACTCTCGGATCGACGTACGACGAGGGGAGTTCTGAGCTGGTCGACGCCGTGTTCGTCGACGAGTCGGACGCTGCCGCCGCCGCTGGAGCGGCGGCGGATCAGGGGTCCATGCAGCGGCAGGCCAGCGGTGACTTTGCGTTCGTCGTGCCCCCAACTCCCGGCACCGCCAATGGAGTCGGGGCTCCCGTCGCCAGCGATCCCGAGGTCGCGGACCGGCAGGCCGTGGTGGGTCCCGTGTACCCGAATCCGACCTCCGGCCGCGCTGCAGTAGAAATCGCCGTACCCGAGCCCCAACGCGTAATCGCAACAGTGTACGATGCACTCGGGCGACGTGTAGCCGTGGTCCTGGACCGCGAGATGGCCATGAGCGGGCCGGTCCAGGTCAGCCTCGGCGACGCGCCCACGCCGGGCGTGTTCACGGTCCGCGTCATCGGCGAGACGTTTGTCGGAACCCGTTTCTTCACGGTGGTCGAGTGAGGGGAGCGTCGCGGGCGGCTTGGTCCAACCCGGGTGCACGGGCCGGTACGATGGTTTCCGCCAGCGGCACAAATGGCCGGATACTGTTGGCGAAGTCCGTTCATGCCGCCAGCGCTGCGAAGCGGGACGTGCGGGTCGGCGCCAGCGGTCGGCCTCGGAGCCACGCCGTAGCCCGGTCGGCTGAGAGCGCGGCCGCCGTCGCGATATGCCCGAGTCCGGGTCTTGTCGAGTCCCCGGTACCGCGACCGCCTCAGCCCCATCGCTCGGATGCCCTGTGAAAGCGTGCCCTCGATGCCTGCGCGAGCCGCATACCGGTTCCGACCCTCATCTGTCGCCATCTCCTCCCGCAGCGCCTCCAGCGCGATCTGCTCTCGCTCTGGATGCAGCCGGAGCGTCCGACCGCCGCTCTTCGACCGGACGCAGAAGTCCCATGCCGCGCAGGACCGGCAGGCGCTTGGGGCAGAACTGGGCGACGATGTACTCACCACGGTCTCGGTCGGTGTAGGTCCGCCACGACCGGCTGTCTTCGCCCTCCGGGCACGTCGCGACCGCGCGGCCCCAGTCCAGATCAAAGCAGTCGGTCGTGTACCCGCCTTCCGTTCGCGCCTGCCAACTCACGTCCTTTCGGGGCGGCCCGACGAGTCGAACGCCGTAGCGGTCCTCCGCACTCACCAGCAGGTCCGCGCTGACGTAGGCCGCGTCGGCCAGGTGCTCGGTGGCCGAAAGCCCCCGCTCGTCGAGGGCGCCGAGGATGGCGTCGGTCCGCATCGCCTCGTGGACGTCGCCCGCCGTCGTATCGGCGTGAACGACAAGACGGGGCCGGTCGTCGTCGCACGTCTCGGTCAGGTGGACCATGTAGCCCGTCCACGTCGTCGCGCGCTTGGTTCGGTACCTCGCCTCGACATCGTACGGGGACTCGACCGAGTCTCCCTTCTCTGGGCCACGCCCACGGAGTTCGCGAAGACGAGCGGAGCCTCCGTCTCGCTCGTAATGCCTGCTCCACACGCGGCGGAGTGTGTCGACGACTGGGAGCGACGCGAGGCCCGGTGGAGCGTCCTCGCGCTCGACGGCGTCGAGGACTGCATACCCGTCCGTGCCCACGGCCACAGCGTAGGCCGCGCGCTTCGCCTTCGATCGGGGAAGGCGAGAGTCCTCGACGCGGCGACCGTAGCGGTCGTACCACTCGGGCTCAGCGAGCATCTGGACCCAGTCGGGAGCCTCGGCCGCGAGCACGTTGAGGGCGGCCCGGACCGTCTCGGCGGCCAACTCCAGACGGTTTAGCTCGCGGATGTCGGCAGCGACATGAGTCGAGTCGGTCCGCTGGCGGCCCCGCCCCTTCAGGAGCCCACGGTCTTGACACGCGACGATGACCCGGTCGAGCAGCACGCGCTCAGCCCCGTGCTCCAGCGAGCCGCGCCCTGAACTCGGAGAGCACGGAGAAGTCGAAGCCAGCGTCGTCGAGCGGGAGTCCGAGGAGGTACTTCCAGTCGATCCGGCTGCGAACGGCGTCCGCGGCGGCCCGGTCGGAGAGGTCCTCGCGGAACTGGAGGACGGTGACGAGGGCAAGCCTCCACGGCGGGTAGGCGGGCTGGCCGAGGGTGGGGTAGAACGCGGCGAAGTCGTCGTCGGAGAAGACGGTCCCGAGCTCGTCGCGGAGCGTGAGCACCGCCGAGCCCTTAGGGAACGCGGCGCGGGCGACGCGGGAGGTGTCGGCTGGGACGGGACCCGGTGGCTGAGGCTGGAGCATGGCGGCAGCGGAAGTGAACCGCTCCTACCACGCCCGCCTCTGGAGGTCCCAGACGGACTTCGCCAACAGTGTCTGGCCGTTTGTGAGAGGACAGATGAGTCATGCCGAATGGCTTGATCCGGTGAACTGCCTCGCCCGCCTCGCCCGCCTCGGGACGCTCGCCGAGCGAGCCGAGCGCGGGACGTGCGTCTGCGGCGAGGTCGTCAACGAGTTGTCCCTCGCCCCAGTCACGGTCTCCCAGCACCTCGAGACGGCTGGGCTCGTCCGCGGCGAGGTCGACGGGCCCCGCTCGTGCTACTGCGTCGACGGGACCGCCCGCCGCGAGGTGGCCGACGGGCTCGCGGCCTTCCTCGGCCCCGCCCTCGACGCGCTCGACGCGTCCGCCTGCGATGGAGGTGCCCCGATGGAGACGGCTGCGGTTGACGCCCCAGCCGTCGCCGCGCCGGTCGTCTCTCGGGCGCCCGCCGCCAGTCGGACCCTAGATCTCATACTTCTTGCGGCGGCGCCAGAGCGTGACCGGGTCGATCCCGAGTGTCTGCGCCGCCGCCTCCAACGTCGCGCTCGTCGCGACGACCCGCCGGATGTGGGCCTCCTCCAACTCGGCTAGCGTCACCGGCGCCCCGAGCGTGACGGCCGTCCCGCTCCCATCCCCTCGTGCGGCGCCGGTCGGGAGCGAGGCCGGCCCCACGCATGCGTCAGCACACAGGATGGCCGCCCGTTCGACGGCGTTCTGGAGCTCTCGGACGTTGCCCGGCCAGCCGTGCCCGACGAGCGCCCGCTCGGCATCGGGGGTGAACCCCTCGAACGCCCGCCCGTAGCGCCGGCCGAAGTGGGCGAGCATCCCTTCCGCGAGCGGGACGACGTCCTCGGGGCGCTCGCGGAGCGGGGGGACCTCCACCTCGATGACCCGGAGCCGGTACAGCAGATCCTCGCGGAACGTGCCCTCGGCGGCCATCCGGTCGAGGTCCCGGTTCGTCGCGGCCACGAGGCGGACGTCGGCCCGGCGCGTCTCGGGGTCGCCGACCCGCTCGTACTCCCGGTCCTGGAGGAACCGGAGCACCTTCGGCTGGAGCGCGAGCGGGAGGTCGCCGACCTCGTCGACGAAGAGGGTCCCGCCCTCGGCCTGGGCCACGCGGCCCTCCCGCGTCGCGACGGCCCCCGTGAACGCCCCCTTGACGTGGCCGAACAGCTCGCTCTCCAAGAGCTCGGCCGAGAGCGACGGGGCGTGGACGGTCACGAACGGCCGGGCGGCCCGGAGGCTCCACGCGTGGACGGCCCGGGCGAGCACGCCCTTCCCCGTCCCGCTCTCGCCGCGGAGGAGGACCGTCGCCTCGGTCGGGGCCACCAGGCGGAGCGTGTCGAGGACGGCCCCCATCCCCGGGCTCCGGCTCTCCAACTCGGCCCCGGGCTTGGCCGCGACGGCGTCCTGGAGTGACGCCACACGGTCCTCCAGCGCCCGCCGCTCGACGGCCTGCTCGATGGCGAGGCGGACCTGCTCCGGCGTGAACGGCTTCGGGAGGTAGTCGAGGGCCCCGCGCCGGACGGCCTCGACGGCGGAGGCGATCGTGGCGTTGGCCGTGATGACGAGGATCCGGAGACGGGGGAGCGCCTCGAGGAGCGGGCCGATGAGGTCGAGCCCGTCGTCGGAGCCCAGGCGGAGGTCGAGGAGCGCGACGTCGAACGGGTCGCGGCGGGCGGCGGCGAGGGCGTCCTTCCCGTTCGAGACGGCCGCGACCGTGTGACCGTCGCCTTCTAGGAGGTAAGCGAGCGTCGCTCGGATGCGGGGCTCGTCGTCGACGACGAGGACGTGGAGGGGGACGGACATAGAGGAGGGCAGTCTTGCAAGTTGAAAGGTACGCCGCCGCCTGTCGTCCTCCCGGGGCTGGTACGGACGCGGGACCCTGCCCGGCACGGTTTTTCGAGACCGTGGGGGTCCTCCGACCTCTGCCATGCCGACCCGCCGCATCCTCGTCGCTGACGACGACAAGAACGTCCGCCTCACGCTCACCGCCCTCCTCGAAGCGGAGGGGTACGAGGTCGAGGCCGTCTCCGGTGGGACGCCGGCCGTATTCGCGGCCCGTCGGCCTCACCCGGACGGCCCGTTTTGGGCCGCCCTCATCGACTACAAGATGCCAATGATGGACGGCGTCGAGGCCATCTACACCATCCACCGCGACGTGCCCGAGACCCGGCTCGTCTTGATCTCGGCCCAGGGCACGTTCGGCGTGGCGGCCGACGCCGTGAAGTACGGGGCCACCGCGATCCTCCCGAAGCCGTTCACGCCGGAGCAGGTCCGGATGCTTCTCCACGAGTTTGAGGCCGAGGACGCCTCCGCCCCCGCGTCGTCGAACGACGCCAACAAAGACTGAGGCTCCCCGCTATGGCCCCCGCCCGCGTGCTCGTCGTCGACGACGAGAAGAACATCCGGCTCACGCTCGTGGCCGCGCTCGGCGGCCTCGGCCTCGACGTGGACACGGCGGCCGACGGGCGCGAGGCACTCGACCGGCTCGCCGAGGGCGACGTGTGGCTCGTCCTCCTCGATCTCCGGATGCCGGGGCTCGACGGGATCGGCGTGCTCCGGCGGCTCCGCGAGCTCCAACCGGAGGCTCACGTCGTCGTCGTCACGGCGCACGGGACGGTCGGGAACGCGGTCGAGGCCATGAAGCTCGGGGCCGTCGACGTCCTGTCGAAGCCGTTCACGCCGGACCAGATTCGTGGGCTCGTCGACCGACTCCGACGCCGCGACGCACTCGACCCCGAGCCGGCCGACGACTACGACTCGGTCGTCGAGCTCGCCCGTCGGGCTATCGCCCGCCGCCAGCTCGACGACGCCCGCGATTTTGTCCGGCGGGCCCTCGACCTCGATGCGGCCCGACCCGACGCCCACAACCTCCTCGGCGTACTCCACGAGGTGTCCGGGGAGCGGCTCGAGGCCCAGAACCGGTACCGCCGGGCCCTCGCGCTCGACCCGACGTTCGCCCCGGCCCGGGCCAACCTCGCCGCGTCCGTCGAGCCCCGCCGGGCCACGAGCTACCTCCTCGGCGAGGCGAAGGCTGGCAAGGAAAAGGCCGGCGAGGCAGAGACGGGCGAGCCCGGGGCGGACAGCGCCGACTAGCCCCCCGTCGTCCCCCTCTCCGTCCCCCCTTGCACGGGGAGGGTGAACGTAAACGTGGCCCCCTCGCCGGGTGCCGACTCAACCCCGATCGAGCCGCCGTGAGCCCGGACGATCTCCTTCGAGATCGCGAGCCCGAGCCCGCTCCCCCCAACCGCTCGGGCGCCCTCGACCTGGACAAACTTGTCGAAGATCCGGCCCTGCATGGCGTACGGGATCCCCTCCCCGTCGTCGGCGACAGACACGGCCACGCGGTCCCCAGCCCGGGATGCAGACACCGTGATGTGGCCGCCCCGGTCGGTGTAGCGGAGCGCGTTCGAGACGAGGTTCGTGACGACCCACGTAACGCGAGTGGGATCGGCGAGGACCGGGGGGAGCCCGGTGGGCACCTCGGAGGAGAGCGCAACGCCGGCCTCGTCGGCCTGGAGCCGCATGGGCTCAACCGCCCGGCCGATGAGGGCGCCGACAGGGACGGGCGCGAGGTCAAGTTCGATGCGGCCGGCCTCGATCTTCGAGAGGTCGAGGAGGTCCCCGACGAGGGCCTTGAGCCGGTCGACGTCCTCGGCCGCGGCGTCGAGGAGCTCACGCTCGCGGGCCGACAACTTCGCGGCCGCACGCTCTTGGAGAAGCCCGACACTCATCCCCATCGACGTCAGCGGCGTCTTGAGCTCGTGGGACGCCGTCGCGACGAACTCGCTCTTGAGCCGGTCGAGCTCGCGGAGCCCGGTTACGTCGCGGAGCAGGAGGATCACGCCGAGCGAGCCTCCCTCGGGCGTCCGGACCGGTGTCGCGACGTACTGGTAGTGCCGCTCGGCGCCGTCGCGCTCGACGCTCAGGAACGGGCCGGGGTCGAACGCTCGCAGCCGGTCGGTCGGAGGCGCCGCCCCCCTCGCCCGCGGCCACCGCGTCGCGGACCGCCTCGAGGAGCCGCCCGTCGTGGACCACGTCCGGGAGCGGGCGCCCCTGGGCGAGCGTCGGGTCGACTCCGAGCGCCTCGCCAGCCGCCGGGTTCATCCCGTCGACCGTCAGGTCAGCCCGGACCACGACGAGGCCGTCGTCGACGCTCGCGATGACGGCGGCCCCCTTCCGCTGCTCGGCGACCACCCGCTCGACATTGAGGTCGCGGTAGGACCGGAGCCGGGCGGTCATCTCGTTGAACTGGGCCGCGAGCGCGCCGAGTTCGTCGGCCCCCCCCTCCGGGACGGTCACGTCGAGGTCGCCGGCCCCGATCCGCTCCGTCGCCTCCCGCATCCGCCCGACCGGACGGACGATCCGTCCCGCGAGGAGGAGGGCGAGCGCGAGCCCAACGGCGAGCGTGAGCGCGCTCACGAGGGCCACCGACCAAACGGCCCGCTCGGCTACCCGGCCGGCCCGCTCGCTCGCCGCCACCATCGTCCGCTCGTTGAGGTCGCGGAGCGCGACGACGGAGGCATCAGCAGCCCGGAACGACGGGAGCATCCGGTCTTCGTAGAGCTGCCGGGCCGTCGTGAGGCGGTCGCCGGACGGGCTCCGAGACGCCGCACCGCCGGCCTCGACGAGCCCGGTGAACGCGGCGGTGTAGGCCGCGTAGGCCGAGTCGATCGAGGCGACGACGGCGCCCTCGCCCGGGATCGTCACGTTGTCCTCGGCACGGCCGAGCCACCGGTGGAACCGGCCCTGGTTCGACTCGAACTGTCCCACCCCCTCGGCCTCGGAACCGAGGACGTAGAGGAGGACCGCGCTGTCCTGCCGTTCGAGCGCGTCGAGCATCTGCTCGGCCGCCTCGATGCTCCGGTAGTTCTCGCTGAGGATGGCGTCGGAGGCGGCACCAAGACGGAGAAGGTCCGCTACGGACCAGGCAATGACAAGCCCGGCTAGGAGGAAGACGAGCCCGTAGCCGAGGAGGATCTGGGTGCGGAGCGACACGGAGGCGGCCGGGGCTGGCGGGCGGTGAGCCGCTTGCAAACCCGGTGCCGCCGGCCTGGGCTCCCCCTCTTCGCAAGGCATCCCCATCCACCCTTCAGCCTGAAAGCTGTTGGCTCCTAGAGCCATTGCATCTTGAAGGGCACGGGGTTTTGAGAGGACACGCAGCACGCTCAACGTCAACGAGTCGAGCTTCGGAAGGCTCGGCATGGCTTTCGCCGGGCGAATGCCTGCCCCCTCCCCTCCGATCCCCCCGCTGTGCCCGGGCCGAACGTGACCTCGCCGTGGTGGAAGCGCCTCCTCTCCCCGAGCGGCGTCGCCGGCCGCCCTGCCCCCCCCATCTCCCCCTCGCTCTCGCCACTCACGGCCCTCCTGGCCCCTGACGGCGTGGTGGTGTGGGAGAACCCGGTGACCCGTGCCGACGTCGTCCGTACGCTCGCCGAGCGCGTGGTTCCCCACGTCGAGGGCCCCACGGTCGCCGAGGCCCTCCAGCGCCTCGCCGAGCGGGACGCGCTCGGGTCGACGGCGATCGGAGAGGGGGTCGACCTCCCCCACGCCCGGATCAGGGGGCTCGCACAGCCCGTGTTCGGCATTGGGCTCACGCGGCGAGGTCTCCTTCCGGACGAGCCCCCGGACACGCCAGAGACGACGGGGAGAGCCCCCGACGATACGGAGATCGTCTGGCTCCTCCTCCTGCCCCCCGGCGGCGTGGGGCTCCGGCCGACGGCCCAGGTCGCCCGGGCGTGCCGAGACGGTGAGTTCCGAGGAGCCCTCCGCGATGCGGATGGGCCCGACGCCGTTCGGACTGCCCTCGCGCGATGGGAGACCACCAACGAGACATCCCCGTCCAACTGGTCAACGTGAGTGCCACGCCCCCTCGGCCCCCCGGGGACGGGGCGGGTGAACCCACGCCGCCCTCCCCACGCACGTCCCGCCAGCACTCGGCAGGTGCGCCCTGGCGGAGAGCCATCTCAGCTCTCCAGCGTGCCCCTTCATCCGTCGGCAAGGCCGAGACCTGGCGGAGCCTCTCGGCTCCGCAGCTCCTCGCTGGCTCGTTCCTCGCCCTCATCCTCCTCGGGACGGTCGGGTTCAAGGTCCTGCCGGGCCTCTACACGGGGGCCGGGCTGTCATGGCTCGACGCCCTGTTCACAGCGACGAGCGCCGTCTGTGTGACGGGCCTCATCGTCGTTGACACGGCCACGTTCTTCACGGTGGCGGGCCAGGCCTACGTCCTCCTCCTCATCCAGCTCGGTGGGCTCGGGATCATCACGTTCACGACGCTCATCCTGAGCGCGCTCGGCCGCCGCCTCTCGCTCCGCCACGAGGACATTGCCCGGAGCGCGGCAGGTCCAGCGGCCGACGTCGACCACCGGCGACTCACGCGCCACGTCGTCGCCTTCACGCTGCTGGCCGAGGCCGTCGGCGCCGCCGCGCTCTACGCCCTCTGGGCCCCCGAGTTCGGGGCCGCCGGGGCCGTCTGGCCGGCGGTGTTCCACGCGGTCAGCGCGTTCTGCAACGCCGGGTTCTCGACGTTCTCGGACTCGCTCGTGGGGTTCCAGGGCCGGCCCTGGCTTCTCGGCGTCGTCATGGCCCTCATCGTCATTGGAGGCATCGGGTTCCTCGTTCTTGAGGAGCTCCTCCTCCTCTGGCGGGGCACGAGGGCGGGGCCGGGACAGCGATTTCGGCTCTCCATCCACTCCCGGCTCGTCCTCGCCACGACGGCCCTGCTCCTCCTCGTAGGGTGGGGCCTGCTGACCGCGTTCGAGTGGGACGTGACGCTGGCGGAGATGCCGACGGGCCAGAAGCTCGTCAACGGCCTGTTCCTCAGCGTGACGGCTCGGACCGCCGGATTCAACACGGTCGACTACGCGGCGGCCGCCTCGAACACGAACTTCCTCACGATCCTCCTCATGTCGATCGGGGGCTCGCCGGGATCGACTGCCGGCGGGATCAAGACGACGACGGCCGCGCTCCTGGGACTCCTCGCGTGGGCGCGGCTGCGGGGCCACGACCGGGTGGCCCTGTGGGGCCGGTCGGTCCCCGAGGAGACGCTCCAGCGGGCCGTCGGCCTGTTCGTCGTGGCCTTCGGGATGGTCACGGCGGCCATCTTCGTGTTCACCTCGACCGAGCTCTCGGGGGTCCAGCGGTCAGGGGCCGCCGGGGAGGTCACATTCCTCCCGTTCATGTTCGAGGCCGCGAGCGCGTTCAATACCGTCGGCCTTTCGATGGGCGTCACGGGCGGGCTCTCGACGGCCGGGCGGTGGACCGTCGTGCTCCTCATGTTCGTCGGCCGCGTCGGCCCGCTCACGTTCGCGGCCGCCCTCGCCCGACGTCTCCGTCGTGCCCCGTTCCGCTACGCCTACGAGGAGGTCGGCATCGGCTGACCCCTCGCCCTCCTCTCTACCCCATGAACCGCTACGTCATCGTCGGCCTCGGCGTCTTCGGGTCCGGCGCCGCCGAAGCCCTCTACGGTGAGGGCCATGAGGTGGTCGCGATCGACCTCGACCCCGACAAGGCCGAGCACGTGAGCTCGTTCGTCACGCGCGCCGTCGTCGGGGACGCCCGGGACCGGGAGGTCCTCGACCGAGTCGGCGTCCGGGGGGCCGACGGGGCCGTCGTCTCAACGGGCGACGACATCGCCGCGAGCGCGCTGGCGGTCATGGCGCTACGGGACCTTGAGGTCCGCGAGGTCTACGTCAAGGTGGTCTCGGCCGACCACGCCCGGATCATGGCCCGGCTCGGGGCCACGCGGACCGTGTTCCCCGAACGGGAGTCGGCGGTGAACTTGGCCCTCCAGATCGTCCAGGGCGACGCGCTCATCAACTACGTCCGGCTGGGGAGCGGGTTGAGCATCCAGGAGATGGCGGTCCCGGGGGAGTGGGAGGGGCGGACGCTCCGGGAGCTCTCGCTCACACGGCGGTACCGGGTCTCGGTCGTCGCCGTCCACGACGTGATCTCGGACGAGACGAGTGCGGTCCCAGACCCGGACACGGCCCTCCTCGACACGCACACGCTCATCCTTACGGGGGCCGAGGACAGCCTCTCCCGCGTCGCGAAGATCCGGTAGCCGCGATGACCGACCAGGCCCTCCGTCGGCTCCAGGGGCTCGGGTGGGCGCTCGTCGCGGCCGGCCTCGTGGCGCTCCTCGTCGTGGTCGACCGTCCCGAGCCGGCCGCGTGGGCGATCCTCAGCTCACTCGGACTGATGGGTGCCGGGGGCGGACTCGTCGGGCTCCGCTACATCCTGGTTTGACTGAGGGGGACGCCGTACGAGTCGTCAGCGCATCCTGTCACCTCGACAAAGAGAAGTGCCGTTACCGAAACATGGCGCCCCTCCCGCACTCCGTCGAGATGCGCTACGGCACTGGTCGGACAAAGACACAGTGCCATGTCACCTAAGACCAGGTTGTCCCGACCTGCCGTGTCATAAACGAGGGGACGCTGTTGGCGAAGTCGCCCAACGCTGCGGGCGTAGCAGAACACGAGGTTCGGGTCTGAACTTGAAGACGGTTGAAGGATCTGACTCCTACCGCGCTCGGCACGGGAGGTCCTCGTCCGACTTCGCCAACAGTATCCGGCCGTTAACCGGACGCCCCCCGTCCGCCCCCTCCCGCCCGAAGAGGTCCCGGAACCGGACCTCCGCCCGCGCCCGCCCCGCGGCATCCCGCGTCAGCGCGCACAGGCGTCGAGCGAGCGACGGGAGGCGGTGCGCAGATCCTGCCGTTTGCCGCCCGAGCGCGGCAGCTTCAGTTCAGCTTCTCGAACCAGACGCCCGT
Source organism: Rubricoccaceae bacterium (assembly GCA_963728345.1). Classification (GTDB taxonomy): domain Bacteria; phylum Bacteroidota; class Rhodothermia; order Rhodothermales; family Rubricoccaceae; genus Rubrivirga. The sequence continues at coordinate 128,703 of CAVSJM010000004.1, forward strand.
TGTTCGCCCCAGCGAGGTACGGAAGCCGGAGACCGCGCCGCCCTGATCGCGTTGGAACTCGACCCGCAGCGGCTGCTCCGTGCCAACGAAGACGTCTTGCTCGACCGGCGCGAGCGGCAGGGGCGGGTTCCACCGGTGCTCCGCGACGAGACGCCCGTCGCGGACGTGGAGCGTGTACACGGTCTCGATTTCCGGGCTCAAATACCGGCCGGTGAAGTCCGCCAGGTCGTCCGGGCCCGGGCTCCACTGGGTCCGCGACATCGGGATCGGGCGGCCGTTGATGTGGGCGGTCGCGCCCTCGGTGCGTCCGTCGGGGCTGACATGGAAGACGATGCGGTCCCCTTCCGCTGCGTCGGCGGCCGCCACTGCAAACACGGTGTCGGAGAGCGAGACGAGCCCGAACCAGTCCCGATCGCCCAGCCGCGCACGGAGCCGGCCGCCCTCCCGCTCGACCGTCACCGGCGGTCCATTGGGGATCTGGTACCTACCGGCCAGCTCATCGAGCGTCTCCGTCGGTACGGTCCCCGTCGGTACGGTCGTCTCCGTCGATACGGTCTGCGGCGCGTCGGGCCGCTCGTCCTCGCCGCTGGTCGCCACGGCTTCGCGCGCGACCGGCTCGAGCCGGTCGCCGAAGAAGATCTCCTCGACGCGTTCGCCGATCGTCGTCGCGTCCACCCCGTCGTAGTTGCTCATCACGACGACGCCCGCGTCCAGCTCCGGATAGAAGGACAAAAAGGCGCGGTAGCCCGCTTGCGACCCGCCGTGCTGGAGGCGCTCGAGGCCGCGGTGCTGCCCGACTCTGATGCCGAGCGCGTAGGTGAGCGTGTCGCCAGAGGTGAGGACGAACCGCTCGCGCATCCGCTGTTGGACGGCGCGGCCGCCGACCTCGCCCGTGTCGAGGTTCTCGAGCCACTTTGCCAGATCGGCGACGGTGGTGTATACGTCGGCCGCGCCCCAGTAGGCGCGGTTGCCGAACCCCGTCAGATACCCCTCGCCCTCGGCGTCGGTGTACGAATCCGCAGCGCCGGGGATCACCGCCTCGACGTCCGGTTCGACGACCGTGCGGTCCATCCCGATCGGGTCGAACACGTTCTCGTCCATCCACTGCGGGAACGGTTCGCCCGTCACCCGCTCGATGACCATCGCGAGCAGCACGTAGGCGCTGCTGTTGTACTGCCACCTCGAGCCCGCGGGGAACTCCAGCTCCGTCTGCCGCTGCACCACGTCGAGCGCGCCCTCCCGCGGATAGCGGCTCTGCTCCGGCGGCATTCCCGCGAGCATCCCCATCCCGTACGTCTCGCGGTACCCGCTCGTGTGCGTCAGCACGTGCCGCAGCGTGACCACATCGTCGAACTCCGGCAGCTCCGGCAGATGCTCCCGCACGGGGTCGTCCAGCGACAACTCGCCTCGCGCCTCGAGCAGCGCCAGCGCGAACGCCGTGAACTGCTTGCTGATGCTACCGATGTTGAACAGCGTTTCCGCGGTGTTCGGCACCGCGTGCGGCAGGTTCGCCATCCCGTATCCCTTGGCGAACACCACCTCGCCGTCCCTCATCACACCCACCACTGCGCCGGGCGAGTCGTCCCGATCCCACTGCGTCATGAGCGAGTCCACCGCCACTTCGTGCGGCAGCGGCGCGGCGTTGGTCGGCGTCTGGGCGGACGCGGGGGACTGGACGGTCGCGCAGCCGCTGGCGGTGACCGCCAGCGGGGCGGAGAGGAGGAGGGAGAGGAGCGGGAGGGCGAGCGTGCGCATGGCGAGGAGGTGCGGCGTCCGCTGGCGGCGGGGCTCCACCGGCTGACGATGGGGGGAAGGCAGCATATCAGGAGTGATACGGTGTATTAGTAAACTAGAACACAGCTACGGCGCGGCGCGCAAAGAGGTTGCACGCCCTCCATCTTCTTCGGTCCGGCGACCGCCAGGTCGGCCGCCTCAGCTCCTGCGGCCGCGCCAGACGACGGCGACCAGGCAGGCGGCGGTGACGCCCGTCCATACGAGCGTCGCCGCGAGCCACGCCGCGAGCACCGGCGGCTCGTCCCACACCGCGACCACCTGCTCGCCCGCGTCGTTCGCGAGGTAGTGGGCTTCGGTCGCGGCGAACAGATTCATCAGACCGTACCGACTGACCATGACCAGCCGCACGATCCACATGAGCCCAGCGGTCAGGCCGCCGAGCAGCTCCTCGTCCTCCGCGAGGAGGAGGAAGACGCCGGCCGCCACGAGGCCGGCGAGCGTCCGCCGGACCTGGGGGCCGGCGAGGACGACCGCGCTGCCCGCGAGGTAGGCCGCCGTCGACGCGCCGAAGAACGTCGCCCACTGCCAGGCGGGCGTCGTCCAGCGGGTGGCGAACGCGGGGGCCGCTTCGGCGGGCGTGCCCGGAGGCAGGGTGCTCGCCAGCACGCGCAGGACGTCGTCGCCGATCTCCCCGCCGGTGAAGACGGCGAGGCCCACCACCCAGAGAAGGAACGCGCCGACGGCGATCATGAGCCAGACCCACCCCGCCCCCACCTTCGCCAGCACGTGGAGGGACCGGTCCACCGGCATCGACGCGAGGTAGGAATACCGGAAGTCGTACTCACCCTTCCACACGGCGATGGGGAGCAGGGCGCCGGCGAGTGCGGCGAGGTACACCATCTGGGGGGCGGCGCGGAAGGACTCCCCCCCACGGACCGCGAGCAGGAACACCAGGATCGTCACGGCCGCAGCGACGAGCGCGGCGGTGACCGCCACCGGGCGGATGGCGAACCACACGGCGCGGAGCTGCATCAGAGCGACGTCCCGCCACGGGGGCGTGAGGTGGGGGGGAGGCGGGATCACGCTTCGTGCGGGAGGGCGGACCGCCGGAGCGACGGCGGGTCGGGCGCGCGGAGGAGAGCGAGCACGGCGTCGTCCAGCGTGAGCGGCCCCGCCTCGCGCATCCGGGCGCCCGCCCGGGTGAGGTGGGCGGCGACCTCCGCCTCCTCGCCCCAGACGACCCACTGAATCTCGCGGCTGGATCCGGCGCGGCGGACGACGGCCCCGTCGAGGCTCGTCGGGGGCGCCCACCCGTCGGGCACCTCGGCGCGGTACCTGCGCAGCAGCCGGTGCAGGCGGCTCCGGGAGACCTGTGCGACGAGGCGCCCGTCGCGAAGGACGCCCAAGTGGTCGGCGAGCGGATCCACCTCGTAGATCAGGTGCGTGGAGAGGAGGAGCGTCGTCGGCGTCTCGGCGATGTGCTCCGCGAGGATGCCGGCGACCTCGTCCCGCACCACCCGGTCGAGCCCGTCCGTAGGCTCGTCGAGCAGCAGCAGGCGCGGGCGGTGCGCGAGAGCCAGCACGAGCTGCACGCGCCGGAGGTAGCCCCGGGAGAGCGAGCCGAACGTCCGGTCGAGGGGCAGCGCGAAGAGGTCGATGAGCCGGGCGGCGTAGGCGCGGTCCCAGCTCGGGTAGAAGGCCGCGTGGTACGCGATGAGGCGGCCGGCCGTCATCCACCGGTAGCCCCAGTACGGGCGGGCGGAGACGTAGCCGACGTGCGCCCTCGCCTCGGGTCCCCGCGCCTGGACGTTGAGGCCGAAGACCTCGGCCGTGCCGGCGGAGGGCCGGACGAGGTCCAGCAGGACCTCCAGGAGGGTCGTCTTCCCCGCGCCGTTGGCCCCCGCGAGCACGTACACGGCGCCCTCGGGCACTTGCAGGTCGACGTCGTCGAGGGCGACGACCCGGCCGTACCGCTTCGTGAGGGCGTGGGTGGAGACGGCGTACGGCCCGGGGCCGAGGAAGCGCGGGAGCACGGTCGTCATCCCGCGGCGGCGGCGACCGGAGCCGCCGCCGCGGGCTCCGCTGCGACGGTGCGGATGGCGTCGAGGAGCTCCTCCGCGCCCAGTCCGTTCCGGTGGGCGTCGATCAGCGCTCGCCTGGCGACCTCCTGCGCGAGCGCTCGGCGCTCCTCCCGCCCCGGCTGGACGTCCGGCGACACGTACGTCCCCTGCCCGCGCTGCACGTAGACCACATTCTCCCGCTCGAGCTCGCGGTACGCCTGCGCCACGGTGTTGGGATTGACCCGCAGCTCCGAGGCGAGTTGGCGGATCGAGGGGAGAGGGTCTTCGGGCTTGAGCGTGCCGACGACGAGGGCGCGCCGGATCTCATCCATGATCTGGAGATAGATCGGGCGCGGGTCGGCGGGGTGGATCGAGACCTGCATGTGTATTCCACGCGATCTAGTGTGTCGCGATCTAGTGTGTCACAGTACCAGTACGGTACGCAGGCTGAGCCGAACGGATTCGGACGACCGCGTTCGTGGGAGCCGACACGAGCGCCCGCGGCCGGAACCGCGAGCCCGGGATCGTCGGATCCGCCACCGCGCAACCCCTCGCCGTCGGGCATCGTGCTCTCAGCTCCGTGCCCCAATCCCGCCCGCGGCGTGGCCACGCTCACGCTCGCCCTAGAGACGCCGGCCTTCGCCGTGGTAGCCGCCCAAGCCTTCTCGATGCGCGCTCGTCGGTCCGCTGTGCCTCCGAGCCCCGTCACGTTCTCACGTACGGTCTCTCCCATCGACGGAAGACCCCTGTACAGGGAGTCGATCTCGTCGAACTCCTCGACGGCGATGAACACATCGGCCAAATCGAGGAAGGGGTTTTCGAACAGGCGCCAGTCGATCAGCGCCGCCACGAACGGCCCACCCCGCCTCTTCGAGACCAACAGAGTGACGGGAGGAACACCGCAGACAACCGCCCAATCCCCTTTTCACCCTGACGTACCCATTCTGGAAGACCGAATCGTTCGGACGGGTCCGCGACTGGACCCGCCACCTTCGCCTCGGTGCCGATCACGAGCCAGCGGCTCAGGAAGTCACCTGCTGACATCCCGTGACCGTCATCGAGCACGACGCCGGTCGGGGGGGACTCACCCGCTCCCTCGAACAAGTAGAGGTACGCGTGGCGCGCATAGGCTCATGATTATGGGGGTTAGGCCGCCGACGAGAGGACCAGTTTGAAACCATCCGGATCCCGGAACCGAGCGACCCGAACACCCCACGGCGTATCGGTCGGCTTCGTTTCCAGCGTCCCGCCAGCGTCTTCGATCCGGGCCGCCACCTCGTCGATCGCGTCCCGGTCCGTTGTCAATTGGAGCGAGATCCCCTTGCCCTTCTGCCGATCCACCCCTCGCGCCCCGTCGTCTTGCGTCAGCAGAACCCGGACGTCCCCGGCCCGCAGCGACACGGCCATGAGGGTCCCCTCCCGCTCGTGCTCCCGATCAAGGGCGAAGCCGACGACATCGCGGTACCACCCGACGCTTCTCTGGAGGTCCTTCACCGTCAGAGAAGCTCCGAGGGCTGTCGCGTGAAGCGAGGCTTGATCGTCAGGCATATCGTTGGGCAAGCGAATTCGGGGGCAGGGGCCAGGGGTTCACAGGCAGCATAACATTTGGCCGCTTAGCCGCCGGGGCTGACGGCACGGCGGGTGGACGAACGAAAGGAGGCGCCGGCGCCCGTGCCCGTCATAGCCGAGGACGCTGGCGCCCCCGGTCGGCCTACAGCGGCGGGTTCTACTGCCCGGCCGGAGCGCCGCACGCCGCGCAGAGTTTGGCCTCTGGTGTGCGGAGCGGTTTCCCGCACACCGAGCACGGCGGCCCGTAGAGCGAGAGCCGGTGCTTGAGGATGTGGTCGGCGTCGAACCCGGTCGCCCCGGTTAGTCGCTCGTACTCCTCTCGGACCGGGCGGTGTAGCTCTCGGATCGGCGTCTCCTGCAACGTCGCGCCGTTCCGCTGGCGGTAGTCCTGGATCGCCTCGACGCCTCGGGTGTGGGCCTGACGGACGACCTCGAACTCGGCCTCGTCCAGCATCGGCACGTCTCGTTTGCACCGCCAGCACCAGAGCGTTCGCATCGTGAGCCTCGACGGTCGGAGGGCAGTAGAACAGGTATTGGGCGGCGCAGGGCCGAATTAAAAACAGAGGGCCGCGACGGATAACGTGCGGAGGTTACACACAAAACCCTGGCGGTCTAGGGGATACGTCCGACCCCCGTGTTTATCCGGGCCGACGATGCGTATGCAGACCCCCGCCCCGCACCCGACCGGACTCACCGGCGGTTCCGGCTACCCCGTCTTCTCCGGGTGGCGGGGCCGGCCGTCGCCGTCGCGGTGGAAGAGGCAGTGGATGTCACCGTTAACACGCCCACCTCGTTGTCAGCCGGGTCCGTGTCGATGAGGAGGTGCCGGGGGTCGATGCCAGCGCGTGCCGGTCGGCCGGGTACCGTCACCGAGATCGTCTGAGGTCCGGAGCGGACCCGGTGCCACTGGCGGTAGAGCGCTCCGCCGTCGGCCGGGAGGACCCCGACCTCAATCTGGTCATCTATGGGGATCTCGGTCACGACGCCCTCCTCGTCGACGGCCACCTTCTGCGCCCGCACGTCGAGCGTGACGCGCCACGCCCCGGTGCCCGTCGGCTCGGCCGTCGCCCCCTCCGCTGCGAGTCTCCAGTACGTGTTCCGCTCGAAGAGGTCCACCAGCAGGTAACGCAGTGAGTCCGGCGTGACGGTCTGGAGCGCGCGGTAGAGGTCGAGGGAGGTCGGGAGCGGCGGCTCCCCGCCGCCGTGCTCGGCAAGCAGGCGCCGAAGGGCCACGTCCACCTGCTCCGCGCCGACGTACTCCCGCAGCGCGTGCATCGCGAAGGGGCCCTTCCGGTAGGCATCGAAGTACTCTGTCGCCCGGAGGAGCGGGACGCCGGACTCGGGGCTTGGGGCGAGGTACGCCTGGCGCATCACGCCCATAAACCGCTCGAGGTGGTCCGGGCCGAAGGTCGCCTCCAGCACGTCCATCGCGCTGTACCACGCGAGGCTCTCCGTCAGCACCGGCGCGCCCTCGACGTGCGCCGGCACGAGCTGATGCCCCCACCACTGGTGCGCCACCTCGTGTGCCATCACGGCGAAGGCGAAGTCGACGTCGCGGGGGTCCTCGGCCGGGCGCATGGCGGCGAGCCCGTCGCGGACGGTGATGAGGCCGGAGAACGCTGAGGCCCCCGAGCCCGGTTCGGGCGACGCGACGATCTTGAGCTGGCGGTACGGGTAGGGCCCGAGCCGCTCGCTGAGCACCGAGAGCGTGGCCTCCGCGGCGCGGGCGAACCGGTCGACGTTCTCGTCCCGCCCGGGCTGGTAGAACACCTGGACCCCCACGTCCTGCCCCGCCGGGTTCTCCCAGCGCCCCTCGCGCACGGCGTAGCGGGCGGAGAGCACGGCGAAGTCGGCGCTGACCGGCGCATCCGTTACGTAGCGGACGTAGCGCCGGCCGCCCTCAGCCCACGTCCGGACGAGCGTGCCGGGCGCCACGGCCGTCTGGTCCCCGGCCGTCCCGACCGTCACGTCGAGGTCGACGAGCGGCTGGGCGTTCCGGTCGTACCGCGCGGCCTCGTCGTCGAGCGGGGGGGCGGCGGGGCGCGGCGGGAGCCCGTGCTCCTCCCGCGCCCGCGCGCTCGTCAGGAGGCGGTCTTGCTGAAACCCGATGCGGGGCAACCACTCCTCCGACCGGACGGAGACCCCCCGTTCCACGACCTGGTTGAGCTGGTTCGCGGCGCCGTCGTTGGTGAACCCGCGCGGGGCGTAGCGGACGGCGAACCGCATCGCCAGCGTGTCGCCGGGGAGGAGCGGGCGGGCCAGCCGATAGATCCGGTGGCCGAGGTCGTCGTCCACGTGAACGGCCTCGGCCGCCCGGTCGAACGTCACGGGCCCCGTCTCCACCTCGTCGGAGGTCGCGAGGTGGAGGGTGTCGACGGCGACGCCGGTCGCGTTGACGAGCCGGTAGGTCCCGCGCACGGTGGCCGTGCCCTGCTCCGGGTAGAGCTCCACGCGGAGGTCGGCCGCCGTCGGGCGCGGCTGCGCCGCGCCCTCGTAGCGCCCGTAGAGCCGCTCGTAGTCGGCCTGACGCGCCGCCACCTCCTCGTCCGTGTGGTACTCGTTGAGGACGTTCGTGTTGGTGAAGACGAACCCGCCCGCGAGCAGGACGACCGCGACGGCGGCGGTGACCAGTCCGACTCTGGCGGGCGTGAGGCCGCGCCGCGCCGCCCGGTGCCGCTCCCGCAGGCCGTGCACCGCCCCCCGCATCCGGTACAGCCAGGCGGTGGCGACCAGCAGCAGCGCCCAGCCCGTCCAGTACAGCTTGAACAGGAAGAAGGGCCGGAGCGTGGCGCCGAACCCGGTCAGCTCCGCGTACGTCCAAGCGGGCGCGGCGCCGTAGACGAGCAGGTGGTGCTCCACGCCGAGGTAGGCCGCCCCGAGAGTGAAGGCGTAGAGGAGCAGCGCGACGAGGTGGCCCACGACCTTGTGGTCCACGAGGACGTGGACTGCGAACGCGAGGACGGCGAAGAGCGCGTAGTCGATGAGCTGGAGGCCGAAGAGCATACCGAGATAGAGGCCGAGCTCGACGTCCGTGTAGCCGAGGGTGGCCTGGACGGCGAGGCCGGCCCCCATCGCCAGCCCCTGGATGACCACGACGACCAGGCCGAGTCCCAGCAGCCGGCCCAGCAGGAGCGCGCCGTCGGGGACCGGTGCCGCGTCGACGAGGGCGGCCTGCCCCGCCTCCCGGTCCCCCCACACGAGCTCGCCCGCGTAGAAGACGAGGAGGGCCGTCACGAAGTACGGGAAGGACTCCCCCGAGAGCACGGCGACGACGCGTGCGGTGGTCGGCACGAGGGGCACGTCGAGGTGCTCCATCTGCTCGAGGCCGACGAGCCCCTGGAGCAGCGCGATGAAGGCGAGCGGGACCCACCCCCAGCCCCCGACGAGCTGGCGGAAGGCGTGCCCGGCCACGGCGGCCGTCTGCCGCACCCGCACGGTGCCGCCGAACGCACGAGGGACGTGCGGCACGACGACGGGGGCGTGCGAGAGCCCTCCGGAAACAGGCGCGGAGCCCGACGCCGGCCGGCGGCGCCTGGTCCGACGGAAGCGGTCGCCCGTCGGCGCGTGGTGCGCGAGCCGGAACCGGTGCGCGGCCAGCAGCCCGACGACCGCGGCGATGCCGAGCCACAGGAGCCGGTTCGTCGCGATCCACCCGTCGAATGGCACCGGCAGCGTGTTCTGCTCGAGCGGCGTCAGCGACCGGCCGTGGAGGGCCCCCGCGATGATGCCCAGCGGGTCCAGGTGCGCCGCGAGCCCGTACAGCCCGAGCCCCTCGGCCGTGATCCCCAGGTGGAAGAACACGCCGACGAAGAGGACGGCGCCGACGACGTAGCTCGCGACGGCCCGCCGGCTCAAGAGCGCCGCCACGTAGAGGAGGGCCGCCCCGATGACGGCGTTCGGGAGGGCGACGATCAGGAAGGGCCGGGCGTACGAGGCCGCCCGGAACGGCCCCAGCATCTCGGGCGCCGCCCCGGACGTGTACACGGCGAGGGCGACGACGCCCGTCGCGGCCACCATCAGCCCCACGTTCAGGGCCAGGACGCCCAGCAAGCGGCCACCGAGCAGGGCCCCCTTCCCGACCGGGGTCGAGTAGAGGAGCCCCTCCATCCGGGCCTGTACGTCGCGCGTCGCCGCGTCGCCGGCCAGCGCTGCCGTGACGATCAGCCCGAACAGGCTGGCGAGGCCGACGTACTCCAAGAGTTGGTCTGGGGCGTTGACGAGGACGTCGCTACTCTCGGCGGTCGTCATCTCCCGGACCGTCTGGAAGACGAGCGCCAGGAAGGCGCCGACGTAGAGCCACACCGAGCGCCGCCGCAGCTGGTGGCCGACCTCGAAGCGGAAGACGTTCCAGAGCTTCATCGTGCCACCTCAACTGTCAAGCGATCTGACTGGGAATGCCGCCGGCCGACGTGGCCGGCCATCGTGCTGAAGTAGACGTCCTCGAGGTCCGCCTCGACGGCCTCGAAGCCGGGGCCGGGGCAGGCCTCGGCGTAGACGTGGACGACCGTCCGGCTTGCGAGCAGCTTCGTCGAGATCACCGCGTGCGCCGCCTCCACCTCCGCCAGCTCGTCCTTCGCGACCACGCGCCGCCAGATCCACCCCTGGAGGTCCGCGACCGCCTCCAGCGGCACCGCCTCCAAGAGGATCTCGCCCCGGTCGATGATCGCCATCCGGGTGCAGAGCTCCGAGACGTCCTCGACGATGTGCGTCGAGAGGATCACGACGCTCCGCTCGCCGAGCTCGCTCAGCAGGTTCAGGAACCGGACGCGCTCGGCCGGGTCGAGCCCGGCCGTCGGCTCGTCGACGACCATGAGCTTCGGGTCGCCGAGGAGCGCGACGGCCACGCCGAACCGCTGGCGCATGCCGCCGGAGTAGCCGCCGACCTTCTGCCCCCGCTTCTCCCAGAGGTTCACCTTCCGGAGGAGGGCCTCCACGATCCCGCGGCGGGACCGGCGGTCTGTGAACCCCTTGAGCACGGCGAAGTGGTCGAGCAGGCGCTCGGCGGACACCTTCGGGTAGACGCCGAACTCCTGGGGGAGGTACCCGAGCGTCTCACGAACGCGGTCCTTCTGACGAACGACGTCGAGGTCGCCGAGATGGATCGAGCCGGCGTCCGGTTCTTGGAGCGTGGCGAGCATCCGCATGAGCGTGGACTTCCCGGCGCCGTTGGGTCCGAGCAGGCCGTACATCCCGGGCGGAATGGTGAGCGTGACGCCGCCGAGTGCGCGGACGCCGTTGGGATAGGTCTTCGAAACGTGCTCGATCGCTAGTCGCATGAGGATGGGGACGTAGGGGGGCGACCCGGAGTGGGGTGTCGTGACCCGCTACGACGCGGCGGTTCTCCAAGTGACGGGCTCGTCCGGAGGCGAGAGTCCCGCTCGTGTCGCCGTAGGAGCCGCTTGCAACTGAAGGCGACCGATGAACTCCTCCTCTACCTTGCCAAGCGCCTCCGGACCTCTGGGTCCCGGCCCCGAGCACGCTCTGGGCCTGCCTTGATGGGGTTATGCGGCAGCGTGGACACCGCGGCTACTCCTCGAACTGCTCCGCGCACCCGCTCGCCTCCAGGAATTCCTCCTGAGCGCGGATGTGGAAGAGGTCGTAGACGGCTCGCCCCCTGGCCTCGTTGTAGAGCCACCCGCCCGCCGTCGTCCGTCCCACGCGTCCCCATGTGGAACGCCTCCCACAGCGCCCCCTCGTGGGCGTCGCCCCACCATAGGTCGGCCGCTGCTGTTGGGAAGCCTCCCACCGCCCAGTCGGTGAGGAAGTCGGCGACCTTCTCTTTGAGCGCCTGCGCGAGGAGGGATCGGTCCTCAGCGGGGTCTTGCTGGTGGTGGACGAACTGTTGGACGATGCTAGGCTGGCCCACCCTAGGGTCGTACAGCGGGATTCGCGGCAGGAATCAACCGCAAGCCCCTGGGGCGCGGGGGCTTGCGGCCCAGACGAGACGGACCGTGAGCACACACACAGACTCACGTGTCTCGTCGTGGATAGGGGCGCTCCTAGAAGAACGGGACAAGGGCGGGGTCGGACCGGTGTTCGGCGAGGACCTGGTTGAGGTCGACGAGGATCGTGACCGTCACCTGGCCATTCAGCGCGTCGGAGGTGAACGCGTCGAACTGGGACTCGTACGGGCGGAGCGGGGCCGGGACGAACCCGGTCGTGACGCCGTCCCCCGTGACGTTCGGGTTGGAGAGCACCTCCGGCTCCGTGATCGGGTACCGAATCCCGAGGTCGAGCATCCGGCGGCCTTCCGCGATGAAGACCTCCTGGCGGAGGAGGTAGAGGAGTCGGACGGCCTCGCCGACGGTCGCCAGCGCATCGACCATCTCCGCTGTGACCGACGTGCCCGAAACGGACGGGACGTCGACGGTGACGCCGTCCCCGTTGCGGGTGAGGACGAGCCCCGCCCGGTAGGGTGCCTCGGGGCCCGCGCGGACGAGGACGTCGGCCGCGGTGGGTCGGCTGCCCGGGCTGTTCTGGGTCCGGCCCTCGGCGTTGTCGTCGACCTCGGCGTGGGGCCGCGAGGCGACGAGGTCGAGGAGCGACCGCATCCGATCCTTCGCCTGGGCCAACTGGCCGCCGGCGAGGGAGGCCTCGGCGAGGATGAGGTGGGCCTCCTCGGCCTTCAGGAGCGGGACCGGCGCGTCGGCGCCGCCCGCGACGGCGAACTTCGGGTCGAGGAAGTCGAGCCGCGGGAGCGGCTGGAGGTCGTCGAACGAGGCCCGGTCGAAGAGGGCCGACTCGATGTCGCTGTCGACGCCGTTGCCCTCGTCGTACGCGATGAACCGGACGTAGTCGGGGTCGGCCGCCAGCGCGGCCTGGGCCGCCGCCACGGCCTCCGTCCGTTCTCCGAGGGCGTGGTGGGCCCGGGCTTTGAGGAGGAGGTACCCCGTCTTCCGGTCGGCGTCGGGCTGAAGCGCCAGGGCCTCGTCGAGGGCCCCGAGCGCCGCCCGGAGGTGCTCGGCCGGCTGAGCCGGGGCGCCCTCGGGTTCGAGCGGGGCCGCCGTGAACGCCTGCCCGAGGACGACGTCGGCGACGGCCTCGAAGAAGTACGTCTCCGCGAGCTCGGCGTCGGTCGCCCCCTCGTCGGCCTCGGCGACCACCGTGCGGCCGTAGCGGGCCGACTCGCGGAGGTCGGAGAACGCGAAGAGCGTGTTGTTGATGTTCTGGTTGGTGAAGGAGAGCGTCAGGAGGTCGAGTTCCTGGTCGTAGAAGGTGTTCGTGTTGTCGTAGTTGTCGGAGACGATCTCGGCCTCGGTGAGGTAGTTCGAGAACGCCACGGCCGTCTGGCGCTCGAGGCCCTGGACCCAGAAGCGGAGGGGCCGCGGGGTGTCGAGGACGTTGTCCTCCGTGAGGTTCGGGTTGTCGACGCCGGTCGGGTCGGCGAGGTCGCAGCCGCCGAGGGCGGTCCCGAGGGCGAGCCCGACGCAGAGTGCGCCCGTGAGGGGGGAGGGAAACTTGGTCATGTCGTGGGAGCGGTCCGGAAGGGGGCGGGCGGGTCGTTAGAGGCCGAGGGAGAGCGTGACGAGGTACTGGCGGGGCGGCGACTCCGTCCCGTACCCGAAGCCCCCGACGTTGAGGGCATTCTGGACACCGAGCCCGGGGGTGCCGCTGGTCCCGTTGGCCCCGGTGATCTCGGGGTCGAAGTTGGAGGTCGCGACGTTGAACGGGTTCAGGACGGCCGCCTGGACCCGGGCCGACCGGGCGATCCCGCCGAGGAGGCGGGCCGGCACGCGGTAGCCGAGCGAGATCTGGCGCACCTTCAGGTAGTCGGTGGGCTCGACCCAGGCCCCAGCGAGGTTCGTATATGAGTACCCGGGGACCCCGAGCGCTGAGAGGACGAGCGACCGGGCCGGCACGTTGCCGTCGGTCAGCTGGATCGCCGTCTGTTCGATCTCCGCGATCCGGGCCAGGGCCACGTCGCGGACGGCCGCGTCGTCGGAGAGGTAGCCCGCCCGGAGCGAGGCCCGCTCGGCCGCGGGGATCTCGTCGGTGATCCGGCCGGTCTCCCCGAAGTAGCGGAGCACGTCGTCGGTGTTGACGCCCTGGGCGCCCCCCTGGTAGTCCGCCGAGACGACGAGCGTGAAGTCGCGGAATCGGACGTTCATGCCGAGGGTCCCGAACAGGTCCGGGAGCGGGCTCCCGAGGTCGGCGATCCGCTCGATGAGGAGGTCGCCGACCGGGATGGTCGTCTCCCCGAGGACGGTCTCGGTCTCGGCCACGGCGATGCTGCCGTCGTCGGCGAAGACGGGCCGGTTGCCGCGGAAGTACCCGACCGGCTTGCCCTCGTCGACGAACGAGCCCAGGAACTGGAACCCGCCCACGTTGAACTCAGCCGTCTCCCCGTTGTCGGTCACCTCGTTGGTGAGCGTGTTCAGCGAGCCGTTGAGCCGGACCGTCAGGGCCCGCGAGTCGAGGACGTAGGCGTTCGCCGAGAACTCGAACCCGTGGTTGACGATCTCACCGAGGTTGCGGAGCTGGTTGTTCTGGCCGGTCGACGGCGCGAACGGGGCCGAGAACAGGGCGTCGACCGTCCTCGCGTGGTAGTAGGTCGCCTCGAGGGCGATCCGGTTGTCGGAGAGGCCGAGGTCGACCCCGGCGTCGAGCGTGTAGACGGTCTCCGGCCGCAGGTCGGGGTTGCCCGGCTGGTCGAACGTGTAGGCCGGGAGCGACCCGAACGGGAAGACCCCGATGGTCCGGACGTTGACGAACGGCGTCGGGAAGTTGCCGGCGGCCCCGTAGCTCGCCCGGAGCTTCACGTTCGAGACGACGGACGTCGGGACGGCCCGCGCGAAGAACGGCTCGTCGGAGAGCGTGTACGCGGCGCCCGCCTTCGGGTAGAACACCAGACCGACGTCCTCGCCAAACGCCGAGTTGCCGTCGAGTCGCCCGCCGAGCTCAAGGAACAGGCGGTCGGCCACCCCGACGTTCTCCTGGAGGTAGACGCCGTAGTTGGCGACGTCGAGCGTGAACCCGGTCGACGTCACGTCGCCCGCGTTGTTGATCGTGCCGGACCCCTCGGTGACCTGGGACGCGAAGGTCTGGAGCTGGTCGTCCTCGGTGCGGAACACCTGGCTGCCCGCGATGGTGACGACCGAGAGGGGGACGCCCCCGACCGCCGTCTCGGCGGTGTGCGTCACGTTGGCCTCGAGGGTGAGCCCGAGCGAACGGCGCTCACTCAGCGCGATGGACCCCTCGTCCGTCGCGCCCGGGGCGGCGAACCCCCCCTTGATGAGGTAGGCGTTCGTCAGGATCTGCTCGGTCTCGGCGACGCGGTAGTCGAGCCCGCCCGTGGCCTGGAACACGAGCGACGGGGTCGGCGCGAACCGGAGCTGTTGGGACGTCTGGAACCGGTTGGTCGCGTAGTTCTGGTCGAGGAGGTCGATAAACGTCCGGACGCTGTCGCGGACCCGCCGAACTCGTCCGCCGAGAGGTCCGGGAGGTACCCGAAGGCGCCCGACTCGAGGTTGCCGAAGGAGCCGTTCGAGAAGTTGGCGTTGAAGTCGCGCGTGAACGCGGTGTTGGTGTAGGCGAACGAGCCCGTGTACCGGGTGATCGGGGTGACCTGGCCGGAGAGCGAGGTGCGGAGGTCGTAGCGCCGGTTCTCGTTCCCGTAGCGGAACCCGTCGTCGGAGACGGCCCGGCCGGAGAAGCTGTACGTCAGGCCCGAGGCGCCGCCGGACCCCCCCACGCGGTAGCTCTGGTAGAGCCCGGTGCGGAACAGGACGTCGGCCGTTTCCTGGAACCGGAGGAAGTCGCGCGTGCCCTCGACCGCGCCGACCTGGGTCTCGAACTCGAGCGTGCTCCGGCCGGGGATGCCCCGCTTGGTGAAGATCTGGATCACGCCGTTCGCCGCGTCCGATCCGTAGAGCGTCGTCGCGGCGCCGCCCTTGAGGAACTCGATCCGCTCGATGTTCTCGACGGGGATGTCCGCCAGCGCGCTGGACTGGGCCCCGCCCGTCGCGAGGTCGAGCGCCGCCGCCGTGTTGAGGTTGTCGACGCGGACGCCGTCGACGTAGATGACCGGCGTGGTCGAGGCGTTGGCCGAGATGACCCCACGTGAGCGGAGCAGGGACGCCGTGCCGGGCTGGCCGGACGAGAGGCGGACCTGGGAGTTGGCGAGGTTGGCCTGGAGGATGTCCTCGAGCCGGATGGCCGGGATCTCGGCGATCTGCTGCGGGGTGATGGACTCGACCGTCGTCGTGAGGCGGCGGGCCTCGATGCCGGCCCCGCCCCCGGTCACGACGACCTCGTCGAGGCCGACGGCGTCGGCGCGGAGGGGAGCGTCCACGGTCACGGTCTGGCCGGCGACGACGGTGACGGGGATCTCCTGGCGGGTGTAGCCGATGAACGTGACGCGGACGGCCTGGGAGCCGGCGGGGACGCCCTCGATGGCGTAGCGGCCGTCGGTATCGGTGGCCGCGCCGAGCGTCGTCCCGAGGACGAGGACGTTCGCGCCGGGGATGGCCTCCCCGGTCGCGGCGTCGGTGACGATGCCGGCGATGCGTCCGGTTTGTGCGGAGGCCCCGGCGCTGAGGAGGAGAGGAGGCGATGAGCCGGTTCAGAGTCATGGACGGGGAGCAGTGTGCGAGTCGCGGTGCTGGATCGGGGACGGCCCCCGGCGGGAGGAGCGCACCACGCTACGGGGCCTCTCGGGGGCGGGGCCGCCGCCTGGGACGAACGGGGCCACGCCGGGGACGAGCGTCGGTGAGGACGTACCCAGCGTCGCGGAGCGGGGCACACCGGGGTGCCCCGGGACTCTGCTGAGGAGCTTTTCATGGACGGCACGCCCCAGGTGCCGACCGTTGCCGCTCGTGTACAGAGGCCTCCACTTCGCAACTCACGAGGGGACGCGGCCCGGCTCTCGCCCTACCATCGGGCCACCTGTTCCCTCGCACCCTCCCCCGATGGCTGACGCCCCGCCACCACGATTGCAAGGGCTCGCCTGGGCGGCTCGCTCTCTGAGCCACCCCTCGCGTCTCTACATCCTCCAACTCCTCGCCCAGGAGGGTCCCCTCGCGTACGGCGAGATCGAGAGGAGGACGGGCCTGTCGAAACCGACCATCCGGCAGCACCTCAAGATCCTTCGCCGCGCCGGGATCGTCGAACGGGGCTCTGCGGCCCGTGCGCCGTTCGCCGCCTCGTGCGGGCGCACGCCCCATGCCCACGCGATCGGGCTAGCGGTCACCGAGCTCCACAGGGACATCGATGCCTTCCTGTGGGAACTCCGCGTCCGCACCCTGGGCCGACCGACGCCGCCGGAGTGTTGACCGGACCCCATCGGCTCATCGGCTGATCTCCCCATGGGCCGTCCTCTCTCCGTTGTCATCGCCGACGATGAGCCGCTGGCCCGGCAGCGTCTCCGGCGTCTCCTGGCGTCTCACGACGATGTGCGGGTGGTCGGGGAGGCCGGGACCGGTCGGGAGGCCGTCGACGCCATCCACGCTCTCCAACCCGACGTCGCCTTCCTGGACATCCGGATGCCCGAGGGCGGGGGGTTCGAGGTGGTCCGGTCGCTCGGGCCGGACACCGCACCGGTGGTCGTGTTCGCCACGGCCTACGGCGAGCACGCCGCCGAGGCGTTCGAGGTCCGCGCCTTCGACTACCTGCTCAAACCCTTCCGCCGCGCCCGCCTCGATGAGGTCGTCGGCCGGATCCGTTCCCACGTCGCGCCAGAGGACGAGCCGTCCCGCGCCCACGGCGCTCCGAACGGCCCCCCCCACGCCCCGACCGCTGGTGCGTCTCGGCGTCCGGATGGGGTCCCGCATCCGCCTCGTGGACGTCGGCGACGTGGACGCCTTCGAATGGGAGCTGAACTACGTCCGGGTCCACGTCGGGTCCGACGTCTACCTAGCCCGTGCCACGCTGTCCGCCCTCGAGGACAAGCTCGACCCCCGCGCAGTTCGTTCGGGTGCACCGCTCGCTCATCGTCAACGCCAGCCAGGTGGTGGAGGTCGAGCCTCTCTTCCGGGGTCTACGAACTCCGCGTTCGGAGAGGGCAGCGGTGGCGGAGCGGCCGGACCTACCGGAAGCGCGTGGAGCGCGCCCTTCATCTCCGGCCCCAACTGTAGATCCGCCGGTCGTCAGGCCCGCAGGGGGCGACGTTAGAGAGGGGCGACGGGGGCCACCCACGAGGCGTCACCAGACCGAGCGCCGCGGCCCGGGGCATCGAGACGGTGCTCCAGGGGGTGAAGGCGACCAGTGCGAGCCGAGCACTGCGGAACCCCGCCTACCCTACTTACACCTCTGCGGTGACGTAGAAGTCGAGGAGGGTGACCCCCTCCCGGGCGTAGAACCGGTGCGCCTGGGCCCGCCATATGTCCGAGTCGAGGTGGATCTGCGCACATCCGAGCGCTCGCGCTTCCGCCCTCAATGCGTCAAGGAGCCGCTTCCCGTGCCCGGCCGAGCGCACTCGTTCGTCCGTGACCCAATCGTCGACGGACAGGATCCGCCCGCTGTGGAGAATCTCAACCAAACGGCACCCCGCCACGGCCCGCACCACGCCGCCCTCCCAAACGGGGGCCATTCCGTACCGCTCCGCCCCCATCATCCGGCGGATGGTGGCGACGTAGTCGTCCCGGCGGAGGTGCGGTCGGAGCTGCACCATGACCGCCCACGTGGCGAGGACCTCCTCGTCCGTCGCGGGGCGAGCGTAGGAGGCGCTGGGGCCCGTTCCGGACGAATGTGCCCCCGGGTCGGCATCGTGAACGAGAGGCCCCGGGCGCCCTCCACGTCATCGGCTCGGCCCCGGTTGGCGCTGAGCCTCGCCCCGCTCGAGACGGTAGATGAGGAGGGGATCGGCGCGCTGGCCGTCGCCCCCGTACACGAGGAGCACCTCTTGGCCCGTCGCTCGTTCCACGGCGAAGACGTGGACGAACGACTGCTGCTGGGCGCTCCCGTCGGTCGAGAGGAAGAGGGGGCCGACGAGGTACCCGTTGCCGGCGTCGCCGGGCTTGTAGGTGGCGCCGAACCCGGCCGAGCGCACGTCATAGCCCTCCGGGATCCGCAGGGAGTACTCGATGGGAGGGGCGTCCGGTGGGAGCGACCGCAGCACGGCCTCCTGGGACCGGCAGCCCGTGAGGGCCAGGAACGCGGCGGCCCAGGCGAGGGCGACGGGACGGCTCATAGGGAGGCGGGACTCAGGGCAGAGGGATCGGCCGGGGAACGGCCCTCGCATAGCTACAAAGCGGGGGGAAGGGGAGCGGGCCTGGTGTGGTGGGGTGGAGATGAGGCGTTGCGGCCGGGCGCGAACTCGTGCTGCCGTCCCAACGCCCGCCCCGGGATCGTTACTCGGTCGGGGCGGGGACGAGGGCGTCGAAGGCCCACCGGACCGCGTCGACGAACTGCTCGTTCCACATGAGATCGTCGTGGCCGGCCACGCGCTCCCGGAAGACGGTGTCGTAGCCGGCGGCGCGCAGACGCTCCTCGGCCCCGCTCGTCGCCGCATGGAAGCTCGTTTCCAGCCGCCCGGAGAGGAAGTAGAACCGGGCAGAGGGGCCCGCTGACGCCGGCGCCGGCTCCTCCGGGACGGCCACCGAGCAGACGCCGCACGAGAACGGGATCGCCACGCCGAACACGTCGGGGTGGCGGATGCCCTGGAAGGCGGCCCAGACGCCGCCGTTCGAGAACCCGAACACCGCCCGCTCCTCGCGTCGGGCAGAGGCCCCGAACGTCTGCTCGGCCCACGGAACCACCTCGTCGAGCACGAACCGCTCGTGGGCGAGGAACCGCTCGTTTTCGGGCTCGACCTGGTTCGTGGCGTCCGAGATCGACGTGTACTCCTCGCCACGCGCCGGGCCGGAGTGGATGCCGACGAGGATCGTCGGCGGGACCTCGCCGGCCAGAATCAGGGGCTCGAGATAGGCCGCCAGCCCCTCGGCGCGCTGGTCGTCGCCGACTCGGAAGATGCCCTGTCCGTCGGCGACGTAGACGACGGGGCTCGGGCGGGTCGCGTCGTGGCCGGGCGGGAGGTAGACGGTGACGCCCCGGTACTCACCGAGCGCCTCGCTCCACAGCGAGTCGGTCCGGACGGTCCCGCGGAGCGCACGAGCGCGGGGCGGCGCCACGGGCGCGCCAGGCGCCCGCCATGTCCCTCGGCCTTCCAGCCGAGTGGCCCCGGTGGGGAGGAAGCCGTACTGGACCGTCGCGAAGGCGAGGTCGGGCACACGGACGGAGAGGACCCAGAGGTCGGACCCCTCGAACCGGGCCATCGGCATCTGGACGGCGCAGCAGGCGAGGACGCCCTCGGCGTCGCTCTCGTAGACGAACGTGAGCGTGTCGCCGTCGGTCCAGACGGGGCGGCCCTCGTCGGCCCAGCGGGCGCGGAGGTCGGCCTCGGACCACGGCGTCCGGGCGCGGCAGGGGAGGACGACGCCGGCCGGGTCGTAGGCGTCCGTGCAGTCGCCGCCCTGCCAAGCGGGGATCTCGGGGTAGTGGAGCGTATCGGGGGTGGCCGACGGGGCGAGCCACAGGAACGCGGCGAGGGCGAGCATGAGGAATGGGAGCGGGTGGAGCCTCAGACTCTGACCCACCGCGGCACCGTCCTAGGCGCCCGTCACGAACGGCGACGTGGCGTTCCGAACGGGACGAGGCGACCACCAGCCGCGACGTCGGCTAGAGCGAGAGGCCCAGCCGCGCCTCCAGGTGCGCGCGCCGGCTCCGGCTCAGCTTCCGCGTCGTCCCGTCGTGGAGGACCACCTGGTACTCGCCGCGGCCCAGGTCCTGCAACTCCCGCACCCGGTCGAGGTGGACGATCGCCGAGCGGTGGATCCGGATGAACCGCCGCGGGTCGAGCCGGTCCTCCAACTCCCGCATCGAGATGCGGACGGCGTGCGTCGTCGTCCCGACGTGGAGGAGGGCGTAGGGACCGTCGGACTCGATCCAATCCACGCTGGCGGTGGGCACGAGGGTGACGCGGCCCCTGGTGCGGACGGGGAACCGGTCGAGCGGGCCGGCCGCCGGTGGGGGCGCGGCCTCGTCGCGGACGCCCCCCACCAGGCCCGCCAGCGCCTCGCCCAGCGTCGAGGCCCGGCGCTCGCGGAGTCGCGCGCGGGCCCGCTCGAACGCCCCCCAGAACCGGTCGTCGTCGAACGGCTTGAGCAGGTAGTCGAGCGCGTGGGCCTCGAAGGCGCGGAGCGCGAAGGTGTCGTAGGCCGTCACGAACACGACGAGCGGCATGGCCCCGGCCCCGACGGCCTCGACCACGCCGAACCCGTCGAGGTGCGGCATCTGGACGTCGAGGAACACGAGGTCGGGCGGGTCGGCGCAGATCGACGCGACGGCCTCAACCCCGTCGGCGGCGAGCCGGACCTCGACCACGTCGGGGTGGCCGGAGAGGAGCCGCTGGATCCGCTCGCGCCCGAGCGCCTCGTCGTCGACGACCAGGACGATCACGGGGTCTCCTCGGCGAGGACCGCCGGGGCCGGGCGGTAGGGGAGGTCCACGACCGACCGCGTGCCGTCCGTGGGCCGCGCCTCGACGGCGAGCGAGGCGTCTGGCCCGTAGAGCGCCTCGAGCCGCGCCCGCGTGTTCCCCACCCCGATCCCCTCGCGCGGGCCGTCCGCCAGCCCGGCGCCGTCGTCCTCGACGGTCAGGCGGAGCCGGTCGCCGAGAATCTCGGCGCGGATTCGGAGCCGGCACGGCCGGCTCACGGTCGCGCAGCCGTGGACGAGGGCGTTCTCGACGAGCGGCTGGAGGATCAGCGTCGGCACCTCGGCCCCGAGCACGTCGGGGTCGACGTCGACGTCGACCCGGAGCCGGTCATCAAACCGGATCTGCTGGAGGTCGAGGTAGCGCTCGAGCCAGTCGAGGTCGTCGTCGAGCCGGGCCGTCTGGCTCTCCGGCTGGGCCAGCGTGAGGCGGAAGAGGTCGGCGAGGTCGGTAAGCATCCGGCGCGCGTCGGCCGGTCGCCAGTCGACGAGGGTCGAGATGGCGTGGAGCGTGTTGAAGAGGAAGTGGGGGTGGAGCTGGGCCTGGAGCGAGGCGAGGCGGGCCTCGGTGAGGTCGGCCTCGAGGCGGCTGGCGCGGAGGGCCAGCGCGGCGCGGTCACGCTCCTCGGCGCGCTGGCGGGCCCGGAGGTCGAGCGCTGCCCCGGCCGCCAGGATGACGGCGTAGAGCACCACGTGCTGGGAGAGGTTCTGCGGGGCAAGCCGGCGCCACGCGTCGAGCGCCGCCGAGACCGGGGCGATCATCGGCCACATCGCGTCGTCCCCCGCGATCAGGGCGTCGCCGACCGAGTACGCCAGGGCGGCCACGAGCGCGAGCGCGAGGTGGACCGGCACGCTCCGCGCCAGTCGGCCGCGGACGAGCGGGAAGCGCCGCCCGGCCTCGACGATGAGCGGCGTCAGGACGGCCCAGCCGAGGTTCGGGAGCCACGCGAACGAAACGAACTGCGTCAGCCACGGGATGTCGACCGTCCGCCCCCCGCCCCCCGCCGCGACGATGTAGATCGACGTCGTGCGGAGGGAGCTCACGACGGCCAGGGCCGTCCACGCCGCGAACGAGAGCGCCCACAGCCTCCACCCGCGGACGGCGGTGGGTGGGCTCTCAGGCCGATCGGGCCGCCGGTGGCGCATGGCGAGAAGGGCGGGGCGTCGGGATGGGCACAGACTACCCCGCCTGGGTGCTCGGCGTCACGAACACTCGGGTGCTGGATCCGGAGACCGCTCGGTCGCGCCACGGAGCGCGAGGCCACGGCCGCGGAGGTGAGGCTGCCGATCGGCGACACCCATCCATCAGATCGGAGAGCGCGGACCAGTCCGACGGTCTACCCCCGGACTGTGGTATGCGAAGGCCTCCACCCAACGGTCGTCCAGAACCCAGACGACGGGAGGTCGGCCGCATCACAGGCGTGACGACGGCGCTGGGAGGGTGTGGGGTGCGGGCTCCGTTCACTCCCCGCGCCCTCATCCCGTCTGATCCATTCCTGCGAGCGCGCCCAAAGGTGGCCCTTTGAGAAGCGAGGGGCAGCGTGAACGCGCTTGGGGCGTCAGGGTGGCGGAGCAAGGGGGCGGGGTCAGTGCCCTTCGCCGCCATAGGCGGGCGGAATCGGTCCGGCGCCGTTCTCCTCATCCCACGCGATGGACGCGATCCACCACCGGCCGCTGTGGAAGACGAGTTGGAAGCTGTTGATCCCCCGCCCGAGGATCCGGTCCTCGCCCCAGAAGTGCTTCTGGTAGGTGCTGAACGCCTGGGCCACGTCGCCGTAGCGGTGGACCTCAAGGTGCACGCCCTCCTCGGCAAACCCACGGTCGTTCGGTCCGCCGACCGTCGTGTACGAGTCCATCGTCGAGACGAACGTCTCCGGGGTGTAGACGAGGAACGTGCCGCCCGGCGACTGCTCGGCGTTCGGGATGAGCGTGGCCTGGGGGATGAAGAGGGTCCGGAACCGGTCCCAGTCGAAGGTCTCACCGGGGGCTCGCTGGATCGCCTCGTAGGCGGCGGTGACGATGGCCTCGACGCTGGCGACGTCGCCGGGGTCGGCCGAGACCGTCTCGCGGGTGGGCGCGAGGACGACGTGGACGGCGTCGCCCGGGCCGCCGGCCCCATCGGCTCGCACAGGGGCGACGACGACGACTTCCGTGGCGCCGTCGGCTCTGCCTCCGGCCTGGGCACCAGCGGAGAGGGGGGCCAGCGCAACGGACGCGAGCAGGAGCAGGGAACGAGCGGGCAGGCGGGACGGCATCACGTGGAGCGGATGGGGAGGTTCGAAGGTCCGGAGCCTCGCCGTACCGTGCCGGGAGAGAGTGATGGTCCGGACCTCCCGTGTTGCGAGGGGGACGACCCCCCGACGTGCGCCGCGTCGACGCAGCGGCTCGTCGCCCTCGGGGCGCCCGACGCGGCGGCGGCGGCCGGTCAGTCCCGGCGTAGGGTGACCCGGATGCCATCGTCTCCGGCGTCGTCCGGGTACTGAGTGCGTAGCTGATCTCCCTCAAACTCCCAGACGACCAGCATCCGGGACGAACACGTCGGCCGTCGTCTCGAAGCGGACGAGGGCGTCGATCGCCGGCGCCCAAGCCGATCAGCCCCCGATCGGTGAGGGTGTCAGTCCCCGCTGAACGGGGTGGCGAACCCGTCGAGGTCATCCAGGTCCGGAACGACGATCTCGCCCGAGAAACGGCCGGACTCGTCTGTGGGAGCGTCGAGAGTGAGGTCGAGCGACCCGCCTGCACCGAGAAGGTCTGCGGTCTGCCCGTCACGGGTGAGGGTGAAGGTGGTCGCGCGGTACGTGCCGGCGAGGTCCAGACCGACGTCCGAGGAGTCGCAGCCGACCACGGCGAAACAGGCGAATCCGGCCGATCGGGTGGTCATCGTGACGAGGAATTCTGGGCCTCGTCGGCGGACCAGGCGACGGACTCCGTCGCGATAGGGCCGTGGGGCCAGGCCGCGCAGGCGCCGAGGGTGACGGCCGTGAGTACGAGGCGGGCCAGGACGGACCGGGGGCGGGGGGGGGGAGGTTGGAAGAGGGTGAGCATGGGGTCGGGTGCGAACGGGGCGGTGGCGGATGACGACGACCCCGGACGGGCGCTGGAGGGTCTGCACTCAGACGTCCGATCGCGGGAGCCGTCCGAGGGCGTGCGGGAGAACGGGCCGAACGCGGCGAACGAAGCACGCGATCACGCCCGGGAGACGGGGCTAGAACCCGACGGTGTCCACCCCGCCGCCCTGCTGGGGCTGGGGCTGTCGACGCGGCGGGCCGGGCCGCCCGAACGCTGGGCGACAGCGTCGCCGAGAAGCGGCGGGTCCGGAAGAGCCGCTCGCCGACCGAGCCGGGACACCTCGGTCCCCGTCTCGAACGAGAACGCCGCCGTCTGGAGCGGGTCCACGAACGTGGCTGAGAGCTGGAGGCCCTCGCGGATCTTGTCGCTGGCGCCGGCCAAGAGATGCTCCCGTACGCCGACACCGACCCCGTCCTCGGTGTCGAACGGCCCCCGGTAGAACCCGAACACCTGGACCGACGAGCTTCGCGCCAGACCTGCCAGCGGAGGTTCCCCCGGACCGTGTAAATGAAGGCGTCGGCCGCCAGGCCGGTCTCGACGCGGCCGCCGTCCGTCATCGAGCGGTAGGCGTTTCCCGAGAGCGCGCCGCGGACCGACCCCCAGTGCGGGGCGAGCGTCGCCTCGATCCCGTAGGAGTCCTCCGCGTCGAGGTTCTGGAGGCGTCTCCGCCGTGACGCCCGTCGCCGGGTCGAACACGATCCGCCGACGGATGACGTCGGTCGTGTGGCGGTAGAAGGGGGTGACCGTCAGGGCGAACCGGTACTGGATGGCGAGCTCGACGGCCGTCGTGTACTCAGAGCGAGATCGGGATTGCCGACGTCCACGAGGAGGGTGTCCTGGAACCGGGGGGTCAGGTTGAGAAAGGCGGCGACGGGCGGTTCACGCGGCGGCTGGTCGAGGCTTTGACCGAGGTCCCGGGCGCGAAGCCGTAGAGCGCGAAGGCGCTCGGGTAGAGGCTCGTGTACCGCTCCTCAAGGGTCGCGGCGCCCTCGGCGAGACGGTCCGCCCCGCGGACTCCAGCCGGAGGCCCGCCTGGAGCTGGAACGCCCCGAGCCCGCGCGACACCTGCGCGTAGGCGGCCCCGACGGTCTCCTCGAGTACGAGAACGTCCCGAGAGCCGGTCGTCGAGGGCAGCCGTCGTGCCCACCCCGCGTCGGAACGTGTTGTCGGCGCCGATGCTCCAGGCGCGTGCCCTTCACCCCGGCCTCGATCTCGACGCCCGCCAGCGGGCGGACGTAGTCGGCCTGGGCCGAGGCCTCGTCGACGCGGTCCTCAGCGATCCGCCGGGTGAGGGTCTCCGGAACGAGGAGGGCGTCGAGGAAGCGCTCGTCGCGGTCGTCGTCGTTGCGGGTCCACCGGGCCTCCGCCGTCAGCCGGTGGCCGTCGCCGATCTCGCGGTGGACCGAAAGGGCGGCGTCGCCGGTCCGCCCGCCCACGTTGCCGTCGACCGTCCGGTCCAGGGAGACCGCCGGGGCGGTTCCGTCCGCGATCCGGTACCCGACCGTCTGGTCGGCGATGCCGTCGCGGAGCCCGAGCGTCCCGCTGACCCCGACGACGGTGCCGGGGCCACCGTGACGTCGAGCGTGCCGGTGAGGAGGTGGGAGCCGATGCCATTGGTGAGGTCGAATTCCTGGTCGATGGTCTGGTCGCTCGTTCCGAACTGCGTCCGCGTCGAGGTCCCGTCGAGGCCTGAGCTGTCGTAGCGGTACCCGTAGGACGCCGAGGCGTCCAGATCCCCCGCTGGTAGGCCACGTTGCCGCCGGCCTGGGCGCTCGGGTTCGTGCCGCCCCCCAGCGTGAGTCCGCCGGAGAGCCCGCGGTCCGTGTTCTGCTTCAGGACAGCATTGATGATGCCGGCCATCCCGTCCGGCTCGTGCCGCGCCGACGGGTTCGGCATTACCTCGACGCGTTCGACCGACGACGCCGAGAGCTGGCGGAGCAGGGCCGCCAGCTGGGCACCGCGCACCGGCACGGGGCGACCGTTGAGGTGAACGGCCACGTTCTGGCCACCCTCAGCGAGAGGGCCCCCTCTGTGTCGACCTCGATCGACGGGAGGGTCTGGAGCGCGTCGAGCGCGCTCCCGCCAGCCGTGACTGGCTGGTCCGCCACGTTGTAGACCGTCCGGTCCGCCCGCTGCTCGATCAGGCGCGCAGCCGTAACCTCGGTCTCCCCCAGTTGGGCAGCGTCAGGGATGAGGGCGACGGTGCCGAGATCGGTCGTTTCGCGTGCTCGGACGGTCACGTCGCCCCGCTCCCACGAGGTGTACCCGACGAAGCTGATGCGGACGCGGTACGTGGCGGCGGGCACGCCGTCGAGGCAACGTCCGTCGAGGCCGGTCGCGGCCCCGGTCACGAAGGCGCCGCCGTCGTACATCGCAACGGTCGCGCCCACCAGCGGGCCGCCCTCCTCGGCCGCGACGGCGCCGGTGAGAGTGCCGCCGGTTTGAGCTGAGGCGCCGAGTGCGAAGAGACAGGAGAGGAGGAGGGCGTGCATCGGGAGGCGGAAGCGGACAGGGCGACGAGCCAAGTTCATGGCCCGCCCCCCCAGGCGCACTCCGCCCGGCATCACAAGGCCAGCCGCTCGCAACAGGCCGGAGTCGGAGACTGTCGTCTGCTGTCGCGAACGGGACCCCCATTGTTCCGGTGTGGGAGAGGAGGACGCCCGAGACGTAGTGTGGCCTCCACGCATGCCTCGGGCTCTTGGTCAGT
This sequence comes from Rubricoccaceae bacterium, assembly GCA_963728345.1. Lineage (GTDB taxonomy): Bacteria > Bacteroidota > Rhodothermia > Rhodothermales > Rubricoccaceae > Rubrivirga. The sequence continues at coordinate 155,270 of CAVSJM010000004.1, forward strand.
AGGCTGGACTCCCCTCTCCAGCCCGGCCATGTCCGTCCCCTCCAACGCCCGACGTTCTCAGAATTGCCCTGATCCCGACCGCGTTGCTGGTCGGTTCTATCGTCGGCGTCCGGCGTCCGGCGCTGCGATGGACGCACGGCGTCGGGCTCCGAGCTCCGTCGTGGAAGGACGGGCTCCTCTACGGGGGCGCGTTCTTGGTTCTGAGGGTACTCCACGAGCTCGCATACGACCTGTTCTTCGGGTACGCCCGCTGGCGGAGTGGGTCGTTCGTGCTGACCGCCGCCTTGCACATCCTGGGGAACAGCGTCGCCGTTGCCCAACGGTTCCTCTAATCAGGAACGGACCTCGGCTCGCATCAGGGACGCCCACGGCTCCGGACGGCCCCCGGGCTCCACACGGCGACCGACAGAGCGAGCCAGACCCCGAACGTCCCGGCGAAGCGTCCCCATGACACGACGTCCATCCCCACGAGAGCGCCCGACCCGTCCACGGAGCCGACCGGTGAGATCCCGGGGTAGTCCGCGATGAGCGGGACCGGGAAGCCGCCCGCGGCCACATCGCAGCCCTGCGCACACCCTTCGATGTCGGCGTACCGAACGGTCACACGCCCCGGGATGGCGACCGAGGCGAGTGTGAGGCTGGCCGCGAGAGCGACGGGGAACCACAAGCTGGGCGAGCGCACGGGTCCGGGGGCACGATGGCGCAGTCGCCTGTTCGGAGGGGGCAGAGCCGGCGACCCGCGGGAGTTGAACGACGGCGGGAGGCCAGCGCGACGCTCGCCCGCCTTCACGCCGCCTACCGGAGGTAGGGCGCGACGTTGTCGGCGATGTCCGCGAACTCCGCCTCGGTCAGCGGGAGGGTGTGCATGAGGCCGTTCCAGCCGAGCGTGGACGGCGGCCGATCCGGCGACGATTGCATGTCGGACCCGTAGAGCAGCCGGTCCATCCCGATCTGGCGGGCGTACCGCGCGATCGTCTCGCGCTTCTCAGCTGTCGTGGCCGCCCTCGCGACCTCGGTCAGGTCGAACCAGAGGTTCCGAGCGCGGGGGGGGGCCGACGAGACCGCGTCCGCGAACGCCGCCAGTGCCCCTTCCGACACGTCGTTCCCGCCCCACAGGTGGGCGATCTGGATCGGCACGTTGGGGGCGGAGGCCACCAGCTCGTTCAAGACGATCTCGGCCTCGGCGGCGCCGTATTCGCCGAACGTCGACCGGGTGCGGCTGTGCACGACGATGGCGAGGCCGAGCTCGTTGGCGACCTCGAAGACGCGCCGAACCCGCGCGAGGTGGTCCGGGTCGTGGAGGTTCACGCCCGAGCTCTGGAAGTGGAGCTTGATGCCCGGCATGCCGAGATCCGTCGCGCAGCGCCGGATCTCGGCCTCAGCGTAGTCCCGGAGCGGCGCGATCCCACAGAACGCGACCAGCCGGTCGGGGTACCGTGCGACTTGGGCGGCCGTCCAGTCATTCTCCGCTCGTGTGTTCCCGTACTCGTCGCCGGGCCGGGGGTTGGGGGAGCCGTACCAGTAGGCCACGGAGAGCACGACGGCCTTCTGGATGCCGACCGCGTCCATGTCCGAGATGAGGTCGTCTGCGTCCCGTTCCTCGACGAACTGCTGGGGGGGCAACAGGCTCGCCGCCTCCGACGCGATGTGCCACGCGCCTGCCCCGTCTCGCTCCAGCCCGAGCGTCACGTTCAACTCGTTGGTCTCGTAGTCCCCGGACCGGATCTCTCCGGTGATTACCGCCACGCCGCCGTCGACCGAGTAGCCGTTCGCGAAGAACCGCGTATCCGACGAATAGATGTGTGCGATCTCCGTGACGCCTTCGTCCCCTTGAAGCCACACGCCACTCACCGGGTTCAACACGAGCGCGTCCGAGGTGAAGAGGTCCCCCGGGTCCCCGGTCTCCACGACGTGGTTCCGCGCGTCGAGCACGCTCCCGAGCTCGGCCGGCAGCTCGATGAGGGGGGCCGCTGCCGGGAGGAGCGGGGCCGCCCGCGCGCTCATCAGGTGCTGGTGGTGATCGACGAGGGGGACGATCCTCCGATGGACACCGGGTTCGGATCTGGCGCCACCGCCGGTCGTGCACCCGCTCGCCACGAGCAGGGAAACCAAGAGAACACAGCAGGACGCGGCGGACCGGCCATGGCCGTTCGTAGGCCGAACCAATCGGTCGGACGGGGGAGGGGTCTTCATTGTGAGGGGGCACGTGATGGAGGGTTGCACGGCTCTGCCGGGGGTCTGGGACGGGCGTCGTGCGACGAAGGGCCACAAGAGAGGGCCGACGTGAAGGCCGGCCCCCAGGATCGAACGGAGGACGCCCCGCGGCGGCTCGGCTCGGCGCTCGCAGCGTGTGCTACCGCCCAAACCCGTACGAGGCCCGGATCAGGAACACGGTCTCGACCGGCGCCCGGAACACCTCGCCCACGTCGACCCCGTCGGTATACACGGACGCGTCGCGGAACTCCTGCCACACGAGGAAGACCGCGCTCCCCGGCCGGTACTTCCAGCGGAGGACGGCGCGCCCGCACAGCGAGCGGAAGCTGAAGTCCACAGCGTCGAGCGTGAGCGGGGCGCCGCCGTCGCCGGGGTCGGGGGTGTAGGAGACGGTCTCGCCGTAGGGCACGGCCACCCCCGTCCCCTCGCTGGCCGGATTGCCGGGGTTCGGAATCCACAGGGGCGACGTCCGTCAGTGCGGGGGCCGAAGCCCAGACCTCCTCGTCGAGGCGCCCGTCGACGCGGGGCTCGTCGGCGCCCGTGACGGCGAGGCCCGCGCGAGGCCGGTGCGGTCGTCTGAGCGTGGGCCACACGCGCCACGACGAGCGAGAGACGGAGAGGGAGCGCAAGGGCCGAGGAGGGCGGGCGGGACCTACGACACACGAACACCACGTCGTGGCAGGGAGACTCGCCTGGCGAAGCTGCGGGGAACGGGCCAAAGTTGACGGCCCGTCGGACGGAGCGACGCCTCATTGTTACAGGCGGGATCTGGGGTGGCACCGCTCGGGGCCACACACTCCGCGCGCCCCGTCTCGCGCACCGAGAGCAATGGGCTGCCGCCGCGCTCCCCACCCCCTTGGCATTCGGTTCTCCTCCCGCGGCCCCCCTCCGTCCGACACCGACGGCACTGCAGACTCCGCGCGGTCGCGCGGGCCGCAGGACCCCGATGAGACCGGGGCGTCCTCGCCGGCTACATCAGGAGAGACGCCACTCGTCACAACGCCGACGCCCGAACTCCCCCCTCACCTATTATCGGTCCGTGCCCACGCCCTCCTTCTCGCCCCCTCCCCCCGCCACCTCGCTGGGCGTGGTCAGCACCCGACGAGCCGTGGCTCTCCTGGTCGGGGGCTCGACGGCGTACGGGCTGCTCGTCCTCGCCCTCGTCTACGCCGGCGGGCTGGCGCCCGGGGTCACGCTGACGCGTGAGGTCGTCATCCTCAGCCTTTCCCGCGGGCTGGAATGGATCGTCGTCGGGCCCCTCCTGCTCGTTCTCTACCGACGGATTCAGACGTCCCGGCTCGCGGGCCTACCGAGGGTCGTCGCCTATGCCCTCGCCGCCGCCGCGCTCCACACGGTCACCGAGGTGGGGCATACGGCGTTCGCTCAAGGGGTCGTCGGGTATGGGGATCAGCTATCGTTCTCTGAGTTCTACTGGTCGTCGTGGAAGAACAACGCCCTCATCCACACCATCTGCTACGTAGGGCTCACCGGTTTCGTCCACGGGTACGACCGGCACATGGAATACCTCCGGATCGTGGAGGCGTACCGCGCCCGGGAGGTCCGGGAGGCCCACCTCGAGTCGGAGCTGGCCCAGGCCCAGCTCCACGCGCTCCGGATGCAGCTCAACCCCCACTTCCTCTTTAACGCGCTCAGCGCGGCGGCGGCCCTCACGAAGCGGGACGCCTCCCGGGCGCGGCGCGTCCTCGTCGACCTCGGGGAGCTCCTCCGGCTCGCGCTCGACACCACTGAGGAGGAGGTGCCGCTCCGCGACGAGCTCGTCTTCCTCGACCGCTACCTCCGGATCGAGCAGGCCCGCATGGGCGGCCGCCTCCGGGTCCGCATCCACGTCGAGGACGACGCCCTCGACATCCTCGTCCCGCCGCTCCTGCTCCAGCCCCTCGTCGAGAACGCCGTCAAGCACGGCGTAGCGCCGCTGGAAGAGGGGGGGGACGTCGACCTCGCGGCCGCACAGGACGGGGACCACCTCGTCGTGACCGTCCGTGACACTGGGCGGGGTCTCTCCACGGCTGCGCCCGACGCCCGCGGGATCGGGCTCGAGAACGTGCGCCGCCGTCTCGATCGGCTCCACGGCGAGGCCGCGTCCCTCTCACTCGACAGCCCCCCCGGGGGCGGCCTCGTCGCCACCGTCCGGCTCCCGCTCCGGACCTTCCACGCGTCCCCGGCCGCTCTCTGCTCGACGTCCGCATGACCGACTCGACCGTCACGGCTCCCGTCTCCGTCGTCCTCGCCGAGGACGAGCCGCTCGTCCGCGACTACCTCCGCGACCTCGTCGACGAGCACGACGGGTTCTCAGTCGCCGCGGCGACCGAGAACGGGGCGCAGGCCGTCGACGCCGTCCGCCGGCATCGGCCGGACCTCCTCGTCCTCGACGTCGAGATGCCGGGGATGACGGGGATCGACGTCCTCCACGCGCTCGGCGACGAGGCCCCGCCCGTCGTCTTCGTCACGGCCTACGACCGGTATTCCCTCCAGGCCTTTGACCTCCACGCCGTCGACTACGTCCTCAAGCCGGTCGACGAGGACCGGCTCGGACAGGCCCTCGACCGCGCCGCCCAGCGGGTCCGCAACGGCGACCTCCGCCGTACGACACACCGGCTCGTCGAGCTCCTCCGGGGCCTCGGCGTGGATCCCGACGCCGGGCCACCCCTTGAGGCGTCCCCGGCCGTCCCGGCCGACGCGCCCCCGGATCGGATCTCGGTCCCCGTCCGGGGCGGGTGGGTCTTGGTCAAGCCGGCCGACATCGACTGGGTCAGCGGGGCGGGTGTCTACGTCCACCTCCACGTCGGCGACGAGCAGTACCTCCTGCGGGAGACGCTCCACGGACTCGAGGCCCGCCTCCCCACGCCGCCGTTCCTCCGCGTCCACCGCTCGGCCATCGTGAACGTCGAGCGGATCCGGTCCGTCGACTCGCTCTCACACGGGGACTACCGCATCTGCCTCGACGACGACACCCCGATCCGCGTGAGCCGACGATACCGCGAGGCGATCGCCGCTCTCGTCCGGAACGACCTGTAACGCCCCACGCGTCTGCCAGGCGTCCTCCTCGTCTCGATGACCGTCCAGATCACCGAGACGAGGAGGACGCGCTCGCGGACTACGTCTGCGTCCCGATCGCGTTTAACGTGCACACCACGCTCGACGTGGTCGAGCCGGGCGACGGACCGCACGAACTCATGCTGCGAGAGCGCCCCATGGACGCCCCGTACGTGGCCCCGTACGTGAAGGACTCCGATGCGGCCGACGACGGACACAGCGTCGGGCTTCGACTCGACGACCTCGTAGGCGCCGGACCCATGGCTCGACTGCGCGAGGCGGACCTGGGCGACGGCCCGCTCGCCCAGGCCCGCCCCGCCGGGGCCGTCGGGCGAGGAGTGCCCGGCGACGAACGCGCGGAGGGTGGCCTCGTCGCCCCCGCCGAGGGCGTCGAAAAAGGCGCGGGCCTGGTGCCCGGCCGACGCCCAGGTCCGGGAGGTCGGGCGGGGTCTACGTGGCGACGGCCGACTGGGCCTCGGACGGCCGGCACCCGCTAGTGCCGACGGCGAGGGCTGCGACGAGAGGGACGGAGAGGGCAAGGGTCTGGACCGTCACGTCGAAGGCGACCACAGCGGGTGGACCCTCGGCGCTGTCGCAGCCGGTGGCGACGAGCAGGAGGCCGCCGGCGAGAGAGTGATGGGGAGATGGGGGAGATGGTCAACGGCTCCGCTCCAGCTGGTCGAAGGCCTCGCCGTACTGGCGGCGCGTGAGTGTGGCGACGCCGCCGCGGCCCGGCGCGATCGTCACGCCGAACCACACCGTCTCGGCCTCGATCATGCGGTCGTAGCGGGGGCCGCCGCACGTCTGGCCCCACGACCGGCCGCTCCGGCGGCGGAGGACGAGCTCGCCGCGCTCGACGGCCCACGTCCCCCGCTCGTCCACGTTCACGGTCGAAGTGCAGCTGTAGCTCGTCTGGTTCATCACGCGGCTCTGGCGGTAGGTCCCGTCGGCGGCGAGGTCGAGCGTGGTCCCGACCCCGTTCATCGGGGCGCTCGCGCCCGTCGCGCGGTCGCGGTACTGGGTGGCCCCGGGCGCGCCGCCAGTCCAGTGGCCGACGAGGTCGCTGCGAGACACCGGGCCAGCCGCCGGAGGGACGGCGTCACGGGGCGGCATGCGGTCTGCCGAGGTCGGCGGGGGCGGCGTGACGACGGGTGCGCGGCCCTCCTCGATCTCCAGCCGGTACGCGCCCGTCTCGCCGGCCGCGTACGAGGTCACGAAAACGGTGTACGTCCCGGCCTCGGCGGCCGTCGTCACGATCCGCGCCTGCATCGTCGAGCCGAGGTAGTCGTCGTTCTCCTCGGTCTCGCCTGACGGCGCGCGGAGGACGAGGTACGGGTCGAAGTCGGACGAGGTGAGGTCGGCCTCGAACGGCTGGCCGACCGCGAGCTCGACCTCGTAGGTGTCGGCGTACTCGCCGGCGGGGAGGCGGGCGTCGCCCGAGTCGAGCGAGCCGGTGTGGACGGTGCCCGCGAGGGCGGGGAGGATCAGGCCGAGAGCGGCCAGGCGTCGGGTTGGCATGGGAGAGAGCCGCCCTCAGCGGGCGACGGTGAGCGTGCGAGTGGCGACGGCCGTCCCGCTCGTGGCGCGGACGACGTAGGGGCCGGGCGCGAGCGCCGCAGCGTCGAGCGTGAGAGGCAGGGCGCCGGCCGACGCCGGCCCGTCGTGGAGGACGACGAGCTCCCGCCCGAGCACGTCGTAGACGGCGACGCGAACGGACCCGGCCTCGATCACTCGAAGCGGGATCGTCACGGCGGACCCGGAGCGGGCCGGGTTCGGGTAGGGCGCGAGCAGCTCGACGCGTCTCGGATCGGGCCCGGAGGGCGTCGGTTCGTTCACGACGGGGCTGGACCGGGTCAGGGTCACCGAGGCCGAGAACGCTCCGTGCCCACGCACCTCGGGGAACGTGACGGTGCCCGTGAAGACGTCATCGGCGAACTCGCCCGCGACGGAGAGGCCCGTCGTCATGGTCCACGAGCCCCACGTGCCGTAGTGGTACCCCGAGAGCGCACCGAGGTCGACCCAAGCGCCGGTCACGGGGTCAGCCACGGCGAGCCGGCCGCTTAGGGCGTCCTCGACGTCGACGACCTCGAACCGGACGTCGAGCCGCTCGGCGCCCAGGACGGACGCCCCGACCCACGTCCCGGTCCAGTCGAGGAGGCCGCAGGGGGCCACGCACCGGGCGAGGCCGTCGTCGCAGAACCCGTCCCCCGGACTCCCGCAGAAGTAGTCCGGGCCGAGGTCGGTACAGTCGGCGCTCGACGTGCACGTCGGGGCCTCGCAGTATGAGATGTCGGACGGAAGCTCGGCGCAGGCGGTGGTGCCCTCCGGCGTGTCCATGCAGAGGCAGTTGGAACTCCCGGAGCAGAACTCCGGGAAGCCCGGGATCGGAGACCCGACGCACGCTCCGGCCACGCGCCCCGAGACCGGGGCTCGGTCCGCGGCCCGTGGGCTGCTGAAGCCCAGGCCGACGAACGAGAGGGCCGTGGTAGCGGTGAAGGCGCCGAGCGCCCGGAGGGCGTCGCGGCGGGAGGTCGGGGCGCCGAGGGTCCGGGCCAGGGTGTCGAGAGGGGTGGTCATGGCGGGGCTCTAGAGGGCGGGTTCGGTCCTGCCGGCCAGGGCGAGCACGGCCGGCGCGCCGACGGCGACGGCCGAGGCGACCCGTCCGTCGGCGCTGATCCGGACGGCCGACGGCGTGCCGCTGGCGCCGAACGCGCGGCCCGTGGCGAAGGCGGCGTCGAGAAGGACGGGCGAACGGAGGTCGAGGGCACGGGCGTCCTCAGCCGTCCCGGAGGTGACGACGAGGAGGCGCGGCGCCCGCGGGTCGGCGGCGAGGTCGGCCTCGAGGGCTCGGAGGTCGGGGAGCATCCGCTGGCAGTAGCCGCAGCCGGGGCTCCAGAAGACGAGGAGGGCCTCGGCACCGCGGAGGTCGGCGAGGGCGACGTCGGGGCCGTCCACCATCGGGAGCCGCACGTCGGGGGCCGGTGCGCCGACAGCGAGTCCGGCCGGGACGTCAGCGTGGGGCGGGCGGCCGAACGAGGCCTTCGCCACCCAGGCACGGACGTCCCCGGCGCCCCGGAGGAGCGGACTGGCGATCCGGCCGTTCGCGTCCACGAGCACCGCCCCCGGTGTGCCGGCGCACCCGAAGGCCTCGGCCACCTCGCGGTCCTCTTGCCGCAGGACGTGGCGGAGGCCGTGGGCGTGCGCCTCGCGGGCGTTGGCCTCGGCGTCGCCGCGGCTGACGAGCACGGTCGTCCAGCGCTCGGCGTGGTCCCGCTGCCACCGGGCCACCTCGGGGAGCAGGGCGCGGCACGGCCCGCACGCGGGGTCGGAGAAGACGAGCAGCGCCGGCCGGCCGGCGGCGAGCAGGCGGTCGAGCGACACCCGGTCACCGTCGAGGGCCGGCAGACGGAACGCCGGTGCGACGGCCCCGATTGGGAGTTCGCCCGGCGCCGTCGAGTCCGGCAGACCCAGGCGCGCTTCGAGCGACTCGACGCGCAGCAGGAGCCGTCCGTTCTGGCGAAGAAGCGCGACGAGGCCGACCGCCAGCCCGGCCGAGAGCGCGTACGACGCGACGAGAAGCGCGACCCCGGGCGCATCGACGACCCAGGCGACGGCGCTCGGCCCGGCCTGGCCGTCCCACCCGGCCCAGGCCACGCCGCTGGCGACGGCCGCGAGCCCCAGGTTCCGGCCGAGCGTGGCCGGGCCGGCCGGGCGCGAGTGCAGCCCGCCGAAGCAGTGACAGTCCGGCGTCCGCCCTCGCGCGAGGCTCACGGCGATCCCGGCCGAAAACGAGAGGAGCAGCACGAGGGCCGCCGCCGCCGCCCACGGTGCGGACGAGGCCGGGAGCAGGAGGACCGCCACGGCGACCTCGGCGGCGGGGAGCAGGCGTGCGGACGGGGCCGCGAGCCACCGCGGCACGCCGAACGCGCGGAGGGCCCGGTACGAGCCGGTGGGGTCGGCGAGCTTGGCGAGCCCCGCCACGAGGAAGACGGCGGCGAGGGCGAGGCGCGCGAGGAGGAGCGAGAGCGTCAGCATGGGTGGAGGGGCTAGCAGAGACTGGCGGAGTCGTCGCCGGCGGTCACTCCGCACCCGCCGCCGTCGCAGCACTCGCACGCGATGACCTGGGCGGCCGCCCAGGCCGGGGCCCCGCCCTGGGCGACGGCCTGCCAGTAGGCCACGGCCGTGTTCATGCACCAGCCGCGGGCCAGGGTGCTCAGCACGCCGCCGTACGCCTGTTCGCACGAGTGCACCATGCCGCCGAAGAACTCGTCGTCGCACTCGGATTGCGACATCGCGCAGTTCTCGTAACAGTGGTCGTGCTCGTTGCACGCGGGCGTGAAGGCGGCGCTGCCGAACCCCTGCGGGATCGGGATGGAGCCGCCCTCGGCGCCGCAGCCGTTGTGGGTCGGGACGTGGCCCGGCTTCGAACTCTTGACCGTCGTCGGCCGGCAGTGGCCGTCGGCGGGGACGGGGCCGCACGCGAGGGCGGAGGATGCGGGCGAGGGGGCGGTCGAACCGCGCGTCGCGTCGCGCGGGGCGACGAGGGCGCGAGCGAAACGGTCGAGTCGGTGGGTGGCCATGGAGAGGGGGTAGGCGGAGTCCGGGGGGTCGGAGTCAGTGGGCGTCCGGCTCGACCCGCTCCACCTGGAGGCGGTCGGGGCCGAGGGTGACGACGCGGAGCCGGTCCGTTCGCCCCTCGTACCGGACGACGAGGACGCCGCCGTCGAGCGACCACGTCCCCTCAGCGAGGTAGTGGGCATCGGCGGGGTGTGGGACGAGGGCCTCGGCCCGGCCGCCCTCGAAGAAGACGTAGCGCTGGCGGTACATCCGGGGTGGGAAGTCCTCGGCCTCGCCGCGGCGGTAAACCTCGACGCCGCCCGCGTCCTCCTCCGCGGCGTGGACCCACCGGCCGAGGAGGGCGTCGGCGTCCACCGTCGGCGTCTCGACCACGACGAGGGCCGCGCGGCCTTGCATCGGGCACGACTCCATCACCGGGCCGTCGACCCAGACCGAGACCGAGTCGCCGACCGAGAGCGCGCCGACGCCCTCCGCGCCGGTCCCGACCGGCACCGGCCGGCCGGATGCGTCGCGGCGGACGACGCGGGTCCCGGCGTCGGCCGTGGCCTGGAGCCCACAGGCGCCGCCGCCGGGTTCGACGAGGAGCCCGCTGGCGGTCGCGCTGTGCTGGATGCGGGCGACGGCCCCGCGCACCGTCGGCGGCCCGTCGGGGACGCCCAGCGCACCGGGCGAGGCGCAGACGGCGAGCGTCAGGCCGAGCACGAGGAGGACGAAGAAGGGGACGATGCGAGCGAGATCCATGAGAGTGGGGTGGACGGGTTACGGGAGACGCCGTGCGGGGGGGAGGCTCCGCTCGCCCTGCTGGATCACGAGGTCCTGGGCGCCCCCGTCGCCGACGAGGAACCGCACCTGGAGCGACGGGTCGTGCTCCGCCCGGAACACGCCGTCGCCCTGCGACAAGAGCCGCGCTGCGACCTGGCCGGGCGGGAGTACGCGGAGGTGGTCGCCCTGCTCGTACACCTCGATCGGCATCCCGCCGAGGTCGTACGTGCCGACGTAGAGCGCCCGCTCCTCGGCTGTCGTCGGCCGGTCCGCGGCCTCGGCGATGGGGAGCCGGGCCGCCGCGCGCAGGATGTCGAAGGCCAGCGCCTGCACGATCTGGCCCGCGTAGACCCCGTTTGTGAGGACCACGACCGTCAGGCTGTCGCCGGGTACATGGACGACCTCCGACACGAACCCGGGCGTCGCGCCGTCGTGACCGACCGCCGGACGGCCCTCCCACTCGTAGCGCTGGAGGCCCAGCCCGTACGGGGCCTCCCGGCCCGACGGGAGCACGGTTGGGGCGGCCATCCGCGCGTACGTCTCGAACCGGACGACGCGGCCCGCTGTGAGCGCGCGGCTCCACCGGGCCAGGTCTCCAGCCGTGGCGCACAGCATTCCGGCCGAGAACGTGACGGTGGGGTCGTGCCCGTCGGCTGGGGTGGCCGTGATGGGACCGCGCGTGGCGTGCTCCACCCCCAGCACCCGGCGCGACGCCGGGAACGACGCGCACGGGGCGACCGAGGCGAGCCCGAGCGGCTCGACCAGCCGGGCGCGGACGACCTCCGGGTAGGGCTGCCCGGTCACGCGCTCGACGACGTATCCGAGCAGGATGTATCCGTTGTTCGTGTAGGCGTACCGCGCCCCCGGCACGAACTCGGGGGGGCGGGCGGCCAAGGTGTCGAGGACCGCGCGGGGGGCCGCCGGAGCCGTGGGGTCCGCGACGGCCCAGTCCGAGGAGAGCCCGGACGTGTGGGTGAGCAGGTGCCGCAGCGTGATCTCGGCACCGCGCGCCCCCAGCTCCGGCAGATAGTCTCCGACGGCGTCGTCGAGGCTCAACCGCCCCTCCTCGGCCAGAATCAGGATGGCCGCTGCCGTGAACATCTTCGTGATCGAGCCGATCTCGAACACCGACTCGGCGCCAACGACCTCCTCGGTCTCCACGTCTGCGAGGCCGTAGGCCCGGTCGAGGAGGACCCGGTCGCCCTGCAGGACCGTGACCGCGACCCCCTCAATGGGGGCGCGCATGGCGACCGACACGGCGCGATCCACCTCCGCGTGCCACGCGGGCTCGGCGGGCTGGGCGGAGACCCACGGAGCGAAAGAGAGGGCCACCAGGGCCAGAACGGTGCGAGGGAGCATGGGGAGGGGGATCGGAGAGGAGACAGGCCGGGGACTACTCGGCGATGGTGAGGCGAAGGCTGCCCGCGTGCGCCCCGGCCGTGAGACGGACGACGTAGACGCCGGCCGGGAGGCCGTCCGTCGAGAGGAGCGTCCGCCGCTCACCGGCCGCCCGCGTCCCCTCGTCGCGCGTCACCACGCGGCGGCCGAGCGCGTCGAACACGTCGAGCCGGACGGCGGCGGCCTCGGGGAGCGTGAAGGCGACCTCGACGGCCGACCCGCGCCGGACCGGGTTCGCCGTGCGGAGCGAGAGGGCGAGGGCGGCGGGGAGCGGCGGGGCCTCACCGGCCGTCGAGCCGGACCCGAGCGCGGTGTAGCTCGCGTCGGTCACGTGGCCCTCGCCGTCGAAGGAGAGGGCCGCCCCGACCCCCGTCCTCGCCACGAACTCGATCGTAAACGAGGAGTCCCGCTCAGTCGTCGGGGGCACGCCGGGGATCGAGAACGTGGCGACGGAGACGGTCTTCGTGCGGACCTGGAGGACCGGCGTGCTCCCGGCCGCCGTCACGAGCGTGCCCCACCCGACGACGGCCGAGGTCTCGGTCGTCTCCGTTTCGACGAAGTCGAGGGCCGGGACGAACTCGAGCGTGTACGTGCTCGACCACGTCGAGGAGGCCGTGAGCGGGAGCGGGAACGTCCGGTCGAACGGCCGGAACAGGAGCCCGACCGTGACCGGCTCGCCCGTCTCGTCGTCCTCGCCCGTGACCCCAAGGAGGTCGAGGGCGTCGTCGGTGACCCGAACGAACCCGTACGAGGTCGAGTTGCCTTCCGCGCCGCTCTCGGTATAGGCGACGACGTGCGTGGCGGCGTCGAGCCCCACGATCTCGGAGCCGGGAACGGGGAGCGTCGCTGGGGCGGACGTGGCCGTCGCCCCGGTCTGCCAGGCGAAGGGAGCGAGGTCCCACGTCTGACCGCCGCCGGTGCGGTCGGCGAGGGCCTGGAGGCCCGGGAGGGCGCTCTCGGAGGCTAGGGTAAACTCGGCAGCCGTCTGCGTCCCCGTGAGCTGGGCGACGACGTCGGCGCGGGTGACGGTGATCTGGGCCGTGGCGACGGGGGCGACGGCGAGGGCTGCCAGCAGGGAACCGACGAGGGTGCGTGTAGAGAGCGTGAGCATGGAGGGGGTAGGGGAGCCGGGGGCGACGAGGTCGCCCCGGCCGTGGGCTGGACGCGCCGGCGGTTGGCTAGCGGACGAGCGTGAGGCGGCGCGAGAGGGCGAGCCCGTCGCCCGTCGCGCGGACGACGTAGAGCCCGGCCGGGAGCGTCCCGGCCTCGACGGCGACCGGGACCACCCGGCCCGCCTCGACGACGCCCTCGAACAGGACGGCGACCCGACGGCCGACCGCGTCGAAGGCCACGACCGTCACGCGGCCCGAGGCAGGCGCCGTGAGCGCGAGCGCGGTCCGGCCCGAGAACGGGTTGGCCCCGGTCACGTCGAGCGTGGCGGAGGCGCCGTTCGGGTCGCCCTCGCCCGCCGTCGACATCCGGGCTACGGCGAGCGTGACGCCACCGGCCGTGCAGGTCACCGTGACCGTGTACGGAGCGGCCGTGACGCCATCGGGCTCGACAACGTCGATCTCGTCAGGGCTGTAGCATCCCGTGAGCGTGCCCGATCCAGTCCGGGAGATCACGGGGAACGAGCCGCCGTCGACCACCTCGGAGCCGACGCGGACGCGGAGCCGCCCGTCGACCGTCACCGTCCCGTCCTCGACGAACAGCCGGTCATAGTCGGCCGCGGCTGTCCCTGCGAGGTCAACGTCGAGGACGTGGCTCGGGGCCATCGGGAACGGGCCGCGGACGGGGAGGGAGACGACGGCCGCCGCCCCGGGCGCCGTCGTCCCCGCCACCGAGACGACGGCCCCGCTGGCGACGTCGAGGAGGGCCGTCCCGAAGAGGAACCCGGTCGAAGTGACGGTGAACCGACCCGGGTCGATCACCCGGAACCCGGCCCCGGCGACGGTGATCGAGCCCTCATTCGAGAAGTCCACGTTCGTGTTGGTCCCGCCCGACTCGACGGCCCACGTCCCGCGGTTGACGACGAGCGGCTCGGTCGCGATCGTCCCGGCGCGGGCGATGGAGTGGGACCCGACGGCGTTGTCGACGAACATGCCCTCGTTGATGAAGACGCCGCCGTCGCGCATCTGGAGCGTCCCGTTGGACCACGTCGTGGCCCCGCGGACGACGACCCGGCGGCCGACGTTCTTGGCGACCGCCCCGCGGAGCGTCGTGGAGGTGGCGACGGTCGTGGTGCCCCCCCCGGCCATCGTCCCGGCCTCCCAGACGAGTGCCCGGCCGACGGCGAGGTCGCCCGCGCCGTCGATCGTCCCGCCGATGAGGGTGAGGTCGCGGACCTGGGCGTCCGCGGCGAGCGTGACGGTCCCGGACCCGACGACGGCGTCGTCGGTCGGGCCGGGGACGGCGCCGCAACTCCAGGCGGAAGGCGTGGCCCACGGGTTGGCGCTGCCGTTCCAGGTGCAGGTGGCGGCGGACGTAGAGGGGGCCGCGAGCAGGAGCAGGAGCGCCCCGGAAAGGGCGGTATAGCGATGAGTCATGTGAGGGGCTGGGGGTGGAGGCCGCCAGTTTCCCCGCCTGCCCCTGGGTTCGCATGGGCCGAATCACCCATTCGTTCTCTTGCGGCCGGGGCGAAGGATGGGCCGAATGCCCCATGCGCGTGCCCCTCCCGCTGGCGGACGTTTCCGGAACTGACCCGCCCTCCCTGCCATGCGCCCCCTCCGCCCCGCGTCCCGCACGGCCCTCGTGCTCGCCCTCCTCACCGCGGGCGCCGCCCGTGCGCAGTCCACGCTCGACCCCGCCCCGCTGGCGGCGCTCACCGAACCAGCCGAGGCCCCCGCCGCCGGGCTCCGCCACCTCCGCGCGCTCGCCGTCGAGCCCGGCGAGGTCGTCCTCGACGGCCGCCTCGACGAGGCCGCGTGGGCGACGGCCGAGGTCGCCACCGGGTTCGTCCAGCGCGGCCCGACGCCGGGCGCCCCGGCCACGGAGCCCACCGAGGCCCGCGTGCTCGTCGACGGTGCCGTCGTCTACGTGGGGATGCGGATGTACGACGCGGAGGCCCCGGCCGCTCGGCTCGGCCGCCGCGACACCCAGGTGCCCGGCGACTGGGCCTCGGTCATGCTCGGCTCCCACGGCGACGGCCGGACGGCGTACGCCTTCTTCGTCAACCCGGCCGGCGTCCGCCTCGACGTCCTCCTCTACGACGACGTGCAGGGGGACACCTCGTGGGACGCCGTCTGGGACGCCGCCGTCTCCCGCGACAGTGCGGGCTGGACGGCCGAGTTCCGGGTCCCCCTGAGCCAGCTCCGCTACGGGGCGTCGGAGGGCGAACAGGCGTGGGGGCTCCAGTTCCGCCGCGACCTGTTCCGGAACGGCGAGACCAGCTACTGGGCGCCTCAGCTACCCGAGGACGACGGCGTCGTCAGCCGGTTCGGAGCGCTCGACGGGCTCCGTGGCCTCCGGAGCCCGCGCCGGCTCGAGCTCCGGCCGTACGTGGCGTCGGCCCTCACGCGGGCGCCGGGCGACGCGGCCGACCCGTTCTACGCGGCCACCGACGTCGCCCCGCGCGTCGGGCTCGACGCGACGTACGGGGTGACGGGCGACCTCACGCTCGCGGCGACCGTGAACCCCGACTTCGGCCAGGTCGAGGCCGACCCGGCCCAGGTCAACCTCGGCGCGTTCGAGCTGTTCTTCCCTGAGCAGCGGCCGTTCTTCGTCGAGGGAGCCGACGCGTTCGCGTTCGGCCGGACGCGGGCCATGTTCCGGATGAGCCGGCCGACCTACCTCTACACGCGCCGGATCGGGCGGAGCCCGTCGCTCGGCGCGTTCGTCCCCGAGGGGGCGTACCAGCAGGCCGGCGAGGGCGGGGCCGTCTACGCCGACGCCCCGCTCCAGACGACGGTCCTGGGCGCGGCCAAGCTGTCGGGCCGCCTCGGCCAGTTCACGGTCGGCGCGATGAACGCCGTGACCGGACCCGAGTGGGGCCGCTACCGCGTGTTCGACGCGACGGGCGCCGAGGTGGCCTCGGGCGACGCGCTCGTCGAGCCGGCCACGAACTACGCCGTCGCCAGCGTCCGCGGCCGCATCGGAAAGACCGTGCTCGGCGCGCTCCTCACCGACGTCCGGCGCGGCGGGGGCGACCCGGCGCTGGGCGCGCTCCTGCCGACCGGCGCGACGGTCGCCGGCCTCGACGCCGAGCGCCGGCTGGGCGCCGACTGGGTGCTGAGCGGGGCGCTCGCCGGGAGCCACGTGGTGGGCAGCGCCGGGGCCATCGCCGGCCTCCAGCAAGCCTTCCCCCGGCTCTACCAGCGGCCCGACGCCGGCCACCTCGGCGTGGACGACGCGCGGACGTCGCTCTCCGGACTCACGGGGGAGGGAGCGCTCACGAAGTCGGGCGGGGAGCACTGGCTGGGCTCGCTCGTCGGGGCGTTCACCTCGCCCGGCTTCGACGCGAACGGGCTCGGGTTCCAGAGCCGGGCGGACCACGCCTACGTCGGCGGCATCCTCGTGTACAACCAGAACGAAGCGCAAGGGCCGTTCCGGAACTGGCGCGCCAACGGGTACAGCGGCTCGGCGTGGAACTTTGGGGGCGACCGGATCTCGACGTTCGGCGGGCTCGCGGCGAACGGCGAACTCCAGAGCTTCTGGAGCGGCGGGCTCAGCGTGCAGGGGTACGCGCGGGCCGTCAACGACCGGCTCACGCGCGGCGGCCCGGTCGCGACGTGGCCGATGAGCGTCAACGTGCAGGGGAGCCTCCAGAGCGATGGGCGGCGGACCGTCTCGTTCAGCGCGGGCGGGGGTCTGGGCCGCGACGAGTTGGGCGGCGGGTCGACGGGCGGCGAGGTCGGCGTCGAGGTCCGGCCCCGTCCGAACCTCTCGCTCTCGTTCACGCCCGGGTTCTCGGCCGACGCCGCGCCCCGCCAGTTCGTCCGCCAGTTCGACGACGCCGCGGCCGAGGCCACCTTCGGCCGGCGCTACGTGTTCGCCCGGCTCGACCAGCAGACGGCGTACCTCACGGCCCGCGCCGACTGGACGTTCACGCCCGACCTCACGCTCCAGCTCGTCGTCCGCCCCTACGTGTCGGCCGGCCGGTTCTCCCGCTTCGCCGACCTCGGCGCCCCCGGCGCGCTCCGGCTTCCCGAGTACGAGAGCGTCACCACGAACGCCGACGGGTCGGTGACGGTCGCGCCGGGCGGGGGCGCCGCCCCGTTCACGCTCGCCGACCCCGACTTCACGGCCCGCTCGCTCCAGGGCAACGCCGTCCTCCGCTGGGAATACCGGCCGGGATCGACGCTGTTCGTCGTCTGGCAGCAGCAGCGCGATGGGTTCGAGGCGGACGGCGGGCTGGGGGGCCGCGACGTCGGGCGGCTGTTCTCCGACCCCGTTCGCAACGTGTTCCTCGTCAAGCTGAGCTACTGGCTCGGGTAATCACTAGGGCCCGCACCCTCCTCGCCGCGCTGGCGGTGACCGTGCGAAGCGGCGGCGCTACGATCTCGATTCGCTCACGGTAGCGCCCGGGGCGTCGTCGGAGATCCTACTGGCGACGGACAATACCTGGATCGGACTCCGCCAGAGCGACCCGACGTTCGTGTCGATGGACTCCGCCTCGGTCGCGGGCTTCTTCGCGGACGCGCTGGATCGGGGGCGGCTGGTCTACGTCACTCACGGGCCGTCCCCCGACACGTTGGTGATCGAGCGTGCTCCCGACGCCAGCGTGAGCTTAATGTCTGCCGACCCAACGGATTCAGAGGCGGGTTCGGCGGCAGCGGAGGCCTACTGCGCTGTAGGCCGACTATTTCGCCGGGCGTGAGCGGCCGTGACTTCTCCGGCCGTCGGCGTATCCTCCCGCTCGTTCCTGTCGCCAGCCGTGCCGTCGCGGCTAAGCGGCCACTCGTTCTACGGCCACTCTCGAGCCCACCGCAGGAGTCCGATCCCATGATCGAGCCTATCCGCGAAACGACCACCGTCCAAGCCTCCGCAGACCGAGCGTTCTCCGCCTTCGTCGACGCACTCGGCTCGTGGTGGCCCTCGGCCTACACGTGGTCCGGCGACGTGCTCGAAGCGATCGGCATCGAGCCACGAGTCGGTGGGCGCTGCTTTGAGCGCGGGCCTCACGGCTTCGAGTGCGACTGGGGCCGCGTGTTGAGCTACGAGCCTCCCAGGCGACTGGTGTTCCTGTGGCAGATCAGCCCTCGCCGTGAGCCCGTTCCGGACCCGGCTCGATCGAGCGAGGTCGAGGTGTCGTTCATGGAAGGAGGCGACGCCACCCACGTAGACCTGACGCACCGTCATTTCGACCGTCACGGGGAGAGCGCAGCGGAGTATCGGGAAGGATTGGCATGCGAGCAGGGCTGGCCCTACATCCTGGGATGCTATCGTGCCGCCGTGGCCGTAGAACCCGCCGCTTCAGGCCGACCCGGGCTGTGAGCGTCCTCGGCTCGTCCAGGCCGAGAGCACCACCCCCGACCGCAACACGAAGTAGCCGTCCGAATCGAGGTCTATCGTGTAGCGGTTCTGTTTCTCGTAGCACTCGCCAGGGTCCCCGCGTTGAGAAAGACACTTCTCATGACCGTGTCCCCGCTGATGATGACGTAGTCGATGGACGTCGTCGTCGCCCGCTCCCAGTTCCCTTCGAGGACTTCGAAATCTCCCGCAGAGTCGCACGCGGAGCCGACGAGGACGGAGACCATGGAGGTGAAACGCATGGACTAGGAGAGGCGGGTGCGAGGCGGCAGAACAAGGGGCCGCTTAGCCGCGACGGGCGGCGCTGTGTTAGGAACGAGCGGAAGGAGACGCCAGCGCTCGGACGAGCTGAGAACGCTCACGCCCGGCGTCGGACTACAGCGGCGGGTTCGGCGGCGTTTGGGAGAGCCCTCGGCGTCTACGAGCACACGGCCAGGGCTCCCTACTTGACGGGGTCTCCGTCCAGGCGTAACGTCGCGGCCTCTTTATAGGACTTGTGCCGTCGATGGCTTTCTTCAAGCACCTCCTGTCTGTCCTGGCGCTCGTCGCCGTTGGCCTTTCATCTCACCCCGCCGCGGCACAGTCGTGCGAGCGGGCTTCTCGGCTGGCGTTCGTTGCAAGCTCCCAGGGCCGGAGCCTCGCCGAGCTCACCGAGCTGCTGGACGCCGGCGTCGGGATCGACTGCTACAGCTCGGGGAAGACCGCCCTCATGCACGCGGCCCGCTGGCTCAGCCACGCCGAGATCGCCCTCCTCCTCGAGCGCGGGGCCGACGCTACGCTCCAGAGCACCGACGACGGGTGGACGGCGCTCCAGTACGCGGTTTCTGAGAGAGATGGGGAGGCCTCGCGGCTGCTCGCGGCCCACCTCGGCGTTCCGGACCCGCTCGCGCCCTCCACGGCAGCCTCGCCGTCCGCTCCGCCACCGCCCGTCTCGGTCCCACCCGCCACTCCAACAGCGGCGCCCGCCCCCCGCCCTTCAGGCCCCGCGACCGCTCCGACCACAGGCGGCACACGCTGGGCCCCGTTTCGGACGTACCGCGTTGGGGACCGAGTCCAGTTCTGGACCTCGACGGGGTGGCGACTCGGGACCGTCACCGAGGTGGGAAACGCGACCGGCGACGGCACCTTCCAAGCAACCGTGTACGAGAGGAAGTATCGAGTGGCCGACGACCGCTTCACCGGCGACGGCGACTGGTACGACTGGGGGATCGTGGCCGGGCTTGAGCGAGAGCCCTGGTGGACCTCCCACTTCGTAGGGGACTGGGCGCTCGGTGAGGTGATGGCCGTCAACACCCGCGTGGAGGGGAGCACGGAGACGACCGAGGTCTCGTACGGGGCCGCGTCGGAGACCCTCCAGGTTCGGTCCGACGGCAGCTACGTCTGGCGGGGGCGCGAGCGGCGGCCCGTCCGCGGCCGGTGGGACCCGGTCGAGGGGGCCCCGGGGATCGTACTCCGAGTCGGGCCCGGGGGACGTGACTGGACCCTGCTCAACCAGACGAACGCGATCGAAGAGAACATCCGCCGGATCGAGACGGCCCGGCTCTTCGCACCAGGACAGATGAGCGTGGCCGCCAAGCGCCCCCGCCCTGCGCCCGGGCCCGGAACCCCTTAGGCGCAGAGGGAGAGGCGACTACCACGGAAAGCTGGACGATTCGTGGAAGAGCTCTTTGTCCAGCTCACGATGCACAGTAGGGCGTGGCGCCGAATGAATGGAGTTAACCCGCAAACACCGGCGGGGGCTACGACCGCAGGATACGGCGCCGTTCAGACGGGACTGCCGGACCCCAGCCGGGTTGCGGGTTCAACGATCGGTTGGGCGGAGTGGTGGGGAGACGCGACTCGTCGGTTCAAATCCGACCGTTGGCTCCCGAAAGGCCCTGTAGGGCCTTTTTTTTACGCACCTATAAAAGAGATGCCCGTACGTCCGTCGGCTAGTGCGCCTCTGGCTTTGGGGGAGACTGCCCATCCGTCACCTCCATACTCCAGAACTCGACCGTCTTCTCATCGAAACGATAGAGCAGCTTGACGCGGGGATAGACATGGCCCGCAGAGGTCCGAAGGAACACGCTGTCGAAAAGCCAGAACTCATCCGAGATCTGCTCAGACGGCGGGGCGCCGGGATAGCGCTCTAGCACCCACTCCAGATCACGGATGATGTCGTACAGACGGTCGTACTTCTCTACGGCTTCCCAAGCGGCTGCCTCAAAACGCGCTCCGTATCGAAAAGAGCGTTGGGGGCGTCGCGGTCCGTCGGGTGGGCGTCCTTCGTTCGGGTCAAGCGGCTGCATTCTGTGCGGAGGCGATCTGTGCGTGCGCCCATTCAATGGCGCTGGCATCTGGCTTCCGCAGCAAGTTATAGCAAACCGTGTAGTACGGGATCGTTTCTCCGTACTCCGCTAGCTCCCAAATAGTGTCGTGTGAATGCTCGCTGATTGAGCGCGCCGAGTGCTTGTTGCAAATCACCTCGACCATGTAGTCAAGGGTTTGCATCTCGGCCCCGTTGAATACGGACACGTCGGGGGCCTTGAGCGAGTAGAAGCTACGCTGGCGGTACCGCTGTCCTGTGTAAACGTGATACCCGCTCGCCTCGCTTACGGCGAGAGCGTGCTCTTCCTGGAGTTGTCGCACCATATCTCTAACATGGAGAGACACGGGGCCATGCTGCCGCTTGACATACACCTCTCCAGTTATCGGCGTGCCCCAGTCGAGGTATGCCTGCATGTCGGAGTAGAACAGGATCTTGTTCAGCTTGGTTGCGCCAAGCTTGTTCGGGTTGGGGGCTCGATAGCAGATGTAATGAACGGCCGCTTTCAGCTTGTTTGAGTCAAGCTGAGGCGTCTGGTACTCGTCAAATAGCTGGCGAGGGGTTTCCACGGTGTGGTCGGGGTAGAGGGGTGGCTCTTTAAGCTAGGACATAGTCCAAGGCCATACAATGGGTCAACAAAAACCGCACCTACTGACCTAGGGTGTGACAGGGCGTGTCACACACAGTGACTATCTTGTTGGCACGCAGCAGGATAGGCATGACGACGTTCCGCGACCTTCTCACCCACTTCGGCACGACGGAGCAGTGCCTAGACTACCTCCGCCGGCTCCGTTGGCCCGATGGAGTCCACTGTGAGACGTGCGAGCGCGTCACGAAGCATCACCTTCGGATCGAACGGAAGTGCTACGCCTGCCAGCACTGCGGGGGTCAAGTCCGCCCGACCGTGGGGACGATCTTCGAGGGCTCGAAGGTGCCGCTGCCTGATTGGTTCTACGTCGTCTGGCAGTTCGGCAAGACGCGGGCCGGGTTCAGCGCCAAGCAGGTGCAGCGGGAGTTGGGCGTGTCCTACCCGACAGCCCTTCGGATGTGCAACCTGATCCGGGAGCGTCTAGGCGAGAGCCCCACGCTGGCGGGTGTGGTCGAGGCGGACGAGTGCTATATCGGAGGGCGCCCCCGCTACCGTGGCGTCTCGAAGCGCGGGCGCGGCACGCGGAAGGTACCTGTCATCGGTGCTGTCCAGCGCGGCGGCAAGGTGTCCGTCAAAGCCGTGGACACCGTGAGCCGGGCGACGGTCCTACCCTTCCTCACGGACCGGGTCGAAGAGGGCTCAGAGGTCTACACGGACGAGTTGAACGTGTACGACGTGCTCCCCGACCACGGGTACGCTCACGAGAACGTGAAGCACAAGGAGAAGGAGTACGTCCGGTATGCCGACGACGGGCGGACGATCCACACGAACACGCTAGAGGGCTTCTGGTCCTACCCGAAGTCCGCGATCCTCCGCATTCACCGGGGCGTGAGCCGCCGGAAGCTTCAGGGCTACCTAGACGAGCACACGTTCCGCTACAACCACAGGAACGACGACGGCGGCCTGTTCTACGCGATGCTCAATCGCGCGGCTTCTCCTCAGATACCCGAGCGAGTAGCCGCTTGAAGTCGGCTTCGCTCTCCGCTCTGAGTTCGCCACAAGCCACCTTCTGTCGGATGCTTGACTTGAGGGCAGGCGAGTAATCCGATGTGGCTAACGCGCGGTCTAGCCATTCAGACACTAGCTCAGTACCTCTATCGGCGGGCGGCGAGTCACTCACTTTGAGTCACCTCGGGCTCATCCTCGCGGGGAGCCTTGGGGCTCCAGTGGGAACGCTCAATGGCATTCTCCCACTTCTCCATTCTACGGGGGTTGTCTCCTAGAATCTGATCCCACGTCTTCCTGAGGTCCATCTTGGACCACTCAATGGCTGTCTCCACAGCGTCACGAGTCGTAGATAGGCGTTCGCTAAGCACTGGACTTGGGGCTCTTGGAGGCGGCGGGCTTCTTGGGAGTATCGGTCACGCGACCGACGAAGTAAGGGCGCTTGCTGTGAAGGTAGGTGTAGAGCTTGTCTATCACGTCCGCTGCCTCGTCAGGAACGGGCTCAACCGGCAACTTGATGTCCTCGGCCTCGTGAGCATCTAGATAAAAGCCGTGGGTGGGGTACTTCTCTACCAAACTCCGGGCCACTTGTTTCGCCTTCGCCTCAGCCATCCCGCTGCGCTGGAGAAGCCGGGTAGCGTATTCCTCAGCAATCTTGAGGACGCGAGACTGCTTGGTGTACTGGACTACGTCCACTCTCTCAAACATCGGCCTCATCAAGTCCGAGACAAACGAGAGTGCCATTGGCATGACCGTGTCGAGCTTCTTGCCGCTCCGTCCGACGAGGAATAGGGTGGACTCGTCTATTGAGTTGAGGGCGAAGGCACGCAGGCGCTCCAAAGCCTGAACTTCGTCTAGAGACGACATGTACTCCTCTCGCTCAAGATCGTAGTACTGTGCGTCAAGGGGACCGAGTTCGGCATGTCGGCCGAGATAGATCGCGTCCGCTCCGAGCGCGATAAGGGTCGCAGCGCTCTTGGCGTATCGCGGGACAACGGCCTTGAAGCCGCCACACGCCTCCCGGAACAGGCACGCGATCTGATAGGCAAAGTCAGCATACCCCCCCGGCGAGTCGATCAGAAGGGCCACGGGCTCCCCATCCTTCAACTCGTGTCGGGCCTCAATGAACTTGTCCCGTACGCTCTTCGAGATCATCGTAGCTGGCTCCGCCGGATCGGGCTTGCATTGGAGGATGAACCAGACTGGCATTCCAATCTTCTCTTCCAACTCCACGAGAAGGTCGACAAGCTCCTTCGGTGCTGACTTCGAAGAGCCAGACATGATCTGAACGGTCCGGGACGAGAGCATTCGGTAGGGTGTGGGATGTGTCTTCAAACATACACACACGAGGCTTAGCCGCCTCACCGGAACCGCCCGTCCCTACGGGCATCTCCTTTACAAGTGCGTTTTTTTATGTACGGTTACGCAAGGTTTTGGGCAGATTGTGGCCTGACAATTCGGAGCGAGAGGACGGGTAAATGGGCTATGCGCCTGGCGCTCGATCAAAATCAGAGGTGCCGCGACCTTCGGGGCCTCCGAGTGACTTTCGATAGCGGCGCATCTCTATCCTACCGCTCTCGAGCGCTGAGGAGGCGGAGCCCGTTCTCACGAGTACGGTGTCCCCTCATGGCCGACAACCGCTAGCGGTAGGGGCAGCCCGACGCCGAGGATCGAGGCGACCATCATTACGATGGCCTTGAGCGAGACCACGACGTTGGGCGCGAGCGTCCGCCGAGTCCGCCGGCTCGGGCGAAGAAGCATGGGAAGCTTGCC
This sequence comes from Rubricoccaceae bacterium, assembly GCA_963728345.1. GTDB lineage: Bacteria > Bacteroidota > Rhodothermia > Rhodothermales > Rubricoccaceae > Rubrivirga. The sequence continues at coordinate 179,416 of CAVSJM010000004.1, forward strand.
GAGGTCGTCGCCCATGAGCACCACGTCGGCCGTTTTCAGCGCCACGTCCGTCGCGGCCCCGCCCATCGCGACGCTGAGCGTGGCCGCCAGGGCCGGCGCGACGGTCAGCCCCCGAGCCTCGGCCTCCTGAATGGTCGCCCGCGCGAGGTGGTGTTCGCTCCGGGCCTACACGGCCGCCGCCAGCGCCACCAGCCCGTCAGGGCCGAGCCCGTCCGCCAGCGGGGCCACATCGACCAGCCGCGTCTGACCCGCCGTCAGCGTCCCCGGCTTGTCGATGGCGACGGCTCGGACGCGCGGCGGCCTCGACGGCTAGGCCCCCCTTGAACAGAACGCCGCCCCAGGCCGCCGCGGCGATCGCGCTGAAGACGGCGGCCGGCGTCGAGATGACGAGGGCGCACCGGCTCGCGGCCGCCATCAGCGGAGGGAAATGGGATAGCCCGGGCCGTTCACCGATCAGGCCGTCGTCTCGCCGACCACGTCCCCTCAGCGTCGTGGAACGGGTTTTCGGCTTCGGACGCGAACGTCCCGGTCGCGACATCGCCCTCGATCTCGCCCCGAAACGTCGTTCGGAGAGCGCACCCGCAGTTCGGGTCGTGATACGGTTCGAGCTCGCCGATCACTTCGACCGAAGCGCCGAGAGCCCCGCTTCCGACCCGAACGAATCGGATGGGGAGGACCTGAGCCCGGGGGACGCCCTCCCACTGCCACGATGCTCCGTCCCGTCGGACAGTGATCTCCCCCCCGCGGGGGTCCATGACGACCTCGCCGACGGCCGAGTCGCCGTCGGCGGAAAGTGCGAGGTAGAGGTCGCCCCTGCGGCCGGTGTCCCGGCTCTCGTACGTCCCCTCCCAGACGCCGGCGAGGGGTGTCGTATCGCCGAGAACGACGACCGGGGAGTGGCTCACGGCGCACCCGTCGACGGCCCCGACGACGGCCAGGGCCCCGACGACGAAGAGGAGACGATTCGAACGGCCCCTCATGATACCCCCTTGGCATGGACGGCCTCGGCGGACGGGCGGTCGCGCTCCGTCAGGGCGTTGCGGACGACGAGGACCGGGCACGGCGCCGTCCGGGTGACCGTCTCAGCCACGCTCCCCAGGAGCACCCGGCCCGCTCCCTGGCGCCCGTGCGTCCCGACGACGAGGAGGTGCGCCCCGTTCTCGGCCGCGACGGTATCGATCGTCTCGGCGGTGGGCCCCGACCGGACCGCGATGTGGACCCGGAGCCCTCCGACGCTGTCGTCCGCCAGGGCATCGCGGAGCATGTACGACATCCCGATGAGCCGCTGACGGGCCTCGGTACGGGCACGTGCGTCGGCGTGGGGGCCGACCGCCGTGAGCCGGGCGACGGGCGCCACGTAGAGGAGGTCGAGCGGGGCGCCGTACGCCACCGCTAGGCGAGCCGCCCACAGGACGGAGGCCGGGACGACGGGGTCGTCGTAGAGGACGGCCCCGCCCGCGTCGAGCCCGAGCGTCTCCCCATCGACGGCCGCGAGCACACGGCGGGGCGGCCACGCCACGCCGCCCGGCGCGTCGAGCGGGCGGACCGTCAGGACGGGGCACGGGGCGCGCCGGGCGACCGCCTCGGCGACGCTGCCGAGGGCCCCGCGCCGCCACCCCCGCCGCCCGTGGGTCCCCATCACGACGAGGTCCACGTCCTCGTCGGCGGCCACGTCGAGGATGGCCTCGGCCGGGTCCCGCCCCACGACCTCCGTCTCGACGAGCTCGATGTCGTCCCACGAGTCCCCCAACGAGTCGTCCCCGGCTTCGACCGGCGCGGGGAGACCCAGGTCCTCGCACACGTCGGTCAGGGTGATCTGGAGATGGCCCGTGCCGGGCTCTTCCGGCCAGGCCCGCTCGGGGGCCGCCTCGCTCTCCACCACGTGGAGGACGTGGAGCTCGGCCCCGAAGCGGAGGGCGAGCCAGGCGGCGTGGCGGTAGGCGCCCTCGGCGCAGGAGGAGAAGTCGGTCGGGAACAGGATCCGCTGGATGAACTGTGACATGGAAACAAACGGAGGGGACGCCGCGAGAGGGGCTCACGCGACGTCGGTGGGGTAGAGGACCTCGGAGACGGGGCGCCGAGGCGTCCCCCGTGCCTCGACGGGCGTCCCGAGGCGGAACACGACCTGCGGATGGCCAGCCCCGCACACGGCCGCTACCCGGGGCCGGAGCGAAGCGACCTCCGTCGGCTGGTTGAAGTAGCTGGCGGCGAGCCCCTCGACCGCGCCGAGCAGGAGGACGTGCTGGAGCGCGGCCCCAGCCCGGACCCAGTCGGTCCGTCCGTCACGTTCGGTCGCGACGACGAGAAGCGCCGGGGCGGCACGAGCCAGACGCCCCGCCTCGGCGGCGAGGAAGCGGGCGTCCGTGTGGAGGTAGCTCAGCCGGTCCCATGACCCCTGGACCTCGTCGGAGACCCCGTCGGCGCGGCGGTCGCCGTCCGGCCGGAGCCACGCCCGGAGCTCGGCGACCGTCGCCGGGTCCCGGCCCTGGGCCACGATGGCGTCGCGGACAAGGTCGGCCAGCGCTCCCTTCTCGGCGGCGCCTGTCAGCACGTGGAGCCGGGCGCCTTCGGCGGCGGCCGCGTCTCGGATGAGGGCGACGAGCCCCGTGGAGAGCGGGAGGTCGGCATACGGGTCGCGGTTGGTATGGCGGTGCTTGACGGCCCGGAAAAGCGCCTCCTCGGCGGCCGTCGGGGCGGACGGGCCCGACGGCCGGAGCGTCGCAACGAGGTCCGGGTCGGCGTCCGGGCCGGCGTGCTCGACGACGGTGGCGTACCCGACGTGCCGGGCTGCCAGGCGGAGCGTGTAGAGCGCGGCCCCGCACGAGATCACAGCCTCGCGGCCGTCGGGGTCGACGGTCCGGAGCACGCGGGCCCGGTCGACGAACACCTCGACCTCGTCCCCCGAAATCCGAAACCGCCACGGCTGCGTGTTCAGCACGCTCGGGGCCTGGACGGCCCAGTTGAGCATGGCTGCGAGCTGGGCCTCGGGCGGGCCGTCCTGGGGGAAGTCGGCGTCGGTGACGGCGCGGGGGCCGTCGGGCGGAGCAGCGAGGGGGCGCATGGCGGGACGGGGCTAGACGTCGTGGGTGGCGAGGGCGTCGGCGAGGTCGAGGCTCGGTCGCGCCGACGGCCGCGCGACGTCGGCGCCGTCCGGGAGGGGGAGCCGGCCGAACGACTTGAGCGCGAACACGGGGCACGGCGCGCGCCGGATCACGTGCTCGGCCACGCTCCCGAAGGCCAGCCGGCCCAGCCCGGTCCGCCCGTGCGTCGGGACGACGAGGAGGCCCGTCTGGAGCCGCTCGGCCTCCTCCACAATGGTCGGCCCCGGCGGGCCGACGTGGACGACGGCCTCGCCGCGCCGCTCGGCCGCCACGAACCGGCGGAGGAGCGACCGGAGCGCCTCTCCAGTCCGGGCGACGACCTGCGGGTACGTCTCGAACTGGAGCCCGACTCCGTATACCTCGGGGAGGCTGGGGACGTACGCCGCGTGGAGCGCGTCGACCCGTGCGCCGTAGAGCGCCGCCAGCTCGTCGGCGACCGCGAGCGCGACGCCCGACGACTCCGAGAAGTCGACCGGGACCAGGACACGCTCGACGTCGGTCGGGTCGGCGTTCTCAGCACCCCTCCCGACCGCGAGGACCGGGCAGTCGGCGGCGCGGAGGACGCCCTCGGTCGTGCTTCCGAGGGCGAGACGCCCGAGCCCTCTCCGCCCGTGCGTCCCCATCACCACGAGGTCGGCGGTCCGGGCGGCCTCAACGATGGCTTCGACGACCGAGGCCGCCCGCTCGGTGACCGCGACGGCCTCGACGCCCTCCGGCACGGGGTAGGGCCGGACCGGAAGCGGAGGCTCCATCTCGTCCGAGAGCGGCGGCGTTACGTGGAGGATCTGGAGCTCGGCGCCGTGGCGAGCGGCGAGGAACGCAGCGTGGCCGAACGCGCGGTCGGCGCACGGGCCGTAGTCGGTGGGGAACAGGATCTCCTGGAGAGCGAGCATGGCAGGGCGGCCGACGCCGCGGGATCAGACGGGGATGCGGAGAGTGGGGCAGCGGGCGGCCTCGGCGACCGCCCGGAGCAGGGCGTCGGGGGCCTCGGGGCGCGCGGCCGGGTGGCCGACCACGACGAGGTCCACCCGGTCCTCGAGGGCGGCCCGCGCGACGGCCTCTGAGGGCCGCCCCTCGACGAGCCGGACGAGGACCGGAGGGGCCTCGCCTTCCCCGACGCCGAGTGCCTCGGCCACGAACCGCTCGACACGGCGGAGCCGGGCCTCGCCAGGCAACTCGTCCTCGGCCTCGACGGCCTCGCCGCCCCACCCGGCCGCCTCGACCTCGTCGGGCAGGGCGTGGACGGCCTCGACCTCCCCGCCGACGGCGGCCGCCAGCGCCCGCGCCGTGCGGAGCGCGGCGGCCGATGCCTCTGTGAGGTCGAGCGGGACGAGCAGGCGGAGTCCGACGCCCACCGGCCGGGCCCCCGGCCCCACGAGGAGGACGGGGCACCGGGCGTGCCGGGCGACGGCGTCCGAAACGGGGCCCAGTCCGGGCGCGTCGCCGGAGACCGCCCGGGGGGCGATGACGACGAGGTCGGCGTCGGCCGCGGCGTCGAGCACGCCCACGGCCGGCTCGGTCGGCCCGAGGAGGGCCGTGCGGACCGTGAGTCCACGGTCCGCGAGTGGCGCAGCGAGGGCCTGGAGGCGGGTTCGGGCCGCCTCCGCCGCCGCGGCTTGCTCGGCCTCCAACCTGGCCGGCGTCCACGCTAGGTGGTGCAGGGGCCGCCCGGCGTTACGCACGTGGACCAGCTTGACCTCCGCGCCCAGCGCCGCCGCAAGGTCAGCCGCATAGCGGAGGGCCCGCTCGGCGGGCGCCGAGAAGTCGGTCGGGACGAGGAGCCGCTGGGGGAGCGCCACGGGCATGGCGGCGGGGGTAGGGGAGAGGCATCGTAGGCCGGCCCCGGCCCCATCCGTGCCGGGGCCGCCCGGCGCTCGCGCGCTCCGCTCCCGGCACCGGACGCCGGGTCTGACCCCACACGGATCGTGCGCTGTAAGGCTCGTCTACCTGAGCCGGTGTGGGTCCTCCCCGTCACGCCCGGTCCTATCCAGTCCCCAGCTTCGTTCCTACAGACCCTCGCGTGTGACCATGACCCCTACCCCTCCCCCGCTCGTTGTCCCGACGGACTTCTCGGCCGCCGCGAGTGAAGCCTACGCCTATGCCCTCCGCCTCGCCCGGGCGACCGGAGCCCCCGTCCACCTCCTCCACGTCGTCTCCCGGCCCGACGCCGGCCCGTTCGAGGTGGCGGGCGAGGCGCCTACGGCCTCGCAGGAGGAAGCCGAGGAGACCGCCCTCGCACGTCGGGCGCTGGCGGATGCCGCGGGCGAGCCCTACCGGGCCGGCGAGGTTGAACTCGCCGTCCGGAGCTCCAACGCCCCCGCTGCCGAGATCGCGGCCTACGCGGGCGACGTCGACGCGGGCCTCGTCGTGCTGGGCACGTGCGGACGCCGGCCCCGCCGGCACACCCTCGGCGACGTCGCCGCCGAGGTCGTCCAGACGGCCCCGTGCGACGTGCTCCTCGTGCCGCACCGCGAGTCCGCCCCTTTCTCCGGGTCGCCTGTTCGGCACGTCCTCGTCCCCGTCGACGTGTCCGGCGCGGCCCGTCCTCTCGTTGCGCTGGGCGTCGACCTCGCCCGCGCTCTCGGCTCCGAGCGGGTCGATCTCCTCCACGTCCTCGAGCCGCTCCCGTACCCCGTCCGCTGGGTCGACGAGACCGTCCTCGACCTCGTCCCTACCATCCGCGACCGGGCCGAGGCCGCCCTCCGCGATCTCGCCGCGGCTCATGCCTCCCCTGGGGTGCCCCCCGTCGCCGTCTACGTCGAACGGGGGAAGGCGGCGCGGACCGTCGCACGGGCCGCGGTCGCCCTCGACGCCGACCTCGTCGTCGTCGGCCCCCACGCCGAGCGCCCCCTGTTCGACCGGCTCCTGGGGAGCGTGGCCGAGGGCGTCGCCCGCCGCGCCCCGTGCCCCGTCCTCGTCGCTCGCCAGACCGCGGCGCCGGGCGACGTCGAGCCCCTCGTCGACGCGTGGAGCTACGAGCCGGTCGCGGACGGCTCCGCCACGGAACCCACTCTGTAGGGACCGCCCCGGCACGTGGTGCCGGGGCCACACGCCTCGCGGAGCCGGCCCCCGCCGTCGCCGTCGCGGACCCAACGGGTCCATCCTTCCGCCAAACCGCCGCCCCCGCCATGGGCCGTCTCGTCCTCCTCGCTGCCCTCGCCACCAGCGCTCTCGCGTCGTCGGCGCAGACCGCCGTGCCCGTCGGGGGAGACCGGGGCGACGTCGACCGCCTGGCCGGCACGTGGGTCGGCGAGTACGCCTGCGAGGAGACCGGCCGCCACGGGACCGTCGTGTTCCGGCTAGAGGTCGGGGCCGACTCGGTCCAGGCTACCGTCCTCATGACGCCACGGGCGACGGACGCCGTGCCTGTCCCGGCCGCGATCCCGCTCCGCGTCCACGCCGTCGAGGTGACCGGCCGGTCGTTCCGTGGCTCGCTCGACCGCTACGACGACCCCGAGTGGGACCTCCTCCTCGAGACCGAGTTTGGCGGTGCCCTCGCCACCGACGACCACATCGAGGGCTACTTCCGGGCCGAGGGCACCCAGGTCGACACCACCCCCCAGTGCGGCCGGTGGTGGGCCACTCGCGCCGCCGACATTCCCTGACCGCCATGGACCGCCCCGCTGTCGTCGTCGCGCTCGACCTCACGCCTGGCTCGGCTTCCGCCGTCGTTCGGGCCGCCGACCTCGCCCGACGAGCCCGCGCCGACCTCCACCTCCTCCACGCCGACGTCCTCCACCACGCCGGCGAGGCGGGCCTCGCACCCCCGGGCGTCCCCGACGACGCCCCCTCGAACGCGCTCCGCGTCCGCGTCGAGCGGTTCGCGGCGGAGGCCCTGGGTCTGGGCCCCGCTGCCCTCGACGCGCTCGGCCCGACCGTCGCCGTCGTCCGTGGCGTGACGGCCCCGGCCGCCGTGCTCCGCTACGCGGCCGATGTCCGGGCCGCCCTCCTCGTCCTCGGGACCCACGGCCGGGGCGGGCTCCGCCGGCTCCTCCTGGGCAGCGTGGCCGAGGCATGCGTCGCTGCCGCGCCCAGCCCGGTCCTCACGATCTCTCCGCGCGCCGGAGACAGGGGCCCGGGGCCCGACGCCCCGGTCCTCGTCGCCGTCGATTTCTCGGAGCAGAGCCGGACGGCACTCGCCGCCGCCCACCAGCTCGCCGCGCTCTACGACGCCCCTGTCGAACTCGTTCTCGCCGTCCGCGACGCCGGCCCCTACCCGCCCTTCGCCGAAGACGTCCTCGCCGCCTACAACGTCGCGCCCGACGACCTCGACGCCGCGCGGGAGCGGCTGCGGGCGTTCGCCGAGGGCGTCGCCGGGCCGCCTCCGGCTGCCATCCACGTCGCCCCGTCGCGCGTCGTCCCCGACCTCGCCGCCGAGCGCAGGGCGGGCGCCGTCGTCCTCGGCACGCACGGGCGGACCGGCCTATCCCACGCGCTTCTCGGGAGCGTGGCCGAGGCCGCCCTCCGCCAGGCCCCGTGCCCCGTCCTCACGCTCCGGGCCGCGCCACTCGCGCTCCGCTCGGCCCCGTCGTCCCTCGCTTCCTGACCGGCGCCCCGCGCCCCCTCCCATGCTCTGTGTCGACACGATCGTCTTCCCGACCGACGACTCCCCGTGTGCCGAGGCCGCCCGCCCCCTCGCGGAGCGGTTCGCCGAGCGCCACGGGGCCACCCTCCACGTCCTCCGCGTCGAGGTCGTCCCGCCCCTCGCCGACCTCCGGTTCGACCCCGTGCCGGAGCCGGACCGGAGGTCCGACGGTGCCGTCGAGGCCCGCCGCCGGTTCCCCACGGCTGCCGACGCCATCGTGCTCTACGCCGAGGAGGTAGCGGCCGATCTCATCGTGATGGGAACCCATGGGCGGACCGGGTTCAACCGGCTCACGCTCGGGTCGACGGCCGAGCACGTCCTCCGTCGCGCTCCCTGCCCCGTCCTCACTGTTCGCCCCGAGGCCAACGTCGAGGCGACGGGCCCGATCCTCGCCCCGGTCGCCTTCGAGTCGGCCTCGGACGTGACCCTGGAGACGGCCGTGGCACTGGCGGAGGCCGAGGGCACGTCGGTCGTCGTGCTCCACGTAGTCGAGCCCATCGACATCCCCGTCCCCTACGCCATGACGATCGAGCCGTTCGACCAGACCGACCTCACGGCCCGCGTCGAGGACACGCTCCGGCGCTGGGTCTCGGCCTACGCCGACGGCCCGGTCCCGGTCTCGCCCGAGGTCCGCCACGGCGACGCCGCGCTCCGGGTCCTCGACGCGGCCGAGGCCCACGGCGCCTCCCTCATCGTCCAGGCCAGTCACGGACGCCGTGGCGTCGGTCGCTGGCTCCTGGGGAGCGTGGCCGAGGAGGTCGCCCGGCGGGCCCTGGGCCCCGTCCTCACCCTTCGCGTCGGGGCCCGCCGCCTCGTCCGACCCGATGACGGCCCCGACCTTGCCGTCCCGCGGGACGACTGGCCCGCTCTCTTCGACGCGCTCTCGACGCGAGCGATGGACGCCCCCTACGAGGTCTCGGTTGAGGTCGTCTCGCCCGACGCCCACGGCGTCGTCTTCCGCGCCGCGCCACTCATTGGCCTCACGTACGACGCCCGGCACCACGAGCTCAACATGATCGCCGAGGGCGGCGGTCACCACGTGGTCCGTCCATTTGCCGTCCGCTCCGAGGCCGGGGCCTGGGCCCTCGACGGCGCGGGCGACGAGGGGGCGCCGGGACCGTGGGTCCTCGACGTCGTCGCGGCCGACGGGGCCCGCCAGCGGATCGAGGTCCGGCCCGCGGTCCGGGCCTCCGCCCCCACCGAGGCCGAGGCCGGGATCGCGTCATGATGTCCAGGGCCGAGCGAGGAGTGGGGCGGTCGCCGCCCTACCTTCGGCGCGGGACCCCCGTGTCTCCCGTGCCCCCCTCGCTTCGCTCCGACCTCGCCTCGGCCCTCGCCGAGCTCGCCCTCCGCGAGCTCGCCCAGGCCGGATTCGGGGCCTCCGACCTCACGGGCCGGTCCGAGGCCGCCATCCTCGCCGACGCGCTCGATGCGTCGGTCGCCGTCCTCGCGCTCGCCGAGGGAGACTCGGAAGACGGCCCCGCCCGGCTCTGCGTTGCCGCAACAGCGCGATGGGACGGGCTCCCGGATACCCTCCCCGCCGTGGGCCCGCTTGCCGACGCCCTCGCCCGCGCTGAGTCGGTCGCCCTCCGGCCCGTCCCCGACGCCCTCGCCGAGGCCGGGATCAGCTCGGGCATCACCGTCCGCATCGGGTCCTGCCACCGACCGTTCGCTCTCGTCGTCGCGGTCTCACCAGACGACCGGGCGTTCGACGCCGACGAGCAGGCGTTCCTCCGGAGCGCGGCGTCCGCGCTCCACGCCCGCTTCGCCCTCGACGACACGCGCCGGGCCCGGGGGCGTGCCGAGGCCTCCCTAGGCGAGAGCGAGGCCCGGGCCCGGACCGTCCTCGACACGACGATCGACGGCGTCATCACGATCGACGAGTACGGCGTCATCGAGGGGTTCAACCCGGCCGCCGAGCGGATCTTCGGGTACGCGGCCCACGACGTCATCGGGCGGAACCTCTCGGTCCTCATGCCCGAGCCGTACCGGTCCGAGCACGACGGATACCTCGAGGCCTACCGCGCCTCGGGCGTGCCCAAGATCATCGGGGCCGGCCGCGAGGTCGTCGGCCGGTGCAAGGACGGGTCCACGTTCCCAATGGACCTCGCGGTCAGCGAGGTCCGGCTCCCCGAGGGGCGCCGCGTCTTCACGGGCTTCGTCCGCGACATCTCGGCCCGGCGTGAGCTGGAGCGCGAGGTGCTACGGGCCACGGAGGACGAGCGCCGCCGGATCGGGCAGGATCTCCACGACGGGCTCGGCCAAGAGCTCTCGACGCTCGGCCTGTTCCTCACCAGCCTTGCCCATACCCTCGACGTCGAGGGCTCGGCCGGGGCGCCGCTGGCTCACCGCGTCGTCGCGCTCGCCGAAGGCGCCGACGCCCGCGCCCGCCAACTCGCCCGCTCCTTCTTCCCCATCGAACTGGCCGAGGCCGGGCTCAGCGTCGCGCTCCGGCGGATGGCCGAGCGGACGGGGGCGCTCCACGGCGTCGGGGTCGCGGTCGACGTCGTCGGCGACGGCTCCGCCCGGGCCGATGCCCTGACCCCGGAAGCCGCGACGCACGTCTACTGGATCGCCCAGGAGGCGCTCTCGAACGCGGTCCGTCACGGCCGCGCCCATCGCGTTCGCGTCATCCTCGCCCAGGGGCCCGACCACCTCCGCCTCCGCGTCGAGAACGACGGGGTCCCGTTCGCCCCGCCCGCCCGCTCGCCTCACGCCCGGCCCGATCGGGGGATGGGCCTCCGCATCATGGGGCACCGGGCCCGCCTGGTAGGCGGGACCCTCGACGTCCGCCCCGGAGCCGAGGGCGGCGCCGTCGTCACGTGCGCGGTCCCCCTCCACGGCCCTGGCTTTCAACCCTCCCCACCCTTCCCCCCCGAATCATGACCCACATCCTCCTCGTGGACGACCACCCCCTTCTCCGAGAGGGCATCGCTATGAACCTCGAGGCCGAACCCGACCTCCAGGTCGTCGCCCAGGCCGACGACGCGGAGACGGCCCTCGTCCTCTTCGACGAGGCCGCGCCTGACCTCGTCATCACCGACGTCTCGCTCCCTGGCATGAGCGGCCTCGAGCTCGTCAAGCACCTCCTCGCGCGCCGCCCCGACCTTCCCGTCCTCGTCGTCTCGCGCCATGACGAGGACCTCTACGCCGAGCGGGCCGTCCGCGCCGGCGCCCGCGGCTACGTCTCGAAGGTGGCCGGGGGGCGCCAGATCGTCGCGGCCGTGCGCCGCGTGCTCCGGGGCGGGCTCCATCTGTCAGAGGACCTGAAGGACCGGCTCCTCTTCTCGGCCGCGACCGGCGGGAAGGGCCTCGCGCTCTCGCCGCTCCAGACGCTCTCGGACCGCGAGCTCGAGGTGTTCGAGATGACGGGCCACGGGATCCCCACGCGCGAGATCTCGGACCGGCTCCACCTCTCGGTCAAGACAGTCGAGAGCTACCGCTCGCGGATCAAGCATAAGATGGGGCTGACCAGCGGGATCGAGCTCATGAAGCACGCGCTGGCGTGGGTCGAGGGAGAGGGTTCCGAGCACGTCTGACACTCCCCAGCTGTCCCTCCGTCGGGCACGCCCCGACACGCGCTGCCGGGGAGCGCTGGGACCGGGGACTACGTGGCCGGCCGACCTTGAGGCCGTGGGTGCCGACGCCCGAGCTAGGCTCGGCGCCGCCCCACTGTACGACGGCCGTCAGTCGCGCTGCGCACCTGTGGCGGGGCGCGTGGCCCGCCGGCGGCTTCTCCTCACCAGGAGGACACGCACTCCGGGACCGCCAAGGGCGCCGGCGGCGGGGCCTCCTGGTACGAAGCGGCCACCGCGACGAGGGCCGTCCACCGCGCCCTCTGCCGGTCGTCGAGGACGTTCAGGAGGGAGGACTCCGCGATGCGGACGTCGTCCTCCATCTCCGACAGGTGGCCACCGAGGTCGTAGAACAACGCGAACGCTTCGACCACGTCGTACGGCCGCCCGAGCTCGTGGACGGCCGTCACGAGGGCCCCGACCTCGCCGATCATCTCGTGGAACACGTCGAGGTGGGCCTCGCGGAGGGCCCGGAGCGTGTCGGCCTGTGCCGATGTCAGGCCCAGCGCGGCGGCCTGGTCGGGGAGGGCTACGAGCGTCGTCACCGCGCAGGGGAACGGCCCGTAGCCGCCACACGGGCACGCCGGCGATAGGGGGGGGCGCTGGGCGATGGCTGGGGGCCAGCCGCCGAGAACGACGATCGAGAGGAGGAGCGACCGGACCACGAGCGTCGGGGCAGGGGAGAGGGTCGAGCGTAGAGCGCCGGGGCGGACCCTCGCGCCCGGCCCGGCCGGCGTCGCGCGTCCGGACGAGGCCGACACTCGTGGCGGGGCGGACCCCGCAGAGGGCCGGGGGCACGTAAGGCTCGACCCGTCACCCCGTGCCGGTCTGGACCCACAGAGCACGCGGGGTGGCGCGGTCAGCCCCGGAGCCGTGCCCGGCCGACGCTACGGGCGCCCTCCGCAAGACACCCGTGGGCTCCGTTCCCGCAGCGCGTCCCCGCTCCCCATGCTCCGCCTCCTCGACCTCGCTCGCCCCGATGTCCTCGCCTACCACGTCTCCGACGTCCTCACTGAGGAGGACGTCCAGGTCGTGACCCGGGCGTTCGACGACGTTCTCGCCGCCCACCCGACGGTCCACCTCTACGCCGAGGTCGAGGGGCTCCGGGGCTTCGAGGCCCGCGCCCTCTGGCTCGACCTCGTCTACGGGCTCCGCCACGTCGGTGCGCTCCACCAGCTCGGCCGCGTCGCCCTCGTCACCGACGCCGACTGGATCCGCCGGCTCGCCCAACTCGAGGCCCGGCTCCTCCCGGTCGGCCAACTCCGGATCTACGAGCCAGACGGCCGCGACGACGCGCGGGCCTGGGTCCGCGCGGCGCCGCCCGCTGGCGGCCTGCCTGAGCAGGCGCCGTCGGTGATCGACGAGCTCGACGACTGGATCGCGCGCGGCGGCCTCGACGTGGCCTGGGACAACGTGGCATGGGACGACGCCGTCTGGGCCGACGGCGGCGGCCCCCTCCCGACGGCCGATGAGCTCCCCCCGGCCCGCGCTCCCCGGTTCGGCCACACGGTCCACCGGACGCACGTCCTCCTCCGCGCCGTCGCCGACCGGCTCGGGACGCCGGGGACGGCCCCGGCCTACCACGCCCTCCGCGCCGTCCTCCACGCCCTCCGCGACCGGCTCCCCGATGCCGAGGCCGCCGACCTCGCCGCCCAGCTCACGACTCTGGTCCGCGGCGTGTTCTACGAGGGCTACCACCCGGCCCGTACGCCCACCAGCGCCGGCCGAGAGGCCTTCCTCGAAGCCGTCCGCGCCGAGCTAGAGGGCGGGCCGCTCGATGCCGAGGCGGCCGTCCGGGCCGTAGGGGACGCCCTCGCTGACACCGTGAGCCCGGGCGAGTGGACCCAGGTGCTCGGGGTGCTCCCGGCCGACGTCCGCGCCCTCTTCGAGGCGCCCGTCCCCGCCTAGCGATGCGCCCGGCGCCGCGCTCCGGCTCGTCAAGACGGTCCACACGGCCGCGTAGGCCGTGAGCATCGTCGCGCTCCCGGTCGTCGCAGCGACCGGGTGGTTCGACCTCGCCCTCGGGCTCATAGCCCTCGTCTTCGTCGAGATCGTTGTCCTCGTCGCCAACCGCTTAGGCGGTGCCCACTGACGGCCGTGGCCGCCCGCTACACCGACGACCGCGCGACAACTTCGACATCTACCTCCCGCTCTTGCTGGCCCACCACAACAAGGGGGGCTTTGGGGCGCTCTTCGTTGTCGGCCTCGTCGTGGCCTGGGCTCTGTGGACCCGTCACGGGTAGCCCAGCGATCCGCCATGTCGAGCCCCAAGCCCACCCCGCCGGCCTTGGCCGCCGCCGCAAAGGGCGAGCGGCGGCGGCCCGGAGACCTACGCCTCCTCGGCGGGGACCTCGGCCTCCTGCTCTGGCGCGCCGTCGCCGCCCGCCGGGAGCACCTTGGCCGTCCGGACCTCGATCCGGCGCGGCCGACTCTCCTCGGCCTTCGGGACGGTCACCGAGAGGACGCCGTCCTCGAACGCGGCCTCGACCGCGGCGGGGTCGGTCCCGCGCGGGAGCCGGATCGAGCGGAAGAACGACCCGAACGAGCGCTCCTGGCGGAGGAGCCCCTCGCGGGCCTCGCTCGACCGGGCCGACCGCTCGCCTCGGACGGAGAGGACGCCGTCCTCGAAGTGGACCTCGACGTCGTCGGCGCCAAGGCCGGGCAGGTCGAACCGGACGAGGTAGGCCCCGTCGGTCTCGGCCACGTCGAGCGCGGGCGTCCAGCCGGCCCCGGGGTCGCCGGAGAGCGCGGGGAGGAACTCGTCGAAGAGCCGGTCGAACTCGCGGCGGAGGCCACGGCCCGGCTCGAAACGAATGAGGGAATCCATGGGGGAGGGGGGAAGAGGGGGGCCGGGAGAGCCCCGGCCGAGCAGCACCAACGTCTCGTCTTGGGCGGCCTGGGGCGGGCGGGTCCCACTGGCAGGCCCGGCCGGGGCAGACCGGCACGCCGGGCCGGGCGGCGGACTACGGCCCGGCGGGGCCCACCTCCGGCCCCGCCTCGGGGTCGCCCTCGGCGGAGACGCGGTGCTCGGGTTCGCCCACGTCGGCGCCATCGCGGCCCTCGCCGAGCACGGCATCCGGCCCGACCCCTACGCCGGCCCGACGCGCTCGCGATAAACCGCCAGGGCTGCGTGTTGAAGAAGCTCGGCGCCCGGACGGCCCACGCGAGCATCCGGTCTCCCTCAGCGTCGGTAGGGGGGACGTCGGGGTCGGTGGGTGGGAGACGTCGACCGAGGCTTGAAGAGGAGAGGGGGGGAGCGTACCGACCCCGGCGACGCCAGGGCAGCGGCCCCCGCCGGCAGGCGGCGTCCGGCCCGGCCCGACTGGGTGTGGGGGGCGGTCCGTCACGGCGAACCAGCGGTCCCCCACAGCGACCGGGCCGCCACCCCCCGATCCTGATGGCATCCCTTCCTGGCCCTCCCATGCCCCCCCTCCCCGCTGCTCTGGCCGGCGCTTCGGCCGCCGCCGCCGCCTGGGCCGACGACGTCGACGACCTCCTCGGCCGACCGGGCCCGGACACCGCGTACGTGGCCCTCCGCGCCGTCCTCCACGTCTTCCACCAGGTGCTCGACCCCACATCTGCCGCCGCCCTATCAGGGGCCCTCCCGACCGTCCTCCGAGGCGTTTTCCACGAGCCGACCGTGGCGGCCGTGCTCCCGGCCCTTCCGACCATCGCCTCCGCCACACGCCACGCGGTCCGCCCCGAGGAGGCCGTCCGCGCCACCTGCGCCGTGCTGGCCCGGCGGACTCCCGAGGCCTGGGCCACCGTCCTTCCGGCGCTCCCGGAGCCCCTCGCCTCGCTCCTCGCCGTCCCCCCGCGCCCCGACCGTCCCGCCCACGCCCCACAGCCATGCCCGAATCAGTCCCCGACGACCTCCGGCCGTCCACGGCCGGTCGCCTCAGCCGCCGCGCGCTCCGCGCTCTCAACACGACGCCGGCCCGCCTCCTCCTGACGGCGCTCGCCCTGCTCCTCCTCGTCTTCCTGTTCCTGGGGTTCTAGACCCCGTACTGACCATGGCCATCCGGACCCTCCCCCGCGACGAGTGGGCGACCTACTTCGACGCGTTCTCCCGCTCCCAGCGCGACGCCGACCGCGTCGACGTCGCCGAGATCCGCGTCCTCTCGCCCGAGGACGGCGCCCAGCCTGCAACCGACTGGCTCCCGCTCCGGGGCCTGACCTACGACTCCCGGGGCGACCTCCTCGAGGTCCTCGTCGACGGCCTCGACCACCTCATCGGCCACCCCCAAACGATCTACGTCGACGAGACGTCGGGCCGGCTCGATCGCTTCGAGGTCGTCCGCACGGACGACATCCGCGAGATCGTCGAGATCCGCTGACGGCCCTACGCGGGTCGGCCGCCCCCCTCCACGCGTGCGGGCGACAGCCCAGGCGCCGCGTGCCGTCGCGACCCGGGCGATTCGCCGACGCGCGCCCGTAGCGTGGGCACGCGCTTGCTGAGGGCCTTCCCCTCCGGGTGCGTCCCTCCCCTCACCGCCTCTTCCGAGGCCCCTCCATGCCTACCAACCCCCTCCGCCAGCGCGTCGGGGACGCGCTCTCCTGGGCCCCCGAGATCGACGAGAGCCGGATCGGCGTGGCCGCGAACGACGGTGTCGTCACCCTCCCTTGATACGTCCCCAACTACGTCCAGCGCATAGCCGCCGAGCGCGCCGCGAAGCGGCTCCTCGGCGTCAAGGCCATCGCCAACGACCTCGAGGTCGACCTCCCGGGCGACGCCCACCGAACCGACGACGAGATCGCCCGGGTCGCGCTCGACGCGCTCCGCTGGTCGATCACCGTCCCCAACGACAAGATCCGGGTCATCGTCCGCAACGGGTGGGTCACGCTTGAGGGTCAGGTCGACTGGCAGTACCAGCGCCAAGCGGCGTGGACCGCCGCTCACGGCCTCCAGGGCGTCAAGGGCGTCGACAACGCGATCACCGTCAAGTCGGCCGTGAAGCCCGACCACGTGAAGGCGAAAATCGAGGCGGCCCTCGTCCGTGACGCCCAGGTCGACGCGGAGAAGATCCGGGTCGAGACGAAGGGCCACACGGTCGTCCTCCGCGGCACCGTCGACTCGCTCGCCGACCGCGAGGATATCGAGGACGCCGTCTGGGCCGCGCCCGGTGTCTGGGCCGTCGAGGACCACCTTCTCGTCGCTTAGCGCGAATCGGGGCGTCGGCGAAGGCCGCCGACGCCCCACGCCGCCCCGAGCCGTGACCCTTTCCTCGCTCGCCCTCTCGTAGCGCCCCGTGGCGGCCGGGGCGGCCTGCGGCCGCGCGATGGTCGCCGCGCCGTTCGCCTTCGCCCTGCCCCTGGCGGACCGGGCCCTCTTCGGCCTCGGCCTCTTCCTGACGTACGCGAGCATCGGCGTCCTTGTCGCCCTGCTCCCCCGCGTCGGGCCACGGCGGGCGTTAGGGCTCGCCGTCGGCCTCCTGGACAGCCTGCCCGGGTCCGTCCTCGTCGCCGTGCCCTACCCGCTCCGCGAGGACGTCCACGTCTTCTACCGCAACTTCGCCGAGGGCGTCGAGGAGCTCGTCATGACCCTCGTCTACGGCGCCACCGTTGGGTTGGTGTGCGAATGGACGCTCCCCCGGACCTGGCCCCACCGTGTCGAGGACGGAACGCGATCGTGCTCCGGCCCGTCGGGCTCGCGTCACCTCCTGACGGACCGATGGACCCGCCCGAGACCATGCGCGCGGCCGTGCCCGACCGACCCGGCGCCCCCCTCGACCTCCGCGCGGTGCCGGTCCCGACGCCCGGCCACGGCCAGGTCCTCCTCCGCGTCCGCGCCTGCGGCGTCTGTCGGACCGACCTCCACGTCGTAGACGGCGAACTCCCCGACCCGGTGCTCCGCTCATCCCGGGCCACGAGGTCGTCGGCGAGGTCGTCCGCCTCGGGGACGGCGCCGAGGACGATCGGTCGGCGTACCGTGGCTGGGGTGGACGTGCCGGTACTGCCAGCGCGGTCAGGAGACCTCTGCGAGAATGCTCGCTTCACCGGCTACACCCTCGACGGCGGCTACGTCGAGTACACTGTGGCCGACGCCCGCTACGTCGTCCCGCTCCCCGACGCGTACGTCGAGGCCGCCCTGCTCCTCTGCGCCGGCCTCATCGGCTACCGGACCTACCGGCTGGCGCGCGAGGCCGTCGGCTACCCGGTCCACCGCGTCGGGCTTGACGGGTTTGGCGCCGCAGTCCATCTCGTCGGCCAGCTCGCCGTGGCTGACGGGCTCGAAGTCTACGCCTTCACGCGCGAGGACGACGACGCGGGCCAGGTGTTCGCCTGCCGGCTCGGCGCGGTCTGGGCCGGCGCCTCGACGGAGCCGCCACCGGAACCGCTCGACGCCGCGCTGATCTTCGCGCCGGTCGGCACGCCCGTCGTCGAGGCCCTGAAGGCGGTCGACCGTGGCAGGGCTGTCGTCTCAGGTGGGATCCACATGAGCGATGTGCCCTCATTCCCGTACCGGCTCCTGTGGGAGGAGCGGACGCTCCGGTCGGTCGCCAATCTGGAGCGCCGCGACGGGGCCGAGTTCCTCACCCGCGCGCCCGAGGTCCCGATCGAGGCGGTGACGCGGGCGTACCCCCTGGCCGAGGCGAACGCCGCGCTGGCCGACCTCCGCGCGGGCCGCGTCGAAGGGGCCGCCGTGCTCGTCCCCTAGGCCCCGAGGTGTAGGGCCGGACCCGCCACCAAGCGCCGTCGTTCGCCGGCACCGGCTGTCGGGGTGGACGGGCACGCCGAGACCCGCGCGTGTCGGACACTGGGCGCACCTCCCCCGCCCTCCCATGGACCTCCACCTCGCCGGCCAGGCCGTCCTCGTCACCGGTGCCGCCTCCGGCATCGGCCGCGCCGTCGCCGAATCCCTCGCCGCCGAGGGCGCCCGCGTCGTTGTCTCGGACCTCCCATCGGCCACGGACGCCGGCCAGGACGTCTGCCGCGTGATCGCCGAGGCCGGGGGCGAGGCCCGGTTCGTCGCCTGCGACGTGGCCGACGGCGCCCAGGTCCGTGACCTCGTCGCCCAGACCGTCGACGCCTACGGCCGCCTCGACGCCGCCGTCAACAACGCTGGCGTCGCCGGGCCCCTCGCCCCGACCGCCGACTACAGCGAGGCCGACTGGGACCGCGTCATGGCCGTCAACCTCCGCGGCGTCTGGCTCTGCATGACGCACGAGCTGGCGCAGTTCAAGGCGCAGGGAGACGGCGGAGCCATCGTCAACGTCGCCTCGATCCTCGGGCTCGTCGGGTTCGCCCAGGCCCCGGCCTACACGGCCGCCAAGCACGGCGTCGTCGGGCTCACGAAGGCGGCGGCCCTCGAGTACGCCCCGACCGGGATCCGCGTCAACGCCGTCTGCCCGGCCTTCATCGAGACGCCATTGCTGCAGGGCGCCGGGCTTCTCGACGACGCGGCCCGCCAGCCCATCGAGGCGCTCCACCCCGCCGGTCGACTCGGCCGACCCGAGGAGGTCGCTCGGCTCGTGGCGTGGCTGTGTTCCGACGCCGCCTCGTTCGTCACAGGCGCCCCCTACCTCGTCGACGGTGGCTACACCGCTCGCTGACGACGCCGCCCTCTCGTCCCATGCCCTCCGCTCCCCGACCCCACCCCCCCCTCGACCCATACCCCCTCGACCCGAACCACGCCGATGTCGTGGACGGGGCCCGTGTCACGCTGCGGTGGGAGCCCGCCGTGGGGGCGGAGTACTACGCCGTCGACGTCGCGGAGGACCCCGAATTCCAACGCGTCGTCTTCACGCGTGAGGTGGCCGCCCCTACGGCGGAGCTCGGGGTCGATGTGCCATTCCCGGCCGACGGGCGGACGCTCTACTGGCGCGTCAGCGCCGGGAGCGCCCTCGGGTGGAGTCGTGGCGGACGGATCGAGAGCTTCACCAGCGGGCGGGCGGATCAGGCCGGCCTGTTCCCCGACCCCGACGACGAGGAGCCGTTCGGCCCGTTCGCGTCCCTCCTGTGGTCCTTCCGCCAGCGTCGCGGGCCCCGCCGGCGCCCCGTTCCATGAGGGGCCTCCTCTCTACGGCGCGGGTTGCGACTCGCAGGGCCGACCAGAACCGCGTTGCGGTGGATCCGTGGACGGCCGTCCACTTCTCGGCGGGTCTCGCCCTCGGCCTCCTGGCCGTCCCCCTCGGCCGCGCGCTCGCCGCGGCCGTCGCGTATGAGCTTGCCGAGCAGGCGCTCGAACGCCAGCCGTGGGGGCGGGCCCTCTTCGTCACCTCCGGGCCCGAGGTCCTGGCGAACGCTGTCGCCGACACGGTCGCGTTCGCCGTCGGCCACGGGCTCGGCCAGCGGTGGAACGCGACGTGACCGCCCGGCCCCTCCACCTCGCGGCCGGCCCGGCCCTGTTCGCCCTGTGCGCGGCGTCGGCGTCGGCACAGGGCGTCCTGAGCGACGAGGCCGCCGAGAGGGTCGACGGCGTCGGCTGGGCCGGCTTCCTCGACGTCGCGTTCCTCGCCCACGCCGCCCTCGCCCTCACGCTGGCGGTCGCCCTCGGCGCGGCCATCGCCTACCACCCCCGGACCCGCGCCCGCGTCGACACCGTCGAGGAGGCCGAGGCCCCGAAGGCGACCCTCACCTACGCCGCCGTCGGCGCCCTCATCGGGCTCATGGTCGTCCAGTACGGGCTCGTCGTCGGGTTCGTCGTGTTCGGGATCGGCGGGCTCTTCCGGTTCCGGACCACGCTCCCCTCGGTGGCGGGCACGGGCCGGCTCATCTTCGTCACGCTCGTCGGGCTCTCGTGCGGCCTCGACCTCCCCCACCTCGGCGTCCTCGCGACGGCCTTCGGCGTCGCCCTCCTGTTCGTCCTCGAGGGCACGATCACGTGCTGCGTGGAGGTCAAGGGCCTAGGTGACGACCGGCTCGCCGAGGCCTCCGACGCCTACCGTAGGCTCATCGAGGCCCACGGCGGACGCGTGATCCACGAGAAGCGCAGCTTCTCCAAAGAGCAGGTCTCGTTCGTCGTCCGGGCGCCGGCGCGGCTCGACCGCGAGGCGCTGGCCGACGCGTTCCTGACCGATGTCCCCGCGGATCTCCGGGGCGCGGTCGACTGGGAGGTGGAGTAGTCCCGGACCGGTCACCGGACCGCCGGGTGACGGTCGAGCCCGAGCGCGAGCGGGAACCCGAGCAGGACCGGGAGAACGACAGGAGCCGGTATCCCAACACCACGAGGACCGTCACGGTCGACGGCCCGCCCCCCGTGCCGCCCAGGCGGCCTCGGCGCGGGCCTGGATCCCGAGGAGCATCTTCCGCTCCATGACGAAGTGGGCCGGCTCGAGGAGGACCCGGGTGCCCAGCGTGGAGAGCCAGCCCCGTCCGGCCTGGGCGTGGGAGCGGACGTGGAGCCGGCACGTCCGCTCGTCGACCGGGCGGAGCACGAACGCCCCCCACCGCTCCAGCACGAGGGCCCGCCCGGGCTCCACGAGCGCCACGCGGCACAGGGGCCCGTCGCCGTACACGCGCTCGGCGGCGAGCCGGACCGTGTCGCCGACCCCCAGGCCCTGCCACTCGGGGTGGACCCGGTCGGCGTTGTGGGTCCCGGCGAGCACGGCGTTCTCGAGCCACGCGTAGCTGTAGAACCCGGCCCGGTCCTGGCCGATCTGGACGAGCCAGGGCCAGACGGCCTCGGCCGGCGCGTGGACCGTGACGGCGTGGTCGGCCCCGGCGTGGTCGGCCCCGGCGTGGTCCATGAGCTCGTCGCCGGGGAGCGCCATCGCCACCTCCCCGTCGGTCGCCCCCCACCGGAGGTGCCACGGGCGGAGCCAGCGGGCGTAGCCCGCGACCACCGTGACGGCACCCAGGGCCGACGCCCCCCGCCAGATCGTCCGGCCGCTCACGGGGGCGCCCCCGTGCGGGGCGGACGGACGGCAGCCCGGTCGTTCGTCGGGGGGATACCGGCCGTCGCGCCCGACCACAGCTAGCGGGCCCGCTCGGCGCGACAGACGGTGAAGGAGGAGGCCGCCGACTCGTCGAACCGGTCGGTCCCGTAGTCCCACCCGCCGATGAGCCGCGTCGGGATCGTCACGCCGTCGAACGTCCGCTCCTCGTCGACGCGAGAAAGGAGAGCCCCGTGTCGAGCCGGACGAGTCTGGAGGCGGCCCGTGCAATACACGTGCAATAAATTGGTTCGGAGGGGGCAGTCTAGTTCAGTTTGGTTCTGATGGAATAGGCCAAAGCGTGCCATAGAACGATCTGTCTTTAGAGGGGTCCGTCAACGCTCGTAATGAGCAGGTCGTCGGTTCAAATCCGACCGTTGGCTCCCTCGAAAAGCGGCCTCCCTGAGATTAGGGGGCGTTTTTCATGCGTGCCGACGCGAGGCCGGTTGGCGCGGGCGCTGGGCGGAACGGCAGCCGCATGGGTGACGGTGGCTCCCTGGCGGGACGCGTCAGGGCCGGGTCTGGGGTGCCCCGCCGACCTCGTCGGCGAGCGCCCGGCACACGGACGCAGCCGACACACTCCCACTCGCGGTGAGGTCGTCGGCGAGCGCGCGGAGCCGAGAGGCTTCGGGGGCCTGGTTCCAGCTGCCGCCGCCCGCCAGGGCTCGCCCAGCGATCCGGGCCTGTACCTGCCGGACGTGGCGGAGCGCTTGACGGAGCGCCTCCTCCGTCGCCCGGAGCGCGGCGTCGCGACGGGCCCGCTCGACGGCGTACAGGAGCGTCCGGCGGAGGAGCTCCGGCGTGAGCTCCGACTTCACCAGGTAGTCGTTCGCACCGGCCCGGATCGCCTGGACCGCGAGCTCCGGGTCTCCGAGCGAGGTGAGCGCGACGACGGGGGCCCCGCTGGCCTCGACCACGACGCGGGCCACGGTCTCCCCGTACGCCGAGTCCGGGAGCTGTTGGTCCGCGAGGACAGCGTGGAACAGGGCGCCGGTCGCTCGGGTCTGCCCGAACGCGGTCGCTGCAGCCTCCACGGTGGCTACCCGCGCGAGGTCGAACGTCGGGGAGCAGGCGTCAGCGAGGTAGGCCTCGACGAGGGCGGCGTGGTCGTCGTCGTCCTCGATGAGGAGGACCCGGAGCGGGTCCGGCATCTCGTAGACGTCCACGTCAGCAACGAGCGGGTCAGAGTCCCTGCTGGGAGGGGGGGCGCTGTCCTCGGCGTTGGGGTCGGCGGGGCTGGTGGAAGGCGTCATGCGATCTGGGGAAGCGGGGGCTCCGTGACCAAACGAGTGCCGGGTTCGTAGGCATCGTTTCGGACCTGGCAAGGCCGACCGGCCTGCGGAGGCTGCCGTCCGCGCATGGAGACGGAGAAGCTACGTGTCAGGCGAGACCCGTACGTCTGGCCCGAGAGAAGGCGGGAGCGGTCACAGGCGGGCCGTGAGGGCGCGGGCCAACGCGCGGGGAGGCGTTGCCCATTGGGGCTCCGAAGGGATCGAACAGCCCATCGACGCCGGGGCTCCTGGGAGGTAGCGACGTTGATCTGGGACGCATCGACCGACCACCATGGCTCGGACCTTATGGTAATCGGCGCCATGCGGCCGTGGGCAGGTCTGGGCTTCAGAGAGAGCACGCCCTGGCCGATGTCATAGGGACCGATTCCGTGTGTGGCCATGCCCTCGTTTCTGAAGCGGTTCAACCGCTCCCTCTACAACGGCGCCCGCGTCGACCTCCCCCTCGCCATCACCGCCGGGTCGATGGCGTGGAGTCTGGCGGGCCGCGGGTCTCTCCTCCATGCTCAGGACAGGGCCAGCCGTCTCCGCATCGAGCCGGGAGACCGGGCGCTTCCAATCGTCAACCGGAACTGACGCGAGGAGTGCGTGACGACGCAGTGGTGGGACGAGGAGGAAGAGGCGCGGGGACAGGGTCTCCGCTCGGACTCCGGCCAGTCCAGAACCGGCGCACCTGAGGCCTCGGCCGTTCCCTCGAGCGCTCCGTGGGTGAGGAGCACGACGAGCCTCACGGACGTCATGGCGGAGGCTGGGTCGGTACTGAGGCCACCCGCGATGGCCGCGCACACCGACGCTCCCTCACCATCTGAACGCTCCGGATCGCCCCGAGGCGGTCCCGGTAGCCGTTATCGGGCGTGGGCGTTCCAGAGGCCGAGGAGGTAGGTCGCGCCGAGCGCCCGGTCGAAGAGCCCGTCGAGGCAGAGGTCAGAGAAGAGGCCAGGCACGGGCGTCGGAGCCGAAGAGAGGGGAGGGGGGTAGGTCGTCACGGGCGTGATCTGCAGGGCCCCGGTAGGAGGACCCGGGAGGCAGACCCGGCGGAGGACGAGGGGATCCGTCCCGCTCGCCAGCCGCCTCTCGGGGAACCCCGTCGTTC
Organism: Rubricoccaceae bacterium; assembly: GCA_963728345.1. Taxonomy (GTDB): domain Bacteria; phylum Bacteroidota; class Rhodothermia; order Rhodothermales; family Rubricoccaceae; genus Rubrivirga. The sequence goes on from CAVSJM010000004.1 coordinate 202,934, forward strand.
CCGTTCCCCGGGCACAGCGACGCGGTTCGCTCCGTCGTCGCCATCTTGCCGGTCTTCCCCACCCCGCCCGGTACCCCTGATGCGCTTCCGACTCCTCGCCGTCCTCGCGCTCCTCCCGCTCGCGGTGCACGCCCAGGACCCCGACGACGGCGTCGCCCTGATCCAGAACGTCCCGGGCCGCGCGCCGATCTCGCTGGACGGGACGTGGGGCATCATCGTCGACCCGTTCGAGACGGGGTACTACAGCCACCGCTACACCGTCCAGCCGTTCGAGACCAGCTTCTTCGCGGACCGGACCCCCGCCAGCCCGTCCGACCTCGTCGAGTACGACTACGATACGGGCTTGACGCTGGAGGTGCCGGGCGACTGGAACACGCAGGACGACCGGCTCTTCCTCTACGAGGGGACCGTCTGGTACAAGCGCGCCTTCGACTACGACCCGACGCCGGGGACGCGCGTGTTCCTCCACGTCGGGGCCGCCAACTACGACGCGAAGGTGGCCTTCAACGGCGCCATGCTCGGCGAGCACGTCGGGGGCTACACGCCGTTCCAGTTCGAGGTCACCGACCGCGTCCGCGCGGGCGAGAACGTGATCACGATGAAGGTGGACAACCGGCGCCACCGCGACGCCATCCCCACGGTCAACAGCGACTGGTGGAACTACGGCGGCCTCACGCGCTCAGTCTCACTCGTCGAAGTGCCGGCGACGTTCGTCGAGGACTACATGGTCCAACTCGCCCCCGGCTCGCTCCACGGCGACCGAGCCGAGATCGCCGGGTGGGTCCGCCTCAACGGGCCGGACGCGGCCGGCGGCGCCGTCACCGTGACCATCCCGGACCTCGGCGTCGAGACGACGGCCCGGGCCGACGCGGAGGGCGTCGCGCACGTCCGCATCCCGATCGACGGCCTCACGCCGTGGTCGCCGTCGCACCCGCGGCTCTACGACGTGACCGTGCGCGGGGGCGGCGATGCTGTCGCCGACCGGATCGGGTTCCGCACCATCGAGCGGCGCGGCGACGCGCTCCTCCTCAACGGCGAGCCCCTCTTCCTGCGCGGCATCTCGCTGCACGAGGAGAAGCCCCTCGGCGACGGTCGGGCGACGTCGCGGGCCGACGCCGCGCAGCTCTTCGGGTGGGTGAAGGAGCTGAACGGCAACTTCGTCCGCCTCGCCCACTACCCCCACAACGAGGCCATGGTGCGGACGGCCGAGGAGATGGGCCTCCTCGTGTGGAGCGAGATCCCGGTCTACTGGACCGTCCAGTTCGACAACCCGGAGACGTACGCGACCGCCGAGCGCCAGCTCCGCGAGATGGTCGCCCGCGACAAGAATCGCGCGGCCGTCGTGATGTGGTCGGTCGCGAACGAGACGCCGCTCTCCGACGCCCGCCTCTCGTTCCTCACCCGCCTCGCCGAGACGACGCGGCGCCTCGACCCGACGCGCCTCGTGGCTGCCGCCCTCGACACGCAGGACCGCGATTCGGAGACCAACACGATCCACATTCGGGACCCGCTCGGCGAGGCCATCGACGTGATCGGGGTCAACACCTACTGCGGGTGGTACGGCGGGACCCCGGCGTCGTGCGCGGCCCTCCGGTGGGCCTCCGACTTCGACAAGCCGGTCGTGATCAGCGAAATGGGCGGCGGCGCGCTCGCCGGCCGCCACGGGCCCGAGGACGAGCGGTGGACGGAGGAGTACCAGGCCGCCGTCTACCGGTACAACCTGGAGATGGCCGACGCCATCCCGTTCCTCCGGGGGATGTCGCCGTGGATCCTGAAGGACTTCCGCTCGCCGCGGCGCCCGCTCCCCGGCGTCCAGGACTTCTGGAACCGGAAGGGGCTGGTGTCGCCCGAGGGGGCGAAGAAGCAGGCCTTCTCGATCCTCCAGGAGTACTACCGACGCCGCGCCGCCTCTCAGCCCGACCCCTGATCGGTGCCGGAACGACCCCGCCGGTCTCCGGCGCTTGGACCTCGCGTCTGTCAGCGGACGACGGTGATCGCTTGGGCGACGGAGGCCCCGGCGGCGCCGAGGCGGACGAGGTACGTACCGGCTGGCAGCCCGGCCGTCTCCAGCCGCGTCGACTGCGGACCGGCCGGCACCGCGCCGTCCACGAGCGTCCGGACGCGCCGGCCCAGGAGGTCGTGTACGGCGAGCGTGGCCGGCCCGGCCGCCGGCACCTCGAAGCGGACGTCGGCGGCGTCGCGGACCGGGTTCGGGCGGGTCGGGAGGAGCCGGAGCGCGGCGGTGGGCGCTGCCTCGGTCGGGGTGCCGACCTGGATCGCGGCGCACGAGCCCCAGCCGAAGGCGAACGTCGCGCCGCCGGCCGGGACCGCGTAGCCCCGGTCCGAGCCGTACCACACGGCGCAGGCCGCCGGGACGCGCTCGCGGTAGGTCTGGTAGTTGTCCCATGTCGGCGTCGTGAGGAAGTAGTAGGCGCCCTCGTCGCCCACGGGCCGCGTCGTCTGGTACCGGTAGACGCCGCCGCCCACGTCAGTCATCGGGACGATGCCCCACCCGGTCACGACGCCCGTGAGGTACACGCCGCGCGAGACGTCCTGGCCCGTCATGTCGACGGCGAAGGTGACCGTCGCCTCGCCGCCCGTCACGTCGAACGCCTCGCACGTGCCCCACACGTAGCCGATCTCGGCGTCGTCGCTCCCCACGGTCACCTGCCGCTCGCCCCCGGACGCACACGCGTCCGGGACCGCCTCGCGCGTCGCGGCGTCGGCGCCGACGGCGAAGTGGTAGCGAGCCGTCGTCCCCTCCGAGAGGTAGACGGGGGCGCTGTAGACCCGGTCGCCCTCGTGGACCATCCGGATCGGCGCCTCGCCCGCCGCCTCGCCCACGAGGTAGACGCCGCCCGCCACGTTCACACCGGTCGTCTTCACCTTCAGCGTCGTTTTGGGCGCCTCGGGGTCGAGGTAGAACCGGGGCTCGGCCCACGCGCCGCCGCCCGTCGCGATAAAGTCGGTGGTGGTGGGGGAGAAGAAGGCGACGTGGTCGTGCGACGACCCCTGGCCCCAGGGCGTGCGGCACGCGGTGGAGACCCACGCCGGCTCCCAGAAGACGACGCCGAGCGCGCCCGAGCGCATCATCTCGCGCGTGAGGTCCACCTGATACTCGAGCTGCGTCTCGGGCGCGACGGGGAGGTAGCCCGGGTCGGGCGTGGTGATGCTGTTGGGGAGGGCGTCGGCGTTCTGCGTCGACCACAGGTAGCCCGTCTCGACGATCGCTACGTCGTAGGCCGGGTAGCGGGAGCGGAGGTCGCGGACGATGACGCCGACCTGGGAGATCGGGAGCTCGTGGTAGGCGTAGTAGAACGAGATGCCGACCACGTCGAAGTCCGTCACGCCGGCGTCGACGAGCCGCCGGACGCGGTCGCGGATGCCGGCCGGATTCGCGAAGTGGACCACGATCCGCGGGTCGACCGACGCCGTGGCGCCGACCTCGCGGACCGCCCGGATGCTGGCATTGAACAGGGTCGCCTGCCGCTCCCACCCGCCGTCGACGGTGCCCGTCGCCTCGTACTGCCCGTTCATCCCGGTGTGGACGAGCATCCCGGGGTTCGTCTCATTCCCCACCTGGACCATCTCGGGCATCAGCCCCTCGGCGTCGAGCGTCGCCAGCGTCTGCTTCGTGTACTGGTAGACGGAGTCGGCCAGGGCGTCGGTGTCGGTCGCCACGGAGAGCCAGCGGGCCGGGACCACCTGCCGGCCGGGGTCGGCCCAGAAGTCAGAGTAGTGGAGGTCCAGGAGCACGTCCATGCCGGCGCCGTGGGCGCGGGCGATCGTCTCGCGGACGTCGTCGAGGTCGCTGTACTGGTCCTTGACGCCCTCGGGCTGGGCGAGACCATTCTGCCACGCCGGGTCCACCCAGAGCCGGACGCGGACGAGGTTGGAGCCGTGGTCGGCGAAGATCCGGTACGGGTCCTTCGGCACGCCGCCCTCCTTGTAGACGGCCCCGCAGTCCTCCATCTGGTTGACGTACGAGAGGTCGTTGCCGAAGTAGAAGTCTTGCGCTGCCGCCCCGGGGGCGAGCGCGGCGAGCACGAGGAAGGCGAGGGCGACGCGGAGCAGCATAGGAGCGAGAAGGTAGACCCCGGGGGAGCCCGCGGGGTTGCTCGGCGGAACGCTTCGCGGCGCCCCGGACGTATCCTCCGGTACACTGCCGGACTCGCCGTTCGGACGTCGGAACGCCCCCTCTGGCCCGCTCCTCCTCAAGCTCCCGCGCGTGGTGTCTGGTTGCTCGTCCGCCTGTGTCGTCGTGCGAAGCTGCCGCGTGTGGCTCGCCGTGTGGATGGTGATGGGGGGGCTGGCCGGGACCGTTCGCGCTCAGCGGGCGCCGTCACCGGAGTCGCCCACCTACGTCGACGGCGAGGGCGTCTTCCGGTGGAGCGACACGGGTGCGGAGGTGGCCCTCTTCGGAGTCAACTATGCCACGCCGTTCGCCTACGGGTACCGCGCGCACGGGGCGCTCGACGTCGACCGGAAGCAGGCCATCGACCGCGACGTGGCCCACCTCGCGCGCCTCGGCCTCGACGCCTTCCGCGTGCACGTCTGGGACCGCGAGGTCTCGACGGCCGACGGGACGCTCGTGGAAAACGACCACCTCGACCTGCTCGACTACCTCCTCGCGCGCCTCAGCGAGCGCGGCATCAAGACGCTCCTCACGCCCATCGCGTGGTGGGGCGCGGGCTACCCCGAGCCGGACCCCGGCACGGACGGCTTCTCGGACCACTACTCGAAGGCCGAGATGAGCGTCGACCCGGAGGCGCGGCGCGCCCAGATGCGCTACCTCCGCCAGTTCGTCCAGCACGTCAACCCGTACCGCGGGCGGAGCTACGCCGAGGATCCGGACGTGATCGCGTTCGAGGTGATCAACGAGCCGACCTACGGCGGCGGGCCGGACGAGATCACCGAGTGGGTGAACGCGCTCGTCGGCGCGATGCGCGAGGGCGGCGTCACGAAGCCCATCTTCTTCAACATCAGCGAGGGGTACTGGGACGCCCAGGGGCAGGCGGTCTGCGCCGCCGACGTGCAGGGCGTGAGCGCGCAGTGGTACCCGACGGGGCTCGTCCGCAACCGGGCGCTCGGCGGCAACCCACTCCCCAACGTCGACCGCTACCCGCTCCCGTTCGCCGACTTCCCCGCGTGCCGCGACAAGGCGCGGATGGTCTACGAGTTCGACGGGGCCGACGTCCGCGCGCCGATCCTGTACCCGGCGATGGCGCGGGCCTTCCGCGGCGGGGGGTTCCAGTGGGCCACGCAGTTTGCCTACGACGCGCTCGCCGTCGCGTACAGCAACACGGACTACCAGACGCACTTCCTGAATCTCGTCTACACCCCGCGGAAGGCCGTCGCCTTCCTGATCGCGGGCGAGGTGTTCCGCCGGACGCCGCGCGGGACCACGTACGGGACGTACCCCGAGAGCGCGACGTTCGGCCCGTTCCGCGTGTCGTTCGAGGACGGCCTGAGCGAGATGGTGACGGACACGGCGTTCTACCACGCGGCCTCGACGAGCACGACGCCACCGGACGCGGCCGCGCTCCGCCACGTCGCCGGCGTCAGGTCGTCGCCCGTCGTCGCGTACGAGGGCACGGGCGCGTACTTCCTCGACCGGCTGGTGGACGGCGCCTGGCGCCTGGAGGTCTACCCGGACGCCGTGGAGGTGGAGGACCCGTACTCGCGGGGGAGCCTGGACCGCGCCGTGGTCCGCCTCGTCTGGGCTGAGCGTGCGATGACGATCCGCCTGCCGGATCTCGGCGCCGTCTTCTCAGTCGCGCCGCGCAACGACGGGAACGGGCATCGGCCGAGCGTGGACGGGCAGACCTTTGCGGTTCGGCCGGGCGTCTACGTCGTCACGCGGGCGGGCGTCGACGCGGCGCCGTACGCTGCCGATGCGGCGTTCCGGTCGGGCACGATCGGAGACTACTACGCGCCGCCGGCTACAGGCGGGCCCCTGCGCCTCCGACACACGCCCCCGACGGAAGCGGTCGCCGGTCGGTCGTTCCTGCTCGAAGCCACGGTCGTCGCGGACGTGCCCGTCGACTCGGCCGCCGTCCTGCTTCGTCGCCATGGCGACTGGCGGAGCACGCGCCGCGTCCGCCTAGAGCCGACCGGCCCCTTCACCTACGCCGCCGAGGTGGACGCCCCGGACGCCACCGGACTCGCCGAGTACGTCGTCACGGTCTATCGCAATGGCGAGGCCCGGACGTTCCCGGACGACCTGGAGGGGACGCCGTTCGCGTGGGACTACGCCGGCACGGCGTGGTGGCGCGTTCCCCTCGTCGCGCCCGACGCCCCGCTCGTCCTGTTCGACGCGCAGGAGAATCTCGACGACCTCTTGATTCCGACGCCGTTCCAGTACGTCCCCTTCCAGACCGGCTGGGTAGCGGGGTCGGAGCCGGGGCGCCTCGCCGTCCGCGCCGAGGTCGCGTCGTTCGAGCCCGCGCCGCACCATTTGGCCCTCCGTTCGGTCCTGCCCGAGACGCAGCGTACCCGCCTCGACGAGGTCGGCGACGGCGCCACGCTCCACCTGACGGCGCGGGCGACGACGGGCACGGCCGGCCCGCTCGACGTGGCGCTCGTGTTGCGCGACGGCTCGGCCTGGGGCACGACGGTCGACCTGGGCGAGGAATGGTCCGAGATCGAGATCCCGGTGGCTGCGCTTCGGCCGGTCCCCCTGTACCTCCTCCCACGTCCGTACCCGCAGTTCCTCCCGTACCGGTTCGAGGCGCCAGCCCCCGGCGCGACGCCCGACCTCGCGGACCTCGACGGGCTCCAGGTTGCTCTGGACGGGGCCGTCTCCACCGCCGCGCGCGGATTCGAGGTCGAGCGCGTGACGCTGTCGTGGTAGACTCCGCGCCCCAGCCGCCTCCCCGATGAACCGACGCGACTTCCTCGCCACGACGGCCGCCGGCGCCGCCGGGATCGCCCTCGCTTCGGGACCGCTGGCTGCGGTCGCTCGCGCGGCCGTCCCGATCGGGCGGGGCGCCACGCGGCTCGACTTCACCCGTGGCTGGCAGTTCGTCCGGGCGGACGTGGGGGAGGGCGCCGCGCTCGCGGGCGACGCGTCGTGGACGCCCGCGACGCTCCCGCACACCGCCCACGTCGAGGCGCTCGTGACCGGCCCGCCGGGCTCCGACACGTTCCAGTGGCAGGGGACGGCGTGGTACCGGAAGGCGTTCACGCTCGCCCCCGAGGCCGAGGGCCAGGCGGTCTGGATCCGGTTCGAGGGTGCCATGAACGTAGCCGAAGTGTGGCTCGACGGTGCGTACCTCGGCCGCCACCTCGGCGGGTGGACGCCCTTCGTGTTCGACCTCACGGACCGCGTCCGCCCCGGCGCTGAACACGTCCTGACCGTCCGCCTCGACAACACGGACAACGCGCTGACGGGCCCGAAGCCGCTCCACGACCTCGACTTCAATTCGTACGGCGGCCTCTACCGCGATGTCCACCTCGTCGTCAAGGACCGGCTCCACATCACCGACCCGATCCTGGCCGACCGGGTGGCGAGCGGGGGCGTATTCGCTCGGACGTTGAGCGCGTCGCCAGAGATGGCCGAGGAGTGGGTCCAGGTCCACGTCGCCAACACCGACGCTCGCCCGCGCACCTTCGCGATCCGCACCGTGCTGGGGGACGCCGAGGGGCACGTCGCGGCCGAGGCCACGTCCGCGCCTGTCGTGCTGGCGCCGGGCGCCGAGACCGAGGTCGTGCAGACGCTCCGCGTCGTCGCGCCCAGGCGGTGGAGCCCCACGTCGCCGCACCTCTACACGCTCCGCACGGAGGTGGTCGAGGACGGCCGCGTGGTCGACGCCGAGGAAACGCACGTCGGGCTCCGGCGCATCGAGATCTCGGCCGACGGGTTCGTCATCAACGGCGAGTCCATGTTCCTGCGCGGGACCAACCGGCACCAGGAGTACCCGTACCTCGGCTACGCGATCTCGGCTGCCGCGCAGTGGCGCGACGCCAGGGCCATCAAGGACGCCGGCTTCGACTACGTCCGCCTCTCGCACTACCTCCACGACCCGGCGTTCATGGACGCCTGCGACGCGCTCGGGCTCGTGGTGATGGACTGCATCCCGGGCTGGCAGTACTTCGACCGCGAGAGCGAGGCGTTCGCCGACCTCCAACTCGCGAACTGCCGGACGATGATCCGCCGCGACCGGAACCACCCGTGCGTGATCCTCTGGGAGGTCTCGCTCAACGAGTCGTGGATGACGGACTCCTTTATCGAGGCCTCTCACGCGCTCGCGCACGAGGAGTACCCCGGCGACCAGTGCACCACCTGCGGGTGGAGCGACGGCTACGACGTGTTCATCCAGGCCCGCCAGCACGGCGGCTGCGAGGACGTGACGGACCGTCCCTGCGTCGTCAGCGAGTACGGCGACTGGGAGTACTACGCCCAGAACGCCGGCCTCGACCAGAGCGCCTGGGCCGACCTCGCGTCCGACGACGCCAACTCGCGGCAGCTCCGGTGGCATGGCGAGCGGGCGCTCCTGCAGCAGGCCACCAACGTCCAGGAGGCCCACAACGACAACCTGAAAACCATCGCCTTCGCCGACGGGCTCTGGGTGATGTTCGACTACAACCGCGGCTACGCACCGGACATCGAGTCGTCGGGCTGCGCCGACCTGTTCCGGCTGCCGAAGTTCAGCTACTGGTTCTTCCAGAGCCAGCGCGACCCGGCCGAGCGCTACGTCGAGTCCGAGTCCGGCCCGATGACCGTCGTCGCGAGCTACTGGACGCCCGATTCGCCGACCGACGTCCGCGTCTTCTCCAACTGCGACGAGGTCGAACTGCGGCTGAACGGCCGCGTCGTCGCCCGCCAGGCACCCGACGCTGACCGGATCTCGACGCACCTCGCGCACCCGCCGTTCACGTTCTCCGTCGGCGCCTTCGAGCCCGGGACGCTGGAGGCCGTCGGCTACCTCGACGGCCATGCGGCCGCGCGGCACGCCGTCCGCACCCCGGGCGCCATCGCGCGGCTGGATCTCCACGTCGACGAGTCCGGCCGGCCGTTCGCGGTCGACGGGAAAGACCAAGTGTTCGTCCACGCCCGCCTGCTCGACGCACACGGCACGCTCGTCCCGGACGCATGGGAGCCCGTGTCGTTCGGCGCGACGGGCGACGTCGAGGGCGTCGGGGCGAACCCGTACTCGTCCGAGGCCGGCATCGCGTCGACGCTCGTGCAGACCGAGGTGCGGCGGCCCCGCGCGGCCGTCTACGCCCTCGCCCTCGTGCGCGGCGAGGACGGCGTGCGCGCGCTCCACGCCGGCGCCCCGCTCGGCGGCGACGTCGAGCCGGTGGAGGTGCGCGTGACGACGGACGGCTCGCCCCCGACGGCCTCGTCGCCGCGTTACCACGGCCCGATCCCGGACGCCGCTCGCGTCCGCGCCGCCCTCTTCGTCGGCGGCCGCCCCGTTGCGCTGGCGGACTCCGCCTCCGAGCGGTTCCGCGTTGCCGGGAGCGTCGCGCCGGCCGAGATGGAAGAGGGCCACGACTGATCCCGCGGCCGCGCCGTCCGACTGCGTTTCTCTGCCCATTATGCCGACCATCTCCGAGTCCTTGGAATCCCGCGCCCGTCGCGCCTTCGCCGAGCGGTTTGGCAACGCCCCGAGCGTCGTTGTCCGCGCGCCGGGCCGCGTCAACCTCATCGGCGAGCACACCGACTACAACGACGGTTTCGTCCTCCCGATGGCGATCGACCGGGCCGTCGTGATCGCTCTCCGTCCGCGGGCGGACCGGACGGTCCGCGTCGTCTCCCTCGACTATGACGAGGCCGTGGCTTTCGACCTCGACGCGCTGGAGCGGGGCGGCCCCGGCTGGGCCGAGTACCTCAAGGGATCGGCGTGGGCGCTCGGCCAGGCGGGGGGCAACCTCCGCGGCTGGGACGGCGTCGTGACCGGCGACGTGCCGCACGGGGCGGGCCTGTCGTCGAGCGCGGCCCTGGAACTCGCCACGCTCCGCGCCTTCACCGCCATCGCCGGCGCGCCGTGGGACCCCGCCCGGATGGCCCGGCTCGGCCAGCGGGCCGAGAACGAGTGGGTCGGCGTGAACTGCGGGATCATGGACCAGATGATCTCGGCTGCCGGCGAGGACGGCCACGCGCTCCTTATCGACTGCCGCACGCTGGAGACCGACGCGGTCCCGCTCCCCGGGGGGACGGTCGTCGCGATCCTCGACACCGGCACGCGCCGGGGCCTCGTCGACTCGGCGTACAACGAGCGCCGGGCGGCATGCGAGGCGGCCGCGGCCGCGCTCGGCGTGCCGGCCCTTCGCGACGCGACGCCCGAGCACCTCGAAGCGGCCCGCGAGCACGTGGACGAGACGGTCTACCGCCGCGCCCGCCACGTCGTCACGGAGAACGCCCGAACGCTGGAGGCCGCCGACGCCATGCGGGCCGGCGACGCCGAGCGTCTGGGCGCGCTCATGGACGCCAGCCACATCAGCCTCCGCGACGACTTCGAGGTGTCGAGCGAGGCGCTCGACCTCCTGGCGGGGCTGGCGCGCGAGGCCGACGGGTGCTTCGGTGCGCGGATGACCGGAGCTGGGTTCGGCGGCTGCGCCGTCGCCCTGGTCGAAGCCGGTGCGGCGGGGCGGTTCGTCGACACGGTCAGGGCTTCGTACGAGGCAGCGACGGGGCAAGCGCCGGCCCTCTACGTCACCCCGGCGACGGACGGCGCGTCCGTGCTGGAGGCGCCGAGACTCGACGCCGCCCCGGCTGCGTGAGCCGTCTCGGGGAGATCGCAAAACGAGACGGGCCGGGTCGGCCGGGAGGTGGGGTTCGCGGCGGGAACCGTGGGTAGACGCCTCCGGGGCGTGAACGCGTCATCGGCGGGTTCGGAACGGTGCCGGCAGGGCCGCGGACGACCTCTCACCCCGCGTTCTTATGATCGATCGGCTTCCCCGTCCGTCCACCGCCCTCACCCCGATCCGCTGGGCCCACGCCGAGTGCGAGCGTGAGCGCCAGTTCGCTGCCTTCGTCGACCGGCTCGCGGCCCGCGAGGCGGAGCGCGATCCGGACACCGGGCTCACGGAGACGGAGCGGCTCGCGGAGTGGACGTACCGCTCGCGCTGCCGGCTCGCGTACCACCACCGCGTGGAGTCGCCCCACAACCCGCTGCGGGCGGCATAGGGACGTTCGCGGTGGAGCGGCGTGCGTGCGTGGCGCTCCCGGACGGGGATTGCGTGGGCGGCGCTCCGTATCCTCGGGGTCGCACCTGCCCGCTGGACCGTGATCGCCCGCTCTGCCTCGCTCGCCCTCCTCCTCGCCACCGGCGCGTCGCTCACCTCCGTATCGGCGCAGTCCACCGACGGCGCGGCCTCCGGCTGGAAGCAGCACGACCTCACGCGGCCGCAGCCGCCGCACGTCGAGCCGGCCGCGCAGGCCCTCCCGGTCGCCGCGCCGTCCGACGCCGTCGTGCTGATCGGGCCGGACGGGGCGGGGCTCGACGCCTGGGAGAGTCCGGGCGGCGGCCCGGCGCCGTGGACCGTCACGGAGGGGGCGCTCGTCGTGGCGCCAGGGACCGGCGCCATCCGGACGAAGGAGGCGTTCGGCGATGTGCAACTCCACCTCGAATGGATGCCGGCCGACGAACCGGCGAAGAGCGGCCAGAACCGGAGCAACAGCGGGGTCTTCTTCGCCGACGGGCGCTACGAGGTCCAGATCCTCGATAGCTGGGACAACGAGACCTACGCCGATGGGCGCGCCGCTGCGCTCTACGGCCAGTTCCCGCCGCTCGCCGACGCCTCGCGCCCGCCCGACGCGTGGCAGACCTACGACATCTACGTTCGGATGCCGCGGTTCACCGACGGCGGCGTCCTCCGCGATCCGGCCCGCCTGACCGTCGTCCAGAACGGCGTCCTCGTCCAGAACAACGAGGCCTTGGCGGGCGGGACCATGTGGCTGGAGACGCTCCCGTACGAGGCGCACGGCGCGGGCCGGATTCAGCTCCAGGACCATGGGAGCCCGGTTCGCTTCCGCAACCTGTGGGTCCGACGGATCGCGGAGCGCCCGGGGCCGCCGCCCGGCTACGGCGACGTCGCCGCGGTCACGCTGACCGAGGCGCAGCTGGACCGGCTGGTCGGGACGTACGAGCGCGAGAACGACTCGCCGTTCGTCATCGAGCGGCACGCGGGCGGGCTGGGGATGTCGATGCCGTGGCGCCCCGGCGTGCTCCGCTTGATCCCGACCTCCCCGACGACCTTCGAGCTGGCGAACACGGCCGGCACCCTCGCCTTCGACCTCGGCGCCGACCCCGCCGTGCTCTCGTTCTCGCTAGGCGGTGCCACCTACCGGGCCGTCCGCGCCGACGGGTAGCGCCGACGGCCGAGTCAGGCCTCGGGCGCCTCGTCCGGTCCGTCCTTGGACGGGAGGCAGACCACGAAGGCGGCCCCGCCGCCGGGCACGTCGTTCAGGGTCAGCGTGCCGCCGTGCTGGGCGACGACGTCGAACGAGAGCGAGAGGCCGAGGCCCGTGCCGGAGCCCGTGGGCTTGGTGGTGAAGAAGGGCTCGAACACGTTCGTCCGGATCTCCGCGGGCACCCCGGCGCCGTTGTCCGCGATGGTCACTCGCACATGGTCGCCGTCACGCCCCGTCGTGATGCGGACCTCGGGGATGTACCCCGGCTCGCCCCGCTCGGCGCGCTCCTGGACGGCGTCGAAGGCGTTGTCGAACAGGTTGATGAACACGCGCCCGAGGTCGAGCGGGGCGGCCTCCACGTAGCCCGCTCCGTGCTCAAGGTCCAGGACCACTTGGACCTTGGCGTCGGGGTCGGCCGCGCGCTTGCCCTGCTCGGCGAGCCCGATGCTGTCGCCGACGACGGCGTTGATCTTGACGAGGCGCCGCGGCCCGCCGGTCCCTGAGGAGAGGAGGAGCATGGTCCGGACGATCTCGTCGGCCCGGCGGCCGTGGCCCTCGATCCGGACGGCGTTCTCGCGGAGGTCGTGCAGGAGCGCGCGGAGCTCGTCGCGGGCCGAGGCGCCGTTGAAGTGGTGGGCCGTCAGCTCGGCGATCTCGTCCGAGAGCTCGACCGAGAGCCGCGAGAAGTTGGTGATGAAGTTGAGGGGGTTCTTCAGCTCGTGCGCCACGCCCGATGTGACGCGCCCGAGGCTCGCCATCTTCTCTTGCTGGACGAGCTGGACCTGGGCCTCCTTCAGCTCCCGGTGCGAGCGCTCCAGGGCTCCGAAGGCGTCGGCCAGCTCGCGGGCTTTTTCGAGCTCCATCGCTTGACGGTCGGCCTCGGCGCGGAGGGCCTGGGCGCGCGCCTCCGTCGCCTCTCGCTCGGCGTCGGCGCGGCGCGCCCGCAGCTCGGCCTCGCGAAAGCGTGCCTTCTCGAGCTCCCGTCTCACCACGCGCTTCCGGTGGAGGCGGCTGCCGCCGTAGAGCACGGCCCCCAGGGCCAGGACCGATCCGAGGAACACCCACGGGCCGAGCCACCAGGGCGGCGGCACGCGGAACGAGTACCGCGCCGGCTCAGCCGTCCACGCGCCGCCGACGGTGCCGGCGATCACCTCGAACGTGTACTCCCGGGGGACGAGGACCGACGCGAGGCGCGTGTAGCGCCGGCTGGCGGCCGTCGTCGGGGCCGACCATTCGTCCTCGTAGCCGAGCAGGCGGTAGCGGTAGCGCACGGCCCCCTCGTCCACGAAGCTGAGGGCGGCGACGTGGAAGGTGGCCTCGGTGTACCCGCTCGGCTGCCGCGTCACCTCCGCCTGCCGGAACCGGAGCCGCGGCGCCGTGCGGGCGGCGTCGAGCTGGGCGGGGTCGTAGACCGAGAGCCCGCGGGCCGTCCCGAAGAAGACGCGCCCCTGAGCGTCGGTCTGGACCGAGCCGTGGTACCACACCTCGTTCCCCACGAGCCCGTCGCGGCGTTGGAGCGTCTGGCGGACCCGCCGCGTGGCGGGGTCGATCTTGGCGAGCCCACCGTTGGTCCCCGCCCACACCGTCCCGTCGGCTGCCTGTGCGAGGCTGAATACACTGGACGACTCCAGCCCCTGGGCCTCATGCAGGGAGGTGACCAGCCGGACCCCCCCGGCGTTCGGGGTGACCACGAACAGCCCCGACTGAGTCCCCACCCACAGCGCGTCGCCGGCCCAGAGGAGGGTCTCGATCTGATCGGTCGGCGCCCCGTCCTCCTCAGTCCAGACCGGGACGAAGAGGTCGCTCGTGTCCGCCCGCGTGTTGGGGTTGGCCGGAGAGGCTGCCCACGCCGCAAGGACGTCCGGCGTGAGGGGCGTGCGGCTGCGGTACAGACCGCGGTCGCGCGTGCCCACCCAGAGGTGCCCATCGGGGTCGGCCGCGACGGCATGTAGGACCGTTTCGGGCAGGCCCGCCGAGGTGCCGAGCTGTACCCAGGTGTCGCCGACGAGGCCGTAGAGGCGCCGGAAGGCCGCGAACCACACGGACTCTTGCCCGCCGAGGCGAAGCGACGCGGCCCCGAGCACGCTCGACCCGCCCAGCGTGGAGAGATCGAACGGGGACCCGTTCAAGACCACGCGCCGCACGAATCGACCGGCCGGCACGCGGTCACCGGGGGCCGTCAGCACGTCGATGCCGGCGAGCGTCCCGATCCAGACCCGGCCGCCCTCATCGCGCACGAGGGCGTTGACGTTCGCCCCGGACAGCCCCTCGTTGACGCCGAGGTACGAGGTCTCGACCGGCATTCCACTGGACAGGCAGGCGATGCCCTCCGGCGTCCCCGCCCAGATCGCGCACGCGCCGTCTCCAGGGGCCACGGCCCCCACGGCGGCGGCGGGCAGCGGCGGGCGCTCCCCAGTGGTCGACTGGGACGTGTACCCAGTGAAGGCGCGGTAGCCCGGGCGGAGCTTGGAGAGCCCCCCGGACTGGGCGACCCAGACCGATCCCTCGGCGTCTTGGGCGAGGTCGTGGACGCTCAGGCTGAGCAGCCCGTTGGTCCGCGTGAGCATCCGCCGGCCCTGCGCGTCGATGGCGAGCAGGCCGGCCCCCGCCGTGGCGACGAAGATCTCGCCACGGCGCGTCTCTAGGATCGACGAGGCCACACCCCCGAGTGGCTCGGCCACCGAGGTCAACTCGCCCCCGCGTCCGATGCGCCAGACCGCCCCGTCGCGGCTGCCGCCCCACACGGTCCCGCTGGACATCTCATAGAGGACGCTCGGGCTGCCCCCCCGGCTGCCCGTCGTCGCCACGGTGCGCGGCGTGTCGGACTCGAACGAGAGGATCCGGCCGTCTCCGAGCCCGGCCCACACCGACCCGTCGCGAAGGGCGAGGAGGGCTTGGATCGAGACGGGCCCGCCCTCCGCGTCGACCGCCAGTGTATCGGCCTGGAGGCCCGAATGGCTCCGCGTGTAGCGCACGATACCGAGGCTGCCCGTCCCGACCCAGACGCGGCCCCGGCCGTCCACCGCCATTCGGTTGTACTGGACGCCCACGTCGAGAAGAGGGACGCCGCCGGGGGAGGCGGTAAACCGGACGCGCTGCCCGGGGCCATACGCCTGGAGCGGCCACTCGGAGACCACCAGCCCGCCGTTCGACGCCACCCAGAGGTGGCCGGTGGCGTCTTCCATCGCCTCCCACACGGCGAGGTCGCGGAGCCCGTCGTCGCGGTTGTAGACCTCCATCCGCACCCCGTCGTAGCGGACGAGGCCGGAGGAGTAGACGGCGGCCCAGAGGTACCCGAGCCGGTCCTGGGAGATGCTGTGGACCTCCGCCGACGGCAGCGCGCGGAGGTCACTCTCCGGCGTGTAGTGGGTGAAGGGGAGGAGCTGCGCGCTCGCGGGCCGACCCGCGAGCGCGCAACCGACCAGACCGACGATCACGAGCCACCGCCAGCGTCGTCGGGACCGACGTGCGATGGGCCGCGGCATGCTCAGTTCTCGCCGACGGTGCCCCCACCGCCGCCGCCGTTGTATGCGCGGACGAGGGCAAAGTCGAGAGAGCTGACTGTGGTGGCCCCGACACGGGCCTGACGAGCTACTACCGACCCCTCCGTGGCGGCCTCCTCGAGGTGGTACAGGAGCGCGCGGTCGAAGGCGTCGTTCCCGGTTCCGGCACCGCTGAGGAAGTTGAGCTCGGCCGCGAACAGCTCCGCGAGGAACTCGTCCTCTTCCGTTTCAGGGTTCGCGACGAGGACGTTGAGGGCCGCGTCAAACGCGTTCGTGGAGGTGGGGATAAAGGGGTCGGGGTTCCCGAAGTAATTTTCATCTTCCGGGCCGGCGAAGATCTCGCTCAGGTAGCTCCGGATCTGGACGGCGTATTGGCAGCCATCGCAGGACTGTGCCTGCTGGACGTTCGACCGCCAGGCGGCCACGCTCACGCCGTTCGGCTCATAGTCGGGGTCGTGTAGGAGCGCGTCGAGCAGGGCCTCGCGGTCAGCCAGGAACCCGAAGTCCGCCGCGGCCTCGACCGTGGCGTCCGTGACGACCACCTCGGGGCGTCCGCCGAGTGCGTAGTCGTAGAACCGGAAGAGCGTGCGGTTGAAGCCGACCGGCCCTGATCGCACCTGGACGGCCAGCGTCTGGAGCGCACCACCCGAAAGGCGTGGTACCAGGATCTCATAGCGACCATCGGAATCGGTGGGACCCGAGCCAACGATTTGGTACCGCGGCCGGGCGCCACTACCGAAGTCGCGCATGACGTAGACGTAAACGTCCTCGATGCCCAACTCGTCCTCGTCACGGAGGCCGTTGGGCGTCGCGTCGTCGGGGTCGGAGACGAAGACGGAGCCGGTGATGCGGAAGTCCGTCTCGGAGTTGAACTCGCTGGCGGAGATCGGCCCAGCGTCAGGGGAGGAGGGGGCGGAGAAGTCGCAGCCGACAGCCGTGAGGAGAAGGCTGAAGAGGGCGAGGCGAATCGTTGGGCGCATAGGAGAACATGCGGCTGACCCCCATCGTCGTGACCCGTGTCATCGGCTACCTACCGAGCTGGCCAGGGCGTCGCGGTCGTCCGCGCTTGTGATGCCAGAGGATACGGAGAAAAGGCATACGGTCAATCATCAACCATCTAGGATCGTGAGGCGAGGGATCTGGTCGAAGGAGCACGATTCGCACTCCCCCATCGGGCCGGGCGAGGCGACATTGGGGAGACAGGCCCCATCCGCTATGCTCCGAAACGTCTTCACGCCCCCGTGCGGGTTCGACCTCTCGACCACGACCGTGACGGACCCCGCGTCCCTGGCGGAGATTGCGTACTGGGGGTACCGGCTCGTGGTCCATCCCAACGGCGACTGCTTCGTCCACGAGACGTACTACGACGACCGGGAGGGCATCCTCGGGATCGCCCTCGAGCCGGCCCGCCCCTGCGGCGACACGGCCCAGGACGTGCAGGACGAGCTCGACCGCATGGAGGAGGGGCTCGCCGAGCCCGCGCTCCGGTTCCTCGACTACGCCGCCTCGGACGCGCCCACCGGCGGGTCCGGCGACGGCACGAGCGGCCCGGCCCCCGACGCCAGCACGCCGTAGCCCGGGAGGACGCGCCGCCGGGCCGTTATCCCTCGGCCCGGAGCACGGCGAGGGGCGGCTGGCGGAGCGCGCGCCGACTCCCGACGAGCCCGACCAGGAGGGTCAGGAGCGGGACGGCCAGGAGGGCCCAGCCCAGCCACGCGAGGTCGGGGCGGAAGGGGATCTCGAAGGCGAAGTGGGCCAGCCCCCACGCTCCAGCGACAGCGAGGACGCCGCCTGTGAGCGCCGCGAGCAGGCCCAGGAGGGCGTACTCCGCCATCAAGATGCGGCGGACCTGGGCGCGGCGGGCGCCGAGCGTCCGCAGCACCACGGCGTCGCGCGTCCGCTGGGCGAGCGCCACGCGCACGGCGCCGGCCAGCACCACGAGGCCCGTCGCCACGACGAACAGGGCCATGAACCGGAGGGCCAGCGTGACGCGCCCGATCACGCGGTCGATGAGGGCGAGCACGAGGCGGACGTCCACGGCCGACACGTTCGGGAACGCCTCGACGGCGGCGGACTGGAGGCGGGCGCTGGCCTCGGGGCTCCCGGCGCGTACGAGGACGACCGCCGTCTGCGGGGCGTCGTCGAGCGGGCCGGTGGGGAAGACGGCGAAGAAGTTGGGCTGGATGCGCGCCCAGTCCACCTCCCGGAGGCTCGTGACGACGCTCTCGATCTGGGCGCCGGCCACGTCCCACGTGATCCGGCTCCCGAGCCCGACGCCGAGGTCCGCCGCCAACTCGGTCTCCAGCGAGACCGGTACGATGGAGGCATCGGTCGGCGCCGTGCCCTCGAACGTGCCCGCCACGACGGTCTCCGAGTCGACCGTCTCGGCGCGGTAGGTCGAGCGGTACTCGCGGGCCACGGCCCATCGCTCCGGCCCCCCCGCGCGGCCCGTGAACGACGCGTCGGAGTGGTCGAGGAGCGTGTCGCGGGGGACCCCGTCGATGGCCGCGATGCGCATCGAGACGATCGGCACCTCGTCGACGACGGGGAGGCCCTGGGCGGCGATGATCCCGCGGAGGCTGTCGCGCTGCGTCTGCTGCACGTCGAACAGGACCACGTCGGGCGCGCCGGCGCCGCTCGTCTCGCTGGGGAGCGCGATCTGGTCGAGGATCGAGCGCTGGACGAGCCCGAGCGCGAGGACGAGGAACACGCCGAGCCCCATCGTCAGGAGCAGCACGAGGGTCTGGTTGCCCGGGGTGTAGAGGTTGGCGAGCCCCTGGCGCCACGCCCACGGCAGCCCCGGCCCGACGACGCGGCGCAGCACGGCCCGGAGGGCGACGGCCGTGAGGGCGAGGAGCGCGAACACACCGGCCGTCCCCCCGACGAAGGCAGCGGCCCCGCGCCACGACTCCGTCTGGAGGTACGCGAACCCGGCGACGGCGGCGACGAGGAGCAGGCCGAGCAGCCACCGGATCGGGTCGAGGCCCCGCGTTTCCGCGTCGGCGCGGAGGGCGCGGAGCGGGGGCACGCGCCGCACGCGGACGAGCGGGAGCAGGGCGAACAGGAGCGCGGCCGCCAGCCCGACGCCCAGCCCTTCGAGGAGGGCCCGCGGAACGACCCGGTTCGACACGTCGACGGGCAGGAATCCCTCCAGGACGAGCGGGAGGAGCCGCTGTACGCCGATCCCGAGCGCGGCGCCGAGCGCGGCGCCGACGAGCCCGAGCGCGAGCGCCTGCACGGCGTAGACCGTCAACACGCGCCACGACGAGACGCCTAGGCACCGGAGCGTGGCGACCGTCTCGGCCTTCTCGGCCACGTACACGCTCACCGACGAGGCCACGCCGATCCCGCCCAGCAGGAGGGCCACGAACCCGACGAGCGAGAGGAACCGGGTGAGGTAGCCCGACGCCTCGGACACCTCCTCCTGCTCCTCGCCGGCTGTCTCGTAGCGGACGTCGGCGTCGTCGAGGCGCGGGACGGCGGCGGCGAGCCCAGCCTCCGGGTTGTCGAATCGGTAGCCGACGGTGTAGCGGACCCGGCTCCCGAAGCCGAGGAGCGTCGAGTCGAGGTCGGCGAGGGGGAGGTACACGCGCGGGCCGACGAGGCTGGCGACGTCGGTCTGCCCCGGCACGCCGTCCACCCGCCCGACGATGGGGTAGGTCCGCCCGCCGACCTGCACCGAGTCGCCGACGGCAGCCTCCATCTGGAGCAGGAGCGTGGCGTCGACGAGGGCGCCGGCCCGGCCGATCTGGCGCGCCGCCTGGGCCGGCGTCGTGCGGACGCGCCCGTAGAGCGGGTAGGGGCCCTCCAGGGCGCGGATCTGTGCGAGCCGCGTCCGCCCGGTGCCGTCGCCCGAGGCCGGAAAGCGGGCCATCGACGGGAACGACACCTCGCGCACGGCAGGCGCCGGGGTGCTCGGCCGCGAGCGAGTCGAGCAGCGCCCGCGTCGAGTCCGGGAAGGCCGCGCTCCGGCGGACCTCCAGGTCGGACCCGAACACCTCCTTCGACTGCTCCTCGACGGCCCGCTGGAGGTTGATCCCGAACGAGCGGATCGCCACGAGCGCCGCCACGCCGAGCGCCATCGCGGAGACGTAGAGCGCCAGCCGCCGGCGCATCCCGCGGCTGTCCTGCCAGGCGAATCGGAGGGGGGAGAGGGCCACGGTTGGTGGGGCAGGGGGGCGATGATCAGAAATCGAACGCTCACGCGGTGTCATCCAGAGCGAGTCGACCCCGAAGGACCGGGCAGACGAGGGTCTCTGACGAGCAGTTGGTCGGTCCGGTACGCTCGGCGTTCGCTAGAGACCCGGTCGCACCAGAGAGCTTCGGCTGCGAGCTGCGCCCTCGGTTCAGGAGGACACAGACCGGGCGGCCGGTGCGAGGGGACCGGGCCCGTCGTCGTCGACGAGGCTGTCGTCCACGACGCGGCCGCCGCGGAGCGAGATCGTCCGGTCGCATCGGGCCGCCAGCTCGGCGTCGTGCGTGACGACGACGAGGGCGGTCCCGGCCTCCCGGTTCAGCTCGAACAGGAGCGACTCGACGCGGGTGCCGGTCTCAGCGTCGAGGTTGCCCGTCGGCTCGTCGGCGAAGAGGAGGCGCGGTCGGCCGGCGAAGGCGCGGGCGAGGGCCACGCGCTGCTGCTCGCCGCCCGAGAGCTGGGCCGGGTAGTGCCCCGAGCGCTCCGCCAGCCCGACGCGGTCGAGCAGGTCGAGGGCGTCGCCGCGAGCGCCCCGGTCGCCGCGCAGCTCCAGGGGGATCGCCACGTTCTCGGCGGCCGTCAGGGTGGGGAGCAGGCGGAAGTTCTGGAACACGAACCCGATGGCCTGGGCCCGGAGTGCGGCGCGCTCGTCCTCACTCAGCGGCCCCAGCGCCACGCCCGCGAGGTGGACGGACCCACGCGTCGGGCGGTCGAGGCCGGCGCAGAGGCCGAGGAGCGTCGTCTTCCCGCTCCCCGACGGCCCGACGATGGCGCACGTCGCCCCGTCCTCGACGGAGAACGTGACGCCGTCGAGGACGGTCAGCGAGCGGCTGCCGCTGGTGAACGTCTTGGAGAGGTCTCGGGTGGAGAGGACCGGGTCGGCCACGGCGGAGGGAGCGAGGGGAGGCGACAACGCAGGATCAGCGCCGGCCGTACGGCGATCGGCCGCGAGAGTTCACGGCGACCTCCGCCACGCGACGGAACAGGCCCGCGCCGTTCCGGGTGCATCTCCAAACTGATCGAATCATGGTCCGCCGTCTGATTTTGCCCCTCACGTTGCTCGTCGTCGCCGGCTGCCAGGAGGTCGAGCCCGACCCGGGGCCGTCGGAGGTGAGGGCGCCGCGCGCCGTCCCGGCCGAGGCCCCCGCCACGCCCGCTGTGCCCCGCGCCGACGCGGTCTCCGACACCGTCGTGGTCGTCTTCTTCGGCGACAGCCTGACGGCCGGCTACGGGCTCGACTCGCCACGCGACGCGTACCCGGCGCTCGTCGAGGCCCAGATCGCCGAAGCCGGGGTGCCGGTCCGCGTCGTCAACGCGGGCGTGAGCGGGGAAACCTCCGCCGGCGGGCTGGGGCGGATCAACTGGGCCCTCCGACAGACCACACCCGACGTGTTCGTCCTCGCCCTCGGCGCCAACGACGGTCTCCGCGGCGTGGACCCCGACGTGACGGAGCAGAACCTGAACGCCATCCTCGCGCGCGTCCACGAGTCCGCCCCGGAGGCTCGGCTCGTCGTAGCCGGCATGGAGGCGCTCCCCAACATGGGCCCGACCTACACCGACCGGTTCCGCACCGTCTTCCCGGCCGTCGCCGAGGCCCACGGCGCCGCACTCGTCCCCTTCTTGCTGGAGGACGTGGCCGGCGTCGCCCGCCTCAACCAGGGCGACGGCGTCCACCCGACGGCCGAGGGCCAGCGCATCGTGGCACGGACCGTCGGCGAGGTGGTCGTGCCGATCGTCCACGAGGTCTACGACGACGCGAGCTAAGCACTGGCGGCCCGGGTCCGCCTCGTCGCCGACTAGCCGATCTCCTTCGGGGTGCCCATCTTCGACTCCGTCCCGTCGAGGAGGCGGCGGACGTTGGCCCGGTGCGTCCACACGATGAAGGCCGGGACGACGGTGGCGAAGATCCACACCGGCGGCGGGCTCTCCAGGCCCAGCGCGAAGTGGAGACCGAGGAGCGAGAGCGGCAGCGAGAGCGCGGCCAAGATCGAGCCGAGCGAGACGTAGCGCGTCAGCACCATCACGGCGATGAACACGAGCAGCGCGATCCCGACCGCGATCGGCGCCAGCCCGGTCAGCATCCCGGCGCCCGTCGCCACGCCCTTGCCGCCCTTGAACGAGCCGAAGAAGAGGCGGCCCCAGATCGTGAACACGTGCCCCAGCATGGCCGCGGTCCCGGCGATCGTCTGGACCCACGCCTGGACGAGCTCCGGCCGCGAGCCCAGCAGGCCGGTCTCGACGAGCGCGCTCACGTCGGCGAGGCGGGAGATGAGGACGACGGCGGCGAGCCCCTTGGCGAAGTCGAGGAGGAACACGAGGAGCCCCGGCCCCTTGCCCAGCACGCGGAGCGCGTTGGTGGCCCCGGCGTTCCCGCTCCCGTGCTGGCGGAGGTCCACCCCCATCGCCCGGCCCACGACGAGGCTGAACGGGATGGCCCCGAGGAGGTAGCTGAGAGCGACGACGAGGGCGAGGGAGGGCACGGCAACCGCATATCTGGGAATGAAAGATAGACGCCGGGGGCGCATGGCTGGCCCCCAGTGGAGGTCTGGTTGGCAGACCGACAAGAGGCAGTGAAGGCTCGCCCAAGAGTCAGCGAGGGTGGGGGCGGGCCGTCGAGCGAATGGGCGCCTCCCCTATCCTTGCCCCCGACTGACGTCATCTGAGCGGCCCTGCGCCGCTTCTCGCGGCTGTCTCACCCACCGTCTTCTGTGTGAAGCGTTTGATCCTGTCCCTCGGCCTCGCCGCCCTCGCCGTCCCCGGGTTCGCCCAGCAGGCCGGCCCCATCGCCCCCGGCGGCCGCCGCGCCGAGGCCCGCGTGACGGCGCGCCAGGGCGTCGCGAGCTACTACGCCGCCTCGCTCCACGGCCGTCGCACCGCCAACGGCGAGCGCTACGACCGCCGCGCGCTTACGGCCGCCCACAAGACGCTCCCGTTCGGGACGCTCCTCCGGGTGACCTCCACGTACAACGGCCGCGCCGTGCTCGTGCGCGTCAACGACCGGGGACCCTTCATTCGGGGCCGCCAGCTCGACCTCTCCGGGGCCGCGGCCGACCAGCTCCGGATGCGCCAGCGCGGCACGCACCGCGTGCGCTTCGAGATCGTCGACCCGGCCACGCTGCCGAGCCGGCAGGCCCCGCCGCCCCGCAAGGTCCGCCACATCTAGCGCGCCCGCGCCGTCAGCGGAGGAGCGTCACGGGCTGCGTCGCCACGTCGCGCCCGTCCACGCGGAGCCGGACGAGGTAGACGCCGGCCGGAAGGGCGGCGTCGAGCGACACCCGATGGGGCCCCGCGGCCCGCGTGCCGTCGTGGAGCACGGCTACCTCACGGCCCTGGACGTCGTACACGGCGAGGCGGACGGTCGCGGTCTCGGCCAGGTCGTACCGAACCGTCACGGCGCCAGGCGCCGGGTTCGGCGCGACGAGCAAGACGACGGGCTCGGCCGGCGGCCGCTCGACGTGGACCGCGTTCGGGTCGAGGCGGATCACGAACAGGCCCGACTGGATGTCCGAGACGATCACGGTGCCGGAGGCGAAGTACGGGTACACATTCCAGGCCCCGTTGTAGCCGTAGCGGTTCTCCTGGAACGTGTCGTAGAAGGCGACCTCCTCGGGCGCCGTCGGGTCCGTGATGTTGAACACGCGGAGGCCCTCGGTGTAATGGGCCACGTACAGCTCGTCGCCGAGCACGTAGCAGTTGTGTACGACGGCCGCCGCGTTGACGACGATCTCGTCCACCAGCTCCGCGTTGTCGAGGTCGCGGATGTCGAACGTCCGGATCCAGTTTCCGTTGGTCCCGATCTCGTCGCCGACGAAGATGTAGGCACCGTCCTCCGTCGTGCACGTGTTGTGGGCGCCGGCGCCGGGGTAGGTGAACGTGCTGAGCAGCGAGATGTGGGCCGGGTCGCTCACGTCGAGCACGTCGACGCCCCCGCCGTTGTAGATGGCCGAGGCGAACGCGGTCGTCCCGCGGACCTCGAAGTCGTGGTAGTAGACGTGGGACAGGTGGGTCGGCTGGAACTCGCCGACATAGGCCGGCGCCTCCGGATCGGCGAGCGAGTAGACCCGGACGCCGGCGCCGCGGCTCGTCCGGCCACCGACGACCCAGAGGTGATCGTTCGCGATGAGCACGTTGTGCGCGCCCACGGTGCTGAGCGTGGGCTCTTCGTTCAGCACGCCGACCTGGACGGGCGCCGCCGGGTCCGCGAGGTCGATGATCTGGATCGGGCCGGTCTCGTTGACGAGGTAGGCATAGTGACCGTAGACCTTGACGTCCTTCGAGTCGCTCGCGCCCTCCACCGTCGGGACGAACCCGACCTCGGTGGGCGCGGTAGCGGGGGCGCCCGTGACGTCGATCACGCTGAGGCCTCCGCCCACGTTGCGGAGCGCGAGGAGGGCGTACTCCCGGCCCTCGGGCGACGTGTACCCCCAGACGTCGCCGTACGAGCCGGACGCGCCGTGCGGGGACGCGAACGACGTGGCCGCGAGCACGCCCAGAGACAGCGACGGGGTCGCGCTCGCCGTCGCCGAGCCGAGCGTCTGCCCATCCCCACCGACGACGTCCACGCGGAAGGTGTAGCGGGTGGACGGGTCGAGGCCCTCGAAGAGAAGGTCGCGGGCGCCGGTCTCGGTCTCGGTGAGGAGGGAGGGGGCGTCGTTGTCGGTCCCGTCGTAGACGCGGACGCGGGCGCCATCTAGGTACGTCGCAGCCACCCACCGGAGGGAAACCGAGCCGTTCTCCAGCGTCGTCGCGCTGACGTGCCGGAGCGGGCGGGGCGTCACCGTCAGCGTGGCGTCAGGGAACTTGTCGATCGTGGTGGCCCCCGGCACCAGGCGGGCGATGAGGTCGTAGTAGCTGTTGAGGCCGAAGAAATTGGCGTTGGGCGGGTCGCCGGACGCGCCGTCGTAGGGGCTGGCGAGCACGGCCAGGTACTCCCGCCCGCCCGAGGAGGAGCCGTCCGGGTCCCACGCCCGGTTGGAGGTCTTGAGGGTGGGGGCCTCGGACAGCGCGAGATTCAGTCGCCGCGGCGCCGCCGGGTCGGAGACGTCGTAGGCCGCGCCAGGAAACGTCCCTCTCCCGACGTAGGCATAGTCCTGCGCACGGTCGTACACCCAGAGCGTCGAGCGGAGGTCGCGGTCGAACACGATCTGGACGGGCGGGGCGTCCGCGTTCGGGACGGTCGATCCGAAGATGGGGTCGCCGAAGTCGAGGCCACCGTCGAAGCCCTGGAAGTTGAACGAGGCGCCCTGCAGCCAGCGCGGCGCCGGCGCCCAGTCCCACGTGAAGTCCAGCGCGTCGACGGGCGTGGCGCGGGCCCGGGACGCCTCGTCCCCTAGCAGGTCGTGGAGGGCGGGCTGGGCGAGGGCGGGGGCCGCGAGGACGGCAGCCAAGACGACAACGCGGATCATAGACGTCACAGCATCAGAAGCTTTCGAGTGTACGACCGCCCGCTCCGCGCGCCGAGCCCTTCGGGCGAGACCCGCCTATGCCTCCAGGGCGATCTTCAGCGAGACGTCCAACGCACGGACGGAGTGGGTCAGCGCGCCCGACGAGATGAAGTCGACCCCCGTGGCCGCGATCGCGCCGACCGTGTCCAACGTCACGTTGCCCGACGCCTCCGTCTGCACGCGCCGGCCGATGCGGACGACGGCCTCGCGGAGCGTCGAGACGTCCAGGCCGTGGGCGGTCCGCTGGGCCATGTTGTCGAGGAGGACGCGGTCCACGCGCGAGCCGGAGGCGACGGCCGCGAGCACGGCATCGACCTCGTGGAGCGTCCGGGCTTCCACCTCGACGGGCAGGTCGCGGGTGCGCTGGCGGTAGGCGTCGACGGCCCGGATGGCCTCGCGGATGCCGCCGGCCGCCGCGATGTGGTTGTCCTTAACGAGCACCATGTCGAACAGCCCAACGCGGTGGTTCGCGGCCCCGCCGAGCCGGACGGCCCACTTGTCGAGCGTGCGGAGGCCGGGGGCCGTCTTGCGCGTGTCGAGGACCGTGGCGGGCGCTGCGGCCGCCGCCATCCGTGCCGACGCCGTGGCGACGCCCCCCATCCGCTGCATCAGGTTGAGCGCGAGGCGCTCGGCGACGAGGATGGAGCGCGCGCGGCCCTCGACGGTCCCGAACACCGTCCCGCCGTCCAGCAGGTCGCCGTCGGCGGCGGTCCACGCCACCCGCAGGTCCGGGTCGACGGCCGCGAACACGCGCTCGGCAAGGGCCAGGCCGGCCACGACGCCGTCCTCTTTGAGCAGGAAGCGGGCGCTCGCGCGTGTCTCGGGCGGGATCGTCGCCTCGGTGGTCACGTCGCCGGCCCCCACGTCCTCGGCGAGCGCGCGGGCGATCAGGTCGGGGAGTGTCTCGGCGACGGCGTCGGGGAGCGGGAGCATTGGCGGGCAGACTCGTCGGTGGGGACGACGCGCTGGGGGAGGGGTGCGCATATCTCTCGGCAACCCCGACTGGCTCGCCCGGGATCCGACGGCGCTACCGACGTTCCCGGCGGATCACCAGCTTCAGCGCCGTCCACGTGGCGTCGACGGCGCAGACCTTGACGTCGACGAGGCCGAGGGGCGTGCCGGCGTTCCGGACGGCGTCGCCGCTCACGCCGGTCGCCACGCCGGACGACTGCTTCGGCCACGAGACCCAGATCGCGCCGTTTCGCTGGATGGCATCGGCGTAGACTGCGAGCATCGCGGCGAGCCCCTCGCGCTCGGTCACGAACACGTGGACGAGCGACGGCCGCACGTCGAGGTCGTCCGTAAACACGACCTCCGCGGGGTGCCCGGCGACAAGGTCGGCGTAGGGCGCGGGCGCGCCGTCGAGGAGGGCGACGGTCGTCGGGGTGTAGCCCAGCTTCTGCCAGAGCGCCCGGCTCATGCGGCCCGCTCGAAGGCGGCCCGCACGAGGTCCGGCGCCGGGACCGGCCGGCCGCGGGCCAGGTCCACGAAGCAGAGCGTCACGCGGCCCGAGATCAGGACCTCGTCGTCGCCCGCCCGGCGAACGGCGTAGTCGATCGGCACGCGGACGCGCGGGACCTCGGGGAAGACGGCCTCGATCTCCAGGAGGTCGTCGTACTTCGCGCTGGCGTGGTAGCGGAGCACCGCCTCGACCACGGGCATGATGACGCCGCTTTCCTCTAGCTCGCGGTAGGGGAGGCCGGCTTCGCGGAGCGCCTCGGTGCGGGCGGCCTCGAACCAGTCGAGCACGTGGGCGTGGTAGACGACCCCCATCGGGTCGCACTCGCGGTACCGGACCCGGTGCCGGTGGACGTACCGGATCGCCGGTACCGGCGCGCTCATCTGGCGACGGCGTCGCCCTCGGCGAACGCGCCCATCGCGTCGAACTTGGCGAGGCGGGAGGCCAGCAGGTCGTCCGCGGACAGCGTCAGCAACTCGTCGAGGTGACGGGCGATGGCGCCGCCGACGGCGGCGAACGTCGTGCCCGGGTCGTGGTGGGCGCCGCCGACCGGCTCGTCGATGATCTCGTCGATGATCTGGTTCTGGATGAGGTCCGGGGCCGTCAGCTTGAGGGCGCGCGCGGCGTCCTCCTTGTGGTCCCAGTTGCGCCAGAGGATCGAGGAGCAGGACTCGGGCGAGATCACGGAATACCACGCGTTCTCCAGCATCAGCACGCGGTCGCCCACGCCGATGCCGAGCGCGCCGCCCGAGGCCCCCTCGCCGATCACGACGACGATGATGGGGACCGGCAGGCGGGCCATCACGAGCAGGTTCCGAGCGATGGCCTCGGCCTGCCCGCGCTCCTCGGCCTCCAGGCCGGGGTAGGCGCCGGGCGTGTCGAGGAAGGTGATGACGGGCTTGCCGAACTTGGCCGCCATCTCCATCAGGCGCTTGGCCTTCCGGTAGCCCTCGGGGTTGGGCATCCCGAACCGGCGCTCCTTGCGCTGCTTGGTGTCGCGGCCCTTCTGGTGGCCGAGGACGACCACGGTCCGGTCGCGCGAGTCGAAGCGGGAGCCGCGGAACGTGGCGAGGCCCCCGACGAGGGCCTGGTCGTCGCCGAAGAGCCGGTCGCCGTGGAGCTCCACGAACCCGCTGGTCAGCGCGCCGACGTAATCGAGCGTGTAGGGGCGCTCCGGGTGGCGGGCGATCTGGACGCGCTGCCACCGCGTGAGCCCGCG
Organism: Rubricoccaceae bacterium; assembly: GCA_963728345.1. GTDB lineage: Bacteria > Bacteroidota > Rhodothermia > Rhodothermales > Rubricoccaceae > Rubrivirga. Next base: position 231,115 of record CAVSJM010000004.1, read on the forward strand.
GTAGATGGACTGGCGGAGGGTCTCGACGCGCGTCTCGAGGGCGGCGATCTGCGCGGAGAGGTCGACGGCCCCGTCTTCGGCCTCGAAGCGCCGAAGCTCGTCGAGCTTGGCTTCGAGGTCGGCGAGGGGCTTCTCGAAGTCGAGGAGGTGGGCCATGCCGAAAGGTAGCGTCGGCGCGTGCGGTTGGCAGCGCCTGGCTGGCGAGGCGCCACGCTCAGCCCCGCGCGAGCGCCCGCATCAGAATCTCCAGGTCCATCCACGCGGACTGGTGGCGGGCGTAGAACCAGTAGGCGCGGTGCGCCTCGGTGATGGTCGCCGGGCGCTGGCGGCGCGTGTCGAGGACCGAGACGACGCCCGGCGGGAGGCCCCACGCCGGCGGCGGGTGGGGGCCCGTGGCGTCGTAGCCGACGAGGGCGCGGCGGCCGGCGAGGACGCTCGGCATCCGCGCGGCGACGGCCGCGAGGCGGCGCCAGCGCGTCGTCGGGTGGAGGCGGGCGCCGAGGCGGAGGAAGGGGGTGAGCACCACGAGGAGCGACGCGACGGGCAGTTCCACGAGCCGACGGCTCCAGAGCGGCCGGAGTGGGGCGACGGTCCGCTCGGCCTCCAGGAGCGGCGCGGCGTAGTCCTCCACGGAGGCCTTCCCGATGATCCGGTCGCGGCCGGAGGCCAGGATCTTCAGCTGGACCGGCAGGTCGCGGAGAGCGCGCATCCCGTCGAGGATGGCCGTGTTGGTGAGGCTGTCGGCGGCGAAGACCACCTCGTCGGCGTGCTGGAGGCGGGCGAGGTCGCGGAGCTGGCGCGGGCGGCCCACGTGCGGCGGGTCGGCGCCGGGCGCCGCGTCGTCGCTCACGTAGCCGACGACCTCGACCTCGGCCCCGAACCGCCCCGTGAGCATCCGACGGAGCCGCTCGGCCTCGGACGCGGCGCCGACGACGAGCGTCCGCCGGGGCGCCGTGGTCGCCGCGCGCCGGACGACGCGGCGGGTGAGCAGGAGGAGGCCCGCGAACGGGAACCCGAACAGGAGCGCGGCCCGGCTGAACCCGATCTCGGGCACGAAGAACGACGTCGCTGCGACGGCCAGCATGGCGATGCCCGTGCCGAGCGGGACCGACCGGAGCGGCCGGCGCCCGCGCCGGTAGCCCCCCGTCAGGCCGATGGCGCCGACGAGGGCGAGGGCGTAGGAGGGGAGCGCGAGGCCGTAGAAGTCGGCCCCGAACGAGAACCCGTCGGCGCGCGACCAGGCGAAGGCGGCGGCGGCCAGCGCCATCCACGCCAACCCAGCCTCCAGAACCGGCATCGTGACGGCGCGGGCGGCCCGGCCGAACGCCGCGAGCACGGCCCGCGCCACGATCCCCAGCCGCAGCCCGAACGCCAGCACGCCCGAGCCGACGCGCCGGGCCCAACCGCCCTCCTCGGTGGCGACGTGCTTCTCCACGAACCGGAGCATCGCCCCGTAGAAGAGGACCACATACCGGAGGTCGCCCTTCTTCGTGCTCTCGCCCTTGTAGTGGACGATCTGCGTGTCGGGCGTGTAGTAGATCCGCCAGCCTGCCTGCTGGATCCGGTAGCACCAGTCGAGGTCCTCCCCGTACATGAAGAAGGCCTCGTCGAAGAGCCCGGCCGCGCGCGGGGCCTCGGCCGCTTCGGCAGGGTCCCCGTCCTGAAGGATGGCCTCGCGACGGACCATCATGCACGAGCCGCTGAGCGCGTCGACCTCGCATACCTCGTCGACGGGGAGGTAGGTGAGGTTGTAGCGGCCGAACGTCGGGCTGTGGGGGAGGAGCCGGCTGAGGCCCGCGATCCGGTAGAAGGCGACGGCCGGCGTCGGGAAGGCGCGGCGGCTCTCCGGGGCGAACGTCCCGTCCGGGTTGAGGATGCGGCAGCCCGCGGCCCCGGCGTCCGGGTGCGCGTCCATGAAAGCGACGAGCTGCCGGAGCGTGTCCTCCTGGAGGATCGTGTCCGGGTTGAGGACGAGGGCGTAGCGCCCGGCGGCCTGCCGGAGCGCCTGGTTGTTGGCGACGGCGAACCCGACGTTCTCCTCGTTGGCGAGGAGCCGGACGTCCGGGAACTGCTCGCGGACCATCTCGGCCGAGCCGTCCGCCGAGTCGTTGTCGACCACCCAGGTCTCGACCGTCAGCCCGGCGCTCGCGCGCTCCACCGACCGGAGCGCCTGCTCCAGGAACTCCCGCACGTTGTACGTCACGATGACGACCGAAACGTCGACGGTGTCCGTCGCGGTGCGGGCGGGGGGGGCGGTGGGAGGGAGAGGGGAGCCGACCATGGCGATCCCGAAGATAGAGGGGCCTTCCCGAAAGCGACGGACGGACGGAGCCGAACGGTCGGAGGTTGTGCGTGTTCGGAGCGTTCGGGTCGCCCAACGGCGGACGGGCGGTGAAGACGCTCGCACGATGCGGGGCCCCGAGGCGGCGCCGGTAGCTTGGCGCCCCGCCCCCGAGCCCATGTCCCCCCACCCGCTCGGCCGCGAGGTCCGCGCGACGCTCGCGCTCGCCGTCCCGATCGTCCTCGTCCAGCTCTCGCAGATGTCGATGAGCTTCGTGGACGTCGTGATGGTGGGCCGGCTGGGGACGGAGGCGCTCGCGGCCGTCGTGCTCGGGTCCACGACGTACTTCATGCTCGCGCTCATCTGCGTCGGCGTGATCGTGGCCGTCCAGCCCACCGTGGCGCACGCCGTCGGCGCGGGCGACGAGGAGGCCGCGGCGCGGGGCGCCCGCCAGGGGCTCTGGCTGGCGACGCTCCTCGGCGTCCCGTTCACGATCGGGCTCGGGTACATGGAGGACGTGTTCCTCTGGACCGGCCAGGCGCCGGCCACCGCCGCCCTCGCCGCCGACTACGTGGACGCGATCCGCTGGGGCTTCGTCCCGAACCTCTGGTTCACGGCCCTGCGCGGGCTGTGCGAGGGGGACGCCCGGCCCGCGCCGGTCCTCGTCGTCACGCTCCTCGGCGTCGTCGCCAACGCGGCGCTCAACTACGCCCTGATGTTCGGGGCGCTCGGGATGCCCGCCCTCGGCCTCGTCGGGACCGGGTGGAGCTCGGCGATCACGATCACGGTCATGTTCGTGGCGCTGGCCCTCTACGTCCGGACGGGCCCGCTCGGGCGGTTCCGCGTGTTCGCCGGGCTGCGGCGCCCGGACCCCGAGGCGCTCGGGACGCTGTTCCGCCTGGGCTGGCCGATCGGCGTCGGGTTCGGGCTGGAGTCCGGCCTGTTCACGGCGGCGACCCTGATGGTCGGGCGGCTGCCGAACCACGAGGTCGCCCTGGCGGCGCACCAGATCGCGCTCAGCGCCGCGAGCGTCTCGTTCATGGTCCCGCTCGGGATCGGGATGGCGGGCGGCGTGCGCGTCGGGCGGGCGGCGGGCGCGGGCGACCTCGTCGGCGCCGCCCGGGCCGGGTGGACGGCCGCCGGCCTCGGCGTCTCGTTCATGACGCTCTCGGCGCTCCTCTTCTGGCTCGCCCCGGGCGTCGTCGTGTGGATCTACGCCGGGAGCGCGCCGGAGCCGAGCGTGGCGCGCCTCGCGGCGGCGCTCCTCGCGGTCGCCGCCGTGTTCCAGCTGTTCGACGGGATGCAGGCGGCGATCGCCGGCGCCCTCCGCGGGCTGAAGGACACCCGGGTGCCGATGCTCATTGCCGCCGTCGCGTACTGGGGCGTCGGCCTGAGCACGGGAGCCGTCCTGGGGCTCGGGCTCGACGGCGGCGCCCGCGGGTTGTGGGGAGGGCTCACGCTCGGGCTGGCGATGGCCGCCCTCGGCCTCTCGCTCCGATTCGCACGCCTCACGCGTCGACGGGCCGTCCCACCCGAGGCCCTGGTCCCACCGTGACCGCCGAGCCGCCGTAGTTTCATCGGCGGCTGAAAGCTCTCCGGAGCCTCCGGGCGCCCGGCCCCGGCCAGCGCTCGCGTCGTTCGGGCGGGGACCGCAGGGTGCCCTTTCGAGCTATCTTCGCCGGACCCCTCTGGGAGGGCGGTCTACTTTCGCAATCGCCCCCCTCTCCCGTCTTTTCGGGGCCTTTCTCACCCAGCGGTCATGCCTCAGCTTTTCCCGCGCAAGGCCAACGCGCTCCCGACACTCTCGCTGTTCGGCGCGCTTGGCGGCGGCCTCCTGGTCGTCCTCCTCGCCTGGTACTACCTCTCACCCGAGTTCTACGAGGTGGGGTATCAGCCCGAGCAGCCGGTGCCGTACAGCCACGCCCTCCATGCCGGCCAGCTCGGGATGGACTGCCGGTACTGCCACAACCACGTCGAGCAGAGCCCGCACGCCAACGTCCCCTCGACGCAGACCTGCATGAACTGCCACGGCGTCGTCCAGACGGAGTCGACCAAGCTGCTTCCGGTGCGCGAGAGCTGGGCGACGGGCGTGCCCATCGAGTGGGTCAAGATCCACCACATCCCGGACTACGCCCAGTTCAGCCACGCGGCCCACGTGAACGTGGGCGTCGGGTGCGAGAGCTGCCACGGGCGGATCGACCAGATGGAGGTGGTGGCCCAGGCCGAGCCGCTCTCGATGGGCTGGTGTCTGGAGTGCCACCGCGCGCCCGAACAGCACCTCCGCGACCCCGACCTCGTGACCCAGATGGGCTACCTCGAGGCCGTTCGCGCCGACGAGGAGCAGTACGAGGCCTACCTCGCCGCCAACCGCGAGCGCATCGCGCGTGAGGGGATCAAGCCCCCGCAGAACTGCTCGGCCTGCCATTACTAGAGCCACCCACGCGGCTCCGACGCTGAACGCTGAGTGCTCCCCGCTGATCGCTTCACCCACCCCATGATCGAACTCGACGTCCTGAGCGCCACCGACCGGGCGGCCGACGAAGACGCCCTGGCCGCCCACGGCCAGGCCCCCACGTGGAGGAGCCGTGCCGCGCGCGACGGGGCGCTGGACCCGGCCGTCGTCCGCGACGAGTTCCTCGCGGACGCCCCGGTCACGGAGGCCGACGCCGGCACGAGCCGCCGGACCTTCCTGAAGGTGATGGGCGCGAGCGCCGCGCTCGCCGGGATGACCGGCTGCCGCCGCCCCGTCGAGACGATCCTGCCGTACGCGCGGAAGCCCGAGGACGTGATCCCGGGCGTCCCGGCGTACTACGCCACGGCCATGCCGCTGGGCGGCGTCGGGCGCGCCCTGCTCGTCCAGAGCCACGAGGGGCGGCCCACGAAGGCCGAGGGCAACCCGGAGCACCCGGTCAGCCAGGGCGCCACCGACATCTTCGCGCAGGCCTCCGTCCTCCAGCTGTACGACCCGGACCGGAGCGGACACGTCCGCACGGTCGGGGAGTCCGGGCCGGAGCGCGCGAACTGGGGCAGCTTCGTGGCCGAGGCCAACCGCCTCCTCGCCAACCGTGGGACCGCCCGCGTGGCCGTGATCGCCGAGCCGTCGGCCTCGCCGACGGTCGCCGCGCTCCGCCAGCGGTTCCTCCAGACGTACCCCGGCGCCCGCTGGATCACCGTCGGCCCGCACCTCGACGACTACCAGGCGCTCGGGACGCAGCAGGCGCTCGGGCAGCCGGCCCGCCCGCTCTACTCGTTCTCGAACGCCGACGTCATCGTCTCCTTCGACGCCGACTTCCTCGGTGCGGAGGATCCGAACTCGGTCTGGAACAACCGCGAGTACGCCGCCTCCCGCCGCGTCGACGAGCGCGGCACGATGAGCCGCCTCTACGCCGTCGAGTCGACGATGACGATGACGGGCGGGATGGCCGACCACCGCCGCGCCGTGAAGGCCGGGGCGGTCCCGTTCGTGGCCGCCTCGATCGCCGCCGGCCTCGGGGTCGGGACCGGCGCCCAGGGCTCGGTCGCGCCCGAGATGCAGCCGTTCGTGGACGCCATCGTGTCCGACGTGCAGGCCGCCGGCGGGCGCGCCGCGTTCGTCGCTGGCGCCACGCAGCCGCCGCAGGTCCACGCCCTCGCCGCCGCCCTCAACGGCCGGTTCGGCGGAGGCGTGGTGGAGTACCTCGCCACGGGCGACGGCCCGGCCGAGTCCGCCGGCGCCCAGATCACGGCGCTCGTCGCCGACATGGCTGCCGGCGAGGTGGACGCCCTCGTGATGCTGGGGACGAACCCGGTGTACACGCTCCCGGCCGAGCTGAACTTCGCCGCGGCCCTCGAGCGCGTCCCGCTCTCGATCCACACCGGCCTCTACCGCGACGAGACGGCGCAGCGGGCGACGTGGCACCTCCCGGCCGCCCACTACCTCGAGAGCTGGAGCGACCTCCGGGCCTACGACGGCACGCTGACCATCGTCCAGCCCCTCGTCGCGCCGCTCTACGACGACGCCCACTCGGACCTCGAGGTCCTCAACACGCTCGTCACCGGGCGCAACAACGCGGGCTACGACCTCCTCCGCCAGTCGCTCCAGGGTCGCCTCTCGGGCGACTTCGAGACGGCCTGGCGGACGGCGCTCCACGACGGGTTCGTGCCGAACACGCGCTTCGCGTCGCTCGGCGCAGGCGGCGGCGCGGCCGACCTCTCGGGGCTTACGCCGCCCCAGGCCGACGACCTCGAACTCGTCTTCCGTCTCAGCCCGACCCTCTACGACGGCGCGTTCTCCAACGTGTCGTGGATGCAGGAGGCGCCGCACCCCGTCACGAAGCTGACGTGGGACCCGGTCGCGCTCGTCAGCCCGCGCACGGCCCAGGCCCTCAACCTGGAGACCGGGATCGATTACGACGACGAGGAGGGCGAGCAGTTCAACGGCGGCGACCTCGACGCGGGGAAGGACCACGCCCCCGTCGTCCGCCTCGCGACCCTCGGGGGCGAGGAGGTCCGGCTCCCCGTGTGGGTCCAGCCCGGCCATCCCGACAACTCCGTCACCGTGTTCCTCGGCTACGGCCGGGACCTCGCGACGGACCGTGAGATCCGCGACCGCGGGCTCATCGAGCGGATCTTCAACAAGGACACCGACCTCTATCGGCCGGGCCCGATCTCGTCGCTGGCCGGCGCCGACCTGGAGGGCGGCCCCGCAGCGGGCCGGGCCGAGCGGCTCCGGACCTTCGCCAACGCGAACTACCTCTCGGCGGTGACGCTGGAGGGCGCGGGCGACGGCTACCTACTCGCCAGCACCCAGGACCACGGCACGATGAACGGCCGCGCCATTGTGCGCTCGGCCACGCTCGCGGAGTACCTCTCGGACCCAACCTTCGCCAAGGACGCGGACCACTACGTGGAGGACGTGCCCTGGGAGGACTTCGAGCCGCTCTGGGGCGAGGACAACTCGGCCTCCGAGAACCCCCACATCGGCGAGTGGATTTACTCGGACAACCAGTGGGGGATGACGATCGACCTCAACGCGTGCACCGGGTGCAACGCGTGCGTCGTCGCCTGTCAGGCCGAGAACAACGTGCCCGTCGTCGGCAAGGACCAGGTCTCGCGCGGCCGCGAGATGCACTGGCTCCGCCTCGACCGCTACTACGTGGGAGAGGACGAGAACGAGCCGGGCATGGTGCCGCAGCCCATGATGTGCGTCCACTGCGAGAACGCGCCGTGCGAGCAGGTCTGTCCCGTCAACGCGACGTCGCACTCGCCGGACGGGATCAACGAGATGACCTACAACCGGTGCATCGGGACGCGCTACTGTGCCAACAACTGCCCGTACAAGGTCCGCCGGTACAACTTCTACAACTGGACCAAGCACCTCCCGACGGAAGTCCAGATGCAGTCGAACCCCTACGTCACGGTCCGGTACCGCGGCGTCATGGAGAAGTGCACGTTCTGCGTGCAGCGGGTCCGGCAGACGCAGCAGTACGCCCACATCGAGAACGAGCCGATCGCCGACGGCGCCGTCCAGACGGCCTGCCAGCAGGTCTGCCCGGCCAACGCCATCGTGTTCGGCGACCTCCGGAACCCGCAGAGCGCGGTCACCCGGAGCAAGCAGAGCCCGCGTAACTACGCGCTCCTCGCCGAACTGGCGGTGAAGCCGCGCCTGACCTACCTCGCGCGCCTCCGCAACCCGCACCCTTCGCTCGCGACCCCGTTCGACAGCGAGGACCCCCACGCCGTCGGTGCGCCGGACACCGAGCCCGTCGAAGCCTAGCCCTCGCCCGTAGCGCCAGCCCCCGCCCCCGTGGCTACCGTCACCTCTAAGACCGCCTACGCCCGCACCCCCGACGGTGCCCCGGCCTACCCGGACGGCACGCCGATGACGCTCGAGGACGAGCCGCTCGTCCGCGGCAACCTCTCGTTCCACGACGTCACCGAGTTGGTCTCGTACCACACGGAGAAGAAGACGCCGGTCGGGTGGTTCCTCGCCTTCGGCGCGGCCGTCACCGGGCTCGGCATCATGGGCCTCGCCATCGCCTACCTCGTGTGGAACGGGCCGGGCGTGTGGGGCCTCACGAACCCCGTGTTCTGGGGCTGGGCCATCGTCAACTTCGTCTGGTGGGTCGGCATCGGCCACGCCGGGACGCTGATCTCGGCCGTCCTCTTCCTGTTCCGCCAGAAGTGGCGGACCTCGATCAACCGCGCGGCCGAGGCGATGACGCTGTTCGCCGTCGCGTGTGCCCTCGTCTTCCCGACGTTCCACGTCGGCCGTGTGTGGGTGATCTACTACACGCTGCCGATCCCGAACCAGATGGCCATGTGGCCGCAGTTCAAGAGCCCGCTGCTCTGGGACGTGTTCGCGGTAAGCATCTACGGGACGGTCTCGCTCCTCTTCTGGTACGTCGGCCTCATCCCGGACCTCGCGACGATCCGCGACCGCGCCGTCCGCGCCGGCCGGATGCTCCGGGCCAAGATCCTGGGCTTCTTCGCCCTGGGCTGGACGGGCTCGAACCGGAACTGGCGCCACTACGAGCGGGCCTACCTCATCCTGGCCGGCCTCGCTACGCCGCTCGTCCTCTCGGTCCACTCGGTCGTGTCCTTCGACTTCGCCGTCTCTCTCATCCCGGGCTGGCACACGACCATCTTCCCGCCGTACTTCGTCGCGGGCGCCATCTTCTCCGGGTTCGCGATGGTGGTGACGCTCCTCGTGGTCGCGCGGAAGGTGTACGGGTTGCAGAACCTGATCACGATGGACCACCTCGAGAAGATGAACATCATCATTCTCGTGACGGGCACGATCGTCGGGTTCGCCTACATCACGGAGTTCTTTATCGCGTGGTACTCGGGCGTCGAGTACGAGCAGTTCCTGTTCTTCAACGTCCGCGCGACGGGCCCCTACGCCTGGGCCTACTGGACGATGATGACCTGCAACCTCGTCTTCCCGCAGGTCTTCTGGTTCAAGTCCATGCGCCGGTCGATCCCGGTCATGTTCACGATCTCGATCACGACCAACATCGGCATGTGGTTCGAGCGGTTCGTGATCACGGTGACGTCGCTCCACCGCGACTTCCTCCCGTCGAGCTGGGACTACTACTCCCCGACGATCTGGGACGCCCTCCTCTACATCGGGACGTTCGGGCTCTTCTTCACCCTCTTCCTCCTGTTCCTCCGGTTCGTGCCCATGGTGGCAATTGCGGAGGTGAAGGGCGTGATGCCGCAGGCCGACCCTCACTTCTACCTCCACGGCCACGGGGACGGCCACTCCGCCCCCCACGAGCTCGCCGACTACCAGCGCGACGCGTACGTCCAGGGCGCCGCGCCGGCCGCGTCCGACGCGGACCACGACGGCGTGCCGGCGGACGAGCCGCTCGTGGACGACTCTGACGCTCGCTAACCCCGGTCCCTCCACACCATGTTCGACGCCATCCGCCAGCGCCGCGACGACCGGGCCAACCAGCACGTGGGCCTGCTCGCCGAATTCCCCGACCCCGGCGCCCTCTACGAGGCCGTCCAGAAGCTCCGCGAGAAGGGCTACAGCCGGCTCGACACGTTCAGCCCGTTCCCCATCCACGGGATGGACCGGGCCATGGGCCTGTCCTACTCGAAGCTGGGCTTCCTCGTCTTCGGGGGCGGCCTCACGGGCCTCTTCCTCGGCTTCTTCCTCCAGTGGTGGACGAGCGCCGGGCCCCAGATCGAGGGGTGGCCGGCCGTCATCGGCAGCCTCATGCCGTACCCGATCAACATCTCGAACAAGCCGCTCTTCGGGGTCGAGTCGAGCGTGCCGATCATGTTCGAGCTGACGGTCCTGTTCTCGGCCCTGACGGCCGTCGTCGGGATGCTGGCGCTGAACGGCCTTCCGAAGCCGTACAACCCGCTCTTCCACTCGGAGCGGTTTGGCCGCGCCTCCGACGACGCGTTCTTTCTCCACATCGCCGCCGCCGACGGCACGTTCGACCGTGCGAAGACGGCGGCGGACCTCCGCGACCTCGGCGCGATGGGGGTCGAGTACGTCGACCACGACGGGGCCACCCCGGCCGACGTCGTCGCCGGGCCGCCGGCCCTGACCGCCGGCGAGACGCGCCGCGCTCTGGAGACCCCTCCTCACACGACCGGCGACATCTAGGGCGACGATGGTGCGTGCGGGCGCCCCCCGGCGGCCGTCGCGTGTCACGGATTACGACCCCCTTCCGACCTCCATGATCTACCGCTCCCTCTTCGCCCTCGCCCTGTCGGCGCTCGCCCTCGGCGGCTGCCGGGGGATGACGAGCGAGGCCCCGCCGATCCATCCGAACCTCAACATGGACTTCGTCCAGCGGTTCGAGGCGCAGGAGCCGAACCCGTTCTTCGCCGACGGCTCCGCCATGCGGCAGCCCGTGCCCGGGACCGTCGCGCGCGGCCGGCTGAAGACGACCGAGAACGCACCGTTCTACTACGGCCGGACCGCCGCCGGCGGCTACGTCGACCAGATTCCCATGGAGGTGACCCCGTCGCTCGTGGCGCGCGGCCAGAACCGGTTCAACATCTACTGCACGCCGTGCCACGGGCAGGCCGGCGACGGGCGCGGCATCGTGGCCGTGGGCAACGGCGGCCTGGGCTACGGCTTCCAGGTCCCGAGCTATCACACCGATGTCCTCCGCGCCCAGCCCGACGGGTACATCTACAACGTGATCCAGAACGGCATCAACACGATGCCGAGCTACGGGCACGAGATCCCGCCGAGCGACCGCTGGGCCATCGTCTCGTACATCCGCGCCCTCCAGCGCTCGCAGGACGCCTCCTCGGCCGACGTGCCCGAGCGGGAGCGGCAGACGCTGTCCACCGACAACCCGAACGTCCGGCAGAACTAAGGCGGTGCGCGACGGGCGGCTCCCCACGAGCCTTCCCCCGCGTCCCGTACCGCGCATCTGACACCCATGGCGAACCCCCTCTCCCGTCTCCTCTTCGACCCCGTCGACCCTGAGGGCGACCGCGTCCCGGCGCGGTACCGGTTCTCCGGCGACCAGCGCTGGTGGCTCGTCCCGCTCGGCGTCGGGCTCCTGCTCGTCGTCGCGGCGTTTGCGTTCGGGCTGGGGGACCTCCAGCGGACGCTCTTCGCCTACCTCATCGGGTGGGTGTTCTGCGTCTCCGTCGCGATCGGCGCCCTGTTCTTCGTGATGATCCAGCACATCACGAAGGCCCGCTGGAGCACCACCATCCGGCGGATCGCCGAGGCCCTGGCCGCGAGCTTCCCGCTCCTCGCCCTCGCCGGCATCCCCGTGCTCCTCGGAATGCACGACCTGTTCCACTGGACCCACGCGGACCTCTACGATCCGGGGTCGCCGACGTACGACGCCATTCTCGCCGGGAAGCGGGTGTACCTCAACACGCCGTTCTTCCTCGTCCGCTACGTCGTCTACTTCGGCCTGTTCGCCCTGCTCGGGGCGAAGCTGTACCGCTACTCGGTCCAGAACGACCGGACGCCCGACCCGCAGAACACGCTGCTCCTCCGCAAGTGGAGCGCGATCGGGATCCCGCTCTCGGCCGTCGCCACGGCCTTCGCCGGCTACGACTTCGTGATGTCGACGGACCCCCACTGGTTCTCGACCATGTTTGGGGTCTACTTCTTCGCGGGCGGGTGGCTCGGCGCACTCAGCCTCATCACGTTCCTCGCCCTCGCGCTGAAGAAGGCCGGGATGCTCCCCGAGGTGACCGTCGAGCACACGCAGGACATGGGCAAGTTCATGTTCGCCTTCGTGGTGTTCTGGACGTACATCGCCTTCAGCCAGTACATGCTCTACTGGTACGCGAACCTGCCCGAGGAGATCGTCTGGTTCCAGAAGCGCTTTGTCGGTGGCTGGGGGGTGGTCGCGTGGTCGCTCCTGATCTTCCACTTCCTGCTCCCGTTCCTCCTTCTGCTCCCGCGCATGACCAAGCGGATCGCGCCGGCCCTCGCCGTGATGGCCGGGTGGCTGCTCGTGATGCACTGGGTGGACCTCTGGTGGGTAACGATGCCGGCCATGCACGTGGCCGAGGGCGTGGAGCACGCCGGGCTCCTCCAGACCGGCGGCGACCTGCTCGCCAGCCTCGGCGCGTTCGCCCAGGACCACGAGGTGGTCCAGCACGACACGATGGCGCTCCACGTGGTGGAGCCGCACCTCCCGCTCCTCGAGATGGGGATGTGGCTGGGGCTGCTCGGCCTGTTCGTCGGGTCGACGCTCCTCCGCCTCAGCCGCCACGCGCTGACGCCCTACGGCGACCCCTACTTCGCCGATTCCCTCCGGTTCGAGAACGTCTAGGCGCACCGTCGGCGAGCGCCTCCACGGAGCTTTCAATCCCGACTGAAAAACACCCGGCGTGCTGCGCCGTTCCTAGCACACGATGGCCGACCAGACGCACCCCGACTCTGACCGCCCGGGCAACCTGCCGGACCGCCACCAGGAGGTCCCCACCCCGGACCCCCACCGTGGCGACCCGGTCCCGCCCGCCAACCAGGGCGCCCGCCCCGAGGCCGACCCGTCCGTCGTCCGCCCGGACGAGGAGGAGCCGGTCGGCCCACTCGAGGGGCTCGTGTCGGCCAGCGGCGCGAAGGCCAAGGAGGAGGCAACGCCAGGGGGCGACCCTGAGGCGGAGGCGCTCCTCGCCCAGATGGGCGTTGAGGAGGAGGGGATCGAGTCCGGCCAGCTCCTCGGGCTGATGGCCGCGACGGTCGCGGCCGTGATCGCCCTCGCCGTCGTCCTGATCCTCCTGTTCTACGAACCGTTCCTGGGCGACGTTGAGGCGCAGGCCGAGGACGTCGAGCAGTACCCCGAGCTGCGGGCGGTCCGCGTCGACGCGGCGGCCAAGCTCGATCACTACGGGCGCGCCGACAGCGTCTACACCATCCCCATCGAGCAGGCGATGGGGATCGTTGCGGCCGAGTACGGCGGGGCGGGCACTGCCGCCGACGCGGCGGGCCCGTACGCCGCCATGCCGGCGTCTCGCGCGGACCAGAACACGTTCATGGTCGTCCGCGGAGAGGGCGGCGCCGTGGAGGGTGCCCCGGCGAGCGGCTCCTCGGAGGCCTTCCCGGCCGTGACGCCCCCGGCGACGGGCGAGGAGGTCGGCGTCGACGAACCCGAAGAGACCATCCCCGACGAAGGCTAATGCCCCGACGCGGCCTCCTACCGATGCTCGTGGCCGCCGTCTCCTTCCTGGCGACGGCCGGGCTCGTGCAGCCGGGGGTCGCGTCCGCGCAGGTCACGTCCACCTCGGACTTCGTCCCGATCGACGGGCAGGGCGGGCAGGGCGCCCTCCCGAACCGGCTCGCCGGCCAGGTCGGGATCGACGAGAAGCTGGGCGACACGGTCCCGACCGACCTCACGTTCGTCAACGAGGCGGGCGAGGAGGTGCGGCTGGCGACCCTCCTCGACGGCGAGCGGCCGCTCCTGGTGGCGTTCGTCTACCACAACTGCCCGATGCTGTGCAGCCTCGTCCTCGACGCCGTGGCCGAGGCCGTGTCGAGGACCGACCTCACGCTGGGGGAGGACTACGAGGTGCTGGCCGTCTCCATCGACCCGAACGACACGTCGCAGAAGGTGCGCGACGTGAAGGCCCGCTACGCCCGCGTGCTCGGGGCCGACGTCGACACCAGCGCGTTCCACCTCTGGACCATCGGGGAGGAGCACGAGCCCGACGTGAAGCGGCTCGCCGAGGCCGTCGGCTTCCGGTATGCGTATGATGTACGCACGGGCGACTACGCCCACGGCGCGGCCCTCACCGTCCTCAGCCCGACCGGGACCGTCTCTCGCTATCTCTACGGGATCGACTTCGCCCCGTTCGACGTGAAACTCGCGGCCGTCGAGGCCGGCCAAGGCAAGGTGGGGACGACCGTCGACCGCTTTCTTCTGACGTGCTTCCAGTACGACAAGGACGCGCAGGGCTACTCTCTAGTCGCGCTCACCTCGCTGAAGGTGGGTGGCGGCCTCCTCCTCCTCGTGGTCGGGTTCGTCCTGTTCCGGCTCTGGCGCCGGGAGGTGACGTCGACGCCCGAGACCTGGAGCGCGGTCCCTAACCCGCCCTCGACCTCCTGACAACCCGCTGGCGCCACCCGCCTCGACCTTGTCCTGATGATGATGCAGTCCGAAGCCGTCGTCGATACCCTTGGCCGCCAGAAGTTCTGGACGGGCGAGGGGTCGTGGTTCCACCAGCTCTGGCTCCCGCCGCAGAGCTCGACCACCGCGCACGAGATCGACGCGCTGTTCAACTTCATCCTGATCGCGAGCATCATCCTGACCCTGCTCGTGGTCGCGGCGATGGTCTACTTCCTGGTGGTGTACCGCCGGAAGAGCCACGCTGACCGGCCCGTGGACGTCCACGAGAGCAAGTGGCTGGAGGTCTCGTGGGTCGTCATCCCGACGCTCCTCGTGTTGATCGTGTTCTTCTGGGGCTTCCGGGCCTACGTCGGAACCTCGATCCCGCCGACGGACGCGGTCACGATCAACGTGAAGGCGCAGAAGTGGGCCTGGACGTTCGAGTACAAGAACGGCATCCAGGGCTTCGGCGAGGTCTGGGTCCCCGTCGGCACGCCGATCCGCTTCGAGATGACGAGCCAGGACGTGCTCCACAGCTTCTACGTCCCCGAGTTTCGGATCAAGCACGACGTGATCCCCAACCGCTTCGCCTACGTCTGGTTCGAGGCCCCGGAGGTGGGGGACTACCAGGTGGTCTGCACGGAGTACTGTGGGACGGGCCACTCGAACATGGGCGCCGAGATCCACGTCGTCAGCCGCAGCGCCTACTACCAGATCCTGCGGGAGGGGCCGCCCGGCGCGGGGCCCGTCGCCCCGGCGACCCTGGGCGAGCAGCTCTACACGCAGCGAAACTGCAACACGTGCCACTCGCTCGACGGCTCGACGAAGGTCGGCCCGTCATGGCTCGGGAACTGGGGAGAGCCCCGGCCCGGCAGTGAGGAGGGCGTCGTCGACGAGGCGTACGTCCACCAGTCGATCCTGTACCCGCAGGCGTACTACGTCCCCGGCTTCGAGGGCGTCAACATGCCCTCCTACGACGGCCAGCTCAACGACGAGCAGATCGCCGCAATCTCCGCCTACATGCGCCTCCTGAACGGCGTCGCGACCGCCGCCGACACCACGCTCTCCGCCGCCGCCGACTCCTCGCAGAGCCTGGCCGGGCAGCCGCCCGAGGGCGGCATGGGCGACCCCGGCGTCCCCGTCGCCGATCCGGTCGCCGCCGAGGAGGTCGAGGCCGTCCGCGAGCAGTAACCGTCCTTCCGAGGCCCCGCGCCTCTCCCTCCAGCCAGCCCCACCAATGGCGACGCTGACCACCGCCCCGGCTCCGACGACGCCCGCCGCCGCGCGGGCCTACCCCGTGGGCCACGAGCCGGTCCACAACTACCTCCACGAGCCCCGGCCTGCCGACGACGTGCGCGGCCTGGCGCGGGCCTGGGCCTGGGTCAAGTCCTGGGCGCTCTCCGTGGACCACAAGCGGATCGGGATCATGTATCTCGTCGCGGTCTCGGTGTTCTTCTCGATCGGCGGCCTCCTCGCCCTCGGGATCCGGACGGAGCTGTTCTATGCCAACGACTACGACGCCAACGGGGCCCTGATCGGCGGCGCCATCATGTCGGCGGACACCTACAACCACGTGTTCACGATGCACGGGCTGATCATGGTGTTCCTGTTCATCATCCCGTCGATCCCGGCGACGATGGGCAACTTCCTGCTCCCGATCATGGTGGGGGCGAAGGACGTGGCGTTCCCCCGGCTCAACCTCATGAGCCTCTACATCTACATCGGCGGGGCCTCGCTGGCGGTCGTCGCGATCGCGCTGACGGGTGGCGTGGACACCGGGTGGACGTTCTACACGCCGTACTCCAAGGAGACGGGCTCGGCCGTGATCTGGATGGCGGGCGGCGCCTTCGTCATGGGCTTCTCGTCGATCCTGACGGGCCTCAACTTCATCGTGACGATCCACAAGATGCGAGCGCCGGGGATGACCTGGAACCGGATGCCGCTCTTCCTGTGGTCGATCTATGCGACCTCGATCGTCCAGATCCTCGCCACGCCGGTCATCGGCATTACGATGGTGCTCCTGATCCTGGAGCGCGCGCTTGGGATCGGCATCTTCGACCCGGCCCTCGGCGGCGACCCGGTCCTGTTCCAGCACTTCTTCTGGTTCTACAGCCACCCGGCCGTCTACATCATGATCCTCCCGGCCTTCGGGGTGATCTCGGAGCTGATGGGGACGTTCAGCCGCCAGCGGGTCTACGGCTACCGCGCCGTCGCGCTCTCGTCGGTGGCCATCGCGCTCCTCGGCTTCCTCGTGTGGGGGCACCACATGTTCACGTCGGGCCAGAGCCCGGTGTCGAGCATCGTGTTCTCGCTCATCACGTTCCTCATCGGCATCCCGTCCGGCATCAAGATCTTCAACTGGATCTGGACGATGTACAAGGGGAGCGTGTGGCTGAAGACGCCGATGCTCTACGCCCTGACGTTCCTGTTCCAGTTCACGATCGGTGGCGTGACGGGCATCATGGTGGGCGCTCTCGCCGTGGACATCCACCTCCACGACACCTACTTCGTCGTCGCCCACTTCCACTACGTGATGATGGGCGGCACGGTGATGGCGTTCCTGGGCGGGATCCACTACTGGTGGCCCAAGATGACCGGCCGGCTCTACAACGAGACGTTGGGCAAGGTCTCCGCGCTGCTCGTGTTCCTCGGCTTCAACATGACGTTCTTCATCCAGTTCATCATCGGCAGCCAGGGGATGCCGCGTCGCTACTACGACTACCCGAACATGCGGTACTTGGAGCCGCTCCATCAGGCATCGACGATCGGGTCCTACGTGCTCGGCGTCGGGCTGCTGTGCGTGCTCGTCAACGGGCTCTGGTCGATGCGCCGGGGCAAGCGGGCGCCGGGCAACCCGTGGGGCGGCGCCACGCTGGAGTGGACGCACACGACGAGCCCGCCGGACCACCACAACTTCCACCACACGCCGCTCGTGACCCACGGCCCGTACGACTACGAGGTCCTGTTCCACACTTCGGGCGACAGCCAGCGTGGCGCGCCGGTCCCGGACGTCGAGGTCGGCGGCCCGCAGGAGATGGAGAACGAGATCCACGACGGGGCGGACACGCAGCCGGACTCGGCCGCCACCAGCGCCACCGACCGATAGGCCCCCGGCCCGCACCCCCGCACGTATTCCCATGGCGACTCCTCCCCAGGTCACGGTCGACGACCCCACCGCCGTCGCGCACAGCGATCCCGGCGGCGACGGGCACGGCCACGAGGCCCCGATGCTCCTGGGCTACGACGGCAAGATGCACCCGTCGCGGCTCCAGCACTTCTTCGTGTCCAGCGAGCAGCAGTTCGAGGCCTCGAAGCTCGGGATGTGGCTGTTCCTGGCCACCGAGATCCTCCTCTTCGGCGGGATGTTCGTGGCCTACGGCATCTTCCGGATCCTCTACCCGGAGCTCTACGAGCAGGCCAGCCTCCAGCTGGACACGGTCCTCGGCGCAGTCAACACGCTCGTCCTCCTGCTCTCGTCGCTGACGATGGCGTGGGCGATCCGCGGGGCGCAGATGGACAACCGGAAGGTGCTCGTCGGGAACCTCCTCGCCACGATGGCCCTGGCGTCCCTGTTCTTGGTGGTCAAGTATTTCGAGTACACCCACAAGTTCGAGCTCGGGATTTTCCCCGGCGCCAACTTCGAGCTGAACGAGGGGACGCAGCGCGTCAGCGACCTCAACGGGGCCGTGGCGCTCGAACCCATCTTCAGCATCCACAGGGAGGAAGAGGCGGCCGTCGCGCCGGGGACCGAAGCCGACGCGTCGGACGTCGTCGGCGGCACCTCGGACCCGGAGGTGGCTGACTTCGACGTGGCCGCGCAAGGGGATGCCCTGGTCGCCGGCGACGCCCCCCTCACGGGCGATGACCGGAACCCGGCGCCGGACGCCGCGGGGCTGGCTCAGTCCGCGAGCGGCGGCGAGGGCGCGTCGGTCGATCTCCCCACCGCCGGCGCCGGGGCGGCCCTCGACCGCGCCGTGGAGACGGAGGCGCGCGGTGCGGGCGCCGAGCCCCTGGGAGAGGGCGAGCACGCCGGGGCCGAACACGGCGGCGAGCACGCGCGGGAGGGCGAGATCTTCGCCAACCGCCGCGCCGGCATCTTCTTCGCCATCTACTACGTGATGACGGGGATCCACGCGCTCCACATCGTCATCGGCATCATCGCCATCGGCTTCCTGGTGTTCTTCTCCCAGCGCGGCGACTACTCCAGCGTGTGGTACACCCCGGTCGAGAACGTGGGCCTCTACTGGCACATCGTCGACATCATCTGGATTTTCGTCTTCCCCCTGATGTACCTGATCTGAGGAACCGGGGGGCGCCGCGCCGAGGCCGGCCCCCCTCACACCCTCCGGATCCCGCATCCCCGACTCATGGCCGACTCCGCGACCCACGACCTCCACGGCGAGCCCGTCGACGAGCACCACCACCACGTCTTCGACGCGAAGGTGCTCAAGAAGACGTTCATCATCCTCGTGTGCCTCACGCTCCTGACGGTCATCCTGGCCCTCTTCGAGCGCGGGTTCGTGGCGGCCGACACGTTCGGGTTCGAGTTCGCGCTCCCGTTCCGGCTCCCGCTCGGCTGGCTCAGCGTGCCCATCGCCCTCGGCATCGCTGGGGCCAAGGCGTACTGGGTGGCCTCGCGGTTCATGGGGCTGAAGAACGAGGGCGGATCGAACGTGCTCGTGTTCGTAGGGAGCCTCGTGTTCCTGGTCATCTTCTTCGGGTTCACGTTCCTCGACTTCGCCTTCCGCGACACGTTCCACGACCTCGCGGCCGTCCCGACCGACATCCTGGAGGAGGAGGCGCTCACGGCGGAGGAGGAGGCCGCCGGCTTCCAGGACGCGTACGACGCCACCCCGCTCGTCCGGCAGCCCGACCCCGCGCTGTTCGGGGAGCCCGCCCCGGCGTCCTCCGCACCGGCCGCCGCCGAGTAGCCCGCCCCGAGGGCGCCCCCATGTCCCCCCTCGCCGTCTCTCTCTCGTCCTCGGCCCTGCTGATGGGGCTCGCGTTCGTGATGGCGGTGGGGCTGCTGATGGCGGTGGGATGGGCGGCGATCACCGCCGTGCGGATTCTGCTCCCCGAGCGCCCGCTTTCCCTCGACCCCGTGCAACGCCGGCAGCGGGCGACGCTCCAGGGGGAGGCCGTCTCGGTCCGACTCCGCGACCTCTTGGAGGACGAGGCCCAGCGGCACGCCACCGCCTCGCGCGTGGAGCCAGGAGGTCCGCCCAGGAGGCCCATCACCCACCCGCTGTTCGACGACCTCTGGCTCCGCCGGAACTAGCCAGCCAGTCCGGGGCCGGCGAGCCGGCGGAACGGGCCGCGCGATTCGGTGGACGAGGCGCTTTCCCATGCGTCCGCCCCGATCCAGTGGCATCTTCAGTGGACGCCCGCCTCCTGACCGCGTGAAAGTCACCGAGCACTACGCACGGGCCGACGGCCCGCTCCTCTCGTACGAGATCATCCCGCCCCAACGGGGGAGCTCCGTCGGCCAGGTCCTCGAGATCGTCGAGGCCCTCGCGCCGTACCACCCGCCGTTCATCGACGTCACGAGCCACTCGGCGGAGGCCTACTACGAGGAGATGCCCGACGGCACGCTCCGCCGACACGTCAAGCGGAAGCGGCCGGGGACGCTCGGGCTCTGCGCCGCCATCCAGCACCGGTTCGGGATCGACGCCGTCCCGCACGTGCTCTGCCGCGGGTTCACGCAGGAGGAGACGGAGGACGCGCTCATCGAGCTGAACTACCTCGGCATCCACAACGTCCTCGCCGTCCGAGGCGACGACACGGGCGTGGCGAAGCCGGAGCGCCCGGGCCGTCACGCGAACCTCTACGCTGGCGATCTCGTGGCGCAGATCCAGGCCATGAACGAGGGCCGCTACCTCGCTGACCTCCTCGACGCCGAGCCGACCGACTTCTGCGTGGGCGTGGGCGGCTACCCCGAGAAGCACATCGACGCGCCCAACATGACGTGGGACGTGCTCCACCTCAAGCGCAAGGTGGACGCCGGGGCCGACTACATCGTGACCCAGATGTTCTTCGACAACCGGCACTATTTCGCCTTCGTCGAGCGCTGCCGCGACGTGGGGATCGACGTGCCCATCGTGCCGGGCCTCAAGATCCTCACGACGAAGCGGCACCTCCAGTCGCTCCCGCGCACGTTCCACACGGAGATCCCCGAGCCGCTGGCGGCCGAGATTGAGGAAGCCCGCGATGAGCACGTCGCCGCGGTCGGCGTCGAGTGGGCGCGGCGGCAGGCGGAGGAGCTGATGGAGGCCGGGGCGCCCGGGATCCACTTCTACATCATGTCAACGGCCGAGCACGCCGTCCGCGTGGTGGAGCCGCTGCAGAAGCTGGCCAGCTGAGCGGCCTCGGTGGGTAGGGTGGTTAGGCCGTAGAGTCGATAGCCTCCCACCTGTGCCATTCCCCTTTCCATGGAGTTCGAAGTAGGTCGGATCTACAATCGACGGCGGGACATCCACGACCGGTATGGGGGGCAGAGACAGGGAGGCATGTCCACGCCCAGTTCTCACCCCTTCATCTTCCTGTTCACAGGAGAAGGAGGTGCCGAACACGGATACCGAGACGAGTTCAAGCCCGACGGGACGTACCACTACACCGGGGAAGGTCAGCGCGGGGACATGACTTTCGTGAGGGCGAACCGCGCTCTCCGTGACCATTTAGCCGACAGGAAGCGCGTTCTTTTGTTTGAGGCGCTCGGGGGCGGGAACGTTCGCTACGTCGGTGAGGCCACGTACCTCGGACACCATCTGGAGGAGCGGCCCGATACAGAGGGTGACCCGAGACAGGCCATCGTGTTCGAACTCGAGCTGGAGTCGGCAGTGTCAGAATCCAATCCGGCCGTCCACGAACCGGGTGCCAGTTATTCCACTCGCGGTCTCCGAGGGAAGTCGCTGGAAGAACTCCACAGGCTGGCCTTGGCAAGCGCCAGCAGAACTTCCCCCGTTAAAGAGCGACGGCAAAACGTTCGGGTTCGCTCTGAAGCCGTTCGCGTTTACGCCCTCAAGCGGGCTAACGGAACCTGTGAGGGCTGCGGCGAGCCAGCCCCATTCGTCACCAAGCGAAAGCAGCCATATCTCGAACCCCACCACACAACGAGAGTGGCGGACGGAGGTCCTGATCACCCAGCGCACGTGATTGCTCTCTGCCCCACGTGCCACCGCCGCGTGCATCATGCCCACGATGGCGCCGACTACAATCAGGCTCTTCTACGGAAGCTCGCGCTGATTGAAGAGTCGGCGTAACCCGCCGCCAGATAGGGGCCGGTCGCATCCGAGGACAGGCTATCAGCTGCCAGCGGCGGTGAGGTACCGATCCTCCAGCGCCCGCATCGCCGCGCGCTCGTCGTCCGTCGCGTCGTCGTGGCCGACGAGGTGGAGGAGGCCGTGGGCCACGTAGCGGAGCGCCTCGTGCGACATCGTCGCGTCGAACTCTGGGGCCCGCTCGGCGGCCGTGTCGAGGTCCACGTACACCTCGCCGTCAATCTCGCCGCGCGCCTGGGCCTCCTCGTCGAGGACGAACGAGACCACGTCCGTCTCGTAGTCGTGCCCGAGCCACTCGCGGTTGAGGTCGTGGACGAGCCCGTGGTCGCCCAGGACGACGCCGAGGCTCCCGATCCGGACGCCCTCGCCGACGCACACGGCCTCGACCACGGCGCGGAGGCGGTCCGCGTCGAGCCGGAGCGACGGGTGGGCCTGGTGGATCTCCAGCCCGTCCGGGCCGTCCGTGCTCACGCCTCGGTCTCCGGCGACCAGTCGCCCTCGAAGAGCGGCTCGCTGAGCGAGAGGACCACGGCCGCCTGCGCCACCTCCGGCGCGACGGTCAGGAAGTCGGCCGAGAGCAGGCGTTCCGAGACGTTGGCGTAGAGCGAGCACGCGGCCTCCTTCTCCACGACGAGCCCGGCCACGCGTCCGCCGCCGCGCGCGAAGAAGATGACCTCGCCCAGCTCGTCGGACGTCACGAGGCCGGCGCAGTCGTGCAGCTCCAGGTGCGCCTCCGTGCCGTACACCTTCACGATCGCGGCGCCCTCGTCGGTCCGCGTTACCTCCACGGCCAGGCGGCGCCCGCTGCCGGGGTCGGTGAGGGCGAGGCGGGTGAGCGTGCCGTCGCGCTCGGCCGGGACGCCCAGTACGGTGGCCGCGCGGTCGAGGTCGGCGTCGGAGAGGGGGGCAGGCATCGGCGTGGGGGAGGCGGGACCGGAATCTACGGCGGGCCCTAGCCCTCCGGCAGCGTGTCGGCGCGGGCGGCGTCGCGTGCGGCCGCGGCCGCCTCGGACTGGCGGCGGAGCGCGTCGGCCTGCGCGCGGAGCTCTTCGGGCGTGCTGCGGAAGCGGTCGTCGCCGAGCAGGTCGGCCACGCGGCCCATGAACGCCGAGGCCTCCTCGTACTGGTCGGCCAGGAGGTAGGCCGACTGGAGGTACTGGATGTAGCGGTACGCCTCCTCCTGCTGCTGGGCCGTCCGTGCGGCCCGGGCCTGGGTGAGCACGTACGACTCCGTCTGCTGGAGCGCCTCCACCATCCGCTTGGTGTCGCCGGCCTGCCGGTAGGCCTCGGCGAGCGTGTAGAGCGAGCCGAAGCTGGCCGGGATCGTGCTCGTCGGGACCGCCTCGCTCACGCGGTCGAGGAGCGCGCGGGCGGCGTCCGTCTGCCCGCGCTCGGCGAGCTGGCCGGCGATGGCCGCCACGCGGATGCGGTAGCCGTCGGCCATGTTGCGAGCGTTCTGGTCGTGGTACACGTCCGGGTCGTCGAGGCCGCGGAACTGGAACGCCGCGAGGCGCGCCCCGGCCACCTCGGGCACCACGTAGCCGTCGGGGTCGCTGGCGCCGCGCGCGATCGGGACCACGCGCCGCGCGAGCCCCTCGTTCTGGAAGTAGGGCTGGAGGCCGAGCTCCGAGTTCTGGCCCACCGTCGCGGCGAAGTAGACCGGCCGCTGCCACCCGTCCTCGGCGACGGCCTGGAGGATGTTGAGGACGGCGAGGTCGGCCGTGTAGAGGATGCTCCGCTCCGCGTCGACCGGCGAGCCCCGGAGGCGCCACGTCATCTGGTCCGGGATCTGGCTGGCGTCGACGCGGCCGGCGATGGTCTCGTCGAGGAACCGCCGCGCGTCGACCGGGAGCGAGACGTCGCGGTCGTTGATGATGGTCGGGGCGAGGGCCCCCGTCGGGCGGCGGTCCATCGAGCCCGAGATCCCCGCGATGTCGTCGTCGGTGACGGACATCGGGAGCGGCGCGCTCTCGCGGCTCCACTGGTCGCGGAGCTGGCGGACGTACCACGGCGTGTTGAGGAGCGAGAGGTTCACCACGCGCACGTCGCGCCGCACGCCCTCCACCTCCTGGAGGTACCAGAGCGGGAAGGTGTCGTTGTCGCCGTTGGTGAAGAGGATGGCGTCGGGCGCCGTCGACTCCAGCATGTTGCGGGCGAAGTCCGTCGCGATGCGGCGGCCCGAGCGGTCGTGGTCGTCGTAGTTCTCGACCAGCATCCAGCCCGGGACGGCGAGGAACAGGACGGCTGCGAGGGCGAGGGCCGTGCCGC
Source organism: Rubricoccaceae bacterium (assembly GCA_963728345.1). Classification (GTDB taxonomy): domain Bacteria; phylum Bacteroidota; class Rhodothermia; order Rhodothermales; family Rubricoccaceae; genus Rubrivirga. Next base: position 254,970 of record CAVSJM010000004.1, read on the forward strand.
GGCGGAGCAGGGCGCTCTGGCGCTGGAGCGACTCGGCCACGAGCTCCACGAGCCCCGTCGCGCCGATCCCGATCCACAGCGCGTACGCGAAGAACGAGGCCACGTACGAGTAGTCGCGCTCGCGCGGCTGGAACGGCGTTTGGTTGAGGTAGAGGATGATCCCGACCCCCGTGATCAGGAACAGGGTGAGCACGGCGAGCGCGCGCCGCCAGTCCTTCTGGAAGTGGAAGGCGAGGCCGAGGAGCCCGAGCAGGAGCGGGAGCGCGAAGTAGACGTTCCGCGAGGACTGCTCCGAGGGCGTCGTGCCCGGCGGATCGCTGAACCAGAGGGCGGGCTTGGCCCAGTCCGCGTCCTGCATGTCCGACGCCTTCCCCACGAACTGCCACATGAAGTAGCGCCAGTACATGTGGCTGAGCTGGTAGCTCAGGAAGAAGTCGAGGTCCGAGTCGTAGCGGGCGTACTCCTGGACGTGCTGCGGGGCTGTGGAGTAGCGGCGCGGGAACGTCTTCTCGCGGTCCACCTGGCCCGTCAGGTTGTTGTAGGAGGCGCCGGAGAGGAGGGGCGTCGAGCCGTACTGCTCGCGCTTGAGGTAGCTGACGATGGCCTCGGAGGTCTCCGGGTCGTTCTCGTCGATGGGCGGGTCGGCGGCGGAGCGGACGAAGATGAGCCCGTACGACGAGTACCCGAGGACGACGAGCGTGACCGTGAGCGCCGCGAGGTTCGCGAGCGGCATCCGCTTCTTCTGCGTCCACCACACGCCGCCCACGAGCGCGGCGATGACGGCGAGGACGAACAGGGTCGGCGCGCCGCTGGCGCCGGCCAGCGTCGGGAGCGTCTGGACCACGCCGGGGTAGATCACGAGGAACGCGGCGACCGAGATGGCAGCCGTGATGGCGATCCCCTTCACGCGCTGGCTCGTCGTCCAGCCCGGCCGGTCGGCCTTCTGGAAGAAGACGATGAGCGCGAGGAAGAACAGCGTCAGCACGTTCAGCAGGTGGACCCCGATGGCCAGCCCGAACAGGTACGCGATAGCCACGAGGTAGCGGTCGGCGTGGAGCCCGAACGGGTGCTCGCCGCGCTTGGCGAGGTCGGCCTCCTCGGCCCGCGTCGCGTCGCGCCAGACGAGCGCGAGCCACACCACGAGCGCCGTGAACAGCATCGACATGGCGTAGACCTCGGCCTCGACGGCGTTGAACCAGAACGAGTCGGTCACGGCGAAGGTCAGCGCCCCGATCACGCCGCCGGCGTTGGCCGCGATCCGCTGCGACGGGCTCCACGTGGCCGGGTGGCCGGCCCACACGCGCACGAGCCGCAGGATCACGAGGTGCGTGAGCAGGATCGTCAGCGCGCTGCACAGCACCGACACCAGGTTCACGGCGTAGGCGATGGGCTCCGGCGTCAGCCCGCCGAAGAGGGGCGAGAGCATGGCGAAGAGCCGGCCGACGAGCATGTAGAACGGGGCCCCCGGCGGGTGGCTCACCTCCAGGCCGTTGGAGATGGCGATGAACTCGCCAGAGTCCCAGAACGGCGTCGTCTCGGCCATCGTGGACCAGTAGACCACGACGGAGTAGAGGAAGACGGCGACGGCGACGAGGCGGTCGAACAGTTTGCCGGTCATGCGGAGGCGGGCGGCGCGGGCGAGGGGCGTGCGGGCGAAGATACCCCGGGCCACCCCGCGGCCCGGGACGCCCGAACGCGAGGACCCTGCGATTTCGGGTGTGCGTCGCCGGGCGGCTGGGGTTGGCGGGGACGAGGGGTGAGGCCGATGTCCGGCCGGCACTTCGCCCGCGCGGCGGGCGTTGGGGAGCCGATGCGCCGCCTCGTCTCCGGACTCCTCCTCACCGCCGTCGCCCTGGGCGTCGGCATCTGGTGGGCGTCGGGCCGGCAGAGCCGCCCGGACTCGCTCGCGTGGCGAGCCGTCGCGCGCGACCTCCAGTCCCGCTACCCCGACGTCCCGACGGTCTCGACCGACGAACTCGCAGCGTGGCTCGCCGACTCGTCGCGTCCGGCCCCCGTCCTCCTCGACGCCCGCACGCCGGCCGAATACGCCGTGAGCCACCTGCCCGGCGCCCGGCGCGTGGACCCCGACGCGACCGCGGACGACCTGCAATCCATGCTCGGCCGTTCAGAGCCGCCCGTCGTCGTGTACTGCTCCGTCGGCGTCCGGTCGGCGGGGGTGGTGGAGCGGCTGCGGGAGGCCGGCGTCTCCGACGTGCACAACCTGGAGGGGTCGATCTTCCGCTGGGCCAACGAGGGGCGCCCGCTCGTGCGCGACGGCCAGCGTGTGGAGGAGGTCCACCCGTACGACGCCGTCTGGGGGCGGCTCCTCGCTCCCGACCACCGCGCCGTCCTGGACTGACGCCGTGGACGCCGTCCCGATTCCCCGCCTAAAAGTCTGTTGCATCGGCTCGGTGGAAGAGGCGCGTGCCGCCGTCCGCCTCGGCGCCGACGCGGTCGGTCTCGTCGGCGCCATGCCGAGCGGGCCGGGCGTGATCCCGGACGACCGGATCGCCGAGATCGCCCGGGCGGTCCCGCCGCCCGTCGCCACCTTCCTGCTCACCAGCAGCCAGGATCCCGACGTGATCGCGCGTCAGGTCGACGCGGCGGGGGTCTCGACGGTCCAACTCGTCGACCGCGTGGAGATCAAGGCGTACGCCCGGCTGCGAGCGGCGCTGCCAGGCCGGACGCTCGTCCAGGTGATCCACGTCGTGGGCCCGGCGTCGGTGCAGGAAGCCGAGGCGATCGCGCCTTACGTCGACGCGGTGCTGCTGGACTCGGGAGCCCCGGGTCTCCCCGTCAAAGAGCTGGGCGGGACGGGCCGCATCCACGACTGGCGTCTTAGCCGGCAGACCCGCGAGCGCCTCTCGATCCCCCTGTTCCTGGCCGGCGGCCTTCGTCCGGACAACGTGGCGAAGGCCGTCCGCTACGTCGGCCCGTTCGGCGTGGACGTGTGCAGCGGCGTGCGCACTGACGGCCGGCTCGACGCGGACAAGCTGGCGGCATTCGCCGCGGCCGCGGGCGTTCGGCGGCAGCACGTCCGGTCTGTCATCCTGAGCGCGCGGAGGGCGTCGAACCGATAGGCCGGCGCAGCCAACAAGTGGGCCCTTCGTTCGTGCATCGCTCTCGTTCCCGGGTTGGGACCTCGTCGCGTCAGAGATCCTTCGACTCCGGGCTGCGCCCTGCGCTCAGGATGACAGGTGGTGAGTGGTGCGCGCGGCGTTACCAGTCGCGCTGCGCGTCGTCGATGGCGGCGGACAGCTTTGCTCCGCTCACTTCGCCGTAGCTGAACGCGTAGGCCAGCAGCCCCTCCCGATTGAAGACCCACGTCGTCGGGATCCAGGTGACGGGCAGGCCAAGGAACGTCATCCGGCGGTCCGGCTTCTCGGGCTTCGGGCCGGGCACGACGCGAACCTCGACGCCCTCCACGCCGTGCGAGCGGAGGACCTGGGCGCCGTCGTCGCCTTCGCTCCAGATCGACACGAACGTGATCGAGACGTCCGGGTGGCGGTCCGCAGCGCCGGCCCAGACCGGGCCGAGCTCGTTGACCGAGTTGTCGCACCACGGCGCCCAGAGGTGGACCACATGGACTCCCTCGGCCTGAATCGTGGCGCGGACGGCGGCGTCGGGGTCAGTCATGGGTCCAGTCGTCGTGGGCGTGGTCGAGGGCCGTCTGGAGCATGGCGGCCGAGACCTCGCCGTAGTTGAAGGCCGTCGCGAGCTGGCCCTCCCGGTTGAAGATCCAGGTCGTGGGTGTCCACGAGAGGGGGAGGCCGAGGAAGGTGCGGCGCCGGAGCGCTTTGTCGGCGCTCGGGCCGCGGTCGGGTTGGGCGAGGACGGTGGCGGTCTCGGGGATGCCGTAGCGGCGGAGCGTCGCCGCGCCGTCCTCGCCGTCGTTCCAGATCGTGACGAACGTGAACGAGACGTCCGGGTTGGCCTCGACCACCTCGTACCAGCCGCTCCCCAACTCGCTCGTCGAGTTGCCGCACCACGGGGCCCAGAAGTGGACCACGTGGACGCCCGGCTGCTGGATCGTCGTGCGGACCGCCTCCTCGGTCGGCGTGAGCGGGGCGTCGGCGGAGGGGGCGGGCGCGACCTGCGCGCACGCCGCGGTGCCGAGCAAGGCGAGGGTGAGGGCGAGCGGTCGGAGCATGGGTCAGGCGGCGCCTCCGACCACGACGACGATCTCGCCGCGCACCTTCGGCTGGGCGCCGTACCACGCCGCCAGCTCCTCGACCGTTCCGCGCCGGACTTCCTCATGGAGCTTCGAGATCTCGCGCGCGACGGCCGCCGGCCGGTCGGCGCCGAGGTGCTCGGCGAGCTGGCCGAGGAGCTTCACGAGCCGGTGCGGGCTCTCGTAGAGGACGATGGTGCGGGGCTCGTCGGCGAGGGCCTTGAGGCGCGTCTGGCGGCCCTTCTTGTGCGGGAGGAAACCCTCGAACACGAACCGGTCGGTGGGGAGGCCGCTGGCGACGAGGGCCGGGACGAGGGCCGTCGGGCCGGGGAGGGCCTCCACGCGGACGCCGGCCTCGGCGGCGGCGCGGACGAGGAGGAAGCCGGGGTCCGAGACGCCCGGCGTCCCGGCGTCGCTCACGAGCGCGACGGTCTCGCCCGCCTGCATCCGCTCGACGAGCGACGCCGCCTTCTGATGCTCGTTGTGGACGTGGAAGCTGGTCCGCGGCGTCTCGATCCCGAAGTGCTGGAAGAGGACGCCCGTCGTCCGCGTGTCTTCGCACGCCACGACGTCGGCCTCCTTGAGCACGCGGAGCGCGCGGAGCGTGATGTCGTCGAGGTTGCCGACGGGGGTGGGGACGAGGACGAGCATGGGCGGAGCAGAGGGAGCGTCAGGCGCGGCGCTGGAACCGGCCGGCGAGCGCGCGGATCGGGTCGCGCCAGGCGGGGTCGCGCGCCTCGCGGAGCATGAGGTAGACGCCGAGGAGGCCGGCGATGAGGTTCGCCGCCCACATCCCGACGATGGGCGGGAGCAACTCCCGGTCGGCCAGCTTCTCGCCGCCCACCAGGGAGATCCAGTAGAACAGGAACACGGCCACGGCCAGCGTCGCCACGAGCCCGACGCCGGCGCGCGGGACGGCCAGGCCGAGCGGGACGCCGATAAAGACGAACACGAGGCACGCGAGCGCGATCGAGTTCTTTTTGTAGATCTCGACGCGGAACCGGTCGGCCTGCTGGCCCTCCCACTGGGCCGAGGCCTCGGCGGCGTCGGCGACGGAGCGGACCGTCCGGGCGCGCCGGAGGGCGAGGTCGTACACCGCCGACCGCTCGGCGTCGTCGAGCCCGCGGAGCACCTCCCGGCCGGCGCCGACGCGTGGGTCGGCCACGGAGGCGGAGTCCGAGCGCGGGCGGGGGGCGCCGTCCACCGGGAACGCGAGCGTGGGCATGGCGAGCCGGTCGGAGGGGAGGTCGCCGGGGGCCTGCCCCCAGCGCGCGAGGGCCGCGCGGATCGAGTCGCTCCGGACGTCGGCCAGCCGGTCGAGCGAGTCGACCACGGCGAGCATGTCGGACGTCCGCATCGAGCGGTCGGTGCGGCCGGCGCCGCTCCGCTCGCGGCGCTCGAAGCCCCCGAGGCTGGAGAGGTCGAAGGCCATCCGATAGCGGTCGAACGAGAGCCGCTCGTACGCGTCCCGCGCGCCGGTGGACTGCCGGCGGTGCACCTCGCCGTCTTCCAGGAGCATGGTCAGGCGCTGGCCGCCGTACTGCGTCTGGAGGCGCGCCCGCTCGGCTGTCACGATGGCATGGCCGCCCCCCGCCACGCGCGTCTCGAACACCTCGACGCCGAGGAGCAGGCCCGTCGAGTCCGGCGGGATGGCGGCGGCGCGGATGGCGTAGCCGCTCACGCCGGTGTAGAACTCGCCCGGCGTGAGGGCGAAGCCGGGGCGGCTCACCCGGATGTCGCGCCAGAGCCCGTTCATCCGGTAGTTGGCCTCCGGGAGCATCTGGTTGTTGAAGTAGGCCATCCCCACCGTCAGGAGGAGGCCGAGGACGACCACGGGCCACGCGAGGCGGGGGAGCGAGACGCCCGCGCTCTTGGCCACGAGGTAGCCCCGGCTCTCGGCCAGCCGCCCGAACGCCGTCAGGAGGGCGATGAGCCACGCCATCGGGACCGCCAGGGTGATCATGTAGGCGAGGCTGTACGCGATCAGCTCCGCGAGGGCCACCACGGGCAGCCCCCGCCCGACGAGGTCGGGGAGGTAGTTGATCAAGAACTGCATCAGCAGCAGGAACACGAGCGTCAGCAGCGCTGCCACGAACGGGAGCGGCAGCCAGGCGAGGATCTGGCGGTGGAGGCGTGTGAGCATCGGTCGGGGAAGCTACCCGGGAACGACGTGGCCCGGCCGGTATTGACTGGGCCATCGCCCCGCCACGTTTTCCCCTCGCCGATGCCCCTCGCCGATGCCCCTCGCCGTCCAGTCCTTCGTCGTCAGCCCGTTTGCCGAGAACACGTACGTCCTCTCGTCGCAGGGCGAGGCGGCGCTCGTAGACCCGGGTACGGCCTCGCGTGAGGAGCGCCAGCGCGTCGGCGCGGTCCTCGACGAGGCCGGGCTCCGGGTGCGGCACCTCCTCCTCACGCACGGGCACATCGACCACGTGTTCGGGTGCGACCACTTCGCGCACCGCTACGGCGCCGATGCGGACTTCGGGGGCTGGCAGATGCACCCGGCCGACGGCCCGCTCCTCCAGAACGCCGTCGTCCAGGGCGAGAGGTTCGGCGTTCGCGTGGACCCGCCCCCGGCGCCGACGCGCGACCTCGCCGAGGGCGACACGGTCGAGATCGGCGATGCGACGCTCCGCGTGCTCCACGTGCCCGGCCACTCGCCCGGCTCGGTCGCCCGGCTCGGTCGCCTTCTACGACGAGGCCGGCGGGCAGATCATCGGCGGCGACGTTCTGTTCCAGGGATCGATCGGCCGAACGGACCTCTGGCAGGGGAGCCTTGACGTGCTCCTCGCCTCGATCCGCGACCAGCTCCTCACGCTCCCCGACGACACCGTCATCTACCCCGGCCACGGGCCCGCGACGACCGTCGGGGCCGAGCGGCGGACGAACCCGTTCCTGCAGGAGCTCTAGCGACGCGCCCGCAGATGACGGCTCGAGAGGAGGTCGCGAGGGGGCTCCCCTGTCATCCGGAGGAGCGGGGCGACGAAGGAGCTCAACGCCGAGGTCTCAACCGGAGCCGTCGGCGACGATAGCCCCCGAGATCGCTGAGATCCGTCGCAGCGCTCAGGATGACCGCCCTCTGAACAACGCCACGGCTCTAGCGCTGGCCGCCGTGACGGCCGTTCCGGTTCTTCTTGTTCTTCGACGGGCCCCGGCCGTTCCCGCGCGGCGCCTTGGAGCCCCGGCCGCCCTTCGACGCCTTCCCGAGCGCCTCCGCCATGGCCGGCGCGGAGAACCCGTCGAACGAGGCCTGCTCGATGCGCTGGCCCGTGTGCTTCTCGATGGCCGTCAGCTGGGGCGCCTCGGCGGCCGAGACGAACGTGATCGCGTCGCCCGTGGCCTCGGCGCGGCCGGTCCGGCCGATGCGGTGGATGTAGTCCTCGGGCTGGCCCGGCGCGTCGAAGTTGATGACGTGCGAGACGCCGTCGATGTCGATCCCGCGCGCGGCGATGTCGGTGGCGACGAGGACCTGGAACTTGCCGCCCTCGAAGCCCTGGAGAGCGCGCTGGCGTTGGCCCTGTGTTCGGTTCGAGTGGATCGCGACGGCCTCGTAGCCGGCCTGGCCGAGCTTCTTCCGGATCCGGTCGGCGCGGTACTTGGTGCGCGAGAACACGATCATCTTCTCCACGGGCTCCGTGTCGAGGAGGTGGTGGAGGAGCGCCTGCTTGTCGGCCTCGCCGATGCGGACGGCCCGCTGGGCGACCGTCGCCGCCGGGTCGCGCCGCTCGCCGACCTCGATGGTTTCGGGCTTGTAGAGGATGCTCCGCGCGAGGTCCTGGATCGGGGGCGGCATCGTGGCCGAGAAGAGCATGGTCTGGCGCTGCTCAGGGAGCCGGGCCACGATCTTGCGGATGTCGCGGATGAAGCCCATGTCGAACATCCGGTCGGCCTCGTCGAGCACGAGGACGTCGACGTGCGAGAGGTCAATCTCGTCCGTCCCGAGGAAGTCGAGGAGCCGGCCCGGCGTGGCGACGACGATGTCGGCGCCGTTGCGGAGGGCCGTCCGCTGCTTCCCCTTGCTCACGCCGCCGTAGACGGTCGTGCTACGGACGGGGGTCTTCGCCCCGTAGGTCTGGACGGCCTCCTCCACCTGGATCGCCAGCTCGCGCGTGGGGACGACGACGAGGGCGCGGATCGGCCGGCGCTTCCCGCCCGCCGGCTCCTTGACGAGGTAGTCGAGGATGGGGAGGACGAAGGCGGCCGTCTTGCCGGTCCCCGTCTGGGCCACGCCCACGACGTCGATGCCCTTGAGGGCGTAGGGGAGCGTGGCGGCCTGGACCGGCGTGGGCGTGGTGTAGCCCGCGTCGCGGACGCCCTGGCGGATGGAGGGGGCGAAGTCGAAGTCGTCGAAGGTCATGGCGTCGTCGTGTGGGGGCGCCCGGCGGCCGATGGGGCCGCGCTGGGGCAGAGCAGAAGCGTGGGGGTCCGCTTCCGAGAATCACGACGGCGCACGTGCGCCTCCGGCCGGCAACGGGGAGATCCCCAAGGTCGGGACGCGGTCCGTCGGGCGCCTCTGCGCGCGCTTCTTGTGGGGCTGCCGCCCGTAGTAGGCCATGGCGCCGCCCGCGTCAGGCCACGGCGCCGACCACGTCGCCCGCCACGTCGGCGGCCGTGGCGCCGGAGAGGAGCTTGAGGCTGGCGGGCTCGGCGCGGCGCTGCAGCAGGTCGAGGGAGGTCCAGACGAGGTCGCCCATCGTCGTGGCCTGGCGGAAGACGGGCTCGGCGTAGTGGAGCGCCAGCGCCTCGCCGAGCTGCTCCACGTAGGCCGTCGGCGCGATCAGGTCCTCGCGCATCACGTCCATCAGCGTCTCGTAGCGCTGGGCGCCGACGCGCAGCCGGCCCGCCATCAGCGCCCGCTCCTCGCGCTGGTACTGGTCGACGGTCGTCTCGGTGAGGTGCTGCAGGCCGAACGCGATGATCGCGTTGTTCTGGGAGAAGAACTGCGGGAGGTAGACCCGCTTCGTGGGGTGGTGGCTCTGCTGGTCGAAGTCGATGGCCCGCATTCGGTAGTGGAGCTTCTCGAAGTCCGGCGTGATGTCGACCACCCAGTTGCCGGCGTGCATGTCGCCCAGGAGGCGCACGAAGCACCGCTCGTTGAACTTGACGAACTCCTTCGCCAGCCGGACCTGGTCGAACCGATTGTCGGGGAGGGCGTCGTGGATGAAGGCGTCGCCGGGGAGCCCGATGATGTGCTCCTCGATGATCGTCTGGTCCCTCGGCTCGGGCCCGTCGACGCGGGCGAGGAAGTTGATCGAGTTGGGCGAGAGGACGTGCTCGATCTCCAGCCCGTAGACCCGGCTCGCGTCGGCGCGCTTGACGTAGAAGTAGTCGAAGTTCTCGTTCAGCCGGTTCACGATCCGGACGCGGAACGGGAGCGTGTTGCCGTAGAGGCAGAGGTCCACGCGGTCGATGTAGAGGTGCTCCACAGTGGAGCGGTCGCCGGCCGACTTGAGGAGCGCGTAGGTCAGGCGGAGGGCGTCGTGGATTTCGACCTGCTCGGCCGGGCCGAAGTAGACCGTGCTCCAGAGCGTGTCGTCGCCATGCTCGTCGTAGAGCGGGATCTGGCCGACGTGGCGGGCGAGGTCGTCGTAGCTCACGCCGCCGTCGACGCGGCGGCCGTAGTGCTCGAGGTACTCGGCGAGGTAGTCCGAGACCGGGTAGGCTGGCTTCTTCGTCGAGATGAGGTTGGGGCGGGGCTCCACGAGGGGGCGAGGGCAGGTGGAAGAGGCAAGGTCGCACGACGCCGTGGCCATCCGACGCGCCGGTCGCACGGAACGCGGGAGGACCCGCGGACCGTCTGCCTACGGATCGCGCGGCGGCGGGAGCGGTTCCTGGCGAGAGCCCAGGGCATGCTGCCGCCGCATTATCTGGCTCGACCCTGGTCGGTCACCGGCCGCTACCAAGGCGCGGTCATCCCGTCTCCCCGCGTGGGGGGGCGATCCCGTGCGCGTCGCCGAGGCCGAGATAGCTGATCGCCGTCCCCAGCCCGCCGGTGGAGGATGATGGCATCGTGGGCGCGTTCCCCGGAAGCATAGCCCCCAGGGTGGTCTGGAGTTTGGGGACGTCGATGTACTGGCCCCGATCCCCAACCGCCTCGGGCGTGACAAGGGGGGCGACACGCTCCAAGAGACCTCGGTTCGCGCGTTGACCGGACTCGATCCACATCGGCTCGGACTTGCCGCCGAGGCGAACGATGTCGGGGACGAGCCCGGCACCGGCTGCCCGGAGCGGCCACCGGCGTCGACCGTGCCTCGTGAGCCAGACGTCAAGGGGAAGCCCGAGGGCGAAGGAGAGCACACGCCGGTCGAGGAGGGGGTACCGGTACCGCAGCCCGTAGGGCGCCCCCGCGCGGGCCCACGCGCCGGCGCGCGTCCCGATGTGGCCACGTTGGAGGAGCCACGCCATGTACTCTTGGGGATCGCGGGGAGGGGGCTCGGACTCTGGAATCCGGGCTCGGCGCAGCAGGTCCATCTGCGCGAAGGTGTCGATCTCACCACGGAGGGCGCTCTGGCGCAGCGTCTCCAGGGAGGGCCGGCCTCGGCCGATGGACGCCCGCCCACGCATTCTCCGGGCCCGACGGAGGACGTCGATCGGGTCACGAGCGACCATCGACAGGACCGGCCCCAGCCGGCCTTGCCGGAGCAGGTGCGCCGTCACCAAACTCCGGCCGCTGAAGCTGATCGCCTCGTCGCCACCCCACCCCGACATCAGAGTGTGGACACCTTGGCTGCACGCGGTGCGCCGCACGGGAGCCTCCGGGGCCCACATCGTCGTGGGATCGCGTGTGTCGTCGAGGAGGATGGCTGCGAAGGCGTCCTCCGGGGTCCGTGGACAGTACGTGACGGGCAGGTTCCACCGGCGAGCGACGGACTCGATGCGGCCGTACTCGGCCGCCAGCGGTTCGCCGAGGAGAGGGGGCGGCTGCCAAGGGAAGGCCGGCGGTGGCCTTCCGTCCAGCGCCTCGGCCGTGAAGGCTGCGACTGTCGTAGAGTCGATCCCGGAGGACAGGTGCACCCCGACGGCTTCAGGCGCATCGCTGGCGACGGCCTCGCGCACCACCTCGCGGAGAATCTCCCGGAGCGCCTCACCGATTTCGTCGAGGTCGCGGAGGGCAAGCCGGGACGCGTCTTCGGGGTGCCAGTACCGCTCTGCCCGCTCCTCGCGCTCGCCCACGACGAGCCGGTGACCTCCGGGAAGATCTTGGACGGCTCGGAGGTACGTTCGCCCGAACGCGGACGGCCTGAACTGATGGTCGGGATCGAGCAAGGCCGCCGCCATCATGTCGTCGTCCAGCGTGCCGGGGACCTCCCCGGTATCGAGAACGGCTCGGATGTCGCCGCCGACGACGATGGCATCCCCGATGGTGGCCCAGAACAGGGGGCGGAGCCCAACGGGGTCGCGGGCCGCGACGACCGACCGGCGCTGGCCGTCCCACACGGCGAACGCAAAGCTGCCTCCAAGGCGCTCCGCCGACGCTGGTCCCCACGCACGGTACGCGGCCAAGACCAGGGCCTCGTCGTTGCCGCACCGTGCCAGGCCCAGTGCCCGACACAGGTCGGCCCGCTCGGCCAGGTCCAGATCGGCATACACGAGGCGGACCTCCTGCCCAACCAGTTCGGCGGACGGACGTACGAGTGCGGCCGCGAGTGGACCCCGGATGGGCCCCTTTGAGGCCGTCTGACCCTCAGTCATCAGCGATTAATTCCCGTGCGGCTCGGCAAGAGTCGCCGGAGACGGATCCCCCTAATCGCGCAGACTACGAAACAGGGAACCGGGGGAAGTTGTCGTCGAACAACGAAGGGAACGTGGTTTCGTCGCTGAACTGGGTGCCCCCTCCGGCCGTGTTCTCGGTGAGGTCAATGTCAGAGACAACAGGGGCTTCCCAGGGCTGGCGGGCGTCGGTTTCGGGCGTGGGCATCGGCGTGGGTGTGAGGTGGCTAAGGACAATAATCCTTCCTGGCTACGCACCCCTAACCAGGAGTTTCTGTTCCTGGCGCGTTGTAGGGGCGCTAAGAGCGCCGTTCATGCTCCAGTACTGGCGTCGAGGCGGATCGCGTAGCGCGCGCCGGAGGCTAGCGGACCGGCGAGGCTCGGTCGCCCGTCGAGCACTAGCAGTCCATGTGGAGGCGCGGGAGCCGAAGAGGACATGGCTCGTCGACCGGCAGGTCTTGCCGCCGAGCGAGGCCCAGGGATCTGGCGTTGCTTGTGGCTGCAGGCGATGATCCTCGACGCTCTGCACCAGTCGTCGTCGAGGGGGGCGGGCTGACAGGCCCGACTCAGCCCAAGGTGAGGTCTCTCTCGGCGGTGATGCGTCTGATGCTCGAAGTCGGGGCGATTGGGGTGCCCAGGGTGTGCTCGTCGTCCATCCATCGCAGGACCTGTCCGGCTATACAGGTCCATTATTCGGCGTCACTGGTCACGCCGACCGGCATCCGCTCGACCTCGTCGACTAGGGCCTGGTAGCCGAGGCGATACATGACCCCTCGGTGGTCGGCCACGACGCGGCGAGCCTGCTCCGCTGTCAATTCCTGGCGCCACCCTCCAGACTGACCCTTGCGGAAAAACGGGGCCGTCGCCCTTGCAGTGTGCTCGCGGAACCCCTCGGTGGCCTCGCGGGCCTGGAGCTTCTCGAACTGAGCCTCCTCGACGGCCGCTTCGACGCGCCCCAGGTCGGGCTCGTACCCGATGAACCGGAGCGCGTCGGCGAACGCCGACGTCGCGTCGGCTTCGAGGTCCTCATACCGGAGCACGTGGACGGGCACGCCGGGCGCGTCGAGCCAGGAACGGACGTGCCCACTCCACGAGAGGAGCAACTCGGGAAGGACCGACCGGAACGCGCCTCGCGTCTGGTTGAGCACGAACGCCTCGTCGGCGAGGGTGTCGATGGCCTGATCGATCGAGACGCCAAAAAACGGGGCCCACGAGGTGGCCACGTCGAGCGGGTTGCGTACCACGTAGAGCGCCCGGCCGGCTCCAGCCGGGAAGACCCGCTCGCCCTGCGCCGTCGGGTGGTTGGCACTGTGGAGCTTGTGGATGGCGGGCACCTCCCGGTCCGCCACGTCGAGCGCCAACTGACGGGCGGCGTCCGGCCGGTACTCGAGGAGCTCGTCGGGCCGGAAGAGGTGGGGATCTACCCCCAGGAGGTCGCCGAGCGACCGGAGCCCGCCGAGCGAAAACTCTCCCCCGAGGTTGTTGAGGTCGAAGGCCCCGTCGCCGAAGTAGCCGGCGAGCAGGGCCCGCGTCCAGGTGTTCCCGGACTTGGGGTACGACGCGAGCCAGACGACCTCGGCCATGGCTCAGACGGGGTGGGCGGTCGCTGGAGCCGCCTCGACGGCATCGGCGATGGCCTCGACGGTGTCGGCGTGCCGCGGCCGGACGATTCGGAGGACCGGCACCGCATCGGCCAGCCGGGCCGCCCACTGGAAGTGCTCGGCCTGGAGCCCCGAGCCGTTCACGATCCGACGTCGGTACGTCTGGCGGAGCACGGCCCGGATGGCCTCGTGGCCATGCAACGGGATACTCAGGAGTTCTGAGGCCTCGGCATCGGCGTCGGGAGCTCCTGGTCGGAGGGCGCGGCGTGTGCCGAGCACGACGAGCGCCAGGAGCGGGGCTGGCTCGTGCTGAAAGGCCTGAGTTCGATAGAGGTACTTGTCCATCCCCTCACGCAGCGCGGGGAGGTCGTCCGGGTCGGCTCCAATCCGGTTCACGGCGTCGCGCCAGAGGCGGAGCGTGGGGTACCCGGCGAGCACCTCCGGCCCGTCGGCCCCGAACCGGACCACGGTTTTGTCGTCGCTGAGAACCCTGTGCCCGCGCTTGAGGAGGGCCGCGAGCGTCGTGCTCTTGCCCGCTCCCGGGGCCCCGGCCACGGCCACGGCCCCACCCGGAAGGGCGACCGTGCAGGCGTGGAGGACGAACAGACCCCGCTGGTGGAAGATGGCCCCCAACGTGGTCCCGAACAGGAACGCGCGCAGGTCGGCGTCCGTCCCGCCGTCGCGCTCGATGACCAGCTCGCGGCCCCCGTCGTGGACGTAGTACCGGCCGACCCCGTCGATCGCTTGGAGCCACTCGCCAGGCCGTGCGCTCCACAGCACCCGGGATTCGGTGGGGTCCTCAAGGCGGGGGGGCACGGAGCCAAGACGGATGCGGAGGTCGGGGGCGGCCGCCGTCCCGTCTGCGGCGACTAACTCTGGGAGTTCGAGATCGGACTCCACGTCGAGGCCGTAGGCCGTATACCGGTAGGTCATGGTGCCCCTCTCCCTACGGGTTGACGCGTTCGATCAATCCGCGTTCAGCGAGGTCGGACAGAAACGCGCGCGTCGCTTGCTCCGCCGCGTCGGGCTCGACGGTAAAGTGGCGAGGCAGGTCGGCTGCGATCTGGGTGACAGAGTGCGGCGCGTCGAGGAGGTCCCAGATGTGGGTGCCCACCTGGTTGAGCCCATGGTAGCTACCCGCCTCCACGTTGAGGATCACGGCCAGGTCGCCGACGGTCGCCGAACTCATCGTGGGCGCTCGACGGAACACGGCCGTGGACGGAAAGGGCTGAACTGGCATGGGATGCGGGCGGGGGCATCGACAGGATACGGATCAGCAGATCTGGGGGTAACATCAAGCGTGGGCTCTCCTATTCGTTTCCTCAAGCGCCTGCGGAGCGCCTTCCGGCTCCCTCCGGCCGACGTCCGCCGGACGATCGAGGCGGCCGTGCTATTCCATGGGTTCCGCCTCGTGCTCCGAGTGGTGCACTTCCGCCGGTTTCAGCGGGTCCTCGGCGCGCCCGGCCCCGTCGTGGGGCCGCCTGTAAGACGCCCCGGTCCCGCGTCGCCGGTTGCGGTGGGTGTCAGCCGCGCCTTGTTTCGGGCCTCCAGGGGATACCCCGATACGTGTCTCCCGCAAACGTTGGCCGCCCGTGTGATGCTCCGGCGGCGGGGCATCCCGTCGACGCTTTCGCTCGGGACTCGCCGGGAGGGCGAGGACCTCACGTTCCACGCCTGGATTGCCACGGACGGCGTCGTCCTCAATGTGGGCGGGGGGCGCCGCCCCTTCGTGACGCTCGCGACCTACTACGATCCTCCGCTCGACGACGCCCCGAGTCGCCCCGGCTGACGTGCCGGGTGCGCCCGGAGGCCTGGCGGAGGGAGGCTTCCGGGGGCTAGGTGACCACGGAACGCTCGACCACGCGGGCGTAGTGGGCCTCGTAGCGCGGGACGATCTGCTCCAGGTCGAACTCCTCCACCGCGCGGCGGCGGGCGGCCTCGGCCATGCGCGCGTGGAGGTCCGGGTTCGTGAGGATGGTCCGGGCCGCCTCCGTCATGCCGGCCACGTCGCCGAGCGGGCGGAGGAAGCCGGTCTCACCGTCGAGGTTCAACTCCGGGAGCCCGCCGATGTCGGACGAGATGACCGGCACACTGCACGCCATCGCCTCGAGGGCCGCCAGCCCGAACGTCTCGCTGCCGGAGGGCATCAGGAAGAGGTCGGCGATAGAGAGGATCTCCTCGACGGGCTCCTGCTTCCCGATGAACCGGACGTCCGACCAGACGCCGGCCTCGCGGGCGCGGGCTTCCGAGGCGGCCCGATCGGGCCCGTCGCCCACCATTAGGAGCTTGACGCCGCCGGGCTGGCCGTAGCGTGGGTGGTCCTCCGGCCAGGCGCCCTCGGCGTGGAGCCGCGCGAACACCTCCACCACGTCCGGCGCGCGCTTCACCTTGCGGAAGTTGGAGACGTGGACCACGAGCCGCTCGCCGTCCGGCGCGATGGCCTGCTTGAAGTGGTCCTTCGGCTGGCGCCGGAAGCGGTCGGTGTCGACGAAGTTGGGGATCACCTCGATCTCATTCGTCACGTCGAACGAGTCGTAGGTCTCGCGGCGGAGCCAGTCGCTCACGGCCGTGACCCCGTCCGAGGCGTCGATGGCGTGCTCCACGACCGGCTTGAAGCTGGGGTCCTTCCCGATGAGCGTGATGTCGGTCCCGTGGAGCGTGGTTACCACCGGGATCTCGATCCCCTTCGAATGGAGGATCTGCTGGGCCAGGACGGCGCTCGTGGCGTGCGGGATCGCGTAGTGGACGTGGAGCAGGTCGAGCCCGTCGTGCGTCGCCACGTCGATCATCTTCGAGGCGAGGGCGAGCGCGTACGGCGGGTACTCGAAGAGCGGGTACGTGTTGACCCGGACCTCGTGGAAGTACAGGCGCTCGGCCACGTGCTCCAGCCGGAGCGGCAGGGCGTACGCGATGAAGTGGACGGTGTGGCCGCGCTGGGCCAGCGCTTTCCCCAACTCGGTGGCGACGACGCCGGAACCGCCGAAGGTGGGGTAGCAGGTGATGCCGATGGTCATGAGACGGCGAACGCCAGGGGGGGAGCGGGGGTCCACCGTCACGCAACCGTCACGCCGGGGCGACCACCGATGGCAGAATTGTGCGGACGGCCGCCGCCGCGCGAACCCAAGTGGGGGGATCGCCGTTCGGGGACGGCTCGGTTTCCCGTTGATCCCCCCACCTACCATGCGGTTTCTCCCTCTCGCCCTGCTCCTCGCGTTCGCGGCGCCCCAGGCCCACGCCCAACTCGTCCCCTCCCTCGACCTCGGCATCGCCGGCGGCGTCAACTTCGCCAGCCTCGGCGACGCGGGGAACCTCGACCTCGACAGCTCCACCGGCTACCACATCGGGGCCTACGCCGACTTCGGGTTCCTCTTCGCCTCGGCCCGAACCGGCCTCTACTACTTCCGAGTCGGCGGCCTCGAGGGGGATAGCGAGACCCTCAGCTTCCTGACGGTCCCGATCGACTTCCAGGTCCAGACGCCGACGCCGATCGTGAAGGCGTACGCGCTCGTCGGCCCCGAATTCCGGTTCCCGATCAACGGCCTCGACACCTTCAACCAGGAGGACGTCAACACGGCCGTCAACGTCGGGATCGGCGCCAAGGGGGGCCTCCCGCTCGCCGGGCCCAGCGGGTTCGTGGAGCTCCGCTACGCCTACGACCTGACCGGCACCCTCAATGAGGCGAACAACGGCGACGACGTGAAGGTGAACCTGTTCATGCTCCGCGCGGGCATCGGCATCTAGGCGACCCCGCGGACGGCCGCTGCCAGCGGTCTCGATCCGACGACGGGCGGTCTCTCTCGGGGAGGCCGCCCGTTCGTTTGACGGCCCGGCGGTCAGGCGTTGGCGACCCGGTGGAGCCCCCCGGTCTCGATGCTGCGGGCGACGGCGGCCATGTGCTCCTGGACAGCCAGGCTCCGCGCGAGCGGCATGATCTCGGACTGCGTCCGCCCCGCCAGCACGTCGGCGCTGACGGCGCGGATCTGGTGCTCGTAGCCGCGTCCCGCCCGGTCATCCACGACGTGGTCCACGCGCTCTCCGTCGACGACGAGGGACGCTTCGGGCGCGCGGAAGAAGTCCGGGATCTCGATGACGCCCCGCTCGCCGATGACGTACGCGGTGTTCGGAAACGTCCACCGGAAGGAGGCAGTGATCGTCGCGTCGGCGGTGGGGAAGGTCGAGAGGACGGAGACCTCCTCGTCGGCGCCGTTGGGCGCGTACCGGGCCGTGGCGACGGTCGCCGTCGGAGCGCCGTCGAGGAACAGGTGCGCGAGGGCGAGGGGGTAGACGCCCAGATCGAGGAGGGCGCCACCGCCGAGCGCGAGGTCGTACGTCCGGTGCGCGGGGTCGTACGGGATCCGGTGCCCGAAGTCGGCCCTGAGATGACGGACTGGCCCGATCCGCCCGTCCCGGACCCAGCCCAGCGCCGTCTGCACGGCCGGGAGGAAGTGGGTCCACATCGCCTCGGCGAGGTAGCCGCCCGTCTCCTCGGCGACCCGGATCAGGGCGCGCGCCTCGTCGGGCGAGACGGTCAGCGGCTTCTCGCACAGGACGGCCTTGCCGGCGCGGAGGGCGTCGGCGGCGTTCTGGGCGTGCAGCGTGTGCGGCGTGGCGACGTAGACGGCGTCGATCTCCGGGTCGGCGAAGAGGGCGTCGTAGGACCCGTAGGCGCGCGGGATCCCGTGCCCGCGCGCGAACGAATCGGCCCGGTCCTCCGAGCGCGACGCGACGGCGACGATGTCGGCGGTGGGGGCGTGCGCGGCGTCGGCGACGAACGAAGTCGCGATGTGCGCCGTGCTGACGATGCCCCAGCGGACGGTCTCCATAGGTTGATGCGGGTAGGGGTGAGGAGCGGCCGTGCCGCTGGGCACGTCTCCAACCGATCAGCGGCGGACCTCGGAGCTGAGATCCGCCGCTGACGCTCCGAAGAGCGCGATCACGAGGGCGCGATCAGAACCGGAGGAGGGCGGCGGCGGGGCCGTGCTCGGTGAGAGCGGAGCGGGCCGCCTCGCTGCGGACCAGTTCCAGGCTGGCGCCCTGCTCCATCGCCTTGTCCAGCATCAGCTCCACGAGGTCGTCCACGGGGCGGACGTCGCCGCCCGTGGCCTCGTAGGTCCCCCCGGTCTGCGTCGTGAGCATCCCCGAGTTCGAGTCGACGCCGCCGGCGATCGTGGCGTCGTCGTCCACGACGAGCGTCATCACGCGCTGCTGGTTGAGCATGTCGAGCGTGTCGTCGAGGCCGGCCACGGCGCGCGACGAGAGCAGTTCCTGCACCTTCCCGACCGTCTCCATCTCTTCGCGGGCCTCCACCTCGCGCTGGAGCGGGAGGGCGGCTTCGGCCAGCTCCGCCGACGTGGCGAGGGTGTCGCAGGCGAACGAGCCGGCCACGCGCTGGCGGACGCTCTGGTCGAGGGCGTCGAGGAAGTCGGCCTCCATGTCGGCCGGGGCCGAGTACACCACGTGGCGGGCGTCGAGGGTCTGGGTGATGAGGCTCAGGGCGTGGGCGCTCCGCTGGGCCTGCTGCTTGCGGAGCTTGGCCTTGCGGTCCTGCTTCTGGTCCTTCGAGACGAGGTCGGTCACGGCGAACTCCTCGCCCTCCACCTCATAGACCTCCTCCACGAGTCCGATCTGCGAGAAGAAGAACCGGCTCTTGTGCATCGAGAGGAGGGCGATCACGAACCGGTCGTTCTCGTCGCGGACGCGCGCCAGCGGCCGGACGTACGGGTTGTCGCTGACGTGGACGGTGTTGGGGAGCGTGATGGCCGTGCCGAGCTGCTCGAACAGGCCGAGCTCCTCGCACGCGAAGAAGGCCACCCCGCGGCCGGTGCGCGGGAGCCCGTTCTCGAACGCCGCGTGGATCCGGTCGCACTCCGCGCGGACGGCCGCCTTGTGGTCGCCGGCCTGGCTCATCGCCTGCTCACAGAGGTCCTTGAGCGTCGTGGACCAGGTGGTCCCGAGGCGGGCCTCCGGCGTCATCTCGAGGTAGAGGCTGACGATGGGGGCGCCGTCGGAGCGGGCGTCGTTGAGGCGGGCGAGGTGGTCGGCCGAGAGGAAGTGGAAGCCCGGCGTGGTCGTCCGGCGACGGAGTTCGGCGAGGAGGGCGTCGCGGGCGTCGGGGGCGAGGGTGGTCGACATAGGTGTGGGAGGGAGTACGGGTACCCGGTACGGGGCACGGACGTGCAACGGCGGGCGCTCGGTGTACCTCGTACCAGGTACCGTCGGCCGGGCGCCCGTCGGGCGCTCAGGCGTCGGGGAGCGGGTCGCCCGTGTACGAGTCGGTCGTCGGGTCGTCGTCGTGGTTGTCGTCGACGGAGCCGAGGCGGGCGAGGAGGCCGGCCCGCGCGAGGTTCATCATGGCGGCCGTGTCCTTGAGCGAGGCGTCGATGATCTGGGCCACCTCGGGGAGCGGGACGTCGAACTCGTCGTGGAGGATGGTCGCCTGGCGCGGGGCGTCGGGGAACGTGGCGTCGGCGAGGAGGTCACGGTCCTCGGGCGAGAGGTCGGCGTCGTCGTAGCCCTCGACCTCGGGGTCCTGCGCGCTTGCGTCGACGACGATCTCCTCGTAGGTGTCGACGTCGAACGGCTGGCGGAACTCGTAGAAGTCCTCCTCCACGGCGTCCTGGTCCTCGCCGGTCGGCAGCTCCTCGTCGAGCGAGATAGCCTTGCGGTCGGCGTAGCGGCGGTCGGCGCGGGAGATCCGCGCGAGCGAGCGGGCCTGGAGGCCGAGCAGCCACGACCGGAAGCTCAGCGCGTCGGCGTCGTAGCGGTCGCGGAGGTCCCAGGCCCGCACGAACGTCTCGCCGACGAGTTCGCCGGGCGAGAGGTCGTAGCGGGCGCCCCGCGCGTCATCGTCGGGGTCGTCCTCATCGGAGGGGCCGAGGAGCCGGTCGGCGGCGGCGCGGAGGTCGTCGTGGTACGGGGCGAGGGCCTCTTCGAAGGCATCGCGGTCGCCGGAGAGGGCGCGGCGCCACGCCTCGACGGGCGGCTGGTCGGGGGGCATGGGGAGGGGAGCGTCTGGGAGAAGGGACCCGTCGGCGCGTCGGCCGGGCGGGTCGAGTCGAACCGGCCCGGTACGCCCCAGGATCCGGCCGCGACGGAAGAGCTTCCGCAGGCACCCGGAGCGTCTCCAGGGCCGCTCCCCGGGTCTCCGTCCCCGCTCAGTCCCCCAGCGTCACCACGATCGGGAAGTGGTCGCTCACCTCGCGCGGGTCGTGCGCGTGGACGAACCGGACGTCGCGGACGCGCCGGTAGAGGCCGGGCGAGAGGAGGACGTGGTCGATGGCGCTGAACTCGCCCGCCTCGAACTGATCGTCTCCGTTTCGGTCGTAGAACGACGTGAAGCGCTGGGCCTGGGGCACGTCACGGAGCACGTTCACGAGGTCGTCGTCGGGGCGCGGGCCGGCGGCCTTGATCGTGGCGAGCACGTCGGAGATGGGGCGCGAGCCGATCCGGTCGGGGGTCGCCTCGTCGAAGTCGTTGAAGTCGCCGAGGACGATCACCTCGCGTCCTTCGGCGCCCTCGCGGGCGACGAGGCGCCGGATCGCCTCGGCCTGGGCCTCCCGGCGGTCCCGTCGTTCGAGGTCGTCCGGCCGCGCGAGGAAGTGGACGCCCACGAGCGTGACCGGCGCGCCGTCGAGCGTGAGGCGCGCCCAGAGGTTCTTCGAGACGCCGTACATCTGGTCCGTCACGCCGACGGGCACGCGCTCGTCGGTCCGCCCGGCGGCCTCCACGGGGATCCGCGAGAGGAGGCCGACGTCCTGCCCGGTGAACGTGTCGCGGCCGTCGATGAGGGTGGGCGTGTAGCCGAGGTCTGCGAGCGACTCCTCGATCAGCAGGTCCAGGGCGCGCAGGTTCTCCGTCTCGGGGAGCACGACGACGTCGGCGTCGAGCATGCGGATCACGCGCCCGACGGCCTCGCGGTGGACGCGGGCGGCGGCGGGGTCGCCCTTCCAGGGGAATGTGGCCTCGCCCTCGTCGCCCTCGCCGTCGAACAGGAACTCGCCGTTGAAGGTGGCGATGCGCGTGCCCTCCGTCGCCCACACGGGCGGGGCCTCGACGGCGAAGGGCGGGGCCGTCGGCCCGGACGGCGCGGCCACGGGCGGGGCCGACGAGCAGCGCGCGGCGACGGCGGCCAGGAAGACGAGGAGGAGCGTGGTGGGGCGACGGGCCATCGGGGTGCGGTCGGAATAGAGGAGGGGGCGCACCCCTCTGGATGCGCCCCCTCAAGAGACGGGTCCGCCGGCGAAGCGGCGTGGTGGGGGACCCGAAGCTACACCTGGAGCCGGATTCTTAGAGCTGGAGGGCCGCGGCCACGCCCGAATAGAACCGGAACCGCCGCGGGTCGACGCGGAAGCCGGTGGGCCGGACCGGCTGGTGGCCCGTCGACCAGTTGGGCGCCCGGCCGCCCGACATCGAGCGCTCGCTGTAGAAGTGGCGCGTCCGCTTCGAGAACGGCCGCTCCGACGGCCGCGAGTAGTACACGCGGTGGGCGATCTCGAGGGCCGTGTGGAAGGAGGGCGAGTCGCTCTGGGGCGAGAGCGACGTGTAGAGCCGCCGCTTCGGGTTGCCCGGGTTGAACGCGCTGAACTGGTACGGGTCGAGCACCACCCCCTCGTACGTCGACTCGCCCCGGTACTCGGACTCGACCCGGTTGCGGATGACCCAGGCCACGAGCTCCTGCTCTTCAGGACGCTTGGTCTCCGAGTAGATGCACCGGGCGAGCCAGAGCACGTCGTCGCTTACGTCCGCCAGCGAGAAGGGCGGGGGGGCGTACGAGACGACGGCGGTGGGAAGCGGGCTCTCGGCCAGCTCGGTGGTGCTGTTGATGGTGAAGAACAGAGCCAGGAGCGGGAACAGGCCCGCGAGCATGATGGCGGTCCCAGTCCCGATAGCGCGTCCGATTTTCTTCATCGAAGGGGGGTGGTCGAGTTCACAAGGGGTCTCAGGGGGAGGATCGCGTCCAACGCGAAGACCTTGCCGAGGCAGTGGAGGCGTAGCGGAGACCCGATGTGAGAACGGTGAAGAGTGGAAGAGGGCGCTCGTACGGAACGGACAGGGCCTCCAATGGCGTGCCCGAATGCGCGTTTCGGCCTTCAATGGAGCCCGGACGCCGGGGCCAGCGCGCTAGGGCCGCTCTGGATCGTGGACGGTCGTCCACGCGTGTAGCCTCACCTGACCCCTCCTCTAGACACACCGCCCATGCTCCGGATCGTCGCCGATGCCAACATCCCTGCGTTGCAGAGTGCGTTCGGAGGGCTGGGGACGGTCCGGCCGCTCCCCGGCGCGGCGATCACGGCCGACGCCGTCCGTGAGGCCGACGTGCTCCTCGTCCGCAGCGTGACGCCCGTCGACGCGGGGCTGCTCGCCGGCTCGGCCGTCCGCTTCGTCGGCTCGGCGACGGCGGGGACGGACCACGTGCAGCGGCCGACGCTCGGCGCGTTCGGGGTCACGTTCGCGCACGCCCCGGGCTCGAACGCACAGTCGGTCGTCGAGTGGGTCGTGGCCGGGCTCCTGGCGACGGCGGCCGAGCGGGGCGAGGGGCTGGCGGGGAAGACCCTCGGCGTGGTCGGCGCCGGCGAGGTAGGCGGACGGTTGATCCCTCGCGCTCGGGCGCTCGGTCTGGACGTGGTCGTGAGCGACCCGCCGCTCGCCGCCGCCTCGCCCGGTGCCACCGACTCGGTCGACCTCGGCGCGCTCCTCGACGCGTCCGACATCGTCACGCTCCACACGCCGCTGACGACGGCCGCCGAATCCTCCTGGCCGACGGAAGGCCTCATCGATCGGTCCGCCCTCGGGCGGATGAGACCGGGCGCGTGGCTCGTCAACGCCGCGCGCGGCCGGATCGTGGGTGG
The DNA here is from genome assembly GCA_963728345.1 of Rubricoccaceae bacterium. Classification (GTDB taxonomy): domain Bacteria; phylum Bacteroidota; class Rhodothermia; order Rhodothermales; family Rubricoccaceae; genus Rubrivirga. The sequence continues at coordinate 278,300 of CAVSJM010000004.1, forward strand.
CGAGGCGCTCGGCGGCGCCCTCGACGCCGGGCAGATCGGCGCGGCCCTCCTGGACGTCTGGCCCAACGAGCCCGCCCCGAACCCCGCGCTCGCCGCCCAGGTGCGGGTCGCCACGCCCCACATCGCGGGCTACAGCTTCGACGGCAAGATCGCGGGGACGACGATGCTCGCCGACGCGCTCCGCGAGTGGATGGCGGCGGAGGGCGAGCCGGCCGCGCCGTGGGATGCCGAGGTGGTGCTGACCTCCGACGTCCCGCTCGTGGTCCAGGCGCCGACGGGGCCGGTCGAGACGGCCGCCGAGCGGGCCCGCTGGCTGGACGCCCTCGCCCGTCAGGCCTACGACATCCGCGCGGACACGGACCGCTTCCGCGCGGGCATCGACTGGGACGCGCCACCGCCGGACCGCGCGGCGGCCTTCGCCGACCTCCGCCGGACATATCCGACGCGCCGCGAGTGGGATCGGTACACCGTCCAGGGCGAGGTCCCGGACCCGATGGTCGAGGCCGTCCGGGACGGACTGGGAATGCGGGTGGGCCGGGGAGGGTGATCCTCGGGGGGCCGCCGACGACTCCCCAGCGCGCCTCGAGACAGGGCGGTACGTTCCAGCCGACCCGCGCGGGTGCGCCTGCCACGGGCACGTTCAGCGCCCCTCCTCTTCCTGTTGCGAGATGACGATGGATCGATTCGGAGCCGTCGAGGCCGGTGGGACCAAGTTCGTGTGTGCGGTCGGGACCGGCCCGGGCGATGTGCACGACGTGGCGACGATCCCGACGACGACGCCTGTCGAGACGCTCGGCCGCGTCGCGGACTACTTCGCCGAGCGCGACGTGACCGCCGTGGGGGTCGGGTCGTTCGGGCCGGTCGACCTGGACCCGGCCTCGCCGACCTGGGGGTACATCACGACCACCCCGAAGCCGGGCTGGGCGGGCACCGATGTGGCGGGTACGCTGAGGCGGGCGCTGGGCGTGCCCGTCGGCTTCGACACCGACGTAAACGCGGCGGCGATCGCCGAGCACCGCTGGGGCGCCGCCCGCGATGCGGAGACGCTCGTCTACCTGACGGTGGGGACCGGAATCGGTGGGGGCGGCTTCGTCGGGGGCCGGCCCATCCACGGGCGGACGCATCCCGAGATGGGCCACCTGCTCCTCCCGCGTGAGCCCGGCGACGACTTCAGGGGCGTCTGCCCCTATCACGGCGACTGCTGGGAAGGACTCGCATCGGGCCCGGCGATTGAGGCTCGGTGGGGGCAGCCGGCCGAGGCGTTGCCCCCGGATCACCCGGCGTGGCCGCTCCAGGCGCGGACGCTCGCGCGCGGCCTCGTCAACCTGATCCTGACGCTCTCGCCGGAGCGGATCGTCTTGGGCGGCGGCGTGATGCGCCAGACCCACCTCTTCCCGCTCATCCGTGAGGCGGTGCGGGCCCAACTCGCCGGCTACCTCCCGCTCCCGGACGACCTCACCACGCTCATCGTCCCGACCGGGTTGGACGGACGCGCGGGCGTGCTCGGCGCGCTCGCCATCGCCCGCCGCGCGGTCGAGGCGGAGGCCTCCTCTACGACTCGGTAGGGACGACGCGGGCGGACGGCGTCACTGGCCGGCGGCGTGGCGTCGCATCTCGTCGCGGAAGAACACGCCCTGGGCTGTCGGCTCGAAGTTCCAGTTGCGGATCATCTGGGGCGCCCACTGTGGGTCGAACACCCACGCGGCCCACGAGATGCCCTTGCGGTCGAAGTAGTCCGTGATGGCCTCGCCGTACGTCTCGTCGGCGATGACGGGGATGTGGGCGCCCGGCCCGTCGGCGCTCATGAAGCCGAGCTCGGTGGCGAAGACGGGGTAGCGGTCGGCCACGAAGCCCCACGTCTCCTCCCACTTCGGCTCCCACGGCGGCGTCCGCTTCTGGGGGTAGGGGTGGGCCACGTAGGCGATGCCCTCGGCGCGGACCGGGTCGGTGCGGACGCCGGAGAGGTCGTAGGCCCAGTCGAGCCCGCCGACGAGTGGGATGGTGTCGGGGTCGTTGGCACGGACGATCCCGATGAGGGTCTCCATCTGTTCGCGGTGCTCGTGCCACGAGAGGCGCCCGAGCGTCCCGTTGTAGCTCGTCGGCTCGTTGAACAGCTCGTAGAAGGCGACGGTAGGGGTGCCAGCGTAGCGCTGGGAGATCGTGCGCCAGAACCGGGCCGTCTCGCCCGGCGACGTCACGTACCCCGGGGCCTGGAAGACCTCCGTGCGGAGGTTGCCGATCGAGTGCCAGTCGATGACGACGTAGAGCCCGGCGTCGCCGGCCCACGCGACCGCCTGGTCGAGCAACGCCAGATAGTCTTCCTCACCGCGCGCCCGCCACGCCCGTGGGTGGACCGGCAGTCGGACGACGTTGGCGCCCCAGTCGGCGAGCATCGCGAAGAGAGCCGGCGTCCACTGGCCGTCGCGCTCCACCTTGTCGGGGTCGGCGATGGAGACGCCGCGGAAGACGACGGTCTCGCCCGCGTCGTCCACGAACCGGTTGCCCTCGACGTGGACGGCGGGCAGCGCTTCCTGCGCGATGACGGGTCCTGCGAGCAGGAGAAGGGTGACGACGGAGAAGCGGAGGGCGGTCATGGGGAGGCGGTGCGGGTGAGCCGGACGACGAATCCGCCTGCCGGTGTGAAGAGGAGGAGGGCGAGGGCGCAGAGGCGGGTCATGGGGGCGGGCTAGCGGGCCGGCAGGACGGTCACGACGACGCGGCCATAGCGCGTGAGGCTGGGGGTGCCGTAATCCTGGGCGGCGACGATGAGGTGGAGCGTTTGCGGGGACTCCACCTCTGGGGCGACGAACGAAGCGGTCGGGCCGGCCGAGGCGATCTCGACGGGCCCACTTTCGTAGGTCCCCGCCTCGGGGTAGACCCACCAGCGAACATCGAGGCGGTCGCCGTCAGGGTCGGTGGTCCCGCTCGCGTCGAGGCGGACGGGCTCGCCGCTGCGAATCGTCAGAGTATCGGGGTGGACGAGCCGGACCATGGGCGGGTGGTTCGCCTCGTCGAACCGCTCGGCGGCGCACCAGTCCATCCGGGCCGCGAAGTCGTTGGCGAGGGCCGGGAGCCAGCGCCACTGCGGCTTGAGGGCGTCGCCGTCGTCCTTCGCGTCTCGCCAGTAGGTCGGGCGCTCCGGGGCGAACCGGCCGCCCCATCCCCCGAACGATGGGTGTTCCTCGCTCCGGAGTCCGGTGTCGATGAGGTGGAAGAACGCCGGTGAGTCGCCCTCGCTGAGGTACGCCTGCGGGTAGGCCGCTCCCAGCGGGCCGTGCCCCTCCCGCACGTTCCGGCGCATCCACGCTTCACTGAACAGGGGGTGGTCGGAGTACGGGTGCCCCTCGTGCTCGTAGTTGAGCGCCATGAACTGGTAGCTCAGGATGAGGGGGACCTCCGGCATCGCGTCGCGGAGCCACCAGACCGTACTGTCCTGGTCCGCGATGGCGTAGATGCGGGCCTTCGAGCGTGCCCGCTCCCACACGTCGGCCGGCGCCGACGTGCGGAGCCGCCACAAGGCCTGGGCGAGGGTGTTCGTGCCGCCCCACGCCAGCAGCCAGACGGGGCGCGGGTCGGCGTCAGTCAGGACCGCCTCGATGAGCCGGGAGCCCGGCGTGTCGCGGCCCGGCCCGACGGCGTTCATCCGGGCACGGTCCTCGTTCCCACGCGCGACCACGTCTCGGAGCGCGTCCGCCTCGGGGTACCGCGGGTCGTGGACGAGGAGGGTGGGGCGGACGGCCTCGTAGTGATCGAGGAGGTCGAGGATCCAGCCCGTGCCATGGCCGTCCGGCTGCCACTTCGAGTTCGTCGTGATGATGCCGGCCACGTCGAAGTCGGTCGTATACAGGAGGAAGTGGACGAACGAGCTGCGGTCATCCACCTCGCCGTCCGTCGTGACAACGAGACGAGGGCGCTCGGCGCGGGACGAGGCGGGGTCCGGAGATGGCTGTGCCGACGCTTCGGGCCCGAGGAGAACGACCGCGAGGAACCACCACACACGGGAAAGGGACATGGCAGGGGCAGACTCAGTCGGTCTCGTTGAGGACCTGGTCGGCGGCGAGGGCGAGGAGCATGAAGTGCGTGGCGCCGCCGCCCATCACGTACTCGGCCTGCTGCCAGAGGTAGGGGTAGTCCTTGAGCTCGGGGAAGTCCGGGCGAATGAGGGCCGTCCCGGAGGCCACGCCGCCGGGGATGTAGGCGTAGTCCGCCCGGTTGAGGCCGTAGCCGCGCTCCACCGAGGTGGCCCCCACGCCACTCGCGAACGACGCCGTGTTCACGCCGGGGTGGACGCCCAGAATGAAGTTGAGGGCGTTCAGCATATAGTCCGCCGAGACGACGTCGGGGAAGGCGCGGTGCAGGAAGTACTGCTGCACGCCGAAGGCCTGGATGCCCCACCCCGCGCCCCAGATGTACGGCTCGTAGGGGACGCCGTACGGCGTGCTCCGCTGGGCCTCGACGGTCTCGGCGAACTGGTCCGCGACGGCCTCGCGGACGGCGGACGCGAACGAGTCGGCGCCCAGGAGGGGGAGGGCGCGGCCCACGCTCCAGCCCGTCCGGCCGATCTGGGCGACGATCTCGTCCTGGTGGTCGAGGATCCACCGGCGGTAGCGGTCGCCGCGCGTGGTGAGGAGCAACTCGACAGCGGCCGCGGTCTGGTCGGCGAGGGCACGGCTCGCGTCGCGGTCTTCGGCCCAGAGCGCCTCGGCGTCGTCGAGCGCCTCGGCGGCCAGGTCCGGGTTGTAGGCGCGGAGCACGCGTGCGGCGATGGCGAGGGCAGCGATGCCCTTGAACTCGTGCCCGGCGTTCTGCTCCGTAAAGACCCACCGGTCGTCGGGGACGGCGGAGTGCGTGGCGGTCCGCTCGCTCGGCGCGAGGTCGGCGTCGTAGATGAGGTTGTCGGTGCTGCCGGCGAAGTCGCCGATCATCCGGTACTGCTCCAGGGTCGGGACGATGACGCCGCGGTAGAGCCGCCCGAGCGACCGGTAGCCGCCGACGATGGTCAGGGTCCCGTGCTCGATCTGCTGCAGGAGGTCCGGGACGCCGTCGGGCCGGTGGATCTGGGCGAGGCGTGCGTCTTGGTCGACGGTCGTGTTGTCGTAGGCGCGGAGGGCGAGGAACGCCTCGTAGGACGCGGCCAGCACCCACACCTCGTCCGCCTGCGACTCGATGCGGAGGTCGTCGTCGCCGGCGTCGTGCCAGCCGCCGGCGTCGAGGGTCGGGACGTGCTGGCCGGCCTCGAACTCCGTCATCAGGTCTGGGCCCTGGACGTAGCCGTCGAAGTGGGTCGAGTCGGCCGGCGCCATGCGCGCGTCGTCGAGGTGGCAGACGCCGTGCCACAGGCGGTAGGGGTCCTCCACGCGCATGTGGCACATCTGGACCGGCAGGAAGTAGTCGACCGTCGGCTGCCACACGTCGCGGGCATAGACGTCGGGCGCGATCTCGAAGGCGTGGGTCCGCCGGCCGCGGTACTCGACGGCGTAGAGGCCCGGCGTCGTCACGTCGGAGACGTCGAACAGGCGGTACTGGTAACGGAGGAAGTCGCCGTCCCACACCGCAGGCACCGCCTCACGAACGATCTCGATGCCGTTGGCGCCGAGCCGGAGGAGCCGGGCCGGCGTCCGCTCCGTGTCGCGGGCGTCGTGCTCGATCACGACCACCTTCCGCTGGTCCGGGTGGTAGCCGACCTGGGAGACCTGGACGACGGGCTCGTACATCCACCCGTCGATGGCGTGCGGGCGGATCGTCCACTCAATGGCGCCCGTCGTCGCGCCGGCCGGGACCACCTCGCGGACGACGAACCAGCCGTTGTTGTGCTGATTCCGGCCGTCGAGCAGGAGCAACTCGCCCGTCTCGCTCTGGATCGTCAGGCGGAGCGCCTCGTCCTCCGGTGCGACCGTCAGCGTCTGACCCGTGGCGAACGGGATGGCCTGCGCCACGCCCATCGGCGTCGACGGCCATGGGCCCGTTCGGCTGACGGGGGAACTGGCCGCGCGCGTCGCCAAGCAGCCAGCCCTTGCCGAAGAGGTCGACGGGGTACAGCTCCAGGTTGAACCCGACTTCGCCGACGTACGCGGCCGGCAGCGGCTCGTCCAGGTCGACCGTCACCACGACGGCATCGCCCTCGGCGCGGGCGCGGACGGCGTAGCTCATCTCCAGGTCCGGGTACGCGATCGGGTTGAAGCCCGTCCGGTTCTTGCTCGGGTCCGGGTACGAGAGCCGCGTCACGATCTCGCCGCCGACCACGTCGCGGGAGTCCTGCGTCGGGACCGGGTCCCATTGGCCGGGCGTCGCGTTCAGGCGGAGGTCGCCGTTGGCGGCGATCCGGACGCCGTGCTGGACGACGGTGAGGCCGCCCTGGTGGCCGTCCGGGTAGAAGTCCTGGAATGCCATGACGCTCACGCCGCCGCGCTCGAAGTAGCCGCGGTCGGTCAGGTGGAAGGCGGGCGTCTGCGCGGACGTCGACGCCGCCAGGAGCACGAGGAAGACCGGGAAAGGACGGAACACGGCGGGCAGGGGTTGGAAGCGCTTGCGGACGGGCGTATTCTCTTTTGTCCACTCAATTGACGAATGTACGCCATGGACCGCCGCGCTTTTCTCGGAACCGCCTCGGCCGCCGCCGCCGGCCTCGCCGCCTCGGGCTGCGCGTCGCCGGGCGCCGTGACGGCGGCGCCCGAGAGCGCCGTCCTTGGCGACCCCGCTCCGGCGCGCTCCACCGGCGGCGAGGTGATCGTCAGCCGGCCCGGCGACGTGCCGGGCACGCGGACGCAGCCGCGCATCCCGCGCTGGCGCGGCTTCAACCTCACGGAGCTGACGGGCGGCGACCGCGACCGGTCGTTCGTGGAGACCGACTTCGCCTGGATCGCCGAGCTCGGGTTCGACTTCGTCCGCATCCCGATGTCGTACTGGGCGTGGTCCTCGCCCGACGACTGGATGACGATCGACGAGGACGGGCTCGCGAAGGTGGACGAGGCCGTCGAGTACGGGCAGAAGTACGGGCTCCACGTCAACCTGAACCTCCACCGGATCCCCGGCTACTGCGTCAACCGGCGCGAGCTGGAGCCGCACCTCCTCTTCGACAGCCCGCGCGCGGAGATGGAGCTCGCTATGGACGCCGCGCTCCTTCACTGGCAGACGCTCGCCGAGCGGTACAAGTACACGTCCAACCAGGACGTCTCGTACGACCTGTTCAACGAGCCGCCGTGGTCGTACCAGGACCAGAGCCGCTACGTGGAGGTGGCCCACCGGCTCGTCGGCGCGATCCGGGCCATCGACCCCGACCGCCTCATCGTGGCCGACGGCGCCGACATCGGCCAGACGCCGGTGCCGGGCGTCGTCCCGCTCGGGCTCGTCCAGAGCACGCGCGGCTACCTCCCCAAGATGGTCAGCCACTACACCGCCACCTGGGTGCCGGAGGACGAGTTCGAGAGCTTCGAGGTGCCGACCTGGCCGATGACCGACAAGGACGGGCGGCTCTGGAACAAGGAGACGCTCCGCGCCGAGCTGATCGACACGTGGGTCCCGCTCGTGAACGCCGGCGTGCCGGTCCACGTGGGCGAGTGGGGGTGCTACAACCAGACCCCGCACGCGGCCTGCCTCGGCTGGATGGAGGACGTCACGAGCCTCTGGCGCGAGATGGGCTGGGGCTGGGCGATGTGGAATTTCCGGGGCTCGTTCGGCATCCTCGACAGCGGCCGCGAGGACGTCGCCTACGAGGACTTCCGCGGCCACCAGCTCGACCGCCAGATGGCCGACCTGCTCCTCGCCAGCTAACCGACCCCCGCGCCGGCGCACTCCGCCCCCCACTCGATGATCCGGTTTGCCCTTCTGCTCCTCGTCCTCGCCGCCGCGCCTCATGCGCAGACCGACGGTGCCCTCGAAGCCGAGGATGCCACGCGCATCGGGAGTGCCTCGGTGGCCACGAGCCGCGCCGGGTACTCGGGGACGGGATACGTGACCGGCCTCAGCCAGCCGGGCGACAGCCTCCGGTTCACCGTCGAGGCGACGGGCGCGTTCGTCGAGGTCCGGCTGGCGGTGGCCGGGAACGGCCGATTCGCGTCGTACGAGGTCCGCCTCGACGGGGAGCCCCTCGCGGATGGCAACGTGCTCGTCGGGGGCGGCTTCAGCGAGCGCGTCGTCGCCGAGCGGCGGCTGAGCGCCGGGGCCCACACCGTGACGGTCCACGGCACGTTCGATGTGGACTACCTCCGCCTCGCGCCGGTCTCGTACCCGCGCCCGGCCGTCCCGCCGCCGGTCCTGACGGACCCCGACGCGACGCCGGCCACGCGCGGGCTCTTCGCGTTCCTCCGTGACATCTACGGCGAGCACATCCTCGCGGGGCAGCAGGACGGCTACCAGAACGGCGCGCCGTCCACGCGCGAGATCGACTACGTGACGAGCGTCACCGGGAAGGTGCCGGCCGTCGGCGCGTTCGACCTCATCAACTACTCGCCCTCGCGGCGCGCGCACGGTGCCAACCCGACCGGCTGGGCCGAGCACTGGATCGAGTGGGCCGGCGACGACGGGATCGTCGCGCTCATGTGGCACTGGAACGCCCCGACGGATTTGCTCAACACGAGCGAGCAGCCGTGGTGGCGCGGGTTCTACACCGAGGCGACGACGTTCGACGTGGAGGCGGCGCTCGCGGAGGGGCCGGGCGGAGCGCGCTACGACCTGCTCCTGCGGGACATCGACACCATCGCCATCGAGCTCCAGAAGTTCGAGGACGCCGACGTGCCCGTCCTGTGGCGCCCGCTCCACGAGGCGTACGGCGGCTGGTTCTGGTGGGGCGCGAAGGGGCCGGGGCCCTACGTCGAGCTGTGGCGGCTGATGTACGACCGGCTGGTCACGTACCACGGGCTCCACAACCTGATCTGGGTCCACACCCACCGCCCCGAGGACGCGGACCAGGCGGCGTGGTACCCGGGCGACGCCTACGTCGACGTGGTGGGCGTGGACAAGTACATCGACGATCCGGACAACGTCTTCCAGGGCGCGTGGTCGATGCTCCAGGACCAGTTCGGGGGCGAGAAGCTCGTCGCCCTCTCCGAGACCGGGACGCTCCCGGATATGACGCGCTCGTCCGACTTCGGCGTGACGTGGAGCTGGTTCGCCGTCTGGGAAGGGAGCTTCATCCGCGACCTCGACCCGGACCGGCTGACTGACGTCTACACGAGCGAGGCGGTCCTGACGCGCGACGAGCTGCCGGATTGGCGGAGCTACACGCTCGCGACGGCCGGGGAGGCGTCGCCAGAGGCGCCTGCGCTCGGGGGCCTCGCGCTCTACCCCAATCCGACAGCCGGCCCGGCCACGTTCCGCCTCACCCTCGACGCGCCCGCCGACGTGACCGTCGAGACGTTCGACGTCACGGGGCGGCTCGTCGCCCGCCAGGTGCTGGGGACGAAGCCGGCCGGGACGCTCGTGGCGCCGGTCGAAGCGCCCGCAGTCAGCGGGACCTTCCTCGTCCGGGTGGTGGCCGGCACCCGCGTCACGCACGGGATGCTCGTCGTCACTCGCTAACCCTGCCTCGATGATCCGTCTTGTTGCCCTCGCCTCCGCCCTGTCCCTGATGGCGCCCGCGGTCGCCCAGCCGGCCGCGGGGCCGCTCACGCCGGAGGTCCGCCGGACGCTGGCTGAGGAGATGGACGTCGCCCTCCGCCAGGTGCTGGAGGCGTGGTACCCCCGCGCCGTCGACCGCGAGGCCGGCGGCTTCGTCAGCCGCTTCGACCACGCCTGGACGCCGGTGGGCGACCAGCAAAAGATGATCGTCACCCAGGCCCGCCACACCTGGACGACGGCGCAGGCCGCGATGCGCACCGACGACCCGGCCTACCGCGAGATGGCGCGCCACGGGGTCGCCTTCCTCCGCGACCGGATGTGGGACGCCGAGCACGGCGGGTTCTACTGGCTCGTCGAGCGCGACGGGACGCCGGTCCCCGAGCCCGACGGCCGCCTGATCAAGCAGGCCTACGGTAACGCGTTCGGCATCTACGGGCTCGCGGCGGCCTACGAGGCGACGGGCGACGCGGACGCCCTCGCGCTCGCGCAGGACGCGTTCCGCTGGCTCGACGCGCACGCCCACGATCCCGAGCACGGCGGCTACTTCAACTACCTCACGCGCGAGGGCGTGCCGCTCCGCGAGGGCCTGGGGCGGACGCCGCCGAAGGACCAGAACTCGTCGATCCACATTTTGGAGGCCCTTACCGAGCTGTACCGCGTCTGGCCCGACCCGACGCTCCGCGCCCGGATCGAAGAGATGCTCCTCCTCATCCGCGACACGATCACCGTCGATCCCGGCACGCTCACCCTGTTCTCCCTCCCGGACTGGACGCCGGTCTCCTACCGCGACTCGTCCGCCGCCGTCCGCGAGGCGAACGGGTACTACGACCACGTCTCGTTCGGGCACGACGTGGAGACGGCCTACCTCATGCTGGAGGCGGCCGAGGCCCTCGGGCTCGACCCGGCCGAGACGCTCGCCGCGGGCAAGCGGATGGTGGACCACAGCCTCCGCACCGGCTGGGACACGCGGAATGGCGGGTTCATGGAGGCCGGCTACTACTTCCGTGACGGCGACCCGCTCGTCGTGGTCGACTCGACGAAGAACTGGTGGGCGCAGGCCGAAGGGCTCAACACGCTCCTCCTCATGGGCGACCTCGACCCGGCCGAGCGGGCGCGCTACCACGACCGGTTCCTCCAGATGTGGGGCCTCATCCAGGGCTACCTCGTGGACCACGAGCACGGCGGCTGGTACTCCGGCACCCTGGACCGTCAGCCCGGGCTGCGCCACGCGGATAAGGGAAACATCTGGAAGGGGCCGTACCACAACGCCCGCGCCCTGCTGAACGTGGCCCGCCGCCTCCGGAGCGAGCCTTCGACGGAGACAGGCGAGGCCGTCCCCGCCAGCGATGCGCGGATCCGCGTGATGGGCCGCCACCTCGTCGAAGACGACGGCGCTGTCGCCTTCGGCGCGTCCGGCGTCACGGTCTACGTCCGGTTCCAGGGGGCCAGCCTCACCGCCCGCCTCAACGACGAGTTCCGCGACGGGTCCGGGTACAACTGGTTCACCGTCGTCGTCGATTGGGGCAAGCCTGTTCGGTTTCGGACCCGGCCGGGCCAGCACGACTACGTCTTGGCCCATGACCTCCCGCCCGGCGAGCACACCCTGGCCCTGAGCAAGGCGACCGAGGGGCAGAACGGTCACAACCGCCTCGTGTCGGTCTCGGCAGCCAAGATCCTGCCCGCGCCGCCGCTCCCGGACCGGCGGATCGAGTTCATCGGCGACTCGATTACGAGCGGCTTCGGTGCCGACCCGGAGCCCGTGGCCTGCGGGGAAGGCACGTGGTTCGACCCGACGCACGCCTGGCTGGCCTATGGTCCCCGCCTGTCCCGGCAGCTGGGGGCGCAGTGGATGCTCAGTTCGGTGTCCGGCATGGGGATGCACCGGAACTGGAACTCGCCCGGCCCGGTGATGCCGGACGTCTACGACGGGGTCTACCTGGAGTACACCGACGCGGTGGTGCCGTGGGACTTCTCGCGGTACCGCCCGGACCTCGTCGTCGTCGCGCTGGGGACCAACGACTTCTCGGCAGGGGACGGCGAGACGCCCCGCCCGGACCTCGACGATGAGGCCTTCGTCACCGACTACGTCCGGTTCCTCGGGCACGTCCGCGAGCGGTACCCGGACGCGCCGATCCTCCTCCTGAACAGCCCCGCGTTCGACGGTGCGCAGAAGGACCGGCTGGCGGCCGATCTCCGGGCCATCGCCGCGCGGCGGGCCGCCGAGGGCGACGAGGCCCTCACGACCTTCTCGTTCGACGGCCGCTACGTGGCCGGGTGTAGCGGTCACCCCGGCCTAGAGGAGCAGGCCCGGATGGCCGACGAGCTGGAACCCGTGGTGCGCGACCTGACGGGCTGGTGAGGACGGCCGGCCGATGCGCCGCGCCCCGCTGGTGTCAGGGCTGCCCGATGACGCCCGACCGCTCGAACGCCGACCCCGCCGCCGTCTTTTCCGTCTTGCCGTCCGTCGAGTCTGCGAGGCGGAGGGCCGTTCGCTGGAGCGGGGCGAAGGCGTGGTAGAGGGGCAGCGAGGCGACGCCCAGCGCGCCGGCGTCGGCGCCGGCCGTGGCGAGGTGGAGCAGGGGCACGTCGAGGCCGCCGGGAACGGCGGCGTCCTGGAGGTGGTCCGCGGCGCGCTCCATGAGGTCGGCGAGGAGCCGGTTGGGCCAGCGCCCGCCGATGAAGGTGGCCTCGGGGTCGAGGATGGCCCGGACGGTGAAGAGGAGGGCGCCGAGCTCCTCCGCCACGCGGTCGAACCAGCCCTCGAACGTAGGCTCGCCCGCCTCGTGGAGCGGGAGGAGGTCGTCGGGCGTCGACGCTTCGACGCCGGCCTTCCGGAGGCGCTCGTAAAGGAGGGCCAGGTTAAAGGCCTGGCCCACGTGCGTCGCCCCGTCGGCCGAGCGGCCGGTGCGAGGGGAGAGGTACCCGATCTCGCCAGCGTTGCCCGTGTGTCCCTCGAAGGGCGTCCCCTGCACCACGAGGCCGCCGCCGAGCCCGCTCCCGAGGTAGACGTAGAAGAACGTCGAGAGGTGGCGGCCGGCGCCGTACCAGTGCTCGCCGAGCGCGGCGGCCATCGCGTTGTTCTCGATAAAGACGGGCAGCCCGAGCTTCTCGTGGAGCTGCTCCGCGAGCGGCACGTCGTGCCACTCGGGGAAGGCGATGGGGCTCACGAGGTAGGTCCCGTCGGGCCCCGGCCGCATCGGCCCCGGGATGCCGACCCCGACGCCCCAGACCCGGTCGAACTGGAGCCCGATCTGGTCGGTGAGCGCGTGTGTCGTCTCCACGCACAGGTCGAGCGCGGCCTCGGGGGAGCTGAGGCGGATCTCGTGGTGGATGCGCGCGCGGACGGCGCCCGAGAGGTCCACGAGGACGGCCGTCAGGTGGTCCGTGTCGAGGTCGAGCCCGACGGCGAAGGCGGCATCGGGGTTCACCTCCAGCTGGATCGGCGGGGCGCCGCGCCCGCCCGTCGCCCGGGCCGTCTCGACCACCAGGCCGGCGTCGACGAGCTGGCGGACGAGGTTGGAGATGGTCTGGGCCGTGAGGCCGGTGCGCCGCGCCACGTCGGCCCGCGAGATCGGCATGTAGAGCCGGATCGTCTCGTGGACGATCTGGAGGTTGTGCCGCTTGGCGTGGGAGAGGTTGGTGCCGGTGAGCATGGCGGACAACCTACGCCGGGCAGCAGAACGGCGGTCCGCGCGGTTCGGCGAACAGATTGTCAATCGTTTTGATTTACTAGTCCCTTCGGGCTAGCTTCGGCGGAAGCGCTTCCCTCCGGACGCCCCTCGCCGACGCATGAACCTCCACCCCATCGACCTCACCATCATCGGCGCCTACATCGTGGCGACGGTGGGGATCGGCTTCTGGATCTCGCGGAAGGCCTCCAAGAGCATCCAGAACTATTTCCTCGGGGGCAACGAGATCCCGTGGTACGCCCTCGGCCTCTCGAACGCCTCGGGCATGTTCGACATCTCGGGGACGATGTGGCTCGTCTACCTCCTCTTCGTCTATGGGATGAAGAGCGTCTGGATCCCCTGGCTGTGGCCCGTCTTCAACCAGGTGTTCCTGATGGTCTACCTCTCGGTCTGGCTGCGGCGCTCGGGTGTGATGACGGGGGCCGAGTGGATCCGCTTCCGGTTCGGCGATACGCGCGGGGCCAAGCTCTCGCACCTCGTGGTGGTCCTCTTCGCGCTCATCAACGTGGTGGGGTTCCTGGCCTACGGGTTCATCGGGATCGGGCAGTTCGCGGCGGCCTTCCTCCCGTTCCAGCTCTCGACGGACCCGACGTGGAACGCGAACCTGTGGGGCCTCGCCATCACGGCCATCGCCACGCTCTATGTGGTGAAGGGGGGGATGTTCAGCGTCGTGTTCACCGAGGTGCTCCAGTTCGTCATCATGACGGTGGCGTGCCTCTGGGTGGGCGGGATCGCCATGCAGCAGGTGTCGCCCGAGACGCTCGCGGCCGTCACGCCCGACGGGTGGTCGAACCTCTGGTTCGGCTGGACGCTCGACCTCGACTGGGGCGCGCTCCTGCCATCCGCCAACGAGAAGATCGCGGCCGACGGCTACACGCTCTTCGGGGCCTTCTTCATGATGATGCTGTTCAAGGGGGTCCTGAGCAGCATGGCCGGCCCGGCGCCGAACTACGACATGCAGCGGATCCTCTCGGCGCGGACGCCCCGCGAGGCCGCCAAGATGAGCGGGCTCGTGAGCCTCGTCCTCATGGTCCCGCGCTACATGCTCATCACCGGCCTGACCGTCCTGGCCCTCGTGTTCTTCCGCGACCAACTGGCAGGGATGGGCTCCGACGTCAACTTCGAGCTGATCCTCCCGTTCGCGCTCCGCGAGTTCATCCCGACGGGCCTCCTGGGCCTGCTCATCGCCGCGCTCCTGGCGGCGTTCATGAGCACCTACGCCGCGACGGTCAACGCTGCGCCGGCCTACATCGTCAACGACGTCTACAAGCGGTACATCAACCCGACGGCGCCGGAGAAGCGGTACGTCTGGATGAGCTACCTCGTCTCGATCGTCGTAGTGGTCATCGGGACGGCGTTCGGGTTCGTGGCCCAGAACCTCAACGAGATCGTGCAGTGGCTCGTGGGCGCGCTCTACGGCGGGTACGCGGCCTCGAACCTCCTCAAGTGGCACTGGTGGCGGTTCAACAGCTACGGCTACTTCTGGGGGATGCTGGCCGGCATCGTCGGCGCCGGGATCGCGAGCCCCGTGATGGGCCTCCTCGGCCTCGACTACGGCGCGGCGACCCCGCTCTACGCCTTCCCGCTCATCCTCGGCCTCTCGCTCGTCGGGTGCATCGCGGGCAGCCTCCTCACGGCGCCGGACCCGCCGGAGGTACTCCGCGACTTCTACCTGAAGGTGCGCCCGTGGGGCTTCTGGACGCCGGTGCACGACGCCGTCGTGGCCGAGCACCCGGAGATCCAGGCCAACGGCCACTTCCGGCGCGACCTTGTCAACGTGATCGTCGGGATCGCGTGGCAGACGGCCCTCGTGGCCGTCGGCATCCTCGTCGTGATCGAGGACTGGAGGGCCCTCGCGATCGCCGTCGGCGTGGTGCTGGCGACGAGCGCGTTCCTCAAGGTCAACTGGTACGACACGCTGGAGGACTACCCCGAGCAGCCGGACCTCGACGCGGCGTCCGCCGGCGGCTCGCCCGGCGCGTCGTCCGACGGCACGAGCCGCCCGCCCGTCGACGTCCCCGTCCCCGCCTAGCATGCGCCGTTTCTCAGAGGGCTTCGTGTGGGGCGCCGCCACCTCCGCCTACCAGATCGAGGGGGCGTGGCAGGAGGGCGGCAAGGGGCTCTCCGTGTGGGACGCGTTCGCGCACACGCCGGGCAAGACCCGCGACGGCGACACGGGCGACGTCGCCTGCGACCACTACCACCGGGTCCGCGAGGACGTGGCGCTCATGGCCGACCTCGGACTGACGGCCTACCGCTTCTCGATCTCGTGGCCGCGCATCCAGCCCACGGGCACGGGCGCGCCCAACGAGGAGGGGCTGCGGTTCTACTCGGACCTGATCGACGCGCTCCTGGAGCACGGCATCACGCCGTGGGTGACGCTCCACCACTGGGACCTGCCGCTCTCGCTGCAGCTGGAGCACGACGGGTGGCTGAGCCCGCGCATGGCGGACCTCTTCGCGGACTACGCCCGGATCTGCTTCGAGCACTTCGGCGACCGCGTCACGCGATGGATCACGCTCAACGAGCCGTGGGTGACGGCGATCCTGGGCTACGGGACAGGCCACTTCGCGCCGGGGCGTGTCTCCACGGTGGAGCCGTACCGGGCTGGGCACGAGATGCTCCGCGCGCACGGCGCCGCGGCCGAGGTCTACCGCCGCGAGTTCCAGGAGCGGCAGGGCGGGCTGATCGGGATGGCGAACAACGGCGACTGGCGGGAGCCCGCTTCGGGCACCCCGGAGGACCGGGCCGCGGCCCAACGCGCCCTCGAGTTCTTCCTCGGCTGGTTCGCCGACCCGCTCTACCACGGCGACTACCCGGCGTCGATGCGCGAGCGCCTCGGCGACCGCCTCCCCACGTTCTCGGACGAGGACCGCGTGCGCATCCAGGGCTCGACCGACTTCTTCGGGATCAACCACTACACCACCCACCTCGTCGCCCACGAGGACGGCGGGGGAGACGCCGACGCGGGCAGCAACGGCGGGCTGCTCGAAGACCAGGACATCACGCTCTCCGCCGACCCGGCGTGGCCCACGACGGCGATGGGCTGGCCCGTCGTGCCGTGGGGGTTCCGCAAGCTGCTCACGTGGATCGACGAGCGGTACGGCTCGCCCCCGGTGATCGTGACGGAGAACGGCTGCGCGACCGACGAGCCCGTCGACGACGGGCAGCGGATCGACTACCTCCGGGGCTACCTCGCCGCCTGCCACGAGGCCGCCGCGCGCGGCGTGGACATCCGCGGGTACTTCGTCTGGTCGCTCCTCGACAACTTCGAGTGGGCGATGGGCTACGCCAAGCGGTTCGGGATCGTCCACGTCGACTTCGACACCGGCGCGCGGACGCCGAAGGCCTCGGCCTCCTGGTACCGCGACGTGATCCGCCGACACGGGCTGGCCGAGGCCGCGAGCGACCCCGCCCCCTCACCGGCCGACGGGCGCCCGCGCCCGGCCGTCGGCGGCCCCTCCATTCCTGCCTGACCTGGTTCTGTCCGATGGCCTTCGCATCTGACCTCCTGCCTGGGGGCGACGGCATCCCCGCCGCGGCCGACTCGCCGTCCGAGCGCCTCCGGGCCCTCCGTGCCGCGCACGAGTCCCTGATCGCCCGCCCCAACGAGCCCGAGCCACTCGGCAACGGGGTCTACACCCGCTACCGCTACCCCGTCCTCACCGGGGCCCACGCGCCCCTCGCGTGGCGCTACGACCTCGACCCGGCCACGAACCCGTTCATGATGGAGCGGCTGGGCGTCAACGCCGTGTTCAATGCCGGGGCCATCAAGCACGACGGGACATACCTCGTCGTCGCGCGCGTCGAGGGGGCCGACCGGAAGTCGTTCTTCGCCATCGCCGAGAGCCGCACTGGCGTCGACCGGTTCCGGTTCTGGGACGAGCCCCTCGTGATGCCAGAGACGGACGATCCGGACACGAACGTCTACGACATGCGCCTGACGCGCCACGAGGACGGGTGGATCTACGGCCTCTTCTGCACCGAGCGCCCGGATCGCGAGGCCCACGCCGCGGGTGACCTCTCGGCCGCCGTCGCCCAGTGCGGGATCGCGCGGACGAAGGACCTGCGGACGTGGGAGCGCCTGCCCGACCTCGTCACGCCCAGCCCGCAGCAGCGCAACGTGGTGCTCCACCCCACGTTCGTCGACGGGCCGGACGGCCCCGCCTACGGGCTCTACACGCGGCCCCAGGACGGCTTCATCTCAGCCGGCTCCGGCGGCGGTATCGGCTGGGGCACCTCGCCCACGATGGACGGCGCCCGCGTCGAGCGCGAGGCGGTGATCGACCCACGCGTGTACCACACCATCAAGGAGGTGAAGAACGGGCAGGGGCCGCCGCCCCTCCGGACGGAGGCCGGGTGGCTCCACCTCGCGCACGGGGTCCGCAACACGGCCGCCGGGCTCCGCTACGTGACGTACCTCTTCCTGACGGCGCTCGACGAGCCGTGGCGCGTGACGCACGCGCCGGGCGGGCACTTCATCGAGCCGCAGGCCGAGGAGCGCGTCGGCGACGTCTCGAACGTGACGTTCACGAACGGCTGGATCGCCGACGACGACGGGGCCGTGTTCATCTACTACGGCTCGTCCGACACGCGCCTCCACGTGGCCACCTCGACCGTCGATCGGCTGGTGGACTACGCGCGGAACACCCCGCCCGACTCGCTCCGCTCGGCCGAGGCCGTCGCACAGCGGCTCGCCCTCATCCGGAAGAACCGCGTCCACCTCGGCAGGTCGTAGCCCATGGAGCCCGTCGCATCTCTCGCGGTCGAGGCACGTGCCGAACTCGTCGACCACATCCTCCCGTACTGGGCCGGGCGCACCCTCGACGACGAGCACGGCGGCTTCGTCGGCCGCATCGACGGGGACGGCAGGCGCGTCCCGGACGCGCCCAAGGGCAGCGTGCTCAACGCCCGCATCCTGTGGACGTTCGCGGCGGCCTGCCGAGCGCTCGGCACCGACGCGTGGCGCGCCGAGGCCGACCGGGCGTACCACGCGCTCCGCGACACCTTCCGCGACCCCGAGCACGGGGGCGTGTTCTGGACCGTCACAGCCGAGGGGGCGCCGCTCGACGCGAAGAAGCAGACCTACGGCCAGGCGTTCGCGATCTACGGGCTCTCCGAGTACGTCCGCCTCACGGACGACGCGGAGGCGCTCGCGTGGGCGAAAGCGCTGTACCGGCTCGTCGAGACGCGGGCCGTGGACGCGGCCCATGGCGGCTACCTCGAAGCGTTCTCGCGAGACTGGGGGCCGGCGGCGGACGTCCGCCTGAGCGAGAAGGACGAGGACGCGCCGAAGTCGATGAACACGCACCTCCACGTGCTGGAGGCGTACACCAACCTCTCCCGCGTCTGGCCCGACGCCGGGCTGGCGGACCGGCTCCGCGAGATCCTCGGCCTCTTCCTCGACCACGTGATCGACCCGGCGACGGGGCACCTCTCGGGCTTCTTCGAGGCGGACTGGACGCCCACGTCGGGCACCGTCTCGTATGGCCACGACATCGAGGCGAGCTGGCTCCTCGACGAAGCGGCGGCCGTCCTCGGCGACCCCGCGCTCGCCGACCGGGTCCGGCACGCGACGGCGCGGCTCGCGCGGCTCGTCCTGGAGGAGGGGCTCGACGCCGACGGCGCGCTCTTCAACGAGCGCCACGCCGACGGCCGCCTCGACACCGACAAGCACTGGTGGCCCCAGGCTGAGGCCGTCGTCGGGTTCCTCGATGCCTTCCAGCGGACGGGCGACCGGGCCTTCCTGGACGCGGCCTCGCGCACCTGGGCCTTTATCCAGCAGACGCTCGTGGACCGTGAGGGCGGGGAGTGGTTCTTCCGCGTGGACCGCGACGGGGAGCCGTACCGGGAGGAGGACAAGGCCGGCCTCTGGAAGTGCCCCTATCACAACGCCCGCGCCTGCCTCGAGGTGATGGGCCGCGCCGAGCCCCTCGCCTGACCCCATGCGTCCGCTCGCCTGCCTCGTTTTGATCGCTGTCCTTGCGGGGCCCGCCCTCGCCCAGGAGGAGTTCGTCCGCGTGGAGGACGGCCTCCTCGTCCGTCGCGGCCGGCCGTACTACTTCGCCGGGGCGAACCTGTGGTTCGGGATGAACCTGGGCTCGGACGGGGAGGGGGGCGACCGCGCCCGGCTCGTCCGCGAGCTGGACCGGCTCCAGGCGCTCGGGGTCACCAACGTCCGCGTGCTGGCTCTCAGCGAGGGCCCGGCCGACCAGCCATGGCGCGTGCAACCGGCGGTCCAGAACGCCCCCGGCGTCTACGACGAGGATCTCCTCGAAGGGCTGGACGTCCTCCTGGCGGAGATGGGCGCGCGCGACATGACAGCCGTCCTCGTCCTGAACAACTTCTTCCAGTGGTCCGGCGGAATGGCCCAGTACGTGAGCTGGGCGACCGGCACGCCCGTCCCGTACCCGAACGCCGGGGAGCACACCTGGGACGCGTTCCAGATGTACGCGGCCCTGTTCTACACCAACGAGGACGCGATGCGCATGGCCGACGACGCCATCCGCCACCTCGTGCTCCGGACCAACACCGTCACCGGCCGGCCCTACCGCGACGACCCGGCCATCATGGCGTGGCAGCTGGGCAACGAGCCGCGCGGCTTCCAGAACTCCGACGCCTATGTCCTCTGGGCCGACCGGACGGCCGGGCTCCTCCAGGCCCTCGACCCGAACCACCTCGTCTCGCTCGGCGGCGAGGGCAAACTCCAGAACGGCTACGACGCGCCGCGGACGCAGTGGGAGCGCGTAAGCCGGTCCCCGAACCTCGACTACCTCACCATCCACATCTGGATCGAGAACTGGCAGTGGTACCGGCCCCAGGCCGACGACCCCGACGCCTCGTTCCCGGAGGCCGTCGCCAACGCCCTCGCCTACCTCGGGGACCACGTCGGCTACGCCGACCGGCTGGGCAAGCCGCTCGTGGTGGAGGAGTTCGGCGCCTCGCGCGACGGAGGAACCTACGATCCTGCGGCCCCGACGACGTATCGCGACCGATACTACCGCCAGCTCTTCCGGGCCGTCGAGTACCTGGCGGAGGCCGGCCGGCCGGTGATGGGGACGAACGTGTGGTCGTGGGCAGGCGAGGCGCGCCCGCGAGCGCCCGGCGAGGCGTGGCGTCCCGGCGACCCCCTGATCGGCGACCCGCCGCACGAGGATCAGGGCTGGTACTCGATCTACGACGCGGACGTCACCACCCAGGCCATCCTCCGTGCGCACGCCGAACGGATGGAAGCGCTCGTCGCCGGCGCCCTGGAGTAGGTCACAAAATGGCCCCCTGCCCGTCACGGCCATCGCTCCACAGCTCGGAGGCGACGTTTGCGCCGGAAGCGCTTGCGATAATCAAATTGATTGATATACTATCCGTGAACGTCTCGCCGCAGCCCGGCTGATTTCACCCCTGCCTGCATGACTCCCCGCCTCTTCCGCCTGGGCCTCCTCGCCGCCGCCGCGGTGGCGGTCCTCGCCTCCGCCCCCGTGTCTGCTACGACTCCGGCCGCGGGCCGGATCGTGGGCACCGTGACCGACGCCTCCTCGGGAGAGACGCTGATTGGGGCGAGCGCCCGGATCGCGGGCACCTCGATCGGCGCGGCCACGGATGCCGAGGGCCGGTTCACGATTCCGAACGCGCCGTCCGGCCCGCAGCAGCTCGTCATCTCGTACGTCGGCTACGTCAGCGACACGCTGTCCGTCGAGGTGCCCGATGGCGGGACGGTGACGGTCGAGGCCGCGCTCTCGTTCATGACCATGGAGGGCGTCGAGGTGACCGCCCAGGTGGCTGGCCAGCTCTCGGCGATCAACGAGCAGTTCCGGAGTTCGACCGTCGGCAACGTGGTGTCGAGCGACCGGATTCAGGAGCTCCCGGACAACAACGCGGCCGAGTCGATCGGTCGGCTGCCCGGCATCGCCATCCAGCGCTCCGGCGGCGAGGCCAACAAGGTGGCCATCCGTGGGCTCTCGCCCAAGTACAACACCGTGACGGTCAACGGCGTCCGCCTGCCGAGCACCGGCGAGGGCGACCGGTCGGTCGACCTCTCCCTCATCTCCTCGAACACCCTCGCCGGGATCGAGGTGCGCAAGGCCATCACGCCGGACATGGACGGCGACGCCATCGGCGGCTCGATCGACCTCCGCCTCCGGAACGCGCCCTCCAGCCTCAACGTGGACCTCCTCGGGCAGGGCGGCTACACCGGTCTCCAGGATGCCTACGGCAACTACAAGTTCGTCGGGACCGTCAGCAACCGGTTCTGGGGCGACCGGATCGGCGTCATCGCCACGGTCAACACCGACGAGTACGACCGGAGCGCCGACAAGGTGAGCCTCGGCTACGGCCAGTCCTCCGACTCCGAGACGAACGAAGACCTCGTCTATGTGAGCAGCGTCGGCACGCGCGAGGAGAACGTCACGCGCGGGCGGAGCGGCGGGAGCCTCCTCGTCGACTACACCGTGCCCGCCGGGCGGATCACCGGGAACGCGTTCTACAACGAGCTCCGCAACGACGGCTTCTTCCGGCTCCAGAACGCGACCGAGAACAACCTGAACTACTCGGTCCAGGACGTCTCCGGCACCACGTCGGTCCTGACGAGCGCCCTCGGCGTCGAGCAGGACTTCGGGTGGGTCCGCTACGACGTGACGGGCTCGCTCACGCAGTCGCGCTCCGACAGCCCGGGGAACATCGGGTTCACGTTCACCGACGACGGCTCGGGGTTCCAGGGCGGCGCCCCGGACCGTTACGGCGTCCCGGCCCTCGACATCGGGCCCCTCATCCGCGTCGACTCGACGATCACGCTCTCACAGGTCTACGTCGACGACACGCACCTCGACGACAACCAGTCGGCGCTCCAGGCCAACGTCCAGGTCCCGTTCCGCCTCGGTGAGTGGGTCACGGGCTTCGTCAAGACGGGCGGGAAGCTCCGCTGGCTCGACCGGACGTTCGACAACAACCGGATGGCCCGCGGCAACCTCCAGTACCCGGACGCCGACCTCTTCCAGTGCCTCGAGGAGTCGGTCCCCGGCCTCGCCGAGTCGTTCGCAGGGGGCTCGCTGCCGATCACGGCCGTCCTCTCGAACTACCAGCGCGAGGAGTTCCTCGACGGCGACTTCGGCTTCGGCCTCGTCCCGGACTATGACCTGCTCCTGACGGTGCTCGACGGGCTCGAGAGCGACCGGTGCTCGCCGAACCCGCGTGGGACCCAGGAGGAGTACGCCAACGAGATCTTCCCCGACCAGCTCGACTCGGCCGGGCGCGACTACGACGGGCTCGAGCGCTACCAAGCCGGCTATGTGATGGCTCAGCTCGACCTCGGCCCCTACGTCACGCTCATCCCGGGCGTCCGCTACGAGGGCGACTACGCGCGGTACAACGGCCAGGTCTTCCGCGAGGTCACCGGCGCCACGCCGGGCGCGCCGCCGCCGGCCCTCGACCGGATCGCCGTCGAGCGCGACAACGGGTTCTGGCTCCCCATGGTCCACCTCGACGTCCGCCCCGTCGAGTGGGCCTCGCTTCGGCTGGCGCGGACCGAGACGATCACGCGGCCGGACTTCAGCCAGTACGCGCCGATCTCGTCGATCGACATCTTCAATTACCAAGTCACGGCGGCCAACTCGAACATCCGCCCGTCCCAGGCGACCAACTACGACGCCTCGCTCCAGATCGTTCGGGGCAACCTCGGGCTCGTAGGCGTCTCCGGGTTCTACAAGGAGATCGACGACCTCATCTTTACGGTCCGATACCCGAGCATCGTCCCGGACCAGCTCCCGCCGGACCTCTTGGAGGGGACGAACATCCCAGAGGAGTGGTACGCGGGCTCGGCCAACCCGCGCCTCCAGACGTTCGCCAACAACCCCGAGCCGGTCACCTTCTACGGGTACGAGCTCGAGTGGCAGACCAACTTCTCGTACCTGCCGGGGGCGCTCCGAGGGCTCGTCCTCAACCTCAACTACACGCGGTCGTTCTCGGAGGCGACGTACACGTTCGTCCGCCGCGAGGTCGAGCGGACGTGCCAGGGCCGCCTCTGCACCGACATCGTCACGTTCGTCGACTCGTCGCGGACCGGCCGGATGCCGGACCAGGCGGCGCACCTCGCCAACGTCACGCTGGGGTACGACTACAAGGGCTTCTCGACGCGCGTCTCGTACCTCTTCCAGAGCAACACGGCGTCCTACGTCGACCCGACGAACCGGCTCTACGACACGTTCGTCGGCGACTACTCCCGGTTCGACCTGTCGGTCCGCCAGCAGCTCCCGCGCGGCGTGGAGGTGTTCGCCAACCTGAACAACCTCAACAACCGGCCGGACCAGATCTACACCAACCAGAACACGGCCGCCGAGGGGTACCTCTTCAACCAGGACGCCCTCAGCTACCGCGAGCTCTACGGGTTCACCGTAGACGTCGGCGCGCGGTTCCGTCTCTGATCGCTCCTCGGCCGGCGGAGCGATCCGCCGGCCTCTCTTCTCTCATCACTCGCCCCAGAGGCCCCCATGAGACTTTCCTACTCCTCCCTCGTCGCCCTCGCCGCGCTGGTCGCGTGGGCGTGGCCGCACGCCGCGGCCGCGCAGGACTACACCGTCTGCCCGACGGCCCCGGCCGAGTGCCTGGTCGACTGGGACCTGAACGGCGACTTCGTCCCGGAGAACAACGCGCTCCGCAACGCGATCGCGAATGACACGGACCGCCCGGCGGACCGCGTCTACGTCCTCCGCCGCGGCGGCCTCTACTACAACGAGGACCGGATCGCGAACGCCGGGTTCGACCTCCGCCTCGTGGGCCAGACCCGCGAGGAGGCCGACATCGTCGACCTCGACTGCCCCGCGGGCGAGACGAACCCCGACAACTGCGACGACTTCGGCCCGGCCGTCCTCCAGCGCGTCACGCGCGGCGACGGCTCCATCGACGGCGTCATGATCGAGTCGAGCGGCGACGGGACCGGCGGCCAGGTGCTCAAGAACGTCTGGATCCAGGGCCAGTCCGACACGGGCGTCACGGCCAACTACGAGCCGATCGTCATCAACTCGACGAACTCGACCTTCGAGTACGACGGCGTCATCTTCGATCGCAACGACTGGCACCACCTCGGGTTCAAGGCCGGCGGCAACAACATCTACGTCCGGAACAGCAAGTTCCGGAACCTCTCCGATGCGAACGCCAGCCAGCGCTACGCCGGGCGCGCGATCCGGCTCGAGGCCGGGGCCGACACGGTGATGTTCGAGAACAACTCGTTCTTCAACCTCACCTCGTTCCCGTTCCAGTCGGAGGCCGAGCCCGTCGAGTTCTTCGTGTTCAACCACAACACGCTCGTCAACTTCGGGCTGGTGTTCAACGCCGGCGGGATCTGGAAGAAGGCGTACATCGCCAACAACATCATGGTCAACCCCTACTTCCAGGGGGAGAGCGCGGACCTCTACAACCAGCCAGACCGGGCGGACCCCTACACGGGCGTGTTCGCCATCTCGCCCCTGCCGGGACGGTTCGGCCTCGAGCGCGACCGGCGCATCGTGTTCGCCAACAACGACGTCTACCGCGACCCGGCGCTCGAGGCGTACTACGCCACGTTCGACCCGGTCGTCCGCGCCCAGCCGATCATCAGCGACACGACGCAGGGCTTCTTCGACGCCTTCCCGGAGAACCGGATCTTCCAGAACAACCTTCAGGTCGCACCGGGGCTCATGACGGCCCCGACCGGGACCGAGACGCTCGACCAACTCAAGGCGTTCGTCGAGGACGTCTCGACCCCGGGCACGCCGACGCCGTTCGCCGCCGTGTACTGGGATCCGGGCCGGGTCGACAACCCGTTGGCCATCAACTTCCCGTTCCCAGAGGACTTCACGTACTCGAACGACGTGCTGAAGACAGCCGGCACCGACGATCTTCCGCTGGGCGACCTCAACTGGTATCCCAGCGCGAAGGAGACCTACCTCGCCAACCGTGAGGCGTACCTCCAGGAGATTCAGGACCTCGCCGGTGCGCCGGCGCCGATCCCGGTCTCCCAGCTCGTCGCGCAGGGCGAGGCTGCCACGATCACGGACGGCGAGGTCGTCTCCGTGGATGGCTTCACGAGCTTCTTCGTCGAGAGCGGCGGGTTCATCGAGTGGACGTTCGAGGTCCCCGCGGACGGGACCTACGGCCTCGACATCCTGACGGACCTCCGCGGGAGCGACCCGCGCGGGGAGTTCACCACGATCGATGGCAACAACCTCCGCAACTACGAAGGGGGCGGCGAGCTCTTCTTCTGCACGGCGGCCTGGACGGGCGGCACCTGCCCGTACCCGCTCGAGACGGCCGATGGCTGGACGACGTACCAGCTCCGCGCCGACCACCTCCTCGACGACGCCGGAACGGCCGACGTCGACGAGTCGGCGTTCCTCGACCTCACGGCCGGCGCGCACACGCTGCGGATCCGCCCGAGCTGGGGCTACCAGGCGTTCTCGACGGTCACCGTCGTCGACGCCGGCGGCAACACGGTCGACGAACTGACGCCGCCGGAGGCGACGTCGGTCGGCGTGACGGAGGAGTGTGAGGCCGAGGGCTTCTGCCCGCAGGGCTTCCAGTACGCCGCGCTCGGCGCCGGCGGCAGCGCGACCTGGACGGTGACGCTGAGCGACGGCGAGTCCAGCATCCTCCCGCGCTTCCTCTACCAGGCGCCGGCCGGCGCCATGGGCGAGGTCTTCGTCAACGGCGAGAGCCGGGGGACGGTCACCTTCCCGGCCACCGACGGCGACAACGCCGTCGAGGTCGTCGGGCCGCAGGTCACGACTGGCCCCGGCACGCACACCGTCACGCTCACCACGAGCACCGGTGGACTCAACCTGGACTACGCCATCTTCAACGTGTACGCCGGCGGTGGCACCGCTGGCGAGGAGCTGCCGGAGGGCTGGGCCCTCGGGGCCTCGTTCCCGAACCCGACCACCGGCACGGCCACGATCCGGTTCGCGCTCGGTGAGGCGGCCGACGTCCAGCTCGCCGTCTACGACGTGCTCGGCCGGAAGGTCTCGACGCTCGCCGAGGGCCCGATGCCCGCCGGCTCGCACGAGGTCCGCTTCAACGCGGACGACCTCGCCAGCGGGACGTACGTCTACCGGCTCACGACGCCGGTGGGGGCGCAGACCCGCCGGATGACGGTCATCCGGTAACGCCAGCGCGGCGGGAGGCCAGCCTCCCGCCGCGTCCGTCCGAGGACCCCCCTCCGAGGTGGGCGCGCGGCCTGCGCCGCGCCTGCCCTGCCCGGATGGGGGTCTTTTTTTGCTCTCGACCCATGCGCATCTCTGCCCTCCCCCTCGTCCTGCTGGCGGTCGCCATCGGCGGGTGCGGCGGCGCGGGCCGCGCGGGGTCTGGGGAGACGCTTCCGATCCGCCCGGCGGATTCCGAGGCGCGTCCCCAGACCCGCGCGCTCTTCGCCAACCTCCTCGCGCTCTCACCCGACCACGTCCTCTTCGGGCACCACGACGATCTGGCCTACGGGACCACGTGGCGGGGGGACCGCGGTCGCTCCGACGTGAAAGACACGGCTGGCTCGTACCCCGCCGTCTACGGGTGGGACGTCAGCCGGCTGTTCCGCCGAGGCCGCCTCGACCAGCCCGATCCCGAGGGGCAGGCTGAGCTCCGGGCGTGGATCCTGGAGGCCTATGCGCGCGGCGGCGTGTCCGAACTGTGCTGGCACATGGAGAACCCCGTCGCGCGGACCCACGCGTGGGACACCACGCGCGCGGTCCACGCCATCCTCCCCGGAGCGGAGCGGCACGCCCTCTACCGCGGGGCCCTCGACGAACTGGCGACCTTCCTTCAGAGCCTGACGCCTCCGGGCTCCGACGAGCCGGTCCCCGTCCTCTTCCGGCCGTTCCATGAGCACACGGGCGACTGGTTCTGGTGGGGCCGCGCGCACAGCACCGTGGGCGAGTTCACGGACCTCTGGCGCTTTACCGTCGAGTACCTCCGCGAGCAGGGCGTCCACAACGTGCTCACGGTCTATTCCACCGACGTGTTCGACAGCCGTGCGGAGTACCTGGAGCGCTATCCCGGCGACGACGTCATCGACGTTCTCGGATTCGACGATTACCACAGCATCCGGACGGTCGCCTCGCGAGACACGTTCGCTCAGCGGCTCCGGACGGTCGGCGAACTGGCCGCCGAGCGGGGCAAGCTCGCCGCCCTCACCGAGACCGGCGTCGAGACGATCCCGGACGCGATGTGGTGGACGAACGTGCTCCTCCCCGCCATCCAGACCGACCCGATGACGCGGCGGATCGCCTACGCCCTCGTCTGGCGCAACGCGAACCCCGACGGCGACCGGGCCGACCACTTCTACGCGCCGTACCCGGGCCACCCGAGCGCGCCCGACTTCGTCCGGTTCTACCAGGACCCGTTCGTGCTGTTCGAGGACGAACTCCCCGACCTCTACCGGGTGCCCGCCGGGCGCCTCCCCTAGCCCACATCCGCGATGCCCGTCCGTTCGTTGCGCCGCCTGAGTCTTCTACTGACCGTCGTCGCGGGCCTCTCGGCCTGTTCGTCGTCGGGGCGGATGAGGGCCGAGGGCCCGGCCCTCGTCGACCCGGAGGCGACGGCCGAGACGAAGGCGCTGTTCGTCAACCTCCAGCGGCTCGCGCCGGACCACGTCCTGTTCGGCCACCAGGACGACCTCGCCTACGGCGTGGGCTGGGTGGGCGAGCCGGGCCGGTCGGACGTGAAGGAGGTGGCGGGTGACTACCCGGCCGTCTACGGCTGGGAGCTCGGCAACCTGGAGCTCGGCGCCGACGCGAACCTCGACGGCGTGGACTTCGAGGCCATGCAGCGGTGGATCCGGGAGGGCCACGCGCGAGGCGGCGTCATCACGCTCGCGTGGCACATGGCGAACCCGGTCTCCGGCGGGAACACCTGGGAGACGACGCCCGCCGTCCACGCCATCATCCCCGGCGGCGACAGGCACGCGCAGTTCCGGGGCTGGCTCGACATGTTCGCGCAGTTCGTCGATGGGCTCCGCGACGAGGCGGGGCGGCCGATCCCCGTGATCCTGCGCCCGTACCACGAGCACACCGGGAGCTGGTTCTGGTGGGGCGCCGACCTGACCTCGGCGGAGGACTACAAGGCCCTCTGGCGCTTCACCGTCCGATACCTCCGCGACGAAAAGGGGCTCCACAACCTGCTCTACGCCTACTCGCCGGATGTCTTCCAGACCGAGGAGCAGTACCTCGAGCGGTACCCCGGTGACGCCTACGTCGACGTCCTCGGGGCCGACGACTACCAGGCGTTGAAGGCTGACGCGACCGTGACCGACATGACGCGGCGCCTCGGCATGGTCGTGCGGATGGCCGACGCGCGGGGTAAGATCGCCGCCCTCACCGAGACCGGTCTGGAAAGCGTCCCCGACGAGGACTGGTGGACGAACCGGCTCCTCCGCGCCATCGAGTCCGACCCCGACGCCCGGCGCATTGCCTACGCCCTCGTCTGGCGCAACGCGAACGCCGAGGCCCGCGAGGCCGCCGGCCAGAGCCCGACGCACTACTTCGGCCCCCACCCCGGCGGCACCGACGCCGCCGACTTCCGGGCCTTCGCCGCCACCGACTTCGTCCTCCTCGAAGGCGACCTCCCCAACCTCTACGAGCGCTAGACCGTGACTGCCACCCGCCTGCTCTGTCTGCTGGCCCTCCTCGGGGGGGCGGGCGCCGAGGCGGCCGCCTGGGGGGCGGACCGGCCCAACATCCTCCTCGTGATGACGGACGACCAGGGGTGGGGCGACGTCCGGAGCCACGGCAACCCGCTCGTCGACACGCCCGTCATGGACCGGTTGGCGCGGGAGAGCGCCCGGTTCGCGCGGTTCTACGTGAGCCCGGTCTGTGCCCCCACGCGCGCGAGCCTCCTGACGGGCCGCTACAGCCTCCGCACGGGCACGCAGTGGGTCACGTTCGGGCTGGAGACGATGCGCGCGGAGGAGGTGACGCTCGCCGAGGTGTTCCGGGATGCCGGCTACGCGACCGGCCTGTTCGGGAAGTGGCACAACGGGAGCCACTACCCCTCCGACCCGATGGGCCAGGGGTTCGAGACGTTCGTCGGGTTCTCGGCCGGCCACTGGAACAACTACGTCGACGCCCCGCTCGTGGCGAATGGGCGCGAGATCGAGACGGAGGGGTTCATCACCGACGTCCTCACCGACTCGGCGCTGGCCTTCGTGGAGCGCCACCGGGACCAGCCGTTCTTCGCGTACGTCCCCTACAACGCCCCCCACAGCCCGTTCCAGGTCCCCGATCGCTACTTCGACCGGTACAAAGAGCGCGGGCTCGACGACCGCACGGCCGCCGTCTACGGGATGGTCGAGAACGTGGACGACAACCTCGGCCGGATCCTCGACCGCCTCGACGCGCTCGGCCTCCGCGAGCGCACGATCGTCGTGTTTCTGACCGACAACGGACCCAACGGCGAGCGCTTCAACGGCGACATGCACGGGATCAAGGCGAGCGTCCACGAGGGGGGGAGCCGCGTGCCCCTGTTCGTTCGGTGGCCCGGCCACGTCGAGGCCGGGCGGACCGTCCGAGGGCTCGCCGCGCACATCGACCTCCTCCCGACCCTCGCGGCCCTCGCCGACGTGCCGCTCCCCTCGGGGCTCCGCCTCGACGGCGTGAGCCTCGCCCCCGCCCTCGTCGGGGACGCCGACGCACCGGCCGGGCGGACCCTCTTCACCCACCACTCGCGGGGGGCCGCCCTCGAACCGTACCCCGGCGCCGTCCGCACCGACCGCTGGCGAGCGGTGAACGAGGGGGAGCAGCTGGACCCTGTTCGACATGCTAGCCGACCCCGGCGAGCGCGTCGACGTGGCGCCGCACCACCCCGACCTCACCGCCCGCCTCGGGGCCGCCTACGATTTCTGGTTCGCCGACGTCTCGCGCGGGCTCGACGCCCCGAGGCGGATCCCGGTCGGCTACGCCGAGGCCCCGGCCGTCGCGCTCCCGGCGGTCGAGAGCACGTTCTTCGGCGGCATTCGCTACGCGGGCGAGAGCGGGTGGGCCAACGATTGGCTGACGGGCTGGGGCCGGCCCAGCGACCGGGCCGTCTGGGCGCTCGACGTCGTGGAGCCCGGGCTGTACCGCGTCGCTCTCGACGTGACGGCGTCCGAGGCGGGCGCGCGGCTCCGCGTCTCGGCCGGGCGCGCCTCCACCGAGGCGGTCGTCGCCCGTCCCTTCGACCCGCCCCTCCTCCCGAGCCCGGACCGCGTCCCCCGAGGTGAGGTCTACGCCAAGCCCTGGGAGCGCCTCGACGCCGGCGGCCTCCGTCTCGGCCGGGGGCCGGTCGACCTCGCCGTCGCGTGGGTGGAGGGGTCCGGCACTCTCGACCTCAAGACCGTTCACCTCCACCGCGTACCGGACACCCCATGACGCTCCTCTTCCCTCGCCTCGGGGCCCTCGCGGCCGCGCTCGTGCTGCTGGCCGGGACCGCCTCCGCGCAGGAACGCGTCCCCTTCAACGACCAGGAGCTGTTCCTGAGCGGAGGCAACGTGGCCTGGGTCAACTTCGCCCGCGACATCGGGCCGGGCGCGACGAACCTCGACGCGTTCGAGGACGCCTTCCAGAGCGTGCGCGACCACGGCGGCAACACGATGCGGCTGTGGCTCCACACGACCGGCGAGGTCTCGCCTGCCTTCAGCACCACCGAAACCGGCGTCGTGACGGGCCCGGGCGCCGGGACCATCGAGGACCTCGAGGCCATCCTCGACCTCGCGTGGGAAAACGAGGTGGGCCTCATGCTCTGCCTGTGGTCGTTCGACATGCTCCAGAGTGGACGCTCGGCGCAGCAGTTCTCCCACAACCGGGCCATCCTGGAGGACCCGGCCAAGACGCAGACCTACATCGACAACGCGCTCGTCCCAATGGTCGAGGCCCTCGCAGATCACCCGGCGGCCGTGGCGTGGGAGATCTTCAACGAGCCCGAGGGCATGACGACCCAGTTCGGCTGGACCCCGCAGCGGGTCAACATGGCGGACGTCCAGCGGTTCGTGAACCTCACGGCGGGGGCCATCCACCGGGCGGCTCCGGGGGCCATCGTGACGAACGGGTCGTGGAGCTTCTACGCGTCGTCGGACAACGTGCCCGGCTCCAACCGGATGAACTACTACCGCGACGACCGCCTCGTGGCCGCCGGTGGCGATACGGACGGCACGCTCGACTACTACACAGTCCACTACTACGAGTGGGGCGGGACGGAGCTCTCGCCGTTCCACCACGACGTGGGCTACTGGGGCCTCGACAAGCCCGTCGTCATCGCCGAGTTCTACCTCTCCGACGATCGCGACCTGAGCTACTACCAGGGCTACCCGACCGAGGCGCTTCGGCGCCAGGCCACCCTCAACGCGACCTACGGCGTCCCGTACCAGAGGCTCTACGAGACGCTCTACGACCGGGGCTACGCGGGCGCCCTCGGCTGGCAGTGGTTCGACTGGTGGACGAACCGGAACCCGGAGCAGGCCAACTGGCCCCGCGCCGAGGCCAACATGGACAGCCTGGCGGCCGCCCACCCTGAGGCCGTAGAGGTGGAGGCCGGGTACCGGTTCGGGTTCTTCACGGCGACGCCGGAGGGGATCGAGGCCGGCCAGCAGAGCACGCTCTCGTGGTCCACGTCCAACGCGTCCGTCACGCTCGATGGGGCCGCCGTCGGCCCGGTCGGCTCGGTCCCGGTCTCCCCGGCCGAGACGACGACCTACGAGCTGATCGCCCTCGACGTGGACGACGCGACGGTGGGCGACACGGCCCGCGTGACCGTCCGCGTCCTCAACCCGAGCGAGATCAACCGAGCCCGCGGCGGTCCGGCGATGGGCTCGACCTGGGAGACGTGCTGCGGTGTCCCCCGGGTGCCGGGCTTCGCCGTCGACGGCGACCCCAGCACGCGCTGGGCGAGCGCCTGGAACGACGGGTCCACCGGCGGCATGCCCGACGACCAACTCGATGACGATCCCGACGACGAGTGGCTGGCCGTCGACCTCGGCGCGGCGTACGACGTGTCCCGCATGGTCCTCGCGTGGGAGGCCGCCTACGGCGAGCGGTACGCCATCGAGACCTCGTACGACGGCCAGTTCTGGACGCCGGTCTTTACGGAGGCTGACGGCGACGGCGGCACCGACGAGATCCTGTTCGAGACACCGGTGAGCGCGCGCTACGTGCGGGTGCACGGGATCGCGCGGGCGACGATCAGTGGCCAGCAGTATGGCTACTCGCTGTGGGAAATGGAGGTCTACGGCCTGGAGTCGTCCGTGCAGCCGCCGGCGGTCGAGATCACGGGTCCGGGGCTGATGGCCGTCGTCGAGCCGGGCGCCACCGTCACCCTCACGGCCGAGGCCGACGACCCGGATGGGACTGTTGAGACCGTCGCGTTCTTTCTCGACGGCGAGGTTTTAGCGACGGACGACGCCGCGCCGTTCATGGTGACGTGGGCCAACGCGACCGGGGGCGAGCACGTCCTCACGGCCGTCGCCACCGACGACGACGGGGTCGCCGTCTCGACGGCGCCCTACGCGGTCCTCGTCGCTCCATCGAGCGCGTTCCGCCGCTTCGAGGCCGAGGGCGCGGACCTCTCGGGCGACGCCACGGTCGTGGCGGCGCGCGGCGCCAGCGGGACCGCCTTCGTCGCTCTCGACGGCGAGAACGGCGGGATGCTCGCCTGGGACGTGACGGTCGGGCAGGCCGGGACCTACACCGTAATCGTCGGCTACCGGCTCCCGTTCGACGAGAAGACGCAGTACCTCGTCGTGGGCGACGACACGACGCAGGTCCGCTTTACGGGGCCGCTGGACCAGTGGCTCCAGCGGAGCGCGACGCTGGCCCTGGAGGACGGCCGCAACGAGATCCGGATGGAGCGCTACTGGGGCTACATGCAGGTCGACTACCTCGGCGTCGAGGAGGCCGCCTTCCTCGGGGTCGGCACCGAGAACGGCCCCGACGCCGCGCTCCGGCTGGAGCCGAACGTGCCCAACCCGTTCTCCACCACCACGTCGATCCGGTTCACGCTCGCTGGCCCCGGCCCCGTGCGCCTCGACGTGCTCGACGTGACCGGCCGGCGCGTCCTCATGATCGAGGACGACGTGCGCTCGGCCGGTGCGCACGATGTCGTCCTCGACGCCGCCCGCCTGAGCAGCGGCGTGTACCTCGTCCGCCTGCAGGCCGGTGGCGAGACGCGCACGCGCCAGATCGCGGTCGCCCGATAACCCCTCCCCCCATGACGCTCCGCACGCTCCCCCTCGCCATCGCTCTCCTGGCGGCCGCGGCCACCCAGGCCCAGCCCGCCTCCGACCGCGTCGAGGCCCTCCTCGACCGGATGACGCTGGAGGAGAAGGTCGGGCAGATGACGCAGCTCACGCTGACGCCCCTGGCCGCCGGCCCGTCGCAGGGGCGGGGGCGCGTCGCGCTCGACCCCGACAAAATCCGGGAGGCCATCGTCACGCGAGGGATCGGCTCGATCATCAACGTCCACGACGAGGCGCTCCCGGTCGAGGGGTGGCACGCGCTCGTCGAGGAGATCCAGCGGATCGCGACCGAGGAGAGCCGGCTGGGCATCCCCCTGCTCTACGGGATCGACAACGTCCACGGGGCGAACTACGTCGCCGGCGGGACCATCTTTCCGCACGCGCACGGCTTCGCGGGCGCCTTCGACCGCGACCTCGCGCGCCGCGCCGGCGCGGTGACGGCGGCGGAGACCGCGGCGGCCGGGCTGCCCTGGAATTTCGCCCCGGTCCTCGACGTGGGCCGCCAGCCGCTGTGGCCCCGCTTCTACGAGACGTTCGGCGAGGACCCGACCGTGGCCGCCGAGCTCGGCTCCGCCGTCGTCCGGGGGATGCAGGCGTCGGGGGAGGTCGCCGCCACGCTCAAGCACTACCTCGGGTACGGCGGCCCCGCGAGCGGGCGCGACCGGGCGCCCGTCGAGCTCTCCGACCGGCTCGTCCGGGAACGCTTCCTCCCGTCGTTCGCCGCCGCCATCGACGCCGGCGCGCGCTCCGTGATGATCAACTCGGGCGAGATCGACGGCGTCCCCGTCCACGCCAGCCACTACTGGCTCACCGATGTGCTCCGCGACGAGCTGGGCTTCGACGGTGTCGCCGTGACCGACTGGGAGGACGTCATCTACCTCCACACGCGGCACCGCGTAGCGCCGACCCTGAAGGACGCCGTGCGGATGGCGGTCGAGGCCGGCATCGACATGAGCATGACGCCCTACGACTACGAGTTCGCTGACCTCCTCGTGGAGCTGGTGGAGGAGGGGACGATCCCCCCGAGCCGCATCGACCAGTCGGTCCGGCGGATCCTGACGCTGAAGGAGCGCCTCGGCCTGTTCGACGACCCGGTCCCGGGGGCGCCGACGGAGGCGGTCGGCGGGGCCACGCACCGCGCCGTCGCCCGTCAGGCCGCCCGCCAGTCGCTCGTCCTCCTCAAGAACGAGGGCGCGGTGCTCCCGCTCGACGCCGCGGCCGACGTGGCCGTGATCGGCCCGGCCGCCGACGACCTCACGGCGCTCCACGGCGGCTGGAGCTACACCTGGCAGGGGGCGACCGATGCGTTCTTTCCGGACGGGTCGCCGACGCTCCTCGACGCGATCCGCCGGCGCGCGCCGGGGGCCCGGTTCGTCCAGGGCGCTACGTGGACCGAGGCCGGCGACACAGACGCGGCCGTGGCGGCCGCGGAGGCGGCGGACGTGGTCGTCCTGGCCCTCGGCGAGACCGGCTACGCCGAGGGGGTCGGCAACATCGAGGACCTCACGCTGCCCGAGGCGCAGCTCGAGCTGGCCAAGGCCGTGATGGCGACGGGCACGCCCGTCGTGCTCGTGCTCCTCGAAGGGCGCCCGCGCGTCATCCGGCGGATCGTCGACGGCGCCGACGCGGTCGTGTTTGCCGGGTGGCCAGGGACGGAGGGCGCCGAGGCGCTCGCCGAGACCCTGTTCGGGGAGGTCACCCCGAGCGGCCGGCTCGCCTTCACCTACCCCGACGGCCCGAACGACCTCGTCGCCTACGACCGCCGGCACACCGAGGACCTCTCGAGCGGCTTCAGCCCCGCGCCGGGTGAGGGCTACACCCCCCAGTTCGCCTTCGGCGACGGCCTCAGCTACACGACGTTCGCGTATTCCGACCTGTCGGTGAGTGCCGACGAGGTCCCCGGCGACAGCTCGCTCGACGTGTCGGTGACGGTCACGAACACGGGCGAGCGAGCCGGGCGGCACGCCGTCCTCCTCTTCACGCGGCAGCACTACGCGAGCCTGACGCCGCCCGTCCAGCGCCTCCGCGACTTCGACGCCGTCGACCTGGCGCCGGGCGAGCGTGCGAGGGTCACGTTCACCCTCACGCCCGAGGACTTCGCGTTCGTGGACCGCGACGGCCGCCGCGTGGTCGAGCCCGGCACGTTCTCGGCGAAGGTGGGCGACCAGGAGGTCACGTTCGAGGTGACGGGCGACGTGTGGTATCTCTCCGACGCCCGATGAGCCCGTTTCTTCTCCCCGTGGTCCGACGCATGCGCCCGCTCCTCCTCGCCCTGCTCGTCACCTCGGCCGCCGCCGCGCAGACGGACGCGATCCGTCTCAACCAGGTCGGCTTTTACCCGGACGGGCCCAAGAGGGCCGTCGTCGTCGACGCCGAGGCCGGGGCCTTCGCCGTGCGCCCGGCGGGCGGCGGCGAGCCGGTGCTGACCGGCACGCTCAGCGTCGCCAAGACGTGGGACGCGTCCGGGGAGACCGTCCGCCTCGCGGACTTTTCGTCGGTGACGGCGCCCGGCGACTACGTGGTCGAGGTGGCCGGCGTCGGCACGTCGCCCCCGTTCCGGATCGGGACCTACGTGCACCAGGAAGCGGCCCGGGCGGCGCTCAAGGCGTACTACTTCATGCGCGCCTCGACGCCGATCGAGGCGGCCTACGGCGGGCCGTGGACGCGGCCGGCGGGCCACCCCGACGACCGCGTGCTCGTCCACAACTCGGCGGCGACGGCCGAGCGGCCGGCCGGGACCGTGCTCTCGGCGCCCGGCGGCTGGTACGACGCCGGCGACTACAACAAGTACGTGGTCAACTCCGGGATCTCGGTGGGGACGCTCCTCCTCCTCCTGGAGCAGTACCCGGCCTACGCAGCGGCCCTCGATACCAACATCCCCGAGAGCGGCGACGCCGTCCCCGACCTGCTCGACGAGGCGCTCTGGAACGTCCGCTGGATGCTCGCCATGCAGGACACCGACGGCGGCGTCTACCACAAGCTGACGACGGCCAACTTCGCCGGGATGGTGATGCCGCACCGGGCGACGGCCACGCGCTACGTGGTCCAAAAGGGGACGGCCGCGACGCTCGACCTCGCCGCCGTGGCGGCCCAGGCGAGCCGGGTCGTGGCGGGCTACGGGGACGCGTTCCCCGGCCTCGCCGACTCGCTCCGCACCGCGGCCCTCGACGCCTGGGCGTGGGCGCGCGCGAACCCGACCGTGGCCTACAACCAGGGGGCGCTGAGCAACCCGGCGATCAACACGGGCGCCTACGGCGACGCCACCTTCGGCGACGAGTTCGACTGGGCGGCCATCGAACTCTACCTCACGACCGGAGCCGACAGCTTCCTCACCATCCGCCCGGTGCCGGCCTCCCCGAGCGTGGGGACGCCGTGGTGGGGGGGCGTCCGCGAGATGGGTTACTACTCGCTCCTCACGCACCGCGACGACGTGGGGCCAGAGGCGAAGGTGGGCGCGATCCGGACCGCCCTCCTCGGGCAGGCGAACTGGTTCGTCTCGCTCCTGGAGGCCTCGCCCTACGGGGTGGTGATGGGGAGCCAGTCGTGGATGTGGGGCTGGGGGAGCAACTCGACGGCGGCCAATCAGGGGCTCAGCCTCGTGATCGCCTACCAACTCACGGGCGACCCGCGCTTCCTCGACGCCGCCATCGCCGCGCTCGACTACCTCCTCGGGCGGAACGGGACGGGCTACTCGTTCCTCACCGGCCACGGCGACCAGACGCCCATGAACCCCCACCACCGGCCCTCCGCGTCCGACGGCGTGGTGGACCCGGTGCCGGGCCTCCTCGTGGGCGGGCCGAACCCGGGGCAGGAGGACGGCTGCTCCTACCCGGTGGCCAAGGGGACGCTCCCGGCCCGGTCGTACGTCGACGCCTGGTGCAGCTACGCCTCCAACGAGATCACGATCAACTGGAACGCGCCGTTCGTCTACCTCGCCACGGCCATCGAGGCCGAGATGTCGGCGTCGGGGCTCCCCACGTCGGCCGCGACGGGCGCCGTGACGGGCGGCCTGCCGACCGACGTCTTCCCGAACCCGTCGCGCGGCGGGTCGACGGTGCGGTTCGAGGTGGCCTCGGCCCAGCCGGTGACGGTCCGCGTGGTGGACGCGCTCGGCCGTGAGGTGGGCCGCCCGCTCGACGCGACGCCCGTGACGGCCGGCGTCCACAGCGCCCCGCTCCCGTCGGGCCTCGCCGCCGGCGTCTACCTCGTCCGCGTCGAGGCGGGCGACGCCGCGACCACCCGGGCCGTCACCGTCCTCCGCTAGCCGACCGTCCGCTCGTCCCGCGCCCTCCCCGATGATGCCCCGCTCTCTCGTTCTCGCCCTCGGATTGATCCTGGCCGCCCCCCTCGCCACGGCGCAGCAGAACGCGCCGAAGGCCGCCGGCCTCGCCGCGACGCCGCCGATGGGCTGGAACTCGTGGAACACGTTCGGCTGCGACATCGACGAGGCCCTGATCCGCGAGACCGCCGACGCCATCGTGGCCTCCGGGATGCGCGACGCCGGCTACACCTACGTCAACATCGACGACTGCTGGCACGGCGAGCGCGACGCCGACGGGTTCATCCAGCCCGACCCCGCGCGCTTCCCGTCCGGCATGAAAGCCCTCGCCGACTACGTCCACTCGCTCGGGCTCAAGCTCGGGATCTACTCCGACGCCGGGACCCGGACGTGCGCCGGCCGGCCCGGCAGCCAGGGCTACGAGTACCAGGACGCCCTCCAGTACGCCCGCTGGGGCATCGACTACCTCAAGTACGACTGGTGCAACACCGAGGGCCGCAACGCGCCCGAGGCCTACCGGACCATGCGGAACGCGCTCGCCGCCAGCGGCCGCGACATCTTCTTCTCGATCTGCGAGTGGGGCGACCACGAGCCGTGGACGTGGGCCCCGGACATCGGCCACATGTGGCGCACGAGCGGCGACATCATCAACTGCTGGGACTGCGTCGTGAACCACGGCAACTGGAATTCGTGGGGCGTCATGCGCATCCTCGACATGCAGGTGGAGCGCGGCCTCCGCGTCTACGCCGGGCCGGGGCACTGGAACGACCCCGACATGATGGAGGTCGGCAACATGCCGGCGGCGAACGAGGACCGGGCGCACTTCGCGATGTGGACCATGCTCCACGCCCCCCTCATCGCCGGCAACGACGTCCGGACGATGACGGAGGCCACGCGCGGGATCCTGACCAACGAGGAGGTCATCGCCATCGACCAGGACCCGCTCGGCGTCGAGGGCTTCCCGCACAAGCGGGAGGGCGGGGTCGAGTTCTGGTTCAAGCCGCTCGCCGGGGGCGACTGGGCCTTCGCCGTCCTCAACCGGACCGACGACGCCCGCGCGGTCTCGTTCGACTGGGCCGAGGAGCACGTCGAGGACGCGTTCTCGCAGCATCGGCCCGACTTCCACGAGTACACCTACACCCTGCGGGACCTCTTCGCCCACGCCGACGCCGGCACCACCGAGGGCGCGCTCGCGCTGACGGTCCCTGGCCGCGACGTCAAGATGTACCGGCTCATGCGGAGGTAGCCGTGACCCGCACCGTGCTCCTGCTCGTCGGGTGGATGCTCGCGGTCGGCGGGCCGGCCGAGGCGCAGCCCTCGGTCGCCCGGCAGTGGAACGAGGCGCTCCTGGAGGCCATCCGGTCGGACTACGCGCGGCCGACGGTCCACGCACGCAACCTCTTCCACACGTCGGCGGCGATGTACGACGCCTGGGCCGCCTACGACGACGTGGCTCAGACGTACCTCCTCAACCAGGCACGGGGGGGAGACCCCTGCGCCATCGGGCCGGTCTCCGTCCCAGCGGATGTGGAAGCGGCCCGCGCCGAGGCGGTCAGCTATGCGGCCTACCGCGTCCTCTCGCACCGCTTCCTCAACTCGCCGGGCGCCCTCGACACGCTCCCGCTGTTCGACTCGCTCCTCGTCGCGCTCGGCTACGATCCGGGCGTGTCCTCGATAGACCCGGCCCGTCCGTCCGGGCTGGGCAACGCCGTCGCCGCGTGCGTCATCGCCTACGGGATGGAGGACGGTGCGAGGGAGCGGCTCGGCTACGAGTACCAGGACTACGCGCCGGTCAACCCGCCGCTCGTGCTCGCGGAGCCGGGGAACCCCGGCCTCCGAGATCCCAACCGGTGGCAGCCGCTCCAGTTCGAGACGTTCATCGACCAGTCGGGGAACGAGGTGCCGGGCGGCGTGCCGCCGTTCGTGGGGCCGGAGTGGGGGCGCGTCCGGCCGTTCGCCCTCCGGGACGCGGACCGGACCGTCGTCGTCCGCGACGGCGCGGCGTACCCCCTCTACCACGACCCCGGCCCGCCGCCGCTCCTCGACACGCTCGCCTGGCAGGGGACGACCGAGGCCTACCTCTGGAGCTTCGCCCTCGTCGCCCGGTGGAGCGGCCACCTCGACGCCGCGAACGATGTGATGTGGGACGTCTCGCCCGGCACCACGGGCGGGTGGACCGATGCCGATCTCCCGACGTCCGCCGCCGGCTACCCGTCGTTCTACGATCCAGAGGGGGAGGGGGCGCTGGGCCCAGGCCGCGCCCTGAACCCGCGCACCGGCCTCCCCTACGCCGCGAATCTCGTCCGTCGCGGCGACTTCACCCGCGTTCTCGCTGAGTTCTGGGCCGACGGGCCGGACTCGGAGACCCCGCCCGGCCACTGGTTCACGATCCTCAACACGGTCTCGGACGACCCTCGCCTCGTCAAGCGGTTGGGGGGCACCGGCCCCGTGCTCACGGACCTGGCGTGGGACGTGGCGGCGTACCTCGCCCTCGGGGGCGCCATGCACGACACGGCGGTGGCCGCCTGGGGACTGAAGGGCCGCTACGATTTCATCCGTCCGGTCTCGGCGCTCCGTGCGATGGGCGAGCGGGGCCAGAGCACCGACCCCGAGGCCCCGACCTACCATCCTGGCGGGATGCCCCTCGCCCCCGGCGTCGCCGAGGAGGTGGGGCCGGACGATCCGCTGGCCGGGGATGACGGCGAGCACGTCGGCGAGGTGAAGGTATGGGCGTGGCGAGGGCCCGGTGCGATCGGCGACTCCGGACGCGAGGTCGCCGGCGTCGGGTGGGTCCGCCTGAAGGAGTGGTGGCCGTACCAGCGGGCGACGTTCGTGACGCCGCCGTTCGCGGGCTACGTCTCGGGCCACTCCACCTTCTCGCGCGCCGCGGCCGTGGTGCTGGAGCGCCTCACCGGCGACCCGTTCTTCCCGGGAGGCCTGGGCGAGTTCATGGCGCCGGCCGACACGTTCCTGGCTTTCGAGGAGGGGCCGAGCGAGACCGTTCGCCTCCAGTGGGCGACCTACCGGGACGCGGCCGACCAGTCGGCGCTCTCGCGGATCTGGGGTGGCATCCACCCCCCGGCCGACGACCTCCCGGGACGACGCCTCGGCGCCGTGGTCGGGGGGCAGGCCTTCTCGCAGGCCGCCTCGCTGATCGCGGGGGCCGCCGTCGGGGCGGAGCCGCCACCGACTCCCACCGCGTCGGCCCTGCGCGTGTACCCGACCCCACTCGTCGCCGGGCGCGACCTCCTAGTAGAGGCGGGAGGTGCGTTCGCGGAGGTCGCCGTGCTCGACCTCCAAGGCCGGCGCATCCGGTCCGGGACGCTCGGTGCCGACGGGCGGGGGCGGCTCGACACCGACGGGCTGGCGGCGGGCGTCTACGCCCTTCGGGTGGCCACGGACGCCGGCTCGCGGTCCGTGCTCATCCACATTCTGCGATAGCATGAGGCGCGAACTCCTCCTCTCCGTCCTCGTGAGTGCGGCCAGCGGCGTGGCGGCGCAGGGGTTCGAGAACCGGACGTTCCTGTCCGGCCTCGGCTCGGTGACCGGAGCCAACGGCGTGGCCGTGGCGGACTACGACCGCGACGGCGACCTCGACGTGTACGTCGTCGTCCGAGACGCCTACGACGCGGGGAACACGCGGACGTGGAACCGGCTCTTCGCCAACCGGGGCGACGGCACGTTCACCGACCAGACGCGTGCGGCGGGCGTGGCGGGGGACGCCGGCGTGGGCCTCCC
Source organism: Rubricoccaceae bacterium (assembly GCA_963728345.1). GTDB lineage: Bacteria > Bacteroidota > Rhodothermia > Rhodothermales > Rubricoccaceae > Rubrivirga. Next base: position 319,776 of record CAVSJM010000004.1, read on the forward strand.
GAACACCGGCGGAAACGGGGCCAAGGTCGGGGCCGCCTGGGGCGACTACGACGGGGATGGCTCGCCCGACCTCTACCTCACCCACGCCGGTCCGAATCAGCTCTACCGGAACAACGGCGACGGCACGTTCACCGACGTCACGGCGGCGGCCGGCGTCGCGGGCGGCCCGACGCAGCTCTCGACCAGCGCGCTCTGGTTCGACCCGGACCTCGACGGCGACCTCGACCTCCACGTCGGCGTGTGGGAGGACTACGTCGGCGGGGGAACGGCGTACGATCCCGCCAACCCCTACTTCGAGAACCAGGGCGACGGCACGTTCCTGGAACGGGGGGCCGCCGTCGGCCTCGCCGACGCGGGCAAGACGTACACCGCGCTTCCGGTGGACGTCGACGGTGATGGCGACCCGGACCTCTACGACGCCAACGACTTCGGCCCCAACCGGCTCTACCGCAACGCGGGCGACGGCACGTTCGAGGAGGCCACGGCGGCTGCCGGGCTGGAGGACCGGGGGGAGGGGATGGGCCTCGCGCTCGGCGACGCCAATGGGGACGGGCGGCTCGACCTCTACCTCACCAACCGCTCCGATTCCGACAGGGAGTCGCACGCCCTCTTCGTCGCTCAGGCCGAGGGCGGCTACGCCGAGCGGGCGGCCGAGGCCGGGGTGGCGAGGACCGGCTGGGGATGGGGGGCGGCCTTCTTCGATCTCGAAAACGACGGGGACGAGGACCTCTTCGTCGTCAACGGCTACTTCGCGGCCGACACGCCGAACCGCCTGTTCGTGAACGGGGGCTCGTTCCCGTTCGCCGAGGCCTCCGTCGCCTGGGGCGTGGCCGACGCCGACGCCGGCCGCGGGCTGGCGGTCTTCGACGCCGACGCGGACGGGCGGCTCGACCTTCTGGTCGCCAACGTCTCGCGGGCGCCGTTCCTCTATGCCAATCGCGCCGCGGCCGGCGCCTGGCTGGCCGTGGACCTGGAGGGCAATGGGATGAACCGGGACGCCCTCGGGGCCGTCGTCGAGATGGAGGCGGACGGGCGGCGCTGGGTGCGGGCTCACCACGGCGCCCAGTTCCTGGGCCAGAACCTGACGCCGGTCCACGTCGGGCTGGGAGACGCCGAGGCTGTGGACCGCGTCCTCGTCCGCTGGCCGGGGGGAGGCGTGGACGAGGTGACCGAGCTCGCCGTCGACCAGACGATCCGCATCCGGCAGGGGGAGGGGCTGATCGAGGGACGGCCGGTGTCGCGCGCCTCGTCTCCCGAAAGCCGCGAGTCGCTGCGCGTGATCGGCGCGGCGCCCAACCCGTCGCCCGGTCCCGTCCGGATTCGCGTCGCGTCGTCGACGCCCGCCGAGGTGATGGTCGCCGTCGTCGATCCGCTCGGCCGCACCGTCCGCCGGGTTCACCAGGTCCTCGGGGCCGGCGTCACCGACGTGGCGTGGGACGGGCTCGACGGATCAGGCCGGCGTGTCGCGGCGGGGGCGTACCTCCTTACCGTGTCGTCCATGGGGCACCTCATCGCGACCCTCCCGGTCGCCCTGGTGCGGTGACGCTCCGCCTCTCGAACCGATCCTCCCGTTCCCTCTCCGATCCCATGCGTGCCGCTCGCCTCCTGCTCCTGTCGCTCGTGCTCCCGTGGGCGGCCAGCGCCCAGTCCGACCTCGGCGCGTTCACCCACCACGCCGACGTGGGCGACGTGCGGACCGCCGGGACGGTGGCCTACCGCCCGGCCTCGCAGACCTACGCGATCTCGGGCTCCGGGACCAACATGTGGGCCACGAGCGACGAGTTCCACCTGGTCTACCGGCGGATGACCGGCGACTTCATCCTCACGGCCGACATGGCGTTCCTCGGCGAGGGCGTGGACCCACACCGGAAGATCGGCTGGATCGTCCGCTCGTCGCTCGACCCTGAGGCGCCCTACGTCGACGCCGCGCTCCACGGGGACGGCCTCATGTCGCTCCAGTACCGGTCCTCCGTCGGCGACTCGACCTACCAGGTGGTGGCCGACCAGACGGCGCCCGACGTGGTGCGCCTGGAGCGGCGCGGCGGTGTGTATTCGATGTCGGTCGCTCGGCGCGGCGAGCCGTTCGAGACGGTCGCGCTTGATGCCGACGTGGACCTGGACGACGAGGTTCTCGTGGGCCTCTTCGTATGTGCCCACAACCCCGACGTGGTCGAGACCGCGGTGTTCTCCAACGTCCGCGTGACGGTCCCGGCGGCGCCCGACTTCCGACCGTATCGGGACTACCTCGGCGCGCGGTTGGAGACGATGGATGTCGAGACCGGCCACCGGACGGTCGTCCTCACGTCCTCGACGGCCCTCCAGGCGCCCAACTGGACGCCGGATGGCGAGGCGCTGATCGTGAACGACGGCGGGCGGCTGTACCGCATCGACCTCGCCGGTGGCGAGATGAGTGAGATCCCCCTCGACTTCGCGACGTCGAACAACAACGACCACGTCCTCTCGCCCGATGGGCAGCAGGTCGGGATTAGCCACCACGCCGCCGAGCACGACGGGGCGTCGATCGTCTACACGGCGCCCCTCGCCGGGGGCACGCCGCGGCAGGTGACCGCGCGCGGGCCGTCGTACCTCCACGGCTGGTCGCCCGACGGTGCGACGCTCGTCTACACGGCCGAGCGCGGCGACGGCAACTACGACGTCTACTCGGTCCCCGTCGAGGGTGGCCCCGAGACGCGGCTGACGACGGCCGCGGGCCTGGACGACGGCCCCGAGTTCTCGCCCGACGGCGCGTGGATCTACTTCAACTCGGCGCGGACGGGACGCATGCAGCTGTGGCGGATGCGGCCCGACGGGTCGGGCCCAGAACGCGTGACGCAGGACGAGGCGAACAACTGGTTTCCCCACGTCTCGCCCGACGGGCGATGGATCGCGTTTCTCACGTATCAGGATGAGGTCGGGGCCGAGGACCACCCGTGGTACAAGCGGGTCTACCTCCGCGTGATGCCGGTGGCGGGGGGGGAGCCGCGCGTCCTCGCGTACCTGTACGGCGGGCAGGGGACGATCAACGTGCCCTCGTGGTCGCCGGACAGCCGCCGGATCGCGTTCGTCAGCAACACGGCGCTGGAGTAGGGGAGGGGCGCACGCCTGCGGTCTCTACGTCCCGACCTCGCTCCGCCGAGCGTGAGGGGAGCCGACGCGCTGGCGGGGCGCGTGACGGGTGGGCGATCCCTCCACGGTCGATGCCGCTGTGGGCACCGGCCGCATGGCGACGTGCGAGGCGGAGGGATCTCGGACGACCCCTCGGGAGCCAGGGCGGCTGATCCACATGGAGCCCCGCGCGCAGGGGGGAGGGCGTCAATGGGTCATTCGACGCATGGAACGGCCCGGCGACCGGGGGAAACTGGCGATGCCTCCAGAAGGCATTCCCCAGTCCTTCCCACCGGCTCTGGTCGCTCCGTGAGTCCTACTCGCTCCCCCATAACCGCCCGCTTCTTCTCGGGCGCCCCGCGCGCGCTCGCCCTCCTCGTCGCCTGCGATTCCGCCGGGGACAACGAGGGCGTTTGGTCCAAAGGCTCGTTCAGCGCCCGCGCTGGCGACGTCGACTCGCCGATGGCCAGCGTGACCGTCGCCCGCTCCCGCCGCTAGCTCCCGCCCCGCGGGCCCGGCGGCGTGCTGGGCCCGCGGGGGCCGAGGTCGTCATGTCCGATCTCCTCGTCCCGCTCGCCGGCGATCTGCTGGCCGCCGTCCTGCGAGTCCGCCGGTCCCCTTCGACCCCTCCACCATGACTCGACTCCTCGCCCTCGCGCTCTGCCTCGCTGGCGTCGCTCACGCCCAGGACCGCCCCGACGTCACGCTCGACGACGCCGGTCGTCGCGAGGCCATCGACGGTGTCCTCGCCCGGCTCGAGGCCGGCTACATCTTCCCCAAGGTCGCTGAGGCCATGGTCGCCGACGTTCGCGCCCGACAGGCGACCGGGGCCTACGACGGGATCACGAGCGGCCGCGCCCTCGCCGACTCGCTCACGCGGCACCTCCGCGCGGTCAGCCACGACGCGCATCTCCACACCGACGTCAGCCCGTGGCCCCGGCCGACGGAGGAGGCGAGCGCTGCAGAGGCCGTCGCCGGTCAGGCGTCGATGGAGGCGTTCATGCTCCGCTACCTCAACAACGGCGTCGACCGTGCCGAGCGGCTCGACGGCAACGTGGGCTACCTCTCGGTCACGGGCTTCGCACCGTCGCGGCAGGGGCTCGCCGAGGTCGTCGCGTCGGCTATGACGTTCCTCTCACGGACCGACGCGCTCATCGTCGACCTCCGCCAGAACCAGGGCGGTGAGCCCGAGGCCGTCCAACTCCTCGCGAGCTACTTCTTCGGGGCTGAGCCGGTCCTCCTCAACGCGATCTACTCCCGGCCCGACGACGCCACCACGGAGTACTGGTCGCGCGCCGACCTCGACGGGCCGCGCTACGGGACCGAGCGGCCGGTCTTCGTGCTCACCAGCGCCCGCTCGTTCTCGGCCGCCGAGGAGTTTGCCTACGACCTCCAGACGCGCGGACGCGCCGTCGTCGTGGGCGAGACGACCGGCGGCGGCGCCCACTCGGGCGACTACGAGTGGGCGACCGACCGCATCCGCGTGTGGGTCCCGTCGGAGCGGGCCGTCAACCCGGTGACGGGGACGAACTGGGAGGGCACCGGCGTCGCGCCCGACGTGCCCGCCCCGGCGGCCGACGCGCTTCGCGTGGCGCACGTGGCGGCCCTCCGCGCGCTCGCCGCGGAGGCCGCGGAGGCCGGCGACGAACGGCGCCGGGCCGAGATGGAGCGCCTGATCGCTGAGCTCGAGTCCGAATCCTGACCAACCGTTCGTGCCGGCGGATGGGTGATTCAGCCCATGGCCACGGAGGGGGCGACGGGACCTTGCCTCTGTCCGGGTCGCGACGCCGTCCGGCCTACTCGTTCACCCCGTTCGGCGCCCCGCGCCCGCTGCCGTTCCCATCCCGAGTCGGGCGCCCGCGTTCGGTCGTGGCTTCAGGCCACGCCGAGGACGGCCGCGGCCACGGCCGTGCGGTTCGGGACGCCCAGCTTCGAGAGGACGTTCTCGGTATGGCGACGGGCTGTGGCCGGCGCGATGAACAGGCGATCGGCGAGGACCGCGTTCGAGAGGCCCTCGGCCAGGAGGAGCGCGACCTCGGCTTCGCGGGCCGAGAGCCCGAGCCGCTCGCGGATGGACTCGGGCGTGGGCATCTCCCGCCCCTCGGGCGCGACGGTGACGAGGACGCCGGGGCCGCCCAGACCGTCGAGGAGCGTGCCGCGGAGTCGGTACGCCCGCGACCTCGTCCGGACCTCGCGGGTGACCGGGGGTGGGGCCTCCGGGCCGGACATCCGGTCGCGCACCGTTGGCGCGGCCAGCCGGCGGAGCCCACGCGCGAGCGCCGCGATCTCGACGGCGAGCGTGTCCCGCTCGGCGTCGGCGTCGAGGAGACGCGCGAGCGCGGCGTTCCGGTGCCGCTCGCGCCCGTCGGCGTCGAATTCGGCGAGCGGCTCGGCGACGGCGTCGAGCATGGCCCGGTGCGCGTCGAGGCGGCTGAGCGCGTCGAGCCCGGCCTTGAACGACGGCAGGAGCAGGCGGAGCACGTCGAGCCCGGCCTCGCCGAACGGGTTCTCGCGGCGGAGGTTGTGGAAGTGGACGTTGGCGACGCCGCGCGGCGTGTCGACGTAGAGGACGTGGACGCGGTCGAGCCCGGCGCGGCCCCAGATCTCGTTGTAGAACTCGGACGTCGGGTGCTGGTAGTCCACGAGCCGGTACATCATCTCGCGGTTGAACACCTCCAGCCCGAGCTTCTCGCGCCGCTCGTAGAACGTGTTGATGAGCGGGTCCGGCGCCTGGCCCTGGAGCTTGGCTCGCTCCTGGATGTAGGCCGTCATCACCGGGACGAGGTCGTCGTCGAGGTTGTCGGTGACGTAGAACGAGACGCCCGCGTGGGGCAGCCCGAGCATCGCCGAGTCGGCCTGGAACAGCCGGCGGCCAGCGTCGATGACGCTCTGGCGCCACGCGTCGACGGACGGCGCAGCGAGGGGCGACAGGAGCTGCCGGGTGGTCTCTTCGAGACGCGCGAGGTCGGTGGTCGAGAACATGGCGGGGCGTCCGCAGGAGAGTGCGGAAAAACGCGCGATGGTACAGCCGGTGAGTCTGGAAAGCGATACGAGGGCACGATTTCACCGTGGGGGACGGGCGTACGCGTCGTCGTCGGGAGGCCTGCCTACGGAGGACTCGCCTGCGTGCTGCGGCCGGTCGAAAAATGGGCCACCTGACCCATAAGCCCTAGGGCGCCCCGCCAGATGTTGTGCGTGTCCATCCATCGACCGACCATGACCGCTCGCCTCCCCGCACTGCTCGTCCTCCTCTCCGTCCCGCTGGCGGCCTCGGCCCAGATCTCGCCCGAGGCGCAGGCCTACCTCGACCGCGCCCTCGACGTGATGGAGGCCAACGGGTACTACTCGTCCCAGGTCGACTGGCCGTCCGTCCGGGCGCAGGCGTACGCCCTCGCCGCCGACGCGCAGACGCCCGCCGACACCTACGACGCCATCCGCCAGTCGCTGGCGGCCCTCGGCGACGGGCACAGCTTCCTCTACGTCCCCGAGCCTGAGCCGCCCACCTCGGCGCCATCGGGGGCCGGGCCGGAGCCGGCCGGGCCGCCGGGCTGGCTCTCTCGGCTCCGCGGCCGCGTGATCGACGGGGACGGCGGACCCGTGGGCTACGTCCGCATTCCGTTCTTCATGGGCGGCGGTGCCGACGCCGTCCGGTTCGCCGACAGCCTCGCCGCGATCGTCCGCCGCGTCGACGCCGCGCGTCCGGTCGGGTGGATCGTCGATGTCCGGATGAACGGGGGCGGCAACGTGTGGCCCATGCTCGCCGGGCTGGCACCGCTGCTCGGCGACGGCGTCGTGGGCGGCAGCGTGAGCGTGACCGGCGAGCGGGGCTGGACCCGGATCGAGGGCGCGTCCGCCGTAGCCATCGCGCCCGACACCACGGTCGAGGTGATCCGGACGTCCATCGCCTACACCGTGGCGGACCCGTTCGCGCCCGTCACCGTGCTCACCGACAGCGCGACGGCGTCGTCGGCCGAGGCCGTCGCGCTGGCGTTCGAGGGGCGCCCCCGGAGCCGGCGGTTCGGGACGGCGACGGTCGGCGTGTCGTCGGCCAACGAAGGGACCGAACTCGACGACGGGGCCGTCCTCGTCGTCACGACCGACCTGATGACGGACCGGACCGGCCGGGCCTACGGCGTCCGCATTCTGCCCGACGAGGTCGTAGTGGATGACCCGACGACGGACGCCGACGAGGTAGTCGAGGCCGCGCGCGCGTGGGTCGTCGTCCAGGGGCCGCCCGCCTGCACCGACTTCGTCGTGCCCTACGTCCCCGGCGGCCCGCGCCCGTCCGAGAGCGCCTTCCGCCTCCACCTCGACGCCGAGGCCGGTGCCCTCGACTACGTCGGCGCGCAGCACAGCACGGACCCGTCCGATCCACAGTTCGCTGCCATCAAGGCCGCGTGGGACGCCTTCCGCCCGACCGTCGCCTTCTACGAGGGTCCCGAACGCCCGACCGCGGAGACGGCCGACGAGACGATCCGCCTCTACGGCGAGTCCGGGTTCGTCCGCTGGCTGGCGGCACGCGACGGCGTGACGGTAGCCCGGCTGGAGCCGTCGCCCGGGCCCGAGTTTGGGGCGGTCGCCGAGGCCGTGGGGCCCGAGCCGGCTGCGCTGTTCTTCGTGCTCCGCGAGGCCACCCGCCTCCGTGACCGCGCCGGCACGACCGGCGCCGACCTCGACGCGGCCATCGCCACGCTCCTCCAGCGGGCCTCCGCCCTCGGCCTCCCGCTCTCCGATCTCGACGATCTCCAGGCCGCCTATGCCCGCCACGTCGACGCCCCGGCCGACTGGCGGGATGCCCCGGCCGCTTGGTTCGACCCCGGCGCCGACGACGCTGCAACCGGCGGCCGGTTCATGGCTGCCGCCAACCGGGCGTCGAGCACGTTCCGCGACCGACACATGGCGAGCACGCTCGCCGAGGTCGTCGGACGCAACCAACGCGTCTTCGCCCTCGTCGGGCGCGACCACGTGGCGGCCCAGGCCCCGGCCCTCCGCTGCGCGCTCGCATCCTCTCGCTAACCCATTGCCTGCCATGCCGTCCCGCATCGACGACCTGCACGCCCGCCTCCGCCGGAGCCCCTTCCTCCAGCGGTTCACCGCGTTCACGCGCGTCCTCCTCGCCGTCGGGTTCATCCCGCCGGGTCTCAAGAAGCTGAGCGGCGAGCCGTTCACGTCGCTCCCGACGAGCCACCCCGTCGGCTACTTCTTCGACGCGTTCTTCCAAGCGCACGAGCTGTACTGGGCCGTCGGGTTCGCCCAGGTCGTCGCCGCGCTGATGCTCCTCTGGCCGCCGACGGCCACGCTCGGCGCCGTCGTCTATTTCCCGGTCATCCTCAACATCGCGATCATCACGAACGGGATGCACTTCGCTGGGACCGGCGTGGTGACGACGCTGATGCTGCTCGCCTGCACGTGGCTCCTCGTGTGGGACTACGACCGGCTGAAGGCCCTGCTGCCGGCGCGGCGCGTGGGACCCCGCGGGGCCGAGCGGCGCGAGTATGCGGTCCAGGCCGGCGTGTGGGCCGCGGCGGGCGTCGTCGCGGCGGCGGTCGCGACGACGATCCACCTCGCCAACCTCACGCGTTTCCTCCCGGTGGCTGCCGCGCTCGCCGTCGCCGGCGCCGCGTTCGGGCTCGTCGTGGCGTGGCACCTCCGCCAGACGGCGGCGTGGGAGCCCGCCTCGGTCGATCCCGAGCGGTCGGGGCGGGTCGTCGACTAGCGAATGGGTGAAGTCGCCCATGCCCGCGCGGCACGGCGCGGGGACCTTGGCGTCGACGCTCTGATCCCGATGGCCCCCTGGTCCCCTACCTCTCTCACCGCCGACGTCGCCGCCGTGACCGCGACCGGACGGACGGCCTACGCCGGCCTCGCCGATGGCCGCGTCCTCCGAGCCGGCGACGACGGCCGCTGGGAGGTCGTCGCCGAAGACATGGGCACGCCACTTGCGCTGCTCGCCACGCCCCGCGCCCTCCTCCTGGCGACCGACGACGGCCTCCGCCGCCTCGAAGGCGGCGCGACCACCGCCGCCGATGGCCTCCCCAATGCCGCCGACGTCGTCGCGCTCGCGCGGGCGGGCGACGTGGCCGTGGCCGGCGTCCACGGCTACGGGGTGTTCCGCTCGGTGGATGACGGCGTGACGTGGTCCGAGGCCAACGGGGGGCTCCCGTTCCGCGGCGCCGGCCTCGCCGTCTCGGGCTTCGCCACGACCGACGGCGGCCTGTTCGTGGGGCACGGGCTTGGGGTGAGCCGAAGCCGCGACGCGGGACGTCTCTGGGAGACGGCCGGCGCCGGGCTCCCGCTCCGCATCGGCCGCCTCGCCGTCGCTGCCAGCGGGGGCCGCGTCTTCGCGGAGGTCGACGGCCGCCTCTTCCACCTCACCGGCGACGCCTGGGCCGAGTGGGGCACCGACGCCGTCGGCCTGCTCGGCGCCGACGCGCACGCGCTCTACGGCCTCGGCGCGGCCGGCCTCGTCTGGCGCGCCCCGGACGGTGGTGCGTGGTCGGCCTACGGCGAGGGCCTGCCGGCGGCCCCGCGCGCGCTCACCTCGGGCGTCGCGTGGCGCCTCGCGACCCTCGTCTCGGGCGCCCTCTGGCGCCGCCCGGCCGTCCCGCCCCCGCGGCCCGCCGCGCCGCCGCGCCTCGACGGCGTCCCGTCGTTCCTGACCGGCCCGGCCGAGGTCGTCGTCACGCTGACGGCGCCCGCGTCGTTCGTGCTGGCGCTCGTCGACGCCGAGGGCGGCGAGGTCGCCCGGCTGGCGGAGGGCGGCGGCGAGGCCGGCGCGTACCCCTTCTCGATTTCCTCCGGCGGCGCGCCGTCGGGGCTCTACCGGTGCCGCCTCACGTCCGGCGACCACATCGTCTCGCAGCCCCTCGCGGTCCTCGCGGCGCAGGCATGAATGGGGCACGCCACACCGGCGGACGTGCTCCCGGGCGCCCGACCCCGGGGCGTCCCTTCGGACCTCCCCTCTCCCGACTCGTCGTCCTCTCGAATCACGAGCTCGTCGCCGAGCCTATCACCGCGTACGTCCAGCCGATCCTCCGGCGCTCCTAGCCGCCCCGCCATGACCCTCGACCACACCACCCACATCGCCGCGCCTGCCGACCTCGTCTGGGACGTCGTCACCGACGTCGAGCGCTGGCCCGAGCTGTTCTCGACCGTCACGGCTGTCGTCCGGGCCGATGGCGGCCCGCTCCGGCTCGGGAGCCAGGCGCGCATCAAGCAGCCTGCCCAGCCCGAGGCCGTCTGGACCGTGACCGAGTTCGTCCCGGGCGAGCGGTTCGCGTGGGAGACCCGTCGCGCCGGGCTCCGGATGACCGGGATCCACCGCGTCGTGCCGTCCGGAACGGGGGCGGCCAACCACCTCGGGCTCCGCGTCGAGGGGCCGCTGGCGGTCGTCGTCGGCGGGCTCCTCCGGCCGGTCTTCCGCAAGGTGTTGGAGGAGGAGAACGCCGGGTTCACGTCTCGCTGCGAGGCTCTCGCCCGGTCCGCCGCCAGGTAGCCGCTGTCCTCGCCGTCGCTTCGGGCTGAGCCCCCGGGGAGGCGCCGCTCCTGGTCCTTCGGCCCTGGTCGGGGAGAACGAAACGCGCGCCGCGACGTCTCGGATTCTGCGGCGTCCGGCCGTACCGTCGCGCCTGCTCCGACGCCGCCCGTGGACCGCCGGCGAGGGTACCATTGGCCGTGCCGGTCGCTTCAGGTGGACGCGTCCCCTGCCGAAACTGGCGACGCGACGGGGCCCACCGACCGAGAGATCCCCGACTTTGCTCCGTGTTCCCCCTTCCCCTCCCGATGCGCAACGGCGACGCGTGGACGACGATCGACTTCGACTACCAGCTGTTCTTCGAGCTGTCGCAGGACCTGCTGTGCATCGCGGGCGGTGACGGCTACTTCAAGCGGGTCAACCCCGCCGTCTCGGCTCTCCTCGGGTACTCGGAAGAGGAACTCTACAGCCGCCCCATCGACGCGTTTGTGCATCCGGACGACCGGTCCCAGACCCGCTCGTCGCGGGAGTCCCTCGCTCGTTCGACGCTCCGCCACTTCGAGAACCGGTACGTGACGAAGCGCGGGGACGTCGTCTGGCTCGCATGGACCTCGCATCTGATCGACGACGACGGGCTCGTCTTCGCCGTTGCGAAGGACGTCACGCACAAGAAGCGCCTCGAGGCCGAACGAGTGGCGCTCCTGGCCGAACTCACGAAGGTGAACAGCGACCTCAAGGCGTTCACGCTCGCCACGTCCCACGATCTCCGCTCGCCGCTCAACAACCTCCTGTTGGTGTCGGACCTGCTGGACGCGGATCGGATCGAGGACCAAGCGACGGTGGACCTGATCGGTGTGCTCCGGAAGAGCGCGGACGTGCTGCACGCCAACCTGAACAAGTACGTCGATGCGCTCAGCGGTCCGTCCGGCGGGTCCACGCCCCTCGAGGTCGTCTCCCTGAGTGAGAGCCTGGACGATGTCCTCGACTCCATCGCCTCGCTGGTGGACTCCTCCAGGGCCACGCTGACCTCGGACTTCTCCCGCTTCGACCACGTGGTCTTCAACCGGACCTTTCTCGACAGCGTCTTCCTCAACCTGGTCACGAACGCGATCAAGTACGCGAGGCCCGGCGTCCCTCCCGTCATCGCCATCCGTGCCGACGAACGGGACGGCGTCCGTCGCCTGGTCATCAGCGATAACGGGTGCGGGCTGGACATCGACAACGTCAAGGACCGGCTGTTCGGGCTCAACCAGACCTTCCATTCTCATACGGACAGCAAGGGGGTCGGCCTATACCTCGTTCACCGGCACATCACGAGCCTGGGAGGGCACATCGCCGTCGATAGCGTGGTCGGCGAGGGGACGACCTTCACGATCTCCTTCCCGGACGAGGGGGCGTTGACCGCCCGGGGCCACGCATCGCTCCCGCTTGAGCAGACCGCCATCCCCGGGGTCTGACACGTCGTGGAAGAGGGGCGTCCGGTAGGCGTTGTCCGCCCCGCCTCTGAGGCCGACGCCTCTGGCCAGCTCCGGCCGGTCCAGTTCACGCCGGTCGGGGAGCTCCGGCGGGACATCGTCTCCAGCGGGGACGTCGTGGACACAGCGGCCCGGGTCGCAGGGGAGTGCCGGGCGCGGGGCGGCGGCGGCTCGTTTCGGGCAGCCTCCACCGCCAGATGACGCCCCCTGGGGACGGAGCGGGGAGGACCTCGGGTGGCTCTCGCTCCGGGGGAGGAGGACGACGAGCGCGTGGGGAGCGCCTGGGGCCACACCCATGTCGACGAGGCGGCGCGAGGCGGGCGAGGCAGGCGTTGGCAGACTGTGCTGTTCCACCACGACCGAAACCGGGCCGACGAGGCGCTCGACGCGGTTGGGACGGAGGCCGCAGCGTGGATGCGGGCGCACGCGCCCGACGCACGGGTGACGGTCGCGCGGGAGGGGTGCACGATCACGCGTTGAGACTCTCATCGTCCTCTACTCCGCCTCTCATCGTCCTCTCACAACCTCCTCGTCATCGGTCTGGTACAGACGCCTTAATCCACCGATCTCTCCCATGGAACTCACGGCCCCCATCACCCAGACCAACGGCCACGCGGCCCCCGCCACCACGACAACGGCCCCGCTCGCCTTCCCGCGCCTGAACGAGCGCGCGCCTGACTTCGAGGCCAAGACGACCCACGGGGTCAAGAAGCTGTCCGACTACGAGGGCCGCTACCTCGTCCTCTTCTCCCACCCGGCCGACTTCACGCCCGTCTGCACGACGGAGTTCGTCGCGTTCGCCAAGCACCACGCCGACTTCCAGGCGCTCGACGCCGACCTGCTCGGCCTCTCCATCGACAGCACCTACGCCCACCTGGCGTGGGTCCGCAACATGGAGGAGAAGTTCGACATCGAGATCCCGTTCCCAATCATCGAGGACCTCTCGATGCGCGTGGCGAACGCGTATGGGATGATCCACCCGGCGTCGAGCGACACGTCGGCCGTGCGCGCCGTGTTCGTGATCGACCGCGAGAGCGTGCTCCGGGCGATGGTCTACTACCCGAAGGACAACGGCCGCTCTATCGCCGAGATCCTGCGCCTGGTGAAGGCGCTCCAGACGACCGACGAGCACAAGGTGGCCACGCCGGAAGGCTGGCAACCGGGCGACCGGGTCGTGGTCCCACCGCCACAGACCGCCGAGGCCATGAATGCACGGCTCGACAAGGCCGAGCGCGAGGGCTACGAGTGCGTCGACTGGTACCTCTGCACGAAGGAGCTGTAGCACCCGCGCGGCCGTGCCTCGCCCCCAGGGCACGGCCGCTCGTTCCCCTTTCCGCACCCCCGACCGATGATGCCACGCCTGTTCGTGTTCCTCGCCGCCCTCCTCACCGTCCCCTCCGCGCTCGCCCAGGGGCGCGGCATGGGCGGTCACGGGGGCGACATGGACACCATCCACTCCCTGCTGGCCGACCACGAGTCCATCGAGCGCCGCGTGGTCGACCGCCCCGACGGCGTCGAGACGTGGACCGAGTCCGACGACCCCGAGGTGGCCGCCCGCATCCGCGAGCACGTCCGCCAGATGGACGCCCGGCTAGAGGACGGCCGCCCGATCCGCCGCTGGGACCCGCTCTTCGCCGAGATCTTCGAGCACGCCGACGCGATCACGATGGAGATCGAGGACACCGAGAAGGGCGTCCGCGTGGTGGAGACCTCGGACGACGCCACCGTCGTCCGTCTGATCCAGCAACACGCCCACCGCGCCGTGAGCGAGTTCGTCGAGCGCGGGATGGACCGTGCCCACGAACCGACGCCGCTCCCCGCCCTCTCTTCCTCCGCCGCCATGCCTACGCTCCCCGACTTCGACGACGCCCGCTTCACCTCGGCCAAGCTCTACGAGGGGGACACGCGGGTGACCGGCTTCGCCTTCCGGGCGGGCCAGGGCCTGCCGGAGCACAGCGTCGCCGATGAGGCATTTCTGCTCGTGACCGAGGGGGCCGCTCGCGTCACTCTCGGGGGGTCCGTCTACACGCTCGGCGCTGGGGATGGGGTTGTGCTGCCGGGCGGCGTCCCCCACACCCTCGACGCGACTGAGGACACCCGGATCGTCCTGGTGCGCGCGCGATGACCCCGGCCCGCTCCATGCCGACCTCGGCCCGCAGACGGGCGAGCTGGCCGAGGTGGACCGGCTCCGCGCGCAGGCGCGCACGGCGGTCGTGGTGACCGAGACCACAGAGGGGGTCGAGCGCGCCGTTGGCGGGATGGCGTGTGCCGACGTGCTCCGTCCGAGTGCGACCGGGGCCGTGGTCCCGCGTCACGCCCTCGGCGTGGAGCGCGTCGCGATGCTGACCGGTGACACGGCCTCGGCGGGCGAGGCAATGGGGGCCGAGGCGGGCGTGGACGCGGTCTACGCCGACCTGCTGCCCGCGGCCAAGGTGGCCCGCGAATTCGAAGCGACGTGGGGCGACGTCGCGATGGTGGGCAACGGCGTCAACGACGCGCCCGCGCTCGCCGCGGCCATGCTCGGGATCGCAATGGGCGGGGCCGGGACCGACGTGGTGCTCGTGGCCGACGGCCTGGGCAAGATTCCCTACCTGCTCGGCCTCAGCCGCCGGACGCTGGTCGTCAACACCGCCATCTCGCTCGGTGCCATCGTCGTGATCGTGGCCACGATCCTCGACGCTCAGCTGACGCTCCCGCTGGCCGTGGCCGGCCACAAGGGGAGCACGGTCTTGGTCAGCCTCAAGGGTCTCCGGTTGCTGCGCGCAACGTCCCGATGACCTCCCTGCCTTCCTCCCCCTATTTCCCCATGACTCGGACCCTCGCCCTCCTCGCGACCACGACGCTGCTGGCCCTCGGGCTGGCCGACGCCCCCCATGCTCAGCCCGTCGCCGACTCGGTCGGCCACAGCACGAACGCCGTCTTCGAGCCCTACGCCCTGCCCACGCCGAACGCGTACCGCTCGGCGAGCGGCCGTCCCGGCCCAGCGTACTGGCAGAACCGGAACGACTACCGGATCGAGGCTTCGCTCGACACGACGACGCACACGCTGACCGGGACCGTCCGGCTCACCTACACGAACGCGAGCCCCGAGCCCCTCGACAACCTGTGGTTTCACCTGGAGCAGAACCTCTTCCGAGAGGGCTCGCGTGGGGACCGCGCCCAACTCGACCGTTCGGTCACAGGCCATCCCGAAAACGGGTACCGGATCGGGACGGTCACGGTCGACGGGCGGCCCGTGACGCCGCGCGTCACCGACACCCGGATGCGCGTGTCGTTGCCCGAGCCGCTGGCGCCGGGAGGAGGCCGCGTCGAGGTCGTCGTGCCGTACACGTTCGTGGTGCCCGGCCCGGACACGCCGCGGATGGGCCGGATGGAGACCGAGCGGGGGACGGTCTACGCGATGGCCCAGTGGTTCCCCCGCGTGGCCGTCTTCGACGACGTGAACGGCTGGAACGCGATGCCATACCTCGGTGCGGGCGAGTTCTACCTCGGCTACGGCGACGTCGAGATGGCCCTGACCGTGCCCGCCTCGGTGACCGTCGTAGCCACCGGCACGCTCCTCAACGAGGGCGAGGTCTACACCGAGAGCCAGCGGGACCGGCTCGCCGAGGCCCGGCAGTCGGCCGACCGGGTCTACGTCGTCCGCCCCGACGAGGTGGGGACGCCCGAGGCGACGCCGAGGGGGACCGGAACGGTGACGTGGCGCTACCGTGCGGAGAACGTCCGTGACGTGGCGTGGGCGGCGTCGGCCGCCTTCGTCCTCGACGCGGCGACCGCGTCCGTGGAGCAGCCTGACGGGACGACGAACGACGTCCTGATCCTGAGCGTCTATCCCCACGAGGGGATTGGAACGCCAGACAAGCCGGGCTGGGAGGAGGCCACACGGTTCGGCCGCGCGAGCATCCTCAACAACTCGACGTGGTACCCCTACCCGTATCCCGTCGCCATCTCCGTCGCCAGCCACGTCGGCGGGATGGAGTACCCGATGCTCCACTTCTCGTCGGTCGAGAGCCGCCACTTCGACCTCTTCGGCGTCGTCGACCACGAGCTCGGTCACAACTGGTACCCGATGATCGTCGGCTCCGACGAGCGCCGCCACGCGTGGATGGACGAGGGATTCAACACGTTCATCAACGAGCCCTCGGCGCGGCTCTACTACGACGAGAACCCCGACCCCTCGATCGCGGGCTACGGCGAGGCCGAGCGGACTCAAGGCGTGATGCTGCTCTCGCCGGACTTCTACGCTCGCCTCAGCGGGCGCTTCGCGTCGGTGGACGATCCGGTGCTGACCTACCCCGACCAGCTCTCGAGCGCGGGCGTCGGCTGGAACGCCTACTTCAAGCCGGGGATGGGCCTCCGCCTGCTCCGCACGGTCGTGCTGGACGAGGGCGTCTTCGACGAGGCGCTCCGCGAGTACACGCGGCGCTGGGCGTTCAAGCACCCCCAGCCGGCCGACTTCTTCCGCACGGTCGAGGACGTATCCGGCGAGGACCTCGACTGGTTCTGGCGTGGGTGGTTCGACTCGCTGGCGCCGTACGACGCTGCGCTCGTCCGCCTCGGGATGGGCGACGGCATCGCCGTGGCCACGGTGACGCACGAGACGGACTTGGTGATGCCGGCGACGGTCGAGTTCTCGTTCGCGGACGGCACGACGGAGCGCGTCGAGATCCCCGTCGAGGCGTTCTTCAGCGTGGACGAAGCACGCGCCGTCATCGACCTCGCGGGCCGGACGGTCGTCTCGGCCCGGCTCGACCCCGACGCGCTAGCGCCGGACGTGGACCGGGCGAACGACACGCGTGAGCTGTAGGAGCCAACACGCACCCTCCACGACACCGATTCGTCGACCTCAAGCACGCCACGCCCCAGGCGCACTGGAACGTGGTCGGCCAGAACTTCTACAGCCTGCACGAGCTCTTGGGCGACATCTACGCGGCCATCGACGGCTACATCGACCAGACGGCCGAGCGCAACCGGGCGCTCGGCGTCGCGGCCGACGCTCGGCCTGGTGCCGTGGCGGCCAGCGGGGGGCTGCCCGAGTTCCCGGCGGGCCTGCTCAACGACTACGAGATCCCAGGGCTTCTCTCGGAGCGGTACTACACCGTCACGCGGCGACTCCAGCAGCGGATCTCCGAGACCGCGGACGCCCCGGTGACGCAGGACCTGCTGATTGGGATCAACCACGACCTCGAGAAGCAGCTCTGGATGCTCCGCGCGCTCCAGCGTGGGGGCGACGGCCGCTAGCCGCCGCAATTGGCACCGTTCCGACGCGCCACGCGGTCTTGGGCGAGCGCCCACCGTGTCTCGACCTCGGCGAAGATGGGGCGCCGGTCGTAGCGGAGCGCGACCACGCCGCCGACGGGTGGCACCATCGGACGCGGCTCGCTGAACGTCACGTTCCGGCCGTAGGCCGCCAAGGCGCTCGCGACGCCCTCCAGCCCGCGGCCCAGGAGCGCGCTCACCTTCCACCGGCCATCCAGCCGCGGTCGGCATGAGCATCCGGCGGAAGACGTCAGCGGCGGGTGGGCCGCCTCGGGGAGACGGTGCGAGGACGAATCAGGAGGTGGCCGCGGCGGGAGCCTCCACGACGTGGCCCTCGAAGCGGACCTCGGAGCGGAGGGAGTTGGTCACGAGACACACCTGCTCGGCCTTCTCCAGAAGCCGGTGCGCGCGGTCGGCGTCCGCGCCGGGCGGCACCTCCAGACGGGCCTGGATGTCGAACGCGGTGAACTGGGTCGCCCGCTCCACGCGGTCGAGCGTGCCGACGGCCTCGCAGGTGAGCGTTTGCCACGGCAGCGATGACGCCTGCGCGACGCTCTTGAACGTCAGCACGAAGCAGTCGGCGACGGCGGCGGCCATGAGCGCCTCGGGCGACCAGTGCGTGCCCGGGCCGCCGAACTCGGCGGGGGCGTCCATCGCGAGCGACGAGAGGCCGGGGCTGCGGACCTCGTCCGGGCCGTCGGGCCGTGCGACGGCGGTGGAGCGGTAGTGGTGAGGGAACGGGGAGATCGCCATGGAGAAGAGTCAGTGGCTCACAGGAGCGAAAGGGGGTTCACAGAGAGACCAGGGGGGCCGTTCCATCGCACATGCGGGACGTTCCTACCAGATCCATCTGGTTTCATGAGCCCATGGTGAGGATGCGTGCAGACGCCGGTCTCGATCGCGTCCCGAACGGACTCCTGGCCGCGGGATCGGTTCTCCGCCCGATGCTGCCCGCCGTGAAGCGGCACCCGGACGTGCTCCTCCGTCGTGCTGGACTCAATGCGCACGAGCAGGTGATCCGCCGTGGGCCAGACGCTCAGCAGGTACACGACGTGGACGGGCGCGGAGGGCGTGACGATGAACGCGCAGAACCCTCCCGTGTCGCACATCACCGCGCTCGCGCGGAGTGCCGGGAGCATGGCCTCGCCTGCAACGAGTCGGCGCTTCAGACTCTGGCGAACGCGGGAGCGGGGGCCACGGTGCGGCGCGCGACGTGACCGAGAGCTTGGACCTGTTGTAGAATCGGAACAGAAACGCGCGCTAAGGACCGCGGTGAACAAAGGAGGTGGGCATGGCGACGGTCGGTCTTGGCTGGGGTCGGGCTCATGGAAGCGGTGGTTGACATGGAAGGGGCCCCGGCGTGGGGGCGTTCGCCACCCGTCGCCTCCTCGTCGGGAGAGCCCAGCCACCCCCTGCTTCGGGCAGCACCTTTCAGCTACATCGCCCTCTCTACCAAACTCGTGTGCCCTGGTCTGTGAGGATGAGGGAGGCGTGGACCGGCATGCCCATAACCTTGCCCGCTTCAACGAGCTGGCGTGTGACCGCCATGTCCTCCCGGCTCGGCTCCGGGTGTCCCGACGGGTGGTTCTGCGCCAGCAGCACGGCCGCAGCGTTCGCCAGCACCGCGGCCTCGCCCTCCCCGACGCCTGATGCGGACATCAATGGCGCCGGCGTCTCTATCCTGGCCGCTCCGCCCCTCCCGCCGTGAAGCTCGTTTCCGCCGCCGACGCCGTCGCCGTGATCTCCTCACGCGACCGCGTCTTCGTCCACACCGCCGTTGCGGCGCCGCAGCAACTCATCGCCGCGATGACGGAGCGTGCCCCGGAGCTCCGCCACGTCGAGGTGTGCCACCTCCACACCGAAGGGCCGGCCCCGTACGCCGCCCCCGCCCTGCGCGACAGCTTCCACGTGAGCGCGTTCTTCGTGGGCGCGAACCTGCGCGCGGCCGTGGCCTCGGGCGAGGCGGACTACATCCCGGTCTTCCTCAGCGAGGTCCCGACGCTGTTCACGCGCGGCATCCTGCCGCTCGACGTGGCCCTGGTCCAGGTCTCGCCGCCCGACGCACACGGCTTCTGCTCACTGGGCGTCTCGGTCGACGCGTCGCTCGCGGCCGTCCGCACCGCGCGCCACGTCGTCGCGGAGATCAACCCGCAGATGCCGCGGACGCATGGCGACGGGTTCGTGCACGTCGATGCCATCGACCTCGGCGTCGAGGTGGACGCGCCGCTGACGGAGATGGCCCCGGCGGCGCTCACTGAGGTCGAGCGCGCCATCGGCCGCCACTGCGCCGCGCTCGTCGAGGACGGGGCGACACTCCAGATGGGCATCGGCGCCATCCCCGACGCCGTGCTCGCGGCGCTCCGGGACCACCGAGCCCTCGGGATCCATACCGAGATGTTCTCCGACGGCGTCGTCGACCTGGTCGAGCGAGGCGTGGTCACGGGCGAGCGCAAGCGGAACCACCCCGGCAAGCTGGTCGGCAGCTTCCTCATGGGCACGCGCCGCCTCTACGACTTCGTGGACGACAACCCCCAGGTCGTCATGCTCACGGCCGACTACGTAAACGATACGGCCGTCATCCGCCGCAACCCGAAGGTGACGGCCATCAACAGTGCCATCGAGGTGGACCTGACCGGCCAGGTCGCCGCCGACTCGATCGGGGCGCGGCAGTTCTCGGGCGTCGGCGGCCAGATGGACTTTATCCGCGGCGCCTCGCTTTCGCCGGGCGGCAAGCCCATCATCGCGCTGCCCTCGGTCACGCACCACGGCGAGAGCCGGATCGTGTCGATGCTGCGGCCTGGCGCGGGCGTCGTGACGACGCGGGCGCACGTCCAGTTCGTGGTGACCGAGTACGGTGTGGCGAATCTGTACGGCAAGACGCTCCGCCAGCGGGCGCGGGCGCTGATCGGCCTGGCGCACCCGGACCACCGCGAGCGCCTGGAGCGCGAGGCGTTCGAGCGGTTCCGGACGCTGGGCGCGTAGCACCGGCCGCGGCGGGAGGCGGAAGAAGGGCGGCGCGCATCGGCAAGCACGTGCGCGTCGGCCGTGCCCCGAAAAGGGGCGCCGTGTCCCCGTCTCTCCGCAGTGGGGCGGCGTGGGGGGCGTCCCGGCATCCCATCGCGCGCACGCCTGTCACTCGGGTCCGTTAAGCGCTGTCGTCCGGTCGCCGGAGGGCGACGGAGGTTGAGCCAGGTCAACCTGCGCCCCCTCAGATCGAGCGAGCGCCCCCGTGTCATGACTCGCGCCGCCGCCGCCGCGTGCCGCCTCTCCCGTGGATCCGGACGCGCTACCGCATCACCCTCACCGTCATCGTCCTCGCGTTCGCGGCCCTCGCCGCCAGCCTCGCCGAGCTCCAGCTGGTCCACTCCGCGGACTACCTCGCGCAGGCACAGGACAACGCGATCAAGAAGCGGATGGTCCTCCCGCCTCGGGGGCGGATGTTCGACCGGGAGGGCCGGCTCCTGGTCGCCAACGGGCCCGCCTTCGCCGTCGTCGTCACGCCGGACGTGTTCGACGCGGCCGACACAGGCCGGCTGGCCCGACTCACCGGCGTGCCGGACTCCACGCTGGCGGCCCGGATCGACGCGGCCCGCCGACACAACCCGAACACCCCGGCCGTCGTGACGCAGGGGCTCCCGGTGTGGACGGCCGGGCGCGTGCTCGAGGAGCTCTACACGCTCCCGGGCGTCGAGGTGGTCGAGGGCCAGCAGCGGACGTACCCGGGCGGCGGCGTGGCCCCGTTCGTCGTCGGCGTGGTGGGCGAGATCGGACCCGCGGAGTACGCCCGGCGCCGGGCGGCCGAGATGGGCTACCACCTGGGCGACCTCGTGGGCCAGACGGGCGCCGAACAGGTCTATGAAGAGGAGCTCCGAGGCCGGCCCGGCACGGCCTTCGTGGTCGTCGACGCGCTCGGCCGGGAGCGCGGGCGGTGGTTCGACGGCCGCCGCGACGTCCCCGCAGTCGCTGCGTTCGACGTAACGCTGACGATCGACGCCGGCCTCCAGGCGTTCGCTGAGAGCCTGTTCGTGGGCAAGCGCGGGGCTGCCGTCGCGCTCGATCCCCACACGGGCGAGGTGCTCGCCTACGTGAGCGCCCCGGCCTACGACCCCGCCGCGCTCGTCCCTCCCATCGACCGCGACGCCTGGGCCCGCCTGACGGCCGACCCGGACCGGCCGCTCTTCGACCGGGCCTCTCTCAGCCAGCAGCCGCTGGGCTCGACCATCAAGCCGTTCATGGCGCTCATGGCGCTCCAAGAGGGCGTCATCGATACCACCACTACGGTCTTCTGCACGGGCGCCTACGTGTGGGGCGGCCACGTCTTCCGCGACCACGGCGCCCACGGCCGAACGAACGTCCACGACGCGATCCGCCGCTCGTGCAACGTGTTCTTCTTCACGGCCATGATGCGGACCCCGTTCGACGCCTGGACGCGCTGGGGCCACGCCGTCGGGTTCGGAACGCCCATGCCGACCGACCTGCCGGGCGTGGCTCCCGGGCTGTGGCCCGACTCGGCCTACTTCGACGAGACCTACGGGGCCTGGACGCGAGGCTACCTCGTCTCGCTCGGCATCGGCCAAGGCGACCTGGGCGTGACGCCACTTCAACTCGCCCGCTACACGGCGCTTCTCGCGAACGGGGGCACGCCCGTCACACCGCACGTCGCCCGCGAGCTCCGCAACCCGGAGACGGGCGAGGTGGTCCGGCCTGGGCTGCCCCAGCCCGAGCGGCTGCCGATCGACCCGGCGTACCTGCGCGTCGTGCGCGAGGCCATGCGGGCGGTCGTCGAGAGCGGGACCGGGCAGCGCTCCCGGATTGAGGGCCTGCCGATGGCGGGCAAGACCGGGACGGCCGAGAACCCGCACGGCGAGGACCACGCCCTGTTCATCGCCTTCGCGCCGGTCACCGAGTCCCGGATCGCCGTCGCCGTCCTCGTCGAGAACGCCGGGTTCGGGTCCACGTCTGCGGCGCCCATCGCCAGCCTCATGATCGAGCGCTATGTACTGGGCCGGACGGCACCCGAGCGGCAGGCGCTCCTCGACGGTGTCCTCGCCATCCGGAGCCACGCGCGCGAGTAGCGCTGGGCCTCGACCCGGAGACCGCACCGTCCGCCACACCCTCGATCGGCCCCGTTCTTCCTGCTCCCATCTCGGCCCGGCGCCCCGTCCAGTTGTGGGGCCCAGCCCGGCACGACGAGCGGCGGCGGCATGGCAGGCGGACGACGACGCGCGACCGATCCTGACAGGCACCGCTCTGACGTGGCATGTCACTGCTTGCCCTTCCCCGACGGGGCGACCCCGACCCGTCTCCCCCACCCGGCCACGCCGTCTTCGAGGCGCGGGGTCTGACCAAGGTCTACCGCTCCGGCGTGGTCGAGGTACACGCCCTTCGAGGCATCGACCTCGACCTGTTCGCGGGCGAGCTGGTGGTCCTGCTGGGCGCGTCCGGCAGCGGCAAGAGCACGCTCCTCAACATCCTGGGCGGGCTGGACCGGGCGACGGACGGGACGGTCCGCTACCTCGACCACGACCTGACGGGCGCGTCCGAGCGCGAGCTGACCGAGTTCCGGCGCGACCACGTCGGGTTCGTGTTCCAGTTCTACAACCTCATCCCCAGCCTGACGGCGCGCGAGAACGTCGCGATCGTGACCGACATCGCCCGCGACCCGATGGACGTGGGCGATGCGCTCGCGCTCGTCGGGCTGGCCGAGCGCGCCGACCACTTCCCGGCCCAGCTCTCGGGCGGCGAGCAGCAGCGCGTCGCGATCGCGCGCGCCATCGCCAAGCGGCCGGCGGTCTTGCTGTGCGACGAGCCGACGGGCGCGCTCGACTCCCACACCGGCGTGTTGGTCCTGGAGGCCATCGCCCACGTCAACGAGACGCTCGGCACCACGACGGCCGTCATCACGCACAACGTGGTCATCGGCCAGATGGCGGGCCGCATCGTGCGGATGAGCGACGGCCGGATCGCGTCGGTCGAGGCCAACGCCCACCGACTCGCCCCGCACGAGCTCTCGTGGTAAGCCATGCGCGCGCTCGACCGAAAGCTGCTCCGCGACGTCTGGGGAAACCGCGGCCCCGCGGCGGCGATTGCGCTCGTGCTGGCGTGCGGCGTGGCCACATTCGTGCTGTCGACGGCCACGCTCAACTCGCTCCGCCAGACGCAGGCGCGGTTCTACCGCGAGGCCCGCTTCGCCGACGCCTTCGTTACGCTGACGCGCGCGCCCGAGCGCGAAGCCGAGGTGCTCCGCGCGATCCCAGGCGTGACGGCTGTCGAGACCGGCGTCGCCGGCGCGGGGCGGCTCCAGGTGCCGGGCTTCGACGAGACGGCCACGGCCCTCGTCGTGTCGATCCCCGACCAAGGCCCGGGCCGCCTCAACGCGCTCACGCTCCTGACCGGTCGCCTGCCCGAGGCGGGACGAGCCCGCGAGGTCGTGATCAGCGACGCCTTCGCCGAAGCGCACGGGCTGGGCCTGGGCGAGCACCTCGACGCCACGATCCGGGGCCAGGGGCTGGCGCTCGACGTCGTCGGCATCGGGCTCTCGCCCGAGTTCGTGATGGCGATCCCGCCGGGCGGCGGGATGCCGGACGCCGAGCGCTACGCGATCGTCTGGATGCGCCGCGCGCCACTCGCGGCGGCGCTCGACCTGGGCGGCGCCTTCAACCGCGCCGCGCTCGACCTCGGGCCGGGGGCCAGCGAGCCCGACGTCCTCGACGCCATCGACCGCGCCCTCGCCGGAACGGGCGCCGCCGACGCCGTCGGCCGGTCGGACCAACCGTCGCATTACTTCCTGTCCGAGGAGTTCCGCCAGCTCGAGCTGATGGCGACCGTGCTGCCGGCCATCTTCCTGGGCGTCGTCGCGTTCCTTCTGGCGGTCGTCGTCGGGCGGCTCGTCGAGACCGAGCGCGACGAGATCGCGACGCTCAAGGCGTTCGGCTACTCCACGGCGGCCGTGGCCGAGCACTACATCCGCTGGGTGCTGATCATCGTCGCCGTGGGCGTCGTCCTGGGCGTCGGGCTGGGGGCGTGGCTGGGGCGCGGGCTCTCGGCGATCTACGCGGAGAGCTATCGGTTTCCGTACCTCGACTACCGCGTGGCGCCGGGCATCGTGGCGGTCGCAGCGCTCGGGAGTGCGGCCGTGGCGGTCGCCGCCGCACTGCGCTCCGTGTGGGGCGCGGCGCGGCAGCCGCCGGCCCAGGCCATGCGTCCGCCCGCACCGGCCGTTTACCGCCGCTCGCTCGTCGAGCGGGCCGGGCTGGGGCGCGTGCTGGGCCGTCCCGAGATGATGATCCTTCGCCATCTGGAGCGCCACCCCGTTCGGTCGGGCCTGTCGGCGGCCGGGATCGCGATGGCGTGCGCGATCGTGCTGCTGGGCCGGTTCACCGGCGACGCCGTCGACACCGTGCTCCGGGTCGAGTTCGAGATCGCGCAGCGCCAGGACGTCGACCTGTCGTTTACGCGCGAGACGGCCGCGGCCGTCCGCTACGACCTGGCGGCGCTGCCGGGCGTCGGGCGCGTCGAGCTGTCCCGGACGGTCGGGGTCGACTTCGTGCGCGGGCGGCGGCGCTTCAGCGGCGCCATCATTGGCCGCGAGGCCGGCGACGACCTCGTCCGCGTGCTGGACGAGCGTCGGCGAGCCGTCGCCGTCCCGCCCGAGGGCCTGCTCCTGTCGGCCTACATCGCAGGCGACCTGGGCGTGGCCGTCGGCGACACGCTGCGCGTCGAAGTGCGCCAGGGCGACCGCCGCACGCGCGAGGTGCCCGTCGTCGGCCTGATCGAAGAGTTCGTGGGCGCGGGCGGCTACATGGAGCGCCGGGCGCTGAACCGGATGCTGGGCGAGGGTGACGTGGTGTCCGGGGCGGCCCTCACGACGGACGACGTGGCCGCACTCGGGGCTGCGCTCGACGCCCGCCCCGGCGTGGCCCAGTGGCGCTCCGTCGGGTCGGTGCGACGGAGCATTCAGGAGAGCGTCGCCGAGAACCTGACCACGTTCACACTCATCCTGTCGGCGTTCGCGGCAGCGGTCGCATTCGGCGTCCTCTATAACACGGCACGGCTGTCGCTCGCCGAGCGCGACCGGGACCTGGCGAGCCTGCGCGTGCTGGGCTTCCGGACGTCCGAGGTGGCCTACCTCTTCTTCGGCGAACTGGCCGTGCTCACGCTCGTGGCCCTCCCGGTCGGTCTCGTGGTCGGCCGGGCGTTCTGCTTCTGGTACGTCGACGCGCTCCAGAACGACGTCTTCCGCATCCCGCTCGTGCTCACGCGCGCCAGCTACACCGTGGCCGCGGCGCTCATCGTAGGCGTGGCCGTTGCGTCCGCCCTCGTCGTCGGCCGCAAGCTGGCCCGGCTCGACCTGATCGCCGTCCTCAAGACCCGCGAGTAGCTCGCGTCTGCCATGTCCCGCACCAAGATCGTCGCCCTCGTCCTCGTCGCCCTCGTGGTCGTCGCGGGGCTCGTGTGGGGGCTGCGCCCGACGCCCACCGAGGTCGAGACGGCCCTCGTCGACCGCGGTCCGTTCCTGGATACCATCGAGGAGGACGGGCGGACGCGGATCCGCGACACGTACAGCGTCGCCGCGCCCATCGCGGGCTACCTCCGCCGGATCGCCGTCGAGGTCGGGGAGCCCGTCCGCACGGGCGCGCTGCTGGCGGTCGTCGAGCCGCCGCCGTCGCCGCCGCTCGACGCCCGGACCCACGCCGAGGCGACGGCACGGGCCGAAGCGGCCCGCGCCACGCTCGACCGGAGCCGCCGCGAGGTGGAGGCCGCCGCCGCGCAGGCCGCCGCTGCCCGGCGCGAGCGCGACCGGATGGCCCCGCTGGCGGCCGACTCGGTGATCTCGCCGTTCGAGTTCGACCGCTACGCGAGCGCCGCCCGCCAGGCCGCCGCCGCCGAAGCGGCCGCCGCCAGCGCCGCGCGGGCCGCCGCCGCCCAGTTCGCCGCAGCCAACGCGACGCTCTCGGCCGGAGGCCGGACGCCCCAGACGGCCGTCGCCGTCCGCGCGCCCGCTGGGGGCGTGGTCCTGGCCATCCACCACGAGAGTGAGGGCGTCGTCGCGGCGGGCCAGCCGCTCGTCGAGGTGGGCGACCTCGGCGACCTGGAGGTCGTCGCGGACGTGCTGACCGAAGACGCCGTCCGTATCCGCCCCGGCACACGCGTGTTGATCGACGGCTGGGGCGGGCCGACGGTGCTCGAAGGCGTCGTGGAGCGCATCGAGCCGGTCGCCTTCACCGACGTGACCGCGCTCGGGGTCGAGGAGCAGCGCGCGCGCGTCGTCGTCGCCCTCGACCCGGCGTCGTTCGGCGAGGCGGCGGTGGAGTTCGGCGACGGCTACCGCGTGACGGCCCGCTTCGTCCTGCGCGAATCGGACGATGTGATTCGGGCGCCCGAGAGCGCGCTCGTCCGCGAGGGCGACGGGTGGGGCGCGTACGTCGTCACCGACGACCAGGCCCGGCACCACGCCGTTCAGGTCGGCCAGCGCGACGGGGTGTGGGCTGAGGTCCTGGGCGGGCTCGCGCCCGGCGACCCCGTCGTGGTCCACCCGCCCGAGGACCTGGCCGACGGCGCGCGCGTGGCTGTGCGAAGCCGCCCATAGGCACGATCTCGCCAGAGGCGCTTCCACGGTTCCGCTGCGGTCCCGACAGGAGCCTCTGGCGCCCGAGGCTGTGCTCCTGTGCGACGGCGCGCG
>CAVSJM010000005.1:0-1370936 GCA_963728345.1 Rubricoccaceae bacterium
GGCGTCTCCGACATCTTCGTCGGCGTCATGTGGAAACGGTTCGGCACCCCCACAGGGAAAGGCCGGATCCGGCACCGAGGAGGAGTTCGACGAGGCCTACGCGCAGTGGAAGCGGAAGCGGAAGCACAAGCCCGAGTCTCCTATTCTACTTCAGGGAGTCGAAGTCTTTTCCTTTTCCTTGCACTTCCAGGGGGAGGTCCGCCAGTTCGAGGCGGTCCAGGCTTTCCGGGAGAAGGTCCAGGCCAAGGCGCTCACGTGGTCGTACCCGAGCGCGGCGAAGTTTTGCGGACTCCCTCCGCCCCGCACCTGGCCGAGGCCGCCCGCTCCATCATGGCGCCAGACCTCGTCGGGGAAGAAGGGGGGGCGGCCTCGGGTTCGTCCTCCGGACTCAGCGAAGCAGCGCCCGAGAGCGAACGTCAGCGGGAAGTCGGCAGGCAAGGAGCCCCGATCCTCGAAGCCGAAACACAAGCTCCCGAAGGTCCGTCGCCACTTCAGTGAGGCCGACCGCTCCCGGTACCTGTCTCGGGGGGGTTCACCAACGTCAAGCGGTACTTCCGCGAGGGCGCCCAGGACATCAACGCCCACGTTAGACCTAGCCAGGGCGTCCGTGCGGGACCTCGACGACGGCTCGCTCTTCGTCGAGGTGACCTGGGGCGGGGAGCGTCGTCAACCGCGCCCTACATCACGAAGCGGGGACCGGGCGGGGCTGGGACCGGGGGACGCGTTCTCGCAAGGGCCGCACCTCGACCCCGACCTACTCGTCCTCCTGGTCCGAGCTGGCCCGTCTGGAGGAGTCGGACGGGGCTCTCTCGTTCCGGCTCCCGTCCAGCGTCTACCTCCACGGGGCCGACCCGGGAGGAGCCAAGCCCAAACAGGTCTTCGACCATTTCTGGGGGCTGTTCTCCGAGCGACTTGAGCGCCCCCTCGAGACCCCCGGCACCCCAGCCCATGCAAGCAGACCGCATCGACCTCTACAGGCTGTTCGACACGAACGTGACGTACGTGGCCCCCCTCTTCCAGAGGCCCTACGTCTGGACCAGGACCAAGAACCTGGAGCCGCTCTGGAAGGCGGCCAAGAGCGTCGCGGAGCAGCGGCTCCGCCGGGGCTGACCCGATCCGCCCCCACTTCATGGGCGCGGTCGTCCTCAACGCGCTCAGCACGGCCACCGGCACCGTCCCGGCTCGCGAGCTTATCGACGGCCAGCAGCGGCTGACGACGCTCCAGGTCCTCCTCGCCACCCTCCGAGACGTGTCCGGGGAGCGCGGGATGGGCGATCTCCGCGACGCCTACTCCGACCTCGTCACCAACAAGGCCCGCTTCGCGAAGTCCGACAAGGACCGGTTCAAGGTTGGCGCCATGTACGCGGACCGCGCCAGCTTCGTCGCTTCGATGGCCCCGGGGGGCACGGGG
This sequence comes from Rubricoccaceae bacterium, assembly GCA_963728345.1. GTDB lineage: Bacteria > Bacteroidota > Rhodothermia > Rhodothermales > Rubricoccaceae > Rubrivirga. The sequence goes on from CAVSJM010000005.1 coordinate 1,412, forward strand.
GAGGCGGGGACCAAGATCGAGAGGGCGAGGCGGTATTTCGGGGACGCCGTCCGGGAGTGGCTGGACGGCCACGACGACCAGCCGAAGGCGATGATGGCGCTCTTCGACGGGATGTACCACGACCTCCACCTCGTCGCCATCGACCTCGACGAGAACGACGACGCCCAGCTCATCTTTGAGACGCTCAACGCGCTCGGTACCCCGCTCCTACCGGCCGACCTCGTCAAGAACTACCTCTTCCACGGCCTGAACAAGGACGAGGAGCGGGCCCTCGCCCTCTACGAGCGGTACTGGGCGCCGTACGACGAGGACCAGGACTTCTGGAGGGCGGAAGGCCGACAGGGCCGGCTGATCGGGCCTCGGATCGACCACTTCCTCGGAAAAAAGCACTACCTCACCCTCAAGACCCGGAGCGACGTGCCGGCGACGGCGTTCTTCCCGGCGTTCAAGGAGTACGCCGAGGGGTCTACGCTGACGACGGCCGATCACCTGGCCTCGTTCCGCCGCTACGGCGACATCTACCTGCGGTCCTCCGAGTTTCCAGTTGGTAGCCGGGAGGGGACGTTCTTCTACCGCCTCGGCGAGTCCTACACGACGACGGTCTACCCGCTCTTGCTGGAGGTGTTCGACAGGTTCGGCGACGACGGGCCGGAGCGCCGGCAGATCCTGGACGACCTGGAGAGCTACCTCGTGCGGCGGGCCATCTGCAAGCTGACGCCGAAGAACTACAACCGACTCTTCCTCGACGCCCTCGACCAGACGGCGGACGAATTCAGCGCGGACGCCACCGTCGGTTTTCTCCCGGCTCCGGCCAGTAGGGAGACAGCTCGCGCTGGCCCGACGACCGAGAGTTCAAGGCCTCGTGGACGCAGCAGCCCCTCTTCAACACGCTGAAGCGGTCGCGTCTTCGGATGATCCTCGAAGCGATCGAGAGTCAGGCGCGGACGGACCTCACGGAGGAGATGGCGCTGCCCCCGGGGCTCACGGTGGAGCACGTGATGCCCCAGCGGTGGGCCACCACGTGGCCCCGGCCCAAGGCCACCCCAGGTGACGAGCGGACGCACCAAGAGCGCGTTGCGGCCCGCTACGACGCCCTCCACACCGTCGGCAACCTCACCCTCGTGACTGGGAAGCTCAACCCCAGCATGTCGAACGGGTCGTGGCCCAAGAAGCGGTCGGCCCTTCGCACACACAGCGCACTCACCCTGAACCGTGAGATCGCCGAAGCGGACGAGCGGACGAGGAGACGATCGCCTCGAGAGCCGAACTGGTTCTTCCGCCAGCCTAGCCACTGGGTCTTGGAGGTACCCAGCCGAGGTGGCCGGTGGAAAGGACCTCCCGAACGGAGCCCCCAACGTTGAGGCCCGCCAACCCGGGACTAATACCGAGACCTGGAAAGAAAAAAGCCGCCTCTATATCGCTGAGAGGCCGCTTTTGTCTACACTGGGTGCCCGAGACGGAGGCACTACTTGGTAAAGTCTGGAGTGGGACCCCCCCAACCCGTGGCACCCGAACCACTGGTGCATGGCGCCGAAGTCGAGGCGGTTCACCGGCGGGTCGTCGTGCCGGGGGACTCCTCGTCGAGCCGCTCCTTCCGCGCTCTCCACCCCGACAGGACAGCTACACCGTCGCGTACGGGAACCGCGAGGTCCACGTCCACCCAGAGGGGACACGTAGACTGAGCGTCTACGAGGCAATGGTCCTCCAGGGGTTCCCCCACGACTACGTCCTCAAGGGGACGATGTCGGAGCAGTTCAGCATGGTCTCAGACGCCGTGTCGCCTCCCGTCGCAGACGCGGTGGCCAGGGCGATAGGCATGCAACTGAACCACCGCGTCCACCGCCCACGGTACCCCCAGACCGGCATCCTGAAGCTCGCGGTGTAGGCCCCGAGTATTCATCGTCGCAGGTCTCATGCTGCCCCTGGGACGACGGACTCAGAGAGCCGTCCTGGTCGGGTCGAGATTGCGGTGTCACGCTTTGCACCTGCTAGCGGGAAGCGATAAGAATGCGCTCCCCCAAGGGAAAGGCAGAAGGCGAAAAAGACACAGGGCTGAAGGAAGGAGATTAGAGGCAGGAAGACAGGGGGGACGAGGCGAGGAAAAAGGAGGGAGAGGAGGGAGAGTAGGGAGGGGACAGGGAGCCATTAGTTGGCCAAAGTTGGTCGTCACAGATTCTGGGGCGTACAGGCTGGTCTCCGCCCGGTGAAACTGGAACAGTGGCTCTACCGCTGCGCGAGCCCCGGTGGCATCGGGCCTACTGCGGAGCCTGGTGGATAATCGGTCAGGGGCGAGTTGGTCGCCTTGCTCGATCCATCTGCGGCGGCCCGGCCGGAGGTAAGGAGGGAGGTCCCTCGGCTTCACCCGAACACATCGTCTAGCTCAGTCGCGGAGCCTCCGGTTCGAGATCGACACGTAGGTCTGGGAGGTCTTGACGTTCCCGTGGCGGGCTGCCGCCGCTATCGTGAACGCACTGGCCCCGCCTCGGCGAGCTTCGTGCAGTACCGGTGTCGGAGTCCGTGCGGGGTGACAGGACGCTCGATTCCCGCCGCCTCCCGGCGTTCCGCCACGCCGCATCGAGGTTCCAGCAGAACGTCGCCACGTTCCTGGACGCGCCCCAGGCGCGAGGAGATGAGAACACGTACGGTCCAACGCGGGGGAGAGAGTTGAGCACGTCCACCGCCGCCCTCGGCATCGGCTGGGTCTCCGCCTTCCCGTTCTTCTGATGCTCCAACCGGATCAGCCTCCGGTCGAGGTCTAAGTCAGCCCAACGGAGGCGCGCGAGCTCGCTGACCCTCAGCCCCGTGAGGGCCGCGAACTCGAATACGGGTCGGGTCCACGCCCGACCCTCTGGGATCGCGTCGAGGACGGCCGCCAACTCCTCGTCGGTCACCGCCCTCGGGAGGCGGGGTGGGGGTTTGGGGTTCGGGACCCCATGGGCGGGGCTGGAGGAGACGGACCCTCACGGCGGAGGAATGAGAAGAGGGCCTTGACCCCGATGAGCCGAGTCCTCTGCGTCGAGGCGGCGGCGCCCCCGGACCGGACGAACACCTCGATATCCGGCGGGGTGACGCGTTGGGCGGGTGCGCCAGCCCCGACGGACGCCGAGAACCGCTCGACGAGTCCTCCGGCGAGTGCGGAGGGTGGCCGGCCGCAGGGCGCTCTCGGCGTACGAGAGGTAGAGGGCCACGGCCTCCCCCATCCGCCTCGGGGCCGCGACCCGCTCCTCGTGGAGGACGTCAGAAGGTGTGCCCGTCCACGGGTCCCACGTTCCCTCTGCGTAGGCGTCGGAGAGCCGGTTGAGGATCCGCTCTGCGGTCCGCCTCCTCCTCGTCTTGAGCGAGTGCCTCTTCTGGCGGGGGGATCGGGTCGGTGTCGGTGAAGGTGGCGTAGTAGGTGCCGGAGCGGTTGAGGAGCGAGGCCATCGAAGCGGGGGCTTCGATGTCCGCTGGCTCACAGGTGGCGTCACAGGTGGCGTCACAGTGGGGAGCGACGCGGTGTGAGGGCGACCCCTGGGAGCCCGAAATCACGAGGTTCGACGCGGACTTCTACGAGTTCCAGCAGGACTTCTGGTTCTCGACCGTCGCCCCGTTCGTCCAGGCCTTCGAGCTCCCGGTCACGGGCGGGCTCGTGAACCCGGAGACGCAGCGGAACGACGTCCCGGACCGGTTGAACATCGGGGGGGACGTGCGACCGCACGCTGGGCAGGTCATCGGCGACCATACGCCTGAGAAGGGATGAGGGAGTCGGGTGGCGTTACACGGGGCGACTAGGCCTGGTGCGGAGACTCCAGAGATGTCCTCCTGAACGCCGTGAAAGATCTCGACGCGATGTGTACTCCGTCGCCACCGCTCGCGACGGCCTCCGACGATGGCGAAGAGATCCTGCGCCATGCTCAGGATGACGGGACCGGAGGGGTTCCCGCACGATCCCGAGGTCGTCTTGCACTCCCATGTGCCGCGGGCGAGGGAGGGCATGGGCCCGCTGGGGGGTATCTCCGACGGACATACCGCTGAACCGGCTCGTCGAACATTTTGACGGGTGAGATGTGCGGAACTCCACCTCTCTCGGCCGGTCGACCCGCGTCCCCCCAGTCGCCGAGGCCTCTCGCCCGTTGTCGGACCATCCCCTCGATCCCTTCCGCGTCCTTTCGCTGCCGTACGACGCGGACTCCTCTGACGTCCGCCGGGCGTTCCGCCGTCTCGCACGGCAGACCCACCCCGACCGTGGCGGCTCGGTGAGTGCCTTCCACGACGTCCGTGACGCCTACAACGTTCTCATCGAGGACCTCGAAGGGCAACGGCGTCGGTGGCGGACACCGCCTACGCCGACCGTCGGGCGTGGCCGCCGCGCCGCCGCACGCCTCGATCCCCAGATGTACCCGACCTGCCCCGTGCGGATCAGCCGGTCCCGCGAGGGCAAACGCATCGTCGAGTTCGACGTCGACGCGCGACCGCGCGGGTGGCGGCCCAGCGCGGTCCCGCCCCCGGGAGGCGAGTGCCGGGCGCGCTATCCCGCCACGGAGGACTCTCCGGCCTTCGGCGTGTGGATCGTTCCGCTGAGTCCCCACACGTTCCGGTGCGTGTTCGGGCCCGCCGCGGCGTGACCACGGACGCTCGGTCGTGGCCCGCCGGCCACGCAGGAGTGGAGGGCGACACGGAGAGACGGCGGGGACCGTCTGGGAGAGGCTAGCGGGCGGCCGCTACCTCCGCGGCCTGGAACGTGGCGGCCGTCTCCTCCGGCGCGGCGCTGGTCAGCAGCTTAGGCGCCGGGGGCGTCGGCGGGCTCGCCTTCGACCCGACGAGGGCGCGCACCGAGCGGCCGGCGCGTCGGGTCATGGACCCGAGCCGCCGCCGGTTCGCGACCGCCACCGCGCCGAGCGCCGGGACCGCGAACAGCAGGAGGGTCTTGGTGGTCCCCTCCGTGTACGAGCCCGTCTTGATGGTCTGCGTGCGGTTGAACAGGCTCGGAGAGACGTGGATGCTGATCAGGGAGAGGTTGACGTCGCGGCGATTCGACATAGGGGGAGAGAGGGCTCGGCGGGCAGGATGGGAGGCGTCAGACGGACGAGGCCCCTCCGCGGTGCCCGAGTCCTGAGATCGCGCCCGGTATCTTCGGGGCTCACCGTCCCAGAGCCCGTGTTGCCGTCTGCCCGCCTCTCTGTCGCCGTCCTCCTCCTGGTCCTCGCCAGCGCGGCCGTTGCCCAGGAGCGCCCGACGCTCACCATCGACCAGATCACGCAACGGACCGAGTCGTGGATCGGTGGGTGGCCGTCGATGCCGAGCTGGACCGACCGGGGCGACTTCGTCTACTTCGACTGGAACCCGCAGGGGACCCTTCCGGACGACTCGCTCTACCGCGCGCCCGCGGCCGGTGGCGACCCCGCGCGCGTGCCCGATGCCGTCCGCCGCGCACTACCGCCGCGCTTCGAGGGCTGGCACGCCGACGGCGCCTATTCCGCCGACCGGACGCAGCACGTGGTGGAGCAGGGCGGCGACCTCTACGTCTACCACCTCCCCGACGACCGGATGGAGCGCCTGACGCGGACGACGGCGCGCGAGGCGAGTCCGCGGTTCCTGGCGGACGGCAGCATCGTCTACCGCCAGGGCGACGCGCTCTTCCGCCTGGCCGACGGGACGGTGGAACAGCTCACCAACTTCCAGGAGGGACAGGCGCGTCCCGAGCCGGAGCCGACCGAGCAGGCCGCCTACCTCCGCGACCAGCAGCGCCGCCTGTTCGACGTGGTCCGGGAGGCGGCCCGCCGCGACTCGATTCGGACTGCCCGCCGTGAGGCCGAGGAGGCCGCCCGCGACCTCCCGTCGCCGACCTACATCGGCGACCAGTCGGTGGGGCAGCTCGGCATCGACCCGACCGGACGGTTCGTCACGTACACGCTCTCCTCCGACGACCATCCCGAGCGGACACTCCTCGTGGACTACGTGACCGAGTCCGGCGTGGCCGAGGAGATCCGGGCGCGGCCGAAGGTGGGCGCCCCGCTCACGGGCGCCGCCCTCTTCGTCCAGGACCTCCGGCGCGACACGACCTACGAAGTCGACCTCTCGACCCTCCCCGGCGCCTTCGACCCGGCCGACTACGCCCGCGAGCGCGGCGCCACCGCCGACTCGGTCCGCCAGTTCCTCCCGTACGGTCTCGTGGAGCCCGGATGGGCGCTGGGCCGTCGTCGACGTGCGGACGGTCGACAACAAGGACCGCTGGCTCGCCCGGCTCGACGCCGCGACCGGGGCCCTCACGCTCCTCGACCGGCAGCGCGACGAGGCCTGGATTGCCGGGCCGGGGATCTCGTGGTGGGGCGGGGGGAGCGCCGGGGGCTGGCTCCCCGACGGCCGCTACTGGTTCCAGAGCGAACGGACCGGCTGGAGCCACCTCTACGCCGTCGACGTGCGGACGGGGGAGACGGAGGCACTGACCTCGGACGCATTCGAGGTGGACGGCGTGACGCTCTCGCGGGACGGACGGACGTTCTACTTCCAGTCGTCCGAGGGCGATCTGGGGCAGCGCCACGTCTACCGCATGCCAGTCGAGGGCGGCCGGCGCGAGCGGCTCACGGAGGGCGTCGGCCGGTGGGATTTCGCGCTGGCGCCCGACGGCAAGCGGCTCGCGCTCCTCTATTCCCAGGCGAACCGGCCCCCGGAGGTCTACGTCCAGCCCCTCGGCGGCGCGGCCACGCGCGTCACCGACTCGCCGACCGAGGCGTGGCTGTCGTACCCGTGGCGGGAGGCCGAGATCGTCGAGATCCCCGCGTCGGACGGCGCCCGCGTGCCCGCCCGCATCTACCGGCCCGACCGGCCGAACGGCGCGGCCGTCCTGTTCGTCCACGGCGCCGGCTACCTCCAGAACGCCCACCGCTGGTGGAGCACCTACTTCCGCGAGTACCAGTTCCACAACCTCCTCGCCGACGCCGGCTACCTCGTCCTCGACCTCGACTACCGCGCGAGCGAGGGCTACGGACGCGACTGGCGCACGGCCATCTACCGCCACATGGGCGGGCGCGACCTCCAGGACTACGTCGACGCGAGCCGCTGCGTGGGGGACGAGTTCGGGATCGACCCGGAACGCGTGGCGATCTACGGCGGCTCGTACGGCGGCTTCCTCACGCTCATGGCCCTGTTCACCGAGCCGGACCACTTCGGCGGCGGCGCGGCCATGCGGAGCGTGACCGACTGGGCCCACTACAACGACAGGTACACCCGCAACATCCTCAACACGCCCCTCCAGGACCCCGAGGCCTACCGCCGGTCGTCGCCCATCGAGTTCGCGGCGGGCCTGGAGGACCCGCTCCTGATGACGCACGGGCTCGTGGACGACAACGTGCAGCCGCAGGACATCTTCCGCCTCACGCAGCGGCTGATCGAGCTGGGCAAGCGGGACTGGGAGCTGGCGATCGCGCCCGTCGAGCCGCACGGCTACGTCCAGCCGACGTCCTGGGCCGACCTGCTCCACCGGATCTACGACCTCATCGAGCACAGCGTCGGTCCGGAGCGCGTCGACGACTCGGAGGGCTAGCGCACCGTTCTGCGCGCTGTCCTCCCATGTTGTCATCCTGAGCGAACCGATAGGTCGGCGTAGCCAGCGGAGCGAGTCGAAGGATCTCTGCCGATTGTCCCGCTCTACCCAACGCGCTTGTTTCCGGTGAGAGACGCCGGGGCCCCAGAGATCCTTCGACGTCGGGCTCCGCCCTCCGCTCAGGATGACACCCCACGCCCCAGAGCCAACGGCCTGGAACCTCTTCGCCGACGCTGATCCTCGCCCGTGGGGCGAACGCAACGCGGCCCCGCCAGCCGAAGCCAGCGGGGCCGCGAGAGCCGGTCGGCCGCGAGACCCTTAGTAGGTCAGGCGGAGGCCGAGGTTGAAGCGGCGCGGGAGGCCGAAGTACACCTCGGCGTCGTCCGCGTCGTGGTCCGCGTCGAATCCGTTGAACGCCGAGTTGTCCGTCGCGTCGAGGATGTACGTCGCGTCGAGCGCGTTGAACAGGTTGCCCGTGATCTCGAGCCCGACCGGGAGGCCGGAGAGCGGGAGCTCGTAGCTCGCGTTCAGGTCGAGGACCGTGTAGCCCGGGGCCTGCCAGCTCTGCGACGGGTTGCCGCTGGCGTCGACATCGCCGTCGTCCGTCCGCGTGAGCGGGTCGAAGCCGGCGTAGTGGCGGCTGTAGGTCCGGCCGAGGAACTGCAGGTCGAGGCCCTCGATCGGGTAGACCGTGAGGCCGTAGGCGAGCTGCGTCTGCGGCTGGTCGCCGACCTTCAGCCCGTCGATGTAGTACGTGTAGTCGACGGGGTCGACCGAGCGGTCGTCGCGGCGGAAGGTGCCCGTCACGTTGTTCGTGTAGGTCCAGTCGCCGACGGAGATGCCGCCGTCGATCCGGAAGAGCGGGCTCGGCTGGAGGGCCACTTCGAGCTCGACGCCCTGGTTGAGCTGCTCGACGCCGCGGAGGAAGACCGTCGCGTCGAAGTCGTTCCCCCCGGACGGGTCGGACGGGTCGCGGAAGATGACGCTCTGGCTGACCGTCCGGTTGGACCAGTTGGTCCGGTAGGCGGAGAGCTTCACGGCACCGACGCGCGTCCGGTAGTTGACGCCGGCCTCGAGCGAGACGATGTCCTCGTTCTGGGGATCCTCGTTGAGGATGCCCGCGCCGTCGTTGATGACGCCGTCGAAGATCGGCACCTTCGAGATGTAGCCGACGTTGGCGAACACGCCGAGCGCGTCGTTGGCCCGGTAGAGGCCGCCGGTCTTGACCGTGTAGCCCGGGATGGCGCCGCTCTCGAGCTTCAGCGTCTCGTCCGTGTTGGCCGGGTCGCGACGGAAGAAGTCCTCGTAGTTGTACGAGATCGCCGTGACGCCGCCCATGGCGAACGCCGTGAACTGGTCGCGGTCGAGCTCGGCCTGGAGGTAGCCGCCGCCCCAACGGACGGTGTTGTTGTTGTAGTAGTCGACCTTGTCGCCGAGGCGGGTCTGACGGTCGCCCGCGAACTCGTTCGCGTCGTCGACGAAGTACTCACCGCCGAGGAGGTCGCGAACCTCGCGGAAGTGGTCGATGGAGGCCGTCCGGAGGTCGAGGCCGCCCTCGACCGTGACGCCGCTGCCCGTGTCGAACGACAGCTTCGAGATGTTGCCGACCGTCCACTGCTCGTTGACCGAGTTGCGGAGGATGGCGTTCGAGACGCCCGCGGCCTTCGGGTTCCCCTTGCGGTCCACGTCGCCCCGGTTGATGGCGATCGTGGCGTCCCAGTCGGCGATCCGGGAGGGACCGGCAGTAGTTCCACGAGAAGTCGCCGAGCGTGCCCGAGCCGCCGCCGTTGCCACCCGAGTAGTACGTGACGGTCGAGAACAGGAGCCGGTCGCTGAGCTGGCTGTACCAGTTGAGGTTGACCTGCGGCTTGTGGTAGTAGTTCTCGCGCTCGTGGAGGAACGCCTGGTTGTAGCGGCTGTGCGTGCCGCCCCAGTAGTACTGCTCCCCGCTGTAGCTCGGGTCGACCGTGTTCCAGTTCTCGTTGTAGAGCTGGCCGGCGTCGATCCCGAACGGGAGGTCGCCCTGCTCGGTGTACCGACCCTCGGTGGCCTCGGGGAATTTGTCGAGGGCGGCCGGGTCGTAGCCGTCGAGGCCGCGGGCGAACTCGGCGTCATAGGCGCCGATGTTCTGGCGGTACAGGTTCTGCCCGTGCGTCTGCGGCGAGCCGACGGCGTAGAGCGAGATCGTATTCGTGCTGTTCAGGTTGAGCGTGCCGGCCGCGTAGTAGGACCACGCGTCGGTGTACGTCGCGTCGACGACGCCCTGGCCCGTCTTGCGGACGCCCATGAGCGTCAGGGCGTACTTCCCGTCGACGAGGCCGGTCGAGGCGACGGCCGTCGTCTTGAGGAACTCGCCGGAGCCGACCTCCTGCTGCACCATCACGCCGGCCTCGTTCTCGGCCGGGTCCGTGAGGATGTTGAGCGTGCCGCCCACCGAGGGGACGGCGAGGTTCACGGCCGAGAGGCCGCGCTGGAGCTGGATCGAGGTCGTCACGTCGCCGACGCCATCCCAGTTCGACCAGTAGACCCAGCCGTTCTCCATGTCGTTGACCGGGACGCCGTTGATCATGACGGCCGTATTCCGCTGGTCGAACCCGCGCACGTTGATCCGGGCGTCGCCCGAGCCGCCGCCCTGCTCGGTCGCGTAGACCGAGGGGGCCGTGTTGAGCACGAGCGGGATGTCGCGCGAGCCGAGCTGGGCCTGGATCTGCTCCTTCGGGATGTCCGTGTAGGCCACCGGCGTCTGCCGGTCGACGGCGCGCGAGGCGAACACCTCGGCGGCCGCGAGGGCCTGGTTGATCTCGGCGAGCACGATGTCGACCGTGAGCGTCTCGCCGTTGACGACGCGGACGGGCCGCTCGAACGACTCGTAGCCGAGGTAGGTGGCCTGGAGCGTGTAGCTGCCGGCCGGGACGTTGGCGATGCGGTAGGTGCCGTCGGCCGTGGTGGCGGCGCCGAACGTCGTCCCGTCGAGCGAGACGTTGGCGCCGATGAGCGTCATGCCGTCGGCATCGGTGACGACGCCTCGGATGGTGCCGCCCTGGGCCATCGCCGCCGCAGGCGCGAGCAGGAGGAGAGCGAGGAGAATCTTCTGCATAAGGGAGAAGCAGGTGGGGTGTGTGCCGCGAAGCTATGGCCGAGGTCGGTCGGACTCGGTAAAACCCCGGTGCAGACACACAGGCGTAACACGAGTCTGCCCGTCTGCCGCAGAACCGAAGGGGGCTCACGGGCCTTCATCGAAAGGGCACAGCGAAAGGACCCGGCTCGGGGCGGGTACGGCGCCATCACTTCACCGCGCCTCCGTGGTCCTCGGCGCTGGCCTCGATACCTTAAGGTCGTCCGAGGGGGCGCTCCCTGCCCTGGCTCTCGGTCGCCCTGCTCTCTGTCCGCTCTCTGCCCTTGATGCTCCTCCGACGGGCCGCCCGCGCGGCCGTGATCCTGGCCGCCCTGGCCCTCGCGACGGCCGAGGCCCAGCCGTTCGAGCGCGTCGCCACCGACGTCGGCAACGTCGGCCTTTCGCTGACGAACGTCGGGACGGTCGGCCGCCCCGGCGTCAGCTCCGACCCCAGCGGGCTCCCGTCGTTCGAGTACCCGCTCGACTCGGGGATCGAGCACCTGTTCGAGGCCGGCCTCTGGGTCGGCGGGCGCCGCGCCGACGGCGTCGTCTCGGTGCGGACCGGGGCGGTCACCACGTCCGGCGGCTACTCGCCCGGAGCGCCGGGCTTCGAGTTCGCCCAGGATCAGGTCGTGACACGCCGGTCCTCGCTCCCGACGAGCGCGTTTTTCTCGCCGCTCGCGGTCAGCCAGCAGGATTTCCTCACGGCCTACATCGACACGGCCGCCGTCCTCCCCGGCACCAACACGCCGCTCCCGGACGTCCAGAACCAGCTCGGGCTCTCGGTGGAGCAGCGGTCGTACGCCTGGAGCTTCCCGTTCACCGAGTACTTCGTGATCGTCGAGTACGAGATCACGAACGTGTCGTCGCAGCCGATCACCGACGTGTGGGTCGGGCTCTGGGACGACCTCGTCGTCCGCAACGTGGTGACGACCACGGAAGGGGGCGGGGCCTTCTTCAACAAGGGCGCCCGGGGCGTCTTCGGCTTCCCGGACTACCAGGCCGCAACGGGCGCGCTGGAGACGGCCGCCACCGACTCGCAGTACGTCAGCTACGCCTTCAACGCGGGCGGGATGGAGGAGAGCCTCAACACGTACGGCTCCATCGCCTTCCTCGGCGCCGAGTGGGACGACCCCGGCAGCGGCTCGCGCCCGGCGGCCCGGCGCTTCTTCCACCCCTTCGTGGCCGACCGCTACGAGGCGCTCGGTCTCCCGGCGCCCGTCTTTAACCCACGCTTCTGGCTGTTCGGCGGCAACGACGCCGACCCGGCCCTCTCGCGCCCCGCCGACGACCTGGAGCGCTACCTCCGGATGCGCCAGCCGTACCCGAACCCGGCGTCGTTCGACTCGGAGGGCGCTTACGAGGCGGCCCTGGCGTCATTCTACGGGACCGGGCAGGGGGAGGGGGACCTCCAGACGGAGGGGGCCGCCAGCCGCGGCAACTGGATCGGGCTCACGTCCGTCGGACCGTTCCCCGTCCTGGCGCCCGGCCGGAGCGTGACGGCGACGTTCGCGTTCGTGGCCGCGCTCAAGCCCGACGCGTTCCAGACAGTCCCGGCCGGCCGCCAGGCCGATACGCCGGAGAGCCGCAGCCTCCTCCGCAACAACGTGTTCTGGGCCCAGGAGACCTATGCCGGCGAGGACGCCAACTACAACGGTGAACTGGATCCAGGCGAGGACCTCAACGGCAACGGCGTGCTCGACCGCTACCTCATCCCCGAGCCGCCGTCCTCGCCGCGCCTCCGTGTGGAGTTGGAGGAGGGCCGCGCCGTCCTCTACTGGGACGCCTCCGCCGAGGACTCCGTCGACCCCGTCACCGGCCGGTCCGATTTCGAGGGCTACCGGATCTACCGCTCCGACCCCGGCGACGACCTGGAGGGCAACATCCTCGGCCAGGCCGGCCTCATCGCCCAGTACGACACCCAGGGCAACAAGGTCGGCTTCAACAACGGGTTTGGGGCCGTCCGCCTCGCCGACCCGGTGACGTTCGACGACGAGCCCGGCACGAGCTACGAGTACCGGTTCGAGGCCAACGGCCTCCTCGATGGCTGGCAGTACGCCTTCGCCGTCACCGCCTTCGACGCCGGCGACACGCAGAGCGGGCTCCTGCCCCTGGAGTCGGCGCGAGCCGCGAACGCGGTCCGCGTGTTCCCGGGCACCGGCCCGTCCGACGGCGAGGCGACGGTCGGCGTGTTCCCCAACCCGTACCGCGTGCGCGCCGCCTGGGACGGCCCGCTCTCGACCCAGCGCAAGCTCTACTTCTACAACCTCCCCGCCCGCGCCGACGTCCGCATCTACACGCTCGCGGGCGAGGTCGTCTCGGAGTTCACCCACGACGCCGCCACCTACACCGGCGACACGCGGTGGTTCGAGGACTTCTCAGCCGACGGCCGCGAGGTGGCCGGTGGCGTCCACGCCTGGAACCTCCTCTCCGACAACTCGCTCCGGCTCTCGTCCGGGCTCTACCTGTTCAGCGTGCGCGACCTCGACACGGGCGACACGCAGGCGGGCAAGTTCGTGATCCTCCGTTAGTTCGTCCCACTGCGGGGTGCCGGACGGCGCCCTGTGCTCTTACCACCACCACTCCTTCCCCATGAGAAACGCTACTCTTATCGTCCTCACCGCGCTGGCGGTCGTCATCGCCCCCCGGGCGGCGGCGCAGTGCACCGGCACCGAGGGCGTCGACTTCGAGCGCGTCACGCTCCGCGAGGTCAACGCTCTGCCCCAGTCCAACATCGATGCGCTCAACGCGGGCGGCGCGGACCTGACGACGGACCAGATCAACGAGAACGTCGCAAGCCCGTTCAATGGCGAGCGCGTCGAGTTCTCGGCCGTCATCCTGTCCGACCCACTCAAGTCCGGCCTCGGCTCGCCCAGCAGCACCGGCGCCCCCAATCGCTACCACACCTTCGTGCGCGACACGGCCGCCGACACGGATGGTGTCGCGGGCATGGGCGGCCAACTCGTCGATGGCGACGGCATCAGCGTCGGAGCCATCACCGACTTCTTCGTCGGTGACGAGGTCACGGTGTGCGGCACGGTGTCCTTCTTCGGCGCGACAAGCCAGATCAACCCGGAGAGCATCACGAGCAACTCGAATCCGCGCTCGGCCGACGACCCGATCCTCGACCCCGTGGTCGTCACCACCGACGACATCCACGATTCGTTCATGGTCAACGGCGAAGCCCGGAGCCAGGTGGACTGGAGCGTGTACCCGGACTTCGTCAACCAGTACGTCCGGTTCGAGACCATCGAGCTGGTCCAGGGTGTGACTGGGACGAACGGCCGGCCCAACATGCTCTTCTCGACGAACGGCGACGACACGACCATCCGGTCGTACGACACGTCGGTCTGCTTCCGCAATGACCGGAAGACCTCCTCCTACTACCCCGGTGGCGACGTGCCGCAGTGTGTCGCCAACGGCGACTTCGTGCCTCCGGCCACGGGGATCGTCAACGTCCAGGGCTTCCTGACCATGTCGGGCACCTTCGACGCGTTCAGCAGCACGGTCCCGTCGGGCGGCGCGTTCGCGATCAACCCGATCGAGGAGGAGGACTTCGAGATCGCCGCGGCCCCGCCGATCATCACCGCCGAGCGGAACCTCGCTACGGTGGCCGACGGCGCGCTCATCCGCGCGACGGTCGTGCCCGGCACCGCCGGCAACACGGTCGCCTCGGTGACGGCCGACTACACGACGTCGAGCGGGGGCTCGGGCCAGGTCACCCTTTCGAACACGTCTGGCGACACCTACGAGGGGACGATCACGGGGCTCGCCGCGGGCGAGTTCGTGACCTACACGATCAGCGCCGTCGACAACCAGAACCTGTCGACGCCCGCCACGAGCCCGGTCACGCTCCGCGTGGTGGACGGTCCCGTCTCGTCCATCTTCGACGTGCAGGTCACGCCGGACGGCGGCCCCGGCGCCAGCGCGCTCATCACGAGCGAGCCCGTCGCGTTCGACCTCGACGCGGTGGTCCAGACGGCCTACCAGACCGGGACCCGCTACCAGGTGACGATCCAGGACGACGAGTCGCTCAGCGCGTTCTCCGGCGTCCTCCTCGACTTCGGCTCGACCGACCCCGGCCTGGCCGTGGGCGACCAGATCAACATCTCGGAGGCCCGCGTAAGCGAGTTCAACGACGGGACACAGCTCGTGAACGTGTCGTTCACCAAGACCGGGTCGGGCGACCCGTACCCGGCCAAGGTGGTCACCACGAACCTGTTCAACGGATCGCTGGGCGCCGAGACGGCCGAGCAACACGAGGGGATGCTCCTCCGGTTCGAGGACGTCGAGATCACCAGCACGAACCCGGATGAGGGCTCGGGCAACTTCGGGGAGTTCGCGTTCTCCTCGGACGGCACGGCGGCCAACCAGCTCCGCGCCGACGACGCCTCGAACGAGATCGCCTCCGACTTCAACAGCACGCTCACTGTCGGGCAGAAGCTGGCCGCGATCGAGGGGTACCTCTCGTACTCGTTCGGCAACTACAAGCTGATCCCGACCGAGCTCGCCGACATCGAGTTCGCCGTCGCTGTGGGACATGGCCCGGAGGCCACGGCCCTCCGGATCCTCGGGGCCTACCCGAACCCGGCGTCGTCCACGGTCGGTGTCCGGTTCGAGCTCGACGCGGCCGGCCCGGCCACGCTCGCCCTCTACGACGTGACTGGCCGCCAGGTCGCCACGCTCGCTCAGGGCACGTTCGCCGCCGACACGCACGAGGCGTCGGCCGACCTCGGTGGGCTCGCCGCCGGCGTCTACGTCCTCCGCCTGGAGGCCGCGGGCGAGG
This sequence comes from Rubricoccaceae bacterium, assembly GCA_963728345.1. Lineage (GTDB taxonomy): Bacteria > Bacteroidota > Rhodothermia > Rhodothermales > Rubricoccaceae > Rubrivirga. Next base: position 16,835 of record CAVSJM010000005.1, read on the forward strand.
TCGCCACGGCCCGCATCGCCGTCGTCCGCTAACCCGGACCCGCCGGACTCGTCCGGCAGAGCTTTGGCCGGCCGGCCTGTAACAGGGCCGGCCGGTCCTTCTTACCCCGCTTCACTCCGCTCGTGCTCCGCCCCCTCGCACTCTTCCTCGCCCTGGCGACGCTCGCCGCGTGCGACGCCGGCTTCGAGGGCGACCTCTCGGACAACCAGCCCCCGGACACCGAGCTTTCGGTGCGCGTGGGCGACCTCACGGAGACGCTCGACGGCCGCCGCCTGATCTCGACCGTCCTACTCTCGTGGAGCGGGACCGACCCCGACGGCGTCGTCGCCGCGTACGAGGTCCGGGCCTACGCCGTCGGTGCGGGGCTCGGGGAGCCGGCGCCCGACGAGGGCTGGGCGCGCACGACCCGCCGCGACTCGACGCTCCGCCTCCCGATCCCGCTCGGCCGCGACACGGCCAACGTCGCCGTCGAGGTCCGGGCCTACGACGAGGACGGGGCGGTGGACCCGACCCCGGCCCGGACGGTGTTCCCGATCCGGAACTCCGCGCCGACGTTCCGCCTCGTGGGCGCCGAGGCGCCGCCCGACACGACGTGGCCCGTCATCTCGTTCTCGTTCGCCGCCGACGACATCGACGGCGAGGCCAACCTCGCGGGCGTCGAGATCGCCCTCAACGACACGACCGCCGGATTCACGCGGCTCGACCCGGACGTCACGTTCGTCACCCTCGTGGCCAGCGACCCGCGGGCGACGGGGACGACCCCGGCCACGCTCTACGCCGGCCGTGGCTTCCGCAACACGGGGATGGCCCTTCCGGGCCTCGTCCTCGACGGCGACAACGTGGTGTACCTCCGGTCCGTGGACCAGGCCGGCGCCACGAGTCCGGTGGTCCGCTACCCGGCCCTCGACGACGAGGGCCAGCCCGTCGGCGCGCTCTACGTCCGCCGGGTCACGAGCCGCGTCCTCCTCGTCAACGACGTCCGGGTGGGGGACGACGCGCAGATCCTCAGCGTGGCCCGCGCGGCGCTCGCGGCGAACGGGACCGGGGCCTACGACGAGTGGGACCTCTCGGAGACGCCGCAGTCGACCGCCAGCCCGCAGTTCTCGGAGGCGCTCCCGACCACCGCGGACCCGACGCTCCGCCAGACCCTCCCGCTGTGGGACCGGATCTACTGGGTCTCGAACGCGGTCACGAACACGTCCGCCGGCAACAACCTGCCGCGGTCCGCGAGCGTGATGGACCAGTTCTTCGACGGGGGGGGGCGGATCCTCGTCCAGGTGCCGGTGACGCTCCCGCAGGGCGCCGACGTGGGCGGAACGGCGAACGCGGCGATCGACCTCCTGCCGCTCGCCACCCTCATCGAGTTCCCCCCGGGCGTCCGCGCCCTCCGGGCGAACACGGGCACGCCGGTGCGGCCCCAGGAGGCCGTTCCGGGGACGGGCCAGACGCTCCCGCCGCTCCAGGCCGCGCGCCTGATCACGAGCGCCCTCCCGTACGCCGTCGGGCCGGACGACATCCCGCTCTACCGGATGTCGTTCTACGAGAACAACGTCCCGGACAACACCTGGGAGGGGGCCGAGGTGGTGGCGTCGATCCGCTCCGACCGCCGGTCCGCCCTGTTCGCGCTCCCCCTCTTCGCCGGTCCCAACCCGCTGTTCGAGCCGGCCACGCCCGGGGGCGAGGGCGTCGTCGATGCGCTCGCCCTCCTGCTCGACGGCCTCGACTTCCCGACGGGCCCCGCCCGCTTTGCCCGCCGCTAACGCCATGCGCCTGCTTCTCGCCCTCGCCCTGCTGGCGACGCTCGCCAGTGCCCCGGCCGCCGCCCAGGGCGCCATCGCCGGGACCGTCCTCGACGCCGAGTCCGGGTTCACGCTCCCCAGCGTCTCGGTCCTCGTGATCGGGACGACGCGCGGCGCGGCCACCGACCTCGACGGCAACTTCACCATCGACGGGCTCCGCCCAGGCGACTACAACGTCCGCATCTCGTTCGTGGGCTACCAGACCCTCGAATACACCGGGATCGCCGTCACGGACGGCGAGACGACCCGGCTCGAGGTGGAGATGGAGCCGGCCGTGCTCGGCGCCGGCAACGAGGTCGTCGTGGTCGGCGAGAAGCCGCTGATCGACGTGGAGCGGGCCGAGAGCGCCTACACGGTGTCCGAGGAGGAGATCGCGGCCCGGCCCGTGCGCGACGTGCAGGACGTGATCGCCAATCAGGCTGGCGTCGTCCAGGATCCGACGGGCCTCTACATCCGCGGCGGCCGCGCAACCGAGACCGGCTACGTGGTCGACGGCGTGAACGCGAAGGACCCGCTCGCCGGGACCGGCTTCGGGCTCGACCTCGGCGCCAACTCGCTCCGCGAGGTCGAGGTGGTGACGACTGGCGCCGACGCGTCCGTCGGCGACGCGACCTCCGGCGTCGTCTCGATCCGTACGCGAGAGGGCACGGATGAGTTCGAGGGCGCCCTCGCCGTCCAGCGCGACAACCTCGGCTTCAACCACGACTGGCGGAGCACCTTCAACGAGGACAACGTCGAGGCCTCGGTCGCCGGGCCCATCGTGCCGGGCAAGCTCCGCTTCTTCGCGTCCGGCCAGGGCACGTTCTCGGACGAGTTCACGCGCTTCCTGTCGACGCCCGACCAGGTCCGCTCGTCGCTGTACGAGAGCGACGTCTTGGCCCCGCGCCTCAGCAACCGCTGGAACGGGCTCGGCAAGCTGGTCTACCTCCCGAAGCCGGGGATGAAGCTCGTCGGGAGCTACCAGCGGTCGCTCGCGATCAACCAGAACACGCGGATGCTCCAGGTGACCGGCAACGACGCGGTCGTGTCGCCGGGCTTCCAGTACGCCTTCGCGCTCCAGCCGGACCAGGCCAACACCTACACCCAGGACGCCAACCTCAGCTACCTGCTCTGGACCCACGCGCCCAACAACCATTCGATCTACGAGGTCCAGGTCTCGCGCCTGTTCACGCACCTCCGCGCCGACGCCAACGGCCTCGACTGGCGCCCAGACAACGTGGACTCGGAGCTGGACCCGTCGTCGATCCCGGACTTCCCGGGCGACATCTTCGGCGGCATCGACCCGGCGACGGACCCGATCCCGGGCGACTCGACCCTGTTCGTGCTCCCGGGCCCCGGCTTCTACAACAACGGTGGCGTGGCGACCGACTGGCACGACCACTTTGCCGAGCAGCTCACGGCGCGCGGCGAGTACGTCCGGTTCACGCAGTCCGAGGCCTACGAGCTCACGGTCGGTGGCGAGTTCACGCTCAACGACTACCAGTGGATCGACATCGTCCGGCCGTGGGTGGGGGCGCCGATCCGGCTCCCGGACGGGACGCTCACGCAGTCGAACCGGCTCGGCCAGTCGTCGGACATCTGGCGGGTGAAGCCGCGGCGCGGCGCGCTCTACACGACGCACCGATTCCGGTACAACGGGCTCGTGGCCAGCCTCGGCGGCCGGTTCGAGGCCTGGGCCTCCGGCGCCTACGTGGACGACCTCGTGGCCGACAGCGCGTTCACCATCCCCGCCGCCCTCCGCGAGGCGTACAAGGACGAGACGGTCTCGCTCTTCGGGCTCGGCTGGAAGGCTCGCCTTCTGCCCAAGCTCAACGTGAGCTTCCCGATCCGCGAGAACCAGGTGCTGTTCTTCAGCTACGGGCACTCGATGCGGCTCCCGCACCCGACGTACCTGTACACGAACCTCGACCCGTTCTACCAGGACCGCTCGTTCTTCTCGGACCTCGGCAACCCGAACCTCAACCCGGAGATCGACGTGGCCTACGAGCTGGGCCTCCGCAACCAGATCACGGCCGACGACGCGCTCAACGTGACGGCCTTCTGGCGCGACAAGTTCGACTTCATCACGGTCGCCTCGGTCACGATCGCCGACCCGACGGGGCGCGAGACGACGCGGGCCCTCCGCGTCAACGGCGACTTCGCCCGCGTGCGCGGCCTGGAGGTCAGCTACATCAAGCGGATCGGGCGGTGGTTCCAGGGCCAGATCAACGCGAGCTACAGCCGCGCGACGGGCCTCTCGTCCACCAACAACGACGCGCTCCAGGACCTCATCCAGAACGGCAACGTCGACAACACCTTCGAGACGCCCCTCGCGTGGGACCGGCCCCTCGACCTCAAGGCGTCGGTCACGTTCCGGCACGACGAGGCCGAGCCGTGGCTCGGCGTCCCCGGCCTCAACCGGTTCAAGCTGTTCGTCCAGAGCACGTTCCGGAGCGGCCAGCGCTACACGCCGGTCGAGTACGTGGGCAACGAGCGGAACCCGGTCACCGGCGAGCGCGACTGGCGCCCGATCTACGAGACCGTGGACGACCCGGCCCTCCGGTACTCCGAGACCGGCCGCCCGTGGTGGTGGTTCGACCTCCGCGCCGAGCGCCGGATCGGGATCGCGGGCTCCGACCTCCTGTTCTCGCTCGAGATCGAGAACCTGTTCGACCAGGAGAACAGCGTGATCATCAATCCCGTCACCGGCCGGGCCTACCCCGACGTGGACCTGGACACCGACTTCACGGCCCTCCGCGGCGACCCGGACTACGATGTCCCCTCGTACCTCCGCGACCCGCGTTACGAGGACCCCAACACGACGGGCCTTCCGCCGCTCAACCCGGCCCGCTTCCTCGCCCCCCGGCACGTCGTGTTCGGGCTGAGCTACCAGTTCTGATCCGCGCCATGTCCTCCTCCACCCTCCGCTCCGGCCTCCTGGCGCTGCTCCTCGCGGCGGGCGCCGGCGCCTCGGCCCAGATCCTCCCGTCCTACGGCGAGGACCGCGCCGGGACCTCGGGCTTCCAGTTCCTGGAGGTCGCCGTGGACCCCCGCGGCGCGGCCCTCGGCGGCACGGCCGTCACCACCGCCAACGACGCCTCGGCGCTGTTCTGGAACCCGGCGCTCGCCGCGCGCGGCGCCGAGACCCAGCTCACCGCCGCCCACCTCGCCTACTACGCCGACGTGGCGATGAACTTCGCCGCCGTCACCCGGCGCGTCGGCGCGTTCACGATCGGCGCGCACGTCCAGACGCTCGACTCGGGCGAGATGGCCGTGACCGACGAGTTCTCGGGCCCGCGGGGCACCGGCCAGACGTTCCGCTACCTCGGCATCGTCGGCGGCCTCTCGGTTAGCCAGTCGCTCACCGACCTGTTCTCGTACGGCGTGACCGCGAAGGTGGCCCGCGAGGCCGCGGCCGACGTGGCCGCGACGGCGCCCCTGCTCGACCTGGGCGTCCACTACCGCATCGGCACGACCGGCGGGTCGATCGGCGTGGCGATCCGCAACTTCGGCCTCAACGGCCAGGCCAACGGCGAGATCGAGCGCCAGACGGTCGGCGGCGAGGCCGTCGTGGAGGACGACTTCGAGGACGTGGTGCCGCCCACCATGTTCTTGCTCGGCGTGAGCTACGACGTGCTCCAGGCCAGCGACGAGCACGACCTGACGATCTCGGGGCAGCTCACCAACCCGAACGACAACGCCGAGCAGTTCAACGTCGGCGCCGAGTACACCTGGAACGACCTCCTCATGCTCCGCGGCGGCTACCGCTTCGGCGTCGAGGAGGCGACGACGCCGTCGTTCGGGTTCGGCCTCAACGTGCCCGGTCTGGGGGAGCGCCGCCTCCGCGCCGACTACGGCTACGCCCGCCTCGACCGCCTCGGCGCCACGCACCGCGTCGGCATCAGCGCCCAGTTCTAGACCCGCCCGCCGGCCTTCCGCCCGCTCGCGGCGCGCCCTCTCCATGATCCGTCTCCTCCCCGCCCTCGTCCTCCTCGTCGCGCTCAGCGGCTGCGACGCCCTCTTCGGCTCGAAGTCCGACCCGACGACCGAGGAGATCTTCGACCAGGGCCAGTCCGACCCCACGCTCATCGACGACGTGGGCTACGTCCCGCTCAGCCCGTTCTACACGCAAGGCTTCGACGGCCCGTTCGACCACCCGACGGACGTGTACGTGGGCTACGACGAGTTCATCTACGTCGCCGACGCGCGGGGTCTCCACGTGCTCGATCTCGCCGGGCGCCCGCAGTACCTGCTGAGCGAGGTGGGGGGGCAGCCGCTCCGCGACATCACGGCCGTGACGCAGGACCGCCGGCTCGACGTGTACGTCGCCGCCCGCCGCGACACGACGGTCGCCGGCGCCGACTGTCCGTCCGGCGGGGCCCCGACGCAGTGCGACCTCGCTGTGGTCTACCGCATCCGCGGCCTGACCACCGGGACGCCGCACGTGGAGGACATCCTCTGGCACCCCTTCAACGACGGGAGCCGCCGCCTCACGCGCTTCGAACTGCCGGACACCTACGGCCCCTACAGCGACGAGGACGTGGAGTTCACGGGCGTCGCGCCGCTCGCCGACAACCGCGTGTACATCACGCGCCGTGGCCCGGTGAACAACACGGCGACGGGGCGGCCGAGCCAGGCGTTCGGCCCGTTCAACGCGTTCCTCCAGTACACGGCCGAGGGCGAGTACATCCAGTACGTCCGTGCCCTCACGCCCGACCGGCCAAGCCTGCTCAGCGCCTACTTCCCGGCCGACGTGCTCACGTTCGTCGGGCCGCCGCAGCGGGCGTCGATCTCGCTCGACGAGAACTTCCTGATCGCCCAGGCGCCACCGCCCGGCCAGCCCGACGCGCCCTACGGCGTCATCTCGGTCCTCGTGGTGGAGACCTCCGACGGGATCGAGTACCGCGTCGACAGCGCGCGCCTCAGCGCGGCCAGCAGCCCGGACGCCGCGGGCGGGGCGCTGTTTGAGGCTGGCCAGTTCGAGTCGGTATCGAGCCTCGCCTACGCGCCCGATCAGACGGGCTATCTCTTTGTCTTGGATAGCGGAAAAGACAGCCTGTTCGTGTTCAACCAGAATGGGATCGAAGGCGTCGCGCCACCGCCGGGCGCCGGCACCACCCGGCCCGTTCTCGTCTCGTTCGGCGGGACGGGCGGCGGGCCGCTCCAGTTCTCCGACCCGCAGGGCGTGGCCTACTACCAGGAGATCGTCTACGTGGCCGACACCGGCAACAACCGGATCAGCCGCTTCCGCCTCAACACCGACTTCGAGTAGCCCCCCGTCCCCGATGCGCGCCCTCACCGTCCTCGTCTTTTTCCTTGCGGGCTGCGCCGGGGGGACTCTCGATCACCCCGAGGCCGAGTCGCCCGCCCCGGCGCTCGTCCTCGTCTCCATCGACGGGTTCCGGTACGACTACCTCGACCGCGCCGACGTGGAGGCCCCGGCGCTCCGCCAGCTCGCGGCCGAGGGCGTTCGCGCCGAGCGGCTCGTGCCGGTCTACCCGACCAAGACGTTCCCCAACCACTACTCGCTCGTCACCGGGCTGCACCCCGAGCACCACGGGATCGTCGCCAACACGATGCGCGACCCGGAGATGACAGACGCCGACGGGGAGCCGGCCGAGTTCTCGCTCTCCAACCGCGACGCGGTGACCGACGACCGTTGGTGGTGGGGCGAGCCGATCTGGGTGACCGCCGAGACGCAGGGACAGACGGCGGCGACGGCGTTCTGGCCCGGCTCCGAGGCCGAGATCCAGGGCGTCCGTCCGACCTACTGGCTCGAATATGACGGCGACCTCGCGTACAGCGCGCGAGTCCAGCAGGCGCTCGACTGGCTGAGCCTCCCGGCCGGGGAGCGGCCGGCCCTCGTCACGCTCTACTTCGAGGGCGTGGACACGGCCGGCCACCGCTTCGGTCCGGAATCGGCCGAGACGGCTGAGGCCATCGAAGCCGTCGACGCCGCCCTCGGGGAGCTGGTCGACGGGCTGCGAGCGCGCGGCCTTGCGGAGACCACGGACGTTGTGGTCGTGAGCGATCACGGCATGGCCGCCGTCTCGTCCGAGCGCCTCGTGATCCTCGACGAGGCCATCGACCTCGACACCGTCGATGAGGTGGTGTGGGGCGAGCCCGTCGGCATCTGGCCAGGCGACGCCGACCCGGACGCCATCGTCGCTCAGATCAATCAGCTCCCGCACGTCCGGGCCTACCGGAAGGAGACGCTCCCGGCGCGGCTCCACTACGGCGACAACCGCCGCATCCCGCCCGTCGTCCTGATCGCCGACGAGGGGTGGACGGTGACCTCGCAGGAGTACGTCGATCGGTACCCGGACCGCCCCTCGGGCGGCACGCACGGCTACGACAACGCGGTGGCGTCCATGCACGGCGTATTCCTCGCGCGCGGCCCGCGCTTCCGAGCCGGCACGGCTGTCGGCCCGGTCCGGACCGTCGACGTATACGAGATCCTGACCCAGGCGCTCGGGCTCGACGCGGCCCCCAACGACGGCAACCCGGCCGCGGCCGCCCCGGTGCTCCGCTAGCGCGGCGCCTCGGGACGACGCAGCGGATTCTGTCAGCGGCGCCGGCTCGCCTCGCGCTCGCGGGCGCGGATCTCGCGCGAGGTCCGCTCGGCGGCCTCTAGCACCCGGAGCGTGTTGCCGCCCAGGATCTTCCGCACGTCCTCCTCGGCGTAGCCGCGCTTCAGGAGGCCGTAGGTGATCCACGGCAGCCGCGTCACGTCCTCCAGTCCGACCGGGAGCGAGGGGACGCCGTCGAAGTCCGACCCGAGCCCGACGTGGTCGACGCCGGCGACCTGGACGGCGTGGTCGATGTGGTCGAGGGCCGTCTCCAGCGTCACGCGGCCCGAGCCGAGGTAGTTGTCGTAGAAGTTGATCATGATCACGCCCTCGTCCTCGGCGAGCGCGCGGAGCATGGCGTCGGTCACGTTGCGCGGGTGCTCGTGGAGCGCGCGGCACGACGAGTGGCTCAGGATGACGGGTGCCTCGGACGCCTCCATGGCGTCGGCGAACGCCTCATCGCTCACGTGCGACACGTCGACGAGGACGCCCAGCCGGTTCATCTCACGGACGAGGTCGCGGCCGAGGTCGTTCAGGCCGCCCCAGCGCGCCTCGTCGGTCGAGGCGTCGGCCCACGAGTTGGTGTTCGTGTGCGTGAGCGTGACGTAGCGGATGCCGTTGGCGCTCAGGTGTCGGAGCACGTCGATGTCGCCCTGAAGCGCGTGGCCGCCTTCGAGGCCGAGGAGGACGGCCTTCCGCCCGGACCGCGCGATGCGCCGCACGTCGGCGGCCGTCCGGGCCACCTCAGCGCCGTCGAGCGCGCCGACCTGGCGGTCGATGACGTCGGCCATGGCGAGGGCCCGGTCCGTCGCCTCGTCGCTCTCGCCGAAGGTGCGCGCGACGTAGACGGCGAAGAAGGCCCCGTCGAGGCCGCCCTCCACCATGCGCGGGAGGTCGAGGTGGGCGCGCCCGGGCTCCGGCCGGTGGCGGTCGCCGAACTCGTAGCCCTCGTCGATCATCAGCGACGGCGTGTCGACGTGGCCGTCGAGGACGATGGCGTCGTAGTGGATGCGGAGGGCGTCCTCCCAGAGCGGGTCCTCGGCGACGAGGCGGCGGACGGTCGTCTCGGGAAGGCGGACCGCGCCGCCGTCGGCGCTGTCGGTCGAGTCGGGCGGCGCCGTGCGGGGGAGGGCGGACGGAGAGGAGTCGGCGGGGGCCTCGCTGGGACAGGCGGTGGCCCCGAGAGCGACGATGGCGGCCACGAGGGTGCTGCGGAGGATCATGGAACGGGGAGGGGAGCTCTCAGTCTACGCCGGCCCGGGCGATTGCGTCGACCTCTCTGGTCCGTCGTCTACGCCACCTCGGCTTCGAGGCAGGCCCGGAGGCGGAGCATCGTCTTCCCCAGGATCTGGGACACCCGGGCCTCGCTCACGTCGAACACCTGGCCGATCTCGCGGAGCGTCAGCTCCTCGTCGTAGTACATGCCGAGCATGGCGCGCGTCCGCTTCGGGAGGGTGGCGATGGCCGTGCGGACGGACCGCAGCGTGTACGCGTGCTCGGCGGCGACGAAGCCGTCGCCGGCCGCCTCGTCCTCGATCAGGTCGTGATAGGAGGAGGCGTCCTCCTCGTCGCCGGCGGGGGCGTCCAGGGAGAGGGCGAACCGCGCCTGCGCCTCCATCATCAGCTGGTCGTACTCGGGCAGGCCGATGCCGAGGCGATCCGCCACCTCGCGGTCGGAGGGCTCGCCGCCTCGCTCCTGGCGGAGCTCCTCGGCCGTCGCGCCGGCCGCGGCCACGCGCTTCCGCTTGTCCAGCGACAGCACGTCGAGCGAGCGGAGGTAGTCGACGATGGCGCCGCGCACGCGGAGGTAGGCGTACGTCATGAACGTGGCGCCGTGGACCGGGTCGTACCGGTCGAGCGCCTCGACGAGGCCGACGAGGCCGGCGCTCTCCAGGTCCTCAGCGCTGGCCAGCGGGTGGTCCGGGACCGTCACCTTCCCGATGAGGGAGCGGACGAGCGGGATGCCAGCCAGCACCGCGCCTTCGCGGTGGAGCGGCGTGGGGTCGGCGAGATACCGCTCGACGACGGCCTGGAGGTCGGGCTCAGACACGGCTACGTGGAGATCAGGGGCGCTGCGTCAAGGACCCGCCGAACCGACGGGCACGGGCGGGTATCGGCGGAGACGAGGCCTGGGACAAGCGACATGGGACGGATTCCTAATCGTCCTGGGATGGGACGTCGGTGAGGCGGGCGAAGACCGGCCGGCCGAGCGTGAGGAGGCCGTAGACCACGAGTCCGACGGCCCCTGCGACCGTCAGGTCGGCGGGCGTAGCGGACAGGCCGCGGGTGAGGAGGACGAGGACGGCGGCGAGCAGGCTGGCCTGCGGAGCGAGGCGGTCGGGCATCGTCAGGCGGCGGCGCGGCGGGTCGGGAGGAGGGGGCCGAGCCCGTGCGCGATCTCGACGAACGAGGCTCGCAGCGGGGCCGACTTCCGGACGGCCGGGACCTGTGCGCGGACGGCGGCGCGGACGTGGGCGTCGTAGGGGACCCACCCGAACGGCGTCGGCTTGCGCCCGACGAACTGGGTGGTCAGCTCCGCGAACCGCTCGGTCGTCTGCTCCGCGTCGACGTCCGTGTCCGCCGCGTTGACGACGGAGAGGAAGGGGTAGTCTGGGACCGCCTGCCACACCGTCTTGGCGAGGGTGTAGGCGCCCGTGATGGCCGTCGGCTCGCCGACGAGGACGAGGACCCCGGCGTCGGCGCGGTCGAGCGCCCAGCGGACGGTCCCGTCGAGGCCTGCGGGCGCGTCGATCAGGACCACGTCGTGGGTCCGGGCGGCCTGCCCGAGCGCGTCGTCGAGCGCCTCGTAGAGGGTCTCGGGGATGCCCTCCGGGCGGGTGGAGGTGCCCCCGCAGACCAGCGTCAGGCCGGCGTCGGTGGTGTGGAACACCCGGTCGAGCGAGACGGCGCCCCGGGCGTAGGCCACGACACTGGCGGGTGGCTCCTCATTCAGGAGCGTCGCGCACGAGTTCTGGCAGAGGTCGACGTCGATCAGCGCCACGGCGTGCCCGTCGGCCGAGAGCGTCTCGGCGAGGTTCACGGCGATCGTGCTCTTTCCGGTGCCGCCTTTGCCGCTGACGACGGCGAGGACGAGTCCGTAGTGGGGAGTGGGTAGCATGGGGAAGGGGCAGCGTCAGGCGGGCACCGCGACGCGGGCCGGGCGGGGGGCGAACGCGTGCGTCGGCACGAAGTCGACCGGGGAGAAGACGGAGCCCACGGGCTCCGGGCGGCGCTCCCGGATCGGGGCGGGCGCGGGAGCCGACAGATGCGGGAACTGGAAGAAGGCGGCCAGCTCCTCGTCGGAGTAGCCCGGGTACTCGGGGTCCTCGGGCTCGGGCGTGGGCTCCACGGCGGCGTCGGAGTGGAGGCTCGCCACGTCGGTGCCGGACGAGATGAGGCAGATGGGGCAGTTGAGGTGCCCGCCCCAGCGCCACGACTCCGGCGAGGCCTCGTCGAGGCGCGTGAGGGCGAGGGCGTCGGGGCGGAGCCCGAGCGAAGCGACGGTCTCGGCCGTGAGCGACCGCGGCGAGCGCGTCGCGTCGACGACGAGGTGGACCTCGACGGCCTTGAGGGGGGCCAGGAGCTGCCCGAGGCGGGCGACGAACGGGGCGCGCGGGCTCGGCGCGAAGCGGGAGGCTCGGCGTGTCGATCAGGAGGAGGTCGGCGTCGTCGAAGGTGCGGATCGCCTCGCGCACCTCATCGGCCGTCTCCACGACGGCGACGGGCACGCCCGAGGCCCAGAAGACGGGGGCCGGGTCGACGTAGTGCTCGATCTCCGGCGCGACGATGATCACGGCCGGGCGCTGCGCGCCGACGAGGTGGGGCGCCTGGGCGAGCCGGAGCGCGAGGGACGTCTTCCCGCTTCCGCTCGGCCCGACGAACACGAGCGGCGCGCGCCGCGGCTCGGGCTCCAGCACGGGCGTCGCCGTGCGGACCTCGGCGAGGGCGGCCTCCAGCTCCGCCAGCCGGGCGCGTAGCTCGGCCACCTCGGCGGCCGTCGCCGAGGGAGTGGCGGGGGAGGCCGGAGCCACGGGGGAGGCCGGGGCGCGAGAGATCGCCGGGGCCGCCGGCGCGGAAATCGGTTCCGTCCGCGCCGGACGGGCATTCCGCGTGGCGGCGTAGCCGTAGGATCGCGGGGCGGGCGCTGCCCCGGCCTCCGGGACGGCTGGCGGGGCGGACTGGCGGGCGGGCGCCGGGGCCGGGCGGGTCGCCGTTCGGGGGGCCGACGCGGCGGGCTCCAGGTCGAAGGCGACCGTCACCGAGGCCGGGGCGCCGTGGACGGAGGGCGACGACTGGAGCAGGACGACGTCCTCCCCGAACAGGCGTCGGGCGTCGGCGAGGGCCTGGCGGATCGAGGGGCCGGTGACGGTCTTGAGGGTCATAATCGGGCGGCGCGGGCGCTACGGGAGGCTCACCTGCCCTTCCACGTCCACCGGCGCGTCGGGCACCAGGTCCTGGTAGGAGAGGACGGCCACGTCGGAGAGGACGGGGTCGAGGAAGGCGAAGAGGGTGGCGCGGAGCACGGGGGACGTCAGGAGGACCGGCGGGTGGCCGGCGGCGATGAGCGGCTTGAGCTGGCCCTCGGCCTCGGCCTGGAGCCGGACGGCTCGGTCGGGGTCGAGCCCGAGGGTGGTCGGGTTCAGCTCTCCGCTCTCCGCCTTCCCCAGCAAGTGCTGTTCCAGGGCCGGGTCGAGGACGACCACGTGGAGCCGGCCGTCGGGGCCAGAGAAGTGGCGCGTGAGGGTGGGGGCGAGGGCGGCCCGCGCGAATTCGGTCAGCACGTCCGTGTTCTTGGTCGAGGCCGCGCGGTCGGCGAGGGCCTCCAGGATCAGGACGAGGTCGCAGATCGGGACACGCTCCTGGAGAAGCTTCTTCAGCACGCGCTGGATCTGCCCGACGCCGAGCTGGTCCGGCACGAGCTCGCCCACGAGCGCCGGGGCCGACTCCTGGACCTTGTCGAGGAGGAGCCTCGTGCCCTGGCGCGTGAGGAGGGCGTGGGCGCTCTTGCGGAGCGTCTCCAGGAGGTGCGTGGCGATGACGGCCGGGGCCTCGACGGTCGCCAGCCCGAGCCGCTCGGCCTCTTCCAGCGAGCGCTCGGCCACCCAGACGGCGTCGAGCCCGAACGTCGGGTCGGTGGTGCGGATGCCGGGGGGCGCCTCGTCGGCGCCGTCGAGGAGGAGGGCGAGGTGGTAGCCCGGGAGGGCCTCGCCGCGCGCGACGGAGTTGCCGCGCAGCTTCACCACGTAGTCGTTGGCGCCCAGCTCCACGTTGTCGCGGATGCGGACCGGGGGGACCACGATGCCCATCTCGGTGGCGAGCTGGCGGCGGAGCATCGAGATCCGGTCGAGGAGGTCGCCGCCCTGGGCCGGGTCCACGACCGGGATGAGGCCGTAGCCGATCTCCAGCTCCAGCTCGTCGACGAGGAGGAGGTCGGCCGGCTCGGGCTCCTTGGCGCGGGGCGGCCGCGACGGGCGCGGCGGCGGCCTCGGCCTCGTCGGCCATCACGCCCGCGCGGCGGACGCCGACGAATGCGAGCCCGCCCGCGATCCCCCAGAACGGGAGGAGCGGCAGGCCGGGGAGCACGCCCAGGAGCGCCATGAACCCGCCCGTCACGAAGAGGGCCTCGGGCTTGCCGAGGAGCTGCGCCTTCGTGTCGGCCGAGAGGTTGCCCTCGCCGGAGGCGCGGCTGACGATGAGGCCCGCGGCCGTCGAGATGAGCAGGGCCGGGATCTGGCTGACGAGGCCGTCGCCGATGGAGAGGAGCGTGAACGTCTGCGCCGCCTCGCCCGGGCTCATCCCGTACTGCGCGACCCCGATGATGAGCCCGCCGACGATGTTGATGGCCGTGATGACGAGCCCGGCCATGGCGTCGCCGCGGACGAACTTCGAGGCACCGTCCATGGCCCCGTAGAAGTCGGCCTCACGGGAGACGTCCGAGCGCCGCTTCTTGGCCGTCCCCTCGTCGATGAGCCCGGCGTTGAGGTCGGCGTCGATCGCCATCTGCTTGCCGGGGAGGGCGTCGAGCGTGAACCGCGCGCCGACCTCCGCGATGCGCCCGGAGCCCTTCGTGATGACCACGAAGTTGATGATGACGAGGACGAGGAAGACGATGGCCCCGACCACGTAGTTGCCGCTCACGACGAACTGCCCGAACGCTTCGATGAGCGAGCCGGCCTTGGCCTCGCCCAGGATCAGCCGCGTCGACGCCACGTTCAGCGACAGCCGGAAGAGGGTCGTGACGAGGAGGAGCCCCGGGAAGATGCCGAAGTCGAGCGGGCGCTCGGCGTAGAACGCCGTCAGCAGCACGGCGAGGCTGATGGCGATGTTCGTCGCCAGGAGCAGGTCGAGGAGGAACCCCGGGAGGGGCACCACCATCACGAACAGGACGAGCACGAGCCCGACGGCCGCCATCATCTCGCCGGTCAGGCGGAAGGCGGGCGGGCGCGCGGACGGGGCGGCGGGGAGGGCGGCGGCGGGCATGAGTCGTTACGAGAGGGCGGGGCGCCGGCGCTGCTGGCCGCGCTGGCGGTAGACCTCCGCCAGCACGGCGGCGACGGCCTGGTAGAGGTCCTCGTCGATGAAGGCGTCCTCCTCGCACGTCGCGTGGAGCGCACGCGCGAGCGGGACGTTCTCGACGGTGGGGATGCCGTGCTCGCGGGCCAGCTCCTTGATCCGGAGCGCCCGCTTGCGCATGCCCTTGACGAGCACCTTCGGGGCCGGCCCTGCGGCGGGGTCGTACTTCAGGGCGACGGCGTAGTGGGTCGGGTTGGTGACGACGACGTCGGCCTTGAGGACGGCGTGGTCGAGGCGGGGGCGGAGGGCCCGCTCGCGGGCGATCTGGCGGCGCTTCCCCTTCATCTGCGGGTCGCCTTCGGACTCCTTGCCCTCGTCCTTCATCTCCTGGTGCGTCATCTTCAGGTCCTGCGTGTGCTTCCACTTCCCGAAGGCGTAGTCGACACCCGAGAGGAGGAGGAGCGCGATGAGCATCTGCGTGAGCAGCCCGACGATCCACCCGCCGGCCGCCTCGAAGGCCACGTCCAGCGGGACCGTGTGGAGCACGAGGATGTCCGGCAGCCACGCCTTGAGGGCGAGGTACACCACCGGCCCGACGATGACGACCTTGCTGAGCGCCTTGGCCAGCTCGAACAGGCCCTTCGTGGAGAACACCCGCTTGGCGCCTTCGGCGGGCGAGATGCGGCTCCCCTTCGGCATGAGCGGCTTGGTGGAGAGCGTCCACCCGCTCTGGGCGATGTTGGCGCCGAGCGCGACGACGATGAGGGCGGCGAAGAACGGGCCGAGGATGATCAGCATGTCCATCCCGACGCCTGCGAGGAGCGCGGTGACCGCCTCCGGCGTGAGCTCGATGGTCGGGGCGTCGGTGTAGACGCGGGCCGTGAGGCGGCGGAGGGTGTCGAGCGCGGCCGGCGTGCCCATCCCGATCACGAGCGTGGCCGTGGCGAGGAGGCCGGCCGACGCCAGCTCCCGTGAGCGGAACACGTTCCCCTCCTCCCGCGCCTTCTCGAGGCGGCGGGGGGTCGGGTCGAACTGCTTGTCGCTGCGGTCGGGCGCGTCGCTCATGCCGGGCCCTCCTGCACGCGCCGTACCACGCCCGGAACGTCCCCTCAGGCCCGCTCGCGCGGGATCGCCCGGGGCTCGACCGGGAAAAGGACGCCGCCGCCGGAAATCCCTGCCACGGTCGCGGGGGCAGACCGTTCCGGCCGTTACCGGCTCCGCACGAGTGGGAGGACCGTGGAGCCCGTCGGCCCCGAGGCGCGGACGAGGTAGGCGCCGGGAGCGAGCTCGTGGCCGTCCCATCGCACCCGGCAGTCGACGGGCGTGCAGGGCCCGTCGAGAAGCGTGGCCACCCGGCGTCCGAGAATGTCCACCACCTCGACGTGCTGCCAGTCGCCCGGGGGAAGCTCAACGGTGAGGCGCGACGTGAACGGGTTGGGGAAGGCGCGGGCCGTGCTGGCGGCCGGGCCGTCCTCGACGGGGGTAATGGGCTGCCCGCCGACGGTCGCCTCAATGAGTTCGACGGGCTGGAGCCACGTCGAGGAGTAAACCACCCCAACGCCGGGCGCGAGCTGGAACACGATCTCCTCGTCCAGGACGTGCGGGATGTCGAACGAGAAGGAGACCACGTGGTCGAAGCGGCCGGCAACGGTCGCGACAGTCAGGCCCCGGTGAACGGTTACGGTGTAGGTGCACGCCTCGAGGACTGAGGGGTCGGCTCCAGAGGGACAGGCCGGGGCGCCAGGCTCCACAAACGAGTAGGTGGCGCCGTCCGCGAGTGTCAGGTCGAGGATCAGCCGGTCGCGGTCGTCGATCCAGCCCCATACCCGGCCCTCCTCGTCGGTCCGGAGGGTGTCCGTAAACAGGTTCGGGACGCGGAGGAGTGCGTACGTCGTGTCATGGACGGATACTTCCTCCCGCACACGGATCGGGGGATGGGGGTGGACCTGGGGCGGGGTGGTCGAGGCGCGGGTGCCATACGTCCACGAGTCCGCCGGGCCGAGAGGGAAATAGGCCGCGGGCTGGGCGAACGCCGCCAGGGAAACGCATGCGACGAGGGTGGCGAGTCCACGCATCGGAATACCGGCAGAGTTCTGTACGATACAGAATCCGGAGGTCCTACGGCGCGAGCGCGGCGAAGAGCGCGTCGAGCCCCGCCGTGGCCTGGTCCACGAGCGACGGCGCGAGCGGGAAGAAGGTGGCCATGAACGCGATCGAGATCGCGAGGCCGGCCAGGAGCTTCAGGGGGAGGCTGATCGAGAACAGGTCGGCCTGGGGGACCACGCGGGCGAACACGCCGAGCCCCACGTCCACCAGGAACAGGGCCACGAGGAACGGCATGGACAGCCGCACAGCTGTGGCGAAGAACCCGCCGGTCCACGACAGGAGGAGCGGGCCGCCGGCCCCGAGATCAGCCCCGCCGAGCGGCACGGCCACGAACGACCGCGCAAGCCCGACGACGATCGCTTGGGGCCCGCCGAGCAGGATGAACAGGAGGAGGAAGGCGAACGTGAGGAGCCGCCCGAGCGGGTTCGACGAGGACCCGGTCATGGGGTCGTAGACCTGGGCCATCGAGAGGCTCATCTGGAACCCGATGGTCGTGCCCGCCATGTCGACGGCCCAGAACACGAACCGCACGGCGTACCCGATAAGGAGCCCCGTCAGCGCCTCGACGGCGACGGCCAGCCCGAACCCGACGGGGTGGTCCACGTGGGGCGGCAGGGGCCCCTGCGCGAACCCGACCAGGATGACGCTCAGGAGGACGCTCAGGAGCACCCGCACCGGCACCGGCACACCCTTCTGGCTGAACACGGGCGCCGCCACCATCACCCCGCTCACGCGTGCGAACACGAGGCCGAGGCGGAGCAGGGAGGCGGGGTCGAGGGCCACAGGGAGCGCGTCGAGCGGGCGGGTCGTCGCTAGTGCGAGACGTCGGCGATGGCGCGGAAGATCTCCGTCGAGAAGTCGGTCATCATCTCCAGCATCCAGGGCGCCAGGAGCAGGAGGATGGCGGCCACGGCCAGCATCTTTGGGATCATGCTCAGGGTCATCTCCTGGATCGACGTCATCGCCTGGAAGAGGCTCACGACGAGCCCGACCGCGAGGGCGACCGACAGGAGCGGCGCGGCGACCGTGAGCGCCAGCGTCAGCGCCGACTGGGTCCAGTGGAGGGCGGTTTCGGGAGTCATGGCGTTAGCCGAGGTAGCCGCGGACGACGGACTGGACGATGAGGAACCACCCGTCCGTCATCACGAACAGGAGGAGCTTGATGGGGAGCGAGATCATCACGGGCGGGAGCATCATCATGCCCATCGACATGAGCACGCTCGCCACGATGAGGTCGACGACGAGGAACGGGAGGAACAGCATGAACCCGATCTGGAAGGCCACGCGCAGCTCCGAGATCACGAAGGCCGGGACGAGCACGTGGAACGGCACGTCGTCCGGGCGGGCGACGGCGGCAAGGCCGGCGAGGTCCATGAACTGGACCAGGTCCTTGTCGCGCGTGTGCTCCAGCATGAACCCCTTGATCGGCTTGGCGGCCACGTCCATCGCCTCCTTCTGCTCGAGCTGGCCGGCGAGGTAGGGCTGGAGCGCGGCCTCGTCGATCTCGGTGAACACGGGGTTCATCACAAAGAACGTCAGGAACAGCGAGAGGCCGATGATGACCTGCGTCGGCGGGCTCCCCTGGAGGCCGAGCGCCGTCCGGAGGATCGAGAACACGACGACGAGCCGCGTGAAGCTCGTCATCAGGATGAGGATCGACGGCGCCAGCGTGAGCACCGTCAGCAGCAGGATGAGCTGGATCGGGAGGGCGTAGTCGCCGTTGTCCGTCAGCGTCACGCCTGGGATCGGGGACGAGGCGGTCGGCGCCGTGGCGACGCGGCGGGCGCCGCCGGGCGCCGGCTGGACGGGCGCGAGGTCGCGCGCGGCGGGCGTCAGCGCCTGCGTCGGGCCGCCGGCCTCGGCGTCGGCGACGGCCTGGTCGGTCAGCTCCTGGGCCACCTGGAGGTCGTCGCCGCTGAGGGTCTGCCGCTGCTGGGCGAGGGCGGCCGGGGCCGCGAGGAGGACGAGGAGGAGGACAGCGCTACGCATGACCGACCTGGAACTGGCGGAGCGCCGGGGCGGCGGGGGCCGGAGGCACAGCTGGGGTGGAGGCGGAGACGGTGGGAGGCGGGGCCGGGGGAGCCGGAACGGGTTCGGGCGGCGCCTCGGCCATCGGTGAGGCCATCGGCTCAGCGACGGGCACCGAGACGTCCGGAGGGGGGAGCGCGAGCGCGACGTCAGCGGCCGGAAGCGGATCCGCGTCGGACTGGGCGGTGGCCAGGGCGTCGGCGAAGGAGACGGCGTCCCGGTCGAACGAGGCGCGCGGCCAGTGGCGGAGCAGGTGGGCGCCCTCGGAGCCCACGCTCAGGAGCAGGACCTCGTCGCCGCAGCCTACGAGCCGGAGCGACTGGCCCGGCCCGAGCGAGTGCGTTTCCAGCACGTCGAGCGCGGCCGAGGACGTGGCGACGGCGCCTCCCGAGCGGCGGTGGAGCACGAACGCGAGGCCGCCGCCGACCGCGAGGAATACGACGGCCAGAACGCGCCCGCCGGTCCACAGGCTGGAGGAGCGCGGGGCGGAAACCTCTTCCGTGGTCGCCCGCAGATCATGCCGCGCCGCGGGGCGCTCGTCCGCCGCGCGCCCCGGCCCGAACATCTTGCCCACGACGAGCAGGACGACGAGCAGGGCCGTCAGGAGGCCCGCACGGCGCAGGGGGGCGCGGTCCAGCGGGAGGGCGTCGAGGCGCGCGCGGAGGTCGGAGAGGGGGGGCATGGAGAGTCGAACAGGCACGTCCGTCCCTCACGCCAAAACGATGCCGCCCCAGACGACGCGCGGCCGGGCCCCGAAGAGCCCGGCCGCGCCGTGTCGACAAATGAGGGCGCTTATGCCGCGGCCCGGCCTTCCAGGCTCTGGATGCGCACGCCGAAGTGGCCGTCCACGACGACGGCCTCGCCCGTGGCGATCCGGCGGCCGTTGGCGTACACCACGAGCGGCTCGCCCGCGAGGGTGTCGAGGTCTACCACGCTTCCCACCTGGAGGCGGGTGACCTCGCCGAGCGAGAGGCGGCGGCGGCCCAGCTCTACCGTTATGTCCAGCTCCACGTCGGCCAGCAGGTCGAGCGTGGAGAGGGTCGCGCCGGGCGCCTCGGGCGCGACCTCGGCCGAGAGGTCCGGGAGGGAGGCGAGAGAGATGGGGCTGGCGTCGGGGGCCTCGGCCTCCGGAGCGGTCGGGGAGGGAGCGAGTTCAGTGCTCATCGGTCGGGGGGGAAGCGGGCGGGGTGAGGACCTGGAGCGCGAGCCGCTTGCCGCGGACGCCCGTGCGGGCCTCGAACCGGAGGTGGTCGCCCACCCAGACGGGCATGGGCGCGTCGGTGGGCTGGGAGAGTGGGATCACGTCGCCCGGTGCGAGGCGGAGGAGGTCGCCGACCGAGAGCCGGGTTCGGCCTAGCTCTGCGCGGAGGTCGATCGGGAGGTCGTTGGGGAGGACGGCCGGGCGCCTGTGCTCTCGGTCGCGGGTCGCCTGGTGCGTGGCGCTGACGTCGAGGAGCAGGCGGAGCGTGTCGGCTGGGTAGCACAGCGCGAGCCGGGCCGTGCCCTCGCCGATGGTCACGTCCACGTCGGCCGCGATGACGCGGGCGCCGGGCTCCACGAGGTTGAGGCCGTTGAGTCGGGGGGCGAGGCCGAACGAGCGCGGCGGGATCGTCCCCCAGGCCTCCGCGAAGGCGATGCCGATGGCGGGGAGCCAGTGCTCTTCGATGACGGCCCGCTCCAACTCGGAGAGCGCGCGGGCGTCGGGGGTGAGGGGGCCGGTGCCGCCCAGGTGCCGCTCGACGAGGAAGAGGGCGAGGGCGGGGGCGAGGTCGAGGGCGAAGGCCGTGCCCTGACCGCCGAGCTCGAAGCCGACGAGCACCGTCGGGTGCGTCCGGCTCCCGTCGAAGTCGGCCGCCGGCACTTCGTCGAGCGAGGAGCAGGTGATCTCGACGGGGTCGCCGAGGGCCGCCGTGAGGGTGTCGGCGAGCCGGTCGGCGAAGGCGTCGTGTGCGACCTCCGCCGTCTCGAACTGGCGGTCCGAAAAGGACCGGGGGCGGGCGAAGTCGTACGGTTCCGCCTCGGCGCCGGCGGCTGCGGAGCGAACGATGTACTCGGAGGCGGAGGTCGACATAGAGGGGCTGGGGTCGACCACTCGGCACGCAAGGACTGGGCCGAACTCCCCCGCCGTGGCCTGCGGGTCCCGAGGACAGTTACTGGAGCACGTACTGCGTGAAGTAGATCCGGGTCACCGGGCCGTCCTTCCCGAGGAGCCGGTTGAACTCGCTCCGGATCGCCTCCTTCAGGGAGTCGCGCTGGGAGACGTCGGTGAGCGCCTCGACGGGCTGCTGGGCCATCATCTCGATTACGGCGTCGACGGCCGCCGGGCGGAGGGCGTCGAGGCGGCTCAGCGTCTCGGCCTTCTTGGCCTCCACGCCCAGCCGCACCATGAGGTAGCGCCGCCCGTCGGTGCCGCGCGGGTTGACCACGATCCCGTCCATCTCGGTGAACTGGCCGAACTCGACGGGCTCCGGCTCGGGGGCGGCCGTCGAGTCCGCCGCCGCGAGCCCGACCGTCTGGCGGAGCGTGTCGGACTGGGTGAAGGCGGCCGCCCCGACGCTTCCGATCAGGAGGGCGACCACGGGGACGAGCCAGCGCTTCGGCTTCTGGGGCGCGTCGTCGGGGGCGTCGTCGGGAGTGGCGTCAGCGGAGGACATTGAACGGGGTGGTGATGGTGTTCGCGGAGTCGGGGCCGTCCACGCGGAAGAGGATGGTGATGCGGCGGTTGCGCGCGCGGCCCTCGGCCGTGTCGTTGGAGGCGCGGGGCCGGAACTCGCCGTAGCCCACGGCCACGTAGTGGTCGGCCGGGAGGGCGTCCGGCTGCTGGCTGAGGAAGCGGACGACGGCGGCGGCGCGGGCCGCAGACAGTTCCCAGTTCGAGGGGTAGGCAGGGGTCGCGATCGGCCGGTCGTCGGTGTGGCCCTCGACCTCCACGTCGACGGCCGACGTGGCCATGCTGGCCACGCTGGCGAGCACCTCCTGAGCGGGCTCGTTGAGGAGGACGGACCCGGACGCGAAGGCGATCGAGTCGACGAACGTCACGCGGATGCCGCGCTCGGTGAGGTCCACGTCCATGGACGTTCCGAGGCCCTTCTCCTGGATCTCCCGGGTGATGTCCTCGAACTGCCGGGCCTGCTCGCGGGCGTCGTCCTGGCCGGCGACGCCCATGATGCCGGGCATCATGCCCTCCTGCTCCATCAGGCCGCGGCGGCCCGTGAAGTAGCTGAGGGCCTCCTCGAACTTCTTCACCTCCACCGACGACATCGCCACGAGCATCACGAAGAACGTGAGCAGCAGCGTCATCATGTCGCTGAACGTGGCCATCCAGAAGGGAGCGGTCGGCTCTTCTTCTTCCTCGAGGCCAGGGATCAGGGGATCGGCCATGGGGTCAGGCGGCGCGCCGGAGCGGGGTGGTGGCGGCATCCTCGACGGCCTCGCCGGTGTAGAGCGCGAGCCGCTGCCCCAGCGCACCCGGGGCCTCGCCGGAGAGGATGCCGACGGCGCCGACGCGGATCATCTCGTGGGCCTTGGCGCGCGCCATCATCTGGCCCTGCACCTTCCCGGCCATCGGGAGGAAGATGAGGTTGGCCAGGAGAGCGCCCCAGAACGTCGTGATCATGGCGACGGCCATGGCCGGGCCGATGGCGGCCGGGTCGTTCAGGTTCTGGAGCATCTGGATGAGCCCGATGAGCGTGCCCACCATGCCGAAGGCCGGGGCGTACATCCCGGCCTTGTTCAGGAACTTGGTGAACAGGCTCGGGCCGGCGGCGGCCTCGCCCATCTGCGTGCGGAGCGAGGACTCGGCCTGCTCCACGCCGGCCCCGTCGACGGCCATCTCCAGGGCCGAGCGGAGGATGGGGTCCTCGGCCTCGTCGAGGCGGGCGTCGAGGGCGAGCGGGCCGTCGCGCCGGGCCGTCCGGGCGAAGTCGGTGAGCTGAGCGGCGAGGGCGCGGTAGTCCGGCGGCTGGAACCCGAAGAACGCCTTGAGCTCGGGCACGATCGACTTGACCTCGCCGAGGGTGAAGGTGATGAGCAACCCGGAGAACGTGCCCCCCACCACGATCAGAAGCGAGACCGGGTCGAAAAACGTGGCCGCCCCGTCGCCCATAACAATGGCGCCGAAGATGAGGACAAGGCCGGCCACGAGGCCGATGGGGGTGGACTTTTCCATGAGGAGGGAGGGGGTGCTTCCCGTATCGAATCCCCCTTCGGGGGGTAAACCGCGGACAGTTTGGAGTGTGCTGACGGAACGGAGGCGTGCCGACCGGCGGGGGTATTTGAGGGCTCGGATCGGCCTCCGAGGGGCCGCTGGAGAGCGCCGCCGCTCGGGCGCTACCTCACGGGAGCGGCCTCGGAACGCGGGGTCCCGAGGCCGCCTCGCGGACCGGGGGTCGGACTAGCGCTTGAGCTGGACCGTCTCCTGGAGCAGCTCGTCCGAGGTCGTGATGACGCGGGCGTTGGCCTGGTAGCCGCGCTGCGCCACGATCATGTCGGTGAACTCCTCGGCGAGGTCCACGTTGCTCGACTCGAGGGCGCCCGAGACGACGCCGGCCGGGATCTCGCTCCCGGCGCGGCCCACCCGGAGATCGCCCGACGCGGCCGTGGTGGAGTAGAACCCGTCGCCGATCTGGTCGAGCCCGTCGGGGTTGGAGACCATCCCGAGCGCGATCTGGGCGGCCGGCATCCGGACCCCGTTCGAGAACGAGAGGATGAGCTGGCCGGCCTGGTCGAACCCATAGTCGACGAGGTCGCCGACGGGCGCGCCGTTCTGCGAGGCCACCGAGGCCGTCGTCGAGCCGCCGAACTGGGTCAGCGTGGAGAGGTCGAGGTTGAGGTCGAGCGTGCTCCCGTCGGGGAAGGCGCCGGCCACGTTGAACGTCCCACCGGCCGTGAGCTGGCCCTCGGTGTCGAAGACGAGGTCGTCGCCCGTCATCGTGAGGGAGGTCGTGCCGCCATCGTCGGTCGCGAGCTCGGCGCTCACGACCGTCCAGGTGTTGTCGGCCGTCTTGGCGACGTTGAGGACCACCGTGTGCGGGCTGCCGGTCCCGTCGTAGACGACCGACGACATCGAGATCGGGTTGTCCGCCCCGATGGCGCGCTCGGACGAGAGGTTGCCGGTGACGTCGATCTCCGAGGTCCGCACGGGCGCCGAGGTCATCGAGGCGTCGACGCGGATGTCCTCGAGGGCGCCCGTCGTGAGCTCGCCGGCGGCGTTGGACTGCCAGCCCTGGACGCGGAGGCCGCCCGATGTCACGAGGTAGCCCTCAGAGTCGAACGAGAAGGCGCCGTTCCGGGTGAGCACGTTGCCGCGCGAGCTCTTCGCCATGAAGAACCCGTCGCCGGCGATGGCGAGGTCGGTGGGGAGGTTCGTGTACTCCAGCGTCCCCTGGCTCCAGACCTGGTCCACGGCGGCGATGGAGACGCCGTTGCCGATGTTGGAGACGCTGGTGGAGTTGGCGCCGCTGAGGCGGCCGCCGGTCCCGATGCGCTGGGTGAGGGCGTCCTGGAAGAGGATGCGGGAGCGCTTGAAGCCGGTCGTGTTGACGCCTGCGATGTTGTTGCCGATGGCGTCGAGGCGGAGCTGGTTGTTGCGGAGGCCGGTGACGCCGGTGCGGAGGGAGCGGATCATGTCGGTGTGGGTGGAGCCGCGACGTCGGTCGGTCGGTCGCGGCGCCGGCCTCCCTGCGCCCTGAGGGCGCCCGCAGGTGCGGGTGGGTCCGGCCGGATGAACAGGAATAGGGGGTGGAACAGGAGCGCCTAGAGGATCAGGGCGCTGTCGATCTGGGTGACGGCGCGGTCGCGCATCTCGTCGGGGGCGAGGGCCGTGACGATGGTCCGATTCGGGACGTTGACGACGAGGGCGGCGTCGGGCCCGAGGAGGACGGCGTCGCGGGCGCCCTTCGCGTCGAGCGTGTCGAGGGCCTCGGAGATCCGCTGGCGGATCGGGTCGAGGTCGATGGCTCGCTCCTCCAGCCGCTGGGCGGCGTGGGCGGAGACCGTGAGCCGGGGGGGCTCGGCAGCTCGCGCCAGGAGGTCGGAGAAGGCGGGTCCGCGCAGGGCCGGCGGGGCGTCGGGGCGTCCCGGCGAGACCGGGGGCGGCGCGACGCGGCCGGCGAGTTGCTGGACGGTCATGGCATAGGCGGCGGGTAGGGGCGGGGGGAAGACGATGGGGAGAGCTAGCGGACCGACAGCAGCGAGCTGAAGGGGACGCGATGGTCGCCGAGCCACAGGTAGACGCCGTCGCCCTCGACGGTCAGGCGGTCGACGGCCCCGGTCAGGACCGGCGTGGCCTTGACGGGCCGGCCCTCGGGGCCGAGGGCTTCCACCGTGGCCGTGTAGGCGCCGGCGGGGGCGGGGGCGCCGTCGCTCTGTGCGCCGTCCCAGCTGAGGGTGTGGTCGCCCGCGCTGAGGGCGTCGGAGCGGAGCGTGCGGACGACGTCGCCCTTGGCATCGCGGATGGTGACGGTCACCTCGCGGACGTCGCTGGGCAGGCGGAGCGAGACGTCGGCCGTCCCCTCGCCGCTCCACGCGATGGCGCCGTTCGCCACCTCGACGGTCTGGCCGATGAGCCCGGTGGCCGCCTGGAGGTCGATCCGGCCCGACAGCTCGCTCGCCATGTCGGACTGCCCGGTCTGGAGACCGGTCAGCGCGTTCGTCAGCCCCGCCAGCAGCTCGGCCTGGGCCGAGATCGAGGCGTCGATGTGGGTGAGCTGCTCGACGGACGAGAACTGGGCGAGCTGGGCGGCGAACTCGTGGCCCTGCTGCGGGCTCGTCGGGTCCTGGTTGCGAAGCTGGGCGACGAGGAGCTGGAGGAACTCGTCGCGGCCGAGGTCGGCGTTGCCGGTCGCGCCGGCGAGGCCACCCGCCGTGGAGGCGGCGCTGGCGGTGGGGGAGGTGAGGGACGAGATCATGGGCCTGGGGTCAGCCGATCCACTCGCGCCGGCCGTCGGCGCGGGCAGTGGGGCGGGAGGAGAGGGCGGGGGAGGGCGACTGGCTCGCCGCCGTTGCGGCCGACGATCCGCCGGACGGCGATCCGTTCGAGGCGTGGTCGCCGGAGGTCTGGGCGTCGGAGGCTCCGGCGTCGGCCGTGAGGCCGTCGGAGAGGGAGAGGCGGACGGGGGCGGTGAAGTGGGCCTCCAGCACGTCGCGGAGGCGTGCAGCGTGGGTGCCGGCGAGCGCCTGCAGCTCGGGGTCGCTGAAGTGGACCGAGACGCTCACGCCGTCGTTGTCGCGCTGCGTCTGGAGGCGCACCGAGCCGTCTTCGCCCAGCATCACCTGCACGGCCTGGCCGGCGACGGTGGCGAGCTTCCCGATCCACGCCGGCGCGGCCAGCCGGGCTGGGAGCGGTGGGGCCGGGGCGCGCACGGACGCCGTGGCTTTGGCGTCCGTAGCGACGGAGGGGGAGGCGGCGAGGTCGGGGGCGTCGGCGGAAGGGGGCGGGGGGTCGGCGTCTCCCTCGGGGGCCGCGAGGTCCGAGGTCGCAGCGGCCGCGGCCTCGCCGAGGCGGGCGTCGGGGGCGGCCAGCATGGACGGGTCGCCCTCCGCCGGCCGGGGCTCGGCGTCCGGACGGTCAGTCCGCTCGTTCCGTGAGGAAGCCGGGGAGGTCCCCGACGTCGGCGTGGCGCGGTGCGGTGGGGGGGGCGGGCTCTGCGTCCGATGTGTCGGCGCCGTCCGTGTCGGCGGCGTGGGCGGGCGTCGGGCGGGTGGCCCGATCCGTCACCTCGCGGACGGCGTCGCGGGGGGCGGTCTCCGTTCCGGGCGGCTGCGGACCGTCGGCGGACGGCGTGGCGGTGCTCTCCGCGGACGGATCCGGCGCCGGGGGGAGCAGGGGGATCTCGCCATCGGGGCCGGTGGCCGGAACAGGTACGGTGCCCTGGGCCGGTTCGTCGGCGAGCGTGGCGCCTGGCGGGAGGGCCTCGGCCGGGCGATCGGGCCGGACTCCGGCCGGGTTGGACGAGAGGGCGGTCGGGTCGGCGTCGTCCGGAGCGAGCGCTACTGCGGCGTCGGCAGCGCCCGGCCCGTCCGGATCCGGGGCCCCCGGAGTACCGGCCTCCCCGCTCAGCGCGAGCGGGTCGCCGGTGAGACGGACGGCGGTCCCGTCGGATGACGAGGGCGTGTCGCCGTCCGGACCGTCCCCATCGCCCGCAGTCGGTGCGGTGATCACAGGCGGAGCGACGAGGACCGGGAACGCGACGGCCATGCCATCGCCCGTGGGTCCGTCGCTCTCGTCCTGCTCCGCGGCCCCGTCGCTCACGGACGGGTCGGAGTCAGAGGGGGGCGGCTCGGAGCGGACCTGCGCCTGGAGCGCCTCCGGGAAACCTGGCGGGGCGGCCTCCGGTCCATCGGCTGGGCGCACGCGGTCACTGAGACGCGAGACGAGGGTGTCGAGGACCGCAATCATCGGGCGGAGGTGCTGTCGCCGGGGACGCCGCCGCCGGATGCCGTGTGGAGCGGGACAGAGCTGCCCCCGGGAAGCTGGTGGCGAACGAAGGCGGCGGCCTGGGTTGGCGTCAGGGCGTCGAGCAGGCGCCCCCGGTTGCGGGACGAGGCGGCGTCGTAGAGCTTCACGAACGAGCGCCCGTCGAGGCGCTGGACGATCGCCGAGAGGCTCTCGTCTTCCATCTTGGTGAGCGTCGCGGCCAGCTCGGCGGCGTCAGTGCCGGCAGATGCCTCGGATTCCTGCCGCTCGTCCATCACGCGACGGAGCGAGTCGGCGCGGGCTTCGGCCTCGGCGAGGCGGTGCTGCATCTGGGCCAGTTCGTCCGCGATCCCGGCCACGTCGGTCGAGTCGGCGGCGAGGCTATCGGCGGCGGCACGGCCCGCGGGGGCGGCCGCGGCCGTCGCGGGCGCGTCGTCGGCCGGGGGCTTCGTCATCATCCGCATCGCAACGATGCCGATTCCGAAGAAGACGGCCGTGAGGCCGAGGGTGAGGAGGGCGGTCTTCATCAGGCGGCCTGGGCGAGCGGGCGCGAGGAGCGGGCCGTGAGGGCGAGGTCGTCGAGCACGGCGGTCTCGGCGCGCATCATCTGGGTGCGGTGGTCCGCGGCCGCCTCCGCGCGGAGCGTCACGAGCGCCTCGCGCTCCCGGACGGCCTCGGCGAGCTCCTTCTGGGCGCGCTGCTCGGCGTCGCGGAGGCGAGCCACGGTGTGGCGGGCGGCCTCGACGGCGCGGGCGAGGCGCTCCCGGTGCAGGGCGATCCCGCCGAGCTGGCGGACGGTCCGGGCGACGGTGGCCTCGTTCGACAGCCGCTCCTGCAGCGCGTGCTCCGCCTCGGCGAGCGCCGCCTCCCCCTGGAGGCGGGCCCGGACGGCCCGGCCCAGCGCGGACTGCGCGGCCTCGACGGTCCGGTCGCGGAGCTGGAGGACGGGCGTGAGGGCGAAGTGGAACGAACTGCCGGGCATCGGTCGAAAGGTGGCGGAAATCGGGGGGGCTGGAGCTGTCGGGGAGAAAGGCAAAGGCCGCGCCGAAACCGGTTAGGCCAGGACCTGGGCGAGACGTTCCGACGCGTCGAGGTCGGTGTCGTCGCCCGGCTGCTGGCGGAGGAAGGCGTTGAGCGCGGGCTGCCGCTCCACCGCCCGGTCGGCGGCCGGATCCTGCCCTGCCTCGAAGGCGCCGACGCGAACGAGCGGCTCCACCTCGCGGTAGGCCGCGATCAGGGAGGTCGCCTCGCGGGCCCGCGCCTGCTGCTCCAGCGTGGTCACGCGCGGCATCGTCCGGCTCACGCTCGCCGGCACGTCGATGGCCGGAAAATGGCCCGCGTCGGCCAGTTTTCGGGAGAGGACCACGTGGCCGTCGAGGATGCCGCGGACGGCGTCGGCCACGGGCTCGTCCATGTCGCCGCCGTCGACGAGCACGGTGAACAGGCCGGTGATCGTCCCGCGGGCGCCGGGGCCGGCGCGCTCCAGGAGGCGGGGGAGGAGGGCGAACACGCTGGGCGTGTAGCCGCGCGTCGTGGGGGGCTCGCCAGCGGCCAGCCCGATCTCGCGCTGGGCCTGGGCCACACGCGTGACCGAGTCCATCATGAGGAGGACATCTTTTCCTTCGTCCCGGAAATGCTCGGCCACGGCCGTCGCCACGAGCGCGCCCTTGACGCGCGCGAGCGCGGCCTGGTCGCCGGTGACGGCGATGACGACGGACCGGGCCAGGCCCTCTTCGCCGAGCGTGTCGTGGATGAACTCGCGGACCTCGCGGCCTCGCTCGCCGATCAGCGCGATCACGTTGACGTCGGCCTCGGAGCGGGCGGCGATCGTGCCGAGGAGCGTGCTCTTGCCCACGCCCGAGCCGGCGAAGATGCCCACGCGCTGGCCCTTGGCGAACGTCAGGAGCGCGTCGATGGCGCGGACGCCCGTCTTGAGGGGGGCGTCGATCAGCTGGCGGTCGAGCGGTGCGGGCGGCTCGGCGCGGACGGGGCGGGACTCGGAGAGGACGAGCGGACCTTTCCCGTCGATGGGCCGGCCGGCGGCGTCGATCACGCGCCCCAGCAGGGCGTCGCCGACGGGGACCGTGTGGGGGCGCGCGGCGCGCTGGACGAGGCTCCCGGCGCGGAGGCCGGTCGACTCACCGAGCGGCATGAGGAGGGCGGCCGAGCCGCGGATGCCGATGACCTCGGCCTCGACGGAGGCGGTGCCCTCGTCGCCGGGGCCGTCCGGGCGGATCGTGCACATCTCGCCGATGGCGGCGTTGAGGCCGGTGGCCTCGATCACGAGCCCGGTGGCCGAGCGCACCTTCCCGAACGGGACCGGCCGGGGCGGCGCCTGGCGAACCTCGCGGAGGCAGTGGGCGAGCATCTAGGCCGGGGTCGGGAGGCCGAGCCGCTCGCGGAGGTCCGCGAAGAGGTCGGTGCGGACGCGGCGGACTGCGGCGTCGGACGTGGAGACGGTCCAGTCGCCCTCGGCGAGTGCGTTGTCCGGCTCCCAGCGGAGGTCGGGGTGGGCGCCCTGAACGGCGTCGGCGAGGCCGGACTCCTGGAGGTGGAGCAGATCGACGGGGTGGAGGGCGACGGTGACGGCGTGCGCTGCCGGCGAGGGCGTCGACCGCCGAGGCCAGGACCTGCTCCGCGGCGGCGCGCTGGTCGTCGGAGAGGGGGGCGTCGAGGATGGCCTCGGCCGTCTCGACGGCGAGGGCCGCGAAGTCCGGTTCCAGCGAATGGACGGCCTCGGCCCACGCGGTCGTCAGCCGCTCCGTCGCGGTCTGGACGAGCGACTCGCGCTCGGCGACGGCGCGCGTCGCCTTGTCCCGCTCCACCTTCAGGCGCTTGATCTCGGCCTGGAGCGCAGACACCTCGCCGTCTCGGGAGGCGCGGCCCGCCTGGTGGCCCTCGTCGAAGGCCTCGGCGCGCACGGGCGCCAGCGGGTCGGGTTCGGGCGAGCGGGTCTCGTCCGGGTCGAGCAGGGCGTTCGACGAGGCGGCCGTGAGTTCCGCCAGGGGGACAAACGCGGGCGGCTCCACCGGGGCCGGCGGCGGCCCGTCGAGCGCAGCGAAGGCGTGCGCGCGGAGGTCGACGCCGCGGAGGACACGGGGGGCGGCGGTCGTCATCTAGGCGGCGACGGGGGTGGACTTCGTGAGGTCGATCTGGCCGGACTCGGCGAGCCCGAGCACGGCGCCGACGACGGCCCGCTGGGCCTCCTCGATCTCGGCCTCGGTGGGCGCGCCGACCATCTCCATCTCCTCGCGGAGCGCGGCGCTCACGCGCTCACTGACGCACCCGAACATCCGGTCGGCCAGGCTCTGCTCACATCCCGTGAGGGCCACGGCCAGCGCGCCCTGGTCGGACTCGGCGAGGACGCGGGCGAGGTCGCGGTTGTCGAGTCCCTCGAGGTCCTCGAACACGAAGAGGAGCCCCTCGATCTGGGAGGCGAGGTCGGGCGTGTGGGTCTGGAGGTGGTCCAAGACCGAACGGCCCGTCGCCCGGCCCGACTGCGTGAGGATGTCGGCGGCGCGCTTCACGCCGTCGTTCGAGCCCCCGGCGCGGGCGCCCGGCCCGAAGCGGCGGCGGAGCGCGGTGTCGAGGGGCGCGAGGGCGCTCGCGGGCGGCGGCGTGAGGGTCGAGAGGCGGCGGATCACGTCGCCCCGGATCTCCGTGGGGAGGTGGCCGAGCGTATCGCCGGCCTTGCGGGCCGCGAGGCGCGAGAGGACGACGGCCGCGGTCTGCGGGTGCTCCGCGGCGAGGAACGCCGCCAGCTCCTCGGCCGGGACCGACTGGAGCAGGTCGAAGCCGGTGCCCTCCGTGGCGGCCTCGACGCGGGGGAGGATGGCGCCGACGCGGTCCTCATCGAGGCCCTCGCGGAGGAAGGTCCGCGCGGTGGCGAGGCCGCCTTCGGCCTCGGGCGGCGGCGCCTCCGTGAGCGACGCCTGGTAGGTCCCGAGCACGGAGGTGACGAGGTTGCCGGGGACGCGCTGCAGACGGGCCACCTCCACCGACACGCGCTCGACCTCCTCGTCGTCGAGCGTGGGGAGCAGCTTGCTGGCCGTCTCCACGCCGAGGGCGATCATGAGCACGGCGGCGCGCTGGACGCCCGTGAGGGCGGCGGGCTGAGAGGGGAGGAGGGCGGACATGGCGGGGAGCTAGGCGATGGAGGCGGCATCCTCACGGAGCCAGGCGCGGACGACGGCGGCCGCCGCCTCGGGGTTGTCGACGACGTGCGAGCGGACCTCCTCGAGGACGTCGGTCCCGGCGAGCGTCTCGTGGGCGCCGGGGGCGAGCTTGGCCGCGTACGGGTCGCGGTCGACGCTCTCCACGGTCCGGGCGGGCGCGCCCTCGGGGAGTCCGAGGAGTTCGCCGCGGGCGTTCACGACCGGGCGGCCGTCGTCGCCGGCCGGGAGCTGGGCGGGCGCGTCGGTGGCGGCGATGGCCTGCGTCCTCTCGGACATCGTGGCCGGCGCCGTGAGGCCATCGGCGAGGCGCCGGAGGAGGCGGTAGGCGAGGAAGAGGGCCAGGACGATGAGCCCGTAGCGGACGCCGAGGCCCGCCCAGAGCATGCCGTCGGTGCCGCCGAGTAGGCCACCGTCCGCTTCCGCCGGCGGGGTGAACCGGATCTGCTGGACGGTGAAGCGGTCGCCGCGCTCCTCGT
Organism: Rubricoccaceae bacterium; assembly: GCA_963728345.1. Classification (GTDB taxonomy): domain Bacteria; phylum Bacteroidota; class Rhodothermia; order Rhodothermales; family Rubricoccaceae; genus Rubrivirga. The sequence continues at coordinate 48,896 of CAVSJM010000005.1, forward strand.
CGAAGCCCACGGCATTCTTGACGAGGCTCTCGATCTGGCGGACCTGGTCGTCGGTGAAGGGCGTCGGCTCGTTCTCCTCCTGCGGGCGGTCGAGGGCGGGCTCCGGGGCGGCCTCGTCGAGGAGAACCGAGACGGTGAGCGTCCGGATGTCGCCGGCCTCGCGCTCGGTCCGCGTGGTCTGCCGCGTGATCTCATAGTTGGTGACGGTGGAGGACGACCCGCCGCCGCCGGCGACGGCCTCCTCCTGCTGCTCCTCCGAGATCACCGTCTGGCTCTCGGGGTCGACGGCGTTCGTCTCTGAGCTGGTCCGGGCCAGCTCCAGGTCGGCGGCCACGCGGACGACGGCGCGACCGGGCCCGAGGAGCTGGTCGAGCATGGACTGGCCGGCGTCGGCGAGGTGGGCCTCCACCTCCTCGCGCATCCGGACCTGGGCCGTGGAGAGGCCCATCTCGGCGCCCGCCATCTCGGGGCCGGCGAGCATCCGCCCGGCCTCGTCGAGGACCGTCACGTCGTGCGGCGACATGCCCTCCACGGCGCCGGCCACGAGGGCCGTCACGCCGGCCACCTGGTCGGGGGCCAGCGAGCCGCGGACGGAGAGGACCACGGACGCGCTCGGCGTCACCTGCTGGTCGCGGAACGGGCTCCGCTCGGGGAGCACGAGGTGGACGCGGGCGCGGTCGATCTGGCGGACCGACCGGATGGTCCGCGAGAGCTCGCCCTCGAGCGCCCGCTTCACGTTCAGCTTCTGCATGAAGTCCGTCATGCCCAGCGTGCCGCCGTCGAACAGCTCGTAGCCGGCCGGCCCGTCGCTGACGACGCCGTCGGTGGCGAGGCGGAGGCGGAGCCCGTAGACCTCCTCGCGCGGGACGTAGATCGAGGCGCCGCCGTCGCGGAGGTCGTAGTCCACGCCCTCGGCCTCCAGCTGCTCCACGATCCGGCCGGCGTCGGTCGTCGGGAGGCTCCCGAAGAGGAGGGCGTAGTCCGGGCGCGTGGCCCAGTGCCCCACCGCCAGCAGGAGCGCGATGACCCCCACCACCACGCCGCCGAGGACGAGGCGCCGCTGGGGCGGCAGTTGCAGGACGGTCTCGCGGATCTGGACGAGGGCGGCGTTCATGAAGGGGAGGTCGAGGGGAGGAGGAGAGGAGAGACGCGTGCGTCGCGACGCGGGGCGGTAGTTGCAGCACCCGTCCGCCTCACGACGCACGCATCGCTCACACCTGCATCCGCATCAGTTCTTGGTAGCCGTCGAGGAGCTTGTTGCGGACCTCGGTGAGGAGCTGGAAGTGGAGCTCCGCCTGGTTCATCGCGATCATCACCTCGTGCGTGTTCTCCGTCTCGCCGGCCACGAAGGCCTCCACCTGCGCGTCGGCCGTCTTCTGCGCGGCGTCGACGCGGTCGAGGGCGCCGGAGAGCGTGTCGCCGAAGGCCGGGCCGGTCGAGGGCCGGGCGCCCTCAGAGGGCTGGCTCTGGACGCGGACGGGGCCTCCGGGGGACTGGAGGGCGCGGGCGGCGATGGCGGAGACGGTCATGTCAGGCGGAGAGGTCGAGGCGGGTGCCGAGCTGCTGGACCTGCTGGACCTGGCGGCCGGGGCCGTAGAGCTTCTGGGCGACGGCGGGCCGCTCGGGGAACGAGTCGGCGATGCGGGCCTCCTCGGCGGCCGTGAGCGCAGCGGGCTCGGCCGCGGCGAGGGCCGGGCGCGTGGCCTCGGGGGCCGACGTGCGCGCCGGGGCGAACGGGAGGGCGGTGTGGAGGGAGAGTCCGGTCATGGGGGGGCTCAGTCGAGCGTCAGATTTCGAGCGACCGCTTGATCATCTCTTTGGCGGCCTTCACCGAGGTGAGGTTGGCCTCGTAGACCCGGTTGGCCGAGATCATGCGGGCCATCTCGTCGACGACGTTCACGTCGGGGTAGTGGACGTAGCCGTCGCCGTCGGCGTCGGGGTGGGTGGGGTCGTACTCCAGCCGCTCGCGCGCCTCGCCGACCACCTCGGAGGTGGGGCCGAGGTCGGCCGCGCCGCCGGGGCGGAAGTGGGAGACGCCGCCGAGGTGGCGGGCGTCGGTCATACGGAGCGGGGTGTCGGCCCGGCGGAGGACGGCCTCAAACTGACGCAGCGTGGCGGGCGCTTCTTGGACAACCCGCTTGGGTTGATAGGCCGTGCCGTCCTCGGTCCGCGTGGTCGTGGCGTTGGCGATGTTCTCGGTCGCCACGCCGAGCGCGACGCGCTGGGCCTCGAGGCCGCGCGCGGCGGTCCGGAACGTGCTGAAAGAGCGGACGGGCGTGAGCATGACTACTGGGCGCGACCGGTGATGCCGGTGCGGATGAGGGCGAAGTGCTCGTGGAGCGCGCGCGTGGCCAGCTGCGTCCGCATCTGGGTGTCGGCGATCTCCATCAGCTCGTCTTCGAGGACGGGGGCGCGACCCTCCTCCACCATCCCGATCTGGACGTTCTCGGCGCCGCCCGGGCCGCCGCGCCGCGCGCGCTGGAGCGACTCCTCGAAGGTCACGGCGAGGCGGTTGTAGCCCGGCGTGTCGAGGTTGGCGACGTTCGAGGCCAGGCTCTTCAGCCGCCACGTGTACGCCTGCATGGCGTTCTGGAGGATGCGGAGCGGAGGCGTAGTCACGGCAGGGAAGGCGGGTCGGTCGCGCCGAAGGGCCAACGCTGTGCCAAGCGCGCCCCGCCGGCTCGGAGCCGCCGCTGACCTCCCCAGGAGGCCGATATGGAAGGATCCGGGCTCCACGAGACGGGCGGACGGCGCCCGAGGACCGGCAGCATCCGCACCCCGTGGGAAAACCTTGCCGGCGATGTGGAGGGCCGGGCGAAAGCTTTGCCGTGACTTGCCGATACCTTACCCCCTCCGGCTCACCCCCTCGGAATGACCACCACCACTCCGGCGTCACCCTCCTCCATCCCCACCGACGCCCGCATCCTCTTCGTCGACGACGAGTTGCCGCTCCGCGACGTCGTGAAGCGCCTGCTCGCCCGTCGGGGCGTCGAGGTGATGACCGTGGGGGATGCGGTCTCGGCCGTCGAGATCCTCCGCGACGAGACGTTCGACCTCGTCCTGACCGACTTCCAGATGCCGGACATGGACGGGCTCGAACTGCTCGCCCACATCCGAGAGCACTACCCGGACCTCCCGGCCATCATGATGACGGCCCACGCGAGCGTCCAGCACGCCGTCCAGGCCATGACTGGCGGCGCCGTGGACTACCTCCCCAAGCCGTTCGCCGTCGATGCCCTGGCGGATCGGGTGCTCCGTCAGATCGGCAAGGGCCGCGAGCAGGCATCGCCGGGAGCCCCGCCGGCACCGGCGTCCCGCCCGGCGGCCAAGCTCTCCCCCACGAAGGGCGGCGTCGAGTTTGTCGGCGAGCACCCGACCATCGTCCGGCTCCGCGAACTGGCCGACCGGGTGGCGCCGAGCCGCGCGCCCCTCTTCATCCACGGCGAGAGCGGGACCGGCAAGGAGGTCCTCTCGAAGTACGTCCACGCGCGGAGCGGCGTGAAGGGGCCGTTCGTCGCGATCAACTGCGCGAACCTGCCGCGCGAGCTGGTCGAGAGCGCCCTGTTCGGCCACCGGAAGGGGGCGTTCACCGGCGCCGTCAGCGATCACGCGGGCGTGTTCGAGGAGGCCGACGGCGGGACGCTCCTGCTCGACGAGGTGACGGAGATCGAGCCGGCCGTCCAGGCCAAGCTGCTCCGCGTGCTCCAGGAGGGCGAGGTCCAGCCCGTGGGGGCCACGCGGCCCAAGCCGGTGTCCGTACGGATCGTGGCGACCACCAACCGCGACGTGGCCGAGGCGATCGCCTCGGGGGCGTTCCGCGACGACCTCTACCACCGGCTCGCCGTGTTCCCGCTGAGCCTCCCGCCGCTCCGCGCGCGCGGAGACGACATCGGCCTCTTGGCCGAGCGGTTCGTCGAGAAGTACCGGACGCTCTACGGCTACGAGGAGAAGACGATCGCGCCGGCCCTCATGGCCCAGTTCCTCGAGGCCGACTGGCCCGGCAACGTCCGCCAGCTCGAGAACCTGGTGCACCGGGGCGTCGTGCTCTCGGCCGAGCGCTCGACGATCGAGCCGGGCGACGTGACGCACGCCTTCCTGGCCGACGTGACGCCCCTCGACGGCGGACGCGGGCTCACCCCGCGCCCGCACTCCCTGATGACGCTCGACGAGATGGAGCGCCGCATGATTCTCCAGGCGCTCGACGACACCGAGGGCAATCAGGTCCAGGCGGCCGATCGCCTCGGCATCAGCGACCGGACGATCCGGAACAAGCTCAAGAAGTACCGCGAGGAGGGCTTCGCCGACTGACGACGCCGGGCACGCGCGGCAGCGGCCGCTCGGGGTGTCGGCGGCGACAGCGCCCGGTCCTCCTCCAGGCGGACCCTGAGGACTGGATACACGGAGGCCGGGACACGACGCGTCGTGTCCCGGCAGACCGAGCGGACGGCGCGAACTACGCGTCCTTGATGAGGTCGCGCGCGACGGCCTCGCCGATCCGGTCGACGGACGACGGGGTGTCGTAGTAGCCGGTGCGGACGCGCTCGCGGAGCTCGTGGAGACGAGACTCGCTCAGCGACTGGCCGGCCCGGAGGGCCACGCGGGCGACCTCCAGCTCGAGGGGCATCGGGGCCGTGGAGTCGGCCGCGCGGGCGCGGCCTTCAGCCGAGATCTCGACGCGATCGTTGGACCCCGTCTCGGCAGCCGTTGCCGAAGGGTTCGAGGTGGCGCCCCGCGCTGCGGCGGAATCGGAGCGGACCGTGTCGACCTTTTTGGTCGGGGTGGCCTGGAGCGCGTCGGACTGAAAACGGACGTTCATGGCGATCTGGGGAAGGGAGGTGCCTGGCACATGCAGGTCCTCTCTAGGCCAAGGATCGAAGGGGAGCAGGGGGCCTTAAGGGGGGCTCCAAAAAAAAGTTTACCGCTGGCGCGGAGCCGTGTCGAGCACGGACCGGGCGCTGCCGGCAGCGTGGTACCGTCCGTGGGCCGTCGCCGTACGGCTCGTGACCTGGAGCGCCTCGCGGGCCTCCGCCAGGCCGTCGTGGAAGAGGCTCCGGAGATCCTCGCTCTGGACCCGGAAGCGCCCCTTGAGCGCCGAAGAGACGGGGGGGAGGTCGGCGCTGGCGAGGGCGTCCAGCGCGCGCTGACGGTCGGCGAGGGCGGCCTCGGCCGCGTCGAGGTCGCCCGTGGCCAGGCTCGCCGCGAGGCGGTCCCCGGCGTCCAGGGCGGCGAGGCGGAGCGGGTCGGACACGGCCTAGTAGTAGAAGGTGAGCGACTGAGACTGCGTCTGGGCCTGCGTCGACATCTCTTCGAGGCGGGCGAACTGGGACCGGAGCATCTCTTCGCGGAGAGCGAGCCGGTTGTCCAGCCGCTTGATCTGGGAATCGATCCGCTTGATGCTCGCGTCGACGCCCTTCTTGCGCTGAGCGATGGTCCCGAACGACCCAATGAGCCCGCCGATCCGGTCGGCGAGGCGGGCGGCGACGCCGTCCTCGCCCGAGAACAGCGTGCCGACGGTGTCGGGCGAGTCGGCGAGGGCCTCCTCCAGGAGCGTGGCATCGGACAGCTTGAGCGTCCCGTCGCGCTCCGTGGTGATCCCGAGGTCGGCGAGCCCCTTGAGGTCCCCGGCCCCGGAGAAGGGCCGGGCGAGGTCGGAGCGGAGGCCGTAGCGGAGGCCGCGGATCGCCGCATCCCCCGCGAACGCCCCGCGCGCCCCGGTGTCGGCATCCACCTTGGTCTTGGTGGTGAGGAACGTGGCGAGCCCGTTGTACGCCTTGATGAACGCCTCGACCTCCGTGCGCATCCCCTTCACGTCGGACCCAACGGTGACCGTCGCGGGCTCCTCGGTGACTGCGGAGAGCGTGAGGCTGAGGCCGTCGACGGCGTCGTCGACCGTGTTCGTGTCGCGGTAGATGGTGAGCCCGTCGAGGCTAAAGGCCGAGGTGAGGTCCGAGTCGGCGGGCCCGCTGCCGACGGCCACGACGGCGCCGCCGCCCGTGCCGGTCCGGACGTCCGTGCGGCTCACCTCCATCTCTGCGAGCAGACCGTCGGGGTCGGAGAACGTGAGACGGTTGCCGTAGCCGGTGGCGAGGCTGCGGAGCGTGAGGCGGGAGGTCCCGCTCGTCTCGTGGACGACGGAGGCGGAGGCCCCGGTGCCCTTGGCGAGCCGCCCGTCTGTATCGGCGGTGTGGACCGCGGCGTTGATGGCGCGGGAGATCCCCGCGAGCACGTCGTCGTTGGTGGCGTCGTCGGGAGGCGTGTAGCTCACCTCCAGGTCCACCGGGTCCGCGTCGTCCTGGGCGATGTGGATCGTGAACGAGCGGGCGCTCGGCGCGGGCGGGTCGCCGGCATCGAGGAACAGGTCGGCGAGGTCGGTTGCCGTGCTGGCCACCTGCTTCGAGAGACGGGCGTCGGCCTGCGCGAGCCGGTCGACGCGGATCTGGTGGGTCCCGGTCGCGGCGTCGTCGGACGCCGAGGCCTTGAACCCGGCGTCGGCGCCGACCGTCGCGGCCCGTCCCTGGAACGAGTTGCGGAGCGGGTCCTGGAGCTTGTCCAGGGCCGAGTCCAGGGCGGAGACTTTGCTGCTGAAGTCACTCAGGACGCCCTTGTAGACGTTCTGGTCGCCCTGCTCGGCCTTCAGCTTGAGCCGCGGCTGCGACTCGATGGCGATGACCTGGCTGATGAGCTGCTCGTAGAGCGAGCCCGAGTTGTAGATCGAGGAGAGGTTCGCCATGGCGAGGGGTTACGCAGCGACGGGCGCGAGGACCGCCTGGCGCCACGCGTCGCGGAGGCCGGAGAGGATCTCGGCCACGATGTCGAGGTTGCCCTCGGAGGCGGCGCGGATCGCGAACTCGTAGAGGCTGCGGAGGCCCTCGGCGATCTCGCCGCCGCGCTCGGGGTCCAGGGACGCGGAGAGCTCCACGAGGGCGCGGCGGGTGCGGGGGGCGTCGCCACGCTGGGCGGCGGTCAGGCCGATCCCGTACAGCTTGTCTACGAGTTCGGCGGGGGAGGCGGTGAGCACGGCCTGCTGCTGGTAGAGGCGGAGCGGGTTGGGGGCGGGCATGGGAGCGTCATCAAAAGGTGTTCCGAGACGGGGATCCGTCCCTCTGCCCCGCTTATCGATGGAGGACGGGGCTCCTTTACCGGGGCCCGGAAAAAGGTTCGGCGTCGGAGGCGGGCCGCCGGAGGGGCCCGGGAATACGAAACGACCCGCCAGCACCGGAGTGCTGGCGGGCCGGGGAGGGCAGAGCCCGGAAGGGTCGCCAGAACCAGGGTCCCAGATGAGGCCCTGCCCTGGTCGTCCTCGTCTAGAAGAACGAGAGGACGGACTGAGGCGCGGCGTTCGACTGGGCGAACATGGCGGACCCGGTCTGCTGGAGGATCTGGAGCTTGACGATCTCCATCTGCTCCTTGGCGAAGTCCGCGTCCGCGATCCGGCTGTTGGCGGCTTCGTAGTTGTTCATCGAGATCTCCAGGTTCTGGGACTTGAAGTCCAGCCGGTTCTGGCTGTTGCCGAGACCCTGGGCCGCCGAGTTGACGGTCTTGATGGCGCTGTCGATGGTCGAGATCACGGCGGCGGAGCCCTCATCGGTGCTCAGGTCGAGCGCGCTGACGAAGTCGCCGACTGCGACGGCCTCGACGGCCTCGACTCCCTCGACTCCCTCGACGCCTTCAACGGCGGCGACGGCGTCGATCGTGAAGGACTCACCCGCGGCCGGGGTGTAGCCCGCGCCGATGGCGACCGAGATCCCGTCGACGGTGAACGAGCCGCCCGACGCGAGGTCGCCCGAGTCGAACGTGACGGCGTTGCCGTCGGCGTCCTGGAGCTCCAGCGTGCCGGCGTTGTCGGCCACGGTGAAGGCGTAGCTCGCGTCCGCGGCGCCCGTGTAGGTGCCACCGACGGTGAGCTGGCTCGCGAACGCATCGGTGTCGCCGTCGTCCGTCACCGAGGCGCTGGCCGCGGTCGAGGCATCCGCAACGCCCGAGATCGTGAACGCGTCGCCGGCTTCGATGTCGCCGCTGAACCCGACCGTGATCCCGTCGATCGTGAACTGGCCGCCGGCGGCGGTGTCGCCACTGTCGAGCGTGACGACGTTGTCGTCGGCGTCGTGGATCTCCAGCGTGCCGGCGTTGTCGGCCACGGTGAAGGCGTAGCTCGCGTCCGCGGCGCCCGTGAAGGTGCCACCGAGCGTGAAGTCCGTGGCGTCGAGGGTGTCGAGGCCGCCCGCGTCGGTGACCGAGGAGACGGAGGAGGAGGCGGGGCTGCTAACCGCTGCGACGGCGCTGATCGTGAAGGACTCGTCCGCGGCCGGGGTGTAGCCCGCGCCGATGGCGACCGAGATCCCGTCGACGGTGAACGAGCCGCCCGACGCGAGGTCGCCCGAGTCGAACGTGACGGCGTTGCCGTCGGCGTCCTGGAGCTCCAGCGTGCCGGCGTTGTCGACCACCGAGAAGGTGAGGTCCGCGTCCGCGCCGCCCGTGTAGGTGCCGCCGAGCGTGAGCTGGCCCTCGAAGGCCTGGACCGTGTTGCCATCGTCGGAGACCGACGCGCTGGCGGTGACGGCGGTGACGGCCTCGACGGCCTCGACGCCTTCGACGGCCTCGACGGCCTCCGTGGCCAGGGAGCCGAGCCCGAGCGTGTTGATGCCGAGCTTGGCCATGCTCGCCCCGAACGTGTCGCCGGCCTCGTCGCCGACCTGGAACGAGAGGTTCGTCTCGGCGTCGTCGGAGAACAGCTTGGTGCCGTTGAACTCGGCGCCCGAGAGGATGTCGTTGACCTCCTTCGAGAGCTCGTCGACCTGGCTCTGGAGCGCGGTGCGCTCGTCGGCGCCCATCGAGGAGTTGCCGGCCTGGATGGCCTTCTCCTTGATCGTCTGGAGAATGTCCATCGCCGTCCCGAGCGAACCCTCCGCGACGGAGAGCATGGACTTGGCGTCGCCGATGTTGGAGAGGGCCTGGGCCTGGCCGCGCGTCTTGGCGGTCAGCTTGTTGGAGATCGTGTACCCGGCCGAGTCGTCGGCGGCGGAGTTGATCTTGGACCCGGTCGAGAGGCGGAGCTGGCGCATCCCGATCTCGTTCGAGGTCTTGTTGAGCGCGCTCAGCGACTGGGCCGCCTGCGTGTTGGTGTTGATGCGAAACGACATGGTAGGACCTGTCTGGTGTTGGGAGTGGTTCTGGCGAGGCGGGCGATCCGGCCTCCCTCCGCTTATCGAGGTGCCCGGGTGGGGCTTTATGGAAGGGTCCCCCGGGGGGTGGTTTTTTCATTTGGAGGCCCGGCCGGGAATCCGATCGTTCCCGTAGTCCGGCCTGATTGGGGTTCGGGCCGTTGGGGCCTGGTCCGGCGGTCCGGTGACCTCTGGCGCCCGATGGGGGATCTGGCGCGGGAAGGGCCCCTCCCTCACGCCCGAGGCCGAGCGACGACGTGCCACGAGTCTGGACCGGGTCGGGTCCGACGGGCGAGCACGGGTCCACGAGCATCTGGCGTCCCGCTCCGGCGCTCGTCCTTGCGAGCGCGCGCTCCCGCCGGGAGCGATCCGGCCCATGTGCCGTTGCCACCCAGCGGGCACCCGGATCCCGAGGAGGCAGGCTCCCCGCTTCCCCGATACCCTGCCGATCGGGGAGCCCCGTCGGAGCCGATGGGCCTGCTGCCGGCTCCGTGATCTCCGCTCTTGCCCTCTCAGAGCGATCGTTCTGGCAGCCCCTCAGCCGGCCGGGCACCCCCCGAAGGCCGGAGGGGCCGAGGCCGGCGCGTGCTAGTTGAGGTAGTTGAGGAGCGTCGTCTGGACCGAGGCAGCCTGGGCGCGAAGCGCGGCCTCCAGGCTCGTCTGGCGCTGCTGGACGGCGCCCATCACCTCGGCCAGGTCGATCTCCTCGATCGTCGCCCGGCGCTCGTCGAGGACGAGGTCCTGGGATTCGATGGCGTCGCGCGCGCTCTGGAGGCGGTTGGACTTGAGTCCGTTCTGGGCCCCGAGGCGGATGAAGTGCTCCAGGCCCGCCTGGACCCCGTCGAGGGCGGCCGTCACGGCGTCCGAATCTCCGGAGCGGATGGCATCGGCGAGGTCTTGGAGGCGCTGGGGTGCAGGCACCTCGTCCACTTCCAGCGCGCCGACGGTGTTGACATCGAGGCTGAGGCCCGGGGCCACGTCGCGGCGGCGGATGCCGCTGAAGTCGCCGGCGGCGAGGGTGCCGTCCGCGTTGATGGGCTTCGTGGTGGTCTGGTTGCCGGCGAAGAGGGCCTCCCCGTTGCTCGTGGCGTTGAGCCGCGCGATGGTCTCGTCGCGGAGCGACTCGATGGATCGGGCGAAGTCCTCGGCGTCGAGGGCGCCGTTGGCCGCACGGAGGCCGACCTCCTTGGCCTCGGAGAACAGGTCGGTGAGGCTGTCCAGCTCCGTCTGCGTGCGGTCCACCCAGAGCGTGGCGGCGTCGATGGCGCGCCCGTGCTGGGCGAGGCGGTCCTGGAGCCTCCCGATCGTCCGGGCCTGCGAGAACCCGGCGGGGTCGTCGGAGGGCCGCTGGATGCGGTAGCCCGTGGCGAGCTGGCTGGTCGCTTCCTCCAGCGCGGCGCGCGCGCGGGTGACGGACCGGCCGGTGGTGCTCTGGGCGAGGGCCCGCGTCAGGGCCGTCTGGATGGGCTGGGGCATCGGACTAGAGCGACAGGAGGGTGTCGAAGAGCGACTCGGCCGTCTGGAGGACCCGGGCGGAGGCGGCGTAGCTCTGCTGGAAGCGGATCAGGTTGGTCATCTCCTCGTCGAGGGAGACCTTCGAGACGCCGTCGCGGAGGGCTTCGGCGTGGGCGCTGAAGGCGTCGTTGGCCTCGGCGGAGGCGATGGCGCTCCGCGCGCGGGCGCCGATTCCCGAGAGGATCTTGGTCCCCGCACCCGTCGCCTCCTCGCCGAACCCGGCAATGGCGGTCGCGACGCTGCTGTCGCCCGGTCCGCCGGTGCCGGCGGCGATCGCGTCGGCGCTCGTGAGGTCGGCGCTGAGGGCGAACGTGCGGGCCGTGGTGCCCGCGGGGTCGAAGAAGGTGCGCCCGGTGGCGCCGTCGAGGCCCGTACCGCCGACGTGGGCGTCGTTCACCCGCGCCACCAGGTCGGCCGCGATGGCGTCGAGCGCGTCGCGGGCGGCGGGGAGGGCGGACGTGAGCAGGTTGAGCTGGGCGCCCAGCACGCCGTCCTGCGTGGCGTCGAAGGTAAACGGGCGGGAGCTGCCGTTGGCGTAGACGGCCGGCTCGGAGACGGCCGGCGGCAGCTCCACGCGGAGTGGGCGGGCCTCGCCGTCTTGCACACCCACCATGCCGTTGATGGCGACCGTCACGGTCCCGTTCTCGTTGGGACGGATCGAGACGGGGGCGAGCCCGGAGAGCTGGTCGAGGAGGAGGTCGCGGCGGTCGAGCGCGTCGAGGTCGTCGCCGCCCTGCGAGCGGGCCGTGCGGATGATGACGTTGAGGTCGGCCACCTCCGAGAGCACCGTGTTGATCTCGTCGACCGTCCCGACGAGGCTGTCCTGGACGCCCTCGCCGTAGGCCTGGAGCTGGCGGTCCGCGTTCTGGAACGTGCGCGTGAGCGTCTCGCCCGCCGCGAGGAGCGCGTCGCGGACGCCGGGGTCGGTGGGGGCGTCGGCCACGTCGGACCACGCGTCGAAGAAGCCGCCGATGGCGCCGAGGAAGGCCTCGCCGCCGTCCGGCGCAAGCGTCGCCTCCAGGCTGGAGAGGAGTTGGGCGCCCTCGCCCGCGCCGCCGCTCGCGGTCCGGCTGTTGCGGACGGCGAGGTCCAGCAACTGGCCGCGCACGCGCCCGAAGCCCTCGACGTTGACGCCGCCCCCCGAGCTGGGGGCCGACGAGATGAAGAGGCCGCCTGGCGTGGGCGCCCCCGGTCGCAGGTTGACGGCGCGGCGCGTGTACCCCGCCGTCTCCGCATTCGCGATGTTGTTGCCGGTGGCGTTGGTGGCCGCCTGGCTCGCGAGGAGACCCCGGCGAGCGGTGGAATACAGGTTGGAGAGGCTCATGCGGGCCCGGCGTCAGCCGGTCTGGTGGAGGCGCGGCGCGGCGCTCGACGGGCCGACGGCGCCCGCGGCGGTGTAGACCTGCGAGGTGGCCGGGGCCGCCATCTGCTGCCACGTGCCGATGAGGTCGCGGCCGAGGGCCACGGCGTGTTCGAGGGCGATCTCCAGTTCGTCGCACGCCTGGCGGGCGTCGAGGGCGGCGTCTTCGAGCGCGGTGCGGGCGTCGGCCGAGGCGGGCGGGGTGGCCAGCGAGGCCGTCTGGCGCTCGCGGGTCTGGCGGCGTCGGTCGAGGTCGGCGACGGCGTCGAGCGTGCGGGCGGCGGCGGCCTCGAAGGTCTCGGGCGAGCCGTCGCGGAGGGCGAGGAGCTGGGAGCGGGCGCTGTCGGCGACGGCCGCAAGGGCCTCGCGCTCGGGAGCAAACACGTCGGTCATGGGAGGTCGTCCTGGGAAGTATCGATGGAACGGGACAGAGCTTGAGCGGGCGGGTACATCCGGAGCGCCTCGTCCATGCGGAGCGCGCGGGGCGGGGCCCCGCCTGGAGCGGTGGGACCCGCGTCCGCCGCCGCGTCGGCGGCCGGCTCCGTGGGCACGCGGCCGGACTGCTCCCACTGGCGGATCATCAGGTCGGCGATCCCGAACGTCCCGTTGTCGACGAGGTGCTCGGTGAGCGTGTCCGTGAGCGTGTCGCGCTGGAGGTCGGCCTGACCCGAGAGCATCCCGTCCTCCTCGCTGTTGAAGAGGTCCTTGGTCATCACCTCGACGAACTGGCGCACGAGGACAGACTCGAACTGGTGCGCGGCCTCCGCGGGGGAGTCGGCCTTGCGGCCTGAGCCGAGCGGTGCGGCGCCGGACGAGGTGGGGGAGATCGGGGACATGGCTAGAGGACGACGAGCTCGCCCTGGAGTGCGCCGGCGCGGTCGATGGCCTGGAAGACGGCGATCACGTCGCGCGCCGAGAGGCCGAGTTCGTTGAGCGCCGCCGCCAGCTCGGCGATGGTCGTGTTGGGCTGGAGAACCACGGAGCGCACGGCCCCCTGGTCGATCCCGACGCTGCCGACGGGGACGGCCACGGTCTGGCCGTTCCGGCTGAGCGCGTTGGGCTGCGAGATGGCCGGGTCGACCTGGGTGGAGATCGTGAGCGACCCGTAGGTCACCATCACCTCGGCGATGGAGACGGCGCCGCCGGCGACGATCGTCCCGGTGCGCTCGTTGAGGACCACGCGCGCCGGCACGTCGATGCCGACGCGGATGCCCTCGAGGGCGGCCATCAGGCCGGTCGGGCCGCCAGCGTCGGCCGGCACCTCGACGCGGACGAGCCCGGCATGGACGGCCGTGGCCGAGCCGGGGAACGCCCCGTTCACGGCCTCGGCGATGGCGGCGGCGTTCGTGAAGTCGGGCTCGCGGAGGACGAGGTCGAAGGACCCCGTCGGGAGGACGGTCTCGGGCGCGCGGACGACGCTCGCGCCAGCCGGCACGCGGCCCGTGTTGGTCGGGCCGGTGCGCGTGGACGTGCCCGCGGCCTCGGCCAGGACGGTCCCGGTGAGGACCGGCCCCTGGGCCATCGCGTAGATCTCGCCCCCGGCGGCCATGTCCTGGAGCGGGGTCTGGAGGAGCACGCCGCCGGCGAGGGAGCGGGCGTCGCCGAGGGACGCGACGGTCACGTCCAGCGCACCGCCGGGCCCGGCGAACGGGTCGAGCGTGGCCGTCACCATGACGGCCGCCGCGTTGCGCGAGCCGAGGAACTGGGGGTCCACGGCGATCCCGAACCGCTGGAGCATGTTGGCGATGCTCTGGACGGTGTACGGTGAGCCGGAGCGGCCGCGCGCGCGGTCGCCGGTGCGGTCGAGCCCGACGACGATCCCGTAGCCCATAAGCTGGACGGGCGCCGCGCCGGCCGGCACGACGAGCTCTTTGAGCCGGGCGCTGGCGCTGGTCTGGGCGTGGGGCGTGCCGGCCGCGAGGGCCAGCAGGGCGAGGAGGAGGAGGCGACGCATCAGGAGCCGGACGAGGTGGAGGAGCCGAGGAGGACGGCGCCGATGAGCACGGCGGCCGTCCCGACGAGCGTCAGGAAGCGCCCGCTGAGGAACTTGGAGCCGCCCTCCTGGCGGTAGACCACGTCGGCCCCGGCGATCTGGTAGGAGAGGACCGTGTTGCCGGTGCTCACGTCGGCCGGGCGGACGAGCCCGCGCACGCTCATGAGGTGGACGGCGCCGTCGACGTTCAGCCGCCGCTCGCCCTCGATCAGGAGGTTGCCGGCCGCGTCGGTCTCGACCACGCGGGCGGTGATGGTGCCGGTGAGCAGGTCGCTCTGGACCGTCTGGCTGTCGGAGTCGCGCTGGCCGCCCACCTGGGCGTCGAGGCCGAAGTAGCCCCCGAGCGAGCCGGAGCCGGCCCCGCCGACCTGGGCGCTCGACTGCGCCGAGCTGGCCGACGCGCGACGCGCCGAGGTCCGCTCGGCGAGGACGACGGTGAGGAGGTCGCCGGTCTGGTACGCCTTCAGGTCAGCGTAGAGGGAGGTGATCCGGCGGGGCGCCGGCGGGGCGGCGTCGGCCACGGGCTCCGCGGTGGGGTCGGCCGGTGCCTGGGCGAGCGCCGGGGCGGCGACGAGGAGCAGGAGGAGGGCACGAAGCCGGACGGTCATGGGGGTCGGCATGGGCTAGAGCGTGGCGGTCCAGTCGCCCTCGCCGGGCGCGGTGAGGTGGACGCGGTAGAGGGAGCGGGTGTCGGAGCAGTAGGCGCGGACGGACTCGCCGACGGCGCCCCGCTCGCGGGCCTCACAGTCGAGCGTGACGCGGACGACGCCGCGCTCGTAGTGGACGCGGATCGGCTCGCGCGCCTCGACGGCCGCGGGCGCCTCGACGAGCCGCGTGGTGAGGACCGTCCCGGCGCGGAGCGTCCGCGTGGCGGTCCAGCCCGAGGCGTGGAAGGTGGCGGGGGAGAGGGCGGGGTCGTGGAGCCGCGTCGTCTCGACGCGCTCGAACCGGACGGCGCCCGCGAGGGGCTGGCCGCGCTCCACGTCGCGCGTGAGCACGGCGGCCGTCTCGAACACGGACACCTCCAGGTAGGCCCAGCCGACGGGCGCCCACGAGCCGTCGGGCTGGCGGGCCTCCACCTCGGCCGAGACGCGCCCCCGCGGGGCCTCGTCGCGGAATCGGACGCGGAGGGGCGGGGCGGCGTGCGCGGCCTCGCCGCTGAGCCGGACCACCTGCACCTCCGCGTCGGGCCAGGCGAGCGCGGCCTCGGCGGCGGCGGCCACGTCGGCCTCGCCCGCCGAGGCGGCGAGCGGGAGGAGGAGGATCAGGAGGCCGAGGCGGATCACCGCTTGACGCTGTTGGCGATCTGGAGCATCTCCTCGCCCGCCTGCACCATCTTCGAGTTCAACTCGTAGGCGCGCTGGCTGGCGATCAGGTCCACCATCTCCTGGACCACGTCGACGTTGGAGGCTTCGAGGAAGCCCTGCTGGACCGTGCCGAGGCCGTCCTCGCCAGGCGGGGCGATGATGGGCTCGCCGCTCCCCTCGCTCGGGACGAACAGGTTACCGCCGAGGGCGCGGAGGCCGGCCGGGTTCTGGAACCGCGCCAGCTCGACCTGCCCGACCTCGGTGGGCATCTCCTCGCCCGGGAGCCGCACGCGGACCGTCCCGTCGGCCTGGATCTGGACGTCGAGGGCGTCGGCGGGAATCTCGACGCCGGGGTCGAGAGCGAAGCCGCTCTGGGTCACAAGCAGGCCGTCGGCCGTCATCGTGAAGGCGCCGTCGCGGGTGAAAGCGCGCGAGCCGTCAGGCATCTGGACCGGGAAGAACCCCTCGCCGTTGATGGCGAGGTCGAGCGCGTTGCCGGTCTCGCTCAGCGACCCCTGCGTGAACGTCCCGACCGTAGCGACGGCGAGGGCGCCGTGGCCGAGCTGGAGCGACGTGGGGGGCGCGGCGCCGTCCTCCCCGCCCGCCGCGCGGACGCGCTGGTAGAGGAGGTCCTGGAACGCGACCCGGGCCTTCTTGAAGCCGGTCGTGTTGGCGTTGGCGAGGTTGTTGGCCGTGTTGTCGACGCTCGTCTGTTGAGCGCTCATGCCGAGGGCGGCGGTGCGGAGGGCGCGGAGCATGGGGTGTCGGGGGTGGGAGTCGGAGGGCGGCGGGCGCGCTCGGCTAGAAGGTGCCGAGGTCGCGGGTGACGGCGCTGAGGATGTCGTCGGTCGTGCGGAGCGCCTTCTGCTGCGACTCGAACAGGCGGACGTTCGACATGAGCTCGACCATCTCGCCGACAGCGTCGACGTTGGAGGACTCGAGGAAGCCCTGGCGCACGCGGGCCTCGCCCGGGCGGACCGCCAGGCCGGTGGCGTCGAACGAGGCGGCGTCGAGGCGGACGAGCTGGCTCGGGTCGTCCACGCTGACGATCTGGAGACGCCCCACGGCGGCCCCGGCCACGCGGACCTCGCCGGCCGTGGTGATGGCGATCTCGCCGCCGGAGGGCGGCACCGTGAGCGGGGCGCCGTCGTCGCGGAGGAGGGCGTGGCCCTGCGGCGAGCGGACCGTCCCCTCGGCGTCGAGCACGAACTCGCCGGCGCGGGTGTAGCGCGTCCGCCCGTCGGCGCCTCGGACGGCGAAGAAGCCGTCGCCTTCGAGCGCGAGGTCGAGGACGTTGCCGGTCTCGACCAGCGAGCCGCCGGCCGTGTCGGCGTACTGGCCGGCGACGCGGGTGCTCTGGGGAGAGCCCTCGGTGTCGAGCCGCTCGCTCAGCGCCGTCGAGAACGCGCGGTCGCGGAGGTAGCCGGTGGTGTTGGCGTTGGCGAGGTTGTTGGCGACGCGGTCCTGGCGCTGGGCCAGCTCGGCCATGGAGGCGGCGGCGTTGCGGAGACGGAGGAGCATAGGGGCAGAGGGGGTCCGCTCCCGCCCTCGCAAACCTTCGGCCGGACCGAATCGGCCTCTATCGCGCCGCTAGGCCCGGTGGGCGCGGAATCCGTTGCCACCGTCGGGAAAGTCGTTCCGCGTCCGGGCACGAGCCCTCGTCGTGGGCGAGGAACGTCTCGTCTCCGGCCCTCACCGCCTTGACCAGGGAGCGATAGGCGATTGCGTCTCCTCACCGTCAGTGCCGGGTCGCCGTCGGTGATGGCCTCGGGCCTCCCCATCGGAGACGTGTCCTCTTGAGTGACCCGCAGGCCGGCGCAGCCACCGGAGCGGGCCTCTCCGTCAGATCTGTGTCCTCCTGAGTGGAGGGCGAAGCCCGGAGCCAATGGATCTCTGACGCGGCGACGCTCCACGCGGTCACCGAGAGCCCAGCCGGGCGCGCTGCTCGCCAGAGATCCGTCGACTCCGGCGCGTCGCGATTCCGCTCAGGATGACACCGAAACGAGGATGACGCCTGACAACGGACGGGAGGCCGCTCGTCGCCGATGTTGGGTGCGCTACTCGATGGTCCAGGTGTCGCCGCTGGCGAGGAGGGCGGCCAGGTCGCCCTTGCCCCGCTGCTTCGTCACCGCCTCCACCTGCTCGTTGAGGAGCGCGTCGTACGTCGGCCGGTCCTCGCGGTAGAGGACGCCGAAGGGGCGGGGGAGGTCGGCGTTCCAGAACAGCTGGTCGATCACTAGGTGCGCGAGCCCCTTGTCGGTCGCGTCGTAGACCACGCAGTCGCTGGCGGAGCGCTCGCCGCCGAGGTCGACGGAGCGGAGCGTCAGTCCGTCGAGGACGAGGCCCTTCTCGCCGTTGGCGTAGGTCATCGGCTGGCCGTCCTCCACGAAGACCGACCGGAGCGGCTTCGAGTCGCGCTCGGTGAAGTCGAAGAAGGCCCCGTCGTTGAAGATGTTGCAGTTCTGGTAGATCTCGACGAACGACGTGCCCCGGTGGGCGTGGGCCGCCTTCAGGACCGCCTGCATGTGCTTCGGGTCGCGGTCGAGCGTCCGCGCGATGAACGTGCCGTCGGCGCCGAGCGCGAGGGCGGCCGGGTTGAAGGGGTGGTCGAGCGACCCGTACGGGCTCGACTTGGTCACCTTTCCGACCTCGCTCGTCGGGGAGTACTGGCCTTTCGTGAGCCCGTAGATCTGGTTGTTGAAGAGGAGGACCTGGAGGTCCACGTTCCGGCGGAGCATGTGGGCCGTGTGCCCTGCGCCGATCGAGAGCGCGTCGCCGTCGCCCGTCACCACCCACACGTCCAACTCCGGCCGCGTGGCCTTGAGGCCCGTCGCGATGGCCGGCGCGCGGCCGTGGATGCTGTGGAAGCCGTACGTGTTCATGTAGTACGGGAAGCGGGACGAGCACCCGATCCCGGAGATGAACACGACGTCCTCGCGCGTGTCAGCCAGCTCGGGGAGCGCGCGCTGGACGGCCGCGAGCACGGCGTAGTCGCCGCATCCGGGGCACCAGCGGACGTCGGAGCCGGAGACGAAGTCCTTCCGCGTGAGGACCGGCAGGCCGACCGTCGAGCCGTCGCCTTCGGGGTCGACGGTGCGCGCGCGGGGGGGGACCGACGGGCGCGCCGCGCCGGGCGGCCGCGCGGGCTTCTTGATCGGCGGCCCCGCGGGCTTCGCGGCCGGCTTCGCGCCTATGCCGGGCGGGAGCGTGGGTGTGCGGGGGCCGGCCGGCTTCGCGCCCGACGGGCTGGGCGGGGGCGTGGGCGCGCGCGGCGAGGGGCGGTCTTCGCCCTCCGGGCCCTCCGAGGGGATCGGCGGCTCGGCCGGCTCGTCGCCGACGCTCGGGCTGGCCGGCGCCTCCACGGGGTGCATCTTGCCGGCCGGCTCCGGCGTGTCGGGCCGGGCGCCGTCGTCGGCGCGCGGCTGGGGGGGCTCGCCACCGGGGCGGGCGGCGGAGTCGTCGGGGAGGGGGGCGTCGTCGGACATGAGGAGGCGGGGCGGGGACGCGAGGGCTAGCTGCCGCGCGTCAGGTCGACGATGGCGGCCTCGACCTCGCGGGCCTGGAACGGGAGGCCCTGGATCTTGGCGAGGCTCTGGGCCGGCACGAGGAATCGCTCGCGGAGGACACGGACGAGCTGGCCGTTGTTCAGCTCCGGCACGAGGACGTGCTCGAACCGGCCGATGGCCTCGGCGAGCCCAGGAGGGAGTGGGTTGAGCCAGCGGAGGTGGGCGTGGCCCACCCGGAGCCCGCGCGCCCGGGCGTCGGCGACGGCCTTCGTGATGGCGCCGTACGTCGAGCCCCAGCCGACGACGAGCACGTCGCCCGCGTCGTCGCCCTCGACCTCGACGGGCGGGAAGTCGGCGGCGATCCGCTCGATCTTGGCCGCCCGCGTCTCCGTCATCCGCTGGTGGTTCTCGGGGTCGTAGCTCACGCCCCCGGTGCGGGCGTCCTTCTCCAGCCCGCCGATGCGGTGCTCTAGGTCACGGGTGCCGGGCCGGGCCCAGCCGCGCGCGAGCGTGTCCTCGTCGCGGACGTAGGGGAGGAAGGCGCCGTCCTCGGTGAGCGCCGCGTTCTCGGGGTCGGCGAACACGACGTCGATGGGGGGGAGGGCGCTCACGTCCGGCAGCTTCCACGGCTCCGAGCCGTTGCCCAGGTAGCCGTCCGAGAGGACGATCACGGGCGTCATGTGCCTGAGTGCGACGCGGGCCGCGTGGTAGGCCGCGAGGAAGCACTCGCCTGGCGTTCGGGGCGCGACGACCGGCGTCGGCGCGTCGCCGTTGCGGCCGTAGATGGCCATGAGGAGGTCGCTCTGCTCCGTCTTGGTGGGCATGCCGGTGCTCGGTCCGGCGCGCTGCACGTCCACGATCACGAGCGGGAGCTCCACCATCGTCGCGAGGCCCATGAACTCGCCCTTCAGCGCCATGCCCGGGCCGGACGTGGCGGTCACGCCCAGGGCACCGCCGAACGACGCCCCGATGGAGGCGCCGATCGCCGCGATCTCGTCCTCGGCCTGGAACGTCCGCACGCCGAAGCTCTTGTACTTGGCGAGGGCGTGGAGGAGGTCCGAGGCCGGCGTGATCGGGTACGTCCCGTAGAACAGGTCGAGGCCGGACTGGACCGACGCGGCGACGAGGCCGAGGGCGAGCGCCTCGTTCCCCCGGATGGCGCGGTAGGTGCCGGGCGGGAGGGCGGCCGGGGCCACCTCGTAGCGGGCGACGAAGCTCTCCGAGATGTCGCCGTAGTGGTAGCCCTTGTCGAGCGCGCGGAGGTTGGCGTCGCGGATCTCCGGCTGGCGGGCAAACTTTCGCCGGATCCAGTCGCGCGCCGGCTCGATGGGGCGGGTGTAGAGCCAGAGCGAGAGGCCGAGCGCGAACATGTTCTTCGCCCGGTCGATCTCCTGCTTGCTGAGGCCGGTGTCGGCGAGGGCCTCGTGCGTGAGGCGCGTCAGCTCCACGTCGTGGCGCTCGTAGCCGTCGAGCGTGCCGTTCTCCAGCGGGTTCTGCTCGTAGCCCGCGAGGCCCAGGTCGCGGTCGGTAAAGCTGTTGGTGTTGACGAGGACGGCCCCGCCGGGGCGGACGCGCGCGAGGTTCACCTTCAGCGCGGCCGGGTTCATCGCCACCAGCAGGTCCACCTCGTCGCCGGGCGTGTGGATGGCGCCGGAGCCGAAGTGGAGCTGGAAGCCAGAGACCCCGTAGAGCGTGCCGGCGGGTGCGCGGATCTCGGCCGGGAAGTCCGGGAGCGTCGCGAGGTCGTTGCGTGCGTGGGCCGTCGCGAGGGTGAACTGGCTGCCCGTGAGCTGCATCCCGTCGCCCGAGTCACCGGCGAAGAGGACGACGACGTCATCGAGGGAGCGCGTCGGGCGGGGGGGAGGCGGGGCGGTGCTCATGGGGCCGGGTACGCGCGGTCCGCACCCGTGATTCGAGGGGGCCTTTAAGGTAGGCGATGCCTCCCTCTCGGCAGGATGGGTTCGCCGCCTTTTTACGACGCCGGGGTGGCCCGCCCGCCGCCTCCAGTGCTGGGTTATTCACGGAACTGCCGAAGCAGACCCCGCCGTATCAACCGAGCATCTCGGGGGATCCCCACCACCATGCCCATTCGGAGCCTGTTCTCTCGGCCCAAGCCCGTCGTCGCCGTCATCCACGCTGGACCGTCCCCGGGCGTCCCCGGGTGCATGGACGTGCGGGCAGCCGTGGACCGGGCTGTGGCCGAAGCTCGCCTGCTCGCGGATCTGGGCGTGGACGCACTGCTGGTCGAAAACGCGCACGACGCGCCGGCCCTCCGCGACGACGAGACGGGGCCCGAGGTGGTGGCCTACATGACCCGGATCGCCGAGGCGGTCCGGCGCAACGCGAACCGGCTGCCCGTGGGCGTCCGCGTGCTCAACGCCGACCGCGCCGCCCTGGCCGTGGCCTACGCCGCCGACTGCCAGTTCATCCGCGTCGACGGGTGGGCGACCGACCCGGCCGCCGCCGGCCGGTTCCACCGCTACCGCCAGGCGCTCGGGAGCCGCTACCTCCCGGTCCTCGCCGACGTCCGGCCGCGCGATGCCGACGAGGCGGGGGCGCTCGTGGCCGCCACGGAGGCCGCCCGGCCGGACGCGCTGATCGTGCTCGGCCCGAGCGTCGGCCAGTCGCCGCAGCCGGGCGTGGTCGACGCGGCCTGCCGGGCGACGGACCTTCCGCTGTTTTGCGGCGGCGGCCTCGACGCCCACAACCTCCCCGACTTCATCGACGAGGCCGACGGGTTCTTCATCGGGAGCGGTCTGAAGGAGGCGGGCCGGTGGCAGGCACCGGTGTGCGAGCCCCGCGTCCGCGCGCTCATCGGGGCCCTCGAGTACGCCCGCGGGCAGGAAGTCCGGCAATAGTTCGTCGCGGGGTGAACCGGTTGCGCCGGCCCGCGTCCCATTCCTCTGCCCGCCCCCGGCCCCAATGGTTTCCTACGACGCCACCACCGAAAGCGTCACGGTCACGGTCCGTCCCGTCTACCTCGACGACAAGTCCGACGTGGTCGCGCGACGGTTCGTGTTCGCCTACTTCGTCGGGGTCGAGAATCACGGGCTGGGCGAGGTGCAGCTCCTCCGGCGCCGCTGGGCCATCGTCGACGCCGACGGTCACCTGCAGGAGGTGGAGGGGGCCGGCGTCGTGGGGCAGCAGCCGACGATCCTGCCCGGCGAGACGCACGAGTACCACTCGTTCTGCGTCCTCCGCACGTTCGAGGGGTGGATGGAAGGGACCTACCTGATGCAGCGCGAGGACGGCGCTCGCTTCCGCGCGCAGATCCCACGCTTCTACCTCCGCGCCCTCGCCAACTGAACGGCGCTACGGGTCCGGCGTCATTCGGCGGATTGCGTCCTCCTGAGCGGGGGGCACAGCCTGAATGACACGGGTCGGCCGGGTGGACGGCGCGCCTCGCCCGAGGGTCAGCCGGCCTGGACGTGGATGACGGTGCCGTCCTGGACGGTCAGCAAGATCTCGTGGCCGTCGTCGCTCGCGCGGTAGTCGGTGATGGCGTCGGGGAATACCTCGGCCGGCGTGTCCATGTGGAACAGGGCGTCCGCCACGACGCCCCAGTCCTCGGGCGTGAGGGCGACCGTCGCCTCGCCGTCCTGCGCCACGTACGGGTAGTAGGCCAGGACCTTGTTGAGGTGGTTGATGGCTTGCTTGACGTGGAGGCCAGGGTCCATGAGGCGTGGAAAAGTTGTCCTGCGATGAGTCGGGGGGAGGGGCTAAGCTAGCCGTCCCCCCGACCCGAAGGAGATGTCCGTCACCGCCGCGCCCCCACCCGTTCCCACGACCACCGCCGCCGAAGAGGCGTACCTAGGAGTCGTCGAGCGTGTTCTCGCGACGGGCGTGCGGAAGGAAACCCGGACTGGGACCGACACGCTCTCGTCGTTCGCCGAGCACTACAGCGTGGACCTGGCGGAGGGCTACCCGCTCCTGACCACCAAGAAGGTCTACTTCTCGTCGATGCTCCGCGAGGTGCTGTGGTACCTCTCCGGCGCCGACCACATCCGCGAGCTCCGTCAGCATACCCAGATCTGGGACGCCTGGGCGGACGAGGACGGCAACCTCCAGACGGCCTACGGCCGGTTCTGGCGCCGCTTCCCGGTCCCCGAGCCCGGCGTCGCCCTCGGCGAGGAGGTCTGGGCCGACGCCTCGCACCCGAACGTCCGCCGCGAGGCCGACGGGTCGCTCTCGTTCGACCAGCTCGGCTACGTGCTCGACACGCTCCGGACGAACCCGATGAGCCGGCGGCTCGTCGTCAGCGCGTGGCACCCGGCGAACGCGGCCGTCAGCCGACTCCCGCCGTGCCATTACACGTTCTGCTTCAACGTGACGCCCGCGGAGGACGGGCCGGACCTCCTGAACTGTCATCTCACGCAGCGGAGCGCGGACCTCGCTCTCGGCGTCCCGTTCAACCTCGCGTGCTACGCGCTCCTCACCCAGGTCCTCGCCGACGCGGCCGGGATGCGGCCGGGCCGCTTCGCCCACACGCTCGTCGACGCGCACATCTACGTCGACCACGTGGACGGCCTGAAGGAGCAGCTCACGCGGACGCCCACCCCGGCGCCGCGCCTCCACATCGCCCGTCGCCCCGACGGAGAGGCGAAGGGGTTGGACGAGCTGGCCTTCGAGGATTTTCGGCTGGACGGGTACAACCCGCAGCCAGCGATCCGCTTCCCCGTCGCGGTCTAGCCGCGCACGGAGGATCGCCCCACGCGGAGGGCGGCGCGGGCGTCCACACGAGCGGGCCGGGGCGCGACGTTCGTGCCCTGTCGCCGGCCGGGAGGCGCCGTAGCTTGGGGTCCCACGACCTCCCGACTGCGCCGGCGCCTCCGCTACCCCGCCCTCCGTCTTTCGCCTTCCGGTCCTCGATGCGCTCTGCGCCGTCGGTTCGTGTCCCGCTCGTGCTCGCTGCGCTCGCCCTGGGGGCGGGCGTCGTCCTGACCGGCTGCCGGTCGGGGTCGGCGCTGCACAACCGGTACAACAACTTCCGCGCGTACTACAACACGTACTACAACGCCGAGCGGAAGCTGGAGGAGGGAGAGACCTCGCTGGAGCGGAGCGGGAGCACCGTCGACCGCGACCGGCTGATCCCCCTGTTCCCGACCACGGCTACTTCGGGCCGTACCGGCGGGCCGTTCCAGGAGGCCATCGATAAGAGCGCCCAGCTCCTCCGCGAGCGGCCCGATTCGAAATGGGCCGACGATGCGCTCCTGGTCATCGGGAAGGCGTACTTCTACCAGCGCAATTTCGTCGGCGCTGAGCAGAAGTTCAACGAGACGATGACGGCCGCCGACATCGTGGAGGACCGTCGGCTGCGCGACGAGGCCCGGTTCTGGCTCGGCCGGACCTACGCGGCGTCGGACCGCTACGATGAGGGCGTGTCGGTGCTGGAGGAAGGACTGACCTCGGAGGACGGTGACCGCCGCTGGACCTCCCGGATGCGCCTCGCGCTCGGGGAGCTGTACGCGCGCGCCGGCCGCTGGGACGAGGCGGCGGAGACGCTCCGCGCCGGCGCCGCCAACGAGGCCGACCCGGATCTCGCGGCCCGCGCCTACGTCCTCCTCGGGCAGGTGGAGGAGGAAGCCGGTCGCTTCGAGGAAGCCGCCGCCGCCTACGACCTCGCGCTCGACCAGAAGCCGGCCTACGAACTGGCCTTCGCGGCCGAGGTCAACCGCGCGCTCGTGATCGGCCTCGACGCCGACCGTCCGGGTGACGGGCTCTCGATCGTCGGCGGGATGCTCCGCGACGACAAGCACTACGAACGCCGGGGCGAGCTGGCCCTCATCCAGGCCCGCCTGCTCGCGGCCGCCGGCCGCGACGCCGAGGCGGAGGACCGCTTCCGGGAGGTCCTCTACGAGCCCGACCTGAACGGCCAGGCCGTGCGGGGGCGGGCGCACTACTACCTCGGCCAGTTCTACGACGACGTCCGGGGCGACCTCGTCCGCGCCTCCGCCCACTTCGACACGGCCGCGACGGCCTACCGAGCGCCGGCGCCGACGGACCGGCCCTCGCGCTCGGCCCTCCTTGGCCTGGACGAGGAGGTGACCTCCTTCAACACGCTCGCCACCGCCGCCCGGCAGATCGCCGAGGCCGACTCACTCCTCGCCCTCGGCGCGCTGTCGGAGGAGGCGTTCCGCGAGCGGATTACAGCCATCGAGGCCCGGCGCCGGCGGGAGTACGTCGAAGAGCAGCGACGCATGGAAGCGCAACGGACCGCCCAGGCGTTCTCCGGCGGCGGAAGCCAGGGCGCCCCCAGCCGTGAGCGCGCGCCGTCCTCGCAGGCGTCCCTCGAAGCGGGGCCGGGGGCGCGCGTCGGTGCGGCGGAGGCCGGCTTCCTCGCGTACCGCGATCCGAGCTCGATCCAGGCCGGTTACATCTCCTTCGAGCAGCGGTGGGGCGACCGTCCGCTCCTTCCCAACTGGCGCCGCCTCGCGGCCGTCCAGGGCGGGACCGCTACGGCGAGCGGCGTCGGCGGCGTCGGCGAGTTCGGCCAGAACAACCCGTTCGCGATCGGTCAGGGCCCACCCCCCCTCGACCTCTCGATGGTCCCGCGCACCCCGGCCAAGCGCGAGGAGTTGGTCACCGAGATGGCGAGCCTCCGCTACGAACTCGCCAACGCCTTCTTCCTCTCGCTCGGCCGGGCCGACACCGCCGCCGCGCTCTACCGGGCGATTCTGGAGGAGACGCCGTCGCTTCCGGTCGCGACGCGGGCGCGGTATGCCCTCGCCGAGATCGAGCTGTCCGCCGGCCGTGAGGCGGTAGCCCGGCCGCTCTACGAGGCCGTGATCGACGCAGACCCGACGTCGGACCTCGCCCGTGCCTCCCGCATCCGCCTCCAGATCGATGAGGTCGAGGGGCCGACGGTCGATCCTGCGGCCGAGACTTCCGCAGCGTACGACACGATCCGTCGCCGCTGGCAAGCCGGCTCCCCGCGCCAGGCCGCCGCGGCCTTCATCGCCCTCGCCGACCGCGACCCCGATGCCCCCTCGGCGCCACGGGCCTACCTCGCGGCGGCCGTCGCCTACATCGAGTCGGTCGAGGCCGACACGCTCACGCTCCGGGCACCGCTGCCGCCCGACCTCGTCTCGCCCGTGCTCGTCGAGGCTTACGAGCCGCTTCTGGAGGCGGCCCCGGCGCCGGCAGCCACGCCTCCTCCACCGGACCGTCTCCAGCAAGGGGGCAACGAGCGGGCTGCGCCACGTCGCCGGGAAGGGGTGGACGAAGGGCGGCCGGCCGAAGGACGGCTCGACGAGTCCCGCCCAGAGGCGCCCCCGTCTCGGGACGGTCTGGAGCTCATCGATGAGCCCCGCCCCCTCGATCGCCGCCCGGAGGAGGTCCTGCCCGACGTGCGTCCGGATGAGGTCGCTCCTGACCGCGCTCCCCGCCCTGAATCGACAGGCGACGACCCACAGTCGCTCCCGACTCCGGCCACTCCGGTCCCAGGCGATTCGCTCGTCGCGGCGTCGGCGGTGGCCGACTCGCTTCTCGCGCCCCCAGCAGTCGAGACGACGCTCAGCGATTCGACCGACGCCGGCGGTCGGGTCCCCAACACGCCCCTCAGGGCTGGCTCGGCGGTCCCCGATTCCACCAGGTTGGATTCGACGGCCGCCGCAGGGCCGGAGTTCACGCTCCGGCAACACCTCGCCGCCATCGTCGCGCGCTATCCCGGGACCCCCTACGCCACACGCGCAGAGCGCATGGTCGCATCCCTGCCGGTCCTCCCGGTTCCGGCGCCGGATTCGACCGGCGACGCGCCAGTCGACACGCCGCCGGACTCACTGGGCGCTCCTGCCGATCTCCCCGCCGTGCCCGACACGTCTGCGCTCGCGGGGGAGGCCGAACCGGGGCCGGAAGCGTTGGCCGGGCTGCGAGGCGCGGAGCCGATCGACCCTTCCACGGGGGGCTATTCCTGGCGCGTCCAGACGCTCTCGATCCCCACCGAGGGCGAGTCGACGCAGCGCATCCTGCAGGGCGCCGGCTTCCGCACCATGATCGCCGAGATCCCAGAGGGGGGAGGCTATGCCCTCCTCGTCGGCCAGTTCGAGACGGAGGCCGAGGCCTCGTCCGTGCAGAGCAAACTGCCGGCGTGGGCGCAGCTGCGGGGCGAGGTGATCACGCTGGAAGGGGTCCGCGACGCGATAGCCGGTCCGCCCAAAGACTTCTAAGAGTGAACGGATGCGTCGCCGTACGTTTTCCCCTCCCGCCGCTCGGGCGGGTGACGGCGGGCCGCGTCCGTGGAACCTCCCCCCCGAGACCGGGTACGGCCTAGCCTTTGTGTTTCTGATTCCTCAGCGTGCGGCATGGACGCCGTGCGCCGCTCGGCCGTCGGGCCGCGCTCCTTCTCATGGCTTCGAAGAACCGCACTCCTGAGAACCCCCGCGACGGTCAGCCCGGCCGCAAGCGCGACGGTGGCAACGGCAAGCGCCCGCGCCTCTCGCTCGGCACGTTCTACCTGTTCGTCCTGATCGCGCTCCTCCTCCTCGCCGTCCAGACGTTCCTGGCGGGGAGCGGCGGCGCGCCTGAGGTCGACTACTCGACGTTCCTCGAGCAGGTCGAGGCCGGCGACGTGGAGTCGTTCGAGATCCAGGACCGGATCGACATCCGGGGGGTCTACACCCCGGACGCCGTCGAGGCGGGCCGCGTCGAGTCCGCGCCGCCGGAGCCGTCGTTCGGCCGGCAGCCCGACCCCGACGCGCAGCGCCGCTTCCGCACCACCAAGCCCGACGACCACGACCTCACCGCGTTCGTCCAGACGGCCAATGAGCAGCGGGCCGAGCAGGGGCAGCCGCCCGTCGAGTTCTCGGCCGACTACACCTCCAGCGTGTGGAGCGGGCTCCTCTCGTGGGTTCTCCTGTTCGGTCTCCTGGCCGTCTTCTGGATCTTCATCCTCCGCCGAATGGGTGGGCCGGGCCAGCAGGTCCTGAACATCGGCAAGAACAAGGCAACCCTGTTCGACCAGACCGAGGGCGCGCCGATCACCTTCGAGGACGTGGCGGGCCTCGACGAGGCGAAGGAAGAGGTCGAGGAGGTCGTCCAGTTCCTCAAGAACCCCAAGCGGTTCACCAAGCTCGGCGGCAAGCTCCCGAAGGGCGTCCTCCTCGTCGGCCCTCCGGGGACGGGCAAGACGCTCCTCGCCAAGGCCGTGGCTGGAGAGGCCGGCGTCCCGTTCTTCAGCCTCTCCGGCTCCGACTTCGTCGAGATGTTTGTCGGCGTGGGCGCGGCCCGCGTGCGCGACCTGTTCAAGCAGGCGAAGGAGAAGGCGCCGTGCATCATCTTCATCGACGAGATCGACGCCGTGGGACGCTCGCGCGGGCGCGGCGCCATCATGGGCGGCAACGACGAGCGGGAGAACACGCTCAACCAGCTCCTCGTGGAGATGGACGGGTTCAACACCGACAAGGGCGTGATCCTGATGGCGGCCACCAACCGCCCCGACACGCTCGACTCGGCGCTCCTCCGCCCCGGCCGCTTCGACCGCCAGATCCTCATCGACCGGCCGGACCGCCGCGAGCGCGAGGCCATCTTCAAGGTCCACACCGAGAACCTCACGCTCGCGCCGAACTTGGACCTCGCGCTCCTCGCGGGGCAGACGCCCGGGTTCGCCGGCGCCGAGATCGCCAACGTCTGCAACGAGGCGGCGCTCCTGGCCGCGCGCGAGGGCAAGGAGGCCATCGAGATGGTCGACTTCGAGCGCGCCATCGACCGCGTGATCGGCGGGCTGGAGAAGAAGAACAAGCTCATCAGCCCGGACGAGAAGGAGATCGTCGCGTACCACGAGGCGGGCCACGCCGTGGCCGGCTGGTTCCGCGAGTTCACCGACCCCGTGGTCAAGGTGAGCATCGTCCCGCGTGGGATGGCGGCACTGGGCTATGCCCAGTCGCTCCCCGAGGAGCGCTACCTCTACACCAAGGAGGCCCTCGTCGACCGGATGGTGATGACGATGGGCGGACGCGTCGCCGAGGAACTCACCTTCGGGCGCATCACAACGGGCGCCCAGAACGACCTGGAGAAGATCACGGCGATGGCCTATGCCATGGTCGTGGACTACGGGATGAGCGAGGAGATCGGCTACGTCTCCTTCAACCTCTCGGGCAAGCAGGACCAGCCCCAGTTCGACAAGCCCTACTCCGACCAGACAGCCTATAAGATCGACCTCGAGGTCAAGAAGATCATCGCGGACGTCCGTGTCCAGGCCCGCGTGCTGCTCACCGAGCAGTCCGGCAAGCTGGAGGAATTGGCGCAGGCCCTCTTGGAGAAGGAGGTCTTGAACGAGAACGACCTGCGGGCGGTCCTCGGCGAGCGCCCGTACAAGCGTAACCGCTACGACGCCGGTGTCAGCGCGGAAGGGGAGCCCGTGAACCTGCCGCCCGACGGCCCGGCCTCCGAGGGGGATGGCGTGGCTCTGGAGGCGGGCCCCGACCCGCTCCCGTCGGCCGCCCCGGCGGACTCGGTCGAAGCGGGGGGCGATGGCGCCCAGGACGACGACGTCACGCCCTCCGGCGACGAGTCCGAAGGACACGGGACGTCCTAGCTAGCCAGCCAGTGGAGCCTTGGTGAACAATGGTCAATTGGTCTTGACCGGTTGTCGCAGTTCACGGAAGCTTGTCCGCAAAAGAGCCTCCCAGAGGCCGTCTGGGCGCGTTGGGGAGCGCGGCTCCATTGCAGACGGGCATGCCAGGTCCGTAAGTTGGCCGTCCGATTCGCCTGCGCCGGCCCGTCGCCGTGCGCCCCCGTTCACGACTCGACCGCACCCCTGTGCCTACGATTAACCAGCTCGTCCGGAAGGGACGCACGCCAAAGCGCCAGACCTCAAAGTCGGCCGCGCTCCAGGGCAACCCGCAGCGCCGTGGCGTCTGCACCCGTGTGTATACCACGACCCCGAAGAAGCCGAACTCGGCGCTCCGGAAGGTCGCGAAGGTCCGCCTCACCAATGGGATCGAGGTCATCGCCTACATCCCGGGCGAGGGCCACAACCTTCAGGAGCACTCGATCGTGCTCGTCCGCGGCGGCCGTGTGAAGGACCTCCCCGGCGTGAAGTACCACATCGTGCGCGGCGCGCTCGACACGGCCGGCGTCGCCGACCGTCGCCAGAGCCGCTCGAAGTACGGCGCCAAGAAGCCCAAGCAGTAGATCGGTGAGACCGCGCATCGGCGGGGGGACGTGCTGACCACGCCCCGATCACGCCGGGCCCGCGCGGCCACCGAATCACCGATCCTACCGACTTACCGACCTACCGACATGCGCAGGAAGCAAGCAGAGAAGCGGATCCCCACGCCGGACCCGATCTACGGTGACGTCACCGTCGCCAAGTTCATCGCCGCCGTCATGCGCGACGGCAAGAAGTCCGTCGCCCAGGGCCTCGTCTATGGCGCCTTCGATCTGATCGAGGAGCGGACGAGCGAGCCGGGCGTGGAGGTCTTCCGCAAGGCCGTCACGAACGCGGCCCCCCTCGTCGAGGTCCGCAGCCGCCGCGTCGGCGGCGCCACCTACCAGGTGCCCATCGAGGTCCGCCCCGAGCGGCGGACGTCGCTCGCGTTCCGCTGGCTCCTCCAGTACGCCCGCCAGCGCGCCGACAAGTCGATGGCCAACCGCCTCGCGGCCGAGCTGATCGCGGCGTCCCGCGGCGAGGGCGGGGCCGTGAAGAAGAAGGACGACACGCACCGCATGGCGGAGGCGAACAAGGCGTTCTCGCACTTCGCCCGCTTCTAAACCGACCGTCGCCGGGCACCCTCGCGGGGCGCCGCCCGGCACCGTCCAGCAGACCCTACCCCCATGGCCGACCTCACCGGCAAGACCTTCCCGCTCGAGAAGACCCGCAACATCGGGATCTCTGCGCACATCGACGCGGGCAAGACCACCACCACCGAGCGCATCCTGTACTACACCGGTCGTACGCACCGGATCGGCGAGGTCCACGAGGGCGGCGCCACGATGGACTGGATGGAGCAGGAGAAGGAGCGCGGGATCACCATCACGTCGGCCGCGACCACGGCCGAGTGGAAGGAGCACCGCATCAACATCATCGACACCCCCGGGCACGTCGACTTCACCGTCGAAGTGGAGCGTTCGCTCCGCGTGCTCGACGGCGCCGTCGCGCTGTTCTGCTCCGTCGGTGGCGTCGAGCCCCAGTCCGAGACGGTCTGGCGGCAGATGAACAAGTACAACGTGCCGCGGATCGCGTTCGTCAACAAGATGGACCGGACCGGCGCCAACTTCGAGAACGCCGTCCAGATGATGAAGGACCGCCTCGGCGCCAACGCCGTCCCGGTCCAGATCCCCATCGGCGACGGCGAGATGTTCCGCGGCGTCATCGACCTGATCGAGTTCAAGGCCATCGTCTTCGACGACACGACCCAGGGCGCGACGTGGGACGAGGTGGACGTGCCGGAGGACCTGCGGCCGGCAGCCAAGAAGGCCCGGATCAACCTCCTCGAGGCCATCGCCGAGCACAACGACGACCTCCTGATGATGTACCTCGAGGGCGAGACGATCCCCGTCGAGGACATCAAGGCGACCGTCCGCGAGGCCACCATCTCGATGGACATCACGCCCGTCTTCTGCGGCTCCGCCTTCAAGAACAAGGGCGTCCAGCGGCTCCTGGACGGCGTCATCGACTACCTGCCGGCGCCGACCGACGTGCCGCCGATCGAGGGCCACAAGCCCCGGACGGAGGACGTCGTCTCGCGCACGGCCGACCCGAACGGGCCGTTCGCCGCGATCGCGTTCAAGATCGCGACGGATCCCTACGTCGGGCGGCTCACGTTCGCCCGCGTCTACTCCGGCACGCTCAACAAGGGCGACGCGCTCATCAACGCCAACTCCGAGAAGAAGGAGCGGGCGGGGCGGCTCCTGTTCATGCACGCCAACACCCGCGAGGACGTCGATCAGGTCAAGGCCGGCGACATCTGCGCGATCGTGGGCCTAAAGGACACGCGCACCGGCGACACCCTCTGCGACCCCGACAACCTGGTCGTCCTGGAGTCCATGGACTTCCCAGAGCCGGTGATCCGGATCGCCATCGAGCCCAAGACGAAGGCCGACATCGACAAGCTCGGGGTCGGGCTCCAGAAGCTGGCGGAAGAGGACCCGACGTTCAAGGTGTCCACCGACGACGAGACCGGCCAGACCCTCATCGCAGGGATGGGGGAGCTCCACCTCGAGATCATCGTCGACCGCCTCAAGCGCGAGTTCAAGGTGGAGGCCAACGTCGGCCAGCCGCAGGTCTCGTACCGCGAGGCCATCCGGAAGTCGGTCGACCACACCTACACGCACAAGAAGCAGTCGGGTGGCCGCGGCCAGTTCGCCCACGTCGAGATCGAGTTCTCGCCGATGGACGAGGGGGGCGTCGGGCTCGAGTTCATCGACGAGATCAAGGGCGGGTCCATCCCGCGTGAGTTCATCGGTTCCGTCCAGAAGGGGATCGAGAGCGCGCTCGACCAGGGTCCGATCGCCGGCTTCCCGATGGAGGGCATCAAGGCCCGCCTCTACGACGGCAAGTTCCACAACGTCGACTCCGACCAGCTCTCGTTCGAGATCGCCGGGCGGATGGCGTTCCGTGAAGCCACGCGGCGCGCAAGCCCCGTCATCATGGAGCCCATCATGAAGGTCGAGGTCACCACGCCCGAGGAGTACATGGGCGAGGTGATCGGCGACCTCAACAGCCGACGGGGCCACATCGAGGGCATGGGCCAGCGCAACGACGCCCAGGTCATCGACGCGATGGTCCCGCTGAGCGAGATGTTCGGGTACTCCACCGACCTCCGCTCGAACACCCAGGGTCGCGCCATCTACTCGATGCAGTTCGACCACTACGAGGAAGTGCCCAAGTCCATCGCCGAGGAAATCGCCGGGGATGCCAAGGCCGCCGCGTAGCACCACACAAGACAGACACACCTAGACAACAAGAACCATGGCGAAGGAGCAATTTCAGCGGACGAAGCCGCACGTCAACGTCGGGACGATCGGCCACGTGGACCACGGGAAGACGACGCTGACGGCGGCGATCACGAAGGTCCTGGCCGAGAAGTCGGGCGGGGTGGCGAAGGGGTTCGACGAGATCGACAACGCGCCGGAGGAGCGGGAGCGCGGGATCACGATCGCGACGGCCCACGTCGAGTACGAGACGGAGGCGCGGCACTACGCCCACGTCGACTGCCCGGGCCACGCCGACTACGTGAAGAACATGGTGACGGGGGCGGCCCAGATGGACGGGGCCATCCTGGTCGTCGCGGCCACGGACGGCCCGATGCCCCAGACCCGCGAGCACATCCTGCTCGCGCGCCAGGTCGGCGTGCCGTACATCGTCGTGTTCATGAACAAGGCCGACCTCGTCGACGACGAGGAGCTCCTGGAGCTCGTCGAGATGGAGGTCCGCGAGCTCCTGAGCTCGTACGAGTTCCCGGGCGACGACCTCCCGGTCGTGCAGGGCTCGGCGCTCGGGGCGCTCAACGGGGAGCCCGAGTGGGTGGCGAAGGTGGAGGAGCTGATGGACGCGGTCGACGCGTACATCCCGACGCCGGAGCGGGCCGTCGACCGCCCGTTCCTCATGCCGGTCGAGGACGTGTTCTCGATCACGGGCCGGGGGACGGTGGTCACGGGCCGCGTGGAGCGGGGCGAGATCAAGGTGGGCGACCCGGTCGAGATCGTGGGCATGCAGGAGGAGAAGATGACGTCGACGGTGACGGGCGTCGAGATGTTCAGGAAGCTGCTCGACTCGGCCCAGGCCGGGGACAACGCGGGGATCCTGCTCCGGGGGATCGAGAAGACGGCGGTCGAGCGCGGGATGGTCGTGACGAAGCCGGGGGCGGTCACGCCGCACAAGGCGTTCGAGTGCGAGGTGTACATCCTGTCGAAGGAGGAGGGGGGCCGGCACACCCCGTTCTTCAAGGGGTACCGGCCCCAGTTCTACTTCCGGACGACGGACGTGACGGGGGACATCGAGCTGGCCGAGGGGGTCGAGATGGTGATGCCCGGGGACAACACGCAGTTCAAGGTCCAGCTCATCGTGCCGGTGGCGATGGAGGAGGGGCTCCGGTTCGCGATCCGCGAGGGCGGGCGGACGGTGGGCGCCGGCGTCGTCTCCAAGATCCTCGACTAACACACAAACGAACGGGGCGGCCGGTCTCATCTTGACCGGCCGCCCGCACGTTCTCACCCAGCCACCATGGCGAACCAGAAGATTCGGATCAAGCTCAAGTCGTTCGACCACACCCTGGTCGACAAGAGCGCCGAGAAGATCATCCGCACGGTGAAGTCGACCGGTGCAGTGGTGAGTGGGCCGATCCCGCTCCCGACGCGCAAGACGATCTACACCGTCCTCAAGGGCCCGCACGTCGACAAGAAGGCGCGCGACCAGTTCGAGACCCGCTCGCACAAGCGGCTCATCGACATCCTCTCGACCTCGTCGAAGACCGTCGATGCCCTGATGAAGCTGGAGCTTCCTTCAGGCGTGGACGTCGAGATCAAGGTCTGATTCCCGGCTGGCGCCCCGCGCGACCAGCCCCTCTCTCTCGCTTAACTAAACCTCGAGGTTTCAATGAGCGCCATTCTCGGCCGCAAGGTCGGCATGACGAGCGTCTTCGATGCGTCCGGACGGCAGACCGTCTGCACCGTCATCGAGGCCGGCCCCTGCGCTGTCACGCAGGTCAAGACGCCGGAGACCGACGGCTACTCCGCCATCCAGCTCGGTTTCCAGGACAAGAAGGACAAGCACACGACGAAGGCCCTCCAGGGGCACTTCGAAGCGGCCGGCGTCTCGCCCAAGCGGCACGTCGTCGAGTTCCGCGACCTCGACCTCGACCTGTCCCTCGGCGACGAGGTGACGGTCGACCTGTTCGCCGAGGGCGACCGGATCGCAGTCTCGGGGACGTCGAAGGGCAAGGGCTTCCAGGGCGTCGTGAAGCGCCACGGGTTCCGCGGCGTCAACGACGCCACCCACGGCCAGCACAACCGCCAGCGGGCGCCGGGCTCCATCGGCCAGGCCTCCGACCCGAGCCGCGTGTTCAAGGGCACGCGCATGGCGGGCCGGACCGGCGGGAGCCGCGTGACGGTTAAGAACCTCCGCGTCGTCCGCACCTTCCCGGACAACAACCTGATCCTCGTTACGGGCGCCGTGCCCGGCCACAAGAACGGGATCGTCGAGATCCGTAAGGCCTAAGACCTCCGACCGATGAAACTCACTGTCTACAACCGAGACGGCGCTGAGGCCGGCCGCGAGGTCGAGCTGGACGACGCCATCTTCGGGATCGAGCCGAACGACCACGCTATCTGGCTGGACGTGCGGGCCATCCAGGCGCACAAGCGCCAGGGCACGCACAAGACCAAGGAGCGGAGCGAGGTCGCCAAGTCGACCCGCAAGCTCTACCGCCAGAAGGGCACGGGCAACGCCCGCGCCGGTGACGCCAAGAGCCCGATCCGCAAGGGCGGCGGCACCATCTTCGGGCCGAAGCCCCACGAGTACCGCCTCCAGGTCAACCGCAAGACGAAGCAGCTCGCCCGCCGCAGCGCCCTCGCGTACAAGCTGAACGGCGACGCGCTCCGCATCGTGGAGGACCTCCAGCTCGACGCGCCCAAGACGCGCGAGATCGCAGGGCTCCTCACGAACAACGGCGTCGAGGGCAAGACGCTCGTCCTGACCAACGGCCTGGACGACGTCTTCTTCCGCTCGGCCCGCAACATCCCCGGCCTCACGGTCCGCGCCGCCAACCAGGCGTCGACGCTCGACCTGATGGGCGCCAAGACCGTCCTCCTCCAGGAGGGCGCCGTCGAGGCCCTCATCGAGGCGCTTCGGCCCGCCACGAAGGCGACGGTCGACGGGGCGGACACGCCCGCCGCTGACACCGAGACCGAGGCCTAGTCAATCCCATGTCTGAGACCATCCTCATCGAGCCCGTCCTCACCGAGAAGTCGACGCGCCTGTCCGACGAGGGCCGGCACTACAGCTTCCACGTGGCGAAGGACGCCAACAAGCTCCAGATCCGCCAGGCACTCGAGACCCGCTACCCGGGGATCGACATCCGCGAGGTGCGGACCATGATCGTCCGCGGCAAGCGCCGCCGGCAGTTCACCAAGCGGGGGCTCGTCCAGGGCCGCCAGGCCGCTTGGAAGAAGGCCATCGTGACGCTCCGCACCGGCGAGATCGACCTCTACGAATCCGTTTAACTCACTAGGGCGCAAAGCCGGCGGTCGCCGTCGGCAGGTAGGCCCTCCCATCCATGGCTATCCGTAAGCTCAAGCCGACCACGCCCGGCCAGCGGCACCGCTCGGTCTCGGCCTTCGACACGATCACCGCGTCGGAGCCCGAGAAGAGCCTGCTCGACACGCGCAAGCGCACCGGCGGGCGGAACAACCTCGGCCGCAAGACCTCCCGCCACCGCGGCGGCGGCCACAAGCGCCGCTACCGGATCATCGACTTCAAGCGCAACAAGCACGGGATCCCCGCGCGCGTCGCGTCCATCGAGTACGACCCGAACCGGAGCGCCCGCATCGCTCTCCTCGTCTACGCCGACGGCGAGAAGCGCTACATCATCGCGCCGGACAAGATCGAGGTCGGCCAGACCGTGATGAGCGGTCCCGACGCCTCGCCAGAGATCGGCAACTGCCTCCCGCTGGCGAACATCCCGCTCGGCACGCAGGTCCACGCCATCGAGATGAAGCCGGGCAAGGGTGCCCAGCTCGCTCGCTCGGCCGGCACCTCGGCACAGCTGACCGCCCGCGAGGGTCGGTTCGCAAACCTGAAGCTCCCGTCCGGCGAGGTTCGCCGGGTCCCGGTGGAGTGCCTGGCCACGGTCGGCCAGACCTCGAACCCGGACCACATGAACATCGACATCGGGAAGGCGGGCCGGAGCCGCTGGCTCGGCATCCGCCCGCAGACCCGTGGCGTCGCCATGAACCCGGTCGACCACCCCATGGGCGGCGGCGAGGGCAAGTCGTCCGGCGGCCACCCCAAGAGCCCGACCGGCGTCTACGCCAAGGGTTTCAAGACGCGCAAGAAGAAGAAGGCGTCGAACAAGTTCATCGTCCGCCGTCGCAACGCGAAGAAGTAGAACCCATGGCACGCTCGCTCAAGAAAGGACCTTACGTCCACTACAAACTCCGCGGGAAGGTGGAGGAGATGAACGAGGGGGGCAAGAAGCGCGTCGTCAAGACGTGGAGCCGCTCCTCGATGATCACGCCCGACATGCTCGGGCACACCTTCGCCGTCCACAACGGGAAGCAGTTCATCCCGGTCTACGTGACCGAGAACATGATCGGGCACAAGCTCGGTGAGTTCTCCCCGACGCGGACCTTCCGCGGTCACGCGGGATCGAAGAAGGACCGCCGCCGCTAAACGACAAGACCACCAAACCAATGGAAGCACGCGCCAAGCGGAAGTACCTCCGCATCAGCCCGCGCAAAATGCGGATCGTGGCCGACGTCGTCCGCGGCAAGAACGCCCAGCAGGCGATCGACACGCTCGAGTTCATGCCGCAGAAGGCCGCCGCCATGGTCCGCCGGGCCATCCAGGACGCCTACGGCAACCTCGTCGACCAGAACCAAGACGAGCGGATCGACGACGAGCGCCTGATCGTCAAGACCATCATGGTCGATCAGGCCCCGGTCCTCAAGCGGTACCAGCCGGTCTCGCGCGGACGGGCCCACCCGATCCTCAAGCGCTCCAGCCACCTCACCGTCGTCGTCGGCACGCCGGAGGAGACCGCGGATCGCACCATCGAACGCGGCGAACGCGTCGAGGACTAACCCCACACCCAGACACACAAGACAATGGGTCAGAAAACCAACCCCATCGGCTTCCGTCTCGGTGTGATCCGAGGCTGGGACTCGAACTGGTACACCGACGGCAGCTACTCCGAGATGCTCGTGGAGGACCACGAGATCCGGCGCTACCTCGACGCGCGCCTCAAGCGCGCCGGCCTCTCCCGGACCGTCATCGAGCGGACGCCCAAGCGCGTCATCCTCACGCTCCACACGTCGCGCCCCGGCGTGATCATCGGCCGCGGCGGCTCCGAGGTCGAGAAGCTCCGCGAGGAGCTCAAGGCGCTCACCTCGAAGGACATCCAGATCAACATCAACGAGATCAAGCGCCCCGAGCTTGACGCCTCGCTGGTGGCCCAGAACATCGCCCAGCAGCTGGAGGGCCGCGTGTCCTACCGCCGCGCCATGAAGCAGGCGCTCGGCGCCGCCATGCGCATGGGCGCCCAGGGCATCCGCATCCGCCTCGCGGGCCGCCTCGGCGGCGCCGAGATGAGCCGGACGGAGCAGTACCTCGAGGGCCGCGTCCCGCTCCACACGATGCGGGCTGACATCGACTACGCCGAGGCCACGGCCTTCACCATTGCCGGCACCTGCGGCGTGAAGGTCTGGATCTTCCACGGCGAGGTCATCGGGAAGCCGGACCTCAGCCCGAACGCCACCGCACAGCGCCAGCAGAACGCGGCGCCGAGCGTCCCTGAGCGCCGTCGGCGCGATGGAAGCCGGGGCGGCCGCGACGACCGCCGCGGTGGCGGCAGCGGCGGCGGCGGGCGCGACCGGAACCGAGGCGGTGGCGGT
The DNA here is from genome assembly GCA_963728345.1 of Rubricoccaceae bacterium. Taxonomy (GTDB): domain Bacteria; phylum Bacteroidota; class Rhodothermia; order Rhodothermales; family Rubricoccaceae; genus Rubrivirga. The sequence continues at coordinate 87,286 of CAVSJM010000005.1, forward strand.
GGCGGCCGTGGCCGCCGCTAACACATCTCACGCGACACTTTAGAGCACAGACCGAACTGCTATGTTGATGCCGAAGCGGACCAAGTTCCGCAAGATGCAGAAGGGCCGCGTGACGGGGCTCGCCCAGCGCGGCGCCCGGATCGCCTTCGGCGATTACGGAATCAAGGCGCTCGACGCCGGCTGGATCACGTCCCGCCAGATCGAGGCCGCCCGTATCGCCATGACGCGTAAGATGAAGCGCGTCGGGAAGGTGTGGATCCGCGTGTTCCCCGACAAGCCGATCACGAAGAAGCCGGCCGAGACCCGAATGGGTAAGGGCAAGGGCTCGCCCGAGTACTGGGTGGCCGTCGTCAAGCCCGGCCGCATCATCTTCGAGATCGGCGGCGTGGACGAGGACCTGGCCCGCGAGGCCATGCGCCTCGCCATCCAGAAGCTCCCGATCAAGGCCAAGTTCGTGGTCCGGCCCGAGATGAACCCCGTCCCGGCGCCCGACTCGGCCACCGGCGAGGTAGAAGGCCTCATGGCGACGCTCGCCAACGAGGACCTCACCAAGATCTACGGGCTCGGCGACACGATGGCCGAGGCGCTCCAGGGCGCCGGCATCGACTCGTACGCCAAACTGGCTGATCTCGACCTCGACCGACTCCGCGAGATCGTGGAGGCCGACGGCACGGACGAGCACTCCGTGAACGAGGAGACGTGGTCCCAGCAGGCCCGCTACCTCGCCGACGGCGATCTCGACGCGCTCGACACCTACGTCGAGGGCCTCCGCGAGGAGGACGGCAACGTCGTCGAGACCGAGACCGAGGAGGAGGTCGAGCGGCCTGTGGCCGAGGACGCCTCCGAGTCCGCCGAGGAGAACGCCGGCCCGAACCCGCAGCACCAGGGCGACCAGACGTCCGACGAGGGCGACGAGCCCGCCGCGTAACCCACCATCCGGCCCCGGTTGCCGCGTGCAGCCGGGGCCTCTTTGTCCACCGATATGAAAGCCAGCGAGATCCGCGACCTCAACGAAGCTGAGATCGAGCAGCGCATCGCCGAACAGCAGAAGGACATCGAGGACCTCCGCTTCCGGCGCTCCGTCGCCGGCCTGGAGAACCCGATCGTCCTCCGGCAGAAGCGCCGCGAGGTTGCCCGCCTCATGACCATCCTGGCCCAGAAGCGGGCCGCGCTCGAGAGCACCCCGCCCGAGACCGCGTGAAGCTTCGGTGGGGGACGGCCGTGCGCCAGTCTCTGACTGAACCTTCACCGGAGACGGCGTTATCCTGACGTTTCCCACCCGGCCCCGTACGGCCGACGGCGCTCCCGCGCCTTCCGTAGTTGGTGAGGTCCCGGCTCACCAAGCGAATAGCAACCCGCCCGCGAGGGCACCCAGGCTATGGCAGACACCACCCCGACCGCCGAGGCGGTCGCCGAGCGCAGCGCGCGAAAGTCCCGCGTCGGCCTCGTCGTCTCTGACAAGATGGACAAGACGATCACCGTGGCCATCGAGCGCCAGGTGAAGCACCCCATCTACGGCAAGTTCGTCAAGCAGACGACGAAGCTGAAGGCCCACGACGAGACGAACGACGCCAACGAGGGCGACACCGTCCGCATCCAGGAGACCCGCCCGCTCTCGAAGACGAAGCGCTGGCGGCTCGTGGAGGTCGTCGAACGCGCCCGATAACCGACCCCACTGTTCCGGGGCCGCGTCCTGCGCGGCCCGCACTCGGCACCACCCATGATTCAGCAAGAGTCTCGACTCAACGTCGCCGACAACAGCGGGGCCAAAGAGGTCCTCTGCATCCGCGTGCTCGGCGGCTCCGGCCGCCGCTACGCCCGCGTCGGCGACATCATCGTCGTCTCCGTCAAGAACGCCATCCCCGGCGGCAACGTGAAGAAGGGCGACGTCTCGAAGGCCGTCGTCGTTCGGACCAAGAAGGAGTTCCGTCGCCCCGACGGCTCGTACATCCGGTTCGACGAGAACGCCGCTGTCCTCCTCAACGACGCCGAGGAGCCGCGCGGCACGCGCATCTTCGGGCCCGTCGCCCGTGAGCTCCGCGACCGCCAGTTCATGCGGATCGTCTCCCTCGCCCCCGAAGTCCTCTAGTCCGATGCCCCGCACGACGAACAAGCAAAAGAAGCTCCACGTCAAGAAGGGCGACACCGTCGTCCTGACGAAGCGGATCACGGCCCACGGCGGCGGTCAGAACGACCGGCCCAAGGGCCACCAGGCCCGCGTCCTGGAGGTCTACCCCGACAAGGAGAAGGTGCTCGTGGAGGGGGTCAACCTCCGCCTCAAGCACACGAAGCCCAACCAGACCTACCCGAACGGCGGCCGCATCGAGGCCGAGCGCCCGATCCACGTCTCGAACGTCCTCCCGGTCGACGGCAACGGCGCCCCGACCCGGATTGGCCGCAAGCGCGTGGAGGACCCGAACACCGGCCAGGCCCGGTGGGTCCGCTACGCCAAGACCACGGGCGAAGAGCTCGACAGCTAGCCACCCCTTCCGTCCACGAGGCCGCCCGCCTAGGCCACACCCCCGGGTCTCCGAACGGCCGGCTTGACGACGACATCCCCATGGAGAACTACACGCCCCGTCTCAAAGAGCGCTACCGCTCGGAGATCACCTCGGCGCTCACCGAGCAGTTCGGGTACGAGAACCCGATGCAAGTGCCCCGCCTGCTCAAGGTGGTGGTGAACAAAGGCCTCGGTGAGGCGTCTCAGAACAAGAAGGTCCTCGACGACGCCGTCGAAGAGGTCCGCAAGATCACCGGCCAGCAGCCGGCCGTCCGCAACGCGCGGAAGTCGATCTCGAACTTCAAGCTGCGCGAGGGGATGCCCGTCGGCGTGGCCGTTACGCTCCGTGGAGCCCGGATGTGGGAGTTCGTCGACCGCCTGGTCACGCTCGCCCTGCCGTCCGTTCGCGACTTCCGCGGCGTCCCGGACAAGAGCTTCGACGGCCGTGGCAACTACACGCTCGGCGTCAAGGAGCAGATCATCTTCCCCGAGATCGACATCGACTCGGTCTCCCGCGTAAGCGGGCTCGACATCACGTTCGTGACGTCGGCCGAGACCGACGAGGAGGCCCACGCGCTCCTCAAGCAGCTCGGGATGCCCTTCGTCCGCCGCGAGGCCGTCGAGGCTTAACCCAGACTTTCACCGAGAGACACCATGGCCAAGAAGAGCGTCGTCGCCCGCGAGAAGAAGCGCCGCGAGACCGTCCAGAAGTTCGCCGAGAAGCGCGCCCGCCTGAAGGCGGAGGGCAAGTGGGAGGAGCTCCAGAAGCTCCCCCGCAACGCCAGCCCCGTCCGCCTTCACAACCGGTGCGCCCTGACCGGCCGCCCCCGCGGGTACCTCCGCAAGTTCGGCGTCTGCCGGAACGTGTTCCGCGAGCTCGCCTCCGAGGGCAAGATCCCGGGCGTCCGCAAGTCCAGCTGGTAGCTCCGTCTGGCGGTCGCCGCCAGGTCGAAGCCCCCAATTCCATCCTCTAGCGGCCAGGTGGGCCGACGCCAACGCGTCCCCCAAACCGGCCGAAGACACCATGAGCGCACTTAGCGACCCCGTCGCGGATTACCTCACCCGGATCCGCAACGCCCAGAAGGCCCGCCACCCCTACGTGGACGTGCCGGCCTCCAACCTCAAGCGGGCCATCACCCAACTCCTCCTCGACAAGGGCTACGTCCAGGACTACGTCAACGTCGAGGACACCAAGCAGGGCCTGATCCGGATCTACCTCAAGTACCTCCGCGGGGGGAAGCCGGTGATCCAGCGGCTCGACCGCGTCTCCAAGCCGGGCCTCCGCCGCTACGTCGGCGCCGACAACCTGCCGCGCGTCATGAACGGGCTCGGCGTCGCGCTCATCTCGACCTCCCAGGGCGTGATGACCGACAAGGAGGCCCGCCGCGCTGGCATCGGCGGGGAAGTGCTCGCCTACGTCAGCTAATCCGCGAACCGCAGCCCGAACCCCCATGTCCCGAATCGGCAAACTCCCGGTCGCGATCGCTGACGGCGTCACGGTCGACGTCTCCGACAAGAACCACGTCTCGGTGAAAGGCCCAAAGGGCCAGCTCGGCCTCCAGGTCGACCCCGACATCACGGTCGAGAAGCAGGACGATGAGATCCTCGTCTCCCGCCCGACCGACCAGAACCGCCACAAGTCGCTCCACGGGCTCACCCGCTCGCTCATCGCCAACATGGTGCAGGGCGTGACGGAGGGGTACTCGAAGGAGCTGGAGGTGATCGGCGTCGGCTACCGCGCCGAGGCCAAGAAGATGTCCGGGCTCGACGTGCTCGAGCTCGCCCTCGGCTTCTCGCACCCGATCTACTTCGTGCCGCCCGATGGCATCGACATCGAGGCCGAGACGGTCCGCGGCCAGAACCCGCGCGTCAAGATCTCCGGCGTCGACAAGCAACTCGTCGGCCAGGTCGCGGCCAAGATCCGTGCCCTCCGTCCGCCGGAGCCCTACAAGGGCAAGGGCGTCCGGTACTCCGACGAGTACGTCCGCCGCAAGGCTGGCAAGACCGCCGCTCGCTAACTCCCGCCGGCCGGCGGCATCCGTCGCCGGCCGCTCTCTCATTGCGTGGTCCGACGGCCACTCCGTCGACCCCAAGCGCATCTACGATCATGGCAAAGACCGCCCGTAAGGTCACGCAGCGCGCCCGCATCCGGCGGCGCATCCGGAGCAAGATCTCTGGCACGTCGGAGCGCCCGCGTCTCAGCGTGTTCCGCTCCAACAAGCACATCTACGCCCAGCTCATCGACGACATGGCCGGCGTCACCCTGGCCGCGGCCAACACCGTCGAAGAGGGGGCGTCGGGCTCCGGCGTCGACGCCTCGAAGGCCGTCGGCCAGCGGATCGCCGAGCGGGCCAAGGAGGCCGGCGTCGAGCGCGCCGTCTTCGACCGCGGCGGGTACCGCTATCACGGCAACGTGAAGGCGGTGGCCGAGGGGGCTCGCGACGGCGGCCTCGCACTGTAACCGCGACTCTCACTCCCAATACTCATGGCACAGCAGCAAAACAGGGGCGGTCGCGGTCGTCGCAATGACGGGCGCGACAACGAGGCCAACCGCTCGAACCTCACCGAGCGTCTCGTCTCGGTCAACCGCGTCGCGAAGGTCGTCAAGGGCGGTCGGCGGTTCTCGTTCAACGCCGTCGTCGTCGTCGGCGACGGGAACGGGCGCGTCGGGCAGGGTCTCGGCAAGGCCAACGAGGTCGCCGATGCGATCTCGAAGGGCACCGAGGACGCCAAGAAGAACATGATCGCCGTCCCGGTGACGCAGAAGGGCTCGATCCCCCACTCCGTCCGTGGCGTCCACGACGCGGGCACGGTCCTCCTGAAGCCCGCCTCCGAGGGTACCGGCGTCATCGCCGGCGGCGGCGTCCGCGCCGTCCTCGAGTGCGCCGGCATCTCGAACGTCCTTTCGAAGAGTCAGGGCTCGTCGAACCCGCACAACCAGGTTTCGGCGACGATGGAAGCGCTCAAGCAGCTCCAGGACCCGGCCGAGGTCGCTGCGCGCCGCGGGATCACCATCAAGCAGGTTTTCGAAGGCTAGCCGCGACCGGGAGACGCCGCCCTTGGGGGCGCTTCCGGACCGCCGCCAGCACCACGCTGACAGCTCACTCCCATGGCCCAGATCAAGATCACTCAGACGCGGAGCACGATCCGCCGGCCCGGCGACCAGAAGCGGACGATGGAGGCCCTGGGCCTCCGCCGCATCGGGAAGACCGTCGAGGTCGAGGAGACGCCCCAGATCAAGGGGATGCTCGCCAAGGTTCGCCACCTCGTTTCCGTCGAGGAAGCGTAGGCCCCGAGGCGCCCGCCCCACCGGCGGGCGCTTCACGTAAAAGGCGACGGGGCGGTTCGCCCACGGCGTCTATCTTCCTGACCCGCGCCGCCATCGGCGCCGCGTCGGCAGAACCGTTCTGCCACGCACCGCGAGTCCGTTCGGGCGCTCCTACGCGAGGAGACTGAACGGGCGCCTCCAGCCACTCATACGATGGACCTCAGCAACCTCAAGCCCGCGAAGGGCTCGACGAAGAACCGGAAGCGTGTCGGTCGGGGCGAGGGCTCCGGCCACGGCGACACCGCCACCCGCGGCCACAAGGGACAGAAGAGCCGCTCCGGCGGCAAGGTCCCGGCGTGGTTCGAGGGCGGCCAGATGCCGCTCCAGCGCCGCGTGCCGAAGTTCGGCTTCAAGAACCGCAACCGCGTCGCCTACGACCCGATCAACATCGGCCGCCTCGCCGTGCTGGTGGAGGAGGGCCGCGTCGAGGAGGGCGCCACGGTCTCCCCCGAGACGCTCCGCGCGCTCGGCATCGGCGGCAAGAACGGCCGCTACAAGATCCTCGGTGACGGCGACTTCACCGTCAAGCTCGACGTCCACGCACACGCCTTCTCGAAGTCGGCGCGTGAGAAGATCGAGGCCGCCGGGGGCTCTGCCACCGTCGTGGACTAATCCGGCTGCCGGGACCCGCGCTCGCGGGCTCCGGCGCTGACCGCTTTTAGCTGACCGCTTACCCATGGCCTCGATCGGCGAATCGATCCGCAACATCTGGAAGATCCACGAGCTTCGGCAGCGGATCCTCTTCACGCTCGGTGTCCTCGTGATCTACCGGCTCGGGTCGTACGTGACCCTGCCGGGGGTCGACGCGATCGCGCTGGAGCAGATCGTCAACGCGAACCCGAACCAGGGCGGCCTCTTCGGGCTGTTCAATCTGTTCGTGGGCGGCGCCTTCTTCCGGGCGGGCGTGTTCGCGCTGGGCATCATGCCCTACATCACGGCGAGCATCATCATCCAGCTGCTTGGGGCCGTCGTTCCATACTTCCAGAAGCTCCAGCGCGAGGGGGAGGACGGACGCCGAAAGATCACGCAGCTCACCCGCTACGGGACGCTCGGGATTACGGCGCTCCAGTCCATCGGCTACGCCATCAACCTCCAGTCGACGACGGGCGAGGCGATCGTGATCCCACAGTGGGCGTTCATCATCGTCTGCGTCATCTGCCTCACGGCCGGCACCGTCTTCGTGATGTGGCTGGGAGAGCGGATCACCGAGAAGGGCATCGGGAACGGCATCTCGCTGATCATCATGATCGGGATCATCGCCTTCCTCCCGGCCTCGCTGTTCAACGAGTTCACCGAGGGCGCCAACATCTTCGTCTTCCTGATCGAGATCGCCGCTCTCTTCATCGTGACGATGGGCGTCGTCTACGTGACGCAGGGGACGCGCCGGATCCCGGTCCAGTACGCCAAGCGCGTCGTCGGGCGGAAGCAGTTCGGCGGGACGACGCAGTACCTCCCGCTCCGCGTGAACGCCGCCGGTGTCATGCCCATCATCTTCGCCCAGTCGATCATGTTCATCCCGAGCACGATCGCCCAGTTCTTCCCGGATAACGGGTTCTGGATGGGGGTCGGGAATGCAACGGGGGACATCTTCGGGTTCTGGTACTCGGCGATCTTCTTCACCATCTGCGTCTTCTTTACCTACTTCTACACCGCCATCGCCGTGAACCCGCAGGAGATGGCGGACACGATGAAGCGCCAGGGCGGCTTCATCCCCGGCGTCCGTCCGGGGCGGCAGACAAGCGAGTTCATCGACACGATCCTGACGCGGATCACGCTGCCGGGGGCCATCTTCATCGGGGCCGTCGCCGTGCTTCCCGCGTTAGCCGCCCAGATGGGCGTGCTGCCGGGCTTCGCGCAGTTCTTCGGCGGGACAAGCCTGCTCATCCTCGTGGGCGTCACGCTCGACACGCTCCAGCAGGTGGAGAGCCACCTCCTGATGCGCCACTACGACGGGTTCATGAAGACGGGCCGTGTGCGCGGCCGCCGACGCTGAGATGGCGACGGGCCGCATCGTCCTCAAGACCGAGCGCGACATCGCGGGCATCCGCGAGGCAGCCAAGGTCGTCGAACGCGCGCTGGCAGCAGCGGCGGCCCTGATCGCTCCCGGCGTCCCGACCATCCGCCTTGACGAGGCGGCCGAGGCCATCATCCGTGACGCGGGGGGCCGGCCGGCCTTCAAAGGCTACCGGATGGGAGGGGGCACGCCTCCGTTCCCCGGCAGCCTCTGCATCTCGGTCAACGACGTGGTGGTGCACGGCTTTCCGAGCGACTACGAGCTGCAGGAAGGTGACGTCATCTCTGTCGACTGTGGCGTTGAGTTGAACGGCTACTTCGGAGACTTCGCCTACACATTCGGGGTTGGCGAGATCGCGTCGGAGGCGCAGGCGCTCCTCACCGCCACGCGAGAGTCGCTCTACGAGGGCGTCGCGCAGGCCGTCGCGGGGAACCGCGTCGGTGACATCGGATACGCAGTGCAGAGCTATTGCGAGAGCCGCGGGTACGGCGTCGTTCACGACCTCGTGGGCCACGGCGTCGGGCGGCGCCTCCACGAGCCGCCCAACGTGCCCAACGTCGGACGCCGTGGGCAGGGCAAGAAGCTCCAGGCGGGCCTGACGATCTGCATCGAGCCCATGATCAACGGCGGCACGGCCGATGTCACGGTCGACGACGATGGGTGGACCGTCCGCACCTCCGACGGGGCCCCGAGCGCTCACTTCGAGCACATGGTGCTCGTCCAGCGTGGCCAGCCCGAAATCCTCTCCTCCTACGACCTGATCGAGGCCGCACTCGCCGAGTCCGGCGCAACCTCGAACCCCGCCGCCTCCCCGGCGGCCCTCTAACCGATACGTTCACCGACGCGCTCCGGCGCTCCTGTATGGCGAAGCAGCCAGCGATCCGACAAGACGGCAAAGTCACCGAGGCCCTGCCCAACGCCCAGTTCCGCGTGGAGCTGGAGAACGGGCACGAGATCCTCGGCCTCCTGTCCGGCAAGATGAGGAAGTTCTACATCCGCATCCTCCCCGGCGACCGTGTCACGGTCGAGATGTCCCCTTACGACCTCACGAAGGGGCGGATCGTCTACCGCTACAAGTAGCGGATGCTGCGGCTGGAGCGGCCGAGTTCGGCGGGCTTTTCACGCCCGCGGGGGCACATTCGTCCCCATTCGGAGCGTTCTTCTTAGGCCGGGGTTGCCCCGGATGTCCCCACAGACTCAACCGACATGAAAGTCCGCGCCAGCGTCAAGAAGCGGTCCGCCGACGACAAGATCGTCCGCCGGAAGGGCCGCATCTACATCATCAACAAGAAGAACCCCAAGCACAAGCAACGCCAGGGGTAGGGAGCGTCGTGCGCAGCGGTCAGCCTGGCTGATCGCGACGCGCCATCCCGACCGCTGACGGCTGACGGCTGACAGCTCAATACACCATGCCTCGAATCGCAGGAGTCGACGTTCCGGGCCGCAAGCGCGGCGAGATCGCGCTGACGTCCATCTTTGGCGTCGGCCGGAACCGGGCCACGGAGATCCTGGAGCGCGCCGGCGTTGACGCCGACACGCACCCGGACAACTGGACCGAAGAAGAGACGCGCCGCGTCCGCTCGCTCATCGAAGACAACTACGTCGTCGAGGGCTCGCTCCGGACGGAAACGCAGCTCAACATCAAGCGGCTGATGGACATCGGCTGCTACCGCGGTCTGCGCCACCGCCGGGGCCTCCCGGTCCGCGGCCAGCGCACGAAGACCAACGCCCGCACCCGGAAGGGCCGCAAGAAGACGGTCGCCGGGAAGAAGAAGGCACCGCGCAAGTAACGCGAGCCCTTCGACGGGAGCGCGCGCACGCAGGCACCGCCGGCTTCGGGGACTCGTCCCCCAGGCGGCCACCCCTGACGCCCGCGTCCCGGACTCCAAACACCTCCTGAGCCCCTGGGCTCCTCACGCAAGTACTCATGGCGAAGCAACAGGCCAAGCGCGGCGTCCGCCGCAAGAAGGTCCAGGTCGAGTCGAACGGGAATGCCTACATCAAGGCCTCGTTCAACAACGTCCTCATCACCATCACCGACGCGTACGGCAACACGATCTCGTGGTCGTCGTCGGGCAAGATGGGCTTCCGCGGCTCGCGGAAGAACACCCCGTACGCCGCCGGCGTCGCGGCCGCCGAGGCGGCCAAGGAGGCCTACGACCTCGGCCTCCGTCGCGTCGACTGCTACGTGAAGGGGCCCGGCTCCGGCCGCGAGGGCGCCATCCGCTCGCTCGCCAACGCGGGCCTCGAGGTCCTCTCGATCCGCGACACCACCCCGATTCCCCACAACGGCTGCCGGCCGCCCAAGCGCCGTCGCGTCTGATCCCAGACGCCGGCGTCGGGCTTAATCGTCCGGCTGCGCCCGCCTCGCGAGGGCTTCGGCCACTCGCGGGGGCGGACCGCACGTAGTCCCTCATCCGTCTCCACGCTCCGTCTGTCGGAGGTGCGAGGCACAGACTCACGAGAACACCATGGCCCGTTACCGCGGACCCAAGCAGAAGATCGCCCGCCGCTTCGGCGAGCCCATCTTCGGACCCTCCAAGGCCCTCGAGCGCAAGCCCTACGGCCCCGGCCAGCACGGCAACGCCCGCCGCCGGAAGGAGTCCGAGTACTCCGTCCAGCTCAAGGAGAAGCAGAAGGCGAAGTACACCTACGGCCTCCTGGAGCGCCAATTCCGGAACCTCTTCGAGAAGGCGGCCCGGAAGAAGGGCGTCACCGGCGAGAACCTCCTCCAGTTCCTGGAGGCTCGCCTCGACAACGTCGTCTACCGCCTCGGCTTCGCGCGGACGCGCCGCCAGGCCCGCCAGCTCGTGACGCACGGGCACGTGATGGTCAACGACCGCGTCTCGGCCATCCCGAGCCACACGCTCCGCCCCGGCGACATCATCGAGGTCCGGCCCAAGTCGAAGAACCTCGACGTCGTCCGCGACGCGGCCAACGTCAACCGCCGGAGCTTCCCGTTCCTGGAGGTCGACCGCGACGGCCTCAAGGGCAAGTTCCTCGACTACCCGTCGCGCGAGGACATCCCGGAGAACATCCGGGAGCAGCTCATCGTCGAGCTCTACAGCAAGTAACCCGCCCGGCACGCCGCGCCCGCCCTCCGGGGTGGCGCGGCGGTGTGCCAGACGCTCACCCATCGACCCAACCCACAAAGCCTCTATTATGGCCCAGCTCCAGCTCCAGATGCCCGACGGCGTCACGGTCGAGGAGATGAACGAGACCTACGGGCGGTTCGTCGTACAGCCGCTCGAGCGCGGCTACGGCGTGACCATCGGGAACGCGTTCCGGCGCGTCCTCCTCTCGTCCCTCTCCGGGACCGCGATCACGGCCGTCCGCATCGACGGCGTCCAGCACGAGTTCTCGACGATCTCCGGTGTGACGGAGGACGTCTCCGACATCATCCTCAACCTCAAGGGCGTGCGTTTCCGCTCCGAGGAGGAGGAGGAGGGCTCGGTCTCGATCCACCTCGAAGGCTCCGGCGCGTGGACCGCGAAGGACGTCGCCGACAACACGGCGGACTTCGAGGTCCTCAACCCCGACCACCACATCGCGACGCTCGCCGAGGACGCCGACGTCCGGATCGACCTCCGCATCGAGACCGGCCGCGGCTACGTCCCGGCCGACGAGAACAAGCGGGCGGACGACCCGATCGGCGTCATCGCCATCGACTCGATCTTCACCCCGATCCTCAACGTCAAGTACAACGTCACGCCCACGCGTGTCGGTGACAAGATCGACTACGAGCGCCTGACGCTCGAGGTGGAGACGGACGGCTCGGTGACGGCCGAGGACGCGCTCACGCGCGCCGCCGCCATCCTCCGCGACCACATCGGCCTCTTCGTCGAGGTCGACACGACGGCCGGCGAGGACGCCGAGGAGACGGAGGTCGACGCCGAGGTCCAGCGCATCCGCGCCATCCTCAGCCAGTCGGTCGACGACCTCGACCTCTCGGTCCGTGCCCAGAACTGCCTCCGCGCCGCCTCGATCAAGTCCATCGGCGACCTCGTGCGCCGGGAGGAGAGCGAGATGCTCAAGTTCCGCAACTTCGGCCGCAAGAGCCTCCAGGAACTCGTCCAGGTCCTCGAAGAGCGGGGCCTCCGCTTCGGGATGGACGTCGAGCGCTACGGCGAACTGAACTAAGGTGGTGAAGGTGCAGGGTTGAAAGCTTCACCCTTTGACCCTTCCACTTTCGACTCTCTAGACCTATGAAACACGGAAACAAGATCCTTAAGATCGGCCGCAACGCTTCCCACCGGAAGGCGACGCTCCAGTCGATGTCGGCGGCGCTGATCGAGCACAAGCGGATCACCACCACCTTCGGCAAGGCCAAGGCGCTCCGCCGGTTCGTCGAGCCCATCATCACGCGCGCCAAGGACGAGTCGACCCACGGTCGCCGTCAGGCCTTCCGCCAGCTCAACGACAAGGAGGCCGTCAAGCGCCTCTACGACGAGGTGGCACCCGAGGTGGGCGACCGCCCGGGCGGCTACACGCGCATCGTGAAGCTCGGCCAGCGCAGCGGCGACGCCGCCGAGATGGCGATCATCGAGCTAGTCGACTTCAACGACGTCCAGCCGGATGGCGCTTCGAGCTCGCGCAAGAAGACGCGCCGCTCCCGTCGCTCCTCGTCGAGCACGGCCTCGGCGCCGGCGTCCAAGCCGTCGGCGAAGCCCGAGGAGATGGAGGCGCCGGCCGAGACCCCGGCGGCCAACGAGGCCCCGGCCAACGAGACGGCCGCCGAGGCGGAGGAGAACCCGACGGCCGAGGCCGCCGGTAGCGACGCCGCCACGCCCGACCCGGCCGGCGCCGTCCAGGTCCCGCCCCACGGCGACGACCACCCGGACGCCGCCCAGGGCGCGCCGACCCAGACTGGCGAGCCCGGCCCGGGCGCCGACGCCGAGAACCTCGGCCGGAGCCACGACAACCGGTAGGCTCACGTAGCCGATCGGCAGGAAGGCCAACGGGGCCCCGTCCACTGCGGACGGGGCCCCGTTGCCATGTGAGGCCTGCGACTCCGCGGGGGCTTCGCGCGCGGGCGGGGGCCGGGCGTCGGTACTTTCGGGGCCCTTCCGCTTCGGCGGCCCCCATGCGCGCGATCATCGTCGGCGCCGGGGACGTTGGCTACGACGTCGCCCGGCTCCTCTCCCTGCAACGCCACGACGTCACCGTTGTGGACACCGACCCCGCCAAGGTCGACCACGTCCGCGACACGCTGGACGTGCTCGCCGTCCTCGGCTCGGGGACGAGCGCCATGACGCTCCGCGAGGCCCGCGTCGCCGACGCCGACCTCCTGGTGGCCGTGACGGACATCGACGAGGTGAACGTCATCGCCTCGATGCTGGCCGAGCGGGTCGGCAAGTCGGGCGACGCGACGACGACGATCGCGCGGGTCCGGAGCAGCGAGTTCACCGGCTCCGACGCCGTCCTCACGCTCAGCGACTTCGGCATCGACCACATCATCCACCCCGAGCAGTCGACGGCCAACGAGGTCATCTCGCTCCTCCGACGCGCCGCCGCCACCGACGTGGTCGACTTCTGCGGCGGGCAGGTCCAGCTCGTCGGGATGCGGATCGAACCCGACGCCGGCGTCGTCGGGATGTCGCTGGCCGAGCTGGCCCGTCAGAGCCCGCTCCCGTTCCGGGTGATGGGGATCTCGCGCGGCGTCCGGACCATCATCCCCTCTGGCGACGCGACGATCCAGGCCAACGACCAGGTGTTCGTCCTCGTCGCCACCGGGCGCGTGTCCGACGTCGCGCGCGTGCTGGGCAAGGAGGCCGGGCGCCTCCGCCACGTGATGATCCTGGGGGGCACCAGTGTGGGCGCCCGCGTGGCCTCCGGGCTCGCCGGTCGCTCACGCCGGGACGGCGGGATGGAGGTGAAGCTGGTCGAGGCCGACCGGCGCCGCGCTGAGTACCTCGCGGAGACGCTGGAGGGCGTCCTCGTCATCCACGGCGACCCAGCCGACATCGACCTGCTCGCCCGGGAGGGGATGGCCGAGACCGACGCCGTCGTGGCCGTGACCGACGACGAGGAATCGAACCTCGTCTCGTGTCTCATGGCGAAGCACCTCGAGGTCCGCAAGACCGTCGCGCTCCTGTCCAAGAGCGCCTACATCCCGATCTCGCAGTCCATCGGGCTCGATGCGGCGGTGAGCCAGAAGCTGGCCGTCTCGCGCGAGGTGCTCCGGTTCCTGCGCGGCTCCCACGTCCGCTCCGTGGCGACGGTCCACGGGCTCGACGCCGAGATCCTGGAACTGGAGGCGGACCCTGGCGCGCCCATCACGCTGGCCCCGCTCATGGAGCAGAAGCTCCCGCGCGGCGTCCTCCTCGGCGCCGTCGTCGGCAGCCGGGTCGAGATCGCGACTGGGCGGACCGTGGTGCAATCCGGCCAGCGGGCCGTCGTGTTCGCCACGCCCGAGCGCGTCGGCGACGTAGAGCCCCTGTTCTCGGCGTGACGGCCCTCGGCCCCCTCGCCTCCCGTACCGGACTCCGCACGCGACCATGATCATCGACTGGAAGAGCATCGCGGGGATCATGGGCGTGCTGCTCGCGGCGCTCGGGGTCACGCTCGTGGCGCCGATGCTCGTCGGGCTGGCCTACGGCGAGGCCGAGTGGTGGGGCTTTGGCGTGACGGCCGTCGGCTCGCTCGCGCTCGGCGGTGGCCTGTGGTGGCAGTTCAAGCCCGATGAGGAGCTGCGCGTGCGCGAGGGGTTCGCCATCGTCGCGCTTGCGTGGTTCGTCCTCTCGCTCGTCGGGGCGCTCCCGTGGACGCTCACCGGCGTGCTGGCCGAGTTCGCCGACGCCTTCTTCGAGGTGATGAGCGGGTTCACCACGACCGGCGCCACGATCCTCGGCGGGGCCGACACGCCTGCCATCGAGGCCGTACCCAACAGCTTCCTGCTCTGGCGGAGCCTCACGCACTGGCTCGGCGGGATGGGCATCATCGTGCTCACGATCGCCGTGCTCCCGCTCCTGGGGGTGGGGGGGATGCAGCTGTTCAAGGCCGAGGTGCCTGGCCCGAGCGCCGACAAGCTCACGCCGCGCGTGACGGAGACCGCCAAGCGCCTGTGGGCCATCTACGTCGCCCTGACGGTGGCGGAGGTGGTCCTGCTGCTCCCGGCGATGAGCCTGTTCGACGCCGTCAACCACGCCATGGCGACGCTCGCGACGGGCGGGTTCTCGACGGAGAACGGGAGCGTCGGGCAGTACGGCTCGGCCTACATCGACTGGGTGATCACGGCGTTCATGGTAATGGCGGGGATGAACTTCGCCCTCCACTACCAGCTCCTCCACCGCAACGTGACGGGCGTCGTCCGGAACGAGGAGCTGCGGGTCTACTTCGCCATCCTCGCCGTGGCGACGCTGTTCCTCACGCTCTCGCTGTGGTCGCCGACGAGCGGCGGGCTGCCGGCCCCCGTTACGCTCGACGGAGAGGTCGTGGCCGAGGAGGTGGCGATGGAGCGGGTCGAGGACGGCGCCGTCGGAGACGAGGCGACCCTCGAGGAAGGGGACCGCGTCGGCGGCGAGGAGATCGGTGGCGGGGCCCAGCTTCGGGACGATCTGGCGTCGGCGGACGTGCGCGGCCGGACCGTCGTCCGCTACGACTCGTTCGCCGATGCGCTCCGCTACGCCGCGTTCCAGGCCGCCTCCATCATCACCACGACGGGCTTCGGCACGGCGGACTACGAGCTGTGGCCCCCGCTCGCCATCGTGATCCTGTTCGCCCTGTTCTTCGTCGGCGGGATGGCGGGGTCCACGGGCGGCGGCGTGAAGGTGGTCCGCGTGCTCCTCATCCTGAAGAACTCGTTCCGCGAGCTCCGCCAGCTCGTCCACCCCCAGGCCATCCTGCCGATCCGGCTCGACCACCGCGTGGTACCGGACGGGATCATGCGGAACGTGCTCTCCTTCATCGTCTTCTACGTCGGCCTCGTCGGGGTCGGGACCTTGGTGATGGGCTTCCTCGGGCTCGACATCTGGAGCGCGTTCAGCGCCACGTTCTCGTGCGTCGGCAACGTGGGCCCGGCGTTCGGCGCGATGGGTCCGACCGAGAACTACACGCACGTGCCGGTGACAGGGAAGTGGGTGCTCTCGATCCTCATGATGGCGGGACGGCTGGAGATCTTCACCGTCCTCCTGCTGTTCACGCCCGCCTTCTGGAAGCGGTAGGCGGCCTGCGCCGAGGGGACCCATAGAAGCGCCCCGCTGGCTCGGCCGGCGGGGCGCTTCGGAGCGGGGCGGAGGGCCCTACTTCGGGTCCTGGCCTTCGCCCTTCAGGCCGCCGTGGTAGCGCTGGAGGTGCGCCTCGATGAACCACGTGCCGCGGTCAGCGATGTGGGTGATCTGGTCGTAGAGGTCCGTCGTGCCCGGGTCGCCGATCTCGTCGGACGCCTCGTCGCTCTCGCGGATGTGGTCCGCGTACTCAGCCCAGCGGTCGGCGAGCGTCGTGAGGAAGGAGGGGTCGTTGAACGAGTCCTCGTCGCCCTCGGCGTCGGCGCCGGGGAAGGGCGAGATGATGCTGTTCTTGGCCGCCATGCGGACGGTCCCGTAGGCGTAGCCGCCGAGGAGCACGATCCGCTCCGCCACGAGGTCGAGCGGCTCCTCCAGGCGCGCCGCCAGATCGTCGTAGAGGAGGTGGAGCTGGTAGAAGTCCTTCCCCTTGACGTTCCAGTGTGCCTGCTTCGTCTGGGAGTAGAGATCGGAGGTCGCCGCGAGCGTCTGGTTGAGGAGCGCGACAAGCTTGTGGCGCTTGCTCTCGTCGATACCGAGACGCGTGGTATAGGGGGTCTGGGCGGTCTTGTTGGTCGAGTCGGCCATGAGAGAGGGAGAGATGAGAGGGGGTAGGAGGTTCAACCGGGCCGTGCGGGGGCTGATCCGTGAAGCCTGCGTGTCTGCGCAGGGCCCGCGAGCGTGGGTTTTCACGACGGCCGAGAACCGGCCGGGGTAGGTTCAGAGCCCAACGAGTTGAGTTCCCCGATGAAGACGTTCGCCCTCCGCCCCGACCCCTCCCACGCGCCCGGCGACGGCGGCGCCCAGTCGCCCAGCGCGGCGGACCGGGCGGCGGCTGAGGACCTCCTGGGCGGGCTCAACCCGGCCCAGGCCGAGGCCGCGCGGACGACGGAGGGGCCGGTGATGATCATCGCCGGGCCGGGCTCGGGCAAGACGCGCACGCTGACGCACCGGATCGCGTACCTCCTCGCCGCCAAGCAGGCGTGGCCGAGCCAGATCCTCGCGCTCACGTTCACCAACAAGGCCGCCCGCGAGATGCGCTCGCGTGTGGTGGACCTCGTGGGCGAGGAAGCCAAGGGGATGTGGATCGGGACGTTCCACTCCGTCTTCGCCCGCGTCCTCCGCCGCGAGGCCGACAAGATCGGGTTCTCGCGCGACTTCACGATCTACGACTCGGACGATACCGAGCGCCTGATCAAGGAGCTCATGACGCGCTACAACGTCGACCCGAAGCGCGTCACGCCGCGCTCGGTGCGGAGCGCGATCTCGGGCGCCAAGAACGCCATGGTGGGGCCGGACGAGTACGCCCGGCTCGCCGGCGACCCGTTCACGGAGGCCGCGGCCAAGCTCTACACGCCGTACCAGACGGCGCTCCGCAAGGCCAACGCGATGGACTTCGACGACCTCCTCGGCTGGCCCATCCGCCTGTTCGAGCAGCACCCGGAGACGCTGACGGAGTACCAGCGACGCTGGCGCTACCTCCACATCGACGAGTACCAGGACACCAACCGGACCCAGTACGTCCTCGCCAAGCTCCTCGCCGCTCAGCACCAGAACCTCTGCGTGGTCGGCGACGACGCCCAGAGCATCTACGCCTTCCGCGGCGCCGACATCCAGAACATCCTCTCGTTCCAGAAGGACTATCCGGGCGCCGTCACGGTCCGGCTGGAGCAGAACTACCGGAGCACCCAGCGGATCGTCCGCCTGGCGGACGCCGTCATCAAGGGGAACGCGAAGCAGCTCGACAAGAAGCTCTGGACCGACAACGACGAGGGCGACCCGATCGTCCTCATGGAGTCGCTGAGCGAGCGCGACGAGGCGCAGAAGGTGGAGCGGACGATCCGCGACATCCGCTCGCGCACGGGGCTCGGGTGGAGCGACGTGGCCGTCCTCTACCGGACCAACGCGCAGTCGCGCTCGATCGAGGAGGCGCTCCGGCGCGGCGGCATCCCGTACCGGATGGTCGGGGGCACCTCGTTCTACCAGCGCAAGGAGATCAAGGACGCCCTCGCCTACCTCCGCCTCGCCGTCAACCCGACCGACGAGGCCTCGCTCCTCCGCGTCATCAACACGCCGACGCGCGGGATCGGGGCCAAGACCATCGACCAGCTCCGCGACTACGCGACGGAGCACCGCGTGGCGCTGTGGCAGGCGGTCCAGGACCCCCAGGGCGCCGGCCTCAGCGCGCGGGCCTCGAAGGCGGTCGAGGACTTCGGCTTCCTCGTCTCGCGGTTCGCCTCGAAGGCCGGCACGGCCCCGGCCGACGATCTGGCGCGCGAGTTCATCCAGGAGACGGGCCTCCTTCAGGACCTCCGCGACCAGAACACGCCAGAGGCGCTGGCCCGGCTGGAGAACATCCACGAGCTGCTCAACGCCGTCGCCGAGTTCGACGGGGGCGACCCGACCGGCGAGCCGCGCACGCTCTCCGAGTTCCTCCAGGAGGTCTCGCTCGTGGCCGACGTGGACCGCCTCTCGGATGACGAGAACCGCGTGACGCTCATGACGCTCCACGCCTCGAAGGGGCTGGAGTTCAAGGTGGTCTTCGTGACCGGCCTCGAAGAAGGGCTCTTCCCGCTCGCGAAGGCCGCGCAGGACCCGACGGAGCTGGAGGAGGAGCGGCGGCTCCTCTACGTGGGCGTGACGCGCGCCGAGGAGGCCCTCTTCCTGACCTACGCCCGGAGCCGCTACCGCTACGGCGACCAGCAGCAGAGCGTCCGCTCCCGGTTCCTCGACGAGCTCGACGGGGAGGACCTGCTGCGGACCGAGTCCGGCGGGCGGTTCGAGTCGCGGTCCGGCCGCTTCCAGGCGTCGGGCGGCGGCACCGGCAGCTACGGCGACATGGACCCGAACTACTGGAAGCAGTCGCTCCGCCCCGACGACGGCAAGAAGCGCAAGACGCGGACCGTCGCGGCCGCGCGCGGCGAGCGGACGGTGGTCTACGACGAGGGCGAGGCGGCGATCGTGCCCGGCGTGAAGGTCCACCACCGCTCGTTCGGGAACGGCAAGGTGATTTCCGTGGAGGGCACCGGCGAGCGCGCCGCGGCGACGATCTACTTCAACTCGGTGGGGCAGAAGAAGCTGAAGCTGGCGTTCGCGCGGCTCCAGGTGGTCGGGTAGGGGCCGCCGATGATCGACGCCCGCGACCCCCGCGACCGGATCACGCCGACGGCCTTCCGGATCGCCCCGGAGCTCCTCGACATCGAACTGGCGACGCCCGTCCGGCGGGGGGCCGCTTTCGGCATCGACCTGCTGCTGGCCGGCGTCATCTCGGCCGTGGGCGGCGGCGCCGTCGTCGGCCTCGTGGCGGCCGTGTTGTTCTTCCTCGTCGCCATGCGGCGGGGGAGCCGGCACCCGCTCCGGCGGACTGTCCGGGCAGCGCTCGTGAGCATCGGCGCGCTCATCCTGTTCGGGGTCGGCGTGGCCGTCGTCGACGGGACGGGCGGCGACTACGGAAACAACCTGGGCAACGTGGACGGGTTGGATGAGGACGCCAGCGCCGAGGTGCTCGCCGACGTGGAACGGAGGCTGGAGGCGGCCGGCGTCAACGTGGAGGTAGACGCGACGGAGGATGCGCCCGCCGACGTCGCTCGCGCCCGCCGAGCCAACGGCCGCCGCGCGCCTCCACGCCTACGCCGACGCGCTCGCCGCGGCCGACACAGTCGCGATGGACAGCCTCGCCCCGGAGGCCGCGCGCCTCGTCGCAGGCCCCGCACTCCGCCAGCGCGATGAGCGGATCGACGACTTGCAGCGTCGCTTCCGGCGCCTCTCGGCCCAGCGAGACGCGCTCCAGGAGGCCCTCGACGACCCCAGCGTCCTCCGCTCGGTCCAGACGTGGGCCGGCGACTTTGGCCTGACACTCGGCTGGATCGGCGTCTACTTCACGCTCGTCCTGGCGTGGTGGGGCGGGTACACGCCCGGCAAGCGGGCCCTCGGCATCCGCGTGGTCCGCCTCGACGGGCGGCCGATCACGCTCTGGAACGCGTTCGAGCGGTTCGGCGGGTACGCGGCGGGGCTCGTGACCGGGCTCATCGGCTTCGCGCAGATGCTGTGGGACGCCAACCGGCAGGGCGTCCAGGACCAGATCGCTGGGACCGTCGTCATCCGCATGGCCGATGCCGACACGCCGCAACGGGCCGCCTGAGGCTCGGTCACGGCGCCCGAGGGCCGGACAGGCCGGGGCGAGTGCGGGAGAAAGGGCGTCCTCCCGGTCAGACTCGGCGGCAGCGGCGAGGGCCGCACGGAGGTCATTGAGCGTGACAGGCTTCGAGAGGTAGTCGTCGGCCCCGGTGGCGAGGCACACCTCGCGGTCGCCCTCCCGGGCGTTCGCCGTCAGCGCGATGATGCGCGACTGGGCCGAGAGAGGGCGTCGTCGGCGCGGACGCGCCGGGTCGCTTCCAGCCCGCCCACCTTGGGCATCTGGACGTCCATGAGCACCACGTCGTACGGGCGATGCCGCGCGTCGTGCGGCGGACGGCCACCTTCTGGTTGACCGCGTTGTCCTCGGCGATCAGGATCCGGACGGCGGCGGAGCCCACGATCGAAGTGCCGCGTCGTCGAGGCGTCGGCCTGCGAGAACGACTCGAACACGGCCTCGAGCTTGTCCGGGGCGATCCCGATGCCGTGTCCTCCACGGCGAACTGGAGGACCACTTCGTGGCCCGTCTCGGCGTCGCGGGGGGCGGCGTCGACGCGGACGCTGCCTTCGACCGTGAACTTGACCGCGTTCGAGAGGAGGTTGACGAGGACCTGCCGGTCGCGTCGGCGCGGACGGCGGGGGGGACGCCGTCTTCAAGGTGTGGGCTTCGAGGTCGAGCATCCCGGCCTCGATCTTCGAGAAGTCGAGGATGTCGTTGATGAGGGTGAGGAGGGCGTCGCCAGAGGCCCGGATGGTCCCGACGAAGTCCTGCTGCTCGGAGTCGAGCGGGGTATCCATCAAGAGCGACGTCATGCCGACGACGCCGTTCATTCGTCATGCTGACGACGCCGTTCATGGGAGTCCGGATCTCGTGGCTCATGGTGGCCAGGAACTCGCTCTTGGCCCGCGTCGCGGCCTCAGCCGCGTCCTTGGCAACGACCAGCTCGGCTTACGACGCCGACAGCGCGTCGCGGCCCTCTCGCAGCGCCCGGAGCCGCGCGACGGCGGCGACCAGAATCGCCCCCAGGGTAAACCCCACGGTCGCTCCCAGGTTCGTAAGGGGGTAGGTGAACCCGCCGGGCCAGAGGTCGCTGAGGAGGGCGACGACGCTCGTGTCCCGCGCCCCAGCGCGAGGATGAGGCCGAGACGCAGACGTCTGTGAGCGGGCTCTGGGGACCGACGGGCGACGTACGCGCGAGGCTGCGGGTGGCCCCGGCCACCGGAACCAATCCGCTCGTCCGTGGCTACCCTGCGCCCCTCCCCCCGCCCTTCGATGACCGCCCCTCGATGACCGTCACCTCACTCCCCAAGGACAAGATCAAGATCCTCCTCCTCGAGGGCATCCACGAGAACGCCGCCCAGACCTTCCGGGACCACGGGTACCGGACCGTCGAGCGCCGCGCGGGCACCGTGCCCGAGGGCGACCTCCCCGACCTCGTCCGAGACGTCCACTTCCTGGGCATTCGCTCGCGGACGCAACTCACCGAGGACGTCCTGGAGGCAGCCGAGAAGCTGGTCGCTGTCGGCGCCTTCTGCATCGGGACGAACCAGATCGACCTGGAGGCGGCCACGCAGCGCGGCGTCGCCGTGTTCAACGCGCCGTTCTCGAACACGCGGTCGGTGGCCGAACTGGTCCTGGCCGAGGCCATCCTCCTGCTCCGGGGCATCCCGGAGAAGAACGCGAAGGCGCACCGCGGCGAGTGGGCCAAGAGCGTCGGGACGAGTCGCGAGATCCGCGGCAAGACGCTCGGGATCGTGGGCTATGGCAACATCGGGAAGCAGCTGTCGGTGCTGGCCGAGGGGCTCGGGATGCGCGTCCTGTTCCACGACACGTCCGACGTGCTCCCACTCGGCAACGCCCGCCCGGTGCCCGAACTGGGCGACGTGCTCAAGGAGGCCGACGTGGTCACGCTCCACGTCCCCGACACGCCCCTCACGCGCGGGCTCATCGGCGAGGCGCAGCTTGCGCTGATGAAGCCCGACGCCGTGCTCCTCAACGCCTCGCGCGGCGGCGTGGTGGACCTGGAGGCGCTCGCGGCGGCCCTCGACGCGGGCTTGCTGGCCGGCGCCGCCGTCGACGTGTACCCCACCGAGCCACGCTCCAACGACGACCCGTTCGCGTCGCCGCTGCAGGGGCTCGACCGCGCCATCCTCACGCCCCACATCGGCGGCTCCACGATGGAGGCGCAGGCCAACATCGGCGCCGAGGTGGCCGGCAAGCTGGTCCGCTACAGCGACAACGGGAGCACCGAGACGTCCGTGAACCTCCCCGAGGTCGCGCTCCCGCCGCACCCCGGCTGCCACCGGCTCCTCCACATCCACCGCAACGTGCCCGGCGTGATGGCCAAGATCAACCGCGTGCTCTCGGACACTGGCGTGAACGTGAACGCCCAGTTCCTCCAGACACGCGGCGAGATCGGCTATGTCGTCACCGACGTGGATTGCGAGACGTCCGAGGAGGCCCTCATCGCGCTGCGCGACGTGCCCGGCACGATCCGCACGCGCGTCCTCTACTGAACGTGGTCATCCCGCGCTCCGACCTCGGCGCCGTCGCCGTCGGGGACCACTACGACGCGCTGGACACGTTCTACCGCGAGGTCTGGGGCGAGCACGTCCACCACGGCCTGTTCGCCCGCCGCGGGCAGCCGGTGGAGGAGGCGACGGAGGCACTGGCGACGCGGGTGCTGGAGGCCGTCGGGGTGGGGGAGGGGGACCGTGCCGTCGACGTCGGCTGTGGGTACGGGCTCACGGCTCACCTGGCGGCGACGCGCCACGGCGTCGAGGTGACGGGGCTGACGCTCTCGGACGAGCAGGCGGCCGTCGCGCGGCGGCGTCCGGTGCTCGCGGGCGTCGTCGCGCCGCGGATCCTCGTCCGCGACTGGCTGGCGAACGGGCTGCCGGACGGTCACTTCGACGCGGCGTGGGCGATCGAGAGCACGACGCACATGCCAGAGCGCGCGCGCGTGTTCGCGGAGATCGCCCGCGTGCTGAGGCCGGGGGGGCGGCTCGCGCTGTGCGTGTGGATGACGAGCCCGCACCCGTCGTCGGCCGAGGTCCGGCACCTGCTGGAGCCGATCTGCCGCGAGGGGCGGCTGGCCGGGATGGGGAGCGCGGCCGAGAACGCGCGCTGGATCCGGCGCGCCGGGCTCGTGATCGAGCGCGAGGAGGACTGGAGCCGCGCCGTCGCGCCAACGTGGACGATCGTCGTGCATCGGGTCGCACGCGGGATCGCCACCGATGCTCGCTACTGGCAGTACCTCCGCGACGCCGGGCAGCGCGACCGTGTCTTCGCCCTCACCGTCCTCCGCATCGCGGCGGCGTACCGGACGGGGGCGATGCGCTACGGCTTCTTCGTCGCCCGGAAGCCGGACTGAGGCGTTGGTGGAAGCGCTTACTTTGGCGCCGAACCCGCCGCCCGCTCAGTGCTTCGCGTCCTCGTACTCCTCGCGTGTCTCGGCCCGCTCGCGCACGCCCAGACCCCGACCGACGCCGAGCGCGCCCAGGGCTATGCGCTCCGCGGCGACACGCTCGTGTTCGTGCTCGACGCCGCGCGCTACGGCGTCGAGCCGGCGCGGGCCGTCGTCACGGGCGCCTTCCGGGGATGGAGCGCCAACCTGGACGATGTAGCGTGGGCGCTCAGCGAAGGGCCGGATGGCCTCTGGACGCTGGCGGTCCCGAACGCCGAGTACGGAGTGATCGCCCCGGCGTCGCCCTTCAAGTTCCGCGTCGACGACGGCCGCTGGCTCGACCCGCCCGCCGACGCGCCGAACGTGGAGGGCGGCAACCTCGTCTTCCTCTACGGTGTGACGCCGCCGCGCCTCGTGGCGGAGCTCCGAGGGCCCCGGGCGGTGTGGGTGGAGGTGACGGGCGCGGACCGACCGTGGAGCGCCGACGCGTACCGGATCGTGCGGTGGGATGGAGAGGAGGCCGGCGTGGCGCAGGTGATTCCGCACGAGGCCCACTCGGCGCTGCTCGTCCCCTTCGATTCGCTCGATACGGCCCAGGTCCACTACGTCGAGGTCGACGCACCCGAGGCGCCGCGTCCGCTCCGCTCGATGGCGCGGTTCGACGGGCTGTGGAGGGACCGCGCTTCGTGGGCTCCCCTCGGCGCGTACGTCTCCACAGAGGGACCCGACATGGTGGGCGACCCCGAGAGCATCGACGGGGCGGTGGGAGGTCCCCCTGGGGAAGGCGTCGTGACGGTCTTTGCCCTCTTCGCTCCCCGTGCCGATTCCGTCGTCGTACACCTCTACGACGAGCGGACCGGTCCCGAGCGAGCCAGCCAGCCGCTCCGGGCCGGCGCCGACGGGGTCTGGAGGGCGACCGTCCCCGACGACCTCCACGGGACGTGGTACGACTACGCCGTCTACGGTCCCGACGGACCCGGCTCGCACTTCTTCAACCAGACCGGCGAGACCATCACCGACCCGTACGCGCTCGTCTCGGACGACTCGTGGGGCCGCGCGCGCGTCTGGACCGACGACTTCGAGCCGCCGCAGCCGGTCCGCGGTGGGCGCCCGGCGATGGAGGACGTCGTCGCCTACGAGGTCCACCTGCAGGACTTCACCGACGAGCTGCCTGTGCCCGAGGGGGTCGGGCCGCTGGAGGCGTTCGCGACGCCCGGCCTCACCAACCGTCGCGGCGAGCCGGTCGGGCTGGACTACCTGGAGCGGCTCGGGGTCAACGTGGTCCACCTCATGCCCGTCCAGGAGTACCTCCACTACCCCGACGACGCGTGGCAGGCCGCCTTCGCCGCCGACTCGTTCATGCAGGCCCAGGGCATCGCCGACGAGAACTACCAGTGGGGCTACCGCACGACGCACGCCTTCGCCATCGAGTCCCGCTTCCGCTCCGCCGGCGACGAGCCGGGCGCCGAGCGCCGCCGCTTCCGCGACCTCGTCGACGCGCTCCACCAGCGCGGCATGGCCGTCCTCGTCGACATCGTGTTCAACCACACCGGCGAGAACATGGAGGGCGTCCAGCAGCTGTTCACCTTCAACGGGATCGACAAGTGGTACGCCTACCGGCTGAACGAGGACGGCGCGCACATCGGCGCTTTCGGGAACGAGGTGAAGTCGGAGAACCGGCCCATGATGCAGCGCTGGCTCCTCGACCAGCTCCGCCAACTCGTCGAGGTCTTCGGAGTCGACGGCTTCCGGATCGACCTCGCGGGGCAGACCGACGAGCAGACACTCCACTGGATCCAGGCCGAACTCGGCGACGACGTGCTGATCTACGGCGAGCCGTGGATCGGCTCCGCCGACCCGGACTACGAGGCGAACCCGGACTGGGACTGGTACAAGGCCGACGCGCCCATCACCTTCTTCCAGGACGACGCCCGCAACGCGTTCAAGGGTTCGCCGGGGGATCCTCCCGCGCCCGCCGCCTCGACGCGCGGCTTCGCCGGCGGGGACCCCTCAGCGCGCGAGCCCGCCCTGCGCGGCGTCGCCAACGATTACCCCGAGGAGCCGACGCCCACCGCCGGCATCAACTACCTCGACATCCACGACAACTGGGCCCTCGCGGACCGCTTCGCGTCGTGCCAGGCCGGCGACTGCGCCTACGACGGGCGGCAGGGCGTCCTCGCGGCGGAGATGCGGATCGCGGCGACGCTCCTGCTCACGAGCCTCGGCCCGGTCGTGATCCACGGGGGGACCGAGATCGCGCGCTCCAAGGGGCTCGCGCCCCTCCCGGCCGAGATCGGCGGCGAGTGGGAGCGGACCGAGATGGTGCTCGCGCCGATCTACATCAAAGGGCGCGGCGACACCTACAACCTCCGTGCGGCCAACCGTTTTCTCTGGGAGACCGTCGGTCAGCACGGCGGGCCCGTGGACGTCGCCGCGATGGAGGACTGGTGGCGGGGGCTCATCGCCCTTCGCCTGAGCGACGCCGGCGAGGTGCTCCGCATCGGCGAGCCGGTGCCGGAGGGCTACGTCACCGTCCTGGAGCACCCGGATCCCCACGCGCTCGCGTACACGATCGGGGACCGGATCCACGTCCTCCTCAACACGGGGGGCGAGCCAGTGACGTTCGGCCCCTACGACCTGCCCGGCGACGGGTGGCAGCTCGTCACGATCGCCGGGCAGGGTGGCGTCGACCTCTCGCCCACCGACCCCTCGGTGCGTCGGTTCCAGAGCCTCGGACGAGGGCGGACGGTGACGCTGGGACCCAAGGGCATCCAGATCTGCGTCCGGGAGTAGCTCTGTCCTCGGGGTCGCTCTCGCCGCGTGGCCCTTCCCCGTGTCCTCCAGCGCAGGGCGCAGCCCCGAGTCGAAGGATCTCTGGCGAGCACGACGCCAGGTCGACGCTCTCGGCATCAGCGCGAGGCCTCATCGCATCAGAAGTCCAGCGACTTGCTCCGCTCGCTCGGGATGACAGGAGGGGAGGCCGCACCCGACAGCAACGGCTTGTATTCCACGGCAGGTTCGCCGGCGCGCCGGGGGACTGGCGGTAGCTTCGTCACCCCCTACTGACCGCCCTCGCCCCGAATGGCCTCCACCCAGGATTTCCGCAACGGTCTCGTCCTTAACTGGAAGGACGACCTCTGGCAGATCGTCGAGTTCATGCACGTCAAGCCCGGCAAGGGCGGGGCGTTCGTGCGCGGCAAGCTCAAGAACGTCCGCAACGGCAAGATCGTCGACACCACGTTCCGCGCCGGCGAGAAGGTGGAGACGGCGCGCATCGAGCGCCGCCAGATGCAGTTCCTCTACGAGGATGACCTCGGCCTCCACTTCATGAACACCGAGACCTACGAGCAGCGCGCGCTCCGCGCCGACCTCGTGACCGGCCGGGACCTCATCAAGGAAGGGGGGCTGATCGACGTCCTCTTCGACGCGAGCACCGACGAGCCGGTGAACGTGGAGCTGCCGCGCCAGGTGGAGCTGACCGTGACCAAGACGGACCCCGGCCTCAAGGGCGACACGGCGACGGGCGCCACGAAGCCCGCCGAGCTGGAGTCGGGCGCCACCGTCATGGTCCCGCTCTTCATCAACGAGGGCGACGTCGTCCGCGTCGACACCGAGACCGGGAGCTACCAGACCCGCGTCAGCGCGTCCTAGCGCCCGATCGGGCCGTCGGTCCCTGCTTTTTGCGGCGCTCGGGACCGCGGTCCTGAGCCCCGCCGTACTTTTGGGGTCCCCTCTTGTGCCCCGCCCGTCCCGCTCCATGGATATGGACCTCGACAAGATCCAGCGCCTCCTCGAGATCGTCGCCGAGAGCGGCATGGCCGAGGTGAAGGTCGAAGAAGGCGACTTCCGCCTCACCGTCCGCTCGACGCCGAAGGTCGACCCCGCGGCCGCCCCGGCCCCCGTGATGATGGCGGCCCCCGCTGCGCCCCAGGCCCCGGCCGCCTCGGCGCCGGCCAGCCCCGCGGCCCCCGCCGCGCCGTCGGCCCCGGCCGCCGCCCAGGAGCCTGGCTCCGGCGAGAACGAGGCGCTCGTCCGGGCGCCCATCGTCGGCACGTTCTACGAGTCCCCGGCCCCCGACGCCGACGCGTTCGTCGCCGTGGGCGACCGCGTGGAGGTGGGCCAGACGCTCTGCATCATCGAGGCGATGAAGCTGATGAACGAGATCCAGGCCGAGGAGGCCGGGACCATCAAGCAGATCCTCGCCAAGAACGCCGAGCCCGTCGAGTACGACCAGCCGCTCTTCGTGATCGAGCAGTGATCCGCGCCGCGCGGGGCCCCGTCGCCGGCCCCTTCGTCCTGCCGCGCCCATCACGCCTCGCCTCCCCATGATCCAGAAAGTCCTCATCGCCAACCGCGGCGAGATCGCGCTCCGCATCATCCGGACCTGCCGCGAGATGGGGCTCAAGACGGTCGCCGTGTACTCCACGACCGACCGCGACTCGCTCGCGGTGAAGTTCGCCGACGAGGCCGTGTGCATCGGGCCCCCGCCGTCCGCGAAGAGCTACCTCCACATCCCGTCGATCATCGCGGCGGCCGAGGTCACGGGCGCCGACGCGATCCACCCGGGCTACGGGTTCCTGAGCGAGAACGCGGAGTTCGCCCGCATCTGCGACGACCACGACCTCATCTTCATCGGGCCGACGCCCGAGACGATCGCGAAGATGGGCGACAAGTCCGTCGCCAAGGAGACGATGCAGGAGGCAGGCGTCCCCGTCGTCCCCGGCTCCGACGGCGCCGTGGAGAGTGTGGAGGAGGGGCTCGCCGCAGCGCGCGAGGCCGGCTTCCCGGTCATGATCAAGGCGTCGGCCGGCGGCGGCGGGCGCGGGATGCGGATGGCCCGCGACGAGTCCGAGTTCAAGACGCTCTTCGTGGCCGCCGGGACCGAGGCCGCCAACGCCTTCGGCGACGGCCGGCTCTACATCGAGAAGTTTGTCGAGGAGCCGCGCCACATCGAGATCCAACTCGTCGGCGACGGGCAGGGGACGGTCGTCCACTTCGGCGAGCGCGAGTGCTCCATCCAGCGCCGCCACCAGAAGCTCCTCGAAGAGGCCCCGAGCCCGATCATGGACGACGGACCTGCGGCGCCGCATGGGCGAGGCCGCGATCGCCGGCGCCCTCGCCGTCAACTACCGCGGGGCCGGGACCGTCGAGTTCCTCGTCGACAAGAACCGGGACTTCTACTTCATGGAGATGAACACCCGGATCCAGGTGGAGCACCCGGTGACGGAGGAGGTGACCGACACCGACCTCATCGAGTGGCAGCTCCGCGTGGCCGACGGCGAGACGATCACGAGCGGCAACCACGTCCCGGAGGGCTGGTCCATCGAGTGCCGGATCAACGCGGAGGACCCGTTCCGCAACTTCTCGCCCAGCCCGGGCACCATCACGGCGCTCCACACCCCGAAGGGCCGGGGCGTCCGGTGCGACACGCACGTGTTCGCGGGCTACACCGTCCCCCCGACCTACGACTCGATGATCGCCAAGCTCATCGTGAAGGACACGACGCGCGAGCGGGCCATCGAGAAGATGCGCCGCGCCCTCGACGAGTTCATCATCGAGGGGCTCAAGACGACGATCCCCTTCCACCAGCAACTCCTCGTGGACCCCCGCTTCCGGGCGGGCGACTTCGACACCAAGTTCCTGGAGCACTTCGACCTCAAGCCGCCCGCCGCGGCCTGACCCCCGCCATGACGTTCCCCGACGACCTCCGCTACACCAAGGACCACGAGTGGGTCCGCCTCGACAACGACGGGCTCGCTGCCGTCGGCATCACCGACTACGCGCAGGGCGAGCTGGGCGACATCGTGTTCGTCGAGATCGAGCCGGTGGGGACGGAGGTGGAGGCCGAGGGCTCGTTTGGGACGGTCGAGGCCGTGAAGACGGTGAGCGAGCTGTTCGCCCCCATCGCCGGGACCGTCGAGGCCATCAACGAGGCCCTCGACGCCGCGCCGGAGTCCGTCAACTCGGACCCCTACGGCGACGGCTGGATGGTCAAGATCCGCCCCCAGAACGCGGAGGACGTGGATGGCCTCCTCTCGGCCGACGAGTACAAAGCGATGATCGGCGCCTAGCCCCGATCCGCGAGACCTTCGCGAGGGTGCCGGCGCTGACTCCGCCGGCACCCTCGACCTTTTCAAGCCCCCGACCGCTCCGCCCGCCATGACCCACGACCTCGTCGTCATCCTCGACTTCGGGAGCCAGACGACCCAGCTCATCGCGCGGCGCGTGCGGGAGGCCGGCGTGTACTGCGAGATCCACCCGTGCACGCTGCCGACGGACGAGGTGGCCGCGATGCGCCCGAGCGGCCTCATCCTCTCGGGCGGTCCGCTGTCGGTCTACGACGACGCCTCGCCCCAGCTCGACCCGGCGCTCCTCGACCTGCGGCAGCCGGGGACCGACCGGAAGGTGCCCGTCCTGGGCATCTGCTACGGGCTCCAGGCCCTCGCGCACGCGCTCGGCGGGGGGGTCGAGCCGAGCGCGCGGCGCGAATTCGGGCGCTCGCCCATTGTGAGCCACGAGGAGAACGCCCTGTTCCGGGGCGTCCCGGAGGGGACCGTCGTGTGGATGAGCCACGGCGACCACCTCACCCGCCTGCCGGACGGATTCCGCGCCGTCGCCTCGACCGACAACGCGCCGATCGCCGCCGTCGCCGCCGACCCGGACTCCGGGCACGGGCCGATCTACGGCGTCCAGTTCCACCCGGAGGTGGTCCACACCGAGCACGGGGCCCTCATGCTCCGCAACTTCGTGACCGAGGTCTGCGGCCTCAGCGGCGACTGGACGACGGGCTCGTTCATCGACGAGAAGGTGGAGGCGATCCGCCGGCAGGTCGGCGACGAGCACGTGATCCTCGGGCTCTCCGGCGGCGTCGACTCGTCCGTGGCGGCGGCGCTCCTGCACCGGGCCATCGGCGACCAGCTCACCTGCATCTTCGTCGACAACGGGCTCCTGCGCTGGGGCGAGTTCGAGCAGGTCCAGCGGACGTTCCGCGACGGGTTCCACCTCGACCTCCGCGCCGTCGACGCCAGCGACCTGTTCCTCGACCGCCTCGACGGCGTGGCCGAGCCTGAGGAAAAGCGGAAGATCATCGGCCGGACCTTCATCGAGGTCTTTCAGGCGGAGACCGACAAGATCACGGAGGAGCTGGGCCACACGCCGCGCTTCCTGGCCCAGGGCACGCTCTACCCGGACGTCATCGAGTCGGTCAGCTTCAAGGGCCCGAGCGCGACCATCAAGACGCACCACAACGTGGGCGGGCTGCCGGAGAAGCTCGGGTTCGAGCTGATTGAGCCGTTCCGCGAGCTGTTCAAGGACGAGGTCCGCGACGTGGGCCGCGAGCTCGGCGTGCCCGACGCCATCATCCGGCGGCACCCGTTCCCGGGTCCCGGCCTGGCCGTCCGCATCCTCGGCCCGATCACGAAGGCCGCCGCCGACCTCCTCCGCCAGGCCGACCGCATCTGGATCGACGAGCTGGAGACGAGCGGCACCTACGACGACGTGTGGCAGGCGTTCGCCGTCCTCTTGCCGGTCCAGAGCGTCGGCGTGATGGGGGACTACCGGACCTACGAGCAGGCCGTGTGCCTCCGCGCCGTGACGAGCACCGACGGCATGACGGCCGACTGGGCGAAGCTCCCGTACGAGGTGCTCGGGCGGGCGTCGAACCGGATCATCAACGAGGTCCGCGGCATCAACCGCGTCGCGTACGACGTGTCCTCGAAGCCGCCCGCCACCATCGAGTGGGAGTAGGCTGGGGCTCCGAAAAAGAAGCCGGGAGGCCCGTGATGGACCTCCCGGCTCTTCGGCGCCCAGGGGACGGAGACAGTCGGGTAGGCGGCAGAAGGGTCTGGCGAGGACCCGGCGCCCGCGTGCACACACACGCGCGGGTTGCCGCCGCCGAGAGGGTCCGACCTCCAGACGGCGAGGGGGTGGGCTAGCTCTTGGGCCCGAAGAAGTACCAGAGGATCAGGCCGCCGACCGGGAAGAAGAACACGAGCGCCGCCCAGAGAAGCTTGGAGCCCGTATCGGCCGCGCTGTTGGCGATCTGAACGAACGCCCAGACGTCGACGATCAGGATGACGAGCCCGCAGAGGCCGCCGGGCCCGCTGAAGAGCATGTTGCCGAAGTTGCCGTCGGCGCACCCGGTGAGGGTGAGCGCCAGGGCGCCGAGGACGAAGGCCGGGAGAGAGCGGAGCGGAGTCATGGGTCCGGGGGGATGAGGGGCGAGCGGGGCGGGGGCCGGGTGCTACCGCTGGTTGTCACGGACGACGCGCTGGCCCCACACGAGGAAGGCCAGGATGCCGAAGACCGGGATGCAGAACAGGACGATCAGGCCGACCTTCGTCCCGAGGGCGAGGTAGGTCTTCCACGTCGCCAGGGAGGCGAGCAGCGCCAGGACCGCGTTGAGGACCGCGATCAGGGCCAGCAGGAGGGTCTTGGCGAGACCGGCCAGCGTAGCCGCCAGGGTTGCGGCGAGGACGAGCGTCATGGGGTGTAAGGGAATCAACGGGAGCCCTACGGGCGGGCGCGCGGGGGAGTTGCACGGAGAACCGGGTGAAAGTTGGCCCGAGCAGCACATCGGCCCTCACGGCCTGGAAAACCTGCAAAACCTTCCGCGAACCCGGCCCGGAGTGGCCCGTAGGTTCCCGTCCCATGCGCCTCGCCCACCTCGACCTCGGCCCCCGCCCGCTCCTCCTTGCCCCAATGGAGGACGTGTCCGACCCGCCGTTCCGCATCCTCTGCAAGCGGTACGGCGCGGACCTCCTGTACACCGAGTTCATCTCGGCCGGCGGCCTGACCTACGGCGCCGAGGGGTCGGTTCAGAAGCTCGAGTTCTACGAGGAGGAGCGGCCCGTCGGCATCCAGATCTTCGGGGGCGACCTGGACCAGGTCCGCGAGGCCGCCCGCATCGCCGACGCGCAGAACCCGGACCTCATCGACATCAACTTCGGGTGCCCCGTCAAGAAGGTGGTCTGCAAGGACGGAGGGGCCGGCATCCTCCGCAACCTGGAGAAGATGGAGGCCATCACAGCCGCCGTCGTTGAGCAGGCCACGCGGCCTGTGACGGTCAAGACCCGGCTGGGCTGGAACGACGAGTCGATCCGGATCGAGGAGGTGGCGCGGATGCTGGAGGGCGTCGGCATCGCCGCGCTAGCGGTCCACGCGCGGACGCGGGCGCAGATGTACCGGGGCGAGGCGCGCTGGGAGTGGTTCCCCAGGATCAAGGCAGCTCTCCGCGACATCCCGTTCATCGGCAACGGCGACGCGACCACGCCCGAGCGCGCCAAGGCGATGTTCGACGAGACCGGCGTCGACGCCGTTATGATCGGGCGGGGCGCGATCGGCAACCCGTGGATCTTCCGCGACACGAAGGCGCTCCTCGACGTCGGCGAGGTGCCGGATCCGCCGTCGTGGGAGGAGCGCGTGTCGGTCGTGGCCGAGCACCTCACGCTGAAGTGCGCGTGGCTGGGCGAGCGGAAGGGGGTGCTCGAGATGCGCCGGATGTACGGGGGCTACTTCAAGGGGCACCGAGGCGCCAGCCAGCTCCGCGCGCGACTCATGGAGCATGGTGAGAAGGACCCGGTCCTGGAGCTGCTGATGAACTGGCGCCCGGAAGACGAGGAGGTCCACGTGCCGGTCGCCCGCGGCGTGAAGCCCGCGGCGATCCCGGCCCGCCTCCCCCGGAAAGCGACGCTCCCGTCCCGCGCCGCCTGACGCGCCGTCCGGGAGGGTGGAAATTGCACCCCCCGGCACTCCGTCGGAGACCTTGTCGTTCGTGCCCTCCGCTTTCGCTCTCCCCCTTATGTCGCTTCGTCTCGCGCTTCTTTTTGTCGGCCTCGTGTTCGCATCCGCCGGGTGCTCCTCGACGAACGAACCGCCCCCGACCGAACTCCCGGCTCGTCCTGGTCTCGCGGTCGCCGAGAGCGATCTGGACGTCACTCGTGCGGTGTCGCGAGCGCGGGCCGTGGTGGAGGCCGACGCCGGCGCGTCGCTCGTCGCCGACGTGGACCACAGCCGCAATGCGCAGGCCACCTCCGGCACTCTGAGGCCGACCCGCCTGATGCTGGTCGAGGTCCCTGGGGTGGACGGGGATTTGCTCCGGCTGGACCAGCGGGTCGGGCTCGAACTCCCCCACAAGCTGCTCGTCTACGAGGAGGAGGCAGGAGGGACGCTGGTCGGGTACAACACGGTGGAGTACCTGACCTCCCGATACAACGTGGGCGGGTCCGCGCTGTTGGGGGTCCTCGCCGAGACGCTTGACGGGTGGGCAGAGGCTGCGGCCGGGAGTGGCCAGGCGGCTCGCACCACGCCTGCTGCCGGAGTGACGACCGGAGAAGGCATCGTCGTGGCCGAGAGCGATGCGGACGTAACGGAGTCCTACCGCCGCCTCCGCAGTGCCATTCTCAACAACCCGGCTCTGTCGGTTGAGGCGGAGGTCAACTTGCAGGCGACGTCTCAGGCCGCTGGCTTCCAACTCCGCCCCACACAACTCATCGTGTTCAGCAACTCGGGCGTCGACACCCCGGTGATGGAAGCGTCGCAGACGACAGCGCTCGACCTCCCCCAGAAGATCCTTCTGTACCAGAACGCGGCAGGCCAGGTGCTCGTGGCCTACAACGACCCCGCCTACCTCGCCGATCGCCATGAGGTCCCAGTCGCTCTTGAGGAGGTGGCACAGATGCAGGCAACTCTGGCGCAGTTGGCCGAGGTCGCGACGGATCGCTTCGCGCGACGGCCGTAAGTGAAGCGGGGGGAGTATCCTCGGGCGACGAACTCTGCTCTCGGCTCAATGCGTCTCGTTCTCCTCGGGCTCATAGCCCTCGCCGTCAGCACCCCGGTCTGGGCACAGACCACGCTCGTCCACTGCGGCACCCTGCTCGATCCGGCCACCTCGGCTGAGCCGATGCGCGAGCGGACCGTCGTCGTCCGCGAGGGGCGCGTGGCGGAGGTCGTCGACGGGTACCGGGAGGCCGTCATCGGCGACGCCGTGGTCGACCTGCGGGAGGCCACGTGCATGCCGGGC
Source organism: Rubricoccaceae bacterium (assembly GCA_963728345.1). Classification (GTDB taxonomy): domain Bacteria; phylum Bacteroidota; class Rhodothermia; order Rhodothermales; family Rubricoccaceae; genus Rubrivirga. The sequence goes on from CAVSJM010000005.1 coordinate 121,911, forward strand.
CTCATCGACGCGCACACGCACCTGACGAGCGAGAGCCGGAAGGACGGCTACATCGACGCCTTCCGCCTGACGCCAGCGGACCGCGCGCTGAAGGCGGCCCAGTACGCCCGGTCGACGCTCCTGGCAGGCTTCACGACCGTCCGGGACGTGGGCGCCGAGGAGGGGGTCGATCTCGCCCTGCGGGACGCCATCGCCCGCGGCAACGTGATCGGGCCGCGTATGTTCGTCGCCTCGAAGAGCCTCTCGATCACCGGCGGCCACGCCGACCCCACCAACTCGTACCGCGAGGACATCGTCGGCGTCCCGGACGAGACCGACGGGGTCGTGGACGGCGTCGACTCGGCCGTGCGCGGCGTGCGGCTCGCCATCAAGCGCGGGGCCGACCTCATCAAGTTCACCGCGACCGGCGGCGTCCTCTCGCTCCAGGGCGACGGGTCGGGCGCCCACTTCTCGGAGGACGAGATGCGCGCCATCGTCCGGACGGCAAACGAGCGTGGCCTGACCGTCGCGGCCCACGCGCACGGCGACGAGGGGATGCAGCGGGCGGTCCGCGCGGGCGTTTCGTCCATCGAGCACGGGACGTTCATGTCCGACGAGACGATGCGGATGATGCGCGAGGCCGGCGTCTACCTCGTCCCGACCATCACCGCCGGCAAGTCCGTCGCCGACTCCGCGCGGATCGAGGGGTACTACACGCCGGTGGTCACGCAGAAGTCGCTGGAGATCGGCCCGCGGATCCAAGACACGTTCCGCCGCGCCTGGGAAGCCGGCGTCCCTATCGCGTTCGGGACCGACGCCGGCGTGTTCCGCCACGGTCGGAACGCCATGGAGTTCGTGTACCTCGAAGAAGTCGGCGTTCCCTTTCTGGAATCCCTCCGGTTCGCAACGGTCAACGCGGCCGACCTCCTGGCGCGCGGCGACCGTCTCGGCGCCCTCCGCCCCGGGTACGTCGCCGACCTCGTGGCGGTCACTGGCGACCCGCTCGTCGACGCTCGCGCGATGCTCGACGTGGCGTTCGTGATGAAGGACGGCCGGGTCGTCAAGCAGGACGGCGAGGCCGTTCCGATGCCTCGCCGCCCATGGTGATCAGGCCGACCGCCGTCGCGCCCGCACGAGCGCCTCGTCGATCCCCCACAGCGCGAGCCCAGCGGCGGTGAAGACGGCGAGCGCGCCGGCCGGCTGCCAGATCACGAGCCCTCCCAACACGCCGAGCACGGCGCCCAGGTACTTGATGTAGTTGAGCTGCTCGTTGGAGGTCGACTTGAGGAGGCTCTCGAGCTGGGCCTCGTCGAAGCCGCGCGCCTTCTCCTGGATCATGGCCCGGATGTCGAACCCCTCGACGAACGAGAGGACGGCCTTCGTGGCGGCCTCCTCCACCTCGTCGGCGCGGGCCTCCACCTTGGCGGGCACCGCGTCGAGGGCCGTGTCGATCCGGTCGAGGAGGGGCGAGACGGCGCTGGGAAGCTCGTCCAGGGCGCGGTCCACGCGGCGCTGGAAGTCGTCCTCGGCGAACGTCCGGTAGAGCCTGAGAGCGAGGCCTCCAAGCCCTTGCCCGGCTTGCTCTTCCACCTTCTGGACGGCGAGCTGTGCGACCTCGCGGCGGACGGCCTCACTGCCGAGCACCTCCTGCGCGTAGTCGGTGGCGAGCGTCTTGAGGTCGGCGCGGAAGCCGGGGTCCTCTACGACGCCGCGCACGACGCCGAGGGCGAGGTCCCGGTACCGCCCGATCACGCCGGACTCCTGGATCTTCTGCTTGATGATGTCGGCGTTGATCAGCTCGCGCGAGATCGCGTCCGAGAGCCGGTAGATCACGCGCTCGCGCTGCGCCGGGATGAGCCCCTGCGGGATGATGGCCCGCTTCTCGCGCGGCTGGAACAGCATCGTGATCGCCAGCCAGTTGGTGAGGAAGCCGATGAGCCCGCTGACCGAGAGGACGCGGAGGAGGCCGTCCAGCGGGAGCGTCTCGCCGAAGACCTCGATCCCGATCCCCGGGAAGTCCCACACGAAGCTGAGCGCGAAGACGACGCCGAGCAGCCACGGCACGACCTGGAGGACCGGGATGATCTGCCCGATCCGCCCAACCATCCGCGGTGGGCCGGTGTCCGGCGTCGGCTCTCGCGGCTCGGCTTGCGGGAGGTGGGCGCGGCCGTAGCGGAGGAGGAGGTGGACGAACTCGCGCCCGCGGCTCCGCGTGGCCGCCTTCGCCGAGTCGACGACGGCGCGGGGGGCCACGAGGGCCGTGTCGGGACGAGGGGCCTCGGCCACCGGGTCGCCGGGCTCCTGGGACAGGGTGGGGCCGGGCGGATCGTCGCCGGGATCCACGGAGGGCGGCTCGCCGGGCTCGGACGGCGGGGCGGGGATCGGCGCCTCGGGCTCGTCGAGGTCGGGCGATCTCAGGCGGCGGCACGTCCGGGACGGTCTCGAGGGGACGCTCTCCTGCAGCGAGGGCCTCCGGGGCGACGGGGGGCGAGGGCGTGTCCGCCGCCAGCTCCTCCGGGGAGGGTGTGTCCGCGTCGGCTGCTGGCTCCTCGAGCGGGGGCGGGGCGGGAGGGTCGAGCGGGTCGGGGCGCTCGTCGGCCAGGGGGTCGTCCTCGCCAACGGCCTCGGCGAAGTTGGCATCTTCGACGGCGTCGATGTCGAGAAGGCCGGGGACGTGGACGTAGCGGCGGGGGCCGGAGCGCTCGGAGTCGGACATGGGGCGGGTGGGGGACCGGGGCTCTTACGCCAGACGGAGGCGCGAGGCTTCACGGGCCATCCCGTCGATCACCGTCTGGATCAGGTCGTCCAGCTCGACGCCCAGCTCCTCGGCGCCCTGGCGGATGTCGTCTCGGCTCACCGCCGCCGCGAATCGCTTGTCCTTCAGCTTCTTCTTGACCGATTTCGGGGTCATCCCGTCCAGCCCGTCCGGGCGGACATAGGCCACGGCCGTCACGAAGCCCGCCAGCTCGTCGACCGCGAACAGGGACTTGGCCATCTCCGTCTCCCGCGGGACGCCGAGGTAGGGGGCGTGGCCCAGGATGGCCGTCCGAATCTCCTCCGAGTACCCGCGCTGTTCCAACTCTTGGACGCCAACGGTCGGGTGCTCGTCGGGCGTCGGGTGTTTCTCGTAGTCCAGGTCGTGGAGGAGGCCCGCGATCCGCCACGCCTCCACGTCGGCGTCGCGACGCCGCGCCATCTCGGCCATCGCTGCCTCGACGGCGTAGCCGTGGCGGCGGAGGCTGTCCGTTACGGTCCACTCGTGGAAGAGGGTGAGGGCGTCGTCGTAGGTCGGCATCAGTCGGAGGGCGGGAGACGGGTGAGCTGCGAGGCAACGACCTGCCAGCGGCCGTCGCGCCAGATCCAGGTGTCGGTGTAGCGCTGGCGGACGATTCCGTTGAGCCCCTCGTTCACATAGATCCCCGAGAGCACGGCAACGTGTCCGTAGATCCGGACCACCGTTTCCTCGGTGAACTGGCGGGTGGCCGGGTCGTCGGGCCGGCCGGGGGCGAGAAGGGCGATCGTCCCGGCCTTGTCGAGTACGCCGCCGTTGCCGTAGACGATCTGGAACTCGTCGGCGACGATCTGGCGCATGGCGGCCACGTCGGTGTGGTCGTAGGCATGGAGCCAGGCGCGCTCGGCGGCGCGAAGCTCGGCCTCGGCGTTCGGGCGCGGAGCGTCGGGCCGCGGTGTCGCGCAGCCGACGAGGAAGGCGAGCAAGAGGAGGACGCGCATGAGAGCAGTCGGTCGATCGGTCGTGAGGGCTAGCTCGACACGTCGGCGGTGCCGAACTGCTGGCGGACGTCGGCGCGGAGGGCGTCGGCCTCGGCCTCCAGCCGGTCGGCCTCGGCGGACGACGCGTCGAGCGTTTCGCGGGCCGAGAGGACGAGCGCGGCGACGGGCCGGACGAGCGCGCGGACCTTCCCGATGGCGTCGCCCGCCTCCTCGGACAGCTCGCGCTCCAACCCGGTGCGGAGGTCGGCGCGGAGGGCGTCGACGCGCTCCGAGAACTCCCGGACGGCCCGCTTCCGCTGCATCGGCAGGACCACGAACCCGAGCGTGGCGAGAGCCCCGGCGGCCAGGATCCCGCCCGTGAGGTCGAACGCCGTCGCCGCGATCAGGACCACGGCGATGGCGCCGACGCCGGCCGCCGTCACGCCGCTCGTGGTGAGGGCCGATCGCGTGTTCTCCAAGAGCCGCCGGGCCTCCTCGCCGAGGTCGTACTGCTCGATCGTGCGCCGGGCCTCGCGGAGCACGTCGCGGAGGACCTCCTCGCGGTCGTACATGAACCCGCCGACGGCCTGGGCGTCGTCGCGGCGCAGCTCGGCGAGGCGGGCGTAGGTCTCGTTCCACAGCTCGAAGACGCGGCGGAGGAGGGCATCGGCAGCGTCGCCGAGGCGTGACTCAATCTGGCGCTCCGCGTCGCGAACCACCTGGCGGCCGAACTCCTCGCGGAACGCGTTTCGGTCGCGGATCAGGTTCAGGCGCGAGACGCGGATTGTGTCGTCGAGGAAGCGGACCCCCCGCTTCTCCATCTCTAACAGCTCGCGGTCCACATCCGAGACCGCCTTCCCGGCGATGTCGCCGAGCGAGCGGCTCACCTCCTCGAAGCGGCCGTTGAGGGCGGCGATCTCCACCTCGTCGGTCGCGAGCACGTCGCGCTGGGCGGCGAGGCGGTCGCGGGCGTCGGCGAGGAGGGCCCCCGCGGCGTCGAGCGGGCCCGACAGCTTGAGGGCGAGGCGCGCCCCGGCCGTGAGCGTCTCGGTGAGGAACCGCTGGAACGGGCCGAAACGCGACGCCTCCCAGCGCGGGTCGGACCGGTAGGCGTCCGGGTCGCCAGCGGCCGTGGCGGCCTCCTTGGCCTGGAGCGCGAGCCGCGCGGCGACGGGGAAGACGATGGGCGGGCGGACGTCCTCGACCCCGGCCTCCGTCAGAATCCGCGTGAACCCGTCGCGGACGTGGCCGAGCACCTGGTCGAGCGCCGCTTCGGTGTCGGCGAGGTCGGCCTTGTTGACGGCCACGACGAGCCGCTTTCCCCACGCCCCCCGGATGTAGTCGAGGAACTGGCGTTCGGACTCCGAGAGCGGTCGGTCGTAGCTCGTCACGAACAGGACGAGGTCGGCGCGCGGGATGAAGTCCTCCGTGAGCGCCTGGTGCTCGCGGATGATCGAGTTGGTCCCAGGCGTGTCGACGAGGGCGAGGCTCTCGAGGAAGGGGTGGTCGAGCGACCGTTCGGTGACGAAGTCGCTCCGGCGGTGGACGGCCTCGGCGTCGCCGTGGCGGAGGACGGTGATCTTGTCGGTCGTGGGGACCGGCCCCTCTTCCATCACGCGCTGCCCGAAGAGCGCGTTTACGAGCGTCGACTTGCCCGCGTTGAACTCGCCCGCGACCACGAGCAGGAACAGCTCGTCGAGCGTCCGCGCGAGGTCCGCGAGGCGTCGGCGTGTCGTGTCCGGGGCGTCGGCCCGGGCGAGGAGGGCACCGAGTCCGTCGAGCAGGGCACGCTCGCGAGCGAGGATCGTCTGGGCAGCGCGGGCGGGGGACTCCATCGGGATGGGGAAGAGGGGACGAAGAAGGTACGCGACGCGTGATTCGGGGCTGAATGCGCGGTTGCGGCAGGGTAGAAAGCAGTTCCAGATGGAACCTGAGCCCGATGCAGGCTTAGGAGGCGCGGACAGGTTGCCGGGATCGGAGCCGTCCGATATCATCCTACACCTCTCCTCACCCGTTACTCTCACTTCTGAGGTCCCCCCATGCTCAACGTGGCACTCGTCGGCCTTCTGGCCGGATCACTGTCTCTCGCCACCCCCGGTACGGGGGGCGACGAGAAGAAAACCCCCAACGCAGATAAGCCGGCTGCCGAAGCGACGGCCCCGGAGGCCAGCGCCAGCGTCTTCGGCACGCCCGAGGCGCTGACCGAAGACGACGTCCAGTCGCTCACGCAGGACACCTACGCTTACGGCTTCCCGTCCGACGTCGCCCCCATCAAGCTGTGGGTCCAGTACGGACTCGGCTTTACGAGCGCGGAGCAGTGGGACACAAGTGGCGACGACGCCACGGTCCCGTTCGGTGAGGTCAAGAGCCAGCGGATCGGCGTCGGCGCGCAGGTCAACCTGATCAGCTTCCCGGCCTTCAAGTTCGGCGTCGGCAGCCAGCTCAACGTCGCCGGCAACAACGCGGAGGACAACGGGATGCTCGGGCCGTTCGCGCTCCAGAACAGCGACTTCGGGCTCCAGCAGCTCAAGGTCTACGGCACGGCGCGCGGCCGCGTCGTCGGCGTCCACGGTGGCTACATCTTCGACTTCGGGGACGAGGCCGTGCTTGACCCCGCAGCGGGGACCTACACCCTCGGCAACTCGGACGGCCGCAACGCCCTCATGTTCGGGGCCGACTTCGACTACCCGAGCGAAGTCGTTCGCCTCTTCGGTGGCGTCGACTACTTCCACCTCGCCCGTGACAGCAATGACGCGAGCGACGCGGAGGGCGACGACGACATCTGGAATTTCCTCATGGGTGCTGGTGTGAAGTTCAGCATCGTGGAGGTGGGCGCTGCCCTCCAGATCCAGACGCGCATGGCCGCCCCGACCAACACGGCCTTCGGTAGCGCTAGCGGCCTCGGAGTCGGTCAGGATGGAGTCGGCGGCCACGCCGGCACGGTTGCCCCGTACCTCCGCCTCTCGCCCCCGAGCCTCCCGGCCTCGCTCTTCATCAAGGGTGCGGTGCTCGACGAGTACACCGAGTATGGCTACGCCATCGGTGGCGCCAACTCGCCGAAGCCGAAGGTCGGCTTCACGGCTGGCCTCACGATCGGCTTCGAGTAAGCGCCTCCTCGCTTGGTCTGAAGGGCCGCCCGGGCACTCGCTCGGGCGGCCCTTTTGCGTTACTGCTCGATGCTGCGTGCCTCGAAGGCACTCACCTCCTCTCCGTCGACGGCGTAGCTCACCTCGATGGGGTTGCAGCAGACCTCGCAGTCTTCGATGTAGGTCTGCGCCGGCACGCTCGGGTCGACGAGCATGGAGATGGGCGCCGCGCAGTAGGGGCAGGAAAAGCCGATCTCGAGTTGAGTCACGGGGTGCTAGGTTCTGTCGGTTCCCCTACGCGCTGATGCCCCGCCTCGCTCCTCTCGCCGTCCTTCTCGTTCTCCTCCTCGCCGGCTGCGCGAGCACGGCTCCGCGTTCGGCGGCTCCGCCCTGGCCGGCCCCGCACGCCGACGCCGCCCTCCAGCGCTCCGTAGAGGCGATCGCGGCGGGGTTCGACGGCGTCGTCGGCGTCTACGTCCGCCACCTCCCGACGGGGCGGACCGCCAGCTTCCAGGCGGACGAGCGGTTCCCGACGGCCAGCATGATCAAGGTGCCGATCCTGGTCGCTACGTTCGACCGGATCGAGGCCGGCGACCTCGCGCTCGACACGCGGCTCACGTTCCGCGATTCGCTCCGCTACATCGAGGACACGGGTGAGCTGTTCGCCCAGCTCCGGGACTCCTCCACGGTCTTCCTGCACAGCGCCGTGGAGCAGATGCTCTCAGCCAGCGACAACACGGCCAGCCTGTGGCTCCAGGCCCTCGCGGGCGGCGGCGAGGCGATCAACGCGTGGCTGGCGGCGCACGGCTTCGACGACACGCGCATGAACAGCCGCACCCCCGGCCGCCGGCCGGACTGGGAGCGCTACGGGTGGGGCCAGACGACGCCCCGCGAGATGAGCGAGCTGATGCGCCGGATCGTCGAGGGCGAGGCCGTCTCGGCGGCGGCCGACGAGGAAATGCACCGCCTCCTCACCCGCACGCACTGGGACGACGGGGCGCTCTCGGCCGTCCCGCCGAGCGTCCAGGTGGCGAGCAAGCAGGGGGCCGTGAGCCAGTCGCGGAGCGAGGTGCTGTACGTCCACGCCCCGAGCGGGCCCTACGTGTTCACGGTCATCACGCGCGAACAGGGCGACACGCGCTTCACGCCCGACAACGAGGGGAGCGAGCGCATCCGCGCGTTCAGCCGCCTGTTCTGGGAGACGTTCGAGCCTGAGTCGGACTGGCGGCCGGCGCCGGGCGTCGAGCGCTTCCGCCTGTAGCCTCGCGGGAGGCCACCCCGAGAGGCGGGGCGTCGGAGTCGACACGGCCTCCCCGCGTAGGCTACTCGAGTACGGCGGCGCGGAAGGCCGGGTTGGCCGCGAACGCCAGGATCACCGAGATCACGAGCCCGATGGTGGCGTAGAGCACGTCGCGCCCGGCGAGGCGGAGGCCCTTTTTGAGCGGCCGGTCGCTGGCGCCGCGCAGGCTGAGAATCAGCTCGCGCCCGGCGAGGAGGCCGATGAACACCCATGTCGTCGACATCGGGATCGTAGAGACCTCCTTGAAGCCGAACAGGATGACGGCATAGACGAAGTCGATGACGGTGGCCGAGCGGACGTCCTCCACGCTCGTCTTCTCGTCCACGACGCGCTGGATCTTGTCGCCCCGGAGGAAGAACAGGACGCCGAGCCCGACCACGACGACGCCCGCGAAGGACGCGAACTCGACCGCGCTGAGCTGGCGGGGAAGGTAGACGGCGAGGTTCGCCGCGTCCTGCATGATCCACGTGGCCCAGAGTGTGCCGGTCGCGAGCCACTGGAGCGGGTACCAGATCGGGCTCATCGGCCGCTCCTCCACGCGCCGCATCAGCCGCCCGACCAGCAGCCACGCCAGGATGGCGGTCACGAACGCGACGACGTAGCCCCAGAGGCTCTTCTCGAGGACGTCCCAGATCCCCTCCGGCGTCGTCGCGAAGCACGAGAGGAGGAGGAACGTGGTCGAGACCGGCATCCTCATCCGCGTGATGATGAGGAGGAAGATGGGCGCGGCCACCTGGAGGAACGAGAACGCCTGGGGCGTCTCGCTGAACCCCTTCGAGGCCAGGCGCCCGTAGCTCACGTCGCCCCCGTACGTGACCCAGCCGTAGAGGGCCGTCAGCAGGAAGATCCCGCCGATGAACAGCCACAGCATCCACCACGGCCGCCGCTTGTTCGACGCGATGAAGACCCCGACCGTCTGGATGGAGTCGTTCGCGACGGCGGAGTAGGCCGCGAGCACGAACCCGACCCACCGGGCCACATCGGGGTATGGGAACGACGCGCCGGCTGCGAAGAACGCGAGGCCTAGGAGGAGCAGGAACTGCCGCTCACTCCGGGCGACGCGGTAGAGGTTGCCCTTCTTGCCGACCTGGGCGGTCGAGAGGGACTTCTGGACGGTGGTGGCCAGTGGGGGAGCCTGGGAGGCGGTGGAAACCGCCGTCCAACGACCCAGAGGGCGGAGGGTCCCGCCGGCAAGGTCAACAAATCATTGCCTAATCGGCCGGCTGGCGTCGAGGGACGCCTCAGGCCGCTACCGTTCGAGGAGGTACAAGCTGTACTCGAAGGTCCCGACCGTTTCATCGGAGAGGAGCCCTCCAAACCCACCCAGGTAGGACGACGTGTCCTTATACGAACAACCGGGGCACTGCTCTTGGATCAGGTGTAGCGTTCGGAGCGCTGCGCCTCCCGTGTTGCTGGATACCGAGTACCGGTCCAGCCCAGACTGCCAGTCGAGGTCGTTGCCGGTGAGGCTCAGGGCGGGAGAGGCAACGACTGCGTAGTCGCTGATCTCATCCACAGCAACCTCGTGGCCGTCGAACATGACCACAAAGGGACCACGTGCATATCCACCGGGCTCCACAAGCGCGAAGACACGGAGGGTCATCGTGCTACTCGCTGCGCCCGTTCGCAGTGCGACGTAGGAGGGCGTGCGGAGGACAGGGGAGGCCGGAGTGTGGTTGGAGACCGAGTAAACGTCGGTGATCACATCCGTATAGAGAACGATGACGTGCGAGCCAGGCGATAGCTCAGGGCGCTCGATCGTTCTAATCTCCAAAGAACTGGGGTCTTCGTCGGCCAGTGTCGTGTCGAAGGCTGCGTCCAAACGGATGGGTTCGGCTTGGACCTCGAACTCGCCGATGGCCACGGCCGCGCCGTCTGATGTCGTCTGCTTGAAGGAGACAGTGACCTCTGGCAGCGGGGGCGCCTGCCCAGTGTCACAAGCAGCGAGAGCGACCGTAGTGCCCAGGGCAACGATCAGGATCTTGGAGAAAACGCGCACGGAAAATGGAGAATTGGAGGGGGCGTGACGGACCGATAATACGGGCCTGCCCGTTTTTAAGGGCAGGCCAAAGAAATAGCCCCAGGCACCGCCCGGTAGTTCTTAATGGTATAGCCGACTAGGGGATCCAAACGCCCGGAGGGGACGCATCCCTAATTCGTAAGGCTCCGGATGGGCGCCGGGATCTGGCCGCCGCGCCGTGCGAAGACCGTGTTCGAGACCCCCGAGACCGGCATCACCGGCGCGCGCCCGAGGAGCCCGCCGTAGTCGGCCCACTCGCCGACGCCCTTGCCGGCGACCGGCAGGATCCGGACGGCCGTCGTCTTGTCGTTGATCATCCCGATCGCGAACTCGTCGAGCAGGATGCCGGCGATCGTCTCGGCGGACGTGTCACCGGGGATGGCCACCATGTCGAGGCCGACGGAGCAGATCGCGCTCATGGCCTCCAGCTTCTCCAGCGTGAGGTGGCCCGAGGCGGCCGCGTCGATCATGGCCTGATCCTCACTGACCGGCATGAACGCCCCGCTCAGCCCGCCGACGTGCCGGGCCGCCATGAGCCCGCCGCGCTTGACGGCCTCGTTGAGCATGGCGAGGGCGGCCGTCGTGCCCGGCGCCCCCACGTCCGCCAGCCCCATCGCGCGGAGCACGTCGCCGACGGAGTCGCGGTCGGCGGGCGTGGGGGCGAGGGAGATGTCGACAACGCCGAAGGGGACCGTGCGGCCGGAGCGCGCGCTGAGCCGCTCAGCCACGCGTCGGCCGACGAGCTCGCCGGCGCGCGTGATCTTGAACGCCATCGTCTTGATGGCGTCGGTGACGGCCCCGAAGTCGGCCCCCGGCCCGAGGCGCTCAATGGCCCGGAGCACGACGCCCGGCCCCGAGATGCCCACGTTGAGGACGGCGCCGGCCTCGCTCGGCCCGTGGAAGGCGCCGGCCACGAAGGGGTTGTCGCCCACGGCGTTGCAGAAGGCGACGAACTTGGCGCACGCGATGGAGTCCCGGTCGGCGGTGCGCTCGGCCATGCCCTTGATGGCGCGGGCCACGGCGAGGACGGCGTCGGCGTTGAGGCCAGCCTTGGTGCTCCCGCAGGCGACGGAGGCGCACACGCGCCCGGTGGTGGCGAGGGCCTCGGGGAGCGCCTCGATGAGGGCGGCGTCGCCCGGCGTCGTCCCCTTCTCGACGAGCGCGCTGAACCCGGCGAGGTAGTCGACGCCCACCTCGACGGCGGCCCGATCGAGCGTTGCGGCGAGTGCCACGAAGTCGTCCGGCGAGAACCCGTCGGCGATGAGGGAGGCCGGGGTGATCGAGACGCGCTTGTTGGCGATCCGGACGCCGTAGAGGCGCTCGACCTCCTCGGCGGCAGCCACGTGCTGCTCGGCCGTCCGCGTCACGCGGTCGTACACGTTCTGGCGGGTCGACTCGGCGTCACGGCTGGCGCACCCCCGCAGGCTGATCCCCAGCGTGACGGTCCGGATGTCGAAGGCGTCGGCCTCCGTCATCTGGACGGTTTCGAGGACCTCAGTAAGAGAAAGGGGCACGGCTACGGTCGGTGCATCGCCTGGAACAACTCCTCGTGCTGGAGGAGCACGCGCGCGCCGATGGCCTCGCCCCGCGACTGGAGCCCGTCGCGGACGGCGCCGAGGTCCGACCCCGCCGGGAGGTCGGCCACGAGGACGACGGTGAAGTAGCTCTGGAGCACCTTCTGGGACACGTCGAGGATGTTGGCGCCGGAGGCCGAGAGCTCGGCCGTGACGGCCGCGAGCACGCCGGGCTGGTCGTGGCCGTAGGCCGTCACCACGACGCGTGTGGCGCCCGCGGGCGGCCCGTCGGTCGGGGGGGGCGGGGGGCCGGACGGGCGGGCCGCGGGCGGCGTGCGGGCGTCGAGGACGGCCCGCGCGACGCGCTCGACGCGCTCGGGCGTGGCCTGGTCGCCGAGGGCAGTGGCGATCCGGTCGATGAGGGCGCGGACGTCGGTGGACATGGCGGGTGGGGGCGGACGCGCAAGGTACCGCCGATCGCCGCGCGCCTCGCGGGGCCGGACGCTCGGGGTCGCCGGAACCGGGCGCCACCCCATGCCGTGAAGCCGACGCCCTTCCCTCTGCTCCTCATGCCCGATTTCGTCCGCGTCGCCGCCACGTCCGATCTCGCCGACGGCGAGATGCGGCAGGTCTCGGCCGGTGGCACCGATGTGCTCCTCTCGCGCGTCGACGGCCGGTTCCACGCCTGCACCGCGCACTGCACCCACTACGGCGCTCCGCTCGAAACAGGCGTCCTCTCGGGGGCCACCGTCGTCTGCCCGTGGCACCACGCCATGTTCGACGTGAGGACCGGGGCCCTCAGCCAGCCCCCCGCCCTCGACGCCCTGCGCACGTTCGAGACGAAGGTGGAGGGCGACGACGTGCTCGTCCGCGTGCCCGCTGACGCCGATGCCACCGGGCAGGGCACCTCGTACCGGGAGAGCGACGGCCGCCTCCGCCGCATGTCCCACGCCGACCGGGCCGACAAGCGTCTCTTCCTGATCCTCGGCGCCGGGGCCGCCGCACAGGCCGCCGCCGAAGAACTCCGGGCCTCCGGCTACGCCGGCCGCCTCGTGATGGTGACGCGCGAGCACCGGCCCCCGTACGATCGCACGAAGCTCTCGAAGGGCTACCTCGCCGGCGACGCGCCCGACGCGGCCCTCCCGCTCCGCGACGGCGCCTTCTATGAGCGCCACGGCATCGAGGTATGGACCGAGCGCACCGTCACAGACCTCGACGCGGAGTCGCGGACCGTTTCGTTCAAGGAGCGGGAGCCGATCACCTACGATGTCTGCCTCGTTGCCACGGGCGGGCAGCCGCGCCGCCTTCCTATCGAGGGGCGCGACCTGGAGGGCGTCCTCGTCCTCCGCTCCTGGCACGACGCCAAGCGGATCGTGGACCACGTGAAGGGGGCGGAGTGCGTAGCCGTCGTGGGCGCGTCGTTCGTGGGGATGGAGGCGGCCTCGAACCTCGTCGCGCGTGGACTCAAGGTGGTCGTGATCGGGAAGGAGGAGGTGCCGTTTGCCAAGGCGCTTGGCCCCGAGGTTGGTGGGGTGTTCCAGCGGGCGGCCCAGGAGGCAGGGGTCCGCTTCCGGCTCGGGCACGGCGTCGACCGGATTCGGGAGAAGGAAGGCTCCCTCCGCGTCATCACCGGCTCGAACCGGAACGACGTCGATGTCGTGGTGATGGGCGTCGGCGTGGCGCCCGCGACGGAGTTCTTGAGCGGCGCCCCATTCCGCCGGTCGGACGGCGGGCTGACCACGGATCCTACGCTCAAGGTCAGAGACGGCCTCTTCGCCGCCGGCGACGTGGCCGCGTTCCCCTACGCGCCGACCGGCCGGCGTGTGCGGATCGAGCACTGGCGCCTCGCGCAGCAGCACGGCCGGCTCGCCGCCCACAACATGCTGGCCGACGGTGACCCCACGCTCCGGGCGCTCCCGTTCGAGTCCGTCCCGTTCTTTTGGACCGGCCAGTTCGGGCTCAGCCTCCGCTACGTCGGCCACGCCGAGTCGTGGGACGAGGTCGTCATCGACGGATCGCTCGACGACCGCCAGTTCCTCGCCGCCTACGTCCAGGGCGGCGTGGTCCGCGCCGTCGCCACCGTGGGGCGCGATAAGGACGCCGCGGCCATTCACCTGCTCATGGCTCAGGGCCGGACGCCGTCGCCCGACGACATCCGGAAGGGGGTGGATATCCAGGCCCGGCTGAAGGACGGCTGAGCCCTTCGGTTCGCCCAGAAAAAACGGGGCGCGCCCGTCTGGACGCGCCCCGTTCGCTTGAGGGGAGGGAGGAGGCTAGCCCTCCTTCGTCAGCGCCGTCAGGTACGACTGGCCAGTCGGGGCCTGGACGCGGACGAGGAACGAGCCGCCATCCTCGATGTCGGCGAGAGCCCGCTGGACGTCTGCCACGCTCGCGACCGGATGGCGGTTCACCTCCGTGAGGAGGAGGCCGGGCTGGATCTCGGCGTCGCGGTAGGCCTCCGAGGTCCGGTCCACGTTGGCGATCAGGACGCCCTCCGAGCCCTCGAACTCGCGCGCGAGGCGCGGCGTGAGGTTCTGGAGCGTGAGCCCGAGCGTCTCCAGCGACGCCGGCTCGCTGGCCGGCTCGTGGGTCCCGTTGCGCGACGGGTGGCCGGGTGCGAGCGCCTGCGAGATCTGGTCGGCGCCGGGGCGGCGGCCCAGCGTCACGGTCGTCGTGCGCTCACGGTCGCCCCGGTGGTAGGTGAGCTCCACGGTGTCGCCAGGGCGCTTGTTCGAGATGAGCGAGACGATCTGGTTGGCGTCGCGGAGCGTGACGCCGTCGACGGCCGTGATCACGTCGTCCACGCGGAGGCCAGCGTCCTCGGCCGGCGTGTCCCCGTCGGCGTCTTCCGAGAAGCCCGCGACGGTCGCGGCCCCGGGGCCGACGTCGAGCACGCGGCGGAGGCTGAGGGGGGTCGCCTGGAAGGAGATGCCGAGGTACCCGCGCTCCACTTCGCCCGAGTCGATGAGCTGCTCGACGGTCGTGCGGACGATGGAGGAGGGGATGGCGAACGAGATTCCGTTGTAGGTCCCGGTGCGCGTGGCGATCGCCGAGTTGATCCCGACGATCTCACCGCGCAGGTTCACGAGCGGCCCGCCCGAGTTGCCCGGGTTCACGGCCGCGTCGGTCTGGATGTAGTTCGAGATGGACTGGCGGCCCATCGGGTCGCGGCCACCGCTGTAGCGGCCCAGGCTGGAGACGATCCCGCTCGTGACGGTGTTCGAGAGCTCGGCCGAGAGCGGGCTGCCGAAGGCGAGTACCCACTGCCCGACGCGGAGCTCGTCGGAGTCGCCGAAGGGGACGGAGGGGAAGTCGTCGCCGTCGACCTTGAGGACGGCGAGGTCCGAGAACGGGTCGGTCCCGACCACCTCGGCGTCGAGCTCGCGGCCGTCGAAGAGGACCACGCGGAGCTCGTCGGCGTTCTCGACGACGTGGTTGTTGGTGACGATGTACCCGTCGCTCGTGACGAAGGCGCCGCTGCCGAGGCCCTGCTGCTCGCCTCCGCTCGGGCCCTGCCCGAAGAAGGCGCCGAACGGCCCGAGGTCAGGGCCGGCGCTCGCGAGGATCTGGGTGGCGCGGACCTGGACGACGGCCGGGTTCACGCGCTCGGCGACGGCCGAGAAGGCCTGGCCGAGGTCCTCGGCCGTGGCGATCCCTTCGGCCGCGTCCTGCGCAGCGACCTGGGCGTCCGCCCGCTGGAAGAGGGACGGGAGGCCGACGAGGTTGGCGGCGGACGTGACGAAGAAGATGCCACCGAGGAAGGCGGCGACCACGAGGGCCGCGATGGAGAGCTTGCGCTGGGTGACAGACATGGAGGCTGGGGAAGGCTGGGGGACGAACACGCGGAGACCACATCTTGGCTCCGCCACTGCGGGGTTTTGAACGACCGACCCCGTGGGATCGTGTCTCACGCCCAACCCCAAAACGAGTTCGGGGCGCCCCCCGAAGAGGGCGCCCCGACCGGCATCCCGCGACACACACAACGCGGGGGAGGTAGCGCCCCTACAACGGGATGGCCCGGGGCTTGGTGCGCCCGCCTCAGAAAAAAAGTTGACGACGCTGATGCGGTCTCGGGCACCGCGGCCTCGTCCGGTCGGCGCGGACGTCCTAGACGGAACGCGCCCGTCGACCTCTGGTAGACCGCGCCGTCCCGCCCCTCGCCCGATGTCGTCCTGGATCCGCCGCCTCGCCACCCGCTCTGATGCTCGCCTTCGCACCGAGGGGCCGCCGACGCTCGCCGGACCGGAGGCGCCCCACGCCGTCGTGATCGGCGCCGGCTTCGGGGGGCTCGCAGCCGCCGTTCGTCTCCTCACGCGCGGCTACCGCGTCACCGTCGTCGACCGGCTGGACCGGCCCGGGGGGCGCGCGCGCGTCGAGCGGGTCCCGGGCGACGGCGGGGAGTACGTGTTCGACATGGGCCCCACGCTCATCACGGCCCCGTTCCTCTTCGACGAGCTGTGGGCCCTCGCGGGCGAGGACCGCACCGACCACGTTGAGTTCGTCCCGACGACGCCGTTCTACCGCATCCGCTTCGACGACGGCGAGGTGTTCAACTACACGGGCGACGCGGAGGCCATGGAGCGCGAGGTCGCCCGGTTCAACGCGGCCGACGTGGACGGCTACCGTCGCTTCCTCGCCAAGAGCGAGAAGATCTTCGAGACCGGCTTCCTCGAACTCGGCCACGTCCCGTTCGACAAGCCGAGCCACATGGCGACGATCGTTCCGAGCATGGTGGCGCTGGAGAGCCATCGGACGGTCTACGGGCTCGTCTCGAAGTACCTGAAGGACCGGCGGCTGCGGAAGGTGTTCAGCTTCCACCCGCTCCTCGTGGGCGGCAACCCGTTCTCGACGACGAGCATCTACGCGCTCATCGCCTACCTGGAGCGCCACTGGGGCGTGTGGTACGCGATGGGCGGGACCGGCGCCGTCGTGCAGGGGCTGGCGGACCTGATCGAGCGGCTGGGCGGGACGTTCCGTCTCGGCGAGACAGTCGAGGAGATCACCGTCGACGCGATGGGCGAGCGGCCGCGCGCGACGGGCGTTCGGTTGGCGACGGGCGAGCAGATCGACGCCGACGTCGTGGTCTCGAACGCGGACGCGGCGTGGACCTACCGCGAGCTCATCGCGCCCGAGCACCGGACCACGTGGACCGACGAGCGCCTCGCCCGATCGAAGCACTCGATGAGCCTGTTCGTCTGGTACTTCGGCACGGACAGGACCTACGACGACGTGGCGCACCACACGATCCTCCTCGGCGAGCGCTACAAGGCCCTCCTCGACGACATCTTCCACAAGAAGGTCCTCGCCGACGACTTCTCTCTCTACCTCCACCGCCCGACGGCGACGGACCCGGCGATGGCGCCGCCCGGCCACGACACGTTCTACGTCCTCTCGCCCGTCCCGCACCTCGACTCCGGAACCGACTGGAGCACGGAGACCGAGCGCTACCGCCAGCGGATCCAGGACTATCTGGAAGAGACCATCCTGCCCGGCCTCGGCGAGCACGTCACCGCCAGCCTTACGCTCACTCCGCAGGGCTTCCTGGACGACTACCTCTCGGTGAAGGGCGCGGCGTTCTCCCTGGAGCCGCAGCTCTTGCAGAGCGCCCTGTTCCGCCCCCACAACCGGAGCGAGGACGTGGACGGGCTCTACCTCGTCGGCGCCGGGACGCACCCGGGCGCGGGGATGCCGGGCGTCCTGTCGTCGGCGCGGGTGCTGGACACGGTGGTGCCGGATCCGGCCGACCTCGTCTCCCCCTAGCAAACGAGCCCGCGCGAAGAGACGCGCGGGCTCGCTGACGTAGAGGCAGGGGAGGGGTCAGGCCGCGACGCTCTCGGCGTTGGCCTCGTCGTACTGCTCGCGCTCGATGTCGATGCCAGCGCGTCGGAGCTTGCCCTCTAGCCGCTCGTAGCCGCGGTCGAGGTGGTACACGCGGAGCACGTTTGTCTCGCCCGTCGCCACCATGCCGGCCAGCACGAGGGAGACGCTCGCCCGGAGGTCCGTGCTCATGACGGTCGCGCCGCTGAGGGCGCGCGCCTTGCCGCCGACCTCAACGGTGTCGCCCTTGATCTGGAGGTCGGCGCCGAGGCGGCGAAGCTCGGGGATGTGCTTGAACCGGTCGGTGTAGACGGTGTCGCGGACGGTGGAGGGGCCGTCGGCCTGCGTCATCAGGACCGTCCACTGGGCCTGGAGATCCGTCGCGAAGCCGGGGAACGGGGCCGTCTCGATGGAGACCGGCCGGATCGTCTCGACGCCGTCGACCTCGACGGCCTGCCAGTCACCTCCGGGGTCGTCGACGACGCGGAACGGGACGCCCGTCTCGCGGAACCGCTCGGTGAAGTCCGGCCCGAGGTGCTCGGGCTGGGCGCCGGTGATCCGGAACGTCTCGCCGGGAGGGGTCGCGAGGGCCGCGGCGATCATGTAGGTCCCGAGTTCGATGCGGTCGGGGCAGTTGGTGAACTCGACGGGGTTCAGCTTGTCGACGCCCTGGATGCGGATGGTGTCGGTCCCGAGGCCCTCGATCTGGGCGCCCATCGCCTGGAGCATCTGGCCGAAGACGACCACGTCCGGCTCCGCGGCCGTGTTTTCCAGGACCGACTCGCCCTCGGCGGTCACGGCCGCCAGCATCACGTTGATCGTGGCGCCCACGCTGACGGGGTCGAACCGCATGTGGCCGCCCTTGAGGCGCCCGCCCGGGGCCTCGGCGATCACGTAGCCGGCCTCCTCCCGGATCTCGGCGCCGAGCGCCTCCATCCCGGTGATGTGGAGGTCGACGGGGCGCGGGCCCCACGCGCAGCCGCCGGGGAGCGACACGCGTGCCTTGCCGCCCCGCCCGAGGAGCGCGCCCAGCATGTAGAACGACGCCCGCATCTGCTTCACGAGGTCGTAGGGCGCCTCGAAGTGGTGGATGCTGCTCGCGTCGATGGTGATCGTCTCCGGCGTGTCGGGGTCGTCGTCCGGCTCCCACGTGACTTTGCAGCCCGTCACGCGGATCACGTTCGAGAACGTCGCGACATCTTTGAGGACGGGGATGTTGTGGATGGTCGTCACGCCGTCCGCGAGGATGGCAGCGGCCATGAGGGGGAGGGCGGTGTTCTTAGAGCCGCCGACGTGGAGGGAGCCGCGGAGCGGATATCCGCCTTGGATGACGAGCTTGTCCATAAGGGGAAATGTGGTGGGCCGGCCATCGGCCGGGGGAAAATCGGTCAGAGACAACTCCAAACGCGCCGGGGGGGCGCTAGGGTTCGAGCGGCGGCGGGTTTCGGAGAGCCTGCATCGTCGCGTGGAGGGGGACCGACAAGAACGTGTCGGGAGGGCATTTCAAAACGCCTTGCTGAGACTTGGCGTGATTGTTGGAGATTTGGTGAACGTCAGTCCCCCGGTCCCATGTCTGTCCTCAGCTTCGACCTGTTCGCGGCGGCCGTCGACCCCGAAGCGGCCCGTTACCGCATCCTCAGTGGTCTTCAGCGCGCCCGGCGTGCGTTCCGGACGTACCGCGCCTACCCCTCTCTGGGGCGTCTCGTGACCCTGCACGCTGGTCTTCGCGCGCTCCTCGACGGTGCCGAGCGCGTCGAGCGCTCGACGGCCGGCCCGGCCATCGGGGTCGATTGGGACGCCGGGCGCGTGGTCCACGCCGGGGCGCCGGCGCCGCTGGCGGTCGGGCTCGCGCGGTGGGCACTCCCCCAGATCGTCGAGACGCTGGAAGAGGGGCGGGCGCTCTACGAGTTCGCGTCCGAGCACGCCGACCTGGCCGCCGTTGGTCTCGTGCCGCCGTACCGCGACGAGGGATACCTCGTGGTGCGGGATGGCCAGGAGGGCGTCCGCGCGATCCGCTATCGGGTGTCGGCGCTGACGGGCCAGGACGGCCGCTACCGCAGCCTCCGCACCGCCGATGTGGCGGTCGCCCTCGATCCCCTGGCGCCGCCGCATTCGTGGAAGGCAGCGCTCGTGGCGGTCGCCCCCGACCTCCCGGCCCCCGCTACCTTTCGACTCGACGCCGACCTCGATCTCCCGCTCGACGAGACGCTCCTCCCCGTCGCCAAGCGCAAGCTGCTCGGACTGGTCCAGGCCTGGGGAGAGGCCTAGCCGGATGAGCGGTCGCACCGGGGGCACACCATTCCGCGCCGAGCCTTCGTTTGTGAGGGGCGGGCATCGCCCGTAACTTTTAGCACGCCAAGCATTCACCGTCCGGAGCGGACACAGCCAGCGACACCATGGGCAAGCAGCGGATGAACGACAACTGGGAGCGCATGAAGGCCCAGATCCTCTCGACGTGGGGCGACCTCGACGAGAGCGAGATGAAGAAGGCACGGGGCAGCCTCAGCCAGATGGTCAACCTCATCCACGCCCAGACGGGAGAGGATCGCCAGATCATCATGCGCAAGATGTCGGCCTTCCTCTAGGCCCGACGCTCCGCCAGGTCGACCGGCGCGCTCCAGACGGGGCGCGCCGGTTTTCGTTTGGACGGGCCCCGGAGGCGCGTCCGTAGCTTGGGGCCCCTCTCCGACCGCTCATGTCTGACCCCGCCGTCGATTCGCCGTCCACCCCCGATCGCGCGTTCCCCCTCGGCTCAGCGATCCCCGACCAGGGGCCCCTGCGGGACGCCTACGACGCGCGCGTCGCGTTCCACCGCCGGCAACTCGAAGCCCTCGGCCAGCAGGCCGACGAGGTCCGCCGGGGCGGGGGCGACCGGGCCACCGAGCGCCACCACAAGCGGGGCAAGCTGACAGCCCGCGAGCGGATCAGCGCGCTCCTCGACGACGACAGCGACTTCCGCGAGATCGGCCTGTTCGCCGGACGGGGGATGTACGAGGACGAGGGCGGCTGCCCCTCCGGTGGGACCGTCATGGGGCTCGGGCACGTCTCAGGACGGCTGTGCATGATCGTCGCCAACGACGCCACCGTGAAGGCTGGGGCGTGGTTTCCGATCACGGCCAAGAAGAACCTCCGCGCGCAGGAGATCGCCCTCGAAAACCGGATCCCGATCCTGTACCTCGTCGACTCGGCCGGGGTGTTCCTCCCGATGCAGGACGAGATCTTCCCGGACCGCGACCACTTCGGGCGGATCTTCCGCAACAACGCCCGGCTCAGCGCGCTCGGCGTGCCGCAGATCGCGGCCATCATGGGGAGCTGCGTGGCCGGCGGCGCTTACCTGCCCATCATGTCCGACGAGAGCCTGATCGTGGACGGCACGGGCAGCGTGTTCCTCGCCGGACCGTTCCTCGTCCAGGCCGCCATCGGGGAGGAGACCGACGCCGAGACGCTCGGTGGGGCGACGACCCAGACCGACATCTCGGGCGTCTGCGACTACAAGATGCCCGACGACGAGACGGCGCTCGCGACGATCCGCGACCTTGTGGCCGGCCTCGGCCCGCACGACCGCGCCGGCTTCACCCGCGACGAGCCCCGCGACCCGGCCTTCGACCCGGACGAGATCCTAGGCGTCCTCCCCGAGAGCCGCCAGCAACCCTACGACACGCGCGAGCTCCTCGCCCGCCTCGTCGACGCCGACAGCTGGACGGAGGTGAAGGCGGGCTACGGGCAGACGCTCGTCTGCGGCTACGCCCGAATCGAGGGGTGGAGCGTCGGGATCGTGGCGAGCCAGCGGCAGGTGGTCCGCGCGAAGGCGCCGAAGGGGAAGGCGGCCGAGATGCAGATCGGTGGCGTCATCTACGGCGACGCGGCGGACAAGGCGGCCCGGTTCGTCCTCCAGTGCAACCAGAAGAAGATCCCGCTCCTCTTTCTCCAGGACGCGACGGGCTTCATGGTCGGCACGCGGGCGGAGCAGGGCGGGATCATCAAGGACGGCGCGAAGCTGGTCAACGCCGTCGCCAACTCGGTCGTCCCGAAGTTCACCGTCGTGGTGGGCAACTCGTTCGGGGCGGCCAACTACGCGCTCTGCGGGCGGGCCTACGACCCGCGCCTGTTCCTCGCGTGGCCGAGCGCACAGATCGCCGTGATGGGCGGGAGCCAGGCGGCCAAGACGCTCCTCTCCATCGAGGAGCGGAAGCTGGAAAAGCAGGGGCTGGAGTTGAGCGACCAGGACCGCGCGGCGCGCCTCGACGAGATCGAGCGGCGCTACGCCGAGCAGACGTCGCCCGTCTACGCCGCCGCCCGCCTCTGGGTGGACGCGATCATCGACCCGCGCGAGACGCGTGCCTGGATCGCCACGGGCCTGGAGATGGCCGACCACAACCCCGAGATCGAGCCGTTCCGCGTCGGCGTGATCCAGACCTGAGCCCGATGGCCGACCGGATCAACCTCGCGGACCTGTTCTCCCGGTTCGACGCGACGTGGACGCCCCACGTCGTCGCCGAGCTGAACGGGCAGCTCGTCAAGCTGGCGAAGCTGGAGGGGGCCTTCGTGTGGCACGCCCACGCCGAGGAGGACGAGCTGTTCTGGGTGACGGAGGGGCGGCTCCGAATCGAGTTCCGGGACCGCGAGGCCGTCACGCTTGGTCCTGGCGAACTGATGGTCGTCCCGCGCGGCGTGGAGCACCGGCCCGTCGCCTTGCCGACGGCGTCGGTGGTCCTGTTCGAGCCGGCCTCGACGCTCCACACGGGCGACGTGGTCTCCGAGCGGACCGTCCGTGACCTCCCGCGGCTCTGACCGAGTGGCGCGAACGGAAACGCCCCGCCAGCGACCTGTGCCGGCGGGGCGTCCGGGGGGACGAGGGGCGATCCGTCACCCGAGCCAGTAGCTCAGCTTGATCAGGAAGACGTTGGTGACCGGGTCGTTGAAGAACCCTCCGTTGGTCCCGAAGCGGAACGCGCCGTCCGAGTCGTACCCGCTCCGCTGCTGCTGCCACACGAGAAAGAGGGCGGAGCC
Organism: Rubricoccaceae bacterium; assembly: GCA_963728345.1. Taxonomy (GTDB): domain Bacteria; phylum Bacteroidota; class Rhodothermia; order Rhodothermales; family Rubricoccaceae; genus Rubrivirga. The sequence goes on from CAVSJM010000005.1 coordinate 144,348, forward strand.
GGGGCGGTACTCCCAGCGGAGCACGGCGTTGCCCTGGAGGGCGCGGACCGTGAAGTCGGGCGAGAGGTCGAAGGCGTCGCCGCCGTCGGCCGGGGTGATGGTCACCGAGCCGTCGTCGTTCTGCGCGACCTCGGCGTCCGAGAAGCGGGGGAAGTCGAGCTGGCCCGGCGCCGTCATCTGGCGGAACGCGTCGTAGCGGCCGCGGGCGACGTAGGGGCGGACGTAGGTCTGGAGCGAGAGCTTCGACGTGAACGTCCAGTTGACGCGGGCCTGGAGCGAGAGCGTCGTCTGGTCGATGGCGCCGAACACGTAGCGGTTGCCGAACGTGGCCTCGAAGCCCTCGTCCTCGACGATGCTGACGAACTGGCGCGGGTTGTGGGCCACGCTAAGCCCCGGCCCGATGCTGACCTGGACCGACGACGAGGGCCGGATCTCCATGCCCATCTCGGAGTCGTAGGCGCGCCGGCCGAGTTCGGTCCCCTGCGTCCCGACCCAGACGTACCCCGAGATCGGCTTCCGGTCGTCCGACGAGACGTTGCCGCTGATCGAGTAGCCTGCCGGGTCGGTCGTGTTGGGGCCGCCGCGCGTGGTGCGGTCGCCGGTCGTGCGCGGCCACAGGTTCCAGTTCATGTTGCCGCCCCAGAAGCTCTTCAGGCGGGCGCTCGCGTTGCCGCCGATGAAGGCGTTCCGGTTGTCGCCGTCGAAGTTCCAGTCGGACCCGCCGAAGAAGTTGGCGTTCCAGCGCTGGAACGGCCCCTGGGGCTCGTTCTGCTGGTAGACGATGACGCCGCCGAAGCCCACGTTGTCGGCGCGGCTCTGGAATCCGAGCTCGTTCGAGTCGAAGCCGGGCGAGGTGAACTGGGTGTGGAGGCCGCCCACCCAGTGCTCGCCGCCCGCCTTCAGGACGTTGAGCTCGCCCGTGAGGCCCGAGAGGCTCGTCCGCGTTGTGTCGAGCGTGAGGTGGTTGGCGTCGGGGCGCTGGTAGAGGCGCGGGAACGCGGTCTGGAGCCGCGTGATGGCGTCGGTGCTGCCGGAGATGTAGCTCCCGGCGAGCTGGCCGTTCACGACCCACGCGTCCGTCAGGCGGTGCTCCACATCGAGACCGGCGACCGTGGCCTGCTGGGGCAGGAGGGAGGCCAATTCCAACGCGCCTTCCTCTCGGACAACCGACGTGAGAACGCCGCCGACGATCGTCGAGCCGAACGTCCCCTTGGTGCGGGCGACGGCGTAGTTCGTGAGCGGCTCGACGAGCGCCTCGCCCTGCCCGACCGGCTGGCCCTGTTCGTCGAACGCCTGGAAGCGGCCGTACTCGCGCGCCGTCACGGCGTTGAGCACGCCGACCGAGAACGGCCCGATGCGTCCGGAGAGCTTGGCGGCGCCGAGGATCGTGCTCTGCTGGGGCGCATCGGTGTAGACCGTGCCGTCACCCACGAGGTCGTCCATCCCGTCCGGGACGAAGTTGCCACGCTGCGGGCTCCGCCCGATTCGGCGCGTGTAGAGGAGGTCCGGGCGACCGTTCGAGAAGAAGCGTCGGGGCTCCATCGAGAAGGCCTCGCGGCCCTCCACGAAGAACGGCCGTCGCTCCTCGAAGAACAGCTCGAACCCCCCCAGGTTGACCTGGGCCGGGTCGGCCTCCACCTGCCCGAAGTCCGGGTTGACGGTCGCCGTGAGCGTGAGGTCGCTGCTCAGGCCGTACTTGAGGTCCAGCCCGACGCGCGGGTCGAGGTCATTGGAGGCGTAGTACGGGTCGCGGCCGAGGTCGTCGTCGTTCGGCGCCCGGGTGAGGCTGGAGGCCACGTAGGGCTGCAGCTCGAGCTGGCGCGGCGCGCGGAGGCCCCGAAGCCCGCGGAGGGTCCCGAACAGGCTCACCATCCCGTTGTCCTCAGGGAGCATCGGCGCCCAGAAGGCCTTCTCGCCGGTCCGGTTGATGTCGCGACCGAACTGGAGGCCCCACTCCTGCTCGCCCTCGGCGGGCGTGTAGCGGAGCTGGCTGAGCGGGATGCGGAACTCGGCCGTCCAGCCCTCGGCGTCGCGGCTGGTGGCGGCCTCCCAGACGGCGTCCCACGAGGTGTCCTCGTTCACGTCGTCGTAGAGGAGGAGGTCGCGGAGCACGCCCGAGGGGTTGACGGCGAACACGAAGGCGGTCCGCTGGTCCGCGTATGAGTCGAGGGCGACGTAGGCCCAGTCGCTCGTAAGGTTGGCGTCGCGCCGACCAAGGGGGGCGAGGATCGCGGCGGGCTGGGAGTCGTAGAGCCGCATCCCGACGTACAGCGTCCCGGCGTCGTAGAGGACGCGGGCTTCGGATCGCTCGCTGGCCGGCTGGCCCGGGTTCGGCTGGTGCTGGACGAACCCTTCGGCCATCGGTGCCTCCTGCCACGCCGCCTCGTCGAGCTGGCCGTCCAGGGTGATGACATCCGCCTCGATGGCGTGGGCCCCGAGGGTCCGGGGGCCATCGTCGGGGTCCGGGCCAGCCAGGACGGCGGCGGGGAGGTCGGCGGAGGCGACGGTGGTCTGGGCGGCAACCGACGCGGAGAGGACGAGTGCGACTAGAAGGAGGAGACGCATGGGATCCGGAGAGGGGACAGGAGACGTGTGGCCTCCTGACGGATGCTGTGACCCGAGGGTTACAGCTGGTGCTAAAAAATTAGCGGCCCCGTCGGATCGACACGCCTCCATTCATGCGTCACGGCGCGGAGCCGGGCGCCACCGCGGCCGAGCGTGGCGCGGATTTCATCGCCCGTCCACCGTCCGCGCTCGCGCTGCTCGTTGTTCAGCGTGAGGCCGCTGGTCGAGATCCGACCCATCTGCGTCTGAGCGGACAACTCTGCCGAGTAGTTCTCGGGGAGCGTGATCGAGATGCCCCCGTTGGTGGACTCCACGTCAAGTCCCTCGCCGTCCCACGCGTCGCCGGCGAGGGCGATCGAGACGCCCCCATTGGTGGTTCGCGCGCGGACGGACCCGCCGACCTCGTTGAGCGAGATCCCGCCGTTCACGGCGTTCGCCTCGATGCTCCCCGCGATGCCGTGGACCGAGACGCCGCCGTTCGTGGTGTGGAGGTTGAGGTTGGTCCGGCGCGGGGCGAAGATCTCGTAGCTCACCGAGACCCAGGCGTCCCCGTTGGTGCGGGGCGTGGCGGCCCCGACCTGTCCGTTGCGCGTGCGGACCTGGGTCTGCTGTACGAGCCGCTCGGCGTCGGCCTGGCGACGGGCGGCGGCCGAGACTTTGGCGCGGACGAGGACGTCGGCGCGGTCCCACACCTTCACGGACACGCCGCCGTTGGGCGTCGCGTCGACCGTGAGGCTCCGCGCCGAGATCACGGTCTCGCGGACCTCACAGGCGCGTTCACGATCGCCCCGGCGCTCGTTCTCGCACCACTCGTCGTCGGTGAGGGTGCGGGCGGGCTGGGCCGTGGTGGCGCAGGCGGCGAGGAGGACGAAAGCGAGGAGGGGAGTGACGCGGATCAGCATGAGGGAGTCGGTCAAGAGGAGGCGTCGCGGAGGGCGGCCTGACGGGCGTGGTCGATGGCGTCCCAGTCGACGGAGTCGGAGGAGCGGGGGGCAGGGGAGACGCGCGCGTCGGACCGAGGCGCCGGGCGGACGGTGACGGCCGGCGGTGCGGGAGCGGTAGGGGGCGCCGGGACCGTCCAGACGCGAGCGGCTTGTTGGGTGCGTTCGACCTCGGCTCGGGCCCGCTCCAGGTCGGCCTGGGCCTCGCGGCGTGCGTCGTCGCTGACGCGGTAGGCATAGGCGTAGGCGCGCTCGGCCGCCTTCTGGTCGACGGAGGCGAAGGCCGCACGGACCTGAGCGTTGACGTCGATCTCCGCGTCCGCCAGGGCCTCGAGCGCATCCACCCGGAGGCCTTCCAGGTCGAGGTCGCTCAGTTCCACCTTCATGTCGGCGAAGGCGCGGTGCCAGTCAGCCTTGGAAACGCCGAACGTGCTGGCGGCCCCGCGGAAGCCAGTCGCGTGCCACCGGGCGAGCTCGGCCTGCTGGCGGGCGAGGTCCGCGTGGAGCGCGGGCAGCGTCGCCTCCAGGCGGTCGATCTGCTGTTCGGTGTCGCGGACCTCGGCGACGGCTTCCTCGATCTCCTCCCACTCGTCGAGCGTGTCGGGATCGGCCACCATCGGGACGTCAGGCCGTGGCGGGGGGGCGTTCGTTGTGGCTTCCTCGAGGGCGCGCTCGACCGGCTCGAACGCCGCGAGCGGCACGATCACGAGGAGCGCGAGGGCCACCGTCCCGCCCAGCGCCGGGCGCCCGAGGCGGCCGCGGTGGCGATTGGCGTCGAGGATCGATCGGATCCGGTCCTCGAACCCCGTGCACCGCGCCATCGGCGCGACGGCGGCGAGGGAGACGTGGCCGCGGCGGAGGCCCCGCGCGACGCCGACGAGATGCTCGGCGTAGGCGGAAGGGCGGGCCCCCCCCTGGATCACGGCGTCGTCGCAGGCCTGCTCGCGGGCGTCGAGGAACCGGCGGTAGCCGAGCCACGCGAGCGGGTTGGGCCAGTGGAGGGCGAGGGCGGCCTGGGCCACGACCTGCGTCCAGGCGTCATGGCGGCGGAGATGGGCCATCTCGTGGAGGAGGACGGCCTCGCGGCGATCGTCGGTCCATTCGTCGGCCGAGGCCGGGAGGACGACCGCCGGACGGCCAAAGCCCCACGCGATCGGGACGTCGAGCCGGTCGGACCGGAGGAGGCGGACGGGCTCCGAGAGACCGGAGAGGAGCCGTGCGCGCTCGGCCAGGACGCCCCACTCGGGGTCGGTCTCGAGCGTCGCCTCGCGGACGAGGCGCGACGCCGAGAGGAACGCGCTCAGCCACGCGAGCCCGACCATCAGCGCGCCGACGGCCCATAGACCGGCGACCCAGCGCATCGGGGACGACCACGCGTCGAAGAAACCGCCGCGTGCCGCGCCCGTCGCGCGGGTGACCACCACCGGGGCGATGGCGTCAGGCATCGGGTGGTCGAAGGATGCGAGGGCCGCATCGAGCGCCTCCATCTCGATCTCGCGGCGCGCCATCTCGTCGGCGAACCCTTCCATCTCCCGTTCAAAGTCGGCGGCGGCCGCTTCCATCTCGGCCTCCATCTGCGCGGTCACCGCGTCCATGCCAGCCGTCTGCGCGTGGACCTCGAATACCGGAGGCGCCGGCGGTACGGGGGGCACGGGAGGGGCCGGTGGAGCCGGTGCCAGCGCGGCCACCGGTGCCACCGCGACCGTGTGGTGCTCCGCCGAGGCCGGCAGGATCGACACGGCCCACGAGGGGCCGGCCGCTTCGAGCACGGGGAGCACCAGCAGGGCGGCGAAGGCGGCGGCCCACACGCCGTGCCGGGCCGAGGCCGTCGCGCCGCGGAGCATCCAGGTGGCCAGGGCCGCGATCGCGAGGACGACGGCGCCCTTCAAGACGATCGAGAGGAGGAAGGGGGAAAGGGGAAGCATCATCGTCCCTGGTCGCGGGCCTGGCGGATGAGGCCGTCGAGTCGGTCGAAGTCGTCCTTCGAGAGATCGGCAGCGGTCTCGTCGAGGAGGGCGGCGACGGCGCGCTCGGGGGCGTCGGCGAAGAAGGTGCGGAGGAGGTGGCGGAGCGCGTTCCGGCCGGCCGCCTCGCGGGCGACGGTCGGGAGGTAGACGTAGCGCGGCCCGTCCTGCTCGTGTTTGACGTGTCCCTTCTCCTCTAAGATGCGGAGGTGGGTGCGGACGGCGGAGTCGCTCGGCGGCGCGGCGAGGGCGGCGCGGACCTGGGCGGCCGTGGCTCGGCCGAGCCGGTGAACGACGTCGAGCACTTCGCGCTCGCGGCGGCTGAGGAGGGGGGGAGGCATGTGGACGTGTTAAAAACTTAGCAGAAGGGTAGGCTGCTGGTCCAACGGAGTCAAGGGTCGTGTGTTGTTTTTTTAGCGGGGCAAGAGTTTGTCCCCCATCATTCGCTCATAGTCAGCGATCTCGACGGATCTCTTCGGTGCGAATGGGTGGGGGCTCTGTAGATTCGTCCCCGCGGCCCGATACGCGAGAGCGAGACCCCGAGCCGTTCCCCCTGACTCCTCCCGCCTGCGCATGGCCCTCCCCGCCCAGACCTCCGTCCTCCGTCGCGTCATCGTCGGCGTCGCCCTCCTGGGCGTTCTCGTCGTCACGCACCTCGGGCTCCAGCAGGCCAACGGGTTCGCCAACGGCTGCTCGGGCCTAGCAGGCGTCGTCTTCTCGGCCGACGACATCGGCACCCAGACCACGGGCTGCGCAGCCGTCACCGGAAGCGAGTGGGCCACGATGTTCGGCGTCTCGAACATCGTCTGGGGGGGCTGTTCTACCTCCTCGTCGTCGCGCTCCGCCTCGGGTATGTCGCCTCGGGCGACAACCGGTTCCGCCTCACGAGCGTGGGCGTCGTGGGCGTGGGCGTGCTCTACACGGCGTTCCTCGTCTACGTTCAGGCCGTCAAGATCGGGTCGTTCTGCGTGCTCTGCATGACGTCGGCGGCCCTCGTCCTCACCCTCTTCGTCCTCCACATGATCGAACACCGCCGTCTCCACACGGGCATGGTCGAGGCGCCCCGCCGCAAGGGCCAGGTCGACCGCCGCGGGTTCGCTGCGCTCCGACCCTACGCGCCGCTGCTCGGCGCCTTCATGCTCCTCTTCTTCGCCGACATCGTGTGGGCCAACCGGGCCGGCGGCGTGACACCGGGGGACGGGGCCGCCGCCGTCCGCCAGCTCACGCGCCCGACGGCCAACGGCCTCGCCCCGGCGCGGAATGAGAGCGGCGCCTGCGAGTACGACCCCACGGTCGATCGCGTGACGGACCTCTCACCGTTCACGACCGGCCCGTTCAAGGGAGACCCCGACGCCGAGGTCCGCGTCGTGGAGGTGTTCGACCCGAACTGCCCGCACTGCAAGGATCTCTTCACTTCGCTCGACCCGGTGACGGCCGAGCTGGGCGAGCAGGCTCGCTTCTACTACGTCCCGTACCCGCTCCGCCAGGAGTCGCTCGGCCAGATCATCGCGCTCAAGCTGTCGCAGCGCGAGGGCCGCTTCTTCGACCTCATGGAGGAGATGTTCCGCCGCCAGGACAACACCTGGGGGATGACGCTCGACGAGCTGGTCGAGACCATCGACGCGGTCGGGATGGACGGGGCGGCGTTCCGCGCGCTCGTCGAGGACCAGGACCAGCTCCGCCCGCTCCTCGAGCAGATCCAGACTGAGGCCAATGCGGTGACGGAGGCGTTCGCCCGGCCAGACGGCAGCATGAGCGTGCCGAAGCTCGCGGTGGAGGGGCGCCTCGTGGCCGCGACCTATGCGTCCTACAGCCCGCGCTGCCTCGCCGAGTTCATCGCCGAGGCTGATTCGGGCGCGGCGGCCACGCCCGAGACCGACGCCGGGACGCCCGAGTAGGCGTCCTCCCAGGCTGCCCCTCCGACGCCCGCCGGCCCTCGTGCCCGGCGGGCGTCGTTGTTGGGAGCCGCGGTGTGGACCGCACAGCGTCGCCGGGCGTACCGTACGCCATGCTCGCCCAGCCCGCCGACTCGCTCCTCCTCGACGCCGTCCTCCGCCGCGTACCCACCGCCGTGCAGAAGCCGGCGCAGTCGGTGGTGGCGTCGGTGCAGGACTCGGCTCGGCGGATCGACCCGGGCGTGGTGGACTCGCTGAAGGCCGAGAAGGACGTTCCCCTGGCGGACGTCGGGGGCGGCGTGCTGGAGCGGTTGACGGACGCCGTCCAGAGCGTCACCGGCTTCGGCGAGACGGTCGCCCGCGACCTCCTCCTCACCCTGCTCCTGTTCGTGGTCCTGTGGGGCGTGCGGGCGCTCGTGCTGGCCGTCGTCCGCCGCCGCTCGCCCGACGACGTCCGGCGCCTCTACACGTGGCGGAAGGGGACGACCTACGTGGCCGTCGCCCTCGGCGCGCTCGTGCTCATCCGGATCTGGGTGGGCGCGATCGGCTCGCTCGCCACGTTCCTCGGGCTCCTCACGGCCGGCATCGCGATCGCCCTGAAGGACCCGCTCGTCAACCTCGCCGGGTGGATGTTCGTGATCTGGCGTCGGCCGTTCTCGCCGGGCGACCGCGTGACGGTCCGTTCCCACACGGGCGACGTGATCGACCAGCGTGTGTTCCAGTTCACGCTCCTGGAGGTGGGGACGAAGACGGGCGCGGGCCAGTCGACGGGGCGCATCATCCACGTCCCGAACGGGTGGGTCTTCTCGGACTCCGTGATCAACCACACGGGCGCCTTCGCCTACGTCTGGAACGAGGTGGCCGTCGTGGTCTCCTTCGAGAGCGACTGGCGAGCGGCCAAGGAGATCCTCCTGGAGGTGGCGGCCGAGTGTGCCGACGACCTCTCGGAGGACGCTGAGCGGACGATCCGGCGGGCCGCCCGCGACTACTTCATCTTCTACTCCAAGCTCACCCCGACCGTCTACACGAGCGTCGTGGGAGAGGGCGTGCGCCTCACGATGCGCTACCTCGTGGCGCCCCGCCGCGTGCGCGGGAGCGAGCAGGACGTGTGGGAGACGATCCTCGACCGGTTCGCCGAACGCGATGACATCGACTTCGCCTACCCCACGACCCGGCTCTACCGGAACAACGAGGAGGGCAAGCCGAGGGCGGGCGGGCCGGCCCGGCAGGACGCCGCGGCCAACGGCGTCTCCGGCGCCTCGGCCGACGACCTCGACACGGCCGACGCGGAGCCCTCGGTCGGCTAGTTCGCGGGCGGGGACGGGAGGTGCGGGGGCGGGAGCGTCTGGAGGGCCGGGTGCTTCCCCTCGACGCCGTCGAGCAACGCGCCGATAGCACCCAGGTCGGCGTCGAGGTCGCCGGACGGCTCGATGGCGCCCACGACGCCGATTTGCCGGCGGCCCCAGTCGATGGCGACGACGGCGATGGGCACGTCGGCCTCCCGAGCGATTCGGTAAAACCCGGTCTTCCAGCGCACGACGTGGCTGCGGGTGCCCTCGGGCGTGATCGCCACGATCATGGGCGTCCCGCGGCGCAGCCGCTCGATGGCGCCGTCGACGAGCCCGCTCGGCCGCGACCGGTCGACGGGCACGCCGCCGAAGCCCCGGAGCACCCACCCGAGCGGTCCGACGAAGAGCTGGCGCTTGGCGAACACGTTGAACCCGACGCCGCACGACGCCGCGGCCGCGAGCCCCACGAGGCCGTCCCAGTTCGAGGTGTGCGGCGCGCCGATCATGACGAGGCGGGGCCGGTCCGGGAAGCCGCCGACCCAGGTCCAGCCGAGCGCGCGGAACACCCACCGGCCGAGCGTGCGCACCCAGCCCGGGTACGCCCGCCGGGGCACCGACGGCGGGAGCGCGGGGAGCAGGGCGTCGGGCGGGAGGAGCGTGGGAGCGGGCATCGAGGGCGTCGGACGGCGGGAAAAACTAGCGCCGATTCCCGTGGACCTCCGGAGAACCCCGAGAGGTCGGCGTGGGTCTGCACCCTTCACTCCCCTCGCTCCGATGGCGCTCGCGGCCCTCCTCCTCGACCTCGACGGCACGCTCGTCGACACCAACGCCGCGCACGCCGAGGCCTTCGTCCGGGCGGGCGGCCGGCACGGGCTCGGCCTCCCGCGCGACCGGTTCGACCGCGAGATCGGGAAGGGCGCGGACCACCTCGTCGGCGACGTGTTCGGGGAGAGCATCGAGCGCGAGTGGGGAGACACCCTCCGCGACGCCACGTCGGAGGCGTTCCGCGAGATCGCGGCCTCGACCTCGTTTCGGCTCTTCGACGGCGCCGAGGCGCTCATCGAGGCGGCCCACGCGCGAGGCCTGACGGTCGCCCTCGCCACCTCCTCGACCTCCGACGACCTCGACGTCATCTTCGAGAGCGTGGGCGTCGACCTCCGCGATCGGTTCGACCTCGTCACGACGTCCTCCGACGTGGACGAGAGCAAGCCCGAGCCGGACCTCGTGAGCGTCGTGGCAGACAAGCTGGGCGTGCCGCCCGCTTCGTGCGCGCTCGTGGGCGACACGATCTACGATGGCGAGGCCGCGACGCGGGGCGGGGCCGCCTTCGTCGGCGTCGCGACGTGGGTGTGGGATGCCGAGGCGCTCCGGGGGGCCGGTGCCCGGGCCGTCTACCCGAATGCCGCGGGCCTCGTCGCCGACCTCGACGCGGCCCTGGCCGCGGCGGCGCCTGGGAACGGTGCCCTTACCCTCGACGCGCAGCGGGCGCTGATGGACGCCGCGCTGGCCCAGGCCCGAGAGGCGTTCGACGCGGGCGACCTCCCCATCGGCGCCGTCATCGGGCGACCGGACGGTACGGTCCGGGCCGAGGGCCGCAACCGGGCGTCTTCGGCGGGCGACCGGCTCCGCCACGCCGAGACCGACGCCCTCCACCGTCTGATGGAGGCAGGTCGGGCCGAGCCGGGGCTCGTCCTCGCGACGACCCTGGAGCCATGCGCCATGTGTCTGGGGGCGATGACCGAGGCGGGGCTCCACGCGACGGTGTACGCTCTGGAGGCACCCCCGAATGGCGCCGACGGTCACCTCTCGGCGCTTCCGGGGCGGACGATCCCTCTCGTCGCCCGAGGCCCGGGACGGGACGAGAGCCTCGCCCTCCTCCGCCGCGCCGCGGACCGGGACGGCGGGTTCGCTGCCCGGCTCGTCCAGGCCATCGACGCCGAGTAGGGCAGGGCACGTCGGGAGGCCCGTTGCGGCTCGCGGCGGTCGTTACCTTTCGGCGGACCCTCTCACGCCATGCCGACCACGTTTGAAGGCGCGCTCGTCTCCCCAGACGGGACCCGCTACGCCATCGTTGCCAGCCGCTTCAACGAGGCCATCACGCGCCGTCTTCTCGACGGCGCGGTCGATGCCCTCACCCGCCACGGGGCCGACCCCGACGCCGTGGACGTGGCGTGGTGCCCGGGGGCCTTCGAGATCCCGTCCGTCGCCCAGACGCTGGCGGCATCGGGGCGCTACGGGGCGGTGATCTGCCTCGGCGCCGTCATCCGCGGGGCCACGGCCCACTTCGACTACGTGGCCTCGGGCGTGACGAGCGGCTGCCAGCGCATCGCCCTCGACACCGGCGTGCCCGTCCTCTTCGGCGTCCTCACCGTCGACACGCTCGATCAGGCCTGGGAGCGCGCCGGCACGAAGGCGGGCAACAAGGGGGCCGAGGCCGCCGCCGCCGCCGTCGAGATGGTCAACCTCCAGGCCGCCCTCTCCTAGCCCCCGACCGACCCCGACGACGCTACGCCGCCTCTTCCGCTCTCCCCATGCGGTCTCTCGCAGTGTCGCTTCGTCTCGTCGTTCTCCTCGTCGTCCTCGGGGGCACCGCTGCCGCCGCTCAGACGGCGGGCTGGCGGGCCTACCCGGCCTACAACGAGGTCACGGCCGTGGCCTCCGCGCCCGACGGTCTGTGGGCCGCCAACAGCGCCGGCCTCTTCTTCTACGGCGTCCCGGACGGCGAGATCGTCACCTACACGCCGGTCGACGGCCTGAGCGGTGGGGTCGTGGACGCGATGACGTACGACGAGGCACACGGGGCGCTCTGGCTCGGGTACGAGAGTGGGCTCGTGGAGCGCCTGGACCCCGCGACCAACGACGTGACCCCGTTTTACGCGATTCGGCGGGCCGACCAGTATCCGTCGCGCGGCATCCGGCGGATGGAGGTCTCCGGGGACGTGCTCTACCTCTCGACCGACTTCGGCGTCGTCGTGTTCGACCTGGAGCGGGAGGAGGTCCGCTCCACCTACGCGCGGATCGGGGACCTGGAGGGCGGGACGCCCGTCAACGACGTGCTGGAGGCGCCGCGCCCGGACGGCAGCCCCGGCCTCTGGGTGGCGACCGACGGTGGCGTGTTCCACGCCGCGCGCGGGGCGGGCAACCTCCAGTCGCCGAGCGCCTGGACGCGGGCCGACGGCGCCCCGTCGCCGGCCTTCAGCCTCGCCTCGTTCGACGGGGCCCTCTACGCGGGCGGTCGCCTGGACGGCGCACGCGACCTCTATCGGCGCTCCGCCGCCGGCACCTGGGACCGCCAGTTGTTCATCGACGACCCGATCGACGGTGCTCCGTCCGGAGGGGAACCGCCTGCTCGTTCTCACGCCCACCTACGCGTCGGCCGTGCGCCCGGGTCAGGGCACGGTCCGCTTCGACGGGACCGGGGCTCAACTGCTCACCGGCCTCGTGGTCGGGCCCGACGGCGCCGTGTGGGTCGGCGACGCCGTCGTCGGCCTGTTTCGCCTCCCCGACGAGGGCGCCGGGCGGGTCACGTACGACCCGGATCCCATCGTTCCGGCCGGTCCCTTCACCAACCGGATCGTCGCAGTGGACGTGGCCCCGAATGGGACGCTCTGGCTCGTCACCGAGCGCATCGCCGAGGGCCGCACGACCGCCATCAATCGGCTCGACGGCGGCGCCTGGGCGACGTACCGCGTGGCCGACTTTGCCCCGGAGATCGACCGGTACACCTACAGCAACGGCGCGGCGGGTCCCGATGGGGAGTTCTACGTCGGGTCGGAAGGCGGCGGGCTCACCGTCATCCAGCCCGACGGGACGACCGCCGTCTACGGCCAGGCCAACTCATCGCTCCGGAATGCCGAGGGGACCAGCGACTATGTCGTGGTGAAGGACGTCGCGGTCGAGGACGGTGATCGGTGGGTTCTGAACAACTCGGGCCGCCCGCTCCACCTGTTCACGGAGGACGGCGCGTGGATGGGCCTCCCGTTCCCGTCCGGGATTCCGTCGAACGCCGAGCTGCGCCGGATCGCCATCGATGGCTTCGGGCAGAAGTGGCTCGCGCTCGGCACGGCCGGGCTGGGGGTGTGGGACACCGGCGACGACCCTGCCTCACCCGCCGACGACCGGGGGCGGCGATTCTCGGACAGCCCGCAGAGTGGGCAGGGCCTCCCCGACCCCGACGTCCGCGACGTCGTCGTCGACCGGGAGGGGCGCGTGTGGATCGGGACGGCGCGCGGCCTCGCCTACGTGTTCTCGCCGGGCTCCGCCTTCGGCGGGAGCGCGGGCCTCGCCACGCCGCAGTGGGCGCGGACCGAGGACGGCACCTCGTACCTGCTCCGCGACGTGGCCGTGAACGACCTGGAGGTGGACCCCGCCGGGCAGATCTGGGTGGCCACCTCCACTGGCGCCTACCTCATCAACGCCGAGGGCAACGGCGTCGTCCGCCAGTGGGCGAGCGAGAACAGCCCGCTGGCCGACAACCTCATCAACTCGATCGCCGTGGACCCGCGCTCGGGCCGCGTCTTCTTCGCCTCGGCCACCGGCCTCTTCAGCGTGCCCGGCGACGCGACGCGGCCGCTCCCCACGTCGGACGAGCTGCACGTGTCGCCGAGTCCGTATCGCCCGGCCCAGGGGGGCGATGGCGTCGTGGTGACGGGCATGGCCTCCGCTCGGTCGACGGTCCGCGTCATGACCGTGGCGGGCGAGGTTCTGTACGCGGCCGAGGCGGCCGGCGGCTCGTTCCGCTGGGACGGCCGGGACGAACGGACGGGCCGCCCGGCCCCGTCTGGTGTGTACCTCGTAGTGGCGTCGGGGGAGAACGGCGAGACGCTCTACGGCAAGGTGGCTGTGATCCGGTAGGGCCGGGGCCTTCGCACATTTTCAACCCACGTCGCGCAGCGCGCCCGGGGAGGGGCCGTACCTTTTCTGCCCGCCCGTCTCGGGCGGACCACGGAGGCTATAGCTCAGTTGGTTAGAGCGCCAGGTTGTGGCCCTGGAGGTCGTGGGTTCAATTCCCACTAGTCTCCCCGCGGCTTTCGAGTCGCCGCCGACCCTCCGGGGACGGCCCCTGCCGCGTTCGTCTAGGGGTTTAGGACGCCGCCCTTTCACGGCGGTAACACGGGTTCAAATCCCGTACGCGGTACCCTGGGGGCTCTGCCTTCAGGCCGCCGACGGGAGGACGTGCCTGTCCCAGTCGGCCGCGAAGCGGAGAAAGCCGTCGAGGGTGGCGGGCAATTCGGCCAGTCGGACGAGTCCCATCGACCACCCTTGGAACAGCCGGCCGCCTTCTAGATCGACGTGGACGGAGGTGTGGGCTCGGTCCGTGAGCGTCTCGATGGGCCCGCGCGCGAGGATCTCGACGTCGTGGTGCCGCGGGTCGGTTTCGATGTCCGCGAACAGGGCCTCGACGTTGGTCTCGGGTCCCTCGATCCACTGGACGAACTCGCCCGGCGCACTCGGGAGCGTCTCCAGCCGGCCGTGGAGCAGCAGCCCGGTCACGTCGAGCTGACGATTGCGGTCCTGGGCCGTCGCGATGACCGCGTTGAGGTCGTCGGCGAGGAGGCCGGTCTGGGCGAGCGAGCGGTAGAGGAGGGCGTGCATGGGGACGGAACGGGCGTCCGGGCGCGTAGGTCTGCGCGCTAGCGGGGTTCAGGGATTCCCCCGCCGACGCGGGCCGGCATCGCACCACCGTCGTCGGCCCGTCGAGCGCTCGCGGGGGACGACCAGGCGATCCAGCCCGCACGGAGCGCGAGCAGCGCGGCGAGGGGGAGGGCGGCGGCCGGCAGCGTCTGCGGGAGGACGGCCCACAGCAGGACGGTCGCGGCGGTGATGGCGGCGGCAGCGCCGAAGTAGACGCGGCCCCACGATCCGCGTCGGTCCACCGCGAGCACCCAGGCCGCGCCGAGGTGCGTCGGCCAGGCCCAGAGCAGGTTCCAGTTCGGACCGGTGACGGCGTGAGCGGTGGCGGTCCAGAGGAGCAGCAGGATCAGCCCGGCGAGGCCGACGACGCTGAACAGGAGCGCGTCACCCCACCGCCCGAGGCGGCCTTGCGGCGAGCGCCAGCCGAGGAAGGTGGCGCCGGCACCGAGGGCGAACACGCCCCACGCCACCCAGAGGGGGACGTTCGGGGCCCGATCGGGCACGTCGGCGCCGGGGACCCAGAAGACGGTATCGCGGCTCGCCACGAGCGGACGGCCGCCAAGCCGGGCACGGTCGAGCTGGGCGGCCAGTTCGAGGGGCAGGAAGGTCTCCTCGCGCGCCGTCGCCACCTGATCGGCGGGGACCCCGAGGCCGAGGTTGGCCCCGAAGCCGACGGCCGGCATCTCGGTCCAGTACGGGTCGAGGAGCTGGCGGAACGTCCGCGGCTCGTCGACGGGCGGCAGGTCGACCGTCGGGCGCCCGGCGTCCATGAGGGCCGAGTCCAGGACGCTCAGGAGGCGCGTCGAGCAGTTGTCCCAGAAGAAGTCGTAGCGGTAGCTCCGGTTCTGGGGGAGCGCGTTCGTCTCCAGGCGGTCGTAGAGCGCGCGGGCCACGTCCGGTTCGAGGTCCAGCCGCTGCTCGATCATCGGCCGCCGGAGCGTCTGGTACTTCCACAGCTCCAGGTCGAACGGGGCCGTGTCCAGGATGTAGTCGAGCGAGCCCCGGAGGAAGCGGAGGACGAAGAAGGGCTGGTCGAAGGAGAACGTGCCGTAGTTGTACGTCCGGTCGATGCCCGACGCGGGGTCGGCGATGCGGAGCGTGCTGTGGCCGAACAGGCTGTAGACCTCGTCGCCCGGGAGCATGGTGAGGAGCGAGACGCGGACCGAGTCCGAGAGGCCGGGGGCGACGGCGGGGAGGTCGGCCGTCTGAGCCGACGTGCCGACCGAGAGGAGCGCTGTGAGGAGGGCGAGGCAGAGGAGTCGCATGGCCGGAAGCTAGCCGCCCGGGGAAACCCTCGACGGCCGGCCCGGGTGGGTCCGATCTTGCCGCCTCGCCACTTTCCCGACCGTGACCCGAACGGACAAAGCCCGCCTCGTCCTCGACCGCCTCCACGAGCAGATCCCCGAGCCGGAGACCGAACTCGCTTACCGGACCGAGTTCGAGCTGCTCGTCGCCGTGATCCTCTCGGCGCAGTGCACCGACAAGCGCGTGAACGAGGTGACGCCAGCCCTCTTCGAGACGTACCCGACGCCCGAGGCCATGGCGGAGGCGTCGGTCGAGGAGATCTTCCCGTTCATCCGGTCGGTGTCGTACCCGAACAACAAGGCCAAGGCGCTCGCCAGGACGGCTCGGATGCTCCGCGACGACTTCGGTGGCGAGGTCCCCCGCGCGCACGCCGACCTCGTGACGCTGGCCGGGGTGGGGCGGAAGACGGCGAACGTGGTCGTGGCCGTCGCCTTTGGCGAGGCGGCGATCGCCGTCGACACGCACGTGTTCCGCGTGGCGAACCGGATCGGCCTCGTGAAGGACCAGCCGACGCCCCTCGCCGTCGAGAAGGGACTGCGGCGCGTGATCCCGCGGGAGGAGTGGGGCGAGGCGCACCACCTCCTCATCCTCCACGGGCGCTACACCTGCGAGGCCCGCCAGCCCAAGTGCGAGCGCTGCCCGCTCACCGACCTCTGCGACTACTACGCCGCCCTCCAGCGCCTCCCAGACCCGCTCCCGGGGCTCGACCCGACGGAGGGCCGCTACTACTCCAAGACGGCCCGCCGCTACTTCGACGAGCCCGCCCTCAAGGTGGACCGCCAGGGTGTCGAGCAGATCGCGGACCCGTGGACGGGCTCGATGAACGTGTTCGACGCCCGAACCGGCCGGACCACCAAACGCGTCAAGGACTACCGCGTTTGAGCCCGCTGCCCTCGCCTCCCTGATCCTCCCGTGCCCCTCTTCTCCGACTTCAAGTCGTTCGCCCTCCGCGGCAACCTCGTGGACCTCGCCATCGGCTTCACGGTCGGCGCGGCGTTCACGACCGTCGCCCAGTCGCTCGTCAACGACCTCCTGATGCCGCCGCTCGGGCTCATCCTCGGCGAGACCGACTTCTCCGACTATTACCTCCTCCTCCGCAGCGGCGATGCCGTCCCCGGCCCGTACCCGACGCTGGAGGCGGCGCAGGCGGCCGGGGCGGTCACGCTCAACTACGGCGCCTTCCTGACGAACCTGCTGACGTTCCTCGTCGTCGCCCTGGCGGTGTTCCTGATCGTCCGTCTCGTCCAGCGCGCCACCGAGGAGATCCGCGACGAGTTCGGGCAGGCCGAGGCGCCGGACACGCCGTCCACGAAGAAGTGCGCGTACTGTCGCGAGACGGTCCCGTACGCCGCCAGCCGCTGCGCGCACTGTACCTCGTTCCTCGGAACGGACGGCGGTCCGCTCCACCCGGACGCCGCCCTCACGCCCGGGATGCGTCGGGGGGCGTAGGGCGCCGGAAAGTTCGGGGCATCTTCCCCGGGCGCCTTGGCAGGGGCCCCTCCGCGCAGGCACCTTCCCGTCGCTCCCTCACTCGTCCCTCGTACCCGTGCCCCGCAAACACCTCCTCCTGATCCTCGACGGCTACGGCATCGCCGAGGACCCCTCCGTCTCTGCCATCGAGGCGGCGCGCAAGCCTTTCCTGGACAAGCTGTTTGATGAGGCGCCGTGGTCCACGCTGGAGGCGTCCGGTCGCGCCGTCGGGCTGCCGACGGGGCAGATGGGCAACTCGGAGGTCGGCCACACCAACCTGGGCGCCGGGCGGATCGTGGACCAGGACATCACGCGGATCGACAAGGCCATCGAGGACGGGTCGATCTTCGAGAACGCGGCGCTCCGCGAGGCCGTCCAGCACGCCCACGCGAACGGAGCGAAGCTCCACCTGATCGGCCTCGTCAGCACGGGGGGCGTCCACTCGCACCTCACCCACCTCGCCGCGCTCTTGCAACTCGCTGCGAAGGAGGGGATGCCGGCCGACCACGTCGTCCTCCACGCGTTCACCGACGGGCGCGACACGGACCCCCAGGCCGGCGCCGACTACGTCCGCGACGTGCAGAGTGCCATCGACGCCGCGGGCGTGGGCGTCATCGGGTCGGTGGTGGGGCGCTACTGGGCGATGGACCGCGACAAGCGCTGGGAGCGGACCGAGAAGGCGTACCGCCTGCTGACCCAGGGCGTCGGGACGAGCTACGAGGATCCGGCGGCGTACCTGGAGGCGAGCTACGCCGACGGCGTCACGGACGAGTTCGTGGAGCCGGGCGTCCGCGGCGACGGCGACGGCACGCGCGTTGAGGACGGAGACGCCCTCGTGTTCTTCAACTTCCGCTCCGACCGGGGCCGCCAGCTCACGCAGGCTTTCACTGAGGCCGACTTCGACGGCTTCGACCGGGGGCCGCTGCTCGACCTCCACTACCTCACCATGACGCCCTACAGCGCGGCGTTCCAGGTGCCCGTGGCGTTCGAGAAGCGGGACTTGGCCGACACGCTCGGCGAGGTCATCTCGCGCGAGGGGCTCACGCAGCTCCGTGCGGCGGAGACGGAAAAGTACCCGCACGTCACGTTCTTCTTTAATGGCGGGCGGGAGGTCCAGTTCGAGGGCGAGTCCCGGATCATGGTCCCCAGCCCCAAGGTGGCGACGTACGACCTCCAGCCGGAGATGAGCGCGCCGGAGCTGGCCCAGCGCGTGGCCGCGGCGATCCGCACCGACGCGCCGGACCTCATCGTTCTCAACTTCGCCAACCCGGACATGGTGGGGCACACGGGCGTGTTCGAGGCGGCCGTCCGAGCGATCGAGGCCGTGGACGAGGCGGCCCGCGTCGTCGTCGAGGCGGCGCGCGAGCGGGGCTACACCGTCGAGGTGATCGCGGACCACGGCAACGCCGACAAGATGCGGAACCCGGACGGCTCGCCGAACACGGCCCACACCACGGCCCTCGTCCCGCACCTCATCCTCCGCGACGGGTTCGACGGGCCGGTGCGCCCCGGTAAGCTCGGCGACGTGGCCCCGACGATCCTCGCACTCATGGGGATCGATCAGCCCGACGCCATGACCGGCGAATCTCTCGTGGACATCTTCCGGTAGAGGGCTCGTTCTCATGCCCCCGCCTCCATGGACCTGATCACTCAGTACGAGATCCCATACCTGCACCCGCTCGTGGTGCACTTCCCGCTCGTGCTCCTGCTGCTCGGCGCGGCGGCCGCGGCCGTCTACGCGCTCCTGGGGCGGGGCGTCTGGCGCAGGGCGGCCCTCGTCCTGTTCGTGCTGGGCACCGCGAGCGCCTGGATGGCCGAGGAGACGGGACACGAACTCGCGCACGCCGTCGAGGGCGAGCCCGTGGTGGAGCAGGTGGTGGACCGCCACGAGCAGGGGGCGGAGTGGACCGTGGTGATGAGTGCGCTGGCGGCGCTCGTGTTCGTCGTGATCTCGCTCGTCCGCCTCCGCCGGCCGAAGCCGCTGGCGGAGGGCGAGGAGGCCCCGCCGCCGCTCACGCGCGAGCCCCTGTGGGGCCGGCTCCTCGCACTCCTGCCCGCCTTCGCTGCCGCGGCCCTCGTCGCGTGGACGGCCCACCTCGGCGGGATCATGGTGTGGGGGATCCCTCGATAGGGCATCGCTCGAAGAGATGGCGAAGGTTTGGGGGCGCGAGTCCGGCTCGGGGACGACCGGGCGGCTAGATTCGTTGACCCCGGACCCGCTTATGAACCGCCGTCCTCCCGATTCCCGCGTGTCATCGTCGCTCTCCGACCGAGAGCGAGACGTGTTGCGCCGCGTGGTCCAGCTCTTCATCGACACGGCCGCGCCGGTCGGGTCGAAGGCGCTGTCCGAGGCCGTGGAGCTGTCGTCGGCCTCGATCCGGACGACCATGCGGGACCTCGAAGACGCCGGCTACCTCGGCCATCCGCACACGTCTGCCGGCCGCGTCCCCACCGAGCAGGGCTACCGCGCCTACGTCGACACGCTGATGGACGTCACGGGCCTCTCCAGCCGCGAGGCCGACCTGCTCCGCGAGAGCGTCCGCCGCCGCCTCGGCGACCTCGACGCCGTCGCGCGGGACACGAGTCGCCTCCTCGGTCGCCTCAGCCAACTCCTCGGGGTTGTCCTCACGCCGAGCCTCGCCTCGGGCGTCCTCGACCGGATCGAGGTGGTCCCGCTCGGCCCGACGCGCGTCCTGTTCGTCCTGGCCCTCCGCGGTGGCCTCGCCCGGACCGTCACGGCCGAGGTGGACGTCGAGGTCCGGCCCGGCGCCGTCGACGCGGTCGTGCAACGGCTCAACGAGCGCCTCGCCGGCCACCCTCTCGACGAGATTCGCCGGACCGGCGCCGAGCGCGTCCAAGACCTCGCCGACGACGACCGGACGGGGATCGTGCGCGTCGTCCTGCGCGAGGCGCCGATCCTCTTCCGCGAGGAAGCCCCGGCACGGCGCGCAGCCATCGGCGGCACCCAGCACCTCGTCACGCAGCCCGAGTTCAACCGGCCCGAGTTGGTCCGCGACGTCGTCGAGCTGGCCGAGAGCGAAGACGTCGTCGTGCACCTGCTGGAGCGCCCGGCCCTCCTTGATCCGGGCGAGCCCGACCGCGCCGTCGTCCTGATCGGGCGGGAGGTGGAGCGGGGGAGCACCGAAGACGGACCGTCCTATTCGGTCGTCACCGCGCCGTACAAGTTGGGCGATGCCGTCGGCGCCGTGGCCGTGATCGGCCCGACGCGGATGGACTACTCGCGCGCCATCGTGCTCGTCGAGCACGTGGCGGGCCTCCTCGGTGACCCCCCGGGGGATTAAGGGCGGTCGCTCTTCGTTCGCCTGTAGGCCCGCTGTTTCGCGCTTCCCGGCGCCGCTCTCTCGCCCGACGCCGCCGGCGACGGGTGGGGGCACCAACTCTTCCCTTCGCTTTTGCACTCGTTTCGCTCGATCCATCCCGTGAACGGCCCGATCTTCGCGTCGTCCCGGGACCTCACGCATCCTTAGAGCATGGCCGACGACCGTTCCGTTTCCCCTTCCGACGCCCACTTCGACGACGAGGGTGCCCCGACCGCCTCCGACGTGGCCGAGGCGCCCGCCGAGGACGATCCTCGCCTCCAGGAGGAACTTGAACAGCTCCGTGAGGAGACCCAGGCGCTCCAGGAGAAGCTGCTCCGGCAGGCGGCCGAGTACGACAACTACCGCCGCCGGTCCGTCAGCGACCGCCAGGAGGCGCTCCGCCAGGGCCGGCAGTCCGTCCTCCTCCCGATCCTCGAGGTCTACGACGATCTCCGGCGCTCGCTCGACGCCGCGCGCCGGGCCGCGAGCCAGGACGCCAGCGCCGTCTCCGCCGACGCGCTCGCCGAGGGCGTGGACCTCGTCGTGAAGAAGTTCGAGGACGCCCTTACCAAGCTCGGCGTCCAGCCCATCGACGCCGTCGGCGCGGCGTTCTCGGAGGACGAGCACGAGGCCATGATGCAGCAGGCGGCCCCCGAGGGGACCGCCTCCGGCACCGTCCTCGCCGAGATCCAGCCCGGCTACCGCCTCGGCGACCGCGTCCTCCGGCACGCCCGCGTCATCGTCGCGGAGTAACCCCGCCGGCCCTCCGACGTAGCGACTCTTCCCGTCCCCCCGACCCATGGCCACCTCGACCGCCGAGCGCGACTTCTATGAGATCCTCGGCGTCGCCCGAACGGCGACCCCGGAGGAGATCAAGAAGGCCTACCGCAAGAAGGCGCTCCAATTCCACCCGGACCGCAACCCGGGGGACGCCGAGGCCGAGGCCAACTTCAAGGCGGCGGCCGAGGCCTACGAGGTTCTCTCGAACCCCGACAAGCGAGCCCGCTACGACCGCTTCGGGCGGGCCGGGCTCGGTGGCGCGGCCGGCGGCCCGGGCGGGGCCACCGGGTTCACCGACATCTCGGACATCTTCTCGGCCTTCTCGGACATCTTCGGCGGCGACAGCCGCTTCGAGGACGTCTTCGGCCGAACCGGCCGGCGGCGCGGACAGGGCCGTCCCGGCACCGACCTCCGCGTCCGCCTCGCGCTGACGCTGGAGGAGATCGCCGAGGGCGTCGAGCGCCAGCTCAAGCTCCGCAAGTTCGTCGAGTGCGAGCACTGCGACGGGACCGGCGCCGAGCAC
Source organism: Rubricoccaceae bacterium (assembly GCA_963728345.1). GTDB lineage: Bacteria > Bacteroidota > Rhodothermia > Rhodothermales > Rubricoccaceae > Rubrivirga. The sequence continues at coordinate 166,034 of CAVSJM010000005.1, forward strand.
CCCGAGACCGGCTTCACCACGTGCCCCACGTGCCAGGGCGCCGGCGAGGTCCGGCAGGTCTCCAACTCGTTCTTCGGCCAGTTCGTCAACGTCCAGCCGTGCCCGACGTGTCAGGGCGAGGGGCGGACGATCGACGAGAAGTGCCACGTGTGTGCGGGCGAGGGCCGCGTGAAGGGGGAGGAGACGGTGACCGTGGAGGTGCCGGCCGGGATCTCCGGCGGGCACTACCTCCAGATTCGGGGCGCCGGCAACGCGGGCGTCCGCGGCGGGATGCCGGGCTCGCTCCGCGTCGAGATCGACGAGCAGCCGCACGAGCACTTCGTCCGCGACGGGCTGGACGTGGTCTACGACCTCTACCTCTCGTTCCCCGACGCCGCGCTCGGCACCGAGGCCACAGTCCCCACCCTGAAGGGCCGGGCCAAGCTCCAGATCGACGCGGGCGTCCAGGGCGGACGCGTCCTGCGGATGCGCGGCCGGGGCCTCCCCGAAGTCGGCGGCGGCCGGCGGGGCGACCAGATGGTCCGCGTCCACGTGTGGACGCCGCAGGAGGTCTCCGGGTCGCTTCGCGAGACGCTCGAGCAACTCCGCCTGGAGCCGGACCTCAAGCCGCAGCCGCAGAAGGGCGACCGCAAGGGGTTCTTCAGCCGCGTCAAGGACGCCTTCACGGGTTAGAGTCCCAGAGGCGTTCGGGGAGCCGGAGCGGGGCCTGAGTCGCGAGAGCAGAGGTGGTCCGTGGTGAATCACGGATCCTTCTGAACCCCGCGCGCCGACCCTCGTCCCACCGGCGTGAGCATGCCCCGTCCCGCCCCCACCGACCAGGCCGCCGAGTGTCCGGAGTCCATCGCCGCGACGGGCGAGGCGCTCCGGACCGTCCTCCGCGAGGTCGCCTCGCCCGTCGTCGTCGTCACCACGCAGACGGCGGACGGGCCGCGCGGCGCCACGATCGGGTCGTTCACGAGCGTCTCGCTCGACCCGCCCCTCGTCTCGGTCAACGTGACGCACGGGACGCAGCTCCACGAGGCCCTCTCGGTCGCCGAGGTGTGGGCCGTCCACCTGCTCGCGGCCGGGCAGGCCGGCCTCGCCGAGCACTTCGCCGTCCCGGACATGGAGGGGCGGGACCAACTCGCGCCGTTTCCGCACGTCGCGCTTGAGGATGGGCCGCCGCTCCTCCGCCACACCCTCGGCGTCCTCCGGTGCCGTCCGCACGTCCATTTTGAGGCCGGCGACCACACCGTGTTCGTGGGCGAGGTGATCGACCTAATCGAGGGCGGTGGCTCGCGGCCGCTCCTGTACTACCGCCAGTCGTACCGCGGGATCGGCGACGAGGTGTAGCCAGGACCGGCGGCACCCAGCCTAGCGCATGTCCTCGCCACCGTAGGCGCCGAGGCCGAAGAGGGCAAAGTCGTAGCGGGCTGGGTCCTCGGGACAGAGCGCGCGGCACACGGCCGTCAGCTCCTGGACGGCTCGCCAGTCGTCGGAGCGGCGGTCGAGGAGCCCGAGGCGGCGGGCCTGCCGGCCCGTATGGACGTCGAGGGGGAGGACGAGCTGGTCCGTCCGGACGTTCTGCCAGAGTCCGAAGTCGACCGGGCCGGGCCTCGTCATCCAGCGCGCGTACATCGCCAGCCGCTTGCACGCACTCCCGGTCGAAGGCCGGGCGAGGTGCTTGGCCCGCACGCCGGCCTCCGGGACGATGCCGAGGAGGGTGTCCGAGAACGTCTGGATGGCCGGGCCGATGTCCGGGGCGTCCGCCCGCAGCGCCGAGGCGAACAGGGCGCCGAGGGAGCCGTGACGCTCCAGCGCCGCCCGGAGCGCCGTCGTGAGGGCGACGGCATCGGCCGTCGAGAAGGTCCGGTGCTTGAACCCGTCGAGCGCGGACGCGTCGCGCCCCGGGGTGAAGTCGCGGACGAACCGGTGGGGCCGGCCGCCCATCCGCTCGATGAGCTCGGCCAGCTTCGCCATGATGACCGAGCGCCGACCCCACGCGAGGATCGCGGCGTAGAGCCCGATCACCTCCCGGTCGGCTGGGTCGTCGAAGGCGTGGGGCGCCGAGATCGGGTCGTCGGCGATGAACGCGGGCCGTTCGTAGCGGTCGACGAGTGGGTCGAGGAACGCGCGGAGATCGTCGAGGGACATGGGCAGAGACGCAGCGGGGCCGCTCCCGGTCGAGAGCGGCCCCGCGGATCGAGACGGTGGTACGAGGTCAGGCGTCGTCGGACGACGGCTTGCCGACGGTCTTTTCACCGTCGCCGTCCGGGCTGGGCTCCGGGTCGTTCACGTTGGCGACGTTCTGGGGCACGTCGGTCCGCTCGACGACGAGCGTGACCTCGGACACCAGGGCGGTCACGGCGCCGACGGCGGCGATGATCGGGTTGTAGAGGAGCGCAGCGGCTCCGGCCCCGACGCCGACGGTGAGGGGGATCTCGAAGAGGGTTCGGTCGCCCTTTTTGAGCACGATGCGGCGGACATTGCCCTCCTCGATCAGCTCGCGGACCTTGTCGACCACCTGGTTCGAGGCCAGCTTGACTTCTTCGAGGGCGTCGGAGGCCCGCTCGCGGGCCACATCGGCGAGGCGCGCGGCCTCGGCCTGGAGTTTCTGTCGGGGGGCGTCGTGGGACTCTTGATCGGCCATGGGATCGGGAAGGGAGGGGGGCAGACCACGGCTGAAAGGCCGAGCCGGTTCCATCCGCGCCGAGAGAAGGGAATTCCGCCCGAGCCGTTTCGATTCGGAACCTCGCGGGGCGAGAGTGCCGAGGCAGGGGTGGGGCAGTGCGGCCGGGGCGTGCTCGATACTGGACCGATTCCGAGCGAAAAGGTGACGTGGCGGACGGGATGAATCCCAAGGGTGGGGGGAGAAGCGGGGGTAAGGGGCGATCCGGCACAGGTCTCGCGTGAGGAGGGGCACGATCACCGGCGGCCCCGTAAGGCCGTCTTCGTAATCACTCCCCCCGAGGCAAGCGCTTGGGGGCACTCACTACCCGGGGCGCCCCCGCCTCACAAGCACCACAAACCCCCATGGGACAGCAACAACTCCTCCTCCTCGTTCTGGGCATCGTCATCGTCGGCCTCGCCGTCGTCGTCGGCATCCAGGCCTTTGGTGAGAACCAGAAGAAGGCCAACTCGGACGCCCTCGTCAACGACGCCATCCGCATCGCCTCCGACGCGCAGGCCTGGAACCTCAAGCCGACGGCCTTCGGCGGTGGCAACGGCTCCTTCACCGGCATCAAGATGGCCGGCCTCGGCTACGACGCCACGTCGGGCGTCTACGACAACCTCAACGGCAAGTACGCCTTCACGGCTATCGCCGACGGGTCCATCACCGTCACGGGTTGCAGCCTCTCCAAGATTGGCGACTCCTGGAACCAGGTGACGGCGGTCGTGGGCGGAACCGCGCCGGAGAACATCCAGACGACGGTTGCGCCGGCCGCTACCGACTGCGCGCCGACGACGGCCGAGTCGTAAACGACCGAACGTAGGTAGATCCTCCGGGATCGACGCGCCCCCACTGGACTCGGTCCGGTGGGGGCGCTCTACGTATGCAGCTCCTTCTGCCTCGGCGCTCTCCGTGCCTGGGGGATCCGTTCGGCAGGGGGCGCCAGGATTGCGCGCGGCCGACCGAAGTGGTCAGAAGAGCCACATAAACCGGATTGGCGTGTGAATTGAACTGACGGTCGTAGAGACCTCCACCCTCTCCCTCGCTCCCAAAACGCGGGGTCTGTTCTGTCTAGCCGGGCAATCCGGTAACACGCCCTAGCACATTCACCCATGGGTCAGCAGCAACTCCTCCTTCTGGTCATCGGCGTCGTTCTCGTCGGGCTCGCCATCGCCGCGGCCTTCCCCGTCCTCGAACGGAACTACCAACAGGACGAGGCGGATGGCCTCCTCGACCGCGCCCTCGCCATCTCGACCCACGCCGTCCAGTGGAAGTCGATGAACGACCCCTTCGCCGGGGGCAACCAGTCGTACGAACACCTCGAAGAGGGCGGGCTCAAGACTCTTGGTCTCGACTCGACAACCGTCCGGGGGACGTTCGGTATTTCCGGGGCCACGACGAACACCCTCCAGGTGACGGGCGTGAGCTCCCGCTATCCCAACATCGGCGTCCGCGTCTATGTCAGCGGGTACGACGTGGACTCCAGCTCCGTCTCCTTCGACAGCGGCATCACCCTGTAGGCTGGCCGGGGTCCGCCTGCCTTCTCGGCACCACGGGGCGGCTCAGGCGTCGCCCCGCAGCTTCGCCAGCACGTCCGGATCGAGAAGGTCCGCGAGGCTGGACGACGCCGAACTCGGCGCGGACCCCCGCTTCGACCGCTTTCCCGGCGGCTTGGACGTCTTGCCGCTCGATGGCGGCGTGGACGGAGCCTCAGGAGCCTTCGCTGCCGGCTCGGCGGGCTTGGTCGAGAGGTTGATCGTCTTCTGAACGACGGGCGGCGGCCCCGTCCGCTTGCGGCGGCGGGGAGGCTTCCCGGTCGAGAGGTCGAGGGTGGACCCGGCGCGCGGGGCGTCGGGCGTGTCGGAGTCGGCCATGCCGGAAAACTAGCCCTCGTCTGTGACGACGTCGAACCCGGCCGCCTCGACGGCCTCGACGAGCTGCTGGCGGGTGGTCCCGGGGGCCGCATTCACCTCGGCCCGCCCGATCTCGACGGACTCGACGGCGGCGCCGGAGACGTGCTGCAGGGCGTCTCGCACGGATGTGACGCAGTGGTTGCAGGACATCCCCTCGATCTGGAGGACTTCGGTGTGGCGGTCAGGGGCGAGGTCGAACATGGGTCGAGCGAAGAGAGGCGGTGGGGGAGTGGGGAACCGCTTCCTCCTCCATCGGATCCCACGGGCGCCGGGCTTCCTAGGCGAGCGCCAGGACGGCCACGTCCACCGTCGCCCCTGCGGCGGCGAGGGTTCGGGCGGCGGCCCCCACGGTCGCCCCGGTCGTCATCACGTCGTCGACGAGGAGGACGCGGAGGCCGGCCACGCTGGCGTCCGAGGCGAGCGCGAAGGCCCCCTCGACGTTCAGGCGCCGGGCCGCTTTGGAGAGCGTCGACTGCTTGCGCGTCGACCGCGTGCGCACCAGGAGGTCGGGTTCGTCAGGGACGCCGAGGGCCTCGCCCGCGCCGGCCGCCAGCCCGGCAGCCTGATTGTAGCCCCGCTCCAGATGGCGGACGGGGGCGAGGGGTACCGGCGCCACGACGTGCGGCGTGGGTCCGGCCTCTCCGAACGCTTGGCCCATCAGCCAGCCGAGCGGGCGGCCGAGCGAGGGGCGCCCGCCATACTTCAGCGCGTGCTGGACGCGGCGGACCGTCCCCCCGGGGTCGAACGTCCAGAGCGCGACGGCGTGCTCGACGGGGGCGTCGGTGAGCGCAACGGACGGGAGCGCGGCGTCGGCGCGTGGGAGGTCGCGGAGGCACGTCGCGCAGAGGGCGAGGGTCGGCTCGGCGAGCCGCCGGTCGCACCCGAGGCACAGCGCGGGGTAGAGGAGGCCGGCCAGTCCGGCGCCGAGCGCGCGGAGGCCGGTGCGGATTCCTGACGCAGTCCGAAGTGGCATGGGGAAGGAGAGAGCCGGGGGGAATATCTTTGCCCCGCAGTTCCCCCACAACCCGACCGCCCCATGCCCGAACGTCGCGGGATGATCATCAAGAACGTGAGCGAGGGTCCGCTGGACCTCCGACTCGACACCCGCACCGTCCACCTCGATCCCGGGGAGGAGAAGCCGGTGACGGCCGTCGAGGTCCGCGACGCGACGCTCCGCGAGGCGCTCCAGCTCCGGCGGATCGCCATCGTGCGCCCGACGTCGGAGGAGGAGGGGACGACCCTCGACGGCGAACTGGGCAACGCGTAGCGGGTGAGGGGCGGCCTCTCGTCGCCCGGCCCTTGGTCATGAAGATCCTCGCCCTGGAGCCCTGGTTCGGCGGATCGCACCGCCGGTTTCTCGACGGCCTCGTCGCCCACAGCGGGCACGAGATTCGGACCGTGACGATGGCGGCCCGCTACTGGAAGTGGCGGATGCAGGGGGGCGCGGTGACGCTCGCCGAGAAGGCCCGCGAGGTCACCGACGAGGGGTGGCAGCCGGACCTCATCTTCGCGACGGACATGGTGAACCTGCCGGCGTTCCTCGCGCTCACGCGCGACCGGTTCGCCGCGACGCCGGTGGTCCTCTACTTCCACGAGAACCAGCTCACGTACCCCCTCCGCGACGGCCAGGAGCGCGACTACACCTACGCCGCCGTCAACTACCTCTCGGCCCTCGCGGCCGACCGCGTCGTGTTTAACTCGCGGTTCCACCGGGAGGAGTTCTTCGGCGCGCTCCCCGACCTCCTACGGCGGTTCCCGGACTACACGCACGTCGGTGCGCTCCCGGGCCTCCGCGCCAAGAGCACCGTGCTCCGCCTTGGGCTCGACCTCGCCGGCCTCGACGCGGCCCGCCCAGAGGCCGAGGCGCGGCGCGCCCACGAGCCCGGCCCGCCCGTGGTCCTCTGGAACCACCGGTGGGAGTACGACAAGAACCCCGGGGGCTTCTTCCGGGTGATGAACCGGCTCGACGACGCGGGCGTCCGGTTCCGGCTCATCCTGGCCGGCAAGACGTTTGCCGAGCAGCCGCCGGCCTTCGAGGAGGGCTTCCGGCGCTACGCCGAGCGCGTGCTCCACTACGGCTACGCCGAGTCCTTCGCCGACTACGCCGCGCTCCTGTGGCGCTCGGACCTCGTCGTCTCGACGTCCGTCCACGAGTTTTTTGGGATCTCGATGCTGGAGGCCATCCACTGCGGCTGCCACCCGCTCCTCCCGGACCGCCTGACGTACCCAGAGCTGATTCCGGAGAATCTGCACCGGCCGCTCCTCCATGCGCCGGTCCTCTACGAGAACGAGGAGGCCTTGTTCGAGACGCTCCGCGCGATCCTGAAGGGCGAGCAGCCGCCGCTCCCCGTCGAGGTCCTCCGCGAGGTCCCCGCCGACCTCGCGTGGCCCCTCAAGGCACCCCGCTTCGACGCGCTGTTCGAGGACGTGGTCGGTGAGTCGGTGAGTCGGTGAGTCGGTCGTGGGGGAATTCCCATTCGTCGTCACCCGGGGCCAATGGCGGCGCCTCTCCGCCAGCCGCACCATCCACTGATCCACGGATCATCCGTCCCCGCCGAGCAGGTCGCCGAGGAGGCCGCCGGCGGCGAGTCCGCCGAGCGCCCCGAGCGCCCCGGACCCGCCCCGCGTCGTCTCGCCCCGGTTGGCGTACATCCGGCTCGCGGCGACGATCCGGTCCGCGAGACGGGAGAACGGGAGGCTCTGGAGGTAGACGTGCCCCGGTCCCTCGATCCGGGCCAGGAACAGGCCCTCGCCCCCGAAGAGGGCGTTCGTGAAGCCACCCTGGAATTCGATGTCGTAGTCGACGGTGTCGGAGAAGGCGACGAGGCAGCCGGTGTCGACGTAGAGCACCTCGCCGCCCGCGAGGTCGCGCTCGATGATCGTCCCGCCGGCGTGGCAGAAGGCGAGGCCGTCGCCCTCCAGCCGCTGAAGGATGAACCCCTCGCCCCCGAACAGGCCGGCCCCGATCTTCTTGGTGAAGGCCACCTCGATCTCGATCCCCTGCGCCGCGCAGAGAAACGTGTCCTTCTGACACAGGAACCGACCGCCGTGCGCGCCGAGGTCGAGCGGGATCACTTTGCCGGGGTAGGGTGCGCTGAAGGCGACGCGGGCCTTGTCGTGGCCCTCGTTGGCGAACGACGTGATGAAGAAGCTCTCGCCGGTGATTCTTCGTTTGAGCCCCTTCATGAATCCGCCGCCCGTCCCCGTGTCCATCCGGACGCCCTGGTCCATGTAGAGCATGGCGCCGGCCTCGGCGCGGACGGCCTCGCCAGGGTCCAGTTCGATCTCGACGATCTGGAGGTCGTCGCCGATGAGGGTGTAGTCGATCTCGTGAGCAGGCATAGCGCGGAGAGAGGGTTCACCCCATCCTACACAAAACCGACGCACCGCCGGCCGCCGAATCGATAACGTTGGACACGTCGCCCTGTCTCCTCTCCTCCGATGCGCGCTCTAATCGTCCTCTGTCTGCTCCTCGCGTTCGGCTGTGGGTCCGAGTCGCCCGCTCCCGGGGTGGGGGAGGAGGCCATGTCCGCCGAGGCGTCACCCCGACCACCGGTGGCAGTGGACTCGGCCGACGCCGATTCACCGGCCGAGATGCCAGCCTGGACCGCGGGCATCCTCGATCTGGGCGGAGCGGACGGGCAGCCGGTGCTGACGGCCGTTCGATCGGCGCGCCACGAGGGGTTCGATCGGACCGTGTTCGAGTTCGCCGACGCCGTCCCGACCGTCCATCTCGAGTACATCGACCGGCCCGTCCGATCGTGCGGGTCCGGGGAGGTGGTGGAGCTACCGGGCGACGGATGGCTTCAGGTCCGGTTCTCCAGTGCCCGTGCGCACACCGAGGCCGGCGTGGCGACCGTGGCGGAGCGGGATCAGGAGCCGGGCCTCCCCGTGCTCCTCGCGCTCACCCTCACGTGCGACTTCGAGGGGGAGGTGACGTGGGTGGCAGGCGTCGCGTCGCCCATGCCGTACCGCGCGTTCGTGCTCGGCGCGCCCGCCCGTCTCGTGGTGGACGTGCGGCACCGGGGATGATCTAGGCGTGCGCGCGGAGGACGCGGAGGCGGCGGATCCGCCGCGTGCGGCGCGTCTGGCGGGGACGGTCGCGCTTGGCCTGGCGCGTACTGACGACGCGGAGGCACGCGAGGTAGCGGGCCCAGGCGTCGGGGTCGCCCGCCAGCCAGTCGGTGCGGGCCTGGGCGAGATCGCTGGAGAGGGGAGTGGGCATGGGGCGGAGGGCAGGCGGACGACCGGCGCCTTGCAAGGGGCGCGCCAGTCGGACGACACCCACACGAGGAGCGTACCGCCGCAGTCGGAGAGCGGACATCCGGTCGATTCGTAACTCCTTCACGACGATTCCCCCTGCGCCGAGGCCGGGTCCAGAGGAGCATGCACCGACCCGCCGGATCTCCCCAGGGCGCACCGCGGTACAGGACGGAATGACGACTCCCACGCTCTCCGACCAGATCGCCCACCGCGCCGCCGCCGTCCGCGACCGGATCGCCGAGGCCGCGCACCGCGCCGGCCGCGACCCCCACGCCGTCACGCTCGTCGCCGTCACCAAGACGCACCCGCTGGAGGTCGTCCGCGCCGCCGTCGAGGCCGGGCTGACGGACCTCGGCGAGAACCGCGTCGGCGAGCTGGTCGAGAAGTCGGACGCGCTCCCCGGCGAGAGCCAGGGCGGGCGCGTCCGGTGGCACCTCATCGGCTCGCTCCAACGGAACAAGGCCCGCGACGCTGCCTTCCGCGCCGACCTCTTCCACGCGCTCGACTCGGTCCGCCTGGCCGACGAACTCGACAAGCGCGCGCGCCAGGCCGAGCGCGTCCTCCCCGTCCTCGTCCAGGTCAACATCTCGGACGAGGACGCGAAGCACGGCGTCGACCCGGACGCCGCGTACGACCTCCTGGCCGCTGCCGCCGAGCGGCCGCACCTGGAGCCCGTCGGGCTGATGGGGATGGCGGCCCTCGCCGCCGCCGACGCGGACCTGGAGCGCGTCGTCCGCCCGGCGTTCCGCCGTCTGCGCCGCCTCTACGACGACGCCCCGCAGTCCCTCTCGGTCCTCTCGATGGGGATGAGCGGCGATTTTGAGGTGGCCGTCGAGGAGGGCGCCACGCACGTCCGCGTGGGGAGCGCCCTGTTCGGTCCCCGCTGAGTCCGCGCCGCCGCGTCCGTACCTTCCCGCATGCCTGTCGCACCCCTGGCTCTCCTGCTCCTCGCCGTCGACGCGGCCCTGGCCGTGGCCCTCGGCGCCCTGCTGATTCGGGCCGCCCGCCAGCGGTCCGACGCCGCGACGCTCGACGCCCGGCTCCGGGCCATCCGCGCGCGGCTCGACCGCGCCACGGAGGCGATTCGCGCGGCGAGCGTCCAGTCTGTCTCCTCCGATCTCCCCGCTCCGGCCGAGCGCCGCCCGTCGGGCGCGCGCCGCCGGACCCGCCGCGCCGCCAGTCCGCCCGCCCCCCCCGCTCGGCCATGAACCTCACGCCCCTCGACATCCGACGGCAGCAGTTCACGAAGGCGTTCCGTGGCTACGAGCCGACGGAAGTGGACACGTTCCTGAAGCAGGTCTCCGACCAACTGGAGACCATGCTCGACGAGGTCCGCCACGCCAACGAGCGCGTCCGGGACGCGGAGGCCAAGCTGACGCACTACGAGAAGGTGGAACTGGCGCTTCAGGAGGCGTTGGAGACGGCCCGCGAGACGGCCCGCCGGTCCGAGGTCTCCGCCGAGGCGCGGGCCAAGCTGATCATCGAGGAGGCCGAGCTGAAGGCCGAGCGGCTCGTCCACGACGCCGAGCGCGAGCGCTACGGGCTCCGCCAGGACCTCGCCAAGCTGAACTCGCGCCAGACCGAGGTCGCCGCGCGCCTCCGGGGGTTCCTGCTCTCGGAGCTGGAGGTCCTCGCCCAGTTCCAGGGCGACGACCCCGTCGGCTTCATCAAGCTTCAGTCGGCCCAGGCGCCGGCGGGGACGCTCCCGCCGCCTGCCGCTCAACTCGCCGCCGGTGAGCCGGTTCGCTCTGAGGCGGCACCCCCCGAGGCGGCACAGTCCGACGACGACGCGCCCAGCGCGCCGTCCCCGGAGCCCCCCGCGTACGCGCCGATCGTGGACGCGGACGACGAAGCCTTCGAGCTGGGCGGCGAGGCGATGAACTGGCCCCCCGGGTCGGAGCCCGCGTTCCAGACTCCTGCTGCGCCGGAGCCCGACGACGCTGCCGCCGTCGAGCCGGCCCCCGAGCCGGCCGCTACGCCGGTGCCGCCTCCCCAGCAATCCTGGCCCCCGCCGCCGCCCGAGCCAGCAGCAGAGGAACCGTCCGCTCCGGACGAGCCCGCGTCTCCGGCCGACGAGCCGGCGGAGGCCGACGAGCCCCCGTCTCCGCCGGCCGTGACCGGCGGGTGGGACCTCCGCTCGCTCGTCACGGGCGAGGAGCGGAGCGTGGCCGCCTCCGAGGCCGAGCGCGAGCGCATCCGCCGCATCCTCGACGACCTCGACTAGTCCGTTTCTCATGTCCGCTGCCCGCCTCGGCCTCGCGGCTCGGGCGGGCGGCGTGTTTCCGCCCGACTCCCGATGATTCCCGACGCCGACACCGCCCGCGCCCAGGTCCAGGAGGCCGCCGACTCTCTCCGTCCGCGCGTCGGCGATGGCGCGCGCGTGGGGATCATCCTCGGGACCGGCCTCGGCAGGCTGGCCGCCGAGATCGACGCCCGCGAGACCGTCGGCTACGACGAGATCCCCCACTTCCCGCTCTCGACCGTCGAGAGCCACGACGGCCGCCTCATCGCCGGGACCCTCCGGGGCGTGGAGGTCCTCGCCATGCAGGGGCGGTTCCACCTCTACGAGGGCTACAGCGCGTGGCAGATCACCCTGCCCGTCCGCGTGATGGCGGCGCTCGGGGTCGAGACGCTCCTGATCTCGAACGCGGCCGGCGGCATGAACCCGCTCTACCGCCGGGGCGACCTGATGCTGACCACGGACCACATCAACCTCCAGGGCGCCAATCCGCTCACGGGCGCGAACGTGGACGAGTGGGGCCCGCGCTTCCCCGACATGAGCGAGCCATACGACCGCACCCTCCGCGACGCGGCCGAGGCGGCGGCCCTGGAGCGCGGCATCCGGCTCCAGCAGGGCGTCTACGTCGCCGTTGTCGGGCCGAATCTGGAGACGCGGGCCGAGTACCGCTTCCTCCGTGGCATCGGCGCCGACGTGGTGGGGATGAGCACCGTCCCGGAGGTGATTGTCGCGCGGCACCAGGGCCTCCGGTGCCTCGCGATCTCCGTCGTCACGGACGAGTGCTTCCCCGACGCCCTGGAGCCGGTGTCCATTGAGGACGTGCTCGCGGCGGCCGGCGAGGCCGAGCCCAAGCTGACGCAGCTCATGGGCGACGTGGTGGAGACGCTGGGCTGACCTGGACGCTGGGTCGAGGCAGACATGTCTTGCACACTCTGACGGTCGGGTTGTCAGCCACCCGGGGCGTGTTTGGGGCGCCCTTCCGCCTCCCCTCATGCTCGCCGACCCGCTCGGCCCTCACGCCCCGGGCGTGCCCGTCCGGCTCCCGCTCCTCCTGACGCGCGTGCCGGCCGGCTTCCCGTCGCCGGCAGACGACTACGTCGACCAGATCCTCGACCTGAACGACCTCGTCGGCGCGGGCGTCGGGACGTACTACTTCCGCGCGGAGGGCGAGTCGATGACGGGCGTCGGCATCTTCCCGGGCGACGTCCTCGTGGTGAAGCGCGGGGCTGAGCCCCGGAGCGGGGACGTGGTGATCGCGGCGCTCGACGGCGAGTTCACCGTCAAGCGGTACGTCCGGCGCGGGCGGAAGGCGTGGCTCGTCCCGGAGAACGAGTGCTTCGACGCCATCGAGATCCTGCCCGGCCACGAGCTGGTGGTCTACGGCGTCGTGAGCCACGCGCTCCACACGTTCCGGCGGGTCTAGTGGAGCGCCGCCGCCTCGTTGCCCTCGTCGACTGCTCGGCGTTTTACTGCTCGTGCGAGCGGGCCTTCCGCCCGGACCTCACCGACGCGCCGATCGTGGTGCTCTCGAACAACGACGGGTGCGTCATCGCGCGGTCGCCGGAGGCGAAGGCCCTCGGGGTCCCGATGGGGGCGCCGTACGTCCAGATCCGCCGACGGCTGGAGCACGACGGCGTCCACGTGTTCAGCTCCAACTACGCGCTCTACGCGGACCTCTCGCGGCGCGTGATGAGTGTGCTGGAACGGTTCGCGCCCGACGTCGAGCGGAGCTCGATCGACGAGGCGTTCCTCGGCCTCTGGGCCGACCCGGCGCGCGCCGACGCCGAGCGCGAGCGGCTGGAGGCGTTCGCCCGGACCGTCCGGCAGACCGTCCAGCGGGAGACAGGCATCCCGGTCCGCGTTTCGATTGCCGAGACCAAGACGCTGGCGAAGGCAGCCAGTGAGTACGCCCGCGCGTCGAATGGAGGAGAGGGAACGGTTTGCTTCTGGCGTCACCCTGACCGCGACGCGTTCCTCGAACGTCTCGACGTGGGCGACGTGTGGGGCATCGGGCGGCGCTGGACGAAGCGACTCACGGCGCAGGGAGTCCGGACGGCCGCGGCCCTCGCCCGCCTGTCCGACGACGCGCTGCGTCGCGGCTTCAGCGTCGTCGCCCTGCGGACGGCCTACGAGCTGCGGGGCGTCTCGTGCATCCCGCTAGAGAAGGGGCCGCCGCCGCGTCGGAGCCTCGTCCACTCGCGCTCGTTCGGGACCCGGACGAGCGATCTGGGGCCCGCGCTCCAGGCCGTCGCCACGCACGCCGCCCGGGCTGCTCAGAAACTCCGCGCCGAGGGGCGGGCGGCCGGCGCGCTCCAGGTGTTCGTCACGACGGGCCACCACGGCCCCGGCCCGCACCGCCACGGGACGGCCATGGAGGCGTTCTCCCACCCGACGGCGAGCACGTTCGAGATCGTTGGCCTCGCGCGGCGTCTGCTCCGGGTCTGCCACCGTCCGGAGGACGCGGCGGGGCGGCCGTACCGCTACCTCAAGGCCGGCGTCGTCCTCACCGAACTCGGTCCGCGGAGCGTCTGCCAGGCCGACCTGTTCGCGGCGCGCGCGGCGGAGCACCCGGTCCTCCTCGCCGCTGTCGACCGGATCAACGCGCGGTTCGGGCGGCATGCGGTGGCCGTCGCCGCCCAGGGGCCGCCGGCCCGGCTCGCGCGCGTGCACGCGCCTGCGGTGCCGGCGTGGGCCATGCGACGCGCTCATCTGAGCCCGCGCTACACGACTTCCTGGGACGACCTTCCGGTAGTGCGGCTGACCTAGCCCGCGGTCCCTCGCGAATCGAGCCGCGCTTCATGTCCCCGGCGGAGCGGGAGGCTAGCTTTCCGGCCCCGATTCTGCTGCCGTCATGCCCCGCTACCCCGAGGTCGAGAGCTTCGACCCCGTCGCCGTCGAAGAAGAGGTCCTCGCCCGATGGGAGACCGAGGACACGTTCGCGAAGTCGCTGGCGATCCGCGAGGGCGCGCCGCACTTCGTGTTCTATGAGGGGCCGCCCACGGCGAACGGCAAGCCGGGCATCCACCACGTGATGGGCCGGACCATCAAGGACCTCTTCTGCCGTTACAAGACGATGCGGGGCTTCCGCGTCGACCGGAAGGCAGGGTGGGACACGCACGGGCTCCCGGTCGAGATCGAGGTGGAGAAGGAACTGGGCCTGGAGGGCCGGCACCAGGTAGAGGAGTACGGGATCGCGAAGTACAACGCGGCCTGCCGCGAGTCCGTCCTCCGCTACAAGGACCTCTGGGACGACCTCACGCGCCGCATGGGCTACTGGGTGGACCTGGAGCACCCATACGTCACGTTCGAGAACGACTACATCGAGTCCGTCTGGAACCTCCTCCAGAGGATCTGGGACAAAGGGCTCCTCGCCGAGGGCTACAAGATTCAGTGGTACAGCCCCTCGAATGGGACCGTCCTCTCGTCGCACGAGGTGTCGCTGGGCTACAAGGAGATCCAGGACGTCTCCATCGTCACGCGTGCGCGCCTCGTGGACGAACCCCAGACGTCCCTCCTCGCCTGGACCACGACGCCGTGGACGGTCCCGTCGAACGCGGCCATGGCCGTCGGGCGGACCATCCACTACGTCAAGGCCCGCCAGATGATCGAGCGGGCGGACGGCTCCAAGGAGGCGGAGTATCTGATCCTCGCCAAGAAGCAGGTCTCCGCCATCCTCAAGGGCGACTACGACATCGTCGAGGAGATGACCGGGGCCGACCTCGTCGGGCGCCGCTACGAGCCGATGTGGCCCACGTTCGCCGAGCGCGGCGCGAAGGACACCGCCTGGCAGGTGGTCGCCGCCGACTACGTGACGACAGACGACGGCACGGGCATCGTCCACACCGCCCCGGCCTTCGGCGCCGACGACTACGCGACGGGCCAGACGCACGACCTCCCCGTGTTCAACCCCGTCGAGCCGGACGGCCGCTTCGAGGCCGACTTCCCGGTCATCGGCGGGATGCTGTTCAAGGAGGCCGACCGGCCCATCATCCGCGACCTCGCCGAGCGCGGGCTCCTCTACCGCGAGGACAGCTACGTCCACAACTACCCGCACGACTGGCGGAAGGGGACGCCGCTCATGCAGTACCCGGTCGAGAGCTGGTTCATCCAGACGACCGAGATCAAGGGCCGGCTCGTCGAGCTGAACGAGACGATCAACTGGCAGCCCGAGGGGATCGGGACCGGCCGCTTCGGCGGCTGGCTGGAGAACAACGTGGACTGGGCCCTCTCGCGCTCCCGCTACTGGGGCACGCCGCTCCCGATCTGGGTGTCCGACCGCGACCCGAGCGTCAAGGAGTGCATCGGGTCGATCGCCGAGCTGCGCGAGAAGGTGGGTGGGGAGTTCCCGGAGGAGGCCATCAACCCGGAGCTGGGGACGATCGACCTCCACCGCCCCTACGTCGACGCGCTGACGTGGCCCGACGGCCAGGGCGGCACCATGCGCCGCGTGGAGGACCTCATCGACGTCTGGTTCGACTCGGGCGCCATGCCGTTCGCGCAGTGGCACTACCCGTTCGAGAACGTCGAGCGGTTCGAGGCCAACGTCCCGGCCGACCTCATCGCCGAGGGCGTGGACCAGACGCGCGGGTGGTTCTACACGCTCCACGCGATTGCGGCCCTCGTCGACGACCGCGTGGCGTACAAGAACGTCGTCGTCAACGGGCTCGTCCTCGACGCCGAGGGCGAGAAGATGTCGAAGTCGAAGGGCAACGCCGTCGAGCCGTTCGCGGCCATCGAGCGCCACGGCGTCGACCCGATCCGGTGGACCATGATGTCGGCCTCGCCGCCGTGGGAGAACCTCCGCTACTCGGACGCCGCCGTCGAGGAGACGCGCCGCAAGTTCTTCGGGACGCTCGTCAACACGTACCGCTTCTTCGCGACCTACGCTGCGCTCGACGGCTACGCCTACGACCCCGACACCGCCGTGCCCGACGCGCAGCGGACGGAGCTGGACCGCTGGGTCCTCTCGCGCCTCAACGGCACCATTCGGGAGGCCCTCGAGGCCCTCGACGGCTACCACCCGACGCGCGCGACGCGGGCCATCGAGGCCTTCACCGACGACCTCTCGAACTGGTACCTCCGCCGGAGCCGCCGCCGCTTCTGGAAGGGCTCCGACGACGCCGACAAGCGGGCCGCCTACGACACGCTCTTCGAGTGTCTCGTGTCCATCGCCCAGCTCATGGCGCCGATCGCGCCGTTCACGGGCGAGTGGCTGTTCGGGCTGCTCACCGGCGGCGAGGTCTCAGTCCACCTCACGGACTACCCGATCGTCCGCGAGGACCGCGTCGACGCGGAGCTGGAGGGCCGGATGGCGCTGGCCCGCGCCGTCACGACGGCCACGCTCGCGCTCCGCAACGAGGCCGGGATCAACGTCCGCCAGCCGCTCCGGTCGGTCCTCGTCGTGACCGGCGTGGGCGGCGTGGACGAGGCCGTGCTCCGGTCCGTCGAGGGCATCATCCTCGACGAGGTGAATGTCAAGACGCTGGCGACGGCGTCGGGCGACAGCGGCGTGGTGCAGAAGAGCGCGAAGCCCAACTTCCAGGCGCTCGGCCGCAAGCTGGGCAAGCAGATGAAGGAGGCCAACCAGGCCATCCGCCTGCTCGACACCGCGTCGATCTCGCGGTACGAGACGGAGGGGGCGCTGGAGCTCCTGCTCCCGAGCGGCGCCGTCGTCCTCGAGCCGGGCGACCTGGAGGTCGTGAGCGAGGGCGTCGAGGGCCGGATCGTCCGCCAGGAGACAGCGACCGACGCCGCCGGCGCCACGCGCACCGTGACTGTCGCCCTCGAAACCACGCTCGACGACGCGCTCCGCGCCGAGGGCTTCATGCGCGAGTTCGTCAACCGCATCCAGAACCTCCGCAAGGAGGCCGGCTACGAGGTGGCCGACCGGATCGCCGTCGAGTTCGCTGCGCCCCCCGCCGTGCTCCCGTACGTCCGAAATGGCGTCGGGCTGTCGGCGTCGTTCGCCGAGCCGGTCCGGGCCGAGACGCTCGCCGAGACGCTCGCCCTCGTGGAGCAGCCCGAGGGCGACCTCGTCCGCGACGTCGAGATCGGCGGCGAAACGTTGTCCCTCGCCGTCCGTCGACTCTGAGTTCGCTGGTCCCCCTGTCCATGTCATCCTGAGCGAGCGGAGCGAGTCGAAGGATCTCTTCGCGCGAGAACGCATGAGAGCGCTCCCGCGTCCGATCTGAGACCGCGCCGCCTGAGAGATCCTACGACTTCGGCCTGCGGCCTCCGCTCAGGATGACCCTGGTGGATCGCGCGCCTCCCACCCCCCCGATTCATGCGCGTCCTCTGGGTCACGTTCTTCCTCGTCCTCGTCGACCAGATCACGAAGTTCGTGGTCAAGACGCAGATGGAGCTCGGGCAGTCGATCCCGGTCGTCGGGCGGCTCTTCCGGTTCACGTTCACCGAGAACCCCGGGATGGCCTTCGGCCTGACCGTCGGGAGCAAGCTGTTCCTGACCCTCTTCTCGATCGCGGCGACGGTCCTGATCTTCCTCTACATCCGCCACGTGCGGTGGGCGCCGGTGGGGTACCGGTTGGCCCTCGCGCTGATCCTCGGCGGGGCCTTCGGCAACGTGATCGACCGCGTGTTCTACGGGGCGATCTGGGGCGAGTGCCTGCCGTCGCCGCCGGGCTCGTCGCGCCTGTTCTACGGCTGCGTGGTCGACTTCCTCCACCTCGACGTGTGGAGCGGGACGGTCCCGTTCCTCGGCAACCGCTACATCGCCCTGTTCCCGATCGGCAACATCGCCGACGTGGCCATCATCGTGGGCGTCGTGCTCATCCTGATCACGCAGAGCCGGTTCCACCACGTCGCGCAGGAGCGGGAGGCCGCGGCCCACGCCCCCGCGCCGCTCGCGCCGGCCTATTCGGCCCCCGCGCCCGAGGCCGACGACGAGCCGACGATCTAGGCGGAGGGACTGGCCGTCGCCGCCGGGCGCCCTGCGCGGCGGACGATGAGGAGCACACTGGAGACGACGAGGGCCGCGCCGGCCAGGCTGAGCCCGTCGAGCGGGTCACCCAGGAGCAGGACGCCCCACACGAACGCGAGCACCACCTGGACGTACCCGATGGACGAGGCGGTCCCGGCCTCCAAGAGGTGCATCCCCTTCGTGAGGCAGAGCTGGCCCATGTGCGTCGCCAGTCCGATGGCCAGGAGCAGGCCCCACCCGAGCGGCGTTGGCCACGCCCAGCCGCCGAGGGCGAACGGGAGCGAGCCGACGGCGCCGATCCACGAGAGGTAGAAGATGATGGTCATCGCGGTGTCGGTCGCGCGGAGCTTCCGGACGAACGTGTAGGCGAGGCCAGAGAGCACGGCGGCCGTGGCGACGGCGGCGACGCCCCACCCGTCGAGCGGGTCGAGCGCGCTCCCGAAGAGGAGGGCGGGCTGGGCCACCAGCGCCACGCCCCCCAGCGAGAGCACGGCGCCGACGAGCACGAGCGGCCGCAGGCGTTCGCCGAGGAGGAGCGCGGCCGTCAGCGCCGTCCACACAGGCGCCGTGTACTGGATCGTGACGGCGTCGCCGAGGGGGAGCCGCCCGATGCCCACGTAGAACAGGCTGAGGGCCGTCGCCCCCACCACGCCGCGCATCAGGAGCGTGGGCCGGTCGTATCCCCACAGACTCCGGCCGGCGGCCCGGAGCGTCGCCGCCGTCACGGCGGTCATGAACACGGACCGTGCGAAGACGATCTCCATCGACGGGAGGTCCGCCGAGGCCAGCTTCACGAACAGGCTCATGAGGCTGAACCCGAGCGCGCTCCCCAGCATGAAGAGCACGCCCCGCCGGGCGTCGGTGGACGTGTCAGCGTCGACGAGGGCGGGGGCGGTCATGCCGAAGGCTACCGCCCGCGCCGGGTCGCGTTCACCCTCCGAATCGGCTTCCGGGCGACTTCACCGCCCCTCCGGCGGCGCTCCATCGTCGATCACCTCGGCGTCCTCCACGATGGGCGGGCGCGCGGCGAACGGGCTCCCCACGGGGCCCCCGCGCAGGCCGCCCGACACCACGTGGATCTTCCCCGTGGCGACGCTCTGCTCGAACCACTCGCGCACCGTCGACCGGAGGAGGGAGCGGGTGGGGGGGAACAGGCCGACGAGGCCCGCGAGGTCGGTGAGGAAGCCGGGCGTGAGGAGGAGGGTCCCCGCGATCAGGATGAGGAGGCCGTCGATCAGCTCGGGGCCGGGGACGCCGCCCGAGGTCATCTTCTGCTGGACGCGCTGCCAGGCGGCCAGCCCTTCGCGCTTGGCGAGCCACGAGCCCGTCGCCGCCGTCAGCACGACGACGGCCAGTGTGGGCCAGAACCCGATGCGCTCGCCCACCGCCACGAGCAGGGCGAGGTCGAGGAGCGGGACGATCAGGAAGAGGGCGAAGAGACGGCCGAACACGGGCACGGGGCGCGAGGTACAGAGACCTCCAAACCCCGGACCCCCCGCTCTTGGTTCGTCCCGCCCGACCGATGCCCTGGATCTCCCGCGTTCTTCCTCTCGCCCGGCGCCTCGCGGCGGGCAGGGCTGCTTCTGGAGAGCGGACTCCGCGTCCGCCCACGACGCGTCTGTGACTTGGGAGCCTCCGGTTCGTCGCCTCGGGCGCTGGGCGCTCGCGGTCGTCTTCGTCGGCGCCGGCGTGCTGCACGTCGTGGCGACGGACGCCTTCCTCGTGGCGATGCCTCCGTTCGTCCCGGCGCCGCGTGCGATGATCTGGCTCAGCGGCGCGGCCGAGATCGCGGGCGGAATCGGACTGCTGTGGCCTCGCGAATCGATCCGCCGGGCGGCGGGGTGGGGGCTGGCGCTCCTGCTCGTCGTCGTCTACCCGGCGAACGTCCACATGGCGCTGGCGGGCGTGGGCGGACCGGCCTGGGCGCTCTGGGCACGCCTCCCGCTCCAGGGCGTGCTGATCGCGTGGGTCCTCCTCGCCAGCGGGGCCGTACGGGGCACGCGCGTTGACCATCTCGCGGTTGCTGAGCCTCCCAGGGTGTCATCCTGAGCGAGTGGAGCGAATCGACCCCGAAGGGACGGCGCAGCCAAGGATCCCTGCGAGCACGGCACTCGGACAGCGCTCTCAATGCCAGCTTGAGACCTCATCGAACCAAAGATCCTTCGACTGGGGGCTCCGCCCTCCGCTCAGATGACACGGGGCGGGCTGGCGATTCGGGAGGGGCGCCTCCATCTCCCCTTGCCCACTGCCCACTGCCCACTGCCCACTGCCCACTGCCCACTGCCCACTGCCCACTGCCCACTGCCCACTGCCCACTGCCCACTGCCCACTGCCCACTGCCCCGTGACGGCCGTCCGCCCGCCCGAGTTCTTCCCCCGTCTCCCGGTCGCCGCGCTCCTGCTCGCGGCCGACCGGTTCGTCCTCGCCGACACGTTCCCGTTCAGCCGCCAGAGCGCGCAGAACCGCGCGCGCATCCGGACCGACCAGGGCGCCCGCTGGCTGACGATACCCCGCCGCCACGCCGGCCTGGGGCAGCCCCTCGCGGAGGTCGAGGTGGTGGACGACGGGTGGCGTCGCCGGCACCTCGCCACGCTCCGCGCGGCCTACGGCATGGCCCCGTTCTACGACCACGTCGCGCCCGAACTGGCCGATCTCCTCGGGCGGCCCTACGCTTCGCTCGCGGACCTCGCCGCGGCAACGGTCGCCTGGACGGTGCGGTGGCTGGAGGCGCCCGCTGAGGTCGTCCGCGCGTCGACGCTGCCCGGGACGCCGGATACGCTCGCCACGGTACTGGGCGAGGCCGATCCGCTCCTCACGCTTCCCGAATCCGCCCGCAGCGACCGGGCGCAGGTGGCCGGTCCGGTCCGGGTGCTCCGATTCGCCGAGCCTGAGCGGCGGCAGGCGTTCCCGGACTTCGTCCCCGGCCTGAGCGTGCTCGACCTCGTGTTCAACTACGGCCCCGCCTCGGCCGACGTGCTGCGGGCGGGGACGGACGTGGCCGCGGTGGCGCCGTCGGCGTAGCGGTCGAGCAGGAACGTGTGGTCGCGCACGACGGCCTTGAGGAACGGCTCCGGGGGCATCCGGACCGGCGTCATCCCCAGCTTCGTCTCGACGGCCGCCTTCGCGCGCCGCGCGAGGTCCTGGGCGCGGGCGTCGCGCGATTTGGAGAGGCGAAGGCGCACGATGACGGCCCGGATCGTCCGCACGTCGGCGTCGCTCAGGGCCTCGGCCTCGGGGAACGCCGGGACGTGGTCGGGCGGGGCGGGGAGGTAGAGGACCTCGCCGAGCCGGACCCGGCGGCGGCGGCGGACCACCGTCGTCCCGGCCGCGAGGTCGCCGAGCCGCTGCGAGCGCTGTGTCACCGCCACCGAGAGGAGCGCCACGGCGCCCGACGAGAGCGTCACGTCCACCAGGCGGAGGAGCCAGCGGAGCCCGTACTGGCCGAGCGTCGGCTGGGCGCCGTCGAGCCGGGCCACCTGCGTCTTGAGGGCCAGCTTCCCCGGCGTCCGCCCCTCCAGGAGCACCTCGAAGGCGAGGTGGTAGAGGAGGACCGGGAGGTAGAACAGGATGAGCAGCGCCATCGAGTCCGGCGCCCCCACGGCCGCGCCGACGAGGGGGACCACGAACAGGTAGGCCGCCAGCACGAGCCCGTCGACGACCGTGGCGAGGATGCGGTCGCTGAGGCTGGCCGGCTCGAGCGCGAGCGGCACGTTCTGGGCGGTCCGGATGTCGAAGGAGAGGTCCACGTGGGGCGGGGCGGTCGGGGGGAGACTACGGACGGCGCGGCGCCGCGCGCACCGCGCGCGGGTACCTTACGCCCCCGTTCCAAGACCCCGTGCGAGAAGCCATTTTCGTCCGTCGCCACGCGCCCCACTGGGAGGCCCTGGAGGCCCGCCTGGACGACGCGCGCCCGGACCCTGACGCGCTCGCCGACGCCTACGTCCGCCTTGGCGACGACCTCGCCTTCGCCAAGACCTTCTACCCGGGCTCGGCGACGGCGGCTTACCTCAACGACCTCTCGGCGCACGCCCACGCCCAGATCTACCGGAACCGCCGCGAGGAGCGAGGGCGCTTCCGCCGGTTTTGGGCCGAGGAGGTTCCGCAGGCCGTCTACGAGAGCCGCCGGGCGCTCGTCGCCTCACTCCTCCTGTTCCTCGCGGCCGTCGGCGTCGGCGCGGTCTCCTCGATGGGCGACGACACGTTCGTCCGGCTCATCCTCGACGACGGCTACGTCAACATGACGCTCGCGAACATCGAGGACTGGGGACCCCATGCGGGTCTACAAAGAGGCCCACGAACTCGACATGGTCTCGATGATCGCCGTCAATAATATTTTCGTCTCGTTCCTCACCTTTGTCGGTGTCCTCATGGAGGTCGGGGCTCCGGCTGCCTCGGTTGGCACTGCGTGGGCGCTCGTGCAGAACGGAATCATGGTCGGCGCCTTCGCGCACCTGTTCGGCGCCGAGGGGCTCATTGGCGAGTGGTTCCGAGTGGTGTTCATCCACGGGATGCTGGAGCTCTCGGCCATCGTGATCGCCGGCGGGGCGGGCTTCGCGATGTGGAACGGGCTCCTCTTCCCCGGCACCTACCCGCGCCTGACGAGCTTCCGCCGGAGCGCCCTCCGGGGGCTCAAGATCATCGTGGGCCTCGTGCCCGTGTTCGCGTTCGCGGCCTTCCTGGAGGGCGTCGTCACGCGCCACACCGAGATGCCGCTGTGGGCCAGTCTCGTGGTGATTCTCGGCTCGCTCACCTTCCTCCTCTGGTACTTCGTCGTTTTGCCGGCCCGCGTGGGTCGCCCCGCCCATGCCCGCTCCTGACCTCGGCGAGATCCGCTTCCAGAAGTCCCGCGACGCCAGCGGCGTCCTCAACGCGACGATCGCCCTCGTCCGGCGGAACGCGCGGCGCCTGCTGGGCGGCTACCTCGCGATCGTGGCGCCGGCCGCGCTGGCCTCCGGGATCGCCGCGGCCCTGTACTTCCGCGCCATCGGCCGGATGTTCGGGGGCCTCTTCACGGGGGGGAGATGACCACCCTGCCGACCGACGCCGACACGGCCGGACTCGGCATGAGCATGCTCTGGATGCTCGTGTTCGGGTCGCTGGTCACGGTCGTGTCGCTCGCGGTCGTCGGGGGGTACGTCCGGCTGTACCGGGCGGGCGAGGCGGACGACGCGTCGGTCGGCGTGCTGTGGGAGGAGGCGAAGGGGCTCCTGCTGCCGCTCACCGGGCTCATGGCCCTCGGGATGGCCGTGTACCTGCTCTCGGTCGTCGTGATGGCCGTCCCGTGCCTGGGCGCGCTCGCGTGGCTGGGGTTCTGGCTCTGGGCGCTGCCCTACGTCACGACCACGTACGCCGTGCGCGTCGTCGAGGTCGACACGCTCGGGGAGGCGTTCCGCCGGGCGCAGATGCTCGTGAAGGGGTCCTGGGGGTTCGCGGCCGGCGCCATGATCCTCGCCGTCATCGTCGCCTTCGTGCTAGCGATCGGGCTCTCGATCCCGCTCTACATCGTCGGAATGATGGTGGGCATGAACACGGTGGCCGACGACCCCACGGGCCTGTTCAACGTGATCGCCGCGCTCATGGCCCCGTACCAGGTGCTCACGGTGACGTCCTACATCGTCCCCTACCTCGCGGCCTTCTTCGTGCACGGCCGGCTGGTGGAGGAACTGGAGGGCACGTCGCTCCACGACGACCTCGACGCCCTGGTCGGCTCGGTGCCGGCCGAGCGCCGGCGAGACGCGCTCGCCTCGACGCCCCCGGTGGCTCCGCCGCCCTCCTCGATGGAGGAGGTTTCGGACGACGCCCCGGCGTCCACGCGAGAGGCTGCGGACGATGCCCCGCCTCCGGACGACGCGCCGCGCGGGGGCTTCCGCGGCGGCGGGTTCGGCGACGGCGACGCGTGAGAGCCCTCCTCGTTCTGCTCGTCCTGGCCGCGAGCGTCCGCGCCCAGGAGGCGCCGCGCGCCGCGCCGCCTCTGCGCCCCGATGACGTCGTGGGCGACGCCGGCGTCGGGGACGACGTGGTCTACGAGGACCCGACGGTCCCGACCGATACGCTCACGGCGCGCGCGGCGCCGGACAGCCTCCTCGCCGCCTACCGGGCCAACCCCGACTTCCAGTACGACAACCCCGAGGCCGCCGGCCCGTCGCTCTGGCAGCAGTTCTGGGCGTGGGTCTACCGCACGGTCCTCGCGCCGATCGTCGAGAACACCACGGCCAGCGTCCGCACGGTCGTGTTCGTCCTCCTCGCCGTGCTCGTCCTCGCGTGGGTGGTGACGCGCCTGCTGCGGGCGGAGGGGGGCAGTCCCTTCAGCCGGCGCGACCGGACGCGGGCCGCGGCCGGCCCGCTCCTCGACGTGGAGGACATTGCGGCCGTCGACCTCCGCGCGCGCCTCGACGAGGCCCTGGCCCGCGCGTCGCATCGCGAGGCCGTCCGGTTCCGCTACCTCGTCCTCCTGCAGCGGATGGCCGAGACCGGCGTGATCGACTGGCGGCGCGACAAGACCAACCGCGATTACCTCGCCGAGGCGCGGGCACACGACGACGCCCTCGGCCGGCCCTTCGCCGAGGCGACCCGCGTGTTCGACTACGTGTGGTACGGCGAGCGGCCCGTCGACCGCGCCCGGTACGAGGCGCTGGAGCCCGCCTTCGACCGCGTGGAGGCGGCCCTCTTTGCGCAGCCCGTGGCGTCGTGAAGGGAACCGTCTACATCGGGACCCTCGTCCTCCTCGTCGCCGGGCTCGTGCTGGCCGAGGCCACACGCCCGCAGCCGCTCGACACGCGCGTCCGGCTGGAGCGGGCGGGGGCGGCGCCGTTCGACGCCGAGGTGTTCTTCGAGATGCTCCCGGCGTGGCTCGGTCAGCCTGTGGAGGTCGTCGCCGAGCCGCCGTTCGTGCGGCTGGCCGACACGACGGCGACGGGGCGGACGTACCTCTTCCTCACGCAGAGCTTCGCGCCGGACGAGGCCGAGGCCGAGCGGCTGCTCCGCTTCGTCGCGCGCGGCAACACCGTGTTCGTGGCGGCGCACGCGCTGGGCGGGCCGTTCGGCGAGCGGCTCGGGGCGCCCGGCGACTCGTCGTACAGCGGCGACGTGGGCCTCCGCACCGACCAGCCTTCCCAGTCCGCGTTCGCGACGCGGTCGGACCTCGGCGCCGACACGCTCCACCTGCGGTCGCCGGGCGTGGAGGGGGCCTATGGCTTCCCGATCCGCGTGCGGCAGGCGCGGCTCATGGGGCTCGACTTCTCGCGGACCCAGATCCTCGGGACGGGCGACACGGAGGTCACGCTCGTCCGCGTGCGGCACGGCGCGGGGCAGGTGCTGGTGACGTCGGCCCCGCTCGCCTTCTCGAACGCCGCGCTCACCGGCGCCGGCGACGCCGCGGCCTACGTCGGCGGCGTGTTGGCGGCGCTCCCGCGCCAGCCGGTGTGGTGGGACGACGCCTACAAGCCGTTCCAGGAGCAGGCGCAGACGCCGCTCCGCTACGTGCTCCGGACGCCCGCGCTCCGCTGGGCGTACCTCCTCCTGCTGCTCGGGGCGGTCCTGTTTCTCGCGTTCCGGGGGCGGCGCTGGCAGCGGCCGATCCCGGTCGTGGCGCCGCCGCCGAACGCCCAGCGCGAGTTCGCCCGGACCGTCGGCCGGCTGCATCTCGTCCACGGCGACGACAGGGCCCTCGTCCGCCGCAAGACGCGCGTGACGCTCGATCGGCTCCGGAGCACGCTCCGCCTCGATGCCCCCGACCTCTCGCCCGAGACGGCCCGCCGCGCCGCCGCCCGCGCGGGCGTCCCCGAGGACGAGGCCCAGGCCCTCTTCGCCACGCTCCGCCGCCTCGCCGGCGAGCGCCACCTCGACCCCGACGCGCTCGTCCGACTGGACCAGCGGCTCGACCGTTTCTTCCGCCACACCGCCCCCGACTCCCGTGGAGACTCCGACGCCTGACGCCGACCCGACGCCGCCCGCCGACGCCCCGCCGGCCTCCGCGGCCGACG
This sequence comes from Rubricoccaceae bacterium, assembly GCA_963728345.1. Taxonomy (GTDB): domain Bacteria; phylum Bacteroidota; class Rhodothermia; order Rhodothermales; family Rubricoccaceae; genus Rubrivirga. The sequence goes on from CAVSJM010000005.1 coordinate 192,018, forward strand.
ACCTGTTTGCGCCGACCCAGGATCTGGGGCCGGTGGCCGAGGCCGTCGAGGCGCTCCGCGCGCAGGTGGGGCGCGTCGTCGTGGGGCAGCACGCCATGATCGACGAGCTGATCGCGTGCGTGCTCGCGGGCGGCCACGCGCTCATCGAGGGCGTCCCGGGCGTCGCCAAGACCATGACGGCCCGGCTCCTCGCGCGGGCGACGGGGCTGGAGTACAGCCGCATCCAGTTCACGCCGGACCTCATGCCGGCCGACGTGCTGGGGACGAGCGTGTTCACGCCCTCGTCGGGCGAGTTCCGGTTCCACCCCGGTCCCATCTTCGCCCAGATCGTTCTGATCGACGAGATCAACCGGGCGCCGGCGAAGACGCAGGCGGCCCTCTTCGAGACGATGGAGGAGCGCCAGGCCACGGTCGACGGGACGGCCTACCCGATGGCCTCGCCGTTCACGGTCCTCGCCACCCAGAACCCCGTCGAGCACGAGGGGACGTACCGGCTCCCGGAAGCCCAGCTCGACCGGTTCCTATTCAAGGTGGTCGTGGGCTACCCGACCGAGGCCGAGGAGGTCGAGATGCTGACGCGGTTCCAGGGCTTTGGTGGGTTCATGGACGAGGCGAGCGTGACGCCCGTCCTCGACGCCGGAGGCGTGCTGCGGGCGCAGGGGGCCGTCCGGGCGGTCCGTGTGGAGGAGCCCGTCCTCCGCTACGCCGCCGCGATCGTCGGCGCGACGCGCGACCACCCCGCGCTCACGCTCGGCGCCAGCCCGCGCGCCACGCTCGCCCTCGTGCGCGGCGCGAAGGCCGTCGCCGCCATGTCCGGCCGCGACTTTGCCACGCCCGACGACCTCCGCACCATCGTGGCCCCGGCGCTCCGCCACCGCATCCTGCTCACGCCCGAGCGCGAGATCGAGGGCGTCCGGCCGGAGACGGTCCTGCGGCGGATCGTGGAGGAGATCGAGGTGCCGCGGTGAGCGACGCGGGATCGTCTTCGGCGCCGGGGGACGCGGGGCGCGGGGTTCGCCTCCCCAACCCGTTCCGGAACGTCTACCTCTCCGCGCGGCCGTTCCAGATGGGCGGCGCGCTCGTCGTCGTGTTCGTGGCGGCGTACGTCTGGGCGCCTCTCCTGTGGGTCGGACGGCTCGGCGTGCTGGCCCTGGCCGTCGCACTCGTGGCGGACCTCCTGATGCTGTGGGCGACGCGCGGCGCGGGCGTCCGCGCCCGGCGCGACGTGCCGGACAAGCTCTCGCTCGGCGACGAGAACGAGGTCCGCGTCGACCTGACGAATGCGTACCCGTTCCGCATCGAGGCGCGCGTGCTGGACGAAGTGCCGGTCCAGTTCCAGGAGCGCGGCGCCGGGCGCGTCGTGTCGGCCTCGGGGCAGGGGAGGAGACCCGGCTCGTCTACACCCTCCGCCCGACCGAGCGCGGGGCGTACGGCTTCGGGGTCCTCAACGTCTACGCGGCGACGCCGCTGGGGCTCGTGCTCCGGCGGTTCCGGGCGGCCGAGGGCGGCGAAGCGGTGGTGTATCCGTCGATCTTGCAGATGCAGCGGTACGCCTTCCTCGCGACGTCGAACCGGCTGGAGGAGGCCGGGCGTCAAGAAGGTCCGGCGGCTGGGGCACACGATGGAGTTCGACCAGATCCGCCCCTACGTCCCCGGCGACGACCGCCGCTCGGTCAACTGGAAGGCGACGGCGCGGCGGAGCACGGGGCAGATGCAGCTCATGGTCAACACGTACGAGGAGGAGCGGGCGCAGCCGGTCGTGGCGGCGCTCGACATGGGCCGCGCGATGCGCTCGCCGTTCGACGGCCTGACGCTCCTCGACCACGCCGTCAACGCGTCGCTCGTCCTCCTCAACACGGCGCTCCTGAAGCACGACAAGGCCGGGCTCGTCACGTTCGACCGGGAGGTCCGCACGCTCCTCCTGCCGGACCGCCGGCGCGGCCAGCTCCCCGCCATCCTCGACGCGCTCTACCGCCTCGACCCCGGCTTTACCGACCCGTCGTACGAGGACCTCTACGCGACGCTCCGCGGGCGCCTCCGCCAGCGCTCGCTCGTCCTCCTGTTCACGAACGTCGACACGCGGGCGGGGCTGGAACGGCAGCTCCCGTACCTCCGCCAGATCGCGCGGATGCACCGGCTCGTCGTCGTCCTGTTCGAGAACACGGGGATCCGGGACCTCCTCGCGATGCGCGCCGAGCGGCTGGAGGACGTCTACGTCAAGACCGTCGCCGAGGGGCTGGCGATGGAGAAGCGCGAGATCGCCCGCACGCTGGAGCGCCACGGGATCGGAGCGCTCCTCACGCGGCCCGAGACGCTGACCGTCGACGCCGTGAACCGCTACCTCCAGATCAAAGCGCGTGGGGCGTTCTAGCTACGCCTCGTCGACGAGCGCCGCCAGGCGCGGGTGGCGCTCGAACACGCCCTCCACGCGGAGGCTGTCGAGGAACTGGACGGCCGCCTCATTGCCCCTCTCGACCTGGTCGGTGAGCGTGCGCATGGACTCTGCAGCGAGGTCCGTTGCGCCTGGGCTCTTCGGGCACGTGGACTCGATGGTGTCGAGGTAGCGCGCCATGCCGGCCGCCGTTGCGGTGTCGGGGCGGTCGCCGAACCACCACAGCTTGATGAAGCACGCCTGGGGCTCGCCGGCCGTCACCGCCGCGTCGAGGTGGCGTCGGCGTCCGTCCTCGTCACGGAGGGCCGTCGCCAGAAAGGCAACCTGCAGGTGCGGACCGTCGGTGTCCTGGAGGCGCCGGTACAGCGCCGCCGCCGAGTCGAGGTCCGCCGCCGGGGCGTGGCTCACCTGCCGCCCCTCCTCGATGTAGAGGGGCCCTGCGAGCTGGAGCGCGGCCGCGAGCAGGGCCGGCGGATGACCGGCCCGGACGGAGTCGGCGAGGGTCCGCTCGTAGGCGCGGCGGGCCAGCGCGGCCTGGCCCGGCAACGGCTGCACGGTGACGTACCGGGCCCCCTCGCGGCCCGGATTGCGGACCGTGAGGTAGCCTTGCTCGTACGCCTCGGCCCGGGTCCCCAGCGCGGCGAGGTGGCCGGCGTCCGCGGCCTGGTCGAGCAGGGCGAGCGCGCGGTCGGCGTCGCCAGCGTCGACCGCCTCCTGCGCCGCGTCGAACGCGTCCTGGGGCGAGCCGTTCAGCGGGGCCGGTCCGCAGGCGGAAGCGCCCCAGACGAGGACGAGGAGAAGGCTACGGTGCATCGAAGAGGGCGGCGAACTGGGGGTGGCGCTCGAAGAATCCGTCGGCGCGGAGGCTGTCGAGGGTCGTGAGGGCCTCCGGCATCTCCGCCCGGACGTTCTCGGCCAGCGGCTGGAGCGTCTGCCGGGCGTGCTCGGTGGTCTCTGGGGCCGGGCACGTGAGCACCTGGTCGAGGTAGTGCACGATGCCGATCGAGGTCGTCAGGTTGATCGGGTCGCCGGCAAACCACACCTTCGCGCGACAGGCCCAGCCGTCGCCGTCGGCGATGGCCTGGTCGAGGTGGTGGACGTAGCCGGCGGAATCGCCCACGGCCTGGGCGAGGAGGGCGAGCCGGCGGGGGGGAGGTCGGCGTCGCGGATTCGGGCGTAGAGGGCCGCCGCGGAGTCTCGCCGAGCCGCCGGGTCGACGCGGGTCCAGGCCCCGTTCACGAGCTGCATCGGGGCCAGGAGGTCCGTCGCCACCAGCAGGAGGGCCTCCGGGTCGCCAGCCTGCACCGCGTCCGCCAGGGCGCGCTCGTACCGCCGTCGGGCCCGCGCCGCCTGCCCCGGCCAGGCCCACACCCGGACGTAGCGCTTCGGCGTGGTCTCGGTCGGGGGCATCACGACGTGGCCCTCTTCCAGCGTGCCGGCCACCCCCGCCAGCGCCGTCAGATGGCCGCCGTCGGCCGCCTCTTGCATGAGCGCAAACGCGCGGTGGGGGTCTCCGGAGCGGGCCGCGGTAAGGGCCGCGTCCACCGCCTCCTCGGGCGTCCGGGCCGGCTGGGAGTGGCAGCCAATGAGCGTCCCCAGAAGGACGAGGGGGAGGAGGGGGCGGCGGATCAGAGAGTGGGACACGGGAGGAGGCGTCAGGGGGTGGGAGCGTCCGAAGTGTCCGCGGGCGGTTCCCCCAGAGGGGGGCAGCCCGGGATGAAGTAGGCGTCGTCGGGGTGACGGACCGGCGCCTCGGGGCCCCGGATCGCGCGGTGCAGCCCCGCCTCCACGTCGTCGTCGCCCTGGCCCCGCTGGAGCAGATCGCGGATCGTCCAGTCCGCCCACTCCCGGCCGAACAGGTCGAGGACGAGGAGCGGGAAGGGGGCGGCGAGCAGCAGCATCCCGATGCGGAGGTCCCCGGTCTGGAGGAACAGGACGAGCGGGCCGACGACGAGAGCGACCATCAGGACGGAGGCGATTTGGCTGAGCGTCATGGAACCGGGGGAGCCGCGTCGGATATCGACCCCTCGCCCCGCCTCGGATAGTGAGAATGGGGAGTCGAGGATCGATCTGCCACTTTGTTACGCCTCCATGCCCAACCGCCTCGCCGACGCCAATAGCCCCTACCTCCTCGGCCACGCCGACAACCCCGTCGACTGGTGGCCGTGGTCGGACGCCGCGTTCGAGGCGGCGCAGCGTCGGGGCGTGCCCGTCTTCCTCTCCATCGGGTACGCCACGTGCCACTGGTGCCACGTGATGGAGCACGAGACGTTCGAGGACGCCGAGGCCGCGCACGCCCTCAACGACGCGTTCGTCTGCATCAAGGTGGACCGCGAGGAGCGGCCGGACGTGGACGGGGTCTACATGGCCGCCGTGCTCGCGGCCACGGGGCGCGGCGGCTGGCCGCTCACGGCGCTCCTCACGCCCGACACGCGCGAGCCGTTCTGGGTGGGGACCTACCTCCCGCGCGAATCGCGGGGCGGCCGCGTCGGCGTCCTCGACCTCGCCGCGAACGTCGGCCGCCACTGGCGCGAGAGTGAGGGGACGATGCGCCAGACGGCCGCCGAGATCGCCGCCCACGTCCGCGCGATGGGGCGCCCCGACGCCGGCGGCGCCCTGGGGCCCGACGACCTGGAGGCGACCGCCGACGCGCTCCGCCAGCGGTTCGACGCCGAGCACGGGGGCGTCGGCACGGCGCCCAAGTTCCCGACGCCACACCACGCCCTCTTCCTCCTGCACCGCTGGCGGCAGACCGGGGAGGCGGACCTCCAGGCCATGGCCGTCGCCACGCTCCGGGCCATCCGCCGCGGCGGCGTGTACGACCAGGTCGGCGGCGGCCTCCACCGGTATTCGACCGACCGCGAGTGGCGGCTGCCGCACTTCGAGAAGATGCTCTACGACCAGGCGCTCTACGCCCTCGCCTGCACCGAGGCATGGGCGGCGACGGGTGAGACCGACCTGCGCGAGGCGGCGGAGACGACGCTCGCCTACGTCCTCCGCGATCTCGGCTCGCCGACGGGCGCCTTCGTCTCCGCCGAGGACGCCGACTCGCTCAACGCGGCGGGCGAGCGCGAGGAGGGCGCCTTCTACGTGTGGACGGAGGCCGAGATCGACGCGGCCCTCGACGCCGAGGACGCGGCGGTGGTCCGGGCGGTGTGGGGGACGGCGCCCGAGGGCAATTACCTCGACGAGGCCACGCGGCAGCGGACCGGCGCGAACGTGCTCCACCTCCCGCGCCCCGACCTCGGCGCGTCGGATCCGCTGGAGGACGCGGCCGACCGCCTCGGCCGTGACGCCGAGACGCTCCACCTCCGCCTCGACCGCGCCCGCCAGCGGCTGTTCGACGTCCGTGCGCAGCGCCCGCGCCCCCTCCTCGACGACAAGGTGCTGACCGATTGGAACGGGCTCGCCATCGCCGCGCTCGCCGTCGCCGCGCGCACGTTCGGCCGCGACGACTACGCTGAGGCGGCGACTGCAGCCGCCCGGTTCCTCCTCGACACGATGCGGACCGACACGGGCGACCTCTTGCACCGCTACCGCGAGGGCGAGGCGGGTATCGATGGCCTCCTCGACGACTACGCGTTCCTCGTCTGGGGCCTCCTCGACCTGTACCAGACAACGTTCGACGAAGCGCTCTTGGCCGCCGCGCTCGACCTCCACGAGCGGATGCGCGAGCGGTTCGAGGACGAGTCCGGCGGCTACTTCGTCTCGCCCGTGGATGCTCCCGACCTCATCGCGCGCCAGAAAGCCCTCGACGACGGCGCGATCCCAGCCGGCAACAGCGTCGCCATTCGCAACGGCCTCCGTCTCGGGCGACTCACGGGACGGACGGACCTGGAAGACGCCGCATGGCGCGGACTCCGGGCTCCCGACGTCGTGCGCCGCCACCCGTCCGGATTTACCCACCTGCTGACGGCGGCGGCGTTCGCGGTCGGGCCGAGCCAGGAGATCGTGGTCGCGGGCGACCGGGAAGGCGGCGACACCCGCCAGCTCCTGTCAGCGCTGCGCTCGGTGTACGCGCCGTTCGCCCTCACCGTGTTGCGGGCACCGGGGGCGGGCTCGGCGCCGATCACCGACCTCGTCCCGTTCACCGCCGAGCAGACGAGCCGCGACGGCCAGGCCACGGCCTACGTCTGCGAGAACCACGCGTGCCAGGCCCCGACGACAGACCCCGGCGACGCCCGCCGTCTGCTGGCGGACGCCGTCGGGGAGACGCGGTAGGTCAGGGGATTTAGAAGGCCTCGAGGCGGATCGACCCGCTCCCGGTGTCGACCACGAGGTCGGGGCCGCCGCCGTTGATCCGGCCCTGCGCCTCGGTCCGCTCGCGGCGGCCGGAGAAGCGGAGCGCATCGTCGATGCGGACGCTGCCGCCGCCGAGCTCCACGTTGAAGCCGGCGCGGCGGGGAAGGCGGAGCGTGACGCCGCCGCTGCCCGTGTCGATGGCGGTCTCCGAGGCCGAGTGGAGGGTCATCGAGACGCTCCCGGAGCCCGTGTCGACGGCGGCCTCGCCGTCCACGCGTCCGACCGAGACGTTGCCGGAGCCGGTGTCGATCACCAACTCGCCCTCGACGCGTTCGACCTGGACGTTGCCGGAGCCGGTGTCGATGCGGACGTCGCCGCGGAGCGACCGAGCCTGGACGTTGCCGGAGCCCGTGTCGAGGACGATGTCGCCCCCGGTCACGTCCTCCACGCGCACGTTGCCCGAGCCGACGTCGACCGCGAGGTCGCCCTCCAGCGAGGCCACCTGCACGTTCCCGGAGCCCAGGTCGAGCACGGCGTTGAACCGGCGCGGGATCTCCAGCGTCACCTGGAACTGGGCGTCGGTCCGGCCGATCATGCGGCGGCGCGGCGGGTCGGTGCGGACGATCAGGCGGTTGCTCTCGGTGCGTGCCGAGAACCGGCGGCGCTCGAACTCCTGCTCGGCGTCGCGGCCCCGGCCCTCGACGCGGACGCGCGCCCGGTCGCCGGAGACGGTCCGGATGGTCACGTTCTCCGAGCCGAGGTCGACGACCAGCTGGCCGCCCTGCCGGACGCGGAAGGTCTCGTCGTACAGGACGTCGTGCGTCGCCACGCTGACGACCTCGACGTGGTGCGCGCGGTCCCGCTCGTGGCGGACCTCCACGCGGTGCTCGGTGGGGGCGTGGTGGAAGATGCCGGCGATCGCGGCCTGGAGGCGCGAGGCACCGAGGACCACGAGGAGACTGCCGAGAACGAAGAGGGCAATCCGCTGGAAGCGGCGACGGGAGCGTGACATGGCGGAGGGGCGGGAGACGGGACGGCGCGGCTGCGTAGGAGCCGGATGACCCTTGCCCTACGGCGCCGACTCCGAGAAGGTTACACCGATGCCCCGACCGCTCCCCCGCTCGTTCTTCGACCGCCCCACCCTGGAGGTCGCCCGCGACCTGCTCGGCGCCCTCCTCGTCTACGAGTCGCCGGACGACGGGCGGCTCGTCGGGCGGATCGTGGAGACCGAGGGGTACTGCGCCGACGACCCGGCCATGCACGGCTGGAAAGCCACCTTCGGCGACGACGGGCGCGTCCAGCCCCTCGGCCGCGCGGCCGACCTGTTCGCGGCACCCGGGACGGCCTACGTCTACAAGATCTACTACACCCACTGGCTCCTGAACGTGGTGACGGAGCCGGAGGGCGAGGCCGGCGCCGTCCTCATCCGTGCCATCGAGCCCGTCGAGGGGGAGGCGGCCATGACCGAGAACCGGCCCGCGTCGATCCGCCGCCGCCGCGACCTCACGAACGGGCCGGCCAAGCTGACGCAGGCGCTCGGGATCGCCGAGGCGCCCGAGGCTACGGTCAGCCGGTTCCACGGCGCGGACCTCACGGCGCCGCCGCTCTACTTCGCCGAGGGCGAGGCCGTCGACGACGCCCGCGTCGGCATCACGAGCCGGATCGGGATCTCGCGCGGGATCGACCTGGACTACCGGTTCGTCGTGGCCGACAGCCCGTTCGTGTCGCCCGGCGAGCCGAGCGTGGTCCGCCTCGCGCGCAAGACGCACCGGCGCTGAGCGGGCGGCGCGGACCGGGAGCGCGTACGGAGTTGCCGGTCTCTGGGGCCGCGGGGACCTCTGCCCGGGGATGAGAGGTCCCACGGCGCCCCTCACCCCCTCGACGTGCGCGCTCACTTCATCGATCTCTGGGACACCCTCCGGTCGTCCTACTGGTTCATCCCGAGCCTGATGGCGGTCGCCGCCGTCCTCCTCTCCTTCGGCACGACGATGGCCGACGGGCGGATCGGGGCCGAGTGGATCAACGACGTCAGCTGGTTCTACGCCAACAAGCCCGACGGCGCGCGGACGCTCCTCTCGACCGTCGCGGGCTCGATGATCGGGGTGGCCGGCGTCACGTTCTCGATCACGATCGCGTCGGTGGTGTACGCGAGCGGGCAGTACGGGCCGCGGCTCTTGTCCAACTTCATGCGGGACACGGGCAATCAGATCACGCTGGGCACCTTCATCGCCACGTTCCTCTACTGCCTCCTCGTGCTCCGCACGATCCGCGCGGCCGACGAGGGGTTCGGCGGCGAGAACCCGTCGACCGACCTGGTCGGGCCGTTCGTCCCGCACATCGCGATCCTCGTGGGGCTGGGCCTCGCGCTCTCGTCCATCGCCGTCCTCATCTACTTCATCCACCACGTCCCGGACTCGATCCACGTCTCGAATGTGATCGCCGGGATCGGGCGGGAGCTGCGGTCCCGGATCGACAAGGTGTTCCCCGAGCGGCTCGGGGCCTCGGCCTCGGACGTCCTGCCCTCGGACGACCGGGCCCACGGCCGAGCGGAGGTGCCGGCGGCGTTCTTCGAGGAGGGGACCCGGATCGAGGCCCAGGGGACGGGCTACGTCCAGAGCATCGACGCGGACGCCATCTTCCACGCGGCGGAGGCGCACGGGTTGATCGTCCGCCTCCGGTGCCGCCCGGGCGACTTCGTGACCGAGGGCGAGGCGCTCGCGCTGGCCTGGGCGCCGGGCGACGTCCCCGACGAGGCGTGCCACCACATCCACACCTCGTTCGCGTGGGGGCGGAGCCGGACGCCGGTGCAGGACACGCGCTTCCTCATCAACGAGCTCGTAGAGATCGCGGCGCGCGCCCTCTCGCCGGGCGTCAACGACCCCTTCACGGCCATGAGCTGCCTCGACTGGCTCGGGGCCGCGCTCAAGCGGATGGCCGGGCGCGACTTTCCCTCCGAGGCCCGCTACAGCGAGGACGGCACGCTCCGCCTCATCGCCCGCCCGACGACCTACGCCCACCTCGTGGACGCCGTGTTCGGGCAGCTCCGCCCGTACGTCTCGGCCGACCGGAACGCCGCGCTCCACGCGCTCAAGATCATCGGCGAGGTGGGCGGCCAGACGGACGACGACGCGGCGCGCGAAGTGCTCCGCCGCGAGGCCGAGGCCATCAACGCGGCGTGCCGCACGACCCTCGCCACGGCCCGCGACTGCGAGCAGGTGGAAGCCCGCTACCGGACCGTCGCCCGGATCCTCGGGGGGCAGAGCTACGAGGCCCTCGCCGCCGAGACGCCGTGGCTCGGCGGCAGCGCCTGAGCTGGTGGTGGCCTCTGCCCGCGGCCCCCGCTAAAACACGCGGACGAGGTCGAGGTCCTTGAGGTACCGACTCGGGTCGGTCTGGAAGTCCTGCAGGATCTGCTGGAGGCTGGCCGCCGCCGCGTTCGCGTTGTGGTAGAGCGACGGGTCGTTGAGGAGGAGCCCGAGCGAGCTATTCGGCGACGTCAGCGTCGTGTCCAGGTCGGCCGTGAGGGACGAGAGGTTGGTCGTCAGCTGGTCGAGCGTCTGGAGGGCCTGGTCGAGCTGGCGGAGCGAAGCGCTGAGGTTGTTGACGACGGTCGTGACCGAGTCCGCGTTGGCCTCCGCGAGGGCACGGACGGTCCCCGAGGTCGCCGTGAGGTCGTTGCCGACGACGACGGACACGTCCCGCACGTCCTGCCCGACGGCGTCCGAGACGGCGCTGGCGTTGGCCGCGGCGGCCTCCAGGTTCGAGAGAGTCCGGTCCACGCGCTCGCGCTCGTCGATGAGGGTCTGCGTGGCGGCCTGCGTGAGGAAGCGGAGCTGGCTCAGGACGGCCTGGATGTCGCCGCCCGAGTTGGTCAGGATCCGATCGAGCTGAGTGAACGTGTTGACGGCGCCGATGAGGGCCGTGTCGGCCCGTGCCGTGAGGCTGTTCGACTCGCCCGCGATGAGGTCGAAGATGTCGGGCGTGGTGGAGGCGATGAGCGTGTCGCCGGAGGCGAGCGGGCGGCCGGCGCCGGCCCCGAGCGGCGGCGTGATCTCGACGTTCACCTCGCCGAGCGCCGAGATCCCCGACGTCTGCACCGTGGACCCGCGCGGGATCTCGATGTCGCCGTCGATGGAGAGCGTGACGTAGACCTGGCGCGCGTTCGGCCCGAGGCGGACCTCCTTCACGTCGCCCACGCGGACCCCGTTGAGCCGCACGAGCGAGCCTGGCGTCAGCCCCTGCGCGTCGTCGAACTCGACGATGACCTCGTAGCCGGCCCCGAAGAGCGGCTGCCCGGACAGGAACCGGACGCCGACGAAGATCGCCAGCGCGGCGAGGATGACGGCCAGGGCGACCTTGATCTCGTTGGTCAGCATAGGGGGGAGGGAATGGGGGGGCGGCCGGAGGACGCGTCCGCCCTCGTGCTGCCCGTCACGCCGTTTGCGACGGCGTTCCGATCTTGTACTCGTTGGCGCGGACGAAGGCGAGGAGCGTCTCGTCCGTCGCCCGGTGGAGGTCGTCGACGGTGCCGATCCAGGGGATCGTCCCCTCGTGGACGAACGCGATCCGGTCGGCGATGGAGAGGACCGAGTGCATGTCGTGCGTCACGACCACGCTCGTGGTCCCCATGGTCCGGCCGAGCCGCTCGATCAGCTCGTCGATGGTGTTGGAGGTCTCGGGGTCGAGCCCGCTCGTGGGCTCGTCGTAGAGGATGTACTTGGGCTCGATGGCGATGGCCCGGGCGAGGGCGACCCGCTTCTGCTGGCCGCCGGACAGCTCGGACGGCTTCTTCGGTCCGGACTCGGGCAGCTCCACGAGCGCGAGGCACTCGTCGGCGCGGGCGCGGATCTCGGCACGCGTGAGGTCGGTGAACGTGCGGAGCGGGAATTCGACGTTCTGGTGCGCCGTCATCGAGTCGAACAGGGCGCCGCCCTGGAACAGCACGCCGAACTTGCGCCGGACCGTCCGCAGCTCCGAGTACGTCAGCTCGTCGAGCGGGGCGCCGTCGATCACTACGCGGCCTTCGTCGGGCTGCAGGAGGCCCACGATGTGGCGCATCAGCACGCTCTTGCCCGAGCCCGAGCGCCCGATGATGCACGTGACCTCGCCCTCGGGCACGTCGAGGTTAACGTCCCGAAGCACCGGCACGCCGTCGAAGCTCTTGGAGAGGGAGCGGATCTCGATCACAGGAGGACCGCGGCGCAGAGGTAGTCGGCGAGGAGGACGTAGACGCAGCCGAGCACGGCGGCCCGCGTCGTCGCCTGTCCCACGCCTGAGGCGCCGCCCTGGGCGCGGTAGCCGGTGTAGCAGGCGATGCTCGTGATGACGAACCCGAACACGAGCGACTTCACGAGCCCGAAGAACACGTCGTACGGCTTGAAGAAGAGGCGCGCGCCCTCCCAGTACGTCCCCATCGTCAGCACGCCCGACAGCTGGGCCGTGACGCCGCCGATGACCATCCCCACGACCGCCGCCACCACGTAGAGGACCGGGAACATGAGCACGCCGGCCACGACGCGCGGGACCACGAGGTAGCTGACCGAGTTGAGCCCCATGGCCTCCAGGGCGTCGATCTGCTCCTTCACGCGCATCGTCCCCAGCTCCGCCGCGATTCGCGCGCCCACGCGGCCGCACAGCACGAACGCCGTCACCAGCGTCCCCAGCTCCAGCAGGATCGACTGCTCGGCGAACGTGCCGACGATCGTAAGCGGGAGGAGCGGGTTCTCGAGCTGGTAGATGGCCTGGACGACGACGACGCCGCCCGAGAACGCCGTCGCCAGCGACACGATGGGGATCGAGTCGATCCCGACCTGGACCATCTGCTCGGCCAGGTTGCGGCCGTAGAGCCGCGGGCTGAGGTCGCGCGGGAGGTTGAACGCCCGCGCGAGGAGCAGCCAGTAGGCGCCGAACCCGTGGAGCAGGCCGGCGGGGATCGTCCACAGGGGCGCGAACCCGGCGCGGACCCGCGCGGCGAGGGGCGGGGCGCCGGCGGGGTCGGTAGGGGAGGTCTCCATACGGTGACGGACGGCTGGCAGCGGCCGGGACGATCTTGTCCGCTGGCGACGCTCGCCGACCGGACGTCCGGAAGCTACCCCGACCGGCCGACCCCGACCGGCGCCCGCCGTTTCTCCATCCCGATTCCGATCCTATGCCGAAGGCCAAGACCCAGTACGTGTGCCAGGAGTGCGGCCACACCTCGATCCGCTGGGAGGGCCAGTGCAGCGGCTGCCGCGAGTGGAACACGCTCGTGGAGGAGGCCGTGCCGACGGCGGTGAAGGCGCCGGTCCTGCGGGGCGGGCGGGCCCCCTCGGGCGACGGGGCCGGCGCCACCACCCCGCGCCTCCGCGGCGCCTACGGCGACACGCGCCCCCAGCGCCTGAGCGACGTGGCCGTCGCCGAGCGCCACCGGCTCTCGACCGGGAGCGCCGAGTTCGACCGCGTGATGGGCGGGGGCGTGATGACGGGCAGCCTCACGCTCGTCGCCGGCGACCCCGGCATCGGCAAGTCGACGCTGATGACGGAGCTGGGCCGCGGGCTCGACGGGAGCACCATCCTCTACGTGACGGGCGAGGAGAGCGCGCAGCAGGTGAAGCTCCGCGCGCGGCGCATGGGGATCGACGCGGGCGCCTTCTTCCTCTTCCCGGAGACGAACGTGGAGGCCATCCTCGCCGCCGCCTACGACCTCCAGCCGGACGTGATGGTGATCGACTCGATCCAGACCGTCTACCGGCCGGACCTCACGAGCGCGCCGGGCTCCGTCGCCCAGGTGCGGGAGTCGACGGCGGCCATCCTCGACATGACCAAGACGCTCCCGACGACCACGTTCCTCGTGGGCCACGTCACGAAGCAGGGCTCCATCGCCGGCCCGCGCGTCCTGGAGCACATGGTGGACACGGTCCTCCACTTCGAGGGCGACCGGCACCACGCCTACCGGATTCTCCGGGCGGTCAAGAACCGGTTCGGCGCGGCGAACGAGCTGGGCGTGTTCGAGATGCGCGAGGGCGGGCTGGAGGAGGTGGGCAACCCGAGCGCCCTGTTTCTGAGCGAGCGCCAGTTCGGGTCGTCCGGCTCGGCCGTGGTCTGCGCCCTCGAAGGCACGCGGCCGCTGCTCGTGGAGGTCCAGGCCCTCGTGGCGTCGACGAGCTACAACACGCCGCAGCGCACGGCGACGGGGTTCGACGCGAAGCGGCTCCAGGTGCTCCTGGCGGTCCTGGAGAAGCGCGAGGGGCTCCGGTTCTCGCAGCACGACGTGTTCCTGAACGTGGCCGGCGGCGTCCGCCTGGAAGAGCCGGCCGTCGACCTCGGCGTGGCGCTGGCCGTGGCGTCGAGCTTCCGCGACGTGCCGCTCGACAGCGGGACGGCCGTGGTCGGCGAGGTCGGGCTGGGCGGGGAGATCCGCGCCGTGAGCCGCGTCGAGGCGCGGCTGGCGGAGATCAAGCAGCTCGGCTTCGAGCGGGCCCTGATCCCGAAGGCCAACACGAAGGGCCTGCAGCCGCCGAAGGGGTTAGAGATCCTCCCGGTCCGCCGGCTCGCCGAGGCGCTCGATCTCGTGTGCTGAGATCAGCTTACGCTGTGATACAAGTCTGAACATTTGTCCTTGGCTTTGCGTTAGAGGCCGCTGAAGCGCTTCCGGCAAGCCGGTATGATGCTCGCGCCTCGAACCGATAACTCAGGAGGTCCAGTCGCCGCTGGCTAGTACGATTCTGTGCGACGTTATTACGGGGGCGGTCAACTTGAGCCTCGCGCTGGAGCTCTATCTCAGGTGCCATTCTGATGGGGATTGAGAGTCCCGTACAAGAAGCGCCACGAGCTACACAACCTCTTTGATGCCTTGCCAGACCAAGTCCAGGAGACAGTTGGGCAGACTTTACGAACACTTGCAGGAACGAGTGCCGCCGGACTCCGGAGAGTACACGATCAAGGGGCTCCACGCATCGCCGGACAAAGACAAGCTGCTCAGCGGCAGACTACCAAATCTCCCGACCCCAGTCCGGAGTCTTCGTGATTTGCTAGAGAGCCACGCCCACACATTTCGTCAGTGGCGGTACATCCATGAGATGCCGGACTCACTGGAATTTAGCTACTACTACGATTTCAGGAGCATGATCGCCGCGATCACGGCGGTCCAACGGCACGTCCAGGCTCTTGCCGAGCACGGAGGCGAATTTCTTAAAGTGACCAGTAAACCTGAGATCCGATAGTATGGCGTTTCGGATAGGCATCCAACGTCAGGGATATCTCATGATCGAGATGCAACGCGATCACCCCACGAGCCGGAGCGCCACGGCGTCGGCGACGGCGGCGCCCTCGGGGGTGAGGCGGACGCGCGTCGGCGTGACCTCGATCAGCCCGGCGCCCTCCAACGCCGCGAGTTCGGCCGACTTCTCCGTCAGCAGGTCCACGCCGTAGTCGCGCTCCAGGCGGTCGAGGTCGAGCCCGTCGATGAGGCGCCGGAGGCCCAGCAGGACGGCCTCGTCAGCCAACTCGTCCGGCCCGACGGCCTCGCGCCAGTCGAGCGGGCGCTCGCCGCCGAGCAGCAGGTCCTGCCACGTGCGGAGGTGGGCGACATCGGCCCAGCGCCAGCCCTGGCTCCGCGTCTCGTGCCAGAACGAGTGCGCGCTCGGCCCCAGCCCGACGACCGTCTGGTGCGTCCAGTAGCCCTCGTTGTGGCGGCTCCGCTTTCCGGGCCTGGCGAACGACGAGACCTCGTAGTGCTCGAACCCGCGTTCCTCCAGGTACCGGTGCGTGAAGAGGTAGCGCTCGCGGAGCGCCTCGTCGCCCTCAGGCACCACGCGCCCCAGCTCCACCATCTTGAAGAGCGGCGTCCGCTCCTCGACCGTCAGGCTGTAGGTCGAGAGGTGGGAGGCGCCGAGGCGGACGGCCTTCTGGAGGTTGGCGCCCCAGTGCTCGAACGGCTGGTCCGGGATCCCGAAGATGAGGTCGACCGACACGTTCCCGATCTCCCGCACGGCGGCCTCGACGCCCGCCTCGGCCTGCCCCGCGTCGTGGGCACGGTTCATGAACCGGAGGTCCTCGTCGAAGAACGACTGGACGCCCAGCGACAGGCGCGTCACGCCGAGGTCCCGGGCCGCCCGCAGCCACGCCGCGCCGTCGTCACCGACCAGATCCTCCGGGTTGGCCTCAACCGTCACCTCCTCCAGGCTGGACGTGTCGAAGTGGTCGTGGGCGGACTGGAGGACGCGGCCGAGCGCGTCGGGCGAGAGGAGGGAGGGCGTCCCGCCGCCCAGGTAGACGGTCGTGAGCGGTGCGCGGTCGCGGAACTCGTGGCCCATCAGGGCGGCCTCGGTCGTCAGCGCGCGGACGTACGAGCCCTCGTCGCGGTGCGTCGTCGTGAAGTAGAAGTCGCAGTAGACGCAGCGCTGCGAGCAGAATGGGACGTGGATGTAGAGGCCGGCCAAAGCGGAAGCGGTAGTCTCGGTCACAACCCGCCAGCCGTGCCATGGGTGCCGTCACCCACCAAATCATCACCGTCGCCGAGCGCCAGGTCGGGCTCCCGCTGCCCTACCTCCACACCCTCGCCGACGCCTCGCCGTCCGCGTTCGCCAAGTGGATGCTGGCGATGCCGGCCGCGTCCCACCGCCGGGCGGCTCCGCGCGACGCGTGGCACCTCGCCCGCCTCGCGGCGACGCAGGTGCAGGACTGCGGGACGTGCGTCCAGATCGTCGCCACCGCGGCGTGCCGAGACGACGTGCCGGCCGAGACGCTTCGTGCGGCGCTCGACGGTCGGGAGGAGGACCTGGGCGACGAGGACCAGCTGGCGCTCGGGTTCGGCCGAGCCGTGGCCTCGCAGGCGCCGGACGTGCTCGACTGGGTCGCCCGCGTGGAGGACACGTTCGGACACGAGGCGCACGTCGAACTGGCCCTGGCCGTCGCGATGTGCCAGATCTTCCCGGTCCTGAAGCGGGGGCTGGGGCAGGCCGTGGCGTGCGCGCTCGTGACGGTCGAGGTGTGACCGGGCGCCGCCGCCGCGGGCGGTAGCTTGCGGCATGATCGACTTCGCCCGCCTCGCCGGACAGATCGCCGACTTCGCGACCTACCGGCGCGACGAGGACCGCGCCCACGCCGACCGCCTCGACCGCGCCCGCGCGGCCCTCGCCGACTGCGCCCCCGACTGGGAAGCGCTCCGCGAGCGTGCCGAGCGGCAGGCGAAAGGCCCGCTCCGCGCACTCCCCGAGGACCGCCCCGACGCGCGCCATACCTGCGGTCCGCGCCCGCCGACCGTCACCGTCGTCGCCACGGACGGGTCACAGATCTTCCCGGACCGCCACGTGGAGCCGGCGTGCTACCTCCTCAACGTGGGCCGCGTGGCGCTCCACTACGGCACGCTCGACGCGCCGCTCATCGCCGCTGAGCCCACGCTCCGCTACCGCCAGCAGGACCTGAGCGAGCTGACGGACGAGGAGGCCGACCAGTCGCCCCTCGACCTCACGACGGAGGTGGTCTCCGCGCTCCGCGACGAGCTGGAGCTGCGGTGGCTGTTCGAGACGGCCGAGGCCGAGCGTCACAGTGGTCGTCCCGTCCTCGCGATGGCCGACGGCACGCTGATCCGGTGGATGCTGCGGGGCATGAAGAACCGCCGCCTCGAAGACCGCCTCCTCGACCGCTACGTGGCCGAGCTGGACCGCTTTCGGGCCGAAGGCATCCCCGTCTGCTCGTACGTCTCGCGCCCCAACAACGCCGAGGTCGTCAACCTCCTCCGCCTCCACCTCGGCGAGGACGACTGGAATCCCGGCGCGGACTCGCTCCGCAGCCTCCTGGACCGCCACCTGTTCGAGCACCTTCTGGATGAGGGTGAGCGGAGCGCCGTGTTCCTCTCGCGCAGCGAAGTCCTGGGCCGCTACGGCGAGCACCGGATCGTCGCCTTCTACGTGCGCGGCTGCGGGGAGGTCGGCCGCGTGGAGATGCCAGAGTGGGTGGCCCGCCAGCCGGAGTGGCTCGACCTGATCCACGCCGTCGTGCTGGACCAGTGCGAGAAGGGGAGTGGGTACCCGATCATCCTCCAGGAGGCGCACCAGCGGGCCGTCGTGCAGTCCCGCGAGAAGGAGGTGTTCTACCGGATCCTCGCGCGCCAGGCTCGCCACTCCGGCGCCTCGGTCCCGACGTACTCAGGCAAGGCGGCGTCGAAGCGCGCGCCACGCGTGTGAAGAGGGGCGGGTGAAGAGCGACGAGGGAGGGGTATCCTGTGCGTCCCGCCTTGCACTCCGCTTCACCCTTGGCTCTTCACCCGTCACCGCATCCTCCCGTCGCCGAAGTCATCGCCTCCAGCACGCGCGAGATCCTCGCCGAGGTCTACCCCGAGGCCGAGGTGCCCGCGTTCGGGTCCTGGGTGGAGGTCGAGACCGAGGACGGGACGGTCCTCTACGGGCTCGTGAGCCACGCCGAGACTGGCAGCGTCGAGCCCGGGCGGCAGGCCGTCGCCCTCGGCGCCGAGTACGACCGCGACCGGCTCCGCCGCGAGATGCCCCAACTCTTGGAACTGATCCGGACGACGGTCCGCGCGCAGATCCTGGCGTATTGGGACGGGCACACGCGCCGTGACGGCCAGCCCGTCGTCCGGCAGACGCTCCCGCCCCGCCCGGCCGCGCTCCACGACCGTGTCCGCCCCTGCGACGCCGACGCCGTGGCCCGGCTCGCGGCCCCCTTCGACGTGCTCCGGACCCTCGCTCGCAACCCCGACCCCGCGGTCCCGGCCGACGATCTCCTCGCCGCCGCGCTCCGCGGGCTCCACGCCAGCCACGGCGGCGGGGCCGACGGCGAGGCCGTGCTGGTCCAGGCCGGCCGTGCCCTCGCCCGCCTCCTCGATGACGACCACGAGCGGCTCCAGTCGATCCTGCGCCGGGTGGGCTAGAAGATCACGCCGCCCCGGACCGAGAGAACGCCCGTCGTCTCGTTCTCGCCGATGAGCAGCGACGGGTCGATCTCGACGTAGAGCGAGGTCTGGCTGAGCGGGATCGCCCAGCCCACGCCGGCGTGGAGCGTGGGGCCGCCGCCGCCCTCGTCGAGCGGGAGGAACGCGCCGAACCCACCGAGGAGATAGCGGACGGTGCCCCGGCTCGGGATCGTCACGATCACGGAGGTCTGCGGGTTGAGCACGTAGCGGGCGTCGGCGCGGCCGTCGAAGAGGTGGGCGGCGATGCCCAGGCTGGCCGCCACCGAGATGTCGGCGTTGACGGGAAGGGCGACGCGGGCGCGGACACCGAGCGACGGGCCGTTCGGGATGAGGTCTTGGTCCCACACCGCCGAGGCGAGGTCGAACCCGACGCCGATCCGGGGCGGCTCGGACTGCGCCTGGACGCTGGCGAAACTGACGGCGAGGCAGGCGGCGAGGACGAGGCGCATGACGGGAGAGGCGGGGGGACGGGCAGGGCGCGTGGTAGCTTTCGGGGCGCTCCGAAAGCCGCCGCGATCCTCGCTCAAGTTACGTCCCGACTCCCCGATGGCCGACCCGACCTCCGCTCCCGACCGCCCCGTGCATGCCGGCGATGGCGCGTCTGCCGACGCCCGCCCGCAGGCCGGGGACCCCGATGCGTTCCGGCCGCTCGGCACGATCCCCGAGGGGGGCACGAACGGCGCCTACGACCCGGCCGCCTTCACCGCCCTCGACTTCTACCGGGTCGACGACCTTCTCACGGACGACGAGCGGGCCCACCGCGACCGCGTCCGCCAGTACGTTACGGACGAGGTGCTCCCGGTCATCGAGCAATACGCTCAGGCGCTCACCTTCCCGGTGGACGTAGCGAAGGGGCTGGCCGGGCTGGGCGTGATCGGGCCGACGATCCCGACCGAGTATGGCGGCCTCGGTGCCTCGTCCGTCACCTACGGGCTGATGATGCAGGAGGTGGAGCGCGCCGACAGCGGGCTCCGCTCGTTCTGCTCGGTGATGGGCTCGCTCGTGATGTACCCGATCTACACGTACGGGAGCGAGGAGCAGAAGCGGCGCTGGCTCCCCAGGCTCGCGGCGGCCGAAGCCGTCGGGTGCTTCGCCCTGACAGAGCCGAACGTGGGTTCCAACCCCGACGCCATGCAGACGACGGCCACCAGGGACGGCGACGACTACGTGATCACCGGCCACAAGCGCTGGAGCACGAACGCCTCCATCGCCGACGTCGCCCTCGTCTGGGCCCGCGCCGACGACGGCGACGTGCGCGGCTTCCTCGTGGAGACCGACCGGCCGGGCGTCTCGACGCCGCGGATCATGGACAAGTGGTCGCTCCGCGCCGCCGTCACCAGCGAGGTGGTCCTGGACGAAGTCCGGGTGCCGGCGTCGGCCATGCTCCCGAACATCCGCGGCCTCAAGGGACCGCTCTCGTGCCTCACGCAGGCCCGCTACGGGATCGCGTGGGGCGTGATCGGCGCGGCGCTCTCGTGCTACGACGCGGCCCTCCAGCACACCACCTCGCGGGAGCAGTTCGGCAAGCCCATCGCCGGCTTCCAGCTCGTCCAGAACCACATCTCCGACATGCTGGCCGAGATCACGAAGGCGCAGCTCGTGGCGTGGCGGCTCGGGCGGATGAAGGACGAGGGGACCATGCGGCCCGCCCACGTCTCGCTCGCCAAGCGCGACAACGTCCGGATGGCGCTGGCCGTGGCGCGGCAGAGCCGCCAACTCCTCGGCGGCAACGGCGTCCTCGGCATCTACCCGGTCATGCGCCACATGGCGAACCTGGAGTCGGTGGTGACCTACGAAGGGACCGACGAGGTCCACACGCTCGTGCTCGGGCAGGAGGCGACGGGAATCGGGGCGTTTTCGTAGGGCCCTCGCAGGGCCGGGGAAACGGGCGGCAGGGGGCGCCGGTATCATCCTGCTCCCCACCCCCGATTGCATGATCCGCCTGACGCTCGCTGCCCTCGTCCTCCTCGCCGCCGCCGGCGCCGCCGCGCAGACCTACGCCGGTCGCCTGGAGGCCGCAGACGACACCCTCGCCAGCGGCGAGTACGTGGACGAGTACGAGGTCCCGGTCACCGACGGGCAGGAGGTCTCGGCCATCGTCACGTCCGAGGCGTTCGACACCTACGTGATCCTTGTTGCCGCGTCCGGCGCGCAGGCTGAGGACGATGACTGCACCGACGGCGAGACGACGCGGTCGTGCATCACGCTCGTGGCCGACGCCGATGGCGTCGTCCGCGTGCTCGTGACGAGCTTCGCCGTCGGCGAGACCGGGGCCTACCAGTTGGTCGTGGCCGTCGACGGTGTGACGCTCGCGGAAGAGGTCGGCGACGGCGCCCTGTAACCCGCCCCTGTCCGTGTCGTACCTAGCGGGGTCCCATCCCGATCTCCCGTGGAAGAAGTCGTCGCCATCATCGCCATCTTCGTCGTCCTGCCCGCCATCATCGTCCAGGCCGTGGTGAGGGTGAAGCGGGCCAAGTACGAGGCGCAGGCCCCCACCGGCGCCAGCGACGGGCTCCGCGCGAGCGAGCTGCAGAGGCTGATCCGCGAGGCCGTCGAGGACGCCGTCGAGCCGCTCCACGCCCGCCTCGACGCGCTGGACGTCGGCGCTCCCGAGGACGCCCCGGAGTCCGGCCGGCTCGACCCCGCCGTGCTCTCGGACGCGCTCGACGCGGAGTTCGACGACCCCGACGAGGTCGCGGCCGTGCGCCGCCGCGCGCGGTCGTAGCTGTGCCCTCCGTCCACCCCGAGCACGACGATGCGTTCTGGGAGGGCCTCGCTGCGCACGAGTGGCGCCGCGTCCGCTGGCGCCGCTCGCGGATGCCCGAGGCGCCCCCGGAGGGCGCCGTCTGCGCCGCGTACGGCACCCCTATCCATCGGGCCGGCACCTACTACGTCCGCCCCGCCTACACCGACGGCGAGCGCTGGCTCTGCCAGCAGGCCTACGACGCGATGATCCGGCGGACGCGGGCCCGCCGCGCGTCGCGGCAGACGTCCCAGCGCCGCGACGGCTGACGGCCGGTCAACCCCCGCTGAGGCCGAAGGGGAGCGGCAGGCGGTCGCCCCGCTGGCGAGGGACGACGGCCCGGTACACCAGCACGCCGTCCTCGTCGTACGCGTTGACCACCATCTGGTCCGGGCCCAGCGAGGCGGCCATGAAGCCGGGCTCGCCGAGCGCGAACAGCGTGTTGTCGGTCTCGATCACCTCGCGCGTGAGCGAGCCGGCCCCCGAGACGAAGTAGTCGACCGGTGAGCCGTCCGGGCGGTGGTGCTGGAGGTTGTGGTCGTGCCCGGCGAAGTAGACCTGGACGCCGTACCGCTCGAAGAGGGGCACGAGGCTAGTCACGAGCCGTTCGTTGTCGCTGTAGCGGACGGACCCGACGTAGATCGGGTGGTGCCCGACCACTACCTTCCACTCGGCGTCGGAGTCGCGGAGGGTCTGCTCCAGCCACGCCATCTGGTCGTCGGTGTCCCAGTTGCCCGAGTTGCTGTAGCGCCGCCGGTACTCGGGCGGGTAGGCCAGGGGAGAGGTGTCGAGGAAGACCAAGAGGGCCTCCGTCGAGTCGTTGATTGCGAGCGTCTCGGCGTAGTACTGGGCCGGCATGTACCACCGGTCGCTCTGCTCGGTGTAGGCGACCTGGGCGGGCACGTTTCCGCTCCAGTCGTGGTTGCCGAGGATGGCGTACCACCGGCTCTGGAGCGCGGGCGCCGTGTAGATCGCCTCGTACGACCGCACCCACTTCGGGTCGTTGGTGCTCGTGACGCCCTCCGTGTAGAAGTTGTCGCCCGTCGAAATTGTAAACCGGCTGTGGATCTGGGCGCCGACGCGGCCCATCCCGTGCGCCACGTCGGACTGGTTGAAGAACCCGTTCCGGCCCCAGTCCCCCACGATCAGGAAGTTGAAGGCCGACGAGTCGAACGGGGCCGGCGTGTTCGCCTCGGTGAACGTGGTCACCCGCGTCCCGACGGGCTGGGGCGTCCCGCACGCCGCGAGGGCGAGGACGGCCGCGACAGCGGCCAGCGACTGGAGACGAAGCGGGGAGGGAGGGGCCACGACGAGCGAGCGGACGACGCAGGCGGATATGCGCAGCCGCGAGGATAGTTCTGCCTACCGCCGGAGCGTGAACCCGTCGCCGACACTCATGGTGAAGCGAGCGGCCTCGCCGTCCCACGTCACGGCCGCCGCGCCCTCGGAGGTCTCGACGGTGCGCGGCGCCGCGCCCAGCCCGTGGACCACGATATCCCAAGCGGTCCACGCCGGACGGTGGGTGCCAGCGACCGACACCTCCAGCCCGAGCGTTTCGCCGTCGTCGCTGAGGGCGAGCGTGCCGAGCCAGGCGTCGCCGTGCGTCCAGCCGTGGCCGTCGCCAGCGTCCTCGAAGAGCGGGCTCTCGTAGCGGCCCGGGGCCGGGTAGACGTGGAGCTCCAGCCGGTCGACGGCCTCGCCCGTGTGCTGGCGGACCGGCCCGAGCGGGAGGACGGCGCCGGCCTTGACGTAGAGCGGGAGCCGGTCAAGCGGCGTCTCGGTCCAGATCGTCTGTCGGCCCTCCAGGGCCTCGCCGGACCAGAAGTCGTACCAGCCGGCGGGGGAGGCGGGCAGGTACACCTCGCGCTCGCGCTGGCCCTCGACCACCACCGGGTGCGCCAGGAGGTGCGGGCCGACGTAGAACCCAAGCGGGCTCGTCCGGCGGATCGTCTCGTCCCCCGGGTGGAGGAGCGGGAGGGGGCGCAGGATCGGCAGGCCGGCCGTCGCGGCCTCGTGGAGGGCGGTGTAGAGGTAGGGGAGCAGCCGGTAGCGCAGCTCGATGGCCTCGCGGCAGATCCGCTCGACCTCCTCGCCGAACAGCCACGGCTCCTGGCGCGGCGTGTCGATGGCCGAGTGGTTGCGGAAGAGCGGCGTGAGCGCGCCCACCTGGGTCCACCGCGCCAGCAGTTCGCCGGTCGGCGTGCCGACGAAGCCGCCCACGTCGGCGCCGGTGAACGGCATCCCCGAGACGCCGAGCGAGAGGCACGTCTGGATGGCGAGCGTGAGGTGGTCCCACGTGGCCGAGTTGTCGCCGGTCCAGGCGGTCCCGAACCGCTGGCTGCCGGCGAAGGCGGCGCGCGTGATCGTGAACGGCCGGCGGTCCGGGCGGAGGAGGGCGAGGCCCTCGTGCGTGGCCCGCTGCATCTGCATCCCGTAGATGTTGTGGGCCTCGGCGTGCGTCCCGCCGCGGCCCTCGAAGGCGTGGAGCACCTCGTTCGGGAGCGTGCCCACGTCGTGCTCGGCGTCCATCGAGCCCTCGACGTGGGCGACGGAGAACAGGGCCGGCTCGTTCATGTCGTTCCAGACGCCGTCCACGCCGTCCTGGACGAGCCCGGTGTGGAGCTCGCCCCACCACGCGCGGACGTCGGCGCGGGTGTAGTCCGGGAAGGCGCAGCGGCCGGGCCAGACCTCGCCGTGGGCCTCCTCGCCGGGCGTGCCGTCGGGGCCGGGGTAGCGGACGAACGCGTCGAGCGCGACGCCTTCGGTGTAGACGTCGTACTCCGGGTCGTCCGCCTTCACGCCCGGGTCCACGATCACGACGGACGTGAAGCCGTCCGCCTGGAGGTCGGCGAGGAGGCCGGGCGGGTCGGGGAAGCGCTCGCGGTCCCAGGTGAACACCCGGAAGCCGCGCATGTAGTGGATGTCGAAGTAGAGCGTGTCGCACGGGATCCCGCGCTCGCGGAACCCGCGGGCCACCTCGCGGACCTCCGCCTCGTCCATGTACGAGTAGCGGCACTGGTGGTAGCCGAGGGCCCAGCGCGGGAGCATCGGCGTGCGGCCCGTCAGGCGCGCGAAGGCGCGGACGACGCCGAGGGGCTCGGGCGCGGCGAGCACGTACAGGTCGAGGTCGCCGCCCTCGGCCTCGAACCGGAGCCGGTCGCCGTCCTCGGCGCCGAGGTCGACGGTCGACCGGAAGCTGTTGTCGTAGAACACGCCGACGGCACGCTCGGCGCCCAGCTTCAGCAGGAACGGGACCGACTTGTAGAGGGGGTCGGTGCCGCGGCCGTACTTGAAGGCGTCGGTGTTCCACATCTCGACGCGGTGGCCGCGCCGGTCGAACGCGAGCGCCTTGTCGCCGAGCCCGAAGAGCCGGTCGGCCGGGTCGAGTTGGGCACTGTGAGCGACGCGCCCGTCCTGGAACGCGGCGCCGGCCTCGTCGGCGAGGAGCACATGCCCGTCGCGGTCGGAGACGACGAGGCCCCCGTCTTCTTTGCCGAGGGCCAGGCGCAGGGCCGCGGTCTCGACGTGGACGTGCTCCGGCTCGTCGTTGACGCGCCACGCCGTCGGACCGTCCCACGCCGCGTCCGGGTCGAGGGCGTACGACGGGTGCTCGCGGAGGGCGCCGCCCGGGGGCGCGTAGCGGAGGCGGAGGACGGTGTCGTCGAGCGCGTCGAGGCGGAGCCGGGCGCCACCGTCGAAGGTGACGACGAGCGCCGCGTCGAGCGGCTGGACGGAGACGACGGCGCCGAGGCGGTCGAAGCCGTGGGCGTCCGTGGGGGGCGCGAGGATGGGGGGGGACGACATGAACAACAGGAGGGGGCGGCTCTGCATCCGCTCGTCGTCATCCTGAGCGGAGGGACCTTCTGCGGTGGGAGCCCGCAGCGCCCGGCAGGGACAGGCGGGGCCGGCGGCGTGAAGATCCTTGTCGGCGTCGACGCTACGCGGTCGTCGCTTCGCTCCTCAAGGATGGCATGAACGGACGAGCGATCGTGATGACTACCGGATCGAAAGAGTGGAGACGTCCGTGCGGGTGCGGACCTTGAGCCACGCTCCGTCGACGACCACGCCGGCGTCGGCGGTCTCGAACGCCTCGGCCGCGTCGAGACGCGGGAGCGCCGTGCCGTCCGCGGACACCTCGGGCGCTTCGGTGGGGAGGGCGGCGAGCGGGACCTGCCACTCGAACCGGCGGTAGGGGAGTCCGCGCGGTCCGTCTCGGCGGACTGTCACTTGGAGGCCGTCGCCGGTCGTGGCGAGGTCGACGTGGAGGCGCGCGAAGTCGCCGTCCTGGAAGGCGTAGCTGATCCCGTCGTCGTAGTAGAACGACGAGGTGCCGTCGCCGGGGAACGTCCAGAGCGTGAGCGTCTCGGGCTCGAACTCCTCCGTGTGGAGCATCGGCGGGTCCAGCGCGACGACGCCGCCGGCGCGGCCATACATCGGCATCGTGTCGAGCGGCGCGTCGACGGTGCGGCGCTCGCCGCCCGGGAGGGTCTCGCCCGTCCACACGTCCACCCAGCCGTCGGGGACGTCGGGGAAATACACCTCGCGCTCGCGGGCACCGTCCGTCACGACCGGGCAGGCCATGAGGTGCGGGCCGAGGTACATCTGGTCGTCGCAGCCGCGGTGCGTGCGAGGGTCGTCCGGGTGCTCCAGGGCGAGGGCCTTCATCGGCGGCTCGGCCGTCCGCGTGCAGGCCTCGAACGCCGAGTAGATGGTCGGGAGGAGCCGGTAGCGGAGCCGCATGTAGCGGCGGCAGATGGCCTCCACCTCCTCGCCGAAGCTCCACGGCTCCTGCTGGTCGATCTCCTCGTGCGAGTAGTGCGTCCGCATGAACGGGTAGAGCACGCCGGCCTGCATCCACCGCGCGTAGAGCTCGGGCGAGGGCTGGCCTGCGAAGCCGCCGATGTCGGGGCCGCAGAAGGCGAGGCCGGAGAGCGAGAGGCTCTGGCAGATGCGGAGCGAGAGGAGCAGGTGCTCCCACGTCGAGACGTTGTCGCCGGTCCAGGCGGCGGCGTAGCGCTGGGAGCCGGCGAAGCAGGCGCGCGTGAGGAGGAACGGCCGCTCGTCGGGGCGAATCGCCTTCAGGCCTTCGTACGTGGCCCTCCCCATGAGAAGGCCGTAGACGTTGTGGGCCTCGCGGTGGTCCGTCGAGCCGTCTCCACGGTCGCCGAAGGCGAAGCGGACGTCGTCGGGGAAGTCGCGTCCGCCGAGGATGGCCGGCTCGTTCATGTCGTTCCAGAAGCCCGTGACGCCGGTGTCGAGGTAGCGGCCGTGGAGGCGGCCCCACCAGTCGCGCGCCTCGGGCTTCGAGAAGTCGGGCCAGTGGACGTCGCCGGGCCAGACGGTGTCGGTGAAGTCGGTCCCGTCGGGGTTCTCGCAGAACAGGCGCCGCGTCTTGCCCTCCTGGTAGGCGAAGTAGTCGGGGTCGATCTTGACGCCCGGGTCCACGATCACGACGGAGCGGACGCCGAGCTCTTTCAGGTCGTCGTGGAGCGCGTTCGGGTCGGGGAACGCCTCGGGGTCCCAGGTGAACACGCGGAAGCCGTCCATGTGCCCGATGTCGAGGTGGACGCACTCGAGCGGGAGGTCGCGTCGGCGGAACTCATGGGCGATCCAGCGCGCGTAGCCGTCGTCGTGGTAGTTCCAGCGGCTCTGGTGGTAGCCGAGCGGTCCACTGAGCGGGCATCGGCTTGTGGCCCGTGAGGTCGCAGAACCGGCGGAGGGGCGTCTTGAGGTCGGGCCCGGCGAAGACGTAGTAGCGCAGCTCGCCGTCCGTCGACCCGAACCACCAGTCGTCGTCGGACGAGGCGCCGAGGTCCATCGACGACTCGTACGTGTTGTCGAAGAAGAGGCCGGCGCCGGTCCACGCGCCGTCGGCGCCGGTGGGGGCGAGCGTGAGCGTGAACGGGATCGACTTGTAGATCGGGTCCTGCTCGGGGGCGTAGGCGTAGGTGTCGGCGTTCCAGAACGTGAGCTGGTGGCCGCGGCGGTCGAGCTCGAACGTCTTGTCGCCCAGGCCAAAGAAGCGGGTCTCGGGCGCGAGGGCCTTCCAGCAGCGGACCTCCGTGCGCCCGTCGTCGGTGACGGTGAAGCCGGGCCCGGCGGAGTCCTGGAGGAACGGGCGCCCGTCGGGCGTCTCGAACGAGACCCGGCACGGGCGCTTCTGCACGCGGACGGTCATGGCCGGCGTGGCGACGGTCCAGTCGGTGCCGTTGTCCTGGAGCGCGGCGTCGACGCCGTCCCACGTCTGCCCGGGCTGGAGGGCGTACGAGAACGGCGTCTCGTCGGGCCCGGCGCCGTGGCCCCAGCGCTCGAAGTCGCCGTCCGGCACCACGCGGACGCGCGCGAGGTCGTCCGCGAGGAGCGTCACCGCGATCGCCGCCTCGCCGGTCCGGACCACCACCGTGCTCCCCGTGACCTCGGCGGACGTGGCGTCCCCGACCAGGTCGAAGCGGTCGTCGGGGAGGGTGGCGGTGGAGCGGGGCGGGGCGGCGGGCTCGCCGGAGTAGGTGCTCATGGAGGCTCGGGTGAAAGCGCTTACCCATGATACCGCCCCGCCCGCGCCGGACGCCATGTCGGCTGGCGCGGGCGCCCGCTGAAGCACCCCGCCGTCGGTGACCGAGGTCAGTCCGGGCCGGCGTCTTCCGAGGCGAGCCGCCGCTCGATCCGGCGGTCCGGGGCGAGCCACATCAGGGCCACGGCGAGGTAGAGCCCGCCGGCGATCCACGGGCTCACGAAGGCGAGGGGGATGGCGAGGGCGTACAGCACGGGCGAGAGCCGCCCCTTGCGGTCGGACCCGGTGGCCTCGGCGAGGACCGAGTGCGGGCCGTCGGCGGTCACGATGGACCGCTGGAGGATCCAGTACGCGAGGGCCGCCAACAGGAGGATGACGCCGTAGAGGGCCGTCGGCGTCGGCGCGAACCCGTTCTCGCCCATCCACGCCGTCGTGAACGGGACGAGCGAGAGCCAGAAGAGGAGGTGGAGGTTGGCCCAGAGGACGCCCCCGCTCACGCGCTCCGTCGCGCGCAGGAGGTGGTGGTGGTTGTTCCAGTAGATCCCCAGATAGACGAAGCTGAGGACGTAGCTCAGAACCATGGGGACGAGCGGCTGCAGCGCCCCCCACGTCGGATCGTGGGGGACCTCCAACTCCAGCACCATGATCGTGATGATGATGGCGAGGACGCCGTCGCTGAACGCTTCGAGGCGGCCGGTTCCGGTCATGGCGGGGCGCCCGGGCGGGCTAGAACAGCGAGCCCATGGCCGTCTGCATCGCGGCGGCCGACTCGCCCGCCGGCGCCCCGACCCGCTCCTTGACGGCGGCGAAAAGCTCCGGTCCGTAGTCGCGCGTCCGGATCGTGATCGGCATCGGCACGGCGTGGCCGAGGAGGAGGGCCTGCTGCTTCGAATCGAGCGAGGCGAGGATCTGGCGGAGCCCGCTCGCGCCGGGCGACCCGACGAGCGCGGCGGCGATGTCCTTCTCGTCGTTGAGCTGGGCGACGAGCTTCGTCCCGATCTGGCTCAGCACCTCCTCGTCGATCCCGCTCGGGCGCTGGTCCACGATGAGGAGCGAGACGAAGAACTTCCGCATCTCGCGGGCGATCTTGCCGAACGGCGTCTCCTTCGCGGTCTCGGGGCCGAGGAAGTTGTGCGCCTCCTCGACCGTGATGAGGAGCTGCTGTGGCTTGTCGGCCTCGGATTGGGTCTTCTCGTACGTCTCCATCTTGGTCTCGTAGCGCCGCCGGAGCCGCCGCGTGATGACGTTGGCCACGAGGAGGTAGACGAGGAGCGAATTATAGCGCCCGAACTCCAGCACCACCGACCGACCGGCGTCGAGCGCCTCGAACAGCTCGTCGATGGCGTCCTGCTTGCCGGCCTGCGGCTCGGTGTGGAAAAACGGGAGGCCATCGAGGCGGTCGAGCTTGCGGCGGAGGGCCGAAAGCGAGCCGGCGTGGGCGCCCGTCTCCTCGGCCATCGCTTCGATCTCGGCGGGGTCGGCGTTGAGGAGCGACGCGAGCCAGCGGCGGCCGTACTTCTTCTTGAGGCCGTAGGTGCTCTCGGTCGCTGTGGCGTTGAGGTTGAGGGTCTCGCGGAGCGGGAGCACGTCCTCTGGCTCGACTTGGTCGGCGTAGAGGTGGATCTCCACGTCCGTCGAGCCGCCGCGTCGGCGCGTGCTCTCGGGGTCGAGGGAGAAGATCTGGACCCGGCTCCCGAAGAGCTGGCGGAGGCCCGGGACGAAGGCGGTCGTGTCGCCGTCGGTCTCCTGGCGGGCGCGGTCGCCGTACTCGTTGTGCATGTCGAACACGAGCGAGACGGCGCGGCCCGTGGCGATCGTCCCCGCCAGCAGGAGCCGCGTGAGGAAGCTCTTGCCCGTGCCCGTCTTGCCGAACACGGCGTTCGAGCGCTCCACGAACCGCGCGAGGTCGAGGCAGACGGGCGTGTCCATCCCGAGCGGCGTGCCCACGTTGAAGAACCGGTCGCCGCCGTCCTGCGCCTCGCTCCCGAACACGCGTGCCACGTCGTCCTCCGTCGCCTCGCCGACGGCCGAGAAGTGGGCCGGGACCGTCTTGACCGGCTGGGGTGCGTCGTCGCCGATGCCCTGGGGGACCATGAGCTGGGGGCGGAGCGAGACGGTCGCGTACGTCCCGGAGCCCTGGAGCACGCGCCGCAGCAGCTCGTCGTCGGCGCCGGGCGGGCGGAGGAGGATCCCCTCGTTGGCCGCGTCGATGCGGAGGTCGGTGATGAGCGAGAAGAAGTCGAACGTCTCGCCCTCGATCACCACGAACGTCCCGGCCCGCACCGACTCGACGGAGCGCGCCGGGTCCAGCTTCATCTCCACGCCCTGCCCGAGCGAGCCGTGCGTGATGACGCCGACGCGGGCGCGCTGCGAGCCGTTCGAGAGGAGGGAGTCCGGGGACATGGGCGCGGGGAGTCTACCGGCAAGCTACCGCCCTCGCACCGTCCACCCGGCCTGGCGTCCGCCGCGAGGAGCCGTTACCGCGTCAGGACCAGGGTGCCCGAGACGGTCCGGTCGGCCGCGGTGAGGCGGTAGGCGTAAGTCCCCGACTCGACGCCGTTGGCGGCTAGGCGAGGCGCGCCCTGATGGCCTGTTTGTTCAGTGGGTGGAGGTCGTCTGGGTTGCCAACGTTGATAGTGACGGCGAGCGCAGCATTCGGGTCGTCGGCCGTGCCCGCCGCTGCAACTCTTGGACCTCCGCACAACTGCGTCGCGGGGATCTCCTATGACCGCGCGGTCCTACACCCAACCGTGTTGGCGACGACGCGGCCGTTGATCCAGGTCTCCTCCACCTAGTCGAGGGCGAAGAACACCCAGGCGGTCTTGCTCAGGGTGCGGTAGGTCATAGGGAGGAGAGACGTGGAGAGGGGGGCTCTGATGCCACACGTCGGCGCGACCCACGGATTCCGCGTGGTCGACGAAGAACGGGCCTGCGGCGGGCTCTACGCGTCCGGCGCCCAGAGGCCCTGGAGGGCCGGGTAGACCCGGCGGAAGCGGGCGTAGGCGTCGTCGTACGCGTCGACATGAGTGGGCTCCGTCGTCTTGGTGATGCGGACGGCGTGGGCGCCGGCGGCCTCAGCCGACGCCCAGGCGCCGGTCCCGACCCCTGCCAGGAGGGCCGCACCGAGCGCGGCGCGGCCGACGGCGCGAACACGACCCCGGAGGTCCCTACGGTCACGGCCCACGTGTCGGGCTCGACGGCCCCCGCACCGACCGCCTGCAGTTACGGTGCCACCCCGCCCGCGGTGGGGGAAGAGGCATCCCGAGCCGGATGCCTACGTCGGGCTCGGCGCGGCTATCCGTCCGTCGGCGGCTTGAGCAGGCCGTCTCCCGAGCGCCCCTTCTGGCCGAACAGCGTGTCCAGCACGTCCTCGCGCGTGAGCAGCGCCGTCAGGCCGGCCACAACGAGGTCCCCGATGAGGCGCCGGGTGGTCCCCAGCCGGACGACCGTGCGGACGAGGCCGACGACGGTCTTGAGGAGGAGGGGGACGATGAGGAGGGCGCCCAGGAAGCCGAGGGCGACTTCGAGGAGGGAGCGAGTCGTCGCGTTCGTAGAGCCGGCCATAAGCGAGAGAGGAGAAGGGCGAGTCGTACTCGACAGCCGCCGCCACGTTTCCCGACCGGTGCGGGCGGAACGAAGGAGGGGGCGCCGACGGTTAACGGGGGACATCACCGCCGGTCCGATGGGTACGTCGAAACA
The DNA here is from genome assembly GCA_963728345.1 of Rubricoccaceae bacterium. Lineage (GTDB taxonomy): Bacteria > Bacteroidota > Rhodothermia > Rhodothermales > Rubricoccaceae > Rubrivirga. The sequence goes on from CAVSJM010000005.1 coordinate 223,516, forward strand.
GAAGAAAGCGAAGAAGCTCCCTAAATCGCTCCGAAAAGGGGCCCTCCCGTCGCCCGTCGACACCGTTCTGGCCGCCGGCATCGGCGCGCTCGGGCAGGCGCAGAAGAAGGGGGCCGAGACCTTCGACGCCCTCGTCCAGCGGGGCGAGCGGGTGACGACGCACGGCGGCTCCGCCGCCCGGTCGGCCCTCAGGGACGTGGAGGCGGCCGTCGCGCGGATCGTCGGCGACGTGGGGGCGCAGGCGGGCGAGGCGGCCGGCGGGGTGCAGGACCGGTTCGAGGCCGTCGTCGAGGTTGCCCTCGGCTCGCTCGGCGTGGCCGGGCGCGATGACGTCGCGGCGCTGCGGCAGAAGATCGCCGCGCTCCAGACCCGCCTCGGGGACGTCGTCGCGGGCGACAGGGCGCCGGACCGACCTGTCACGCGCTACGAGGTGCTCCCGCACCCAGACGGCTGGGCGGTCCAGCGGGACGGCGCTACGCGCGCCACCTACGTGCGAGCCACCAAGAAGGAGGCCGTCCGAGACGCGCGCCGTCTGGCGAAGGAGCACGCCCCGAGTGCGCTGACGGTCCGCAAGCTCGATGGCTCCGCCTCCGACGTTCGCACGTACGACGCCGCGTGATGGAGCCTAGGCCGCCTCGTTCGGCACGAACTCGGCGGCCAGCGCCTCCACCTCCTCCACGAAGGCCCCGGCCAGCACGCCGGGGTCCTCGACGTAGGCCGTGTCGGCGGAGACCCCCACGCGGACGACGCCGTCGAGGCTCAGGATGCTCAGCCCGAGCCCGATGTCGCCGGCCTGGGGCACCCAGAACATGAGCGTGTCGATGGGTGCGCCGAGGATGTGGAGTGGCTCCTGTGGGCCGGGCACGTTCGTCATCACTGCCGAGGCCTTCTCCGAGAACATCTTGACCACCTGGCGGTGGACCCACATCGGCGCGCGGCCGATCGACTGGAGGATGGCGTAGACGACCATCGGCTCGGCCGACCTCTTCACGGCGTCCATCCGGCGCTTCATGGCGTCGAGGCGGGCCCGGGCGGTGGGCTCGCCCACGGGCAGCGCCACGAACACGAGCCCGAACGAGTTGCCCAACTCGTGGGCCCGCTCCAGCGGCCGGACGTTGAAGGGCGCGGCGGCGCGGATCTCGACGCCGTCGACCGGCTGGCCGCGCTGCTGGAGGTAGCGGCGGAGGGCGCCGCCCGCGGCCGACATCAGCACGTCGTTGACCTTCGCGTCCATCGCAGCGCCGATGGCCCGGACCCGGTCGAGCGGGATCGGGGCGGTCCAGGCGGCGCGCTTCGAGGCAGTCGCCGCGCCCTTGAAGACGGTCGGCGAGTCCGGCGCCATGGCGAGGAGGTGCGTCAGCGCCTTCGTCCCCGCGCCGACGGCCGAGAGCCGCTCGCCGAGGTGCGACGGGTGCGTGAGGAGCTCGAACGTCTCGTGGCCCGCGCCCTTGAGGGTCCTCGCCACGCGCCGGTGGAGGGGCCGGGCCGGCGCCTTCGGCGGAGCACCGGTCTCGACCTCCGGGTCGAAGTACTCGTCCACGGCGTGGATGAGGACATGCATCATGGCGACCCCGTCGCCGATCACGTGGTGGAGCCGGACGACGATGGCGCTCCCCGTCTCACCTGCCGACGTCTCGACGCCGTGCACGAGGTGGATCTCCCACGGCGACTTGGCGAACGAGAGCGGCCGGCACATGAGGTCGCTCACGAGCGACTCCAGCCCCTTCTTCCCGCCCGGCGCGGGCACCGGCACTTCGAACAGGTGGCGGTCGAGGGAGAACCGCTCGTCGGCCACCCACGTCGGGCTCGACGACGCCGGCGCGTCGATCCGCATCCGGAATCGGTCGAACCGCAGCAGCCGCCCCTCGACGAACCGACGGAGCATCTCCATCGTCATCTCCGTCCCAAACCCCATCACGCCGGTGATGGTCATGGGGTTGGTCGGGCTCTCCATGCGGAGCCACGCCGAGTCGGGCGAGGAGACGGGGAACGAGCGGGGCGTCATGACAGGCAGGGTGGGCTGCCAGATAGTACGCCGGGCCGACGCCGGCTCGCCCTCAGGCGCCGCCCGCGGGGGTCGCCGCCTCCTCGCGCGCCTCCGCCACGGCGAGCTGTCCGCACGCCGCGTCGATGTCCTGCCCCCGGCTCCGGCGGACCGTTACGCGCACGCCGCGCCGGACCAACTCGCCGATGAAGGCCTCCAGCCGCGGCTCGCTGGACGAGCGGAAGTCCGTGCCCTCCACCGGGTTGTACATGATGAGGTTGACCTTGCACGGCGCCCAGCTGGCGATGCGGGCGAGGTTGCGGGCGTCCTCGGGGCCGTCGTTGACGCCCTCGAACAGGCAGTACTCGTAGGTGACGGGCCGGCCCGTCTGCGCGTAGTAGTGGCGGACCGCCTGGCCGAGCGCCGTCATGTCCGTTTTCTCCGAGCGGTTGACGGGCATGATGGCGCTCCGCTGCGGGTCCGTCGGCGCGTGGAGGCTGATGGCGAGGCCGAACGGGCGGGCCGTGCCGGCGGCCTGCTCGTCGGCGAGCTGCTGGATGCGGCGCGCGAGGCCGACGGTCGAGACGGTGATCCGCTTGGGGCTCAGGCCGAGGCCCTCGCAGATGAGGTCGGTGCTCTGGCGGACGGCAGCGTAGTTCTGGAGCGGCTCGCCCATGCCCATGTACACCACGTTGGTCACGCCCCGATCGAAGTGCTCCTTCGCAACGGCGTCCATGGCGTGGACCTGCTCGGCGATCTGGCCGGCCGTGAGGTTCTCCTGGAAGCCCATGAGCCCGGTCGCGCAGAACGTGCAGCCCATCGCGCAGCCCACCTGCGACGAGACGCAGACCGTGAGGCGCCGTGCCCGCCCGTCCTCGTGGAAGTCCGGGATCAGGACGGTCTCGATGTGGCGGCCCGACGGGAGGCGGAACAGGCTCTTGATGGTCCGGTCGGTGGCCTGCTGGCGACGGACCTCGACGAGGGAGCCCACGCGGACGGCCTCGGCCAGCTTCTCGCGGAACGCGGCCGGGAGGTCGGTCATCGCCGCGACGTCTTGGACGCCCTTCTCGTGGATCCACTTGAAGAGCTGGCGGCCGCGAAAGCGCGGCTCGCCCATCCGGGCGACGAGGTCTTCGAGCGCCGGCTCGTCGAGGGCGAGGAGGTCGGGGAGGGGCTGGGCCATGGCACAAGAAACGCCACGCCGGGGGCGGTCCGTGCGGGCGACGGGGAACGCGCGGTGAAACGGACGCGCCGGCCCGGTGAATCCGGGGCGCCGGCGGCGGCTAAGTTTGTCCCCCCGATCCTGCCTGCCATGCGCGCCCTCTTCCTCCTCCTCGTCCTGCCCACCGTCGCCCTCGCCCAGGCGCCGACCGACCCGGTTCCGGTCACGTTCCTGCCCGGCGGGGCGGACGTCGAAGGGTGTTATGCGCAGTGGGCGACGAACGCGGCCGTCCGCGCGTTCAGCGCGCCGACGTCGGTGAGCCGGCACACGCGCACCATCGACGCCCAGCGCCGCGTGGACGCCAACGACTACTCGGAGGCGCTGATGGCCGTGCTCCGGTCGGGCCTCGCCCGCGCCCGCCGCCCGCTCCAGATCGACGCCTACCGTCTCGGCACTGAGCGGACCGAGACCGTCCGCCTCGCGCTCAACGACGAATTGGAGATCCTGGCCTTCGCGCCCGAGGAGTCGGTCTACTTCGCATTCGGCAACGGGGTCTACACGGGTGTCGTCCCTGGCGTCACCGGCGGCGACGGCGTGGAGATGGTCCGCGAGCCGATCACGGAGCTGTGGGTCCGGCTGATCGAGCACGGCGAGGAGCGGCCGGCGGCCTGGCTCAACACGGCCCAGGCCGGGATGATTGCGCGCGAGCCGTTCTGCCCGCAGCGCTAGGGCCTGTCACGTTAAACTCGGGTCCTGTCTCAGCAAGGCCCCTGACGCGCCCTGCGGCGTTGCCCTCCGCGCGAGGGGCTGCGGCCCCGCACTTGTCGGGCGCCTTGCGGGCCCCGCCAGCGGCTCTCGCTCGCCGACGGCCCGACTTCCGTGACAGAAGCCTAGACGGCCAGCAGGAGGGCGGCGTACCGCGCGAACCGGAGCCCCGCCACGACAGGCAGGAACACCCGGAAGCGGACGCCCGCGACGCCTGCCGCCAGCGTCAGCGGATCGCCCACGACCGGGAGCCATGAGAGGAGGAGGGCGGGGAGTCCGAACCGCTCCAGCCAGTCCAGCGCCGTCCGGCCACCGCGCGACCTGCGGAGGCGGTCGGCGGCCCATTCGCGCCCCCACCGCCCGAGCGCATAGTTGAGGAGGCACCCCAGCGTGTTGCCGACGGTCGCCGCGACGAGCGCCGTCGCAGGGGAGAGGCCAGCCAGGATGGCCGCCACGAACGCCGCCTCGGACGACACCGGCACGAGCGTCGCGCCGACGAACGCGGCCCCGCCCAGCCCGAGCGCGCCGTAGGCCTGCACCCACTCCACCAGCTCAGGACTCATGCGGGCGGCCCCCCGACGCGTGAGGTGACGGGCAGGCCCGTGCGGCCCTACCGGACCAGGAAGTCCAGGACGACGAGGACGAAGAACGTCGGCACGTACGCGATCGACGCGAGCAGGAGGCGCCGCGCGCGGGTGTCGCTGGGCTCCGCGTAGAACGAGAACGCGGGGATTGTGAACACCGTCCCCAGGGTCACCATTCCGACGAGGAACAGGAGCCCGGCCTGCCCGACTGCCGCCGGCAGCACGCCCGCAACCAGGAGGAGGAGCGTAGCGCCGACCACGAGTCGCGCCATACGACGCTCCCCGTTCGGCGCCGAAGGGAGCATCTGGAAGCCGCCCTTGCGGTAGTCCTCGCGGTACATCCACGCCAGGGCGAAGAAGTGCGGGAGCTGCCAGAGGTAGAGAATCGCGAACAGCGACCACCCGGTCGCGTCGAGCGCGCCGGTCGCGGCGGCCGCCCCGCCGAGGGCCGGGAGCGCGCCCGGGATCGCCCCCACGAGCGTGTTGTGGACCGTCCGCCGCTTGAGGGGTGTGTACACGGCGACGTAGAGCACGACGGTCAGGACCGCCAGCGCCATCGTCAGGAGGTTGGTGGCCGTGCCGAGGACGACGGCTCCGAGGAGCACGCAGCCGACCCCGTAGACGGTGGCCTGCGCCGCGTTGAGGCGGCCCGCGGGGAGCGGGCGGGTGGCCGTCCGGGCCATCCGCGCGTCGTGGCGCCGCTCGACGACGTGGTTCAGGGCGCCGGCCCCTCCGCCTGTCAGCCCGGTCCCGAGCATCAGCCCAAGGAGGACGGCCCAGTCGATGGGGCCGGGTGTCGCGAGCACGTAGCCGGACGCCGCCATCACCACCACGAACGCCGTGATCCCCGGCTTCAACAGCTCTTTGTAGTCCGAAAAGAGCGTGTCGACGACGTGAGCCTCTAGGGGCGTGGACGAAACGGCGGAAGGCCTCATGGCTGCCCGGGGTGGATGCTGAAAGGAAACGACTCAGAGCCGCCTTGTTTCGTCAAAAAGCAGAGAGGAGGCGGCGCGCGCCGTTAGAAGAACGGCGAGCCTTGGTCTGCCGGGCTCTGCGCATTCTGGGTGACTCCGGCCTTGCCCGCTGGCGGGCCTCCTCCTCAACCCCCATCTTGCTGACCGCTGACCGCTGACCGCTGACCGCTGACCGCTGACCGCTGCTGACCGCTGCTGACCGCTGACCGCTCTACCCCTATGCCTCTCATCGCTTCCGTTTCCGGGATCCGCGGCGTCTTCGGGGACGGCCTCGACCCCGCCGCCCTCACCCGCTACGCCGCCGCCTTCGGCGCGTGGCTCCGCCAATCGTCGGACGGCCGACCCCGCGTGGTCGTGGGGCGCGACGGGCGGGTCACGGGCGACGTCTGTGCGCGCCTTGTGACGGCCACGCTCCAGAGCGTCGGCTGCGACGTGGTGGACGTGGGGCTGGCCACGACCCCGAGCGTGGCGATGGGCGTCCTCAAGCACGGCGCCGACGGGGCCGTCATCCTCTCGGCCTCGCATAACCCGGCCGAGTGGAATGCGCTCAAGTTGCTCGACCGGAACAGCGAGTTCCTCGGGCCGGACGAGGGCGCCGAGGTGCTGGCTCTCGCCGAGGACGGTGTTGCGGCCCATACGGTAGGCTACGAGGACCTCGGGTCGTACACGACCGACGACGTGCTCGCCTACCACGTCCAGAAGATCCTCGACCTCCCGTACATCGACGCCGATGCGATCCGCGCGCGGGGCTTCTCGGTGGTGGTCGACGGGATCAACTCGGTCGGGGCGTTCGCAATTCCGGCGATGCTGGAGGCCCTGGGGGTCGAGCAGGTCGAGGTGCTGAACGCGGAGGTGACCGGTCGCTTCGCCCACAACCCGGAGCCGCTCCCGGCGCACCTTGAGGGGATCACCTCGCGCGTGGCCGAGACCGGCGCGGACCTCGGCATCGTGGTCGACCCCGACGCCGATCGGCTGGCGTTTGTGGAGGACGGCGGGCGCTTCTTCGGCGAGGAACGGACGCAGGTGGTGGCCGCGGACTTCCTGCTCGGCAAGACCCCCGGCGCCGTGGCCACGAACCTCTCGTCCAGCCGGGCCATCGAGGACGTGGCGGCGCGCCACGGGCAGACGGTCCACCGCTCGCCGGTCGGCGAAATCCACGTGGTCCGCGCGATGCAGGCCCACGACGCCGTGATCGGCGGGGAGGGGAATGGGGGCGTGATCCTGCCGGACCTCCACTACGGCCGCGACGCGCTCGTGGGCGTGGCCCTCGTGCTCCAGCACCTTGCCGAGACCGGCCAGTCGCTGAGCGAGATCCGCGCCGACCTCCCGGACTATCACATCGCCAAGCACAAGCTCCCGCTCACGGACGACCTCGACGCCGACGCGCTCCTCGACGCCCTCGCCGACCGCTACGCCGGCGGCCGCGTGTCGACGGCGGACGGCGTGAAGGTGGACCTCGACGAGGGCTGGGCGCACGTCCGCAAGTCCAACACGGAGCCGATCCTGCGCGTCTACACAGAGGCGCCCACGCCCGAGGAGGCCGACGCGCTCGCGGAGCGGTTCAAGGAGGAGCTGCTGAGCGCGGTCTAGACCGTCCCCTCGACGAGCGGCCCGCGCTGGTGCCCGGGGCGCCACGTCTGCTCCGCCACCCGGATCGAGCCCTCTCGGTCCTGCACGATGGCCGTGCTGACGCGCGTCCCGTAGCTCTCGCTCGCGATGAACATCGGCGCGAGGCGCCGTTCCCAGTCCACGCCCACGCCGGTGTCCGGGAGCGCGTCTTCGGGTGGCTGGTGGCGGTCGTCGAGGAGGTCCAGGAGGGGAGCGGTCTCGACCGTGTCGGCGGCGAGCGCCGTGCGGAGGAGGCGCCGGCCCCGCTCGACTTTGGGCCACGGCGTGTCGAGCCGGTCGTTGCTGAGGCCGTAGACGCCGGGCCCGAGCGTGACGGGCTGGTCGGCGCGCGTCGAGACGACCCAGACCGAGGCCGCGTCGGCGACGATCAGGTTGAAGCCGTCATAGACACCCCGTTCGTCAAACACCTGCGCGGCATACGCGTCTGCGGGCGCGGGTCCCGTCAGGAAGTCCGCGACGAGCGATCCGCGCGAGCGGTCCGACGGACGGGGCGACTGCGGGTCGCGGACATTCGTGAGGGCTGCCCACCGGCCGTCGCGTGTGACTCCCATCCACGTGCCACCCGCGCGGAGGTCCCGGCCGGCGAGCACGTCCGGGGAATCGTCCCACCAGTGGAGGGCGGTCGTCGGGCGGTCGTAGGCCTCGTCCCGGTTGGCGGCGACCACGAGGCGGTGCCGCGGGTGCGCGTCGAGGGCGAACAGGAGGAGGCACATCAGCCTGCGATGGCTGGTTCTGCCGACGGCTGGCGGACCGGCGCAGAGAGTGCCTCGGAAGCGAACACCACAAGCCCGATCCAGATCAGGTCGGTCACAAGGAGGTGGACGATCTGCATCCAGATCGGCGCCTCCAGCCACACGTTGAGTGCGCCGAGGGCCATCTGGGCGACGAACAGCCCGAGCATGCCCATTCCCTTTGCCACAACGTGCGGCCCGGTCTCCCGGCTGGCGAGGACCGTCGCGCCGAGGAGGGCGAGCACGACGAACGCCATCGTCGGGTGGAACACGCGCGCGCCGATGAGGGTGGCGACCACAGGGTTTGTCGCCGGGTCCAGGCCGCCGCCGAGGACGAGCGTGTCGCCGAGGGCCGTCACGGCGCCGCCGGCGCCGAGCACGAGCGTCGCCAACAGCGAGAGGCCGACGAGTACGTGGTGCCGTGTGAGGTGGGGCCGGGGAGGGGCGCCGCCCTCGGCCCACCACGCTGTGAGGGTCAGCGAGCCGAGCAGGAGGAACGTGTTCGTGAGGTGCCCGGCCATCCACACGGCCCGCGCGATCGACGGGTTGTACTCGACGTACTCGAACAGGACGAGGCCCGCCCCGATCGCGGCCTCCAGGATCATGAACCCGACGCTCGCGACCGCCGCCTTGCGGACTGCCGCGCCGCGCTCGAAAGCGCGGAACACGAGCCACGTGAGCACGAGAACGGCCGGGAGGGCCAGCCCGCTCGTCAGCCGGTGCCCGAACTCGACGATCGTGTTGAGGGCCGGGTTGGTGGGGATCACCTCGCCGTTGCAGAACGGCCAGTGGTCGCCGCAGCCGGCGCCGGAGCCCGAGGCGCGGACGAACCCGCCCCAGAGGATCACGAGGACGGTGTAGCCCAGGACGCCCCAGGCTACGCGGCGGACGGTTCGGAGGCGGCGGTCCATCAGCAAAACACCTGGGTGATGTAGACGAGGTCGCGCGGGCCCAGCGCCACGCCGATTCCGACGGCGCCGACGGTGGGGTCGAGCAAGATGCGACGGTGGCCGGGGCTGTGGAGCCAACTCTCGACGGAGGCGTCGGCGATCTCGTCGGCCGTGAGCCAGTCGACGCGGCGCGTGACGGAGTCCCCGAGACGGCGAGTGACGACGCGCTCGTAGCGCGTGGTGCGGTACAGGTTCTCCGAGATCCCGACCCTGACGTGCTGCGCGTCGATCGGCTTCCGGCACTCGACGCCCCTCGTGTTGCCGCGGTCGTGCGGCGTCCGGCCCTCGGGCGAGACGTGGTCGAAGTAGGCCCGCCGGGCCATGTCGGCGCTGTGGAGGCGGGCGATCTGGGCGAGCGTGTCGGACCACGCGACGGCGCCCCGGTCGCGGCGTCGACGCGCCCGGTTCGTCTCGTCGTGTACGAGCCGGTCGAGGGCGTCGAGCGGGGGAGGAGCCACTTCATGGTCCTCCGGCGCGGACGGCGTGACCGGGCCGATCACAACGCACCCGGAGAGGAGAAGGCCGAGGAGGAGAGCGCGCGCCATGGGCCCAATCAACGCACGAGGGGCGCGGGCGAGCCTCCACGCAACGGAGAACCTCCCGTCAAGCCGACAAAAAAAGGGCGGCCCCCCGAAGGAGGCCGCCCCGTCTTGGCGAGAGACGCCGGGGGGACTTAAAAGTCCATCCCGCCGCCCATGCCGCCCATGCCACCGGCGCCGGCCGGCATGGCGGGCTCGGGCTCCGGCTTGTCCACGACGACCGTCTGGGTCGTCAGGAGCAGGCCGGCCACCGAGGCGGCGTTCTCGAGCGCGGTGCGGGTGACCTTGGTCGGGTCGACGACGCCCATCGAGAGCAGGTTGCCGTACTCCTCGGTGCGGGCGTTGAAGCCGAAGTCGTCGGAGCCGTCCTTCACCTTCTGGACGACGACGGAGCCTTCCAGACCGGCGTTGTTGACGATCTGGCGGAGCGGCTCTTCGAGCGCGCGCCGGACGATCCGGACGCCGATCTCCTGGTCCTCGTTCTCGACCTCGAAGCCGTCGAGGGCCGAGAGGGCGCGGACGAGGGCAACGCCGCCGCCGGGGACGATGCCCTCCTCGACGGCCGCGCGGGTCGCGTGGAGGGCGTCCTCGACGCGGGCCTTCTTCTCCTTCATCTCGGGCTCGGTCGCGGCACCGATCTTCAGGACGGCCACGCCGCCGGAGAGCTTGGCGAGGCGCTCCTGGAGCTTCTCGCGGTCGTAGTCGCTCGTCGTCGAGTCGATCTGGGCCTTGATCTGGTTGATCCGGGCCGAGATCTGGTCCTGCGAGCCGGCGCCGTCGACGAGGGTCGTGTTGTCCTTCGTGATGACGACGCGCTTGGCCTGGCCGAGGCTGTCGAGCGTGGCGTTGTCGAGCTTGAAGCCCTTCTCCTCGGAGAGGACGGTGCCCCCGGTGAGGACGGCGATGTCCTCCAGCATGGCCTTGCGGCGGTCGCCAAAGCCCGGGGCCTTGACGGCGGCCACGCGGAGCGTGCCGCGGAGCTTGTTCACGACGAGCGTGGCGAGGGCCTCGCCGTCGATGTCCTCCGCGATGAGGAGGAGCGGGCGGCTCATCTGGGCCACCTTCTCGAGGACCGGGAGGAGGTCCTTCATCGCCGAGATCTTCTTGTCGTGGACGAGCACGAGGGCGTCCTCAAGGACGACCTCCATGTTGTCCGGGTCGGTCACGAAGTACGGCGAGAGGTAGCCGCGGTCGAACTGCATGCCCTCGACGGTCTCGAGGGAGGTGTCCGTGCCCTTGGCCTCCTCGACGGTGATGACGCCGTCCTTGCCGACCTTGTCCATCGCCTCGGCGATGAGGTCGCCGATCTCGTTGTCGTTGTTGGCCGAGATGGAGCCGACCTGGGCGATCTCGTCCTTGCCACCGACGTCGCGCGAGAGCTCCTTGAGCTTCGCGACGACCTCGGTCACGGCCTTGTCGATGCCGCGCTTGAGGTCCATCGGGTTGGCACCCGAGTTGACCGAGCGGAGGCCCTGGTTCATGATCGCCTGGGCGAGGACCGTGGCGGTCGTCGTCCCGTCGCCGGCGACGTCCGAGGTCTTGGAGGCGACCTCCTTGACCATCTGGGCGCCGACGTTGGCGATCCTGTCTTCGAGCTCGATCTCCTTGGCGACGGTGACGCCGTCCTTGGTGACGGTCGGAGCGCCGAACTTCTTCTCGATGATGACGTTGCGGCCCTTGGGTCCCAGCGTCACCTTGACGGCGTTGGCGAGCGCGTCGACGCCCTCCTTCAGCTGGTTGCGGGCGTCAGCGTCGAATGTAATCTGCTTAGCCATGGATGTGGTTGAGTGCTAGTGGAGCGGCCGGCGACGGCGCCGCCGGCGGGAATGCGAGGGGCGGGCGCGGGGCGCCCGGCGCCGTTAGCCGTTGACGATCCCGAGGATGTCGGACTCGCGCATGATGAGGACGTCCTCCCCATCGAGCTGGATCTCGGTGCCGGCGTACTTGCCGTAGAGGACCGTGTCGTTCTCGGAGACGGTCATGTCGACCTTCGTCCCGTTCTCGACCTTGCCCGGTCCGACGGCGAGCACGGTGCCGCGCTGCGGCTTCTCCTTCGCGGTGTCGGGGATGTAGAGGCCGCCGGCGGTTTGCGTCTCGGCGTCCTGGGGCTTGACGACGACGCGGTCGCCCAGCGGCTTGATCGATACTGCCATGGGGGTTGGGAAGTGAATGCGGGGGTCGCGGCGGGGCCGCGTTGAATGGGAGGTTAGCACTCTCGCCCTGGGAGTGCTAGTGGTAAAACGACGCGTTCCGTCCGGGGGTCCATGCCGCGCGTTAAGAGGGCGTCAAGCCGCTCGCGCGGGCCGCGCATCCCGAGTGGCGGCGGCTCCGTAGGTTGGGGGCGATGACACGATCGTCCCCCGTCTCTCTCGGCTGGGCCCTCGCCTCTGCGGGGGCGCTAACGCTCGTCACGCTGGCGGTGCTCCCCCCTTTGATCGGTGGCGGCGCGGGCGGCGTGGTCTACCACGCGTTCTCGTTCGTCTGCCACCAGATTCCCGAGCGGTCGCTCCACCTCCACGGCGGGCCGGTGGCGCTGTGCCACCGATGCCTGGGGATCGGGAGCGGCTTCGCTATCGGACTGCTTCTGACGCCCCTCCTCGCCGCCCCGCTACGGCGCCAGATCGCGCGGGGCGCGCAGGCGCGCTGGCTCATGCTCGGGGGGTTCCCCACGGCCCTCGACTGGCTCCTGGGTGCGCTCGGCATCTGGGCCAACACGCCCACCTCCCGGATGCTGACCGGCGCCGTCTTTGGCCTGGTGGCCGGGGGCATCCTGGCCTGTAACCTCCTCGCCCCTTCGCGGGCGGTCCCGTCCTTCTCACCCGCTCTCACTCCCGATGCCTAGTAAGAATCAGTCCGTCCTGTTGGGCGCCCTCGTGTCTGCCGTGCTCGGCGTGGTCCTCTCGATCCTCGCCTTCCAGGGCGGGATGGCGGCGCAGATGCTCGGCAGCTGCGCCCTCTGCCTCGCGGCGTTCGCCGGCCCGCTCGTCGCCGTCTGGCACTACACCGACACGAACGACCTCACCATCCCCGCCGGATCCGGGGCCGGGCTCGGCGCGCTCACCGGCGTCGTCGGGGCGGTGATCTCGTGGGTGCTGGCCTTCGCCCTCCGGTCCATCGGTCTCATCCCGACAGTCGCCGAGATCCAGGAGCGCCAGCGGGACATGTTCATCGAACGGGGGATGGACCCGGCGCAACTCGACCAGGCCATCTCGTCGTCGTCGTGGATGAGCGGCCCGATCCCGGAGCTGGTGATGGGGATCGTCGTGGGCGCCATCGTGGGCGCCATCGGCGGGGCCATCGGCGCCGCCATCTTCAAGAAGGGGCCCGTCGAGGAGATCTGAGTCGAGCCGTTCGTCGACGCGGAGCGGGGCGCCTGTGGTGGGGGCCCCGCTCGCAGGTCAGGCCTCCTCGTCGTCCTCGGTTGGTTCCGGGTCTGAGTCTTCCACGGCCTCCGGGGCGTCGAGGTCGGGGTGCGCGTGGGACGGGGGCGCCGGGGCCTCGAGGACATCCTGGACGGCTTCTTCGAGACTTTGGATCTCGTCCATGTCGATGTCGCCCTCGCCGGTCCAGGCGATCCGGCCGTCGCGGGCGACCAGGTAGGCCGTCACGTCGCCGGTCTTGACGCCGAGCCGCTTCCGGAACGTCTTGGTGTCGACGAAGATGGGGACGGTCCGCGCGTGCTCGTCGTCGTCCTGCACCTGGCCGCGGATCCCGATCGTGGCCAGGTTGCCGAACCACTTCAGCTTGCTGCTGACGACGGGGAGCTCGAGCACGGCGACGCGGTCGCCGTGGGTCTCGATGAGCCGGTCGCCGAGGCGCGCCCACTGGTCGGCCACCGGGTCGAGGTCGTCGCGGAAGGCGACGATGAGGAGCGTGGCGTCGGCCGGGAGGTCGGCCGGGAACGTGACGTCGGTGCCGTCGAGGCGGGCGCCTTTAACGACGGGGAAGTGCGAGAGCGGCTCGGAGCGGGAAAACAGACCCATGGTGCCGGGGAAAGGAGGGGCAAGCTAGCGCGCCCTCCCCGCTGCGGGGCGGCCGTTCGCACGCCCCGCTGTCGTCCGGCCTAGGGGAGCGGCGCGCGGACCAGGAAGCCGGTCGGGTCGATGAGGTCGCGGCGGCGGAAGAACGGGGCGCCGTTGAGGTGCCGGCCCGAGGTGCCGGCGGCCCGCGTCAGCTTGCCCGTCTCGGTCTTGTCGTACATCTCGAGGTGGAGCATCATCGAGGGCACGCCGAGCCGCCGTCCGTTCGCCTTGGTCAGGATCCCGACGCGGCCGACCTGCTGCCCGCGTGTGACGTGGTGGCCCTCCTGCACGAACGGCGTCCGCTCCGGGGCGATCTCGCCGTAGCGCGCGATGAACGCGCCGTGGTCGACCTCGACCGCGTAGGTCTTGAGGTAGAACGGGTACGGCCCGCGCGTGACGGTCCCATCGGCCAGGGCGAGGACGGGGGTGAAGTCTGGGAAGTAGAGGTCGATGCCGGCGTGGGCCCGCGATCCCCCCGAGCGGCGGGCGCCGAACGCCCGCATCCCGGCGCCGGCGCCGGCGTAGGGCGCCGTGGAGGACTGCTTGAACGGGAACGAGATGAACACGTCGCCGACGGAGAGGAGCGCGTTGAGGCGGAGGAGCGTGTAGCCGCCGGGGTCGATGCGGGCATCGGGAGTCCGGATGCTGATCCGCCGCTGGAGTCGGGCGAGGGCGCCCTCCGTGCCGACGCCGCACTTCCCGTCGACGGGTCCGGGATCGAGGCGGTCGTCGAGGGTCAGGCGCGCCGCGGCGACCAACGCCGTCTGGACGGCCTTGACGTCGGCCTCCTTGTTGGCGCCCCCGTCGCCCACGGAGGCGGAGAGTTGGATGTTCATGGTCCTAAAGGAGATGGGAGCCGAATGGTACGGGATTCGGCGCACATCTCCGCGCGTCAGGAATCGATACGAAACCGCCCCGCTGGCGACGGGGCCAGCGGGGCGGTGGAGCGGGACGAGTCGAGGCCGACGGCGCGGGGCCGCCTCTCGTCAGCCGTCAGTCGTCGTAGTTGTCGATCTGGGCGCGCTGGAGGCCGCCGGAGAAGTCGACGTACACCGTCTTGGTCTCGGTGTAGAAGTCGTAGACCTCCCAGCCGCCCTCGCGGTGGCCGTTCCCCGTCGCCTTGACGCCGCCGAAGCTCATGTGGGCCTCGGCGCCGATCGTCGGGCCGTTGATGTAGGTGATCCCGGCGTCGATGTCGCGGATGGCCTGGAAGGCGCGGGCGATGTCGCGCGTGTAGACGGCCGACGAGAGCCCGTAGGCCACGTCGTTGGCCACCGAGATCGCCTCGTCGAACGAGGACACCTTGATCACGGAGAGGACCGGCCCGAAGATCTCCTCGCGCGCCACGCGCATGTCGCGCGTCACGTCGGTGAGGAGCGTCGGGTGGAAGAAGTAGCCGTCGTCGAGGCCGTCGCCGGTGGCAGGGCCCCCGCCGAGGCGGATCGTCGCGCCGTCCTCGCGGGCCACGTCCATGTAGCTCGTGACTTTGTTCATCGCCTTCTGGTTGATGAGCGGCCCCATCTCGGTGTCGTCGTCGTTGCCGTAGCCGAGCGTGAGGGCGCTGGCCTTCGCCACGATTCGCTCGACGAGCTCGTCGTGGACGTCCTCATGGACGATGAGGCGCGACGTGGCCGTGCAGCGTTGGCCCGTCGTGCCGTAGGCGCCCCAGATGAGGCCCTCCATGGCGAGGTCGAGGTCGGCGTCCTCCATCACGATCGCCGGGTTCTTCCCGCCCATCTCCAGGCTGACGCGGGCGTGGCGCGAGGCGGCCTCCGCCGCGATCGTCGCGCCCGTATCCGACGAGCCGGTGAACGAGATGGCCGCCACGTCCGGGTGCTCGACGATGGCGCGGCCCGTCGGCCCGGCGCCCTGGACGAGGTTGACGACGCCGGCCGGCACGCCCGCGTCCTCCAGCACCTTCACCAGGAGCATCCCCGAGTGCGGGGCGTCCTCGCTCGGCTTGAACACGACCGTGTTGCCGCTCAGGATGGCCGGGAACATCTTCCACGTCGGGACGGCCACGGGGAAGTTCCAGGCCGTGATGAGGCCGCACACGCCGATCGGGCGGCGGACGGTCATGTTGAACTTGTTGTTCATCTCCGACGGGACCGTGTGGCCGAAGAGCTGGCGGCCCATGGTCATGGCGTAGTAGGCCGTGTCGATGGCCTCCTGCACGTCGCCCTTGGTCTCGAAGAACGGCTTGCCCATCTCGCGCGTCATGGCGCGGGCGATCTCGGCCTTCCGCTCGGTCATCAGGTCGCCGACGCGCTTGAGGATCTCGCCGCGCTTCGGGGCCGGCATGAGGCGCCACGTCTGGAACGCCTCCTTCGCCGCGGCGACGGCTGCGGCGACGTCGGCCTCGCCGGACGCCGGGAAGTGGCCGATGAGGTCGGAGGTGCGGGCCGGGTTGCGGCTCTCGAAGGTCTCACCGCTTTGGGCATCGACCCACTGGCCGCCGATGTAGTTCTGATACGTGGGGGCGTCTGCCATAATCGGGGGTTTGGGACAAGAACGAAGGGGCCGGAAAGTACCGGGCGTCCGGTGGGCCGGGCCGGGTCCTCGGGATTCTCTGCGGCAGGTTCGCGCAGGGCAACGCCCGCGAGGTCCGCAGGGGACGGATCCGACCTCGCCGCGTGCGCGGCGTGGGCCTGGCACACGGGGCAGCGAGCGTGCCGGACGCGCTAACTTCGGCGCGCCCCCTTCCCGGACACATGCCTGTCACTGCCCCGACCCCGGCCGACGAAGCCGCGCGGCTCGCCAGCCGCCTCAGCGAGCGCATCCGCTCGGTCCCGCCCTCCGGCATCCGCCGCTTCTTCGAGATCGCCGCCACCATGGACGACGTGATCTCGCTCGGCATCGGCGAGCCCGACTTCGTCTCGCCCCAGCCGATCATCGACGCCGCCAAGGGCGGGCTCGACACCGGCAAGACGTCCTACACGGCCAACCTCGGCCTGATGGAGCTCCGCGAGGCGATCGCGGGCGAGCTGGACCGGCTCTACGGCCTCCAGTACAACCCGCTCAACGAGGTGATCGTGACCGTCGGCGCGTCCGAGGCCATCACGATCGCCCTGCTCACGCTCCTCGACCCCGGCGACGAGGTGCTCATCCCCGAGCCCTGCTTCGTGAGCTACGGCCCGACGGCCGAGTTCTTCGGTGCCAAGGTGGTGTGGGTGCCGACGCGCGCCGAGAACGACTTCCAGGTGACGGCCGAGGACATCCGCGCCCGGATCACCGACAAGACGAAGCTCCTCTTCCTCGGCTACCCCAACAACCCGACCGGCGCCGTCCTCCGCCGCGACACGCTGGAGGAGATCGCCGAGGTCGTCGTGGAGCACGACCTGTTCGTCCTCTCGGACGAGATCTACGACCGGCTCGTCTACGGCGAGGCCCACGAGCGCGGCCACGTCTCGGTGCCGACGCTCCCGGGCCTTTACGAGCGGACGATCCTGATCAGCGGGTTCTCGAAGGGCTACGCCATGACCGGGTGGCGCATCGGCTACGCGGCGGCGCCGAAGCCGCTCCTCGACCAGATGTACAAGGCCCACCAGTACGTGGTGATGAGCGCGCCGACGATGGCGCAGATCGGGGCCCTCGCCGGCATCCGCGAGGCGCAGCCGGCGGTCGAGGACATGCGGCAGGCCTACGACGCCCGCCGCCGCGTGATCGTCGACGGCCTGCGTGCCGCCGGCCTGCCGACGTTCGAGCCCGAAGGCGCGTTCTACGCGTTCCCAGACATCACCTCGACGGGCCTCTCGTCGGAGGACTTCGCGCAGCGGCTGCTCCAGGAGGAGCACGTGGCGTGCGTGCCGGGCAGCGCGTTCGGTCCGAGCGGGGAAGGCTACCTCCGGTGCTCGTATGCGACGGCGCTTCCGCAGATCGAGGAGGCCGTCCGCCGCATCACGCGCTTCGCGGACAAGGTGCGGAACGAGTGAGCCGGAGGGGAATCCCGGTCGGGATCTCGCCCTGGGGGCGCATCCGCGAAGGCCGCCGCTCTGACCACGTGCGGTCGTGTGTGAATTTGTAGGCTCGGCCGAGGTGGGATAGGACGGCATCCGTGCGCGCCGTATCGTCGCGCGCTTCGGCGCTGCCTCTCACCTTCGCGTCGTCCGATGCGCCACGCCCTGCTGATCCTTAGCCTCATCGGACTGCTGGTTCCGTCGGCTCTCGCCCAGACGGAGTTGTCCCCGCAGCCCAGGGCCCTCGCCATCGGTGTCGGACCGACGCTGGGGTTCGTGAGCGCGCGCGGGAGCACCGACCAGTCCCGCCTCTACGGCGGGGGCCTGGAGGTCGCCTCGAGCCGGTTTGGAGTGGGCGTGAGCCTCGGCCGGTACGCCGACGACACCGGCCCGGAGTCCACGTGGGCCACGACGGCGACGGCGTACCTCGGGGGCGGGCGTCTCGCGCAGACAGTGCCGGCGCTGTCGCTGAGCCTGGGGAGTGTCAACCTCGGGTCCGGTGACGCCGTGTGGCTCTTCTCGCCGTCCTTTGCCGTCAGCCGCCGGATCCCTGCGTCGCCCTCCGCGGACGTGATGCCCCACCTGTCCGTCGCGGGCGTCGTCCCCGTCGGGTTGGACACGCGAGGGCTCTCGCCCCAGGCGGTGGTGTCGGTGGGCCTGGGATTCGGGGCCGGCGCGGGAGGGACCCGGTTCGCCGTCGTGCCGACGGCCAGCTACGCCTCCGATGGCGATGGCGGGAGGGGGGTCTCCATCGGCGGCACGATTGGGATCGTGAGCGGGGTGGGCCGCTAGCCTTCCCCCAGTCTCCCGAGCGTGCGGGGGGGCTCACAGTTGTCGCTGTCAGTTTATTTCTAAGTCCCATAGGCGGACTCATCCCCGCGCATGCTCCCAGTGAGGAAATGGAAGTCGCATAGGGTCCGACGGAGACCGATCTTGCGCGTCTCACAACTAGCGACCGATGCGCTCCTTTCTGTTCGTACTTCTCCTCGCAACGGCGCCCGTGTCGTCGGCTCAAGGCTTGTTCCTCCCCGAGGGGAGCGGGGGCTTCAGCCTGGGGGTCGCCACCTCGCTCAACGACGGAGTGGGCGACGCCAGCCTCGGGATCACCGCGACCCCGAGCCCGGCGTTCGACATCTCCGGGAGCGTCAGCCGGTCCCCCCTCGAATCGGACGGGCTGACGGCCTACGGCGTCGGCACGACGGTCTACCTCGACAACGAGGGCCCTGCCCGGGCGGGCGTCCTCGTCGGCATCACCCGCGTCATGGGCGAGCAGTTCGACACCGGGCACATCCTAAGCGGGGGCGCGCGTGCAGGCCGGCCGATGGACCTGGGCGATGGATTCCGCATGGTCCCCAACGTCTCCATCAGCGTGTCGCTGCTCATGGGGGGAGACCTAGCCGGTGGGGGGATCCAGACGAGCGCGGCCGTCGACGTCCCGTTCATCGTCGGCGACGCCAGTGGGATTTATATCGCCCCCAGCCTCTCGCTCAACAGCGAGCAGGCGGGGTACGCGAGAGGGCTCGACAGCTTCGGAGTCGGGCTTCGTGCCGGGATCTTGTTCGGGGAGGCCTCGGCCGGGCGGTAGCTTCCGTCCCCCCCGACACGCCCCATGTCCGACCTCTCCGACCGCGTCGACACCCTCGGCCGCTACCTCGACATCGACGGCCGCCGCCGCCGCCTGGACGCGCTCCAGGCCAAGCGCCTCGAGCCCGGGTTCTGGGACGACCCCGAGGCCGCCGCCGAGGTGGAGCAGGAGATCTCCGCCGTCGAGGACTGGCTCGCCAGCTTCGACGCCGTCGTCCGCCGGCGCGACGATGTCGCCACGCTCCGTGAGATGCAGGCCGAGGAGGACGACGCGGACCTGGGCGCCGAGATCGAGCGCGAGGAGGAGGCGCTGGAGCGAGCGCTGGAGGCGCTGGAGTTGCGCGGCATGCTCTCCGGCCCCGACGACCACCGGACGGCCATCCTCACCATCAACGCGGGCGCGGGCGGCACCGACGCGCAGGACTGGGCCGACATGCTCCTCCGGATGTACACGCGCTACGCCGAGCGCCACGGCTACGCGTCGTCGCTCTTGGAGTATCAGGAGGGGGAGGAGGCCGGCATCAAGAGCGCCTCGCTCCGCGTCGACGGGCGCTACGCCTACGGCTACCTCCGCGCCGAGAGCGGCGTGCACCGGCTCGTCCGGATGAGCCCGTTCGGCTCGGGCGACAAGCGGCAGACCTCGTTCGCGTCCGTCTTCGTCTACCCCGAGATCGACGACGCCATCCAGGTCGAGATCAACCCGGCCGACTTGGAACTGCAGACGTTCCGCTCGGGCGGGAAGGGCGGCCAGAACGTGAACAAGGTGGAGACCGGCGCCCGCTATGTGTGGACCGGGACCCTCTCGAACGGCCAGGACGAGCGCGTCGTCGCCGAGTCGACCGAGCAGCGAAGCCAGCTCCAGAACCGCGACCGGGCGATGCAGATGCTGAAGTCACGGATCTACGCTCTGGAGCAGGCCATCCGCGAGGCGGCCAAGAACGCCGAGGAGGCGGGTAAGAAGAAGATCGAGTGGGGCAGCCAGATCCGCTCCTACGTGTTCCAGCCCTACACCATGGTCAACGACCACCGGACCGAGGTGAAGGAGCCGGACGTGCAGGGCGTGATGGACGGCGACCTCGACGAGTTCATCAAGGCGTACCTGCTCCAGGAGACGGGGCGCGCGGCGGGAGAGGGGTGAGCCGGGCGCCCGGAGTGCCTTTCCGGCCGGTTCGGGGACCGCGTACTCTCCGACATCGCGCCCCAACGGTCATGCGTGGAACGCTTGCCCTCCTCGTCTTGCTCGGAGGTTGCTCGTTCGTCCTCGACGACGGCACTCTGGCCCCGGACTACGACGGCTACGTCCGCCAGCGCGCGGACCTCGTCGCCGACCTCGACGCGCTGATCGGCGACGCGGAAGCCGACGCGCCCGCGGCGTGCCGCGTGGTCGCGGTCGGGCACAAGGCGTGCGGCGGGCCGGCCGCGTTCCGCATCTACTCGACCGTCGACAGCGACGCCGAGGCCGTCGAGGCCCTGGCGGACGAGATCACGCGCCTCGATACGTGGGCGAACACGGAGTTCGGGCTGGCCTCGGACTGCTCGGTCCCGGTCGAGCCGACGCCCTTGGTGGTGAACGGACGGTGCCAGGCCGGCCCGGCGCGCTAGGCCGGCGCCCCAGGCTCTTGGCGTGGGTTAACCTGTGGGAAACACCTCCCACCCATGCGGGACCGCTACGACTTCCTCGTCATCGGCTCCGGCGTCGCCGGGCTCTCGTTCGCCGTCCGCGCCGCCGAGGTCGGGACCGTGTGCGTCGTCACCAAGAAGGAGTCGGCCGAGAGCAACACGAACTACGCCCAGGGCGGTATCGCCGCCGTCATGGATCCGGGCGACGACGTCGAGGCTCACGTCCAGGACACGCTCGTCGCGGGTGCCGGCCTCTGCCACGAGGACGTCGTCCGCATGGTGGTGACGGAGGGGCCTGAGCGGGTCCTGGACCTCATGGACCTCGGCGCTCAGTTCGACCGCGACCCCGACGGCGACCTCCACCTGGGGCGGGAGGGCGGCCACTCGGCGCACCGGATCGTCCACGCCGAGGACATGACGGGCCGCGAGGTGGAGCGGGCCCTGCTCACGGCCGTCCGGCGGAGCCCGAACATCACGGTCCTGGAGTACCACTACGCCGTCAACCTGCTCACCGAGCACCAACTCGGCGAAGCGACCGCGCCCGGCGACGATCTCCACTGCTACGGGGCCTACGTCCTCGACAGCCAGACCGGGACCGTCAAGACGATCCTGGCCAAGGCGACCCTCCTCGCGGCCGGAGGGGCGGGGCAGGTGTACCAGCACACGACGAACCCGACGGTCGCCACGGGCGACGGGATCGCGATGGCCTACCGGGCGCGGGCCGTCGTGGCCAACATGGAGTTCATCCAGTTCCACCCGACGAGCCTCTACCTGCCCGGGGCCGACTTCGACGGCCGCTCGTTCCTCATCACCGAGGCCGTCCGCGGCGACGGCGGCCTGCTGACGAACCTGGGCGGCGAGCGCTTCATGCCGGCCTACGACGAGCGCGAGGAACTGGCCCCGCGCGACATCGTCGCCCGCGCCATCGACGACCAGCTCAAGAAGCGCGGGGAGGACCACGTCTGGCTCGACATCAGCCACAAGCCCGCCGGCGCCGTCCTCGCGCACTTCCCGAACATCCAGGAGACGCTCCTCCAATACGGGATCGACATGACGCGCGACCCGATCCCGGTCGTCCCGGCCGCACACTACACGTGCGGCGGCGTCGTGGTGGACAAGGAGGCGCGGACGTCGATCGCGGGCCTGTTCGCGTGCGGCGAGGTGACGTGCTCGGGCCTCCACGGCGCCAACCGGCTCGCGTCCAACTCGCTCCTGGAGGCCATGGTCTACGCCCACAACGCCGTCGACCCGGCGCGGGCGTACGTCGCCACGAGCGAGTGGGAAGACCGGATCCCGAGCTGGGACGAGTCGAACACGGAGAACCCGACCGAGTGGGTGCTGGTCTCGCACAACCAGCAGGAGCTGCGACGCGTGATGCAGAGCTACGTTGGGATCGTGCGGAGCGAGCTGCGCCTGGAGCGGGCGGCCCGGCGGATCGCCCTGATCCACCGCGAGACCGAGGAGTTCTACCAGCGGACCCGGATCTCGGCCGAGCTGTGCGAGCTGCGGAACCTGGCAGCCGTCGCCCACCTCATCGTGTCGTGCGCGCAGCGGCGCCACGAGAGCCGCGGCCTCCACTTCATGGCGGACTTCCCGGAGCGCGACCCGGCGCAGCGCCACGACACGATCTACCAGGAGGTCCCGGTCAGGTAACGACGGGGGGCACGCGGGCATAACCGATTCTGCACATCAAAACGCGGATCTAGGGGCCATTCCGGGCGTTGACCGAATTGCGAGGCTCCCTCGGCTGCCGTACCTTCAGAGGGCTCCCCAGCGGAGCGTGCGAAGGGAGGTGGGTGCCCCGCCTCCCGTTGTTTTTGGCGCCTCGCGCGGGTCTCATCCCCGCCCGACCGCCCGAGCGACGCCCGTTCCGCCGAACGGGCGTTTTCCGTCTCCCCCAACCGCATCGTGTCCACCGACTCCCGCTCCGCCGCCGCGCCGCTCACTTCGGGCGACCCGCTGGCCGACCGCGTCCGCGCCCTCGCGGAGGAGGCCGCGGCCGATCTCGACCTATACGTCGTGGACGTGGAGGTCCGGGGCTTCCAGGGGAGCCGCGTCGTGTCCGTCTTCGCCGACGCCGAGTCGGGAGCCGGAGCCGACGACCTCGCCTCGCTCAGCCGCGCGCTCTCATTCCTCCTCGACACTGAGGACCTCGTCAAGGGTCGCTACCGGCTCGACGTGTCGTCCCCCGGCGCCGACCGGCCGCTCACGGACCGCCGCCAGTACGGCCGTCACGTCGGCCGGACGCTGGCCGTCACGTACGAGGCCGGGGAAGACCAACTCGTGACCGCCGAGGGCGAGCTCCAGTCCGTCACCGACGACGCCATCGTCCTCGACGGCGCCGACGCCGAGATCCCGTTCGACTCCATCCGCGACGCCCGCGTGGTGCTGCCCTGGTAAGCGGCCCACCCCCGTCATCCGACTCCGTCTATGCAATCCACCGTCCTCGTCTCCTCCTTCGCCGAGATCGCGCGCGAGAAGGACATCGACCGCGACACGCTCCAGGTCATCATTGAGGACGTGTTCCGGGCGATGATCAAGAAGCGCTACGGCGCCGACGACCCGGAGGCGTTCCAGATCGTCTTCAACCCCGACAACGGGGACTACCAGATCCTCCACGTCCGCGAGGTGGTGGAGGACTACGACCTCGAGGACCCGGTCACGCAGATCGAGTTCACCGAGGCCTACGAGATCGACGAGGACTACGACATCGAGGACGAGGTCGCCGAGACCATCCGCGTGGAGGACTTCGGGCGCCGGGCCGTGCAGGCCGCGCTCCAGACCTTCCGTCAGCGGATCCGCGACATCGAGAAGGAGAACACCTACCGCGAGTACTCCGAGCTGATCGACGAGATCGTCGTCGGCGAGATCTACCAGACGCGGCGCCGCGAGGTGCTCGTGCTCCACAACAAGACCGAGCTTGTCCTCCCGCGCTCGGAGCAGATCCCGAAGGACCGTTACCGAAAGGGCGACATGCTCCGCGCGGTCGTCGTCAACGTGGACCCCGACGCCGGCTCGTCGCCGCAGGTCGTAATCTCGCGCGTGGCGCCGGTCTTCATCGAGCGCCTGTTCGAGCTGGAGGTCCCGGAGATCTACGACGGCATCATCGAGATCAAGAAGATCGTCCGCCTCCCCGGCGAGCGCGCCAAGATGGCCGTCATCAGCCACGACGAGCGCGTCGACCCCGTCGGCGCCTGCGTCGGCGTGAAGGGCTCGCGCATCCACGCCGTCGTCCGCGAGCTGGGGGGCGAGAACATCGACGTGGTGCCGTGGACGGCCGACAAGATCGACTTCATCAAGCGATCCCTGGCTCCGGCGAAGCCCATCGCCGTCGAACTCAACGACGACCTCGATCCTCCCCGCGCCCGCGTCACCGTCCCGGCCGACGAGGTCTCGATGGCCATCGGCCGCGGCGGCCAGAACATCCGCCT
Organism: Rubricoccaceae bacterium; assembly: GCA_963728345.1. Classification (GTDB taxonomy): domain Bacteria; phylum Bacteroidota; class Rhodothermia; order Rhodothermales; family Rubricoccaceae; genus Rubrivirga. Next base: position 247,447 of record CAVSJM010000005.1, read on the forward strand.
GGCCTCGATGCTCACCGGCTACGAGCTCGACGTCTACCGCGACATCAAGTCCGACGAGGAGGATGTCGACATCGACGAGTTCTCCGACGCCATCCCGCCCGAGATCATCCAGCGCCTCAAGGACATCGGTTGCGACACGGCCAAGGCCGTCCTGGAGCTCCAGCCCTCCGAGCTGGCGCGCCGCACGGAGCTGACCGAGGAGCAGGCCCAGAAAATCACCTGGCTCATGGAGGCCGAGTTCGACCGCGAGGAGGCTGCTGCCGCCGCCGCGGCCGAGGTGGCCGCCAACGCCAGCCCCGACGCTGACGTCGACTCTGACGCTGACACCGAGGAGGTCCTCGTAGCGGGCGACGCGTCGCCCGACGCGGCCGACCCGGACGAGGCCGATCCTGACGCCGAGTCGTTCTCGGAGGCCGACGGTGAGCCCCAGGCTGACCTCGACGAGACCGCCGCCTAGCGACACCCCCTCCGCCCCGACCCCGGACGTCCCCGCATTCCGACCGCATGCCCGCACCGCGTAAGCGACCCTCCAACAAGCCGCAGAAGATCCAGCTCTTCAAGGCGACCCGCGAACTGAACATCGCGACCGACACGATCGTGTCGGCGCTCCAGGATCGTGGATTCGAGCTCGACGAGAAACTGGCGGCCGGCGATCCGAATGCCCGGCTCTCGCCGGACATGTACGACGCCCTCATCGAGGCGTACTCCGACGATGCCGACGCCAAGGCTCGCGTCCGCGAGCGCCGGCAGCAGCTGACGGAGGAGGACGAGGTCGAAGCTGACACTCCGCCCGCCGCCGCTCCCCCGGCAGCGCCCGAGCCGACCCCGATGCCGACCCCCGAGCCGGTGGTCCCGCCCGAGCCGGTCATCGCAACCCCGGCGCCGGAGGAGACGGTGGCCCCGGCGGAGCCAGTCATCGAAACGCCGGAGCCGGACGCCGTGCCCGAGCCGGTCGCCGAGGAGAAGGCTCCCGAGCCGACGCCGACGCCCGAGCCTACTCCGGAGCCTGTCGCCGAGACGGAGGCTCCCGAGGCGGAGCCGAAGGCGGTGCCAGAGCCGGAGGCTACCCCCGAGCCCGTCGCGAAGGCGGAGACGCCCGAGCCCGTCGCCAAGGCCGAGCCGGCCCTGGGCGCCATGGACGCCAGCGAGCCCTCGCCCGCCGCCGACCAGGGCGGTGTGGTTCGCGCCAACCGTTACGGCCTCACGGGGCCCAAGGTGCTGGGCAAGATCGACCTCTCGGGGCTCGAGACCGGCCGCCGCCGCAAGCGCAAGAGCACGGCCGAGCCGGCCGCGGCCGAAGGGCCGGCCAAGGGCGGGACGCGTTCCAAGACCGCCGGCAAGAAGGGTAAGAAGGGCCGCCGCGAGGTGGACCAGTCGGAAGTCGAGAAGAACGTCCAGGAGACCCTCAAGAAGGTGTCCGGGTCGGGCGGCACGAAGCGGACCCGCCAGAAGCGACGCCGCGCCCGCCGCGACGAGCGCGCTGCGATCCGCGAGGCCCGCGAGCAGGAGATGATGGAGCAGGCCTCCGTCCTCCGCGTCATGGAGTTCATCTCCACCGGCGACCTCGCCGAGGCCATGAACGTGCCTGTCACCGAGGTGATCTCGAAGGGCTTCGGGCTGGGCATGATGGTCTCCATCAATCAGCGCCTCGACGCCGACGCCATCACGCTCCTCGCCGACGAGTTCGACTTCGAGGTCGAGTTCATGACCGAGGTCGAGGAGGAACTCGACCTGGGCGAGGACGATGCCGAGGAAGACCTCGTCTCGCGCCCGCCGATCGTGACCATCATGGGCCACGTCGACCACGGCAAGACGTCGCTGCTCGACTACATCCGCCGCGAGAACGTCGTGGCGGGCGAGGCCGGCGGCATCACGCAGCACATCGGCGCCTACCAGATCACGACCGACGACGACCGGCAGATCACGTTCCTCGACACCCCGGGCCACGAAGCGTTCACCGCCATGCGTGCCCGTGGCGCCCAGGTCACGGACATCGTCATCGTCGTCGTCGCCGCCGACGACGCGGTGATGCCGCAGACGATTGAGGCGATTAACCACTCGCGTGCTGCAGAGGTGCCGATGGTGGTCGCGATCAACAAGATCGACCGCGAGACGGCCAACCCGGACAAGATCATGGCCCAGCTCGCCGAGCAGGGCGTCCAGGTGGAGCAGTACGGAGGCAAGGTCCAGTGCGAGCTGATCTCGGCCGCCGACGGCACGGGCATCGCCTCGCTCCTCGAGAAGGTCCAGCTCGAAGCCGACCTCTTGGAGCTCACGGCCAACCCCGACCGCTACGGCATCGGGACGGTCGTCGAGGCCCGCCTCGACAAGGGCCGCGGCGTGGTCGCCACGGTCCTCGTGCAGAACGGGACGCTGGAGGAGGGCGACGCCTACGTCGTCGGCCTCACGTCCGGCCGCGTGCGCGCCATGTTCAACGAGCGCGACGAGCGTGTCAAGGTGGCCGGGCCGGCGACGCCGGTCCAGGTGCTCGGCCTGAGCTCCGCGCCCGCCGTGGGTGACCGCCTGGTCGTCCTCGAAGACGAGCGGGAGGCCCGCGAGATCGCCTCGAAGCGCCAGCAGCTCATCCGCGAGCAGACGCTCCACCAGCGCCGCCACGTGACGCTCGCCGACCTCAGCCGCCGGATGGCGCTGGGCGAGATCACGAACCTCAACATCGTCGTCAAGGGCGACGTGGGCGGCTCGGTCGAGGCGCTCTCCGACGCCCTCCTCAAGCTCTCGAACGACGAGGTCGCCGTGCAGATCGTCCACTCGGGCGTCGGCGCGATCACCGAGTCCGACGTGATGCTGGCCGTCGCCTCGGACGCGGTGATCCTGGGGTTCCAGGTCCGCCCGGTGGCCGGCGTCCGCGCCATCGCCGAGCGCGAGGAGATCGACATCCAGCTCTACTCCGTCATCTACGACGCCATCGAGGACGTCCGCGACGCCCTGGAGGGCCTCCTGGAGCCGGAGGAGAAGGAGACCGTCACCGCCACCATCGAGGTGCGCGAGACGTTCCGCGCCCCGCGCGTCGGGACCATCGCCGGCTCGTACGTGGTCGAGGGCAAGGTCACCCGGAACGACCGCGTCCGCATCGTCCGCGACGGCGTCGTGGTGTTCACCGGTGAGATCGACACGCTCCGCCGGTTCAAGGACGACGTGCGCGAGGTGGCCGCCGGCTACGAGTGCGGCGTCACGGTCAAGAACTACAACGACATCAAGGTCGGCGACCAGTTCGAGACCTTCACCGTGACCGAGGAGAAGCGGACGCTGACCGTGTAGGACATGGCGGGTGGGGCGTCGGGATTGGGGGTGCCCCGGTCCCCCCACCCGGTCCCCACCCCCCCCAATCCCATGAGCATCCGCACCGACCGCGTCGGCCGCATGATCCAGCGCGAGGTGGCCGACCTCCTCCAGCAGGACTTCGGCGAGGCCACCCAGTCGCTCGTGACCGTGACGGGCGTCCGCATGACGGACGACCTCGGCGTCGCCTACGTGGACCTCTCCGTGCTGGGGGGGACGCCCGAGGCGCGGAAGGCCGCGTTCCTGCGCGTCGAGGGCCAGACGGTCGAGATCCGCCACGCTCTCGCGCAGCGGATCCGGCACCAAGTCCGCCGCATCCCCGAGCTCAAGTTCTTCCTCGACGAGGGGCCGCAGAAGGCGGCGCGCATGGACGAGTTGTTCGCCAAGATCGCCGCCGAGCGCGACGACTCTGACCCCTCCGACGACGAGCCGACGGACGAGCGCCCGGCGCGCGGCGAGTACTAGGCGTGGCGGACGACCTCCGCATCGTGACGACGGCGGGCGAGATCACCCGCCCGTTTGCAGACGGCGCTCTTCTCGTCGACAAGCCCCAGGACATCACCTCGTTCGGGGTCGTCAAGAAGGTGCGGTGGGCCCTCGGGGTGAAGAAGGTGGGCCACGCCGGCACGCTCGACCCGATGGCGACGGGCCTGCTCATCCTCCTCGTGGGGCGTGACGCGACGCGCCAGCAGGACCGGTTCATGGGGCTCCCGAAGGTCTACACCGGCACGCTCCGCCTCGGCCAGACGACCGCCAGCTACGACGCCGAGACGCCGGTCGAGGAGGAGGCCGACGCCTCGGGCATCACGGACGCTGATCTGGAGGCAGCGCTGGAGCCGTTCGTCGGGGAGATCCAGCAGCGCCCACCGGTCTACTCGGCCATCAAGAAGGGCGGCGAGCGCCTCTACAAGAAGGCGCGCCGGGGCGAGGAGGTCGAGATCGAACCGCGCCCGACGACGGTGTTCTCGTTCGAAATCACCGGCCGCCGGGGCGACGATGTGGATGTCCGCGTCGAATGCTCGAAGGGGACCTACATCCGCTCGCTCGCGCACGACCTGGGGCAGGCGCTCGGCGTGGGGGCGCACCTCGTGGCGCTCCGGCGCGAGGCCATCGGCCCGTTTCAGGTGGGCGAGGCGTTCTCGCTCGACGCGCTCGTCGACGCCGCGCACCAGGCAGCATGACGCGAGAGGTCGGCGCCGACATCCAGCCCGATCGGCAGTCGGTCGTGACGACGGGGACGTTCGACGGAGTCCATCTCGGGCACCAGGCGATCGTCAGCTACCTCGTCCAGCGCGCCCACGAGGTCGGCGGCGTCCCGACCGTCGTCACGTTCGACCCGCATCCGCGCGAGGTCCTGCGTGGCCAGCCCGTCCCGCTCCTGACCACGCTCGACGAGCGGGCGGACCTGCTGGAAGGGCTCGGCGTGGAGCGCTTCGTCGTCCTCCCGTTCTCGCGGGACCTCTCACTCCTGGAGCCCGAGGACTACGTGGCCGATGTGTTGGTAGGGCGCGTGGGGATGCGCGAGATCGTCATCGGCTACGACCACCGGTTCGGCCGGAAGGCCCGGGGCGACCGGACGCTGCTGGAGGCGCTGGCGCCCGCGCACGCCTTCAGCGTGGACGTCATCCCCGAGCAGATCGCCGGCGACGTGACCGTCTCCTCGACGGAGATCCGCCGGTCCCTTCTGGAGAACGGCGACGCCCAGCGCGCCGCCGCGCTCCTCGGCCGGCCGTACCGCATCACCGGGACTGTCGTCCGGGGCGACCAGCGCGGACGGACGATCGGCTACCCGACCGCCAACGTTCAGCCCACGGCCCCTCGCAAGCTGGTGCCCAGGACCGGCGTCTACGCCGTCCGCGTGACGCTGCCCGATGGCGAGCGGGTGCGGGGGATGATGAACGTCGGCCGTCGCCCCACCTTCGCGGCGGACGGGGCGACCACCGTCGAGGTCCACCTGCTCGACGTCGAGGCCGACCTGTACGGCCGTACCCTGGCCGTCGACCTCGTGGCCCGCCTACGCGACGAGCAGCGGTTCGACGGCGTCGACGCGCTCGTGGCCCAACTCGGCCGGGATCGGGACGCCGCCGAGACCGCGCTCGCAAGCGCGTGAAGCGGCGACCGGATGAAGACCGCGGGCAGGCCGAACCGGCGCGCTCCGCCCTACCTTCAACACACTGACGCCGCCTCAGGCGTCCTCACACGACTGTCCTCCCCACCTCCGATCGACCGGGGAGACGGTCTTCTCCCGTATCGCAGATCGGCAGAGGATCGAATGATCACGAAAGACCAGAAGCAGAGCATCGTCGAGCAGCACGGTGCCAGCGGCGAGGACACCGGGAAGCCGGAAGTCCAGATCGCCATCTTCACCGCCCGCATCAACGACCTGACGGAGCACCTCAAGACGCACACGAAGGACCACGCGTCCCGTCTCGGGCTCCTCAAGCTGGTCGGCAAGCGGCGCCGGCTCCTCGCGTATCTCCGCGCCCGCGACATCGAGCGGTACCGCGCGCTGATCGCCGAGCTCGGCCTGCGTCGATAACCGTTTCGCGGCGGCGCCCCAACGTGGGGCGTCGCCGCGTCCGTTTCGGCCCTCTCTGCCCGACCGGCAGACCGCGAGGGACGGGACGGGTTTTCCCCGCGTAGAATCGCCCGCCGCCCGGCAATCGGTTCTCTCCTGCGCCCGCCCACGCCCGGTGCTCCAGAGAACGGATTCCCGGCCCCCCGACGGACGAGACCGCGCCTCACCAGGGCCCGAACCAGACCGGCCCGCACCACCCCCCCTACACATGGCAGCACCCCAAGCCATCACCCAGACCATCGAGGTCGGCGGCAAAACGCTGACGCTCGAAACCGGCAAGCTCGCGAAGCAGGCCGACGGCGCCGTCGTCACCCGCATGGGCGACACGGTCGTCCTCTCGACCGCCGTCACCGACAGCAACATCCGCGAGGGCCAGTCCTTCTTCCCGCTGACCGTTGACTACCGCGAGCGGTTCAGCGCCCGCGGCGCGTTCCCCGGCGGCTTCTTCAAGCGCGAGGCCCGGCCGACCGACAAGGAGACGCTGACCTCGCGGCTCATCGACCGGACCATCCGCCCGCTCTTCCCCGACGGGTTCCGGAACGAGGTCCAGGTCCTCAACTACGTCCTCTCCGCCGACGAGGAGATCGACGCCGACGTCATCGCCGGCGTCGGCTCGTCGGCCGCCCTCTCGCTGTCCGGGAGCCCGTTCGACGGCCCGACCGCCCACGTCCGCGTCGGTCGCGTCGACGGCGAGTTCGTCCTGTTCCCGACCGGCGCCGAGCGCGCCGAGTCCGACTTCGACCTGATCGTGGCCGGCAAGGCCGACGCGATCGCCATGGTCGAGGGCGAGATGCAGCGAGGTCAGCGAGGACGACATGGTCGCCGCGCTCGAGTTCGGGTTCGAGGCCATCAAGACGATCGTCGCTGGGATCACCGAGTTCGTCGGCAAGCGGGACGCCCAGAACGGCGCGCCCGAGCCGCTCGAGTACGAGACCGTCGCTCCGGCGGACGACCTCGTCGAGACGATCTACGGGAAGATCAAGGACGACGTCGATGCCCACCTCCGCTCGGACTACGACAAGGCGTCGTTCTACGGCGGCTCCAAGGAGATCCGGAATTCGCTGATCGCCGACCTCTTCGGGGAGGGCGAGGACGCCGTCGCCGAGATCGACGGGGGCTACTCCGTCGGCGACGTGAAGGAGGCGTTCAAGGCGGCCGAGAGCCGTGTGATGCGCGAGATGATCCTCTCCGAGGGACGCCGGCTCGACGGCCGGAAGACCGACGAGATCCGCGACATCTGGACCGAGGTCGACTACCTCCCCCGCGTCCACGGCTCGGCCGTGTTCACGCGCGGCGAGACGCAGGCACTCGTCATGGTCACGCTCGGCACCGGCCGGGACGTCCAGGCGGTCGACCAGCTGTTCGACCAGGTCGACAAGCGATTCTACCTCCACTACAACTTCCCGCCGTTCTCTGTCGGCGAGACGAAGTTCCTCCGCGGCCCGTCGCGGCGCGAGATCGGGCACGGCATGCTCGCCGAGCGCGCGCTGGCCAAGATGATGCCGTCGGAGCAGGAGTTCCCGTACACCGTCCGCATCATCTCCGACGTCCTCGAGTCCAACGGCTCGTCGTCGATGGCGACGGTCTGCGGCGGCTCGATGGCCCTCATGGCCGCCGGCGTCCCGGTCGAGAAGCCGGTCGCGGGCATCGCGATGGGCCTCATCGCCGAGGGCGACAAGGTCGCCGTCCTGAGCGACATCCTCGGCACGGAGGACCACCTCGGTGACATGGACTTCAAGCTGTGCGGGACCCGCGACGGGATCACCGCCTGCCAGATGGACATCAAGATCGACGGGCTCCAGATGTCGACGATGCGCGAGGCGCTCGAGCAGGCGAAGGCCGGCCGCGAGCACATCCTCGACCGCATGGCCGAGACGATCGCCGAGCCCCGCGAGGACATCTCGCCGAGCGCCCCGCGCCTCATCCAGGTCGTCATCGACCAGGAGTACATCGGCGCCATCATCGGGCCCGGCGGCAAGATCATCAAGGGGATCCAGGCCGACACCGGCGCGCAGATCGACATCGACGAGCGCGACGGCAAGGGCTTCGTCACCGTCGCCGCCCCGAACATGGAGTCGGCCCACGCCGCCGTGGACATCATCCGCGGCATCGTGACCGAGCCCGAGGTCGGCGAGAACTACACCGGCACGGTGAAGAACCTCCTCCCGTTCGGCGCGATCCTCGAGATCATGCCGGGCAAGGAGGCCATGCTCCACGTCTCCGAGATCGCTCACGGCTACGTGAACGACCCGGCCGACGAGATGCAGGTCGGCGACAAGCTGGAGGTCCAGCTCATCGAGGTCCGCGACGGGGGCAAGCTCCGCGTGAGCCGCAAGCCGTTCCTCCCCGAGCCCACCGAGGAGGAGAAGGCCGAGATGGCCAAGCGCCGCGAGTCGCGCTCCAGCGACAACGGCAACGGGCGTGACCGCGACCGTGGTCGCGGTCGTGGCCGCGGCCGGCGCGACTAAGCGCCCGGCCTCGCCTGCGACGACTGAGTCGTTCAGGACGCGCCCGCCCCGGTCTGCCGGGGCGGGCGCGTTGTTGTTGGGAGCCGCGGGAGCGTCCCGGCGGCGGAATGAACGCAGACCGGCCGGGGCATCGGCTGCCCACCGGGGCGGGCCTCGGCCTTCGGCCCCGTCGGGCGGCTCGCTCGCGGGCGGGTGCCCTCGTCGACCCCGCGTGGCGGGCGCCGTAGACGGGTAGACGGCGAGGCGCCTCGGGCTCCCTAGTCGCCGATCCGGTCGAAGCCGGCGTAGGCGGCGACCGCGTCGGGAAGGCGGACGGAGCCATCGGCTTGCTGCCCGTTCTCCAAGAGCGCCGCGACGATCCGGGGCAGGGCGAGCCCGCTCCCGTTGAGGGTATGGACGAACTCGGGTTTGGCACCGTCTTCGGGGCGGAAGCGGACGTTGGCCCGGCGCGCCTGGTACGCCTCGAAGTTGCTGACCGACGAGACCTCCAGCCAGCGTCCCTGCCCTGCGCTCCACACCTCCAGATCGTAGGTCTTGGCCTGCGTCACGCCCAGGTCGCCGGAGGCCAGGACGAGCCGCCGGTAGGGGAGGCCGAGGGCCTGCACCGCCCGCTCGGCGTCGGCGAGGAGCGCCTCCAGGTGCTCGTAGCTCTCCTCCGGGCGGACGAACCGGACGAGCTCGACCTTGTCGAACTGGTGGAGCCGGTTGAGCCCCCGCACGTCCTTCCCGTAGGAGCCGGCCTCGCGGCGGAAGCACGGCGTGTAGCCGGTGTACCGAATCGGGAGGGCGTCGGCGGCGAGGATCTCGTCGCGGTGGAGGTTGGTGAGTGGGACCTCCGCAGTGGGGACCAGGAAGAAGCCGTCGATGGGTGCCTCGTACATCTGCCCCTCCTTGTCCGGGAGCTGGCCGGTCCCGATCCCGCTGTCCTCGTTGATGAGGATCGGCGCCTCGACCTCGGTGTAGCCCGCCTCCGTCGCCAGGTCGAGGAACAGGTTGATCAGCGCTCGCTGAAGGCGCGCGCCCTTCCCCATGTAAAACGGGAAGCCGGCGCCGGTCACCTTCGCGCCGCGCTCGAAGTCGATCAGGCCGTGGCGCTCGGCGAGCTCCCAGTGCGCGAGCGGCTCAAAGTTGAACGACGGCTTCTCGCCCCACTCGGCGTCGACAATGTTGGCGTCCTCGCCGCCCACGGGGACGCTCTCGTGGATCGTGTTGGGGATCTCCAGGCGAAGCGCCCGGAGCCGGTCGTCCAGGTCGCGGACGGCCTCCTCTCGCTCCTTGATCTCGGTCTTTAGGGCGTTCGAGCGGTCGAGGAGAGGAGCGGCCTCGTCGCGCTTGCCCGCCTTCATGAGCGGACCGATCTGGCGGCCGAGGTCGCCCTGCTCCTGGCGGAGCCCGTCGAGCGCCGTCACCGCTTCGCGCCGCTCGGCGTCGGTCTCCAGGAGCCGGTCGACGGCGGCGGGGTCGCCGATCCGCTTCGCCTCCATTGAGGCCCGCACGCGGTCGGGGTCGGTTCGGACGAGGTCGAGGTCGATCATGGGAGCCGGGCGGAAGAGGGGAGGGGCGGGCGCCGAAAGCTACTTCTGCTCCGCGGGCGCCCTGGCCGCGTCGTCACGTCTCGCAGCCTCTTCGTCGTCCTCGGCGGGACCGGGCGGGGACGGGGCGCCGGTGCCGTCCGACGCAGCGCCGAGCCGGGACTCGTAGCTTCCCACGTCCCCCTGCCAGCGGTCCCGTGCGTCTCGTCGTCCTCATCTTTTGTCTCGCCTTCGTCGCCGGCTGTGGCGGCAGTGCCCCGACGACCGGCCTCGCGGCCGACCTGCCCGGCACGACGTGGACCCTGGAGCGCGTGGTGCTCCCCGACGGCGAGGTGCTCCGGGGGGACGGCGATCGCGTCACGTTCGCCGCCGACGGCACGGTGAGCGTCCGCTCGTGCAACACCTGCAACGGCCGCTACCGCCTGCGGGAGGGGCGGCTGGAGTTCGAGGCGCTCGCTTGCACCCGGCGGGCGTGCCGGCCCGGCACGGTGGAGCTGGAGCGCTACCTGAGCGGGACCCTCGCGTTCCGCCGCGACGGCGCCTACCTCATCCTCGACGCCGTCGACGAGACCGGCACGGAAGGCCCGCAGGTCCTCCTCGTTCCCGCCGGCGACTAGCGCGTCTGAGGAACGCCGTCGAGGCGCGCCCGCAGGTCCGCGAGGGCGGCGGCGAGGGGCCGCGGCCGGTAGCCCAGCTCGCTCTCGGCCCGGAGGATGAGGAGCCCCGCCTTGAGCGGACGCGGTGCGCCGGGGTGGAGCTCCGCCGTCGTGGTCGTGCCGATGAGGCCGGCGTCAAGGTCGAAGGCGTCGGCCACCTGGCGGGCGACCTCGGGGATCGTGAGGACTTCGCGGCCGGCGAGGTGGAAGATGCCCCGCTTCCCGAACCGGACGAGGCGGAGGACGCCGTCGGCGAAGTCGGCGTCGTAGGTGGGCGTTCGGAGCTGGTCGCGCGGGACCCGGATCGGCCGGCCGGCGCTCAGCTCGCGGGCTACCCACCGGACGAAGTCGAGGCGCGGATCCTCGCCGGCGGGGGCCCCGAAGATGAGGGTCGTCCGGGCGACGGCCCAGTCGGTAAGGCGGGAGCCGGCGAGCGTGTTCTCGGCCGCCAGCTTAGTCCGTCCGTAGGCGTTGATCGGCGCGGGCCGGTCGGACTCGGAGTAGGGCCCAGCCTTGCCGTCGAACACGAAGTCCGTGGACGGCAAGATCAGGCGGGCGCCGTGGCGGTCGCAGGTCGAGGCCATCGTCGCGACGGCCTCCACGTTGAGCGTCCAGCACGCCTCCTTGTCGGCCTCGCAGGGCTCCACCTGGGCCGTCCCCGCGGCGTGGAGCACCACGTCCGGCGCGAAGTCCTCCATCACGCGCTCGACGGCGTCGGGGTCCGTCACGTCGAGGGCGGTGTACCCGCCCGTCGAGGTGGGGAGGACGAGCGCCGGCTGACGGCTCGTCGCGAGGAGGTCGGCACCGCGCCATCCGCTCGCAGCGCGCACGAGCGCCTGCCCGACGAGCCCGTTGGCTCCGGTGATCAGGATGCGGGGTGGGAGCACTAGCTCGCCCTCCGTGCGGCGACAGCCTCCGTGAGGCGCCCGGCGATGTCCGCCAGCGAAGCGCCCGGCGTGAACACGTGGTCCACGACGCCCCGGTCGAGCAGGTCCCGGGCGTCGTCGTCGGGGATCGTGCCGCCGGCGACGAGGAGCACGTCGTCGAGCCCGGCCTCGTCGAGGAGTGCGCGGAGGCGGGGGAGGACGGTCCCGTGGGCGCCGGAAAGGATCGATACCCCGACGGCGTCGACGTCCTCCTCCTCGGCCGCGCGGACGACGACCTCGGGCGTTTTTCGGAGGCCAGTGTACACCACTTCCATCCCGGCGTCGCGGAGCGCGGCGGCGACGACCTTCGCGCCCCGGTCGTGGCCGTCGAGGCCGACCTTGGCGATGAGGACGCGGATGGGGCGGGTGGCGATCATGGGAGACAGTCTACAGACGGAGGCGCAGGCCGATCCCGCCGCCCAGGTCGAAGTCGGTCTCCTCGACGAGCTGGAGGCGCGGCGAGACGAGCCCGTAGATCTCAATGTCGTCGGTGAGCAGGGCCTCCAGGCCGACGCCGAGGCTCACCCCAAACCGGACGTCGCTGTTCTCGGACGACTGGAGGAAGGCGCCGGGACCGTAGAAGAGGCGGACGTCGGAGCGGGTGCCGTTCAGGCGGTTGGCGCTGAGGACGTAGTGGCCCTCGGCCGAGATCGACTCGTTGAGGTCCCACCCGACGCCGAAGAGCAGGGCGCCGGGGCCCGCGCCGAACTTGAGCGACAGGCCGGTCGGGTCGCCGACTTGACCGCCGATGGCGAGCTGGGCGCTGGCGGCCGGCGCCAGGAGCAGGAGGCTGAGGAGGGTGAGGAGGCGCATGACGGGGGTGGTGGGAGGGTGCGTCAACGCGTGGCAGGCCCGCCGGCTCCCCGGGCGTCGTGAGCGGCCCGTGAAGCCCGACCTCCAGGCGTCAGGCGTCGGCGGCGATCTCGGCCAGGTGGCTCCGGATCTGAGCGGCGTCGGCGAGCGTGAGGCGCCCCGAGAGGACCAGCCGCAGCTCGCGGCGCCGGGCCGCGGCGTCGTAGCGCTCTCGCTCGTCGTCGGTCTCGGGCGAGACGGGGGGGACGGGGATGGGCCGCCCGCTCTGGTCGACAGCCACGAACGTGTAGTAAGCCCGGTTGCACCGCCGCTTCGTTCCTGTGGAGGTGTCCTCCGCCCACACGTCGATCTGGACCTCCATCGACGTCGTGAACGCCCGGTTGACCGAGGCCTCCAGCACGACGACCTCGCCCAGCCGGATCGCGCCCCGGAAGTCGACCGAGTCGACGCTGGCGGTGACGACGGTGCGGTTCGAGTGACGCTGCGCAGCGATGGCGGCGCACACGTCCATGAAGTGGAGGAGCCGCCCGCCCATCAGGTTGCCGAGCGTGTTGGTGTCGTTCGGCAGCACCAGCTCGTTCATGCGGCAGACGCTGGCGGAGGGGGGCTTGGGGGTGCTCACAGTGGGGAGGCCGGTGTAATGACCAAGCTAGGGATGCCTCGTCCCGCTGTGGGCAGCCTCCATCCGCGAGGGCACGGGCCCCTCGGACACGACGAGCGACCCCTGCTTCCCCCCTCGACGAGGCCGATCGAGATCGCGGACGCCTACGTCTTCTGCGGCTGCTTCCGCGCGGCCGGGAAGAGCACGTTGTTCAAGATCAGCCGGTAGCCCGGCGAGTTCTTGTGGAGCGCGAGGTCGGTCGGCGGGTCGCCCACGAAGTGCTGGTAGTCCTCCGGGTCGTGGCCGGCGTAGAAGGCGAAGAAGCCCTGCCCGGCCGGCCCGTAGAGGTAGCGGACGGAACCGGTCGTCGGGCTCTCGCCGAGGACCACCACGCCCGGCTTGATGGCGTCGGCGCGGAAGGCCGTCGTCTGGCCCATGAACCCGCGCACGCTCGCGACGTGGTTCTGCGTGAGCATCGTCGGGACGGGGTCCCAGCGGGCCGAGAACTCGAAGAGCGTGAAATAGTCCGTGAGCGGGTTGCGGAGCTGGGGCGGCGGCGGCCGGTCGATGTCGGCGTGCTCGTACTCCATCGGGTTGAGGACCGGCGCGAAGTTCTGGAAGGCGAGGGTCCGCGAGAAGTCGAGGCGGGCGGCGGCGTTCGGGGTGATCCCGTCGCCGTCCATCTCGGGCGGGACGATGTCGATCCCCGAGGCGGCGAGCGCGAGGTCGAACGTATCGGTCCCGGAGCACATCGCGAACAGGAACCCCCCGTTCTCGACGTACGCCTTGAGCGTCTCGACGATCGCCAGCTTGAGCTGGCTGACCTTGGCGAAGCCACGCGCGCGGGCCTCCTGCTCGGCCTCCTGCTGCTGCTGCTGGTACCACGCCTGCCCGCGGTAGACCGCGTAGAACTTGCCGTACTGGCCCGTAAAGTCCTCGTGGTGGAGGTGGACCCAGTCGAACTCGCTGAGGCGTCCGTCGAGGATGTCGTCGTCGTAGATCTGCTCGTAGGGGACCTCGGCGTAGGTGAGGGCGAGGAGGACGGCGTCGTCCCAGGGAAGCGTCTGCTCGGGGGCGTAGACGGCGATCTTCGGCGCCTTCTCCAGCCGGACCGCCGCCGTGTTGGCCGTCCCGGCCTCAGCCTGCGCCACAGCCGCCTCGCCGTCGATGCCCTCGAAGCGGACGCCCCGTGCCCGCAGCTCGGTCTGGAGCTGCCCGTCGGCCGGGGCGACGAACGAGCCGCCGCGGACGTTCAGGAGCCAGTCGACGGTGAGCCCGCGGTCGAGCGCCCAGTAGACGGCGCCGTAGGCCCGGAGGTGGTCCGTCTGGCTCTCGTCCATCGGGATCAGGAGGTCCTGCGCGCGGGCGGACGTGCCGACGAGCACGAGGAGGAGGGCGAGGAATCGGACACTCATACCGTTATTGCAACCATCAAACAGAGGCGCGGAGGCGCCGCAGCTCCTCGCGGGCCTCGGGGGCGTAGGGCGAACCGCCGAAGTCCTCCAGGAGCTGCTCGTAGCGCCGCGCCGCGCCGGCCGGGTCGCCGAGGTCATGCTCCAGGGCGCGGGCCTGGAGGCGGAGCGCCCGGTCGCGGAAGTACGAGAGGGGGAACCGCTCGGCGAGGGTGTCCAGGATCTCGACCGCCCGGGCCGGGTCGCCGGACGCGTGGAGGATCGAGGCGCGGAGGTAGAGCGACTCGTCGCCGAGGGCGGCGTAGCCCGAGAGCGCGGCGTCGAGCGAGTCGAGCGCGGCGAGGGCCTGCTCCGGGAGGTCGCGGCGCTGGAGGAGGGCCGCGCGGGCGTAGACGTGGAGCGGGTCGTTGCTCAGGTCCTCCGAGGGGTCCGGGGGCTCGGCGCCGTTGAGCGTCTCGGAAAGTGTGACGCGGAGGGCGATGGCGTCGTTCGAGGCGTCGGCGGCGGTGTTCTCGTCGAGCGCTTCGGCGCGGGCGAGGGCCGAGAACATGAACCCCTCGTAGAAGTCGAGGAGGGCGAGCTCGTAACGGGCCTGCTCGGCGAGCGGACCGATCCGGATCGATTCGTCCACGTCGGCGAACCGTTCGCGGGCGGTGGCGAGGTCGCCCCGGCGGACGGCCACCTCGCCGAGCGCGAGCCGCGCACGCGCCGCAACGCCGGGGTCGCGCCCGACGGCGGCCCGCTCAAGGAGCTCGTTCGAGCCGTCGAAGTCGCGGTACACGTCGCGCAAGAGATCTGCGAGGGCGAGCTGGACGGCCGGCGTCTCAGTCGAGCCGGGGGTCTGGTCGAGGTACTGCCGGTAGAGGGCGCGGGCGGCGTCGGCGGCGGGCGTGGGCCCGCGGGGGGCGGCCTCCCGGTTGGCGCGGGCCTGCTGGTCCCAGAGGCGCGCACGAGCCAGGAGAGCGAGCGTGGCCGCGGGCGTCCCTGGGTGGCGCTCCAGCACCTCGTCGAAGGCGCGCTCGGCGGCCTCGTCGGACCCAGCGGAGACCGCCTGCTGGGCGAAGGCGACGAGGGTCTGACCGTCCTCCTGTTCGAGGCGGTCGAGTGCGCGGATGGCGTCGAGGGCCGCGTCGTAGTCGCCGCGCTCCAGGGCGAGCCAACCGGAGAGCTCGCGGTAGGCCCGGTTGAACGGGTCGAGCGCAATGGCCCGGTCCACGGCTGCCGCGAAGAGGGCCGGGGCGTCCTGGCCGGAGAGGAGGCGTGTCAGGCGGGCGCGGACGCCGCTGACGTGCTCGGGCTGTTCGGCGAGGAGCTGGAGGTAGAGGTCAACAGCGCGGGCATAGTCCAGCCCGAGGCCGTAGAGATGGGCGCGCTCCAGGAGGAAGGCGTTGTCCCCGAACACGCTCCGACCGGCGTCGAGGACGTCGGCCGCCTCGACGTAGAGGCGGAGCCCGCCGATCGCGTTGGCGACGGTGCGGTAGGTCTGCTCGGCCTCGGGGGCTGCGGCGAGGGCGTCGGCCCAGGCCTGCTCCGCGTCGTCGGTCCGGCCGGCGCGGTAGAGGGCCACGCCGCGCTCCGCGAGGAGGTCGGGCGAGGCCCCGTCGCGGGCGATGCGCGCGTCGATGAGGGCGAGGAGGTCGTCGTAGCGGCGCGTGGCCTCGTAGGCCTCCTTCAGCTGGAGCCAGACCGGCGTCGAGGTTGGGTCCTGGGCGAGCACGTCCTCCAGGAGCGGGATGGCCTCTTCGGGGCTCCCGTTCGCCATCAGCTGCACCGCCAGGACGAACATCTGCCGCGACGACGGCTCGCCGAACGACTCGCTCGGGACGAGGCGGGGCTCCGGCGGCGCTGGAGGGCGCGGGGCGGGCGGCTCCTGCGCCGCCGCGAGCGCGGGGATCAGCAGGGCGAGCAGGAGAGAGAGGGGACGCATCCGGACGCGAGGGCGGGTCGCCAAGGTAGGAGGAACGGGGAGGGAGGGGTGCTGCCTCCGGTCGCCCGTGCGCGTCGAAGACCGGAGGAACGGGAGGGGGAGAGCCGGCGAACACGCGTCGGCCATCGGGCGCTCCCCGATGTGCGGCCGGCCGGCGCGGCTATCTTGGTCCCCACGTCTCGCCCAACGCCTCGCCACCGCCGTTCGTATCGGCGCCGGTACATGCTCCCGGACCTCCGCCCGCCCATGCCCCGCGCCCCCGGCGTCCCGCGTGGGCTCGTCGTCCTGGGGTCGACAGGGTCCATCGGGACGCAGACGCTGGAGGTCGCCGCGCTCGTCCCGGACAAGCTGAGCATCCGCGCGCTCACGGCCGGGTCCAACTGGGAGCTGCTGGCCGAGCAGGCGCGCCGCGTGCGGCCCGCGCGCGTCGCCATCGCCGACGAGGCGGCCTACGCGGCCCTCGCCGCGGCGCTCGCCGACCTCGACGTCGAGGTCTCGGCCGGCGGCGACGCCGTGGTCGAGGTCGCGCGTGACGAGGGGGCCGACGTGGTCGTGGCCTCCATCGTGGGTGCAGCGGGGCTGCGGCCGACGCTCGCTGCCGTCGAGGTCGGGCGGACCGTCGCGCTCGCCAACAAGGAGGCGCTCGTCGTGGCCGGTGCGCTCGTCGAGGCCGCCGCCCGCCGGAGCGGCGCCGTCGTCCTCCCGGTCGACTCCGAGCACTCGGCGCTCTTCCAGTGCCTCGTTGGCGAGCCTGCCGACACCGTCGAGCGGCTGATCCTGACGGCCTCCGGCGGCCCCTTTCGCGACCGCGCGGCCGGCACGTTCGACGCCATTACGCCCGCCGAGGCCCTCGACCACCCCAACTGGTCGATGGGCGCCAAGGTCACGATCGACTCGGCGACCCTGATGAACAAGGGCCTCGAGGTGATCGAGGCGCACTGGCTCTTCGGCGTGCCGAGCGAGCGGATCGGCGTCGTCATCCACCCCCAGTCGATCATCCACTCGATCGTCGAGTTCGTCGACGGGTCGTCGAAGGCGCAGCTCGGCGTGCCGGACATGAAGGTGCCGATCCAGGTGGCCCTCTCGTTCCCCGACCGCTGGCCGGCGCCCCACGAACGTCTCGACTGGACCGCGGCGCAGCGACTCACGTTCGAGCCGGCCGACACCGACCGGTTCCCGTGCCTCCGCCTCGCCTTCGAGGCGCTGGCGGCGGGGGGGAGCGCCCCGGCCGCGCTGAACGCGGCCAACGAGGTGGCCGTCGCCCGTTTCCTTAAGGGCGAGGTCCGATTCACCGACATTCCTCGTCTGGTGGAGGCCGGAATGGCCGCCGCCGACGACTCCGCGGGCACGCTCGACGCCCTCCTCGACGTTGACCGTCGGGCGCGTGCGCTGGCAGAGCGCACGGCCCGAACCTTCCAGCCCGCCTAGGGTGCAACCTGCCGGTGGCGGTCTTCGCCGCGCGGCTCCCCGCTCTCGATTTCTATGGACGCCATTCTCACCCCGCTCTCCTACGTCCTCTGGGTGGCGTTGGCGCTCGGCATCCTCGTGTTCGTCCACGAGCTCGGCCACTTCCTCTCGGCCCGTCTGTTCGGGATGCGCGTGGACGCCTTCTCGCTCGGCTTCCCGCCCAACGTGCTCCGCCGCCGGGTGGGGCAGACCGAGTACCGGATCGGGGCCATCCCCCTCGGGGGCTACGTCAAGATCGCCGGGATGGTGGACGAGAGCCTCGACGTGGAGGGCCTGGAGAGCGAGCCGGAGCCGGACGAGTTCCGGGCCAAGCCGGTCTGGCAGCGCATCGTCGTGATCTCGGCCGGCGTCATCTTCAACATCATCCTGGCCTTCCTGATCTGGTCGGCCCTCGCGTTCGTCTACGGCACGCCGTACACGCCCGCCGAGAACGTCCGCTTCGACGTGGCCGAGGGGTCGATCGCCGACGAGATCGGGCTGGAGACGGACGACCGGATCGTGGCCGTCAACGGTCAGGACATCGAGCGGCTGGAGGACGCGTTCACCCCGGCTGAATTCGCCGCCGACCCGCTCCGGCTGACGGTGCTCCGCGGCGGCGAGCGCGTAGAACTAGAGGGGCCGCCCGCCCTGATGACGCGGCTCTCCCGCCGCGTCCGCGAGGTCGAGGAGGCCGGCGACGAGGCCGAGCTGATGAACGTGTTCGGCATCGCGCCCCAGTTCCCGCCGCTCATCGGGAGCGTGTCGCCGGGCTCGGCCGCGGACGACGCAGGCCTCCAGGCCGGCGACCGCGTCCTCTCCATCGGCGGCGAGCCGACGCGGACGTGGGGCGCCCTCACCGACGCCATCGTGGCCTCGGGCGGGACCCCGCTCGAGATCCGGTGGGCGCGGCCCGACTCCCTCGGCCCGGCGCCGGAGGGGACCGCGGTGGTCGAGCGGCGTGGCGTGGCCACGATCTACGCGGCGACCGTCGCGCCCCGTCCCTCGGGCGACAGCTACCTCCTCGGCGTCACGAACGCGCCCAACTCGCTCGGAGCGGCGATGCAACCCCTCGGCCTGGGCGCCTCGATCGCGACCGGCGCCGAGACGACGGTCACGATGACGACGGCCTACTTCAACTTCTTCGGGCTCCTCGTGACCGGCCGGGAAAACGTCCGCGAGAGCGTGGGCGGCCCGCTCATGATCGCCAAGCAGTCGAAGGAGGCGGCCGACCGAGGCGCGCGCGAGTTCTGGCACTTCGTGGCGTTCCTCTCGGTCGCGCTCGCCGTGTTCAACATCCTCCCCATCCCGGCGCTCGACGGGGGGCAGCTCGTGTTCCTCATCTACGAGGGCGTCGTCCGGCGCGAGGCGCCGCTCAAGGTGCGCCTGGTGGTGCAGCAGGTGGGCGTGGCCCTGATCCTGATGCTGATGGTGTTCGTCATCTTCAACGACGCCGTCCGGTGGTTCGGATAGCCTCCGTCCGTCCTGCGCCGGCCTCCCGCGCCGTGCCTCGCGAATCACCCGTCAACACCGCCACGGGGCCGTCCCGCCCGCGGCCGAGCCGGTACTTTCCGGCATGACCGAGATCGCCCCTGTCCGCCTCACCCGCACGCGCCAGTCCGACGCGGACCGCGCCCGGCAGGAGGCGCTCCAGGCCCGCGGCCCGATTCCTGAGCACGTGGCCTGCATCATGGACGGGAACGGCCGCTGGGCCAAGTCGCGCGGAAAATCGCGCGTGACCGGCCACAAGGAGGGCGTCGCGTCGGTCCGCGACATCACCGAGGCTTGCGCCCAGGTCGGTGTCCGCTACCTCACGCTCTACACGTTCTCGACGGAGAACTGGAACCGCCCGGCCGCCGAGGTCTCGGCGCTCATGGAGCTCCTCGTGCGGACACTCCGCCGCGAGGCCGAGAAGCTCCACCAGAACGGGATTCGGCTCCACGCCATCGGCGACCTCAGCCGGCTCCCCGAGCGCGGCCAGAAGGAGCTGCAGGAGGCGTTCGACCTGACGGCCGGCAACGACCGGATGACGCTCACGCTGGCGCTCAGCTACGGCGCCCGCTGGGAGCTGACCGAGGCCGTCCGCTGCCTCGCCGCGCGTGCCCAGGCCGGCGACCTCGACCCCTCGGCCATCACGGAGGCCATGGTCTCCGACGCGCTCTACACTGCCGGCATGCCCGACCCCGACCTCCTCATCCGGACGGCCGGCGAGATGCGGGTGAGCAACTTCCTCCTCTGGCAGATCGCCTACACCGAGCTCTACGTCACCGACCGGTTCTGGCCGGACTTCCGGCGGGACGCGCTCTACGAGGCCGTCCGCAGCTACCAGGACCGCGACCGCCGCTTCGGCCGCGTCGACCCGGCCTGAGAGAGGGCACGAGCGGGCCCCCGTTGCAATAAAGCCCCGGGGGTGCCGTTCGGAGCGCCACGGATTCGGGGCCGCCTCGGCACCGCGTTTTCGCGGTCTCTGCGCCCGGCCGCCCGTAGGCCCCCATTACCTTCGTCGCCCCGATCCGGCCTCTTCCGACCGTCCAGGACCGACGCGTTCCCCTTCTGCATGATCCGCCCGCTCGCCGCCGTGCGCGTTCTCCTCGTCGCCGCTGCCCTCGCGGTTTTTCCCGCCTCCGCGCAGGACGCTCCGTCGTCGCAGGCCCCGGCCGAGGCCTCGCAGGCGCTCCAGAAGTACCAGATCATCTCAGTCACCGTGGAAGGGGCCGCCGACGAGAACAGCCAGGCCCTCGCCCGGACCATCAGCGGCCTCCAGCCCGGCATGTCGGTCCAACTTCCGTGGGACCCGGCGTTCGGCGAGGCCGTCCGCAATCTGTACTCGCGTGGGTGGTACACCGACGTCCGGATTGAGGCCACGGAGTTCACGCCCGACGGCGTGTTCCTGACGATCCACGTGGAGGAGCAGCCCAAGCTGGCCGGCTACACCATCGATGGCCTGAAGTCGTCCGCACAGGAGGAGCTGGCCGACGACATCCCGCTCATCCGCGGCCGCAGCGTCCGCGACGCCGACGTGGAGCGCGGTAAGATGGCGATCCAGGCCTACCTCCGCGGGCAGGGCTTCCGCCGCGCCGAGGTCGGCGTGGAGCGCCAGGTGGAGGACGACGGCCGCGTGACGCTGACCTACACCGTGGACCGGGGCGACCGCGTGACCGTCGCCGACGTCCGCTTCGAGGGGAACGAGGCGTTCTCCGACGGGACGCTCCGCAAGCAGCTCAAGAACACGCCCGAGCGCCGCTGGTGGCGGTTCTGGAAGCGCGAGACGTTCGACGACTCGGGCTTCGACGAGGACCTCGCCTCGCTCGTCCGGTTCTACAACGACCGTGGCTACTACGGCGCCCGCGTCGTCCGCGACTCGGTTTACCTCAGCGACGACCCCGAGGCCGGCGGGCTCGTGGTCGAGATCGGAGTGGACGAGGGAGCCCAGTACCACATCCGCGACGTCGTGTTCGAGGGCAACACGGTCCTCTCCGACGAGCAACTCGCGTTCGCGCTCGGCCTCCAGAAGGGCGACGTGTACGACCGGACCCGGATGGAGCAGAACCTCTACTTCTCCCAGGACAACTCGGACGTCTCCAGTCTCTATCAGGACCAGGGCTACCTCCGGTTCAACATCGAGCCCGAGATCGTGGAGGTCCCGGGCGACTCGCTCGACCTGTTCTTCGAGATCACCGAGGGCGAGGTCTACGAGTTCGGCGACGTCCGCATCGCGGGCAACACGCGGACCAAGGAGCACGTCATCCGCCGCGAGATCCGGACCGTCCCCGGCCAGCCGTTCAGCCGCGCGGCCATCCAGCGGAGCGTCCGCGAGCTGGCCACGCTCAACTACTTCGACCCGGCCAGCTTCGGGAACGGCCCCGACGTGAGCGTCAACGACCAGGACCGGACCGTCGACCTCGTCTACAAGCTCGCCGAGACCTCGTCGGACCAGCTCGAGCTCTCCGGCGGCTGGGGTGGCGGCAACATCGGCCTCATCCTGACCGCCCGCGTCACCTTCACCAACTTCTCCGTCCAGAACCTCATGCAGGGGTTCGAGGGCGGGATGCCGACGGGCGACGGCCAGCAGCTCTCGGTCCAGGTCCAGACCTACGGGAGCCGCCAGCAGGTCTACTCCCTCTCGTTCACGGAGCCGTGGTTCCGGGGCCGTCAGACGCCGGCCGGGTTCGCGCTCAGCTACTCGCGCTACGCCTTCAGCGGGCGGAAGTACGGGACCGTCAGCGCGCGGACGTTCTACCGCCAGCGCCTCAAGTGGCCCGACGACTACTTCATCACGGGGACCAACCTGGGCTACCGCCTCTACGACGTCGAGGGATTGAACAGCCCGTTCCTCCCCGACGGCGTCAGCCAAGAGCTCACGCTCAGCCAGTCGATCGGCCGGAACGCGCTTGACAACCCGACCTTCCCGCAGGCCGGCTCCAGCGTCGACCTCACGCTCACCGTGGCCCCGCCCATCGGCGACTTCGTGCAGTACCACAAGTGGGACTTCACCTCGGACTGGTACACGCCCGTCGCCGGCCCGCTCTCGGCCAGCTTCCGAGCCCGGTTCGGCTACATCGGCTCGCTCACGGGCGAGGAGGTTCGGTTCCAGCGCTACCTCGTCGGCGGAACGCCCCTCGAGGCGAGCGGGACCGGCGGGCTCGGACGGAGCTTCGGTCGGGACCTCGTGTTCCTCCGGGGCTACCCCCTCGAGGCCATCAGCCCGCGCCGCGACGGCGAGCCCGTCGGCGGCCGGATCCTGAACAAGTACGAGGCCGAGCTGTCGGCCGTCTTGATCCAGACGCCGCAGCTCTCGTTCGCGCCGTACCTGTTCGCCGACGCCGCCAACGCCTACGACGGGTTCGGCGACTACGACCCCTCGAAGCTCTACCGCTCGGCGGGCGTCGGCTCCCGGATCTTCCTCCCGATCCTCGGGCTCGTCGACCTCAGCCTGGGCTACCAGATCGACTCGTTCGAGGCGATCGACGGGAGCGGTCAGGTCGAGGAGCCGCAGTGGCGCTTCCAGTTCTCCCTCGGTGGCCGGTAGGTGATCGTTGTTACCCGTCGCCCGGAGCCCGCGTCTGTCCTGAGGGGCCCCCGCGACGGCTGACCCACCCCCTCCACCCGCTTCTATGCGAACGCTCTCTCTCCTCGTCCTCACCGCGCTGGCCGCCGTCCCCGCCGCCGCCCAGCAGAAGATCGGGTTCATCGACTCCGACGTGATCCTGGAGCGGATGCCGGAATACCGGACCGCGACCCAGGAGATCGACCGGCTGGCCTCCCAGTGGCAGACCGAGGTGGACGCCATCGCGGCCGAGGCCGAGGAGATGTCCGCCGAGTTCGCCGCCCGCGAGATCCTCTACACCGACGAGGAGCGCGCGCGCCAGCTGGAGGCGCTGGCCGCCAAGCGCCAGGCGCACGACGCCCTCCGTCGCCGCTACTTCGGCCCTGAGGGCGAGCTGTTTCGCGAGCAACAGACGCGCCTCCGACCCATCCAGGAGCGCCTCCTCGTCGCCGTCGAGACCGTCGCCGACGCCGAGGACTACGACTACGTGTTCGACCGTTCCGGCGACTACGTCTTCCTCTTCGCCCGGTCGCGCCACAACCTGAACGACCTCGTCATGGACGAGCTCGGCATCGGGGTGGGCGCCGCCGGCCAGGCCGGCCGCTAGCCGCATCATTCCCCGACTCTCACCACGCATGACTCGTTTCTCCCGCCTCTTCTCCTTCGCCGCCGGCGCCCTCACGCTGCTGGCCCTCGTCCCGAGCGGCCAGGCCCAGGACCTCCGGATCGGCTACGTCGACACGGACCAGATCGTGGTTCGCATGCCGGCCTTCGCCGGCGTCCAAGGGCAGCTCCAGCAGCAGCAGCAGGCCGTCGGCCAGCGCGTCCGGTTCGTCCAGGACTCGCTCCGCCAGGTCCTCCAGACGCGCGTCCAGGAGTACCAGACGTTCGATCAGAGCGCCCTCGCCACCGACGAGGCGCGCCGGACCCGCCAGCAGGAGATCATCCAGCTCCAGGGCGGGATCGAGCAGGCCGAGGTCGAGGGGCTCCAGTACCTCAGCTACGTCGAGGCCCGCCTCCTCCAGCCGGTCCTCACAGAGATCCAGAGCGCGATCAACGCCGAGGCCGAGGAGAACGGCTACGACCTCGTCCTCCCGACCGTCGCCAACAACGCCCCGGTCATCCTCTACAACAGCGATCGCGTGCCGGACCTGACGGTCGCGATCATGGAACGCCTCGGGGTGGACCCGAACAGCGCACCGCTCGGGCAGCTCGACTCCCAGGGGCCGCAGGCGCCGTCGCAGGTGGGCGCAGGCCAGTAAGCGCCGCTCCGTCTCAGGTTCGCATCGGGCGTCGGCCAGCCGGTCGGCGCCCGGTGCTGTTTCAGGAGGAGCGGCGCAGCGGCTGCGGTCGTGGAGCCGGCGTGGGTCGCATGGGTGCGGAGCCTCCGTATCCTCCCGGAACCCCTCGTCTCCTCGCGCCATGAGCACCCAGACCGTCGCCCCGACCGCCGCCGCCAGCGTCCGGCGCGTGACCACGCAGACGCTCCAGGAGATGCGCACGGAGGGCACGCCGGTGGCGATGCTCACGGCGTACGACTACACCTCGGCCCGCCTCCTCGACGAGGCCGGCGTGGACGTGCTCCTCGTGGGCGACTCGGCCTCGAACGTGATGGCCGGCCACGAGACGACGCTCCCGATCACGCTCGACCAGATGATCTACCACGCGCAGTGCGTGGTGCGCGGCGTCCAGCGCGCGCTCGTCGTCGTGGACCTCCCGTTCGGGGCATACCAGGGGTCCAGCCGGGAGGCGCTCCGGTCGGCGATCCGCGTGATGAAGGAGACCGGTGCCCACGCGGTCAAGCTGGAGGGCGGCGCCGCCGTGCTCGACTCGGTCAAGCGGATCCTGAACGCCGGCATCCCCGTGATGGGCCACCTCGGCCTCACGCCGCAGAGCATCTACAAGTTCGGGACCTACAAGGTGCGCGCCCGCGATGAGGACGAGGCCGACGACCTCCGGCGCGACCTGGGCAAGCTGGAGCGGGCCGGCGTCTTCGCCGTCGTCCTCGAAAAGATCCCCGCGGCCCTCGCCGCCGAGCTGACCGAGAGCGTGTCGATCCCGACGATCGGGATCGGCGCCGGCGCCGGGTGCAGCGGGCAGGTGCTCGTGACGCACGACATGCTCGGCCTGACGAAGGACTTCAACCCCCGCTTCGTCCGCCACTACGCCGACCTCGGGCGGACGATGACAGCGGCCGTCGAGCACTACGTGGAGGACGTGCGCGCCCGCGCGTTCCCGAGCGACGACGAGAGCTACTGACGCCGCCCGCGCTCGCGGCCGCAAACGGAGGAGTTGTTCACGCGCCCGGCGGGGGAGGGGGTCTATCCTCGAACCGACCGGGCCGCCCGCTTCTCCCGGATCGATTCGCCCGCCTCGCCGTTGGTCGCTCCCCGTCCGCTCTTATCGTGACCCAGCCCGACCCCCTCGACGCCCCGGCCGACCGCCCGCTCGTCCTGCTCGCCAACGACGACGGGATCGACGCGGCCGGCATCGCGGCCCTCGCGGCGGCGCTGCACGGGATCGGGACGCTGGCGGTCGTAGCGCCGTTCGCAGAGCAGAGCGCCGTCGGCCACGCGATCACCGTGCGCGACCCGATGCGCGTGCACCCCTGGCGGTTCGACGGTCTGGACGGCCCGCTCTGGGCGCGCGCCGTCACGGGCACGCCGGCTGACTGCATCAAGATCGCCGTCCAGAAGTTGCTGCCCCGGGCGCCGGACCTCGTCGTCTCCGGCATCAACCACGGGCCGAACACGGCCATCAACGTGCTCTACTCCGGGACCGTCAGCGCGGCGACGGAGGCGACGATCCTCGGCATCCCGTCCATCGCCGTCTCGCACGGCGCCTGGCGCCCGACCGACTTCGAGGTCGCCGGCCGCGTCGCCCGGCACGTCGCCGAGCACGTCCTCCGGCGCGGGCTCCCCACGAGCGTCCTCCTCAACGTGAACGTCCCGGACCTCCCGGAAGAGGACCTCGCGGGCGTCCGCGTCACGCGGCTCGCGCGGTCGCGGTGGGAGGAGGAGTTCGAGGAGCGGTTCGACCCGATGGAGCGGCCCTACTTCTGGCTCGGCGGCCGGTTCGTGGACCTCGACGGCGGCGACGACACCGACCTCGCAGCGATGGACGACGGCTTCGTCTCGATCACGCCGCTCCACCTCGACCTGACCGCCCACGACCACCTCCGCGACCTGGAGGCGTGGGACCTCTCCGTCTCTCACCTCACCCCCTGACGTTCGATGGCTGACATGCCCACCCCCGGCGACCCCGCGCCCGACTTCGAGGGCCGCGACCAGACCGGCGCCATGGTCCGCCTGGCCGACTTCGCCGGGCAGCCGCTCGCGCTCTACTTCTACCCGGCCGACGACACGCCGGGCTGCACGAAGCAGGCCTGCAACCTCCGCGACCATACCGCCGCGCTCCGCGAGGCCGGCGTCGCCGTCGTCGGCGTCTCGAAGGACGACGAGGCCAGCCACGAGCGGTTCGCCGCCAAGTACGACCTTCCGTTCCCCCTCCTCGCCGACCCGGACCGGGCCATCCTCGACGCCTACGGCGTCTGGGGCGAGCGCTCGCTCTATGGCAAGACCGTCGTCGGCACGAAGCGGACGACGTTCCTGATCGGGCCGGACGGCCATGTGCTCCACGTGTTCAAGCGCCCCAAGACCGACCGCCACGCCGAGGAGATCCTCGCCAAACTGGAGGCCTTCTCCCCCTCGTCCTGACCCATGCCTGAGATGCTCGTCGTTGGAAACTGGAAGATGAACACCGACCTGGAGGGGGCCGTGCGGCTCGCCTCGGAGGTCGTCCGCGAGACCGAAGACGCAGCCGATGCCGTGGGCGTCGGCGTGTGCCCGCCGGCCGTGTGGCTGGAGGCCGTGGCCGAGCGGCTGCGCGACGGCGACGTCCGTTTGGGCGCGCAGAACGTGTACCCGGCCGACGCGGGGGCCTTCACGGGCGAGGTCAGCCCGTCGATGCTGACGGGGCTCGGCGTCCACTTCGTGATCGTGGGGCACTCGGAGCGTCGGCAGATCCTC
The DNA here is from genome assembly GCA_963728345.1 of Rubricoccaceae bacterium. Taxonomy (GTDB): domain Bacteria; phylum Bacteroidota; class Rhodothermia; order Rhodothermales; family Rubricoccaceae; genus Rubrivirga. Next base: position 274,178 of record CAVSJM010000005.1, read on the forward strand.
GGCGAGACGAGCGCGTTCGTGGCCGAGAAGGTGCGCGCAGTGCTCGACGCCGGCCTCGTCCCGATCCTGTGCGTCGGCGAGACGCTGGAGGAGCGCGACGCGGGCGACGCCGAGGCGACGGTCCTCGACCAGCTCCGGGCCTCCCTGGAGGGCGCCGACCTCTCCGACGCCGACGCGCTCGTCGTCGCCTACGAGCCGGTATGGGCCATCGGCACGGGCCGGACGGCGACGCCGGAGCAGGCGCAGGCCATGCACGCCGCGATCCGCGGGGCGCTGCGCGACCGGTTCGACGGCGTCGGCGGCGACATCCAACTCCTCTACGGCGGGAGCGTCAAGCCCGGCAACGCGGCCGACCTCTTCGCCCAGCCCGACCTCGACGGTGCCCTCGTGGGCGGCGCCAGCCTTGACGCGGGCGACTTTGCCGCGATCGTGGAGGCCGCCCGTGCGGCGCGCTAGGAGACTCGGTGCCGCCGTCGCGCTCGCGGCCCTCGCCGCCGGCCTCGCCGCCTGCGGCGGATCGAACGTCCCGGTCCGTCTCGACGACCCCGCCCGCGCCTACCGCGCGGGCGAGCCGGTCTTCTCGCTCGAAGCGCTCGCCACGGTCCGCGACGACTCGACCGGGATCGACCTCTACCTCAGCCTCCCGCGCAGCTCGCTGATCTTCCGTCAGACGGCGGGCGACTTCCTCGGCATCGCGCGGTGGGCGCTCTCGGTGGAGCAGGAGGGGCGCGCCCCCGTTGTCTTCGAGCGGGTGGACTCGGTGCGCGTGGCGACGGCTGAGGCGACGCGCTCGCCCGAGGAGGTCCTCCGCATCGAGCGCGTGGACGTACCGCCGGGGACGTACCGCGTCCGCGCCGTGCTGGAGGACGTCGACAGCGGGCGAATGGCGGGGCGGGTGCAGGAGGTGCAGGTGCGCTCGGAGAGCGGGGCGCCGGCGCTCAGCGGCCTCCGCCTGGAAGGGCGGCGCGCGACGGGCGAGGTGGGGCCCCTCGTGGCCTTCGGCCTCCCGGCGGGCGTCGACTCGCTCCAGGTCGTCGCGCAGGCGACGGCGATCCCCGACGGGTCGGCCGTGGTCGCCACGGTCGTCCGGATCGAGAGCGACACGACGGCGGCCTCGCCCATCTACAGCTTCACGCCGAGCCGTGTGGCCCTCGTCACGCGCGGGGCCAACTTCGCGTCCGTCGACACGGTCCAGACGGTCCGCCAGCCCCTCGCGAACCCGGCGGAGGCGGTCGACGTGGAGGTGCCGCTGCCGGCGCTCCGGCCGGGCCTCTACCGCCTCACCCTGAGCCTCGTCACGGCACCGGGCGCCGATCCCGCGGACACGTCCACGCGGCTCGTCATCGTCCGACGCCGCGACTACCCGCTCGTGACGCGGACGGGCGACTTGCTGGAGCCGCTCGTCTACCTCTCGTACCCCGGGGGGGTGGAGCGGCTGCTGGCGTCGACAGGGGTGTTCGAGCAGCGGGAGGCATTCGACCGGTTCTGGGGGGAGTCCATCAACGACCGGCGCGTGGCCGCCTCGACGATCCGGAGCTACTACGAGCGCGTAGAGGAGGCCAACCGCCTCTTCGGCAACCAGAAGGAGGGCTGGAAGACGGACCGCGGGATGGTCTACATCCTTTTCGGCCCGCCGTCGTTCGTCGAGTCGACCCCGAGCGAGGAGCGGTGGACGTACGGGATGGGGAGCTCCGCGCCGCCCGAGTTCGTGTTCGAGCGGACCGCCGGGTCGTTCGGCGAGCCGTCGCCGTTGACGGTCCTGACGCTCGTCCGCAACCGGGCCTACTACGACGCCTGGCGCCGGGCGCGCCAGCTCTGGCGCTCAGGCACCCCGCTCTGACGGAGCCCCGGGGAGGGGCTAGGCGTCGACGGAGGGCTCGCTGGAGCCATGGAGGAGCTCGTCGAGCTGGTGCTCGTCGGCGACGAGGACCTCGCGCGCCTTCGAGCCCTCGAAAGGGCCCACGATGCCGGCGTCTTCCAGCTGGTCCACGATGCGCGCCGCCCGCGTGTAGCCGACGGAGAGCTTCCGCTGGAGGAGCGAGACCGAGCCCTGCTGGCTCCGGACGATGACCTTGGCGGCGTCCTCGAACAGGTCGTCCACGTCGTCCGAGACGTCGCCGGCGGCGCCGGCGGGGGCGTTCTCGCCCGGGTCCATCGGCGGGAGCAGGTAGGGCCCGGCGCCGTCCTGGCCCGAGATGAACCCGGCCACGGCCTCGACCTCCTCGACGCTCACGAACGGCCCCTGGAGACGCGTCAGGCGCGAGCCGTTCATGTAGAGGAGGTCGCCGTTGCCCACGAGCTGCTGCGCACCGCCGCCGTCGATGATCGTCCGCGAGTCGATCTTGGACGACGTCTGGTAGGCCATCCGTGAGGGGAAGTTGGCCTTGATAAGCCCCGTGATGACGTCCACCGACGGACGCTGCGTGGCGAGGACGAGGTGGATCCCGACGGCCCGGGCCATCTGCGCGAGCCGGGCGATGGGGGCCTCCACCTCCTTCGCCGACGTCATCATGAGGTCGGCGAGCTCGTCCACGATGACGACGATGTAGGGGAGCCGGCGGTGCTTCCCGTCGAGATCGTCGAGGCGGCCCTCGGCGTGGCGCTTGTTGTACTCCTCGATGCCGCGGACGCCGGCCTCGGCGAGGAGGTCGTAGCGGATCTCCATCTCGCGCTCGCACGAGCGGAGGACGGAGGCGGCCTGCCCGAAGTCGGTGATGATGGGCTCCTCGGCGTCCACCGGCATCGCCGTGAAGTGGTTCAGGAGCTCGGCGTAGCCGTTCAACTCGATCTTCTTCGGGTCGACCATCACGAACTTGAGGTCGGCCGGGTGCTTGGCGTAGAGGAGCCCCACGACGAGCGCGTTGACGCCGACCGACTTGCCCGAGCCCGTGGCGCCGGCCACGAGGAGGTGCGGCATCTTGGCGAGGTCCTCGATGAACACGTCGCCCTCGATCGTCTTCCCGATCGGGACCGGGAGCGCCATCTTGCCGGCGCGCGCGGCGTCGCGGAAGCGGGCCGTCGAGAGGAGCTGGCGGAGGCGGACCATCTCGCGCGTCCGGTTCGGGATCTCGACGCCGATGGAGCTCTTGCCGGGGATCGGGGCGATGATCCGGATGCCGGGGGCGGCGAGGGCCATCGCGAGGTCGTCCTCGAGGGCCGTGATCCGGCTGATCTTGACGCCCGGCGCCGGCGTCAGCTCGTAGCGCGTGACGGTGGGCCCGACGACGGCCTCGATCTCGTCGATCTGGATGTTGTAGGTCTCCAGCTTGTCGAGGAGGATCTGCTTGTTGTCCTCGATCTCGGCGTAGTCGACCTCCTGGTCGTGGTCCGAGCTCTCCAGGAGCTCGATCGACGGGAACTGGTAGGGGAGGTCGGCGGCGTCCGGGGAGGGGGCGCTGGCGGCGTCGAGGTCGACGGCGGCCTCCTCCTTCGGGCCTGTGACGTGGAAGGCCGGGGCTGAGGCGCCCGCGCGCTCCTCGTCCACGAGCCCATCGAGGACCGGGTCGTCCTCCTCGTCGCCGGGCGCGACGGGCGCGGGGAGGGGCGGGGGTGCGGGGCGCGGGGTCGGGGCGCTCGCGGCGGGGGCAGACGCGGGAGTCGGCGGAGGCGGGGGCGCTTTCTGGGCCTCCGCGGCGGCCTTGAGGCGCTCTCTCGCGGCCGCCTCCTTCTCCTTCCGGCGGGCCTCGCGCTCCTTCTGGGCGTCGGCACGGGCCTTGGCGCGGAGCTCCTTGCGCTCCGCCGCGCCGGAGCGGTACGACGCCCACGACTCGGTCAGGCTGCCCTTCAGGCTGGTCACGGCCCCCTCGGCCCGGTCGAGCGAGGTCTGGATGTCGCGGTCGTAGACGAGGAGGACCGTCACCACGACGGACACCAGGAGGACGATGAACGAGCCGACCGGCTTGAGCAGGCTCGTCAGCCACCCTGAGACGCCGAGCCCGAGGTCGCCGCTCCACGCCGAGAGGTCCACGTCGAGCTGGGCGTCGAACCAGCCGAAGAAGCAGGCCACGAACAGGGCGCCCGCCAGCGAGAGGCCGGTGAGGAGCGGGAGGAAGACGGGCGTCTTCTGACGGAGCAGGACCCACCCCCACGCCAGCAGGGCCCCGATCGGCAGCAGCACGGGGTAGCCCACGAGGCTCGCCACGAGGCCGCGCGCCAGGATCGCCCCGACGAGCCCGAGGAGGTTGTCGAACCGGTTGTCGCCGGGGGCGACGAGGTCCTCCAGGTTCTCGGTCCCCAGCCGCAGGTCGTCGGCCGGGTGGTAGGTGACGACAGCGAGGGCGGCGAGGACGGCGAGGGCGATCAGGAGGATGCCCAGGACTTCCTGCTTGCGCTGACGGGAGAAGCCTCCGGCGCCCGTTGTCTTGGACGACCGTTTCTTGCTACGGGAGGTGGATCGGCTCACCGGGGTGGGGGGACGATGCGGTGGGCGTCGCGACGCCTCGGCGCCCGAGGGCGAAGAGGCCGGCCAAAGATACCACGCGCGGCCCGCCGTCCGGATCGGGGCCGCATCAGGAGCCCGAGTCGGCGAGGACGAGCCGGTTGTCGCGGAGGATGGGGAGCCCGTCGAGCGCGTCGATCCGGGCGCAGTACGTCACGTCGTCGGCGAAGCCGAGGGCGATCAGGCGCTGCGTGTGTTCGGCGCCGAAGAGGGCGCGGGCGAGCTGGCTCCGGCTCCCGCGGTAGAGGGCGAGGGCGATCTGCACGCCGTCGCCGAGGGCGGTGACCTCGGCCGGCGACGCCACGCGGCTGACGAGGAGGCCCGCACACAGGGTGTCCTCCAGCGACACGCGCCCGTTCCATCCCGCGCAGAGGATCGTGGCGGGGCGGCCGGCGTCCAGCGCCTCGCGGAGGAAGCGGACCGTCGCGCTCGCGTTCAGGAAGCTCCCCGCGGCGACGGCGCGGGCCTGCCGGGCGAGGGCGAGGGCGCCCGTCCCGTTCGTGGTCGTGAGCACGACGGTGCGGCCCTCGACGGCCTCGCGGGTGTACTCCAGGGGCGAGTTGCCGGCGCCGTAGCCGGCCAGCGTCTTCCCGCCCCGCTCGCCGCCCAGGAGCGACACGTCGGGGTCGAGGGAGGCCGCGAGCCGACCGGCCTCGCCCTGCTCGGCGACGGGGATCACGGCGCGGGCTCCGTTGACGAGCGCCGTCACGATGGTCGAGGACGCCCGGAGCACGTCGATCACCACCACGTCGCGCCCGGCGAGGGCGTCGGCGTCGAGCGCGCGGGGGCTGAGGGCGACCTCCAGGTCCATGCCTAGGCGCTCTTGTGGAACGGCGGCTTCGTCACCGTCGCCGGCAGCACGCGGCCGCGGACGGCGATCCCGAGGCGGGTGCCGGGGGCGGTGATGCTCGGGTCGTTCGGGACGTAGCCGAGCGCGACCCCGGTCCCGAGCGCGGGCGACTGGCTCCCGCTCGTGACGATGCCGATGGGCCGTCCCTCGGCGTCCACGATCTCGTAGTCGGCGCGGGGGAGGCCTCGGCCCTCGGTCACGAGTCCGACCAGCTTGCGCCGGACGCCGGCCTCCTTCTGGGCCGCCAGCGCCTCGCGCCCGACGAAGTCGCCCGCGTCCAGCTTCACGACCCAGCCGAGGCCGGCCTCCAGGGGCGAGATCTCGTCCGTCAGCTCGTGCCCGTAGAGGCAGTAGCCGGCCTCCAGGCGGAGCGTGTCGCGCGCGCCGAGCCCAGCCGGGACGGCGCCGGCCTCCACGAGCGCGTCCCAGGCACGCCCCGCGGCGTCGGGCGAGAGGTAGAGCTCGAGCCCCGGACTCGCCCGTGTAGCCGGTGTGGGAGAGGATCGCCCGCTCGGCGCCGAACACGGAGCCCGGCTCCGCCACGCGGAAGTGGTAGTAGGGGATGTCCGACGCGTCGATGCCCGTCGCGGCCTCGAAGACCTCGAAGGCCCGCGGCCCCTGGAGGGCGAGGAGCGCCGTCTCCGCCGACTCGTCGGTGACCGCCACGTCGAGCCCGGCCGCCTCGGCCACCGCGGTGACATGCGCCCAGTCCTTCGCGATGTTCGCGGCGTTGACCACGAGCATCACGTCGTCGTCGGCGAGGCGGTAGACGAGGAGGTCGTCCACGGCCCCGCCGGTCTCGTGGCAGAGCACGGCGTAGAGCGCGCGGCCGTCGGTCAGCTTCGAGACGTCGTTGGTGACGAGACGCTGGGCGAGGTCGAGGGCCTGCGGGCCGCGCAGCCTGAACTCGCCCATATGGCTCACGTCGAACAGGCCGGCGCCCTCGCGCACGGCCCGGTGCTCGTCGAGGATGCCCGTGTACTGGATCGGCATCTCGAAGCCGCCGAACGGGGCCATCTTGGCGCCGAGGGCGAGGTGTCGGTCGTGGAGGGGCGTGGTCTGGAGCGCGGAGTCGGACATCGGCGGACGGGGAGGGCCCGCAAGCTACGGGTGCGGGGGCCGGAGCGGCGGTGGGCTGCTCTCGCTCGGAAAGCGCTTCCGGTCCTCGGCAACTTTCTGGAGATCCGCGGCGTCAAACGATGTCCCTTCTCACCGAACAGACCCCTCTCATGACAGGCTCCCTCTTCAACATCTTCATCATCCTGGCTGTTGTGGCCCTCGTCGCTGCCCTGCTCGGCTTCCGGGGCGTGGCCGGGATGTCCGCCAACTTTGCCAAGATCGCCCTGGTCGCGGCTGTCATCTTGTTCGTCATTGCGTTCCTCGTGTAGCCCTTCTACCGAGCACGTCTTGTTCTCGTGCGGCGCCCCAGCCCCAGGCTCGGGCGCCGCACTCGTTTTCTCCGCCCTCCATGCGCGCCCTCCTCCTCGCCTCTGCCGACGCCCCCGACCCTTCGATCCAGGAGATCGATGACGACCGCCTGCCGGAGGGCGACGTGCTCCTCGACGTCTCGCACTCCAGCCTCAACTACAAGGACGGCCTGGCGGTGACGGGGAGGGGCAAGATCGTCCGGGGCGCGTTCCCGTTCGTGCCCGGCATCGACCTCGCCGGGACCGTCGCCGAGTCCCGCTCGGACGTGTGGGCGCCCGGCGACCGCGTCGTGCTGACGGGGTGGGGGACCGGCGAGGACCGGTGGGGCGGCTTTGCCACGCGCGCTCGTGCGCAGGCCGATCACCTCGTCCGGCTTCCCGACGCGCTCTCGGCCGAGGACGCGATGTGGATCGGGACGGCCGGCTTCACGGCCATGCTGAGCGTTCTCGCCCTCGAAGACCACGGCGTCGACGCGGGCGACGGGCCCGTGGCCGTGACCGGTGCCTCCGGCGGCGTCGGGTCGATGGCGACGGCGCTCCTCGCGGCGGCTGGCTACGAGGTCCACGCCGTCACCGGGACCGAGAGCGCGCACGACTACCTCCGCTCGCTCGGTGCCTCCGCGATCCTCGGGCGCGAGGCGCTCGCGACGCCCCCCGACAACCCGCTCGGGAAGGGGACCTGGGCCGGCGCTATCGACTCCGTCGGCGGCTCGACGCTGGCCACGCTCCTCGCCATGACGCAGCGCCACGGGTGTGTCGCCGCGTGCGGCCTCGCGGGCGGAGCGGGGCTGACAACGACCGTCTACCCGTTCATCCTGCGGGGCGTGACGCTGGCGGGCATCGACTCGAACACGGCCCCGTCGTCGCTCCGCGAAGAGGCCTGGAGCCGGCTCGCCGACGCGGTTGGAAAGGGGGCCCTCGCGGATGTCCAGAAGACGGTGATCGGCCTGGACGAGGTGCCGGCCTGGAGCGAGCGGATCGTCGAGGGCGGAACGATCGGCCGCGTGGTCGTGGACGTGACGGCTTAGATGGCGACGGCCTCTCCCTGGCAGCGTCCCCTCGGCGTGCGTCGCGCCGACATCGCCGTCGTCGGCGGGGGCATCGCCGGCGTGTCGACGGCCCACGCACTCCGCCGGCTCGCGCCGGACCTTCGCGTCGTGCTCGTCGAAGCCGACCGGCTGGCGGCGCGCGCGAGCGGACGCAACGCGGGCTTCCTCCTCCTCGGCACGCACGCCAGCTACGCCGCCGCCGTCGACACGTACGGGCGGGACGTGGCGCGGCGCATCTGGCGGTTCACGCATGAGAACCTTGACCTCGTCCGTGCGGCCGACGGACGCGGAGGCCGTCGGGCGGGAGGAGACGGGGAGCGTGATCGCCGCCGGCTCGTCCGCCGAGGCCGACCACCTCCGCCGCTCCCAGACGCTGCTCGCCGAGGACGGCGTGGAGAGCGTAGTGGCTGAGCCCACCAGAGGCGGAGCGCAGGCACGGTGTCCGTGGGTTCGAGGGCGCTCTGGTCGTGCCGGAGGGCGGGGCCATCGACCCGGTCCGGCTCGTGCGGGCGCTGGCGCGGGCGGCGGGGGCGGACGTCCTGGAGGGCTGGCCTGTCGCGCGCGTCGAGGAGTCCGCCGCGGGCGTTCGGCTCGTCGGCGTGGACGGCGGCGTGGTGGAGACCGGGCGCGCCCTGATCGCCGTCAACGCGTACCTCCCAATGCTCGTCCCGGCGCTGGCCGACCTCGTCCGCCCCGTCCGCGCCCAGATGCTGGCGACGGCCCCGACGCCGCGCGTCCTGACGGCGCCCGTCTACTCCCACGACGGCTACTACTACACCCGCCAGCGGCCCGACGGGCGCGTACTCGTCGGCGGCGCGCGGCACCGCCACGAGGCCGAGGAGGTCGGCTACGACGACGCCACGACGCCCGCGCTCCAGGCGGACCTGGAGGCCTACCTCCGCGAGCACCTCGCCCTGGAGGACGTGCCCGTCGAGCGTCGGTGGAGCGGGACGATGGGCTTCAGTCCGGACGGCCTGCCGATCCTCGGCGCGGTCCCGGACGTGCCCGGCGCCCTGGTCGCGACCGGCTTCACGGGGCACGGCATGGGCTACGGCGTCCGCTTTGGCCTCCTCGCGGCCCGCACTCTCCTCGGCGAGGCCGACCCGGCGGCCGACCTGTTCCGTGCGGAGCGTCTGTTTCCCACGCAGACGGCCTGACCCGTAGACTTTGCCCGGCTTCCTCCCGTTCCCCGCGTACCCCGCAGACTCTTTCGCTCACACCATGGATACTCTCCTTCGCACCCCGGTGGCCGCGCTCGGCGACGACGCCCGCGCCTCCTTCCTGGTGCGCACCTATACCCACCTTCTCGGCGCGATCCTCCTGTTCGCCGGCATCGAGATCTTCCTCTTCACCTCCGGCCTGGCGATCCCGATGGCCGAGGCCATGCTGAGCGTCAACTGGCTGCTCGTGCTCGGCGGGTTCGTTGTGGTGAGCTGGTTCGCCAGCAGCGCGGCGGCCCGGGCCGAGACGAAGGCGGCGCAGTACGGGGCCCTGGTGGCGTTCGTCGTCGCCGAAGCCGTCATCTTCGTCCCGCTCCTCGTGATGGCCGCCCTCAGCGTGGGCCCGAACGTGATCGGCGCGGCGGCATGGACGACGATCCTCGGCTTCTCGGTCCTCACGGCCATCGTGGTCTTCACCGGCAAGGACTTCTCGTTCCTCGGCGGGATCGTGAAGTGGGGGTTGGGTCTCGCGCTCGTCGCCATCGTGGTCGGCGTGTTCACCGGGTTCAACCTGGGGACGTGGTTCTCGGTGGCGATGATCGGCCTCGCCGGCGCGGCCATCCTCTACGACACCTCGAAGGTGCTCCACCACTATCCGGAGGACCGCTACGTGTCCGCGGCGCTGGAGCTGTTCGCCTCCGTCGCGCTGATGTTCTGGTACGTCCTGCGCCTCTTCATGAGCCGCCGCTAGCCGGGCCCGACCGTCGATTTCTGAGCGCCTCGCCCGATTCGGGCGGGGCGCTCGTCGGTGGGAGCCGCGCGGCGTTCGGCGCGTACGCACCGCATGAGCCGCCGTCTCCGCACCATCATCCTCACCCCGTTCGCGCTCGCCGCCGGCAGCGCCGTCGGCGCCTGGCTGTGGCGCCGCTGGGGCTTCCCCGTCCGTGTCGAAGAGCGCGAGGTGACGCACGCGCCCGACGCGCCCCCCGTCCCCACGCCGAACCCGCCCGGCCGCCGGCCAGTCCAGCACGAGGAAGACGGGACGGGCGCGCGCTTCCACCGGCGCTACGAGGTCGACGTCGACCAGACCACGAAGACGCCGGAGGATCTCATCGCCTGCATCGGCGCCAACATCCAGGCCTACGTGCCGGACGAGTTCGCCGCGTTTCACAAGGTGGTGGGGGAGGAGGGCCACCTGGAGGTCGGCGACGAGTATCACATCACGATCCGCTCGCCGTGGGACGGGCCGGTGCGCGTCGTGGAGGTGGAGCCGCGGCGGTTCACGCTCGCCACGCTGGAGGGCCACATGGAGGCCGGCCAGATCCGATTCGCGGCGACCGACCACCCCGAGCGCGAGGGCGCCCTCCGGTTCTCCATCGAGTCGTGGGCGCGGAGCCGCGACGGCGCCGTCGACTTCGTGTACGACGACCTCGGCCTGGCCAAGAAGGCCCAGCAGGCCATGTGGACGTTCTTCTGCGAGCGTGTGGCCGACGACTGCGGCGGGCAGCGGATGGAGGAGGTCCGCGTGATCACGGAGCGCGAGGCGGACGATGGCTGACGCCGGCTCCTTCGCGGCCCGCTACGTCCCCTCCCGGCCCGACTGGCAGGAGTACCAAGACCGGCTCGACGCGCTCCGCGAGGCCCGCTACAACCTCGACCTGGACAAACGCTCGGAGTACACCGAGGCCGCCGGCTGGCGCCTCGACACGCACGAGGCCGAGCTCGTGCCCGAGCCGCCCGGTCCGCCCCTGCCGCCGGACGACGCCCGCGCTTCCTGGGCCATCGCCTGCGACCTCGTCCGGACCTACGCCTTCCCCGACCCTACGCTCATCACGGGCATCTTCTCCCCGGACGACCCGCTGCCGGGCCGGCCGATGCTGCTCCGGGCCCGGTTCCTCGGGTTCACGTTCTGGTTCGGCGTCCGCGTCGGCGACGTGATCGACACGGTCCGGGAGACGGACACCGGACCGGTCCACGCCTTCGGGTTCGACTACGCGACGCTGGAGGGCCACTTCGAGATGGGCCAGATCACGTTCGAGGTCCGCAAGGAGGCGCGGACCGGGCGCGTCCTGTTCCACATCGATGCGTTCTCGAAGCCCGACCGGATCCGGAATCCGTTCTATCGGATCGGGTTCAAGCTGTTCGGGCGCCACCTCCAACTCCGGTTCGCGCGGACGGCGATGGAGCGGATGCAGCGGTTCGTGAAGGAGGAGCTCGCGGCCCGTGCCGTGGGCACGTCGGCGCCGGCACACGAAACCGTCTCGCCCGAGCGTCCGAATGCGGAGGCCGCCGAGGTCCTGTCGGACTCGGCGCCCTGACCCTCCATCTTTCGCTCCCGCAATGCGCACCCTCGCCTTCGCCGCCCTCCTTCTCGTCGTCGCGCCCGCCGTCCTGGCCCAGACGGACGCCGCCCGTCCCGCCGACGCCGTCCGCGCCACCGTCACGCGCCTGTTCGACGGGATGCGCGCCCGCGACACGGCCGCCGTCCGCGCCGTCTTCCACCCCGACGCTCGCCTGATGCGGTCGGTGCAGCAGAACGGGGCCTACCGCGTGGCCGCGACGCCCATCGACGCGTTCGTCGGCGCCCTCGGCCAGTCCGAGATCATGTGGGACGAGCGCGTCGGCGAGATGGAGGTCCGCGTGGACGACGGGCTGGCGACGGCGTGGATGCCGTACCGGTTCTACGCCGGCGACCAGTTCAGCCACTGCGGCGTCAACGCCATCCAACTCGCCCGCGTCGGCGACGACTGGCAGATCGTCCAGATCATGGACACGAGCCGGCGCGACTGCGAGTAGCGGCGCGAACAAGTCGGGGCGGGGGCGCGTGAGCGGGTTGACCCGGCGGGGCCCTCTTGGGGTACACTCGCCCACGCGCTCCCTTCTCCAGACCCTCGCTCGTCATGACCCAGCCTGCCCCGACGGAGGCCACCGCCCCCGGCACCGCCCTGCGCCAGCACAACTTCTCCGCCGGGCCCGGCGCCCTCCCGACCGAGGTGCTGGAGGAGCTCCGCGACGAACTGCCCGTCTACCCCGGCGTCGGCGCGTCCATCATCGAGGTCAGCCATCGCTCGGCGGCCTACTCTGCGATCCACGAGCGCGCCAGCGCCCGGATGAAGCGGCTCCTCGGCATGGGCGACGACTGGCACGTCGTGTTTCTCCAGGGCGGGGCCTCGATGCAGTTCCACCAGGTCCCGCTCAACTTCCTCCCGGCGGGCGGCTCGGCCGACTATCTCGACACGGGGGCCTGGAGCGCGAAGGCCATCAAGGAGGCCCGGATCGTCGGGCGCGGGCGCGACGCCCGCGTGTCCGTCGCCGCCAGCAGCGCCGACGCCGACTACACCTACATCCCCGACCCGGCGGACTGGGAGCTCGACCCGGAGGCGGCCTACCTCCACTTCACGAGCAACAACACGATCTACGGGACCCAGTTTCAGACCGAACCCGAGGCCGAGGTCCCGCTCGTCTGCGATGCGTCGTCCGACTTCCTGAGCCGGCCGATCGACGTGGAGCGCTACGGGCTGATCTACGCCGGCGCACAGAAGAACATCGGCCCCGCCGGCGCCACCGCCGTCCTGATCCGGGAGGACTTCCTCCAGCGCCGCCTCCCTGACCTCCCGACGATGCTCGACTACGGGACGCACACGGCGAAGCTGTTCAACACGCCCCCCGTGTTCGCCGTCTACCTCATCGACAAGGTGCTCGGGTGGATCGAGGCGAACGGCGGGCTCGACGGGATGGTGGCGCGCAACCGGGCCAAGGCGGAGGCGCTCTACGGCGCCCTCGACGCCAGCGACTTCTACCGGCCGACGGTCCGCGAGGACAGCCGCTCACAGATGAACGTGACGTTCCGCCTCCCGAGCGAGGACCTGGAGGCGCAGTTCATCGAGCAGGCGAAGGGGGAGGGGCTCCTCGCCCTGAAGGGGCACCGCTCCACCGGCGGCGTCCGGGCGTCGATCTACAACGCCGTCTCGCTCGACGCCGTCAAGGCGCTGGTGGACTTCATGCGCCGGTTCGAGGCGGAGAACGGGTAATCAGGCGACCCTGTAAACCTCCTCTGACCTCGTAGCGGGTATCCCCGACCTGCGGCGAACGTGGGGAGCCCAGTCATCGAGGCGCCGGGTGCAATTGAAGCCGCTTCTTTGGAGAGGTAGTTCCCGATCGCTCCGTCATCCCTCTGGGGTCAACATCCAAGGTCGCGGCAGTCGACGCCCTGCGCTGGATGTGGACGGTCTCGCTCCTCGACGTCGCCGCTGCTTTCCTTCTTCTCGGGCTGTGGCTCGGGTCCGCATGAGGTCTCGGCTGCAGACCCGTCGCATGCGGACCGGAGAGGCCGACCGTGCCGCCACAATGGTGGTCGTGTGAAGAGAACGTTGCAGCGTACCGCCCGCGTGCCGTACCGTTGAGGGCCCCACCCGTCGTGCCCCCGTGCCGCTCACCCTTGGAGTTCCCCGCGAGACCGCCCCGGGTGAGCCCCGTGTCGCCCTCTCGCCCGACGCCGTCAAGCGGCTGCAGCGGAGCGGCGTGGACGTGCTCGTCGAGCGCGGGGCCGGAGAGACCGCCTTCCTGTCCGACGCCGCCTTCGAGGCCGCGGGCGCGCGGCTCGGATCTCGTGCCGACGCGCTGGGGGCCGACCTCGTCGCCACGGTCCAGGGGCTGCCGGACGACGCCCTCGACGCGCTCCGCGACGGCGCCATCGTCGTCGGTCTCCTGAGCCCGCTGGACGATCCCGAGGCCTCGGCCCGCCTGGCGGAGCGCGGCGCCACGGCAATCGCGATGGAACTGGTTCCCCGGATCACGCGGGCGCAGAAGATGGATGCGCTGTCGGCCATGAGCACCGTAGCGGGCTACCGGGCCGTCTTGATCGCCGCCGAGCGGCTGCCCAAGTTCTTCCCGCTCCTGACGACGGCGGCCGGGACCGTCCGCCCGGCGCGCGTGCTCGTGCTCGGGGCCGGCGTCGCCGGGCTCCAGGCGCTCGCCACGGCCCGCCGCCTCGGCGCCGTGACCGCCGCCTACGACGTGCGCGAGGCGGCCCGCGAACAGGTCGAGTCGGTCGGCGCCTCGTTCGTCACCCTCGACCTCGACACGGCCGACGCCGAGGACGCCGGCGGCTATGCGAAGGCGCTCGACGCCGACCAGCAGGCGCGTCAGGTGGAGGCGCTCGCCGCGCACCTCGCCGAGCACGACGTGGTGATCACGACGGCCCTCATCCCGGGACGCCCGGCGCCCCGCCTTATCACCCAGGCCGGCGTCGAGGGCATGCGGCCGGGCTCGGTGATCGTGGACCTCGCCGCGCCGAACGGGGGCAACTGCGCCCTCACGACCCCGGGCGAAGAGGTCACGCACGCCGACGTGACGATCCTCGGTCCACTCGACCTCGCCGCCGGGATGCCGCTCCACGCCAGCGAGATGTACGCCCGGACCGTCGCCGCGCTCGTCCAGGAGTTCCTGACGGACGAGGGCACGTTCGGGATCGACCTGGACGACGAGATCCTCGCCGGGGCCGTCGTCGCGTACGGCGGGGCCGTCGTCCACGAGCGCGTTCGTTCTCTCCTCCAGACTGCCGACTCATGAGCCTCGCCTTCGTCGTGGTATTTGTGCTGGCCTCGTTCGTCGGGATCGAGGTGATCTCGAAGGTGCCGGCCACGCTCCACACGCCGCTCATGTCCGGGTCGAACGCGATCAGCGGCATCACCGTGCTCGGCGCCATTGTCATCGCCGGCGCCGTCGAGGCGCCGTGGGCGAAGTGGGTCGGCGTGGCCGCGCTCGTCCTCGCCACGATCAACGTGGTGGGAGGCTTCCTCGTGACCGACCGGATGCTGGAGATGTTCAAGCCGCGCGACCGCTCGGCGCCGGGCACCAACGGCCGCGCGCCCCAGCCCTAGCCCCGATGCTCGACGGACTCGTCACGCTCGCCTACCTCGTCGCTGCGTCCCTGTTCATCCTGGGCCTGAAGCGCCTGGGGTCGCCGCGGACGGCGCGCGCGGGCAACCGGATGGCGGCGGTCGGGATGCTGATCGGCGTCGTCGCGGCGCTCGTCTCGGAGCAGATCCTGAACCCCGTGGAGCTGACGCTCGGCCTCGCGGCCGGGTCCGTCATCGGCGTGGCGCTCGCCAAGCGGACGGCCCTGACCGAGATGCCCGAGCTGGTGGCCGCCTTCAACGGGTTCGGCGGGGCGGCCTCCGCGCTCGTTGCCGGCGCCGAGGCGCTGCGCGTAGCCGAGGTGGAGGGGCTCTCGTACGGACCGCTGGAGGCCCTCATCGTCGGCCTGTCGGTGCTGATCGGCACCGTGACGCTGACGGGCTCGTTCCTGGCCGTCGGCAAGCTGCGGGGGAGCGTGCGGTCGAACGGGTTCCCCGGCCTCCGGCTCGTCTCCATCGCCGTCGGGCTGGCGACCGTCGCCGCGCTCGCCTGGCTCGTCGTCGCCGCCACCACGGGCGATCCCGGGCTGGCGGCGCTGGCGGCACTCGGCGCGCTCTCGCTCGTGCTCGGCGTACTCCTCGTGCTCCCCATCGGCGGGGCCGACATGCCCGTCGTCGTCGCGCTCCTCAACTCGTACTCGGGCCTCGCGGCGGCGGCCACCGGGTTCGTGCTCTCGAACTACGCGCTCGTCGTGTCCGGCGCCCTCGTCGGCGCGAGCGGGCTGATCCTCACGCGGATCATGTGCGACGCGATGAACCGGTCGCTCGCCAACGTCCTCCTGGGCGGATTCGGAGCCGAGGCCGTGACGACCACCGCCGGGGGCGACGGCGAGACGCCGCCTGTCAAGTCCACCACGCCCGACGACGCGGCGGTGATGATGGCCTACGCCTCGCGCGTCGTGATCGTCCCGGGGTACGGGCTGGCCGTCGCCCAGGCCCAGCACGAGGTCCGCGAGCTGGCCGACCTGCTCCAGAAGGAGGGCGTGGAGGTGAGCTACGCGATCCACCCCGTCGCCGGGCGGATGCCGGGCCACATGAACGTGCTCCTCGCCGAGGCCAACGTCCCGTACGACCAACTCATCGAGATGGACGAGATTAACCCGGAGCTGCCGCAGGTGGACGTGGCGCTCGTCGTCGGGGCCAACGACGTGGTCAACCCGGGCGCCCGCGAGGATCCGTCGAGCCCGATTTATGGGATGCCCGTCATCAATGTGGACGAGGCGCAGCAGACGATCGTCCTCAAGCGGTCGATGCGGACGGGCTACGCGGGGATCGAGAACCCGCTGTTCTTCAAACCCAACACCCAGATGCTCTTCGGCGATGCGAAGGAGACGCTGAAGGCAGTGGTCGGCGAGTTGAAAGCGTTGCAGACCGCGTAGTCTTTTCGTGGGTCGATGGCTGCGTGAGCTTGTGATGCTCCGCATTTCCAAGCCGTTGCGCGTCAAACCGCTCTTGCTTAGGCACGCTGATGTGCCCTAGGTTCACCGTGGCTCCATCGTTCGGCCCGTGACGGTCCTCCCTGCATTCCTCTTCCTCTCGCTCGCCCTCGGGGGCGTCGGCTACGTGGCGTGGCGGCGGCAGCGGCTGCGGCGGATTCACCAGGGCCTCATCCATCGGTTCGCGAGCCGATTCCCGGCCGTCCCAGGCGACGTCCCGAGCGATGCGTTCCCCCTTCGGTCACCGCCGGGACCGGCCGGTCACGTAGCGATCGAGGAGGATGGGCTGATCGTGCAGCTCGACCAGGAGGAGTCCCCGGCCCTTCGACGCGTGCCCTGGGCGGAGATCCACCACGTCGACACGGCCGGAGGGGGCGTCTTCCGCGTCCACATCTCCGGCGTGGGCGATCTGGCCGTGCCGATGGCGGCGGGGCGCAAGATCTGGGACGGAACGCTGGCCGCGCGGTCGGCTCCGGCCCCGCACCGGCGCCGGGCCGTCCGGGTCTGACGGCGCGGAACGGGCACCAGGGGCCCCGCGTGTAGCCTCTCCGCCGGTTGGGCACGGGGTGTCGGAAGGTCGACACCCGCTCGTGCTAGCTTGCCCCGCCGATCCTGCCAGGAGAGAGCCCCCCTTATGAAGCGTCTCGTCGTCGTCGAGTCCCCCACCAAGGCCCGCACCATCCGCAAATTCCTCCCGCCCGGCTATCAGGTCGAGGCGTCGATGGGGCACGTTCGCGATCTCCCCTCGTCGGCCTCCGAGATCCCGGCGGCGGTGAAGAAGGAGAAGTGGGCGCGGCTGGGCGTGAACATCGAGGAGGGTTTCGAGCCGCTCTACGTCGTCCCGAGTGACAAGAAGAAGGTCGTCAAGCAGCTCAAGGACGCGCTGAAGGACGCCGACGAGCTCTACCTCGCGACGGACGAGGACCGCGAGGGCGAGTCCATCGGCTGGCACCTCCTGGAGGTCCTGAAGCCGAAGGTGCCCGTCCGCCGGATGGTGTTCCACGAGATCACGAAGGAGGCCATCCTCAAGGCCCTCGACCAGACGCGCGACCTCGACACCCGCCTCGTCGACGCGCAGGAGGCGCGGCGCGTGCTCGACCGGCTCGTGGGTTACTCGGTCTCGCCGGTCTTGTGGAAAAAGATCGCGCCCAAGCTCTCGGCCGGGCGCGTCCAGTCCGTCGCCGTGCGGCTCCTCGTGGAGCGCGAGTGGGAGCGGCTCGACTTTGTCTCGGCCAGCTACTTCGACCTGAGCGCGACGCTCGCCAAGGGCGCTACGCTGTTCGAGGCCAAGATGACGCACCTCGGCGAGCAGCGCCTCGCCACGGGCAAGGACTTCGACGAGACGACGGGCACACTCACGGACAAGAGCGACGCGCTCGTGCTCGGCGAGGAGCAGGCCACGGGGCTGGCCTCCCGCCTCAAGGATGCCGCCTGGCGGATCTCGGAAGTCGAACAGACCAAGACGCGCCGGAGCCCGGCCGCCCCGTTCATCACGTCGACGCTCCAGCAGGAGGCGAACCGGAAGCTCGGGATGAGCGCCCGCCGCACGATGCAGACGGCCCAGAAGCTCTACGAGCAGGGCCACATCACCTACATGCGGACCGACTCGCCGATCCTCTCGTCGGAGGCCGTCGACGCGGCGCGGCGGGCTGTCGAGCAGCGGTACGGGTCGGAGTTCCTCTCGCCCAAGCCGCGCCAGTACTCCGGCAAGGTCCGCAACGCACAGGAGGCGCACGAGGCGATTCGCCCGGCCGGCACGCAGATGCGGACGCGCAAGGAGATCGGGCTGAGCGGCGACGAGGCCAAGCTTTACGACCTCATCTGGAAGCGGACGGTCGCCAGCCAGATGGCCGAGGCACGGCTCCTCCGCACGCGCGCCACGATCCTCGCCGCGGAGGGCACCGGCGACGAATCGACCTTCCGGGCCAACGGACAGGTGGTCGAGTTCCCGGGCTTCTTCCGCGCCTACGTGGAGGGCTCCGACGATCCGTCCGCGGCGCTCGACGACCGCGACAGCCCGCTCCCGGCGCTGGCCGAGGGCGACCGCCCCGACTGCCGCGAGGTGGAGGCTCAGGGCCACGAGACCAAGCCGCCCGCCCGCTTCACCGACGCCTCGCTCGTCCAGGCGCTCGAGAAGGCCGGCGTCGGCCGGCCCTCGACGTACGCCTCGATCATCGACACCGTCGTGAGCCGCGGCTACGTCGTCCGCGACCGGAACCAGCTCGTCCCAACGTTCACCGGCTTCGCCACCACGAACCTCCTCGCCAAGAACTTCGACCGCCTCGTCGACACCGACTTCACGGCGCGGATGGAGGAGGAGCTGGACGAGATCGCCGCCGGCGACCAGAGCCGCCGCCCCTACCTGGAGAAGTTCTACAGCGGGCCCGAGGGGCTGGAGAAGAAGGTGGAGGAGGGCGTCGAGACGATCGACCCGCGCGAGATCTCGACCATGCGCCACGCGAAATGGGGCGACTACGAGGTCCGCGTCGGGCGCTACGGGCCGTACGCCGCCGCGGCGACCGGCGAGACCGCCTCGCTCCCGCCCGAGATCGCCCCGGCCGACGTGACCGAGGAGACGCTCGCCGGCCTCATCGACGCGAACCAGGATGAGCGTCCCCTCGGCATCCACCCGGAGGCCGAGATGCCGATCCTCCTCAAGTCTGGCCCCTACGGCCCCTACGTCCAACTCGGCGACGACGAGGAGAAGAAGCCGAAGCGGACCTCGCTCCCCAAGGGCACCGACCCGGCGGACGTGGACCTCGACCTCGCGGTCCGGCTCCTCGACCTCCCGCGGACGCTTGGCCTCCACCCGGAGACGGGCAACCCGATCAAGGCCAACATCGGCCGCTACGGCCCCTACGTTCAGCACGAGCGGACGTTCGCCAGCCTCAAGCCCGCCGAGGGCGACAATGTGCTGACCGTGGAGCTGGACCGCGCCCTGGAGCTCATCGCGCAGAA
Source organism: Rubricoccaceae bacterium (assembly GCA_963728345.1). Classification (GTDB taxonomy): domain Bacteria; phylum Bacteroidota; class Rhodothermia; order Rhodothermales; family Rubricoccaceae; genus Rubrivirga. Next base: position 293,414 of record CAVSJM010000005.1, read on the forward strand.
GCGCCAGAAGAGCGCTCCCCTCCGCACGCTCGGCGCGCACCCCACGTCCGGCAAGCCGATCGACGTGTTCGAAGGCCGCTACGGCCCGTACGTGAAGCACGAGAAGACCAACGCGACGATCCCGAAGGACATGGACAAGGACCAGATCACGCTGGAGCAGGCCATCGAGCTCGTCAACGCGAAGGCCGCGAAGGGCGGGACCAAGAAGAAGGGCGGCCGGCGCAAGAAGGCGTCCTGAGCGTTGGGTCCGTGCCACGTGAGCCCCTCATGCCATGCTACAGGATCGGTGGGAGGATGCCGCGGCCTACGACCGGTTCATGGGGCGGTGGAGCCGACCGCTCGCGCTTGCGTTTGTCTCTTGGCTGGGCCAGTCGCCTCGCGGCAGCTGGCTTGATGTCGGATGCGGCACGGGCTCTCTGACGTCTGCGATCTTCGAGTTGGCTGAACCGAATGCGGTCACAGCCTGCGACAGCGCTCCCGACTATGTCCGCTACTGCCGCGAGCACGTGTCCCCTCTCCGGCTCGAGGTTGTCGTCGCTTCAGCGGACGCGCTCCCCTCGGTGGCGGGTGGGTTCGATGCCGTGGTCTCAAGCCTCGTCCTCAACTTCCTGCCGGACCCTGATCAGGCCCTGGCGGAGATGCGAAGCGTCTGCGCCACCGGTGGCTGTGTCGCCGCCTGCGTCTGGGACTACTCGGGAGGGATGGACTTTCTCCGCAGGTTCTGGGACGCCGCCGTGACCCTGCATCCGTCCGCTCATCCACTCGACGAGGCCGCACGCTTTCCGCTCTGTGATCCCGGCGCGCTGCGCTCGGCGTTCGCTTCCGCGGGCCTCGACGCGGTCGCTGTGGCCCCGCTCACCGTACCGACCCCGTTCGCCAATTCGAGGACTTCTGGGAGCCGATCCTCCACGGACCCGGCCCGGCGCCGACGTTCGTGGCGTCCCTCTCCGAGTCGGAGCGCTCGGAACTGGCGGACCTCCTGCGCACGCAACTGTTCGGACCGGACGACGGCCCAATCATGCTCCATGCCCGCGCTTGGGCCGCCAGAGGCGTGCGTCGTGCCGTCTAGCGCGCCGTGAGCTCTTAGCCCTCGGGCTCCACGACCGGCTCGTCCGGGTCGTCGGGGCGGCGCTCCTTGCGCCAGCGCATCCGCTCCGCCGTCTCGTACTCGGACTCGACGGTCTCCAGGATCGCGAGGTAGCTCCCGTAGCGCTCCGGCGTGATCTCGCCGCGGTCCAGGGCGTCCTGCACGGCGCAGCCCGGCTCGTGGGCGTGCGTGCAGTCCGGGAAGCGGCAGTCGGGGATGAACGGGCGGAACTCGACGAAGTAGCCCCCCAGCTCCTGCGGCGACATGTCCCAGATCCCGAACTCGCGGATGCCGGGCGTGTCGGCCACCCAGCCGCCGGCCACGTCGAGGAGCGTCGCGAACGTGGTCGTGTGACGCCCCTTCTGGGTCTTCTCGCTGACCTCCGACGTCGCCAGGTCGAGGTCCGGGTCGACGGTGTTCAAGAGGCTCGACTTGCCGACGCCGGAGGGGCCGGAGACGACGCTGATCCGCCCGGCGAGGTGCTCGCGGAAGGCCTCGACGCCGCGGCCGGTCTCGGCGCTCGTGAGGAGGACGGGGTAGCCGAGGCCGCTGTACAGCTCCTCCCAGAACGCCATCGCCTCCTGCGCGCGCGGCTCGTCGTCAAGGAGGTCGGCCTTGTTGATGATGAGGCCGGCGGGGATGTGGCTGGCCTCGGCGGCGACGAGGAAGCGGTCGATGAAGCCCGGGTTCACCTTCGGCCCGAACGTGGACTGGACGCACCACGCCCGATCCACGTTGGCGACGATCACGTGCTCGCGGACGGCCGCCTTGCGCCCCGAGGCCCGGCGGCTGAGCTGGTTCTCGCGCGGCTCGATGGCCATGATGTACCCGGTCCCGTCGTCCCCCAGCAGGAGCCGGACGTGGTCGCCGACGGCGAGCGGGTTGGTCTCGTCGATCTCCTGGGCGTCGAGCCGGAAGCGGCCCCGGATGCGAGCACGGACGCGGTCGCCGCGGTCGAGGCGCACGTCATACCAGCTCCCCGTAGAGCGGACGACGAGTCCGCGCTCCACGTCGGGAGCGGGCGGCGGGGTGGCGTCGGAAACGTCGGGCATCGGGTGAAACTCCGGGAGGGACCTTCCGTCCAACGCAGGCGGCGGGGACAGGCTCCGGAGCCGCCCCGACCCTCCGTCGCACCTTTCCCCCCGACTCATGGACCCCTCCGCTCCCCGCAGCCCCTTCGACGACGTCCGCGAGGCGTTCTCCGACCTCCGCACGTCCGAGAAGGCGGCCTTCGTCTTCGAGGCAACGTTCGAGACGCTCGGCCAGGCCATCTCCGAGACGGGCCGCCGCGTCGCCACCGCGATCGACGACCTCGACATCGACGAGTGGTTCCGCCCCCCGCCGCGCCAGGACTTCAGCGAGCCGCCGCCGCCGCCTGCGCCCCCCCCCGCGTCGAAGGCTCCCGCGCCTCCGCCGTCCCCTAAGACGCCGCCCCCGCCTGATGCCGAGTGAGGTGAGCCGCGAGTCCTGGATCGAACGCTACGAGCAGGCCGGCTGGCTAGAGCGAGTCGGCCTGCTCGGCGGCGGCGCCGTAAAGCTGGCGGCGCGCGCCATCGACGGCGCGCTGGAGCGGGCGGCGACGATCTCGGTGGAGGCGAAGGACGCCTTCCAGAAAGAGCTGGACCCCAACATCTCCGACGCTCGGATCCTGGAGGAGGTCGACGATCGGGACGATCGGACCGCGCCCCGCTGACTCGGGGGTCCTGCGGGAGGATCGGTCTAGGCCGCGAGGGCGTGGGCGGCCTGCATCCCGAAGATCCGCGGATGCACCACGCGCTGCACCATGAGCCGGCCGTCGGCGGCCGTCGTCAGCTCGGTCTCTAGGAGCCCGTGCGCGGACATTTCGAGGACGACGGCGTGACCCAGGCGCGACGTGTCGGCGGCGTCCGTCTCGGCCTTCGGACGCAGCCAGCGCGCGGCAAGCCGGTTGATCTCGACCCACGAGACTTCCCCGAACGGCGCGCACGAGGCGGCCGCAAGGATCTCGATCACGAAGTCGGCCGCGTAGGGGAGCGTGTCGGCGAGCGGGGGGGAGGTCGTCATGGTCCGGGGGGAGCGTGCGTTCAGGATCGGGGCCGGGGGTGACACCCCTGTGACGCAGGGCCCGGTCTACCGACGCGTCGCCACCATGCGGACGGGGCCGGACGGGCGGAGCGTCACCGTCCCGTGCGGCGGGGGCGTCGGCGCGGCGAGGCGGAGCCGCCACCTCCGCGCGAGCGTCGCGAGCACCAGCACCCCCTCCATCCACGCGAACTGCTCGCCGATGCACCCGCGCCGGCCCGCGCTGAAGGGGAGGTATGCGAACTTGTGGCGCTCCGCCCTCGCCTCGGCCGTGAACCGCTCGGGGTCGACGCGGAGCGGGTCGGGCCAGAAGCGCGCGTCCCGGTGGAGGAAAAAGGACGAGAAGAGGAGCGTCGCGCCCGCCTCAATGTTGACGTCGCCGAGGGAGAACGACCGTGCCGCCTGCCGTCCCACGACCCACGCCGGGGGCCGCAGCCGCATCGACTCGGCCAGGACCTGGCGCGTGTACGGGAGCCGGGCGAGGTCGACGTAGGACGGGGTCGCCGGTAGGGCGTCGACCTCCGCGTGCAGTCGGGCTTCGATCTCGGGGTGTTCGGCGAGGAGCGCCCACGTCCAGGTGAGGGCCGCGGCCGTCGTCTCGTGGCCGGCGAGCAGGAGGGTCATCACCTCGTCCCGGACCTCCTCGTCCGTCATCCCGACGCCGGTGTCCTCGTCCTGCGCCGCGAGGAGCATCGAGAGCAGGTCGTCGCCGTCGGCCCCATCCGCACGTCGCTCGCCGATCATCCCGTAGACCACCTCATCCAGCACCGCCCGGGCGCGCTTGGACCGGCGGTTAGCGGGGAGGGGGAGCCACATCAGGTGCTCGGAGAACGGGAAGAACGCGGCGTCGAAGGCCCGAAGCGCTTCTCGGACGGCCGCGCTCACGCGCTCCGCGGAGGCCAGGACATCCGCGCCGAAGAGCGTCTCGCCGGCGATCGTAAGCGTCAGCCGCGTCATCCCCTCCGCTACGTCGAGCGGATCGCCGGCGTGCCAGCGGTCGGCCTCGGCCTCGCTGGCCGTCACCATCTGGCGGGCGTAGGTCTGGAGGCGGCCGTGGTGGAAGGCGGGGAGGACCAGCTTGCGCTGGCGCGTGTGCCGGGGGACTTCTTCCGTCAGCAGCCCCCGGCCGAGGACGCGCTGCGCCAGCCGGAGCCCACGTGCCTTCGTCACGGCGTCATTCTGGTCGATGAGGACCTCCCGGATGAGGTCGGGGTGGCGGATGAGGTAGAGGCCGGGCCAGCGCCCGAGCCCGGCGCGGACGAGGTCGCCGCCGACGGCCTCCAGGCGCTCGATGGCGGACATCTGGCTCTGCATGAGCGCGACGGCCAGGTCGCCGGGGTAGGAGGGGCGGTAGGGGCGGAGGTCGACGGTCACAGCTGCAGCGACGAGTTCGACGTCACAACGCGCGGCGGCCGAGCCGGTGGCCGAGGCGCGGAGTGCGCGCCGGATTTTCGCACACGCCCGCGACCCGTCCGGCGCCTCGCGCGTTGGCACCCCGCGTTTCACTCGTCCTCGCGCCGTTCGCGTCCGCGTTCGCTGCTCTCCTGATCGCCAGCAGCGGCACCAGGTCGTGATCAGCGGACGGACGCCGTCGGCGCCACGCCGACCCACCTCAGCGCTTTCCCTCTCATCCTGTCCTCTCTGGGACAGCCCCCCAGCTCACGCCCCCCGCGTTTCCCCATGCGCCTCGCTCTCTTTGCGCTCACCCTCGCCCTGACCGCCACCGCCTGCCAGACGGCCGACGAGTCCGCCGACGCCACGGTGGACGAGACGGCCGACGTCTCCGAGACCGTCACCCTGGACGACCCTGCCGTCGAGGCCTCGCCGACGCCGCTCAACCTCAACACGGCCACCTCGGAGGAGTTCGCCACGATCCCCGGCGTCGGCGACCGGATGATCCACGAGTTCGAGGAGTATCGGCCGTACCAGAGCATCCAGCAGTTCCGCCGCGAGATCGGCAAGTACGTGGACGAGGATCAGGTGGCCGCCTATGAGCCGTACGTCTTCGTCCCCGTCGACCCGAACGAGAGCGACGCGGAGACGCTGCAGCAGATGCCGGGCGTCGGCGCGACGGAGGCTGAGGCGCTGATCGCCGGCCGCCCCTACGACTCGGCAGATGCCTTCCTGACGGCCTACGCCGAGACCGTCTCGGCCGCGGACGCCGCCGCGGCGCGCGTCTACCTCGGCGAGTGATGCCGACGACCGTCGAGAGCCAGTTCCGGCGGTTCCTGCTCGTGACGGCGGCGGCGACCTACCTCGCCGCCGCCATCGAGCTTGTCCTGGTGGATCACTACGAGGACGCGCTGCAGTTCATCCCGTTCGGCCTGATCGCCCTCGGGCTCGGGGCGGTCGCGTGGGCGGGGGCCTCGCCGTCGCGGCCCTCGCTCCGCACGCTCCAGGGTGTCGCCGCGCTCGTCGTGAGCGGGAGCCTCCTCGGGATCGTCCTCCACGTGAAGGGCAACGTCGAGTTCGCGCGCGAGATCCAGCCCGACGCGGGGCTCGTCGAGGCGCTGTGGGATGGCCTGAGCGGCGGGAACCCGTTTCTCGCACCCGGCATGATCGCCCTGGCCGCCGTCCTCGCGGCGGCGGCGGCGTACCGGCACCCGGCGCTGACCACGGGCGCCGTCGAGACCCCACGCGTCGTGTGAGGCGGACGGGGCGTCGCCGTCCCGTCCGCCGTCTCGCCGCTCAGCCCCGGTTCATCACCGGCTCGCCGGGGCCCCGCTCGTCGGCCTCGCCGTCGGAGACGACGATGGGGACGCCGTCGCTCGGAGGCGTCGCGAGGCGCTTCTCGCTGTCGGGGATCGTGAAGAGCTCGGCGGGGTCCTCCAGGGGGGTCTCCTCCAGGAGCAGGTCGAGCGCTTCGGTGATCCGCTTGACGTACTTGACCTCCAGGCCCTCGACGGCCTCGTCCTTCACCTCCTCCACGTCGTTCCGGTTCTTCTCGGGGAGGACGACGCACGAGATGCCGGCGCGGCGGGCGGCCAGCACCTTCTCCTTGATCCCGCCGACCGGCAGGACGAGGCCGCGGAGCGTGATCTCGCCCGTCATCGCGACGTCGTGGCGGACGCGCCGGCGCGTGTAGATCGACGCGAGGGCCGCCGTCATGGCGACGCCCGCGCTCGGGCCGTCCTTCGGGATCGCGCCGGCCGGGACGTGGACGTGGAGGTCCCAGTAGCGGAACGCGTCGAGCGGGATGCCGAGGTCCTCGGCGTGGGCCTTCACCCAGGACGAGGCGGCCTGCGCGCTCTCGCGCATCACGTCGCCCAGCTTGCCCGTCAGCGTCATGCGGCCGGAGCCGCGGCTGACGGAGGCCTCCACGAACAGGATGTCGCCGCCGACGGGCGTCCAGGCGAGGCCGGTCGCCACGCCCGGCACCTCGGTCCGCTCCGAGACGTCGTTGTAGAACTTGCGCGCGCCGAGGAAGTCGGGCACCTCGTCGGCCGTCACGTCGCCGCGGTCGGCTTCGCCGAGGGCGACCGTCTTGGCCACGCCGCGCACGACGGACCCGATGGTCCGCTCCAACTGGCGGACGCCGGACTCGCGCGTGTAGCCCTCGACGAGGAGCAGGAGCGCGTCGTCGGTGATCGAGAACTGGTCGTCCCGCAGCCCGTTGCGCTCGCACTGGCGGGGGACGAGGTAGGTCTTGGCGATCGCCAGCTTCTCGGACGGCGTGTAGCCGTTGATCTCGATGACCTCCATCCGGTCGCGCAGCGGGGCCGGGATCGTCTCCAGGTAGTTGGCCGTGGCGATGAAGAGGACCCGCGAGAGGTCGTAGTCGATCTCCAGGTAGTGGTCGTTGAACGAGTCGTTCTGCTCGGGGTCGAGGACCTCGAGGAGCGCCGAGGCGGGGTCGCCCCGGAAGTCGGTGCCGAGCTTGTCCACCTCGTCCAGCATGAACACCGGGTTCGAGGTGCCGGCCCGCTTCAGGCCCTGGATGATGCGGCCGGGGAGCGCGCCGATGTAGGTCCGGCGGTGGCCCCGGATCTCGGCCTCGTCGCGGACGCCGCCGAGCGAGATCCGGTGGAACTCGCGCCCCAGCGCCCGCGCGATGCTCTTGCCCAGCGATGTCTTGCCGACTCCCGGCGGGCCGTAGAAGAGGAGGATGGGCGCCTTCATGTCGCCCTTCAGCTTGAGCACCGCGAGGTACTCCAGGATCCGCTTCTTGACGTCCTCCAGCCCGTAGTGGTCCTCGTCGAGGACGTCCTCGGCGCGGGCGATGTCGAGCTTGTCCTCGGACGTGTGGTTCCAGGGGAGGTCGAGGATCGTCTCGGCGTAGTTCCGGACGACGCCGTACTCGGGGCTCGCGGGGTTCGTGCGGGCCAGCTTCGTCAGCTCCTTCTCGAGCGTCTCGATGACGGGCTCGGGGAGGTCGGCGCGCTTCTCGGCCATCTTCTCGCGCAGCTCGTCGGCGTCGCGCGATGAGCCCTCGGTCTCGCCCAACTCGTCCTGGATCGCCTTGAGCTGCTGGCGGAGGAAGAACTCGCGCTGCTGCTGGTCCACGTCCGTCTTGACCTTGGACCGGATCTCCTCCGAGATCTCGAGCACGCGGATCTCCTGCTCCAGGTGGTCGAGGACGAGCTGCGAGCGGTCGAGGAGCGGGCGCGTCTCGAGCAGCTCCTGCTTCTTCTGGACGTCGATCTGGAGGTTCGACGCGATGAAGTGGACGAGGAAGCCGGGGCTCTCGATGTTCTGGATCGCGTAGGCGGCCTCGCTCGGCAGGTTCGGCGAGAGGTTGACGATCTGGACGGCGAGCTCCTTGATCGACCGGATGCGGGCGTCGAGCTCGGCCGCGTCGGCGTCGGCCGCGTCGCTCTCGTCGACCGGCCGGATCCGGGCCAGGAGGTACGGGTCGAGCTGCGTGTACTCCTCGATCTCGATCCGCCGCTTCCCCTGGATCACGATGCTGACTGAGCCGTCGGGCATCTTGATCAGCTTGAGGATCGTGGCCGCGGTGCCGGCTCGGTAGAGGTCGTCCGGCCCGGGGTTCTCGACTTCGGCCCGCTTCTGCGCCACCACCGCTACGAGCCGGTCGCCCGCGTAGGCGTCCTTCACCAGCGTCAGGCTCGCGTCGCGGCCGACGGTGATGGGGAGGACGACGCCGGGGTAGAGGACCGTGTTGCGGAGCGTGAGGACCGGGAGCGACTCGGGCAGTCGGGCCTCGTGCATCTCACGCTCTTCGTCGGGGGTCGGGAGCGGGATGGACTGCTCGGGGTCGTCGTCGGCGAGGACCCAGTCGGCGAGAGGGAGGGAGGCGGGCATGAGCGTCATTTTGTCCGTTATTGGAACATCCCGTTCGAGACCCGCGATCCCGCGCCGGCGGCGAAGAGGCGGTGGAGAGGAGGGGATCGGCCGGGGGACGGCCGAGGTGTAATCGGCCGCTCAGGGGATCCCCGAAGGGGACGGGGCCACGCCGTAAACTCCGACCGGTCCCCGAGTGTCCCGGCCCGGGCCGATTCTCTCATGCGCGCGCTCCGCCCCTCCGATCTCGCAGTGCCGGTCCTGTGGGCCGGCCTCTTCAGCCTGCTCGTCGGGCTGACGGTCGGGCGGGGCACCGGGAGCGCGGCGGCCGGCGTCCTCGCGGGCGGGGGAGTGTGGGCCCTCGCGACGCTCTGGGCCCTCCGGCGTCCCCTCCGCCGCCTCCGCCTCGCGCGCCGCTCGTTCCCTCCGGACTGGCGCGCGTGGCTCGACCGCCACGTCCGGGTCTACGCCGGGCTCGACGCCGCCGCTCGCGAGCGGTTCGAGCGGGACGTGGTGTGGCTGCTGGACGGGCTCACCTTCGAGGGCGTCGCCGAGGCGCAGCCTACGGACCGCCTGCGGCTGTCGGTCGCGGCGGGCGCGGCCCTCCTGCTCCACGGCCGCCCGGACTGGGAGCTGCCCACGGAGCGGACCGTCCTGTTTGTCCCCGACACCTTCGACGAGGCCTACGGCGACGAGGAGCCCGGCATGTTCGACGGGATGGTCCACTCGCAGGGGCCCATCGTGCTCTCGGCGAAGGCCGTGGAGCGGGGGTGGGCCCGCGAGGACGGGAGCAACGTGGTGCTCCACGAACTCGCCCACGTGTTCGACTTCGAGGGCTGGGAGGCCGACGGCGCGCCGTCGTTCCTGGACCCGCGCTCGGCCGAGGCGTGGCGCGCGCTCGTGCGCAAGGAGATGCGGCGGGCCGAGCGGGGCGACGGCGTGCTCCGGGCCTATGCGGCGAGCGCGCCGGCCGAGCTGTTCGCCGTGGCCACCGAGCAGTTCTTCGAGCGTCCGGCGCGGCTGCGGGAGCGGCACCCCGAACTGTTCGAGGCGCTCGTGGCCTTCTACAACGTCACCCCACCCGACGAGACGGCCCCGGAGACGAGCGAGAGCCTCATGGCCCGTCGCTGGTCGTAGCCGGCCCCTCGGCCTCGTGGGTGTCGGAGATGGCCGTCCGGATCGCGTCGATGAGGGCGTTGAGCTGGAACGGCTTCTTCACGACCGCGGCGATGTCCTTGGTCTCCACATCGGCGTCGGTGTCGCCGGTGAGCAGGACGACGGGGAGGGCCGGGTATCGCTGGCGAATGGCGGCGGCTAGCTCGCGGCCTGTCATGTCCGGCATCGAGAGGTCCGTAACGACCACGTCGAACGTGTCCTCCGAGAGGACGCTGAGCGCGGCCGGCCCGCCATCCGCCGTGAGGACGTTGTGGCCGCGGAGGCGGAGGAGTTTGGCCGTCACGGTCCGCACCATCGGCTCGTCGTCGACGACGAGGATGCGGAGGTCGCCATGCTGCTCGGCGTCGTTGCGGGCCGGCTTCTTGGGCGCGCGGACCGTCGTGGACGAGAGCGAGGCGTATGGGAAGACGAGGTGGAACACGGTCCCTTGGCCCGGCTTGCTCTCCACCTCGATCCGGCCGTTGTGCTCCTGGATGATCCCCTGGCTCATGGTGAGCCCCATGCCTGTGCCGCCCGTCCCCTTGGTGGTGTAGAGCGGCTCGAAGATCCGCTTCATCACGCTCTCGGTCATGCCCACGCCGGTGTCGGCCACCTGGACGAACGCGGCCCGCCCTTCGTCGCGGCGTCCGGTGCAGAGCGTGAGCGTGCCGCCTGCAGGCATGGCCTGGACGGCGTTCAGGACGAGGTTGACCAGCACCTCGCGCAGCTCCGTCGGCGTGCCGAGGACGGCGGGGACCGGCTTCAGGTCGGACTGGACGCGAATGGCGATCCCGCGCCGTCGGGGTTCGTTGTGCCAGTACGGCCGCGTGAGGGTGAGCACCTCCTCGGCGATCTCCTGGAGGGCCACGGGCTCGGACCGTTCTTGCTTCTCGTTCCGGATGTACTGCTGGATCTTGCGCACGAGGGCGGCGCCGTCGTGGGCCGCCCGCTCGAGCGATCCGAGGTGCATCCGCGAGTCGTCGTCGGCCGCGATCCGGGCGAGGTCGGAGCGGAGGAGCTCGGCGTGGCCGAGGACCGTCGTGAGGAGGTTGTTGAAGTCGTGGGCGATCCCCATCGACATGCGCCCGAGCATCTCCATGCGGCGGCGGCGCGTCTGCTCGGCGGCCCAGGAGGCCGGCTCGCGGAGCACCTCGCCCGTGATCGAGACGGGGTACTGGCCGGGCTCGTAGCCCGGGATCCGGAGCGGGAGGAAGTGGAGGAGCACCGGCGTCGCCATGTCGTTGCCGGGGATCTCGACGAGGAACACCTGGTGCGTGACGGGCCCCCCCCGCGCGGCCTCGACGGTGTACTCCTGGGCGAACCGCGTGTCCTCGGCCGGAAGCCGCTCCCACAGCCCGTCGGTCCCGAAGACGGACCGCCAGGCGTCGTTGGCGTCGAGGGCGGTCCCCGTGGCGGTGCTGAGCGCCGAGAGGAGGTCGGCCGCGATGAACGGGAGCGAGGGGTCAGAGTCCATAGGCATCAAATCTCCACACTCTCAAGCTACCTCCACCGGGACCCTCAGACTCACCCGGACCTCACCGGGGGTGCCGGGCCGCGCCCGTAGCTTCGCGGCGCTCCCTCGCCCTGCCTCACCCATGTGGTCCGACTCCATCCTCGACACGATCGGTAACACGCCGCTCGTCCGGCTCCAGACGCTCGGCGCCGACCTCCCCGGCACGCTCCTCGCAAAGGTCGAGTTCTTCAACCCCGGCGGGAGCGTGAAGGACCGGATCGGCGTCGCCATGATCGAGGACGCGGAGGCCAAGGGCCAGCTCCGGCCGGGCGGCACCATCATCGAAGGGACGAGCGGCAACACGGGCGCTGGCCTCGCCATCGCCGCCATCGCGAAGGGCTACCGCTGCATCTTCACCACGACCGACAAGCAGAGCCCCGAGAAAGTGGACGTGCTCCGCGCGCTCGGCGCGGAGGTCATCGTCTGCCCGACGAACGTGGCGCCGGACGACCCCCGCTCCTACTACTCGGTCGCCCAGCGGCTCTCGAAGGAGATCCCCAACTCGTTCTACCCGAACCAGTACCACCACCCGGCCAACGCCGAGGCCCACTACCGAACGACGGGCCCGGAGCTGTGGGAGCAGACCGAGGGCCGCCTCACGCACTTCATCGCCGGCGCCGGGACGGGCGGCACGATCAGTGGGACCGCGCGATACCTCAAGGAGCAGAACCCGGACGTCCAGGTGATCGGGGTGGACCCGTTCGGGAGCGTCTACGCCGAGTACTGGCGGACGGGCGAGTTCAAGGAGTCGGAGATCTACCCGTACCTCACGGAGGGTGTGGGCGAGGACATCCTGGCCGAGAACATGGACTTCTCCCTCGTCGACGACTACGTGCAGGTGGACGACGCGACGACGATGCGGATGACGCGCCGCCTCGCGCGCGAGGAGGGCCTGTTCGTCGGTCAGTCGTGCGGGATGGCGATCGTGGGCGCGCTCGACTGGCTCCAGGCCCACCGCGCCGAGGTGGACGAGGACGCCGTCGTCGTGGTGCTCCTGCCAGACAGTGGCTTCCGCTACCTCTCGAAGACCTACAACGACGAGTGGATGCGCCGGAACGGCTTCCTCCGCGAGACGCCGGCGCTGACCGTGGACCACGTCCTCGCGGCGCGGAAGCGGTCCGAGGCCGTCATCGCCGTCGCGCCGGACGCCACGCTCGCCGAGGCCATCCATACGATGACGGAGAACGGGATCAGCCAGGTCCCGGTGATCCAGGACGGCGAGGTCGTCGGCAGCCTCTCGGAGCGCGGTGTGCTCAACCGGCTCATCGCCGACCCCGAGGCGCGCGACCAGCCCCTCCGCGAGTCGATGGGCGAGCCGCTCCCCGTCGTCCCCCGGACGGTCCACCTCGACAGCCTGACGGCCTACCTCGACGGCGAGGCCGGCGCCGTCCTCGTCCGCGCCGACGCGCCCGGCAACGGGGCGGACGAAGACGCGCCCGTCTTCCACATCGTCACGCGGAGCGACCTGATCGCCGCGCTCGCCCAGGCGGGCCGCCAGGCGCCGTGATCGAGACGCTCCCGCCGCTCCCGGTCTTACTCACCCCGCCCTACGCGGAGATGGTGACGGGCATCTACGAGCGGCGCGGCGTCCTTCGGCGGTGGGGCAAGACACGCCTCCGCTTCCGCCCGACGCGTCTCGCGGCCCTCGAGGCCATCGCTCACGACGGCGACGACCGCCTCACGCTCGCCGACCGCGACCTCGCCGCGCATTGATCGACGGCGATCTCCCTCGCACTCGTCGAACGGTCGACGTGATCGCGGACTAGCTTCCTCTCCCTCGAAACGACTCCCGCCCATATGGAACCGAACCCCTCCCCGAAGCCAAACCCGTCCCTCTCCATCGAACTGGGGGAGGACGTCGCCGAGGGCGTCTACTCGAACCTCGTCATGATCGCCCACAGCCCGGAGGAGTTCATCCTGGACTTCATCCGTGTGATGCCGGGCGTGCCGAAGGCGCGCGTCAAGAGCCGGATCGTGGTGACGCCGGGGCACGCCAAGCGCCTCCTCGCGGCCCTGGCCGACAACATCCGGCGCTACGAGACGCAGTACGGCGAGATCGGGGACATCCAGCCGGAGCCAGAGATCCGCTTTACGGGCCCAGAAGGCGAGGCGTAGCGGCGCCTCGGAGGGCTACGACCGGGGCGTCCGCTTCCTGGACGAGCGCCGCTCGGCGCGCTCGTCGACCGCCGCCTTTCTCCGGTAGAGATCCTCGTAGCTCGCGACGTCGTAGCGGTCGCCGTAGATCTCCTTCATCTTCTCCCAGCGGAGCTTGCAGGCGCGCCGGAAGGCCTCGTCCTCCCCGTAGCGCTTGATCGAGAACGACGTGCCGCGGGCCACGCCGGGCTCGGGGTTCCAGGAGACCGCGTAGACCTCGTGCCGGATGCCCCGGCGGTCGCGCTTGAACGTCCGCGAGATGCCGACGACGCCGGACGTGTTGTTCTTGTTGTGGCGGATGAGGCGACGGCGTGGCGCGGCCTCGGGAATCTTCGACACCTCCGTCTCCAACTCCTTGCGGTACTGGGTGGCGGCCTCGAACGCCTTCTCCCGCCCTCCCAACTTGCGGTCCGAGAAGAGGCGAGAATAGGTCTTGCCATGCCGGTAGACGCGGACTTGCCACCCGTGGGTGGAGTCTGAGTCGATGCGGATGACGCCTTTTGCGCGGGGCATGGGTACGAAGGAGAGCGTAGGAATCGTCCTTCAGGAATTTCCTTAACGGCTCTTCGAGAAGCAACCCCTACGCCATTGTTTCAAGGGGATTTGGAGGGGGAAATTTTTTGACGATCCCGAAGGAAATGCACGGATTGCTAGACCCCCTCGTACCGACGGTAGGCGGCGTTCACCCAGCAGTACACCCCGTAGAGGACGAGTCCGACGGCGATGAGCCCGAGCAACCAGGGCCCGAAGGGCTGCCGTTGGAGCGCCGCGAGGGCCTGGTCGAGCCCACCGGCCTCGTCCGAATCGGCCCGGAGGGCGGCCTCGGCGAGGAAGCCCGCGACGAGGAGGTAGACCACCCCGCGCGCCGCTAGACCCCATTGCCCGGCACGCTTGACCCAGGTCCGATTCGCCGCGGCGAGGCCTTCCAGGGCGAACTTCTCCATGAACGAGGCTTTGTAGGCCCGCCGAAACTGGAGGGCGCCGTAGGCGAGGACGCCGAGCGCGATGAGCCCCACGAGCCACCGTCCCCCAGGGAGGCCGAGGAGGGTCTGAGTTCGCTCCTCGGTGCCTCCTCCGCTCTCGGCCCCGCCCGTGAGGGTCTGATAGGCCGAGTACGCAAGCCCTCCGTAGATGACCCCCGAGACCACGTAGAACGCGCGCTTGACGCCTCCCTCCAAGTCGTCCCCCTCGCCTTCCGGATCGGCCACGGCGAGGATGAGGCGCCAGAGCGCGTACGCCCCCAGCCCGATCACGACCACCCAGAGGAGGACGGTGCCGTAGGTGGTCTCGGCGATCGCCTGAAAGGCGCCCTGCTGGCCCTCCGGGTCGCCCGAACTCCGGGCCGCGTCCACGGCGAGGAAGCCGACGATGGCGTAGACGACCCCCTTCACCGCGTAGCCGATGCGGCCGAGGGTTTCGAGGGGGTGGCGCTGGGCGTAGCGGGCGGCGCCGATGGTAGATGGTTCGGACATGAGAGGAGGGGCCGAAAGAAGGGCCTCTCTGACGGGCGCCCGCGCACTGCGGATCCGTTAGTGCCGCCGTCCCTTCCAGTGGATGCGTGGCCGCAAGGCGAGGACGGCGGGGAGCGTCACGAGGTACCCGGTCAGGAAGACCTCGAAGCGGAGGAGGTCACCCACACGAAGGCGCTCGCCGAGGCGGCCCAGCACGGTCCGAAGGAGAAGCGCGTGCGCCAGGGCCTTGGCGCCGAGAGCGAGGAGGGCGGCGCCTGGTGCCACCGCGAGTCCGACGAGCGGGAGCGCATGCGACACGAACAGGCCGGCGTAGAGGGGGAGTACGCGCCGGTCGCCTTCGAGGCCTCCGCGCGCCCACCGTCGGCGCTGGTCGTAGGCCTCGGCGAAGTCGGAGGCCGGGAGCGTCCAGACGGCCGCGTGGGCATCGAGGGGGAAGCGGACGCGCCAGTCGGTCCGCTCGGCGACGGCGCGGACGAGCGTGAAGTCCTCCGTGACGGAGATGGGGAGGGCGGGGTAGCCGCCCGTCGCGTCGTAGGCCCCGTGTCGGACGGCCATGTTGTTGCCCATCCCCGTGGCCGGGACGCCGCTCTCCGCGAGGGCGCTCACCGCCCCGAGCATGATGGACCAATCCAGCGACTGGACGCGGTCGAGGGGCCGCCCGTCTCGCTCCTCGATCCGCGCGAGCCCGCAGACGAGCCCCACGTCGCTTCCCACGAACCGTGACGCCATCGTCCGGGCCCACGTCGGCACGGGCGCGCAGTCGGCGTCGGTGATGAGGATGACCTCGGCATCCGTCGCAGCGATCGCGACGTGGAGTGCCTGAGCCTTCCCGCGGAGCGGGCCCTCGGGATCGGGCACGCGGAGGTAGCCGACCTCCGGCGTCGGGAGGATCGCGTCGTCGTCGGCCCCGGCCGATACGGGCACCCGACCGTAGCGACGGACCACGGCGGCGGTGCCGTCCGTCGAGTGGTCGTCCGCGACGAGGATTTGGAAGCGGTCGGCGGGGTAGTCCTGGGCGACGAGCGCGTCGAGGCACCGGTCGAGGCACGCCTCCTCGTTCCGCGCCGCGACGACGACGGCGACGGTCGGGAGGTCGTCGTCGGCCAGGGCGGGGAGGGGCGCGAGGGGGCGCGTGTTCCGCCACACCAACCCCAGGACGAACGCCCCGTACCCTCCGATCACGACGGCGAGGGCGAGAGTCATGGGGCGGTCGGGAGGACGGGGAAGCGCCAGCCGGCGGCGCGCAGTCGGGGGAGGGCGAGGTCGAGCGCGGCGACGGCGCGGCGTGCCGGCGGCCCGT
Organism: Rubricoccaceae bacterium; assembly: GCA_963728345.1. GTDB lineage: Bacteria > Bacteroidota > Rhodothermia > Rhodothermales > Rubricoccaceae > Rubrivirga. The sequence goes on from CAVSJM010000005.1 coordinate 309,397, forward strand.
CGTGGAGGACCAGGATGGACCCGGGGCGGGCGAGGGTGACGATTTCCTCGGCGAGCTGGTCGGGCGTCCGGGAAGGTAGGTAGTCGCCCGGCAGGAGGTCCCACAGCACGAGTCGCCGCCGGCCCGTGGCGCACCAGCGCACGAGGCCGGGCGTCACGCGGCCGTACGGAGGCCGGAGGTCCGAAACGGGCGCACCGGTGAGGGTGCGCAGGACCCGCTCCGCACGCTCCATCTCGGCCCGAACGACCGACGGCGAGGTCCGCCACGCGCTGACGTGCCGGTCGCCGTGGTTGCCGACGCGGTGCCCGGCCGCGATCCACCGGCGGATGAGGTCGGGGTGAGCCTCGGCCCTCCCGGCCGAGAAGAAGCCGACGGCGCCGGCCCCGTTCCGTGCCAGCGCGTCGATCCAGAGAGGCGTCCCCTCAGCGTCCGGTCCGTCGTCGACGGTGAGGTAGAGGAGCGGGCGCCCCGTCTCGTCCCGGGCCGGCCCCCGGACGATCGCCTCTGGCACGGCGGGGCCGAGGGCGCGCGGAACGAGCGAGTCGCGGAGGCGGCGCAGGGACACGAGAGCGGTCGGGGAGAGGCGGCGAGCCGGCGTCCTACTGATCCAGCTGTCGGTCCTTCCACTCGAACCCGCCGAGCTGCCCGAGGACGGCGACGAGCGCCGACTGCGGCGCGTGGAGGGCGGCGTGGAGCGGGTAGGCCGCGAGCAGCCCCCTCTGGCCGAAGCGGCGCGTCGAGGGGAGGAGGATCGCGGCGTCGCCGAGGGCCTTGAGCGCGAACGCGCCGGCGATCCACGGCCACAGCGCGGGCACGACGGGGAGCGCGACGAGCGCGACGGCGAGAGCCCCGAAGAACCCGACGACGCCGACGAGCTGTTGCTGGAGGCGGCGAGGGTAGTGGGCCGGCTTCGAGGCCCAGCGCTTCCGCTGGTGGAGGAAGGCGCGCAGGCTCCGCACCGGCTCCGTCACGACCACCGCCTCCGGGTCCGCGCAGAAGCGGACGTCGAGTGGGGTGCCGTAGGCCACTTTCTGCATCAATAGCTCGTCGTCGCCGCTCGTGACGTGGTCGATGCCGGCGAAGCCGCCGAGGGCTTCGAACGCCTCGCGTCGGTAGCCCACGTTTGCGCCGTTGGCGAGGTTCGGCCGGCCGGTTCCGATGCCGCCCGCGCCGCAGATCATCAGGCCGAAGAAGTCGAGCGCCTGGTAGCGCACGAACGGGCCGTCGCCCGGCTCGACGCGGTAGCGGACGGGGCCGGACACGAACGCGACCTCGGGCCCCTCGAACTGAGCCGCCATCGCGTGCGGCCACCCCGGCGGCACGACGCAGTCGGCGTCGGTGGTGAGGATGATCTCGCCGCGCGCGTGGTCGATGGCCTTCTCGATCGCCCGCTTCTTGTGGGCCCGCTCGCGCCGCCGGTTCTCGGGGATCTGGACGAGCCGGAGCCGCTCCGTCTCCCCCGGCACGTCGTTCTCCGGTGGGCCCGCAGCGGCGAGGGCCGGGGTCGATGCGATGCGTGTTCGGACGACCTCGGCGGTCCGGTCCGACGAATCGTCGTCGACGACGATCACCTCCAGGCGGTCGGCCGGGTAGTCCGTCGCCAGTATGGAGTCGACGCATGGGCCGATCGAGCCCTCCTCGTTCCGCGCCGGGACGATCACCGTGATCATGGGGAGCGCGGCGTCCGGCGGCAGGGCGAGGGCGTCGGTCTGCCGGACCGTCCGCGCGAAGCCGCGCGACCAGCCGAGGAGGCGCCACGCGTACGCGCCGCCGAACCCGAGGAGGACGAGACCCGCGAGCGTCGTCATGCCGCGACCTCTACCGGCATCGCGTCCCGCTGGCGCAGCCGGAGTTGGAGGAGGAAGGGCGTGCCGATGAGCGCCGGCAGGAACAGGTTCAGGGCGAACAGCGAGAGCGAGGCGTCGAGCGCGGCGGCTGGGGCCACGCCGTGCGCGCCGAGGAAGAACACGGCCGCGCCTTCCCGGACCCCCAGGTCCCCCAACGTCACCTGGGGCACGGCGCTCTTGGCGAAGAAGACGAGGGCCACGGCCACGGCCGTCGCTCCCCAGGCGGTCTCTGGCGCAAACGCGTGGACGAGGAGGACGAACTGGGTGGAGAACACGAGGTAGCGGACGAACGAGAGCCCGAGGAGCGTCCCCGCCTCGTCGGGCGGGATCCGGTCGAACGCGCGGAGCGCCTCCCGCACCCGCTCGAACGGGAGCACGGCCGAGAGCGCCGCCCGCGCCACGCTCGGGAACAGGATGGCCAGGATCAGCGCCCCGGCGCCGACTGTGCCCACGCCGATCACGGCCGGCCACAGCGGCGACGGGTCGGCCTGGGACTGGAGGTACGGGACGGTCGCCAGCAGGCCGAACACGAGGCACGCGGAGAGCGTCGCCATGCGCTCGCCGAAGGTGAGGGCGGCCGAGGCGCCGGGCGGGATCGCGCGGAGGTAGACGGCCCGGCCCACGTAGTCGCCCACGCGCCCCGGCGTCAGCAGCCCCATCGGGTAGGCCCCGACGACGGCGCGGAACACGTCCCGAAAGCGGACCTCCGGCGCGAGGGTGCGCACGAGCCGGCCCCACCGGTACGCCTCCAGGCCGATGTTGAGGGGGACGAGCGCGAGGGCCGCCAGCGCCCAGACCGGCTCCGCGTTGAGCACAGCACGCCAGACCTCGGCCGGGTGGGCCAGGCGGACGAGCACCACGACCGCCGCGGCCGCGAACGCGGCTTTCAGGGCGAACAGCCAGCGGGAGCCGGAGGGGAGCACGAGGAGAGGGTCCGGGAGCCGCGAAGGTAGAGGCCGGGCCTGAGCACGGTGGGGGCTTGACGCGCGATTCGCGCGGGGCTCACGGCCCCTCCGCCTTAGCGGAAGAGCGGGCGCGAGTCCCGGAGATCGTAGGCGATGCGGAGGGTGGCGAGCGTGATTCCGCCCGGGCCCACGCCGAGCAGGCCGCCCACCACCACGCGCTCCTTGTCCAGGTTCACCACGCCGAGGCCGAGGCCGAGCGCCGGCCGGAGCAGCGCGCCGCCCCCCGGCTCAGGTTGCGAGGACTCGCTGAACGAGACGCCCAGCTTGAACTGCTCGAACACGTTGTCGTAGGCGTTCCCCACGTACCCCATGACGAGCGCATCGATGCCGTAGACCCCGATGAAGTCGACCACCGGGACGCGGAAGCCGGCGCCGACGGCGAGGATGTCACGACCCGTCAGCCGCTCCTGCTTGAACGGGGCCGCCACGCGGTCATCGAGAGTCGGGAGGTAGTAGAACGGGATGTCGTCGCCCTCGCCGTCGTCGTCGAGGTCCGCGCTCCGCGTGATCACGCCGATGCCTCGGAACAGGATGGTCTTGCGGCCGCGGATGGGGAGGTAGCCGATGGCGGAGGCCGCGTACCGGTCGAGCGTCAACTCGTGATCGCCGAGGGCGATCTGGTGGCGGGCTTCGGCCGTGAAGAACGACCCGGAGCGGGGGTACGCGGGCCAGTCGCGGAGGTCCGTCGCCACCTCGATGCCGAGGGAGAGCGCGCGGCGCGGGTCGCCCTGCGCGATCGTCACGGCCTGCTGCGAGGCCGGGTCCAGTTCGCCGAAGTCGCCGGTCGTTGCGTCCTCGTTGATCCCGCCCGATCGGTCGTAGAGAAAGCGGAGGCCGGGCTGGACGAGGAGGACCGTCGTCCCAAGCGGGTAGACGCCCAGGCGGGCCTCGGCCTGCGCGGCGTCGTGGTAGAGGTTGATCTGGTTGTTCGTGAGCGTGTACGGCCCGAGCCCGTAGTACCGGCGGCGCTGCGTCGTCGAGCCGCCGACGTTGAAGAGCCCGTGGACCAGCTCGTCGTACGGGTCGCCGGTGAAGAACGTCACGTCGGCGCCCTGGGCGCGCTGCTGGAGGCGGACGTCCACGACGAGGTCGCTGCCGGTCCACCCCACGTTTCGGATCCCGACGCCGCCGCCGATCCCGATGCCCTTGCTGGTGGAGTACAGGGCCGAGGGCGCGACGCGGGGCCGGAACTGGATGCCCGGGCCGTCGTCGCCGGACTCGTCGTAACGGACGTCGTCGGAGAGCACGTTGCCGACGGCCGCGGCCGCTGGCTGGTCGTCGGTCGTGTCGGCGGGGGAGGGCGACTGGGGGACCTGGAGCGGCGCGGCGAGGAGCGTGAGCGCGAGGAGCGTGAGCACGGGCAGAGGGGATGGGACGGGGGGCTATACGCGGCCGGTATCTTTTCGCTCCATTCCTCATGCATCCATGACGATCCTCGTCGTGGGCGGCGGCGGCCGCGAGCACGCCCTCGTCTACGCCCTCGCCCAGAGCCCCCGCCGCCCGCTCCTCCTCTGCGCCCCCGGCAACGCCGGCACGGCCGCCTGGGCCGAGAACGTCGCCGTCCACGCCGCCGACATCGACGGGCTCGTCGACCTGGCGCGCGATCGCGCCGTCGACCTCGTCGTCGTCGGTCCGGAGGTCCCCCTCGTGGCCGGCCTGGCCGACCGCCTGGACGAGGCCGGGATCCCGGTCGTCGGCCCGTCGAGGGCGGCGGCGCAGCTCGAGGGCTCGAAGGCGTTCGCCAAGGACGTGATGGCCCGGTGCGGCGTCCCCACCGCCGCCAGCCGGACGTTCGGCCTGGGCTCGGTGGACGAGGCACGGGCGTACATCGAGGCCCAGCCGCTCCCCGTCGTCCTCAAGGCCGACGGCCTCGCGGCCGGCAAGGGCGTCGTCGTCGCCGAGACGCGAGAGATGGCCCGCGAGGCGCTCGCCGAGATGCTGGAGGAGGGCGCGTTCGGCACCGCCGGCTCGACCGTCGTCGTGGAGGACTTCCTGGAGGGCGAGGAGGCCAGCGTCTTCGTCCTCACCGACGGCGAGGGCTACGTGCTCCTCCCGCCCGCCCAGGACCACAAGCGGATCGGCGAGGGCGACACCGGTCCCAACACGGGCGGCATGGGCGCCTACGCGCCGGCGCCCGTCGTCACGCCGGAGGTGCTCGCGCGCGTCGAGGCCGAGGTCGTGCGGCCGGTGCTCGACGGGATGCGCGCGGCCGGGACGCCGTATCGGGGCGTCCTCTACGTCGGCCTCATGATCACCGCGAGCGGGCCCAAGGTGATCGAGTTCAACTGCCGATTCGGCGACCCCGAGGCTCAGGCCGTCCTCCCGCTCCTCCAGACCGACCTCGTGGACCTCTGCGAGGCTGTCGCCCATGGCCGCCTCCGCGATCTCACGGTGGAGACACGCGACGGGGCCGCGGCGTGCGTGGTGCTGGCGTCGGAGGGCTACCCAGGGGCGTACGAGACGGGCAAGCTGATCCGCGGCCTCGGCCCGGCCCGCGACGACGCGCTCGTCTTCCACGCCGGCACGGCCCGGTCGCTGGAGGGCAACGTGGTGACGGCCGGCGGGCGCGTGCTCGGCGTGACGGGCCTCGGCGCGACGCTCCAGGACGCCCTCGACGCGGCCTACGCCGCGGCCGATGCGCTCTCGTTCGATGGCAAGACGCTCCGGCGCGACATTGGCAAGAAAGGGCTCCGCCGGCTGGGCGGGTCATGAGGCGGCGCCGTCCGCGTGGCGTGGGCGTCGTGCTGGCGCTCGTGCTCGGGGTGTCGGCGTGCGCCGGCGCGCCAGCGGTGCCCACGGGTGACGCAGACGGGATCACGCTCGCCCGGTTCGCGGACGCCCGTGCGCTCGCCGCCACGCCGGCCGGCGTGCTCTACGTGGTCGACGCGTCCGAGTCGGCCGTGTACCGGATCGGCGTGGGGGAGGGGCCCGCCGTCTTCGGCGGCGCCGGGACGGGCGCCGCCGCCCTCCTCGACCCCGTCGACGTGGACCCGACGAACGGGCAGGCCGTGTTCGTCGCCGACGCGGCCGGGACCGTCACGCACTTCACGGTCGAGGGCCGGGCCGCCGAGACCGTGGCCGTCCCCGAGGTAGACCCGGCGCGGGCGGCGCGTGCTATGGGGCCGGTGCCGAGCGACGCGCCCCGTGGGCGGCCCGTCGCCGTCGCTGCCGGGACGGATGGGTCGCTCTACGTGGTCGAGGCGGAGCGCGGCGTGGTGCTTCGGCTGAACGAGCAGCGGTCCGTCGAGCGGGTCCTGGGCGGATCGGGCGCCGGCGCGCTGGCGGAACCGGTGGACCTCGCGCTCGGGCAGGCCGGCACCGTGTTCGTAGCCGACCGCGCCCGGCGCGTGGTCCAGACGTTCGACGCGTTCGGGGCGCCCGGCCCCGTCCTTCCGGTCGATGGTGCGCCCGTGGCCGTGAGCGTCGCGGGCGACTCGCTGCTCGTCGTGACGGCGGCGACGGTCTCGATCCATACCCTCGACGGTCGCCGCGTCCGGGTCGTGCCGGTGGCGATCGGGGAGCCGCTGCGGGACGCCGTCCTCCGGCCGCGTGGGCTCGTCGTGCTCACGCGGACGCGTCTGATCGCCCTCGACGGACGGTAGGGCGACCGCCGGAGCATTGTCGACGCCCGGCGCCTCTCGTTACGTTCCACGCCCCCGCCGTCGCGCCCCCCGCCCTCCGCTACCTCGTCCGCCGTTTCGCCGCCGCCTGGCCGCCTCTGGATGAGGTCTCGCATCGCCGTACTCGCCCTCCTCGGAGTCGCCCTCGCGGCGTCTGCCGACGCGCAGGACGGCCCCGGCCTCGGCGCCCGGCGGGACACGTTCGCGCTCGCGCCCGGACAGACGGCGGCGCAGCTTTCGGGCCATCCGATCCCCGGATCTGAGGCGGCGGAGGTGTTGCGGGACACGGCGTTCGTGCCGCTCGCTCGATCCGCCTACGAGGTCCACGACGACGGCCTGTTCCAGCTTCGGGCGGCGGCCGATAGCGTTGTCATCGTGGTCGTGGTGTACCGGTCGTTCGCGGCAATCGGGCCCGTCCGCGCGCACCTCCCACCGGCCGACTCGCTCCGGGCCCTCTACGCGCCCGACTCGTCGCGGACGCGGCGTCCGCGCGGCGAGGTGGACCCGGGGCGCGCGCCACCGACGCTCCAGACGCGCGGGTCGATCACGCGCGGCGTCGTCGCCGGCAACAATCGGGACGTGTCGGTCACGTCGGGGCTGCGGCTCTCCGTCGCGGGCGACGTGGCGCCGGGCGTGACGCTCCGCGCGGCCCTCACCGACGAGAACACGCCGATCCTCCCGGAGGGCACCACCCAGCAGCTGAGCGACCTCGACCGGGTCTACGTCGAGGTCGACGGGCCGGGCGTGCGGGCGCGGCTCGGGGACGTGGACCTGCGGCTCCCCGGAACGGCCTTCGCGCCGCTCGCCCGCCAGGTGCAGGGCGCGTTCGTCGAGGCCGAGATCCCGTCCGGCGGGTTCGTCGCGGGCGGTCGCGCCGTCGGGTCGGCGTCGGCGACGCGCGGGCGCTTCCGGAGCCAGGACCTCGTGGCGCTGGAGGGTGTGCAGGGGCCGTACCGGCTGGAGGGGCAGGCAGGGGAGGCGTTCGTCGTAGTCGTGCCGGGCAGCGAGCGCGTCTACCTCGACGGCCAGCTCCTCCGGCGCGGCGAGAGCGGCGACTACACCATCGACTACGGGACGGGCGAGGTCACCTTCACCCCGAGCCGCCTCATCACCGCCGAGCGTCGCCTCACGGTCGACTTCGAGTACACGGCGGGCGGTTTTACGCGGACGCTCCTCGCCGGCGGTGGCGACGTCGGGCTGTGGCCGACGGACGGCGACCCGCGCGTCCGCCTCGGCGCGCGCGTGCTCCGCGAGGCCGACGCCGCGTCGTTCGCCGTCGACCTGGGGCTGAGCGAGGACGACTTGGACGCGATCGCCGCCGCCGGCGACACCGACGTGCTCGTTCCGGGCGCTCAGCCCGTCGCGTTCGACGCTGAAAGCCCGGTCGTGCTCTACGCCCGCCGCGACACGACGGTCGACGGCCGGACGGTCTCCATCTACGTCCCTGCCACGCCCCAGAGCGCCGAGGTCTTCCGCGTCCGCTTCACGCGCGTGCCGCTCGGGGAGGGCGACTACCGGCGCGCCGGGCAGGCCCGCAACGGGATCCTCTACGAGTACGTCGGGGCGGGGCGGGGCGACGCCATCCCATTCCGCATCCTCCCACGTCCGGCGGCGCGCACGCTCGTGGACCTGACGGGCGCCGTCGAGCCGATCCCGGGCCTCGTGGTCGACGGCGAGTGGGCACGGTCGGTGGACGACGGCAATACGCTCTCGCCGGTCGGCGACGAGGACGATGGAGCGGGGGCCTTGCAGCTCGCGCTCCGCCTCCAGCCCCAGACGGTCGGCGCGGCCGGCGTGCTGAGCGGCGAGATCGTCCGGCGCGCGCGGGCCGACCGGTTCCGTCCGCTCGACCGGGTTCGGGACGTCGAGTTCAACCGCCGCTGGAACCTCGCCCGCGCCGGGACGCCGTTCGGTTCGGTCCTCGACACGCTCGGGGAGGACGTGACGGAGGGCGTGGTCCGCTGGGCACGGGGCGAGGCCGCCGCGGCGAGCGTCGAGGGCGGACGTCTCTCGCTCGGCGGGTTCCGCTCCGACCGGGCCGGCGCCGACGTCCGCCTCGGGCAGCCGGGCCTCGCCGGGCCGTTCGGCCTCCCGACGCTCGACCTGGAGGTGGATGCGACGCGCTCGTTCGGCACGGGGCCCGTGGCCGACCAACTCGGGACCGGCTCGTTCGTCCGCCAGCGCCTCGCGGCGGCACGGCCCATAGGATGGGCGACGCCGTCGCTGGCCGTCGAGCACGAGCGGCGCGAGCAGGAGGGCGGGGCGCTCGCGCAGGACTCGCTCCTCTCGGCGAGCTACGCGTTCGTCGCCGTCCGCCCCGGCGTTGCGGTCGACGTGCCGGGGCTGGCGTCGGAGACGACGGTCGAGTGGCGGCGCGAGAGCGAGCCCCTCGGTCCGCTCGGCCAGGAGGCACCGCTCGCCAACGCTGCCCGCGCACTCACCGTCGAGACGACGGCGCGGGTGCGGCCTGGCGGGAGCGTCCAGGCCGACGCGCGCCTTGCCTACCGCCGCAAGCGCTACGGCGAGGACTTTCGGCAGCTCGGCCGGCAGGACGCCGAGTCCGTCGCCCTGCGGCTCTCGACGCGCGCGGCGCCGCTCGGGGGCGCCCTCGACACCCGCCTCGTCTACGACGCGCTGACGGAGCGGGCCCCGATCTTGCAAGAGACATACGTGCTTGTCGGACAAGATTTTGGGGAGTTCGTCTGGCGCGATGGGCAAGGCGAAGCTCGCCCCAGTGAGCCTGACGGCGTGGCCCAGGTGGACGAGTTCTTCCCCGAGACGACGCCCCTTGAGGGCACCTACCTCCGCACGTTCGTGCCCAGCCAGAACCTCGTCCCGACCGTCGGCGTGGGCGTGGGGCTGCGTCTTGGCCTGCGGCCAGGGCGGCTGGCGGTGGGCGAGGGCCCCGTCGCCTTGGCGCTCCGCGCCGTCGAACTGCGGACCGTGATGGACCTGCGCGAGCAGACGCGCGAGCAGGACGTGCTGCGCGTGCTCCTTCTGGACCCGGCCGTCCTCCAGCAGAACGGCGACCCGGAGTCCGGGACCGTCAACGGGCGGTTCCGAATCGAGCAGGAGGTGGTCCTCTTCCCAGACCGGCCCCGTGCGGGCGGGCGCCTCACGGGCGAGCACGCGCGGACGACGTCACGACTCGCCGCCGGTCTGGAGACGCGGCTTGTCCAGACCCTCCGCGCCGAGGCCCACGGGCCGCTCGGCGCCATGCTCGACGCACGCATCGAGGCCTCGGCGGGACGGCGCCAGGCGCTCAGCGAGACGTTCGCTAGCCGGACCTACGACCTTCGCAGCATCACCCTGGAGCCGTCGCTGACGTGGGCGGCGCACCCGACGCTCGCCGTCACGGTGTCCCCCGTTGTCTCGGACCGGACGGACGCGCTCGCGCCGGCGTTGCGAGCGGCGGGGGCGTTCGTGGTCCGCGTACCCGTCGAGGCGCGGTGGACGCGGGCCGGGCGGTTCTCCGTCGCCGCCCGCGTCGAGCGGTCGGACATCCGGCTGCGCGGGGAGGGGACCGGCGGCCTCGCCCTCTTCGAACTCACCGAGGGGCGAGGGCCAGGCACCTCCTACCTCTGGGGCCTCGACGGCCAACTCGGCCTGACGGACCAGCTCCGGGCGACGCTCTCGTATGACGGCCGCGCGCCGGCCGAGGCGCCGACGATCCAGACCGTCCGGCTCCAGTTGTCGGCGGTGTTTTGAAGATCGGACCGAAACCGGCCCAGGGGCGTCGAAACGGGGCGCCCGGCTCGGTCTGGTAACACTCAGGAAACACGGGGACGACACCTTGAGTCCTCGGCCTCCTCACCCCCGGACCCATGCAGTTCTTCAGCTTCCTCACCGGAGCCAAGCCGCCCCTCATCGAGAAGAGCCTCCAGCGCTTCGGCGCGATGCTCGACACGAGCGCCGAGATGTTCGCGGCGGCCACCGACTGCCTCCTCGACAACCAGTCGATCCAGGTGGACCTCTCCGCGCTCGACGAGGAGATCAACAAGGGCGAGCAGGTCATCCGACGGGCGGTCCTCGAACACATCGTCTCCGACCCGCATGTGGAGACCTCGTTCAGCCTCCTCCTCGTCTCGATCGTCCAGGACGCCGAGCGGTGCGGGGACCTCGCCAAGAGCATCGCGAAGGCCTCCGAGCTGGCAGCCACGCCCCGGATGGGGCGCCATGTCGAGGCGCTCCGCCCGATCCGCGACCGCGTCCAGTCGGCGTTCCCGCGCACCCGCCGTGCGTTCGTCGACGGGGACCGCCAGGCGGCGCGCACCGTGATGGAGGAGCACGACCGGACCAAGACGGACGTGGCCGACTTCCTCCGCGAGCTAGCCTCCGACGCCGACATGAGCCCCAACGCGGCCGTCGTCCTGGCCGTCGGGTCGCGGATGATTGGTCGGACCTCGTCGCACCTCTCGAACATCATCTCGGCGGTCGCCCTCCCGTTCGACCAGGTCCGCAACTCGCCGACCTGGGACACCGACGCCTGATCGAGCACGCCCGCCCTTCTCCTGCCTTCCGGCGTGAGCCGGCCCCATCGTCCGCATGCCCACGCCCCACGACGACGACTTTCCCCTCGACTTAGCGACGGGGGCCCCCCCGATCGAGAAGGAGGACCTGGACCAGGATCCGGCGACGCCGGCGCACGGCCCCCTGTGGATGCGGGTGCTGGCCCTCCTCGCCGTCCTGTTCATGTTCGTGGTCGCCCTGGAGCTGATGGGCGACGGGATCAAGGCGCTCGGGCAGGGGACGTTCGACCTGGAGGGGTTCTTGGAACGCGCGACGCACAGCCCGCTCCTCGGGCTCATCACGGGCATCCTCGTCACGAGCCTCGTTCAGTCGTCGTCGACCACCACGAGCCTCGTCGTCACGCTCGTCGCCACGGGCACGCTCTCGCTGACGAACGCGATCCCGGTGATCATGGGGGCCAACATCGGGACGACGGTGACCAACACGATCGTCTCGATGGGCCACATCACGCGGCCTGACGAGTTTCGCCGCGCCATGGCCGGCGCGACGGTCCACGACTTCTTTAACTGGCTGAGCGTGCTCATCCTGCTCCCCCTCGAACTGGCCTTCGGGGTCATCTCGGTCCCGGCGACGGCGCTCGCGAACGCGGTCCCCGGCGTCGCTTCCGGGGGCCAGGGCGACACGCCCTTCGAGGCCGTCGCGGGGCTCGTGGCATCGCTGCTGGGCGAGATCCCGTGGCTGATGGCCCTCGTCGGACTGGGGCTCCTGTTCCTCGCCCTCCGCTACCTCGTCGTGCTTCTGAAGGGGTTCGTGCTGGGGCGGACCGAGGGGGTGCTGGACCGGTACGTGTTCGGCAACCCGATGAAGGCGATGGCCTTCGGGATGGTGCTCACCTTCCTCGTCCAGTCGTCGTCGGTGACGACGAGCCTCGTGGTCCCGCTCATCGGGGCCGGCATCCTGACGGTCCGGCGCGTGTTCCCCTACATGCTCGGGGCCAACGTCGGGACCACGGCCACCGCCGTCATCGCGGCGCTTGTGGCTGTCGCGAGCGGCGAGCCGGCGGCCGCGGCGGGCCTCACGGTCGCCTTCTGCCACACGTTCTTCAACGTGTTCGGGATCGCACTGATCTACCCGGTCCGCGTCATCCGCGAGGTGCCGATCCGGATGGCCGAGTGGGTGGGCGAGCTGGCGTTCAAGAACCGGATTTACGCGGTGGCCTATCTCCTGGGCTTGTTCTACGTGCTCCCGCTCGCGCTGGAACTGCTCCTCCCCTAAGAACCCGTGGAGCGTCTCGGGGACACGCGCCGCGCCCTCTGGGATGGGTGCGAGGGCGTGACGGATTGTGGGAATGATGTAGCGGGCGGACCTGCCGGCGATGCTGGGGGTATGGACCCCTCCCACCACCTCCCCCCACATATGCGTTCTCTGTTTCTCGCCGCCGCCCTTGTGGCGCTCGGCCTCTCGCTGTCGGCGTGCGACGCGTTCGGCTCGTCCGCCGGCCAGGCGCGGCTCTCGGTCCGGATGACCGACGCGCCCTTCCCGTTCGACCTCGCCGACTCGGCCAACGTCACGATCACGCGAATCGAGGCGCTTGCCGCCGAGGACGATGGCGATGCCACCAACGACACGTCGTCGACGGAGGCCGTCCGCAGCCGGATCGTTCTCTACGACGGCGCCCCCGTCGCGCTCAACCTGCTCGACCTCCGCGGCGGCGTCGATACGCTCCTCGTGAGCGACGTGACGATCCCGGCCGATGGCTCCTATAACCGCCTCCGGTTCTACGTCGGCGAAGACGCCCACGTGGTCTTCCGCGACGGGAGCACGTACGCCCTCAAGCTCCCGAGCGCCCAGCAGTCCGGCATCAAGGTGACGCTCCCCGACTATGCGTTCGACGGGTCGGACGGCGAAATCGACGTGCTCGTCGACTTCAACGTCGAGGAGTCGTTCGTGACACGGGGGAACCCCGACTCGGCGAACTTCCAAGGGTTCCTGTTCAAGCCGGTCCTGAAGGTCCAGGACTTCGAGTTCCGCCGCGAGGACGGCGTCCCGGCAGACACGACAAACGGAGGGACGGAGAGTTAGCCCCTCGTCCCGAACCATCGCGCCCCCGCCTCGGACCAGTGCCGGGGCGGGGGCGCGTCGTAGAACGGCGTCGGGCTGGCTAGACCTCCTCGATGGAGACGGAGGTCATCGCGTCGCCCTGCTGGACGGAGTCGACCACGTCCTGGCCCTCGACCACCTTGCCGAAGACGGTGTGGCGGCCATTGAGGTGCGGCTGCGGGCCGTGCGTGATGAAGAACTGGCTGCCGTTCGTGTTGGGACCGGCATTGGCCATCGAGATCACGCCCGTCTCGTGCTTGAGTGGGTTGTTCTGGACTTCGTCCTCGAACTGGTAGCCCGGGCCCCCCCGGCCGGTGCCGGTCGGGTCGCCGCCCTGGATCATGAAGTTGGGGATCACGCGGTGGAACACGAGCCCGTCGTAGAACCCGTCGCGGGCGAGGGTCACGAAGTTGTTGACCGTCTTGGGCGCGTGCTCGGCGAAGAGGTCGAGGACGATGTCGCCCCGGTCGGTCGAGAGCGTCGCACGGTACGTCTTGTCCGTGTCGATCTGCATCGCGGGGGGGGCGTCGTATTGCTGGGCCATGAGAGGGGAGGGAGGATGGGAGGAGGACGCGTAGCGCTCTGGTGAGGAGACCGGCCGGTCAGGGGGCTGGGGTAGAGGCTGAACGGGGTCGATGGAGGCCGCGCCTCGGCGCGCGCACGGCGAGAAGGTGCGGGGAGGCAGCTACGACGCGCGGCGTGCGGGGTTCGCCGCTGCCTTAGTCCGCCAGGAGGTCGGAGGCCGCCCGTTCGAGGTCGAACTGGCGCTCGGCGAGGCGGGCGTAGAGGCCGCCCTCGGACACCAGCTCGTCGTGCGTTCCGCGCTCGACGATCCGGCCGCGGTCGAGTACCAGGATGCGGTCGGCGTCGCGGACGGTCGAGAGGCGATGGGCGATGACGAACGTCGTCCGTCCGCGCATGAGGACTGCCAGGGCGTCCTGCACGGCCGCCTCCGACTCCGAGTCGAGGGCGCTCGTGGCCTCATCGAGGAGCAGGATCGGCGGGTCCTTCAGGAGCGCCCGCGCGATCGCAACGCGCTGGCGCTGGCCGCCAGAGAGCTTCACGCCGCGCTCTCCGACCTGGGTCTCGTAGCCGTCCGGGAGCGACAGGATGAACTCGTGCGCGTGGGCCGCCCGGGCGGCGGCCTCGACGGCCTCGGGCGTCGCGTCGAGCCGGCCGTAGCGGATGTTGTCGAAGACGGACGCCCCGAAGAGCTGGACGTCCTGGGCAACGACGGAGACGGCCTCGCGGACACTCCGTACCGTCAGATCTCGCACGTCGACCCCGTCGATGCGGACGGCCCCGGCGTCGACGTCGTAGAAGCGCGGGATGAGGTTGAGGAGCGTCGTCTTGCCCGCTCCGCTCGGTCCAACGAGTGCGACCGTCTCGCCCGGGGCGGCCTCCAGCGTCACGTCCTCCAGGATCGGGTCGTCCGCGTCGTAGCCGAACGCGACGGCCTCGAAGGCCACGGCGCCGCGGATGGGCGAGGGGAGGGGCCGGGCGTGGGGGGCGTCGGCCACGTCGGGCTCGGTGTCGAGCAGGTCGAACAGCCGCTCCGAGGCCCCGGCGGCGGCGTTGAACGAGGTGTAGAGCCGGCCCGCCCCGCCGACCGTCCGGGCGATGTTGAGGGCGTAGACGATGAAGGCCACGAGGGAGCCCGGCGTGAGCCGCCCCGCGAGCACCTCGCGCCCTCCGAACCAGAAGATGGCGACGAGGGCCGAGGTGAACACGAACGCGACCGTGTTCCAGAAGGCGGCCACGATCCACGCCCGCCGCCGCGACTCCTGGAACAGCCCCTCGACGGCCTGGTGGTAGCGCCCGACCTCGTGCTGTTCGCGCGCGAACGCCTTGACGACGCGGACGGCCGCGATGGCTTCCTCCGCCACCGCCGTCGTGTCCGCCAGCCGGTCCTGGATCTCCCGCGAGAGCCCCCGCACCTTCTGGCCGACCCACCGAACCGCCCACGCCACGGGCGGGACGACGGCGAAGATCAACAGCGAGAGCCGCCAGTTGAGGACGAGCATCAGGGCCACCGACCCGACGAGCATCAGCGTCAGGCGGAGGACCTCGGCGAGGTCGCTCGTGGCGATGGACTGGACCTTCGAGACGTCGTTGGTGAGCCGGCTCGTGATCTCGCCCGTCCGCGTGTCCGAGAAGAAGCGGAGGCCGAGGCGGTGGAGGTGCTCGTACACCGTCCGCCGGAGGTCGGTCACGACGCGCTCGCCGGTCCACTCCATCAGGTAGGTCCCGCTGAACCCGAGGACGGCCTGGAGCGCGAACAGCCCGAACAGGACGACCGTGATCGTGTTGAGCAGGCCCGCGTTCCCCGCCTCGAACACGGAGTCGAGCAGGCGTTGGAGCCCGAGCGGGACCACGAGCCCGACGGACGTGGCCAGGAGGGTGAGCACGACGGCGACGGCGAGCCGGGTGCGGTAGGGCCGCGCGAAGCGGAGGATGCGCCGGAGCGTGGCGACGAGGGACGGCCGCGGGCCGTGGTCGTCGTCCTCGGTAGGGGGAACGGTCGAGCTCATGGGGAGGGAACGTACGGGCCCGGCGTGGAGGTTCGCCGGCGACGGGGCGTTCCGTATGAAGAGGCGCATCGACTGGGGCCCCCTCGATACCTTGCCTCGCCCCAGCCGCGTGCCGATGACCGACTCCGCTCCCGACCTCCCGAGTGTGGACGCGGCGCTCGCTGCCCCCGAGCGGCTCGACGCGCTCGACGCATCGGGCCTCGCAGACGGCGTGCCAGAGGAGGCGTTCGACCGCCTGACACGGCTCGTCCAGCGCTGCCTACGGGTCCCCGTCGCGCTGGTCTCCCTCGTCGACGAGCGGCGGCAGGTGTTCAAGAGCCAGCAGGGGCTCCCCGAGCCGTGGTGCTCGCTGGGCGGGACGGCGCTCACGCACTCGTTCTGCAAGCACGTCGTCGTCACCGACGCGCCGCTCGTGGTGGAGGACGCGCGCGAGCACCCGGCGGTGCGAGACAACCTCGCCATCCGCGACCTCGGCGTGGTCGCCTACCTCGGCACCCCGCTCCGCGCGCCCAGCGGGCAGACCCTCGGCTCGCTCTGCGCCATCGACAGCGTCCCCCGGGCGTGGACCGACAGCGACCGCGAGATCCTCGACGCGCTGGCCGAACTGGTCATGGCGGAGATCGCCACGCGCTTCCAGGTCCGCACCGAGACCGACGCGCTCTGGAGCACGGTCTCCCGAACCGGCGCGCTGTTCCGGGCGCTGTTCGAGGAGGTGCCCCAGCCCGCCGCCGTGCTGCAGCCGGGCGGCCTCGTGGTCGACGCCAACGCGCGGATGCTCGGGCTCGCGGGGGCGACGCACGCCGAGACGGTCGGCCGGTCGGCTACCTCCATGCTCTCGCTGGTCGAGGGCGCGCACGACCGGGTCCGGGACGCGATCATCCGGGCGGCGTCGGGCGACGCGAGCCGTCTGGAGGGCGTCGTCGCGGGCGACGGCGAGCTCTTGGACCTCCGCTGCCGGTCCGTCGAGGGGACCGGAGGCCTCGTCCTCCTGACCGTCGAGACGCCGTAGCGGGCCACGGGTGGATCGCTACAGCCGGTACCGGACCTGCACGCCCAGGTCGCTCACGCGGTGGCCCTCCACCTCGCTCGCGCCCGACCCGATGCGGCGGACGTTGCGGAGCCACGTCGTCGCCAGCTTGGCCTGGAGCACGAGGCCGTCGACCGGCTCGGCGGCGACGAGCACGTAGGCCCGGACGCCGCGGCCCGAGAGGGCGGGGATCGAGAACACGCCCGTCAGGTCGTTTTCGAAGGCGTAGAGGCGGGCGTCGTAGCCGTCGGTGTCGAAGAGGGTGAGGCGGAGGTCGGCGCGGACGCGGCGCGTGGCCTGCCACCGAACGTCCTGGTAGACGAGCGAGCCGTACTGCGTCCCGACGGCCGAGTCCGGGTCGACGAACCGCGAGCCCTCGATGCGAGCGCGGAAGCGGAGCGTCCGGTCGGCCTCCCACTCGCCGTGGAGCCGGAGCGTCTGGCGCGTCTCGGTCGCCAGCCCGCCGACGACGGAGCCGGGGACCCGGTTCGGCACGTCGATCCCGACCTCGCGCGTCTCCGTCCGGGCCTGGAGGTAGGCGCGGAGGTAGCGGCGCGGGAGGTGCTCGACGCGGAGCAGGGCCTCGTGCCCCCCGCTCGGGCGCGGCACGTTGAAGCGGAGGAACGGGAAGCGGTACTGGTCGAAATAGGCGTCCACGATCCAGGCACGCGACGGCTGCACGCGGACGCCCGTGTAGAGGCCGGTCTCGTTGGTCCCGGCGCCGTTCCGCTCGCCGAAGGCGTAGCCGTGGAGCGATGTGAACGCGGGCTCGTAGTGGCGGCCGACGAGGAGGAGGTCCGTGCTCCGGCCGAGGTCTGCGAGCACGCCCCCCACGCCGCCGACGCCGCCGCCCGCGCCGCGAACGGCCTCGCCGAAGAGCTGACCGGCCCGCGTCTTGGCGTCGGCGTAGACGCTGACGACCGTGGCCTCGTCGCCCGCGAACTCGAACCGCTCGTCCGGCCGGTCGCCCGCCGCGAGGGGCGTCCCGAACCGCGACCGTGTGGCGACGACGCCGGCCCGGCCCTCGACCTCGCCGTTCGAGATCCGGTATTCGGCCCCGCCGCCGAGGAGCGTCTCGTCGAGTGCGTCCTTTCGGGCGAGCTCGTGGTCGGTACGGTGGAGGCCGTCGGCGTTGAGGCTCGTGACGATCGTGCCGCCCGTGACGTCCGGCAGGTCGGGGTCGCCGATGTCCGTCGAGTCCGGCGTGAACACGCTCGCGTCGAGCGTGCGGCGGCTGGCGAAGCCGGAGACGTAGACGTGCGGGACGATGGCGAGGGTGAGCGCCGCGCCCCGGAAGAAGCGGTTCTCGTCCACCGACCCGTACGGCCGGATGCCGCGCCCGCTGCGGATCGGCCCCTGGGTGGCGTCGGGCCCCTTGCCGAAGCCCGAGGCACGCCAGAGCGCCACGCCCTGCCCGAACTCGGCCACGTAGTCGCCCACGACGAGGGCGTCGATGCGGCCCAGGTCGAGGAGCGCGGCGTGGCCGCTGACGTAGTCGTACCCGTACGTGTTCGTGTCCGGGTCGAACCGGAACGCCTCGCCCGGGTCCTTCTCCATCGTGAGGTTCACGCTGACCTGCCGGCGGTAGGTGGCCTGGAGGCGGGTGTAGATCCGCTCGGGCGAGCCCGGGAAGGTCCGCGTGGAGTCCGGGCCGAGGTAGCCGGCGCCGAGGTCGAGGCGGCGCTGGACGCGCTGAATGGCCGTGTAGCGGAGACCGTCGAGAACGGACGCGAGGGAGGGGGCAGTGGGGAAGCGGGCCGGGCGCGTCTGGGGCGTCTGGAGTCGGGTGCCGATGGTGAGAAACGGACGCGCGGCGAGGTACACGTCGGCCGTGACGCCGTCGACGGCGCGGAGCTCGGGGAGCGAGGCGAACGGCCCGTTCGCGTTTCGGTGGATCACGATCGCGGCGGCGACCAGCGGCGAGAAGGCGGGGATCTGGGCCAGCGCCTCCGCCGTCGCCTCGTTCACGTCGAGGGGGTTCTCGCGGAGCGACTCGATGAGTTCCAACAGCTCGGTCGGGTCCCCGACGAGGTCGTCCTCGGCAAGGGCCTCGAAGCGGGCCTCCGGGTCCGGCGTCGCCAGCGTATCAGCCGGGGTGCGGGTGGAGTCGGGCGGGACCTGCGCGGCGACGGGCAGGGCGAGCAGGAGGAGGGCCAGGGAGAGCGCGACCCGCATCCTAGAACCCGACCTCGACGCCGACGGCGGGCGTCAGCCCCAGCGACTCGTGGCGCTCGACGGCCACGTCGGCGCGGAGCGGGCCCACGCGGACGCCGGCCCCGGCCGTGAACCGGACGGGCTCGGTGGAGACGCCCACGCGGAGGGCGAGGGCGTCGACGGGGTAGACCTCGGCGCCGGCGCGGACCGAGAGGCCGAAGTCGAGGTCCTGGTCGGCGTCGAGCACGAGCGTCGCCCGGTCCGACGGCGCGAACGCAAGCCCGACGGTGAGGCCTGGGACCGTCGCCGCCGAGCGCCGCAGGTCGGACTCCATGTCGCGGCCGAGCGCCAGCAGGTTGCGGCCGGCGAGCCCGAGCCTCAGCCCGGGCACCAGCTCGCCCTGGACGCCGGCGGCGAGGAGCACGTCGCCCACGCTCCCGAAGCGGTCCGTGGCGAGCGCCTCGTAGCCCACGGCCACGCCCACGTCCAGGCGCCGCGAGGCGCCGAGGCGGAGGCCCCGGCCCAGCCCGAATGTGATCCGGGTCTCGCGGTGCTCGTCGAACCCGTACGTCCGCGCGCCGAGGCCCACGGTGCCGACGGGCGTCGAGGCCGCGGCGGCGAGGGAGGCCAACTGCAACTCGCTGAGGCCGAAGGCCCGGCTCGCCTGCACGCCGGCGCGCATCTCGGCCAGTCCCGCCCACGCGGCCGGGTTCGTGTGTCCCCACGCTTCGCCCCCCAGCGCCACCCCGGCGCGCCCTAACCCGAGGACGCGCGTCCCACCCTCGGCATACTGCGCCCGTACGGGGAGGGCGCCGAGCGTCAGCGCCAACACAGGAAGGAGAGCCCGCAGGGGACGCATAATTGCCATCAGTTCGCGTTTGGAGGGGGTCCTCGGTCGCTATGTTCTGGGCGCCCGGAACATACGGGCCGGAGGTTTCCCGTCGTCATCCTCGGTGTTCGTGCGTCGACTCGCCCTTTTCGTTCTCTTCCTTCTGGCCGTCAGCGCGCCGTCGCGGGCGCAGGAGCTGGCCTGCCAGGTCTCGATCAACCGGGCCTCCCTCGACGGCAACGAGTACGTCTTCCTCGACGAGATGGAGGACGCCGTCTTCCGGTACCTCAACAACCGGGCGTGGACCGACGACGTGTACACGGACCGCGAGCGGATCGACTGCTCGTTCCAGATCACGTTCACCGAGGCCCCGTCGCTCTCGTCGTTCGCCGCCCAACTCGTCGTTCAGGTGTACCGCCCGATCTACGGGACGGCCCAGCGCTCGACGTCGCTGCTCCTCCGCGACGACGCCTGGGCGTTCAACTACACGCGCGGCCAGAGCCTGATCTACGACCCCAACCGGTTCGACGCGCTCACCTCGGTCCT
This sequence comes from Rubricoccaceae bacterium, assembly GCA_963728345.1. Lineage (GTDB taxonomy): Bacteria > Bacteroidota > Rhodothermia > Rhodothermales > Rubricoccaceae > Rubrivirga. The sequence goes on from CAVSJM010000005.1 coordinate 329,486, forward strand.
CGACTTCTACGCCAACATCATTCTCGGCGTGGACTACGACTCGTTCTCGGAGCTGGGGGGGACGGAGTACTTCGATCGAGCCCGCGTGATCGCCGAGCTCGGCCGGAGCAACGCTTCGGCGTCCGGGTGGGGCCAGGACCTGACGGAGGAGCGCTCGCGGTACGCGCTCGTGGAGCAGTTCCTCGACCCGCGGTTCGAACCGCTCCGCCGGGCGCACTTTACGTACCACTTCCGCGTCCTCGACCACTTTGTGATCCAGCCCCAGGTCGCCTGGGCGGAGGCCCTCGTGATGCTCCAGGAGCTGAACGAGATGTACCAGCAGTTCAACCGGCGACAGTACGCGACGGACGTGTTCTATGGGGCGCGGTATCAGGAGCTTGCAGCCCTCCTCGCCGACGCGCCGGAGCGGAACCAGGCCTACGCCCTCCTCTCCGAGATGGACCAGGCCCACATCGGCACGTACGACGCGCTCGTCAACGCGCAATAGGCGGCCTGGGGCAATCGGTACGGTGTTGGAAGGTCGGAGGGGGCGTCTTCCCCCGACCATGACCTCGCCCCCCCGCACCCCGTACCAGATCCTCGGCGTCGACGCGACGGCGACGCAAGACGAGATCCGCCGCGCCTACCGGCGGCAGGCCCTCCGCTTTCACCCGGACCGGAACCCCGGGGACCCCACGGCCCAAGAAGCGTTCATCGCCGTCCGCGAGGCCTTCGAGGCCCTGGAGGTGGCTGACCCCGACGCCGGCTTCGACGCCGAGCGCGTGATGGCGGAGATGGAGGAGGCGGCCCAGGAAGCAGCGCGTCGTCGAGGGCGGGAGAGCTCCGTCGGACGCGGCTGGCAGCAGGTGCGGGTGGCACTGGACCGGACGCGTGGGGCCGAGGTGGCGGATCGACTTCGCTCGCCGCGTGGGCTGATCGGGGTCGGCGTGGGGATCGTCCTGGCAGGCGCCGTCGGGGCGGCTCTCTCCGTCGCCGGTGTACCCCTCGTGGGGGCGGCGCTGGGTGGAGTCGTCGTGGGAGGCGCGATCGCAGCGTGGAGGGTTTCGTTGGCCCCGTTGTCTCTTTGGGCCGTAGAGACGCATCCCGAGGGCCTGCGCGACTGGCGCTGGGACGTGCTCGTGCGGTGGAACGAGATCCGCAAGGTCGAGGAGACCGCTGGGGGGCTCCACCTGCACCTCGAGCCAGAGGCCGTGGAGCGGCTGCGCTCCCTCGTCCCCTCGAGCGCGTTGGCTGGGGCGGAAGGCTACCACCTGCCCCTCGCCGACGGAGCGCGGTTCGCCGCCCTCATCCGCACCCACGTCGCGGAGTAGCCCCCACTCCTCGGAAGAGGAGCAGTGCTAGCGGCTGTTGCGGCGGGACCGTGAGCGGTCCGGAACCACGCGGGCTCGGCGGATGACGTCGCCCTGGAGCAGCTGGTCGACCACGTCCTGGCCCTCGACCACGCGGCCGAACGCCGTGTAACGGCCGTCGAGGTGGGGCTGCGGGCTGTGCGTCACGAAAAACTGGACGCCCTCGGTGTCTTTCCCGGAGCTCGCCATCCCGACCGTCCCCGTGCCATAGCGGATGCGCGTGAACTCGCTCCGGAGCGGGGTCTCGGGGCCCCCGTAGCCGTCCCGCCGGAAGTAGTCCCCGCCCTGGACGACGAAGTCCGGGACGACGCGGTGGAACGGGACGCCGTCGTAGCGGCCGCTCGCCGCCGTCGTGGTCAGGAGTTGGACCGTCTGCGGCGCGGACTCGGCGTCCATCTCGATGACGACGCGCCCGCGGGTGGTTTCGAGCACGAGGCGCGGGTGCCTCCCGACACGCTCGAGGTGGGCCCAGTCGATCGACGTCGTCCCGGTCGAGCCGCCGCCTGAGATCTCGACGTCGACGCCCTCGATGAGGCGGTCGTTGAGGGCGTCACGGGCCGCCTCCCGGACGGCGGGGTGCCCGTTGAGCGCGATCCCGACCAGGAAGTCCAGCTCGGAGCCGTCGCGGATGCGGCCGATGGCCTGGATGATGGCCGCCATGGGCTCCACGTCCGCCGGGGCCTCCAGGCCGTCGTAGACCTCGCGGAGGAGGGGGCCGGGGCCGAGCGCCCAGAACGCCGAGTCGGCCAGGACGGGCGCGGTGATCGAGGTCGTGGCGAGGTCGCCGCGGCGGAGGCCGTCGGCGAACGCGTCGTAGAAGCGCCCGGCGCGGTAGGTCCCCGTGCGCCAACGAGCGACGAGGGCGTCGAGCGCGGCGGCGGCGAGGCGCACGTCGTCGGAGCGAGCCTCGGTGAACAGGCGCGTGAGGGCGGCGCCGTCGTCGGAGTCGCCGAGCGCGCGGAGCGCGGCGGCCTCGGCGAATGGGTCTTCCTGGCGGTCGGACCAGGCGAGGATGGCGTCGGTGTGGCCGGAGTGCGCGAGGAGCGGGAGCACAGCGGCCTGGACCGGCCACGGGCGGTCGCCATCGAGGAGCCCGAGGGCGAGCGCGACAGAGGCCTCCGCCGGGTGTTCGGCGCGGGCGATGGCCTCGGCGGCGGTCAGGGCGACGTGGTCGTTGCGGTCGCTCGTGGCATTGGCCAGGGCCGTGCGAGCCAGCGGCGTGTCGAGGTCGCGGAGTGCGCGGGCCGCGTCGACGCGCGTCCGCCAGTCGGCGTCGCTGGCGAGGGCCGACGCGAGGCGAGCAGCGTCCTGGGGATCGTCGAGCCGGTCGAGGGCACGCGCCAGGAGCGCCCGTGCCGGGTCGTCGGCCAGGGCGTCGAAGGCGCTGCGAACGGCGTCGGCGCGGGCCCGCCACGCATCGGCTGGCGCGCGCGTGAGGGCGTAGGCCGACGCGTAGCGGAGGTCGGGGGCGGCCTGGAGCCGCTCCGTGAGCCACGCCGCCCAGGCCGGGCTGGTGACGCCGCGCATCCCCATCCGGGCCAGTGCGAGCGCCCGGGCAGGTTCCAGGTGCTCCGGAAGGCGGGCCGCGAGGAGGGCCTGGAGATCCGCTTGCCCGCCGACCTTCCCGAGCGCGTCGAGGATCTCGATGAGGACCGCCGGGGTCGCCTCCGTCCGCACCGCGACGACGAGGGGCACGCCGGCTGACGAGTCGGCCGTCTGGCCGAGGGCGAAGGCCGCGTCGGCACGGACGGCGGGGACGGGGTCGGCGAGGAGGCGCCGGAGCGAGGGGACGGCGTCGGTGGCCTGGACCGAGGCGAGTGCGAATGCGGCGCGGGCGCGGACCACGCTGTCCGGGCTGGCGAGCGCGTCGATCAGGGGGGTCGCATTCCGTCGGACCTGGAGATCGACGAGGGCCTGGAGGTCCGGTCGCTGGAGGAGCCCGTCGGACGGGCGTCCGTAGGAAGCGGGGGCGCCAGCGGGTGCGGTCGCCGTGCCGCTCGCGGCGCAGCCGGCGACGAGGAGGCTGGCAGCGACGGCCAGGAGGGCGGGGGACAGGCGCACGAGGCGGAGCGTGGTGGGGGCGGCCGAGGGGCCACTGGGTGCGAACGGGGGGACTCGAACCCCCACGGGTGTTACCCCACCAGATCCTAAGTCTGGCGCGTCTACCAGTTCCGCCACATTCGCAGGCGGCGCAAGGTACTACGGGGCCGCATGCGGGGAGCGTACTCACTCCCGCTTCACCGGAGGCCGCCCGCGCTCCCCCTACCTTTGTCGTCGCCTCGTACCGGACTCCCGGGCGAGGGTCCGGCCGCACAGGTGGAGGCTTCGGCACCCCGCGGCTCCGCCCTCGTCCGCGCGGCCTGCCCTTCGGCATCCCCCGCGACCATCACCCGTCCCTACCGGCACCCTCCGAATGTTCGACACGCTATCCGACAAGCTCGACGCCGCCCTCAAGAACGTGAAGGGCGAGGGCCGCATCAACGAGCTCAACATCGCCGAGACGATGCGCGAGGTGCGCCGCGCGCTCCTCGACGCCGACGTCAACTACCAGGTGGCCAAGGACTTCACCAACAAGGTGAAGGAGACGGTCACCGACGCGAAGGTCCTCCAGGCCGTCAACCCGGGGCAGCAGTTCGTCAAGGCCATCCACGACGAGCTGGTCTACCTCCTGGGCGACGTCCACGTCGACCTCAACACGGCCAAGCGGCCGCCGACGGTCATCCTCGTCGCCGGCCTCCAGGGTGCGGGCAAGACCACGTTCGTCGGCAAGCTGGCCCACTACCTCCGCGCGAAGGGCCGCTCGCCGCTCGTCGCCGCCGCCGACGTGTACCGCCCGGCCGCCGTCGACCAGCTCGAGACGCTGGCCCAGCAGGTGAGCGTCCCCGTCTTCTCGATCCGGGGCGCCGACGGCGCGCCCGAGAAGGACGCCGTCCGCGTGGCCACCGAGGCCGTCGCCGAGGCGAAGCGGACGGGCCGCGACACGGTCATCATCGACACCGCCGGCCGCCTCCACGTGGACGAGGCGATGATGCAGGAGGTCGTCGCCATCAAGGCGGCGACGGAGCCCGACGAGATCCTGTTCGTCGTCGACTCGATGACGGGCCAGGACGCCGTCAACACGGCCAAGGAGTTCAACGACCGCCTCGACATCGACGGCGTCGTCCTCACCAAGCTGGATGGCGACACGCGCGGCGGGGCCGCCCTCTCGATCCGCTCGGTCGTCCAGAAGCCGATCAAGTTCGCCTCGACCGGTGAGAAGCTCGACGCGCTCACCGAGTTCTACCCGGACCGGATGGCCCAGCGCATCCTCGGGATGGGCGACGTGGTCTCGTTCGTGGAGAAGGCCCAGGAGCAGTTCGACGCCGAGGAGGCCGAGAAGCTGCAGCGGAAGTTCCGGACCCAGGACTTCGACCTCCAGGACTTCTACGACCAGCTCCAGAAGATCAAGAACATGGGGTCGCTGAAGGACCTCCTGGGCATGATCCCCGGCGTCGGCAAGGCGATCAAGGAGATCGACGTGGACGACGACGCGTTCCGCCACATCGAGGCGCTCATCCAGTCGATGACGCCCTTCGAGCGGGCCAACCCGGAGCAGCTGAACGGATCGCGGCGCCGCCGCATCGCGAACGGCGCGGGCTTAGAGGTGCAGGACGTGAACGCCCTCCTGAAGCAGTTCCGCGAGATGAAGAAGATGATGAAGACGATGTCCAAGCTCCAGGGCAAGGGCCGCACCGTCGACCCCAGCCAACTCCTCGGCGGCCCCCGCCGCTAACCCCCGGCGGACCCGGTCCGCACCCTCCCCCAACCCTTTCGGTCCCGCGTTTCGGGGCCGCCCTCAGCCAACCGACTCCATGTCCGTCAAGCTCCGTTTCCGCCGCATGGGCCGCCGCAAGCTGCCCGTGTTCGGCCTCGTCGCCACCGACAGCCGCTCGCCTCGCGACGGCCGCTTCATCGAAGACCTCGGCCGGTACGAGCCGGTCGCCGAGCCGTCCGTCGTCAAGCTCGACGCCGAGCGCATCGTCTACTGGCTCGGCCAGGGCGCCCAGACGTCGGACACCGTCCGCAACCTGCTCCAGAAGGAGGGCATCCTCCTCCGCTGGGCGCTCACGCGGCGCGGCGAGGAGGCCGAGGCCATCGAGCAGGCCGTCGCCGAGTTCCGCGAGCGCCAGGGCAGCAAGACGCCCACCAAGAAGACCCGCGCCGACCGCCGCGCCGAGGCTCTCGAGGCCGAGCGCAAGGTCGCCAAGGAGCGCGCCGCCGAGCTCGAGAAGGAGCGCCAGGAGCGCGAGGCCGAGCTGGCGCGTCAGCGGGAGGAGGCCGAGGCCGCCGAGCGCGCTGCGGCCGAGGAGGCCCGTGCCGAGGCCGCCGCTGCCGCCGCCGACAGCGAAGCCATGACCGAGGCTACGGACGAGCCCGCTACCGGTGGCGACTCCGAGACGCCCGCCGCCGCCACCGAGGGCGAGCCGGTCGAGCAGACCTCGTCGCAGGCCGACGGGGACGGCGACACGGCCGACCAGCAGGCCGAGGCCGAAGCGGAGGGCGGCGACGCCGCCGTCGCCGAGGCATCGGGCGACGCCGTCGCCGAGGAGGCCCCGGACACCGCCGAGGAGCAGCCGGCCGCCGAGGACACGACCTCCGAGCAGGTCGCCGCCGAGACCGGCGACGCCGTCGCCGATCAGGCCGAGGCCGGCGCTGAGGAGAGCGATGAGGTTACCGAGGCGCCCGCCACGGAGGCCCCCGACACCGAGGGCACCTCGGGCGAGGAGGCTGCCGGCGACACGCCCCCCGCGACGGAGGAAGCGGCCTCGGCCGACGACCTCACGGCCATCCATGGCGTCGGGCCGAAGTACGCCCAGATCCTCACAGGCGCAGGCCTGACCACGTTCAGCGCCGTCGCCGAGGCGTCGGTCGAGCAGCTCCAGGCCGCCATCGAGGAGGCTGGCTCGACGACCGCCGGCAACGAGGAGACGTGGCCCGAGCAGGCCCGCTTCCTCGCCGCGGGCGACGCGGAGGGCCATGCGGCCTACGTCGAGTCGCTCAAGAGCGAGTAACTCCGCCTCACTCAGGGCGGGGCCGGCCTCTGCCGCCGGCCCCGCCTGTTGGTATCCGCCCATGTCCGTCGATCCCAACCGTCTCCTCCTGATGGGCCGCCTCGGCCGCCCGCACGGCGTGCGCGGCGAGATCAAGGTGGTCCCCGAGACCGACGATCCGCAGCGGTTCACGCTCGTGGAGCGCGTCTACATCGGCGAGACCGAGAAGAACGTCCAGCCCTACGAGGTCGATTCGGTCCGCTTCCAGTACCCGAAGGGGAGGACCGTCGTGCTCCTCGCGTTCGGCGGGATCGAGTCGGTCGAGGCCATCACCGAGCTGCGCGGTGCCAACGTCTACGCTGACGCCGACGACCTCCCGTCGCTCGCGGAGGGGGAGACCTTCCTCCACGACCTGATCGGCCTCGAGGTGATCGCCGTCGACGAGAATGGCGAGCCCACGGGGGAGCCGCTCGGCACGGTCCACGATCTGTACGACGGCGCCCAACTCCTGTTTGCCATCCAGCGCCCCGGCCTCCCCGACGTCCTCCTTCCGGACGTGGACGAGTTCATCGATCGGGTCGATCTGGAGGGCGGCCGTCTCTACGTGCGTCCTCCCGAGGGCCTGTTCGAGTAGGGACGACGCGGGAGCGGCCGACGCCGGCTCCTGCAGGTCCACGTTCCCCATGCTTCGCTTCGACCTCGTCACCGCGCTGCCGGGGCTCGTCCAGAGCCCCCTCGAGCACTCGATCCTGAAGCGGGCGCAGGACAAAGGACTCGTCGAGGTCCAGGTCCACGACCTCCGCGACTACGCGACGGGCCGGTACCGCCAGATCGACGACGTGCCCTACGGCGGGATGGGGGGGATGGTGCTCAAGCCCGAGCCCCTGTTCGCCTGCGTCGAGCACCTCCAGGCGGAGCACGGGCCGTACGACGAGGTCATCTTCCTCACGCCGGACGGCGAGACGCTCGACCAGCCGCTCGCGAACGCCCTCTCGCTCCGGCAGCGCCTGCTCCTGATCGCCGGCCACTACAAGAACGTCGACCAGCGCGTGCGCGACACGCTCGTGACGCGCGAGGTCTCCATCGGAGACTACGTGCTCTCGGGCGGCGAGCTGCCCGCGCTCGTTCTCATCGACGCCGTGGCCCGGCTCGTGCCCGACGTGCTCGGCGACGCCGGCTCGGCGCTCAGCGACTCGTTCCAGGACGGCCTGCTCGACGCGCCGTCCTACACCCGCCCGGCCGAGTTCCGGGGGATGACCGTCCCCGACGTGCTCCGCTCGGGCGACCACGGCGCCATCCGCGACTGGCGCGAGCATCAGCGGCTCGACCGCACCCGCCAGCGCCGCCCCGACCTGCTGGACGGCTCCGCGCCGTCCGGCGAAGAATCCCTGTAGACCGCGCGGGACGGCCGGTCCGGCCTCCTGCCACCGTAGCTTTCCTGTTCGCGCCGGGGACGCCCTGGCCCCCACCCAGCCCAACTCTGACCATGGCGACCGACCTCATGAGCCTCGTGGAGGCCACCCAAGCCCGCGACGACATCCCCGCCTTCGCCCCCGGCGACACCGTCCGCGTTCACGTCCGCGTGATCGAGGGCGACAAGGAGCGCGTCCAGATCTACGAGGGCGTCGTGATCGGCATCCAGAACGGCGGCGTGGCCGAGTCCTTCACGGTCCGCAAGATCTCGAACGGCGTCGGCGTCGAGCGGATCTTCCCGTTCGCGAGCCCGCGCATCGCCAAGGTGGAGGTGGTCCGCGAGGGCCGCGTGCGCCGCGCCAAGCTGTACTACCTCCGCGGGCTGCGGGGCAAGGCCGCGCGCATCCAGGAGAAGCAGCGCACCAGCTAGTCCGGCGCCCGGCCGCTCACGTCCGAGCGGGTGCGTGACGCGTGGTGCGTGGCCCGCAGTCGGGGACCTCTCGCACCACCGCTCTCGCACCGACCGACGCCATGCGTCTCGCCGTCTGGCCCGTTCTCCCCGCCCGCGCCCTGGCGCGCGCCCTCGGCGACCTCGTGACGGAGGTCATCGAGATCGAGCCCTTCGAGGCCCGCGCCGCGCTCGACAGCGGCCGCACCGACCTCGCGCTCGTCCCGACGCTCGACGTGCTCCGCGCCCACGCGGGGCTCGACGTGGTGCCGGGCGTGGCGCTTGTCGGCGAGCGGAGCCCCCGCCGCCGGCTCGTCGTCGGATCGGCGCTCGACCAGATCGAGTCGATCGCGTTCGACCCGCGCGACGCGCAGGAGGCGCTCCTCTCCCAGCTCGTCCTCCGCGAGCACTACGGCGCGCAGCCGTCGTTCCAGCTCCCCGGCGCCGCCGCGCTGGCCGACGTCCTGGACCACCAGTCGGCCGCCCTCGTCGACTTCGCCGAGGCCGTCCCGGAGGGCGCGTTCGTCCTCGACCCCGGCCAGGAGTGGACCGACCTCACGCTCCGCCCGATGGTGTGGGGCCTGCTCGCGGGCCTAGAGGACGCCCTCGACGTGGAGACCGCCCGCCGCCTCCGCGCCGCCGTCCAGGAGGCCGCCGTCAGCGACGACCTGTTCGTGGACGGCGTGGGCGTCTACCAGCTCACGCTCGACGGCTACGCCGTGGACGGGCTCGACCAGCTCACCGAGTACCTGTTCGCGACGGGCACGCTCGGCGAGATCCCGGCCCTCCCGTACATCCAGATCCCGGACCTGGACGACGAGGACGCGAACGACGAGGAGGAGTAGCGCGTACGCTCGCGGCTCGCCTCTCTCTCGCCCCACCCCTCCATGGCCGACGGAACCCAGACCATCGTCACCAACCGCCGCGCGCGGTACGACTTCGCCCTGGAGGACCGCTTCGAGGCGGGCCTCGTGCTCAGCGGGTCCGAGGTCAAGTCGCTGCGCGGGGGGAAGGCGAACCTCCAGGACGCCTTCGTGATGATCCGGCCGCACGGGGCGGAGCTGATGAACTGCCACATCGCCCCGTACGAGATGGCCGGCTACTCGAACCACGAGCCGACGCAGCCGCGCCGCCTCCTCCTCCGCAAACCCGAGATCGAGAAGCTGCGGAAGGGGATCGAGCAGAAGGGCTACACCATCGTCCCGACGCGGCTCTACTTCAAGGACGGCTGGGCGAAGGTCGAGATCGCCCTCGGCAAGGGCAAGAAGACGGTCGACAAGCGCCAGACGATCGCCGAGCGCGAGTCGAAGCGACGCCTCGACCGGATCCTGAAGACGCACTGACGCAGCGCGCCGGGGGCACGCCAGTTGCCTTGATCGGCCGGGGCGGAGGAGGGAAGTTGGGGCACCCACCGATGCCCCCACGGCGACGGGCAACGCTGCACGCCCCACCGTCGTTGTCGAGCTGTTCCCTCGCTGACGCCATGCTCCTGCGCTTCTCGCTCCTCTCGCTGTTCGTCCTCGCCGCCGGCGGCGTCCAGGCCCAATCCGTCCTCGAGACGGCGACGGCGGCGTACGGCGCCGGGCGCTACGCCGAGGCCGTCGACCTGCTGGAGACCTCGCTCGCCGCGAACTCGGACGACGCGGAGGCCCACTACCTCCTCGCTCGCGTCCTGTTCGATACGGACAACCCGGGCCACGACGAGAGCCGCGCCGGCCGCGAGATCAACCGGGCCATCGACCTCGACCCGGACAACGTGACCTACCTCACGGCGCGCCTCGAACAGCTCCGGGGCGACACCTGGAATTTCTTCGAGGAGCAGCTCCGCCGCCGCCAGCGGCGCGACCTCGCCCGGCGCCTCCTCACCCTCGACGAGGACAACCCCTACGCGCACGAGGAACTGGGCGTCCAGGCCGTTGCGGACTACTACACCTACCGGAACGCGGTCTCGTTTCCCACCCTCGCCTTCAGCTCGCCGTCGCTGAACCAGCGCGGGGGGCTGGGTGAGTCCGAGAGTGAAGACGCTCAGCTTCGGGAGGAGCAAGGCGGGGCGTCCGGGGGCGCCGAGGGTGGCGTCGACGCCGTGGGGGAGGATCCTCTCCGTCGGGAGGGCTTCACCGAGGACTTCCTCCGCCAGTCCGGCGAGGTGGTGATCGGCGACCGGTTCGACGTGGACGCGCTGGAGCGGAACTCGGGCGTGGCGGTCCGCCGCTACGGCGAGCGGGCGAACGACGCCTATGAGACGGCCATCGGGCACCTCCGCGCGGCGCTGGAGGCGGACCCCCGCCGCCGGCCCGTCTACGACCACATCGTCCGGCTGGCGGTGCTCTCGGGCGACTACGCCGCGCTCGCGCCCGACCTCAACGAGATGTACGTCCAGTTCCCGGACGATCCGGAGATGTGGCTCTACCTCGGGATGATGAACCAGCGCCTCGGGCAGTACGAGGCCGCCGACGTGGCCTTCCGGAATGCCATCGAGCGAATGGATCCGGAGACGAGCGAGGCCTTCACGGACCTCCGCATGATCCTCCCGCCCGACGAGTGGGCCGCCTACGAGGCCGACCCCGAGACCTTCGCCCGGCGCTATTGGACGAGCCGCGATCCCCGCTTCCTCAACACGGTCAACGAGCGCCGGAGCGAGCACTACGCACGCCTCGTCACCGCCGACCTCCTGTACCGCTCCGACGACCTCGACCTCCCGGGCTGGGACACGGATCGGGGCCGGCTCCACGTCCGCTACGGCCTCCCGCAGCGCGACATCCTCATCGTGAGCGGGTTCGGGAGCATCCTCGAGCAGTTCGGCGACCGCAACGAGGCCTACTTCAATGAGCAGGTGGACGTCGCCAACCGGTTCAACGTGTGGGACTACGGCGACTTCCAGCTCGTCTTCGAGGACCCCAACCGGAACGGCGAGTTCGTCCTCTACTCGCCCCCCGCCGATCTGTACAGCCTCGCCACGGCGGGCCGCCAGGTCTACGACATGGACTACGTGATGCAGGCGCGCGAGCGGGTCCGCGAGGAGCCGGAGCGGTACGCGTTCGAGAGCCCCGGGCGCCAGGTGCAGCTCCCGTACCGCGTGGCCGCCTTCCGCGGCGACGGCGGACAGACTGACCTGTACGTCAACTACGGGATCCCGCTCGACCGGCAGGGCCCGACGGAGTCCGAGACGCGCGAGGACGTGGACCTCGTGATCCGAACGGGCGCCTTCCTCATCAGCGACACGCGCGACCTCCTCGTCGAGCGGCGGCGGACCATCTACGGGCTCCGCGGCGCCCAGATCGTCTCGTTCAACGAGACCGACCTGTGGACGAGCACGGAGCCCATGACGACGCGCCCGGGCGAGCACGAGGTGTCGCTCGAGTTCGAGACGGCCTCGGGCGGGACGAGCGCCGTCCAGCGCCGGAGTCTCGACGTGCGCGACTTCTCGGGGGACGCCCTCCAGCTCTCCGACATCCTCCTGGCCTACTATGTCGAGGAGTCCGACGACGAGCAGCCCGGCCGCATCCTGCGCGACGGTATCTCGGTGCAGCCTGCGCCGTGGGGCGTGTTCGGCGTCGGCGACCCGATCTACCTCTTCTTCGAGATCTACAACCTCGGCCTGGAGGGCGACCGCACCGACTACGAGGTGGAGGCCCAACTCGCCCCGAAGGACAACTCGCGCGGCCTCCGGCGGCTCGCGCGGCGCCTCTTCGGAGGGCGCGACCGCGGCGTGGCCACGGGCGTCGAGTACCAGGGCGGCGAGACGACCGCGGCCGAGTACCTCATCCTCGACGCGGCCGACCAGGAGCCCGGCCTCTACACGCTCACCGTGACGGTCCGCGACAACGTCACCGGCCGGACCACGAGCGAGGAGACGGACCTCCTGCTGGAGTAGTCGAACTCGCCGTCGGTGCTAGCCGTCCGGGCGTTGCGCCTTGGCGGCGACCGACGCGTCCATTTCGCTCACGAGCGTCTGCAGGTCGGCCTTGTACTGGCGGAGACGCTCAGCGAGGGCGTCGTCCGACGTGGCGAGGATCTGGACGGCCAGGAGGCCGGCATTCTTCGCGCCCCCGATGGCGACCGTCGCGACGGGCACGCCGCCCGGCATCTGGACGATGGAGAGGAGCGAGTCGAGCCCCTTCAGATTCCGCGTGGCGACGGGCACGCCGATCACGGGAAGCGTGGTCGAGGCGGCAATCATGCCGGGGAGGTGGGCCGCTCCGCCCGCGCCGGCGACGATCGCCTTCAGGCCGCGCTCGGCCGCTGTCCGGGCGTAGTCGGTCATGGCGTCGGGCGTGCGGTGGGCCGAGAGGACGCGGGCCTCGAACGGGACGCCGAACTCGTGGAGCACGTCGGCCGCGGCTTCCATCGTCGGCCAGTCGGACTCGGAGCCCATGGCGAGGCCGACGAGGGGAGAGGAGTCGGACATGGCGAGAGGGGGAGGGGCTTAGAGGCGGACGGCGGCGGCGGCCTCCTCGGCCCGCTGGCGCGCGTCGTCGACGGTGCCGGCGGTCACGGTGACGTGGCCCATCTTGCGCGCCCGGCGCACCTGGGCCTTGTCGTAGAGGTGGACGGCCGCGCCGGGCACGGCGAGGGCCAACCGCAGGTCCGGGCGGGTCTCGCCCTCGCGTTCGCCGAGCACGTTGACCATGCACGCGGCGGGCGCGCGGAGGCCCGGGTCGCCGAGCGGGAAGCCCAGGACGGCGCGGACGTGGTTCTCGAACTGGGACGTGTGGGACGCGTCGATCGTGAGGTGGGCCGTGTTGTGCGGCCGTGGGGCGACCTCGTTGATGAGCACGGTGCCCTCCGCCGTCATGAACACCTCGACGGTCGCGACACCGGTGGCGTCGAGGGCCTCGATGGTGGCCAGCGCCACGCGGCGGGCCTCGTCCTCCACGACGTCTCGGAAGCCGGCGGGGACGGTGGCGGCGTGGAGGCGGTGGTCGCGGTGCTCGCTCCGGACCACGGGGTAGACCACGGCCTCGCCGTCGGCGCGGCGGGCGACGGTGATGGCGGCCTCGGCCTCGAAGGGGACGAAGGCCTCCACGAGGAGCCCGTCGTCAGAGGCGAGGTCGGCCCAGGCCTGCCGCACGTCGTCCTCGGTCTCGCACGTCGCGTTGCCGTAGCCGTCGTACGAGCCCTCGAACTGCTTGCAGACGACCGGGAGGCCGAACTCGGCCGCGGCGTCGAGGGCCTCGTCCAGGGTCGGGGCGAGGGCGTAGCGCGGCTGGGGCAGGCCGGCGGCGGCGTAGCGCTCGCGCTGGCGCCCTTTGTGGCGGATGGCGACGATCGTCTCGACGGAGGGACGCAGGGCGACGTTCTCGGGGAGCACATCGAGGAGCCGGTCGGCCGGGGCCCACTCGCTCTCGACCGTCACCACGTCGCAGCCCTCGGCCCAGTCGCGGAGGACGAACGGGTCGGTCCAGTCGGCCACGGTCACGTCGGCGAAGGGAGCGACGGGACTGGACGGGTTCGGGGTGAGGAACCGGACGGGCACGCCGAGGCGGCCGGCGGCGAGCGCCGTCATCCGGCCGAGCTGGCCGCCGCCGAGAATGCCGAGGGTCTGCATACGTTGAGAGGGTCGCTGAACGGGGCGCCGCCGGCTACTGGTTCCGGGCGATCTCGCTGAGCTCGCGGCTTCGCTCGGTCGCCATGGCGACGGCGTCGATGAGCATGGTTCGGAGGCCGTGTTTCTCCAACTCGGCCACGGCCGCGATCGTGGTGCCGCCGGGCGTCGTGACTTCGTCGCGGAGGATCGCCGGGTGCTTGCCGGTCTCCAGGACGAGGCGGGCGGCGCCGAGGACGGTCTGGGCCGAGAGCTTGAGGGCGGTCGCGCGGGGCATCCCCTGCTTCACGCCGGCGTCGGTCAGCGCCTCGATCACCATGAACACGTAGGCCGGACCGCTCCCTGAGAGGCCGGTGACGGCATCCATCAGGTACTCCGGGACCGTCTCGACGTGCCCGACGGCACGGAACATCTCGCACGCCATCGCCAGGTGCGCCTCGTCCGCGTGGGCGCCGGGCGTGAGCGCCGTCGCGGCCTCGTCGACGAGGGCGGGCGTGTTGGGCATCGCGCGGACGACCGGGAGGTCCTGGCCGAGCGCCGTCGCGAGGGCCTCGGTGGTGACGCCCGCGAGCGTCGAGAGGATGAGCGTGCCCGGCGCGACGTGCGGGCGGATCTCCTCCAGGAGGACGGCCGCGCTCTGGGGTTTCACCGTGACGAGGACGACCGTCGCTCCGCGCACCGCCGTCGCGTTGTCGGTGGAGACCGCGACGCCGGGAATGCGCTCGCGCAGCTCGTCGAGGGCGAGATCATTCCGCCGCGTGGCGCGGATCTGGGAGGCCGAGAGGTCGTCGCCGCGGAGGAGGCCGCCGATGAGGGCGCGGCCGATGTTGCCGGCGCCGAGGACGGCGAGGGTCTGGTCGCGGAGCACAGGGAGGGCGAGGATGAATCCGGAGGCTACGGACGCCCTCCCGGCTGTGCACGCCGCGCGGGTGTCTCAGACGCTAGTTCCGACCATTTCCACGCCCGCGCCGACGATCGCGGCGGTCGTCCCGACGGTCGTCCCGGCCGTGGCGGCGGTCGTTCCGGGCGCACGAGCCGAAGCGGTCGCCGTGGTTGAGGTGCGCGCGGACGGCGGATTCGGGCAGCGTCTGCGTGTTCTTGCCCTTGTGGCAGAGCACGTAGCGGTTCTGGCCGTCGTGGCTCTCGACGCGGGCAGAGGCCGGGTAGGCGCGGCCGGTCCGTCCGTAGCGGTCGGAGCGGACGCTGGAGCAGCCGACCATGAGGCCGGTGGAGAGAACCAACAGGAGGAGAGGGCGCATGAGGAGGGCTGAGGTGGGAGAGAAGAGCCGCTGCAGACAACGTGCCGGTTACACCGGCGGTCCCGTCCTCACCCAATCATCAGGCGATGAACCCCTCCACGACGCCGTGCTCGTTGATCACCGAGTCCGGCGTCTCGTGCCGGCGGGTCTCGGTGTCCTCCCGACTGGACTCCGGGGCGAGGGGACCGAGGTCGAACAGGCACGCGGCCCACGTGAGGCCCGCCCCGAACCCGACGAGCGCGAGCGTGTCGCCCGGCGCCGCGCGGCCGGCGTCAAGGGCCTCGCTGAGGGCGATCGGGATCGTCGCGGCCGATGTGTTGCCGTAGTCGGCCACGTTCATCACCACCTTTTCCGGGGGCAGGTTGAACTGCTTGGCCGCGTACTCGATGATGCGGGCGTTGGCCTGGTGGGGGATGAAGAGGTCGATGTCGTCGACGCCCACCTCGGCCTTGGCCATGACGCGCTGGAGCGACTCGCCCATCGTCCGCGTGGCGAACCGGAACACGGCCCGGCCGTCCATGCGGAGGTAGTGCGTCCGCTCGTCGACCACCTGCTGGGAGACGGGGTTGCGGGTGCCGGGCGCGGGCGCGATGAGGACGTCCGCCTGCGACCCGTCGCTGCCCAGCTCGAACGACCGGACCCCGCACGGCGCGTCGATGCCCTGGAGCACCACGGCCCCGGCCCCGTCGCCGAACAGGACGCACGTCGTCCGGTCGGTCATGTCGAGGTTCTTCGAGATCACCTCAGCCCCGACCACGAGGATCGTCTGGTAGGCGCCGGTCTGGATGAACTGGTCGGCGGTGACGAGCCCGTAGACGAACCCGGTGCACCCGACCATCATCGAGAACGCGCCGGCGTTGACGCAGCCCAGCCCGTGCTGCACCTGGCTCGACACGGGGGGCGTGAGGTAGTCCGGCGAGGAGGTCGCGACGATCACCAGGTCGACGTCCTCGGGGGCCACGCCGGCGCGGTCGAGGGCGCGGCGGCCGGCCTCAATGCTGAGATCGCTCGTCGCCTGGTCCTCGCTCACGAAGTGCCGCCGCTCGATGCCCGACCGCGACCGGATCCACTCATCCGTGGTGTCGACGATCCGGGCGAGGTCCTCGTTGGTGACGACGTTCTCGGGGACGTAGTGACCCCAGCCGATGAGGGAGGCGTACTTCCTGGGCATGATACGGGAGGTCGATCGGAAGATTAGACAGGCCGCAGATGGACGCGGTGTCGCGGCCAGTTTAGTCGTCAGCGGGGATTGAGGAGAAGGAGCCCGTTCGGAGAAACCGGACCGTCAGGCGGATCACGTCGGGCGAGATCATGACGAGCGCGTGGGACGCTGTTGACGAGCTGTTGGTCTGCGAGGCCGTCGGGCGCGAAGGCGCTGGCGACGGAGACGTTGCCGTCATTCGGACCGTCGAAGTAGCGGTTGAAGGGGACGATCCGGCGCGTCCCGATCACACGCCGGCGTCGATGCCGCGCACCGGGCCGAGCCGGTTGGGGAGGCTCTCGTCGTCCGTCCCGAGCTGCTGGAGCGCGGGGCCGAGCACCGACCGGAACGGCTGGCGGTGGCGGAGCGCGTCGGCGACCTCGGAGCCGGCGTGCGGCGGGGCGAGCATGACGGCCCGCGATCCGGTCGGCAGGGGTCGTCCGGCGTCGAGCCGGTCGGCGGCGAGGGCGCGGACGAGGATCCCGCCCAGCGAGTGCGTCACGAAGTGGACCCGCTCGGCGCCGCCGTCGAGGAGAGCGTCCACGTGCGGCGCGACGACGGTCTCGACGAGGGCCTCGATGGGTTGCCGGCGCGACGGGTAGTCCACGACGCGCGGGTCGAACCCCTCCCGGCGCAGCGCGCGGGCGAGGGGCACCATCGAGAGGCCGGTGCGGCCGAGGCCGTGGAGCAGGAGGACCGGGTCGTGCATGGGCCGTCAACGGCTGAGGGGCCCGTCCGGGTTCGCGTGCGGTACCTCACGGTATCATCCTGATCGAGCGGGGCGAGTCGAAGGATCTCTGGTGCAACGAGGCGTCAAGGGGACACCGAGAGCCATAGGCAGGGGCGGCGACCGCAAGAGATCCTTCGACTCCGCTGCTTCGCAGCTCCGCTCAGGGTGACACGGGGCGGTGGCGTCGGCCGGGGTCAGTAGCCGACGGCGGCGTCCTGGCCGCGCGGGTCGGCGCCGCCGAGGAGGACGCGCCCGGTGCGGACGGTCTCGGTCCGGCTGAGGCCCGAGGGGTCGATGGCGAGGTCGGCCTCCTGGTACACCACGCGGATGCCGTCGGCGCGGCTCCAGCGGCCGTCCTGGACGACGGTCCAGCCCCGCTGCTCCAGGGCCGTCACCACGTCGGCCGCGAGCGCGTGCTCCTCGGCGAAGAGGACGTCCGGGAGCCACTGGTGGTGGATGCGCGGCGCGGCGACCGCGGCCTGCACGTCCAGGTCGTGGTCGATCATGTTGAGGATCACCTGGAAGACGGTCGTGATGATTCGGGCGCCGCCTGGCGAGCCGATCACGAGGAACAGCCGGCCGTCCGGGTCCTCCACGATCGCGGGCGTCATGGAGGAGAGCATCCGCTTGCCGGGCGCCACCGCGTTCGCCTCGCTGCCCACGAGCCCGAACATGTTGGGCACGCCGGGCGCGGCGGCGAAGTCGTCCATCTCGTTGTTGAGGAAAAACCCGGCGCCGTCGACCACTACGCCGCTCCCGTAGGCCCCGTTGATGGTCGTCGTGGTGCTGACGGCGAGCCCCTCGGCGTCGACCACGGAGTAGTGGGTCGTCTCCGTCGACTCGGAGGCGAGCGGGTCGCCGTAGCTGACGGTCCGGCTCGTGTCGGCGCGGTACGGGTTGAAGTCGGCCATCCGACGCCGCGCATAGTCACGGTCGATCAACTCGGCGACGGGGACCGGCGTGAAGTCGGGGTCGCCCAGCCACTCGGCGCGGTCGGCGTAGACGCGGCGGCCGGCCTCGGCCTGGAGGTGGACGCCCGCACTGCTGTTGAGCCCGAGCCCGGCCACGTCGAACGGCTCGACCTGGTTGAGGAGCTGGATCAGGGCCACGCCGCCTGACGACGGCGGCGGCATCGAGAGCACCCGGTGCCCGCGGTACGAGCCCACGACCGGCTCGCGCTCGACGGCCTCGTAGTCGGTGAGGTCGTCGTGGGAGATGAGGCCGCCGCCGCGCTCCATCTCGGCCACGATCAGGTCCGCCGTGCGGCCCCGGTAGAAGCCGTCTCGCCCCCGCTCGGCGATCCGGTCGAGGACGGCCGCGAGGTCGGGCTGGCGGAAGCGCTCGCCCTCCTGAAAATGCGCCGAGCTGTCGGGCTTGCTGAAGTAGTGCGCCGTGCTCTCGAAGCGCTCGAAGCGGGAGCGGAACCCGTTGAACCGCTCGGCCTGCTCGCGGCTGAGCGGGTAGCCCTCGCGCGCGAGGCGGATGGCCGGCGCCAGGACATCGGCGAGGGGGAGGCGCCCGTAGCGCTCGTGCGCGGCGACGAGCCCTGCGACCGAGCCCGGCGTGCCCGAGGCGAGGTAGCCGCGCTGGCTCCGCTCCGGGACGAACGTGCCCGTCGAGTCGAGGAACATGTCGCGGAAGGCCGCGGCCGGGGCCGTCTCGCGGTAGTCGAACGTGGTCGCCGTCCCGTCGGGGAAGCGGATCACCATGAACCCGCCGCCGCCGAGGTTGCCGGCGACGGGGAACGTGACGGCCAGGGCGAAGCCCGTCGCCACGGCCGCGTCGACGGCGTTGCCGCCTGCCCGCATCACCTCGACCCCGGCCTCGCTCGCGAAGACGTCGGCCGAGACCACCATCCCGTGCTCGGCTCGCGTGGGGTCGGGCGTGGCCGAGACCTGGGCGCCGGCCGGCTGCGACTCGCAGGCGGCGAGGACGAGCGCGACGAGGAGGACGAACGAGCGGCGGAGCATGAGGCGGTCGGCGAGTGGACGCTCAAGCTTACACCCGGTTGCCCGGAGCCGGTGTCCGGGGGCGGAATTCCTGGGACGTACAGGATGCCCTTGCGGGAGAATCGGCTGCGGGGCACCTTGATGGGTCCAGCGACCCATAAGTCCATGCATGTCATACTCTTATCCGCAATCCTAGTGACCTGTGTCGTGCCCGCCTCCCGCGCGCAGTCCGATCAGGGGACCCTCACCGGACGTGTCACCGACGCGGACGGCCAGGCCCTGCCCGGGGCCAACGTCTCCATCGTCGCCCTCTCGCTCGGCGCGACCACGACCGGCGACGGGAGCTACACCTTCCGCGTGCCCGCCGGGACCCACGAGGTCCGGGCCAGCTTCGTCGGCTACGCCACGCAGCGCGTGACGGTGACCGTACGGGCGGGACAGACCGTGACCCAGAACTTCGCGCTGGGTGAGGACTACGTCGGCTCGGGCGAGGTGGTCGTTCTCGGCGGGCGCGGCGGCGACCGGACCGTGGTCAACTCGCCGGTGCCGATCGACGTGATCACGCCGTTGGAGCTGAGGTCGACCGGGTTCACCGAGACGCAGCAGGTGCTCCAGCTGGTCGTCCCGTCGTACAACGCGCCGCAGGCGTCGATCACCGACGGCTCCGATCACGTCCGCCCGGCCACGCTGCGGGGGCTCGGACCGGACCAGGTCCTCGTCCTCATCAACGGGAAGCGGCGGCACACGAGCGCGCTCGTCCACGTGAACGGCTCCGTCGGCCGGGGCTCGACCGGCGCCGACCTCAACACGATCCCCGCCGGGGCCATCGAGCGGATCGAGGTGCTCCGCGACGGGGCGGCGGCCCAGTACGGCTCCGACGCCATCGCCGGCGTCATCAACGTGATCCTGAAGGACGAGCCCGGCCTCGACGCCGCCGTCTCGTACGGCCAGTACCTCTCGTCGCCCACGCGCGGCTATGGGGACGGCCTCTTCCTTCCGGACAACTCGGACGCGAACGCCTACAACTGGGACGACCCCGGGGAGACGGGCTACGAGCGCATCGGGGCGCCCGAGCACGTCACCTACGCCGACGGCCAGACGCTCAACGCCCACCTCGGCTACGGCCTCCCGGTCGGCAACGGGTCCGTGTTCGTGAGCGGGCAGGCCCGCCTCCGCGACGACGTGAACCGGGCGGGCCTCGACCCCCGGGACCAGTACTACGCCGGCTTCCAGAACGACCCGGCCTTCGACCCGCAGCAGACCGAGGCCACCTTCGACCGGCTCAACCACCGCTACGGGAACGGCTCGTTCCAGGAGTACAGCCTGTTCCTCAACGGCGACGTGCCGCTCTCGGACGACGGCGGCCTCGCGGCCTACGCTTTCGGCGGGGCCAGCACGCGCTCCGGCGAGACGGGCTGCTTCTTCCGCCGCTCGCTCGACCCCCGGACCAACCGCGCGCTCTACCCGGACGGCTTCCTGCCCAAGATCAACGGCGTCGTCAACGACGCCTCGCTCTCGGCGGGGCTGCGGGGGCCCGTGGGCCAGAGTGGGTGGTTCTTCGACGCCAGCCAGACCGTCGGCACCGACGCCTTCACGTTCAACATCCGCGACTCCCACAACGCCTCGATGTCGGACGGCCAGACCGACTTCGACGCGGGCACGCTCGGGTTCACCCAGGCGACGACGAACGCCGACCTCCGGCGGACTGTGCGCGTCGGGCTCGCCTCGCCGCTCTCGATCGCGGCCGGCGGCGAGTTCCGCTACGAGAACTACCGGATCGACGCCGGCGAGGAGTCGTCGTACCTCAACGGCGGCCGGACGGTGGCGGACGGCCCGAACGCCGGCGCCTCCACGGCTCCCGGCTCGCAGTGCTTCCCCGGATTCCAGCCCGAGAGCACGCAGGATCAGTCGCGGACGAACGTGGGCGCCTACGTCGACATGGAGGCGAACCTGGTGCCGGCGTGGCTCGTGAGCCTGGCCGGCCGATTCGAGTCCTACAGCGACTTCGGGACGACCGTCACCGGGAAGGTGGCCACGCGCGTCGAGCTGACGCCGGCCCTCGCCGTCCGCGGCGCGGCGAGCACCGGGTACCGCGCGCCGTCGCTGGCCCAGGCGTGGTTCACGTCCATCGCCACCAACTTCATCAACGGCATCCCGTTCGAGGTCGGCACGTTTCCGGTCGAAAGCCCCGTCGCCACCGCGCTCGGGGCCACGCAGCTGGACCCGGAGACGAGCCAGAACCTCTCGGCCGGCGTCACCTTCAACACGAGCAGCGTCGCGCTCACCGTCGACGGCTACTTCATCCGGATCAACGACCGGATCACGTTCACGGAGAACTTCACCGGCTCCCAGGTGGCCGACTTCCTCCAGTCGCGCGGCATCAACGCCACCGGCGGCCGGTTCTTCACCAACGCCCTCGACACCGAGACGCTTGGGATCGACGTGATCGGCCGCTACGGGCGCCCGATCGGGGACGCCACCGGCCGCGCCACCGTCGGGTTCAACTACAACACGACCGACGTCACGAACGTGAACGCGGACGGGATTGTCCCGGCCCCGCCGGAGCTCCAGGCGCTCGGGCAGCCGGCCCTCATCGGCCGCCAGCGCGTGGGCGACTTCGAGGTGGCCCAGCCGTCCTCCAAGCTGCTCGTCCAGGTCAACTACGAGCGGACTACGTGGGGCGCCCTCGTCCGCACCAACCGCTACGGCGAGGTCACAGCGGTCGGCACCACGGAGCTGACGGACCAGACGTTCGCGGCGCGGTGGCTCGTCGACGCCGAGGTGTCGGCGGAGCTGCCGCAGGGCGTCCGGTTCGCCCTCGGCGGCAACAACCTGTTCGACGTGTACCCCGAGCGCCAGCTCAAGGCGACCTCGTTCAACGGGATCTTCCCCTACAGCGGGTTCTCGCCGTTCGGCTTCTTCGGACGCTACCTCTACACCCGCATCTCGGTCCGGATGTAGGCCGGCTCTCGGCGCGAACGCACCGCGGCCCGGACGAGTCGATTCGTCCGGGCCGCGTGCGGTAGCGAGCAGGGTAGACGGGTTACTCGTCCGGCTGCGACGGCGTGGTGAGGCCGGGGCTGCGGTGGAGGTACTCCTCGTAGAGCTCCGTCTGGCGGCTCACGAGCGGGACCTGGTAGCCGCCCACGAACACGGCCGTGACTTCGGTAGCCGGCTCGAACGGGTCGCCGTCGGCGACGAACAGGGTCGCGTCCTTGCCGACCTCGATCGAGCCCATCCGGTCGTCCACCCCGAACAGGCGGGCGGGGTTGATGGTGACGGCCTCGAGCGCCGCTTGCCGGTCGAACCCGACGTCCTGGCCGTAGGCCACGGCGAAGCCGGCGTGGAACGGGAGGTTGCGGTAGTTCTGCATGCCGTCCATCGTCCGGAGCGAGACGGGGACGCCGGCGCGGGCGAGGAGCGCCGCGTTTTGGTACGTCCGGTCGTAGCGGTCCGAGTCGCGCGTCGGGAGGTCGAGGACCGGGCCGACGATGACCGGGAGCCCGGCCTCGGCGATCTGGTCCGCCACGCGCCAGCCCTCGGCGACGCCCATGAGCGCGGCCGAGCGGACGTCCTTGTCCTTCAGCCACTTCACGGCCTTCTCGATGTCCGCCGCGGCGTCCACCTCGACGAGCAGCACGCGCTCGCCACGCACGACGGGGAGGAGGGCGGCCATCTCCGGCTGGTACGGCATCGCGCCCGTCCCGTCGGCCGCCCGCGCCGAGTCGATCCGGGCGTAGGTCTCGGCCTGCTCCCAGACCTCGTCGAGCGCGTCGATCACCTCCTTGTAGGCCTTGTCGATGGCCTCCTGCGGGCGCCGGTCGAACCGCCCGCGCCGGCCGGACCGGGGGAAGGTGAGGACGACGCCCTCGAAGCCGGCCGCCATCTGGTCGGGCGTGTAGCCGTGCAGGTTGATGAGCGCCGCCGTCCCAGGCATGGTGCCGCCGCGCGGCAGGGCCAGCGCTGTGGTGACGCCGGCGAGGCGCGTGATCGGGACGTGGATGGTGGAGGGGTTGACCGCCGTGAGCGCCCGCATCTGGGGCGCGATGTTGCCGATCTCGTCGTAGTCCTGGGTCTCGCTCAGCGAGCCGACCTCCTGGAGGCCGAGCGTCGTCCCGCCGTCGATCATGCCGGGGTAGACGGTCCCGCCGTCGCAGGGGAGGACGCGCGCGCCGGCCGGGGCGCTGGCGTCGCCGACGGCCGTGATCCGGCCGTCCTCGATGACGACCGTGCCACGCTCAATCGTGCCGCGCGTGACGGTCTCAATGCGGCAGTCGGTGAGGGCGAAGGCGCCGCCGCGCGCGCGGTATTGCGGCCCCTGGGCGAGGGCCGGGGCGGCCACGGCGAGGGCGAGGGCGACGAGGAAAAGGCGCATGGGGGAGGGGGACATGGCGTTACTCACCGGCGGCTAGCTCGAACAGGTCCACGCCCTGCATGCACTGGGCGCCGTGGTCGTGGTCGAGGCTGAGGGTCACGTCCGTGATCTCGGCGGCGGGGTCGACGTAGAGGCGTTGGTCGTCGCCGTCCCGCACGCGGTCGAACCGGACGACGCCGTCGACGAGCGTGTAGTCGACGCGGGTGTAGATCGAGAGTGGCGACGCCGAGAACACGGCGAGGTCGGCGTCCTTGCCCACCTCGATGGAGCCGACGCGGTCGTCGATGCCGAGCTGCCAGGCCGGGTTGAGAGTGACGAGCGCGAGGGCCTCGTCGTCCGTCAGGTCGCCGTAGCGCTGCATCTTCGCCGCCTCGTGGTAGAGGTAGCGGAGGAGCCCCGCGTCGTCCGAGTTGACCGACGTGCGGACGCCGTTGCGGGTGAGGATCGTGGCGTTGTAGGCCGTCGAGTAGTAGACCTCGAACTTGTAGTTGCCCCAGTCGGCGAAGACGCTCGCGCCCGCGCCGAAGGCGGCCAGCTCGGGGGCCACCTTGAACGCCTCGTTGGCGTGCTGGAACGTGAGCCGCTCGATCCCGAAGTCCGAGAACACGCGCATCAGCATCAGGATCTCGTCGGCCCGGTAGCTGTGGCAGTGGACGAGGACGTCGCCGGAGAGGATATCGGCGAGGGTCTGGAGCCGGCGGTCGTAGGGGGGGAGCGGCCGGCCCTCGGCGCGGGCCGCGGCCTGCTCGGCGGCGTAGGCGCGGGCCTCGGTGAACGCCTCGCGGTAGACCTGCTCGATCCCCATCCGCGTGGCCGGCCGGACGCCGCGGCCGCGGCCGTGGACGCGCGTCGGATTCTCGCCAAGGGCGAACTTGATGGTCCGCGGGGCACCCTCGAAGAGGAGCCCATCGGGATCGAGCGTGCCCCAGCGGAGCTTGATCGTCTCGTTCTCGCCGCCGACCGGGTTGGCGGAGCCGTGCATCGTGTGGATCGTCGTCACGCCGCCCGCGAGGGCCCGGTAGATCCCGATGTCGGCCGGGTCGAGCGCGTCGCGCATCCGGACTTCCGCGACGATGGGGTTCGAGGCCTCGTTCACCGACGAGAGCGCGATGTGGCTGTGCGCGTCGATAATGCCGGGCGTCACGTGTCGGCCGGAGACGTCGAGCGTGCGGACGCCGGTCGGGGCCGTGAGGCCCTGGCCGATCCGGGCGATCTTACCGTCGCGGATGAGGACGTCGGTGTTCTCCAGCGTCCCGTTGGTGACGGTGTGAACGGTCCCGCCGCGAAGGAGCACGTCACCGCGCGTGGAGGCGGGCGGGAGGTCGAGCGGCGTCTGGGCGCTCGCGGCGCTGGCCAGCAGGGCGAGGAGGGAGAGGAGGAGCGGTCGCATGGGTTACTCGGGCTGGCGGGTCGCAGTGAGGCCGAACGAGCCGACGCCGGCGATCTCGGCGACGCCCTCGAACGCGTCCCCCGTGATGGAGCCCGTGATCGTGACCTCGCCGTACTGGTCGGAGGTGAAGGTGGCCGTGAGGGCGGACCCGTCGAGCGAGACGGTGTCGAAGGCGTCGGTGGTGCCGCTCTGGGTGATGGTGCCGCCGAGGCGGCCGCCGTCCTGCGTGATGACGAACGTGCCGCGGAGCTCGCCCTCGGGCGTGTCGGCGACGAACGCCCACGTCCCGGTGACCACGGCCGCGGCCGAGTCGGAGACGACGCCCCCGCCACGGGCGCCCTTTTTCTCGATCTCGTACCCGACCCCCTCCACGAACACGTGCCGGATCTCGGTCGAGTCGGCAAACAGGTCGCCGGTGGTCACGACGAGGTTGGCCAGCTTGCCGCGCTCAACGGTCCCGAGCTCGCGGCCCAGGCCCAGGAGCGTCGCGGGCGACGTGGTAAGGGCGGCGAGCGCGTCGTCGGGGCTGAGGCCGGCGTCGATCATCCGCCGCAGGTTCTGGTGCACGTCGCCTGGCTTGACGTCGAAGGTGGCGAAGGCGAACGGGATCTCGTTCTGCGCGAGGACACCCGGGCTCGCCTCGGTCCGGGCGATGGCGGCGAGGCGCTGGCCGGTGAGCGCGACGCCCTCGGCCTCGGTGTCCTCGTAGGTGAACGTCCGGCGGTTCGAGATGAACGAGACGCCGCCGGGCGTGGTGCCGGGCGCCTGGATGGCCTGGGCGGCGCTGTCGGCCTTGATGGTGTCCGGGAGGGCGAGCGGGGCGAAGACGGCTGCCTCGTGCGCCCGCAGCTTGTCGACGAGCGGCGCGGCGTCGGGGATGCCGGCGAGGACGGGCGTGAGCTCCATCTCCTCGGCGGCGCGGAGCGCGCGGAAGCCGTCGAGCCACCCGTCGGCGACGAACACGAACTGGCGGTCGCCGTTGAGGAGCGGGCCGAGGCCGTCGAGCGTGGGGTCGTAGCGCGGCCGTGCGGCGCCCTCCTGGGCGTCGTCGTAGGCCGTCCGGTTGGCACGCCGGCGGCGGGCGTTCTCGACCGTCTCGCGCATCACCGCGAGGACGCCCATCGGCGTGCTCGGGTAGACGCCCGGCGCCGTGTCGATGCGGGCGATGGCACTGATGGGCTCGGTGAGGACGAGGGCCTCGGTGTGCTCACCCCGCCCCAACTCGCGCAGCAGGACGACGGCCCCCTGACCCGAGAAGAGGCCGTCGCGTGGGGCGACGTGGGCCGCCGTGAAGCCGGCAGTGCGGAGCTGGGCGATCCGCGCCTCGGATGGGTCGAAGAGCGTCCGCACGTCGCGGTCGGGGACGATGCCGGCGAGCTCGCGAGGCGGGTCGCCGCGGTCGCCCTCGTACCGTTCGGGGTCCTTGGGTTCCGGGATGCCCTCGTAGCCGAAGGCGTCGACGAAGCCGGCATAGACCGTAAACGAGTCGGCCTCGATCACGCGGGCGTCGTAGGGGATCGCCGCGTTGTCGGCGACGGCGACGATCCGGCCGTCTCGGACGACGACGGTCGCGCGGTCCAGCACGCGGCCCGGCGCCACGACGACGCGGGCGTTCGTGAGGGCAACGGTGCCCGTCACGGGGCGGAGCGGGGTGTCCTCACTCACGCCCTGGGCGCGGGCGGGGAGGACGAGGAGCAGGGCCGCCAGCGCGGCGAGCGAGACGCGAAGAGGCATCGGGAGCGGGAGGGGGCGGCGAAAGATAGACGGACGCCTCGGATAGAGGGCGCGCGAATCCTAACGGGGAGGCGTGCCGACGGACGCGGGCACGTCGGGTGGGGCCCGTCAGCGGGGAGCGTCGGACTCGAATACGTCCCACTCGCGGGCGAGGCTGCGGGCGGCCGGGGTCACCACCTGTCCGGGCTCGACGCGGATGCGCTGGTGCCGGAGGCGGGCCTGCCGCACGTCGGTCTCGGTGATCACGCCGCGGCTCACCACGCGGACCCGGTCGCCGGGCGCCGGCGCGGCGGGCGGGGCGAGGTCCAGGCCCGCGATCCAGCGGCCCGTCTCGGGCCGTCCGGCGCCGAGCCAGAGCGCCCGGTCCACCTCGACAGCAGCGTCTGGCCCCGACACCACGGGCACGTCGACGGCGACCGCGCCGATGGCGACGGCGGCCGTGTCGGCCACGCCCCAGGCTCGCCGGAGGGCGTCGGGCAGGACGAGCCGCGAGCGGACGGGGACGGGCGGAGGGGACGGCGAGCGCCCCGACAGGCCCCTGAAGGCGGAGCCGTTCCGAACTCGTCACCGCGTCGCGGTCGAGGGCGTCGAGGTGCAGGGCGGTCTCGGGTCCGGCCTGGGCGCGGACGGTCGTGACGACCTCGCCGAGCCGGACCACCTGGACGCGCTCCGTCCCGCGGAGCGGGGTGCCGCGTCCGAACAGCGCCGCCACCGCCGACGGCGAGAGCACGGCGCGCGAGCCGAGGGGGCGGACGGGGATCGCGTCGGGGCGCACGGTCAGCCGGAGGCGCCGGGGAGGAAGCGGGCCTCCACGTCGAGGATCTTCTGGACGCGGCGGGCGTGGCGCCCGCCCTCGAACGGGGTCTCCAGGAACGCCGCGAGGACGCGCTTGCAGACCTCCACGCCCATCGTCCGGCTGCCGAGCGTGATCACGTTCGCGTCGTTGTGGGCGCGGGCGTTGTACGCGCTGAACGTGTCCGGGCAGAGCGCGGCGCGGACGCCCGGAAGCTTGTTCGCGACCATCGCCGACCCGACGCCGACCCCGTCGATCATCAGCCCGAGCTGCGTGTGGCCGAGGTGGACCGACCGGCCGACGGCGTAGGCGTAATCCGGGTAGTCGACGCTCTCGGCGCTGTTCGTGCCCAGGTCGGTAACGGTCCAGCCGAGGGAGCGGGCGTGCTCGGCGAGGGCGTCCTTGATGTCGAACCCGGCGTGGTCGCACCCGACGGCGAGCGTCTGGGCGGGGGCCGGGGCGGCAGGCGACGACGGCGTCGGAGAGGGGAGAGCGGCTGCGTCGCCGGCGACCAGCTCGACGCCCCGGTCGCGGGCGGTGTCGCGGGCGAGGGCCGTGACGAGGGCCCCCTCGGGGACCGCCAGTCGTTGCTGGCCGGCGTCGGCCGCGTCGAGGACGGTCCGTTCGGTGATGAGCGCACGCGTGGGCATGGTGCCAAGCTACGCCCGACGACGCGGTCCCTTCCGCAAGGAACCTCGCGCCACCCCTCGCCTTACTCGAAAGCGCTTCCGATCTTGCCGTCCCCCTCTCGCCTCCACCCCTCGATGCCCACCATCGTCGCCGACGCCCCGACAGTCACCGCCTACGAGATCGCCACCGTCAACTTCGAGCGCGCCGCTGACCTCCTTGACCTGAGCCCCGAGTGGCGGACGCTCATCCGGACCCCGTTCCGCGAGATGAAGGTGGAGGTTCCCCTCTATCGCGAGGACGGCTCGTTTACCACGTTCATCGGCTACCGCGTCCAGCACAACGGGGCGCGCGGGCCGTTCAAGGGCGGCATCCGGTTCTCGTCGCTCGTCGACGAGCAGGAGGTCCGGGCGCTGGCCGAGACGATGACGTACAAGACGGCCCTCGTGGACATCCCGTTCGGCGGCGGCAAGGGGGGCGTGAACGTGAACCCGCCCGACCTCACGCAGCGCGAGCTGGAGCACGTCACGCGCCGCTACATCAGCCGGATCCACCTGATCCTCGGCCCGAACCGCGACGTCCCGGCCCCGGACATGGGCACGAACGCGCAGACGATGGCGTGGATCGTGGACCAGTACGGCCGGCAGCACGGCTACAACCCGGCCGTGGTGACGGGCAAGCCGCTGGAACTGGGCGGGAGCCCGGGCCGCGAGCAGGCCACGGGCCGGGGCGTCATGCTCATCACGCTCGCGGCGGCCAAGGACCACCTCGGCAAGGCGCCGGCCGACCTGCGCGTGGCCGTGCAGGGGTTCGGGAACGTGGGGATGAACGCGGCGCTCCTCCTCGCCGAGCAGGGGTGCACCGTCGTCGCCGTGAGCGACCACACCGGCGGCTTTTACAAGGAGGGTGGCCTCGACCTCGACGACATGGTGGCGTACGTCCGCCGCGAGGGGGGCGACCGGTCGCTGGCGGGGTACACCGGCGCCGAGTCCGTGTCCCACGCCGACTTCATGGGGGTCGACTGCGACGTGCTCATCCCGGCCGCCATCGAGAGCGCCATCCACGACGAGAACGTCGACTCCGTCCAGGCCGACCTGGTGGTGGAGGGGGCCAACCTGCCCGTTACCCCTGAGGCGGACCGTCGGCTTCAGGAGCGCGGCATTCTCGTCGTCCCGGACATCCTAGCCAACGCCGGCGGTGTGATCGTGAGCTACTTCGAGTGGAGCCAGAACTTCCAGCAGTACCGCTGGAAGGTCGAGGAGGTCAACCGGCGGCTGGAGGACATCCTCCTCACGGCCTACCACGCGGTGGCCGAGAAGCAGAAGGAGCTGGACTGCACGATGCGAGAGGCGGCCTTCGCCCTCGCCATCGGGCGCGTCGTGACGGCCGAGAGGCTCCGCGGGGCGCTGTAGTCGCGCCCCGCGCGATCCTGAACGCGAGGACGTCCGAGACAAACGGCAGGACGCGTCGCGAGACGCGTCCGTCGACGTGGCTGACGGGGCCCCGGGTCGTAAAACTCCGTGCTGTGCTCGATGCCGAACTCGGTGAGGAGCGCGTCGAGATTGCGGGCGCCGGGGGGATGAACCCGTCCTGCGCGCCCGTGCCGAGCGCGATGGCGTCGTAGCGGCGGGGCTTCGGGACGTGGTAAATCTCATGCGCGGTCAGGAGTCGCCGGACCGGAGCTTAGAGCCGGTGGTGTCGCCGGACCGCCTCGGCGAGGGGAAGAAGGTCGGGCGGCGGGAGGCGAGACGGACCGAACGGGTCGGCGATCTCTGCCGACGGGTCGAGGAGTCGCCGGAGGGTGCCGCCGACGCAGGCGGCGAGCGCGTCGAGGTGGTAGCCGCCCTCCAGGGTGAGGACGAGCCGCCCGTTCGCCCATTGGTCCGCGACCTCCTGGCAGACGCCGACGAGGTCCACGAGCCCCGTCACGCTGAGGGTGAGGCCCCCGAGCGGGTCGAGGCGGTGGGCGTCGTAGCCGGCCGAGACGAGGACGAGGTCGGGGCGGAACCGCGCGGCGAGGGGCGGGAGCACCGCTCGGTAGAGGTCGACGAGCGCATCGCCGGTCCCGGCGGGGAGGGGGAGGTTGACGGTGAAACCCTCTCCGGCGCCGGTGCCGGTCTCATCGAGGTGTCCCGTGGCCGGGTACAGGCCCGCCTGGTGCGACGAGACGAAGAGGACGCTCGGGTCGTCGTAGAACGCGTCCTGCGTCCCGTTTCCGTGGTGCACGTCCATGTCGACGACGAGGACGCGCTCGGCGCCGTGCCCAGCCTGGGCGTGGCGCACGGCGACGGCGGCGTGCGCGAGGAGGCAGAACCCCATCGCCTGGGTCGGCCGGGCATGGTGCCCGGGCGGGCGGCCGATGGCGAACCCTCGGCGGGCGTCCCCCGCGAGCACGGCGTCGACCACCGCGAGGAGGTTGCCGCACGTCCGACCCACGACGTCGAGCGAGGCGTCGGTGACGTAGGTGTCGGCGTCGACGTGTCTGCCGCCGGCGTCGGCGAGGGCCTGGAGCGCGTCGAGGTAGTACGGCGGGTGGACCCGCTCCAGAGCCTCGCGCGCGGCGGGCGCGCCCGGGAGGCGGACGAGGTCGCGCAGCCGCGCGTCGCGCTCGATCCAGGTGCGGACCGCGTCGAGCCGGGCCGGGCGCTCGGGGTGGCCGGGCTCCGCGTGCGCCGCGTGGTCCTCGAGGAGCGTGTAGACCGTCACGGGGCGATGGCCTTGGGGAGGCACACGTAGGCGCGCTCGCGCAGGTTTTCGAGCGCGCCTGCGGTTGGGGCGCCGGCCGCCTCGCTCAGCTCCCGAATCCGCCCGTCTCGTTCCAGAATCGAGATCGGCTCACGGTTCGAGGAGTAGGCGGCGACGCGCGCGATGCCCGTGGCGACGTAGAGGACCGCGTCGCCGAGCGCGTCGTCGGGCACCGAAAGGCCCTCGCGGACGAGCCACGCGGCGACCCGCTCGCGCCAGTCGGCGATCTGGTCGTCCGTGGCCGGCGCGTCGAGCGGGACTGTCCGGAACAGGTTGCGGTCGACGAACCGGCGGGCGAGGTCGGCCAGGACCCGGTCGCCCGACTCGGTCCAGCGCTTGAGGCTGTAGAGCACGTCGGTGTCGTCGAGGGCGGTGAACGCGTCGAGGAGTGCCTCGTGCTCGGGCGAGTCCGGGTCGTCGAGGGTGTCGGCGGTCGCCTGGTGCGAGAGGAAGAAGCGGAGCGACGGCGCCGTCGCGTCCAGCGCGGCGTCCTCGCCCCACCGGGCGCGGGCCCGGTCGAAGGCGGCGCGGAGCACGTGGTCGGCCGCGATGACGGTCTTGTGGAGGTACACCTGCCAGTACATCAGCCGCCGGCTGAGGAGCACGTTCTCGACGGCGTAGGCGCCCTTCGCCTCGATCACGATCCGGCTCTCGGGCCCGCCCGGCGCCGGGTGCACCCGCATCGTCTTGATGACCCGCTCGACGCCGACGACGCCCTCGGCCACTCCCGTGTAGAACGAGTCGCGGCGGAGGTAGTCCAGCCGGTCCATGTCGAGCTGGCTGGCCACGAGGCTGTGGAAGAACGGCCGGTCGTAGGTCCCGTCGAAGATGGCGAGGGCCGTCGCGAGCCGGCCGTCGAGTCGCCGGTCGATGCGGGCGATGAGCGCGCGGCTCATGCGCTCGTGGTGGTACCGCCGCCCGGACGGGCCGGGGGGGATCAGCTGGTGCTCCAGGGTGTGCGAGAACGGCCCGTGCCCGACGTCGTGGAGGAGCGCCGCTGCGAGCGCGCCGTCGACCTCGTCCACGTCCATGACCGTGCCCGTCTCGCGGAGCGTGTCGAGCGCCTCGTGCATCAGCGCCATCGCGCCGATCCCGTGCTCGAACCGGGTGTGGACGGCGCCGGGGAAGACGAGGAAGCCCAGCCCGAGCTGGCGGATCCGCCGCAGCCGCTGGACCTCGGGCGTCTCGACGAGGTCGAGGACGAGGCCTTTCGGGACCGAGACGAAGCCGTGGACGGGGTCGTTGAAGAGCGTGAACCGGCTCGGCACGGGCGAGGCTTGCAGGGGGAGAGGTCCCCGGTCTACCCTCCACGCCCGCCGATGTGCCCGCCCATGCCCGCCGTCCCCCTCCCGTGCTGCGTCGACGTCCCGCCCAAGGCGACGTCGCTCGTCCGCTACGGCCTGGAGGAGCTCCTGCGCGGTCTCGGCCTCCGGCCGGCGTTGACCCGGCGGGACGACGCACAGCTGATCGTCACGGTCGATCCGTCGCGTTCGGGTGGGGAGGGGTGGACGCTGCCCGTCTCGCCGGCCGCGATTGCGGGGCTCGTCGCGGTCCGACGGATCGATTCAGGAGTGCTCGGGCACCTTGAGATCGAGGGCGAGCGCTGGCCGCTGCCCCTCAGCTTGGCGGGTGCCGAGGCTGAGGGGGACGTGGTGGCGTCGGCGGCGTGGTGGCTGGCGGGGATCCAGGAGTACGCCACGGCCGAGCGCGACCGGCACGGCCGGTTTCCCTACCGCGCGTCGCTCCAGGCCTGTCTCGGCGACGCCCCGGGTGGACCGCTCCGACCCGCCGTGGACGCGTACCGCAGCTGGCTCGCCGCTGGCCTCCGGGCGCGGGGCGTGGACGTGCCGGGGCGGACGTGGGGCGGGGCGCCGTGGGCCGTCGCGCTGACGCACGACCTCGACGCGGTGCGGACGCGCCGGCTCCGCGCGCTCGTCGGCGACGCGGTGCGCGGCCGGCCGGGGTTCGCCTTCCGCCGGGCCCTCGCGCCCGACGTGCGGTGGCGGAGCGTCCTCGACCTCCGCGCCCTTGCCGACCGGCACGGCATCCGGTCGACGTGGTTCGTCAAGCCAGGCTCGTGGGCGCCGGAGGACGTGGCGCATCGGCTGGATGCCCGATATGGCGATCTCCTCCGGTCTCTCGAAGCGGACGGTCACGAGGTCGGCTGGCACCCGGGCTACGGCGCCCACGACCACGCCGCCCGCCTAGCGGCCGAGCGCGTCCGCTTCGAGCGCGCTCTGGGCCATGTGCCCCATCTCTCCCGCACCCACTTCCTCCGCTGGACCGAGCCGACGACCCCCCGCCTCCTCCGCGCCGCCGGGGTCGAGGTAGACAGCACGCTCGGGTTCTCACACCATGAGGGCTATCGCCGCGGGACGGCCCACCCGTTCCGTCTGTACGACCTTGCCGCCGGCCGGCCGACCGACTTGTGGGAAGTCCCGCTGGCGGTGATGGACACGACCCTGTACGATCATCGCGGCCTCGACCTGCAGGCGTTGCACGCCGCGCTCCAGGCCGTGCTCGACGCGGCGCGAGTGGCCGGCGGGTGCGCCGTCGTCCTCTGGCACAACGACATGGGAGAGGGCGCGGCATGGCTCGATCGAGTGCACGTCCTCGACCAATCCATCGGACAGGCGTTGCGTACGGGCGCGGCTGTCGGGCCGCTCGGGTCGCTGCTCCAGCGCTGGGAGGGCCTTCCTGACGAGGATCTCAGGGGGGAGGGACCGCGCGGGGGAGTTGGCACGGCGTTTTCTTAAGCCCACGCCCGGCCGTCTGTGACAGGAGGAACAGGTCTTCCTCGGTCACCTTCCCACCGCCTCGCCCGTCTGCTCGGTCCACCTCTCCCGAATGGGTCTCTTCTCCAAGCCCCCCGCCGAGCGTTTCGCCTCGGGCCTGCTCGAAAAACTGCCCCTCGGGATCCTGGTGGCCCGGCTCGACGACCGGGCCGCACCGGCCTCGCTCCGGCTGCTCTACGCGAACGCCGCCGGGGCCCGCATTGCGAGGCTCGGCTCGGAGCAGGCCGTCGGGAAGCGGCTGGCGGACCTCGTTCCGGAGACGGCATCATCGGGGCTGCTGGACCGACTCGCGGAGGTCGTCCGGTCGCGAACGTCCGCCGCCCTCGGGGAGGGACTCGGCCTGGGGGGGGATCATCACGCCGAGGCGCTCCCGCTGGACGACCAGTCGGTCGCGGTCGTGTTCGAAGAGGTGGGAGACCGGGAGGAGCTTCAGCGGCTCCGGGAGACCGAGGCGAGCCTGAACCGTAAGGAGTCGCGGTACCGGTCGCTGGTCGAGGCCTCGGCCGCCATCGTCTGGACGACCCCACCCTCGGGCGCGTTCGCGGACGCCCCTCCGGCCTGGATGGCGGCGACCGGGCAGGCCGAGGAGGACGCCCGGGGCTGGGGCTGGCTCGCCGCCGTCCACCCGGACGACCGAGAACGAACCGAGGCGGCGTGGCGCGCGGCGATCGCCGACGAGGCGAACTACGAGGTGGAGCACCGTCTCCGCCGACCCGACGGGGGCTACCGGCAGATGGCCGTCCGCGCGACGCCCGTGCACGACGACCACGGCGACATCGTCGAGTGGATCGGAGTCCACACGGACGTCGAGGAGCAGGCGCAGGCCGCCGCCAAGCTGGCCGCCAGCGAGGCCCGCCTCCGCACCCTCTTCGACGGCATCTCCGACGTCGTCCTCGTCTACCCGGTGGGGCCGGACGGGCCGGAGCCGTTCCTCCTCGCCAACGAGGCCGCGGTCGAGACCTACGGCTATCCGCACGACGAACTGCTCACGATGACCGTCGAGGACCTCGTCGCGCCGGATCGCCTGAACGTGGGGACCGCCCTCGCGGAGTTGCGACGGACGCGCCGGGCCACGTTCGATTCGGTCCACGTGACGAAGGACGGCCGGCGGGTCCCGATGTCCACGAGCGCACGCCTGATCGAGTTCGACGATCGGCTCTGTGTGCTTGCCCTCTGCCGCGACGACACCGAGCGCCGCCAGTTCCGCCGCGAGCTGTCGCGCGCCAACCTCCGCCTGGAGCGCGGCGTCGCCGAGCGGACGGCCCAACTCGAGGCGTTCGCTGAAGACCTCAAGATCCTCCACCGGATCACCACCTCCGACGACCCCGCCGACCAGCGGCCGGAGGCGTACCTCGCGGCCGGCTGTGAGATGTTCGACCTCCCCGTCGGCATCCTCAGCTCCACGCCCCTCCACCCCGCGACGGGCGAGCGGCTCTACCGGCTGGAGGCCGTCGTCTCACCGTCGCCGGAGGTAGAGGCCGGGCTGACGATCCCGCTGAGCGACGCCTTCTGCGACGCCGTAGTCGCCGCGGAGGACACGGTCGCCTACGGCGACGCGGCCAGCGACCCCGTCGGGGCGACCAACCCGGCGTGCACGGAGCGGGGCTTCCGCGCGTTCATCGGCACGCCCGTGTGGGTGGACGGCGAACTGTTCGGCACGCTCAACTTCATCTCGCCTGAGCCGCGCCCGGAGGGGTTCGACCCGTACGAGCGCGACCTCATCGAGGTGATGGCCGACACCGTCAGCCGCGTCCTCCGATCCGACCACGCGCAGGCCGAGCGCGGCCGGGCTCCGGGGTGGTACGAGTCGGTGATCGACACGCTGCAGGAGGGGGTCGTCCTGATCGACCGGGACGCGCGCGTCGCCCGCGCCAACCCCGCCACCCGCGAGCTCCTCGGCATCCGCGCGGCCGTGGGCGACCTTCTACGCACGCCCTCGCGCCAGGTCCTCGACGGCGACGGCCAGCCGCTCGCTCCCGAGGAACTCCCGGAACGCCGCGCGCTCCGCACCGGCCGGCCGGTGGAGGAGCACGTCGAGGGAATCGTCCAGCCCGACGGGACCACGCGGTGGTACCGCGTCAGCGCCACGCCCGTGGATGCCAGCGCGAACGAGACGCCGGGCGCCGTGGTCGTCTCGTTCATCGAGATCACCGACCTGCGCGCGGTGACGGCGACCGCCGCTCAGACCGGGGCCGTGCTCCGCTCGGTCCTGGCCGCGTCGGCCCAGGGCGTCATGGCGCTCCGGGCCGTCCGTGGCGACGACGGCGCCATCGTCGACTTCGTCTGGATCCTCGCCAGCCCCCGGGCCGCGGAGATCGTGGGGCGCCCCGAGGCCGCCCTGGTCGGGGCCCGACTCCTCGACGTGTTCCCCGGCCACCGCGGCGCTGGCCTCTTCGACGTCTACACGCGCGTCGTCGAGTCGGGGGAGTCGGACAAGACGGTCATCTCCAACCCGTACGACGGGTTCGAGACCTCCTTCCAGATCGTGGCGGCGGCCATCCCCGGCCAGGATGCCCTGACGGTCTCGCTCGCCGAGATCCTGGACGACGAGGTCGTCGCGGTCGACGACGAGGAGGAGGCGTGACGGCGGGACCAGCCCTGATCGTCTTCGCCAAGGTCCCCGAGCCCGGGCGTGTCAAGACGCGCCTGTGCCCGCCGCTCCAGCCCGCGGAGGCCGCCGCGCTCTACGACGCCTTCCTCCGGGACGCGCTCGACCGCTACGCCGCCCTCGGCATCGCGCCCGGCGGCCCGACGGTGCGCCTCTACCTCGACGCGCCCGACCGAGCCCCGTCCGACCTCGTGCCGGCGGGGGTGACGGTCCTCCGCCAGCGGGGCCGGGACCTGGGCGAGCGGATGCTCTACGCCTTCGTCGAGACGTTCGCGGCGGGGCACCCTCGCGCCGTCATCGTTGGGACCGACCACCCGACGCTCCCCCTCGATTTCCTCGGGCTCGCCTTCGAGGCGCTGTGTGATCCGCTCACGGCCGTGCTCGGGCCGAGCGACGACGGCGGCTACTACCTCCTGGGCCTCAACGAGGTGGTCTCGGATCTCTTCGACATGCCCTACAGCCACCCCGACGTGTTCGAGGACACCCTCGAGCGCGTGATGGCGTCCGACCTCACGCCGGTCGTCCTTCCGGCGCACTACGACGTCGACGACAGCGTCAGTCTCGACCGGCTGCTTCAGGAATGGCGTGCAGGGGCCGATGTCGGAGTGCGGGCCGGGTCTCTTCTCCGCGCCCTCTCGTGCGCCAAATCCTGACGGGCCCGGTCTCTCGGCGCGCGTAGCTTGGCGAATCTTCGCTGGACCCGCCCGCCCCCGATGGAATCGACCTTCCCCCACAACGGCCACGCCGCCGGCACGCTCTCGACGGGCGGCGGCGCGCTCAAGACGCTCGAGCAGTTCATCATCGAGCGGCAGGCCGACGCGCCGGGCTCGAAGGGCCAGTTCTCGCGCCTCCTCCGCGACATCGTCGTCGCCGCCAAGATCGTCGACCGCGACGTCCGGAAGGCCGGGCTCGTCGACCTCTTCGGCAACACGGGCGAGGTGAACGTGCAGGGCGAGGTCCAGAAGAAGCTCGACCTCCTGGCCCACGAGGAGTTCGTCCGCGCCCTCCGACGGGGCGGGGAGGTGTGCCTCATCGGAAGCGAGGAGCACGCTGAGGCCATTCCGCTCCTCTTCGAGGACTGTCGCGGTAAGTACGTCGTCCTCTTCGACCCGCTCGACGGCTCGTCGAACATCGACGTGAACGTCTCCATCGGGACCATCTTCTCGATCTATCGGATCCCGGACGACCACGTCGGCCACGTCTCCATCGAGAGCGCGCTCCAGTGCGGCCGGCAGCAGGTGGCCGCCGGATACGTCGTCTACGGCTCGTCCACGATGCTCGTCTACACGACCGGCAACGGCGTCAACGGGTTCACACTGGACCCGTCCATCGGTGAGTTCCTCCTCTCGCACCCCAGCATCCGCACGCCGGAGCGCGGGGGGATGTACTCGGTCAACGAGGGGAACTACAACTCGTGGGAGGAGGGGCTCAAGGAGTACATCAAGTGGATGCAGCAGGAGGCCCCGGAGGACAACCCGCCGCGGCCCTACACGACGCGCTACATCGGCTCGTTCGTCGCCGACTTCCACCGGAACCTGATGAAGGGGGGGATCTACATCTACCCCTCGAACACGCGGAACCCGAACGGCAAGCTCCGGCTGATGTACGAGGCCAACCCGATGGCTTTCATCGTGGAGCAGGCGGGCGGCCGGGCCGAGACCGGCAACGGCCCCATCCTCGACGTGGAGCCGACCGCCCTCCACGACCGGACGCCGGTCTACATCGGGAGTCCGGCGATGGTGGAGGACGCCTGCGCCTTCCTCGTGGCCGAGCGGACGAGCCGGGACTGACGGGGAGCGCTGAACCGTCGCGGAGCAAGGCCGAACAGCGACGGACGCCGTCGGTACGTGTCGATCCCAGCCGTCCCACCGCTCGTGACTTCGGACCTCCCGCCCGTCCCCGCTGCCGACGTCCCGTTCGTCCGCCCGGATCCGCTTGACTTGACGTTCGAGGGGTTCCCGGAAGAGGGCTTCGAGGCGCTCGCCCGCCTCCGCGCGGAGCCCCACATCGGGCGCTATCGGCAGGAGAAGGACGTGCTGGACCGTGCCGTCACGGCCCCGTTCAAGCGCTATCGTGACGACCTCGCCGTCAACTGGGTGATCCCCAACGGGCTCCCATTCGAGACCGAGCGGAACGTGTTCTCGCGGATCCTCAAGAACGACTTCGGCGCGGGCGGGTCGCACAGCCACCTCTGGATGAGCTTCTACCGGCCGCCCCGGAAGCGGCTTACGGACGTCCAGCTCAGCCACGCCGTCCACCCCGACGCGTTTCGCTGGGGCCTCTACATCGGCGACTACGCGAAGGGCCTGTTCAGCCCGGCGCGCGAGCGCATCGTCCGGGAAACCAACGCGTCGCTCCCACTCCTGAACGGGCTGATCGAGCGGGGGTACCGCCTCGCCTTCGCGCCGCACGTGACGAAGCCGGAGGGGCATCCCGAGGTCACCGAGCCGCTGGACGCGCTTCCCGAGGGTCTGGCGCGCGCGAAAGGGATCTGGCTGATGCGGCGGATCTCGCGCGAGGAGACGCAGGCGCTCGGCCCCGACCTCATCGGCGCCGCTATCGACGCGCAGGAGGAACTATGGCCTCTCTATCAGTTCCTCGTCGAGGCTCCGCTTCTGGACGGCGCCGCGGGGTAGGGCGGACAGGCCGCGCGGCGGCACCCGAACTTGGTCCACCTCCTTTCCGCCGCTCGCATGCTCACCGTCTCCCGCTCCGGCCCCGTCCTCACGCTCACGCTCGACCGGCCCGAGGTCCGCAACGCGCTCTCGGCCGACCTCGTGGGGCAGCTCACCGACGCGCTGGCCGCGGCCGGGCGCGACGACGGCGTTCGCGTCGTGGTGCTCACGGGCGCCGGGCGGGCGTTCTCGGCCGGCGCCGACCTCAGCGCGCTCCGCGCCCTCCAGTCCGCCAGCGCGGAGGCCAACCTCCACGACTCGGAGCACCTCGGGCGGCTGTTCGAGACCATCTACACGCTCCCCAAGCCCGTCGTGGCGAAGGTGCAGGGCCACGCGATCGCGGGCGGCTGCGGGCTCGCGGCCGTGTGCGACGTGTCGCTCGTGGCGGAGGGTGCGAAGCTGGGCTTCACGGAGACGCGAATCGGATTCGTCCCGGCCATCGTGAGCGTGTTCGTCGTCCGGAAGCTGGGCGAGGCGGCGGCCCGTGATCTCCTGCTCCGCGGGCACCTGATCGATGCGGCAGAGGCCGCTCGAATCGGGCTCGTCACCCGCACCGTCCCGGCCGACCGCCTCGACGACGAGACGGACGCGCTCTGCCACGAGCTGGCGACGGAGACGAGCGCGTCGGCCGTGGCCCTCACCAAGCGCCTCCTCGCCGACGTCCCGGCGATGGGGCTCTCGGAGGGGCTGAGCTACGCCGCTCGCCTCAACGCCCTCGCCCGCGCCACGGACGACTGCCGCGCTGGCGTCGCCGCCTTCCTCGACAAGACCGACCCGCCGTGGAAGGCCGCCGCCCGCGCGGACGGCTGAGCCGAGCGGGGCGCGGCCCGCTCGCTCTTGGGAACCTCTCCAACCTTCGCCGCCGCGCCGCCGGTAGCTTCCCCCCACACCACGCGCACACCCGATGGCAACGTACAAGGAGGCCGGCGTCGACATCGACGCAGGCGAGGAGGCGGTCCGACGGATCAAGAGCCACGTGCGGGGCACGTTCACGCCCGGCGTGCTCACTGACATCGGAGCATTCGGGGGATTTTTCGCGCTCGACCAGGGTCGGTACCGCGACCCCGTCCTGGTCTCGTCGATGGACGGCGTGGGGACCAAGCTGAAGGTGGCTCAGCGCGTGAACAAGCACGATACGGTGGGCGAGGACCTCGTCAACCACTGCGTGAACGACATCGCCGTGTGCGGCGCGCGCCCGCTCTTCTTCCTCGACTACTTCGCCGCGGGCGTCCTCCGTCCGGACGTGCTGGAGGCCGTCGTGAAGGGGTTTGCCAAGGCGTGCCGCGAGAACGGGTGCGCCCTCATCGGCGGCGAGACGGCCGAGATGCCGGACCTCTACGCCCGCGGCGACTACGACCTCGCGGGGACTATCGTCGGCGTCGTCGAGCGCGACGGGATTGTAGACGGCTCTCGGATCGAGGCCGGCGACGTGCTCCTCGGGCTACCCTCCACCGGGCTCCACACGAACGGCTACAGCCTCGCCCGGAAGGTGCTCTTCGATCGGTTCGTGGCCGCGGACACGCCGGAGGTCCTGGGCGGCGAGGCGGTCGGCGAGGCGCTCCTCCACGTCCACCGCTCGTACCTCGACGCGATCCAGGCTCTCATCGCCGAGGACCTCGCGCACGGGTTCGCACACGTCACCGGCGGCGGCCTCGTCGGCAACACGTCGCGCATCGTCCCGGACGGCCTGGCGCTGGACGTGGACTGGGACGCGTGGGCGCGCCCGCCGATTTTCCAGCTCATCCAGGACGTCGGCAAGGTGCCCGAGGAGGACATGCGGCGGACGTTCAACCTGGGCATCGGGCTCGTGGTCGTCGTGCCGGAAGCGGCCCGGGAGCGGGCCCTGACGGTCCTCGGCGCCCTCGGCGAGCCGGCCCTCGGCGTTGGCCGCGTGGCACCCGCCTAGCCCTTTCGGTCGAACCGATCCCCTCGTAGGTTCCGCCATGGACCGCACACAGATCGCCGTCCTCGGCGCCGGGAGCTGGGGAACCGCCCTGGCCGTCAGTCTCGCCCAGAACGGTCACGCCGTCACGCTGTGGGCGCGGCGCCCTGAGGCCGCCGACGCCATCCGCCAAACGCGGCGGAACGAGTACCTCCCGCAGGCCGAGATTCCCGCCTCGGTGACGGTGACCTCGGACCTGGACGCGGCGGTGGCCGGAGCTGACGTGTGGCTCGTGGCCGTCCCCAGCCAGTCCGTGCGCGCCGTCGTCGGGTCACTGGCGAGCGCGGTGCGCGACGGGCTCACGGTGATCTCGGTGGCCAAGGGGATCGAGACCGGGACGCTCCTCACGACGAGCGCCGTGCTTCGCGACGTGCTCCCGACGGCCGACCCCGCCCGCGTCGGCGTGCTCTACGGGCCGAGCCACGCCGAGGAGGTCGCCCTCGGGCGCCCCACGAGCATCGTCGCCTCCGTGCCAGACGTGGCCGTGGCGGCGCGCGTCCAGGGCCTGTTCATGAGCCCGGCCCTCCGCGTCTACACCAACCCCGACCTCGTCGGCGTGGAGATCGGCGGGTCGGTCAAGAACGTGATGGCCGTCGCGGCGGGCATGTCCGACGGGCTCGGCCTGGGCGACAACGCGAAGGCGGCGCTCGTGACGCGCGGGCTCGCCGAGATCACGCGCCTGGGCCTCGCGATGGGCGCCGATGCGCACACCTTCGCCGGTCTCGCCGGCCTGGGCGACCTCGTGGTGACGTGCTTCAGCCAGCACAGCCGCAACCGCGCCTTCGGCGAGCGCGTCGGGCGCGGCGAGACGCGCGACGAGGCCCTCAGCGCGTCGACGATGGTGGTGGAGGGCGTCCAGACCACCGCGTCCGTGCGGGAACTGGCGCGGCGCCATCAGGTCGAGATGCCCATCACGGAGGCGGTCCACGCCATCCTGTTCGAAGGGCTCGCGCCGGCGTCGGCCGTCTCGCACCTCATGGAGCGGGACCCGAAGCTGGAGGGCGCCCACTTCGAGACGCCCGCCTTCGACGGCACGGAGGCGTGAGCCCGATGCGCGACTCGTGACACCCCCCGCCTCTCGTCCCCCGCGCCACCTGCTCCTCCCGCGTTGCTCTTCATGACTCAGACGCCATGACCCACGACGACATCAAACGGCTGGCCGGGATGGGGGAGGGGATGCGGCTGGAGTTCAAAAACCGGGTGCCGCGGCCGGAGCGGATCGCCCGCGAGATCATCGCCCTCGCCAACACGGACGGCGGGGAGGTGCTCGTCGGCGTGGACGACGACGGGACGGTCCTCGGCGTCAAGGACGCCCACGAGGAGTTCTTCGCTCTCCAAGAGGCCCTCACCGACCGCATCGCGCCGCCCATCGACCTCCGGTTCGAGCCCGTCCGGATCAGCCGGACACGTGAGGTGCTCGTCGTCCACGTCCCGGCGTCGGCCGACCGGCCGCACGTCCTCCTTCCAGAACGCCGGCCGGACGGGACGCTCCCGAAGCAGCGCGCCTTCGTCCGCGTGGACGACCAGTCGGTGGAGGCGAGCCGCGAGGCCGTCTCGCTGATGAAGGCCGAGGGCCGCGACGCGCCCGTCCACTTCACCTTCGGCGACGCCGAGCGCCGGCTCCTCGAGTACCTCGACCGCCACGAGCGGATCACCGTCCGCGAGTACGCCCGGATGACGAAGACGCCGCCGTGGCGGGCCTCGAAGACCCTCGTCACGCTCGCGCGGGCCGGGATCGTGGCGCTCCACCCCCAGCCCGGCGGCGACGATTACTTCACCGGGGCGCTCGGGAACGCGGCATAGCGCCGGGGCGGACGCCCAGGGGCGCGAGGGCCGATCGCCAGCTCGCGGCGTTCCGTTCGTAGGTCACGCGGAGGTCGGAGAGGATCGAACGGAACGTCTCGTTGTCCGCCAGCGGGGCCCACGCCGAGTTCACCGCGAACCACGTGTAGTTCTCGTTGCCGAGGTAGATGGCGCGCCGGAGCCACCGCGTCGCCCGGTTGGTCGAGCCACGGGCGACGTAGTAGGTGGCCAGGCGGTAGGCCATCTCGCCGTCGATCTTGGCCGCCGCGAGCATCTCGGGCGACATGAGCGCGGCCGCGTCGTCCCGCCGGCCGGCCTTCACGTAGGCGATGGCGAGCGTGGGATGGGCCAGGCGCGGCGCGGGGTTCTCCTCGATGACGGCCTCCAGCAGGCGGATCGCCTCGTCCGGGTCGCCGTAGCGCCAGAGCCAGTGGGCGCACGTCGTGCGGAGGTGGTAGTGCGTCGGCGCGAGGGCAAGGCCACGCTCGATCTCGCGCCACGCCTCGTCCTTCCGACCCTGGTAGAGGAGGAGGCGCGCGCGGCCGTTGTACACGCGCGGGGCGGCGGCCGGGTTGAGGGCGAGGACGCGCTGGTAGCGGACGAGGGCCTCCTCGAGCAGTCCGTCGAGCGTGAGGGCCAGGGCGGCTCCGAGCTGCACTTCCGCATTCGCCGGGGCCTGATGGAGGAGCTGCTGGACCTCGCGGCGGGCCTGGGCCTTCTCGCCCTGCCACAGCAGCGCGTACGACCGGTTGAGCCGGGCCTCAATGCTGGTCGGGTCGAGGGCGAGGGCGCGCTCCAGATGCTCCTGGGCGAGGATCAGGTGCTCCTGCCCGCCCACGCCGTCACGCGCCGCGAGGAGGTGGGCGATCCCGAGCCCGGCGTGGGCGGGCGCGAAGTCCGGGTCGGCGGCGACGATGGCCTCCAGCCTCACGCGGGCGAGGTCGAGGTCGTCGTGGTGGTGGGAGCGGAGGGCGTAGCTGGTGAGGACCGCGCGCGCGTCGAGGTAGTCGTCCGGGAGCGTCTCGGACTCGGCTCCCGCGTCGGGCTCGGGGCGGGGGGCGTTCAGCCAGTCGTCGAGGGTCGCGGCGAGGGCGTCGGTGAGTGCTTCCTGCGCCGCGACCGCGTCGCCGGCGGGGGCATCGAGCGTGCCCCCATCAAGCACGGATCCCTCGGACACGTCGATGAGCTGCCAGGTGAGCATCACCGCCTCGTCCGTGCGGGCGATTGTCGCCGTGAGGACTCGCTCGGCCGCGAGGCGCCGCCCCGCCTCCATCGGCGACACGGCGCGCTCGGTCACCGAGAGGAGGGCGCTCGGAGGGCGCACGACCCCCGTGGTGGCGCGAGCCAGCCGGGCGGCGACGGCGTCGGCGAGGGCGAGCCCGGAGAACGTAGCCTCGCTGGCGGGGCCGGCGCCTCGGAACGGGAGCACCGCGAGCGAGCCAGAGGGCGCCGGCTCGACTCGGTCGGGGGCAAACAGGTTTGTGATCGCGGAGAACAGGCGCGGCCGGGCGCTCTCCGGCGCGTCCGGCGCCAGCGCGGGGAGGACCGCAGACGCCTCGCCCGGAACGCCCCCAGACTCCAGGTGGAGCGACCGCATCGCCGCCCGGAGCGCGTCGCGGACCTCGATCGCGTGACGGTACCGGTTCGCCGGCTGCTTTTCCAGGAGCCGCAGGAGGATCGCCTCGATCGGCTCGGGTAGGTCGGGGCGGAGCGTGCGAGGCGGCTCCGGCTTTCGGTTCTGGATGACGATGGCGAGCTGGTCGGCCGTGAGCCCGGGGCTTGCGAACGGGTGCATGCCCGTCACCATCTGGTAGAGCACCACGCCCAGCGAGAACAGGTCGGATTGCGGCGTGCTCCGGAGCGTGACGAACTGTTCCGGGGCCATGTAGGCCGTCGTCCCGAAGCGG
Source organism: Rubricoccaceae bacterium (assembly GCA_963728345.1). Taxonomy (GTDB): domain Bacteria; phylum Bacteroidota; class Rhodothermia; order Rhodothermales; family Rubricoccaceae; genus Rubrivirga. The sequence continues at coordinate 373,804 of CAVSJM010000005.1, forward strand.
CGCGTGCCGGCCACATCGGGCGACCCGCCGGGCGCGCCGGGGAGGTCAGGCGTCGGCGCCACGCGGCGGGCCAGCCCGAAGTCCAGGATCTTGACGAGCCCGTTCTCCTGGAGCATCACGTTGGCCGGCTTGAGGTCGCGGTGGATGATCCCGAGCGCGTGCGCCGCCGCCAGCCCGTCCGCGATCTGGATGCCCACCGAGAGGACGACGCGGATCGGCGGGCGCCCCTCGTCCAGCACCTCCTGGAGCGTCCGCCCCGCGAGGTACGGCATGACGATGAACGGGCGCTCGTCCACCTCGCCGACCTCGAAGATGGAGGCCACGTTGGGGTGGTCGATGGCCGAGGCCATCCGGGCCTCCTCCAGCACGCGCCGCCGCTGCTCGTCGTCGGCCACCACGTTCGGGTGGAGCAGCTTCAGCACGACGGGACGGTCGAGGCGCGTGTCGTAGGCGCGGTAGACGACGCCGCCCGCACCCGCGCCCAGCTCCTGGAGCCGCGTGTACTGGTGGATCTGGGACGGCGGGCGGCGAGGCACCGGCGGGGAGGGAGGGGTGCGGAGAGCTTACGCCCGGCGGAGCGCCTCGACGCGAGGCGGGCGTCGCGAACGCGGCCGGGAAGCGCTTGCGTCACGAGGAAGTGACGGGTGCCGCTCGGCCCCGGCCGTCCTCCATAACACACAACGCCCCGCCGGCGTCGAGGGCCGGCGGGGCGCTGGGAGCGGTACGTGGGTTACGCTACTGGTCCCACCAGATGCGGTTGTCGAGCCGTGCGGTGGGCTGGGCCGAGGAGATCGCGGTGGGGATGCTCGACCGGTTGCGGGAGTACTCCGTGTCGGGGTAGTCGATGCGCCGGATGAACGTCGAGATCACCGCGTTGGCAGGGAGCGTGAAGTCCTCGTACTGGTAGTTGTAGCGGCGGGCGTCGACCCAGGCCTCGGGGTTGAGGAACATCACTTTGTACTTCTCGCGGAAGACGTCGTCCAGGGTGAGGTTCGTGGCGCCGACGCCGACCGAAGGATCGGCGATGTAGGCCTCGGCGTCGTCGGTGCTCACGCCCAGCTTGGCCATGTGCGACCGGATGGCCTCCAGGTAGGCCGCGTAGGCCCGGCCCGGCTGGGTGGCGCGGAGGGCGGCCTCCGCCTCGATCAGCTTGAGCTCCGAGTAGGTGATGATCTCGAGCGGGGCCGTCCGGTGGGCGAAGTACGTGTTCGTGGTGAGCACGCTGCGGGCGCCCTGCTCCGGGGCGTTGCCACGACCAGCGCCGTTCTCTGTCCCGACGTAGGTCCCGGCGTCGGTGGTGTCGGTGTAGGCCTCGATGCGGGGGTCCAGCACGCCGTAGGTGGTCCCGTCGAGGGCCTGGACGGTCTGCTCCGAGAGCCAGCCTCCGAGAAGGAGGCCGGCGTTGTCGATAGCGACGCCGGCCCAGGGGTTGATCTGCTCCTCGAAGTAATCCACCGTCGCGTCGTCGGCGTTCGAGGTGAAGGCTTGGTCCACAGCGGCGAGCACCGCGGTGGCGTCGTACTGGGAGGTCCCGGAGAGGTGGTTCAGGTAGCGAGCGCGAAACGCGTAGCCGGCCTGGATCCACCGGTTGATGTCCCCCTGGTAGATGAAGTCGTCGCCGCCTGGGGAGATGGTCGAGCCGCCGTCCTGGAGCGCGGCGATCCCGTCATCGAGGAGCGTCAGCACCTCGACGTACAGGGCCTGGTCGTCGTCGTAGGCGGGCGTCAGCGTCTCGTCGGGGTCGAACGCCTGGCTGTACGGCACGTCGCCCCACATGTCGACGGCCGAGGCGAGGTGGAACGCCTTCAGGATCTTGGCGATGCCGACGTAGTCGGTCGCGCCGGTCTCCGTGCCCGTGGTCTCGATCACCGTGAGGTCGGCCATCACGTCGTAGATGCCGCCCCAGGTGCCGTCGAAGCTGAGGCGCTCGTAGATGTCCGAGGCCGACGCCTGGTTCGGCGAGGCGAGGTGCTGGACGTAGTTGGTGGTGATCCCGCCCAGGTTGAACACGTTGGTCCCGGTCCGGAACGAGGCGCTGGCGAGGAGGGCGGTGACCGGGACGTCGGTCGGGTTGTTGGGGTCCTCGTTGATGTCGAGGTAGCCGTCGCAGCCGGAGGCGACGAGGAGGGCGGCGCCCGCCAGCACGCCGGCGATGGAGCGGAGGGTCGAGGTCGTCATGGCTCTGTCGGGGGGGTGGGGGGACGGGCTAGAGACCCAGTTCGAGCGTGAGGGTGTAGCTGGAGACGCCGGGGTGGGCGAGGCCGGAGAACCCCTGCGTGTTGCCCGTCCCGGAGCTGGTGACCTCGGGGTCCCAGTACTCGTAGGGCGACCACAGGATGACGTTGCTGACGGCGAACCGGAGCCGCGCGCTCCCGACGCCGGTCGGGGCGAGGAGCGAGGCCGGCAGGCCGTAGGCGAGGCTGAGGTTGCGGAGCTTGATGTAGCTCGCGTCCATCACCGAGTTCTCGGTGGAGCCGCGGTAGGTGTTCCGGTAGTAGCCGGCGCCGTAGTTGCGGCCGTCGGGGCCGACGCCCTGGCCCATCCAGACCTCCTGGGTGTTGGGCTCTCCGTCGGCGGTGACGCCCTCGAACACGACCGTGTCGTTCCGGTCGAGCGTGTACTCGGCGAGGCCGAAGGCCGCGAAGAAGTTGTTGTACTGGCTGTACTTCTCGGCGCCGATGCTGGCGTCGATGAGGGCCGAGAGCTCGAAGTTCTTGTACCGGATCCGGTTGAACAGGCCGCCGGTCCAGTCCGGGGTCATGTTGCCGAGGATGCGGGGCGTGCTGTCTATGACGGGGAAGCCGTCGGCGCCGATGAGGAGCGGGGCGTTCTCGTTGACCGTGATCCCGTCGTCGTCCTCGCCCGGGGCGTAGTAGCGCTTGTAGCTGGTGCCGTAGATGGCGCCGAAGGGACGCCCCGGGATGAGGCGGAGCGAGGCCGAGCTACCGGCGTAGCCGAACTGCGAGCCGAGCGTGATGGACTCGATCCCCTCGCGGATGGCGACCACGTCGTTCCGGTTGCGGGCGAAGTTGACCGTCACGTCCCACCCGAAGTCGCGCGTCTGGACGATGCCGGCGCCCAGCGAAAGCTCAAGGCCCTCGTTCCGAATTGAGCCGGCGTTGAGGATGATCTGGTTGAAGCCGGTCGCGTTCGAGATCCCGACGGGGATGATCTGGTCGCGGCTCGTCGCGTTGTAGTAGGTGGCGTCGAACCGGGCGAGGCCGTCGAGGAACCGGAGGTCGGTGCCGACCTCGAATGAGGTGGTCCGCTCCGGGACGAGGTCGGCGGAGCCGAGCGACGACGAGAGGGTGAACCCGGTCTGCCCGTTGAGCGGGAAGATGGACGGGGACGCGAACGTCCGCGAGGTCCGGTACGGGTCGGTGTCCTTGCCGACCTCGGCGTACGACAGGCGGAGCTTCCCGTAGTCGAACACCTCGCCCGGGTTGAAGTGCTCGGTGAACACGTAGCCCAGGCTGGCCGAGGGGTAGAAGAACGAACGCTCTTCGACGGGCATCGTCGAGCTCCAGTCGTTCCGGCCCGTCAGCTCCAGGTAAAGGGTCTCGTCGTAGTTCAGCTTGAGGTCGCCGTAGAGCCCGACGAGCCGGCGCTGCCGGATGAAGTAGTCGCTCTGCAGCTCCCGGACGTTGTTGAACCGGAAGAGGTCGGGGATGGAGAGGTCGGACCCGTAGGTGAAGGCTTGGTCGAAAGACCGGTCGAAGATGTCGTTGCCGACCAGGAATTCGGCGGCGAACGTCTCGCTGAACCGGCGCTTAAAGTTGACGTTGAGCGTCGACGTGAGGTCGCGGCTGAAGATCCGCGTGTCGCTGAGGTCGCCCGTGCTGCTCAGCGCGTTCTCGCCGTCGAACCCGAGCGGCCCGCGCGTGGTCTGGAACCGGTTGTCGGTGTAGGTGTCGATCCCGACGCGGTAGAGGACGTCGATCCAGTCGGCCGGATCGTAGCCGAGGTTGACGGTCCCGATCAGGCGGTTCACGTCGTCCTCGTAAGTGGCGTAGCGGGCGTCGTAGATCGGGTTGGTGCCCGAGTTGTCGGCGGAGCCGTAATAGCCGACCATGGTCCCGTTGGGGAACATGTAGTCGGTCACGTCCTGGTTGATGGTCCAGTAGATGAGCCGCTCGTTGAACCGGTCGGCGAAGACGCGGTCGCCGCCCGAGTTGATGTAGTTGAGCGTGCCGCCGAAGGTGAACTGGCGGCTCGGCCGGAGCGTCCCGCTGAGGCGGGCCGAGGTCCGCGCCCAGTCGCTGAAGGGGAGGACGCCCTCGTTGGTGAGGTTCGAGAGGGAGGCGTAGAACGAGGCCTGCTCCGTGCCGCCCGAGAGGCTCACGTTGTTGTCGAGGGCATAGCCGGTCTGGTAGGCGTTCTCGTAGTTGTTGTAGAACTGGAGGTCCGGGTCCACCTGGCGAGCCTCCTCAATCGGAGCGCCCCAGGCCGTCCAGAAGCTCGTCGGGTCGTACTCCCCGGAGAACCCCTGCGTGTACTCCTGCTGGGTCTGGGGGAACCGGTTGACGGACTCAGCGCTCACCGATGAGGTGATGTTGACGCGAGGCGTGCCGGCCCGTCCTGACTTCGTGGTGATGATGACGGCGCCGTTGGCGGCGCGGAGCCCGTAGAGCGCCGTCGCGGAGGCGCCTTTCAGGACGCTCACCGACTCGACGTCGTTCGGGTTGAGGTCGACGGCCCGGTTGCTGAACCCGCGTGAGTCGAACCCCTCGGCGCCGACGTTCGTGGAGTTGTCGATGGGGATGCCGTCGACGACGAAGAGGGGCTGGTTGTCGCCGTTGGCGTCCAGCGACGTGATGCCGCGGAGGATGATCCGCGAGCCCTGGCCGGGGGCGCCGCCCGCGTCGGTGACCTGGGCGCCGGCGACGCGGCCCGAGATGCTGTTGACGATGTTGCCGGCCTCGGTCTCGCTGAGGTCGGCCGCGTCGATCTTCTGGATCGCGTAGCCCAACTCGCGCTCCTGGCGCTCGATGCCGAGGGCCGTCACCACCACGTCGTCGAGGACGGCGCCCGGGGCGAGGGCCACGTTGATGGTCCGGCGGCCAGCGATGGCCACGGCGAGGCCCTCGTAGCCGATGTATGAGAACACGAGCGAGTCGGCGCCGGCCGGGGCTGTGAGCTCATAGTAGCCCGTCTGGTCGGTCGACGTGCCGACCGGAGGGTTGCCGGCAAAGACGTTCACCCCCGCCAGTGGGGCGCCGGTCTCCGCGTCGGTGACGGTGCCGGTGATGGGGGTCTGCGCCTCGGCCGTGGTGACGGCGACGAAGAGGGCGAGGCAAACGGGGAGGGCAAAGCGTAGCGCTCGATCCATCGGTAGCCAGGGTGGGGGAAAGGACGACTCTTGTTAATGTAGAGTGAACCGGCCGAGGGGCAAGGGCTTTTCTTGAGGTCCAAAGATTCTCTCTCCGACGCGTACGTTAGCGCGGATGTGGACGTCGCTGCGTTGTTGGCTCGGGGGGGGCGAGTCGCAGGATGCAAGCCTCGATGCATGCTGATGTGGGTCGTAGCAAAAGCGTGTCAAGGTGATCGTACCTCAGCGTGGACGGTGTGACGCGGGGTGTCAGGGGGGCAGGCTAGATTGGGGTCATCCCCCGGACACCTCCAGCCACGGCCCATGCCCGTCGTCGACACGATCCCGCTCCACGAGACGGCCCGCGAGCGGTACCTCACCTACGCCCTCTCCGTCATCACCAGCCGCGCGCTCCCCGACGTGCGCGACGGCCTCAAGCCGGTCCAGCGCCGGATCCTCTACGCGATGGCCACGAACCTGCGGCTCGGGCCTGACGCCCGGTTCCGCAAGAGCGCGACGATCGTGGGCGAGGTGATGGGCAAGTACCATCCCCACGGCGACACGGCCATCTACGACGCCATGGTCCGCATGGCGCAGGACTGGTCGCTTCGGGCGCCGCTCGTCGACGGCCAGGGCAACTTCGGCTCGCTCGACGGCGACTCGCCGGCGGCCATGCGCTACACCGAGGCCCGGTTGCGGGCCCTCGGCGCCGAGCTGCTCCGCGAGATCAAGCAGGACACGGTCCCGTTCCGACCGACCTACGACGGCCAGCTCTTCGAGCCCGTCGTGCTGCCCGCGCCGGTCCCCAACTTCCTCGTCAACGGCGCGTCCGGGATCGCGGTGGGGATGGCGACGAATGTGCCGCCCCACAACCTGGGCGAGGTGGTCGACGCCTGCCTCACGCTCATCAAAAGCCCGAACGCGCGGCTCGACACGCTTCTCCAGTCGGTCCTCGGGCCCGACTTCCCGACGGGCGGGCGCATCCTCAACACGCCCGACGAGATCGCCAAGATCTACGAGACTGGCGAGGGGGGCATCGACCTCCGGGGCGCCTACGAGATGGAGGGGAAGGGGACCGTGATCGTCACCTCGATCCCGTACGGGCTCGCCAAGGCCGACCTCATCGAGAAGATCGCCGAGCACATCCAGACCGGGAGGGTCCCCCAGATCGTCGACATCCGCGACGAGTCGACGGAGGACGTGCGGATCGTGCTGGAGCTGAAGCGGGGCGCGAGCGCTGAGGCCGCCATGGCCTACCTCTTCAAACACACGCCGCTCCAGACCCGCTTCCACGTCAACCTCACGGCGCTCGTCCCGACCGACAACCCGGAGGTGGCCGCGCCCCAGAAGGTGGACCTGCGGACGGCCCTCCGCCACTTCCTGGACTTCCGGCTCGACGTGGTCACGCGGCGGCTGGAGCACGAGCTCCGGGCCCTCGAAAAGCGGATCCACATCCTCAAGGGCTTCGCCATCATTTTCGACGCGCTGGACGAGGCCATCAAGCTCATCCGCTCGTCGAAGAACAAGGCCGACGCCAACGGCCGCCTCCGCCACCGCTTCGGGCTGGACGAGGAGCAGGCCGATGCCGTCCTCGAGATCAAGCTCTACCGCCTCGCGCAGATGGAGATCGACGCCATCCTCAAGGAGCTGGCCGAGAAGGAGACGCGCGCCCGGGAGATCCGCACGCTCCTCGCGGACGAGGCGGGCCGGTGGAACATGGTCCGCTCGGAGCTCCGCGACATCAAGAAGCGGTACGCCGACGAGCGGCGGAGCGAGATCGCCGGGCCGGACGCCGTGGTGGAGTACTCGGCCGAGGACTATATCCTCAAGGAGGACGTCTACGTGATCGTGACGAAGGACGGCTGGGTGAAGCGCCAGCGCTCCTACACCGAGCTCGACGCGATCCGCGTGCGCGAGGGCGACCGCGTGATGTACGCGCTCGCGGCGTCGACGCGGGCGACGGTCGGGTTCTTCACCTCCGCCGGCCGCTGCTACACGATCCGCGTGGACGACCTCCCGCAGACGACGGGCTACGGCGACCCGGTCCAGAAGTACTTCGACTTCGCCGATAAGGAGACGGTCGTGGGCGTCGTCTGCTTCGACGAGCGCATCCTGCCCGCCGGCGTCCCCGAGGTCGACGGCGAGCCGCAGCCCGAGCTATTCTCTGGCGACGGCGCCCCGGGCGACGACGTTGTGACCGGCCCGTACGTGGTCGGCGTCTCGTCGGACGGCCTCGCGGTCCGGTTCGAGGTGGAGGCGTTCCTCGAGCCCTCGAACAAGAACGGGCGCGTGTGCATGCGCCTCCGGTCGGGCGAGCGGATGGTGGGTGCCGAGGTGGCGTCCGGCTCCGAGAACGTGTGCCTCGCCTCGAAGCAGGGCCGCGCGCTGATCTTCCCGGTCCCCCAGGTCCCCGTCTTCAAGAGCGCCGCCAAGGGCGTGATCGCCATGCGGCTGAGCGGGAAGGACGACCGGGTCCTCGGGATGGCCTGCTCCGACGCCGCCCGCCGCGGGCTGGAGGTGGAGACGAGCCGGGGCCGCACCGAGATCGTCCGGACGACGAAGTTCGAGGTGACGAACCGGGGGAACAAGGGCGCGACGATCCTCCAGCGCGGCACGCTCAAGGCGGCGACGCCGGACCCGGTGGAGCTGCACCTGCCGGGACGCGCCTGAGGCCTCTCGCCCGGCGCCTCCGGCCGGGCGGGAACGGGACTTGCGAGCGCGTGTTCGTGCGCGCACATCGCGGTAGCTTCGGCGACTCGAATTCCCACATGCCGATGCCCCGTCTGGTCCTCCCTCTCGTCGCCCTTCTCGTCCTGGGCGGCTGCATGAGCTACGCCGTCCCGCCTCACTCAAACCTGTCGGTGGCGGCGGACTATGGCACGCTCGACGTGGAGGGCGCGTCCCTCGCCGTGGTCCTCGACGCCTCCTCCATCGTGGTGGACGATGCCGAGGCGGTGCTCGCGCACGTGGGGGAGGGGGTCGACGCGCCGACGGTGTTGCGATCCCTGATCGAGGTGCGGTTTCCGGCGGCGCTGAAGGAGGAGGCGCCCTTCGGGGAGGTCTTCGTGGTCGACCCGGCGGACCTCCCGCCCAGCGCGCTCGCCCCGACGTCCGGGACCACGTTTGAGGTCGTAGGGCGCACTCCCGATTTTGTCCTCTACATCGACTCGCTCCACCAGTACCGCGCGAAGTACCCGTCCGGGGGGATCGCGGGGCTCGGCGGCGCGCCGGGCATGCCCGGGATGGGCGGCGGGTTCACACAGGCCGTCCGTGACGACGTGGACTACCGCCTGTGGGACAACCGCGCCGGCCGGCTCGCGGCGAGCGGGCGGGTCGAGTCCGAGGAGAACATCACGCTCATCCCGGGGCGCGGGGCCTACGTGGGCGCGGTGGAGGAGATGGCCGAGAAGCTGACCCAGGAGCTACGAGTCCGAACGCGGTAGCCGGGCCGGTTGGTAGTCGGCCGAGTGGAGCACGCCCTCGGCGTCGCGGACGTGCGTCTCGGCGCCGGGCACCACGTCCGTGTTGTGGGCCGAGGCGCAGCGCCACCCGTCGGGGCCGCGGCGCATCACGAACGAGAAGACCGTCCGACGCTCGCCCGGCTGTCGCACGGTGCCCACGGGCGACTGGCCGGTCAGCCGCATCAGGGCGTGGACGACGGCCGCGTCGTCGCTGAGCGGCTTCTCGCGGGTCCGGACGACGGCGAGCGTCGAGTCGGGGAAGAGGGTCTCCAGGCCGTAGGCGGGGGCGCGTCGGATCGACGCCCGGTCGTGCCACCACAGGCCGACGACGTTGACGAACTCGGCGTCCTCCTCGAAGAGATCCGCGAGGGCGTCGGGATCGCGGTCGTTCCACGCCCGGTCGAACGCGGCCGGCATGGCGTCGGGACGCGAGAGAGGAGCGGTCATGAGGCGAGGGATGCGAGGGCCGCCCACACGGCGTCGCCCGCCTCGGTAGACCGGGCTAGGGACGGCGGCGTCGCCTCGTGGGGGCCGCGGAGGTGACTGCGGGTGATCCAGCGCCCGGTGCGCTCCCCATAGCGCGGAGCGGTGGCAAGGAGGTACGGACTCTCCGCGCCTTGCTCTGGCGAGAGGTAGAGGAACGAGAGCGCTTGCAGGACCGGCCGGAGCAGGCGTCCAAACCCCCCGTACACGTTCGTCCGGACGAGGCCGGGGTGGCAGGCGTTGGCGGTGACGCCGGTGCCGTCGAGGCGCCGCGCGAGCTCAAGGGTCCACGTCGTGGCGACGAGTTTGCTCTGGGCGTAGGCCTGGATCGAGGTGTACCGGTCGGGAGCGACGGGCCGGCGGATCGTGTCCGCGGTGAGGGTGCGGAACCGGCCGCCGCGGTGGGCCTCGCTCGACACCGTCACGACGCGAGCCCCCTCGTGGGCGTCGGCCGTGGCCTCCAGGAGCGGCCGGAGGGCGTTCGTCAGCACGAACGGGGCGAGGGCGTTGACGGCCATCGTCGTCTCGACGCCCGCTGGGATCTCCGCGTACGAGGGCGTGAGGAGACCGGCGTTGTGGACGAGCACGTCGAGCCGGCCGGTCGCCTCGCGCACGTGCTCGGCGAGACGGCGGACGGCGTCGAGGTCCGCGAAGTCGGCGCGGAAGGCGTCATGCGGTCGGGCCCCCCCGAGGGCCGCGCGGGCCGCGCCGAGCTTGTCCGGGTCGCGCCCGTGGAGGAGGACGCGCCAGCCCTCGCCCGCAAGCCGCTCGGCGAGCGCGAGGCCGATTCCGCCGCTCGACCCCGTGATGAGGACGGTCGGCCACGCCGGCGCATCGGCCTCGGCGTGGGGAGCGACGGCGAGCGTGGGATCCGGGACCGTCGGCATGGCGCGAGGGGAGGTTCCGCGCTCCAATGCGTGGTGCCGTCCCGTGGGTCCCGGGGGCCGCGTGTGGAACGTCATGGACGCCGGGTAGGAGGTGCCGTGCGGGTGTCACCCCACGGTGGTACCATGGAGCAACAAAACGTCCCCCCAGCGTTCAGATGGCCGAAGTTCAGACTCGCAAAGCGGGCCCCGCAGGTACCTACACAGGCGCCGACATCCAGGTCCTCGAAGGGCTGGAGCCCGTCCGGAAGCGGCCGGGCATGTACATCGGCGGCACCGGCAAGGCCGGCCTCCACCACCTCGTCTGGGAGATCGTCGACAACGCCGTCGATGAGGCCACCAACGGGTACGCCACCCAGATCGAGGTCGTCCTCCACCGCGACGGCAAGACCGTATCGGTGACCGACAACGGCCGCGGCATCCCGGTCGACAAGCACCCGACCAAGAAGGTCCCGGCACTCCAGGTGATCCTCACCACGCTCCACGCCGGCGGCAAGTTCGACGGGTCGAGCTACGTGACGTCGGGCGGGCTCCACGGCGTCGGCTCGTCCGTCGTGAACGCGCTGTCGTCGGAGCTGATCGCGCAGGTCAAGCGCGACGGGACGCTCTACGAGCAGCGCTACGCCCGCGGCGTCCCCGTTACCAAGCTCAAGAAGGTCCGCTCCAACGTGCGCGGTACGGGCACGACGATCACGTTCACGCCGGACGACGAGATCTTCGACACGACCGACCTCGACGCCGACACGATCAAGCAGAACCTGGAGGTCAAGACGTACCTCAACGGGGCGCTCCGGATCGTGTTCAAGGACGAGGCGAAGGGCGAGCGTCTCGAGTACCACCACGAGGGCGGCATCGCCGAGTACCTCGACCACCTCGTGGGCGAGATCGGGACGCGGCGGGTCCACCCGGACCCGTTCATCGTCCGCCAGGAGGAGCTGGAGGACGGGCTCCGGACCGAGCTGTGCTTCGTCTGGACCGAGGCGCCGCGCGAGTCGATCACGAGCTTCGTCAACGGCATCCCGACGCGCGACGGCGGGACCCACGAGCAGGGGCTGAAGGACGGGATCACCAAGGCCATCCGCAACTACATCGAGACGCACGACCTCGGCCAGCGCAAGCTCGAGATCACCGCCGACGACATCCGGGAGGGGCTCGTGGCCGTCGTCAACCTCTACCACGTCGACCCGCAGTTCCAGGGGCAGACCAAGGAGAAGCTGAACAACTCGGAGGCGCGATCGGCCGTGAGCGGCGCGTTCCGGACCGAGTTCGAGCAGTTCCTGAACGGACACCCGACGACGGCCGAGGCCATCGTCGCCCGCATCATCCAGGCGGCCAAGGCGCGGCAGGCGAGCCGGAAGGCGGCCTCGTCGGTGCGGCGCAAGAGCGCCATCAGCCACCGCCTCAACCTGCCCGGCAAGCTGTCCGACTGCGCCTCGACAGACCCGACCGAGTCCGAGCTGTTCATCGTCGAGGGCGACTCGGCCGGCGGCTCGGCCAAGCAGGGGCGCGACCGGAAGACGCAGGCGATCCTCCCGCTGCGCGGCAAGGTCCTCAACGCCGAGCAGGCCACGCGGTCGAAGGTGCTCGCCAACAAGGAGCTCTCGAACATCGTCGACGCCCTCGGCTGCGGGCTGGGGGAGGACCTCGACCTGGGGAGCCTCCGCTACCACAAGGTGATCCTCCTGATGGACGCCGACGCCGACGGCCTCCACATCGCCACGCTCCTGCTCACGTTCCTGTACCGCTACATGAAGCCGCTCATCGACGGCGGCTACGTGTACATCGCCCAGCCCCCGCTCTTCCGCGTCGACGCGCTGAAGGAGACGCACTGGGCTCTCGACGAGGCGGACCGTGACAAGATCATCCGCCGGATCCAGAAGAAGAACCCCCGTGCGAACGTCGAGGTGCAGCGGTTCAAGGGGCTCGGTGAGATGATGCCGGCCACGCTCCACGAGACCACCCTCGACCCGGACAAGCGCCGGCTCCTCCAGGTGGCGATTCCGGACGACGCCCGCGTGGCGACGGAACTGGCCATCTCGGACCTCATGGGCCGCGACGCGGCGCCTCGGTTCGAGTTCATCATGCAGAACGCCTCCCAGGTGGACGACCTCGACGTCTAGCCCATGACCCGACGCGAACGGCTCGGCCTCGCCTTTCTCGCGGGCGGCATCGGGCTCGCCCTCGCCAACGTGGTGCTGTGGGCGCTTGGCCGGGGCGGCTCCGCGTGGCGCCCCCCGCTCTCGGGCGTGCTGATGGCCATCGGGCTGGCGCTCCTCGCCGTCGAGGTGTTGCGGGCGCGGCGGGGGGGAGGCGGCTGACGACGCTGTTCAGGGGACCCACGACGCTAGACGTGTTGGAGACGGCGAAAGGACTGGGATCGCGGGCGGTGGATCGCCTATGCTCGGCTGTTCTTCTCACCCCTCCGATGCGACTCGCCGGTCTCCTCCTCCTGCTTTTGGTTCCAGGGTTCGCCGCGGCACAGCCCGCCCTGCACGTCAACCTCGGCCTGAGCTACACCGGCGTCGATGAGCCGTATGCGGAGCTTTCGGCCGTGGCTCTGACCTCGCTGTCCGACCCCGTCGTCGTGAGCGTGGGCGTGGCGCAGGCCGGTGCCCTGTTCGACGTGAGCTACGCGCCCGGCGCTGAAGCCGATCTCGACCCCGGCTTCGAGGCGTTCCCCTCGTACGTCCAGCGGTGGACGGCGGTGACGGTCTTCGGGGGCGTCCGGCTGGCGAGCGGCGAGGCCTCGATGCAGGTCACCGCCGGGCCGGTCCTCTCGGTCGCCACGCTGTCCCAGGACGACACGCTCGTGGGGGCGGGCGTGGGCGTCGAGGTCGGGGTGCTGGACGTGTACCCGGTCCCGTCCGTCGGACTCGGCCTCAGTCTGCACGGCGCGACGACGACGTCGCACTCCTGGACTGGCGGACGGCTCGGCATGCGCGTCCGGTTGTAGGGGCGAGGTCCGGAGGAGAGGGGGGGCCAGGCGCCGACCTCGCTCGGCGGGGTGTGCACGCTCACGGGGATTTCGGGAGCGGACCGCACGCCCAGCGCTAGTTTTGCGTTGACCCCCGCGCCGCCCCCCTTTCCGGCCCCCCCTTGGACCAGAGCCGCATCCGCAACTTCTGCATCATCGCCCACATCGACCACGGGAAATCCACCCTGGCCGACCGGCTCCTCGAGGCCACGGGCACGCTCACCAGCCGGGAGATGCAGGCCCAGGTGCTCGACTCGATGGACCTCGAGCGCGAACGCGGCATCACGATCAAGAGCCACGCGATCCGGATGAACTACCGGGCCGACGATGGCCAGACGTACGTCCTCAACCTGATCGACACGCCGGGCCACGTCGACTTCACCTACGAGGTTAGCCGGGCCCTCAATGCGTGCGAGGGCGCCATCCTCGTGGTCGACGCCGCGCAGGGGATCGAGGCCCAGACGATCTCGAACCTCTACATGGCCATCGGGCAGGACCTCGAGATCATCCCGGTCCTGAACAAGGTGGACCTGCCCTCGGCCCAGCCGGAGCTCGTGGCCCAGTCCATCACTGACCTCATCGGCGGCGACCCGGACGACGTGCTCCACGTGAGCGCCAAGACCGGCCTCGGCGTCGACAAGGTGCTGGAGCGGATCGTCGAGCGCGTCCCGGCGCCCGAGGGCGACCCCGAGGCGCCGCTCCAGGCCCTCATCTTCGACTCCACGTTCGATACCTACCGCGGCTCCGTCGTCTACGTCCGCGTGAAGGAGGGGACGCTCCGGAAGGGCGACCCCATCCAGTTCATGGCGACGGGCGCGCGCTACAACGCGGAGGAGATCGGCCACCTCAAGCTCAAGATGGCCCCGATGCCGGAGCTGGGGCCAGGCGACGTCGGGTACGTCATCGGGTCGGTGAAGGACGTGGCGGACACGCGCGTCGGCGACACCGTGACGCACCAGCGGGGCGGCGCCTCGGAGCAACTCCCCGGTTACCGCGACGTCAAGCCGATGGTGTTCTCGGGCATCTACCCGACCGACTCGGCCGACTTCGAGGACCTCCGGGCCGCGCTCGAGAAGCTCCAGCTCAACGACGCCGCCCTCACCTACGAGCCCGAGACGAGCGCCGCGCTCGGGTTCGGGTTCCGCGTGGGCTTTCTGGGGATGCTCCACATGGAGGTGGTCCAGGAGCGGCTCGACCGCGAGTTCGACCTCGACATCGTCACCACGATGCCGAACGTGCGCTACACCGTCGAGCTGACGGACAAGACCGAGGTCGAGGTCGAGAACCCGTCCGACATGCCGGACCCGGGCAAGATCGCCGAGGTCCGCGAGCCTTACGTCAAGGCCGAGATCATCACGCCCACCGAGTACGTCGGGACGCTGATGCAGCTGTGCCAGGACCGGCGCGGGACGTACCTCACGCAGGAGTACCTCACGACCGACCGCGTCAACCTGAAGTACGAGCTGCCCCTCGCCGAGATCGTGTTCGACTTCTACGACAAGCTGAAGTCGGTCAGCCGCGGGTACGCCTCCTTCGACTACGACTTCATCGAGGAGCGGACCTCGAAGCTGGTGAAGCTGGACGTGATGCTCAACGGCGACACGGTCGACGCACTCTCGACGATCGTCCACCGCGAGAAGGCGTACGACATGGGCCGGCGGCTGTCGAGCAAGCTCCGGGAGCTCATCCCACGCCAGCTCTTCGACGTGGCCATCCAGGCGGCCCTCGGCAACAAGGTCATCGCCCGCGAGACGGTGAAGGCGCTCCGCAAGGACGTGACGGCCAAGTGCTACGGCGGCGACATCAGCCGGAAGCGGAAGCTCCTCGAGAAGCAAAAGGAGGGGAAGAAGCGGATGAAGCAGGTCGGCGCTGTGGAGGTCCCGCAGGAGGCGTTCCTCGCCGTCCTCTCGATGGAGTAGGGTGAGGAACGACGCATCCGGCATGAGGACTCAGGGACGCGGGCGGCGGGCGTGGACGATCCGGCTCGCCGCGCGGCTCGTCCCCCTCGCCGCCCTCCTCGTGGCGTCGTCGGCGCAGGCGCAGACCGTCGTCGACGTGCTCCTCCGGCAGCGGCGCGACGCGCGCGTCCAGGAGGTGATGACCGAGATCGGCGACCGCGTCCCGCCCCGCCCGTCGCTCGTGTCGGAGCCGGACGACCCGATCCTCCGGGCCTATCGCGCCGTCGAGGCCCGGCGGCAGGCCGCGCGCGACAGCCTCGTCCGGGCCAACGACGCGAAGGCCGACAGCCTCATTCTCGCCGCGCGCCTCGCCACGCTCCGCTGGCGCAAGGTGGCGCCGGGCGAGCAGGGCGCCTTCCTCGACCGGTACCGCGAGGCCTACTGGCAGGCCGCGACCCCGCGCGTCGTTGCCATCGACACCATGGGGACGCCGGCCGTCCGAGGCCGCCTCCAGGCCGCCTTCGGCAACCCGACCCGCAACGCCGACGCCCAGCAGCGCTTCGGCTACGGCGGCTCCGAGTTCGTCCAGTTCGAGTACTGGTTCATCGTCAACGACTCGATCCCGGTCCTTGCCCTCGACCTCGACGGGCCGTTCGGGCGCGGCCTCCTCGTCGCCGGCGACGAGCGCCACGGGCCGCTCCTCGACGACCTCAAGCGGGACCTCTCGCGCCGCCTCCTCGCCGAGCGCGCGCCCGACCCCTGGGTGGACTACTACCACTCGTTCGACCGGCAGCGGTGGTTCCGGACGGGCTACAACGGCGCCGAGACGTTCACCGTCGAGGTTCGGGCGCCGCGCTGGAGCGGCCGCGCGGACTCCGACCGCTGGATCATCCACCGCTAGTGCCCCGCATCCCCCGCCGCCGGCTCCCGTAGCTTCCGGCCTCCCTCCACCCCCGTGCCGACGACCATCTCCCGACCCCACCAGCGCCGCGCGAACGCGGCCCGCGACCGTCGGACGCGCCGGGGCGACGCGGGTCCCGCGAAGCCCACGTTCAAAGAAAACGTCTGGTTCTGGGTGAAGGCTCTCGCGGTCATCCTGATCCTGCGGGCGTTCATCTTCGAGCCGTACCGGATCCCCTCCGAGTCGATGGAGGAGACGCTCCTCGTGGGCGACTTCCTGATCGTCTCGAAGCTCCACTGGGGGCCGCGCACGCCGAGCACCATCGGCATCCCGTTCACGCGGATCCACATCCCGGGCCTGGAGCTCCCGCAGACGCGGCTCCCCGGCTTCACCGAGCCCAAGCGCGGCGACGTGGTCGTGTTCAACTACCCGGCGTCGGTGGACGTGGAGCGCGGGCGGATTCCGGAGGACCTGCCCATCGAGCGGCGCGCGCCCTACATCAAGCGGATCGTGGCCGTCCCGGGCGACACGCTCGCCGTCTACGACGCCGTCCTCCACATCAACGGCGCCCCGGTGCCCCTCGCGCCGACCATGAAGCGGCGCTGGCTCGTGACGGCCACGGACGAGACGCGCCCCAACGCGCGGCAGCTGGAGGAGATGGGAATCGGGTTCGACGCCGACGTGGTGGAGGGGGGCGCCTTCGTGGAGCCGCGCCAGTACTACGTGACGGGCACGCCCGTCGAGATGAAGGCGCTCCGCGCGCGCCCCGACGTGGCCGCGATCGAGCCGTTCCGCCTCGACGAGCGGTACCGGGACCCGACCTACGGCATCAACCCGCACCACGTCCCGCCGGTCGTGATCCCGGGCGAGGGGATGACCGTCGCGCTCGACGCCCGCACGCTCCCGCACTACGCCGACGCCATCCGGCGCTACGAGAAGCACGACCTCCGCGTGGAGGGCGACCGGGTCCTGATCGACGGCGAGGCGGCCACCACCTACACGTTCGCGCAGGACTACTACTTCGCGATGGGCGACTTCCGCGACAACTCGGTGGACAGCCGCTACTGGGGGTTCGTCCCGAAATCGCACCTCGTGGGGAAGGCGGCCTTTACGTTCCTCTCGTTCGACTCGTACCTCCCGCCGATCCCCCGCTTCAGCCGCTTCTTCCGGCCGATCCCGTAGCCCCGGCACGAGTGATCGCGGGCGCCGCGTTGGGGCCGGACGCTCTCCTCGCCCGTGTCTGACGCCCCGCTTTTTCCCACCGAGACCGCCCCTCCCGAGCCTCAGGCGGTCTCCCCGCCAGCGGCTGAGGAGGCCGAGCAGGGGAGAGGGGACGGCCGGGCCGAGCTGTGGTCGTGGATCCGCGTGCTGGGCGGGGCGATCCTGTTCGCCCTCCTGCTCCGGGCCTTCGCCTTCGAGGCCTACCGGATCCCGTCGACGTCGATGGAGAACACGCTTCTCGTCGGCGACTTCGTGCTCGTCTCCAAGCTCCACTACGGCCCCCGCCTGTTCGGCCGGCGCGGGCCCGGCTTCGACGACGTGGACCGCGGCGACGTGGCCGTCTTCCACTACCCGCCGGGCCTGGAGGAGCCGTTGGAGCGGCGCACGCCCTACATCAAGCGGATCGTGGGCCTCCCGGGCGACACGGTGTCGATCGAGGACAAGGAGGTGCGCATCGGCGACCAGCCGCTCGCGTTTCCCCGCGAGGGGCGCCAGTTCTGGGAGCTGAGGCGTGACGGTCCGATCTCGTTCGACTCGGTGCGGGCGGTCGGGCTGGACGGGCGCGTGGAACAACTCCGGCGCGGGACGTGGTTGGTGGAGGCGACGGCCGCGCAGGCGGACCAGCTCCGCACGATCCATGGCGTGACGTCGGTCGCCCCGCTCGTGCGTCCCTCGGGGGACGGGAGCGCCTCGTTCCCGGCGTCCCGGCGCTTCAGCCTTGACAACTACGGGCCCGTCGTGGTCCCCGCGCGCGGGCAGACGGTCACGCTGGACGACCGGACGTGGCCCGTGGTGCGGACGGTCATCGAGCGGTTCGAAGGGCACACGGCGGAGCGGATGGCCGACGGGTTTGTCGTCGACGGCCGCCCGACGGAGACCTACACGTTCGCACAGGACTACTACTTCGCCCTCGGCGACAACCGCGACGACTCGGCCGACAGCCGGACGTGGGGCTTCGTCCCGCGCGACCACCTCATCGGGAAGGCGGTCCTGATTTACTTCTCGTGGGACGACCAAGCCGACGGGCCCCGGTGGCGCCACATCGGCCGTGCGGTGAACTAAGCCGCGGACGTGGTCCGCACCGGGTCAGACCATCCCCAGCCGCTTCCGCAGGACCCACTCGGCGGTCAGGAGCGCGACGGCGACGGCGAGGAGCCAGGGGAGCGTCAGGAGTGGCGTCTCGTCCTCGCGGACGAGCGGGCGGTCGTCGAGGGCGCCGCGCTGGCGGAGGCTCCGGACGAACGAGCCGAGCGAGTCGAGCCCGACGAACTGGCCGCCGGAGCGGACTGCCACCTGGCGCATCAGGGCCGGGTCGGCGCCGGGCTCGCGGAATTCGGCTGCCAGCCGGCCCACGCCGAACGTGCCCCGGTCGTTGCCGAGCGTGGCGCCGTCGCGCGTGGCCTCGGCCGTGAACGTGTACGTCCCGGGCGGCCGAACGCCCAGGTCCGCCACGTACCGCCCGTTGCCGACCGGTCGCATCGTCTCGCGGGTGACTGTCCCGTCCGGCGCGCGGACGGCCAGACCAAGCCGGGCGTCGTCGATCGGCGTGAGGCTCTCGCCGTAGACCTGCCCGGTGAACGTGACGCGGTCGCGCTCGCCAAAGAGGGCCCGGTCGGGGCGGACGCGGACGGGTCGGCGGTCCTGCGAGGCCGTCGTCCAGCGGACGAGGTGGTCGAGGAGCGAGCCGTAGACGCCTCGGAGGTCGCCCAGGTCGTCCGGGAGCGTCCGCCAGCGCCACGTGCCTGTGCCGAGGAGGGCGGCTGACCGGACGTCGCCGCTCTGGCGGATGGCGAGGAGCGGCACGTCGAGCGTTGCGCCACCGCGGCGGACGGTGGCCAGGACCCGCGTGCCGGGCTGGAGGGCCCACCGCGTCGGGCTGACGGCCAGGGGGGGGAGGGCCGCGAGGCGCGCGGACGTCACCCCCAGGTCGTCCAGGATGGGGTGCGCCTCGCCGGCGGCCGTCGCCGCGACGCCGGCCTCGACGTACCCGCCACGCACGGCCTCGGGCGTCACCGGGAGCACGTCGCCAAAGGCGCTGGCGAGCCGTCCCAAGTCGGTCTGGCGGGTCTGGAGGAAGAGGACCGGCAGCCCGGCGTCCGTTGCGGCGCGGACGCGCTGGAGCGTCGCGGCGTCGGCGGCGTCGCCTGGGTAGCCGGCGAGGACGAGGAGGTCGAAGGTGCCGAGTGCGTCGGGGAGCGCGCCCTCGTAGAACTGGCCCGGCGCCCGCTGCGTCCGGGTGGTCACGTCGAGCGAGCGGTCGGCGTCGAGGACCGCGCGGAGGGCGGCGAGGTCGGGGCTCGGGGCCGCGGCGAGGAGCAGGAGCCGGCGCGTGTCGTCGAGGACGCGGATCGTCAGGGTCCGGCTGTTGTTGCGCGTCGTCGCCTCGCCCGCGAGCGGGCCGACCGTGACCGTGTAGCGTCGGACGCCCGGCGTGGTCGGCGTCACCGTCAGGTCGACGGTCGCCTCGGCGCCGTCGGGAGGGACCGGGACCGTCGTGCGGGCGACGACGCGGCCGTCTTGTGAGACGGTCACAGGCGCGGTCTGGCCCTCGTACCCGACGGCGCGGACGCCGGCTTGGATGGGGAGCGGGCTGCCGGCGTACGCGACCTCGTTCGTGATCGCGCGGGCGAGGCGGAGGTCCCGGCTCGACAGGCTGTCGCCGGCGACGGACGCGTAGATGGGGACCGGGAATCGCTCGGCGAGGTAGGCCGGATTGCGCCCGTCCGTGACGCGCCCGTCCGAGATCAGGACGACACCGCGGAGGTTGCGTCCGGCGAAGTCGGCCTCGACGCGCGTGAGGGCACTGGCGAGATCGGTCCGCTCGCCGGTGAACGTGAGGCTGTCGCCAGCGAGGCGTCGACCGGCGGGCTCGGCCTCGGACGAGAACCGGTAGAACCGGAGGGCCGCGTCGTCCGGGAGGGCGTCGACGGCGGCGCGGACGCGGTCGGAGGGAGTCGTCCCGGTCGTTCCGAGCGTGAGGCTCTCGCTGTCGTCGACGAGGACGGCGAGGAGGGGAGGCTCGCCGGTCCGCGTGATCCGGCGCCAGACGGGGTCGAACAGGAGGAGTAGGACAAGGAACAGGGCCGTGAACCGCAGGCCCGTGAGGAGCGCGCGGCGCCATCCGTGGACCGGCGGCGTGCTGCGGCGATAGCTCCACCACGACAGCCCGCCAGCCGCGACGGCGCAGAGCGCCAGCAGGACGGGGGAGTACGCGAGTGAGAGATCCACGGGCGAGCCGACGGGTGGGGTGCTGCGGCCTCAACGCCGCGCGAGGGTCGGGAGTGCACGTCCGCCTACGCGGAGCGGGCGTCAGAGTTGGAGGCTGGACCCACGGAATGCCCCGGGGAGGAGAGCGGCCGGGGTCGTCACGTCCGGCGGCTCGTGACCGCGCCAGATCACGATCTCGGCGTCCGGCGCCAGCTCTGCGATCACCTGGCGGCAACCGCCACAGGGCGTTCCTCCGGGCGCCGTCGCGCACGCGACCGCGAGGCGTCGGATCGGGCCGAGGCCCGCCGCGACCGCCCCGACGAGGGCCGTCCGCTCCGCGCAGAGCCCCCGTGACCAGTCCGGCTCGTGCTCCACATTCGCTCCGATCACGAGCCGCCCGTCGACGTCCTCCACCACGGCCCCAACGCGGAAGTTCGAGGCCGGGACCACGGCCTGCTCGGCGGCGGCCACGGCAAGGGCGGCGCTTCCGGCGAGGTCCGGGGGCGGGGGGAGGTGGAGCGTGATCGGGACCGGGTCGCCGAGAGCCGGGACGGGCGTCGCCTCGTTCACGGCGAGGTCCGGGGCGTCGAGCCGCCACGCGCCGGCGGTCCACGCTGCGAGGAGGGCATGCTCCGCCGCCGTCAGCGGCCGGCTCAGGGCGACCGCCGTGGGCACCTCGCCCGTGAGCATCGTCCGCGCAAGGGCCCCCTGAAGGGCCGAGATTGTCAGCGGGAACGAGGCGTTCTCCACACGCGGGGTGGCGACCCACCGACCGTCGGCCAGCAGGATGGCGGCCCCGACCGGGACGCCCGAGTACGGCGCGTGCGAGCGGTCGGCGGCGGACTGGGCGAGGACGCGGAGGCGGTCGAGCATGGGGCGGCGGCGCGGGGGCGTAGCTTACCACCGCGTCCGCCCGACCGGCGGCGCCTGGCCGGGGTGGCGAAATCGGTAGACGCAGCAGACTTAAAATCTGCCGAGGCTCACGCCTCGTACGGGTTCGAGTCCCGTCCTCGGCACCGAGCAGGAAGGCGAAATCGCCTCTTGGGACGTGGAGGGAGTGACGTTGTGGGCGGGGCCGCTCGAACACGAACGGTTGGGCTCCCGATGGGGTCGGCCCTGGAAACCGGCCTCCGGGCCTCCTTGAGGCCGACGGTCGTGGGGAGAGGTTAGGCTCTGCGGCCTGGAGTGTCTATCCGGATCCCGTCTCAGCGTCGGGGAGGGGATAGAGTTGGAGAGCGAAACAGCCGACCGGTCGCATGATCCTGAACCCATACATCTCCACACTCACCACTTCGTCGACGGTCCTCTCAATGGCCAGGCCTTTCTGGCTCCGCTCGTGTTCGCGGACGACGGGTCCGCATCGATCGAGGTGAACGCATTCCACGACCACGTGTCGTTCGTGGCCCGCTACGAGTCGAGCGGGACTTTCATCGGCGCGGCGGTCGCGGTCGTCGGGGGGTTAAGGTCCCGTGGTCCAATCCTACCCGGGGAGCACGCATTTGGCCCGGAACCGGCGTCTTCGTTCTATCGGAGGAAGGTCGGGGTGGGGTTCCGGTCAGGGGTGTCTGGGGCCCCGGTGGATCGGAGGGTCGACGTGGATCCCGAGCGGCTCGTTCCTCTGACGCTTCGCACCACTTCGTACGTCGACGATGAATGACTCGGCGATCCGGCGGGCACTCCCGCCCATCTGGTAGAGGTCGGCGAGGAACCGGACCCCCTGGAGCGCCGGCCCGTCGAGGCTCACCTCGCAGTCCCGGAACGTGCCAGCCTCAAGGACGGCTGGCCCAGTCCCATCGTAGAGGAGGAGACAGTGGGCGAAGGAGCACGAGTGGAACTCGTTTCCCTCGAGCCGGATGGTCTGGTTCGCGAAGGTCTTGTGGACGTAGCGCATGGGGCAGGGTGGCGGGACTCCGGGGCGGGCGCGGGCCGGTCAGGGCGCGGGCGGCGGTGGCGGTGCTGGGGCGGGCGGCGGGGGAGGCGGGGCCAGGTCCGGGGCGGGCGGTGCCTCAGGGACCTCAATCTCGACGACGTCCGGGGTCGGGTCCGGATCCGGGTCGGAGAGGACGGCGCCGACGGCGAGGGCCGCGAGGAGGGCGGCCGCGAGGACGGCCGCGCCGACGGCGATGGGGTGGCGGCGCGGGAGGGGAGCGTCCACGGGGGCCGTGAGGTCGGCGGGGGCGGAGCGTCGGACGAGGCCGCGGAGCGGGCGTCGCGGAGCGTTGGGGTCGGGACCGAAGACGCGCTCCTCGAGCTCTGCGCTGGAGAGGCGGTCGAGCTCTTCGTCGCGTTCGGGGTCGGGTGTGAGCATGGGGGTAAGAGGAACGGCGGTTGAGGACGCCGGCATCATGTCTGCACGCGGATGCCTACGAATGTAGCGTGGCAGCGATAGATATCATGATCCTAACGGCAGGTTGGTGCAGTGGACGGCTCCACACCTCGGGGTCTGGGAAGCGGCCCACCGCGTCGGGATGGCCTGAGGGGGTGCCACTCGCGGGAGTGGTGTTGGGGGGCGTTCCCCTCGAGACGGCGGTGTCCCACTGTTGCCTCGCCGTCCGCCAGCCGGGGGGACGCTGGCGTGCCTATAACGTGCACTAGAGCGGCGTCCGGACTGGACAGCCGTGTCTGGTTTTGGACCTTCTCGACCGGGAGCATGTCCCGAGACGGGGACTTTTTGAGGCGTGGGGAAGGGGTGGGCTCGCGGCACACACCTTGACGTGAACGGGGCGTCGAACTCCATCCCGGAGTTCCCCTGCCCCTGTCGTTCTCCCATGGCCCCCACTCGGCGTTACGTCGCTCCTCATCTGACGATGTATGGCGACATCGCTACCCTCACTGGCTTCTCCGGAAGCGCGACCGAGCAAGACGTCATCTTTACTCCGAACGGCAACTTCGGCCATCCCGGCCCCGCGTCTGAGTTCGCCTGTCAGATCAAGAAACCCACCTCGACGCAGTGCGTGCCGGGGGGCGCTCGGTAGCGTTGCGACGCGTCCGGTCGATGGGGAGGAGGGAGGCCCTCTCCCCATCCTGATCCGGGCAGACTCGTGGAAGGATGCTCGAGGTCCGTGGCTACGACCCGATCGACCGCCGTACTCGATGAGGTATGGCCCTCGGAGGCCGCTGTGGGGCTGTGGTCAAAGAGAGAGTAGCAGGCGCCCGTCGGTTCGCTGTAGCTTCCCGACTCGCCTCTCGCACCCGCCCTCGGTTATGACCCGTACGCTCGCCCTCTGTGGGGGCCTCGCCCTTCTGCTCGCTGCCTGTGATGCCACCAACACGACTTTGGACGTGGGGCAGGGGGGCACCCCGGAGGGCATCGCCAGTGCAACGCTCACCCTGTCGAGTGCAGCCGATACGACCGAGACCATAGAGGTCACGGGCCTGGAGGGCGCCGCCCCCGTGGTCACCGGAACCCTGGCACTCGTGCCGGGGGCCCAGTACTCGGGGAGCCTTCGCCTCGACGAGGAGGCGGACGCGGAGATCCAGGCCGAGGCGGAGTCCCACCTCTACACGTACCCCTTCTCCTCCGACGCCCTGGCGGTGACGCGGACGGACACCGAGAGCCAGTACACCTCCATCAACCTCAACGACGGGGACTACTCCCTTGGCCGCGCCCTCAGCCTCGCGGTGAGTGCCGACGCGTCGGGGACGGGAACGTTGACGGTCCGGCTGCTCCATTACGAGGGCAGCCCGAAGGGCGCCGCCGACGCCGGTGGGACGGAGGACATCTCCTTCCAGGTCCCCGTCGTGTTCGAGACGGCGGGGTAGGTCGCGGGGCGGAGGACTGCCGGCGGCCCGATCCCCTATAACGGGTGGGGAGGGCGTGCTGGGATCCTCTCCATCTCGACCGGCTCCGGCCGACCGGGCGTCGACGGGGTGTCGGGGTTCTCGGCGTCGCGCCGGGGCGCCGGCGTCGACGCGTCGGCGGAGTCGCGGATCTCCAGCGTCCACGGTTCGGACCGACCGAACACGCGCTCCAGGGCTGCGACGGCCTTGCGGCTGAGGGTCACGTCGTCGAGCCCGTCGCCATCGAGGTCGGCCCGGCGGAGGCCGACGGCGATCGTCCCGCTGAGGTCCTCCGGCCAGTTGCCCGGGTGGATGAGGATGTTCGTCCGCCCGTGCCGGTCCTCCAGCTTGTACGTGTTCGGATAGCGCTCGCTGTCGTACGGCGTGACGGCGTACGTCCCGGCCCGGACGCGGCTCGTAACGTCGTGCGTCAGGCCCGGGCGGTTGTCGCGCCACGGCAGTTCGAGGGTGTCGAGGGCGAGCACGGGGTGGTCCTCGTCGTCGAAGGCCGTAAGGGTGCCGAGCGTTCGGTCGGCCAGGTCCGCTTCGCGTTGCAGGACGGCGCGGTCGGCGAGGCGCGAGGGCGTCGGGGGGCCCGCGCTCTCGAAGAGGGCACGCTCCGCGGCGCGCCGCCGGACGAGTCCCTGGTAGACGCGCCCCCCCGCTCGCACCCACCGGTCGAATTCCGCCGCGGCGCCTGCGGGGTCGCCCGCGTTCAGCTTGGTCCGGAGGGTCGACTGGCGGAGCGCGCCGCCGCCCAGGTTGTACGTGAAGCTGACGAGGGCGTCGTACTGTCCCTGCTGGAGCGGAACGTCGATGGCCTCCCGGACGGCGTCGCCGTAGCGCCCGACGGTCTGGCGGAGGAGCTGGCGGCCTTGGCCGCGCGTGAGGGGCGGGGTGAGGCCGTCCGGCAGCGCGCCGGTCCATCCGAAGGCGATGGTCGGGACGCCAACGGGGTCGAGGTACCAGTCGGGCTCGAAGCCCTCGAACTGCTCGATGAGGGTGAGGCCGGCGTCAGAGATGCGGAGGGCGTCGTTGGCGGCGTGGGGCATGGTGGGAGAGGCCGAAGATTCCTAAGGATAGGGCGCGCACTGGCTGGCTCGTCACGCCAGCCCGACGTGTCCGTCAGAGCGGGGGCGGCGCCTGACCTCGACCCACGCGAGCCTCTGCGTCAGCCGCCCAGGAACGCCTCCCGAAGACGGGCCCCGGCCCCGCCGATGATGGGTGCGCCGTGCCCGAAGACGGCCGTGTCGACGTCGAGCTCCGCGAGCCGGCGGAGCGTCGCGTATCCGACGTCCAGATCCTCGTAGATAACGGAGAGCGTGAGGGTGGGGAGGTTCGTGCAGGCGTCGGCGGCGATCAGGACGCCGCCGTGGGCGGGCCACAGCAGGGCGATCTGGCCGGCGGTGTGGCCGGGCGCGTGGATCACCTGCAGGCCACCCGGTGCCACGTCGCCGTCGGTCAACTCGTGGGCGACGCGGGCCGGCTCGAAGCGGTCGGGCGCCAGGCGGATGACGACGTGCTCCAGCACCCAGTTGAGCAGGCCGGACGCCAGGCGGTAGGGGCGAAACCCGTTGCCGATGCGGACCTCGATGGCGTCGGTCGGGTGCATCCACGCATCGGCGCCGGTCCGGCCGAGGATGGCGGCGAGCGAGCCGGCGTGGTCGGGGTGATGGTGCGTGACGACGACGGCGTGCACGTCGGACGGGGCGTAGCCGAGGGCGTCGACGGCTGCGAGGAGGGAGTCCTCCGAGCCAGGGGAGCCGGTGTCGATCAGGACGAGGCCATCGTCGGCTTCGAGCAGGTAGGCGTTGACGATGCCGAGGTCGACGCGGTAGAGGCCGGGGACGACGGGGGAGAGGGCGGACACACGAAAGGGCGCTGGACGCCCGTGCTACCTTCGTCGCACCGTCCTGTTCATCTCGGCCCGTTATGCGTCACCTCTCGCTCCTCCTCCTCGCCGTCCTCACGGCCGGCTCCGCCCTCGCCCAGAACGCCCCGTTCGACCCCGACACGGTCACGGCCCAGCGACTCGACAACGGCAAGATGTGGCTGTTCGAGGACCCGCCGACGGAGTACCTCGCCGAGACCTACGACTTCCGGCCGGACGACGCGTGGTGGGAGCGGGCGCGCCTCGCGTCGCTCCGGATGCCGGGCTGCTCGGCCTCGTTCGTGTCGCCCAACGGGCTCGTCCTCACCAACCACCACTGCGCGCAGGGCAGCGTCGTGGATGTGGACGAGGGGGGCGAGGGTCTCCTCGACAACGGCTTCCTGGCGACGTCGCTGGAGGCGGAGCGGCGCGTGCCGGGGCTCTACATGGACCAGCTCGTCGCCATCGACGACGTGACGGACGCGATGTCGGCGCCCGTCGACGCGGCGGAGACGGACGCCGAGCGAGAGGCGGCCTTCGAGGAGGCCGAGGCCGCCGTCACGGCCCGGCTGCTCGCGGCTCGCGGCATCTCCGAGCCGAACCCCGAGGCCGACGACTACATCGTGCAGATCGTCGCCCTCTACGACGGCGGGCGCTACTCGGCCTACACCTTCCACCGCTACCGCGACGTCCGGCTCGTGATGGCGCCAGAGCGCTCACTCGGCTACTTCGGGGGCGACTACGACAACTTCACCTACCCCCGCTACGCCGTCGACTTCTCGTTCTTTCGGATCTACGGCGATGACGGCCGGCCGCTCGCCTCGCCGCAGTTCTTCCCGCTCTCGCCCGAGGGTGTGGAGGAGGGATCGCTCGTGTTCGTCATCGGCAACCCAGGCTCGACGGCCCGCGGCCTGACGGTCGCCCAGCTGGAGTTCCTGCGCGACGTGAGCCTCCAGACCACGCTCGACTTCATCAACTCGCGTGCCGCCGCCCTGCAGGCTTACCTCGACAGCGGCGAGGCTCCCGAGCCCGACCAGGTCCGCAGCCAGCTGTTCGGCCTCTACAACGCCCAGAAGTCGTACGGCGGGCGGCTCCGCGGGCTCAACGACCCGTACATCGTCGCGCGCCGGATGGCGGCCGAGGAGACCTTCCGGGAGGACAGCGAGGCCGCTGGCGCTCTGGTCGACGCGCAGGCCCGGGTCCAGCAGGAGAAGCGGGAGCTGGCCGCCGCCTACCGGGCCTTCCCGTACCTCTTCAACCGAGGCTACGGCTCGTCGCTCCTGCGCCGCGCCCTCGCCGTCTCCCAGGGCCAGTCCGCCGCGGACATCGAGGACCGGCCTGCCGTTCTGGAGCGGGCATACCTCGTCGCCGAGGTGGGCGGGTTGCGGCGCTACTTCGAAGCGACGGATCAGCCGATGCCGGCGTCGATTCGGGGCGCGACGGCTGAAGCCGCCGCGGACCGGCTCCTGCGCACGTCGGCCGCCGCCTCGGCGGAGACGGTTGGCGAGGCGGGGGCCGACGACCCGGCCGTCCAGCTCGTGACGGCCCTCACGCCGCTCCTCGCTGACTTCCAGTCGGCCTCGGCGGGGCTCGGGGCGCGCGAGTCGGACCTGGCCCGGCAACTCGGGCGCGAGCGGTTCGCCACCTACGGCAATGCCGTCCCGCCGGACGCCACGTTCTCGCTCCGCTTCACCGACGGCATCGTCACCGGCTACCCCTACAACGGCACCCTCGCGCCGCCGCTGACGACGCTCTACGGCCTCTTCGACCGGTATCACAGCTTCTGCACGAGCGGCCGGGACGTCGGCGCGTCGTGCGACTGGGGCCTCCCGGAGCGCTGGCTCGACGCCGAGGCGGACCTCGACCTCTCGACGCCAGTCAACTTCACGTCTACGTCCGACACGATCGGCGGCAACTCGGGCTCGCCGGTCGTCAACCGCGACGGCGAGCTCGTGGGGCTCAATTTCGACCGCACCATCGAGGGGCTCGTGCGCGACTACATCTACGCGCCCGAGCGCGGACGGAATGTGATGGTCGACACGCGGCTTGTCGTGGAGGCGCTCACCAGCGTGTACGGCCTCGACAGGCTCGTGACCGAGATCCGCGAGGGGACGCTGCGCCGGTAGCCACATCGTCTCCCGCTGGCGGACGGTGCCGGCGGGAGGCGCTCATGGCGCTGAGAAGTTCTGTGACGGGTAGCTCGCCGCGTCCGGCGGGACGATCTGGATGACGCTATAGCCCGCGCGGCGGTGGCACGTGTTGCAGCCGTCGATCATGTGGGTGTAGGCCGCCTCGAAGCGCGCGGGGTCGGCGGTGGCCGCCGCCTGGGCGAGAGCTTGGGCCCGGGGCACGGCCACCTCGGCCGCGATCGCGCTCACCTCCACGCCGTCGATCGTGTACCCCGCGTCGACGATGCGGACGGCGTTCTCCTCCACCTTCTGGGCGTAGAACGCCACGAGCGGCCAGTTGCCCGCATCGGCAGCGAGGCGGGCCTTCTCGACGTACCGCTGGAAGAGGGTCATCTTCGTGAGGAGGTCGCCCTCCTCCGCGTCGCGCGCGACGCGCGAGGTCTCGCCGCGCTGCGCAGGGGTGGCCACGCCCGGCGTGAAGACGACGAACAGGGCGGTGAAGACGGCGAAGATCGAGACGAGGAGGGCGGTGGCGGCGAGGGCGACGGCGCGGGACACGGGCGCGGTGGGGAGTGTGCAGGCCGAACGAGGCGCCGCACGAACAGGTCCGGGAATTCACCGCAAACGGAGGGCGTCATCGTGTCCGGACGGAACGGGAGGCGGACCGAGACGGGTAGGAGAGGGCCCCTCTCTTTTCCCGTCCCCATGATCGCCCGTTTCCTGTGCCTCGCCGTCCTCGTCGGGCTGGCGGGGTGCGACCTCGACCGCGCCGCGCCCTCGGACGCCTCCGCGGCTCCCTCTGCCCGTCGATCCAGCGGAGAGCCGAGCCCGGAGGCCGTCGACGCCTTCGTGGGCGGAGAGGGCCTCCGTCTCCGTCTCCCGACCACCAACCGCGCGCTCCTCACCGACCGGCCGGACCGGTTCTACCAGGGCCTCAACGTGACCATCGACAGCCTCCGCCCGGAGCGGTGGGAGGGCGGCCAGTACGGGTTCGTGCGCGACCCCGTCCCCACCATCTTCGGCCGGCGCACGTTCCGCCGCGTCCACGAGGGGCTCGACATCCGCCCCGTCGGGCGCGACGACGCCGGCGAGCCCATCGACACCGTCATGGCCATCGCTCCGGGGCGCGTGGCCTACGTGAACCCGAGCGCGGGGGCGTCGAGCTACGGGAAGTACATCGTGGTGGAGCACACCTGGAGCGGGAGCTCGGTCTACAGCCTGTACGCCCACCTCGCCGAGACCTTCGTGACGGAGGGCACGCGGGTCGAGGCCAGCGACGCCCTCGGCAAGATGGGGTACACGGGGCGCGGGCTGGGGCGCGCGCGCGCCCACGTCCACCTGGAGATCGCGCTGATGCTCAACCAGTACCAGCCGCTCTGGTTCGAGCGCTACATCGGCGCGGCCGACCTCCACGGGCGCTTTTTCGGGACCAACCTGTCCGGCGTCCCCGCCGCCGACCTCTACCTCGCGCTCCGCGAGACCCCCGACCTCACGTTCCCCGAGTTCGTGACGGGCCTGGACGAGGGCTACGTGATCGACCTCCCCGGCCGGCAGCCGCTCGACCTGCTGCGGCGCTACCCGTGGCTGGGCCCCGAGGTCGCCGACGTCGACCCGGCGGACGTGCCGGCATGGCGCGTGGCATTCACCCAGGAGGGCCTCCCGATCCGGGTCGAGGTGGGCGACGAGGAGGTGGACCGGGCGACCGTCGAGGGCGTGAGCCTGGGCATCTGGCTGGGCGACCGCAGCACGAACCGGATGCTCCTGCGGCGCGGCTTCGGGTACGAGCCGTCGCGCCGGGGGTACAACTACTTCGCCCTCATCTCGACCACCGCCGATGGGCCGCCCCTCTGGTAAACGCGCTCGGCGCCGTCGCATGGGGTCCGCGAGAGCGAAGTTGAGGCCTCTCCGCTCCTGCCCCGATGCCGAACTCCGAGCCCATGCCCGCGAACAAGCGCGTGGCTCTCGTCGCCCACGATCACCAGAAGGCCGACCTCCTCGACTGGGCGCGGTACAACCGCGACGCCCTCGCGTCCCACCACATCATCGCCACGGGCACGACGGGCCGGCTTCTGGCGGAGGCGCTGGACCTCCCCGTGGAGCGCCTCCGGAGTGGCCCGCTCGGCGGCGACCAGCAACTCGGCGCGCGCATCGCCGAGGGCGCGGTGGACGTGCTCATCTTCTTCTGGGACCCCCTGGAGCCGGTCCCGCACGACCCGGACGTGAAGGCCCTCCTCCGCATCGCAGTGGTGTGGAATGTGCCCGTCGCCTGCAACCGGGCCTCGGCCGACTTCGTGTTCGCCTCGCCCCTCATGAGCGGGCCCTACGACCGGCGCGTCCCCGACTACGAGGCCTATTCGGCGCGCACCGTGGACGGCGTGGACGCCTGAGTTTCAGGGATTGGTGAAAGTCGGTGCCCGGGCATCTTTGACGCCGCCGCCGCGTCCACCTCGACCCGACCGCTTCTCGCCATGGCCGACTCCGCTCCGACCACCGACGCCCTCGTGGCCGACCTCTCGCGCGACATCGCCGCCGTGCTCCCGTTCCTCTACGTTGCCTGGGCGGACGGGCTGCTGACGCCGGACGAGGTGGCGGCCGTCCGCGATCAACTGGCGACCCAGACCTGGATGGGGGCGGCCGACCACGAGCAGGTGGCGGCCTGGCTCGACCCCCAGAACCCCCCCGATGCGACCACCTACTTCGGATGGGTCCGGACCCTCCGGGAGGCCGCCCACCACATTCCCGACGTGGCCGGCAAGTCGCTCGCCGACCTCGGCGCCGATCTCGCCACGCTCGCGGGCAGCGGCGACGGTTCCGGCATGACGCCGGAGGCGCACCTCGCCCTGTCCGAGATCGAGGACCTCCTCGGGATCGTGGGCGACGAGGTGATCCGCGATTTGCTTGAGGAGCCGGTTGAGGAGGAGGGCCCGGCCGAGCCCCCCGCGTTCGACCCGACTCGGCTCCAGGCGATTCTCGACCAGCCCCACGCCGACCTCCGCGAGCGGGTCCGCACGATTCTGAGCGACCCGGCCTTCGCCTACCCCGAGCCGTCGATCTCGAACGACGATTACCGCGACCTCGTCCTCGAGTGGACGCGCCTTCTGGCCGACCAGGGGCTCGGGCTCCTCGCCTACCCCGAGTGGGCCGGGGGCGAGGGCGACATCGGCGCCTTCATCGCTGCGTTTGAGACGATCGCGACCCACGACCTCAGCCTCGTCGTCAAGTACGGAGTCCAGTTCGGGCTGTGGGGCGGGAGCGTCAACGCGCTCGGGAGCGACGGGCAGCGGCGCGCGCTGCTGCCCCGGATCGGGACGCTGGAGCTGCCCGGCGCCTTCGCCATGACGGAGCGCGCGCACGGCTCCAACGTCCGGGACCTCAACACGACCGCGACCTTCGACCGGACGACGGACGAGTGGGTAATCCAGACACCCTCGGACCGCGACCACAAGGAGTGGATCGGGAACGCCGCGCGCCACGGCCAGATGGCGACGGTCTTCGCACAACTCGTCATCGACGGCGAGGGCTACGGCGTCCACGCGTTCGTCGTCCCCCTCCGGGACGAGGCGGGCGAGCCGATGCCCGGCGTCCGCATCGACGACAGCGGCCACAAGATGGGCCTCAACGGCATCGACAACGGCCGGATCTGGTTCGACGACGTGCGCGTCCCGCGCGAGGCGCTCCTGAGCCGGTACGCCCAGGTGAGCGAGGACGGCGTCTACGCCAGCCCGATCCCGAGCGCCGGCAAGCGGTTCTTCGTGATGCTCGGGACGCTCGTGGGCGGGCGGATCGCCGTCGGCTCCGCAGCCAACAGCGCCGCGAAGGCTGGGCTTACGGTCGCCGTTCGCTACGGCGCACAGCGGCGTCAGTTCGGGCCCGCCGGCGGCCCCGAAGTTGTCATCCTCGACTACCTCAGCCACCAGCGCCGCCTGCTCCCTCGTGTGGCGACGAGCTACGGGCTCACGTTCGCGCTGCACCGGCTCGCGGAGGACTTCGCCGCCCTACCGGCCGGATCCGACACCCGCGAGATCGAGGCCCGCGCGGCGGCGCTCAAGGCGATGGCCTCGTGGCACGCGACGGACTCGCTCCAGGAGGCCCGCGAGGCGTGTGGCGGCGAGGGCTTCCGGTGGTCCGCCCGGATCGCCCACCGCAAGGCCGACTCCGACATCTTCACCACGTTCGAGGGCGACAACACGGTCCTCCAGCTGCAGGTGGCGAAGGGGCTCCTCGCCGGCTACCGGCAGGAGTTCGAGGACCTCAACGCGTGGGGCCTCCTCCGCTACCTCCGCACGCAGGCCGACGTCCGGCTCGGGGAGATCAACCCGCTCGCCCGCCGCAACACGGACCCTGCGCACCTAATGGATGCCGCCTGGCACCACGACCTCTTCGTCCGGCGCGAGCGGACCCTCCTCGTCCAGGTCGCGGCGCGCCTCAAAGGACGCATCGACCGAGGCATGGACTCGTTCGACGCCTTCGTGGAGGTGCAGGACCACCTCCTCACCCTCGCCACGGCCCACGCCGAGCGGCTCGTGCTGGAGGACTTCCAGGCGGCCGCCGAGCGCACCGACGATCCGCAGCTGCAGACCGTCCTCCGGCTGCTCTGCGCGCTCTACGCCCTCGAACACGTCGAGCGCGACCGGGGCTGGTTCCTGGAGCAGAACCTGATCGACGCGCCGGTCTCGAAGGCCGTTCGGACGCAGGTGAACGAGGTGCTCCACCGCCTCCGGCCCCTCGCCGTCGAACTGGTCGACGCGTTCGGGATCTCAGACGCAGTGCTGGGCTCCTCGATCAGTACGGGCCGGATGCCGCTCGACCCGTGAGGATCACTGACCTGGAAGCCGGGACCGCGTACACCGTCCGCCGGCCCTTCACTGACGACCGGGGCACGCTCGTGCTCCCCGGCGACCGGATGACCTTCGAGCGCTACGTCGCTGTGCCCGTGACGGGCGCCTTCGAGATGGTCTTCCGCGAGGAGACGCTCGTGCTCCGCGAGGACCGCCAGTCCGACGTGTGCGAGCACGCGGAGTGGTTCCTGGAGCCGGAGGGATGAGAGCGGGCGGCATTCCTCGGGAGGGGGCGTCGCCGACGGGGCGAGTGATGGCTCACTCCTCCAACTCCAGACGGGCGACGATGGGGAGGTGGTCCGAGCCGCGCCGCGCGGCGTCCGTCGCGTGGGCGTCGAGCGAGAGGAGGCGCGCGCCCCGCGCGTAGAGCCGGTCCAGGGCGAGGACCGGCCGCACCGACGGGTACGACGCGGGCCAGTTGGCGTTGTGGTGGCGCGCCTGGAAGGCGTCGTCGAGTTCGCGCGAGGCCTTCGTGGGTCGCCACGCGTTCATGTCGCCGACGAGGACGGCCGCGCCGTCGGTGAGCTGGGGGTGGGTGAGGAGGGCCCGGACCTGGCGCGCGCGCGTCCGGTCCACGAGGGCGAGGTGCGTCGCTGCGATCACCACCGAGCGCTCCTGGCCCCGGACGCTCACCGCGAGCGCGGCCCGGCGCTCGAGCCGTCCGAAGGAAAGGTCGATGGCGAGGGCGCCCGCGAGCGGCCAGCGCGAGAGGACGGCGTTGCCCAGCTCGCCGCGCTTGTGCATCCGCGTCACGACGAACGCGAGGTGGTAGCCAAGCCGGTCGGCGGCCGTCCGGAGCGGGTCCACGCGGTCCGCCCGATCGAAGGGGCGGAGGACCTCCTGGAGGGCGAGCACGTCGGCGCCGAGCTCCTCGATCACCTCGAAGGCCCGTTCCGGCCGGTAGGCCTTTCCGCCGCGCACGCCCGCCCAGCGGTGGACGTTGTACGAGGCCACCGTCAGCGTGCGGCGGAGGTCGTTGTCGGGCTCGCACGGGGCGGCGACGAGCTCGGCGAGGTAGGGGGAGACGAGGGGAGAACGGGGCACGGAGGGGAGAGCAAACCGGGGTGAAGACGGCGATTGAGGGTGCGGCGATCCCGACTCATCCGTTATCCTGAGACGCCACCTTTTGAACACCATGGACCGACTCCAGTGCAAGGCCTGCGGCTCGTTCTCGATGCTCCCGATGGAGCTCGACTCCGACGAGTCGGAGATGCTCGACCTTCCCGTGGATGACCACGAGGCCCGCTTCTACACCTGCCACGTCTGCGGCGACAACTGGCTCACCGTGCGCCGTGTGGAGGACGGGGACTGCCGGATCACCTTCGTCCACCAGATGGGCCTCCAGCCGCTCCTCAAGCGGACGGCCGTCATGAGCACGCCGGTGCTCCTCACCGAGGACACCGTCGAGCGGTGGGACTACTTCGTCGGCGACGACGTGGTGGGGGAGGGGGACTGGCGCGACACCCTCGACGAGCGCCGCCGTGTCCTCCGCTCGATCTGCTCCAACTGAGCCGGCGGGCCCCGACCCTGCCAGACTGATCCGCCGAGGCGCGCCCGAGTCCGGGTGCGCCTCGCGTCGTTCAGGGGATCTCGACGCCGGCGAGCACGGTCAGCACCTCGCCACGGTGTGCCGCCCAGACCGACGCAGGCGCCTCGATCTGGACCGTCCAGCTCGCGAGACCGCGCTGGAGGAACACGACGGCGCCGGCCGTCCCCGGGCCCTCGACTTCCATCCCGAGGCCCGGAAGCGGCGTGGCGGCGGGGCCGATGGGGCGGGTGCCGTGGTAGCCATAGCCCGTCTGCCCTTGCTGGAAGCGTTGGCGGACCAGCTGGTTGAGTCCCTGCACGCGCTCCACGCGGAGCGTCGTTCCGGCGAGCGGGTGGTCGGCGGCGTTCTCGAACGTATAAAGCGCGTAGCGCTCGGCCTGGGCGTCGGCGGCCGCCACAGGGCCGGTCCAGCCCGCGGGTAGCGTCACGCGGAGGCCCGTCGCTCCGAACGCGTGGAGGGTCGGCCGCGGGGGCGGAGGGGGCATCTCCGGCGTGCGCGGCTCGGGGGCTGGCGGTGCGGGACGAGCGACCGCGACCTCGACGGAGTCGGTGGCAAGCGTGTCGGCGCCGGCGGTCTGGGCACTGACAGCCGGGACGATGAGCAGCCCGAAGGCGAGGACGGAGAGGGCGCGCATGGGGGAGGTGGGGACCGGCCCGTCCGGTATCGGCCTCCAGGCATCTCGCTTAACGCCTCGGAACCATCGGCGCGCCGTGCGGGCTCAGAGCCGCACCCGGACGGCCAGCGCTACGCCCGATGTCGACGGGTCGAGGGTGACGGTCACGTCCTCGCTCACGTCGAACGAGGCCAGCTCCGCCGCGACGTACGCGTCGAGCACCTGGAACGCATACGCCACGCCGACCGCGAGGAAGCCGATGTCTCGCTGCCCGCGGGCCGTGTTGCGAACCTGGGCGATGGACGAGAAGCCCGGCTCCCCCAGGGATTCCCACTCGTCCTGATAGTCCGGCGCCACCTCCGTGCACAGCGCGACGCGCTCCGGCGTGCTGTCTGGGTCCTGCTCGCATCCTGCGAATAGGGCCGCACGGCGGTAGAACGCGTACCGGCGCTGCCGCCAGATCGCATAGCCCACCGCGCCCGCGACGCCCGCGACCACCACCGGCGCCTTGACGTATTGCCGGTTGTAGACCTGTCCGAGGCCGGGGAGCAAGAGCGCTCGCGTCACAGCCCCGCGCGGCGTCCGCAGGTGGGAGGAATCGGCGACGACGGTCGCCGTCGTATCGACCGGCTGAGCCTGAGCCGTGGCGGCGCCGGCGGCGGCCAGCAGCAACGCAACGAAGACGTGCCGCAGGAGGGCAGGTCGGCTCGGACTCGGTCGCACCGGACGAGCCCCGCGCGTCGACGGCAGGCCGGCGGGGGAAGCCAAGGGGTTACTCCCCGAGGAGCCCGTCCGTCACCCGCTCCAGATCGTCCACCGAGTAGTAGGCGATCTCGATAGTGCCCGTCCCGTCCGGCTTGTGGCGGATCTTGACCTGGCTGGCGACGCGCTCGCGCAGGCGCGCCTCCATGGCCTCCACCTGGAGCCGGTCGCGCTCGGGAAGCGACTCGGCTGGGGCAGACGACTTCTCGGGCTTGGAGGGAGCCGGGGCGGGTTCGCCCTCACGGAGCGCCTTCGCGCGGCGCTCCACCTCGCGGACCGAGAGGCCCTCGTCGAGCGTCTGGCGGTGGAGGGCGAGGAGCTCATCTTCATCGTCAATGCCGACGAGCGTCCGAGCGTGGCCGGACGAGAGGGTCCCCTCCCGGAGCGAGGCGAGTACGCGAGGCGGCAGCTTGAGGAGCCGGAGCACGTTGGCCACCGTCGACCGGCTCTTGCCGACCTTGTCGGCCACCTGCTCCTGCGTCAGCCCGACCTCCTCCATCAGGCGGTGGTAGCCGAGGGCGATCTCGACCGGGTTGAGGTCCTCGCGCTGGACGTTCTCGACGATCGCCATCTCCAGCATGGCCTCCGTGTCGGCCTCGCGGATGTAGGCGGGGATCCGCTTGAGGCCGGCGCGGCGACTGGCGCGGAGCCGGCGCTCACCCGAGATCAGCTCGTAGCGGCCGTCCCCGAGGGCGCGGACCGTGAGCGGCTGGATGATGCCGAGCTGGGCGATGGACGCCGCTAGCTCGTCGAGCGCACCCTCGTCGAAGTCCTTTCGAGGCTGGTACGGGTTCGGCCGGACGGCCTCCACGTCGATCTCGGCCACGCGGCCGGCCAGCCGGCGGCGCTCCTCGAAGTTGTAGAGCCGCGTGCGCGGGCCGCCCTCGGCGTCGGACGACGAGGTGGGCTGCTCGGGGAGGAGGGCGCTGAGACCCTTGCCGAGGGCAGATTTCTTGGGGGCGGACATGCCGGTCTAGTCGGTGGGGTCGGCCGGCGCGTCGTCGGACGGCGCGCCGGGGTCGGCGGGAGGGCGAGACGGAGGCGTGGCGCGCGAGGCAAGGACGATCCGGCTCGGGTCGCTCACGCCGTCGCCGTGGCCCTGTGTCGAGCCGTGCGAGGCGCCATCGCGCGCAGGGGCCGACGTGCCATTGCCCGCCGACGGGTGGTGCGGCGGGGTGGGAGGAGGCGAGGGCGTCGAGGCCAGCGTCGGCCCAGGAGCCGGAGGCGGCGCGGCCGACGGTCCGGCGATGGACGGTCCGGCAGGGGGGACGCGGAGGTCGGGCGCGTCGTTGAGGGCGGCGCCGTCGGCGGCCTCGGCCTCGGTGGGCTCGAGGAAGCGCTGGTTGTTCCGGATCACCTCGCCGGCGAGGGCCATGTAGTTCTTCGAGCCGGTCGAGATGGCGTCGTAGAGAAGCACGGGCTTCCCGAAGCTCGGCGCCTCGCTCACGCGGACGTTCCGCTGCACGACGGCCTCGAACACGCGGTCGCCGAAGTAGCGCCGCACCTCGGCGGCCACCTGGTTGCTCAGCCGGAGGCGGCCGTCGAACATCGTCAGCAGCACGCCCTCGATCTCCAGGTCCGGGTTGAGGTGCTGGCGGACGATCTTGATCGTGTTGAGGAGCTGGCCGAGTCCTTCCAGAGCGAAGTACTCCGTCTGGACCGGGATGAGGACCGAGTCGGCCGCGGTCAGCGCGTTGAGCGTGAGCAGGCCGAGGCTCGGCGGGCAGTCGATCACGACGAAGTCGTACGTCCGCCGCGATCGGACGAGCGCCTTCTTCAGGACCCGCTCGCGCTCGAACAGGTCGATCATCTCGATCTCCGCCCCCACCAGGTTGATGTGGCTCGGGATGACGTCGAGGAACGGCATCTCCGTGTGGAGCACGGCCTCCTCAACGGCCACGCTGCCGGTCAGCACGTCGTAGACGGACGAGGCGACGGTCCGGGGCTCGACGCCGAGCGACGAGGTCCCGTTGGCCTGGGGGTCCGTATCGATGAGGAGGGTCGGGTGCTCCGAGGCGGCCAGCGAGGCGGCCAGGTTGACGGCCGTCGTGGTCTTCCCGACCCCGCCTTTCTGATTCGCGACCGCGATGACCTTGCCCATGGCGGAGGGCGCTGTGTGGGGGACGCCGACGCCCGGCCGAGGCCGCACGTGGACACTGACAAATCCGGCCAATCGGATGGCGGCCGGCGGAGCCTCGAATATAGGTGCGCCCGGCCGACCCTCGCCACCGGCGGAGCCGCCTGGCCCGCTCGGCGGTGCCCCCACGCCTCTCCCGATCCGTCACGCCGTGCTCCGTCTCCGACGCGGACCTCGCCGGGCGTCACCCCCAGCACCTTCCTGACCTCCAGACCGCGCTCCGTGAGGACGTAGAGGAGACCGCTGGCTATCAGCTTGAAGTCCTCCTCGCCGTCACCGCCGAGGCGCTCGGTGGCCTCGCCAAAGCCTTCGCGGACGACCGCGAGGGCGCCGAAGAGGCCTCGAAAGACGGCGACGGCGACGCAGCCCTGACGGACATGCAGCTGCGGGTGGGTGTAGACTGACGCCGCTCTCCCGACCGTCCTCTTGGCCCGCCGCTTCGTTCTCCAACCCCGCTCTGACGACGCCTTCGTCGGGGCTGACCTCCAGATCGACTACGCCGCGGCGCTCGACCCGCAGCAGCACGCGGCAACGACGGCCGGCGGCGGCGCGACGCTCATCGTGGCGGGCGCCGGTACGGGCAAGACGCGGACGCTCGTCTACCGCGTGGCCTACCTCGTCGAGACGGGCGTGGCGCCGGAGAGCATCGCGCTCCTGACGTTCACGCGGCGGGCGGCGCGCGAGATGCTGACGCGCGCTGGCATGCTCCTGGACGGCCGCTGCGAGCGCGTCCGCGGCGGGACGTTCCACGCGTTCTGCCTGGAGATCTTGCGCGTCCACGCCGAGCGGATCGGGTTTCCCCAGCGGTTCGGCGTGCTCGACGCCGCCGACGCGGCCGACGTGGTCGACCTCGCGCGGACGCGCCTCGGGCTCGACCAACTCCCCAAGCGGTTCCCCAAGAAACGGACGCTCCTCGCCATGTTCTCGGCCGCGACGAACCGGGGGCTGGGCCTGGACGAGGTGCTGGCCGAGGGGTATCCGCAATACGCCGAGCACCTCGACACCCTGGAGCGGCTCCGCGCGGCCTACGCGACGGCGAAGCGGCAGACGGGCCTGATGGACTACGACGACCTCCTCGCCCTCACCCTGGAGCTGCTCCGCGAGAACGACGACGTGCGCCGCCAGGTCGCCGGGCGCTGCCGGCACGTGCTCGTGGACGAGTACCAGGACGTCAACCTCCTCCAGGCCGACCTCGTGGCGTGCTTTCAGTCGGTCCACCGCAACCTCACCGCCGTCGGAGACGACGCGCAGTCGA
Source organism: Rubricoccaceae bacterium (assembly GCA_963728345.1). Lineage (GTDB taxonomy): Bacteria > Bacteroidota > Rhodothermia > Rhodothermales > Rubricoccaceae > Rubrivirga. The sequence continues at coordinate 413,074 of CAVSJM010000005.1, forward strand.
TCTACCGGTTTCGCGGGGCGGACGTGGGCCACATCCTGGACTTCCCGCGCCGCTACCCGGAGGCCTGCATCCTCAAGCTGGAGCACAACTACCGCTCCACGCAGCCGATCCTCGATCTCGCCAACCACGTCCTCGACGGGGCCCACGAGAAGTACGACAAGCGCCTCTTCACCGATCGCGAGGGGGGCGACCTCCCCGGCCTCGTCCAGGCGCCAGACGATGACTTCGAGGCCCGGTTCGTCGCCCAGATGGTCCTCGATAAGCGCGACGCTGGGACTGCGCTGAACCGCCAGGCCGTCCTCTTCCGGTCCGGCTGGTGCTCGTACGCGCTGGAGGCCGAGCTGCAGCGCCGGAAGATCCCGTTCGTCAAGTTCGGCGGGCTGAAGCTGGCCGAGGCCGCGCACGTCAAGGACGTCGTGGCCCACCTCCGCGTGGCCGAGAACCCGGCCGACGCCGTGGCCTGGAACCGGGCGCTCCGGCTCGTCGAGGGCGTCGGGCCACAGACGGCGCGGCGCCTCCTGGAGTGGATCGGGACCGCAGCGACGGGCGGGGGACCCGGCGCGGCCGTGCAGGCCCTTCGCCAGTCGATCGACGAGATCGTGCCGGCCCCGAGCGTCGCCCACGGCGTCGGGCGGCTGGTGGAGGCCCTCACGCCGCTTCGCGACGCCGCGCTCGCGCCCGAGGCCCAGGTCGAGCGGATCCTGGACTACTACCGGCCCCTATTCGAGCGCGTCTACGCCGACGACTTCCCGACTCGGGAGGCTGATCTCGACGCCGTCGTCGCGCTCGCCGCGCGCCACCGCTCGCGGACGGCCCTCCTCGAATCGCTCGCCCTCGACCCGCTCGACTGGTCGCAGGAGCCGGCCGAGGGGGCGCACAAGGACGAGCCGCCCCTCGTCCTCTCCACGATCCACTCGGCCAAGGGCCTAGAGTTCGACACCGTCTTCCTGATCCACGCGCTCGACGGCGTCCTGCCGTCGGCCTACGGAATCAAGAGCACCGACGAGGAGGACGAGGAACGGCGGCTCCTCTACGTGGCGCTCACGCGGGCCGAGACGGAGCTGTACGCGTCGTACCCGCTCGTCCAGTACCGGAGGGGGACGGGCCAGTTTTTGACCGAGCCGAGCCGGTTCCTCTCCGGCATCCCGGAGTCGCTCCTGGAGCCGTGGTCGCTCGTGGAGGAGGCCCCGCCCGCGCCGCCACCGCCGCTCGCGCCCTCAGGGCACCCCGCACTCCCTCGCTGACGCTTGCCCCGAACCGTCCGGCCGTCCTACCGTTCGGCAGCCCACGCGCCCATGCAACTCGACCTCGCCTCGACTCGCCTCGACGCCGGCCCGCCCGGGCTGGAGATCGACCGCCTCGACATCGAGCGGTTCGACGAGATCCGGCAGCTCAATGAGGTCGTCTTCGGCGAGGGCCGCGTGATCTACCGGATCGACCGCGATGACCTCACGCTCCTCCTGGCGAGCATCGGGGGGCAGCCCGTCGGCTACAAGGTGGGCTACGGCGAGAGCCGGACGACGTTCTACAGCGCCAAGGGCGGCGTGGTGAACGGGTGGCGACGCCAGGGGATCGCCCGCGCGCTCCTCGTCCGCATGGAGCAGGAGGCCCGGGCCCTCGGCTACCAGCGCTTCGCCTTCGACACGTTCCCCAACAAGCACCCGGGCATGACCGTCATGGGGCTGGCTGAGGGGTTCGCCGTCACCGCCGCCGGCTACAACGCCGCCTACCGGGACTTCCGCCTTCGCTTCGAGCGCGACCTCTAGGGGGACTCAGCCGGGGCGGGGCAGGCCCGGCCGCGGGCCCCGTGTCGTAACTCTCCCCGGCGTCCGCCGTAGCTCCGCCTCCGTCCCCCCTCGCCCGTGTCTGCACTCTCCACCGAACTCACCGAAGGCATCCGCATCGCGGTCGGGACGCTGTGGGAGCGGAAGGCGCGGGCCCTGCTCACCACGCTCGGGATCGTCATCGGGATCGTGTCGGTGACGTCCATGTTCACCGTCATCAACGGGATCGAGCGCGAGTTCGACCGGTCGATGGCCATGATCGGCGACGACGCCCTGTTCGTCCAGAAGAACCCCTGGATCATCATGGGCGACTGGTGGAAGTACCGGAACCGGCCGCCGATCACGTCCGACCTCGCCGTGTTCCTCCGCGAGCGCTCCGAGACGGCCGAGGCCGTCGCGCCCATCACCGGCTTCGGGGCGACGATCACGCGGGGCCGCGATGAGGCCACCGGCGTCGGCGTGGAGGCCTCGACCGTGGAGTACGTGGACACGGGCGGCGCCGACCTCGACGCGGGCCGGTTCTACTCCGACACCGAAGCCCGCGCCGGCCGCGCCGTGGTCGTGATCGGCGCCGACGTGGTGGACCTCCTGTTCCCGGCCGAGGACCCCATCGGGAAGGACGTCCGCATCGGCGGGCAGCGGTTCGAGGTGATCGGCGTGCTCACCGCGCGCGGCAAGTTCCTCGGCATGGCCTCGGCCGACAACCGCGCCGTCATCCCGCTCCCCACGTTCCGGCGCCTGTTCTCGTCCGACCCCGACCTCGCGGTGAAGGTGAAGGTCCGGCCCGACGTGACGAAGGCGGAGGCGACCGACGAACTCGTGGGCCTCACGCGCATGTGGCGCGGGCTCGACGCGCTCGAGGACAACGACTTCTCGGTCAACAGCCAGGACCAGTTCCGCGACCTCGTGCAGACCATGCGAATCGCGACGTACGGCGTCGGCCTGTTCCTGACGGCGCTGGCGCTGCTCGTGGGCGGGATCGGGGTGATGAACATCATGTTCGTGAGCGTGAAGGAGCGGACGCGCGAGATCGGCGTGCGCAAGGCGCTCGGGGCCACGCGCCGGGCCATCCTGTTCCAGTTCCTCGTCGAGGCCGTGATGATCTGCTTCGTGGGCGGCGCCATCGGCGTGGCTCTGGCCGCGCTCGTGGCCGTCGGGCTGAACAAGGTGTTCACGGCCGAGCTGTCGGCGGGGACCGTCGCCCTCGCGTTTCTGATCTGCGGGTTCGTCGGCGTCGCGTTCGGGCTGATCCCGGCGTGGCAGGCGGCCCGCTCGAAGCCCATCGAGGCGCTGCGGTATGAGTAGCGCCCGCCCGATCCGTCCCGGCTCTTTGTCAGCACCCCTCGTTCCGTGAGAGAAACCATCCGCATGGCGTTCCAGGCGCTCCGCGCCAATCGTCTCCGGTCGGCCCTGACGCTGCTGGGCATGGCGATCGGCGTGTTCTCCGTCATCGCCTCGGTCACAGCCGTGAAGGTGCTCGACGGGACGCTCATGGAGGGCCTCGCCGCCATGGGTACGCAGACGATCGTGCTCGACCGGATCCCCAACGACCGGCCCCCGACAGACGACGAGTGGCGCCGGCCCCAGCTCACCTACGAGCAGGCCCTCCGCCTGGAGGACCGCGTGGCGCTCGCGTCGTCGGTGAGCCCGAGCGTGTGGGCCGGCCAGCGCGAGGTGCGCACGCGCGAGGAGTCCACGGACCCGGACGTCTCGGTGATGGGGGTGGACCAGGACTGGGCCCAGAACAACGGCTGGGACATCGGCGAGGGCCGGTTTATCAACGGGGCCGACGTCCAGTCCGGGCGGAACACCGTGGTGCTGGGGACGACCGTGAGGGACCGCCTGTTCGGGGACCGCACGCCGCTCGGCGCGGACGTCCGGATCGACGGGCGCCGCTTCACGGTGGTCGGCGTGTTCGAGCCGGAGGATGCGATGTTCGGCCTGGGCGACGCCAACAACCGCGCGGTAGTCCCCATCTCGCGCGCGATCCCGGCCTTCGGGCGGCAGGATCAGGACGTGTCCATCGACGTCCGCGCGCCGAGCGCCGAGCAGCTCGCCGCCACGCGCGACGAGGCCGTGAGCGTGCTCCGGGCCATCCGTCGACTCCCGCCCGAGGCCGAGAACGACTTCAGCGTGTTCACGAGCGAGGAGGCCGCCGACGGGCTCAAGTCGTTCACGAACGCCCTCGCCATCGGCGGCGCCGGCATCGGCCTGATCGCGCTCCTCGCGGCCGGTGTCGGGGTCATGAACATCATGCTCGTCAGCGTGACCGAGCGGACGCGCGAAATAGGGATCCGCAAGTCGCTCGGCGCCAAGCGTCAGGACATCCTCCGCCAGTTCCTCATCGAGGCCATCGTCCTGTGCCAGATCGGCGGGCTGACGGGCATCCTGCTCGGCGTGCTCGGGGGCAACGTGCTGGCCGCCGCTGTGAAGGGCGCGCCCGCGTTCCCCTGGGGCTGGGCGACGACGGCCGTCGTCGGGGTGACGGCCGTGGCGATCATCTTCGGCGTCTACCCGGCCACGAAGGCGGCGCGGCTGAATCCCATCGACGCGCTCCGGTACGAGTAGGGCGCGAGGCGCCCCGGTCGGTTTTGCGGCCCGGCGGTCCCGTCTGGGGCGACCTTTCCCGCGCGTTCCCCCTCCCGACCTCATGGAAGCCTCTCCCGTCACCGACCGCCCCGACCCGTCCGAGGCCAAGCGCGCCGCCGGCCTCGCCGCCGCCGACCTCGTGGAGAGCGGGATGCGCCTCGGCCTCGGCACCGGCTCGACGACCGCGTACGCTATTGAGGCCCTCGGCCGCCGCGTCCGTGAGGAGGGGCTGGACGTCGCCGGCGTGCCGACGTCGTTCGCGGCCGAGCGGCTCGCCCGGTCGTGCGGCATCCCGCTCCTTTCGCTCGACGACCTCGGCCTCGACACGCTCCCGACGGCCACCGTGCCCCTCGACCTCGCCTTCGACGGCGCCGATGAGGTGAGCCCGACGGCCGACCTCATCAAGGGGCGCGGAGGGGCGCACGTCCGGGAGAAGGTGGTCGCCTCGCTGGCCGCCCGCTTCGCCGTCCTCGTAGACGCCTCGAAGCTCGTCGACCGGCTGGGGACGATCGCCCCGGTCCCGGTGGAGGTGCTGCCGATGGCCGAGCCCGCCGTGGCGCGGGCGCTGCGTGGCCTCGGCGCCGAGCCGGCGCTCCGGATGGGGGAGCGCAAAGACGGCCCGGTAGTGACCGACCAGGGCCTCTGGATCCTCGACGCCATGTTCGACGGTATCGACGACCCGGCAGGTCTCGGCGCCGCCATCGACGCGATCCCCGGCGTCCTCGGCCACGGCCTCTTCGTCGGGATGGCGACGGACGTGCTCGTCGGCGAGGTGGACGGCGGCGTCCGCCACGACGTCCATCCGCGGCAGCGGTAGGCCCCACAAAAAACCGCCCCGGCAACGCGTGCTACCGGGGCGGTCAGAAAGCGTCCGTCGGGTCCGGCTTTACCGGAGGCGGAAGGTGACGGGGACGGCGAACCGGACCTTCACGGGCCGTCCGCGCTGCTGGCCCGGGGTGAACCGGCTCTCGCGGACCGCCTTGAGCGCGGCCTCGGAGAGGAGGTCGTTGGGCGAGCGGAGGACGACGGGGTCGACCACGTTCCCCCGCTCGTCGACGACGAACTGGATGACGACCTGGCCCTCGATGCCGGCCTGGCGGGCGAACTGCGGGTACTCGACGCGCGACTGGAGGCCTTCGAGCCCGCCGATCAGCGTGGGCTGGACCTCCGCGACCTCGAAGATCTCCGGCTCCGTCGGCTCAGGCGTCGGCGGCGGCGGGGGCGGGGGGGCGGGGGCGTCCGGGGCCGGCGGCGGGGCGGCGGGCGGGGCGGCCGGCGGCGTCACGAACTCGTTCGGGTCGAACTCGATGTCGTCGAGGACGTCCTCCTCGACCTCCACGTCGTCCGCGACCTCCTGGGGCGGCGGCGGAGCGGGCGGCGGCGGCGGTGGCGGCTGCACCTGCTGGGTCTGGTCGATCTCTTCGAGGTCGATCATCTCCGGGGCCTCGTCGACGTACTCGACCCCCTCGCCTTCGGGCATCGGGACGGTGAACGCGGCGATGAGAATCCCGAGGGACAGGAGGAGCCCGATCTGCATGTACAGCGGGTATTTCCGCTTCAGGTCGGCTTTTGGGGTTTTGCGAAGGGCCATGTCTGTAGAGGAAGCTGCGGCCGGGAGGAGGCCTCGGCGTAAGGTAGAGCCGAGCGGAGGGCGCGTCACGCCCTGAGGCAAGAAACGGTGAATGGGCGTCGGTGGTGCCCGCTCCCCAGAATGGACACGCACGGGCCGCAGAAGTTGCTTCGCCGGCTACCGGAGGCGGAAGGTGACGGGGACGGCGAACCGGACCTTCACAGGCCGTCCGCGCTGCTGGCCCGGGGTGAACCGGCTCTCGCGGACCGCCTTGAGCGCGGCCTCGGAGAGGAGGTCGTTGGGCGAGCGGAGGACGACGGGGTCGACCACGTTCCCCCGCTCGTCGACGACGAACTGGATGACGACCTGGCCCTCGATGCCGGCCTGGCGGGCGAACTGCGGGTACTCGACGCGCGACTGGAGGCCCTCCAGCCCACCGATCAACGTGGGCTCGACCTCAGGGATCACGATGATGTCTTCGTCCTCCTCGGCGATGTCGATCTGAGGGGCGGGCGGCGCCGGGATCTCCTGGGTGGGGGTAAAGGCGGGCGGGGCGGGCGGCCGCGACGGGGGCGCCACGAACGCGTCCGGGTCGAACTCGATGTCCGGCAGGATCTCCTCGTCCTCAACCTCTCCCTCCACTTCGACCGGCGGCGGGGGCGCGGGTGGCGGGGGAGGCGGCGGGGCCTCAACCGTCGGCGGGACAAACGTCACGTCGAAGGGGACGTCAGTGGGAGGGCCCGCGACGGGCGGGGCCGGGGGCTCCGTGGGGACGGTGAAGGCGAGGACCGCCAGGGCGAGTGCGAGGGCGAGCCCGACCTCAGCGTAGAGCGGGTACCGGCGGCGGAGGTTGGCCGTGGGGGTCTTCTGAACAGACATGGGGCGGAGCGCGGGTTCGTTTCCAAGACCTGGATCCCGTCCCAACGTTGCTCTAGACCACCTCCGCCGACCGGCGTCGACGCGTGCGCGTCCCCAGCCAGAGCCCGGCGGCCAGCCCTACGGCGTCGGCGAGGGCGTCGAGGACTTCGGCCGAGCGGCCGATGGGGAGGAGGGCCTGCCAGATCTCGATCCCGACACCGAAGGCGATCCCACCGATCGCGATCGTCCAGAGCCGGTGGGGCGCGGCTCGCAGCCAGAGCCACCCCACTCCGAAAAACAGTCCGGCGTGGACCCACTTGTCGTGCGAGAGCGGGAGGAACTCCGTGCTCGGGATGTCCTCGCCCGGGATGGAGCAGAGCGCGAGGACGACGAGGCACCAGAGGAGCGCCTGGGTGGAGCGGCTCATCGCTGGGCGAACCGCTCGCAGACGGCGCGGGGGAGGACGTCGAGGAGGTCGGAAGCGAGGAGTCCCGCCGTGCCATGCTCCCGGCCCCAGAGCGCGGCGGCGGCGGAGCCCAGGTGGAGGGCGCAGATGGCGGCGTTGGGCGCCTCGAGCCCCTGGGCGAGGAGCCCGACCGTGGTCCCGGCGAGCACGTCGCCCGTCCCGGCAGTGGCGAGGGCGGGCTGCCCCGGCGGTCCGACGAACACGCGCCCGTCCGGCACGCCGACGACACTCGGCATCCCCTTGAGCACGACGACGGCGTCCCACCGGGCTGCCAGGTCGCGGACAGTCTCGACGCGGTTCTCGGGCTGGAAGTCGTCGTCGGCGAGGAGGCGCCGCAGCTCCCCCAGGTGGGGCGTGACGACGAGGGGTGGGCGTCGGTCTGCGAGCCGCGTCGCGTCGCCGGCGAAGGCGGCCAGCCCGTCGGCGTCGAGGACGAGGGGGGCGTCGACCGTGTCCACGAGCGCCCGGACGAGGCCGAGAGTGCCCTCCTCGCGCCCGAGCCCACAGCCGACGAGGACAGCGTCGGCGCTCGCCGCCCGCGTTTGTATCGACGCGAGGGCGGATCGGGCGAGGGTGCCGGATTCCGTCTCGGGCTCGGCGTCGACCATCACCTCGGCGTTCGCGAGGTCGACCGTCGCGCGGGCGCTCTCGGGCGTGGCAGCGAGGACGGCCCCAGCACCGGCGCGGTAGGCGGCGCGCGTGGAGAGGACGGCCGCGCCCGTGAAGTGGCGGCTCCCAACGACGCAGAGCGCCGTGCCGGCCGAGTACTTGTGCGCGTCGGCGGCTCGGCGGGGAAGCGCTGCGGCCACCCAGGCGTCGGTCGCGCGGTGGGCCGTGGCGGCGGCCTCGATCTCCGCGCGCGGAATCCCGATCTCGGCGACGACGACCTCGCCGGCCATCTCGGGCCCGTCGCCGAGGAGGAGCCCCGCCTTGAGCGCAGCCATGGTGACGGTGAGGTCGGCGCGGACGGTGTCGTCGGCCGCGGCGCCGGTCGTAGCGTCGAGGCCCGAGGGCACGTCGACGGCGACGACGGGGGCGGACTGGCGGTTAGCCCACGCGCAGAGCGAGCGGATCGGCTCCCGCAGCTCGCCCGTCACGCCGATCCCGAGGAGCGCGTCGACCACGAGGTCGGCCGGGGCGTTGGCCGCCTGCCGCACGTCCTCGAAATCCACCACGTCGATGCGCGACTCGCCGGCGGCGAGCTGGCGGATCAGGCGGAGGTTCGCGGCCGTGTCGTCGGAGGCGTCGGCCTCGGTGGCGAGCGTCACGCACCGGACCACGGCGCCGCGCGCGGCGAGGACGCGGGCGATCACGAGCCCGTCGCCCCCGTTGTTGCCCGTCCCGACGAGGACGGTGACGTGCGCGCCCTCGACCGGGTACCGCGCCGCGATGGCGTCGACGGTCGCCCGGCCGGCGGTCTCCATCAGGAGGCGACCCGGGATGCCCCAGTCGTTCATGGCCGCGCGGTCGGCCGCGCGCATTCCGTCGGGGGTGAGGATCGGCAGGAGCGTCGTCATGGGGCGGGGGCATCGGTCAGGGCCACCGGTTCGATCTCGGTATCCCACCGGGCCCGCACGCTGACCGCCTCGGGCAGGATCCGCAGTGGCTCGGGCGGGACATACGGGACGAGCGAACCGCCGTCCCACCGGCCGTTCCCGTTGCGGTCCACGAACACGCGGAGGCGGTACGAGCCGGCCGGGAGCCCGACGGCGGAGAACGTGCCCTCAGGCCCTGCGCGGACCACGAGGGGAGTGCCGACGTCCGGGACGATCTGGACGTAGGCCGTCGAGTCCGCCCCGACGAGGGTCCCGACGATGCCGCCCGTCTGGTCGTTGGTGAGGCGGACGTAGCGGCGCGTCCGCGTCGAATCGGCCACGCGGACGGTGAGGACGACGACCTCCCATGTCGAGTCGATGGGGACGAGGTAGTCCACGCCGTTCGTCGAGGAGAGGGGCCGGTCGAGCGGGGCACCGTCGACGGTCGCAGTGACGCGGTCCGTCACGTCGTCCGGGAGGGCGGTGAAGCGAACGCCGGGGCGGTCGTTCCCGGCGAGCACCTGGGCCGAGTCCGGCGCGACGCGGGCGGCCGGAAGGAGGGACTCCAAGCGGGCCTGGAGGGTGTCCGCTCGCTCGGGCGGCGTGAACGCGAGCGAGAACGGCGCGACGGCGTTGCCGGACGAGTCGGCGAGGCTCGTGCCGCCGTATGAGACGAGGTGGCGCGTCGGCAGGAGCGGCTGGTCGGTGACGACGAACACCTCGAACGGGGCGTCGGCGGGCTGGTAGAGGCGGAGGTCGGCCGTCGTGCCCCGGACAGAGTCGGCCACGGTCCAGGCCCCCGTGTCCGTCGTCGTCAAGCGGACGGGCTCGGAGAAACGGACGGAGAACCGCTGGTCGGACGCGGTGCGGACGCGCTGTGGTTCGGGCGGAAGCGAGTCGAGGGTCGTCAGCCAGAACGGGGCGGGGGGCGGCGTCGCCGTGGAGTCGGTCGCGTCGGTGGTCCGGAGGGCGAGCGACGGCGGGGCCGCGAACGTCTCGCCAGGGTCGACGCGGGCGTTCCGATTCCGGTCGCGCACGGCGACGACGGCGTAGCGACCGGGGCGGAGGTAGTCGAGGCGGAACGCGCCGTCGCTCCCCGTCTGCGTCCGGTAGGTCGGCGCCTCCGTGCGGACGTCCGGCATGGCGGTCGTGTCGGCGAGGCCGTAGGCCCACACGTTCAACTCGGCCACGCCTGCGCCCGTCTGCGGGTTTCGGACGCGGCCGTCGATGCGTCCGCGGTCGATGGCGTCGCCCGTGGCGAAAGCGAGCGTGATCGGCGCCCGTAACGCCACGTTCCGCTGGTCCTGCAGCGCCGTCCCGACCGTCAGCACGTAGGTCGCGGAGTCGCGCAGTGCGGGGAGGAGGATCTCCACCTCGCGCCCCCGCACGTGCACCTCCGGCGCGGTGTCCGACTCTGGGATGATCTCGATGGCCTGGCTGGCCGCCGGGGCGAGGCGCTCCGAGAACGTCAGCGTGACGCGGCGGTCGGTGACGTTCGTGGCGCCGTCCGCAGGGTCCGAGCCGATTAGCGACGGCGGCGTCGAGTCCACGGGACCTCCGCCCGGTGCCTGGGGCGTGGCGCACCCGGCGAGGGCGGCGAGGAGCAGGGCGAGGACGAGTCGGGGCATCGAAAACGCAACGCGGGCCGCCCGGCGATTCGGACGGCCCGCGTCAAAGTATCCCGGCTGGGACAGGCGCTACGCGTAGATGCCGCGCATCTTGAGGGCGCCGGCCACCTTCTCGATGGCGATCACGTAGGCGCCGATGCGCATGCTCGTGTCGTGGTGCTCGGCGGCGTCGTACACCCGGTTGAAGGCGCCGCGCATCATCCGGTCGAGCCGGCGGTTGACGCGGTCCTTGCTCCAGAAGTAGCCCTGGCGGTCCTGGACCCACTCGAAGTACGAGACGGTCACGCCGCCCGCGTTCGCGAGGATGTCCGGGATGACGAGGACGCCGTTGGCGTTGAGGATCTCGTCCGCCTCGGGCGTCGTCGGGCCGTTGGCGCCCTCGGCGACGATCTTCGCCTTCACGTCCTCGGCGTTGGCCGCCGTGATCTGGTTCTCCTTGGCGCACGGCGCCAGCACGTCCACGTCGAGCGCGAGGAGCTCCTGGTTCGAGATCGGATCGGCGCCGTCGAAGCCCGCGAGCGAGCGGCCATGCGTGGCGGCGTACTCGATGGCCCCGTCCACGTCGATCCCGTTCGGGTTGTAGTAGCCCCCGGAGACGTCGCTCACCGCGACCACCTTGCAGCCCTGCTGGCGGAGGAGCTGGGCGGCCACGGAGCCCACGTTCCCGAAGCCCTGGACGGCCACGGTGCTCTGCGCGGGGCGCATCCCGAGCCGCTCCATCGCGGCCAGCGTCGTCGTCATGACGCCACGGCCCGTGGCCTCGCGGCGGCCTTCGGAGCCGCCGATGAGCAGCGGCTTGCCCGTGACCACGGCGGTCTCGGTGCGGCGGACGTGCATCGAGTAGGTATCGAGCAGCCAGGCCATGATCTGCTCGTTCGTGTTCATGTCCGGCGCGGGGATGTCGCGGTCCGGGCCGAACACGTCCATGAGGTTGGCCGTGTAGCGGCGCGTGAGGCGCTCGAGCTCGCCGGCCGACATCTGCGAGGGGTCGCAGGTGATGCCGCCCTTGGCCCCGCCGAACGGGACGCCGACGACGGCGCACTTCCAGGTCATCCACGCCGCGAGGGCCTTGACCTCGTCCACGTGCACGTCGGGGGCGAAGCGGATGCCGCCCTTCGAGGGCCCGAGCACCTCGGAGTGGATCACGCGGTACCCCTCGAACACCTTGATGTCGCCGCTGTCCATCACGATCGGGACGGCCGTGATGTGGATGCGGGCGGGCGTCCGAAGGACTTCGTAGAGGCCGGTGTCGAGCTCGAGCAGCTCGGCTGCCACGTCGAACCGCTCCATCATGTCCTGGAACGGGTTGTCTTTGTCGAGCAGGGGCGTGGGCTCCTGGTAGATCGCGCGGGTCTTGACGTCGCGTTTGAAAGGGGTAGGCATGCGACCCGAGGCGGGCGTGTGGATGTCAAAGGGGATCGCCATCAAGGTAGCGGGAGACCGCTGGCGGTTGCGGGGGACCCGGCGTGAAGAGCGCCGGCAGGAAAAGCAGAGGTCGGACCCGGAAGCGCTTCCAGCTCCGAATGGTTCCGAAGGTATCGGCTCTTCAAGCAGAATCATCAACCCTTCGCCTGATCCCCCGCCTCTTCGCGGATCGTCCGCACGGGGATCTCCGGCGCAGCCGCGCCCACGGTGCGAATTTCCCCCATGCCCGTCTCGCGACAGCGCCTCAAGGACCTCGCCTCGCTCACCCGCCGAAAGGGGCGCGGGGCGCTCGGTCAGTTCCTGGTCGAGGGCATGCGGTCGGTCGAGGCCGCGGTCGACGCCGGCGCGCCGCTCATCGAACTCCTGGTGTCGCACGAGGGGACGGCCGATCCGCGGGTGGCGGCGCTGATGGAGCGGGCCGGCAGTCCCGTGCATGTGGTCGCGGCACACGAGCTGGAGCGCGTGGGGGACGCTCAAACCAGCCAGGGGGTCGTCGCCGTGGCCACGAGCGTCGTCGCCGACGCGCTGCCGGACGCGCCGGGCGCGGTGCTTGTGCTCGACGGCGTCCAGGACCCCGGCAACGTCGGCACGCTCGTCCGGACGGCTGCGTGGTTCGGCGTCGGGACCGTCCTCGCAGACCAGCACACGGCCGATTTCGAGAGTCCCAAGACCGTTCGCGCGGCGATGGGGGGGCTGTGGGACCTCCGCCTCGTCCGCGTCGCCGACCTCGGCGCCGCGCTCGACGCACTCGCGGGCGGCGGAGTCGCCCTCTGGGGCGCCGACCTCGGCGGCACGCCCCTCGCCGAGTGGCACGGCCGGGCGGCCGCCGCTCTGGTCGTCGGAAGCGAGGCGCACGGGCTGTCCGACTCCGTGCGTCAGCGGCTGACCGGGCGCGTGTCGATTCCGGGCGGGGGCGCGGGCGTGGAGTCGTTGAACGTCGCGATCGCCGCGGGCATCCTGATGCACGCGTGGCGGGGCGGGTGAGGGGCAGTGGTGAGGGGCAGTGGTGGGGGAGGGTACGTGGGACCGTTATGTCGGGGAGCGGACGAGGCGTTCCAGCTCTGGCTCGACGCTGGCTCGTACCCGGAGTCCTCAGTCGCCGGCCATCGATCCGATGTAGCTTCGGGGCATGGAGATCCCCGCCTTTCAGGGCCTGCAAGTCGAGTCCACGCTGCTCCCGCGCGAGCAGCCGGCCGCCGTTGGCGAGAGCCAGCAGCGGCTGCTGATCGGGGTCCCGAGCGAGGCCCCGAACGGCGAGCGCCGCGTGGCCCTCGCGCCCTACGCCGCCGGGCTCCTCCTCGCGAACGGCCACGAGGTCCGCATCCAGGCCGGCGCCGGGGAGGCCGCCCAGTTCTCCGACACCGAGTACGCGGAGGTCGGGTGCGAGGTGGTGGAGGAGGCCGGCGAGGTCTACGCCGAGAGCGACCTGATCGCCAAGGTGTTCCCGCCGCGCCGCGAGGAACTGGATATGATGCGCGAGCGGCAGGTGCTGATCTCGGCCCTCCACCTCGGCGGCCTCACGCCCGACATCCTCACGCGCCTCATGGAGCTGCGCGTGACTGGGATCGGCTTCGAGTTTATCTCCGACTCCGATGGGACGCTCCCCATCGTCCGGATGATGCACGAGATCTCGGGCTCGATGGCGGTCCAGACGGCGGCTCGGCTGCTGGAGAGCACCGAGGGGGGGAGGGGCGTGATGCTCGGCGGGATCTCAGGCGTCCCCCCGGCCACCGTCGTGATTCTGGGCGCCGGCGTGATCGGCGAGTGGGCGGCGCGGACGGCGCTCGGCTTCGGCGCCCACACCATCGTCCTCGACACCGACCTCGCCGCGCTCCGGGCCATCGAGCACGTCCTCGACCGGCGCGTGACGACGGCCATGGCGAACCCGGCCTACGTGGAGAACGCCGTCCGCACGGCCGACGTGGTGATCGGGGCGATGATGGCCATCGGCCAGCGCTCGCCCGTCGTGGTGACGGAGGACACCGTGGCCGGGATGCGCCAGGGCTCCGTCGTCGTGGACCTCGTGGTGGATCAGGGCGGGTGCATCGAAACGAGCCGTCCGACGACGGCCGAGGAGCCGACATTCACGGCCCACGGCGTCGTCCACCACTGCGTGCCCAACCTCCCCAGCGCCGTCGCGCGCACGGCGACCTACGCGCTCTCGAACGCGCTCACGCCCTTCCTCCTGGAGATCGGCGACGCCGGCAGCATCAACGACGCCCTCTGGTCGAACGTGAGCCTCCGGACGGGCACCTACGTCTACCGCCGCCACCTCACCAAGAAGAGCCTGGCGACCATGTTCGGGATGCCCCACCGCGACATCGAGCTGCTCATCGCCTCGGGCATCTGACGCCGCCATGAACCGACTTCTGCTCTCGGCGAGGCTCTGCGTCCTCGGGGCGGCGCTCGCCGCCGGCGTGTCGGCCCAACCCGTCGAGGCGACCACGTCGACGGCCGGCGGGTCGTGCTGTACGCGGACGGCGCCTGGGTGGTGGCCGACGCCTCCGAAGTGCCGCTCCGGGACGGCCACCGCCTCACGAGCCGGACGGGCGTCTACGATCTCCACGTCCCGTCCGGCTGGACCATCGACAAGTCCAAGGGTGCCCCCAACGACGGTGAGTTCATGCTGGAGCACCCGTCGACGGGGGCCGCGGCGTTCGTCTCGTTCCTCGGCGCGTACGAGATCGGGCTGGCGGACCTCGCGATCTCGCCTCTCTCGGGTGCGGCCATGTTCTGGTCCGGGCATGGAGCAGGAGGCCGTCTACGCCCGCCGCGAAGCGCCCCGCCTCCGGGTCGTCGGCGACCAACGGTTCGGGTCGCTGGAGGGGGAGATCCGCTACCCCTACGAGGCGACGATGGCGTTCCAGGTCACGACGCACACCGACCCGCGGGGGATGGTCGTCCTCCTGACCCTGGTCGAGCCGGTCGGTCAGGAAAACGCGCGACCGACCCTCGATCGGCTCCACCGCAGCCTCGCCATCCGTCCGATGGAGGTCGTGCGGGAGGGCGAGGCGATCCTGCAGCCTCGCGCCCCGGACCTCGACCATCCGAACTGAGCCCCTCACCCTGTGTCTGACCCTCCCGTCGCACTTCGGGCCGAGATCGATCTCGGCGCTATCCGACACAACGTTCGGCACCTGACGGCGGCGGCAGGCGACGACGAGGTGATGGGCGTCGTCAAGGCCAACGCGTACGGGCACGGCGCCGTCCGGGTCGCGCGCGCGTTGGTTGAGGAGGGCATCCAGCGCCTCGCTGTGGCGACGGTCCCCGAGGCCGTCGAACTCCGCGAGGCCGGCGTCGAGGCGTCGATCCTCGTCCTCGCGGCGCCGCTCGACCCGTACCTCCCGGCCTACGAGCGGTATGACCTGGAGGTCGTCGTGTCGTCGCCCGAGGTGGCGGAGGCCGTGCGGCAGCGCCGGGGCCTGACGGTCCACGTGAAGGTGGAGACGGGGATGCACCGGCTGGGCCTCGCGCCCGAGACGGCCGCCACGACCATCCGCGCCCTCCAGGCGGCGCCGGGCGTGACCGTCGCGGCGGTGTGGACCCACCTCGCCACCGCCGACGCCCCCGACGCCAGCTTCGTCCTGGAGCAGGTCCGCCGCTTCGACGGCGTGCTCACCGACCTCGGCGCCGACGCCCCGCCGCTCGTGCACGTCGGGAACGGGCCGGCGCTCGTCCGGCTGCCCCACCTAACATCGCGACCCGCTCTCGTGCGCCTCGGCGGCGTGCTCTACGGGCTCCCGTCCTCCCGCGCCATGGAGCCGTCGGTGGCCGACCTCCGGCCGGCGATGCGGCTCGTGACGCGCGTTGTCCACATCCAGACCGTCGCGGCGGGCGAGACCGTCAGCTACGGGCGGACGTGGACGGCCGAGCGGCCCACGCGCATCGCCACGCTCGCCGCGGGCTACGCGGACGGCGTCCCCCGGGCGCTCTCGAACGCGGGCGAGGTCGGGATTCGCGGGCGCTGCTGGCCCGTCGTCGGTCGCGTGTGCATGGACATGCTGATGGTGAGCCTGGGCGACCCGGACGGTCCCGGCGCGGACATTCTGCACGGGGCGGAGGCCGTGCTGTTCGGCGCCGGGGGCCCGAGCGTCCTCGACGCCGCCGAGGCGGCCGACACCATCACCTACGAGCTGACCAGCGGGCTCACGGCCCGCGTGCCCCGTCTCTACACGGACCCCGGCTGATCCGTCCTCGTCCGCAGTGCAGGCGAGGTCTGCGGACGAACGAAGCGGTATGTGTCGGGGATGTGACTTTGGAGGCGACGCGGCAGGCAGAACCCAGACGGCCCGGTCGGGTATATCGGGATGGGTCTTGTATCTTCACAAACCCATCCCTCGCCCATTCTCCCACCCCTTCATGGCTACCTCCACGCCCCAGGAGATCACGATCCTCGTCGTCGACGATGAGGAGGACGTCGTCGAGATCATTTCCCACTTCCTCCGAGAGGAGGGCTACAACGTGCTCACCGCCCACGACGCCGACGAGGCCCTCTCGAAGGCAGGTCCCGACATCGATGCCATCGTGCTCGACGTGATGCTCCCCGGCATGAGCGGGTTCGAGATCGCCAAGCGGCTGCGCGGCCGGGTGGAGACGGAGAAGATCCCGATCATCATGCTCACGGCCAAGACCGAGGAGACCGACCAGCTGGAGGGCCTGGAGAACGCCGACCAGTACCTGACCAAGCCGGTCAGCCCGCAGGTCGTCCTCGCCAACATCCGCGCCGTCCTCCGCCGGACGGGGACGGAGGAGAGCAAGACGCTCTCCGTCGCCGGCCTCACGATCTACGAGGACGAGTACCGCGCCACCCTCGAGGGCGACGACCTCGGCCTCACGCTGACCGAGTTCGAGCTCCTCCGCTACCTCGTCCGCCACCCGCGCAAGGCGTTCACGCGCCAGCAGCTGTTGGAGACGATCTGGAAGGACGCCATGATGGTCACCGAGCGGACCGTCGACGCGCACATCAAGAACCTCCGCGAGAAGCTCGGGGAGTTCGCCAAGCACATCCAAACCGTCCGCGGAGTCGGCTACCGCTTCGTCGAGGAGGCGACGGAGGAAGAGGCGTAAGCGCGCGGAGTGGGGGCGGGGGAGAGCCCCTCGCCCTCCTCTCGTTTCCCACCCCCCGCAATGCGCTGGCGAACCGTCCGCGAACTGTTCTATCCACGTCGAGCCTCCACCCAGACGTGGATGATGCTCACGTTCGCCGCGTTCGTCGGGCTGTCGGTCGTGGGAGTGGGGCTCTATTCGTTCCTGATCCTGCGCGGGCAGGTGGAGGACGCCGCCCGCCAGACGCTCCTGGAGCAGGCCGAGCGGTTCGCCGTGCAGTTCGAGGCCGAGCCCGACCAGGGCTCCATGAAGGACCTCGGCGAGCAACTGGCCCGGGTGACGCGGATCGAAGTGGGGCTCGCCACCCGCGACGAGGTGCTCGGCCGATGGCCCTACGACACGCGCACCGACGGGGCGCCGTTCTTCACGCAGCCGGAGGTGGAGGAGGCCCTGGGCTCGTCCGACCAGGCGGGTTTCGTCACCCGCGACGATGTCGATGGCGGCGAGCGGCTCTACATGGCCCTCTACCGACCCGACACCGGCCTGATCGTCCACGTGGGCGAGCCGGTGCCGCAACTCCTGGAGGCCATCCAGACGGTCCAGGCAGTCCTCGCCATCGGCATGGCGCTCGCGCTCATCACCGCCCTAATCGGCGCCTGGCTCGCTGCCCAGCAGGTGACGCGCCCGCTCGTGGCCATCACGCGAAGCGCCCAGAAGATCAACGAGGGCGACCTCGACGGGCGGATCGTGGTGAAGACACGCGCGGCCGAGTTCCAGGACCTCGCGCGGAGCCTCAACCACATGGCCGGCCGCTTCCGGGCCGACATCCACGAGCTGCAGCGGATGCAGCGGGTCCAGAACGAGTTCATCGGGAACGTAAGCCACGAGGTGAAGAACCCGATCTTCGCCGTGTTCGGCTACCTCGAGGCGCTCGGCTCGGAGACCCTCCCCGCCGAGCAGCGGAAGAAGTACGCCCAGAAGGGCCTCGCCAACCTCCAGCGCCTCAACAGCCTGTTCTCGGACCTCATCGAGATCGCCAAGCTGGAGTATCGCGAAGACCTGATCCGGCTCACTTCGTTCGACCTCCAGGACCTGATCGAGGAGATCGGCGAGATGCTCGCCCCGAAGGCCCGCGAAAAGGGGCTGGACCTGACCTACAGTAACCCACCCCTGAACGTCCTCGCGGATCGGAACCGGATCCGGCAGGTGCTCACCAACCTCATCGACAACGCCATCGCGTACTCGGACGAGGGGGCCGTGCGCTGCCGGATGCGCCGGCACCTCGACAAGGCCCGCGTGGAGGTCGTCGACACGGGGCGCGGCATCCCCATCGAGCACCTCGACCGCATCTTCGACCGGTTCTACCGCGTCGACACGGCGCGTTCGCGGAAGGAGGGGGGGACCGGGCTCGGGCTCGCCATCGTCAAGCAAATCCTGGAGGCCCACGGCGAGACGATCCATGTGGAGAGCACGAAGGGGCGGGGGACCCGGTTCTGGTTCGAGCTCCCGCTCGGGGAGCCCGAGCCGACGGGCGAGGAGATGGCCATGGAGGCGCCGGCGGAGGTCGCCTGAGTCGCCCTTCCGCTCCGGGGGCGCACGGAGGAGCCCTCCTGTGCCCGATCCTCCCGTGCCCGATCCTGGGGAGACGTTCCAGTTGTCCGTCCCGATCCGATGGCTGCGATGGATCTGTCCACCCTCGTCTACGCATCGCGGGCCACGGGCCCGATGAGCGAAGCGGATCTCGAAGCGCTCCTCGCCGACGTACGCCGGCACAACCAGGAGGTGGGCGTAACAGGGTTCCTGGCCTACGAGCGGCGGGGCTCTGAGGAGTCGGGGACGTTCGTGCAGTACCTGGAGAGCGAGCGCGCCGTGTTCGAGTACCGGATCTTCCAGGCCTCGCAGCACACGGACGTGGCGGTGAAGCACGCGGGGCCGATCGAGGAGCGGAGCTTCCCAGACTGGACCATGGCGTTCAAGCGGACCACGGCGGGGGCCCTCGAAGGGGTCAGCGACCTCATCAACAAGCTCGGCCCTCCGCCCGCACACCAGCCGACGGCCGGGTTCCGCGTCGGACCGGACGGCGCGCGGAATCGCTCGGATTCGCGCTCGGTCTTCCCCGACCCTCCCGGGAGCCCCCGGGAGGGTCCCGCGTATCTTGGCGTGCCCCGCTGCAGGGGCCGACGCGTGCGAGCGTCGCGATCTGTTCTGTTATCCCTTCCCGCACTATGGCCTCCGAGAACCATCCCGACCGTCCCGACGCCGACACGCCCCGCCGCTTCACCACACGGACGTACCTGCTCCCGGAAGACGACGACCTCGCGGAGACCGGTGACGGAGCGGCGGAGCCGGCACCGGAGAGCGCCATCGAGGCCACGTCGGAGCCAGCGAAGCCGGCGCCGGCAGACGTGGAGGGGCTGGAGACGTTCGGCGCGCCGTTGGCCATGGACGCCAGCGACCTGCTGCCGATCGATGCCGAGCCGGATGGGACGGCGGACGTGGGGTCGGCCGCCAACCCGTTCGGGACCGACTCCCTTGAGCCGGCGTCCACGGGGGACATGATCTGGCCGGCCGAGGAGCCGCCCTCCGTCGCAGACCTGGAGTCCGCCGGGGAGGCAGAGGTCGCCGAGTCGCAGGGTTTCGAGGAGGTCGCGCCCTCCGAGGACGCGTCCGTCGGCAACTTCGCCGGGGACGTCTCGGAGGTGCCGGCAGCCGAGGATCTGGAAGCCATGCCCGTCGACGAGTTCGTCGCGGTGCCGGTGGATGAGGCCAACACTGATGTCTCCGACGACGTGCCCCCGGCTGCGGACGAGGAGCCGGTCGAGGTGACGATGGGGGAGGCCATCGCGGACGAAGATCCAGATGCGCTGGACCCGGAGCCCGTCGTGGAGGAGGACGAGGATAAGGCCGATGCGACCGTCACGGCCGCGGTCGACGCCGCCTTCGATCAGGCCTCGGACTCCGACAAGCCGGCCGCCGTGGAGGGCGTCGAAGGTGACCTGGAGGTGGCCCCCGTCGGGCCCGAAGACTTCGAGCCGGAGGAACTGAGGCAGGTCCTCCGCACCATGATGACCTCCCGGCGGCTCGACGAGAAGATGCTGACCTTGCTGAAGCAGGGGAAGGGCTACTTCCACATCGGATCGTCGGGCCACGAGGCGTCGCAGGTGGCGCTCGGGCGCGAGTTTAAGGGCGGCCACGACTGGTTCTGCTTCTACTACCGTGATCTCGGAACGGCCCTCGCCGTCGGGATCACGCCCACGGAGGTGCTCCGGGCCCACTTCGGCAAGGCGGCCGACCCGTTCGGCGGGGGCCGTCAGATGCCCGAGCACTTCGGCCACCGCGACCTCAACGTGATGTCGACGTCGTCGTCGGTCGGGGCGCAGTACCTGCCGGCCGTCGGGTTCGGGCTGGCGATCCAGCGCGAGGGCGAGTCGGGCCAGGGCAAGGCGGTCTACGCCTCCGGCGGCGAAGGCTCGACGAGCCAGGGGGCGTTCCACGAAGCTCTCAACTGGGCGGCCCGCGAAGCGCTTCCGGTCGTCTTCCACATCCAGGACAACAAGTTCGCAATCTCGGTCCCGGTGGCGGAGCAGACGGCCGGCGGGTCGATCTGGCCGCTCTTCCAGGGCTACACCGGCCTCAAGCGGGCCCGGTACGACGGGACCGACTTCTTCGCCTCGGCGGCCGTCGCCCGCGCCGCGCTCGCGCACGTCCGCGCCGGGAACGGACCCGTCGCCCTCCACGCCGACGTCGTCCGCCTCCTCCCGCACTCGTCCTCCGACGACCACCGGAAGTACCGCGAGGAAGATGCCCTCGATGCCGACCGCCAGCGGGACCCGATCCCGGCCTTCGCCGCGCGCCTCGTCGAGGCCGGGGTGATGACGGACGAGGAGGTGGACGCGATGCGGGCCGAGGTGGGCGCCGAGATCGACCGGATCGCCAAGGAGGTCGCCCGCGAGGCGGACCCCGACCCGGCCACGGCCACGGCCCACGTCTACTACGAGGGCGAGGACACGCGCGAGTACGAGGTGGAGGGCGAGACCGGCGACCTCGTGGTCATGGTCGACGCCATCAACCACGCGCTCGACGAGGAGATGGCCCGCGACGAGCGAGTCCTGGTCTACGGCGAGGACGTGGGCGGCGGCAAGGGAGGCGTGTTCACCGCCACGCGCGGGCTCACGACCAAGCACGGCCGCGACCGGTGCTTCAACAGCCCGCTTGCCGAGCACTCCATCATCGGGAGCGCCGTCGGGCTCGCGTGCGCCGGGTACAAGCCCGTCGTCGAGATCCAGTTCGCCGACTACATCTGGCCCGGCATGCAGCCGCTCCGCAACCAGGTGGCCTCGATGCGCTACCGCTCGAACGGCGCGTGGACCTGTCCGATGGTCCTCCGCGTGCCGACGGGCGGCTACATCCACGGCGGCCTCTGCCACAGCCAGAACGTGGAGGCGCTGTTCGCCCACTGGCCCGGCCTGCAGGTGGTGATGCCCTCGAACGCGGCGGACGCAAAGGGCCTGCTCAAGAGCGCGATTCGGGGCGAGGACCCCGTGCTCTTCCTCGAACACAAGGCGCTCTACCGCCAGGGCCCGGCCCGCTCGCCGGAGCCCCACGACGAGTACCTCGTCCCGCTCGGCAAGGCCCGGATCGCCCGCGAGGGGACCGACCTGACGATCGTGACGTGGGGCGCCATCGTGTACCGCGCCCTCAACGCCGCGAAGGCGCTGGAGCGCGAGGGCGTGAATGTCGAGGTGATCGACATCCGCTCGATCCTCCCGCTCGACACCGAGACGATCCTGGCCTCGGCCAAGAAGACGGGCCGCGTGCTCGTGGCCTACGAGGACCACGAGTTCATGGGCTTCGGCGCGGAGATCGCCGCACAGATCAGCGACCGCGCCTTCGGCTTCCTGGACGCGCCCGTCAAGCGCGTGGCCGGGGCCTTCTCGTCGATCCCCTACGCCGACGTGCTGGAGAAGGAGGTGCTTCCCCAGGATGAGGATGTGCTTGACGCGGCCCGCAACCTGATCGCCTTCTAGCCGATGCGCCTCGTCTCTCTCGCTCTGCTCCTGCTGGCGGCGTCGGTCGCCAGCGCGCAGGGGCGGCTCGCCTTCGAGGCCGAGCGCCACGACCTCGGCCGGATCGAGGAGGGGGCCATCCCGACGGTCCGCTTCCGGTTCACAAACGCAGGCGATGCGCCGCTGCGGTTGGAGAACGTCGAGGCTGCCTGCGGCTGCACGGCGCCCTCGTACCCCACCGCGTCGGTGGCGCCGGGGGAGAGCGGGGAGATCGCCGTCTCCTACGATTCGAACGGTCGGCCGGGACCGTTTGAGAAGGCGGTGTACGTCGTTGCGGGCGAGGCCGGCGCCGTCACGCTCCGGATCGAGGGCGTCGTCGAGCCGGCGCTCGTGCGGACGGGGACGCGCGTCGGCGCGCTCGCCTTCAACCGGGTCCGTGCGGACGTGGGCGTGGTGCCGGCCGGCGAGGCGGCGCAGACCTCGTTCCAGTTCGCGAACGCCGGCGCACGCCCGATCCGGATCGAACGCGTCGAGGCGCCTGCGGGCGTCGAGGTCGCGTTCCCCGATCGCCCCGTGTTCAGCGACGACATCCGGGGCCTGTTCGTGAGCGTCGAGGACCCCGCCGCGCTGGCGGATGCCGACGGGGCGTTCGCGTTCGACCTCATCCTCCACACGACCGATGCCGAGGTGCCAGTCAAGGAGGTGCGCGTCGTTGGGCGCATCGGGGCGGCGCGGGTACTTCCAGAGGGGAGCCGGTAAGACCTCGCGGCCCGGATCGGTCTAGGGGCATGATTCGGGCGCTCATTCTCCCTTTCCTTCTCCTGTGCGCCGCCCCGCTCGCGAACGCGCAAGCCTCGGTCGAGGAACCGCTCGACCGTGTGCTTGGGGCGGTCGTCGGGGAAGACGGGCGGGTCGACTACGAGCGGCTCCGGCGCCAGCACGCCGGCGACCTCACGTGCGCGGTTGACGCCCTCGCCCGTGTCGATCCTTCCACGCTGCGGTCCGACGCGCAGAAGACCGCGTTTCTCGTCAACGCCTACAACGCGCACGTCCTCCGGCTCGTCCTCCAGCACGACGCGCGACACTTGGAGCGGCAGGGTCTATTCGACGCGTTCTTCCAAGCGCCCGTCGCCGTCGCTGGCCGGCGGATGACGCTGAACCAGCTGGAGCACGGCCTGCTTCGTCGACAGGACCGCGTGGACGGCGCGCCGACCCCCCGGGCTCTCCGAGCGCTCCGACCGCGTCATGTCGATCCCCGCATTCACGCGGCGATCAACTGCGCGGCCGTGTCGTGTCCGCCGCTGCAGCGCCGGGCGTTCCGGGCCGCGACGCTCGACCGGGATCTCGACCGCGCGTTCCGGGCGTTCGTGGCCTCGCCTCGTGCCGCCCGGCTCGACGGCCGCCGCCTCGTCCTCTCGTCCCTCTTCGACTGGTTCGCCGAAGACTTCGAAGCTGGCGGGCGGCCTCTGGGAGATGCGATGCTGGGCGCGATGAGCGACCGCCGGCCAGACGCCGCAGCGCTCCGTCGGCGCCTCGCGGGAAAGACGGCCGCCGACCTCCGGCGCGACCGGTCCGTGCGGTTCGCGTACGACTGGACGGTCAATCGGCGATAGCCGGATTGGCTCCGCGGGCGACTCCGATGCATCTTCGGAGACCCACATGCCCTCGCGCTGATGTCCGCCCGCATTCTTCAGGTCAACGTGTCATCCGGCGGCGTCCCCAAGCGTGCCGTCGCCTCGGCCCACGTCGGCCGCACCGGGCTGGAGGGCGACGCCGTCAACCACCCCAAAGTCCACGGCGGGCCGGAGCGCGCCGTGTGCCTGTTTTCCCTCGACCTGATCCGGGCGCTTCAGGACGAGGGGCACCCCATCTTCCCCGGCTCCGTGGGCGAGAACCTGACCGTGTCGGGACTCGACTGGCCGGCGCTGGAGGTGGACACGGTGCTGACCGTGGGGGCGGACGTGCGGCTTCAACTCACCCAGCGCGTGGAGCCCTGCAAGACGATCGCCGCCTCGTTTGCCGAGGGTCAGTTCAAGCGGATCAAACCGGAGCGGGTACCGGACCAGACGCGCTGGTACGCACGCGTCCTCGTTGAAGGGACGGTCCGCCCGGGCGACGAGGTGCGGGTCGAGACAGAGGCCCCGGTCTAGAGCCCGTCGCCTTGCGCGTTGGAGATCGCGTCGCCGCGCCCGCCCGAGTCCGCGTCGAGGCCCTGGCCGGTCGGGTCGTAAGACTGGCCGTCGTGGCCGGGGGCCGGGGGCGGATCCAGCCTCCCGATGAGGACCGTCTCGCGGGCAGCGAAGACGAGATAGAGCGCGGAGAGGCCGACCGACCCGACGAGGCCGAACAGGTCGAACGGGGTCCACTCCAGCCCGCCGAAGGAGACGGTCCACGGCCCGAGCGCCCAGACGGCCGTGTTGACGGCGATCAGGATGAGGCGTAGCTCCGTGGGGCCGCCGCCGGCAAACGAGATCTTGAACACGTCGCGCGCGATCGTCACCATCGTCACGAGGTTCATCATCAAGAGGAACCCGACGGTCATGGCGAGCGCGAACTCCAGCCGCATGAGGTCGCCAAGGCCGAGCCCGGCGAACAGGACGACGGCCGAGATCGCGTCGCACTGGTGGTCGATGAAGAACCCGTACCGCTCACGGCGGATCTGGCGGACGCGCGCGAGCGTGCCGTCCAGGCTGTCGCCCCACCAGTGGATCACGAGGCCGAGCGAGGCCGCCCAGAGCCAGTTCGGCGACGAGCCGGCGAGGAAGTAGGCCGCGCCCGTGAGGAAGGCGCCGGCGATCGCGATCCCCGTCAGCACGTCGGGCGTGACCCAGCCGGGGAGGCGGGTGGCCATCGCCGGCAGCACCCATCGCTCGAAGCGCGCCAGCGCGATGTCGTTCACGCGCCGCTTGGCGACCGCACGCGGCGCGGTCTCCGGCGTCTCAACGCCGGAGGACGGGGGGGCAGAGGACGGAGCGGTGGGCACGACGGCAGAGAGGGCGCGCAGGGAACGTAACGCCCAGGCAGCCGGGCGGCTTGGGACAGACGGACTAGATCGACGCCAGGGCCCGGTCCAGGTCCGCGATCAGGTCCTCCTCGTCCTCCACGCCCACGGAGAGGCGGACGAGGCTGTCCGGAAGGCCTGCGGCCTGGCGCACGTCGGCGGGGATCGAGCCGTGGGTCATGGATGCCGGGTGCGAGATCAGGCTCTCGACGCCGCCAAGACTCTCGGCGAGGGCGAAGATCTGGGTCCCCTGCATCAGCCGGATGGCCGTCTCCAAGCGGTCGTCGTCGAGCACGAGCGAGACCATCCCGCCGAACCCGCGCATCTGCTTCTGGGCGATGGTGTGGCCGGGGTGGTCCTCGAAGCCGGGCCAGATCGCTCGCCCCACCTTCGGGTGGTCGCGGAGGAAGTGGGCCACGGCGTCGGCGTTCGCGCAGTGCTTCTCCATACGGAGCGCGAGCGTTTTGGTGGACCGGAGGAGGAGGAAGCAGTCCATCGGTCCCGGCGCCGCGCCGACCGCCTTGATCTGGAACCGAAGGTGCTCGGCCCAGTCGTCGTCGCTCGTGAGAACGGCCCCGCCGACGAGGTCGGAGTGCCCGCCCAGGTACTTCGTGGTGGAGTGGACGACGAGGTCGGCGCCGAGCGCAAGGGGCTGCTGCAGGTACGGGCTGGCGAACGTATTGTCGACCGCCACGGCCACACCCCGCGCGTGCGCCGCCTCGACGAGGGCGGCGATGTCGTACACGCGGAGGAGTGGGTTCGTGGGCGTCTCGATCCAGACCAGCGTGGTGGCATCCGTCATCGCCTCGTCGAGAGCGTCCGGCTTGCTCAGGTCCGTGAACGTGAAGTCGACCCCCATCGGCTCGTGGACCTGCCGCATGAGTCGGTAGGTGCCCCCGTAGAGGTCGTTGGTGGACACCACGTGGTCGCCGGGCCGGAGGCGCCGGAGGACCGCGTCGATGGCGGCGACGCCGGACGAGAACGCGATCCCGTGGGCGGCCCCTTCGAGCGACGCGAGGTTGCCTTCGAGGGCCGTTCGCGTGGGGTTCGAGACGCGCGCATAGTCGTACCCCTGGTTCTCGTTGGGGGCGGTCTGGACGTAGGTGCTGGTCTGGTAGACCGGCGTCATGATGGCGCCCGTGGCGGGGTCGGGCGCCTGGCCGGCGTGGACGGCGCGCGTTGCGAAGCCGGAGTCGTCGGGGAGATGCATCGGAGCGGAGAGGGGGAAACGACGGCGGGGGTACGGACACGCCGTACCCCCGCCGGAAGGATGAGGTCCGAGTCGTCGGGACTAGTTCATCGAGACGCCGGCGCACTCGGCGACACCCTCGGCGTCGTCCACCCGGCCGAGCTGGGTGTACACGCGGAAGAGCGCGAGGCACACGCCGGCCTCGTCGCCCTCGGCGGCGGCCAGCTCGCGGGCCCGCTGGAGGTGCGGGAGCGAGGCCTCCAGGTTCTCATCGCGCTGGGCGGTGAGCCGGGCGGCGGCCGCATTGTCCTCGGTCTCGTTGGCCTGGTCGTTCAGGGCCGCGGCCTTGTTCTGGTACGCCGCGCCGAGGTTGTAGTAGGCGTCGGCGTTCTCGGGGTTGAGGCGGACGGCCTCGTCGAGCTGCACGATGGCCTCGTCGTAGCGGCCGGCATTGAGGAGGAGCGCGCCGTAGTTGTACCGCACGATGGGGTCCTCAGCACCGGCGCCCTGGACGGCCGTTTCGTAACGCGCGATGGCCCCCTCCGTGTCGCCGGAGCGGGCGTATGCGTTGAGGAGGGCCGTCTGGATGTCGGAGTCGTCGGGGAACCGGGTGGCGGCGCCTTCGAGGACGGTGACGGCCTCCGTGTTCTGGTCGGTGAGCATGAGGGCCCGACCGAGGTAGATGGCCGAGTTCACGTCGTCGGGGGCGAGGTCAACGGCCCGGCGGAGCGGGGCGATGGCCTCCGAGGTGTTGCCGGCGCGGAGCTGGGCGAGGCCGAGGCCGTAGTAGCCCTGCATCGAGTCCGGCTGGAGGTCGACGGCCGTCTGGAACAGGGCCGTGGCGTCCATCGGGTCGGCCTCGGCGTCGCGGAGCGCGTCGTTGCCCGAGTTCACGGAGAGGGCCCACGCGCCGAGCGCGGAGGTCTGCACGTCCGGGTCGTCCGGGGCGAGGGTTTGGGCGCGGCGGATGGTCGCCACCATGTCGTTGAGGTAGGTCATCCGCTGGGCGCCGGTGGCGCGCTCGGCCTGCTGGCGGCGGACCTCGGCGCGGAGCGTCAGGGCCTCCACGTTGTCCGGGTTCGTCTCGAGGGCAGTGTCCAGGTTCTCGATGGCGTCGTCGTACTCGCCGTTCCGGAGGTTGAGCTTGGCACCCTCGACGTTCGGATCGCTGGAGCAGCCGTCGGCGCCGCCCACCAGTACGGCGACGGCGAGGGCGACGGTAAGGGAGAGGAGACGGGGTCGCATAGTGCTGGGGGTGGGAGTCGGGCGGGAGAGGGGGAGGCCGGCCGGTGCTCAGGATCGACGCGGCCAATTGCTTCCACGCCGAATCTACCGCGATAGGTCCGGGGTCTTACTGTCCTCCCGGCTCTTCGATCCAACGTCACGCCCTATGTCCCGCGGCTCCCGCGCCTTCCTCTCTGGTCTCGTTGACTATGCGGGCCTCTTCCCGCCCGCCGACCTTGACCTCGGCCCCGCCGTCCAGAACTACGCCCGCTACCGAACGGGCCCCGACGCCTGGATGCTGGGCCGGTTCGTCGTCCCCGCTCGCCGGCTGGGCGACCTCGACGCGCTGACCGAGTCCTTTCGGGAGGCCCCGCCTGTCCGCTTCTCGGTCCTAGGACTCCCGACGGACCCCGGAGGCGACTGGCTCGACGCGGCCCGTCAGACGCTCGACGCGACGCGGGATTTTGAGGCGCGCCACGAGGGACGGGTGGCGTGCGACCGGTTCGAACTGAAGGTGCCCGCGGGGCTGGCGGCGGACCCGGACGCGCTGGCGGGTGCCCTCGGCGAACTCGACGCGGCCTACCGCGACCGGGGCGACGCGGCCCCCCGGGCGGCTCTCGAAGTTCCTTTCCTGGCCGATCCCGAGGCGGTGGGCCCGGCGGCGCAGGCCGTGGCCGACGCAAATGGACGAGCCGACCGGCCCGCGTTTGCGCTGAAGCTCCGGTGCGGGGGCGTCACGCCGGACCTCGTGCCGGGCGTGGAGGCGGTGGCGCGCTCCATCACGACGGCCCGCGATGCCGGCGCCCCGTTCAAGGCGACGGCTGGGCTTCACCACCCGCTCCCGAACTGGGACGAGGCGGTCGGCGCCCGGATGCTCGGGTTCCTGGGCGTCTTCGGCGGCGCGGCGCTCGCGCGCGTCCACGGCCTCCGCCCGGCCGACCTCGCCGAGATCCTCGACGACGACGACGCGTCGCACTGGTCGCTCGACGACGACGGGCTGCGGTGGACCTCGCTCCGTACGTCGCCCGCCGAGATCGCCGACGCGCGCGGCCAGTACGCCCTCAGCTTCGGCTCGTGCTCCTTCGACGACCCTCGCGACGACCTCCGCGAGCACGGCTGGCTGTAACGTCGGTGGATCAGTACCTCAGGAGATCAGTAGGTCAGGGGTCGCCGTGAGGCCCTCCCCTGCTCGCCTCGCCGACCTGTCTCTCCCTCGCCCCACCCACGAACCGGAATGACTTCCTTCCTCGACCTCCCCGCTGACTCCGGCTTTGGCCTTCAGAACCTCCCGTACGGGGTCTTCTCACGGCCCGGAGAGGTGCCCCGGGTGGGCGTCCGCGTCGGCGAGAGCATCGTCGACCTCGCAGCGCTGGAGAGCCACGGGCTGCTGGCGGCGGCGGGCGGCGGGCGGGCCCCCGTCTTCGGACAGCCGTCGCTGAACGCGTTCATGGCGCTCGGTCCCGATTCGTGGTCGGCCGTGCGGGGGCGGCTGCAGGACCTCCTCAGCACCGGCGGCGACCCGGCGCTCCGGTCGTCGGAGACGGTCCTCGAAAACGCCATCGTCCCGCTCCCCGAGGTTTCGATGCACCTGCCGGCGTGGATCGGCGACTACACCGACTTCTACTCGTCGCGTCAGCACGCGACGAACGTGGGGACCATGTTCCGCGGGCCGGAGAACGCGCTCATGCCCAACTGGCTGCACCTGCCGGTGGGCTACCACGGCCGAGCGTCGTCCGTGATCGTGAGCGGGACCGACGTGATCCGCCCGCGCGGCCAGCAGAAGCCTGCCGGGGACGCGCCCCCGGTGTTCGGCCCGTCGACGCTGCTCGACATCGAGCTGGAGCTGGGGTTCTTCGTCGGGCCGGGGAACGATCTGGGGCGGCCGATCCCGGTGGAGGAGGCCGGAGCGCACATTTTCGGGTTCGTCCTCGTCAACGACTGGAGCGCGCGTGACATCCAGAAGTGGGAGTACGTCCCCCTCGGCCCGTTCCTGGGCAAGAGCTTCGCGACGAGCATCAGTCCGTGGGTGGTCCCGTACGAGGCGCTCACGCCGTTCCGCATCCCGGGCGAGGCACAGAACGCGAGCGCCGGCAACCCCGAGCCCCTCCCGTACCTCCGCCAGTCCGAGCCCCGCGCGCTCGACGTGGCCCTCGACGTCCGGCTCCAGACCGAGGCGATGCGGGCGGACGGCACCTCCCCGGCGACCGTCGCGCAGAGCAACGCGAAGTACCTCTACTGGAGCCCCGAGCAGCAGCTCGCCCACCACACCGTCAACGGGTGCAACGCGCGGCCGGGCGACCTCATGGCGAGCGGGACGATCTCGGGTGAGGCGAAGGGGACCTACGGGTCGTTCCTGGAGCTGACGTGGCGCGGGAGCGAGCCCATCGAGTTGCCCGGCGGGGAGGAGCGGACGTTCCTGCAGGACGGGGACTGCGTGGTGCTGGCCGGAATGGCCGAGCGTGACGGCCAGCGCGTCGACTTCGGGACGGTCGAGGGGCGGATCGTCAACTCGTTGGACGATTAACGACTAGGCACTTCACAAAAGCTCCACGGGGCCTCCGAACGGCCCTATCTTTGGCCGCATTCGGGCGGTCGCTTGGCCGGCCGTACTCCTCGCCAGCGGCGATTCCCTCGCCGCGGCCCCGTGCCGAGACGGACCCCGCGCCCCGTATGCAAGTCGCTCACGCTCCCTTCCTGCACCACACGCTCCGCCTGAGCGACTTCGACTACGAGTACCCCCGCGACCTCGTCGCGCTCTACCCCGCCGACCCCCGTGACACCGCCCGCCTCATGGTGGTCGACCGCGGAGCGGGCACCGTCGAGCACCGGACCATCCGGGACCTGCCGGACTACTTCTCGGAGGGCGACGTGTTCGTCGCCAACGACACGAAGGTGTTTCCCGCGCGCCTCCGGGGGGTGAAGGAGAAGACGAGCGCGAAGGTGGAGGCCTTCCTGCTCCGCGAACTGAACGCCGAGCACCGCCTCTGGGACGCCATCGTGGACCCAGCCCGGAAGGTCCGCGTCGGCAACAAACTGGTCTTCAGCGACGACCTCGCCGCCGAAGTCATCGACAACACGACGAGCCGGGGACGCACGCTCCGGTTCATCTTCGACGGGACGCCCGAGGAGCTGTACGCGGCCATCGACCGGGTGGGGGAGACGCCGATCCCGCCCTACCTCCGCCGGCCCGTCGAGCCCGAAGACCGGGAGCGCTACCAGACGATCTTCGCCAAGCACCGGGGCGCCGTGGCCGCACCGACGGCGGGCCTGCACTTCACGCCGGCCCTCCTCCACGACCTCGAATCCCGCGGCGTCGAGATCACCACCGTCACGCTCCACCCGGGCCTGGGCACCTTCAAGCCGGTCGAGGTGGAGGACCTCTCCAAGCACCGGATGGATTCCGAGTGCTTCCAGGTCACCGACGAGGCGGCCGACTGCGTCAACCGCGCGCTGACGAGCGACGAGTGCCACGTGACGGCCTGCGGGACGTCGGTGGTCCGCGCGATGGAGTCGACGCTGAGTGCCGAGAAGACGCTCAAGTCGGACTCGGGGTGGACCGACAAGTTCATCTACCCGACCTACGACTTCCACGTCACAGAGCGGCTCCTGACCAACTTCCATCGCCCCAAGTCGACGCTCCTGATGACGGTGGCGGCGTTCACGGGCTTCGACCTGATGCGCCACGCGTACCAGGAGGCCGTGGCCCAGGAGTACCGCCTGTTCTCCTACGGCGACGCGATGCTGATCCTCTGAGGGGGTGCCGATGACCGGTCGGAGAGGGGAGCTCCTGTTCACGATCCCGGGCGTGGGCCGTGGGTGAGGTCGGCGTAGTGTTGCCGGCGGGCGGCTCGGGCTCGCGCATGGGCGGCGGTCCGGACGACCCGGCCAAGCAGTTCCGGAACCTCGGCGGGGCCCCGGTGCTCGTCCAAACGCTTCGGGCCTTTGCCCGCCACCCCGACGTCGAGCGTGCCGTCGTCGTCGTGCCCGCCGGCGAGGAGGCTGAGGTCGCGCGTCGACTCGCGGGGTACGATCTGTCGGCCGCCGTCGTCGGGGGCGGGCCGACGCGGCAGGCGTCCGTGGCGAACGGCGTGCGCGCACTTCCGGCGTCGGTCGACCTCGTCCTCGTCCACGACGCCGTCCGGCCGTTCGTCGCCGCCGACGTGATCGCGCGCGTGATCGAGGCCTCGCGTACATGGGGGGCAGCAGCGGCAGCGGTCCCCCTCGCCGACACCCTTCGGCAGGGCGGAGACGGACCGCTGTTCGGCGAGACCGTCCCCCGCGCCGGGCTTTGGGCCATGCAGACCCCTCAGGGCGCCCGGCGCGACTGGCTCGAACGCGCGTTCGCCAACGCGGCGGGCTTCCTCGCCACCGACGAGGTCGGGCTGCTCCAGCGAGCGGGTCACCCGGTGCGCATCGTGGAGGGCGACACGCGCAACGTGAAGCTCACCCGACCCTCGGACTGGGCCCTCGCCCGCGCACTTTGGGCGTCGGAGGATGGCGCGTGAGGTCCGGAGCCGGAGAGTTTCGGGCGACTTTGCGAGCCCCTGTTGGCGACGGCCCTCGGTCGCAGGGATCTTGGGGACCTGACTTCTGACGAACGTATGCGCATCGGCCACGGCTATGACGTCCACCGCCTCACGGCGGGGCGCCCCCTCATCCTGGGCGGCGTCACGATCCCCTCGGAGGTGGGCCTCGACGGGCACTCGGACGCCGACGTGCTCACGCACGCCATCATCGACGCGCTCCTCGGGGCCGCGGCGCTCGGCGACATCGGTGCCCACTTCCCCGACACCGACGACCGATGGAAGGGGGCCGACAGCATGGACCTGCTCCGCGTCGCCCATCGCCTGCTCACCGAGGCCGGGTTCAACGTCGGCAACATCGACGCGACGGTGGTCCTCCAGCGCCCGAAGCTCCGCGAGCACATCGACGCGATGCGGACCGAGATCGCGCGGGCTCTCCGGTGCAACGTGGCCCGCGTGTCGGTGAAGGCGACGACGGGGGAGGGGATGGGATTCGTGGGGACCGGCGAGGGCGCGGCGGCCCACGCCGTGTGCCTGCTGCAGACGGCGGCCCGGTGACCGAGGCGGTCCACGATTTCATCGTGTGGCTCCGGTCGCTCCCGCCGGGCGGGATCTACGTCGTGCTGCTCGTGGTCGCCTACGGCGAGAACCTCGTCCCACCGATCTGGGGCGACACCGTCATCGTCCTGTGCGGGTCGCTGGTCGGCCTCGGCGTGCTCGACTTCGGGCCGACCGTCGCACTCTCAGCGCTCGGCGGGTCGCTGGGCTTCTTGACCGTGTTCGCGGTGGGCCGGCGTCTCGGCTCGGCGATCCACGACCCCCACCACCTGCGCTGGATTCCCCGGGCGCCCCTCGATCGGGTGGGACGCTGGCTGGGACGCTGGGGCTACGGCGTCGTCGCAGTCAACCGGTTCCTGTCCGGTGGACGCGCCGTCATCGGCTTGCTCGCCGGTGCCTCGCCGCTCCGCTGGGGCCCGACGGCCCTCTGGGCGACGGTGAGCGCCGTCGCGTGGAGCCTGCTGTTGGTATGGGGCGGGAGCGTACTCGGGAGCGAGTGGGAGCGAGTGCTCGAATGGCTCAAGACCTACGGCCGGATCGTGACGGCCCTCCTGGTCCTGGCGGGGGTCCTCGTGCTCGCGCGGCGCTGGCAGCAACGGCGCGGGGCGCGGAAAGAAACCGCGAAGAGGCCCCTCGCCCCCCTCGAGCCTCCCTCGGCCGGTTGACGGGGGGAGGCCCGGCGGGCTAGCTTCGTCTCCTCAGCGATGCCCACGCCGCTGGCGTAGCTCAATCGGTAGAGCAGCTGATTTGTAATCAGCAGGTTGGGGGTTCGAGTCCCTTCGCCAGCTCCGCCGCCGAGCCCCTGCGGATGGCGTCGCTCGTTCTTTCTTCGGGCAGGTGGCCGAGTGGTTAAAGGCGACAGACTGTAAATCTGTTCTCGTTAGAGTACGGAGGTTCGAATCCTTCCCTGCCCACGTTGATCGCCGTCGCTGGCCTCGCCAGCGGCGCGCGCGGGAGTAGCTCAGTTGGTAGAGCATCAGCCTTCCAAGCTGAGGGTCGCGGGTTCGAGTCCCGTCTCCCGCTCCCCGGAGCGCCTGCGCTCCGACCCGTCGGCCCGTCCGACAATCGCCTCCTTAGCTCAGCGGTAGAGCACTTCCATGGTAAGGAAGGGGTCCCCGGTTCAAGTCCGGGAGGAGGCTCCGCGCCCCGGCTCCGGCCGGCCGGCGCTCACCCCTCTCGACTCACATCCATCCCCGCGCACGCGCGCAAGACACACCATGGCGAAGGAGCAATTTCAGCGGACGAAGCCGCACGTCAACGTCGGGACGATCGGCCACGTGGACCACGGGAAGACGACGCTGACGGCGGCGATCACGAAGGTCCTGGCCGAGAAGTCGGGCGGGGTGGCGAAGGGGTTCGACGAGATCGACAACGCGCCGGAGGAGCGGGAGCGCGGGATCACGATCGCGACGGCCCACGTCGAGTACGAGACGGAGGCGCGGCACTACGCCCACGTCGACTGCCCGGGCCACGCCGACTACGTGAAGAACATGGTGACGGGGGCGGCCCAGATGGACGGGGCCATCCTGGTCGTCGCGGCCACGGACGGCCCGATGCCCCAGACCCGCGAGCACATCCTGCTCGCGCGCCAGGTCGGCGTGCCGTACATCGTCGTGTTCATGAACAAGGCCGACCTCGTCGACGACGAGGAGCTCCTGGAGCTCGTCGAGATGGAGGTCCGCGAGCTCCTGAGCTCGTACGAGTTCCCGGGCGACGACCTCCCGGTCGTGCAGGGCTCGGCGCTCGGGGCGCTCAACGGGGAGCCCGAGTGGGTGGCGAAGGTGGAGGAGCTGATGGACGCGGTCGACGCGTACATCCCGACGCCGGAGCGGGCCGTCGACCGCCCGTTCCTCATGCCGGTCGAGGACGTGTTCTCGATCACGGGCCGGGGGACGGTGGTCACGGGCCGCGTGGAGCGGGGCGAGATCAAGGTGGGCGACCCGGTCGAGATCGTGGGCATGCAGGAGGAGAAGATGACGTCGACGGTGACGGGCGTCGAGATGTTCAGGAAGCTGCTCGACTCGGCCCAGGCCGGGGACAACGCGGGGATCCTGCTCCGGGGGATCGAGAAGACGGCGGTCGAGCGCGGGATGGTCGTGACGAAGCCGGGGGCGGTCACGCCGCACAAGGCGTTCGAGTGCGAGGTGTACATCCTGTCGAAGGAGGAGGGGGGCCGGCACACCCCGTTCTTCAAGGGGTACCGGCCCCAGTTCTACTTCCGGACGACGGACGTGACGGGGGACATCGAGCTGGCCGAGGGGGTCGAGATGGTGATGCCCGGGGACAACACGCAGTTCAAGGTCCAGCTCATCGTGCCGGTGGCGATGGAGGAGGGGCTCCGGTTCGCGATCCGCGAGGGCGGGCGGACGGTGGGCGCCGGCGTCGTCTCCAAGATCCTCGACTGATCCCGGAGGGCGGTTATCCACCGCCCCTCCAAGAACCGGCCCCGCGTCGGTTCGTAGATTGACCCGACCGCCGACGTCCTCCGGGGCGTCGGCGGTCCGCTAAACGGGCGTAGCTCAATTGGCAGAGCAGCGGTCTCCAAAACCGCAGGTTGTAGGTTCGAGTCCTGCCGCCCGTGCCCGACTTCTCCGATGACTCCCGCCGCACGCGCGGCACGCACATGGCGACACAAACACAGACGCAGGCCCCCGGCGGCGCACTGGGCAACTACCTCGTCGAGGTCCGCAAGGAGATGCGAAAGGTGAACTGGCCGAAACGCCAGGAGCTGATCAGCAACACCGTGATCACGCTCGTCGCCGCGTTCGCCGCGTCGATCTTCATCTTCGGCGCGGACCAGCTCATCAGCTGGGTCCTCTCGATCATCTACGGCAGCTAGGCCGCCGGTCCCCGCCCCTCTCGTCCACGACGCCCCCATGGCCCTCCGCACTTCCGTCCGCAAGTGGTACGTCCTCCGCACCTTCTCGGGTCACGAGAAGAAGGTGAAGGAGTACCTCGAAGGCGAGGTCGAGCGCCTCGGCTATGAGGACAAGCTGAACCAGATCGTCATCCCGACGGAGACGGTGTTTGAGATGCGCGCTGGCAAGAAGCGGACGCGCGAGAAAACCTCGTTCCCGGGCTACATCCTCCTCGAGGCCATCGTCGACCCGTACCTCCGCGAGGTGATCAACGGGGCGCCGTCGACGATCGGGTTCCTGGGCGCCAACGGCGAGCCCGTCCCGCTCCGCCCGGACGAGGTCGGCCGGATCCTGGGCATGATGGACGAGGACAAGCCGGAGCAGCCGGAGATTCCGTTCAAGGAGGGCGACCCGGTCAAGGTCGTAGACGGTCCGTTCAACACGTTCACCGGCTTCGTGGAGGAGGTCTACCCGGACAAGATGAAGGTCCGCGTGATGGTCTCCATCTTCGGCCGGAAGACGCCCCTCGAGCTGGACTACCTCCAGGTGGAACACGAGGGCTAGGGCGGTGTCGCCCGCGGGTGGGCGGTGAAAGGCCGGCGAAGCCTGCTGAGCGGCTCATTTCGCCCCAGGTCGCCTCGTAGTTTTCTGATTCGCCGCATGCGCCCGAGCGACGGGGATGCGGCCTCTCACCAACGCGGGAGCCGGCGACCCCGGCGTTTGCACCGCCCCCCGGAATGGCAAAGAAAGTCGACGGCTACATCAAGCTGCAGATCAAGGCAGGGCAGGCCTCGCCGGCTCCGCCGATCGGCCCCGCGCTCGGCCAGAAGGGCGTCAACATCATGGAGTTCTGCAAGGCGTTCAACGCCGCCACGCAGGACAAGATGGGTCTGGTGATCCCGGTGGTCATCACGGTCTTTGGCGACAAGAGCTTCACGTTCGTCACCAAGAGCCCCCCGGCCGCCATCCTGCTGAAGCAGGCGGCGAAGGTCCAGAAGGGCGCCGGCGACCCGCTCCGCGAGAAGGTCGGCAAGGTGACGTGGGACCAGTGCCGCGACATCGCCCAGCAGAAGCTGGAGGACCTCAACGCGACCGACCTCGACAACGCGGCCCGCATGATCGCCGGCACTGCCCGGTCGATGGGCCTCACGGTCACCGGCGCTCCCATCGCGTAACGCACGCGCCGCCCCCGGGCGGCATTCGCATGGACGCCCCGCCCGGGCGTCGCTCACCGCGGGAGCCGGAGTCCCCGGCGTCTGCACCGCACAACCCCCAATCCAATGGCAAAGAGAGGCAAGCGCTACCGTCAGGCAGCCGAACTCGTCGCGAGCGCGGCGGAGGAGGCCGGCGGCGCGCTCCCGCTCGACCGGGCCGCCCAGCTGGTGAAAGAGACCGGCCGCGCCAAGTTCGAGGAATCCGTCGACATCGATGTCCGTCTGGGCGTCGACCCCCGCCACGCCGACCAGATGGTCCGTGGCTCCGTCGCCCTCCCGCACGGGACCGGCAAGACCGTCCGCGTGCTCGTCCTCACCAACGAGGGCAAGCAGGCCGAGGCGACGGACGCCGGCGCCGACATGGTCGGCCTCGACGAGTACGTCGACAAGATCCAGAACGAGGGCTTCACCGACTTCGACGTCCTCATCGCGACGCCCGACGTGATGCCGCAGGTCGGCCGCCTCGGCCGCGTCCTCGGCCCCCGCGGGCTGATGCCGAACCCGAAGTCCGGGACGGTCACGAACGACCTCAAGGAGGCCGTCGAGGCCGTCAAGGCCGGCCGGATCGACTTCCGCGTCGACAAGGCCGGGATCGTCCACACCTCCATCGGCAACATCTCCTTCTCGGAGGACCAGATCCGCGACAACGCGGACGCCTTCCTGAAGGAGCTGCTCCGACTTCGCCCGGCCTCTGCCAAGGGCGTCTACGTCCGGAGCGTCACCCTCTCGACCACGATGGGCCCGCCCGTCCCCGTCGACCGCGTCGCCGCTGTCGGCGCCACTCGTTAACCCGCGCACCCAGCCACACAGAATCATGCCGCTCACCCGAGAGCAGAAGCAAGAGGCGCTCGGTGCCATCGTCGACCAGTTCGAGGGCGCCAACACCGTCTACCTCACCGACTACCAGGGCCTGACCGTCGAGCAGGCGACGGACCTCCGCCGCGCCTTCCGCGAGGCCGACGTCCAGTACAAGGTGCTCAAGAACACGCTCCTCCGGCGCGTGATGGCCGACCGGGGCGGGTTCGAGGATCTCCTCGACCAGCTCCACGGCCCGACGGCCGTCGCCTTCACGAATGACCCGGCCGGCCCGGCCAAGGTGCTCGTCAAGTTCCTGGAGGACAACGACATCGAGATCCCCCGGTTCAAGGGGGCCTTCATCGACGGCGCCGTCTATGGGGAGGACCAGCTCGACGCGCTCGCCAAGCTGAAGAGCAAGGACGAGCTCCTCGCCGACATCCTGGGGCTCCTCATGGCGCCCATCACCAACGTCGCGTCGGCCCTCGGCGCGCAGGGCTCTGGCCTCGCCAGCGTCATCCAGCAGATCTCCGAGAAGGAGGAAGGCTGACCCGTCGGCTGGCGATCGTCGCCAGCGACATCTCCGTCCCTTAATCAGCGGCGTAGCCGCCCGGCCCCACGCCTCCCCGGCTGAGACCGCCGCAGGAACCACCCAACACCATGGCAGACATCAACAGCATCGCCGAGAGCCTCGTCAACCTCACCATCAAGGAGGCCAACGAGCTCCTCACGGTCCTCAAGGACGAGTACGGCATCGAGCCCGCCGCCGCCGCCGCCGTCATGGCCGGCCCGGCCGGGGGCGACGGCGCCGCCGCCGTCGAGGAACAGACCGAGTTCGACGTGATCCTCGCCGGCATCGGCGGCAACAAGATCGCCGTCATCAAGGAGGTCCGTGGGATCACCGGCCTCGGCCTCAAGGAGGCCAAGGAGCTCGTCGACAACGCCCCGTCCCCGATCAAGGAGGGCGCCTCGAAGGAGGAGGCCGACGAGATCAAGGGCAAGCTCGAGGGCGCCGGCGCCTCCGTCGAGCTCAAGTAGCTCCGTTCCCGCTGGCCGCCGCCCCGTCCCGTAAGACGACGGCGTCCGCCAGCGGCGCTGCGACCCGCCCGCTCCCCCCGGCACGCGCCGAGTGGGGGGCGGGCGTTCGCGGCATCCGGCACACGCGCTCTTCGCACGTCTGCCGGCACGAGTGAGGCGCCCTCCGCGTTAGCACTCGTCCCCCGCGCCCGGGCTTTCCGCCCGCTAGCGTGGGAGAACCGGTCGGAACCCGCGGGTTCCGGTCGCGTTCGGCTCCGTCGCCCCGCCGTCTCCCAGCGGGCGGGCACGGATGCCGCGTCCCCGGTCTTCCCGGACGGACGCCACCCGCTTCCGAGCGGGTCTTTCGCATCAGCGGTCACCAAACCCCAGGGGTACGCCTTGAGCAACAGCAAGAGCGCGGCAACGCCGGCGCCGAGCGGCGAGTCCACGCGTCAGTCGTTCGCGGACATCGCGCCGGTCCTCGACTTTCCGGACTTCCTCGAGATCCAGCTAAAGTCCTACCACGACTTCCTCCAGGCCGAGTTGGCCCCAGAGGAGCGGGACCCGACCAAGGGTCTCGAGTCGGTCTTCCAGGAGCACTTCCCGATCACCGACACGCGCGAGCGGTACACGCTCGAGTACCTCCACTTCACGCTGGAGGCCCCGAAGCACTCCATCGAGGAGTGCCTCGCCCAAGGCCTCACCTTCGCCCTCCCGATGAAGGCGAAGCTCCGCCTCAGCGCCAAGGAGGACGAGGATGAGGACGAGCCGGAGGAGGCGATCCAGCAGGACGTCTACCTCGGCAACCTGCCCGTCATGACGGACAAGGGCACGTTCGTCGTCAACGGCGCCGAGCGCGTCGTCGTCAGCCAGCTCCACCGGAGCCCAGGCGTCTTCTTCAGCCAGTCGGTGCACCCGAACGGGACCGACCTCTACAGCGCCCGCGTGATCCCGTTCCGGGGCTCGTGGATCGAGTTCTCGACCGACGTCGCGAACGTGATGTGGGCGTACATCGACCGCAAGAAGAAGCTGCCGGTCACCACGCTTCTCCGCGCCCTCGACTACTCCTCGGACTCCGAGATCGTCGCACTCTTCGACCTCGCGGATGAGGAGAAGGTCTCGACCAAGAAGTCGTTCCAGAAGATCGTCGGCCGCACGCTGGCCTCGTCCGTCACCGTCGAGGTGAAGCACGAGACGATCGACGAGGACACCGGCGAGGTCCTCGACGAGACGACCGAGCGCGAGGTGATCCTCCCGGCCGAGCACGTGCTGACCGAGGACGACTACGGGATCCTGAAGGACGCGAGCGTCGAGAGCGTCATCCTCCGCCGCGAGACGGACGAGGACGACAACGAGAGCCTCGACATGTCGACGCTCCTCAACACGCTCAAGAAGGACCCGACGCACTCGTCGGACGAGGCCCTCCGGCACCTCTACGAGACGCTCCGCGGCGCCGAGCCGCCGGACGTGGACTCGGCCCGCGCGCTCCTCGACCGCCTCTTCTTCTCCGACAAGCGCTACGACCTCGGCGACGTCGGCCGCTACCGCATGAACAAGCGGCTCGGCCTCGACTCGAAGAACGATTCGGTCACGCTGTCGAAGGAGGACATCGTCGCCATCATCACGGAGCTCGTGAAGCTCCAGAACGGCAAGAGCACGGTCGACGACATCGACCACCTCGGCAACCGGCGCGTCCGGACCGTCGGGGAGCAGCTCGGCCAGCAGTTCTCGCTCGGCCTCGCCCGCATGGCCCGCACCATCAAGGAGCGGATGAACCAGCGCGACGCCGACAAGTTCACCCCCCAGGACCTGGTCAACGCCCGGACCGTCTCGAGCGTGATCAACACGTTCTTCGGGACGAACCAGCTGAGCCAGTTCATGGACCAGACCAACCCGCTGGCGGAGCTGACGCACAAGCGTCGGATGTCCGCCCTCGGGCCTGGTGGTCTGACTCGGGAGCGCGCCGGCTTCGAAGTCCGCGACGTCCACTACACGCATTACGGCCGGCTCTGCCCGATCGAGACGCCGGAGGGGCCGAACATCGGCCTCATCTCGTCGCTGTGCACCCACGGCGTCGTGAACCAGTTCGGGTTCATCGAGACGCCGTACCGGAAGGTCAAGAAGGGGAAGGTCACCAAGTCCATCGAGTACCTCTCGGCCGAAGACGAGGACCGCTACGTCATCGCGCAGGCCAACGCCCCGCTCAACGACGACGGGACGTTCGCCAACGACCTCGTCCGCGCCCGGATCGGCGGCGACGTCCCGCTGGTCTCGCCGGAGGAGATCGACTACATGGACGTGGCGCCGAACCAGATCATCTCGCCGGCCGCCTCGCTGATCCCGTTCCTTGAGCACGATGACGCCAACCGCGCGCTCATGGGCTCGAACATGCAGCGTCAGGCGGTTCCGCTCCTCCGTCCCCAGGCCCCGTTCGTCGGGACCGGGCTGGAGGGCCGCATCGCCCGCGACAGCCGCGCGATCCTCGTGGCCGAGGGCGACGGCGTAATCGAGTACGTCGACGCCACCAAGATCACGGTCCGCTACGACGAGACGCCCGAGGACGCCGACGCGGCGTTCGAGGAGCCCGTCCGGACCTACCACCTCGTCAAGTTCCGCCGGACGAACCAGGACACCTCCGTCACCCAGAAGCCGACCGTCCAGGCCGGCATGAAGGTGAAGAAGGGGGACCTCCTGGCCGACGGCGCCTCGACCGACA
The DNA here is from genome assembly GCA_963728345.1 of Rubricoccaceae bacterium. Lineage (GTDB taxonomy): Bacteria > Bacteroidota > Rhodothermia > Rhodothermales > Rubricoccaceae > Rubrivirga. The sequence continues at coordinate 454,076 of CAVSJM010000005.1, forward strand.
AGGGCGAGCTCGCGCTCGGCAAGAACGTGCTCGTCGCGTTCATGCCGTGGAAGGGCTACAACTTCGAGGACGCCATCGTCATCTCGGAGCGCGTGGTGAAGGAGGACGTCTTCACCTCCGTCCACATCGAGGAGTTCGACCACCAGGTCCGCGACACGAAGCGCGGCGAGGAGGAGCTGACGCGCGAGATCCCGAACGTCTCCGAGGAGGCGACCAAGGACCTCGACGAGCGCGGCATCGTCCGCATCGGCGCCGAGGTCAACCCCGGCGACATCATCGTCGGCAAGATCACGCCGAAGGGCGAGACCGACCCGACGCCGGAGGAGAAGCTGCTCCGCGCCATCTTCGGTGACAAGGCCGGCGATGTAAAGGACGCGTCCCTCAAGGCGAAGCCGGGCATGAACGGGATCGTGATCGACACGATGCTGTTCTCGCGCCGCAAGACCGACGCCATCACCAAGAAGGCGGAGGAGAAGCGCCTGGAGGAGATCAAGCGCCAGCTCGACCGCGAGGTCGAGGCGCTCCAGACCTCCTTCTACGAGCGGTTCTTCAGCCTCGTCGGTAGCCAGAAGGCTGGCGCCGCCATCGAGCTCCGCGACGGCACTGTCGTCGTGAGCGAAGGCGCGAAGCTGACCAAGACGGCCTTCAAGGACGTCGAGCCGGCCGACCTCAAGATCCGCCAGGACTACACCGGCGACGAGGACACGAACCGCCAGGCTTGGAAGCTCCTCGCCAACTACCAGCGCCGCCACCAGGAGGTGACCGGCGCGGCCGAGCAGGAGGAGTACCGGATCCAGATGGGCGACGAGCTGCCCCCGGGCATCGTCCAGCTGGCGAAGGTCTACATCGCCAAGAAGCGCAAGCTCCAAGTCGGCGACAAGATGGCCGGCCGCCACGGCAACAAGGGCGTCGTCGCGAAGATCGTCCCGGTCGAGGACATGCCGTTCTTGGAGGACGGCACGCCCGTCGACATCTGCCTCAACCCGCTCGGCGTGCCGAGCCGGATGAACCTCGGGCAGATCTTCGAGACCCTCCTCGGCTGGGCCGGCGAGAAGCTCGGCGAGACGTACGCGACGCCGGCCTTCGACGGCGCGTCGATGGACGACATCGCCGCCAAGCTCCGCGAGGCCGGGCTCCCCCAGGACGGCCGCGTCCAGCTCTACGACGGCCAGAGCGGCGAGGCCTTCGACCAGACCACGACGGTCGGGCAGATCTACATGCTCAAGCTGTCGCACCTGGTCGAGGACAAGATCCACGCCCGCTCCATTGGGCCCTACAGCCTCATCACGCAGCAGCCGCTCGGCGGCAAGGCCCAGTTCGGCGGCCAGCGGTTCGGCGAGATGGAGGTGTGGGCGCTCTACGCCTACGGCGCCTCGAACGTGCTCCGCGAGCTCCTCACGGTCAAGTCCGACGACGTCCAGGGCCGCTCGAAGGCCTACGAGGCCATCGTCAAGGGCGACAACCTCCCCGAGCCCAGCGTGCCCGAGTCGTTCAACGTCCTGCTCCGCGAGATGCAGGGCCTGGGCCTCGAAGTCAAGATCGATTAGGGGGTTTGGCCGCTGACCGCCTGGCGACCGAGGTCGCCGGCGGCCGGCCCCCAGCCCCAAACTCCCACCCCTAATCCCAAAGCCACCTTATGGCATTCGGCATCCAGCCGGCCCAGCCGGCGCAGAAGAAGTATTACCACTCGATCACCGTCAGCCTGTCGTCGCCCGAGGACATCCTCGAGCGGTCGTTCGGCGAGGTGCTCAAGCCGGAGACGATCAACTACCGGAGCTTCAAGCCGGAGAAGGACGGCCTCTTCTGCGAGAAGATCTTCGGCCCGGTCAAGGACTGGGAATGCCATTGCGGCAAGTACAAGCGGATCCGCTACAAGGGCATCATCTGCGACCGCTGTGGCGTGGAGGTGACGCAGAAGTCGGTCCGGCGTGAGCGGATGGGGCACATCACGCTGAGCGTGCCCGTCGTCCACATCTGGTACTTCAAGAGCCTCCCGAACAAGATCGCGGCACTCCTCGGGCTCAAGTCGAAGGACCTCGACAAGATCATCTACTACGAGAGCTACGTGGTCGTCCAGCCGGGCGGCGCGACGGCCCTCGGCATCGAGCAGGGCACGCTCCTCACGGAGAACGAGTACTTCGACGTGCTCTACCAGATCCGCGAGGACAACAACCGTCTCCCGGACGACGACCCGGAGAAGTTCGTGGCCATGATCGGCGGCGAGGCCGTCGAGGAGCTCCTCAAGCGGATGGACCTGGAGATGCTCGCCACCGAGCTCCGCTTCCAGGCCCGCACCGAGACGAGTCAGGCCCGCAAGGCCGAGGCCCTCAAGCGGCTCGGCATCGTCGAAAGCTTCCGCGACGCCAACTCCCGGCTCGAGAACAAGCCGGAGTGGATGGTGATGAAGGTCATCCCCGTCATTCCGCCGGAGCTCCGCCCGCTCGTCCCGCTCGAGGGCGGCCGGTTCGCCACGTCGCGACCTCAACGACCTCTACCGGCGCGTCATCATCCGGAACAACCGGCTCAAGCGGCTCATCGACATCAAGGCCCCCGAGGTGATCCTCCGCAACGAGAAGCGGATGCTCCAGGAGGCCGTCGACTCGCCTGTTCGACAACTCACGGAAGGCCAACGCCGTCCGGAGCGACTCGAACCGCGCGCTGAAGTCGCTGAGCGACATGCTCAAGGGCAAGCAGGGCCGGTTCCGCCAGAACCTCCTCGGCAAGCGCGTCGACTACTCGGGCCGTTCCGTCATCGTGGTCGGCCCGGAGCTCCAGCTCCACCAGTGCGGTCTCCCGAAGGAGATGGCGGTCGAGCTGTTCAAGCCGTTCATCATCCGGAAGCTCATCGAGCGTGGCATCGTCAAGACGGTGAAGTCCGCCAAGAAGGTGGTCGACCGCCGGACGGCCGACGTGTTCGACATCCTCGAGAAGGTGATCGACGGGCACCCGGTGATGCTCAACCGCGCCCCGACGCTCCACCGGCTCGGCATCCAGGCGTTCCAGCCGGTCCTCATCGAGGGCAAGGCGATCCGCCTGCACCCGCTCGCGACGACGGCGTTCAACGCCGACTTCGACGGCGACCAGATGGCCGTCCACGTGCCGCTCTCGCACGACGCCATCCTGGAGGCCAGCATCCTCATGCTCGCCTCGCACAACATCATGAGCCCGGCGCACGGCGGCCCGATCGCGGTCCCGTCGCAGGACATGGTCCTCGGCATGTACTACATGACGAAGGACCGGGCCGGGGAGAAGGGCGAGGGGATGACCTTCAGCTCGACGCGTGAGGTCCGCCAGGCCTTCGACCAGAGCCGCGTGGCGCTCCACAGCCGGATCAAGCTCAAGCTCAACGAGCCGACGTTCGACGGGAAGTACCAGGCCGGCGAGGTCATCGACACGGCCGTGGGCCGCGCCCTCTTCAACGACATCGTGCCGAAGGGCGTCGGGTACATCAACCAGGTCCTGACCAAGAAGAACCTCCGGGGCATCATCACGGGCGTCTTCAAGGCGACGGACTTCCCGCGCACGGCAAAATTCCTGGACGAGGTCAAGGACCTCGGCTTCGGGCAGGCTATGCTCGGCGGCCTCTCGTTCTCGCTGGCCGACATCGTCGTGCCGGACGCGAAGACGAAGCTGATCGAGGACGCCGAGGAACGCGTCCAGGAGATCCGCTCGAACTACGAGATGGGCTTCATCACGGAGGCCGAGCGCTACAACCAGGTCATCGACGTCTGGACCTCGACGAACAACGAGATCTCGAACGTCCTCTACGACACGCTCCAGGGCGACCAGGAGGGCTTCAACGCCATCTATATGATGGCGGACTCGGGCGCTCGTGGCTCGCGGGAGCAGATCCGCCAGCTCGGCGGGATGCGCGGCCTCATGGCCAAGCCGCAGAAGAGCCAGGCCGGCTCGGCGGGCGCGATCATCGAGAACCCGATCAAGTCCAACTTCAAGGAGGGGCTCTCGGTCGCCGAGTACTTCATCTCCACGCACGGCGCCCGGAAGGGCCTCGCCGACACGGCGCTCAAGACGGCCGACGCCGGCTACCTCACGCGCCGCCTCGTCGACGTGTCGCAGGACGTGTCGATCCAGTCCGACGACTGCGGCACGCTCCGCGGCGTCCGGATGGAGGCGCTGAAGGACAACGAGGACATCGTCGAGTCGCTTCGCGACCGCATCGTGGGCCGCGTGTCGGTCCACAACGTCCGCGACCCGGAGTCCGACGAGATCATCGTCCGCCGGGACGACCTCATCACGGATGAGATCGCCGACCAGATCGAGGCCACGTCCATCGAGACGGTCGAGATCCGCTCAGTGCTCGCCTGTGAGGCCGAGCGCGGCGTGTGTGCCCTCTGCTACGGGCGCGACCTCGCCAACGGCCGGCTCGTCCAGACGGGCGAGGCCGTCGGCGTCATCGCCGCGCAGTCGATCGGCGAGCCGGGCACGCAGCTCACGCTCCGGACCTTCCACATCGGTGGCACGGCCTCCCGCATCGCGGCCGAGTCCACCATCGAGTCGAAGTTCGACGGCACCATCGCCTTCGAGAACCTCCGGACCGTCACCGACAACGAGGGCAACACCGTCGCCCTCGGTCGCTCCGGCGAGGTCCGCGTCCTCGACGCCGACGGCCGCCAGCGGATCGCCTACACCATCCCCTACGGCGCCGACGTGGCCGTGGAGGAGGGGGCGACGGTCGCCAAGGGCGACGTGATCGCCTCGTGGGACCCGTACAACTCGGTCATCGTGGCCGAGACGGCGGGCACCGTCCGCTTCCAGGACATCATCGAGGGGACGACCTACCGCGAGGAGTCGGACGAGCAGACCGGCTTCCGCGAGAAGGTCATCACCGAGACCCGCGAGCGTTCGCTGACACCGGCCCTCGTCATCGAGGGCGACGGCGGCCGCGAGTACACGATGCCCGTCCGGGCCCGTCTCCAGGTCAACACCGGGGACGCGATCACGGCCGGTACGATCCTCGCCAAGCTCCCGCGTCAGTCGGCCGGTACCCGCGACATCACGGGCGGTCTGCCGCGCGTGATCGAGCTGTTCGAGGCCCGGTCGCCCAGCGACCCGGCGGTCGTGTCCGAGATCGACGGCGTCGTCTCGTTCGGCGGCAGGAAGCGTGGCTCGCAGGAGGTCCTCGTCACGTCGCGAGACGGCGAGACGGAGAAGACCTACCTCGTGTCCCTGAGCAAGCACCTGCTCGTCCACGAGAACGACTTCGTCCGTGCGGGCGAGGCGCTTTCCGACGGTCAGATCTCGCCCCAGGACATCCTCGCGATCCTCGGGCCCACGGCCGTCCAGGAGTACCTCGTCAACGAGGTCCAGGAGGTGTACCGCCTCCAGGGCGTCGGCATCAACGACAAGCACATCGAGGTGGTCGTCCGCCAGATGATGCAGAAGGTCCGGATCTCCGACCCCGGCGACACGCCGTTCCTGGAGGACGACCTCGTCGACCGGCTCCAGCTGGAGAAGACGAACGACGCCCTCTACGACACGTTCGTCGTGACCGAAGCGGGCGACTCGGACCTCCGCATCGGCGAGACCGTCACGCGCCGGCAGCTCCGCGACGCCAACTCGGCGATGAAGCGGGAGGCCAAGCGCGAGGTCGAGGTCCGCGAGGCGCAGCTCGCCGTCGCCGAGCCCGTGCTCCTGGGGATCACCCAGGCCGCGCTCGCGACCGACTCGTTCCTCTCGGCCGCGTCCTTCCAGGAGACCACGAAGGTGCTCACCGACGCCGCCATCTCGGCGCGGGTGGACAACCTCCTCGGGCTCAAGGAGAACGTGCTCGTCGGCCACCTCGTCCCGGCCGGCACCGGCCTCCGGCGCTACCAGGACATCGTGGTGGGCAGCCGCCAGGAGCTCGAAGCGCTCCAGGCGACCAACGAGGCGCTCGACCGCGGCCTCTCCACCGGCGACGGCGACGTGCTCAGCGCGCCGTCTACGTCGGCGGAAGACGAGACGCTCGCCGAGATCAACCGCCGCCTGGGCTAAGCCTCAGACCGGTTCGACCCACGGACGCCCCGGCTGCCACGCGCGGCCGGGGCGTCGTGCGTGTGGAGCTCCCCTAGAGACGGCCGGCCCGTTAATAGGGGGGGCGTGCGGCCTGTAGGAGCGAGTCACGTGCCGCCGCGTCGACGACGGGCCTCAGCCCATTGCAGAACCGTAGTCAGCCCCGCGCCGACGATGGCGACGACCAGTAGGACGCCGACGAGCGGAAATCGGCGAATCGGCGGACGTGGCGCCGGCAGTTTCGATACGGAGGAGGCTGGCCCCTAGCGGACCACCGCGAGGCTACCCGACGTGGACGCGTGAGTCACGCCGGGTGAGAGCGAAGAGTCTCGCAGGTAGAGGGTCGGCGTGGCGCCAGATGTGTCGGTGGAAAGCGTGTCGACCTGCGCTCGAACGGGCTCCAGCATCACAGCGAGCGTAGCTAGCAGTATGAGGAGCACGAGGCGCATCACTACTGGATGACTACTGGTCGAGCCGCGGCATCTGCGAACGCCGCTCGCCTTCGATCTCCGAGACCCGGTCCTGGAGGTCCTGGTCGCCCCAGCCGCGCGTGATGAGGACCGTCGCCAGAACGGCGAGCCCGAGCATCAGACCGACGAATAACATCACGAACCGACGGGACTGAGTGGGCGAGAGCGGCACGGCGGGGGGAGGAGGGAGAGGGTCGTACGCTCCAGTCTAGCCTCGTTCTTCTGAGGCGACCGGGCGTCCCCAGGTGCGGACGAGCTCGTGCGTATAGGCCAGCGAGCGTTCCAGGTTCTGGACCGTGTTCCACTCGAACCGGCTGTGGAAGTCGTGCCCGCCGGTGAACACGTTGGGCGTGGGGAGGCCCTTCTCGCTGAGCCGCGCGCCGTCGGTGCCGCCGCGGATCGGCTCCAGTTCTGGCTCGAATCCGAGCGCGCGGGCGGCGTCGATGGAGAACGAGATCGCGCGTGGGTCGGTCGCCTCGATGTAGGAGCGCATGTTGCGGTAGCTCTCGGCGATCTCCATCCGGACCGTCGCGCCGGGCCACGCGGCCTGCAGCCGGTCGGCGAGGGCGCGGACGTGCTGTCGCTTTGCCTCCATGCCGTCGTCGGAAAAGTCGCGGAGGAGAACGCGCAGGGTAGCCCGCTCGGCAGTCCCCTCCAGGGTGTGGGGGTGGAGGTAGCCCTCGCGGCCCTCGGTAGTCTCCGGCGCCATCGCGCGCGGGAGACCCTCCACGAATGCCGCCGCGATCCGGAGGGCGTTCACCATCACATCCTTGGCGTAGCCCGGGTGCACCCCCACGCCCTCGACCGTCAGACGAGCCTCCGCCGCGTTGAACGTCTCCACGTTCAGCCGGTCCACGCCGCTCCCGTCGAGCGTGTAGGCCACGTCCGCGCCGAGGCGGTCGAGGTCGAGGTGGTCGGTGCCGCGCCCGATCTCCTCGTCGGGAGTGAACAGGAGGCGGATCGTGGGCCGTGGGGCGGGGCGCTCGCCGCGCGCGCGCGCGTCCTCCTCGGCCTGGAGCAGGTCGGCGGCCAGCTGCACGAGGACGGCCACGCCGGCCTTGTCGTCGGAGCCGAGGAGGGTGGTCCCGTCGCTCGTGAGGAGGTCGTGCCCGATGGCGTCGCGGAGCGCCGGCTGTCGCTCGGGGTCGAGGACGACGGACGGGTCGCCGGGCAGGGCGAGCGCGCCGCCCCGATAGGCGCGGTGGACGTGCGGGCGGACCCCGGCTCCGGGCGCATCCGGCGACGTGTCCACGTGGGCGACGAGCGCGAGCGTCGGCAGCGCCTCCGCCTCGTCGGGAGGCAGCGGGGAGGGGAGCGTCGCGAACACGTAGGCGTGTGCGTCCATCTCCGCATCCTCGACACCCAGCGCCCGGAGGTCGTCGACCAGAACACGGCTCAGGTCCTTCTGACGCTCCGTCGAGGGAACCGTCTCGGAGGCGGGGTCTGAGGTCGTGTCGATCTGGACGTAGCGGCAGAAGCGGCGGACGACGGCCGGGAGGTCGGGGATCTCGCTCGCGGGGACGCCGGAGACGGGAGGCGGCATAGGAGGCGTGGCGGGGGGAGGGTCCGACTCGCACGGATCGGCAGGGATCCGACGGCGCCGTCGGTCGTCGGTACCTTCCGGGCTTCCGTTCCCCGATCCAACCCGCGTGGCCGACGCCAGCGCTCCTCCCGCCCACCGCTCCGAGACCGACGCCGACCTCCGGCGCCTGATCCTGGATCACACCCGCCACCTCCTGGTCGCCGACGGGTACGAGGCGCTCTCGATGCGACGGATCGCCCGCAGCGTCGGGTGCAGCGCGACGAGCATCTATCTCCACTTCGAGAGCAAGGACGCGCTCACACACGCGCTCATCGACGAGGGGATGCGGCGCCTCTACGCCGCGCTCTCGGGCGTCGCCGCCGCGCACCCGGACCCCACCGCCCGGCTCGACGCGCTGAGCCGGACCTACGTCCGCTTCGGACTGGACAACCCGGAGTACTACCAGGTCATGTTCCAGCTCCACCCGGAGCGCATGGCCCGGTACCCGGCGGAGGACTACCGCCGGGCGCGGCGCAACATCGAGCTCTTCGGCGAGGCGCTCGCGGACGGGCAGGCGGCCGGGACCCTGGCCGTGTCGAGCGCGCCGGAGGTGGCGTCGGCCGCGCTGTGGACGGCGCTCCACGGACTCGTCTCGCTCCACCTCGCCGAGCGGGTGGATGTCCGCGTGGCTGGGGAGGACTTTATCGACGCGGCGGTCCGGCAGGCACTCGCGTCGTTCGACGTGCGTTAGCACGAGCGATTCGCACCTCCCTTCGGGCTATCTTCACGGACCAGGGCGGAAGCCCTTCCGTCGCAAGGACCTCGACCCCACTCCTCATGGCTTTGCAGATCCACACCGCGCCCCCTTCGTCCGACGGTCAGGTGGTGCTGGGCAAGACGCTCCCCGCGCTGCTCGACGACGCCGTCGAGAAGTATCCCAACCCGACCGGGTTCAACCAGCCGGCTGAGGGGGGTGGCTGGACCACACTCTCGAACGCCGCCTTCCGCGATGCCGCGGACGAGATCGCCCTCGGCCTGCTCGCGAGCGGCCTGGACCGGGGCGACCACGTCGCCTTCTTCATGGAGAGCGACCTGTACTTCGCGATGGCCGACTTCGGGACGCTCATCGCGGGCATCGTCAACGTCCCCCTCTACACGACGTACGCGCCCGAGAACCTCGTCTTTGTGACGACGCATGGCGAGGCGAAGGCCATGTTCGTCTCGGACCCGGAGATGCTCCGCAACTTCGCCGGCTGGGCCGGGGAGGTGCCGGACGTGACGCTCGTGGTGCTGGCGGAGGGCTCCGGGAACGGCGTCGCCCTGCCCGAGGGCGTCCGCCTGATGACGCTGGACGAGCTGCGGAACGAGGGCCGCCGCGCCCGCTCCGACGCCCCCAATCGGCCGGACGAACTGCGCGACCTGATCGAGCCGGGGGACCTCGCCACGCTGATCTACACGTCCGGCACCACGGGCCAGCCGAAGGGCGTCATGCTCACGCACGAGAACATCTCGTCGAACAGCATCGCCTCGTTCACCGGCATCTCGGTCCTCAAGCACCAGAACGAGCAGATCGTCACGTTCCTCCCGCTCACGCACATCTTTGCGCGGATGCTCCAGTTCGCGTGCGTGGCCTGGGGCCAGAGCGTCCACTTCTCGAACCCGGACCAGATCGTGGCCCACCTCAGCGAGGTGAAGCCGACGATGTTCGCGTCCGTCCCGCGCGTGCTCGAGAAGGTCTACGACAAGGTCCTCCTCGGCGTCTCCGAGTCGACCGGCGTCAAGCACATGATCGGGACGTGGGCGCTCGACCTCGCCCGAGACTTCGACGTGTCGAAGGATGGGGGCGGGCTGCCGGGGTGGAAGTACGCCCTGGCCGACAAACTCGTCTACTCCAAGCTCCGCGAGCGGCTCGGGCTCACGCGCGTCAAGGCCGTCGCCGTGGGCGGGGCCGCGCTCCGCCCGGACCTCGCCGCGTCGTTCATGGCGTTCGGAATTCCGGCCTACCAGGGCTACGGGCTCACCGAGACGAGCCCCGTCATCACGGTCAACCTCCCCGGACAGAACCGGGCCGGCACGGTCGGGCCGCCCATCGCCGGCGTGGAGGTGGCGATCGCCGAGGACGGCGAGATCCTCACGCGCGGGCCGCACGTCATGACGGGCTACTACAAGGCCCCGGACAAGACCGCGGAGGTGATCGACTCCGACGGCTGGTTCCACACCGGCGACATCGGCGAGTTCACGCCCGACGGCTTCCTCAAGATCACCGACCGCAAGAAGGCCCTCTTCAAGCTCTCGACGGGCAAGTACGTCATCCCGCAGCCCATCGAGAACGCCCTCACCGAGAGCCCGCTCATCGAGCAGGCCGTGGTGGTGGGGAACAGCCAGAAGTACTGCACGGCCCTCATCTTCCCCAACATGGAGGCGCTCCCGATCTGGGCCAAGCACCATGGCGTCACGGCGGAGGGCGAGGCGCTCCTGAAGGACCCGGCCGTGCAGGCCGAGTTCGAGCGGCTCGTCGCCGAGGCCAACGAGGGGATGGACCACTGGAGCCAAGTGCAGCGCTTCCGCCTCGTCCCGGAGCTGATGACGGTCGAGAACGAGCTGCTGACGCCGACGATGAAGGTGAAGCGTGGCGCCGTCAACCAGGCGTACAGCGGCGACATCGACCGGATGTACGCGGCGACGATCCCCGGGCGCCAGCACAGCGCCTCGGCCGTCGTCTAGCGTCCCGCGGGCAGGCGGGCAGTCCGGACGCGGCCTCTCCTGGTTGGGGAGAGGCCGCGTCCCCTTTTACCCGGCGGAGCGGAACGCCGCGCTGCGGCGGGCATCCAACGAAGAGCCACGTTCCTGCGGACCTGGACTGCTTAACGGTGTTAATCTTTCGCGCTCGGTTCCCCACCTTCCTCCCATGATCTCGACCTCCAACGGCACCGCCCCCGACCGCGCGGCCCCGGAAGCGCTTGCGGCGCTGGAGGCCCGGGGCGTCGACCTCGCGCGGCTGGCGGCGGCCTACGACGGCCTGGACGAGGCCGCCGTCGCGCGCTCGTACCAGGTGCTGGAGCGGGCGGGGCAGACACGCGCGCCGTACGAGGCGCCCGCGTCGAACGGCGACTTCTTCGACATCAAGGGCCTGCTCTCGGCCGAGGAGTGCGAGGCCATGCGCCGCGTCCGCGCGTTCATGGAGGACGAGATCGAGCCGGTCATCAACGACTACTGGCTTCGCGACACGACGCCGATCGACCTGCTCAAGGACGGCTTCCGCCGGCTCGACCTCCTCACGCTCATCTACGGCGAGGACCTGAGCACCCGGAACCGGAACGGGTCCGTCCTCGAAGGGCTCATCACGATGGAGATCGCCCGCGTGGACGTCTCGACGGCCACGTTCTTCGGCGTCCACTCGGGCCTCGCCATGCAGTCGCTGCTCGTGTGCGGGAGCGAGGAGCAGAAGGCCGAGTGGCTCCCCCCGATGCGGAACATGGACAAGATCGGCGCCTTCGGCCTGACCGAGCCCGAGGTGGGATCCGCCATCGCCGGCGGCGTCACGACCACGGCCCGGCGCGACGGCGACAGCTGGATCCTGAACGGACAGAAGAAGTGGATCGGCAACGCCACCTTCGCCGACCTCGTCGTCATCTGGGCGCGCGACGAGGCAGACGGGCAGGTCAAGGGGTTCATCGTCCGGCCCAAGGAGAACCCGGGCTACGCGGTCGAGAAGATCCGCGGCAAGGTGGCCCTGCGCGCCGTCGAGAACGGGCTGATCACGCTCACCGACTGCCGCGTGCCGGAGTCCGACCGGCTCCAGAAGGCCGAGTCGTTCCAGCAGGTGGCCGAGGTCCTGAAGCTGACGCGGGCGGGCGTGGCGTGGCAGGCTGTCGGCTGCGCCATGGGGGCGTATGAGAAGAGCCAGCGCTACGCGACGACGCGGCTCCAGTTTGGCAAGCCCATCGCCCAGTTCCAACTCATCCAGGACAAGCTGGTCCACATGCTCGGCAACGTGACGGCGCTCCAGACCATGTGCCTCCGGCTGAGCCAACTCCAGGACGCCGGCTCGATGACCGACGCCCAGGCGTCGCTCGCGAAGGTGTACACGGCCGCCCGCTGCCGCGACGTGGTCGCCCTCGCGCGTGACCTCCACGGGGGCAACGGCATCCTCCTCGAGAACCACGTGGCCCGCTACTTCTGCGACACCGAGGCCATCTACTCCTACGAGGGCACCAACGAGATCAACTCGCTCATCGTCGGCCGGGCCGTGACTGGCCTCGGCGCCTTCGTATAGGCCTCCCGCTGTCGGCGATGGCCGCCAGCGCTCCAACCGTTCTGACTCTCCTCCCTCCGACCTCATGGAAACCCCGACCCTGACCTCCAACGGCACGGCCTCCGCCTCGGCGGAGACGCCGGCCTGGGCGCTCGCCCCATTCCGCACGGCGGCCGTGCTCGGCGCCGGCGTCATGGGCAGCCAGATTGCCGCTCACCTCGCCAACGCGGGCCTCGACGTACTCCTCCTCGACGTGACCCCCGAGAGCATCGGGAAGGAGGGGCCGAAGAACGCGCTTGTGGAGGGCGCCTTCACGGCGGCGACCAAGATGAAGCCCGACCCGTTCTTCACGGCCGAGGCCCAGAAGCGGATCACGCTCGGCAACTTCGACGACGACTTCGACAAGATCGGCGAGGCCGACTGGATCATCGAGGTGGTGGTGGAGCGGATGGACATCAAGCAGTCCGTGATGGAGCGGATCGAGGCGGCCGCCAGCGACACGGCCGTGATCTCCACCAACACGTCGGGCCTGCCGATCGCCGAGATCGCCGAGGGGCGCAGCGACGCCTTCAAGGCGCGCTTCCTCGGGACCCACTTCTTCAACCCGCCGCGCTACCTCAAGCTGTTCGAGGTGATCCCGACCGACGCGACCGACCCCGAGGTCGTCGCGCGCGTGTCGTCGTTCGCGCGCGTCCACCTGGGCAAGGGCATCGTCATCGCGAAGGACACGCCGAACTTCATCGGCAACCGGATCGGGACGTACGCCATGCTCGGCGCCGTCGAGCAGTTCGAGCAGGGCAACTTCTCGATCGAGGAGATCGATGCCCTCACGGGCACGCTCATCGGCCACGCCAAGAGCGCCACGTTCCGGACGGCCGACGTCGTCGGGCTCGACACGCTCCGCCATGTCACCGCGAACCTCTACGAGGCCATCCCGGAGGACGAGAGCCGCGAGCGGTTCCTCGTCCCGGACGTGCTCCAACGGCTCGTGGACCTGAAGCAACTCGGCGCCAAGTCGAAGGCCGGCTTCTACAAGAAGGAGGGCGACGTCATCAAGAGCTTTAACCCGGCGACGGGCGAGTACGAAGCCCCGGGCGAGCTGTCATTCGACGTCAAGGCCTTCAAGAAGGCCGGCGATCTCCCGGCCCGTCTCCAGGCGCTCTGGGACGACGACGGACGCGCCGGCGCGTTCTTCCGCGCGACCACGCTCGACCTGATCGGCTACACCGCCCGCCGGACGCCCGAGATCTCGGACTCGCCCTCGAACATCGACCGCGCCCTGAAGTGGGGCTTCGGCTGGGAGATGGGCCCGTACGAGATCTGGGACACGCTCGGCGTCGACGCCGTGCGTCAGGCGCTGGCCGACGCGGACATCGACGTGCCCGACTGGGTGGCCGACGTGCCTGCCGACGGGTTCTACCGCGACACCGAGAGTGGCGTCCCGGAGGTCTGGACGCCCGCCACTGGCGAGTACCAGAGCGACCCCCGACCGGCCGACGAGTGGGGCCTCACCTACATCAAGGAGGACGAGACCAACACGCTCTGGAAGAACGACGAGGCCGCCCTTCTCGACGTGGGCGATGGCGTCGCCCTCTTCGAGTTCCGCTCGAAGTCGAACAGCCTGGGCCAGGAGGTGATCTCTGGGCTCATGGAGGCCATCGACAAGGTGGAGACTGACCGCGACCTGCGCGGCATGATCATCGGCAACGAGGGCTCCAACTTCTCGGTCGGCGCCAACCTCGGCGAGGTGGCGATGGCCGTGATGATGGGCCAGCTGGACGACCTGGGGCCGTTCATCGAGACGTTCCAAAAGGCCGTCTTCAAGATCCGTTACGCCACCAAGCCGGTCGTTGTGACGACGCACCAGCGGGTGCTCGGCGGCGGCTGCGAGATGACGATCGCGTGCCCGCACCCGGTCCTCGCGGCCGAGACCTACATGGGGCTCGTCGAGCTGGGTGTCGGGCTGATCCCGGCCGGCGGCGGGACGACGATGATGGCGGCGAAGGCTGCCGAACTAGCCGGCTCCGAGTACGTCAACGAGATCCAGTCGGTGCTCCGCCAGCACTTCGAGCAGATCGCCATGGCGAAGGTGGCCGAGTCCGCCGAGCAGGCGCGCGCCATGCACTTCGTCGGCGACGACGCTATCGTGGTGATGAACGACGCGCGGCGGTTCCACGTCGCCAAGCAGGAGGTCGTGCGGCTCAGCGAGCAGGGCTACCTGCCGCCGCCGGTCCGCACGCACGTGAAGGTGCTCGGCGCGCCGGGCCGCGCCCAGTTCGACGTGGCGCTCCACCAGTTCAAGGAGGGCCGCTACATCTCGGAGTATGACCAGTACCTCGCGTCGCGACTCGCCTGGGTGATGACGGGCGGCGACCTCACGGCCCCCGCCGAGGTCCACGAGGACTACCTCCTGGAACTGGAGCGCGAGGTGTTCCTGTCGCTCCTCGGCGAGGAGAAGACGCAGGCCCGCATCCAGAGCATCCTCACGACCAACAAGCCGCTCCGCAACTAGGCGTCGGAGGGGGGCCCGTGGGGAGTGAAACCGCCTCCCGCACGATCCCCAGCATTCAACCTCCGACCCATACACCGCACACTCATGCAACTGAACGAAGCCTACATCGTGTCCTCGGTCCGAACCCCCGTAGGGAAGGCCAAGAAGGGCGCGCTCAAAGATGTCCGCCCGGAGCACCTCGGCGCGACCGCCGTGTCCGGCGCCCTCGCGCGGATCCCGGGGCTGGAGCCTCACCGAATCGACGACGTCGTCATCGGATGTGCCTACCCGGAGGGCCCGCAGGGCAACAACATGGCGCGGGCCATCGCCCAGATCGCCAAGATGCCCGACTCCGTGCCCGGCGTGACCGTCAACCGGTTCTGCTCGTCCGGCGTCCAGACCATCGCTCAGGCCTACAACTCCGTCGTCCTCGGCCAGGCCGACTGCATCGTGGCGGGCGGCGTCGAGTCGATGTCGTCGGTCCCGATGGGTGGGTTCTACTTCGCGCCCGACCCGGCCCTCACGGACGAGGACCCCGACTTCTACTCGTCGATGGGGATCACAGCCGAGAACGTGGCCGATCGCTTCGACGTGAGCCGGGAGGACCAGGACGCCTTCGCCCTCCAATCACATCAGCGCGCAGCCGACGCCATCGAGTCCGGCCGATTCCAGGACGAGATCGTCCCGGTCGAGGTGGAGGAGACCGTCTACGATCCCGAGACGCGCGAGACGACGACCCGCTCCTTCACGCATGATACGGACGAGGGGCCCCGGTCGGACACGTCGCTGGAGGCGCTCGCCCGGCTCCGCCCGGCGTTCAAGCAGGGGGGGAGCGTGACGGCCGGCAACTCATCGCAGATGAACGACGGCGCGGCCGCCACGGTCATCATGTCGAAGCGGATGGTGGACGAACTGGAGGCCGAGCCGATGGCCCGGATGCTCGGGTTCGCCGTTGCCGGTGTGGCGCCCGAGGTCATGGGGATCGGACCGATGGAGTCGATCCCGAAGGTCCTCACGCAGGTCGGCATGACGCTCGACGACATCGACCTGATCGAGTTGAACGAGGCGTTCGCGAGCCAGTCGCTCGCCATCCTCCGCGAACTCGACATCCCGCAGGACAAGGTGAACGTCAATGGCGGCGCCATCGCGCTGGGCCACCCGCTCGGCTGCACCGGCGCCAAGCTGACGGCCACGCTCCTCCACGAGATGAAGCGGCGGGGCTCGCGCTACGGCATCGTCACGATGTGCATCGGCGGCGGGATGGGCGCCTCGGCCGTGTTCGAGAACCTGATGCAGTAGGGACGACGGCTCCGGAGAACGAGGGTGCGGGCGGTGAGACCGGAGTCTCACCGCCCGTGCTTGTGTGAGAGGTGGGGAAATCCCCCATTTCCACGCTAAGGATGCGGCTGGCCGCCTGAAATGGACCTGTTGCGGGGATCGCGGGTAACAAATGTGTAGGACAAAGGCTGACGCCACACGTCCTCATCAGGCACTCGCTCACCAGGCACCCGCCTGCTCCCTTCTCATCCACCCCTCTCCCGACATGGCCAACATTCCCGTAGAAGAAACCCGCACCGGAACGCCCTGGTGGCTCTGGCTCCTCGGCCTGATCCTGCTCGGGGGCGTCATCTGGCTCGTGGCCGAACTGTTCGACAACGAGCCCGACGCCGATGAGATCGCCGGCACCGAAGACAACGTGGGCGTGATCGACGACTTCGAGATCGAACCCGGCGCCGACGAGGTCGACTATGCAGTGACCTCCGCCGCTGCCGCCTACGCCGACGACGACGGCCTCTTCGAGACCGACGCCGCCCTCGCAGACGGAGCCGGTGGCGCCGATGACCCGGCCGACGTGACCAGCGCCGACATGGTCCGTGAGGGCGAGGTCGCCATGATGAACGGCGTGGCCGTCACGCGCTACCAGCCCGGCACTCGCGTGAACCTTCAGGACGCCCGCGTCCTCTCCGTCATCGGCGACAGCACCTTCTGGATCGGGAATGACCAGGGACGCCGCACGCTCGTGGTCCTCGCCGACCTGGGTGAGAGCGAGACCGGGGCCGGTGGCTCCGACGGCGTCTTCAACGTCGACGAGGGCGACACCGTCTCCATCGACGGCGCCTTCGCGCGCTACGATGACGACGGCGCGCCCGGGCTCTCGGAACTCACCGACGCCGACACTGAGGCGCTCCGCCAGCGCAACACGTACATCCGCGTCGACTCGCGGAGCGACATCACCGTCGCCGGGTAACGATCCGCCCGCCGACTCTGCCTTCTCCATTTTTCTCCCCTCTCATGTCTCGCATTGCACTCTCAAACACCGGCGACTGGAAGCTCGAATTCCCGGACGACCAGGACATCCGCGGCTACCGAGTCGTCGACAAAGACCACAACGATCTCGGCGTCCGCGTCGAGGAGATGATCGTCGACACCGATCAGAAGATGATCGACGCCGTCCTCTTCTCCGACGGGACCGAGTACCCGGCCCGCGACCTCTCCATCGGCGACGGCGTCGTCTACGCCACCGAGGGGACGATCGACGGCACGCGCCGCGCGTCCGACATCGACCGCTTCGGGGCCGTCACCGCTCACTCCGGGCACGAGTACGACGACGACGTGATCGTCGACTACGATCCGGACTATCGGACCCACTACGAGTCCGCCTACGCCGACGACGACCGGTCCTACGACGACGTCGCCAACGCCTACCGCTACGGCACGGAGTCGGCCTACGACGACGCGTACCGGAACCGGCCCTACCTCGACGCTGAGTCGGACCTCCGGAGCAGCTACGGCTCCCGGTACGCCGACCGCGACTTCGACCGCGACCGCGACGCGATCCGCTACGGCTACAACCGGGCCCGCGGTTCGTACTAGCCAGCCGACCCACCTCAACCGCGCCGAGGGCGCGGGGGCTCCGGCTCCCGCGCCCTCGGTCCGTCGATGCCTCAGCGCGTCCGGGCGCCGACGAGGCCCTGGATGAGACCGGCGGCGATCCCGTACAAGAGCGCGCCGAGGAGGGCCGCCAGCGGGCCCGTCACGTCAACGCCGTCGACGAACGCGGTCGCCAGCCAGAACATCGCCGCATTGATGACGAGGGTGAACAGGCCGAGCGTGAGCCAGCGGATCGGCGTTGTGAGGAGCTTGACGAGGGCGCCGATGGTGGCGTTCACGAGCCCGATCACGAGGGCGGCGAGGAGCGCGGCCCCGAACCCGTCCACGATCACGCCTGGGACGAGGTAGGCGACGAGGAGGAGGGCGGCGGCGCTGGCCAGCCAGCGGAGGAGGAGTTTCATCGGGAGAGGGGTGAAAGGCGCCCCTACGCACACGGGCCGGCGGCGTTGCGTGGGACGCGAGCGCCGCGCTGCGGCAGAAAAGGCTTGCGCCCTCGGGCTCTACGGTTTACACTGTTAAGTATGGACGAAGCGTTGTGACTGGGTGCCCCGGAAGGGTCCCCATACAAGACCGTTCCGTCCGGCGTCGATTTTGTCTCCTCCGGACCCCTTGCTCTCGATGGACGCTCTGAACCTCTTCGCCGGTACGCCGGCCTGGGCCGCCACCGTCGGCGTCCTCCTTGTCCTGTTCATCCTCGGATTCACGGGCGCCCCGCTGTGGGCGTGGGCCCTCGCCGGGCTCGTCGCTCTCGTAGGTTTCGGCGCTCCGCTTGGGCTAGTGGTCGCGTTCGCCGTGCTCGCGGCCGTCTTCCTGATCCCGCCCGTCCGTCGCCTTCTCTCGCTGGGCGTGATGAAGGCGATGAAGGCTCTGAACTTCCTCCCGGTCATCTCCGAGACCGAGCAGGAGGCTATCGATGCCGGAACGGTCTGGGTCGAGGGCGAGCTGTTTTCCGGCAAGCCGGACTTCCAGCGGATGCTGGAGCAGCCCTACGCCGGCCTGACGGAGGAAGAGCAAGCATTCCTTGACGGTCCCCTGGAGGAGCTGTGCCGGATGACGAACGACTGGGAGATCTGGCAGCGCCGCGATCTCCCGCCGGAGGTGTGGCAGAAGCTGAAGGACGAGCGGTTCTTCGGCCTCATCGTCCCGAAGGAGTATGGCGGGCACGGATTCAGCCCGTCGCTCAACAGCGCCGTCGTGTCGAAGGCCGCGAGCGTGTCGAGCACGCTCGGGATCACCGTGATGGTGCCCAACTCGCTCGGCCCGGCCGAGCTGCTGAGCCACTTCGGCACCGATGCCCAGAAGGACTACTGGCTGCCCAAGCTGGCGACGGGCCAGGCGATCCCCTCGTTCGCCCTCACCGAGCCCGGCGCCGGCTCCGACGCCGGGGCCATCTCGTCGCACGGTACGGTGTTCAAGGGCGACGACGGCGAGCTGTACCTCACGCTCAACTGGCGCAAGCGCTACATCACGCTCGCCGCCATCTCCGACGTGCTCGGCCTTGCCTTCAAGTTGGAAGACCCGGATGAGTTGCTCGGCAAGGGCCAGAAGCTCGGGATCACCTGTGCCCTCATCCCGACCGACACCGAGGGCGTCGTCCTCGGCGAGCGCCATGATCCGCTCGGCGTCCCATTCTGGAACTGCCCGACCGAGGGGCACGACGTGGTCGTGAAGCTGGAAGACGCCGTGATCGGGGGCGCCGCGGGCTGTGGCAAGGGCTGGCGGATGCTCATGCAGAGCCTCGCCGCCGGCCGCGGGATCTCGCTCCCGGCCTCGGCGACGGCCGGGATCAAGCAGGCCGGCCGCGTCGCGAGTGCCCACGCGCTCATCCGGAAGCAGTTCGGCCTGAGCATTGGCAAGTTCGAGGGGATCGAGGAGCCTCTCGCACGGATCGCCGGCTGGACCTACCTCACGGAGTCCGCCCGCCGTTACACCAATGGCGGCCTCGACCAGGGCGCCGCGCCGGCCGTCGTCACGGCCATGATGAAGTACAACACCACCGAGCTGTTCCGGAAGGCGATCAACGACGCCATGGACATCCTCGGCGGCAACGCCATCTCGCGCGGCCCGCGCAACCCGCTCGCGCACGCCTACATCGGCCTCCCCGTGTCGATCACCGTCGAGGGCGCCAACATCCTCACGCGGACGCTCATGGTGTTCGGACAGGGCGCGATCCGCTGCCACCCGTACGCCCTCAAGGAGATGCAGGCGCTCATGGCGTGGGACGTGAAGGCGTTCGATCGGGCGTTCTGGCCGCACATCGGGCACGTCGTCCGCAACGCGTTCCGGGCCATCGGGCTGAGCCTCTCGCGCGGGCGCCTCGCCGGCTCGCCGGTGTCGGGCGCGGCCGCCCCTTACTGGCGCAAGATGGCGTGGACCTCGGCCACATTCGCCTTCCTCGCAGACCTCGCGATGGGCACCCTTGGCGGCGACCTGAAGCGGAAGGAGAAGCTGACCGGCCGCTTCGCAGATATCTTCATGTGGATGTACTTCGGCTCGGCGGCGCTCCGCCGCTTCGAGGCCGAGGGCCGGCGCACGGAGGACGAGCCGCTGCTGCAGTGGTCGATGCAGTACGCCTTCCACCAGATCCAGGAGGCGTTCGACGGGCTGTTCGCCAACCTGCAGGTGCCGGGGGCCACGTGGCTGTTCCGGGGCCCGATCGCTGCGTGGAGCCGGATCAACCGGATCTCGGGCGCGCCGTCCGACAAGGTCGGGCACAAGGTGGCCGCGGCGATCCAGGTGCCGGGCGAGCAGCGCGACCGCCTGTTCGCCGGCACGTTCACGACCGACGACCCGGACCACACCATCGGCCGCTTCGAGAGCACGATGCGTCTCGCCTACGAGGCCGAGGGCGTGTTCGGCAAGGTGAAGGCCGCGATCAAGCGGGGCGACCTGCCGCGGGCGCACCCGGTGGCCCTGATCAAGAAGGCTGTCGAGATCGGGGTGCTGTCGACCGATGAGGCCGCACTGCTCCAGCGCGCCGAGGAGGCCCGCAACGACGCCATCCAGGTCGACGCGTTCACCATCGACGAGTACTTCGAGAGCGCCGTCACGCCGGAGCTGCCGTCCGGCGACGGGGCCGCTCCTGGCGACGGCGCCCCGCCTGTCGGGGCGGTCGGCTTCGGCGGCGCGGCCCGGGAAGACGCCGGCGCGACGACATGGACCGGCGCCGTCGTGTCCGAGGACCCGGCGGCGGAGGAAGAGTCCATCTAGCCGATCGCACAGAGCCGCGCGGGGCCGCCTCTCTCGGGCGGCCCCGCGTCGTTTGAAGGCCCGGGTCGACCCCGCCTTGGTCTCGGAACGGGGCGACGACCGGCCGGCGTGTTCGTGCACGGGTTGCCGTGCTCGCGACGGGTCGGTAACGTCCGAACCGATCGTCCTCCCCCTTATGCGTCTCTGGGTATTCCTTCTCGTTCTCGTGGGCCTTGGAGGCCTCACCGCGAACGCGCAACCCGGCCCCCGCCGGGCCCTCGCGGCGCACCGACTGACAGGCGACGAGCGTATCCGCGTCGATGGGCGGATGGACGAGGCGGTGTGGGCGACCGCACCCCAGGCCAGCGGCTTCATCCAGTCGGCGCCGTCGCCGGGGGACCCGTCGTCCGAGCGGACCGAGGCGGCGGTGCTCTACGACGAGGATGCCCTGTACGTCGGGGTGAAGGCGTACGCGCAGCGGCCGGGGGCTCTGGTTCGCCGGCTCGTCCGGCGCGACGACTTCAGCGGATTCTCGGACCGGGTGTTCATCGAGGTCGGCAGCCCGGCCGATGAGCGGACCGCGTTCTCGTTCGGCGTCAACCTCGCGGGCGCCCGCCAGGACGTGGTCCTCGCCGACGACCTGAACGACGGGGACGCGACGTGGGACGGCGTCTGGGACAGCGCCGTCCGGATGTTCCACGACGCCACGGGCGAGGGGTACGTCGTGGAGGTCCGGATCCCGTTCTCCCAGCTCCGCTTCGATCCCTCGAACGGGCGCCCCTGGCAGTTCAACATCCAGCGCGACATCGCAGCGGCGGGGGAGTCCGCGTACTGGTCGCCGATCACGCCCGACGCGGACGGGTACGTCAGCCAGTTCGGGTTGCTCACCGGGCTCGAAGGGCTCCGGGCGCCGCGCCGGGCCGAGGTGCTCCCGTACGCCGCCACGCGCCTCACGCGCGCGCCGGGCGACGCCGCCGACCCGTTCTATGATGAGAACGCGCTGAGCCCGCGCGTCGGCCTCGACGCTCAGGTCGGCCTGACCTCCGGGCTCACGCTCACGGCGACCATCAACCCGGACTTCGGACAGGTGGAGGCGGATCCGGCGGTCGTCAACCTGAGCCAGTTCGAGACGTTCTACGCCGAGCGCCGGCCGTTCTTCGTGGAGGGGACCGAGGCGTTCCGCTTCGGGAGTACGCGCGGCGCCGGGTCGTCGGAGCGTCCGTCGTTCTTCTACAGCCGCCGCATCGGCGGCGAGCCCACGCCGTTCTGGAGCATCTACGGTGACTCGGCCTCCGTCGTCGGGGCCGACGGCACGGAGTATCGGGACGAGGTCGACTGGCTCAATGCACCGGAGCAGACGACGATCGCGGGGGCGGCCAAGCTGAGCGGCCAGGTGGGGCCGTGGACGGTCGGGCTGCTGGAGGTCGTGACGACGAGCGAGGACGCCGATTTCGTGACGGCCGACGGGACCCGGTCGAGCCTCCCCGTCGCGCCGTTCGCCAACTACCTCGTAGGCCGCGCCCAGCGAAACTGGCGCGGCGGCCGGTCGGTCGTCGGCGGGTTCCTCTCGTCGGTCATCCGCGACACGCGGACGGAGGCGTTCGGCCCCGTCCTCGGCGCCGCGGCGACGGTCGGCGGCGTCGACCTGGAGACGGCCACACAGGACCGGGCGTGGACGCTCAGCGCTGTCGCCGCCGGGAGCGCGGTGACGGGGGAGCCAGCCGTGATCACGGCGCTCCAGCGGGCGCCGCAGCGCTACTACCAGCGCCCCGGCGCCGACTACCTCGACCTCGATCCGACCACTGAATCGCTGCGGGGCTACCGCGTGGAGACCTCGCTCGCGAAGACGGGCGGCGGACGGCACTGGCGCGGGGCGCTCACGCTCGGCGCCACGAGCCCCGGGTTCGAGACCAACGCCCTCGGCTACCAGGAGCGCGCCGACTTCCTCTCGGCCGACTGGGAGGTCCGCTACAACGAGCCGAGCCCGGGCGCCTCGTTCCTCAACTACGCGTCCGTCTTCGCCTACGGCGCGCAGGGGTTCAACTACGGCGGCGACCCGGTCCTGCAGAACTACAACCTGGGCTCCTACGTGCAGTTTTCGACCCTGTGGGGATCGCAGCTGATCGCGACGGTCCGGCCGGCCTATTCCAACGACCGGCTCACGCGTGGCGGCCCCCTCACCGAGCGCCCGCCCGACGGCTCGCTCAGCCTGTTCATCTCGTCCAACAGCGCACGGCGGCTCGCGGGGACGCTCACGCTCGGGGGCCGACGTGAATTCCCGCACGACTATGCCAACGTGGGAAACGAGTGGACCGTCCTGATCCGCCCGCGCGTCTCGTACCGACCGACCGACGCCCTCACGCTCTCGCTGGAGCCAGAGTGGACCCAGGCCTACAACACGGACCTCTTCGCCGGTCGCGGGGCCGCCACGGCGGGCGAGCCCGGGGAGATCGACGGCGCCGTCAACGTCTTCCAGGACTACCGCTACGAGAGCCTTGGCCTTGGGCTCCGGACCGACTGGGCCTTCTCGCCCGACCTCACGCTCCAACTCGTCGCGGTTCCGAAGGTTGACGCGCTGGAATTCGGCGAGCGCCGGGCATTGGCCGAGGCGGGCTCGTACAACTTCGTGCCCCTCGGGGGCTTCTCCTACACCGACTACACGCGGCTATCGCTCCGCGGCAACGCGGTGCTGCGGTGGGAATGGCGGGCGGGCTCGACGTTCTACGCCGTCTGGCAGCAGGTCCGCGACGAGTACCCCGACGAGTTTCTCGGCCTCGGCGTCTTCGACGATCTGGACGACGTGTTCGGGGCGGAGGTCACCAATGTCTTCCTCGTGAAGGCGAGCTACTGGTTCGGGCTGTAAGCGAGAGGGGAGGGGCGCCCCGGGATCGCCAGCGGTCCGCCCATCGTCACTCGGTTTGAGTCGTTTCCCCCTGACGTTTCGTGCCCTACCTCGACCACGCCGCGACGACCCCGCTCCGCGAGGAGGTGCTGGAGGCCATGCTCCCGTACCTGCGCGAGCAGTTCGGCAACCCGTCGTCGCTCCACGGGCCGGGGCGGCGCGCGCGCGTCGCCGTGGAGCGGGCGCGCGAGCAGGTCGCGCACGTCCTCGGCGCCGAGCCGGGCGAGGTCGTGTTCACGAGCGGGGGAACAGAGGCCGACAACCTCGCCCTCCGCGGCGTCCTGACGGGCGCGGCGGGACGGGAGACCGGTCGCCCCGGGCTCGTCACCTCTGCCGTGGAGCACGAGGCCGTGTTGCAGACGGCGCACGCGCTGGAAGCCGACGGGCATCCGGTGACCCTGCTCCCCCCGGGTGCGGCCGGACGTCTTGCTCCGTCGGCTGTGGCAGTCGCGACCTCGGGCCAGACCGGGCTCGTCTCGGCCATGCTCGTCAACAACGAGATCGGCACGATCAACCCGATCGTCGAGATTGCGGAGACGGCACACGCTGCCGGCGCCCGGATGCACACCGATGCTGTGCAGGCCGCCGGGCTCCTCCCCCTCTCCGTCGACGCGCTCGGGGTCGACCTGCTGTCCCTCTCGGGGCACAAGATCGGCGGGCCGAAGGGCGTCGGGGCCCTGTTCGTCCGGGCGGGGACGCCGTTCGCGGGCGTACAGACGGGCGGCTCGCAGGAGCGGAAGCGGCGCGGCGGAACCGAGAACGTCGCCGCCATCGTCGGCTTCGCCGAGGCCCTCGCGCTCGCCGAGGCCGAGCGTGAGGCTCACGTCGCCCGCCTCCGCGCGCTCCAGGCCGCCCTCCGCAGGCACGTGCGAGAGGCGTTCGGCGACGCGGTCCGCCTCCACACGCCGGACGAGGCCGCGCCTCACATCCTCAGCCTCTCATTTCCCCCCGGCCCGGCCGGTCCGCTCGACGGCGAGATGCTCCTCATGGCGCTCGACCTGGAGGGCGTCCACGTGTCGGCCGGGAGCGCGTGCACGAGCGGGGCCCTGGAGCCGAGCCACGTCCTCCAGGCCCTCGGCGTCCCCCGCGAGACGGCGGCTGCGACCGTCCGCTTCTCGCTCGGGCGCGACACGATGGAGGCGGAGGTCGCAACGGCCGGAGCGGCGCTCGTTCGCGTCGTCCGGCGCATGACGGGGGCCGGCGGGGCCTGACACACCGGCAAAAAAAGACGGGCCGAGGCCGGGCGAACCCGGGGCCTCAGCCCGTCTCCCTCTCTCCCTCGGGGGGACTCGGTGCCGCGGATGCGGCCGGGGGTCAGGCGAACACCTCGTGGGCCTCCATGCTGCCCCGGAGCGTCCGGAGCGTCTTGGAGAGGATCTGCGAGATGCGGGCCTCGGTGAGGTGGAACTGCTCGGCGATCTCGCGGAGCGTGAGGTCCTCGAAGTAGTAGAGCCGGACGATCCGCTGCTCGCGGTCGGTCAGCCGCTCGACGAGGGACTCGACGAAGCCGTAGAGCGAGCGGCGCTCGGCGTCGGCGTCGGCGGGCTCGGCGTCGGGGGCCGGGAGCACCTCGATGGGGGTGGGGCCGTCGTCGTGGGGGCCGTCGAAGAGCGAGAGCGTGAACCGCTGCTGGGCGTCGTGGCGGAGGCGGTTGTACGAGCGGACGCTCACGCCGAGGCGCTCGGCGACCTGCGCGTCGCGGGGCTCGGCGCCCAGCTCCTGCTGGAGCTCCTCGGCCGTCTTGGAGGCCTCGGCCACGCGGCGGCGACGGTCCCGGCTCAGGCAGTCGATGGTGCGGAGGAAGTCGACGAGGGCGCCGCGGATCCGCCCGAAGGCGAACGACGCGAACGGCGTGCCCCGCAACGGGTCGTAGCTCTGGAGGGCCTGGACCATGCCCAGCATCCCAGCGTTCTCCAGGTCGCGATAGGTCGCGAGCGGGTGGTCCGGGAGCGTGATCCGACGGGCGAGAGAGCGGACCAGCGGGAGCGCCGCCACGGCGACGGCGCGGCTGTACTCGTCGGCGAGGGGGCCGTCAGCATCGCGCTCGGCGACGTAACGTTCGACAGCGTCCTGGAGCGAAGAAGTCATGGGGAGGGCGGGCAGACGCCGGGAGGGGCCGACGT
The DNA here is from genome assembly GCA_963728345.1 of Rubricoccaceae bacterium. Lineage (GTDB taxonomy): Bacteria > Bacteroidota > Rhodothermia > Rhodothermales > Rubricoccaceae > Rubrivirga. The sequence goes on from CAVSJM010000005.1 coordinate 479,932, forward strand.
CAGTGGTGGGAGCGCCGGCAGGCCCCGACGGGCACGCGGGCGATGGTCAGGCGGGCGTCCGCGTTGGCCTCTCCGTAGTCCGCCGTCTCCGCACCGTAGCGCACCGAACTGGCGGCGGGGGCGGGGAGGGAGGAGCGCGTGGGGGCCATGGGGGAGCTGGCAGACGGATGGGCTCCACACAAGGGCGGTGCCACTCTCCCCGCAGCACGGTCAGTCCCCTCCCCCCGAGGGGCTATGACGGCTGCATTCGGAACGTCCGCGCACCCTCTGCGCAGGTCCATCCCCGCACCTGTAGCTCACGCGTCCCGTATCGGCCGGTGGGGGCGCGGGTCAAATCAACCAGCAGGGTCGGTACAGAATCATACCGTCCCCGGTAGAATCCGGAGCATGGGGGTACGAGATTTCCCGCCGCTCAGGTGACGGGCCCCCCCTCGGCCGGGGCCTCGTACTGGAGGTGGGCCCCCGTAGCAAGCGCCTCGTCGAGCGCATCGAACAGGCGGTCCACGTCGTCGACGGTGTTCCAGACGAACGGGGCGAACCGGAGGAGCCGGCCGCGACGACTATCGGCGAACACGCCGCGCGACTTGAGCCACGCCACGAGCCGGTCTGCGTGGTCCGTCTCCAGGAGGACCATCGCGCCGCGCCGGTCCTCGGGCTGGGGGGAGCGGACCCTGAGGCCGGTGGCGTCGGCGCGGGCGAGGGCGCGGGCCCCCTTCGCCAGGGTGTCGGCGCGGACAGCGTCGAGTCCGGCGCCCAGGAGCACGCGCAGCCCCTCCACGGCGTGGTACATGGACGCCACGGCCGTCGTGCCCGCCAGAAACCGGCGTCGGACTGTCGGGTGGTCGATGGGGGAGGGGGCGAAGGCGAACGGGTCGGCGTCGGCAAACCAGCCGGCGAGTCGGGGGCGGAGGTCCAGGCCGGGGCGGACGTAGAGGTAGGCGTTCCCGCTCGACCCGCACGCCTCCTTGAGGAGGCCGCCGAAGTAGACGTCGGCGCCCAGAGCCTCGACGTCGACGGGGACCGACGCCGTGGCGTGGTAGCCGTCGACGGCGAACCGCGCGCCGTGCTGGTGGGCACGGGCGGCGATGGTGCGGAGCGCGTCGTCGGGGAGCTTCTCGCCCGACGCGAAGCCGACGTGGGAGACGACGACCCAGGCCGTTTTGTCCGTTATTGCATCACAGAAGGCGTCCACATCCACGAAGCCGTCGGGGCCGCTCGCCACCTCGACGGGCCGGAGTTCGCGGAGTCCCTGCCACCGCTGGACCGAGTGCCGCACGGACGGGAACTCGGCGTCGGTCAGAACTACGTCGGTCCGGCCGTCCTGGAAGGGCGCGTCGCAGGAGAGGAGGGCCTGGACCGTCCAGTGCACGTTGGGCTGCAGGATGCACGTCCCGGGTGCGGCGGAGAGGAGGGGGGCCACCCAGCGATCGCCCAGGTCCTCCGGGAGCGACCACCAGCCCGGCTCGTGACCGAGGTCCCACCGGTCCGGCACGCGGTTCCATGCGTCGACGCCGCGCGCGGCCCAGTCCTCGCAGAACGCCTGCATCAGGGACGGCACGGTCCGGGGCATCAGCCCGTGCGTGAAGGCGCGCAGCTCCACCGCGGGCGGTGGGGGGAGGACGAACTGGGCGGAGAGGTCGAGCACGGATCGCGGAGGTGGACCGGTCGAGTCTACGAGCGGATCGCGGTCCTGCCCGTGCTCACGCGCCTCCGTCGTCATCTCGGATCAGCCGCTCGATCACGTCCACACCGGACACGCCCTCGGCCTCCGCGTGGAAGTTGGTCACGATCCGGTGGCGGAGGACCGGCACGGCGATCCGGTCGACGTCGGCGGCGATCGGCGTCACGCGGCCGTCGAGGAGGGCGCGTGCCTTCGCGCCGAGCACGAGGTACTGACTCGCGCGCGGGCCAGCGCCGTACGAGAGGTACTGCGTGACGAAGTCCGGCGCGCCCTCGCGCCCGGGACGCGTGCGCGCGACGAGGCGTACGGCGTGCTCGACCACGTGGTCGGCGACGGGCGCGTTGCGGACGAGCGCCTGGTAGGCGGCCAGGTCATCGGCCGAGATGACGGGCTCGAGGGTGGGCAGCGGCGCGCCCGTCGTGCTCTTGACGACGGCCACCTCATCGTCGAACGGGGGGTAGTCCAGCCAGAGGTTGAGCATGAACCGGTCGAGTTGGGCCTCGGGGAGCGGGTACGTCCCCTCCTGCTCGATCGGGTTCTGGGTGGCGAGGACGAAGAACGGCGACGGCAGGTCGAACGTCTGGCCAGCGGCGGTCACGTGGCCTTCCTGCATCGCCTCCAGGAGCGCGGCCTGCGTTTTGGGCGGCGTCCGGTTGATCTCGTCGGCGAGGATGACGTGGGCGAACAGCGGTCCCTTGACGAAGCGGAAGCTCCGCCGCCCGGTCTCGACATCCTCCTCCACGATTTCCGTCCCCGTGATGTCGCCCGGCATCAGGTCCGGCGTGAACTGGACGCGGCTGAACGAGAGGTCGAGCGCGTCGGCCAGCGTCCGGATCAGGAGCGTCTTGGCGAGGCCCGGGACGCCGACGAGCAGGGCGTGCCCGCGCGCCAGGAGCGCCACGACGAGCCCCTCGACGGCCTCTTCCTGTCCGACGACGACGCGGCCGACCTCTCGGCGGAGCTGGCGGTAGGCGTCTGCCAGCGCGGCGACGGCGGAGGGGTCGGTCGGATCGATGGGCATAAAGAGAGGACGATCGGATGGGCAGGGGACGGGCGACGCGCGGAGCGGCGGCGGGCACCGGCCCGGCACGGTCCGGCCCCGCCGATCAGCTCTGCGCCGGGGGCTGGTACCGCTCCGCCCGGATGTCGACGTAGACGTCCTGGCGGAGGTCGGCGATCCAGTCCAGCATCTCGCGCTGGCGCTTCTCCTGGAGCGCGTACTGGCTCAGGAGCGCGTAGTCGTCGGCGATGGAGAGCTTGTGCTGGGGCGTCCGCTTCTGGAGGAGGACGATGTGGACGACCTCCGTGCCGTCCAGGAGCGTCGCCTGCGTGGGCTCGCTGAGCTCACCGACGGCGAGCGAGTCGAGCGTCGCCTTCCAGCGGGTTCCGAGGGCCTCAGCGCTGAGGTCGCGGGTGCCCGTCTCGGGGTCAGAGACGAACCCGCCTCGCTGCGCACTGGCCGGGTCCTGCGAGTGACGCCGTGCGAGGGCTTCGAACGGAACGCCGGCCTCCACGGAGTCGCGGATGGTCGCGAGGTACTCCCGGGCCTGGCCCACCTCGTTCGTGCCGGTGGGGACATCGAGGAGGATGTGGTTGAACGAGACCCGGTCGCCCACGCGCTCGTTGACGCGGAGCACGTGGTAGCCGAAGGGCGACTCGAACACCTGGGAGATCTGACCGGGCTCCAGGGCCGAGGCGGCGGCCCGGAACTCGGCGACGAGGTCGCCCAGGCGGAAGCCGTCGTACCGGCCGCCGTTCTGGGAGCCGTCGCGGTTCGTGTTGCCGGGGTCGACCGAGTGGCGGTTGGCCAGCTCCTCGATCGTGGCCTGGCCCGCGACGATCGAGTCGCGGAGGGCCTGCGCGAAAGCGCGGACCTCGGCCTTGGCCTCGTCGTTCGGCGCGGGCACGCGGACGATGTGCGCTACGCGGACCAGCTCGGGAACCATCGGCCGCTGCGCCTCGGGGATCCGCTCGAACCACTCGTGGACCTCGCCCGGTGTGATCGTGAGGCCACGGAAGCGGCGGGCCTGGTACTGCTGGAGGAGGAGCTCATCGCGCACGTCGTCGCGGAACGAGCGGCGGATCTCTTCGATCGAGCGCCCATAGGCAGCCGCGAGCTGGGCCTCGCCGCCGAGCTGTGCCGCGAGCTGAGCGATCTGACGGTCCACCTGGTCGTTCACCATGTCCTCCGTCACCTGGATCGTCGTGTCCTGGCGGGCCTGGGCGATCACGATGCGCTGGTCCACGAGCCGGTCGAGCGCGCGGCTCCAGAGGTCGGGCGAGACCGCTTGGCCCTGCGAGGCCTGCTGAGCGAGCGCGTCGACCTCGGACTGGAGGATGATCTGGTCGCCGACGACGGCGGCGATCCCGTCGAGGCGGGTGCCGGGCGCCACGGGCTGGGCGTGGACCGCGGCGGCCGTGAGGACGAGCGCGAGGAGGAGGGAGAGACGCATAAGGTTAGGAAGACGGTCGGAGGTCGAGGCGGCCTCGGGCGCGGGCCTCGGACCGGAGCTGGCTGAGGAGGCGGGCCTCCATGTCGCGGCGCATCTGGACGGCGAGACGCTCGGCCAGCTCGTCGCGGACGAGGGAGAACGGCGGGACCGTCCCCGTTGGCACCCGGTCGACGACCTGGACCACGTGAAAAACCCGGCCGGACGGCACGACGACGACCTGTGCTCCTGCTGGGAGCGCGGCCACACGTTCGCCGAGGGCCGGGTCGAGCGAGGCCAGCCGGTCCTCGGCGACGTACTCGGTGGCGAGCGCGGCGGCGCCCTCGGGGTCGTCGGCGTATTCGCGGGCGACGAGGACGAACAGCGAGTCGGGGTAGGGGGAGGTGAGCGTCTGCTGGAGGGCGCGCTGGGCCTGCTCGGCCCGCTCGCGCGATGTCGTACGCAGGTGCCGGAGGCGGACGTAGGGCTCGCGGAGGGCGAGGGCCTCGCGGTGCTCGTCGTAGTAGGCCTGAAGCGCCTCCTCGTCGGGCTCCACGGGGTTCGACGCGAAGAAGCTCTCCAGGGCCGCTGCCTCCAGCGTCGAGCGCTCGCTCTCGGCGAGGAGCCGCCGGACCTCCGGCGTCTCGGCGAGCCCCTGGCGCCGGGCCTCCTGCACGAGCAGCTCCCGCTGCACCCACTGCTCGACGACCTGCTCGCGGGCCGTGGCACTGTCGAGGCCGGCCGGGACCTCGCCGAGGGCGTCGGCCACGTCGGTCTCCGACAGCGTCGCGTCGCCCACGCGGGCGACCACGTCGCCGGTGGGCGCCCCGGCATCGGAGCCGCACGCAGCGAGCGCGGCGGCCAGGACCGGGAGGAGGAGAAGGCGCGGGGACATACGAGACAGAGAGGCGGACCTCTCACGATCCGCCCCGGGGATTATTGCCGCGGCTAGCGGTCGCTCGCGCCGCCGGTCGGCCCGGCGGCGGCGGTCGGAGGCGCGGTGGTCGCCGTCGGCGGCACGCGATCGGGGAACGTCCGGGCGTCGTAGCGCTCGCGGAGGCGGGCCTCCCAGGCGTTCTCCAACTCCTCTTGATAGCCCGTCACGAGTTCGGCTCGGGCCTCCTCGAACCGCTTGGCGCGCGGCGCCTCGATCCCGTCGAGCTGGTAGATCACATACCCGCGCCGGTCCCGGAGCACGGCCGTTCGCTCCCCGACCTCCAGGCCGAGAACCGTGTCGAGCTCCGTCCGCGTCGAGTCGGCGAGGTAGAGCGTGTCGAGCTGGACGCCTTCGAACGCCTCCACAGCGGACATCGGCGCGGTACCGGCCGCGAGGCGTTCGCTGAGGGCGGTCAGAAGCGAGTCGGAGGTCGAACGGAAGGCGAGCACGCGGCGCCGCTCGGGCCACCGGAACTGACCGACGCGCGCGTCGAAGTAGCGCCGGAGGCCGACCGAGTCCTCCTTGGCGGGTGTCCAGACGCTGTCCTCGGCGATGCGGAAGAGGAGGACGCCGTCGGCGTAGCTCCGGAAGACGCGGGCGAACTCGGGATCGCGGTCTTCCAGGCTGCGGACGGCCGCATCGACGGCCTGCTCGTCGACCCACCGGCGGGCGGCGTCGGCCATCTCGGCGGCCGGGAACGGGCCGTAGCGCGTCCGGCGGAGCGTCGGGAGGAGTTGGCCGAGGGTGTACGTCGAGTCCTCCAGCGTGGCGAACGTCCGATCGGAGTAGTCGCCGAACCCGTTCTGGAGGAGGAGCTGCGCCGAGTCCGCCGGGACCTGGGCGATCGCCTCGCGGACGAGGCCGGCGTCGTAGGTCCCGCCGTGGGCGTCGAAGTACTCACGGCCAATCGCCTGCCGCTTGAGCGCCGTGCGCGGGAGCCGCTCGGCCTGGCGGCGGAGGCTCTCGTACGACTCCTCGAGCGACGGGCGCTCCGGGCGCGACGTGAGCTGGATAAGGTGGACGCCGAACCGGGTCTCGACCGGGTCGGAGAGGTCGCCGACGTTCTGGAGGGCGAAGGCGGCCTCCTCGAAGGGGGCCACCATGCGGCCCCGCCCGAACGTGCCGAGATCGCCGCCCTGGGCGCCGGAGCCGGTGTCGGCCGAGTACTCGCGGGCGAGCGCGGCGAAGTCCTCGCCGGCCTCGACGCGGGCCTTCAGGTCCTCGATGACGGCGCGGGCCGAGTCCAGCGAGCCGTCGGCGGCGGGGCGGATGAGGATGTGGCGGGCTCCGATCTCCCCGGCCGCCGGACGGCGGTCGCGGACGGTCAGGAGGTGGACCCCGAACTGGGTCCGCACCGGGCCGCCGATCTCGCCGACGGGCGTGGCGTAGGCCGCGTCCTCGAAGGGGAGGATCGTCCGGCCGCCGGTGATGTAGCCGATGTTGCCCCCATTCTGCTGCGCCGACGGGTCCTCGGAGTAGCGCCGGGCGGCGTCCTCGAACGAGATCAGGCCGGTCTCGATCGAGTCCTTCAGCGTCTCGGCGCGCGCGAAGGCGGCGGCCGAGTCGGCGGCCGAGGCCGCGGGGCTCAAGAGGAACAGGATGTGCGAGACCTCCAGCTCCTCGGCCTGCTTCTCGTAGATGTCCTGGACGATGTCGTCCATCACCTGCCGGTCGGTGAAGTAGGGGCCGGCGAGCTGGTCGCGGTAGGCCTCGACCTCGGCGGCGTAGCTGGAGTCCTCGGCATAGCCCGAGCGCCGGGCGTCGAGCACCTTGAGGCGGAAGTCGACGTAGCGCTCCAGGAAGTCGAGGCGGCGCTCGAGGGGCGTCTGCGTCGTGTCGGCGATGGCGCCGTCGGTGGCGCGGTAGACCTCGTCGAACTCGGCGAGCGAGAGCGTGTCGGCGCTCCAGAGGGCGACGACGGGCGTTCCGTCGTGGTCCAGGGCCGGGGCGGCGGGGCGGGTGCTGCTGCAGCCGACGGCCGTGAGCGAGAGGAGGAGGGCGAGAGAGGGAAGGATCGGGCGCATCAAGGGCGTCGCTGTGGACTCTGGAGACCTGGGAGGAGGCGCGCGGTACCGAAGACTCCTGGCACGCCTCGCGGCCCGGAAGCTAACCGAGTGGCCGGGCGGGCCGTTCAAGGGGTCGCGAAAACGGACGATCCGGCGCGTCCGTATGCAGGGACGATCTCGGAGGCAGGCCGTCCGTCGCCAGGTCGTACCCTGTCCGACCCTCCCGTCCGTCCACCCGATGCGAAAACGGCGAGCGGCGAGCAACGATCCGGCCCGTCGCGTGTCCTGGTAGATAGAGAGCCTCTCCCCCCGTCGCCCATGACTCCCGACGACCCTGCCCTCATCGACGCGTTCCGCCAGGGGGACGAGTTCGCCTTCGTGACCCTCTACGACCGCTACAAGGGGGCCGTCTACGCCTACTGCGCCAAGATGCTGCTCGACCGGACGGCGGCGGAGGACATGCTCCAGGAGACGTTCACGCGGGCTTACGAGCACCGCGACCGTCTCCTCAGTTCGACCTCGTTCAAAGCGTGGCTGTTCACGATCGCCCGGAACCAGTGCCTCAACGCGCTCCGCAAGAAGGGCCGCGAAGTGCCGTTCGCGCTCGAGGCGCCGGAGCCGCCGTCGCGCGGGGGCACGCCGTTCGCCAACCTCCTCAAGAGTGAGCAGGCCGACCTCGTCAACCGGGCGCTGGAGACGCTCTCGCCGTCGTACCGCGAGGTGGTGGTGCTGCGGGAGTACCAGAACCTGAGCTACGAGGAGATCGCGGCCGTCACCAAAACGACGGTCTCGTCGGTCAAGAGCCGCCTGTTCAAGGCGCGGCGGAAGATCGGCGAGACGCTCCGGCCGTGGCTCCACCCCGACGCGCCGGGGCCGGGCGCAACGCCCGCCGTGGCCGCCCGTACCGCCTGAGCCTCTGACCGTTCGCGACTTCCTGACATGACGTTCGTTTCCCCCTGCACCGACGAGGACGCCGAGGTCCTCCTGAACGACTACCTCGACGGCGAGCTGGACCCGGCCCGCCAGCCGGAGCTGTTCGGTCACCTCGCGGCGTGCGCCGATTGCCGCGCCCAGTTCGACGCGCTCCTCGCGTTCCGGCTCGCCGCTCGCCAGGAGCCGCTCCTCGTCCCCCCGACCGCCGACGCTGCCCTGTTCACCCGTCTGGACCGCGTCCGCCGGGCCACGCGCCGGGCGCCGGACCGCCGGGCCGACCGCGCGCCGCTCGGCGGGGCCCTCCGCCGCCGTGTCTCGGTGGGCGCCATGCTCGCCGTCGCCGGCCTCGCCATCGTCATCGGGAGCGTGCTCACGCCCGCGTCGGCGCCGACCGCGCCGCCCGACCGCGTGGTGGAGACGGTCCTCCGCGACGGGGCGCTTTACCTGATCGACCCGGGCATCACCGTCGAGGCGTCGCGCGTGCGGATGCAGCCGTAAACAGATGCGGCCGTAAACGGACGCGTCACACCGTTTCGGGCCGGCGGACGAAGGGCGCGTCAAGGCGAGGGAGCAGGGGGGCTCGCTAGCTTGGCGGCTCCTCTCGACGCTCCGCTCTCTATGTCCGACGCCGTCCGCGTCCGTTTCGCGCCCTCGCCCACCGGCCTCCTCCACATCGGCGGCCTCCGCACGGCCCTCTACAACTACCTCCTCGCGCGGCAGACCGGCGGCACGTTCGTCCTGCGCGTCGAGGACACGGACCAGGCGCGGTTCGTCCCGGAGGCCGAGCAGGACATCCTCGACAGCCTCGCCTGGGCCGGGCTCTCGGTGGACGAGGGGCCGCAGGCGGGTGGGCCCCACGCGCCGTATCACCAGAGCGAGCGGACCCAGCTCTACGCCGACGCCGCGCGTCGGCTGATCGAGGAGGGCCGCGCCTACGTCGCTTTCGACACGCCGGACGAGATCGAGGCGATGCGCCAGCGCCTCCGCACCGACGCCACGCCGACCCCGACCTACGACGCCTCGACGCGCAGCGAGATGACGAACGCGCTCACGCTCGACGCCGACGAGGTCCAGCGCCGGATTGACGCGGGCGAGCCCCACGTCGTCCGCCTTAAGGTGGAGCCCGGGCGGACCGTGACGTTCACGGACCGCGTGCGCGGTGAGGTCTCGTTCGAGACGGACGGGGTGGACGACCAGGTGCTCATCAAGAGCGACGGGCTCCCGACGTACCACCTCGCGAACGTCGTGGACGACCACGCCATGCAGATCACCGACGTAATCCGGGGCGAGGAGTGGCTGCCGTCGACGCCGAAGCACCTCCTGCTCTACGAGGCGCTCGGGTGGGAGCCGCCGCAGTTCGCGCACCTCCCGCTCCTCCTCAGCCCGACCGGCGGCAAGCTCTCGAAGCGGAACGCCGAGAAGCAGGGCATCCCCGTCAGCGTCCGCCAGTACCGGGAGGCCGGGTACGAGCCTGAGGCGCTCGTAGGCTACCTCGCGCTCCTCGGCTGGAGCCCCGGCGACGACCGCGAGCGGTTCAGCCTGGATGAGCTGGTGGAGGCCTTCTCGCTCGACCGCGTCCACAAGTCGGGCGCCAAGTTCGACCTGGAGAAGCTGGACTGGCTGAACGGGCAGGTCCTCCGCGACCTCCCCACGGAGGAGATCGTGCGCCGGGCGCGGCCCGCCGTCGAGGCGCGCGTCGGGGACGTGGCGGACAAACGGCTGGCGGAGGGCGTCGACCTGCTCCGCGAGCGCCTCGCCTTCGCCCACGATCTCGCCGACGCGACCTACCTGTTCGAGGACCCGGAGGCGTATGACGAGGGCGGCCTCAAGAAGCGCTGGAAGGACGACAGCGCCCGCCTCGTCTCGCTCTACGCCGACCGCCTGGAGGCGGACGACGCGTTCACGGAGGCCAGCACCGAGGCCGCCATGCGCGGACTCGCCGAGGACGAGGAGGTCGGCTTCGGGCGGATCATCCACCCGGTCCGCCTCGCCGCGACGGGGACGCCCGCCGGCGCGGGCATGTTCGAGACGCTCGTCGCGATCGGCCGGGAGGCGACCATTCGTCGTCTCCGCCGCGCGGCCGCCGTCCTCGGCTGAGATGCGGACCATCCGTCTCTCGGCCGTCCTCCTGTTCGCCTTCTTCCTGCTCCTTAACCTCGGCGCCTACCTCTGGCGCCGCCTCCGCGACCGACCCCGAGACTAGGGCTTGGGCGGGGACCCCTCTGGTCCCGTCATCCTGAGCAGCGCGAAGGATCTCGACGCCATCGGGGGAGGCCGCCGCGAGCGCTGACGACGGAGTCAGACATCGCGTCGAGATCCGTCACGGCGTTCAGGATGACATCCCTGAGTTTCGGCACCAGGCCTAGCGCGGCTCAGAGGCGCGGGTTACCCGTCGAGGCGCTCGCGGAGGAGGGCCTGGACCTGCTTCGGGTCGGCGCCCTTGCCGGCGCGGCGCATGGCCTGCCCGACGAAGAAGCCGAACAGCCGCTGCTCGCCGGCGCGGTAGCGCGCGACCTCGTCCGGGTTGTCGGCAAGGGCCGCGTCGATGGCCGGCGCGAGCGCGTCGGCGTCGCGGACGGCCGCGAGCCCGTGGGCTTCGATCGACGGCCTCGGCGGAGCCACCGTCGGTCACGAGCGATGCGACGGCCTCGCCCGCCGCGTTCCGCGTGAGCGTCCCAGCGTCGACCATGCGGAGCACGTCGGCAAGGGCCTCGGGCGTCGCCTTCGAGTCGACGAGGGACCGGCCGCCGAGGGCAGGGCGGAGGTCGTGGACGAGCATGGCGCCCGCCTCCTGCGGCCGGTCGAACGCGGCGAGGACGGACTCGTAGAGGGCGGCGAGGTCGTCGTCGTCAGCGAGCACAGCGGCCTCCTCTTCGCCAGCGCCCCGCGCGACGAGCGCGTCGTAGCGCTTGCGCTCCGTCTCGTCGAGCCCCGCAGCCGGGTCGCGAGGTGACGCAGGGGCTGTTTGTTTCGGGTTCGGCGCCTTCTCTTCGGTGTCACCAGCTCTACCAACTGAGAAAGTGACGTCAGGTAAAGACAGCTTATAATGCGCAGGATCAGCCTTTAGTACGTAGTGGGATCGGAGTGCGACGATCCGGTTGAACACGAGCGCGTCAGGCGCGCTGTCCTCCGGGTCCTGCCAGAAGTAACCCGTCCGCTCGAACTGGTAGCGCGTGTCGGCCGGGTCGTCGGCGACGGACGGCTCGATCCAGCCCTGCGTCTCGACGAGCGACTCCGGGTTGAGCGTGCCGAGGAAGTCCTCCGCGGCGGCCGGGTTCGGGTCTGTGAACAGGCGGTCGTACAGGCGGAACGTAGCTGGGAGCCCGTGCTCGGCGTCGACCCAGTGGATCACACCGCTCACCTTGCCCTCCTCCTCGGCCAGTCGCGCCCGGACGGCCGTGAGGACGCCGTCGGCGTCGGTCTCGGCGCCCAGGCACTCGACGATCGGCCCGTGGCGGAGGCGGACGCGGGCGCCGGGGGAGAGGCGCTTCCAGCCCTTCGGCGGCTCCTCGGCGTAGTCGTCGCGCTCGATCCAGACCTCGGGACCGAGCGGGAGCCGGCGCGTCGCGGGCGCGCCCTCGGGCGGCGTCACGTCGTGGGGCCAGTACGGCGCCTCGCTCCACGTCGTCCCGTCCACGCCCTCGATCGTCAGCGTGACGGGGTCGGTGACGGCCAGGACGCGCGGGGCGATCTCGTTGAGGTCGTCGCGGAGGGCATACTCGAACTGCTGCAACTCGACGCTTCCGTTCACCTTCGTCACGCCGAGGCCGTCGAAGAAGCGCCGGAGCGCCTCCGGGCGGACGCCGCGGCGCTTCAGACCGGCGATGGTGGGCATCCGGGGGTCGTCCCAACCAGCCACGTGCCCCTCCTCGACGAGCTGGCGGAGCTTCCGCTTGCTCGTGACGGTGTAGTCGAGGTTGAACCGGGCGAACTCGTACTGGTGGTTGCGCGGCTCCGGGAGGCCGATGGCCTCGAGGTACCAGTCGTAGAGCGGCCGGTTGACGTCGAACTCGAGGGTGCAGATCGAGTGCGTGATCCCCTCGATGGCGTCGCCCTGGCCGTGGGCCCAGTCGTAGAGCGGGTAGATGCTCCACGCGTCGCCGCGGCGGTAGTGGTGGGCGTCGCGGCGGATCCGGTACATGAGCGGGTCGCGCAGCTTCATGTTCGGGTGGGCCATGTCGATCTTGGCCCGGAGCACGTGGGAGCCGTCTGGGTGCTCGCCGCGCCGCATCTCGTCCAGGAGGCGGAGGCTCTCCTCGACCGGCCGGTCGCGGTAGGGGCTCTCGGTGCCTGGCTCCGTCACCGTCCCGCGCCCCGCGCGGATCTCCTCCTCCGTCTGGCTGTCGACGTAGGCGAGCCCCTTCGCCACCAGCTCGACGGCCCACGCGTAGAGCTGCTCGAAGTAATCCGAGGCGAACCGGATCTCGTTCGGCTCGAACCCGAGCCAGCGGACCGCGTCCTCCAGGGCCTCGACGAACTCCAGGCTCTCGGCCTCCGGGTTGGTGTCGTCGTAGCGGAGGTTCGTGACGCCGCCGAAGGCCTCGGCCAGCCCGAAGTTGAGGCAGATGCTCTGGGCGTGCCCGATGTGCGGATACCCGTTGGGCTCGGGGGGAAAGCGCGTGACGACGCGCCCGCCGTGGACCCCGGCCTCGACGTCGGCGGCGACGAGGTCGTAGAGGAAGTTGGACTTGGGGGCGTCAGACGAGCGATCCACGGCGCAGGGGCGGTCTCAGGAGGGCCCCACGGTAACGCTCCAACCCCGCCCGCCGCTCCGCCGGGCTGTGGAAACGCCTAGGAGAACGGGCCGGAGCGCTCAGAGCCCGGCGTGGACCGAGTCTTCGGGGAGGGCGGGTGGCGCGAGGTCGCCGACGGAGGGCTCCACGGGGTCCGCGTCGAGCGTGCCGTCGGAGGAGGCGCCGCCGGCTTCGACGGTGCCCGTCACGTCAGGGTCGATCTCCGTGTCAGGCTCGGCGCAGGCGCTGAGGGTGAGAACGACGCCGAGGGCGAGCAGGACCAGACGCATGGGAGGAGGGGGCGGATGACACCTCATGCTACGGCGGTTCGTCTGCGCGGACGCGCCGTCCTCGTCGCGTTGCATGGGGGACCGGCGCGATCGGCGTCGGTCGCTAGGCGAGCTCCGGCGCCGGCGCGCCGCACGACCAGCACACCCCGAACTGCCCCTCGACCTCCTCGCCACACTCCACGCACGTCCACGACGTCACGACGCTCGGGGTCTCCGCCGTGGTCTCGGCGATGATCGCGCGGATCTCGTCCATGCGCGCCCCCTCGGAGACCCACACTGCGGACCACGCGGCGATGGGGGGGACCTCTCCCATGGCGGCACCCGGCCGTTCGCCCTGCACGACGGCCGTCACGCCGATCTGCTCCAGCGCGTTGCGGACGAGGTGGGTGATGGCCGGGTCGGGGTTGCTGTAGACGCGTGTCATGGGTCCAGAGGCTGTGGGCCGCGTCTACGCTGCGGGCGCGCCTACCGTTGCGCGGCCTCGACGACCGCGATGGAATGGTCGAGCAGGCCGGGCCCCCCGACGGCGCCGTGGCCGGGCACAACGAGCGTGGCGTCGGGGTAGCGGCTCCGGACGCGGCGGAGCGACGAAGGCCATGCGTCGAGATCAGCGTCAGCCGTATTGCCGGGGCCCTGGCGCGTCGCCTCGTGCACGGCGCAGCCGCCGAACAGGACGCCGGCCGCCGGGACGTAGACGACCACGTTGTCGACGGCGTGCCCCGGTCCGGGGTAGAACACCTCCACCGACCCGAGACGGACGGCGTCGCCAGGGCTGTCGAGACCGCCGAGGGCCGAGGACGGGACCGTGTTGCCCTCGGTCGCGGCGAGGCGCCGGGTGAGTGGCGTCGCGAACACCTCGACGCCCCGGGCTCGGAGCACGTCGGCCCCCGAGACGCGGTCGTCGTGGAAGTGCGTGGCGACGGCGCGGCGGACGGGGAGCCCGATTCGCGTGGCGATCGAGTCGAGCAGGGCGGCCGTCGCGTCCTCGCCCCAGGCGGAGTCCACGAGCAGGAGCCCGTCGCCGTCGCGGACGACGAGGCCGTTGGCCGGGACGCGCGTGCCGTCCGCGAACGTGTGCCACGAGGTGTGGACCCACACGCCGGGCCGCAGCGGGCGGAGCGTCACGCCGTCCGTCGGCGGGGGGGTGGCGGTCATGGAGGGGACCGGGTCGGCGGGGTCGAGGTCAGACCGCAGCGCGGTGGCGCATCCGCCCAGCAGGAGGGCGAGGAGAAGGAGACGACGCATGGCTTACAACGTGGTCGTCGGGATCACGTCCAGCGCAACGAGGAGCTGTCGGACGAGGTCCGCACGCGTCTGCGGCGGCCAGTCCTCCCAGACCCGCTCGCCCTCCATGTTGAGCGCGTAGAGCGTCGTGTCCGCCTCGGTCTCGACGAAGCCGACGAGCCAGCCCAGTTCGCGCGTGGGCGTCAGCTCGGCCGTCCCGGTCTTGCCGTAGAGCCGGTAGCTCGGCGTCTCCTCCAGGAGCATCAGGTCGCGGACGATCTGCGTGGAGCGGGCCGAGACCCCGAGGTCCCCGTCGACGAGCCGCCCGAGGAAGTCGATCTGCTCGTCGGACGAGATGCGGAGGTCGCCGTTGAGCCAGAACTGGTCGATGCCGCCGCCGAGGTCGCGGTTGCCGTAGTCGAAGCGGTCGACGAAGTCCTGCATCGTGGCCTCGCCGGTCCGGCGCGCGAGCGACTGGTAGGCCCAGAAGACAGAGTTGCGGAAGGCCGTGCGGAGTGTCTGGTCCTGGCGCCAGGCGCGGGGCCACCAGCTCTGGGGCGGGGCGACGGTCGAGTCCCACGCGATGGCGAACTCCGGCCCGCTGGCGATCCCCGTTTCGAGGGCGATGAGCGTGTTGGGGATTTTGAAGGTGGAGGCCGGGATGAACCGGGTCGCCGCGCGGTCCGGGTTGTAGACGCGGCGCCGGCCCGTCTCCAGGTCGAGCGTGACGAACGTGCCGTCCATCCCCTCGAAGTAGGGCGCGAGGTCGACCGTCTCGGGCGCCGCGGCCGGCTCGGACGGGGCGGAGCCGCACCCGGCGGCGAACACGACGAACGCAACGAGGCGGAGGGGCCGCATCATGGCGCCGGGCGGGCCGTGTTCACCTCGATCCAGTAGCCGTCGGGGTCCTGCACGTACACCTGCCGCACCCCGTCGCCCCGCACGCTGACGGTGGCCGCCGCGCCGGGCCAGTCGGAGTAGGGACGGCCGAGGGCGTCGAGGTGGGTGACGAACGCGTCGAGGTCGGTCACGGCCACGGCGAGGTGGACGGCCTTCGTGGTCGGGGGAACGGCGCCCTCGTAGTGGATGAGGTGGAGCTGGTCGTCGCCGCCGAGCGAGAGCCAGCGGATGGCCGTCGGGTCGCCCGGCGCGGGGATCTCGGGGAGGCCGAAGACCTCCTCGTAAAACCGGACGCTCGTGCCCAGGTCGGCGACGTGGAGGGCGGTGTGGTCGTACATCACCCCGAAGGCGAGCGCGTTCGCGTGGACGGGCGTCTGGACCGTGCGGGACGGGGCGGCGCACCCGGCGGCGAGCGCCGTGAGGGTGACCAGAAGGAGGAGGCGGTGGGTCATCGGGCTAGAAGGTGCTGCCGAGGTAGATGGCGTTGAGGAGGAGCCCGTCCGTGCCCCACCAGAAGGCGCGGAACGTCGGGTTGAAGTCCATGAGGACCACGCGGCCCCGGCCGAGGCGGCCGGCCTTGAGCGCCGCGGCGCCCGGCAGCCGCTCCAGGTTGCGCGACGAGATGTAGCCGCTGAGGACCGGCGCGTCGGCGTAGACGCCCACGTCGACGCCGCTCCCGGCGCGGCCCGGTTCGAAGAGGGCCGTCCCGGACTTGAAGACGGGCACGCGCGTCGCCGTAGCCGTAGGCCAGCGGGTGCGTCGGGTCGAGGGCGACCTCGAAGATGGAGCCGCCGATGGCCTGGGCGCCCTGCGCGTCGTCGCGCTGGCTGTACGACCATGCCGTGGAGTCGGTCGAGGACGGGCGGAGCTCGGCCTGAAGGAGGCCAGCTCGGGCGGCCCACCGCGCGCCGCCCTCGGCGGCGACGAGGACGCCTCCCTCGCGCACCCACGCCGTCAGCCGCGTCGTGGCGATTGAGTCGAGGGCGCCGTAGCCGCCGTTCGGCATCACGAGGACGGTGTAGGCGTCGAGCCCGCCCCGGACCTGCGCCACGTCGAGGAGCGAGATGCGCTGGCCAAACCGCTCGCTCAGCAGGTGCCACACCTCCCCGACGTCGTTCGAACTCGTCCCGTCGCCGGCGAGGAGCGCGATCCGCGGTGTCGGGAGCACGGGCCACGCGCGGCTGCCGAGGTCGTTCCCCGTCGGCGTCAGGCCGGAGGACAGGGCAAAGGCCTCGACGTAGTCCTGGGCAACGGCTCGCCGGACGACGGCGTGCACCGAGTCCTCCTCGATGCCGGGCTGGCGGACCGGGACGACGAGGGTCCCCCGGTCGAACGCCTCGGTGGCGCCGCCCACCGACGCCGTGAACGGACTCGTCGCGAGGCGGACGCGGGCGCCGGCCTCCTGGAGCCGCCGGAGCGCGCGGGGCGCGAAGTAGCGGTCCCATCGGATGAGGTAGGCCACGCTGGAGCGGCCGCCGACGAAGCGCCCGCCGTCGAACGCCGGCTCGATCTCTGGGCCGAGCAGGCCGCTCGCGCGGTCGACCTCGGCCACGTCGGCGCCGTAGGCGAGGGGGAAGGTCCACGCCGAGACGTCGTAGAAGAGCGAGTCGGCGTACTCCAGCGTCCGCTCCATCGCCGCGCGGACGAGGCGGCCCTGAGGCTGGTCGAGCGGGATCACGTACGCCTCGCCCGCTCGGTAGCGCCGTCCGTCCGCCTGCACATCGCGGGCGAGATCGTAGATGCGGACCCGGCTTCGGCGGAGCGCCTGGGCGAGGGCCTGCCCGCGTGTCCGGTGCTCGTTCAGCCCGATGACGTAGGCGCCGGAGGGCTTGTCGGCGGCGTAGAAATCGCGCTGGTGGCGGAGGAGCGCCTCGCGCATCGCCGTCACGGCCCGGAGCGTCGAGACCGACGTAGCGACCTGGTTGCGGATCGTGAAGGCGTAGCTCAGCGGCCCGTTCTCGTCCGTGTCGCGGACGAGGGCACGCGACGAGGCCTGCTCGAAGAGGATGCCGACGCCGCCATTGATATCGGGGTAAGTCGAGCCCTTGCCGTAGTAGAAGTCGTCGAAGCTCTCCTCGGAGTAGTAAAGGCTCCCGATCCGGTCGAGTTCGTCGGCGTGGTACGTCGCGATCTGGCCCGTCAGGTCGAACGTGGCCGCGGGCGTGTTCGGGTTATTGCGGGACGGGATGCCGGGCTGGAAGAAGAACGTGGCCTCGGGGCCCATCTCGTGGTGGTCCGTCGTGACCTGGGGGCGCCACGCGTGCCAGAGGGCCATGCGGCCCTGGCTCTCGCGGAGCGCCGTCGGGAGCCAGTCGCGGTTGAGGTCGAAGAGGTAGTGGTTGGTCCGTCCCTGGGGCCACGGCTCGTTGTGCTCGCGGTCGCGGGGGTCGGCCGTGGGGGTGGTTCCGCGCCAGCCGTTGACCCAGTCCACGAAGCGGTCGCGCCCGTCGGGGTTGAGCATCGGGACGAAGAGGATGACGGTCTGGCGGAGCGCGTCGTCGACGGCCGGCCCGCGCCCGGCGGCGAGGTGGTAGAGGTAGACGAGCGAGGCCTCGGTGCCGCTCGCCTCGTTGCCGTGGATCGAGTAGCCCTGAAACAGGACGGCCGGCATCGTCGCGAGGTCGGCGTCGGAGACGGTCGCGGGCGACTCGCTGAGACGGACGTTCGCGGCCTGGATCTGGTCGAGGCGCGCGTGATTCTCCGGCGCCGTCACGATCGCGTGGACGAGGCGGCGCCCCTCGTAGGTCGTCCCGTGGACGCCCATCGTCACGCGTGGCGACGCCGCGGCCACGGCCTCGACGTACCGGACGACCTCCTCGGGCCGCGTGTGGCGCTCGCCGATCGTGTAGCCCAACACCTCCTCCGGCGTCGGGATGGCGGGGTCGTACGACGTCACGCCGTCGACGGCGTAGTCGATCGCGAGGGGAACGGACGGCTGGGCCGACGCGGCGACCGCGGCGAGCAGGGCGAGGAGGAGCAGCGAGCGGGGCATGGGCAGCGGGGGAGTCGGCCCCGAACCTATCGACGCCGGCCGCATCCGGGCACAGCTCTCTGATTCCCTCGACGAGGGTGTCTCTCCTGCAAGGGAGGGGGACACCGCGCAGCAAGCCGGCCCCGAACGTCTAGGGGATGCTGCGAGGGGTGGACGGGGGGGCACCTCCCGGTGCGCGCCTCTCTGCTCACCGCGGCGCCGAGCGGGGGCCGCAGGGCGTCATGCCGCGTACGTGGTGACCTCTGAGATCGTGACGCGCGAGGTCCTCCGCACCGGGCTGCTGGGAGTCCGGCCCGGCCGGCGGGTCGCGGGGAGCGGGCTACGCGTCGGGCAGATCCGTGATCGGAAACGGCTGGCGGCGGAACGACCAGAGCAGCGACGGGAGCGGCCCGTAGGGCTCCGAGTCTTCCGGCTCGGGACTGAGGGCGGCCTGGTCCGCCATCCCGCTGATGAAACTCTCGATCCGGGCGCCCGCGCTCCAGCCTTCGGCATTCCCAGCGCTGACGCGCCAGTAGAGGAGCCGGTCGTCCTCGGGAAACGGAACGGGGACGATGAACTCGGTCTCCGTCCCCGGCACCTCGTGCGTGTAGACGATGGTGCGGAATTCTGGGTCTTCAGACACCTCGATGGCGTAGGTCTCGGCATCGTCGGAAGGCTCCCATCGGAGCGCGACGTGGGTTCCGTCGACGACGGCGGCGTGGTGAGGATCGAGGGGGTACGCGTCGTGGGGCGTGCGGGGAAGCGGGGTCGTCATGGCAGTGCGGGCATGGGTGCGGAGACGCTGGGTTCTGAATGCACCACGGCCCGACCCACAGACGGGCCGCTTGGTCCCAAGGTGAGGCCCGGAGGCCTCGTGCGATGCGGGCCTGGGGCCCATCCTGACGTGGGGATCGACCCTACGCCGGCCCGTCAGGCCGCACCGCTTCGGGAAGATCTGCTTCGACCTTGTCTTCGGGCGGCCACAGCCCCAACTGGCGGCGCAGGCTGACGATCTGCCCCAGGTGATGGGCGTTGTGGTCGGCCACGAGCAGGAGCTGGCGGAGGAGGGTGTAGCCCGGAGCCCAGGCGAACTCGGCTGTGAGGTCCGTCGCGTCGTCCTCTGCGAGGGCGATGAGCGCGTCGAGGTCGGCGAGGAACGCGTCGCGCGATGTGCTCCAGGCCTCGAGCGTGGCGTCGCCGTCGGGCCAGTAGTCGGCCGGCCAGTCCTTCGCCTGGTAGTCTGCCGAGCGGCTGAACTCCAGGATGTCGGCCTGGGCGATCCGCAGGTGCTCCACCAGGTCCCAAAGCGAGTGCGGCATCCCGTCCACGCGCTCGTTGGCGCGCTCGGGCGGGATGCCCCGAAGGGCCGTCGCAGCATCGACATGGGCGTTCTGGCCGCGCAGCAGGGCCGCCACTTCGTGGTGGAGGCGAGCGTCGGGGGCGAGGTCGCGGGTGGGACGGGGCATGGCGAGCAGAGGGGTGTGAAGAGAGGTGCGGCAGGGATCGCCGCCGTGCAGCGATCTTACGCGTCCCCGATCGGTTCTCTCCTCCCATCGCTACCGCCATGCCTACTGAGCGTGACCTCACCGCTGCGCTGACCGCCGAGACCCAGGCCGCCCTCACGCCGCGCGACGTGATCCAACTCCTCAAGGACGGGAACGAGCGGTTCCTGGCCGGCCGAGCCGTCGAGCGCGACTTCCTCGACCAGGTTCGTCAGACCGCCGAGGGCCAGTACCCGATGGCGGCCATCCTCGGGTGCATCGACAGCCGCGTGCCCCACGAGATCGTGTTCGACAAAGGCGTGGGCGACGTGTTTTCGGTCCGCATCGCTGGCAACTTCATCAACACCGACATCCTCGGGAGCCTGGAGTTCGCGACGGCCGTGGCCGGCTCGAAGGTGATCGTCGTGCTCGGCCACACCGAGTGCGGCGCCGTCAAGGGGGTCTGCGACCACGTGGAGCTGGGCAACCTGACCTCGACGCTCGCCAACCTCGCCCCGGCCCTCTACGCCGTTGGCGACGCCGTGCCCGGCGAGCGGTCGTCGGCCAACAAGGACTTCGTCCAGGCCGTGGCGGACCAGAACGTCCGGATGACCGTCCGCCACATCGTCGACCGGAGCCCGACGATCCGGGGGCTCGTCGAGCGCGGCGACCTCGTCGTGATCGGGGCGATGCACGACGTGTCCACCGGCGCCGTCGCGTTTGACGAGGTGGGCATGGTGACGGCCGAGAGCCTGAGCCGATGAAACGAACACTCCTGCTCGGCCTCTGCGCCGCTGCCCTGGGGACTGCCCCGATGGCCCAGACCTCAGAGGCGCCGTCCGACGCCGCCGCGCTCGGCCTGTGGGCCGACTACTCCTTGGACCTCGCGTTCGGGGAGGCACCGGTCGGGCTCGACGTGGACCTCAAATACCGGAACCACACGCTCACGGGCGACCTCGACCAGTTCCAATTCTTCATGCGCGCGGAGGGCATGCTCGACGACGCGCTCGGTGTGGCGGCGGGTGGCGGCTACGTCCGCTCCGAGAAACGGGGCACGCCGGACCTCCCGGCCGACGAGGCGCGGACGTACGTGGAGGCGTCCCTCAGGCAGCAGGCGCTGGGGGTGCGCTTCGCGAACCGCCTCCGGGTCGAGCAGCGGTGGGTCGAGGGGCAGGCGTTTCAGACACGAGCCCGCTACCGACTGTCGGCGGCGGTCCCGCTCGGCCCGCGCTCGCCCTTTACGGCGGAGACGTCGGCCGAGGTGTTTCTCCGGGCGACCGGCCGCGAGGGACGGTCCGTGTTCGACCGCCTCCGGCTGACGACCGGGCTCCGCGCCGCCCTCGCCGACGGGCTGTCGGTGCGGCTGGGCTACGTGCACCAGGCGTTCGACGCGTCCTCCGACGGCCAGATCGAGATCGCCGTGAGCCACGCGCTCTCCTGGTAACCGGGGCACCGGGGGACCGCCGGCGCGTACTCTCCGCCCCCAACGATCCGACGATGACCACCGACACCGCCTCTGAGACGACCTCCGGCCTGGAGATCCCCGCCGTCGCCACCGAGGCCGACCGGCCCGACGATCTCGGGGAGCGGCTCGGCGAGCCGGGGCAGTTCCCCTTCACGCGCGGCGTCTACCCCGAGATGTACCGGAGCCGGCTCTGGACGATGCGCCAGTACGCCGGCTTCTCGACCGCCGAGGAGTCGAACGCGCGCTACCACGCGCTCCTCGCGGCCGGCGCGCGCGGGCTCTCCGTCGCCTTCGACCTGCCGACGCAGATCGGCTACGACGCGGACGACCCGATCGCCGAGGGTGAGGTGGGCAAGGTCGGCGTCTCGATCTGCTCCATCGACGACATGCGGCGCCTGTTCGACGGCATCCCGCTCGCCGACGTCACGACGTCGATGACCATCAACGCGACGGCGCCCATCCTCCTCGCGCTCTACGTGGCCGTGGCGAAGGAGCAGGGCGCCGACCCGCGCCGCCTCGGGGGGACCATCCAGAACGACATCCTGAAGGAGTACGCGGCGCGCGGGACCTACATCTACCCGCCGCGCCGGTCGATGCGGTTCATCACCGACACGTTCGCGTGGTGCGCCGAGCACACCCCGCGCTGGAATACGATCTCCATCAGCGGCTACCACATCCGCGAGGCCGGGTCGACAGCCGCCGAAGAACTCGCGTTCACGCTCGCAGACGGGGTCGCCTACGTGGAGGCGGCCCTCGACGCCGGGCTCGACGTGGACACGTTCGGGAAGCGCCTCAGCTTCTTCTTCAACGCGCACAACGACTTCTTCGAGGAGGTCGCCAAGTTCCGGGCGGCGCGGCGGATGTGGGCCCACATCATGCGCGACCGGTTCGGCGCGACCGATCCGAAGGCGCAGATGCTCCGTTTCCACACGCAGACGGCCGGCTCGACGCTCACGGCGCAGCAGCCGATGAACAACGTGGCGCGGACGACGATCCAGGCGCTCGCGGCGGTCCTCGGCGGCACGCAGAGCCTCCACACGAACGGGTTCGACGAGGCCCTCGCGCTCCCGACGGAGCAGGCGGCGACGCTCGCTCTCCGCACGCAGCAGGTGATCGGCTTCGAGAGCGGCGTGACGGAGACCGTAGACC
This sequence comes from Rubricoccaceae bacterium, assembly GCA_963728345.1. Taxonomy (GTDB): domain Bacteria; phylum Bacteroidota; class Rhodothermia; order Rhodothermales; family Rubricoccaceae; genus Rubrivirga. The sequence continues at coordinate 502,131 of CAVSJM010000005.1, forward strand.
CGCTCGCCGGATCGTACTACGTGGAGCACCTGACGGCCGAGATCGAGCGGGAGGCCACACGCCTCATCGAGGAGATCGACGCGATGGGCGGCGCCGTCGCGGCCATCGAGGACGGGTTTTACCAAGACCGCATCGCACAGTCGGCGTACCGGGCGCAGCGGGCCGTCGAGTCGGGCGAGGAGGTCGTCGTCGGCGTCAACCGGTTCCAGACGGAGGGCGACGAGGCCGAGGTCGAGTTGCTCCGCGTGTCCGACGAGGTCCGCGAGCAGCAGGTCGAGCGGCTCCGGGCACTCCGCAACCAGCGCGATGCGGCCCGGTGGCGGGCCGCCCTCGACGCCATCGAGCGCGCCGCGCGCGGTGACGAGAACGTGGTCCCATACGTGCTGGACGCCGTCCAGGCCGAGGCCACGGTCGGCGAGATCGCCGGGCGCCTCCGCCAGGTCTGGGGCGAGTACGAGGGCTGAGAGGCGGAGGCTCTGCATCCCCGGCGCCCCGCGAACGTCCGTCGTCCGCGGGGCGCCGTCCTCAGCCTGGGTGGCCTAGGCCGTGACGGCGGCCGGCTGGCCGTCCCAGATCGGGTAGTCGGTGTAGCCCTCGGCGGCGCCGCCGTAGAACGTGCTCCGGTCGGGGTCGTTGAGCGGGGCGTCGAGGCCGGCCTCTTGGGCGGCGAACCGGATCGGGAGGTCCGGGGTCGCGAGGAACGGGCGGCCGTAGGCGACGAGGTCGGCGGTGCCGGATTCGAGAATCGCCTCGCCCTCCTCGCGGTCGAACTCGGCGTTGGCGATGACGGCGCCGTCGAAGTGGTCGCGCAGGAGCCGGATGGCGTCGAGGTCGCCGTTCTCGGCCATGGTCCCGGAGTGCGTGTTCGGGCGGACGCCGTGGAGGTACACGAGCCCGGCCTCGCCGAGGAGGGCGGCGGCAGCTCCGAACGTCTCCTCGGGCCGAGCATCGACCACGCCATTCGTCCCGGCGCCGAACGAGAGCCGCGCGCCGACGCGCTCGCCGGGCCACTCGGCCCGCACAGCGTCGGTCACCTCGCGGAGGAAGCGGAGGCGGTTCTCCAGCGACCCGCCGTAGGCGTCGGTGCGCTGGTTCGAGCCGGACGACAGGAACTGCTCGATGAGGTATCCATTCGCCGCGTGGATCTCGACGCCGTCGAACCCAGCCTGCTTCGCGAGGCGCGCGCCGTGGCGGTACTGCGCGACGGTGTCCGCGATCTCGTCGACCGTGAGGGCGTGGGGCGTCTCGAAATCGACGAGGTCGAAGTCGGGCGTCATGGCCTTGCCGGCGGCGGGGATCGGCGACGGCGCCACGGGCAGCCGGCCGTCGTGGTACGCCGAGTGGGAGACGCGCCCGACGTGCCAGAGCTGGAGCACGATCCGCCCGCCGACGGCGTGGACGAGGTCGGTCACGTCCGCCCAGGCCTCGGCCTGCTCGTCAGTGTAGATGCCCGGCGTGTTGGGGTAGCCCTGGCCGCGCGGCGTCACCTGCGTGGCCTCGGCGACGAGGAGGCCGGCCGAGGCCCGCTGGGCGTAGTACGTGGGGGCGAGGTCGGTGGGGATCTGGCGCTCGTGGCGGCTCCGCGTGAGCGGGGCGAGGACGATGCGGTTGGGGAGCCGGAGGGGGCCGAGATCGAACGGGGAGAGGAGCATGAGGGGATCGGTGTTTGTCGGAACAACTATCTGATCCCGGGCGGGGTTCTCCATCGCTCGTTCGTTTCTGATGGAGGCGCCCGGCGCGCCTCAGCCGAGCCGCCCGAGGGCATCGAGCACGTCGCGCGGCGCCGCCCGCTGCGTGTAGTCCGCCTCGACGAAGGCGAACCGGATGACGCCGCTCGGGTCGATGACGTAGGTGGCCGGCACCGGCAGCTCCCACGTGTCGGTCCCGTTGGCCTCCGCCAGGTCGATCCCCACGGCCTCGTAGCGCTCCCGTGTCGCGTCGTCCACCTGGAACACGAGGCCGTAGTCGCGCGAGACCTGGTTGCCCACGTCGGAAAGGACGGGGAAGGTGAGGCGGTTCCGCTCTTGCATGGTCACCGAGCCGTCGGGGGTCTGGGGCGAGACGGCGGCGAGCGAGGCGCCCGCGGCCTCGATGGCGCCCAGCGCCTCCTGGTAGTCGCGGAGTTGCGTGTTGCAGTAGGGGCACCACGCGCCCCGGTAGAACGTGAGGACCACCGGCCCGTCGGCGAGCAGGTCGGAGAGACGGACGGACTGGCCCGTCGCGTTGGGGAGCACGAAGTCTGGCGCCCGGTCGCCGACCCCGAGGGCGCGCTGGGCGGCCGCGTCGGCGGTTAGCGCAGTCGGGGGCGCATCGGACGAGGCGGCTGCGGAGGCGTCTGGCGATGAGGGGTCCGAACAGCCGAGGAGCAGGGCGAGGGCGAGGAGGGCGAGACGCATGAAGGGGGCGAGGGAGTGCGACTGGACGGGGCGACGCCGGGCGTGCTTACGTCGCGACGGCCTCCCACCGAACGCACCGATTCGCCCCGCGTTCAAGGAGAGACCAATCTGCGCCGCCTACCTTTCGGAACCGCTTCCGACCCGTCGATGCCCTACACGCCCGAGCACCCCGTCCGCTTCGTCACCGCCGCGAGCCTGTTCGACGGCCACGACGCCGCGATCAACATCATGCGGCGGATCCTCCAGGCCCAGGGCGCCGAGGTGATCCACCTCGGCCACGACCGGTCCGTCGACGACGTCGTGCGGACGGTGATCGAGGAGGACGCGCAGGGCATCGCCGTCTCGTCGTACCAGGGCGGGCACGTCGAGTATTTCAAGTACATGGTGGACCTGCTGCGCGAGCGGGGGGCGGGCCACGTGAAGGTGTTCGGCGGGGGCGGCGGCGTGATCGTGCCCGAGGAGATCGCCGAGCTGGAGGCCTACGGGGTGGCCAAAATCTTCTCGCCGGAAGACGGGATGCGGATGGGCCTGGAGGGGATGATCGAGTCGATGATCCGGGCGTGCGACGTCGATCCGCTGGCGAGGAGGGACGAGGGCGTCGAATCGGAGGGGGCGCCCGTGGCGACCGCCCAGACGACGGAGGCGCGGACCGTGGCCCGGGCCCTCACGGCCGTCGAGCAGCGCGCGGCCGCGCCGTCCGGCGACGGCGCTCCAGCGCCTCGCCCGAGCGTGGCGGCGGACCGGACCGGCACCGCGCCGGTGGTCGGCATCACCGGGACGGGGGGCGCCGGCAAGTCGACGTTGACGGACGAGCTGGTCCGCCGCTTCCTCAACGACTTCGAGGACGTGCACATCGCAGTCCTGAGCGTGGACCCGACGCGGCGGCGGACGGGCGGGGCGCTCCTCGGCGACCGGATCCGGATGAACTCGCTCTACGGCGAGCACGCGGACCGCGTCTACATGCGGTCGTTCGCCACGCGCCAGGCGCACCGTGCGACCAGCCAGGCGCTCCGCGACGCCGTCGACGTGTGCCGCGCGGCCGGGTTCGACCTCGTGATCGTGGAGACCGCCGGCATCGGCCAGTCGGACACCGAGATCGCCGACCTCGTCGACGTGTCGCTCTACGTCATGACGAGCGACTTCGGGGCGCCGACGCAGCTCGAAAAGATCGGGATGCTCGACGCGGCCGACCTCGTCGCGCTCAACAAGTTCGAGAAGCGCGGGGCGCAGGACGCCCTCCGCGACGTCCGGAAGCAGGTCCAGCGCAACCGCACGGCCTTCGGCCAGAGCCCGGACGAGATGCCGGTCTATCCGACGATGGCCGCCCAGTTCAACGACCCGGGCGTCAGCCGGCTCTACCTCGCGCTCCTCGACCAGCTCCGCGAGCACGGCTTCGACCAGCATTCGTCCACATACGACGCCGCCACGCTGCCCGCGCTCAATCCGTCGGAGCTGGCCGTCATCCCCCCGAACCGCCAGCGCTACCTCGCCGAGATCGCGGAGACGTCCCGCTCGTACCGGGCCTGGGCCGAGGCCGAGGTCGAGACGGCGCGGAAGTGGGGCCAGGCCGTCGGCGCGCGGGGGCAGGTCGAGCGCTGGGCGCCTGAGGATCAGGCGCAGCTCGCCGGACGCCTCGACGAGATGGCGAGCCACTGGTGGGGGCGCCTCGACCCCCGCTCGCGCGCCATCCTCGACAACTGGGACGCCGTCGCCGAGCAGTACGCGGGCGACGACCTCGTCTATACCGTCCGCGGCCGCGAGATCCACCAGCCGCTCACGCGCGAGACGCTGAGCGGGACGAAGGTGCCGCGCGTCGCGCTCCCGCGGACGGAGGACCCGGGCGAGCGGCTCCGCTACGCCCTCTTGGAGAACCTGCCGGGCCACTTCCCCTTCACGGCCGGCGTCTTCCCCCTCAAGCGCGAGGGCGAGGACCCGACGCGCATGTTCGCCGGGGAGGGCACGCCCGAGCGGACGAACAAGCGGTTCCACCTCGTGTCGCTCGGGATGCCGGCCAAGCGGCTCTCGACGGCCTTCGACAGCGTCACGCTCTACGGGCGCGATCCCGACCCGCGCCCCGACATCTACGGCAAGGTGGGCACGTCGGGCGTGAGCATCGCGACCCTGGACGACATGAAGAAGCTGTACTCCGGCTTCGATCTGTGCAGCCCCAAGACGTCGGTCTCGATGACCATCAACGGGCCGGCGCCGACGATCCTGGCCATGTTCATGAACACGGCCGTCGACCAGCAGGTCGAGCAGTTCCTCAAGGCCGAGGGCCGCTGGGAGGAGGCCGAGCAGCGCATCGCCGACGAGCTGGGCGACGACCGGCCGGTCTATAGTCCCTATAACGACGCCGGCCTCCCCGAGGGCCACGACGGGACGGGACTCGGCCTTTTGGGCACGTCCGGCGCCGAGCTGGTGGGGTGGGGCCTGCTCTCTGAGGACGAGTACCAAGACATCCGCCAGCGCGCGCTGCAGTCGGTCCGCGGGACGGTCCAGGCCGACATCCTCAAGGAGGACCAGGCCCAGAACACGTGCATCTTCTCGACTGAGTTCTCGCTCCGCTGCATGGCCGACGTGCAGGAGGCCTTCATCGACGAGGGCGTCCGCAATTTCTACTCGGTCTCGATCTCGGGCTACCACATCGCCGAGGCCGGCGCGAATCCGATCTCGCAGCTGGCGTTCACGCTCGCCAACGGGTTCACCTACGTCGAGGCCTACCGGGCGCGCGGGATGGACGTCGACGCGTTCGCCCCGAACCTCTCGTTCTTCTTCTCGAACGGGATGGACGCCGAGTACGCCGTCATCGGCCGGGTCGCGCGGCGCATCTGGAGTGTGGCGATGCGCGAGCTGTACGGGGCGAGCGAGCGGAGCCAGAAGCTGAAGTACCACATCCAGACGTCCGGACGGAGCCTCCACGCCCAGGAGATCCAGTTCAACGACATCCGGACGACGCTCCAGGCGCTCCTCGCGATCTACGACAACTGCAACTCGCTCCACACGAACGCCTACGATGAGGCGATCACGACGCCGACCGAGGAGAGCGTCCGCCGGGCGATGGCCATCCAGCTCATCATCAACCGCGAGCTCGGCCTGGCGCAGAACGAGAACCCGATCCAGGGCGCCTACATCATCGACGAACTGACGGACCTGGTGGAGGAGGCGGTTCTGATGGAGTTCGAGCGGATCTCGGACCGCGGCGGGGTCCTCGGGGCGATGGAGTCGATGTACCAGCGCGGGAAGATCCAGGAGGAGTCGATGCTGTACGAGCATCGGAAGCACACCGGCGAGCTCCCGGTCGTCGGGGTCAACACGTTCCTGCCCGCGGAGGGGGCCGAGTCCCAGTCCGAGGTGGAGCTGATGCGGGGGACGGAAGAGGAGAAGCAGCGGCAACTCGACGGGCTCGCCCGCTTCCACCGCCGCCACGAGGCCGAGGCACCCGACGCGCTCGCCCGGCTCCAGCGCGTCGCCCGCGAGGGCGGCAACACATTCGAGGCCCTTCTGGAGACGGTCCGCGTGGCGTCGCTCGGACAGATCTCCGCGGCCCTCTTCGAAGTGGGAGGGCAGTACCGTCGCAACATGTAGTGCGATCGGCGTGGGGAACGTGCGCCGCGGAGCCCCTCGGCCGCCGGTGCAGGGCGCGTCTCACACTGACACGTCCGCGAAGGCTGTGGGAGGGCGTCTGAAACAGGAGGGCAGGATGGACCAGCGGACGTGACAACGCCGCAGGATAAACGCGTTGCGACCGTGCTGGCGAGGGATTCACGAGGGGGTCGGCATGCTCACACCGCACCCCTCGCTCATGTCCCGCCAGCGCGCCAACAAGTCCTCCGCCTACGTCGAGTCGATGATCCGCGAGGCCGTGGCCCACGTCGAGGCCTGCATCCGGACGCCCCTCGCCGACCTCGGGTACCGCGGGCCCACGTCGGGCCTCGAACTGACGGACGGCCAACACGACTTCCTCGCGGGGTACATCTGGGGCGGCCTCCAGCGGCTGCTCGAGATGGGCGAGCTGACGAGCGAGGACGAGGTGGAGCGCGCGGCGAACCGCCTCTACGCCCGCCTCATCGGCCCGTTCGACGGCGACTGCCGGTCGTGGCACATGTGGGTGGTCCGCGAGGGGCTCCAGCACATGCAGCGCCCGCACGCCCTCCTGGGCTACTGCGCCGGTCGTGGCGACGTGATGGAGCGGATGCGGGCTGATGACTTCCGCGCGGCCCTCGGCCCGGCCCTCGCTAACCTCACCCACGCCGACCTCGGCCCGGACCAGACCGACACGGCCTTCGGCACACCCTCCGGCGATGGGAGGTAGCGGATCGGGAGGGCGGGCGCGACGTTGGAGGGGCCGCACCCCACCGCTCCGTGTCCCCGACTGCCCTCGCCGACGCCCTCTGCCGGCCCGGCGCCGTCCTCCTCGACGCCCCGCGCCCCGACGCCGACACCGGTCGTCGGGGTGCGCGCCTGTTCACGGACCCGCTCCGCGTACTCACGGCGGAGACCCCGGACGATGTGGGGCCGCTCCTCGCGCGCCTCGATGCGGCGCTGGCCGAGGGTGCGCACGTCGCCGGGTTTCTGAGCTACGAGGCGGGCACTGCGCTCGAATGGGGCCAGGCCCCCGTCGCGAGCCCCACCGATCCGGCCGTCCCCCTCGCCTGGTTCGGCGAGTACGAGAGGGCTCTCGAGGTCGGCGACGCGGAGGTGGATGCGGCGCTGGCCACCGTCGGGGAGGCGTCGGTCCATGACCTCCAGTTCGGTCTCGAGGAGGAGGCCTACCGCGCGAAGATCGAGGCCATCAAGGCGCACATCCGCGAGGGGAACGTCTATCAGATCAACCTCACGGTCCCGTTCAACTTCGGACTCGAGGGGGATCCATTGGCTCTGTTCGCGGCACTCCGGCGCCGCCAGTCCGTCGCCTATGGGGCCTTCGTGCAGACCGACCGGGGGGCGGTCGCGTCGGTCTCGCCCGAGCTGTTTTTTCGGATCGACCCGGACCCTGGGGGGCGGACGATCACGGCCCGGCCCATGAAGGGCACGGCCCCGAGCGGTGCCTCGCGCGCCGACGGCGCCCGGATCGCGTCGGCCCTGCGCGCCAGCGAGAAGGACCGTGCCGAGAACCTCATGATCGTGGATCTCCTCCGCAACGATCTCGCACGCGTCTCCGAGCCGGGGAGCGTCTGCGTGCCAGAGCTGTTCGAGACCGAACGGTACGACACCGTCACGCAGATGACCTCGACGGTCCGAGCCCGCGTCCAGCCCGAGGCGCAGCTCGGCGACGTCCTGCGCGCCCTCTTTCCGTGCGGCTCGGTGACGGGCGCGCCGAAGCTTCGCGCAATGGGGATCATCCGTGACCTGGAGGTCGGGCCGCGCGGGGTCTATTGCGGCGCCATCGGGTCCGCCGGGCCGGACGGCACGGCCGCCTTCAACGTCGCAATCCGGACGGCCGTGGTTGCCGATGGGCGGGGCCGCTACGACGTGGGGAGTGGCGTCGTGTGGGACTCGGAGGCCGGCGCCGAGTACGCCGAGTGCCTCCTCAAGGCACGCGTCCTGACCGATCTCGCCCGATGAGCGGGCCGCTCCGTCTGCTCGAAACGATGCGCGCCGAGGCCGGACGCATCGCGCTACTCGACCGTCACCTCGACCGGCTCCGTGGGAGCGCCTCCGACCTCGGGTATCCGTATCCGCACGAGACCATCCGCGGCCGGCTGGCGAAGGAGGTGGCAGGCCAGACCGGCACGCTCGGCGTGCGTCTCACGCTCGGCGTGCGTCTCACGCTCGGCCCGGACGGCGACGTAGAGGTGCGGACCTGGGCACTCGCGGCCGAGCCCTTCCGCACGGTCCGCGTCCATCCAGAGCCGCTATGGGAGTCCGGCGGGCCGCTCTGCGTCCACAAAACGACCCGGCGCGAGCACTATCGCCGACGCCACGAGTGGGCCCGGCACCACGGCGCGGACGAGGCCATCCTGCTCAACCCTCGGGGCGAGGTCATGGAGGGGACGCGGACGACCGTGTGGATCAAGCGAGAGGGCCAGGTGTGGACGCCGCCGCTCGCGGCGGGCGGGCTGCCGGGCGTGTACCGCGCGCACGTCCTCGCGACGCGCCCCGACGCCAGGGAGGCCGGCCTCACGCCCGACGACCTGGCATCGGCGGAGGCGGTGTTTCTCTCGAACGCGCTCCGGGGCTGGATGGGGGTCCGGTTGGTGGATTGACCGGTCCGCCGGGATCGAGGACGACGGATGCCCCGTTTGTCTCCGGTCCGTCTTTCGTGTCGCGCTCGGGGTGGTGGAGGACGGAGCTCCAGGTTCTCCCTTCCCCCGACGCGCCCCTCCCTCTCCCCGAGTCCATGAACAGCATTCTCGACCTCCTCGCCGACAACATCGGCGGCGACAACATCGGCCAGATCGCGGGCGCCATCGGCGCCGACCCCCAGCAGACGCAGACGGCGGTGTCCGCCGCGCTCCCGGCTATCCTGACCGCCCTCAACCGCAATACCAACACGAGCCAGGGCGCCGGCGCTCTCGCCTCGGCCCTGGACCGCGACCACGACGGCTCACTCCTCGATCAACTCGGCGGCTTCCTCGGCGGCCAGGTCCGGGGTAAGCAGGCCGACGGCGGAGGCATCCTCGGCCACATCCTCGGCGGACAGCGCCAGCAGGTGGAGCAGGGCGTGGCCCAGGCGTCGGGGCTGGACATGGGCCAGGTGGCGAAGCTCCTCCCGATCCTCGCCCCGATCGTGATGGCGGCCCTCGGGCGCCGCAAGCGGCAGGCCGGGCTGGACGAGGCGGGCCTCTCCGGCATTCTCGGCGCCGATGCGACGCGTGTCCGCGAGGCGGCTCCATCCAGTGTGATCGGCGCGTTGTCCGGGTTCCTCGACAAGGACCGTGACGGCAACATCCAGGACGACCTCCTCGCGCAGGCCGGCAGGGCGGCCCTCGGCAAGCTCTTCGGCCGGTGAGGGGCCTGGGAGGAGGAATCAGGGCGGCGACGGCGGACGTACAGGACTCCCCGCGCTCACGCGCGTCCGGCTCCGAGCCTCTGATTCCTCCTTCCTTTCCGACGCATCCTCTCCCATGCCTCTCGACATCGACCGCTATCGGGTTCGACCCGGCACCTCCGTCCGCCTCGCCGAGCGCCCGACGGACGACGACCAGGGGATGGACGAGGACACGGCCGACGACCTGAAGGACCAGAACCTCGACCGCGCGCGCGACCTCCAGGAGCGCCTCTACGCCGAGGGGGAGCAGGCGCTCCTGATCGTCCTCCAGGCGATGGACGCGGGCGGCAAGGACTCGACCACCGAGCACGTGTTCGGCCCGCTCAACCCGCAGGGCGTGAACGTGGCCTCGTTCAAGTCACCCACGGAGCTCGAGCAGCGGCACGACTTCCTTTGGCGCGTCCACGCGCAGGCGCCGCCGCACGGACTCATCAAGGTGTTCAACCGGTCGCACTACGAGGACGTGCTGATCGTCCGCGTCCACGAGTGGGCCGATGCGGACGTGATCGAGCGGCGCTACGACCACATCCGCCACTTCGAGTCGCTCCTCGCCGACGCCCGCACGCGCGTGGTGAAGATCATGCTCCACATCTCGAAGGACTACCAGTTGGAGCGCTTCCGGCGCCGCCTGGAGCGGGCCGACAAGCACTGGAAGTTCAACCCGGACGACCTCGACGAGCGGAAGCGCTGGGGCGACTACATGCGGGCCTTCGAGATTGCCCTGGAGCGGACGAGCACGGAGGCGGCGCCGTGGTACGTGGTCCCGGCCGAGACGCGGTGGTTCCGCGACCTCGTCGTGAGCCAGATCTTCGTCGACGCGCTGGAGGCGATGGATCCCCAGTACCCCGCGCCGACGTTCGACCCGGCCGACTACCCCGCCGACGCGATCTCCTGAGTCGAGACGTCGGCGAGCGCGCGGGCCATCGCGAGCGCGCCGGTCGCCGGTTCCACGTCGCACGGGCCGACCGCCCAGCCGGGGAGGTGGCGCCCGAGGGCCGCGTCGAGGGCCGCGCGGTAGGTGGGCTCTGTGGAGAGGCCGCCGGTGTAGGCGATGCGCTGCGCGACCTCCTCGCCGGCCCGCGTGGCGAGCCAGCCGGCCTGTTGCCCGAGAGCGTTGGTCTCCCGAGCGAGGATCGTCGTCGCCACCCAGTCGTCGGCCTCGGCGGCGGTGAGGAGGAGGGGGGCGAAGGAGGCCAGGGGGCGGCGGTCGCCGTAGACCGTGCGGATCACGTCGTCGGCCGTGTGGAGGTCGAGGGTCTCGGCGGCGTGGTCGACGAGCGCCGTCGGGGAGCCGCCGTCGAAGGCGCTGAGGATGGCCCGGAGGGCGGCCCGACCGAGGGCGTGGCCGCTCCCGTCGTCGCCGAGGACGCTCCCCCAGCCGCCGGCACGGAGCGTCTCGCCTTCGTGCGTCCGGGCGTAGACGAGCGAGCCCGTCCCGACCAGGAGGAGCGCGCCGCTCTCGTCGCCCCAGGAGGCCCGAAGCGCGATCTCGGCGTCGTGCGTGACGACGAGGGGCGCCCCGTCGAGGCGGGGCCGGAGGGCCGCGGCGATGGCGTCCTGTGCCTCGTGCCGGCCGGCGCCCGCCATCCCGACGGCGACGCCGCCGAGAGGGGCGCCGTCGAAGGCCTCACGGGCCTCGGCGATGATGGCGGCGATCGTGTCGGCCGCGGCGTCAGCGCCGTCGCGGAGGGCCTGGGCGGCGGGGCCACTGAACGAGCGGGTGTCGGAGCCGTCGGAGACGAGGGCGGCGGTCTTGGTGCCGCCGGCGTCGAGGCCGATAAACAGGGGGGAGGACATACGGGGACTAAGACGGGGGGACGAGTACGAGGCGCCGCTCGGGAAGCGGCTCGGGGGGGCGGAGGACAAGGAGGACACCGCCGTCGTCGTCTCTCAGATCAACGGCTCCGGAGGGAAGCGGGCGCATTCCCGGAGCCCGGACTGAAGTGGTCCCGTCGGCCAGGCGCGTCCACACGGACCACACGGCATGGCCGGGGCGCGCGTCCTCGAACACGAGCGACGGACCGGGCCGAAGCGCGGTCGGGTGGCCGCCCGGCGCGCCGAGGGGCGCGCGGAACCGTCGCGCGGCCGCCGTCCGGCGCCGTCCGAGGATGGGATAGGACGGCGCTCCCTGGAGCGTGCCCCATCGCCAGTCCGAGGGGAGGGGTCCGTAGCGGTCGCGCAGCTCGGCGCGGGCGATCCGGAGCGTCGAGGGGAGCAGGGCGACGTCGAGCGAGTCGCTGAGGTCGGGGAGGTGGCCAGTGAAGTCGCGGTGCGCGACCAGCCACCACTCGAAGATCGACGGGGCAATGGCGTCGGAGGTATAGGCGCCGTCCCACCCGCGGAGGTAGGAGTAGGGCACCTGGAGCACGTCGGCGAGGGAGTCGCGTGAGCCCAACGCGCCGAGGAGCGCACTCAGGCGCTCGACGGCCCACGGACTCACGGCGTCCTGCGCCAGTGCGGTGGGGGACGGTGCCAAACCTGTCGTGTCGGCGACGAGTGAGTCGGGTCGCCCCCACGCCGGGTCGAGGCGGTTGGCGGCAGAGCGGGCGAGCGAGTCCTGGGCGACGAAGACAAACCCCTCACCCTGCACGGCGACGCGCGGCCGTCCGAGCACGCGTGTCTGTCCCGAGGTGGCGGCGAGGCCGGCGCCGTCGAGGAGCACGAAGGCGGCGGGCACGCGACCGGCCTGGAGCGTGCGAAAGGCGTCCAGGTCGGTCCCCTCGCGGAACCCACGCCAGCGGACTCGGAGGCCGGTCCCGACCACGCGCACCGAGTCGGACGAGACCGAGTCGGCGACGGCGCGGCCGGGACGGAGCACGAGCCCGCTCGTGTCACGGGCGGCGGTGAGGAGCGTCTCGTCCCCGTCGCGCTCGACGATCCTGTCGTGGATGGGCGGCGGCGCGGCGCCATCGTAGCGCTCGAGCGTGAGGGGGGCGCCGAGGAGGAGGCCCCACCCGAGCCCGCCACTCCACCCGCCCGGCGTCATCAGGGTCCCGGGGATCGTGGTCACGATGGCCTCGCGGTCGCCGGAGCGGAGGGTTACCGGGGCGAAGAGAGGGACCGCCGATGAGCCCGCCGAGACCTGGCGGGCGAGCACGGCGTCGCGCCCGTTGCCGACGGCATAGACGCGGTCGTAGCCGCCGCCCGTCATCCCGAGGAGTGCCCGGAACGTCGAGTCGGCGTGGATGAAGGCGCGGACGGTCGAGTCGCGCGCGGCGGCGGCCCACGAGGAGTCGCGAGCGAGTTCGGGGGCCGCGAGATAGAGGTGAAGGCGCTCGACGGCGAGGGCGTCCCACGGCTCCCACGCCCCCGGCTCCACGTCGGCCACGAGGAACGCGTCGCCCTGGGCCACGCTGGGCTCGGCGAGGGCGCGGTTGGCGCCGCGCGCGTAGGCGTCGAGCACGGCGCGGTCGTCGGGGTCGAGCGACTCGTAGGTCTGGCGGGCGAGCTGGGCGAAGCCGAGCGTCCGGGCGTGCAGGTCGAGGTCGCGCGCGTCGTCGCCGAACCACTCGGCGAGCGTTCCCGTCGCGGCCTGCCGCCAGAGCGCCATGGCCCAGGCGTGGTCGGCGGCGTGCGCGTAGCCGAGGCCCGCCGCGAGGTCCGCGTCCGTCTGGGCCTCGATCACGACGTGCCCGCTGTCGCTCCAGGCGATGGTCACCGGGCCGTCGAGGTCGGTCACCGCGAGTTCGCCGGAGCGCGTGGGCTCGGTGCCGTAGGCGAGGACGCCGGCCGTCGTCGCGAGCGCGGCGACCAGGAGGAGCACGATGCCCAGGGGGATGAGGAAGCGAGCCACGTTGGGGGGAGAGTAGGGAGGAAGCTAGCGCGAGGCGGGCGGCGGCGGAGGGTCAGGCACCGCGCGCGTCGAGCCAGGCGGCCAACTCGTCGGCGGACTTGGCCGTGAGCGACTGCTCGGCCGTGAGGCCGCCCTTCTGGGCCGAGGCCACGCCCCACCGGGTGTCGTCCAGCCCGTCGGCCGAGTGGGCGTCGGGGTTGATCGAGACGAGTACGCCGCGCTCGGTCGCCGCCCGCACCCAGCGCCAGTCCACGTCGAGGCGCCACGGGTTCGCGTTCAGCTCGACGGCCACGCCATGCTCGGCGCAGGCATCGAGCACCGTCTCGTGGTCGATGGGGTAGCCCTCGCGGCGGAGCAGGAGGCGGCCGGTGGGGTGCCCGAGCACGTCCACGTGCGGGTTCGAGACGGCGCGGACGATGCGGGCCGTCGCCTCTTCCGCGGTCATGTTGAACCCCTGATGGACGCTCGCCACCACCACGTCCAGCCGTGCGAGTACGTCGTCCGGGAAGTCCATCGACCCGTCGGCGAGGATGTCGACCTCCGAGCCCGAGAAGACGCGGAAGTCGACCCCCTCGGCGCGGTAGTCCTCGTTGAGCCGGGCGACCGCCTCGATCTGGGCCTCCAACTCCGGGATGCTGAGGCCGTGGGCGATCTGGAGGCTCCGGCTGTGGTCGCACACGCCGAAGTAGCCCAGGCCGCGGGCGCGGGCGGCGTCGCACATCTCGCGGAGCGTGTTCGTCCCGTCGCTGGCGGTCGTGTGGTTGTGGATCGTCCCCCGGAGGTCGGCGGTGCGGACGAGGGTGGGAAGCGCGCCGCTCGCGGCCAGGGACAGCCAGTCGTGCTCGTCGCGGAGCGGGGGCGGGATGGGAGAGAGGCCGGCGGCCTCGTAGACCGCGTCCTCCTCCGCCACGTCGGTCGGCATCCCGTACGCGTCGACCAGGGCCTGGACGTGCGCGTCGGGGCCGGTCCGCTCCCAGAGCACACGCCCGTAGGCACCCTCGGTGGCGAGCCAGACCGTGAGGGGAAGGCCGAGCGGGAGGCGCGCCTCCACCCGATCCGCCGTCGTCTCGACGCGCCCGAGCCGGTCCGCGACGGCGTCGGCGACGGCGTCGGCCGGCCCGGCGGCCACGAGGTCCGCACGGTCCACGACGTTGCATTGGCGGCGGATCGGGCCGGCGAGGTCCGTGCGGAGGCCGGCGGCGCGGAGCGCGTCCCGCACGACCAGCGCCTCGGGAAGGGCGTCGCGGAGGTGGGCCTTGCCGCGGTACGCCTTCAGCTGCTCGACGGCCACGAGGATGTTCTGGACCGTCTTGGCGCCGAAGCCGGGGAGGTCCGCCAGGCGCCCGGAGACGGCCGCGGCCTCCAGGTCCTCGATCGACGTGACGTCCGCCTCCTGCCACAGCGTCCGCACCTTCTTGACGCCCAGCCCCTTCACGCGCAGGACCTCCGGGAGGCCGGGGGGGAGGGACTGGAGCAGACTCTCGGTGACGGCCATCGTGCCGGTCTCGACCAGCTCCCCGATCTCGGCGGCCAGCCCCTTCCCGATGCCGGGCACCTCCACGAGCGATCCGTCGGCGACGAGGGCCTCCACCGGATCGTCCAGCCGCTCGACGGCGCGGGCGCCGGAGGCGAAGGCGCGGGCCCGGAACGGGTTGCCGCCCGTGAGCTCGACGAGGTCGGCGGTGAGCTTGAGGTGACGGGCGACGGCTTTGTTGGTCATCGGGAGGGGGGCGCGTGAAGGGCGGACTACTTTGCCCTGAACTGGACCGTACCATCGTCGTACTCACACCAACGGTTCCGCACGACGCGTTGAGCCGTCGATCACCATCCGAACCTTCATGTTCCGTCCCCGATTCCGTCCCCTCCTCGGCGCCGGCGTGCTCGCCGTCGGGCTCCTCGTTGGCGTCCAGGTGCAGGACGCCGTCTCCGCCTCCGACGACGTCGAGCAACTCCGCAAGATCGAGGAGGCCTACGAGTACATCACCCGTGGCTACGTCGAGCAGGTCGACTCCGCGCAACTCGCCGAAGACGCCATCGAGGGCATGCTCGCGGGCCTCGACCCCCACTCGATCTACATCTCGGCCGAGGAGATGCGGAGCGTGCAGGAGAACTTCAACGCCAGCTTCGAGGGCGTCGGCATCTGGTATGAGTTCATCGAGGGCCGCAAGGACGCCGACACGCTCGTCGTGCTGATGCCCATCACGGGCGGCCCGAGCGACGAGGCCGGCCTCCTCGCGGGCGACCGGATCGTCGAGGTTGACGGCGAGAATGCCATCGGCTTCGAGCGGGGCGACGTGGAGCGGACCCTGAAGGGGCCGCGCGGGACGACGGTCGATCTCGTCGTCCACCGTCCCGGTTACACCGACCCGCTGACCTTCACGATCACGCGCGACAAGATCCCGCTCAACACGGTCGACGCCTCCTACATGGTGGACGACCAGACGGGCCTCATCAAGCTCCAGCGCTTCGCCCGGACGAGCCACGAGGAGGTCCGCGATGCGATCCGTGAGCTGAAGGGGCAGGGCATGGAGCGCCTCGTCCTCGACCTCCGCGGCAACGCGGGAGGGCTCCTCGACCAGGCCTACGCCATCGCTGACGAGTTCCTCGCGGCGGGCGACATGATCGTCTACACCGAGAGCCGGCACCCGAACAACCGCCGCCAGTACCGCGCGACGGCCGGCGGCTCGTACGAGAGCGGGCCCCTCATCGTCCTGATCGACGAGAACTCGGCTTCGGCCAGCGAGATCGTCGCCGGCGCGCTCCAGGACCACGACCGCGCCCTCCTCGTCGGGCGCCGCTCGTTCGGGAAGGGGCTCGTCCAGCAGCAGTTCCCGATGACCGACGGGAGCGTCCTCCAGATGACCGTCAGCCGGTACTTCACGCCGGCCGGCCGCCTCATCCAGACGCCCTACGTCGTGGGCCACAGCGACGAGGAGTACTACGAGGCCAAGATTGCCCTGCGCGACGCCGTGGAGGGCCAGCTCGCCCCCCGTGGCGGGCGCGTCGATGCCGGCGCCTTCGGGTCCACCGTGCCCGACTCGCTCGTCTTCCGCACTGACGCGGGCCGGACGGTCTACGGCGGCGGCGGCATCCTTCCAGACTTCATCGTTCCGTTCGACACGGCCTCGGTCGCGTTCCAGACCGTCGCCGGTCGGCAGCTCGACAACGAGTTCGCCCGCGTCGAACTGGAGCGGCTCGGCGAGGCGTTCCGCCAGCAGTGGGGCGGCCGGGAGCAGGCGTTCAACGCGGAGTACCAGATCAGCGACGCCACGTTCGACCGCTTCCTGAGCTACGTGGACGCCCACGGCGTCAAGGTCGTGGCCGAGCGTCCGGATGGCGAGGACCGGGAGACCGACGTCCTCGTCCGCACCGAAGCGGACGAGGCTCGGGACGAGATCACGACGCGGATCAAGGCCTTCATGGCCCGCCGGCTCTTCGGTGCCGAGGCGTTCTATCCCGTCATCAGCTCGCTCGACCCGGCCCTCCAGCAGGCCCGCTCGCTCTGGACCGACGCGCGTGACCTCACCGCCGCGCGGTAGGTCGTTTCAGTCTAGACCTTGCGGGATGCCCGGCCGCCCTTCTGGGGTGGCCGGGCAACTCTTATGGACGAAGCGTGTCTGTGAAGGAAGCGGCCTCCAGCGCCGCGCCGGCGAACATCTCGGCTTCGCGTTACGTTGACAATCCAGACAGCGGTAGGGATATTGCCCATCGCACATCTGGCGTCGCCTCGCCACTCCCTCTTGCACGTCAGGGGCCGATTTCCGGACGCCCCGTCGTTTTCCGACCCCACCCCAAGCGCCCCCCACTTACGGGATATCACCCATGATGCTTTCCGCTCTGCTCCTGATGCAGGAGGCCGCCACCGATGCCGGCTTCGCCAATGACCTCGTCCGCCGCTTCAACGAGGGCGGCGATTTCATGTGGCCCGTGCTCATCACCCTCATCATCGGCCTCGCCATCGCCTTCGAGCGCATCCTCTCCCTCAACCGCGCCGACATCAACACGCCGAAGTTCCTGACGCGCGTGAAGGAGGCGCTCGACAACGGGGGGGTCTCGGCCGCGGAAGACGTCTGCGCTAACACGCGCGGCCCAGTCGCCAGCGTCGTACAGGCGGGCCTCACCCGCTACGACGAAGGCATGGACGCCGTCGAGAAGGCGGTCGTCAGCTATGGCTCCATCGAGATGAGCTTCCTCGAGCGCGGCCTCGTCTGGCTCAGCCTCTTCATCTCGCTCGCCCCGATGTTCGGGTTCCTCGGGACGGTCGTGGGCATGGTCGAAGCGTTCGATGCCATCGAAGCGGCTGGCGACATCTCGCCGTCGCTCGTCGCCGGCGGTATCAAGGTGGCCCTCCTCACGACGGTGTTCGGCCTCATCGCGGCCATCATCCTCCAGGTGTTCTACAACTACTGCGTCTCGAAGATCGACCGGATCACGGCCGACATGGAGGAGGCATCCGTGGAGCTGATCGACTCGCTCGCGATGATGTCGATGGGCCGCCCGACCCTCGGCTCCCGGACCACCGGCACGCTCCCGCGGCCGAGCGCCGAGCTTGGCACCGGCGACGACCTGACGAAGACCGACCTGTCCTAGCCGACCCATCGGACTCGCGGCCTCCCGAGGACGTCCTCGGGAGGCACCCTTCTGCCGCCCCCTCGCCTCCCTCCGATGATCACCATTCTCATCTGGATCTGCCTCGCGCTGATCGCCGTCTCCCTGCTCATGATGGTCGGGTTCGGCCTCATGAACGCCGGCACCACGATTGCCCGCGAGAGCAAGATGGTCCTCGCTTCGTTTGCCCTCCCGCTCATCATCCTGGTCATCGCTTACGCGGTGGACGGGACGTGGACCGGGGCCACCGTCGCCACAGCGCTCGCGATGGCCCTCTCGGGGTTCGCCGCCCTCGTCATCTCAGGCGCCCGGAGCCTGTTCTCCTGATCGGGCGCGGCTGATCCGCCTCGTCCGTCGTTCGGTCCGACCCGACTTCCCCCGCCATGCCTCTCCTCAAGCGCCGCACCAAACGAGACGCCGAGATCCCGTCGTCCTCGATGGCGGACATCGCGTTCCTGCTCCTCATCTTCTTCCTCGTCACGACGACGATCGATGCGGACAAGGGGATCTACATGCAGCTCCCGCCGCCGCTCGAGGACGAGGTGGAGCCGCCGGAGATCAACCAGCGCAACCTCCTCAACGTCCTCGTCAATGCGGACGGGCAGGTGCTCATCGACAACGAGGTCACGAACATCGCGGCGATCCGTGACATCGTGAAGCGGCACGTCACGAACAACGGGCGCGAGCCTCAGTTCTCCGTGTCGCCTGACAAGGCCGTCGTGTCGTTCAAGACCAAGCGCGGCCTCTCCTACGACAACTACATCGCCGTCCTCGACGAGCTGAAGTCGGCGTACAACGAGCTGCGCAACGAGGCCGCTCGCTCCCAGTTCGGGGTCGACTATATGCAGTACAAGGCGCGTCTCGACGAGGGAGACGAGGACGTGATCGCCGATCAGTACCCGGTCAAGATCTCGCTCGCGGAGCCCGATCCGAACTGATCCGCGTCCGCCCCGCCGAGCCCTCCTTCATCGATAGGTCGTCCGACCTCAACCCTCTCGTTCATGTCCGCTCACTTCGCCAAGAAGAGCGCCAACACCAAGCAGGAGATCCCGACGGCGTCGCTGCCGGACATCATCTTCATGCTCCTGATCTTCTTCATGGTGACGACGGTGCTCCGGGAGACCGAGCTCCTCGTCAACATCTCGATTCCGCAGGCCGAGGCCGTGGAGAAGATCGACCAGAAGCGCCTGATCCAGTACGTCTACATCGGGCCCGAGCGGCTGGAGAGTGGCGGCCTGGGTGAGCCAGCCGTTCAGATCAACGACGGCATCGTCCGGGAGATGACGGACATCCGCCAGGCCATGTATCGCCGTCTTGTCGAGGAGCCCCGCACGATCGTCTCGCTCCGCGTGGACCGCGACGTGGAGACGGGCCTCCTCTACGACGTGCAGCAGGAGCTGCGTGAGGCCGAGGCCCTCCGCGTGAACTACTCCACCTCCCGCGAGGCCGAGTAGAGCACCAGGCCGATCGCTCATTCCGCCGGGGCGCCTCCTGTGAGGCGCCCCGGTTTCATGTGCGCCAGAGCCGCTTTCGCGCGGGCTCCACGCCGCGAGGGGAGGCGGTCCGTCTAGCTTGTCCGCTCCCCTTCCTCGCTCGCGCTCATGGCCTATTCTGCAACCCTCATCCCGGGAGACGGGATCGGACCCGAAGTGATGGACGCCGCCGTCCGTGTCGTGGAGGCGACGGGCGTGGCGTTCGACTGGGACGAGCAACCGGCGGGAATGGGCGCGTATGAGGAGGGCGGCGATCCGCTGCCGGAGGCCACAATCGCCTCGATCGAGCGGACGCGACTCGCCTTCAAGGGGCCGCTGACGACGCCGGTCGGGACGGGCTTCCGGAGCATCAACGTCCGCATCCGGCAGCACTTCGACCTGTACGCCAACGTCCGCCCGTGCGAGACCCTACCGAACACGATGGGCCCGTTTGAGGATGTCGACCTGCTCCTCTATCGCGAGAACACGGAGGGCCTCTACGCGGGCATCGAGTACTTCGACGAGCGCAACCAGATCGCCGACTCGATCGCCCGCGCCACGCGTCGCGGTTGCGAGCGGATCATCCGGTTCGCGTTTGAGGACGCTACGCGGCGTGGACGCGAGCGGCTCACGCTCGTTCACAAGGCCAATATCCTGAAGCAGACGGGCGGCATGTTCCTTTCCATCGGCAGGGAGATCGCCGAGGAGTACCCGGCTATCGCGTTCGACGACCGCATCGTGGACAACATGGCAATGCAGCTCGTGATCCACCCCGAGGACTACGACTCGATCGTCACGACCAACCTGTTCGGGGACATCCTCTCCGATCTCATGTCGGGTCTCGTGGGCGGGCTCGGCGTGACGGGCTCGGCCAACATCGGCGACGACTGCGCCGTGTTCGAGGCCGTCCACGGCTCCGCGCCGGACATCGCGGGGCAAGGCATCGCCAACCCCACCGCCGTCATCCGGTCCGGCGAGATGATGCTCCACCACCTCGGCGAGAACGACGCCGCGGTGGCCATCCGCCAAGCGCTCCACGACACTTACTCCGATCCCAGCACGCTCACGCGCGATCTGGGCGGCTCGGCGTCGACGAGCGAGTTCGGTGACACCGTTGCGGCCCGCGTCCGCGAACTCATCGCTTCCTAGACCCATGATTCAGCGGATCCAGACGCTCTACCTCGTCGCCGGGGCGCTCCTCCTCGCGCTCTTTGTCGCCCTCGGTGACACCTGGGCGACCCACATCGCCGCCGAGCAGGCGTGGCTCGGAATGACGGGCTATGGGCTGGCCGTCGCCACGGCCGTGATCGCGCTCGTCGCCGTGGTGCTCTACAAGAACCGGACGCTCCAGCGGCGGGTGATCTCTGCCGCCCAGTGGCTCGACTTGGCCCTCGTCCTCGTCGTCCTCGTCGGGATCTACCTCTCGACGGACTCCGACGCGCCGACAGCGCCCGTGGGGCTCTATCTCGTGGCGCTTCAGCCGGTCGCGGCGTACGTACTGCTTCGGCTCGCTCGCCAGCGCGTGACGGCCGACATCGAGATGGTGCGGTCGATGGACCGAATCCGCTAGGTGGAGGCGGAGCGGCCGCCCGCCGCGGTCTGGGCGCTCGTTGTCGCCGGGCTGATCGCGCTGGGGGCCTCGCCTATCCTGATCCGCCTCGCCGGTGATGCGCCTGCCCTCGCCCTCGCGGCCTGGCGGACCATCTTCGTCGCGGCGATCCTGATGCCGGTCGCACTCATCCGCGTGCCGGGCGAGTTGCGCGCCCTGACGCGCCGGGAGGTGGGGCTGATCACGGCGGCCGGGGTGTTGCTCGGCCTCCACTTCATGACGTGGATCGAGTCGGTCCAGCTCACGAGCGTCGCCAGCGCGGCGGTGCTCGTCACCACGAGTCCCCTGTTTATCGCGGTGCTCGGCGCCGTGTTCTTGAAGGAGCGGCCGAGCCGCCGGACGGTCGCGGCCATCGCCGTCGCGGTCGTCGGGGCGACGCTCATCGGCCTCAGCGAACACAACGGGGACGCCTACCCGAACCCGGCCCTCGGCAACAGCCTGGCCCTGGGGGCGGCCGTGCTCGTCTCGGTGTACCTCCTGATCGGACGCGCCGTTCGGCAGCGGCGGTCGTTCCTGGCCTACTTCGCGCCCCTGAACGCCGTTGCCGCGTTCACGTGCTGGATCGGATGTCTGGTGCTCGGAGTGCCGCTCGGCCTCCCACTCCCGATCCTCGCCCTCGCCGCCTTGATGGGGCTCGGTCCTGGCCTCCTCGGGCACGGCTCGTTCGCGGTCGCCCTGCGATACCTGCCGGCGGCGTTGCTCGGTCTCCTCTCCTTGTCCGAGCCCGTGATCTCGTCCGTCATCGCTCTCGTGTGGTTCGGCGAGCAGCCGGCTCCGCTGGCTGCGATCGGGATCGTCATCGTCCTCGTGTCGATCGCGGCCGTGGTGACGGGTCGCCGGGCGACTTGAACAGGCGGTCGGACAGGTCGGAGAAGCGGCGGCGCCCGCGGAGGAAGTAGTCCACGACGATGCGGCCCCGGTAGGGCGGTAGGACCGGCGCCTCGTCCCGATCCGGACTCGGAATCGTCGGGAGAATCTCCTTCGCGTCGGCCCAGGCGCGGCGGATGGCATCGGCCTCGGCCACGTTGCCGGCGAGGCGGGCCCGGAAGGCCGCGACGGCGTCGAGGGCCCGCCGGGCGCGGAGGACGCGCCTCCGCTCGACCGCCGGGAGGTTCTTGGCGAGCATGACGAGCCCGTTTCGGAAGTTGTAGTACGCCTTGCGCGGGTTGCCCTGGGGCAACGAAGCGCCGCCGAGGTGGTAGACCTCCGCGGTCGGTTCCACACGGATGCGCCCGCCGGCGCGCTGCAGGCGCCAGCACAAGTCGATCTCCTCCATGTGCATCCCGAACGACTCGTCGAAGCCGCCGGCCGCCTCGAACGCCCAGCGCCGCACGACGAGGGCCGCGCCAGTCGCCCAGAAGATGTCGCGCGCATCGTCGTACTGGCCGAGGTCAGGTTCAAGGGTGTCGAATAGTCGGCCGCGCGTGAAGGGGTACCCGAGCGCATCGAGGAAGCCCCCGGAGGCACCAGCGTACTCGAACCGCTGGCGGTCGCCGTGCTGGAGCAGCTTGGGCTGGACGGCCACGACGCCCGGATCGCTGAGGGCGCCGACGAGCGGCGTCAGCCAACCGGGAGGGACCTCCACGTCGTTGTTGAGGAAGCAGAGCACGTCGCCGGCCGCCTGCGGAACGGCGGCATTGTTTCCCCGGGCGAACAGCCAGTTCTCCGGGTGACGCACCACGACGACCTCCGGGTGCGTCGCCTCCAGCCACTCGGTCGTCCCGTCGTCCGAGGCGTTGTCGGCGACGACGACTTCGAGGTCGGGGTAATCGGTGGCGAGGACGGACGGGAGGAACCGCTCCAGCAGGCCGCGCCCATTCCACGTGACGATGATGACGGAGACGCGAGGGAGAGGCACGGACGGGGCGGGGGGAGGGGCGAAACTTAGAGACGCTTCCCCTGACGACGCGCGCGGTGCGGCCGGCGATTGGAGGTCGCCGGCCGGCCCAACGCACAACCGGCGCGGCCCGATCGACCCCACCACGGGTCCGGGCCACGCCGGTTACCACCTCGCGTGTGCCGCATTAGGGGGCGGCACACGACACGGTTATGTCCTTAGACAATACGCAAACCGCCGAATAACCTGTCAGGCCAAAAATCTCCGCTGGCTGCCGGTACCTTTCGCCATGTCCGCTGCCGGCCCGGTCCCCCCCGACGCGCTTCGTGCCCTTCGCGAGACCTGGGGCTATGACGCCTTCCGTCCTGGCCAAGACGAGGCCGTCACGGCCGTCTTCGCGCGGCACGACACCCTCGCCGTGCTGCCGACCGGTGGGGGGAAGTCGCTGATCTACCAGGTCCCGGCGGTGGCCTGGCGCGGGCTCGTCCTCGTCGTCTCGCCACTCGTGGCCCTGATGACGGACCAGGTCGACGCCCTCCGCCAGCGAGGCGTCCGCGCCGTGGCCCTCCACGCGGGGCTGTCGACACGCCAGGTCGACCAGGCCTGGACCGACGCCGAGCACGGGCTGTACCGGCTGGTCTACCTCACCCCAGAGCGGCTGGAGAGCGACCTGTTCCAGGCCCGGGCGCCGCGCCTGGCCGTGGACCTGCTGGCCGTCGACGAGGCCCACTGCATCTCCGAGTGGGGCCACGACTTCCGCCCCGCCTACCGCCGGATCGCGGACGCGCGGCCGCTTCTCACCGACGCGCAGGGGCGTGCCGTGCCCATCCTCGCGGTGACCGCCACAGCCACCCCGCCAGTCCGCCGCGACATCGTCGAGCAGCTTGGCTTCCGCAATGGCACGGTGATCGTGCGGGGGTTCGACCGACCCGCCCTCGTGTGGAGCGTGCACCACGTGCAGGACCCGAAGCAGCAGGTGCTCGACGTGTTTCGAGGCGTGCCGGGGGCTGGTCTCTTGTATGCGGGCACCCGACGCGCGACGGAGTCGTGGGCCAGGCAACTGTCCCGCGAAGGAATCCAGGCCGAGCCATACCACGCGGGCCTGGAGGCGGAGGCGCGGGATGCCGTCCAGCGGCGCTGGCTCGGCGGCGAGACGCGCGTGATCGCAGCGACGAGTGCCTTCGGCATGGGGATCGACAAGGCGGACGTGCGCGCCGTCGTCCACGTCGCGCCGCCGCTGACGCTGGAGGCGTACTACCAGGAAGCGGGTCGAGCCGGGCGGGACGGGCAGACGGCCTACGCAGCTCTCGTCCTGGGCCCCGACGCCGAGCGCGTCCCCCGCGCACTTCTCGACGTGGGACACCCGACGGCTGATGACGTGCAGGCCGTGTACGCCGCGGCCGGAAGCCTCGCCCAGATCGCGCTCGGCTCGCTCCCCGACGGGCCCGTCTCCTTAGACGTGAAGCGTCTGGCGCACGTCGCCGGCCAGCCGGTCGCGACGGTCCGAGCGGCGGTGGACCACCTCGCGGAGGTGGGCGTGTGGTCGCTCGTACGCCCGCGCGAGGGGCAGGTGGAACTGCGGGTGCCGGTGGGACGCGACCGGCTGATCGCTGCGGCGTCGGCGGAGTCGCCGCAGGTGCAGTCCTTCGTGGAGTCCGTGCTCCGGACGCTCCCTCCCGATTCGCCGACCGAGTGGACGACGGTGCGAGCCGACCGCCTCGCCAAGGCCACGGACCTGCCGGCGGACCGCCTCCGCGCCGGCCTCGACTACCTCGCGCAGCGTGGACTGGTGGACGTGCGGGATCCTTCGGTGGGCCTCGTACTCGACTGGAAGATGCCACGGGGACGCCACGCCCCCGTCGACGCTCCAGCCCTGGACCGGGCCCGACGTCTGGTGCAGGCTCGCTTCGACGAGGTGGTGCGCTACGCCACGTCAGTCGGGTGCCGCCGGCAGCACCTCCTGACCTACTTCGGCGAGCCGGCGCCCAGCCGCTGCGGTCGGTGCGACGTGTGCCTGGGCCGCCACCGGCCGACCGTCGTGGAACCGTCCGACGAGCCCGCCTTGGTGTCGATCCTCCAAGCCGTCGAACGCGGGGAGCGACCCGCCGGGCCGGACGCCCCCCGCCGTCAGCGCGAGCTGGCCGACTGGCTCGTTCACGAAGGGCTCCTGCGGCTGGCGGATCCCCTCGCGGTCCGCTTCGAGCTAACGCCCCGCGGGCAGCGTCACCTCGAAACGACGGCGGCCTGACGGTTATCGCGTGAGGACAACGCGCTGCGAGGTCGCAAACCTCT
The DNA here is from genome assembly GCA_963728345.1 of Rubricoccaceae bacterium. Taxonomy (GTDB): domain Bacteria; phylum Bacteroidota; class Rhodothermia; order Rhodothermales; family Rubricoccaceae; genus Rubrivirga. The sequence goes on from CAVSJM010000005.1 coordinate 527,129, forward strand.
CGCCCACGACCCGGACGAGGTAGACGCCTGCCGGAAGCCCGTCCCCAGCGACGACCATGTCGCGCGGCGCGTCGCGCGACACCGTCCCCTCGTAGAGCGAGGCGACGTGACGGCCGGCCACGTCGTACAGGTCGGCACGGACGGACTGGGTCCTCTCTACGCGGAGCGTCAGGTGGGTCACGTTCCGGGCCGGGTTGGGCGACGGGCGGGTGAGGGTGTACGCCGCTGGCCGTTCGGGGGCATCCTCTGCGCCGACCGCGAGGGAGGCGGCGGGGCGGAGCACGAACAGCCCGTTGTTGATGTCGTTGGCCACGATCAGGCCGCTCTCGAAGAACGGATAATTGCTCCACTGCCCGCGGAACGACACGCCGTCGCCCTGGGGGAATGTATCGAAGTAGGCGACTTCAGTGAGCGTGCCGCTCTCAATCTCGTCCAGGTTGAGGATTCGGAGCCCTGCCTCGTAGTTGCTCTCGAAGGCGTAGCGGCCTCGCACGTAGAGGTTGTGGTCGATCGTCGTCAGGGCCGAGTTGTAGATGAAGGCGAGTCCGGGGTTGTCGAGATCCTGGACGTCCATCACCATCGTCCGCTGCGTGGCGACGAGGCCGTTCCGTTCGTCGAGCTCGTCGTCAAGGAGCACGTAGCGCTGATCGGCGGTCAGCCAGCCCTGGTGCGTGTAGGCATCGCTCGGGTACTGAGCCTGGGACAGGATCGTGACGTTCTCTTTGTCGGTCACATCGAAGAGCGTCAATACGTCCTCATTTGCCCCGAAGCAGATCTCGTCCCCGACGTGGTCGGTGTCAGGGCCGTGATAGACGACGCACTGCGCGTCGTGCGTGTAGCCCGGCGTGATCCGCGGGGTGGTGTCCATGGACGCGTCCGAGAAGCACGTGACGAACGTGGGGTGGAGCGGGTCACGGACGTCGATGACGTGGAAGCCGCGGCTGTCGCATTCGGCGGGCAGGGACGCGTCGAGCCTGAGCGCGCCGACGATGTAGGCGTAGCCCGTCGCCTCGTTGATGACGATGTTGTGGGCGGAGCCGATGCCGTCGTAGTAGGCGTCGGCGAGGAACGTCTGGGGGGGCGACGTGACCGAGCGGAGCCGCGTGAGATCGAACACCTGCACGCCGTGGGTGCCGGCCCCGTCCGCCACCACGAAGGCGTGGTCGGCATAGACCTTCACGTCGCGCCACGCGGAGCTGACGGTCCGGGTGGGGAGCTTGCCGAGGTAGCGGGGCTGGGTCGGTGTCGAGAGGTCGACGAAGCCGACGCCGTTCTGGGTGGCGACGAGGGCGTACTCGATGCCCGTCTCCGGGTCGGTCCACCCCCAGATGTCGTTGTTCGCATTGGGCGGGGACGAGCCAGGCGAGGCGAACGTGAACACGGGGAGGCGGGCCATCAAGTCCACGTTCGAGCACGGGAACGAGAGGCCGCCCGGCTCGACGGCTTGGCCACCCGTGCAAGGAATCTCTTGGGCCTGAGACGGGCTCGCCAGCAGGACGACGGTGAGGGCCCCGGCGAGAAGCCAGGCGGAGCGGACCATGGGGGGGAGGGGGGACCGGGTGAACGCGTGGGGTGAGCGGGAAGTTGTCGTAACGCGCGCGGGGGGCCCGGTTTTGCACCAGGCCCCCCGCGCGAGGGTCGCAGAGACAGGGGTTAGCTGTCGACGCGCGGCATCAGGATGAAGAGGCCGTTGTTCCCGTCATTGGCGACGACGACGCCACTCGGGAAGTAGGGGTAGTTGCTCCACTGCCCGTTGAAGGCGATCTCCGTCGACTGCGGGTACGTGTCGAAGAACCCGACCTCGGTGAGGACGCCCTCGGCGATCCGGCTGTGGTCGCGGATGCGGAGGCCGGACTCGTAGTTGCTCTGGTAGTTCAGGTTGCCCTTCACGTAGAGGTTGTGGTCGATCGTCGTGATCCCCGAGTCGTAGGCGCCGATGTACTCGGGCTCGTCGAGGTTCGTGGCGTCGAAGAGGAGCGTGCGCTGCGTGGCGACGTTCCCGTTCTGCTCGTCGAACTCGTCGTTGGCGAGGACGTAGCGCTGGTCCTCCGTGAACCAGTTCTGGTGTGTGTAGGCGTCGCCTGGGTAGGCCGCCAGCGAGATCACGCGGACGTTGCTTTTGTCCGTGACGTCGAAGAACGTGACCACGTCCTCGTTCGAGCCGACGCAGATCTCATGCCCCTGGTAGTCGGGGTCCGGTCCTTCGTAGGTCACGCACTGCGCGTCGTGCGTGTAGCCGGGGGCGGAGACCGGGCTCGTGTCCTTCGCGGCGTCCGAGAAGCAGCCGGCGAACGTCGGGTTGAGCGGGTCCTGAATGTTAATGACGTGGAAGCCTGGGGCGCCGCACTCGGCCGGGAAGTCCATCCCGTCGCGGGTGCCGTAACCGACGGCGTAGGCGAACCCTGAGTCCTCGTTGATGACGAGGTTGTGGACGTTCGTGACGCCGTCGTACATCGCGTCCGCCTCGAAGCGGCGGGCGGGGTCCGCCGAGAGGCCACGGAGTTTCGCGAGGTCGAAGACCTGCATGCCGTGGCCGCGCGCCTCGCTCACGATGAACGCGTAGTTGTTGTAGGTCTTGATGTCACGCCAGACCGTCGCGACGGTGGCCGTCGGGAGCGTGCCGAGGTGGACGGGCGACGTCGGGTCCGAGATGTCGACGAAGGCGGTCCCGTTGTCGAGCCCGACGAGGGCGTACTCCTTCTCGGTCTGCGGGTCGGTCCAGCCCCAGATGTCGTTGCCACGCGAAGCGGCGGGGTCGAGGTCGTCGATGGACATGTGGCCCAGGAGGTCGACGTTCGAGCACTCAAACGGGCCGTCTCCCTCGTCGTTCGGGTCGTCGTTCGGAAGCGTGACGGCGCCGTCGGTGCAGGTGATCGTCTGGTTCGCCATCTCGATCGGCCCGGTGGGCGCCGGCACAGGAGAGGGCATGGGGTCCACGGTGGCCGTCGAGGCGCAGCCTGAGACGAGGACGCCTGCGAGGAGACAGGCGCTGAGGAGGGGCAAGCGGTGCATTGCGAAGGGGTGCGTGTGCAGAGAGAACGGGGAGACTAGGCGGATGGTACGTCGAGTGTGACGGGCTCAAACCGGTTGTGGTTGCGGTCCTTCCGCACGTGGAAGGGGTCGAACACCCGCCCATTCATGGCGACGTAGACGCCGGGCGCGAGGGCCTGGACGGCCGCGGCGGCGAACCCGACGTTGAACTCGGCGTCCGTCGCCTTGAACCGCGCGGGCGTGAGCGACCCGACAAACACGACAACCTTCTCGTGGTCGTCGGCCGCGTCGAGCGCATCGGCGACGGCGCGGGCCGTCTCGGCCATGGTGTCCGTCCCGTGCGTGACGAGGATCCGGGCGTGCTCGCAGTCGGACACGCGCTGGACGACGAGGGCGCGGTCGGCCTCGGTCAGGTCGAGGCTGTCCTTTCGGAACAGGACCTCCACGTCGTACGAGAAGGCGACGCCGGCCTCGCGGAAGAGGACGCCGATCTGGGGCTCGCCCACCTCGAACGCGCTCTTAGCGTCGAAGTAGACCTTGTCGATGGTTCCGCCGGTCGTGAAAACCTGGAGGTGCATGGGTCAGTCTGGGAGGCGGCCGCGTTGCTCGTCCATCAGGCGCTCCTCGACGGCGTCGTAGGTCGCGCGGGCGACGGCCGGGGCGTCGGAGAGGGCATCGAGGCGGCGGTCGAGGGCGTCGGGGTCGAGGCCGTGAGCGTCGAGCACGGCGCGGCGGAGGCTATCGGTGAGAGCGTCACGGTGGAGGCTGTCGGGGGCGAGGGCCGCGCGGGCGTCGGCAAGCTGGAAGTCGACGAGGACGTCTACGACGAGCGAGTCGATGGGAGTCTCGGCGGCATCGGCGCCGGGGGCGTCCTCACAGGCGGCGAGCACTGCGAGAGCGATCCCGAGCACGGCCCGCGGGAACGTCACGCGGCGTCGGGGCCGTCCACCTCCATGCGGAGGAGGTGGGCGGCGTAGGTCTTGCCCTGGGCGTCGAGTTTGAGGGAGACCGTGCCGCCGCCGCCCAGCGCCCCGTGGAGCAGGAAGTTCAGCGCCGAGAGGTTCGGGAGCTCGAACCGTTCGACCTCGCCGTCCAAGCGCGGCCCGAAGTGGGCTTTCACGCGGTCGGCCGTGACCGTCTCGCGGAGCCAGTCGTAGTGGGCCGGGTCGCGCGCGATGAGGCCGACGTTGACGGCGTCGCCTTTGTCGCCGGAGCGGCCGAAGCAGAGGTCGAGCAGGCGGGGCATAGGAGGGGAGAGGGCGAGGGGGATGGGAAAGATCGCACCGTCGAGCGTCCCCTGCCTCTCGCCTCCGCCGTCGTCCGCTAGGGGATCATCTTGTTGAGCGGGTACTCGATGATGCCCTCGGCGCCGAGACGCTTCAGTTCCGGGATCAGCCGGCGCACCTGCCGCTCCTCAATGATCGTATCGACGGCCACCCACTCGTCCGAGAAGAGAGGCGAGATGGTCGGGTTGCGGAGGGCCGGGAGCTGCGCCACGACCTCTTTCAGGTCGTCGCGGCGGACGTTGAGCTTGAGGCCGACCTTGCCCTCGGCGCGGATGGCGCCTTCGAGGAGGAGGGCGAGGTTCTCGATCTTCTCGCGCTTCCACGGGTCCTCCCACGCCTCCTTGTTGGCGACGAGCTGGGTGTTGGAGGCCAGGAGCACCTCGGCGATCCGGAGCTTGTTGGCGCGGAGCGAGCTGCCCGTCTCGGTCACCTCCACGATCGCGTCGACGAGGTCGGGCGCCTTCACCTCGGTGGCGCCCCACGAGAACTCGACGTCGGCCTCGACGCCGTTCTCGGCGAGCCACCGCTTCGTGAGGCCGACGACCTCGGTGGCGATCCGCTTGCCCTGGAGGTCCTTCACGGAGTGGATGTCGCTGTCCTCCGGGACCGCGAGCACCCAGCGGACCGGCCGCATCGAGGCCTTCGAGTAGATGAGGTCGGCGACGACGTGGACGGTGGCGCCCGTCTCGGCGATCCAGTCGAGCCCGGTGATGCCGGCGTCGAACACGCCGTCCTCGACGTACTTGCCCATCTCCTGGGCGCGGACGAGCATGGCGCTCAGCTCATCGTCGTCGATGGACGGGAAGTAGGAACGCTCGCGGACGGAGAACGAGTAGCCGGCCTTGTCGAGGAGATCAAACGTCGACTCCTGGAGGCTCCCCTTGGGCAGCCCGAGGCGGAGCGTCTTGGCCTCCCCGCGGTCGGAGGAGGTCGGGGCGGGGGCAGATTGGGTGGACATGGAATGCAGGGGGAGGAAAACGAGAGAGGTCAGGAGGTCGATTTCGGATCGGTGAGGTCGCCGCGCGTGCGGAGCGTGTAGCCGATGGCCTCCATTTGGCGCAGGAGCTTGCGCCGGTCGAGGCGACGGTCGGGCGCGAAGATCATCCCGTAGTAGAGGTAGAGCGTGTCCGTCTCGGGGTCGACGAGGGCGTAGCGGACGTAGCTCCCGCCCATCACGTCCTGGGTCATGCGCCAGAAGCCGCGCGTCTCGAGCGCCGTGCGGGGGCCAATCTCGACCGAGTCCGCCGCCAGGGGGCGCGTCGCGTCCAACTCGACGTAGGAGCTGTCGAAGGAGCCCCGCGCAAACTGCTCCAGCAGGCCGTTGGTGATCGCGTCTAGCTCGTCGCGCGAGGGGAGGCTCGCGACGCCGTCCTGCTTGAACACGAAGAAGTCGCGCCAGGTGTCGGTCAGAACGCGCCGGTAGCGGACGAACGTGCCGGTCCGGCCGGCGACGGTCGCCGTCGTGTCCTGGACCTTGACGTAGTCGTGCTGGATCTGGACGCGGAAGTCGTGGGCGTCGAGGAGCTCCTGCTCCAGGTCCTCCTGGCGGAGCCGGGCGAACATCTCCCGCGTGGTTCGCTCCCGGGCGAGGTCGTTGAACGACGCCCGCAGCTCGTCGCCTCGCTGGATGATGGCGTGCGCGAGCGTCGAGTCGTCGGCGGCCGTGGCGATCACGACGCGCTGGGCGCTCGCCCACAGGTCCTCGCGGAGCGTGACGCCGGTGGCCCGGCCCTCGCGGATCGCGCCCAGGTTGCCCTCACCGACGCGGGCGCGGAGGAACTCGCCGATGGGCCCGGGTGCGTCGACCGGCGCGGCGAAGACGAGGTTCGGACGGAGCTTGTACTGGTTCAGCAGGCGCGGGTTGAGCGGCTGGAACACGAGCTTGAAGGCGCCCTGGTTGCCCGGAAGCGTGGGGATGGGCGCCGCTAGCTCCTCGCGGATCGCGTCACCCACGGGGCCATCCCACGTCGTGCTGTCGGTGAGGACGAGGATCTCCTCGGCGTCGCCCGTAGCGCGGGCTGGGCCGGTGAGGCCGGTCTCGCAAGCCGAGAGCAGGACGGAGGCCAGGAGGACGGCGAGGGCGCTGAAGCGGATCATGAGGCGGAGGCTGTGGCGCCCTCCTTCAACGCGGAGGCCCACGCGGCGACGCGGTCGAGGCGTGCGGAATCGGTGAGATCCCGGTCGTCCCAGAGCGATTCGACGGTCCGGATCAGCGCGCTCCCGACGATGAAGCCGTCGGTGTGGCGGGTGAGGCGGGCGGCGTCGGCGCCGGTCGAGATCCCGAACCCGACGAGCAGCGGCTGCTCGACGAGGTCCCGGGCGCGGGCGAGGTAGGCGTCGGTCGCGTCTTGCTCGCCGAGGCCGGAGCCCGTGAGGCCCGTCACGCTCACGGCGTAGACGAACCCGGTCGAGCGCTGGTCGACGAGGCGGACGCGGTCCGGGGAGGTGTTGGGCGCGATGAGGTGGGTGACGGAGAGCCCGTGGTGACGGGCAGCGGCTTCGAGCTCCTCGGACTCCTCGGGGGGGAGGTCGGGGAGGATGAGGCCGTCTACGCCAGAAGATGCGGCGTCGGCGCAAAAGTCGCCCACGCCGTAGCGCATCACGGGGTTCGCGTAGCCCATGAGCACGAGGGGCGTCTCGGAGGTGCGGCGGAAGGCGGCGGCCGTCTCGAAGGTGCCCGCCATCGTCGCGCCCTGCCGGAGCGCCCGCTCGCTCGCGTGCTGGATGGGAAGGCCCTCGGCGACGGGGTCTGAGAACGGCATCCCCAGTTCGAGGAAGTCAGCCCCGGCGGCGTCGACGGCGCGGAGGATGGGGAGCGTGGCGTCGGGGGCCGGGAAGCCGCTCGTCAGGAAGAGGCCCATGGCCGTCTCCCCGCGCTGGCGGAGGCCGTCGAGGTGGGCGCGGAGGCGCGTCATGCGTAGAGGCGGGGGCGGTCGATGGTCATGAACCGCTCGGGGAACGGGGCGCGGACGAAGCCGACCTTCTCGTAGAGGCCGTGGGCGTCCTGCGTGGTGAGGAGCCACCGGCGGAGGCCCTGGAGGGCGGGGTGGGCGAGGACGCACTCCATCAGCCACCGGCCGAGGCCGCGTCCCTGGTGCTCCTCTAGGACGTACACGTCGGCGACGTAGGCGAACGTGGCGCGGTCGGTGACCACGCGGGCGTAGCCGACCTGGGCGCCATCGGGGGCGTACAGGCCGACCGGCAGCGACCCGGCCGCCGCGCGCTCGACGACGTCGCGCGGCACGCCCGGTGACCAGTACGAGCGCGTGAGGTAGGCGTGGACCGCCCCGAGGTCGAGGCGGTCGCGGTCGTCGGAGACCTCGTAGCCGTCGCGTGTCCAGGTCATGCGTCGAGGTGGGCCGCGATCGTCGCCATGTCCTTGTCGCCCCGGCCCGAGCAGTTGAACACGATCACGGCGTCGGGCCCCATCTCCTCGGCGAGCGCGGGGAGCGCGGCGACGGCGTGGGCCGTCTCCAGGGCCGGGATGATCCCCTCCGTCTCGCTCAGCAGCTGGACGCCCTCCAGCGCCTCGGCGTCGGTCGCCGTGCGGTACTCGACGCGGCCGGCGTCCTTGAGGTAGGCGTGCTCCGGCCCGACGCCCGGGTAGTCGAGCCCGGCGGAGATCGAGTGGGCGATCTCGACCTGCCCGTCGGCGTCCTGGAGGAGGTACGTCATCGTGCCGTGGAAGACGGCCGGGGCGCCCTTCGAGAGCGTCGCCGCGTGGCGGCCATCGAGCCCCTCGCCCGCCGCCTCGACGCCCACGAGCCTCACGCTCGTCGTCTACGAACGGCGCGAAGATGCCGATCGCGTTGGAGCCGCCGCCGACGCAGGCGACGATGGCGTCGGGCGTCTCCGCGCCGGTGTGCTCGCGGAGCTGGCGGCGCGTCTCCTCGCCGATCACGCGGTGCAGGTCGCGGACGAGGGCCGGGTACGGGTGCGGGCCGATCGCCGAGCCGATGATGTAGTAGGTCGTGGCCGGGTTCGAGACCCAGTCGCGGAACGCCTCGTTCGTGGCGTCCTTGAGCGTCCGGCTCCCGCTCTCGGCCGCGCGCACCTCGGTCCCGAGCAGGCGCATCCGCTGGACGTTCAGGTGCTGGCGCTCGATGTCCTCGGAGCCCATGTAGACGACGCACTCGAGCCCGAAGAGGGCGCACGCCGTGGCCGTGGCGACGCCGTGCTGGCCGGCGCCGGTCTCGGCGATGATCCGCTCTTTGCCCATCCGCTTGGCGAGCAGCGCCTGTCCGAGCGCGTTGTTGATCTTGTGCGCGCCGGTGTGGCAGAGGTCCTCGCGCTTGGCGTAGATCGTCGCCCCCAGCCGCTCGCCGAGGCGGTCGCAGCGCGTGAGGGGCGTCGGGCGGCCGACGTAGTCGCGGAGGAGGCGGCGGTACTCGGCCCAGAACGCGTCGTCTGTCTTGCCTCGTCCCAGGCCTCGCCTAGGTCCGAGAGGACGGGATGGAGGATCTCGGGGACGAACGAGCCCCCGAAGGCGCCAAAGCGCCCGCGCTCGTCGGGGAGGGTTTGAACGGGCGAGTGGATCATAGAAATGGCGAGGCGGTCGAACGCGTCATCCTGAGCAGAGGGCGGAGCCCGGAGTCGACCCCGAAGGGACGGCGCAGCCAAGGATCTCTGACGGGCACCATCTTGGGGAGGGCTCTCGACTAGCAACTTGAGATCTCGTCGCATCAGAGATCCTTCGACTCGCTCTGCTCGCTCAGGATGACAGGGGGCAGGGGATGGCAGTCATTGCGATCTATTCCACCGCCGTGGCGGCGTGGAAGGCGTCGAAGAAGGCCGCCAGCTTGTCGAGGTCCTTCACGCCGGGCGATTCCTCGACGGACGAGGACAGGTCGACGGCGTAGGGGCGCATCGTCTGGATCGCCTCGGCCACGTTCTCGGCTGAGATGCCGCCGGCCAGGAAGAGGTCGACCTCGCTCCCCAGTTCGCGGGCGACGCGCCAGTTGAAGCTCTCGCCGGTCCCGCCCCAGAGGCTCGTGTGGTGCGTGTCGAGGAGGACGAAGTCGACCACGTCGAGGTAGGGGGCGACGAGCGCGCGGACCTGCTCGGTCGAGGCGTCGTGCTGGACGCGGATCGCCTTGATGACCGGCACCTCGACGGCGGCGCACGTCTCGGGCGTCTCGTGCCCGTGGAGCTGGGCGAGCGTGAACCCGACGCGCGCGCACGCCGCGTTGATCTCGTCGGCGCTCTCGTTCACGAACACGCCCACCGGCTCCGGCCCGACGACCCACTCGATGATCTCCTTCGCCACGTCGGGCTTGACGTAGCGCGGGCTCGCCTCGTGCTGGATGAACCCGAGGAAGTCGGCCCCGGCGGCGGCGGCCGTTCGGGCGTCGTGGAGGCGGGTGATGCCGCAGATCTTGACGTGGGTCATGGGGCGGCGGGAACACGTTGCTGGTCGGCGAGGGCGAGGGCCGTCTCGCGGCGGAGGGTGGCGAGCGCGCGGCCCGGGTCGGGCTGGCGCATGAAGTGGGTGCCGACGAGGAACGCGTCGGCGCCGTAGCCCCGGAGGCGGGCGGCGTCCTCGGCGGTTCGGATCCCGCTCTCGGCCACCCGCGCAATCCGCTCCGGGAGACGGGCGAACACGCGCTGCGCCCGGCCCAGGTCGACGTCGAACGTGGCGAGGTCGCGGCTGTTCACACCGAGGATGGACACCCGGTCGAGGTCGACGAGGTCCAACTCGTGGTCGGCATGGACCTCGACGAGCACGTCGAGGCTGAGGGCATGGGCCGCGTCGAGGAGGTCGGACAGGCGCGCGCGGTCGAGGGCGGCGACGATCAGGAGGACGGCGTCAGCGCCGTAGGCACGGGCCTCGACGAGCTGGTACTCGTCGATCACGAAGTCCTTCCGCAGGAGTGGGAGGTCGACGGCGTGGCGGACGGCGGCGAGGTGGTCGAGCGAGCCCTGGAAGTGGGTCGGCTCGGTGAGCACGGAGATGGCGGACGCGGCGGCCTGCTTGTAGGCGCGGGCGATCTGGGCCGGGTCGTACTCCGGCCGGATGACGCCCTCGCTCGGGCTGGCGCGCTTGCACTCGGCGATCGTGGCCGGGCCGTCGGGGCGGCGGAGGGCGCGGGCGAGCGAGAGCGTGGGGGCGTGGAACGCAGACCGCTTCATCAGCGCGGCGGCAGGCGTCACCGCCTTCCGCTCGGCCACGAGCGCCCGCGTGTCGTCTACGATCTGGTCGAGGATCGTCGGCATCAGGCGGCCTCGGCCAGCTCGTTCGAGACCTCCACCAGCGCGTCGAGCTTGGCGAGGGCGGCGCCGGAGGCGATGCTCTCCCGGGCCGCCTCCAGGCAGTCGTCGAGCGAGTCGTACTCGGCCGAGGCGAGGAGGGCGTAGGCCGCGTTCAGGAGGACGATGTCGGACTGCGCGCCGCCCGTCCCGCCCAGCACGCCGCGGACGATCTCGGCGTTCTCCTCGGGCGTCCCGCCCTGGAGCGCCGCCGCCGAGACGCGCGCGAGGCCGAACCGCTCCGGGACCACCTCCTGCTCCAGCAGGCCACCGTCGAACGCGTGCGAGCCGGTCTGGTAGATCGTCGTCGGGCTCGTCGTGCTCAGCTCGTCCAGTCCGTCGTGCGCGTAGACCACGACGACGTGCTCGCTTCCGAGGCGGAGGAGGATCTGGGCCATCATCTTCGCCACGGGGTCTGAGAAGGCCCCGACGAGCTGGCGCTTGACGCCGGCCGGGTTGCACAGTGGCCCGAGGATGTTGAAGAAGGTCCGCACGCCGAGCGCGCGCCGGACCGGCCCGACATGGCGGAGCGCGGGGTGGAACTGCGGCGCGAAGAGGAACGCGATGCCGGCCTCGGCGAGGCACTGCTCGACGCCCGCCGCGTCGAGGTCGGCGCGGACGCCGAGCGCGCTGAGGACGTCGGCAGAGCCGGACGACGACGAGACGCCCTTGTTGCCGTGCTTGGCGACGGGCACGCCAGCGCCGGCGGCGACGAAGCTGGCAGCCGTCGAGATGTTGAACGTGCCGGCGTGGTCGCCACCCGTGCCGCAGAGGTCGATCGGGTCGAGGTCGCCCGTGGCGACAGGAACGGCGAACTCGCGCATCACCTTCGTGAAGCCCGTAAGCTCGTCGAGCGTCTCGCCGCGCGCGCGGAGGCCCATCAGGAGCCCGGCGACCTCGGCCTCGGAGGCCTCGCCGCTCAGCATCACGTGCATCGCGGACTCGGCCTGGGCCTGGGTGAGAGGCTCGCCCTCGGCGATGAGTTGGAGGAGGGGTTTCACGGCGTGGTCTCTTCGGGGGTGGGGGTGGCGTGCCCGAGGGCGGCGTGGACCCAGGTGCGGACCAGCTTCGGGCCCTCCGTCGTCAGCACGCTCTCGGGGTGGAACTGGACGCCCTCGATGGGGAGGTGGCGGTGGCGGAAGCCCATGATGACGCCGTCGTCGGTCTCGGCGCTGATCTCCAGCACGTCCGGCAACGTCTCGCGGTCGACGACGAGCGAGTGGTAGCGCGTGGCGACGAAGTCCTGCTCGACGCCCTCGAACAGGGTCCTCCCGTCGTGGTGGACCCGGCTCGTCTTGCCGTGCATCAGCGTCGGCGCGTGGACGACGCGGCCGCCGAACACCTCGCCGATGGCCTGGTGACCGAGGCAGACGCCCAGGATCGGCGTCGTCTCGCCGAATGTCTCGATGATCGCCTCGCTCACGCCGGCCTCATCGGGGCGGCCGGGGCCCGGCGAGATGAGGATGCCGGCCGGGTCCAGATCCTCGATCTCGTCGAGCGTGATCTGGTCGTTGCGGACCACGCTGACGTCGTCCGTCACCGAGCCCACTAGGTGGACCAGGTTGTAGGTGAACGAGTCGTAGTTGTCGATGACGAGGATCATGGCCCGGGCAGGCTAGGGGTTCAGGAAGCCGACGGCCTCGCGCACCTCGCGCATGACTTCCGTGGCACGGGCGCGGGCGGCGTCGGCGCCGGCCGCCAGCACATCGCGGACGTAACCGGGGCGCTCGGCGAGGTCGCGGCGGCGCTCGCGGGCCTCCGCGAAGAAGTCCGTGATGAGGCCGAGCAGCTCTTTCTTGGCGTGGCCGTAGCCGTAGCCCCCGGCGCGGTAGGCCGCGGCGACCTCCTCGCGCTTGGCGTCGTCGGCGAAGTGGCGGATGAGCGCGAACACGTTGTCCGCCTCGGGGTCCTTCGGATCCTCCAGGGGCGTCGAGTCGGTGACGATCGACATCACCTTCTTCTTGAGCGCCTTCCCCTCGTCGAAGATGCCGATCGTGTTGTCGTAGCTCTTCGACATCTTCCGCCCGTCGACGCCGGGGATGACGGCTACCTCGTCGAGGATGAGCGGCTCCGGGAGCGCGAAGAGCGGGTCATCCTCGGGCCGGAACGCCTGGTTGAACCGGGCGGCCGTGTCGCGCGAGATCTCCAGGTTCTGCTTCTGGTCGGCCCCGACCGGGACGAGCAGGCCGCGGCCCGGCTGGCTGTAGGCGAGGATGTCGGCCGCTTGGAGGATGGGGTAGGTGAAGAGTCCGGCGTTCGCCGTCAGCCCCTGGGCCACCTTGTCCTTGTACGAGACGCCCTTCTCCAGGAGCGACGTCGGCGTGAGGCAGAGGAAGATCCACGTCAGCTCGCCGAGCTGGGGCACGTCCGACTGGAGGAAGAGGTGCGCCCGCTCCGGGTCGAACCCGAGGGCGAGGTAGTCGAGCGCGGCGTCGAACGAGTACTGGCGGAGCGCGTCGGCGTCGCGGACCGTCGTGAGCGCGTGGTAGTCGACGATGAAGATGAACGCGCCCTCGCGCCGCGCCGGGTCGTTGGCGAGGGCGATGTTCTGCCGGAGCGCGCCGAAGTAGTTGCCGAGGTGGAGCGTCCCCGACGGCTGGATGCCGGAGACGACGACGGGGAGCGCCGTGTCGTCGGCGCCGACGTCGGGGGGGACGGTGAGGGTGGACTCCTCCATCATGCGGTCGGTGGGGGTGCGGAGGTCGACGGGCGGGGCCGACTAGCGGAGGTCGGCGAGGATGCCGCGGAGCAGGTCGATGCGGGAATCCGACGCCTCGGCGTTGTGGGTCAGGATGGCCCGCGTCCGCTCCTGGTGGTGGACCACGTCGACCTCCTCGCGGAGCGCCTTGCCGAAGTCATGTTCGGCCTCCAGCAGGCCCTCGACGCGCTGGCGGTCGGTCCGGCCGGGCTCCGGGGCCAACGGCTGGCGGTGGGCGCCGGTGCTGGTGGCGCCGCCGAGGCTCAGGATCGTCTCGGACATCTTGGCCGTCTCGGTGCGGAGGTACGGCATCATGGCCGTGATCTGCTCCTTCGCGGCGCCGTCGGGCAGGGCCGCGAGGGCCCGGTCGTAGGCCTGGAGCAGGTCGAGGTGGCGGTCCGAGATCGGGCGGAGGCGCTCGACGCTCTCTTCGCGGGAGATGTAGCGGCCGGCGCCACCTTTGTTCAGGATCGGGCGGAGGGCAGGAAACATGGGGGTGAGGGCAGGGGCTAGAGAAGGTCGGAAGTGGCGGAGCGCATGGCGGCGAAGAGCGCGGCGGCTTTCGCCTTCGTCTCCTCGAACTCGGCCGCCGGGTCGGAGTCGGCGACGACGCCGGCGCCGGCCTGGACGTAGGCCACGTCGTCTTTGACGACCATGGTGCGGATCGCGATGCAGGTGTCGAGCGCGCCGTCGAACCCGGCGTAGCCGACGGCACCAGCGTAGGGGCCGCGGCGGATCGGCTCCAGCTCGTCGATGATCTCCATGGCGCGGACTTTCGGGGCGCCGGAGACGGTCCCGGCGGGGAAGCAGGCGGCCAGCACGTCGGTGGCGGCCCGGTCGGCCACGGCGCCGCTCACGGACGAGACGAGGTGCATCACGTGGCTGAACCGCTCGACCTCGGCGAATCGGTCCACCGAGACCGTCCCGGTGTCGCTCACGCGGCCGAGGTCGTTGCGGCCGAGGTCGACCAGCATGAGGTGCTCGGCGCGCTCTTTCGGGTCGGCCAGGAGGTCGGCTTCGTGCTCGGCGTCCTCGGTCGGCGTCTCGCCGCGGCGGCGGGTGCCGGCGATGGGGAGGACGAGGGCGCGGCGGCCGGGCCCGCGCGGGTCCACGCGCGTGAGGACCTCCGGCGACGAGCCCACGAGGGAGAACTGGCTGTCCGGCTGGTCCAGCCCGTCCACGTCGAGGTAGAAGAGGTAGGGGCTCGGGTTCACCTGGCGGAGCGCCCGGTAGAGATTGAACCGGTCGCCGGCGAACGGCATCGCGAACCGCTGGCTCAGGACCACCTGGAAGATGTCGCCCTCGACGATGTACTCCTTGCCGCGCCGCACGGCAGCCTCGTACGCCTCGCGATCGACCGACGAGCCTGGCTCGTCGGCCAGCAGGCGGACCGGCTCGCCAGGCACGCCACCCTGCAACAGGTCGTCCTCCAGCTCCACGAGCCGCGTCAGGGCCTCGGCGTAGACCGCGCGGAGGTCGGTCTCGGCGTCGACGAAGACCGTCGCCATGAGGACGAGTTGGTGGCGGACGCGGTCGAACGCCACGACCGTGTCGTAGAACGACCACACGCCGTCGGGGAGACCGAGGAGGTCCGGCGGGCCGAGCGGGAGCGCCTCGAGCTGCCGCACGGCGTCGTAGCCCACGAACCCGACGGCGCCGGAGGTGAACCGGGGCAGGCCGGGGACGACGGCCTGCTCGGTCTCGTTCAGGATCTCGCCGAGCACGTCGAACACGCTCCCCGGCTGGCTGTCGACCTCGTGGGGGGCGCCGTCGCCGGCGTACCCGCCGGCGGGCCGGTGGACGAGCACGCGCCCGCCGCGCGACTCGAGGACGAGGTACGGGCTCCGCCCGAGGAACGAGTACCGCCCCAGCCGCTCGCCGCCCTCGACGCTCTCCAGCAGGAACCCGAACTGGCCCTCCTCTCGGAGCGCGAGGAACGCGGAGACCGGCGTGAGGAGGTCGGCCGAGCGGCGAACGTAGACGGGCACCGCCAGCCGCCGACCGTCGGTCGGGAGCTGCTCGCGGATCGTCGTTTCGAACTCGGTGAGGGTCACGGGAGGAAGGTCGGGTGGAGGCGGGCGCGGGGGGTTGACGCCAATAAAAAAGCCCCCTGCTCGGCTGAACAGTGGGCTCGCGTGGGGAGTCGCGTTTGCGTCAGGCCACAGGCCGTCCGCCCACTGGGTGCGTGGGATGCCACCAGGGCCAGACGGTATGGGGCGCGCGGTGCGTCATCGGGGGCAAGCTACGGGCGATCGTCGGGCGGGGCAACCGGGGGGCGCTGCGGGAGCCCCTGATCCAGCGGCGGTCGGTTCAGCAACGTGCCGAACGCATCGTACCGCTCGCGGAGGACGTCGAGGTCGTTCCGGCGGAGCCCGTTCCATCCCGGCAACGGGTGGGTTGGCAGCGACTGGCGGGCTGGGGGGCGACCGAACGGGGCCCGATCCTCCATCTTCTCTGGGACACGCACGGCCAGAGACGGGGGGGCGCAGAGGTTGGGCATGGGCACCGGGGGAGGACCCGTCAGGGGCAGCTCCGGCATGGGCACCGGCGCGGCATGGTCCGAGAAGGGCGTCGGCATCGGCACGCCGGCATCACAGGCGGCCCTCTCGAGGGTCTCAGCCGGCGCACGCTCGACGAGGGCGTCCTGGGCAACGGGGGCATCGGCACCGATCAGCAGGGCGACGGCCACGACGATGAACGAGCGCATGGCCAAGCCGTTAGCTGCTGAAGGAGGGGCGGCTCGGTGCGAGGTCGATCCCGAGGCCCTCCGCGAGGGGCGCGTCGTACCCGTAGGGGTCGCCGTAGAGGCGGAGGGCGCCGTCGGCCTCGACCCAGGCCGTGAAGTAGGTGAAGTGGGTCCGCACCGGCTCCGCGAGGCGCACGCCGCGCCGCGGACCGCGTCGCCACGCCGCCGTCGCCGCGCCGGCGCTCCATCCGTTCGTCGTCGTCAGGAGGTACTCCGCCAGCAGGTCCGGCGCGCCAGCCTGGACGCAGCCACTCGACATCGAGGACCCGGTCCCGTCGGAGAAGGTGTACCGCTTGTTCGTGTCGTGGATGAGGATGGCGTACGGGTTGTGCATCATGAACTTGACACGCCCGAGCGGATTCGCCGGCCCCGGCCGTTGCACGAACCGGAACTCGTCGACCGAGACCGAATCCCACGGCACGAGCCGGGTGTCGACGGAGGCCCCGTTCTGGAACGCCTCGAACCCCTGGCGCCACAGCGCGAGGCTGTCGCGTCGGGCCATCGGGACGACGTTCGACGCCGCCAGCGAGCGGGGCACGTACCACGCCGGCTGGAATTCGAGCGTGTGGATCGAGTCGGTGAGGACGGGCGTGGTCCAGCCCGTCGTGAGCGCGTTGCCGATGTTGACCGGCATCCGGAGCCGTTCGGCATAGGCGCCGTCCAGGCTGTCGGACCGCTCCATCACGCGGAGCTCGAACGCCGGGAGGTTCACCCACACGAACCGCTCGCCGAGGTCGTCGGGCAGCCACCGCCAGCGCTCCAGGTTCAGCGCGATCCGGTCGCGGAGGACGTCCGGGTCGATGTTGAGCCGGTCGGTGTCGGTGGCGTCGAGGACGCTGTCACGAGGGAGCCCGCTGGCGGCTTCGAACCGGCCGAGTGCGGCAGCGAGCGTCGAGTCGAAGGCGTAGGGCGCCGTCCGGTGCCACGCGTCGACCGAGTCGGTGGGGAGATAACCGAAGGCCGTGAGCCGGTCGCGGAGGTGGGGGACCCGCACCGAGCGCTGGCCGGCACGGAGCGGGGCGCCGGCGGGGATGGGGGCGAGATCCTGCTGAAGCGCGACGAGGCGTTCGCGGAGGCGCCGGTAGCCGTCCTGCTGCGGACGGAGGGCATCGAGGGCCGTCGCCACGCGGTCGGGGTCGCCATCACGGGTGGCGTCGAGGAGGGCAGCCCAGTCGTGGCCCGATGAGTCTCGCTCGGCCGGGAACCAGACGCCGGGGTAGAGACGGCGTGGGTCGGCGCGGCGGCCCCTGAGCGCGTCGCCCAAGCGGATGACGCCGTCGGTGAGGGCGAGGTCGAGGCGGGCGAGGCGCGCCGGGCGCGGGTCGGCGAGCGTGTCGCGGGCCTCAGCGTCCAGGGCCGTCCAGGCGCGCGAGGCGTCGGCCAGCTGCTTGCGGAGCGTGTCGACCTCGTCGGCGCCGACGTCTGCACGGCGCAGCCCGTCGGCAGGGGCATCGGCCAGGAGGTCGGCGAGCCGGGCGCGAGCGGCGGCGGAGGCCCAGTGCAGCGACGCCGCCTCCCGGCCGTAGGTCTGCCGCGTCTGGGGGTGGTGCCCCGTGCCCGTCGCCGCGCCGCGGAGGACGACCTGCAGCGCCTCGGCGGTGACAGCCGCGTCGGGGGGCTCGACGCCCGCGTCGTCACCGAACAAGGAGCCCCAGAGTCCCCAGCCCAGGAGGGCGGAGAGGGCGAGGCTCAGGAGGGGGGACGAGGAGTATGGCACGTAGGTCAGAAAGTGGAACGCAGATCGGAACGAACAGGGTCCGCCATCCGGTGCGTGGCGTCACTCCCAAACACCCGGTATTGGCGATAGGTTGACAAGACGCCCTGACCCGCCCGCAGTGTCTATGCCAGAACGCCCCGTCCCGACGATACCACCCGGCGGTCGACACATCCACCTCGATTTCGACCCGGCGCGAGACGGATTCTCATTCCGCAACTCATTCCGCTGGACCTCCGACGACCTGGGCGTGCTGGCGGGGTCGCTGCGGTCCGTGTCGGGCCTGCCGGCGGTCGCGGGCGCCGCTCTCGGCGGGCTCGTCGGCGGCGGGGGCGTCGGAGCACTGGCGGGCGCGGCGGCGGGGGCCGGCCTCGCCCGGCTCGGCGTGGGCGACGGGGTCGTGCGCTCGGTCGCGCAGCGCTGGCAGACGTTCGGGCTCTGTGGCGGCATGGCGCTCGCGGCGATCGAGCGGTGGCCGGCTCGGGGGCGCCTCGCCACGGCGGACCTCCCACCCGGCCCGATGCGCGCGCTCCTGCGGCGGCGTCAGGAGCGGACGCTCCGGTGGTCGCTTCCGCAGTTCGCGGGCTATTGGGCGCGCGTCCGATTCGTCCCGGGACATACGCCCCATGCGCCGTTCGCCGACGCGTTACAGCGCGAACTGGACGCGATCGAGCAGACGCTCGGCGCGGGGCGGCCCGTTCTCCTCGGCCTCGTCGGCGACGTGCCGGATCCGTTCGCAAACCACCAGGTGGTCGTGTTCGGGATCGAACGGCGGGGACCCCTGGGGGCGACGCTGGACGTGTACGACCCGAACGCCCCGGGCCAGAGGCGCCACATCACCACGGCCCCGGCGCCGACGCCCGGCCGCACGTCGATCACGACGGACCTCCCGACGGGCCGGACTGCGAGCGGCGGGTGCCACATCTCGACGCGCCCGGGCCACCTCGCGCACGTCTTCGCCATCCCCGTCCGGGACGACCGCTAGGCATCGTGAGGCGCGTGCCGACACAGGGCGGCGGCGCCTCGGGGTCCGCCGGTATCTTCGCGCCGCTCACCCCCCATCTGCATGGACCTCGTTTCCATTGGCCGCGGCCTCCTCGGGCTGGCCTCCATCGTCGGCATCGCCTTCGCGCTCTCCTCCAACCGTCGCCGCGTGAACTGGCGGACCGTCGGGTTCGGGCTCTTGCTCCAGCTCGTCTTCGCCGTGTTCATCCTGAAGGGCGAGGACATGGCTGAGGCCTTTGCTCCGCTGGGCTGGCCGAAGGCGGCGTTCGCGTTCGTGGCCGGGCTGTTCGTGACGTTCCTGTCGGCCGTCGAGGTGGGCTCCACGTTCATCTTCGGGTCGCTCGGGCTGGGGCCGGCGGCCGAGGGCTCGCTCGGGTTCTTCTTCTTCGCGCAGGTGCTCCCGACGGTGATCGTGTTCGCCTCGCTCATGTCGATCCTGTACTACCTCGGGGTGATGCAGCGGATCGTGGCCGGCGTGGCCTACGTCGTCCGGCGGGCGCTGGGGACGAGCGGTCCCGAGTCGCTCTCGGTCAGCGCCAACATCTTCGTGGGGCAGACCGAGGCCCCGCTCGTCATCAAGCCCTACATCCAGCGGCTCACGCACAGCGAGCTGATGGCCGTCATGACGGGTGGCATGGCGACGATCGCGGGCGGCGTGCTGGCCAGCTACGTGGCCTTCCTCGGCGAGCGGTACGCGGCGGCGGCGGGCGTGGCGGTCGAGGTGGGGCAGCAGCTGTTCGCTGAGCAGCTCCTCGGGGCGAGCGTGATGGCAGCGCCCGCCGCCCTCGTCCTCGCCAAGATCCTGATCCCTGAGACCGAGCACGTCACCGATGCGTCGGCGGTGACCGTCACGGATGCGGGCGAGGCCACACTTCCGTCGACGTCCAGCGACGAGGCCCATGAGGCCGTCGAGGAGGCCCTCGAAGATCCCGGACCGAAGAACGTGATCGACGCCGCTGCGAGCGGGGCGGCCGACGGGCTCCATCTCTCGCTCAACATCGGGGCCATGCTGATCGCGTTCCTCGCGCTCATCGCCATTCTCAACGGTGTCCTCGACTGGGGCGCGGGCCTCTTCGGCTACACGACCTCCCTGGAGATGATCCTGGGCGTGATCCTCTCGCCGATCGCCTGGCTCATCGGCGTCCCGTCGCCGGACATCACCACGTTCGGGTCGCTCATCGGGACGAAGGTGATCGCCAACGAGTTCGTGGCCTACACGCAGCTCGCGGACTCGCTCTCCGGGCTCCAGCCCAAGACGGTCATCATGGCCACGTTCGCACTCTGCGGCTTCGCCAACCTCTCGTCCATCGGGATCCAGATCGGCGGGATCGGACCCCTCGCGCCGTCGCGGACAGGCGAGATCGCAGCGCTCGGGCTCCGGGCCGTCCTCGCCGGCACGCTCGCCAACCTCATGACGGCGACGATCGCCGGCGTCCTCCTCGGCTAGCCTGCGGCCGTCAACCGCTCGGTCCGCCGCGTCCACACCGACGCGGCGAACGCCAGCACGAGTGCCACGGCGGCCAGGATCACGGTCAGCCAGCGGTCGGGGAGGGGGAAGCGGGCCGTGAGGTGGTGGAGGCTCGTGAGTACACCGGCGGCCAGCAAGACGGCGAGCGGACCGGTCCGCCCTGTCCAGTGCCGGTCGAGGACGCACGCGACGGCGGGGTAGACGGCCCAGATGGCAGGCTGGAGCAGGCGCTCCTGGTCGCCCCCGAAGAAGGCGCTCCCCAGCGTGAGCGCGCCGAGGGCGACGAGGTGGAGGTGCGCGCGTGCCCACCGCGCCGTCTCGCGCGGCCAGACGGCGAGGAGCGCGACGACGGGCACCCAGGCGTTCACGAGCAGTCGGGCCCAGGTCCCCGCCTGGTACGCCTTCCCGCTCGCGTTCAGGAACGTCTGGACGAGGTTCGGACCCTCGGTGTCCACCATCAGCGCACGGGGGAGCACGAACAGGACGACGACCGGGACGAGGGCGAGGGCGACGCGGGGGCCGTCGGTTCGGAGCTCCCTGCGCTCCCACAGGTACACGAGCGCCACCGGGACCAGGAGGATGGCGGGCTCGCGGGCCAGGACCGTCACCGCCAGCACGAGCCCCATCGCGGCGTACCGCCCGCGCCAGAGGAGCCAGAGCGCGGCCCCGAGCCCCAACTGCGCGATCAGGTCGTCAAGGTGGAAGTTGTTGAACACGTTGAACCCGAAGAGGTACGGGTTCATCGCGAGCAGCACCACGGTGAGCGCCGCGGCCGCCTCGGACCGGCCGTCCGCGCGGACGACGGCGTACGCGAGCGCCCCGAGTGCGAGGGAGCCGAAGACAGCGAGCAGGTAGTAGGCCGTGGGGACGGGGAGCGGGAGGAGCCCGGCGAGCCACGGGCCGAGCCAGCGGAACACGTACGGCTGGATCTGCCCGAGGTCGATGTGGGGCGACATCTCCGCCATCGGCCTGTAGTACTTGATCCCTGACTCGGCGTGGACGACGGGGTCGATGGCGCCGTAGAGCCACACGAACAGGGCGCAGACGGCGAGGGCGAGGACGAGCGGGCGAGACACGGCGCGGGGGAACGACGCCGCAAGCTAGCCGTGCCTGCCGCCCGCCTCCTCGCTCCCGTGCTCCTCGCCGTCGACCTCGGCCTCCGCACCGGCCTCGCCCTCTACGGCCGCGACGGCCGCCTCGTCTCGTACCGCTCGCAGAACCTCGGCACGCGCGCCCGCCTCCGCCGCGCCGCCGGCTCGGTCCTGGGCGACCACACGGACGTCGAGCGGCTCGTCCTGGAGGGCGGCGGCGACATCGCTGACATCTGGCGGAAGGCCGGCGAGCGCACGGGGCTCGCGGTGCGCGTGGTCGACGCGGGGCAGTGGCGGCGGCTCCTCCTCCTCCCGCGCGAGCAGCGCACCGGCGCCGATGCCAAGAGCGCGGCCGACGGCCTCGCGCGGTCCGTCATCGCGTGGAGCGGTGCGGCGCGCCCGAAAGGGGAATCTTCGCCATGACGCCGCCGAGGCTATCGCCGTCGGCCTCTGGGGCGTGATCCAGGCCGGCTGGCTCGACGGCGTGCCGGAGCCGGTTCGACGGCGCTAGAGCGTATGACCGGCCTCGCGCAGCGCCGTCGTCGCCCCGTCCAGATCGTCCTCCCGGACCAGGACGACGTCGGTGTCGAACGTCGAGAGCGAGAAGATCGGGACGCCTGCGGCGGCGAGCGGGGCCGTGAGGGACGCCAGGACGCCCGTGAGGTCGAACACGAGGGGGCCGCGTACGCGGAGTGCCCGCCAGCCCGTCTCGGCCCGGACGCCCTCCGGGACCGTCTTCTCGTCACAGACCACCGAGATCTCCGCGTCTGTCCGCGTCACGCTGGCGATGGGCCCGCTCCACATCCAGTCGGCGGGAAGCGCGTCCGGGGCGAGGCGGCAGATGGCGAGCCGCCCCGGGAGCACGTCGAGCGCGAGGCTCACTCCCCGAAGGTCGACGTGATCCAGACCCAGTTCGGGATGTTCACGCCCCCGGACCGACCTGCGGTCGGGCGCACCCAGGCGTCGGTGAATGTGCTCTCGATGGCGCGGCGCATCGCGATCTGGTCCAGCGCCGTGCCCGTGCCCTCCACGAGCTCGACGGCGACAGGCTGCTTGTCAGGGTTGACGTAGACCTGGACCGTCACCTGGCCCCCGGTCCCCTGGAGGTCGGTAGGGAGGGCGAGCGGGTCGGTCGGCGGCTGCACGCGCGTCGCGTTGTACCGCTGGTAAAAGTCGTTCTTGATCTGGCGGAGGACGCCCTCGGCGGCCGTCGCGTAGTCGTCGCCCGGCGGGACCTGCTCCTCGATGACGGGGACGAACTGGGCCCGGAACACCGAGTCCACGATCTCCGGGTTGGTCCGGTAGAACTCGGTCAGGCGCTCCTGGAACCACCGGATCAGCTCCGGGTCGTCGGCCTGGACGACGCCCATCGTGTCGAGCGTGGCCAGCTCGCGGAAGGCGGCCGACGTGTCGATGCCCGGGACCCACCAGCGGTCGCCCTCGGCGGTCCAGCCCTCCGGCGGGGTCGATGGGGGACCGGCCGGCTCGGAGCAGGCGGCCAGGGTAGCGACGGCGGCGAGGACGAGGACGGCGAGACGCATGGCACGGCAGGAGGGGGGCCGCCCAAACTACGGATCGTCCCCGGCCGGCCGCCTCACCCCTCGTCCAGCCGGACGATGTAGCGGCGCCGGTCCATGGCCACGATGCGCACGCGGCTGCCGGCGGCGACGAACGCGCCCTCCGTCTCCACCTCGACGCGCGCGCCCTCGATGTCGGCCACGCCGCCCGGGCGGAGGGGCGTGATCGCCGTGCCGCGCTTGCCGAGCATCTTCGCGCGCGACTCGTGCTCGATGGCGTCGACGTCGGCGTCGCGGCGGAGGCTGTCGGAGAGGATGAACCGGTCCCACGCGCCCGACTCCCAGAGCAGGTAGAACAGGCCACCGGCGGCGAGGAGCGTCGCCGCGAGCGTGCCGAGGCCGCCGGTCGGTCCGAACTCGATGAAGGCGTAGACCACGCCCACGGCCGTCCCGACCACCCCGAATACGCCCACGACGTTGAAGCCCGGCACGAGCGTTACCTCGACGGCCACGAGTGAGAGTCCGACGAGGATGAGGGCGATGGGGACGAGCAGTTCCACTAGGCGACCTCGCGGACGACGACGCGCGACCCACGCGCGCTGACGACCTCGATGCTCGTTCCGGCCGCGACATACGAGCCCTCCGAGACCACGTCCACGCGGGCGCCGCCCACCTCGGCCGTGCCGGACGGGCGGAGGCCCGTGACGGTCGTCCCACGCTGCCCGACGAGGTCGGCGACCGTGTCGGCGGACGTGTAGCCCGCGGCGCTGGCGAGGTCGGGGACGAGGACGAGCCGGTTGAAGCGCGTCGATCGCGGGAGGTACCGAGCCAGCGAGACGGCCAGGAGCATCACGAGCACGAGCGCGGCGGCGAGCGTCGTCGTCGCGCGGGCGATCTCGCCCTCGGAGGGGAAGTGGAACCCGACGTTCGGGATGAGGGCGACGAGGAGCGCCCCCAGCGTCGCCACGATCCCGGCGACGCCGAACACGCCGAAGCCGGGCGTCACGAACACCTCGATGGCCAAGAGCGCGATCCCGACGGCGAACAGGGCGATCTCCCAGCTCTCGACGAGGCCGAGCAGGTAGTGCGGGGCGAAGAAGAGCGCCGCGCCGACGAGGGCGATCGCTCCGGCGAACCCGACGCCGGGCGTCTGCAGCTCGAAGTACAGCCCGCCCATCATCATCATGAGGAGGAGGGAGGCGAGGACGGGCGAGCCGAGGAAGCGGAGGATCCGCTCGGTCCGCGTCGCGCCGTGGTCCTCCTGGACGTTCCCGGCCACGCCGAGCGCCTCGACCGTCGCGTCGACGGACGGGAGGACGGCGTCGGCCACGCCGAGGCGGAGGGCCTCGCTGGAGGAGAGCGTGAGGAGTTGGCCCGCCTCCACGACACCGGGCACGGACAGCTTCTCGTCGACCATGGCCTCGGCGATGCGCGGGTCGCGGCCGTTGGCTTCGGCCGTCGCCCGCATCAGGCCACGCGTGTAGCTCTGGATCTTCTCCGGGGCGTACTCGCCCGTCTGGTTCACGGCCGTCGCGGCGCCCATCGAGGCGCCCGGCACGAAGACGATCTTGTCGGCGGCGTAGGTGATGAGCGCCCCGGCCGACGCCGCGTTCCGGTCCACGACGGCAACGGTCGGGACCTCGGCTGCGAGGAGGGCGGTGCGGATCTTGTCGGCCGCGTCGAGGAGCCCGCCGAACGTGTCGACGTGGAGCACGACAAGAGCGGCGCCGTCGGCCTCCGCGTCGCTGAGGGCACGCTGGAGGTAGGCCGCGAGGGCGTTGTCGATGGTCCCGTCGACTGTGACGTGGTACACGGGGCCGGCGCCGAGCGGCTCGTCGAAGGCGAGCGCGGCCGGGGACGTCGAGGGCTGGGCCGCGGCGGGGCCGCAGACGACGGCGGCCAGCAGGGCGACGGCGGCGACAAGTGCCGTGCGGAAGGCGGACATGTGAGGGGGGGACCGGTTCGTCGGCAGGTACGACGTCCGCTTGGACAGTGTTGCGGGGGCGACCCCCTACAGTCGGGCGGAGAGGGCCACTCCGGTCACCGTGATGGCCACCCGTGAGACGGGGACCCACCGTTCAGAAGAAAGGTGCGTCCCGAGATACGTCCCGACGAGGGCACCCACGGCGAGCCCCGTTGCCATAATGATGCGGCCTTTCGCCTTGTCCTGTCTCTCCAGGCATCCATGGAGGTCGCAGAATTGATAGCGGGCCACCTCCTGGGCGGCTCCGTACCCGCTCGCCAGCCCGGCTACCGCGCCGAGGGCGGGAACCCAGTAGGGGAACGGGCGCCGACCCGCGCTCACGTCGAACCCGGCGAGGTCTCGGGGAGCGACGCGGAGGGTGCTTCCCCCATCCGTGTCGATTACGAGCGTGTCGCCCGTCGATACGAGCGCCCCGGAAAACACGAGGCCATGGGGCGGCAAGGTCTCCGGGGGAAAGAAGACGCGGACCCGCGTGCCGGGCCCGATCGGTACCGACGAAGGCTGAGCGATGGCGGGGGCCGCACCCACGAAGGCGAGGGCAAGGAGGAGTCGGAGCATGGACGGCGGATGAGACTGCGCCGTCCAGTCTACGGCTCGATCACGACGGGCGTCCCCACCCGGATGGTCTCCCACAGCTCGTCCATGTGGACGTTGCGGAGCGCGACGCACCCGCGCGTCCACGCTCGCTGGCGGCCCGAGCCCTGGCCGTGGATCTCGATGAGCCCGCCGAGCGGCGTGTTCATTGGCGGCTCGACGCCCTCCTGGTCGGCCCGGACGATGGCCCGGTACTGGTCCTCGGTGATGACGCCGTCCTGCACCCCGCGCAGCGCGTGGACCGCGTTGGGGTAGCTAAGGACGAACGCGCGGTAGTACTGCGACTCGGGGTGGAGGCGCGTCACGAAGAAGACGCCCTCCGGGATCCGGTAGTGCTCGCGCTCGCCGAGTCGCGACCGACGCACCTTGTCCTCATCGCTGGCGGCCACGTCGGCCGGGAGCTCACGGACCATCCGGTCGCCCTCGTAGACGTAGAGCATCCGCTCGCTCTTGTCGACGCGGATCCAGAGGTTCGAGAGGTCGGCCGTGCGGACGTAGCCGCGGACCGTCCCGAACTGGACGAGCCGCCAGCCGAACTCGTACGGCCCCTCAGGGGCGCCCACTAGGTCGAGCACGCGCACGCCGTCGCGGCGGCGGAGCGTCTCCAGGATCCGGGCAGTCGGCTCGGGCAGCGCCCGGAGCGGCGCCGTCGGGGCGACGACGTAGTAGGCCGGCGCGGCCTCCACATCGTAGTCGGACGGACCAGCGGGCGCGCCGGGGGCGGACGCGGAGAGGGAGAGCGCGAGATCGTCCGGGGTCGCCTGGCCCTGAGCCACAGCGGGGAAGGTCGCCAGGACGGCGAGCAGGCAAGCGAGGCGGAGCATGGGGTCGGGGGGGACGGACGGAAAGTATCGGCTCGCCCGTCCTCTCGCAACGGATGTGCTAGGGCTGTGCGTCTCCGTGCCCCTTGTAACCGGCCGGGTTAGGCGGCGCGTGCGTGCGCGTCGTCGTTAGCGACGCCGTTGTGGCGGAGGCACGCGCGGTAGGCTTCCAGCACGCCGTCGAGCGTGGCGCCGTCGGTGACGTGGTCGGCGACGACCTGAGCGGCCTGGGCGGCGTTCTGGGGCGCGAACCCGAGCCCGGCCGCCTCGATGGCAGGGGCGTCCCCGTTGGTGTCGCCGATGAAGGCGACCTGCGAGAGATCGAGACCCGTCCACCTCGGCCAGCCAGCGGAGCGCGCGGACTTTCGTGAGCGCGGCCGGCACGACGTCGATGGAGTAGGACGTGTGGTACGGGCGGAGGTCGGCGTCGAGGTCGGTCACGAACCGCTCGACGACGGGCAGGAACGTCTCACACTCGCCCACGACCGGGCTCACGATGCCCGCCTGGCTCCGCTTCCCGTAGTCGAACGAGACCGTCTCGGAGTGGGGGACCACCTCCGCCAGCAGGAAGGCACGGCAGGCGTCGAGGGCGGCCTCCACCGCGGGCGTGAGGGATGGGTTCCAGGTGATCCGAGCGTGCTCCAGGTCGAACCGTCCGCCGCCGCTCTCGAAGAGGGCCGGCGCCCGGAGCCCGAGCGCCTGCGCCACGGCCTCGACGTAGGCGTACGACCGGCCCGAGCAGATGCCGAGGCGCGGGTAACGCTCGTCGGTCTCGGCGCGGCGGCCCCACGCGCGGAGGGTCTGGAAGCCGTCGAGATCAAACGGGACGTACGGCTCGCTGAGACAGCCGTCGATGTCGGCGAGGAACAGGCGGATCACGGGAGTGCGGTCGGCGGGGAGCGTCGACAAAATGCGCGCGCTCGGGGGCGCCGTCCGTGAGGAGTCGGCGCCTATTCCACCGTCAGCAGCAGGCCTGCGGGCTCGACCGTCGGCGCCTCGTCGCCCGGGAGCCCCTTCACGCCGTCCATGGCGGGGACGAACCACGCCCGGCCGCCCTGGCGGACGTACAGCTCGAACGGGACCCCGTCGAGCGTGCTCTCGTCGCCCTCGATCTCCCAGGCGAGTGTTCGCGTCGCGGCGTCCCAGTGCGTGCGGAGCGTGGGGACGCCCTCGCCGTAGACCCAGCGCTCGAAGAGGGCGTCGAGGTCGCGTCCCGAGACGTCCTCCAGCGTCGCCTGGAAGTCCGCGGTCGAAAGCGGGCGGTCGGCGAAGTCGATCTGGACGCGGCGGAGGGCCCGCCAGAACGCGTCCTCGCCGAGCGTGAGGCGGAGCAGGTGGAGGACGGCCCCGCCCTTGGTGTAGACGGTGCGCGTGAGCACGTCGTCAGGGTCGTCGTAGGACGCCGGGACGAGTCGGTGCGCGGCATCCTCGGCGTCGATCTCGCGCGCCATCCGGACGAGGTGGCGGCGCCCAGCGCTCCACCCGTCGAGGTGGGCATAGGCGACGGCGGTGAGGTACGTCGCCGGTCCCTCGCTCAGCCACAGGTCCCGCCAGTCGGCCGGGACGACGGCGTTGCCCCACCACTGGTGCACCATCTCGTGGAGGTTGACCTCCTCGACGGCGTTGCGGCCGGGCAGGTCGGTGGTGTAGAGCTCGGCGCGGAGGAACGGCGCGGCCGCGTTCTCCATCCCGGCGAACGCGAATGGCACCTGGACCGTCGTGTAGCTGTCGTAGGGGTACGGGCCGAGGAGGGCCGCGAGGGCGTCGAGCGCGAGCGGAGTCCGGTCGAGGCGATACGCGAGCGCGCCGTCGGCGGCGAGGAGGGCGTGGCGGATCGGGACCGACCCGGCCTGCGCGGTCACCTCGAAGTCGGCCACGGCGAAGGCGAACGTGTAGACCGGCGCGTCCTCGGCGAGGACGAAGCGGACCGTCCGCGAGCCACCGCCGAGCGAGTCGAGGACCGCCTGCCCGCTGGCGACGACCTCGAGCGCCTCAGGGACGACCAGGGTGAGGTCGAGCCGGGCCGGGTCGGAGGGGTGGTGGACTGCCGGGAGCCAGCCGGCCGTCCGGTCGGGCCAGCCGTCCGTGTAGACGACGCGCTGGCCGGCGGCCTCGGACGCGTACACGCCCGTCGCGGGGATGCCGCGGTAGACCACCTCGACGAGCGACTCGGTCCCGCCGCCCAGGGGCAGGTGGAGCGCGTCGCCCTCGCGCCAGAACAGGACCGGCTGGCCGTTGACGCGGGCCGTCCGCACCTCCAGGGCGTCGTCGAGGCCGAGGACGAGCGTCTGGAGTGTGTCCGGGTGTGCCACGTCGAGGGCGGCGCGGACGCCGATCCGCAGCTCCTCGGGCTGGAGCCGGACCTCCGCTCGGATCTCCCGGACGTCGACCCCCGCCTGGGGGCCCGGTGCCTCGGCCGGGTCGGGGGCGTCTCCGCAGCCGACGACGGCGAGGAGCCCGAACAGGGCGAGGAGGCGGGTCACGGCTGGCTGGCCCAGAGCACCCAGGCGATGAGGACGAGCTGGAGCGGCAGACGGAGGAGGAGCGCCCAGCGCGGGGCCAGACTTCGGAACCGCTCCCACTCACGGGCCATGTAGACGTTCGCCGGGAAGACGGCCACGAGGAGGGCGACGAGCCCCCACCCGGCCCACGCACGGACGGGCTCGACGAGAAGCCCGAGTCCGCCCAGGATCTCGGCCACGCCGCTGACGACCACGAGCAGGCGCGGCGCCGGCAGCGACGGCGGCACGATCTGCTCGAACAGCCGGGGTTTGACGAAGTGCATCACGCCGGCTCCAGCGAAGAGGACCGCCAGCACGACGACCGACGCGGCGCGCAGCGAGTCATCGGGGAGGGCGAACATGGCGGTGTCAGCGGGCGGGACGGCGGCTCACCCGTCGCCCTTGATCGTCCAGCCGAGGTCCTCGATGAGGGCGTCCGAAATGCCCATCGACGAGAAGCCGCCATCGTGGTAGAGCGTCTGCATCGTCACCATCCGCGTGAAGTCGCTGAGGAGCGTCACGCAGTAGTCGGCGCAGCTCGCGGCGTCGGCGTTGCCGAGCGGGGCCACCTTCTCGGCGAAGTCGAACATGGCGTCGAACCCGTCGATGCCGCCGCCGGCAGTCGTCTTGGTCGGGCTCTGGGAGACCGCGTTGATCCGGATGCCGCGCTTGCCGAGCCGGTACCCGAACGAGCGGACGATGGACTCCAGGAGGGCCTTGGCGTCGCCCATCTCGCTGTACTCCGAGAAGACCCGCTGCGCGCCGATGTAGCTGAGGGCGAGCACAGAGCCGTTGTCGGCGAGCGCGTCGGTCTCCAGGGCCGCCCGGACCATCCGGTGCAGCGAGACGGCCGAGATGTCGAGCGAGCGGAGGTACCAGTCGTAGTTGATCTCCTCGTAGGCCTTCCCCTTGCGGACGTTCATCCCCATTCCGATGGAGTGGACCACAAAGTCGAGCGGCCCGCCAAGGGTCTCGGTGGACTGGCGGAAGAGGTCCTGCAGCTCGTCGTCCTTCGTCGCGTCGGCGTAGACGACGGAGCTTTCCGTGGCCTCGGCGAGCGTGTCGAGCTGGCCGAAGCGGCTGGTGACGGGCGCGTTGGTGAGGACGAACCGGGCGCCCTCGCGGTGGGCGGACTCGGCGAGCGCCCAGGCGATGGAGTTGGGGTCGAGGGCGCCGGAGATGACGCCGACTTTTCCGGCGAGGAGGCCGTGGCCGTCGGGAGTGGCAGGCATGGGGGACGTGCGTCGGGAGAGGGGCGGAAAACTACGACGGGCCGACGTGCGGGCTGGCACGAGCGCAGCGGGGGCCCCCTCCATGCCGTCCCGAGGCGCGAAGCGACGACGGATCTCGACGCCAACGCTTCCGCCGCGGCCCGTGCGGCGGCTCGGCGCTGAGGTCCTCCGCGTCGCTCAGGATGACGGGAACAGGAGAGAGGGGGCGACGGCTCAGCCCTCGCCCGGGATGCCGGGCTCCGTCATGCTCCGCACGTCGAGGACCTCGTCGATCCGGGCTTCCGGGATCAGGTCCATCTCCAGGAGCACGTCGCGGACGCTCCGGCCCTCGGCGGCGGACTTCTTGGCCACCTTGCTCGCGGCGTCGTAGCCGATCTCGGCGTTGAGGGCCGTGGCGATGGACGGGTTCTTCTCCAGCAGCTCGCGGGCGCGCTCGCGGTTGGCCGTGATCCCGTCGAGGCACCGCTCGCGGAACGCGTCGAGCACGCCGGTCAGGATCTCGACCGACTCCAGCATGGCGTGGGTCATGACCGGCATCATCACGTTCAGCTCGAAGTTGCCGTGCTGGCCGCCGACCGTGATCGTGACGGCGTTGCCCATCACGCGGGCGCCCACCATCATCATGGCCTCGCTCATGACCGGGTTCACCTTGCCCGGCATGATCGAGGAGCCGGGCTGGATGGCCGGGAGCTGAATCTCGCTCAGCCCGCTCGTGGGGCCGGACGAGAGGTGCCGGATGTCGTTGGCGATCTTGACGAGCGAGACGGCGAGCGTGTTGAGCGCGCCGGCAGCCGAGACGTAGGCGTCCTTCGCGGCCTGGGCCTCGAAGTGGTTGTCCGGCCTCGCGGAACGAGACGCCGGTGATCTCCGAGATCTCCGCGATCGCGGCCTCGGGGAACGCCTCCGGCCGGTTGATGCCGGTCCCGACGGCCGTCCCGCCGAGCGCCAGCTCGGCCAGCTCCTCGCTCGCGGCCTGGACGCGGGCGATCCCCTTGCGGACCTGCGCGGCGTACCCGCCGAACTCTTGCCCGAGTCGGACCGGCGTCGCGTCCATCAGGTGCGTCCGGCCGCACTTGATGACGTCGTCGAACTCGTCGGCCTTGGCCTCCAGCGACGCCGCGAACCGCTCCAGCGCCGGGACGAGGTCGGATTCGATGGCCACACGCGCGGCGACGTGCATGGCCGTCGGGATCACGTCGTTCGACGACTGGCCGTAGTTGACGTCGTCATTGGGGTGGACACCCTTCGAGCCCAACTCGCCGCCCATCGCTCGCGTGGCGACGTTCGCGATCACCTCGTTGGCGTTCATGTTGGTCGACGTCCCCGAGCCCGTCTGGAAGATGTCGAGCACGAACTGGTCGTCCAGCGCGCCCTCGCGGACCTGCATCGCGGCGGTGGCGATGGCGTCGGCCGTGGCGTCGTCGAGGAGGCCGAGGTGCTTGTTGGCGCGCGCGGCAGCGGCCTTCACGGTCCCGAGCGCCTCGACGAAGCGGCGCGGGAATCGGAGCGACGAGATCGGGAAGTTGTCCTTGGCGCGCTGCGTCTGGGCGCCGTAGAGCGCGTCGGCGGGGACCTGGACCTCGCCGAGGGAGTCGGTTTCGGTGCGGAAGTCGGACATGGGCGGGAACGAGGGGAGGGAACGCATCGAAACCTACCCGGCTCGGCCGGCCGGGTTCGGGGGATCTCGACGAACTTGACCGCGCCGGCCCCGTCCACACCGCTCCGATTCCCTCCCCCGTGCTCCCCGACCCTCGCCTCATTCGGACCGTCGCCGCGATGCAGGCCGAGGCCGACACGGCCCGCGCCGCCGGCCGCCGGCTCGCTCTCGTCCCGACGATGGGGGCGCTCCACGCCGGCCACCTCGCTCTCGTCGTCGCCGCCCGCGAGCGGGCCGACCACGTCACGGTCTCCATCTTCGTGAACCCCACCCAGTTCGGGCCGGGCGAGGACTTCGACGCCTACCCCCGCACGCTCGACGCCGACCGCGCCGCCCTCTCGGACGCCGGAGGCGTCGACGCCGTATTCGCTCCGTCGGCGGCCGAGATGTACCCGTTCGGGCTCCCGCCGTGGGCGACGGTCTCGGTGCGGGACCTCGACCGGCACCTCTGCGGCGCCACGCGGCCGGGACACTTCGAGGGCGTCACCACGGTCGTGACGAAGCTGTTCCTGGCGTGCCGGCCGCACCTCGCCGTGTTCGGCCAGAAGGACGCCCAGCAGATCGCCATCCTCCGCCGGATGACCGCGGACCTCGGGTTCGGGATCGAGATCGTGGGGCAGCCCATCGTGCGGGAGCCGGACGGGCTGGCGCTCTCGTCGCGCAACCTGTACCTCACGCCGGACGAGCGGGCCCAGGCCATCGTTCTGCACCGGGCGCTCGTGGCGGCCGAGGCGGCCGTCGAGACGGGCGAGCGCTCCGCCGACGTGCTCCGCCGACGGATCGTGCGCACGATCGAGACGGCCCCGCTCGCACGGGTCCAGTACGCCGAGGTCGTCGACGCGGACACGCTCCAGCCGGTTGAAGGGCTCTTGGAGGAAAGCGTTTCGGGGGGCCGGTACCTTGCGGCCGTCGCCGTCTACTTCGGCGAGACCCGCCTGATCGACAACACCCCGCTCGTCGTTGGGGAGGGGCCAGGCCCCTCCGCCGCGGCACTCCCGCCATGACCGTCACGATGTTCAAGGGCAAGCTCCACCGCCTCACGGTGACGGAGGCTGACCTCTACTACGAGGGCTCCATCACGCTCGACCGCGAGTTGATGGAGGCCGCGAAGCTCCTCCCGTACGAGCGCGTCCAGGTCCTCAACGTGAACGCCGGGACCCGGCTGGAGACGTATACGATCCCCGCGGAGGCCGGCAGCCGGACCGTCTGCCTCAACGGACCAGCCGCGCGCCTCGTAGCCCCGGGCGACCAGGTGATTGTGATCGCCTACGCCGACATGACGCCGGAGGAGGCCGCCGAGCACCGGCCCCGTGTCGTCCTCGTCGACGCCGAGAACAACCCGACGGAGATCGTGGACCTCGACGGGGCCGACGTTACCGACCCGCACCAGCCGGCCGTCACGAACGCCGTGGACGTGTCGGACCTGTGGTCGCCGAAGCTGGGCCGCACCGTCTCGACGCGCCGACGCAACGGCGGTCGCGGCCGGGGCTAAACGCACGCGCGGCCCCGCCCGTGGGGGCGGAGCCGCGCGCGTCCAATCGTTCGCCGTCGTCCCGGACGTGCCGGGAGCGACCGACGCTCGGGTCAGGCCTTCGCGATCTGGGCGAGGCGCTTGCCGAACCGGAGGTCGCCCGACTGCGCGAGCACCTGGTCGACGAAGTCGCCGGGCACGTCGACGAGCGTCTGGCTGTCGTGGATGAGGATCTTGCCGAGCACCTTGCCCGGGATGTCCGCCGACCGCGCGATGGCGCTGACGACCTGGCCGACGCGGACGCCGGAGTCGCGGCCCGCGTCGATGGCGAGGCGGACGAACCCGGCCTGCCCGGTGTGCTCCTCCCGGTCGCCCCGGGGGCGGCGGTCGTGGGTCGGCGCGGAGCGGTGGTGCGGGTCGCGGTGGGCGCCGGGCGCGCGGATCGGGTCGAGCGGCGCCTCGTTGCGGGCCTGGCGGGCCAGGGCGAACGCGGCGGCAGCGATCTCCAACGGGTCGCGGTCGGCGGCCACGAGGTCGATCACGAGCTGGCGGTCGGCGTCGGACGCCGTGCCGAGCGCGGCCTCGACCTCGGCCTGGAGGCGCGCCGCGCGGACGGCCTCGACCTCCTCGACGGTCGGCAGGGTCGCCTGCGGGATCTCGCGCCCCGCGGACCGCTCGATGCGGCGGAGGAGCCCCCGGTCGCCCGGGGTGACGAGGGAGAGGGCGGCGCCGTCGCGGCCGGCGCGGCCGGTCCGGCCGACGCGGTGGACGTAGGCCTCCGGGTCGATGGGGAGGTCCACGTTGATCACGTGCGAGACGTGGTCGATGTCGAGCCCGCGGGCGGCCACGTCGGTGGCGCAGAGGATGCGGACCTGCTGGTTGCGGAACCGGTCGAGCACGGCCGTGCGCTGCCCCTGGCTCAGCTCGCCGGAGATCTCCTCGGCGGCGTAGCCGAGGGCCGAGAGGTCAGTCGCGAGGCGGGCGGCGCCGGCGCGCGTCTTCACGAAGCAGAGCGCGCTCGTCACGTCCTCCGTTTCGAGGAGGCGGACGAGGGCGGCCAGCTTGTCGCGGCCGTTGATGTAGTAGCCGCGCTGCTCGATGGCGGCGGCCGTCCGGTCGCCGTCGGTCACGGAGACGACCTCGGGGTTCTGGAGGCGGCGCTGCGCCAGCTTGCGGACGCCCGGCGCCATCGTGGCGGAGAGGAGGGCCGTCTGGCGCTCCTCCGGGACGGCGTCGAAGATGGCGTCGAGGTCGTCGGCGAAGCCCATCGAGAACATCTCGTCGGCCTCGTCGAGCACGACCGTCCGGACCGCCGAGAGGTCCACGGCGCCCTGGTTCAGCAGGTCCACGAGCCGACCCGGCGTGGCGACGACGACGTCGACGCCGCGCTGGAGGCGCTTGATCTGCTTGTGGTAGGGCTGCCCGCCGGTGATCGGGAGCGTCCGCACGTTGAACGCCTGCCCGTAGGTGTGGACGGCGCTGGCGACCTGGACGGCCAGCTCGCGCGTCGGGGTCAGGATGAGGGCGCGGACGACGCCCTGGGGCTCGTCGGCCTCGGCAAGCCGGTGGAGGAGGGGGAGGGCGAAGGCCGCCGTCTTGCCCGTCCCGGTCCGCGCCTGGCCGATGGCGTCGCGGCCGTCGAGGAGGGTGGGGATGAGGGCTTCCTGGATGGGCGAGGGGGCCTCGTAGCCCAGGTCGGCCACGGTCTGCACCAGCTCAGGGCGCAGGTCGAGATCAGAGAACGTCATGGAGAGTCGGTCCGCGGGAGGCGGAGGTAGAGAGGGCGGGCGGGCCGCCGGAATCGAGTGCGAGGGCGTCTGTCCGGCGGCGATGGTGCCGCGCTGTCCATGCCCCGACTCTCCGATTCCGCCCGCGTCCGGCGGGCACCTCTCGGTCCAATCGTTGCCTGGCTCCGTCCGGCCGGACTCTTCCGAGTCTCCGGGCTTCGTGAATCCCAACGGCCCAGACTACCGCCGTTCGGCGCGGTGCCGTGCGCGGATCGGGAGACGACCGTAAGAAGACGCCGTGCGGTCGGCGCGGGAGCGGGCGGCGGACCGTCAGTCGGCGGCGCGCTCGGAGGTCTCCAGCACGTACTGGAAGAGGAGCGGGGCCACGATCGTCGCGTCGCTCTCGACGATGAAGCGGGGCGTGTCCGGACCGAGCTTGCCCCAGGTGATCTTCTCGTTGGGGACGGCACCGGAGTACGAGCCGTAGCTCGTCGTCGAGTCTGAGATCTGGCAGAAGTAGGCCCAGAGCGGCGTCCGGCGGTCCATGTCCTGCTCCAGCATGGGGACCACGCAGATCGGGAAGTCGCCCGCGATGCCGCCGCCGATCTGGAAGAACCCGATGCCCGGCCCGTCGGCCTGCTCGGTGTACCAGTCGGCCAGCCACGTCATGAACTCGACGCCGTGCTTGACGGTGTGGGGGCTCGTCACGTCGCCCTGGAGGAGGTGCGCGGCGAAGATGTTGCCCGTGGTCGAGTCCTCCCAGCCCGGCGTGACGATGGGGAGGTCCTTCTCGGCCGCGGCCACGAGCCACGAGTCCTTCGGGTCGATCTGGTAGTACTCCTCGAGGCGTCCGGACCGGAGGATGCGGTAGAGGATCTCGTGCGGGAAGTAGCGCTCGCCGGCCTGCTCGGCCGCGTGCCACTCGTCCACGAGGGCGGCCTCCAGACGGCGGAACGCCTCCTCCTCGGGGATGCAGGTGTCCGTGACGCGGTTCATCCCGCGATCCAAGAGGTCCTGCTCCTGGGCCGGCGTGAGGTCGCGCCAGTTCGGGATCCGCTCGTAGTGGTCGTGGGCGACGAGGTTGAACAGGTCCTCCTCCAGGTTGGCCCCCGTGCACGAGATGATGTGAACGTGGTCGCGCCGGATCATCTCGGCGAGGCTGAGGCCGAGTTCGGCCGTGCTCATGGCCCCGGCCAGGGCGACGAGCATTTGGCCCCCGGCGTCGACGTGGTCGCGGTAGGCGTCGGCGGCGTCGACGAGGGCGGCGGCGTTGAAATGCCGGTAGTGGTGGCGGAGAAAGTCGGAGACGGTGCGGTCGGCCATCGGGGCGGGGCGGGAGAGGGGCGATCAGTCTACACCGGACGTTGACGGACCCCGCGCCGATCCATCGGCGTAGCTTTTTTCGCGGCCCTTTCCGGGCCGCGCTTCTCGCCCTTCCGATCCCGGCGGCCCTGCCGTCTGCCCCTGTTGCCCGACGCCGACCTCCTCTCGCCCCCGACCGACACTGCCGACTGGTGCCCCGCCGACGCGGTCGACCTCTACCACATGGACGCCTGGGGGGAGGGCTACTTCGGCGTCAACGACGCCGGGCACGTGGTGGCCCGCCCGGATCCCCGGAGCGACGGCGAGATCGACCTGGCGGCGGTCGTGGAGGAGGTCGTGGCGGGCGGGCTCCGGCTCCCGGCGGTCGTCCGGTTCCAGGACCTGCTGGATACACGCGTGCGGCAGCTCAACGAGGCGTTCGCGAGCGCCATCGAGGAGGCCGAGTACGGCGGCGGCTACACGGGCGTCTACCCCGTCAAGGTGAACCAGCTCCGCGAGGTGGTCGACGAGATCGTGGAGGCCGGCAAGCCCTACGGTTTCGGGATCGAGTGCGGCTCGAAGACCGAACTGGTGGCCGTGCTCCCGCGTCTGGAGTCCGACGAGACGCTGTGCCTCGTGAACGGCTACAAGGACGCGGCGATGCTCCGCCTCATCCTCACGTTCCAGCGCCTCGGGCGCCACGTGCTCCCGATCATCGAGAAGACGTCGGAGCTGCGCCAGATCCTCGCCCTGAGCGAGGAGGCGGGGCAGCGGCCCCAGTTCGGCATCCGCGTGAAGCTGGCGTCCGTCGCGCCGGGGCCGTGGACGAAGTCGGGCGGGAGCCTCTCCAAGTTTGGGATCACGCTCCCGGAGCTGGTCGAGTACGCGGACCGGCTGCTGGCGGAGGGGAAGGGCGACGCGCTCCGCCTCCTCCACTTCCACCTGGGCAGCCAGATCGGCGACGTCGGGGCACTGAAGGCGGCGGTCAAGGAGATCGCCCGGATCTACGCCCACCTCGTCAAGCGCGGGCTCCCGATCGAGTACCTCGACGTGGGCGGCGGGCTCGGGATCAACTACGACGCGCTCCCGCTCGGCGGCGGCCGCGGCGGCGTGGACTACTCGATGCAGGAGTACGCCAACGCCATCGTCTACGCGGTCCAGGAGATCTGCGACGCCGAGGGCGTCGCGCACCCCACGATCGTGAGCGAGAACGGCCGCGCCGTGACGGCTCACCACTCGGTCCTGGTGGTCGACGCGCTCGGGATGACGGCGAAGCCCGCGCTCCCCGACGACTTCGCGCTGGCCGACGACGCGCACCCGGTGACGCAGGAGCTCGACGGGCTCCGCCAGTCGGTGGGCGAGGCGCCCGGGCTGGGCGAGCTGCTGGAGATCTACCACGACGCCGTCGAGACACGCCAGAAGGCAGAGGCCCTGTTCCAGTACGGCTACCTCGGGTTGGAACCGATGGCGCTCGCCGAGACACTCTACTGGAGCATCTGCCGGTCCATCCACGCCCGCGTCCTTTCGGCCGAGCCAGACTGGGTGCCGCCGGAGCTGGAGGCCCTCGGCGACGCCCTCGCCGACCAGGTGTTGTGCGACTTCTCCGTGTTCCAGTCGCTCATGGACCACTGGGCGCTCGGCCAGCGCTTCCCGATCTTGCCCATCGCCCGGTTGAACGAGGCGCCGACGCGCCGCGCCCGCCTCGTCGACATCACGTGCGACTCGGACGGGGAGGTGTCCCGGTTCGTCGCGCCGGAGGGCAAGAAGAAGGCCCTGGAAGTCCACGAGATCGGAGACGGCGAGCCGTACCGGCTCGGCATCTTCCTCGTCGGCGCCTACCAGGACATCCTCGGCGACGCGCACAACCTGTTCGGCGGCGTCGCCGAGGCCCACGTCTACCTCGACGCCGACGAGCCCGGCGGCTACTACGTGGAGGAGACGATCCCGGCCACGACCGTCGAGCAGATGCTGGCCCGCGTCCAGTACTTCCCCTCCGATCTCCAGGCGCGGGTCCAGGCCACGCTCCGCAAGAAGGCCAAGGACGGCGTCGTCCGCCCGAAGGAGGCCCAGCAGATCCTCGCCCAGTACCGCGCCTTCTTCGAGGCCTCCACCTACCTCGACGCCTAGCCCATGCCCGACTCCCTGAAGCTCGGCCTCGTCCAGATGGCGATGTCGACCGACCGCGACGAGAACCTCCGCCGCGCCACCGACTTCGTCCGCCAGGCGGCCGAGCAGGGCGCCGGCGTCGTGTGCCTCCCGGAGCTGTTCCTCTCGCCCTACTTCTGCAAGACCGAGAGCACCGAGCCGTTCGCGTGGGCCGAGGCGATTCCCGGCCCGACGACCGATGCGCTGGAACCGCTCGCGGAGGAGCTGGACGTGGTGATCGTGGCGAGCCTGTTCGAGAAGCGCGCGCGGGGCCTCTACCACAACACGGCGGCCGTCCTCGACGGCGCGCGCGGCTACGTCGGGAAGTACCGCAAGATGCACATCCCCGACGACCCGCTGTACTACGAGAAGTACTACTTCGCCCCGGGCGACCTCGGCTTCCTCAACTGGGAGACCTCGAAGGGCGATCTCGGCGTCCTCGTCTGTTGGGACCAGTGGTACCCGGAGGCCGCGCGCCTCACGGCCCTCCAGGGCTCGGAGATCCTGTTCTACCCGACGGCCATCGGCTGGCACCCGGGCGAGAAGGACGAGTACGGCGTGGCGCAGCGCGAGGCGTGGATCACGGCCCAGCGCGCCCACGCCGTCGCGAATGGCGTCTACGTCGTCGCGTGCAACCGGACGGGTTTCGAGCCGGTGACGCTCGACGACCCTGACGCGGTCAAGGAGGGGCGCGGCATCCAGTTCTGGGGCTCGTCGTTCGTGGCCGGGCCGGACGGGCGGATCCTCGCCCAACTCGGGGAGGACGAGGAGGGCGTGCTCGTCGTCGACGCCGACCTCGGGGCCATCGAGGGGCAGCGCCACGGGTGGCCGTTCCTCCGCGACCGACGGGTGGATGCCTACGGCGACATCACCTCACGCTACGGTCGATAGGATGGCCGACGCGACCCAGCGCTCGCCCGGCGCGCGCGGCTTCCGCCGCCACGCCGAGTGGGCAAAACACGAGGCGACGTGGCTGACGTGGCCGCACTGCCAGGACACCTGGCCCGGGGTGGTCCTTGCCGAGGCTGTGGAGCCGGTGTACGTCGCCATGATCGACGCGCTTCGAGCGGGCGAGACGGTCAACGTGTGCGTCCTCTCGGACGACCACGCGCAGTCCGTGGCGGACCGCCTCCGCCAGTCGGGCATCGCGAGCGGGGAGGGGACGCCCGTCCGCCTCCGCGTCGTCCCGACCGACGACGAGTGGATCCGCGACTACGGCGCCCTGTTCGTCGTGAACGGCGCGGGTGGGCGCCTCGCGACGGACTGGGTCTTCAACGCCTGGGGCGGCAAGTACGACCGGACCGAGCGCAACAACACGGTTCCGGTGGCGATGGCAGACGTGCACGGCGCCGAGCGCGTCGTCTACCCGGTCGTGCTGGAGGGCGGCTCTGTGGAGGTCAATGGCGCCGGCCTCGCGCTGACGACCGAGAGCTGCCTCCTCCACCCGAACCGCAACCCGCGCCTGGGCAAGGCCGAGATCGAGCAGCTCCTGTTCGATGGCCTGGGCGTCACCGAGACGATCTGGCTCGGCGACGGCATCGCCGGCGACGATACCGACGGGCACATCGACGACATGACCCGGTTCGTCGGCGAGCGGACGGTCGTCACGGCCGTCGAGCCGGACCCCGACGACGAGAACCACGCGTCCCTCGCTGAGAACCGGGTGCGTCTCATGGCCTGGCGCGGTCGCGACGGCCGGGGCCTGGAGGTCGTCGATCTCCCCATGCCGCCGGCGCTCTACCACGACGACGAGCGGCTGCCGGCCAGCTACGCCAACTTCCTCGTCGGCAACGCCGCGACCCTGATGCCGTCGTTCGACGTGCCCGAGGACGACGCGGCGGCTGCCGTGCTGGAGCGCGTGTTGAACCGCCCCGTCGCCCGCATCCCGGCCCGCGACCTCGTGTGGGGGCTGGGCGCCTGCCACTGTCTGAGCCAGGATGTCCCGGCCGTCTAGTCGTCTCCCGTCTCGATTCACGGTCCTTCCCATGGCGCCGACGCCTGAGGGATTCACCGCCGGTCCACCCCTCCGGTGTCGACGCCGGATAGCTTGGCCGGAACCGCTTCCATTCCTGCTCCGCGGTGTCCGCCGCGAGACGTCCTCCCCCTGATCTGACATGGCCTCCGTCATCCTCTCCGCCGCCCGCACGCCCGTCGGCTCCTTCGGCGGCGCCCTCGCGTCCGTCCCCGCGCCCCAACTCGGCGCCACCGCCATCGAAGGCGCGCTCGAGCGTGCCGGCGTGGCGAAGGATCAGGTCCACGAGGTCATCCTCGGCAACGTCGTCACGGCCGGAGAGGGGCAGGCGCCCGCCCGTCAGGCCGCCCTCGGGGCCGGGCTCCCCGAGAGCGTGCACTGCATGACCATCAACAAGGTCTGCGGGAGCGGGATGAAGGCCGTCATGCTGGCCGACCAGGCCATCCGCGCCGGCGACGCCGAGGTGGTCGTGGCCGGGGGCATGGAGAACATGTCGCAGGCGCCGTTCTACCTCCCGAAGGCGCGCTACGGCTACGGTTACGGCAACGGCGAACTCATCGACGGCCTGTTCCACGACGGCCTCCGCGACGCCTACGACGACGTGGCGATGGGCGTCGCTGCCGACCAGTGCGGGGAGACGTGCAACGTGCCGCGCGAGCGTCAGGACGCGTTCTCGGTCGAGAGCTACCGCCGTGCCCAGGCGTCGGTCGAGAACGGGGCGTTCGCCGAGGAGATCGTCCCGGTGACGGTCAAGGGGCGCAAGGGCGATACGGTCGTGGACACGGACGAGGAGCCGGCGCGGACCAACTTCGACAAGATCCCGCAGCTCCGGCCCGTCTTCTCGAAGGAGGGGACCGTCACCGCCGCGAACGCGAGCACGATCAACGACGGCGCCGCCGCGCTCGTCGTGGCGTCCGAGGCGTGGGCCGAGGCGAATGGCAAGACGCCGCTCGCCCGGATCGTCGCCTCCTCCCAGCACAGCCAGGCTCCGATGGAGTTCACCACGGCGCCCGTCGAGGCCGTACGCAAGGCGCTCGACAAGGCCGGCCTCACGATGGACGACATCGACCTCTTCGAGGTGAACGAGGCGTTCGCCGTCGTCGCCCTCGCGGCGCAGGACGCGCTCGACATCCCCCACGAGAAGCTCAACGTCCGCGGCGGCTCGGTCGCCGTCGGGCACCCCATCGGCGCTTCCGGCGCGCGCATCCTCACGACGCTCCTCTACGCCATGCAGGAGCGCGACGCCAAGCGCGGCCTCGCGGCCATCTGCATCGGCGGCGGCGAGGCCACGGCGATCGTCCTGGAGCGCGGCTGAGCGGGCCGGGCGGCGCTACGTTCGCGCTCTCGCGTTCCTACCTCGTGATGCATCGTGCTGTCGGTCTGATCCTCGGGCTCGCCCTGGCGACGGGGTGCTCGTCCTCCCGTCTCACCTTCGAGCCGGTCCCCTCGCGAGCCGACGTCACGGCGTCGGAGGTGGAGGCCGGGTTGGCGCTGTATCCGTTCCCGACGCCGGCCGGTCGGTGGGGCTACATGGACGCCGCCGGCCAGGTCGCGTTGGTCCCGGCATTCGACGCGGCCCAGCCCTTCAGCGAGGGCCGAGCCCCCGTGCGCATCGGCGACGCCTACGGGTACATCGACCCATCGGGTGACCTCGTCGTCCCGGCGCAGTTTTCGTCGGCCGCCCCATTCTCGGACGGTCGGGCCCTGGTGACGGAGGGGCCCATGAGCCGCCCTCGCTACGGCTTCATCGACCCCGCCGGGGGCGTGGTGGTCCCGCTCATCCTTCCTCTGGCGTACAGCTACAGTGAGGGCCGGGCGCTCGTTCGCTTCCGCGACCGCGACCTGACGTGGCTCGAGCGGGTGTTCGGCGTGTGGCGCAACGAGTCTCTCGGCTTCATCGACCGCGCGGGGAACGTCGTGTTCTATCTGCCGGGGGAGGCGGCGTCGTTTGCCGAAGGGCTGGCCCCGTTCTCCGAGCCCGTCTTCCTGAGGAGGGGACGCTGGGGGTACGTCCGCCCCGACGGCTCGGTCGCCATCCCGGCCACGTTCCGGGGGACGGCGTTTCGGTTCTCCGACGGGCGAGCCCGCGTGACACGCGATGGGAGGGTAGGGTTCATCGACCCGACGGGGGACCGCGCCTTCGAGGCGGCCTTCGACGTGGCGAACGCGTTCAGCGAGGGTCGCGCGGCTGTGCGAGTCGATGATCGGTGGGGCTACGTGGACGAGGGCGGGGCGCTGGTCATCCCGGCGCGGTTTACCCAGGCCGGGTCATTCTCCGGAGGTCTGGCGGCGGTCGAGGTGGACGGGCGCTGGGGCTACATCGCGCCCGACGGCACCGTCGTGATCGAGCCCACGTACCGTGAGGCCCAGGCGTTTCGCGGCCCCCTCGCGTACGTCACCGACGAGACGGGTCCCCACTACATCGACCGCGAGGGGCGGCCCGTGCGCCCGGACCTCGCCCCTCGCTGATCTCCCACGTCGAGGCGCCCGATGGTGCCTCCGCTTCTCATCTCAACACCACGGTTACAGCATGAACGTCACCATCATCGGCGCCGGCACCATGGGCAACGGCATCGCCCACGTCTTCGCCCAGGCCGGCCACGCCGTCACCCTGGTCGACCTCGACCAGGGCCGGCTCGACACGGCCCTCCAGACCATCCGGACCAACCTCGCCCGGCAGGTCAAGAAGGAGCAGATCACGGAGGCGCAGCAGTCCGAGACCGTCGACCGGATCACGCCCGAGACCGACCTCGTGCGGGGCGTCGCGGGCGCCGACCTCGTGGTGGAGGCGGCGACGGAGAACGCGGAGCTGAAGGCCCGCATCTTCGAGCAGATCGACGAGAATGCGCCGGCGCGCGCTATCCTCGCCTCCAACACGTCGTCCATCTCGATCACCCAGATCGCGGCGGCGACGGGCCGGCCGGACCAGGTCATCGGAATGCACTTCTTCAACCCAGTCCCGGTGATGAAACTGGTGGAGGTCGTGCGCGGGCTGGCCACGAGCGACGAGACGTTCGAGACGGTCCGCCAGCTCTCCGAGGATCTGGGCAAGACGCCCGTCGAGGTGAACGACGCGGCCGGGTTCGTCTCGAACCGCGTGCTCATGCCGATGATCAACGAGGCCATCTTCTGCGTCCACGAGGGCGTGGCGACTCCGGAGGCCGTGGACACGGTCATGAAGCTGGGCATGGCGCACCCGATGGGCCCGCTCACCCTGGCCGATTTCATCGGACTCGACGTATGCCTGTCGATCCTGGAGGTCATGCACCGCGAGCTGGGAGAGGACAAGTACCGCCCGTGCCCGCTCCTGCGGAAGATGGTGGCCGCCGGGCGCCTCGGCCGGAAGTCCGGCCAGGGCTTCTACGACTACGGCGCCTGACGCCGTCCTGGACCCCGGGCGGCGCCGGCGGGTACGCGCCGTCC
This sequence comes from Rubricoccaceae bacterium, assembly GCA_963728345.1. GTDB lineage: Bacteria > Bacteroidota > Rhodothermia > Rhodothermales > Rubricoccaceae > Rubrivirga. The sequence goes on from CAVSJM010000005.1 coordinate 570,720, forward strand.
ATTCTCCCCCGTGTTCGTGTCTCGACGCACCGTCTTCATCACCGGCGCCTCCGCCGGCATCGGGGCCGCGACGGCCCGCCTCTTCGCCCAGCGCGGCGACCGTGTGGTCCTCGCCGCCCGCTCCGCCGACCGCCTCCGCCAGCTCGCCGACGAGATCGGCGCCGACGGGGGCGAGGCGCTCGTCGTCCCGCTCGACGTGACCGACGCGCAGGCCCACCTCGACGCCGTCGCGGGCCTCCCGGCCGACTGGCGGGGCATCGATGTGGCCGTCCTCAACGCCGGCCTCTCGAAGAAGCTCGACCCGCTCTGGATGAACACGCCGGACGACGTGGACCTCATGGTGGACGTCAACATCAAGGGCGTCCTCAACGGGGTCCGCGCGATCGTGCCGGGGATGCTGGAGCGCGGGCGCGGCCACGTGATCGGCCTGGGCTCGACGGCCGCGCACACCGTCTATGCCGGAGGCGTCGTCTACTGCGCCACGAAGCACGCGCTCGTCGCCCTGATGGACGGCCTGAAGGTGGACCTCCACGGCACGCCGATCCGCGTCTCGACCGTCTCGCCGGGCATTGTGGAGACCGAATTCTCGCTCGTCCGCTTCGACGGGGACGCCGAGCGCGCCGACGCCGTCTACAGCGACACGAACCCGCTCACAGCCGAGGACGTCGCGGACGCCATCGTCTACTGCGCCCATGCGCCCGAGCGCGTCGACGTGCAGGAGCTAGTGGTGACGCCTCGCGTGCAGTCCGGCTACACCATGATCGCACGGGGCGCGGACGCCGAGGGCCTCTAGCCGATGGCGCTTTCGCTCGACGCGCTCGTGCCGTCCCTTCGCGCACGGCTCACCGAGCCGCTGCCCGGCCACGCCGCCCACGCCGAGATGGCCCCGTTCCCGGCCCGCGCGACCGTCGAGACGCTGTCAACGGAGCGGAACGAGGGGCGGCCGGCGGCCACGCTCATCCTCCTTTACCCGGGCCATGACGGCGAGACCGGGTTCGTCCTCACGCTCCGCCAGCCGTCGCTGAAGGCCCACAGCGGACAGGTGTCGCTGCCCGGCGGCAGCCTGGAGCCAGGCGAGACGCCCGAGGACGCCGCTCACCGCGAAGCCTGGGAAGAAGTCGGCGTCGATCCCGCCGCGCCGGACGTGCTCGGTCGGCTGACGCCGCTCTACATCCCGCCGTCCCGGTTCTCCGTCTGGCCGGTCGTGGCGGCCGTGCGCGAGCGGCCGTCGTTCGTGCCGCACGAGGCCGAGGTCGCCGCGCTCATCGAGGTCCGCGCCGCGGCGCTCCTCGACCCGTCGCTCCGGAAGGCGGCGATGCGCGACGCCCCGATCGGCCGGTTCGACGTGCCGTACTTCGACCTCGGCGGCTACGAGGTGTGGGGCGCGACGGCCATGATGCTGGCCGAGTTCGCCGCCGTCCTCGCCGACGCCGTCGCCACGCTCAGAGACTGACCGGCTCGACGACGCGCTGGCCCTTCGGGCCCTCGGCGACGAACGCGGCGGGCTCCCCGGTGGAGTGGTAGAACAGGAGGAGGTGGCCGCCCTCCGCGGCCTCCGCGGCCAGCCGGTCGCGCCACGCCTGTGAGGCCGCGCCGTCCACGTCGTACTTGGCCTGGAAGCGGCGCGTGACCTGCCCGGCCGTCCCCATCACGTCGCCGCCGTAGATGGCCTGGAGGCCGCCCGCGTGGAGGCGGACGATCTGGTGCGCGCCGGTGTGCCCGCCCGTCACCTCCAGCCCGACGCGGTCCGTCTCCACGTCGCCATCGACCAGGACGAGCTGCCCCTCGCGGTCCAGCGTCTCGATCACGAGCGCGCGGGCTCGCTCCGACTCGCCCGTGTAGCCGGCCGCGTCGATCTCGGCCCGCTGGACGACGTAGTCGGCGTCGGGGAACGTGGGGCGCCAGGCGTCCGGCCCGACCGGCGAGATGGCCCCGCCGGCGTGGTCGAAGTGGAGATGCGAGAGGATCACACGGTCCACCGATTCGGGGGCGACGCCGTAGCGGCCCAGGCCCTCGATCAGGAACTCGGTCCCGCGGCCCTCGGCCCAACTCCCGAGGCCGGTGTCGATCAGGAACGTAGCCTCGGGCGTGCGGATGAGGAACGGCGTGACCGAGATGAAGAGGGTTCCGGGCCGCGCCGGGTCGCCCTCGGCGTGAGGTACGAACCGCTTGTCGGTCCCAACGGTGAACTGCCCCTCGGGGAGCGCCGTGATCTCGAGGTCGCCGTATCGCACAGTCAGTCGGGGGCTCAGTGAGTCAGTGAATCCGCGGGGGCGTCGACGGTTGTGCCAGAGCAGCAATCGGGATCGCTGACCCACCGACGCACTGACTCACGGATCTACTCGTCGGTGGCGCGCTCGTAGGCCGCGATGATGTCCTTGACCAGCTTGTGGCGGACGACGTCCTCCTTCGCGAAGTCGATGAACGAGATGCCGTCGACGCCCTCCAGGATCTGTCGCGCCTGGACGAGGCCGGACTGCGAGCGCGTGGGGAGGTCGGTCTGCGTGGCATCGCCGGTGACGATGGCGCGGCTCCCGGCGCCGAGGCGCGTCAGGAACATCTTCATCTGGCTGGCGGTCGCGTTCTGCGCCTCGTCGAGGATGACGAACGAGGTGTTCAGCGTCCGGCCGCGCATGTAGGCGAGCGGCACGATCTCGACGATGCTCCGCTCCAGGTACGACCGGAGCTTCTCGCCCTCGATCATGTCCTCCAGGGCGTCATAGAGCGGGCGGAGGTAGGGGTCCACCTTCTCGCGGAACGAGCCGGGCAAGAACCCCAGGCTCTCGCCCGCCTCGACGGCCGGCCGCGTGAGGACGATTTTTTTGACCTGGCGGGACTTGAGGGCGCTCACGGCGAGGGCCACGGCCGTGTAGGTCTTGCCCGTCCCCGCCGGCCCCATCGCGAACACGATGTCCGACTGGCGCGCGGCCTCAACGAGGCGCGTCTGACCCGGCGTCTTAGCCTGAATGGTCCCGCCGGAGGGCGTGTAGAGGATGGCGTCGCGGCCGTCGCGGCTCCGGAAGCCGGTCCCCACGCGGGCGAGGTCGAGGACGGTGTCGACGTCGTTCTCGGTGAGGTTGCCGTTCCGGTTGAGGATCATGACCAGCTCGCCGATCACGCGCTCGATGTGATCGGCCTCCTCGGCCGGGCCGCGGAGCTTGAGCTGGTCGCCGCGAGCGACGATTCGGGTGTCCGCAAAGGCGGACTCGATCTTGCGGAGGTATACGTCGTTGAACCCGAACAGGAGCAGCGGCTCGGCGCCGCTCACCGTCACGGTCCGCTCGACGATCTCGGGGGTCTCGGCCAAACGACTGGAGGGTAGGGGAGAGGCAAGCTACCGGCGCTCACTGCCAACCGTGTGTCAAAGGTCCCGGAACGTCCGGTCGGGGATCGGCGGAGGCGCCGGGGCGTACCGGGCGCATGATCGACCGACCGCCCCTCATCGTCCCGTTCACCAAGATGAACGGGGCCGGCAACGACTTCGTCGTCCTCGACAACCGGTTCCTGCACTTCTCGGTGGACGAACTGGCGGACCTCGCGCAGCGCGTCTGCCCGCGCCGAACCGGCGTCGGTGCCGACGGTCTCCTCGCCATGGAGGACGGCACGGACGGCGCCCACTTCCGAATGCGCTACCGCAACGCCGACGGCTCGCTCGGGACGATGTGCGGCAACGGCGCCCGGTGCCTCGCCCGATTCGCCGCCCGCGCCGGCCTCGGCGACCGGGACGGGTCGACGGCGACACTCGTCTTTGACACGGACGGCGGACGCTACCGGGCCGAGGTCCCCGAGTCCTCGGCCCCGTCGGGTGACGTCACGCTCCACGTCCCGCCCGCGCGCGACTTCGGGCCGGCCGACGTCACGGGGGCGCCCGCGCCGGTGTACCGGATCTGGACCGGGACCGAGCACGCGGTCGTGTTCGTGGACCGAGTGGACGAGGCCGACGTGGCTGGCGTTGGCGCCTGGCTGCGCCACGACGCGGCGTTCGCGCCGGCGGGCACGAATGTCAACTTCGTAGAGGTCGCCGAGACGGAGCCGGCGCGCGTGCGGGTGCGAACGTTCGAGAAGGGCGTCGAGGCCGAAACGCTGGCGTGCGGGACGGGCGCCGTCGCGACGGCGCTCACCTCGCGCCTCACGGATCACGTCGGCGGGGAGGGGCGCCAGGAGATCGCCGTCGAGATGCCCGGCGGCACGCTGACGGTCGGGTTCACGCTCGACGGGGAGCCGCGCGACCTCACCCTCGCCGGTCCGGCGGAGACGGTCTACGAGGGGACTCTGGAATGGCGGCTCGGGTGAGGCGCATGCGCCTGCCGGGTAGCGCGGCCATGCTCCTCGCGAGCCTCCTGGCGGTCGGCGTCGTGTCGGCGCAGACGACGGCGCCCGAGCGCGGAGCGTGGTACGTCGAAGCGCGCGGGGCGCTCGGTCCAGCGCTGGAGAGCGTCGGGGTGACGCCCGAGGCGAGTCTGGAGGCGGGGCGCCGGATGGCGACGGGCGACGTCGCTGCCCTGTCAGTCGCGTATCGGGGACGTTCCTTCCGTCTCGCGGGCCCGCAGCCCGGCACGACCGGCGGGGGCGTCGACGTGGCACCGCTCTGGTCGGGCGAGGCGGCCTACGGCATCGGGCTTCGGCGACTGTTTCCGGACGCGTACGGAGCGCAACACGCTGAACTGGTCCTCAGCGTCGGTGCCGCGTGGTATGATGAGGGCGCGGTCGGCACGCTCGTCGCCGTCCACCCGCGGCTCGTGGTTCCCGTGGCCGACGCCCTCAGCGTCCCCGTCGGAATGCGCATCGCGACGCCGCTCGGCGGGCCCGAGTTTACGGGGACCCTCTTCGCGGTGAGCGTCGGCCTTCGCATCGGCGCGATACGCCCGAATCTCCCCGCCCGCGACGATCAGGCGAGCCCGCGGTAGAGGCTGACGATCCCGAACGTGAGGGGCTTCGCGAGCGGCGCGCGGTAGCCGGCTGACCGCAGGACGGACAGGAAGGCCTCGCCGTCCGGGAACGCGGCGACCGATTCAGGGAGGTACTCGTACGCCTCCGAGGAACCCGAGACGGCCCGGCCCACGCGCGGCAGGACGTGTTTCGAGTAGAACTCGTAGCCCTGCTTGATCGGGAACGTGGTCGGGTGGCTGAATTCCAGAACCACGAGCGGGGCGCCGGGACGGAGGACACGCCGGATCCCGGCCAGGCCCGCCTCCAGGTCCTCAAAGTTGCGGACGCCGAATGCCACAAGCGCCCCGTCGAACGCGTCGTCGTCGAACGGGAGGGCCGCGGCGTCACCCTGTACGAGGGTGATGCGGTCGTCCAGCCCGCGTTCACGGAGCTTGGCTCGGCCGCCCTCCAGCATCCCCTCCGAAATGTCCACGCCCACGACCTTGCCGCCCAGGGAGAGGGCCTCGATCGCGAGGTCGCCCGTGCCCGTCGCCACGTCGAGGAGGTGGTTCGGCTGGCCGTCGAGGGCGTCAGCGAGCAGGGCCACGGCCTTCTTGCGCCACCACACGTCGATCCCGAACGAGAGGACCCGGTTGAGGAGGTCGTAGCGCGGCGCGATCTCGTCGAACATGGCCTCGACCTGCTGGCGTTTGCCGGGGGCCTGTCCGATGGGGGGCTTGGTCATGGCGGCGCGGCCGGTGGACGGCCGTGTCGGGGGAAAGGGACACTGAAACGTACCGCGTCGGGCTCGTCGGGGTGCCCGGGCGTGTGGAACGCACCTTGCTTTCACTATTTTCTGAAACCTGCCTTCAATGCCTCCGGTATCCCCGGACGCGTAGCTTTCGTCGCCCCCCGCCTCTGTGTCCAGCTCCGCCCTCGCCCCGACACCCCTCGCCCCCGAGCCCTCCCGGTTGACGCGCGCGCTGGAAGCGGCGGGTCGGAGGTGGGACGGGGCCTCCGTCCTCCGCGTAGAGGTGCCCGCACCGGTCGCGGACCCCCTCGCGTGGTTGACGGCCCAACCGGCGTCTCCCAAGCTGTACTGGCGGTCGCGAGGGGACGAGGAGGCCCGTGCGACCGTGGGCTCGGCCCTCACGCTCGACGCGCCGGATCTCGGCGCCGTGGACGCGGCCCGGGACCTGCTCGATCGCCTTCCGGCCGACGCGCGCCTGTGGGTATCCGCGCGGTTCGATGCGGACGCCGAGGTCGGCGCGGAGTGGGAGCCGTTCGGGGCGGTGCGGCTGGTCCTGCCGCGGATCGAGTACCGGACGGGCGGGCGGACGGCCTCGCTCGCGGTGCACGTCGCCCCCGGGGAGTCGCTCTCCGAGGCCCGCGCCGCCATCGAGACTGTGGGGCTCGCCTCCGAGGCGGACGAGTCCGACCTCGTGCTTCCCTACATGCGCCGCGACGACCCCGACCGGGCCGAGTGGGGGCGGATGCTCCGCTGGGCCCTCGGCGCGTTCCAGGACGGGACGCTCGACAAGGTGGTCCTCGCCCGCCGCGTGCGTTTTCTCTTCGAGGCGCCGGTGGACGCTGTCGGGCTGCTGCGGCGGCTGGAGGCGGCGACGCCTCGTTGCTACCACGCCCTCGTCGAGGCCGAGGGACGCACGTTCCTGACGGCGACGCCCGAACGCCTCTTCCGCCTCCGCGGGCGCGATCTGGAGACAGAGGCTGTGGCGGGAACGGGGGCACGAGCCGAGGCCGACGCCGCGGACGACCGCCTCCGGGACGCCCTCCTCGCGAGTGAGAAAGACCGCCGCGAGCACGCCTTCGTCCGAAACGCCATCGCCGACGCGCTCGCGCCGCTTACCGACGACCTCCGCATCGACGACCAGGCCTCGGCCCTGACGCTCGCCCGAGGGCGCCACCTGCGCACGGGAATCGTCGGGACGCTCGCTGAGGGGGTCGGGCCGCTCGACGTCCTCCGCACGCTCCACCCGACGCCCGCCGTCGGGGGCACGCCCTCCTCCGGTGCCGCCGACGCCATCGACCGTCTGGAGCCGTTCGACCGGGGGCTCTACGCCGGCCCGATCGGCTGGGTCGGCCGTGATGAGCAGGGGGAGCTGGCGGCGGACGTGGCCGTCGGGATCCGCTCCGGGCTCGTCGAGGGGCGGACGCTCTCGCTCTATTCCGGCGCGGGCATCGTGCCGGGCTCGGACCCGGGCGCGGAGTGGGCCGAGATCGAGCTGAAGATCGGAGATTTCGCCCGCGTCCTCGGGCTCACGGATCGCGCATCGGCGTAAGGGGGCCTTACGATCCCGCCTCCACGTGCCTCCTCACCTCGCCTCCGCAGCCAACGTCAACCACTTCTGGGCGGCGCTCCTCGTCGAGGAACTGGTTCGGCAGGGCGTCGGCCTGTTCGTGGTCTGCCCGGGGAGTCGGAGCACGCCCCTCGCGGTCGCTGTCGCCGAGAACCCGAAGGCGGAGGCGCTCGTGCACTGGGACGAGCGCGCCGCGGCCTTCGTGGCGCTCGGGTGGGGGAAGGCAACGGGCCGCCCGGCCGCGGTCATCACGACGAGTGGGACGGCCGTCGCCAACCTCGTCCCGGCGGCCGTCGAGTCGCGCCAGTCCGGCATCCCCCTCTTGTTGTTGACGGCCGACCGGCCTCCCGAACTGCGCGAAACCGGGGCCAACCAGGCCGTCCGCCAGAACGGTCTGTTTTCGACTGTCGCCCGCTGGGAGTTTGATCTGGGGGCGCCTACCCCGGGGGTCGACCCGGCCTTCGTCCTCACAACGGCCGCCCAGGCAGTGGCGCGGGCGCAGGGTCCGGCCGGACCGGTCCATCTCAACTGCCCGTTCCGCGAGCCTCTCGCGCCGACACCAGACGGGCTCGACCCCGCGCGCGCCCTCGACGGGCTGGAGCGCTGGGCCACGTCGGATGTGCCCTTTTCGTGCCACGCCGGTGACCTCAGCCGCCGTCCTGCGCCACGCGCTGCCCGCGACGTGGCCGCCCTCCTCGCAGCGCACGCCGACGCTCCGGGCGTGATCGTCGTGGGGCCCCAGCCGCCAGGCTCGCAGTTCCACGACGCCGGCATCGTCCGCCTCGCGGAGCACCTGGGCTGGCCGATCCTGTCCGACGTGCTCGCCAACCTCCGGACGAACTCGGCGTCGGGGACCGTGATCGACGGGTACGACCTGGCCCTGGGGAGCGAGTGCTTCCGGAGGGAGGTCTGCCCGCGCGTCGTGCTCCAGTTCGGGGGGCGACCGACGTCGAAGCGCCTCGTCCAGTGGATCGCGGCCGTGCGTCCCGAAGTCTATGTGGTGGTCCACCCGGAGCCCGAGCGGCTCGACCCGACCCACCGGGTCACGTTCGCCGTCCGCGCGTCGCCGGGCTCCTTCGCCGACCTGCTCCTGGAGGACCTGGGGAGGAACAAGACGCCAGCGGCCCCGCGGCGCGAGTTGGAGCGCTGGCAGCAGGCGGCCGCGGCGGTCCAGGAAGCCGTGGAGGGGGAGCGGCGACCTCAGCTCGACGAGCCGTTCGTGGCTCGGCGGCTCGCGCGGTGGGTCAAGCCCGAGCACGGGCTGGTCGTCGCCGCGTCGATGCCGATTCGGGACCTCGACACCTACGCCCTGCGCGACGGGCGGCGCCTCCACGCCCACGTCGCCGCCAACCGCGGCGCGAGCGGGATCGACGGGACGGTGGCGGCGGCCGTCGGCTTCGCGCGTGGGCTCGGACAGCCGACGACCCTCCTCATCGGGGACCTCGCGCTCCTCCACGATCAGACCAGCCTCGCGCTCCTGCGCGACGGGCCGCCGCTGACGGTTGTCTGCGTCAACAACGACGGCGGCGGGATCTTCCACCGGCTGCCCATCGCGAACGGGCAGGGAGGGCTCGCCACCGACACGTTCGAGCGGATGTTCGGGACGCCGCACGGGCTGGCGTTCGAGCACGCCGCGGCCCAGGTCGGCCTCGCGTACCACCGGCCAGACACCGTGGAGGCGTTCGACACTGCGCTAGACGACGCCCGCCGGTCCGGCGCATCCGCGCTCATCGAGGTGCGGACGGACCGGGGCGAGCAGGCCGCGCTCCGCGTACGAATCGAGGCCGCCGCTGCCGCCGCCGTCGACGCCCTGGTCGCGTGAGGCTCCTCCTGCTCCACGGCTTCCTGGGCTCCGGCGCCGACTGGGACGGCGTCCGCGCGCGCCTGGACGTTGCACCGGACCAGATCCTCGCGCCCGACCTCCCGGGGCACGGGTCGGCCGTCGGCCTCGACGCCGGGGCCTACACGATGGACGTCACCGCCGACCGCCTGGTTTCGACGCTTGGGGACGACGAGCAGGTCGTCGTCGCGGGCTACTCGATGGGAGGTCGCCTCGCGCTCCACCTCGCCCTCCGCCACCCGGGACGGGTCGCCGCCCTCGTCCTCGTCTCCGCCTCGCCCGGCCTCCGCACCGAGGACGAGCGCGCCGCGCGCCGCCACCTCGACGCCCTGCGCGCGGCCGACCTCACCACCGACCTTCCCGCGTTCCTCGACCGCTGGTATCGCGCCCCGCTCTGGGGCGATCTGGGCGACGACCTCCGTTTGCGCCTCGTCCGTCGACGCCTCGCGACCGACCCCGCCGAGCTGGCGGCGTCGCTGCGCGGGATGGGGACCGGGGCTCAGCCGAGCCACTGGGACGACCTGGCGGACCTCCCCGGCCCGACGTGGGCGCTCGCTGGCGCACAGGACCGGAAGTACGTCTCGATCGCACGGGAGATGACCCTCACCGTCCCGATCGAGACCGTGGTCGTCCCTGACGCTGGGCCACGCCCTGCTCGACGAAGCTCCGGGTGCGGTCGCATCCGTCCTTCACCGAGCCCTCGGGAGCAACGCCCGGGAGGTCGCGTTCCCACCCCCCATCGACTCTGACTAGCCCTGCCCATGCCCACGAAGACGCACCACACCACCGACCGCCCCACCGTCTCCGGCCCCTTCGAGTGGACCGCCGTCGGCGAGTTCCAGGACATCGTCTACGAGAAGGGCGTGGCCGGGACCGACACGGCCGGCATCGCGCGCGTCACGATCAACCGACCGGAGGTCCGCAACGCGTTCCGGCCGACGACCGTCACCGAGATGATCCGCGCCATCGACGACGCCCGCGACGACCCCTCCGTCGGCGTCTTCGTGATCACGGGCGCGGGCGACCAGGCGTTCTGTTCCGGCGGCGACCAGCGGATCCGTGGCGACCACGGCTACAAGGAGGTCGAGGGCGGCGCCGAGACCGGCATGCAGCGGCTCAACGTGCTCGACTTCCAGACGCGCATCCGCAAGATGCCGAAACCCGTCATCGCGTCCGTCAACGGGTGGGCCGTGGGCGGCGGCCACGTGCTCCACGTCGTCTGCGACCTGACGATCGCGAGCGACAACGCCCGGTTTATGCAGACCGGCCCGAAGGTCGGCTCGTTCGACGCGGGCTACGGGACGAGCCACCTGGCCCGGCTGGTCGGGCAGAAGAAGGCGCGCGAGATCTGGTTCCTCTGCCGCCCGTACTCGGCGCAGGAGGCGCTCGACATGGGCCTCATCAACACGGTCGTGCCCCTCGCTGAGCTGGAGCGCGAGACGGTCCAATGGTGCCGCGAGATCCTGGCCAACTCGAACATCGCCATCCGGATGATCAAGGCCGCCGCCAACGCCGACGAGGACGGCGGCGCCGGGCTCCAGGAGTTGGCTGGCCACGCGACCATGCTGTTCTACATGACCGAGGAGGGGCAGGAGGGCAAGAACGCCTACCTGGAGCGCCGGCCGCCGAACTTCGACGCCGACGGCTACCGCCCGTAGCGCCGTTCCCGCGTCCGGGTGCGCGGCGCGGAGTACCATGCCGCGCACACCCGGCCCTCGCCTTCCTCCATGCAGAGCGTTCCCTTCGCGACCGGCGACGTCCACGGCGGCTTCTCCGAGGGCCGGGGTACGATCTGCGTCGAGGGGGACGAGGTCGTGATCGAGGTCCAGGTCTCCTTCCTCAACCTCATCAAGCGGGCGCCCAGGACCTACCGGTTCGACATCACAGACCTGGAGGAAGTCCGCCACAAGCGCGGGTGGTGGCGCGACAAGCTCATCATCCGGACCCGGCCGATGGACATCGTGACCCGCATCCCCGGCTCCGACGAGGGCGTGCTCGACCTCCGCATCAAGCGAGCGCACCGCCGCGCGCTCGACCAACTCCTCGACCAATTGGAAATGTGGGTGACGTGACGACGACCTCTCCCCGCGGGCCGACGCTCTGGCTCGCCGCCGCGCGGCCCAAGACGCTCCCCGCCGCCATCGCGCCCGTCCTCGTCGGGATTGGGCTGGCGTGGGCGGCTGGCGCGTTCCACCCACTCGCGGCGCTCTGCGCGCTCCTCGGGGCCGTCTTCATCCAGGTCGGCACCAACTACTCGAACGACGCCGAGGACCACGTCCGCGGCGCCGACACGGAGGCGCGGAAGGGGCCGCTCCGTGCGACGGCGGCCGGGCTCGTCACCCCGGGCCAGATGCGGATCGCGGCCGGCATCGCGTTCGGGCTGGCCTTCGCCGCCGGGATCTACCTGATCGTGCGCGGCGGCTGGCCGATCCTGGCGCTCGGGCTCGTCTGCATCGCCTCCGGCGTCGCCTACACCGTCGGCCGCTACGCGCTCGCCTACACCGGCCTCGCCGACCTGTTCGTCCTCGTCTTTTTCGGTCCCGTCGCAGTGGGGGGGACCTACTACGTGCAGGCCCTCGACCTGCCGACCTGGGTGCCGATTGCCGGTCTCGGGCCGGGCTTCCTGGCGACGGCCATCCTCCTCGCCAACAACGTCCGGGACGTCGAGGAAGACCGGGCGGCCGACAAGCGGACGCTGGTCGTCCGGTTCGGGCGGACGATGGGCGTCCGGCTTTACAACGCATGCATCTCGGGCGCCGTGGTGGTACCGGCGTCCCTCGCCCTCGTCGCGCGCGATCACGTGGGCGTCCTCGCGGCGTCGGCGCTGGCGGCCGTCGTCGGGCGGCGTCTTGCGCGGACGCTCGCAGCCACAAGCGACCCAGCAGTCCTCAATCCGCTCCTCGGCAAAACGGCCGGGCTCCTGTTCGCCTACGCCCTCGTCTTCGCGCTCGGCTGGGCGCTGACGTAGTGCGCGTCGTCCGTCACGAGATCGTCCCGTACCGGCTCCCGCTTATTGAGCCGGTGGTGTGGAACGGCGAGCGGCAGACCGAGCGGGAAGGCGTGTTGCTTGGCCTCGTCGGCGCGTCCGGGGCGCAGGGGTGGGGCGACGCCGCGCCGCTGCCGGGCTTCAGCCGCGAGTCGCTCGCCGACACGCGGGAGGCGCTGGAGGCCGTGCTCCCCGTCGTCCTCGGCCGCGCCCTCGACCCGGCGGACGTGCTCCGTCCGGACGGCCCGTTCCACCAGGCGCTCGACGAGGCCAGGCTTCCATCGTCCGCGCGGTTCGCCCTCGATCTCGCCCTCGCCGACCTCGCCGCGCAAGCGCTCGGCCGGACGCTCCCCCAGGCGCTCCACCCGGACCCCGCGGTAATGCTCCCGCTCAACGCGCTTCTGATGGGGGATCCCACGGCTGTCGTCGCGCAGGCCGCCGAGCGGGTTGCGGAGGGGTATCGGGCACTCAAGCTGAAGGTCGGCCGCGCGTCGGTGAAGCAGGACATCCAGACCGTGCGGGCCGTCCGCGAGGCCGCCGAGGCCCGCGTGGAGCTACGCCTCGACGCCAACCGCGCGTGGGCCTTCAAGGAGGCGATGCGGTTCGCGGTGGGGGTGAGAGATGTGGGCGTGGCGTACGTCGAGGAGCCGTTGCGCACGCCGGGCGAACTGCCCGCGCTCTGGCTCGACAGTGGCCTGCCGGTCGCGCTCGACGAGACGGTCCAGGAGGACGGGGCGGAGGTGCGGGGCTGGGCCACGGCCGTGGTCCTCAAGCCGACGCTTGTAGGCGGACTCATGGCCGCGCTCCGGTGGGCGGCCCGGGCTCGTGCCGTTGGCGCGCGGCCTGTGCTGAGCGCGGCGTTCGAGAGCGGCGTCGGGCTTCGGGGCGTCGCGGCGCTCGCGGCGGCGACCGGGGCCGAGGCCGCCGGGCTCGACACGTACCGCTGGCTCGGCGCCGACGTGCTCAGTCCGCTTCCATTCAACCGCCCGCGCGTCGACGTGCCCGCGCTGTTCGTGAGCCCCATCGAGCCACGCGTGTCGTGAGCGTTCCCGATCCCATCCGCTGGGGAGCCGAGGCGCATCCGGAGGCCCCGGCCCTCGTTACCCCTTCTGCGACATGGACATGGGCCGACCTCGACGCTCGTGTAGACGGCTGCGCGTCGCGCCTCGAGGCCGAGCGGGTCGCGGTCCGTGCCGACACTTCGCCGGCGCTCGTTGTGCTCGTGCTCGCGTGCCTGCGGAGCGGGCGGACCCTCGTGCCCCTCTCGACGCGCTGGCCGCAATCCACGGTCGAAGCCGCACGGGCGCGCCTCGGCCTGCCTGAGCCCCTCGACGCGTCGTACCTCGACGCGCTGGTTCGTCCCGCGACGAGCGCTCGATCTGCGCCACTGCTCGACCTGGACCGTCCGTTCACGATCGTCCACACCTCGGGCTCGACCGGGACGCCCAAGCCCGTTCTGCACACGATCGGCAACCACGTGTGGAGCGCCCGCGGTGTGATCGAGCGGATGGACCTGCGCGCCGGTGACCGCTGGCTCCTCGACCTCCCCCTGTACCACGTCGGCGGGCTGGGGGTGATCGTGCGGTGCGCGCTCGCCGGGGCCACGATCGCCGTCCCCGACCGCGGCACCCCCGTCGCCGACGCCGTCCGCCTCCTGGCGCCAACGCACGCCTCGCTCGTGGCGACGCAGCTCCGGCGGTTCCTCGCGAACGCCACGGACACGGACCTCGCGAGTCTCCGGGCTGTCCACCTCGGCGGGAGCGCCGTCTCGGCGGACCTGCTCGACGAAGCCATCCGGCGCGGCCTGCCCGTCGCCACGTCATACGGGATGACGGAGATGACCTCGACCGTCACGGCGACCGCGCCCGGGGCGAGTCGGGAAGCCCTGGGTACGTCCGGGACGCTGCTGCCACACCGGGCGCTCCGGATCCGCGAGAGCGGCGAGATCGACGTGTCCGGGCTCACGCGCTTCGCCGGCTACGCCACGCGCGACGGCGTCGACCCCGCGCCCGAGTGGTTCTCGACCGGCGACCTGGGTCGCCACGACGCGCTTGGCCGCCTCGTGATCATGGGGCGGCGCGACCTCCAGTTCATCTCGGGCGGCGAGAACGTCCAGCCCGAGGCCATTGAGGCCGCGCTCCTGCGCCTCGACGCGGTCGCCGAGGCCGTTGTCGTGCCCGTCCCGGACGCCGAGTTCGGCGCGCGCCCCGTCGCGTTCGTCCGCCTTGCGGATAGCGGCCCCGTCGACCCCGACGCGCTCTCGACGGCGCTCCGCCGGCACGTCGCCGGGTTCATGGTCCCCGTCGCGTTCTACGCGTGGTCGGGAGCCGGGGGGATGAAACCAGACCGCCCGGCGCTTCGGGCTGAAGCCGAGCGCCGGGCGGGAAATCGGTAGCGAGTCAGGCCGCGGTGATGCGGACGTGGACCGTCCGAACTAGAGCAGGTCGTTGCGGAAGTCCTCGACCTCGGCGTCGTCGCGGAGGCCGCGCAGCCACGCCTGGAGGATCCGCTGCCGCTTCCGCTGGAGGAGCTGGTCGCGGAGCTCCGTCCGGGCCTGGGCCGTCAGCTCGCCTTCGGTGCCGCCGACGAGCGACGTGGTGCGGACGACGAAGGCAGCCTGGTCGCCCTCGACGACGCCGCTCTGCTGGCCCGGTCGGAGGCCGAAGGCGGCGCCCACGGCGCGCGGCTCGGTGCCGAACCCGGGGATCGTGCCAGCGGCGAGCGAGAGGTCCGTGACGGACTCGACCTGCGTGCCGGCCGCCGCCGCGATCGACGAGAAGCTCGTCGCGCCGGTCATGGCGTCGCGGAGCGCGGCGAGCTGGACGGCCTTCTTCTTCTCGAGCAGCACGGCCGACTCGATCTGCGGGCGGACCTCCTCAAACGGGGCGACGCCGGCGTCGCGGGCCTCCAGGAGGCGGACGACGACGAAGCTCTCGCCTGCGTCCATCGGCTCGGACACGTCGCCCTCGTCGGCGCGGCGGAGGAAGCGGATGAACTCGCGGCCCACGTCGAGGCCGGGGATCATGGCCTGGTCCTCCTGCACCTGAAGGCGCGTGGGCGCAATGCCGCGCTCCTGAGCGGCCGCCTCGAAGTCCTGGTCCTCCAGGTCGAGGAAGGCCACGAAGTCCTGTGCCTGCTCCATCACGCGGTCGTAGTCGCCCTCGACGGGACGCGTGATCTGGACGAGTTCGACCTCCTGGTTCGTCCGATCCTGGACCTCCAGGAGGTGCACGCCGAACTGCGTCACCACAGGTCCGACGATGCGGCCCTGAGGGGCGGCGAAGGCCGCCTCCTCGAACTCGGCGACCATCCGGCCCCGGTCGAACCAGCCCAGGTCGCCGCCTCGGTTCTTGTTGCTCTCGTCGGTGGAGTACCGCTGGGCGGCCTCAGCGAAGCTGATCTCGCCGTTCTCGATCTGTTGCTGGACCTGGCGGGCCCGGGCCTCCTGCCCCGCCGGGAAGAGGATGTGGCGTGCCTTGATGGACTCCGCGTCGGACCCACGGACGCCGGTGATGCGCGCGAGGATGGCCTGGTCGCCCGCGACGAGGGGGCCGACCACACGGCCCTCCGCCGGATTCTGGAAGATGGCGTTGGCGAGGGCGACCGGGAGGTCCCCGGCGCTCACGTACTCGGCCTCGACGGCGCCGCCGAACGAGTTGCGCCGCGCGAAGGAGACGGGGTCCGGGGCCGTGCCGAAGTCGGTGGCGAAGCCCCGAAGCTCATCGGTGGCGCGGGTCGAGTCGGCGGCGGTGGGCGCCTTGTCGAAGCCGACGTACTCGACCGAGTAGGTGGCCGGGCGCTCGAAGTCTTCGCGGTGGTCGCGGTAGTAGGCGCGGAGGTCGCCGTCGGTCACCTCCACCTGGTCGTCCGGGACGGCGGCGTAGCGGAGAGCGACGAGGTCGGCGTTGGCGCGGCGGTTCTGGCGCACGAACTCGTCCGCGACCTCGGCCTCGCTGACGCGGGCGGACGCGCCGATGAGGGCGGCCAGCTTCTGGTTCCGCCGGTTCCGGCGGACTTGCTCCTCGATGGCCTGGAGTTGCGGGGCGTACTGCGGGTCCTCCACCACCTGCTGGAGCGCGGCCCGGTCGACGCCGCCCTGGCCGTTCGGGAAGATCTGGGCGATGAGCGGATCCGGCGTCGGGCCGGTCATCAGCTCGATCACCTCGTCGTCGGTGACCTCCACGCCGAGGCGGTCCATCTCGCGCTCGACGATGGCGTTGTCGACGAGCCCGTTGAACACCTGGTCCTCGATCTGGCGCTGGAGTGCGGACGAGACCGGGACGCCCTGCTGCTGGTACACGTCCAGCTGCTGCTGGAGCGCGCGGCTGAACAGCTCGCTCCCGATGGGATCTCCGTCGACCGTCCCGATGGTCCGCCCGTCGGAGCCGCGGCCGACGGCGTCGAACGCGCCGGAGTCCTGGAGCGCCCAGAGGCCGCCGAAGGCGACCACCAGGACGCCGATCATGACGCCGCCGGCGCGCTCCCGAATGGTGTTCATTACGCCCATGTCATCCTCCGCCCGTGGCGGTGCTGTGTCTCTCTAGGGGACGCGCCTCCCCGGATCCACCGGCGATTGACGCGAAACGAGCCGGCGCGCTGAAAAGCACCGGCTCGGCAAGGGGACCTGAAGATACGGTCGGCATCGGGGACCCCCTTGGGGAAAAATGGGAGGAGTACGGAGCGCGGCCGAGTCGCTACCGCATCAGGAGGTAGGTGAGCTTCACGAGGAGGGTGTTGCGCGGGAAGGCCGCGAACGTGTCGAGGACCTGCTGGCCCGTCCCGGTCTCGAACGGCGAGGGGTCCAGGCCCGGACGGAGGAGCCGTTCCTCGAACCGCTCGTCGCCCCGGCCCTGGCTCCAGACCACGAACAGCGTCGACCCCGGCTGGTATTCCCACCGGAGGACCGTGTTGGTGGTCAACGACGAGAACGCGAAGTCGCGGCGCTTCGGGTAGGCGTCGGCGTCGGCGAACGTGTCGGGGGAGGTGAGGAAGCGGAAGTTGCGGTAGCGGCCTCGAGCAGTGAAGAGCTGCCCGTAGAACTGGAGCGAGAGGGTCGGGCCGACGATGTACTGGGCCCGCGCCATGAGGTCCGCCTCGCGCGTGTCGCGCATCGCGAAGAGGGGGAGGTAGTAGCCCGTCGCGCCGTCGATCAGGAGCGGGGCGGCGGCGTAGGGCGGGAGCCCGTCGAGGAGGGAGCCGACGGAGAACGGGATGAGGTCGTCCTCGGTGAGCGTCTCGGGACGGTCAGCCGTGGCGCCGATGAAGTCGCCGCCGGTCGTCCGGATGAGCGCCTCGTTGGCGGCCCACGCGCGGTCGCCGTCGCTCACGCCCAGGCCGACCTCGACATCGAGCGCCAGCCGGTCGCTGACGGCCCAGTCGAGCCCGGCGCCGACGCCCAGCCCGCGGCCCCCATCGGCTCCCGCCTCGACGCCGGCCTCGGCGCTGGCCTGCCACGGCCGGCGCGAGTCCGTCGAGCCCTCCACCGAGACGCCGCCGCGGAGCACGTTGCGCACGGGCCCGAGCCCGCGCGTCTCCCGCACGTCGTAGCCCCCGATCCCCGCGAGGGAGGCGTCGACCTCCAAGGCTTGGAAGCCCAGTAACTCGCCCCGGCCAAATGTGGACACTTCCAGGCCCCGGTTCAGGCCGTCGGAGAGCTGCCACGTGTGCGTCGCGAAGCCACCCGCGCGGAGCCGCCGAAATGGCCCGACGGGCCGGCCCTGGTGGAGCAGGTAACTCATCCCGCCACGGAGCTGGAGGATGTCCGTCTGGCGAAAGCGGCCCACGTCGTTGAGGCGGAAGCCGTCCGAGTAGGCGCGGAAGCCGAAGCCCGGCGTGAAGTAGCCCTCCACCTTATCGAGCCCGATGTACGTGGCCGCGCCGAGCGTCCGGTCCGGTCCGGCGTCCCGGAGTGAGGCGGCGCCCGTCCCCTCGAACTGCCACTGGCGGTCCCAGAGGCGCACGGCCCAGTCGGCGGCGCCGGCGACGGCGCGCACGTCGTCGCCGATGGCGTCGCGCTCGTCGTAGGCGGTGAGCCCGGCGCCGAGGTAGCTCTGCCCCGGAAACTCCTGCTTGACGCGAGCGGCGGCGTAGGCGCGCGTCGGGTCGAACGAGTCGCCGGTGACGGAGGCGAGCGCGCCGAACAGGAGCCCGCGCGAGGTCCGGCCCGTGAGCTTGGTGGCGGCGATGATGGGAGACGCTCCCCCGATCCGGCGCGTGTAGAGGAGCGCTCCGTCGCCGCTGGCGAAGCCGAGGTCGAAGATCTGGGTCCCCTCGATGAAGAACGGCCGGCGCTCGCTGAAGAAGGTCTCGAACGTCGAGAGGTTCAGCTCAGCGGGGTCCGCGTCGACCTGCCCGAAGTCGGGGTTGATGGTCGCGTCGAGGGTGACGTTGGACGAGAGGCCCACCTTCAGGTCCGCGCCCGCGTTGCCGTCGACGTCGTTGACGCCATGCCCTGGCGCGAGGGCGTCCTCGGAGCGCTCGACGCCGGCGAGGGTGTAGGGGAGGATCTGGAGGACGGGGCGGGGCGAGAGGCCCGCCATCCCGTCGAGCCGGCCGAAGAGGCGGACGAGCCCGCCGCGCGTCTCGGCCTGCGTGATCGGCGCCCAGTACGCCTCCTCGCCTGCGGCGGGGATGATCCGTTGGAAGTTCAGCCCCCACGACGTGGACGATTCCGAGAACCGGAGCTGCGAGTACGGGATCGCCATCTCCACGGTCCACCCGTCGTCGGTGACGCGGACGGCGGAGCGCCAGACGGCGTCCCACGAGGCGTCGTCGTCGCTCCCCTCCAGGAACGCGTCGAACTGGACGCCGGCGGCCGTCACGCCGAACAGGTAGGCGGTGCGGCCGTCGTCGTAGCTGTCGAAGGCCGCGACGAACGCATCGGCGTTGCCGTCGTCGTCGCGGCGGCTCAGCGTGCGGCGGATGCGGCGCGGGTCGGCGGCGAAGAGGCGGGCGCCCACGACGAGGGCGTCCCCGGTCCGCAGCACGCGGACCTCCGTGCGCTCGCTGGACGGCGCGCCCTCGTCCGGCTCGAACTGGACGAAGTCGGTGGCGACGTCGGCCGCGGCCCACGCGGCCTCGTCGAGCACGCCGTCGACGCGGACGTCGGTCGCGCGGGCGGCGGTGAGGGTCGGGGGCGCGAGGGCACTCGCGAGCGCGAAGAGGATGGCAAGCAGCACAGGATTAGGGCGGGCGGCCTGGGAGTTTCGACACCGAGACCGGGGGGGCGGGTTACGTTCGTCCGAATTCGACCTGCACCGTGGACTGCTACCACACGCTCGCTGCCCCGTCGTCCGCCGAGCCCCCCAAGACCAAGGGGTCCCGTTTCCTCGGCGAGGCGTTCCCCGTCGCCGACGCCGACGAGGCGCTGCGGCGCGTCGACGAGGTGGCCCGGCGCGAGCACGCGGCGACGCACCACTGCTGGGCCTACCGCCTCGACGCGGGCGCGCCGGCGCCCCGCTTTAACGACGACGGGGAGCCGAGCGGGTCGGCCGGCGCGCCGATCCTTCGAGAGATCGAGGGGCGCGACCTGTACGGCGTCGTCGTCGTGGTGACGCGCTACTACGGCGGGACCAAGCTGGGCGTGGGCGGGCTGGCGCGGGCCTACGGCGAGGCGGCCGGGGCGGCGCTCGACGCCGGGCGTCGGCGGGAGGTCGTCCTTCGCGTGCCGGTGCATCTGGCGTTCGCCTTCGACGACACGGCGCCGGCCATGCGGCTCCTCGACCAGTTCGACGCCGAGGTGGCCGACCAGGCCTACTCGCCGGCCGGGACCGAGCTGTCGCTCCTCGTCCGGCGCTCCCACGCCGGGCCGCTCCGCGAGGCGTTCGTCGAAGCGACGGCCGGGCGAGGGCGGGTGCTGGATTGATTGACCCGTTATTGCAATTGGCGATGCGAATCGATGCCACCGCCCAGAGAGGACCGGGGGGGTTTGAACCGGGCCGAGGTCCGTGGTAGCCTCCGGCACCCACCGCTCGCCGCATGGACCGCCGCCGCTTCGTCTCCGCCGCCGCCCTCGGCTCCGTCGCCACCGTCGCTGGATGCGGCCCCGGCCCGGGGCATGGGCGCCGAGACACGGGCGAAGGGCGGTCAGCGGACGCACCCGCCGTCGTGACCCGCCCGCGCGTGCGGTGGCGGCTCGCGTCGAGCTTCCCCCGATCGACGGAGATCCTGTACCGGACGGCGGAGCACCTCGCGCGCCGCGTCGGGGCGCTGACGGACGGGCGGTTCGAGATCCTGCCGTCCGAGGGGGGGGCGCTCGTCCCGCCGCTTCAAGTGCTCGACGCCGTGCAGTCCGGCTCGATCCCCATCGGTCACACGGCCGGCTACTACTACCTCGGCAAGAACCCGGCGCTCGTGTTCGACACGGCCGTCCCGTTCGGCCTCCAGTCCCGCCAGCACGACGCGTGGATGCGCTACGGCGGCGGCCGCGAGCTGACGCAGCGGACGCTCGACGACTTCGGCGTCGTGGGCCTGCTCGGCGGGAACACGGGGACGCAGATGGGTGGGTGGTTCCGCCGGCCGGTCCGCTCCTTGTCCGACCTCCAGGGCCTCAAGATGCGGATCCCCGGGCTCGGCGGCGAGGTGATGGAGCGGCTCGGGGTGATCCCCCAGACGATCGCGGGCGGCGAGATCTACGGGGCCCTTGAACGCGGGGCCATCGACGCGACCGAGTGGGTGGGGCCGTTCGACGACGCGAAGATGGGGTTCGCGCGGATCACCACGACGTACCACTACCCGGGCTGGTGGGAGCCGGCTGCTGGCCTCTCGTTCTACGTCAACCGCCAGGCGTACGACGGTCTGCCGGCGACCTATCGCGAGGTGCTCCAGACGGCCTCCGGCGAGGTCAACGCGCTGATGCAGAGCGAGTACGACGCGCGCAACCCGGCCGCGCTCCAGCAACTCCTCGCCGACGGCGTCCGGACCGTTCCCTTCCCGGACGAGATGATGCGGGCCGCCGCGACCGCCTCACGCGAGGTGGTGGACGAGATCGCGTCGGGCGCCGGGGCGCACTACCGGGCGCTCCTCGCGAGCTATCGCCGCTTTCAGGTCGAGAGCGCGCGCTGGTTCGGGACCGCCGAACTCGCGATGGCGACGGCGCGGACCGAACTCAGCAGCTAGCGGCCCGCGAAGGCCGTCACGAGCTCCGGGACGGCGAGCACGGCGGCGAGGGCGAGGAGCTGGATCACCACGAAGGGCAGGACGCCCTGGTAGATCTGCGTCGTCCGTACCTCGGGCGGGGCGACGCCACGCAGGTAGAACAGCGAGAACCCGAACGGGGGCGTGAGAAACGAAGTCTGGAGGTTCATCCCGAGGACCACGCCGAACCAGACGAGGTCGATGCCGAGTGCCGCCGCCGCCGGCGCCAGGAGCGGGACCACGATGAAGGCGATCTCGAAGAAGTCGATGAAGAACCCCAGCACGAACACGACGAGGTTGGCGGCGATGAGCAGCCCGACGGTGCCGCCCGGCAGCCCGACGAGCGCGTCCTCGATCCACAGGTCGCCATAGAGGCCGCGGAAGACGAGCGTGAACGCCGTCGAGCCGAGAAGGAGGACGACGACCATCGTGGTGAGGGACGCCGTCGACCGTGCGACGTCCCAGACCATGGCCCGCGAGAGGCGCCGATTCAGGGCCGTCAGGATCAGGGCGCCGACGGCGCCGAGCGCGCCGGCCTCCGTCGGCGTGGCGATCCCGGCGAAGATGCTCCCGAGGACGACGAGGATCAGGACGAGGGGCGGCACGAGCGCCGTCAGCACGCGCCAGACGAGGGCGAGGCCATGCTCCGACCGCTCTTCGGGCGGGAGCGCCGGCGCCGCCTCCGGCCGCCGCCACGCCACGAGCCCGACATAGAGCGCGTAGAGCGTCGCCAGCAGGAGGCCGGGCACGAGCGCGCCGGCGAACAGGGCCCCGACGCTCACGCCGAGCTGGTCGCCCAGGACGATGAGGACGATCGACGGTGGAACGATCTGCCCGAGCGTCCCGGACGCCGCGACGACGCCGGCCGAGAACGGGGTGCCGTAGCCTCGCTGGAGCATCACCGGGAGTGCGATCGACCCCATCGCCACGACGCTCGCGCCGACGACGCCGGTCGCCGCCGCGAGGAGGGCCCCGACGACCACGACCGCGAGGGCGAGTCCGCCCCGCACGCGGCCGAAGAGGGCCCCGATCGTCGTCAGGAGGTCCTCCGCGAGGCGGCTCTTCTCCAGGACGATCCCCATGAAGATGAAATACGGGACGGCCAGGAGTACCGGGTTCTGCATCACCCCGAACACGCGGTCCGCGAGGGCGAGGAGGAACGGCGGGTCGAAGTAGCCCGTCGCCAGGCCGAGGAGGGCGAACACGACCGACGCGCCGCCCAGCACGAACGCGACGGGGTAGCCGCTGAAGATCAGCGCGAGCACGACGCCGACCATGATCGGCCCGAGCCAGTCGGCCAGCTGGGCGAGGAGCGCGGCCACTACGCCTCGTCCCGCGACCGGAGCGCGATCCCCGCCTTCATCGCCTCCACAAGTCCCTGGAGCGCGAGGAGGACCACGGCGGCCGGCACGATCAGCCTGACGGGCCACCGCGCGAGGCCGCCCGGATCGAGCGCGCCCTCGCGCAGCGCGACCGACTCCACGACCGCCGGAACCGTCGCCCACAGCAGGAGTGCGCAGAACGGGAGGAGCAGGAGCGTCGACCCGAGGAGGTTGGTCCACGCGCGCCCGCTGGGCGAGAGACGCGCGTACAGCACGTCGACGCGGACGTGGGCGTCCTCGGCGAGGGCCCACGCGGCGCCGAGCAGGAACACGGCGCTGAACAGCATCCACTGGAGGTCGCCCAGGGCGTTCAGCGCCGGCGTGATCCCGAAGAACGGGGCGAGGTAGCGGAGGAGGGCGCCGAGGGCGCCCGCTGCCACCATGACGACCACGAGCCGCGCGGCCAGCCAGCCGATGGCGGCCGAGACGCGGTCGGCGAAGCGGAGGACGGGGGCGGTCACGCGCCGAACCTACGCCGTGCGGCGATCACGCCGCCGACTCCGCCATCATCGTCCGCATCGCGCCGACGGCCAGCCCGTCGACGTGCTCGTTGAGGGGGACGCCCGCGTGGCCCTTCACCTTCACCCAGGTGATCTCGTGGCGCCGCTCCTGCTCGATCAGCCGCTCCCAGAGGTCCCGGTTGAGGACCGGCTTCTTGTCGGATTTGGTCCAGCCCCGCTTGATCCACCCGTCGATCCAGCGGTCCATGAACGCGTTGATGAGGTAGGCGCTATCCGAGTGGAGGCGGACGCGGCACGGCTCGCGGAGCGCTTCGAGGGCCTCGGCGGCGGCCGTCAGTTCCATGCGGTTGTTGGTGGTCTCGGGCTCCGCGCCCTTGAGGTCGCGCGTGATCGTGTCGGGGGACGTGCCGTAGACGAGCGTGGCGCCCCAGCCGCCGGGGCCGGGGTTGCCGGAGCACGCGCCGTCGGTGTAGATGGTGACGTCTTTGATGGGGACCGGGGGGAGGCGAAACGGGCCCGAAAGCTACGGGCGCCCCCGGCGCGGCCGGGCCGGATCCGTCCAGAGTTCGCCGCATCGGGCTGGCGGCGTGGGCGGTCGGGGGGCATCTTCCCAATTCTCAACCCCCCCGCTGCTGTGAAATTCGTCGATTACGTCACCGTCACCGTGCGCAGCGGGAAGGGGGGAGCCGGGAGCGTCCACTTCCGCCGCGAGAAATTCGAGCCGAAGGGCGGCCCCGACGGCGGCGACGGCGGCGCGGGCGGCTCCGTGATCCTGGAGGGCGACGACAACCTCTACACGCTCCTCGACCTCCGCTACAACCGTCACCACTTCGCGCCGAGCGGCGAGCCCGGGGGCGGGTCCGGCAAGTCTGGCAAGGCCGGCGGCGACATCGTGCTCCGCGTACCGCTCGGGACGATCGCCAAGGACTCGGAGACGGGCGAGGTGCTGGCCGAGATCGTCGAGGATGGACAGCGGGCGACGCTCGCGCAGGGCGGCCGCGGGGGCCTCGGCAACACCAACTTCAAGTCGTCCACGAACCAGGCGCCGCGCTACGCCCAGCCCGGCGAGCCCGGCGAGGAGCGCGAGGTGACGCTGGAGCTGAAGCTGCTCGCCGACGTAGGCCTCGTCGGGTTCCCGAACGCGGGGAAGAGCACGCTCGTGAGCACGCTCAGCGCGGCGAAGCCCAAGATCGCCGACTACCCGTTCACGACGCTCGAGCCCAACCTGGGGATGGTCTACCTCGGCGACTGGCGTTCGTTCGTGATAGCCGACATCCCGGGGCTGATCGAGGGCGCCAGCGAGGGGCGCGGGCTCGGCATCCAGTTCCTGAAGCACGTGGAGCGCAACGCGGTCCTCCTGTTCTGCGTCGCCGCCGACGCCGAGGACCCGGGCGCGCGCTACCAGACCCTCCTGGACGAGCTGCGCGCGTTCAGCCCGCACCTCCTCGACAAGCCCCGCCTCGTGGCCCTCACCAAGATGGACCTCGTCGGGCCCGACCTCGCGGACGCCTGGGTGGAGGAGGCCCGCGCCGGCTTCCCGGACGACGTGGACGTGCTCCCCGTCTCGGCCGTGGCCCAGCGCGGCCTCGACCCGCTGAAGGAGCGGCTCTGGACGTTCGTGGAGGGCAGCCGCGACGACGAGGGCTAGACCGGCTCGTCCGGAATGAGGATCTCCGCCAGCGGCTCGGCGACCAGCAGGAGCGAGAGCGGGACGCCCGTTTCGGTGTGGGGGGGCTCGTGGGCTTCGGCGATGCGGAGCCCGGCCACGTCGAGCGTCCGCACCCACGAGCCGAACGTGCGGAAGTACCACGGCATCGGCATCAGGGCTGGCTCGAAGCCGACGAACCGCTCCATCCGCCACCCATCGTTGTACGGCAGGTCGGCAGCGAGCGGGTGGACCGTTTGGACGAGGACGCGCCCCCCGACGTCCAGCTGCCGGGCCGCTGCCCGGAGGACGCCCACCACGTCGTCCGACAGGAGCGAGAAGTTGAACACGGCCGCGTCATACGGGCCGCCGAGGCGACCCGGGTCCGCGGCGGCATCGGCGTAGCCGAGGAGATCGAACGACGCGCCCCCGGCCTGGCGGGCCGCCTCGATGAGCGGACCGCTGGCGTCGATCCCGTGGACCTCCGCGCCGAGCGCCGAGAGCGCCCGCGCCAGCCACCCCTCGCCGCATCCGATGTCGAGCACGCGCCCGGCGGGGGGGAGGCCGGAGAGGAGGGCCTCGACGATGGCCGCGTCGGTCCCGGCCTGCCGGCTCGGGATGGTGCCCGCTCGGATCGCTTCCGTCCAGGCCGCCGCGTTGTCGACCCATGACTGCCGGAGACGGTCCGCAGGATGCTCGTCCATCAGAGGTCGAAGGCTGGAGGCGGGTCGGGAGGACGCCCCGAAGCTAGGTGTTCGCCCTCAATCCATCGCCACAGCACCCGTAGCCTGGACCGGGGCGCGGGGCGGCGTCAGTCGGCGGACGAGCCGCCCTTGGACGCGGAGCCCTTGCCCGATGACGTAGCGCTCGACTCCGACGACTTCGAGGTGGACGACTTGCTCTCGGACGATCCCGACGCCTCTTTCTTCCCCGACCCCTGGCCCTTGCGGGCGTAGTCTGTGAGGTAGAAACCGGTCCCCTTGAACTGGAGGCCGGCGCCGCCGGAGATCACGCGCTGGACGGGCTCTCCCGTCTCGGGGTCTTCCGTCAGCGGGTCGTCCGAGATCCGCTGGAACACGTCGAAGGTGGTGCCGTCGGGGCGGCGGTAGCTGTAGGTCGGCATGAGTCAGAAAGGGGGCCGTCGGCTACCCGGCCGCGGACGCCGGGTTCCGGGCGGCGGCGACGCGGGGGAGGTCGTCGGGGATGGGGCCGAACCCGAGGCCGCGCACGGCGAGGCCCGGTGGCGTCCGGATGGCGCCGGCCACCGCGTCGGCCAGGTCGGCGCGGACCTCGCGGATCCCGCTGTTCCGTCGGGTCGGGTTGACCCGGTTCGAGAGGAGGACCACGAACAGCTCCTGCTCGGGGTCCACCCAGATCGAGGTGCCGGTGAAGCCGGTGTGGCCGAAGGAGCGCGGCCCGAAGAGTGACCCGGCGGGGGAGTAGGACTCACCGGGGTCCTTCACCATCCAGCCGAGCCCGGTCGGGTAGGTGCTCTGGAGGCGGACGCGCTCGGTGAAGCGGTCGAGCGTGGTGCGACGGAAGAGACGGGTACCGTACGCCTCGCCGCCAGAAGCGAGGAGGAAGGCGAAGCGCGAGAGGTCGTGGGCCGTCGAGAAGAGGCCGGCGTGGCCGGCGACGCCGCCCATCACCCAGGCCGCCTCATCGTGGACCTCGCCCTGGAGCGTCCGGCCGCGCCATGCGCGGTCGTACTCCGTGGGCGCCGCGGTGCGGTCCACGTCGCCGGCATGACGGAAGCCGGTGTGCGCCATCCCGAGCGGCTCGTAGATCGTCTCGTGCACGTAGTCGCCCAGGTCCTCGCCGGTGATGCGCTCGATGATCTCGCCCAGGAGGATCATGTCGAAGTCGCTGTAGCGCGAGCGGGCGCCGGGCCGGTACTGGAGCGTGTCGGCGAACACGAACTCGAGGACCCCCTCGCGGTCGAGGATGCCGTCGCGGTAGAACGGGTAGAACGGGCGGTGGCCGGCCGAGTGGGTCAGGAGGTGGCGGATGGTGACGGCCCCCTTGTTCATGGCGCCGTACGCAGGGATGTACTCGACCACCCGGTCGTCGAGGTCGAGGCGGCCCTGCTCTACGAGCATCATCACGGCCGTCGTGGTGGCGACGACCTTCGTGAGGGAGGCGAGGTCATAGGCGGTGGCCGCCGTCGCCGGTGCGCCGCCGCGCGTGAGGCGCCCGACGCCGTCGAGTTCAATCAGGACCCCGCCGCGCCCGATCGCGACGCCGGCGCCGGGAAACGCGCCGCTCTCGACGGCCTGCTCCAGGACGCGCCGGGCGCGGCCGATGGCGCCCGGGTCGAGGCCGGCCTCTTCGGGGGTGCCGGGACGGATGGCCTGCTGACGGAGCCGCGCCCCGGCGCCCGCCCGGTACAGCCCGACGAC
This sequence comes from Rubricoccaceae bacterium, assembly GCA_963728345.1. Lineage (GTDB taxonomy): Bacteria > Bacteroidota > Rhodothermia > Rhodothermales > Rubricoccaceae > Rubrivirga. The sequence goes on from CAVSJM010000005.1 coordinate 597,755, forward strand.
GGGCACGGGCAGGCGACCCGTCACGGCGATCTGTCCGACGATGGCCTCGGCGGCGGCTTCCTGGGATGCGCGGTGCGCGTCGTAGGCCGCGACGAGGGCCGCGGGCCGCGGGAGCCCCGCCATCAGCCGGGGCGTGTCGAACGCCGCGACGACGATGGGCCGGTCCGAGCGGAGGAGGGTCTCCAGCATCGACCGGTGGCGGGCGGCTAGGGCGCCGTCGCTGGGATAGGCCCCGACGACCACGACGTCGGCCTGGCGGGCGCGGCGGAGCGCGTCGGCGTAGCGCTCGGCGGACTCGCCCAGCCCGAGCCGGACGTAGGTCGCTTCGGTCCCCTCATCGACGCCTGTCGACACGGCGTTCGCGAACGGGAGCGAGTGGTCGATGTCGAGGCTCGGGTCCAGGAGGATCGTCAGGACGCTGTGCGGCGCCCGGGGCCCGACGAGCGGGACCGGACCCTCCTCGTCCTGAAGGACCGTAACCGCGTGCCGGGCGATCTCGCGGTCGAGGAGGCGGCTGCGGTGGAGGAGGTCGGTGGGCGGCGGGCGCCACGGGGAGAACCGGAGGGGCTGGACCCCCCCAGCCGTCTCGGCGTCCCGTCCGGTGGATGGGTGGAGCGCGTCGAGCCCATTCCACGCCTTGGCCGCGAGCACGCGCTGGACGGACTGGTCGATGCGGGCGGGGCCGAGGCGGCCGGTTCGGACGCCATCAGCGAGCGCGCGGGCGAGGGCCTCGGGCGCGTCGGTCTCGATCTGGTCGACTCCGGCCTCAACGAGCGCGGGCGCCGCATTGAGGGCGGCGCGGTCGACCTCGGCCACGAGGAGCCCGTTGAAGTCGGACCGGATGGCGCCGATCTGGTCGAGCACGCGGGGCAGCGAGTCGGACGCGGAGACGCGGAGGCGGGTCTCCATGAGGCCCGCGCGCACAAAGGCGCGGAAGTCGGAGGCCTCGGCGGGACCGTCGAGCCGGGCCGAAGGCATCACGCCGCCGTCACGGAGGCCCCGGATGAGGGCGACCCCCAGCGCCGACCGGTCGGACGAGGCGTCGCCGAACGGGGAGCCGCCAGGGGCGACCACAAGAGGCGAGCGGGGCGTGTGGACGCCGAGGGGGCGGGCCCCGCTGGCGAGGGCGCGGCCGGCGAGGTATGCGAGCTCCGACTGCCCCGCGGCGCCGAGGGCGAGCGGCGCCGGCAGGGTGGGGGCCGCGTCCGCAGCGACAGGTTGGCCCGCCACGAGGACCGGGATGGGCGCGGCCGACTGCCACTCGTCGAGCCGGTCGAGGTGCCGTGCCACCTCGGCCTCCGGGAACACGACCGATCCGATCCGGCCTTCCGCTGTGAGCCGCCGGGTCTGGGATTCCGTCGCATGCGTCACGCGCGCCGCCACGAGCTGGCCGAGCTTCGCGTCCAGCGAGAGCGTGTCTTCGACGGAGCGGGCCCACGAGCGGGCGCCGGGCCACAGGGCGGTGGCCGTCGGGGCGGCAGGGACCGACGCTACCGGGAGCGTGGAGGAGGTCCAGAGGGCCGCCGTCGCGAGCGAGACGGCCGCTACGAGCTTGAGAATCAGGGCCATGGGAATGCGGGGTCCGGGGGGAGGACGCGCGATCGCCCGCAAGGTAGCGTGGAAGAGGATCGATGTGAGCCTCTTGTGAACGGCGCGGGCCCCCCCGTCGTGTGTTAGAGGGCCCCCGCCGCCCGAGGTATCGGCGAATTGTCCGATCTCCTACAGCGCCCTCGGCGCTCGGCGGCGGCGGGGCTTGACCTCACCGTATCGCGAGGCGGGGAATCGGCCCGGATCTCCCCGAGCGCCGAGCGCGCGTCAGGCGTCGGGGGACGCGGTAGGACCGGACAACACGGTGTCGATCACGTGGACCACGCCGTTCTCCGCATCGAGGTCGGCGTCGGTGACGGTGGCCGTGGCGCCGCCGGCGCCCGTGACGGTCACGCCCACGTCGTTGGCGTCGAGCGTGAGGTCGCTGCCGGCGAGAGAGGCGATGGACAGCTCGCCGAAGATGTCGCCCGAGAGCATCCGCGTGGCGAGGACGTGCGCGCGGAGCCGCTCGCGGAGGGCAGCGGGGTCGTCTCGGAGGGCGGCCAGCGCGACTGCGCCGAGCGCGTTGAAGGCGGCGTTCGATGGGGCGAAGACCGTCAGGACCTGGGACGTGTCGCGGAGAGCGTCGGCCAGCCCGGCGGCGTCGACGAGGTCGATGAAGGTCGTGAGGCTCGGGTTGGCGGCGGCTACGTCGTAGGCCGTCTGCCGGCCCGCGACCGGTCCGGCGTCGGCGGCGGGCACCTCGGGCGTGGCGTCGACGGCCGAGTCCGGGTCGGGGCCGCAGGCGGCCAGAGCGAAGGAGAGGGCGGCGAGGAGGAGAACGCGCATCGGGTCGGGGGTGGGGCCGTGTCTGGAGCCCTCAGGCTGAGGGCGGTTCCCGTGGCTCAATCGCCCACGTCCACAAGGTCGGGGACGAAGTCGCGGAGCGTCTGGTAGAGGCGTCGGATCGGGAGGCCGACCACGTTGAAGTAGTCGCCCTCGATCCGCTCGATGAGCAGCGCGCCGGCGTCGTCCTGGATGCCGTAGGCGCCCGCCTTGTCCAGCGGCGAGCCCGTGGCGACGTAGGCGTCGATCTCAGCGTCCGAGAGGTCGGCGAAAGTCACCGCCGTCCGCTCGTGGGCGGTCCGCTGGCGACCGTCGAGCCGAAGGGCAAGCCCGGAGACCACGTGGTGAGTCCGGCCGCTGAGGCGGCGGAGCGTCGCCGCGGCATGTGCCGCGTCGGACGGCTTGCCGAGCACCTCTCCTTCGAGCACGACCACGGTGTCGGCTGCGAGGACGAGCGCGCCCGGCGCGTCGACGGCCTCCGCCTTGCGGAGCGCGATGGCCTCGGTGGCGGCGCCCACGTCGAGGGCATCCGGCCACGTCTCGTCGGCGCCCGTCGGTTCGACGCGGAACGTCAGGCCGAGACGGTCCAGCAGGGCACGCCGGCGCGGCGACTGGGAGGCGAGGACGAGCGGGACGCGGAGACGGAGCACGGCGCGGGCAGTGGGGCCCGCAAGATCGCCGTCGGTGTGCGCCGTGCGTGTCGTTATCCGGTGAACGCGGGCCGGGGCCTCCGCCGGGGCTGGAACAGCTCGGGGACGAGGGATCCGAGGACGAGGAGCAGGATGTGGTACCCCAGTGCGAACACGATCGCCGCGCGGCTGAGCCAGTCGCCGTGGCGGACGTAGAAGGTCTCACCCCGGTAGGTGGGCACGTCGATGGAGGCGGCATCCTGCTCCATCCAGCCCGCGATCACCTCGATGGTCCCGCTGGGCTGGATCAGCGCCGAGACCCCGCTGACGGTCGAGAGCACGACGGACCGGCGCGTCTCGATCGCCCGCAGGCGCGTGAACAGCATGTGCTGGTAGAGTCCGGCCGAGCGGCCCCAGAGGTCGTTCCGGGAGAGGACCACGATGAGGTTGGCGCCGTCGTCCGTGAACCGCCGGACGTGGTCGCCAAAGAGGGACTCGAAGCCGACCGTCGTGGCGATCTGGGCGTTGCCGGCCCCGAAGAGGACGCGGCTGGTGCCCGTCGCGCTCCGCGCGTCGACGAAGGGGACGCGCCGCATCTGGTCGTACCGCAGGATCGGCTTTCCAGGGCGGATCAGGATGGCGGAGTTGGTCAGGTCCTCGCCGCGCAGGCGGACCGTGGGGTCGCCCTCGCTGCCGGCCAGGACGCGCGCGCCGGCCAGAAGCGAGACGTCGCGCCGCTCGCACCATTGCTGGAGCCGCGCCATCAGCGCCTGTTCGCGCTGATTGGTGCCGGCGTACGGGAGCGACGATTGCGGCCAGAGGAGCAGGCCCCGCCCCGTCCCGGAGGCGGTCGGCCGGAGGAGAGGCGCCGCCGCATCGTTGCTCGACCCCTGCCACCGCTCTAGCAGGTCGTCCGACAGACTGGCGAGGTAGTCCACCTTCGTCGCGGCCGACTGCTCGTCCCAGGTCGCGGGGGGCACGCCGGGCTGGACGATGCCGATGCGCGTGTAGGCGGCGGGCACGTCGGACTGGGCCGTTCGGACGGCCCCATAGGCGACCGGCAGGACGGCGAGCGCCGCGAAGACGGCGATTGCGAGGCCCCGCTCGCCATAGCGTTGCCCGCGCGCCTTCGACGTCGGGAGCGCGAGGAAGGCCGTGAGGTTGAGGAGCAGAACCCACGCCGTCAGCAGAGGCACTCCGCCGAGATCAGCGATCTGGATGAAGTCGACGGCCTCGACCTGGGTGTGCCCGAGGAGCAGCCACGGGACCGCCACCGAGGTCCGGAGGAGGATGAACTCGAAGACGAGGACGTTGGCGACGAGCGCCACCAGCCCGAATCGCTGCCCGTACTTCTCCTTGACGAACCCCGCCAGGACGAACGCGGCCGTGAGCGGGATCGGGACGAGGAACAGGCTGATGCCGCCGAGCGCCGCCGTGGTGGGGTCCGGGTTGAACAGGAGCCAGAACCCGATGCAGCAGCTCGTGGTGAGCAGGATGGCGTAGAGCTCGCGTGCGTAGGCGAGCGTGGGGTGCCGGGTGCTCCACCGGACGAGGAGCGGCACGAGCCCGACCCAGGCGAGCGGGAAGAACCCCACCGGGGGGAGGCTCAGCGCGAGGAGGAGCGCGCCGGTCAGGGACCAGCCGAACGAGCTGAAGGGCGCGGCGGTGGCGCGGACGCGAGGTCCCATGCAAGAGGTCGAGAGCGAGGCAGCCCCAGGTATCGCGCTTTCCCGGGCCTCGTTAACGATGGCGCGATGTGTCACGCTGGCGTTTCGATGGGCGCCCCCTAGCCGGGGGCCGCCCTCCCGGCACCGCGACAAGACGGCATTGCCGGACTATCTTCGCGGCGTCCCGAACGACCCAGCCCCGGCTCACACCGTGCCCGTTCTTACGATCTGCAACCACAAGGGGGGGACCGGAAAGACGACCACGTCGATCCACCTCGCCGCCGCCCTCGGGCACCAGGGCCGCCGCGTCCTCGTCGTCGACCTCGACCCCCAGGGGTTCCTGACGCGGATGCTCGGTGCTTCGGAGCCCCGTGCCGAGCACTCGGCCCTCGGCCTGCTCGACGCCCAGGCGGACCTCAACACGTTCCCCGTCCAGACCGTCAGCGGGTTCGACCTCGTCGGCTCGTCGATGGCCCTGACGAAGGCGCTCCGGCACCTCACGAAGCCGACCGACGTGATGTGGCTGCGCGAGACGCTCCGCACCGGCCACGACTACGACCTCGTCCTGCTCGACACGGCGGCGGCCCTCTCGGTCTACACCATGAACGCGCTCGTCGCGAGCGACCACGTGGTGATCCCGGTGACGCCGGAGTACCAGCCGGTCGTGGGCGCGGAGCAGACGTGGCAGACGTGCGGGCTCGTCCAGAGCAAGCTGAATCCGCGCCTCGCCGTCCCCCGCTTCCTCCTCACCCAGGTCGACGCCCGCCTCAACCGGCACGAGCGCTACTCGGCCTACCTCCGCGAGAAGTACGGCGAGGCCGTGCTCTCGACCGCCATCCGCACCAGCTCGTCCCTGGCCGTCGCCAGCCGCGACGGCCGGACGGTCTTCGACGCCCGCATCTCGACGCGCGGGGCCGTCGACTACAAGGCCGCGGCGGAGGCGATCGCGAGCTACGCCTTCGGCGACGACACGGCCGACGCGTCGGCGCCCACAGCGTCGACGCTCCCCGCCACCTCCACGCCGTCGGCGCCTGCACCGGAGGCCACAGCCCCACAGGCGACGGCTCCACACGCCGCCCCGGAGGACCGCCGCGCGACTCCGTCGCCGGAGGTGTCCGAGGAGACGATCCAGGACACGTTCGCCGAGGTCAGCGCCTTCTCGCTCCAGGCGCCGTTGACCCCGCCGCCGGGCGGCCAGGACGGCGATGCGCGGCCCGTCGATCCGCCGAGTGAGTCGGCCGCCTGGACCCGCTCCGGCACGTCCTGATGGCCGACGCCCGTACCGAGCGCTTCTCGTCCCGCTGGACCCTCATCCTGAGCGTGCTCGGAATCGCCGTCGGGACCGGCAACATCTGGCGCTTTCCTCGCATCGCCGCGACGAACGCCGGGGAGGACGGGGCCGGAGCGTTCCTCGTCGCGTGGCTCGTGTTCCTGGTGATGTGGAGCCTCCCGCTCATCATCGCCGAGTACGCACTCGGGCAACGCGGGCGGCAGGGGGTGGTGGGGACGTTCGCGCGCCTCGCGGGGCCGAGGGTGGCGTGGCTGGGCGCGTTCGTCGCGTTCGTCGCGGCCGCCATCATGTGCTACTACAGCGTCGTGGCGGGCTGGTGCGCGTACTACGTGGTGACGTCGGCGGTGCAGGGCCTCCCGACCACGAGCGAGGCCTCGCTGGCCGCCTGGAACGCGTTCCAGGCGTCCCCGTGGCCCATCGTGCTCCACGCGGTGATGATGGGGCTCGGCGTGCTCGCCGTGCGGGGCGGCGTGAGGACGATCGAGCGGGCGAACACCCTCCTCGTCCCGACGCTCCTCGTGATCGTCGTGATCGCCGTGGTCCGGGCCGTGACGCTGCCCGGCGCCGCCGAGGGCGTGGCCTACCTCTTCACCCCAGACTGGGGCACGCTCCGCTCGGCGACGACCTGGCTGGAGGCGCTCACCCAGAACGCCTGGGACACGGGCGCCGGCTGGGGCCTCATCCTCACCTACGCCGCCTATATGAACCGCGAGGACGGCGTCGTGCGCAATGCCGTGCTCACCGGCGTCGGCAACAACACGGTCTCGCTGCTGGCGGGGACGATGATCTTCGGGATCGCGTTCTCCGTCCTCGGCGCCGAGATGAGCCGCCCGGAGGTGCTGGAGGTGATGCGGACGAGCGGCGAGCGCGGGACGGGGCTCACGTTCATCTGGATGCCGGCCCTGTTCTCGGAGATGGCCCTCGGCGCGCCGCTCGCCGTCCTGTTTTTCGTGGCCCTCGCGTTCGCTGCGCTCTCTAGCCTGATCTCGATGATCGAGCTGTCCACGCGCGTCGTGGTCGATCTGGGGGCGCCGCGTTCGAAAGCGGTTCTCGGCGTGGGCGTCGTCGCATTCCTCGTGGGCGTGCCGAGCGCGCTCTCGGACCAGGTCTTCGGCAACCAGGACTTCGTGTGGGGTGTCGCGCTGATGCTGTCGGGCGCATTCATCGCCCTCGCCGTGTGGAAGCACGGGGCGTCCCGACTCCGCGAGGAGGTCGCCACGCCGTCCGACTGGCGGCTGCCGAAGCTGTGGGACGTGTGGATCCGGTTCGCCATTCCGCTCCAGGCCGTCGTCCTGCTCGGGTGGTGGCTCTGGCTCGCGGCGACGGATTACTCCGAGAACTGGCTCGACCCGACCGAGCCGTACAGCGCCATGACGTGCCTGCTCCAGTGGGGGATCGCGCTCGGGGTGCTGTTCGCTCTCAACGGGTGGATGGTCCGCCGCCTCCGCGCCCCCGACCCCGAATGACGCGGCCCTGGATTCTCGCACTCGGCCTCCTCGTGGCGGGCTGTGCCACGGCCCCGGTCCGCCGCGCGGCGCTGGCGCCCGACGCCCCCCGCACCCGCGCCGAAGCGACGGACTACCGCGAGACCTCGTCCTACGCCGACGTCCTCGCGTTCCTCGACGCGCTCGACGGCCTCCCGCACGGCGCCGACCTCCACCGGACCACGTTCGGCCAGACGGTCGAGGGGCGCGACCTCCCGCTCGTCGTCTGGGGCGCGCCGGACGCGACGCCCGAGGCGATCCGCCGGACGGGCAAGACGCGCGTGCTCGTGTTCGCCAACATCCACGCGGGCGAGGTGGCGGGGAAGGAGGCCACGCTGATGCTCCTCCGCGACCTCGCGCTCGGCCAGCACGCCGCGTGGGCCGACTCCCTCGTCGTCCTCGTCGCGCCGATCTACAACGCGGACGGGAACGAGCGCGTCGCCTACGGCAACCGGCCCTACCAGCTCGGGCCGATCGGCGGCATGGGGCAGCGGCCCAACGCCCAGGGGCTCGACCTGAACCGCGACTTCACCAAGCTCGCGTCGCCCGAGGGCCGGGCCCTCGTCGGGCTGATCCGGGACGTGGACCCGCACGTCGTCGTCGACCTCCACACGACGAACGGGACGCACATGGGCTACCACCTGACGTATGCCCCGCCGCTCTCGCCCAACACGCCGCCTGCCATCGACCGCGCGCTCCGCGACCGGTGGCTCCCGGCGATCTCCGACGCCCTCCTCGCTAGCGACGACATGGCGACGTACCACTACGGCAACGTCCCCGGCGCCTTCGGCGAGGAGGCCGCGGCCCCGCGCGGGTGGTACTCGTTCAGCGCCCAGCCCCGGTTCTCGACCAACTACGTCGGCCTGCGGGGGCGGCTCGGGATTCTCTCGGAGGCCTACAGCTATGCGCCGTTCGACGAGCGCGTGCAGGTGAGCAAACGGTTCACCGAGGAGGTGCTGGCGCGGGCCTGGGAGGACGCCGCCGCGGTCCGGCGCCTCGCCGCCGACGCCGACCGGCAGTCGGTCGTGGGCGCGCGCCTCGCGGTGCGGACGACGTTCGCGCCGCTGCCCCAGCCCGTGGACGTCCTGCTCGGCGAGGTCGACACCGTCGCGCACCCGGTCACAGGCGAGCCGATGTACCAACGACGCGACGTACGGCGGGCGGAGCGGATGCCGGCGTTGGTCCGGTTCGAGGCGACGGAGTCGGTGGTAGCGCCGTCGGCATACGTCGTCCACTTCGGGGCGAATCAGGAGGCCGTCCGCGCCCTCCTCGACGCGCACGGCATTCGGTACGACGAGCGCTTCATCTGGGGCATCGACCGCCAGCAGTTCCGCGTCGACAGCGTCCGCGTCGCCGAGCGGCCGTCCCAGAACGTCCGGATGCAGGAGGTCTTCGGCGCGTGGGAGGCCCTCCCGGCCGAGTCGGGCGACCCGCCGCGCCTCGCGCCGGCCCTCGTCGTCCCGGTCGACCAGCCCCTCGGGCGGCTCGTCGTTGCCCTTTTCGAGCCGCGCTCCGACGACGGCGTCGTGGCCTGGGGGATCGTCCCGGTGGACGACCTCGGGGACGGCGGCTTCATGCCGATTCAGCGGATCCCCTGACGCCCGCCCGGCACTTTCCCGCTCCGTACCGCGTTGGTACGGCCGCTCGCACTGCATCCATGCGTCTCCTCCTTTCCGCTCTGCTCGTCGCCGGCCTCGCTGGCTGTCGCGCCGACTCCGCGTCTAGCGCGCCGGCCGACGAGGCCGCCCCCGCACCCACCGGCGACTCCGAGGTGATCGAGGTCTCCAGCGCTGAGGCACTCGTGGACGACCTCGACAACGTCGAGGCCGAAACCGTCGTCCTCAACTTCTGGGCGACGTGGTGCGGGCCATGCCGGATGGAGTTCCCCGAGTTCATCCGGTTCGATGCCGAGCGACAAGGGGAGGGCGTCGAGGTCCGCTTCGTCTCGCTCGACCAGCCCGTCGACCTCCAGATGGTCCACGCGTTCCTCGACGAGCACGAAGTGGACGAGCCGTCCTACCTCTACACCGGCCAGGGCGACGTCACCACGGCCCTCAACCCGTTCGTGGGCAACACGCTCCCCATCACGATGGTCCTCGACGGGGACCGGATCGTGCGGGCCACCCACGTGGGTCTGATGACCTACGACGAACTCACCGAGGCCGTCGCTGCCGTTCAGGCGGGCGAGACGGTCCCCAGCTAACTCCTGTGATCCGACTCCTCACCCTCTCGCTCCTTCTTGCTGGCGCCGCCAGCGCCCAGATCACGAATGGGGCTGCGCTCCCGCTCGCTGACCAGGCGCTTTCCGTCGCCGACGGGTCCAGCCTCACGCTCGCCTCGGCGGCGGGCGAAGAGGGCCTCGTCGTCCTGTTCTGGAGCAACACGTGCCCGTGGACCGAGCGGTACGCCGACCGCGTGGCCGAGCTGGTCCGGGTCTACGTGCCGGCCGGGTTCGGCATCGTCCTCGTGAACTCGAACGATCCGGGAGAGGACGAGTCGGCGTCGGCCGAGGCCTCGCGGGATCACGCCGCGTCGCTCCCCATGTCGGCCCCATACATCCTCGACGCGGACGGCTCGCTGGCCGCGGCGTTCGGCGCTGAAAGCACGCCCCATGCCTTCTTCTTCGGCCCTGGCCGGACGCTCCTCTACGAGGGCGCCATCGACGACGGCCCGGCCGACGTGTCGCGTGTGCGGGCCCCGTATCTCCGCCAGGCGATGGACCAGAGCGTCGCTGGCCTGCCTATCGAGGTGAAGCAGACGCGCCCCCTCGGGTGCAAGATCAGCCGGGCCAGGCAGTGACGGGAGACCCCTTGATTGATACCGAGGGCGCCCTCGCGGCCCTCGTCGCGCGCGCGCGACAGCAGCCGGCGGTCGCGCTGGACACCGAGTTCGTCTGGGAGCGGAGCTACTACCCGGCCCTCGGGGTCGTCCAGGTGGGGCTGGGGGGCGACGACGTCCACCTGATCGACGCGGCCGCGATGTCGCTCGCGCCCCTGGGCGACCTGCTCGCCGATCCGTCCGTCGAGAAGGTGCTCCACGACGCGGCGCAGGACCTCCAGATCCTCGCCCGCGCCGCCGGCGTCGAGCCGGTGCGTGCGTTCGACACGCAGCGCGCGGCCGGGTTCGTGGGGCTTTCGGCGACGCTCTCGCTCCAGGACCTGATCGAGTGGGCCGTGGACGTGCGGCTCGAAAAAGGCGAGACGCGGACGAACTGGCTCCAGCGTCCCCTCACCGAAGCCCAGGCCAGCTACGCCGAGGACGACGTCCGCTACCTCCTTGACGCGTACCACCGGCTCCGCGAGGAGGCCGAGGACCAGGGCCGTACCCCCTGGGTGAACGCCGAGATGGAGCGGTACGACGACCCCGACCTCTACCAAGAGGCCGACCCGGCCGACGCCGTGGACCGCGTGAAGGCCCGGGGTATCGGGAAGCTCTCGGGCCGCCAGCGGGCCGTGCTCCGCGCCGTCGCCGCCTGGCGCGAGGAGGAGGCCCGCCGCCTCGACCGGACGCGCCGCATGGTGCTCCCCGACGACGTGCTCGTCCGCGTCGCCGAGCGCCAGCCGAGCTCGGAGAATGATCTCCAGAAGCTCCGCCTCACCGATCGCCAGGTCGCCCGCTTCGCCGCGGGCCTGCTCGACGCCGTCCGCGAGGGGGGCCAGGCCGAACTCGAGCCCGTCGAGCGCCGGGGCCGTCCGACGCAGGAGGACCACCGCCGGGCCGCGCGGCTCCTGATCGCCCAGGGGTTCGTCGCCGGCCGGTGCGAACGCGAGGGCGTCGACTCGCTCCTCGTCGCCACCAAGTCCCAGCTGAGCGACATCGTCGAGGCCGGGCCGGACGCCGTGGCCGAGGCCTACCCGGGCTGGCGCTACGAGTTCATCGGCCGCGACCTGGAGGCGCTCCTCCGCGGCGACCTCGCCGTGCGGCTCGAGGACGAGGAGGGCTGGCCCATCGCCGCCTCCTGACGACGGACGGAAAGGGGTTCACTCGTCCTCGGCCCCGTCGAGGTGCTCACGGAGCACGCGCTCCACGCCCTCGGCCAGGAGGTCCCAGTCCGCCGCCGGGTGCTTCGTGACGGTCACGAACTGCGGGACGATCATGAGCGAGTGGACGCCCCGGAGCGCGAACAGCTCGGAGGCCAGCGCGTCGCCCTCGGCCTCGTGCGCCGAGTGGTAGGCGAGCAGGCCCGTCTCGATCAGCGTGGCCCCGTCCACCTCGAACTTGAGGCTGTTGGGATTGGGGGTGGGGGAGGAGCGGATCGTCATGCGTGCCAGGAAGAAGTCCGGGGACACCCGGCGCGGGCCCGCTCGGTTCCGGGCAACTTCGGGCGGGGACACGGTGTACGTCCCCCTCTGCCTCCTCTTCGCCTGGCCACCTGCGCTCCGTGTCCGCCGACCGACTCCGCCCCCTGAACCCCACCGCGCCCGTCTCGACGCTCCCGGTCCCGGTCCGCGAGCCCTCGCCGGTCCTCGACCCCTCGGCGCGCGTCGCTCCCGAGAACCATCAGCTCCCGCCGCACCAGACCAAGCTCGACCGCGTGACCGGGCACGTCGCCTCGCTCTCGTCGGACCTCCGCGAGTACGTCGAGCTGCGGATCGCGCTCGTCCAGCGGAAGGTGGAGGGGATCGTCGGCCAGATCGAGCGGTTCCAGCACTACCTCGACGCGGCGCCGCTCTTCGTGGCCGCCGCGTTCCTCGCCATCGTCGGCCTCGTATTCGTGTTCCTGACGCTCGCGCTCGGCATCGGGACGGCGATCGGGAGCTTCTGGGCCGGCTTCCTCATCACGACCGTCCTGATCGTAGTCGGGGCGGCGGTGCTGGGGTGGCTCGGGCTCCGGAAGGTCCGCGAGGCCCAGGCCATCGAGACTGAGGCCAAACGCCGCCGGCAGCACGAGGGGAAGGTGAACCGCGACGATATTGAGAAGGCCCAGCGCCTCAACGCCCAACGTTCCGCCGTCTGACCATGTCGAAGTCCACTCCCACGCCCGGCCCCGCGTCGCCCGCCCGAGAGGTCGAGGCCTTTACCGGGGCGGTTCCCGGCCCCCTCGCCATGGCGGGCGACGACGTCTCCCTCGACCAGCTCTCGCCGGAGGAGATCCGCGCGCGGATCCTGGCCCGCGAGCGTGACATGAAGCACCACGTCGAGGCGCTCAAGCACGAGGCGCTGGCGGTGATCGACGACGTGAACGTCGGCGGCCGGCCGCTCATGGACGTCATCCGCGGGAATCCGATCGTAGCCCTCGCCGCGACGGCCGGCGCGGGCGCCCTCGTCGGTCTGCTGGTCGGGCTCCGCGCCCGGGCCAAGCGCCGCCCCCCGGCCGACGACGAGATCGACTTCGTCCGCGCCCGACTCGCGCTCGCCATCGAGGACGCGTCGCAGCGCGTCGCGGAGGGGGCGCGAATGGAAGACGCGCTCAAGAAGTCCATGAACACGGTCCCGATGATGTACGGCGACCCCTCGACGCTCCCGCCCCGCGAGCGCTCGACGCGTAAGCAGGCGCTCGACGTGGTCGTGACGAGCGCGGCCGGGTTCGCCGCCAAGACGGCTCTCGACATGATCACGAAGCGGCTGACGGGTCACGAGGAAACGTTCGCCGCCGTCGCCGACGCGACTGACTGACCGTCGGCGGGCATCGTTCGTATCGTACGGTTCGCCTCGCCGATCCCGTGCCGCTCCCCGTCGCCCTCGCCTTCCTGATTCTCGTCGCGGCCGCGCTCCTGCTGGCCGCCGAGGTGTGGGGCGGGCCCCTCGTGGGCGCCCGCCGGCCGCTCCGCGCGCTGGCCGCCGTGACGTTCGGCGCTGCCAGCATCGCGGGAGCGACGCTCCTGACGGCCCTGGCGGGAGGGGAATGGCTCCTCGCCCTCGCCCTCATCCCGCTCACGACCCTCAGCATCCTGCGGATGGGGGGGCTCGTGCTGCCCCGCGCCCGCCCGTGGACGCGCGTCGCCCTCGTGGGCGTCGTGCTGGCGGTGGGGGTGGCGGCCGCGCTGCAGGTGGTCCCGGTCCCGCTCACGCGCGGCCACCTCGCCGGAACCGTCCAGACGCACACGGTCGAGCGGCAGACGGTGCGGCCGTACGTGAGCCGTCCGGTGCGGGGGTAGACGCTCGGGGAGGGCCGAGGCGTCAGGGAGGAGGGACCGGGGAGCATGCCTCACGTAAGGCTCATCGCGGCGTGCCGATCCCATCCCCGCACCCCGGTTATCTTCTCGCCCCCCTGACGACCGCCACTCGATGCGAATCGCCCTCTTCGGCCCTCCGGGCGCCGGCAAAGGGACGCAGGCCAAGCGCCTCGCCCACCAGTACGGCCTCGACCACCTCTCTACCGGTGACCTCTTCCGCGCGGCCATCCGTGACCAGACCGACCTCGGCCGGACGGTCGCCGAGATGCTCCAGCGTGGAGAGCTGGTGCCGGACGACGTGACGAACGGGATCGTCGCCGAGCGGCTCGCGACCATCGATCACGACGACTTCGTGCTCGACGGCTTCCCCCGCACTGTGGCTCAGGCCAAGTGGCTGATCGAGCACCTCGCCGCGGCCGACATGCCCCTCGACGCCGTCGTCAGCCTCCGCGTCCCCGAGGGCGACCTCGTGCAGCGCCTCTCGCGCCGCCGGAGCGACCCGGAGACTGGCGCGATCTACCACCTCGACTTCAACCCGCCGCCGGACGACGTGCCGGTCGAGCGGCTCGTCCACCGGCCCGACGACCACCCCGAGGCCATCCGCCATCGCCTCGGTGTGTACCACGACGAGACGGCGCCGGTCGAGGCCTATCTCCGCGGCCACGTCCGCTTCTTCGAGGTGGACGGGACCGGCCCGCTGGAGGCGGTCCAGGCCCGGATTGGGGAGGCCATCACCGAGGAGCGCGGGCTGGACGGGATCTAGTGACCGACGCGCCGCTCGTCCCCGCCCTGGCCGCCCACGTCAGCCAGGCGCTCCGCGACCTCGACCTGCCCGCCGAGCCCGCCGGCCTCTACGACCCCGTCCGCTACGTGCTCGACGGCGGTGGCAAGCGGATCCGGCCGGTCCTCGTGCTCCTCACAGCCGAGGCGTACGGGGGCGCGGACGCCCGGTCCCGCGCGCTCCCCGCCGCGCTCGCCGTCGAGACGTTCCACAACTTCACGCTCGTCCACGACGACATCATGGACCACGCGCCGACGCGGCGCGGGCGGCCGACGGTCCACGAGCGCTGGGACGAGCCGACGGCCATCCTCGCGGGCGACCTGATGATGGGGCTCGCCTACGACCTCCTCGCCCAGACCGACGGCGCCGACCTCGCCCGCCTCGCGCGCGCCTTCTACCGTATGGTGGCGCGGCTCTGCGAGGGGCAGTCGCTCGACCTCCAGTTCGAGGCCCGCGATGCCGTGAGTGTGGACGAGTACCTCGACATGATCGACCGCAAGACCGGCGCGCTCCTGGAGCTGTCGTTCGAGCTGGGTGGCCTCGTCGGCGGGGCGGACGATGACGCACTCGTCTCGCTCCGATGCGCCGGCCACGCCCTCGGCCGCGCGTTCCAGATCCAGGACGATCTCCTCGACCTCACCGCCGAGAGCGACGGGTGGGGAAAAGCCATCGGCGGGGATCTCGTGGAGGGGAAGAAGGCGTACCTCTCGCTCCGCGCCGTCGAGTGGGCGGAGGGCGAGGAGCGCACGTGGCTCGCGCGCGCCGTCCACGGGGGCCTCTCGCCCGATGAGGTGCGGGAGGCCCGCGACCGGATGGCCCGGCTCGGCGTCCTCGACGACGCCACCGAGGCCGTCGGCCGCTATGTGGCGGACGGCGAGGCCGCGCTTGGTACCCTCCCCGACGGCCCCGCCGCCGACGCGCTCCGCGGGCTCGTCCGCAGCCTGGCCACTCGCGCGCGCTAACGCCGCCGCTATCTTCCCCCTCTCCGCCTCCAGGCCTGCATGATCACTCGCGAGGTCACCGTTCGCAACCGCGCCGGCGTCCACACCCGCCCCGCCTCGATGATCGTTCGCGAGGCGTCCCGCTTCGAGGCCGAGTTCTTCATCCGGAAGGACGGCTACGAGATCAACGGAAAGAGCATCATCGGCGTGATGACGCTCGCCGCCGAGCAGGGCGCCACCCTCGACCTCCTGTTCGACGGGCCGGACGAGGACGCCGCCGCTGACGCCCTCGCGGACCTGTTCGAACGCGGTTTCGGCGAGGCGCTCTAGCCCCGAACCCCATGGACACCCCGCTCGCCTCCCGGCCGGCCGAGGCCGACACGGAGCGACCCGAGATCCGGGTCGCGGGGATCGGCGTGGCGCCGGGCGTGGCGATCGGGCCGGCGTACCTGTTCGCCGCCGGCGCCTACCAGGCCGACCCCGAGAAACTGGACGCCGCCGATATCGCGGCAGAGATCGAGCGGTTCAAGCGCGCCGTCGCCCGGAGCGAGCGGGAGCTGAAGAAGATCCGGCTCGTGGCCCAGGAGAAGCTCGGCGGCAACTCGGCCGGCATCTTCGACGCCCAGGGCCTCATCCTCCGCGACAGCCAATTCTTCGACGCCGTCATCGAGCGGATCCGCGACGACCACACGGGCGCCGGATGGGCCGTTCAGACGGTCCTGGAGGAGCACCGCCGGCGTCTTGGTGCGAGCCCCAACGCCGCGCTCCGCGAGCGCGCCGCCGACTTCCTGGACATCCAGAACCGCGTGCTCCGCAACCTCCAGCAGGGGCGGGCGGTCTCGCGGATCGACGAGAACCGCGTCGTCGTCGCCGAGAACCTGACGGCGGCCGACATCCTGCTCTTCAGCCGCCGCGGCGTGCTCGGCGTCGTCCTCGACTTCGGGGGGCCCACGAGCCACGTCTCGATCATGGCCCGTGCGCTCGGCGTCCCGGCCGTGGTCAGCCTGCACGGGCTGGCCGAGCGCGTGGAGCACGACGACATGATCGTGGTGGACGGGTTCTCGGGGACCGTCATCGTGAACCCGGAGCCCGAGACGCTGACTCGCGCCCGCGTCAAGGCCGAGCGGTTCGCTCGCCTGTCCGAGGACCGCGACGAGATCGCGGCGGCGCCATCGGCCACGCGCGATGGGCACCCGGTCTCGCTCCAGGCCAACGTCGAGTTCCGGGAGGAATTCCCGCTCCTCCACGAGTACGGCGCCGAGGGCGTCGGACTGTTCCGGACCGAGATGCTGTTCCTCACGCAGGGCCGCGCGCTCGACGAGGAGCAGCAGTTCGAGGTTTATCGCGATGCCGTCGTGGCCGCCGCGCCCCACTCGGTCACGTTCCGGCTCCTCGACCTCGGCGGCGACAAGGTGCTCCCGATGTCACGCCGCGAGGCCAACCCGTTCCTCGGCTGGCGCGGCATCCGCATCCTCCTCGACAAGCCCGACCTCCTTCGGCCTCAGCTCCGCGCCATCCTTCGCGCCGCCGCCTACGCGGGGGGCGTGCCGCCGAAGCTGCTGCTCCCCATGGTGTCCGGGCTCCCGGAGGTCCGCCAGTTCAAGCGGGAGTTTCGCCGCGTGTGCCACGACCTGGAGCAGGAGGGCGCGCGGTTCTGCGCGGAGGTGCCGATCGGGATCATGGTGGAGGTGCCCGGGGTGGCGCTCATGGCGTCGACCTTCGCCCGTCACGTCGACTTCTTCTCGATCGGGACCAACGACCTCACGCAGTTCGCCCTGGCCGTGGACCGGGGGAACGACCTCGTGGCCGACCTCTACCGGGAGCTCCACCCGGCCGTCCTCTCGCTCGTCAAGCAGACGGTCGACGCGGCGGCGGAGGCCGGGCTGCCCGTGAGTATCTGCGGCGAGATCGCGGCCGACCCTCGTGTGACGCCGCTCCTCGTGGGCCTCGGCATCCAGACCCTCAGCGCGTCCCCGGCCTACCTCACGCTCGTCAAACGCGTGCTCCGCGCCTTCACCCTGGAGGAGGCACGCGACCTCGCCCGTCGCGCCCTCCGCCAGCCCGACGCCGACGCCGTCCGGCGCCTTCTCGACTATTTCCTCGCCTGCCACAACCGCGACCTCGCCGCGATCCTCGGCCTCGACGAGCCCTCCGGCACGTCGCTCGCCGAGCGCGTCGCCGAGCGCATGGCGGACGAGGACGACGCTTCCCGCTCCTAGCTCATGCCCGACGCCCTCCTCACCGCCGACGCCCAGGACCCCGATGCCATGCGCACCGCCGTGCGCGCCTTCCCGGACCACCTCCAGGAGGGCTGGACGCGAGGAGCCACGGCCGCCGGCTTCGACCTCCATGCCACCGACTTCGACGGTGTGGTGATCTGCGGGATGGGTGGCTCCGCCATCGGCGGCGACCTCGTGCGCACGCTCGTCGAGCCCTCGGCGCCGGTGCCGGTGCTCGTGAACCGGGGCTACTCGCTGCCGGGCTGGGTGGGGGAGGGCACACTCGTCGTCGTCTCCAGCTACTCGGGGGGGACGGAGGAGACGCTGAGCGCGTTCGACGACGCCCGCCAGCGCGGCGCGCGGACGCTCTCGATCACCGCCGGCGGGACGCTCGCCGAGCACGCCGAGGCCGACGACCTCGACGTCGTGCAGATCCCGGGCGGGCTCCAGCCCCGCGCCGCCCTCGGCTACTCGCTCGGCGTCCTGCTCCGCCTCGCCGATGCCATGGGGCTCGGGGAGATCTCCGAGGCCACGTTCCAGTCCGCCCTGGCCGACGCCCGCCGCCGCGCCGAGCGCTACGACGCCGACGCCGAAGGCAACCCGGCCCGCGATCTCTCGGCCACGTTCGAGGGTGCCCTCCCGGTCGTCTACACCGGCACCGGACTGCTCGAGGCCGTCGGGATGCGCTGGCGGACGCAGCTCCACGAGAACCCGAAGCACCCGGCCGTCGGCAACGTGGTCCCGGAGCTGGACCACAACGAGATCATGGGGTTCGAGTCCGGTCCGCCCGAGGTCCTCCGGCGGATGCAGATCGTCGTCCTCCGCGATCATGACGATCACCCCCAGATCCAGAAGCGGTTCGACGCCACGCGCGGCCTCGTAGAATCCTCTGTCGGCGGCTGGCACGAGGTGGAGACCGACGGCGAGAGCCGCCTGAGCCGGATGCTCTCGCTCGTCCAGCTCGGTGACTGGGTCAGCTTCTGGCTGGCGATCCGGAAGGGCGTGGACCCGACCCCGGTCGAGACGATCCAGCAGCTCAAGAAGACGCTCGCGGCGTAGCGCCGCCGAGCCTCCGCGCGGGACGGGGCCTCAGGGATCTGCCCTTGCGCCACCCCGGAGGCGGCGGGTAACGTCCGGCGGTTGCTCTCGCCCACATGTCCCACCCCTATGCCCGGTCGGTCCGGCCGGGCGCGCTCGCCCTCGCCCTCCTCGGGGCCGTCCTGTTCGGGGCGGCGCCCGCGGACGCGCAGGGGTTCGGCCGGAATAAGATCCAGTACGACGGGTTCGAGTGGCACGTCCTGCGGACGGAGCACTTCGACGTGTACTACTACCCCGAGGCCGAAGAGCTGGCCGAGATCGGCGCCGCGACGGCCGAGGAGGCCTACGTCCGCCTGGAGAGCCGGTTCAACTTCTCGCTGACGGCGCGCGTCCCGCTCATCTTCTACGCGACGAACCTCCACTTCAAGCAGACCAACACCACGCCGGGCTTCATCCCGGACGGCGTGGGCGGGTTCTTCGAGTTCCTGAAGGGGCGAGTCGTGATCCCGGCCGACGGCAACATCGGACGGTTCCGCCGGGTGATCTGGCACGAGCTGACGCACGTGTTCACGTTCAACAAGCTGGCCCGCGTGCTCCGTGACCACCGGCGCCCGACCGAACGGGTGATCCCGCTGTGGTTCACGGAGGGCCTGGCCGAGTACTGGAGCGGCGAGCCTGACGTGAACCACGAGATGATCCTCCGCGACGCCGTCGCGTCCAACTTCTTCGTCCCGCTCCACGACTTCGACCGCATCGCCGGCTCGTTCGTGATGTACAAGGAGGGCGAGGCGTTCTGCCGGTTCGTGGCGGAGACCTATGGGGAGGAGCGCCTGCTCGACCTGATCGAGGGGGCCTGGCGCGAGACCGACTTCATGGACGTGATCGACGTGGTGCTCGGCGAGGAGTCGGACGCGGTGTCAGACCGGTGGGAGGCGTGGGTCCGCGCCCAGTACCTCCCGAAGGTGGTCGGCGCCGACGTGCCGTCCCTCGTGACGGCGCCCGTGACGGCGCGCGGGTACAATGCCAAGCCGGCCGTCTACACCCGCCCCGACGGCACGCGCGAGGTGGTCTACTACTCGAACCAGGGGACTTACACGAACGTCCTCGCCCAGCCCGTCGACGCCGACCTTCACCCGACGGGCGACGCCCGCGTGATCGTGCGCGGCGAACGGACGGAGGACTTCGAGGCGTTCCACGTGTTCGAGAGCCGCCTCGACGTGAGCGGTCGGACGCTGGCCGTCGTGGCGAAGCGGGGCGGGAGCGACGTGATCCACCTCGTGGACCTGGAGACGCGCGAGCGCCTCGCTATGCTCGGGTTCGACGAACTCGTGGCGATCTACTCGCCCACCCTCAGCCCGGACGGCCGGCGCGTGGCCTTCTCCGGGATCGACTGGGGCGGCCTGGCCGACCTCTACGTCTACGACCTCGACGGCGGCCCGGACGGCGCCGGCGCGCTCCGCCAACTCACCCACGACGCTTACGACGACCGCGACCCGGACTTCAGCCCCGACGGGCAGCGCCTCGTGTTCTCGTCGGACCGGACGGCGTGGGGTACGGAGGGCGCCTACAACCTGTTCACCCTCGACCTCGCCAGCGGCACGCTCCGTCACGTGACCGCCGGGCCGCAGGTGGACCTCTCGCCGCGGTGGAGCCCCGAGGGCGAGCGCCTCGCCTTCGTCAGCGCGCGCCGCGAGGCCGACGGCAAGTTCAGCGCCCAGGACGTGTGGCTCGCCGACCTGCAGTCGGACGCCGAGGCACCCCTCGCCGCCACTGAGCCGCCGCCGGGCGGGGGCGAGGAGCCACCCGCTCCGCCCGCGCTCGACGCCCGCCCACGCCTCCGCCAGCTCACGCGGTTCACGAGCGCCGGCTTCGACCCCTACTGGGCCGACTCCACGAGCCTCGTGTACACCGCCTTCGAGGACTTCCGCTTCACGGTCCGCGCCCTCGACGTGGACTCGCTCGCGGCCACCCCTGAGGCCGACCTGGTCGCGGGGGCCGTGCCCCGCGCGACGCCGTGGACGTACGATCAGTACGAGGTCTCGGAGGGCGAGGAGAGCGAGCCCTACCGCCGCCGCTACCAGCTCGACTTCGCGACCGGCGCCTTCGCCACCACAACCACCGCCAGCGCCTCGGCGGGCGGTGCGACAATCGCGTTCTCGGACCTCTTCGGTGACGACTACATCTACGTCACCGCCTACAGCGCCAACACGCTCGATGGGAGCCGGGGCTTCTTGGAGGGGCTCAACGTGGCTGTCACCCGCCTCCACCTCGGCCGCCGCGCCAACATCGGCTACGGGGCTTTCCGCCTGGCCGGGCCGCGCTACGACCGCACCGACCCGCAGCAGCCGTCCCGCATCCCGTCGTACGAGACGGTCCACGGCGTGCTCGGGCTCGTGAGCTACCCGCTCTCGTTCTTCCGCCGGATCGACATCGAGTCGTCGCTGGGGCTGGGCCAGAAGACCGGGCTGCTCCGCTCGCTCCAGGGCCGCGACGTGGAGTACGACACGCTCCGGACGGCGACGCTCTCGAACACGGTCTCGCTCGTCCACGACAACGCGCTTTACAGCATGTGGGGGCCGGCGCTCGGCACGCGCGCCCGGTTCAGCGTCGGCTACACCACCGACGTCTGGCTCTCGAACGAGAGCTACTACTCGCTCGCCGCCGACGTGCGGAACTACTGGCAGATCGTGCCGGGCGTGACGCTCGCCTCGTGGGGACTGGCGCAGGCCAACGTCGGGCGTCGGGCGCGGTACCACCTGCTCGGGGGCTCGTGGAACCTGCGCGGCTTCCCGTTCCTCCGCGTGCGCGGTTCGAAGCTGTGGTTCACCTCCCACGAGCTGCGCTTCCCGATCCTCCGTCGGCCGCCGCTCTACCCGCTCATCGCCGGCCTCCGTGGTGCCCTCTTCGTCGACGCCGCGCACAACTGGGCCGACGGCTACAACGACGTGGAGGTGGACCCCGACTACGGGACCCTCGGCGACGGCCAACTCCTCATCGGGACGACCAAGGGCGCGGTCGGTGCGGGGCTCCGGACGAGTCTGTTCGGCGCCATCGTCCTCCGCTACGACGTCGGCTACCGGTTCCTCGACGGGTTCGACTGGGGCGAGCGGCAGCCCTTCACGCAGTTCTTCTTCGGCTACGACTTCTGATGCGCGGCCGGCTCCTCCTGCTCCTCGCCCTCGGGGTCCTCACCGGATGCTCCTCGATCCGACTCGGCACGTCGCTTGGCGAGCCCGTGGGGGGCGACGGCCCGCGGCTCCCCCTCGAACGAGCGTGGGAGCGGGACGTGCAAGGGGCCTTCGGCGCTTCGGCCGCCTACCTGACGGACCCATTCGTGGTCGTCGCGACGCGAAAAGGGGAGGTCGTGGTCCTGAATCGGGAGTCGGGGCGGATCGAGGGGGTCGGCGAGTTCGGGCAGAGTGTGGAAGGGCGGTTCGCCGTGTCGCCGGACGGCGAGACCCTCTACGTCCCGCTCGCCGAGGAGGACGGGGGGGTCGTCGCCTACGGCGTCCGCAACGGCGTCCAGAAGTGGCGCTGGAAGGGGGGCGCCGTGGAGGGCGGGATCGTCCGCCAGAACAGCGCGCTCGTCGTCACGACGCTCGCCGGCGAGGTGGTCGTGCTCAGCGCGGGGACGGGCGAGCCGCGCTGGACGTTCGGGCTCACGCCGGGCGCCCACGTGCACGTCGCCCCGGTCGTCGTGGACGAGCGTACGGTGATCGTGGCCGACGACCGGGGGCGGGTTAGGCGCATCGACACGACCGAGGGGACGACGCTCTGGACAGCCGAGGTCGGCGCGCCGGTGTACGACGCCCCGGCCGTCGCCGACGGCGTGCTCTACGTCCCGACCACACGCGGAACGGTCCACGCCCTGGACCTGGCGACGGGCGACGCGCGATGGGTCCACGACGCAGGAGCCCCGATCCGCTTCTCAACGCCCGCCATCTCCGGCGACCGGGTTGCCGTGGGCACGTCGCTCGACGGCGTCCGCCTCCTCGACACCGCGACGGGGACCCTCCGCTGGAAGTACGGGACCGACGGCAACGTGACGGCCGCGCCCCTGTGGGTGGGTGAGACCCTCTTCGTCGGCACGATGGACGAGCGCGTCGTCGCCCTCGACGGCGCGACGGGCGAGGAGGTCTGGTCCGACTCGGTCCGGGGCCGCGTCAAGAGCACGTTCGCCGTGGGCGGGGGCCTGCTGGTGGTCCTCACCGAGCCCCGCCACGTCGTCGCCTACCGCACCGCCGACCTCCAGGCCGCCCGATGATCCGCGCCGTCCTCCTGTCTCTCGTCGTAGCGGTGGCGGTTCGCGCGCAGACCGACGCGCCGGCCGCGCACATCTGGGTGGACGCCCCGGGCACGGCGGCCGTCCTCGTGGACGATACGCTCGCCGGCCCGCCTGGCACGTGGATCGAGGTGACCGCGGCGGCGCACCGCGTCGCGGCGGTCAGCGACCCGGAGGCGTGGGACGCCCGCCGAGTCGATGTCGACATCATGCCAGCCGCGGGCGACTCGCTGCGTCTCCGCCTCGATCTCCCACGCCGACTTCGCGTCGAGACGCTCCCGATCCGCGCCCATATCGTGTTCGAGGACGCGTCGGGGGCGCGCGAGATACTCGGGACCTCGCCCGTCACCGTCGATCTCCCCGCCGGCGCCGCCGGGACGCTAGTGGCGACCCTGGAGGGCTACGAGCCCGAGCGGCTCCCGCTCGCCGACGCGTCCGCCAGCGGCCCGACGCAGATCCTCCTTCGGCCGTCCCCCGGGGCTGAGCCCGAGCTCGAACTGCTGCCCACGGAGCGCTCGACGCGGAGCCGGACGCTCGTAGACCTCGGGGTCGGCGCGGCGACCGTCGCCGCCGCGGCCATCGCGGTGCATTACAAGTTTCGTGCGGACGCCATCGACGACGACTATCGGGGTGAGGACCCGGCGCTGCGCGGGAACGAGGCGCTACGGCAGGAGGCCCTCCGGCTGGATCGGTATTCGGCCGTGGCGCTCGGGGCGATGCAGGTGGGCGTGGCCACACTCGCCATCCGGTTCATCCTCCGGTAGGCGGCCGGGTGAGGGCCGTACCTTTCGGCCCCCCTCCCTGGACTGATATGCTGAAGGAAGCCCTCGCCCGTGATCTGAAAGACGCGATGCGCGCCCGCGAGAAGGTGCGCCTCACGGCGATTCGGATGCTGCAGGCGGCCATCACCGAGAAGGAGAAGGCCGGCGGCGAGCCGCTCACCGACGACGACCTCCTCGCGGTCGTGGCGAAGCAAGCCAAGCAGCGCCGCGACGCCATCACGCAGTTTTCTGAGGCCGGCCGCGACGACCTCGCCGAGCAGGAAGCGGCCGAGCTGGGCTTCATCGAGCAGTACCTCCCGGCACAGGCGACCGACGAGGACATCCACCGCGTGGTCCAGGAGATCGTCCAGCGGACCGGCGCGACGACGATGAAGGACATGGGGCGCGTGATGGGCGAGGCCATGAGCGAGCTGCGCGGCGTGGCCGAGGGCTCGCGCGTTCAGGCCGTCGTGAAAGACTTGCTGGGCGCATAGGTGGCCGGTCTGGACATCTTCCTCGGGGTCGTGATCGCGTTCGGCGTGTGGCGCGGGCTGCGAACGGGCGCGCTCCTCCAGATCGTCGGGACGGTCGGCTGGGTGGTGGGCTTCGTGGTGGCCTCGGCGCTGATGGGGCCGGTGGGCGACGCCGTCGCGGCGAGCCTGGGCGTCAGCGAGCGGACGGCGCCGGTGCTCGGGTTCATCGTGGTCGTGGTCGCCGTCGTCGGCGGGCTCACGGCCCTCGCCCACGTCGTGCGCAAGACGCTGGAGGCGATCAAGCTGGGCGGGGTCGACAAGCTCGCGGGCGCCGCCATGGGCGGGCTCCGGACCGCGTTCGGCCTGAGCGTCCTCCTCCTCGCGACGGGCTTTGCGCCGATCCCCGGCGGCGGCCCTCTTCGCCGTGAGCGAGGCCGACCGCGAGGCGTCGGTCCTGTACGACCCGGTCGAGGCGCTGGCGCCCGAGATCTGGGGCGTCGTCCGTGCCGTCACGCCCGGCCTCCAGGCCGCCCTCGTCGACAAGTTCAACACGTGGAAGGAGGGACGGTCGGAGACCGAGACGGGCGAGGCGCCGCTGGAATAAGCGACGGGTCCCCTCTGCTGCCGCAACGTCGACGTGAGGAAGGCCAGCGGCGGAACCGGCCCCGTTCAGAATTCGACCAGCACCCGCGGCGTGGGCATCAGCTTGCGGACGCGGCGGCCCCCTGACGCGCGGTCGACAGCCCCCCGCCGATACCTTCCGCCCGCTTCTCCTCCCGCATGGTCCCCGTCCGCCTCCGGCTCCGCAACTTCCTCTCGTACGGCGAGGACGCGCCCACGCTCGACTTCGAGGGGATCCACGTGGCGTGCCTTTCGGGCGGCAACGGGCAGGGCAAGAGCGCTCTCCTCGACGCCATCACGTGGGCGCTCTGGGGCGAGGCCCGCAAGTCGAGCGACCTCCGCAAGCCCGACGAGGAGATCCTCCGGATCGGCGCCCGCTCGATGGAGGTCGACTTCACGTTCCGCGTCAGCGGCGACGAATACCGCATCGTCCGGAGCTACAGCCAATCGGCGAGCGGGAAAACGTCGAAACCCGGGCTCGAATTTCAGGTCCGCGACGGCGGCGACTGGCGGGCGCTCACGGCCGAGTCGGTGAAGGCGACGCAGGAGGCCATCGACACGCGCGTCGGGATCGACTACGAGACGTTCATCAACTCGACATTCCTGCTCCAGGGGAGGTCGGACGAGTTCACCAAGAAGAAGCCGGGGGAGCGGAAGGAGATCCTCGGCAAGATCCTCGGGCTCGACCGCTACGAGCGGATGGCGGCCCGCGCGAGCGCGCGCTGGAGCCGGCAGAAGGAGCGTGTCCAGGCCCTGGAGGCCGAGGCCGAGCGCCTCGCCGCCGCGCTCGAACACGTCGGCGCGTGGACGGCCGACCTGGAGGCGGTCGAGGCCCGGATCGCGGAGGTCGAGGCGGAGCGGGCGACGGCCGTCGCGGCCGAGGCAGAGGCGTCGACGCGCCTCGCCCGGCTCGACGCCGCCGCGCGCGAGGCCGAGGCCCTGCGAGCCTCCCTCGCCGATCTCGACGCCCGCACCCAGAAGCTCGACGCCGACCGCGCGCGGCTCACGAAACAAGCGGAGGAGGCCGACGCCCTCATCGCCACGGCCGACGCCATCGAGGCGGACCACCAGCGCTACGAGACGCTCCGCCAGCGCCGCACGGCGCTCGACGAGACGGCCACGCTGTTCCGGGGCATCGAGAGCCAGCGCCACACCCTGCGCCTTGATCTCCAACGCGCAACGGCCGAGGCGGAGGCGCAGGTTACACGGGCCGAGGCCGGTCTGCGCACGCTCGCCGAGCGAAAGGCGGAGGACGAACGGCGCGTCGCGGGCCGCGCCCGCGTCGAGGAGGCGCTCCGGAAGGCGACGGCTGCGGCGGCCGACCTGACGACGCTGGAGGCGGTCCGGGCGAAACGGGCGGAGGCGACGGCGCGGATTGAGGCGATCGACAAGCGCCTCGCGTCGGAGAAGGGGGCGCTGGAGGGGAAGCGCGGCGGCATCGTGGAGGAGGGGACCCGCCTCGCCGCAGAGGTCGCCGAGCCGGAGGGCGAGGACCTCGACGCGCTCGCGGCGACCATCACCGCAGGAGAGACGGCGGCGGCGAAGCTCGACGCGTTGCGGGAGGAGGGCGTCGAGCTCTCGGCCACGGTGAAGGCGCTGGAGGGGCGCATCGAGACGGCCGAGGCGCAGCGGGCGACCCTCGCCGCCCGGCGGGAGCGGATCCTCCAGTCGGAGGACGACGCGTGCCCCACGTGCGGCACGCCCCTCACGGACGACCACCGCCATGAGGTGGCGGAGACATACACGCGCGAGCTGGCCGACCTCGACCGCCAGGTCGCTGCGGCCCGGACCGAGCGAGACGCCGCGCAGGCCCGGCGCGACGCCCTCCGAGCGGACTACGCCCGCCTCAAGGCGACGGCCGACGCAGGGGCGGCGGCCTCGCAGACCCTCGCGGCCGCCCGCGACCGGCAAACCCGTCGCCAGCAGTCCGAGACGCGTCTGGCTGCGCTCCGGGAGGAGGCGCGGCGTCTCGGCCGCGTCCTCGCCGACGAGGCCTTCGGGCAGGAACTCCGCACCGAGCGCGCCACGCACGCCGACGTCCTCGACGCGAACCCGCTCGACGAGGCCCGTCTCGACGCGGTCCGCCGCGACGCGGGGCTCCGCGACCACTGGGCCTCCGAGCTCCGCGACCTGGATCGCGCCGGCGAGCGTCTGGCGCAGACGGTCGCGGAGATCGAGCGGAAGCAGGCCGAGCTGTCCGCCCTTCAGGAGCGGCTCGACGGGGGCGCTCACGCCGCGCCGTTCCGTGAGAAGCTCGACCGGCTGGACCAGCAGGCGGCCTCGCTCGGCTACGACCCGAAGGAGCACGAGGCCGTCGGCCGCGACCTCGACCAACTGGCCGACGCGCCGAGCCGGCTCTCCCGCCTCCTCGACGCCCGCCGCTCGCGCGCCGACCTCGCCGAGCGCCTGGCGTCCCTCGCCGACGACCGGCGCGCCCTCGTCGCCGACCGCGGGACGAAGGCGGAGGCGCTCGCCGCCCTCACTGACCAGCTCGCCGAGCGCGCCGCAGCGGAAGCGGCCCGCGCCCAGGCCGCCGCCGCCCGGGAGGACGCGACGCGTCGGCTGTCCGATGCGCAGGCTCAGCGCGGCGCCCTCCGCGAGCGTCTCGACCGCGCGTCTCGCGATCGCGCATCGCTCAAGCAGACCCGCGCGGACCTCAAGGACGCCAAGCGAGAGCGGGCCCTTTACGGGCACCTCCGCCGTGCCTTCGGGCGCCACGGCATCCCGTCCCTCATCATCGAGGAGACGCTCCCCGAGATCGAGGAGCGGACCAACACGCTCCTGGAGCGGCTCGCCGACGGCCGCACGCGCGTCGGGCTGGAGACGCTCAAGGACAAGAAGACCGGCGGCGGGACGCGCGAGACGCTCGACATCCGCATCACCGACGCCCAGGGCGTCGCGCGGTCCTACGAGACGTTCTCGGGGGGCGAGGCCTTCCGGGTCAACTTCGCGCTCCGGATCGCCCTCAGCCAGATGCTCGCCGAGCGCTCCGGCACTCGCATCCGCACGCTCGTCATCGACGAGGGGTTCGGGACGCAGGACAAGGAGGGGATCCAGAACCTCATCGGCGCCATCCGCACCATCCAGGACGACTTCGACACGATCCTCGTCATCACCCACCTCGACGAGATCAAGGCGGCGTTCCCCGTCCGCATCGAGGTCCACAAGGAGCCCGTTACGGGATCGACGTTCGAGGTCGTCGGCGTCTGACGGCGCCGGCCTGACGGACGACGAGCACGCCCCCGATCACGAGGAGCCCACCTGCCATCTGGAGCGGCACGAGGGGCTCGCCGAGGAACGCCACGCCGGCGGCGACGCCGATCACCGGGACCGCGTTCGAAAACGCCGCCGTCCGCGACGGGCCGACCGCACGCACCGAGGCGTTCCAGATGCCGTAGGCGAGGCCGGTGGAGAGCCCGCCGGAGAACACGATTGCGGCCCAGAAGCCGACCCCGAAGTCGTCCCAGGCCAGGCCGCGCAGGTCGGGGACCGCCATCGCGACGAGGAGCGGGAACGAGACGATGATCCCCCAGAAGGTGAGGCCGACCGGTGAGGCGCCGCGGTCGAGGAGCGGGCGCGAGAGGGCCGTGTAGACGCCCCACGCGAGCGATGCCCCGAGCATGAGCGCCACGCCGAGCGGGTCGCCCCCGAGCGAGCCGTCCGGCGCGCCGAGCACGACGAGGCCGACGCCGCCGAAGCTCACGAGGATGCCCACCCAGCGGCCCGCGGTGAGCCGCTCGATCCCCAGCACATGGCTCGTGATGGCCGTCCAGAGCGGGCTGCAGGCGATGAGGAGCGCCGCCATCCCCGCCGTCACCCGGTCCACGCCGACGATGAAGCCGACCTGGTAGATCGCGATGCCGAGGAGTCCGAGTCCCACGACGGACCAGCCGCCCACACGGAACGTCGAGAGCGGGGAGAGGCCCCGCTTCCGCGACTGCACGGCGTGGAGCGCCCCGAGCACCGCCAGCGAGACCACGAACCGGAACAAGTTGACCGCGAAGGGCGGAGCGAGTTCGAGTGGTACTTTAATGATCGCGAAGTTCAGCCCCCAGATCAGGACGACGGCGACGAGGCCGAGTTCGGAGCGGAGCGGAGCGCGAGACACGGGCACGGGGAGACGAGCCCCGCAAACCCGCCTCGCCTCCGGACGTTGCCGTCGCTCCCCGTCCGCACGCAATCTGCACCATGAGCACGCCCGGCATCCGCAAGCTCTACTACTCCATCCGCGAGGTCAGCGAGCGCGTTGGCCAGAAGCCGCACGTCCTGCGCTACTGGGAGACCGAGTTCGAGCAGCTCCGCCCGAAGAAGAACCGGGCGGGCAACCGCGCTTACACCGAGCGCGACATCGAGGTGGTCGAGCAGATCCAGCAGCTCCTCAAGGAGGAGAAGTACACGATCGAGGGCGCCCGGCAGGTGCTCGACGGCGGCGGCGAGACGCCAGCCGGAGAGAGCGGCGGCGGGGCGTCGGTCCCGCGCGAAACGCTCGTGGAGCTCCGTGCGTTTTTGTCGGACGTGTTGCAGCGCCTCTGAGGCGGTCCCTATTTTCGGCCACCCCGCGCGGCGATCTCGCCGTGCCGACCCACCGGGTCAACCCTCGGGTAGTGGCGCAGTCCGGTAGCGCACCTGCATGGGGTGCAGGGGGTCGTGGGTTCAAATCCCGCCTACCCGACACCGCCGCCCGGCTCCGTCCTTCGGAGTCGGGCGGCGCTGGTTTTGGAACCCCGGGCCGAGGGGGACCGTGGAGGCGGTGACGTTGCTACCTTTTCTCACCCCCACCACTGCGCCCGTGCCCACCGGTTCCTCCTTCGAAGCCGATCTCCGCGCCACTCGCGAAGGGCGCGATCTGACGCTCGACGAGATCCAGCAGCAGACCCGCATCCCCGTCGACGTCCTCCGCCGCTTTGAGGAGGGCGACCTCGTGGGCGACGCGACCTACAACGAGGTCTACCTCAAGGCCTTCCTCCAGTCGTACGCGAAGGCGGTGGGCGTGCCCGTGGCACGGGTGATGGCGGCGTACCAGGCCCACACGGCCGGGAGCTACCGCGGCGAGCTGGCGCCCGGCTTCGATCCAGGGGAGGCACCTGATGCCCGGACTTCGGCCCCCGACCCGACGCCGATGAGCTCGTCCGACGCGGCGTCACCCACGCCGTCGGAGCCGGCCCCGCCCTCGGAGCCCGCGGCGGAGGCCGCCCCAGCGAAACCCACGCCTCCCGCGCGGTCGGCGCCGCCTGCGGTGGAGGCGCTGGCGACGGCTCAGGCCCGCAAGGCGTCGGCCCGTCCCACCCCGCCCCCCTCCACGTCGACGCGCGTGTCCCGCCCGGCCGTGCCGTCCGCGCGCCGCTCGTTCGACAAGAACTGGGGAACGATCCTGGGCCTGTTCGCGGTCCTCGTCGTCGCCCTGGGGCTGGCGTTGTGGTTCCTCGTCTTCGGTGGGGACCGCCCGGATGACGACGACGCACCCGCGACCGTCACCGTCGGCGACGGCCAGGAGGCTCGGATCGACTCGGCGGGCGTCGGCGCTGGCGCCGCGGCCGGCGGGCCGCAGCTGCAGCTCCCCATCCGCGTGACGGTCACGGCCGGCGGCGACGGGCTCCAGTGGTTCCGCGTCACGGAGGACGCTGGCGAGCGCACCCCTCACTGGATCGACCAGGGCGCGGCGCAGATCTTCGAGGCCGACTCGGCCCTCGTGCTCTGGGGAGAGGGGAATGAGTCCGGTCCGGCCTACGTCTTCGACGAGGCCACGTTCGAGATCCAGGGGCAGCGCTTCACGCCCGCAAGTGGCCAGGCCGTCCGCATCACCCGAGCCAACGGGCAGCGCTTCCTCGACTCGCTGGCGACGGCCAGTGTCGGCGCGCCGAGCAACGCGCCCGCCTCCGACGCGGCCGTGCCCGAGCCCTCGCCGAACGCCTACGAGTAGGTCCCCGCGATGAATTCCGTCGACGCCGCGCTCGACCTGCTCGACCGCCTCGACGCCCAGCCGCCGGACGCTGCGTCGCGCGCCGAGGCTGAGGCCCTGGCCGCGGACCTCCACCCGGTCGTCCGCACGCTCGCGCGGGCCTATTACACCGGGGGCGAAAGCCTCGTCGGCGACACCCAGTACGACCGCCTGTTCGGGGCGCTCCGCACGATTGAGGAACGCTTCCCCGACCTCCGCACGCCCGACTCGCCCACCCTCCGCGTCGGTGGGAGCCCGCTCGACCGGTTCGAGAAGGTCCAGCATCCGGTCACGCTCCTGTCGCTCGGCAACGCCTTCGACGCCGACGACCTGCTGGCATGGTACGACCGCGTCCTCAAAGGGCTGGACGGCGTGCTCGTCGAGGGCGAGCGGCCCGCGCTCGTCGCCGAACTGAAGATCGACGGCCTCGCCCTCGCCCTGACGTATCGCGACGGGCTCCTCGTACGCGCCGCCACGCGCGGCAACGGGCGCGTCGGGGAGGACGTGACGTCGAACATCCGCACCGTCCGCAGTGTCCCGCTCCGCCTCCACGACGATCCGCCCGCGAGCGTCGAGATCCGGGGCGAGGTGTACCTCGCGCGGTCGACTTTCGAGCGGCTCAACGAGCGCCTGGCCGCGGCCGGCGAAAAGACACTCGCAAACCCCCGCAACGGAGCCGTCGGGAGCCTCCGCCAGCTCGACCCGACGGTCACGGCCTCGCGTGGCCTCGCGTTCTGGGCCTACGGCCTCGGGCCGGTGGAGGGCGAGACGCTTCCCGACACCCAGGCCGGCGTGCTCGACTGGGTCTCGCACCTCGGCGTACCCGTCAGCCCGGAGCGTCGGCGGTTCGAGACGATCGACGAGGTGGTCGCCTTCTGCGAGGCCTGGGCCGGCCGCCGCGACTCGCTCGACTACGAGATCGACGGGGTCGTGGTGAAGGTGGACCGCCTCGACTACCAGGACGTGCTCGGTCAGGTGGCGACGGCGCCGCGCTGGGCCATCGCCTTCAAGTTCCCCGCCCGCGAGGCGACGACGCGGCTCCTCGACGTGGAGCACAACGTCGGCCGGACGGGCGTCGTCAAGCCGCTCGCGCTCCTGGAGCCCGTGGACGTCGGTGGCGTGACGGTCTCGAAGGCCACGCTCCACAACACCGACTACATCACCTCGCGCGACATCCGCATCGGCGACCGCGTGGTCGTGAAGCGGGCGGGCGACGTGATCCCGGCCGTCGTCGGGCCGGTGACGGAGGCGCGCACCGGGGATGAGGGGACGTACAAGCCCCCGAGCACGTGCCCGGCGTGCGGCCAGCCGCTCGTGCGTCCCGAGGGCGAGGCCGACCTCCGCCACCTCCACGGCGGCTGCCCGGCCCAACTCGTCCGCGCCGTCGAGCACTTCGCGGCTCGCAACGCGATGGACATCGAGGGGCTCGGCAAGAAGATCGCGGCCCTCCTCGTGGAGACCGACCTCGTGACCGATCTCCCGGACCTCTACGCGCTCACGGAGGAGGACCTGTTGCCCCTCGAGGGTTTCAAGGACAAGAAGGTCGAGAACCTGCTGGCCGGGATCGAGACGTCGAAGGGGCGCCCGCTCGCGCGGCTCCTGTTCGGACTCGGGATCCGGCACGTCGGCGAGACCGTCGCGCGGGACCTCGTGGCCCACCACGCGTCCCTCGCGGACCTGGCGGCGGCGACGGGCGAGAGCCTGGAGGCCATCGACGGCGTCGGGCCGATCGTCGCCGAGAGCGTGGTAGAGTGGTTCGTCGACGAGACGAACCAGCAGACCGTCGCGCGGCTCCGCGACCAGGGCGTGAACACGTCACGCCTCCCCGACGAGCGCGTCGCCCGCGCGACCGACGCCGACGCACCGCTCGCGGGCAAGACGGTGGTCCTCACCGGCACGCTCCCCACCCTCACGCGCCCCCAGGCCAAGGCCCAGATCGAAGAGGCGGGCGGGAAGGTGACCGGGTCGGTGTCGAAAAAGACCGACTACGTGGTGGCCGGGGAGGCGGCCGGCTCCAAGCTGGACAAGGCCCGCGAGCTGGGCATAGCGGTCATCAGCGAGGCCGAACTGCTCGATCTGCTGGCGGGTGCTGTCCCGGACGACGAGCCCCACGATGAGGGGTCCGACGACGACGGGCCTGACGCCGCGGCGAGGGGGGACGGCGTGCGATCGGACGTCGAGGCGTCGGGCGAGGGGCAGCGCGACCTGTTCGCGGCCTCGTGATCGAGCGGATCCGCGAGGCCCTGGCGCGCCGCGCCGCGTTTGCTGCCGTCGCGGCCCGCCGGCCCCGGGTGCTCGCCACTCGGCCGGAGGCGCGGACCCTCCTCGTGGTCCTCCCCACCGACGAGCCCGGCCAGCGCGCCGCGTGGTCCCTGATCGTGCGGCTCGACCTGCCGGACTCCCAGGTGATCCCCGTCGTCGTGGGTGGACCGGTCGCGTACGCACCGGACCGGTTCGCGGGGCACGTGGAGGTCGTCGGCGCCGACGAGTACGACTGGCGCCGGCTCCCGCGTCGGGCGGTCGCCGAGCGGCTCTGGGCGCGCTCGCCGGACGTGGCCCTGAATCTGGCGGACACAGGGGACCTCGCGGCGGCCGTCCTCGTCGGCGCCTCGCCCGCCGCCGTCCGCATCGGGCGCCACGACGCGGAGGTGGAGACCTTCTACGATCTTATGATCTCGGGCGACGACGGTGACCCGGCGGGCGCCGTCGGTCGTCTCCTCGTCCAGCTCGACCCTCCCGTCCTCCCCCTCGCGTCACGTGCTGACCCCGCTTGATCTCCTCGTCCTGGTCTTCTACGCCGTAGGCATCGTCGTCTTCGGGCTCCGGGCGGGGGGGACGCAGCGCACGACGCAGGACTACTTCCTCGGCGGGCGCGACCTCCCCTGGTGGGCCGTCTGCTTCTCGATCGTGGCGACGGAGACGAGCACGCTCACCGTCATCGGCGTGCCCGCCGTGGCGTACCTGGGCTCCCTCACCTTCCTCCAGCTGACGATCGGGTACATCCTCGGGCGGATCGTGGTGGCGGCCGTGCTCCTCCCGCGCTACTTCCGCGGCGAGCAGCAGACGGCCTACGCGTTCCTCGGCGAGCGCTTCGGCGACGGGATGCGCGGCCTCGCGTCGGTGACGTTCCTCGTGACGCGCCTGCTGGCCGACGGCGTCCGCCTGTTCGCGACGGCGATCCCGATCCAGGTGATCGCGCGGGCCGCCGGGCTGGAGGTGGGGTACCCCGTGGTGATCCTCGCGATCGGCGTCGTGACGGCGGCCTACACCTACGTCGGCGGCCTGAAGGCCGTCGTGTGGATGGACGTGGTGCAGATGGGGATCTACGTGGGCGGCGCCGTCCTCGCCCTGGGGCTCCTCGCCACGGGTCCGCTTGCGGGGACAATGGCCGAGGCGGCCGACGCCGGCAAGCTCCAACTCATCGACTGGGGCTGGTCGGAGGGCCTCGGCGTGTTCCTGACGAGCCCGTACGCCTTCCTCGTCGCCGTGGGCGGCGGGGCCGTGTTCGCGATGGCCTCGCACGGGACAGACCAACTCATCGTGCAGCGCGTGCTCGCGTGCCGGACGCTGGAGGAGGGACGCAAGGCGATGGTCTGGAGCGGCCTGTTCGTGGCGATCCAGTTCGCCCTGTTCCTGGCGGTCGGGCTGGGGCTGTGGATCCACTACGGCGGCGCCCCGCTCGCCGACCTTGGCCTGACGAGGGGCGACGAGATTTTCCCGCGCTACATCCTCGACGAGATACCGCCGGGCCTGCGGGGGCTCCTCTTCGCGGGCATCATCGCGGCGGCCATGAGCACGCTCTCGTCCAGCCTCAACGCCCTCGCCGGCTCAACGCTCATGGACCTCCTGGAGCGCACGGCCGGGTGGCGCCCCGACCCGGCGCGCGCCCTGGCCCTGAGCCGTGTGCTCACGCTTGTCTGGGCCGCCGTGTTCGTCGGGTTCGCCATGCTGTTCACGGGGATGAACAACCCCGTCGTGGAGCTGGGGCTCGGGATCGCGGGCTTCACCTACGGCGGGCTCCTCGGCGCGTTCGTCCTGGGCCTCGTCACCCGGCGCCCGCAGCAGGCCGACGCCGTCGTGGCGTTCCTCGTGGCCATCGCGGTGATGGTGTTCGTCATCTTCGGACTGTGGTACAGCCCCGTGGCGTCCAGCTGGGTGGCCGACTGGCGACCGACGGCGGCGGCACGCGAGGCGCTCGGGCTCCGGGCCGTCGCGTGGCCGCTGTACCCGCTCATCGGAACCGTGATTACCGTGGGTCTCGGCAGCCTGCTCGGGCTCCGGCACGCGACGCCACGTTCCGTCCCCGTTGAGGGAGCCGATGGCGCTCCCCGAGCGTCCTAGCGATTCCCGTACCCCCACCCATGCCGCTCCTCGACCGCCTCGGCCTCGCGCCCAAACCGGGCCGCTACTCGCGGCGTGCGGGCCTCCGCTCGGACGCCCGGGCGCCTTCGGAGGAGGGCCCCCGACTCTCGCGACGCGGGCAGGCGGATCGGATCGGGCTGCTGGCGGCGCTCTCGGTGATCGCGATGCTCGCGTTCCCGCGCGTCAACGTGTACGACGGGAACGCAGAGCCCGGCGACGTGTGGCGGGCGGAGGACATAGTTGCCCCCTTCGACTACTCGATCCGCCTGCCGGAGAGCGAGATCGCCGCCCGCCGAGACTCGGTCCGCCGGACGATGCCGCCGATCTTCGTCGAGGACATGGACGCGTGGTCTCAGACGAGCGCCCAGCTCGACTCGCTCGACGCGCGGCTCGACTCGACGTTCGCCGCCTACACGCAGTGGCGTCGGGGCCAGCAGCGCGTGCGAGCAGCGCTCACGGAGGACCAGCCGACGGGGGTTCGGGAACTGATGGAGTCTGTTCGGCAGGACTCTACGCACTACGCGGATCTACGGGACGGCTTCAGCCTCCGGCTCAACGACCGGCAGTGGGCCTACCTCCTCCGCTCGGCGTACGAAACGGCCACGGCGCGGACGTACGGCGTCCCCCTCGACGACCGGCTCCTCGGGGAGGCCTCGCAGATCGCGCGGGACCTGCTCAACCGGGGCGTACTCGACGTGCCAAAGGACTCCATCCTCGCGCCGTCGATCCTTGTCCGCAACCTCGACCCCAGCGTCCGCAGCGAGGAGGAGGTCCCGCGCGACGACGTGTTCGGGATGGAGGAGGCGCTCATCGACGCGCGCCGAACCTTGTTCGCGGTGTTCCCGGGGAGGGAGGACACGGTCTCCATCGGGAGCGTCCTGTTCCGGGCGGTCCTCGAGCCCTCCCTGAAGTACCAGCCCGAGGCCACGGCCCGCGAGCGCGAGGAGGCCATGCGCGCCGTGTCGCCCACGAAGGGACGCGTCCGGGAGGGGCAGACCGTGATCCGTCGGGGCGACGAGGTCACGCCCGAGCGCTACGAGCAGCTCCGCTCGCTCGACTTCGCCCAGCGCGAGCGGAGCGGGGGCGTGTCCTGGGTGCGGACCATTTTCGGCCGGCTGATCCTCGTGGTCTCGGCCCTCGCGCTGTTCTTCCTCTACGTCTACCTGCTCCGGCCGGCCATCTTCTTCGACACGCGGCGGCTCGTGCTCGTGTGCCTACTGCTGGGGCTGGCCCTCGTGGGGATCGTCATCGCCTCGTCGTTCGAGGGGCCGGCCCCGTTCGTGGTGCCGGTGGCGCTCGTCTCGATCCTGCTGACGATCGTGTTCGACAGCCGGGTCGGCAGCTTCGCCACGATGACGCTGGCGGCGCTCGGCGGGCTCATCTTCGGCTACGACTTCGAGTTCGTCTTCGCGACGCTCGTCGTGGGTGTGCTGGCGGTGTTCTCGGTTCGGGACGTGAAGAACCGGAGCCAGCTGCTGGCCTCGGCGGGGATGGTGGCCGTGGCCTACGCGCTCATCGTTCTCGGCTACGCGCTCCTCCGAGCGGACTCGTTCACCGAGCGGTTGCTGTGGGACCTCCTGGCGATCAGCGTGAACGCGGCCCTCATCTTGTTCGCGGCGCCGCTCCTGTGGGGGATCGAGAAGGTGTTCGCCGTCACCACCGACATGGCGCTCCTCGAACTCTCCGACACCAACCGGACGCTCCTGAAAGAGCTCTCGCTCCGCGCGCCGGGCACGTTCAACCACTCGCTCCAGGTGGCCAACCTCGCCGAGGCCGCCGCCGACGCCATCGGCGCCAACGCCCTCCGTACGCGCGTCGGGGCGCTGTACCACGACATCGGGAAGATGCTCAAGCCGGAGTACTTCATCGAGAACCAGCAGCCCGGCGAGAACCCGCACGAGAAGATCAAGCCGTCAATGAGCGCGCTCGTCATCGCGGCCCACGTCAAGGAGGGCGTGCAGCTGGGCAAGGAGCAGGCGCTCCCGCAGGTGGTCATCGACTTCATCGCGAGCCACCACGGGACGAGCTTGATCGAGTTCTTCTACAGGAAGGCGCAGGAGCAGGAGACGGACGGCTCTACGGTCGATGAGGCGGACTACCGCTACCCCGGCCCGAAGCCCCAGACCAACGAGCAGGCCATTGTGATGCTGGCGGACTCGGTGGAGGCCGCCAGCCGGAGCCTGGAGAAGCCGACCCCTCGCCGCTTGGAGTCGCTCATCGACGGGATCATCGAGACGCGCATCGAGGATGGCCAGCTCGACGAGTCGTCGCTCACGTTCTCGGACCTCGCGCGGATCAAGGAGACCTTCCTGAACCTGCTCTGCGGCATCTACCACTTCCGCGTGAAGTACCCCGACCAGGAGGCCGACGAGGCCGAGGCGCCGCCGCCGGCCGGGGGAGATGGCGCCGTCCTGGACACCGCGGACGAGGAGATCGACGGGTCGCGCCCGACCAGCGAGGAGCGCTCGACGCTGGGGTAGCAGCGGGCGGCGCGCCGAAGGCTGCGGGAACTACCCGGCGAGCACGTCCCGGATGCGGGCCAGGGATTCCGGCGCGAGCGTCGGCGTGATCTCGACCGACGGCGTCCCCTGCTGCTGGAGCGCCGGGCGGATGCGGCGCCGCGCCTGGGGCGTGAACACGACCAACTCGGCCTGCCGGACCACCGTCTCCACCTGCCGCCGGTCGGCGTCGATGGGGAGGGCGAGGAGCGGGCCGGCGAACCCCGTCCGCGCGCGGATCTCGTCGGAGAGTGGGGCCACGGCGTCGGCGTAGCGGGTGACGAGGCCGACGGCCTCGCCAGACGTCAGCCGGGCCACCTTCTCCAGCACGTCGTGCGGGTATTGGACCACGGCCCCGACGATCTCGTCCTGGGGCCGCGCCTGGCGGGCGGCGCGGAGGGACGGGAAGGGGACGATCAGGCCGTCGACGTTGGCGACGTCAGCGAGCTCCGAGAGGAGCGCTGCTCCGACGCGCTCTTGCAACGCCGCTCCCGCCTGCTCGGCGCCGCTCTCGGCCAGCTCGCGGTACGACGCGGCGAACACCAACGCCCGCCGCCCGCCCGGCCGCTCGAAAAACTGGAGACCCTCCTCGACGACGTAGTCGACCTCCTCATCGCTCAGCCCGAAGCCCACGAGCTGGCGGAGGGCGTCCTGCATGACGCCCGCCCCGCGTTCCAGCCGCTCCGACCGCGAGAGCGCCTGCCGTTCGACGACGACGTATCCGCCGCCGCGCCGGACGTCCAGCAACCCCTCCTCCGCGAGGCGCTGGTACGCGCTGCGGACGGTGTGATACGAGATGTCGAGCTGGTCGCCGAGCGCGCGCGTGGACGGGAGCCGGGAGCCCGGACGGTGCCGTCCCGCGCCGATCTCATACCGCAGCGCCTCGACGAGCTGGTCGGCGAGGGGGAGGGGAGCGTCGCGGTCGAGTTCGATCAACGAGGAGAGGGAGGGGAGGCCCTCAAAAGTACCGAGCCGCCGGCGTCACGACGGTCGGGCGTTGTGGCGTCATCCCGGCCTGAGGCGCTTCCAGCTCGCCTCGTCCACGAGGCCGTTAGCCGTCGCCGAGCATCTGGCGGGCGACGAGCGCGGCGCCGACGATCCCGGCCTCGTTGCCGAGCTTGGCCGGCTTCAGCTTCGCGTCGGTGTGGAGGTAGGGACTGTAAACGTCCCACTTGTGCGGCTTGCTCACGCCCCCGCCGATGATGATGAGGTCCGGGGCGAGGAGGAACTCGTACATCTCCAGGACCGGCTGGACGCGGCGCTTCGCCCAGAGCTCCCACGAGAGGTGGTCCCGCGACCGGGCGGCGTCGGAGGCGAAGGTCTCGGCGACGCGGATCTTGTCCTTGTGCGCGTCGAACCGCATGTGCCCGAACTCGGTGTTCGGGACGAGCTGGCCGTCGGTGAAGAGGGCGCTCCCGATCCCGGTCCCGAACGTGAGCAGGAGGGTCGTCCCCTTCTTGCCCTTACCGGCGCCGAAGTTGACCTCGGCGATGCCGGCCGCGTCGGCGTCGTTGAGGACGGCGACGGGGACGCCGCAGGTCTTCTTGAACAGCTTCTGCGCGTCGGTCCCGATCCACGAGTCGTCGATGTTGGCGGCCGTCTCCACCACGCCGCGACGGACGCGCCCGGGCACGGTGCACCCGATGGGGCCATCCCACTTGACAGCCTTCATGATCTCGTGGACCGTGTCGGCCACCGCTCTCGGAGTCGCCGGCTTCGGCGTCGGGATCCGGTACCGCTCAGCCAGCAGCCGTCCCTTCTTGGTGTGGACCGGCGCGCCCTTGATGCCGGACCCGCCGATGTCGATGCCGAGGATCTTCGAGGGGCTCTTGGCCATGAGGGGCTTGGCGGAGGCAGTAGTGTTCGACAGCGAACCACCCGCGCGGGTCCGTCCAGCGGTCGACGCGGGAGAGGCCGGCGGGCGCGGCGAGCGCTTCGAGCCCGTCCGGGCCGTACTTGTAGGAGTTCTCGGTGTGGATCGTCTCACCGGTCTCGAAGCTAAACGCCCGCCCACACACGTGGAGCGTCTGGTCGGTCCGACTCCTCAAGTGCATCTCTACCCGGTGCTCGGCCTCGTTCCAGCGCGCCTCGTGCGCCCACGCGTCGAGATCGGCGTCGCCGCCCAACTCGTGGTTGATGCGGCGGAGCAGGTTCCGATTGAACGCCGCCGTCACGCCCTCCTCGTCGTCGTAGGCCCGCTCCAGCACGTCGGCGTCCTTGATCTGGTCGACCCCGATGAGGAGCGAGCCGCCCGGACCGACCACCTCGGCCACCTGCCGGAAGAAGCGGCTGGCGTCCTCGGGGGTGAAGTTGCCGACCGTCGAGCCCGGGAAGAACACGACGCGCCGTCGGGTCTCGGCGGGGAGGTCCGGGAGAGCGAACGGCTGCGTGTAGTCGGCCGCGACGGGGAGGACCGGGAGACCGGGGTAGCGCTCACGCAGCCGCTCGGCGGTGGCGAGCAGGTAGTCTTCCGAGATGTCGATGGGGACGTACGCTGCGAGCGTCCGCTGCGCGTGGAGCGCGTCGAGGAGGATCTGCGTCTTGTCGCTCGACCCGCTTCCGTACTCGATGAGCGCCGCCTGCCGACCGATGGCCTGGACGAGCGCGCCGGCGTTGTCGCGCAGGATCTGGCGCTCGGTTCGCGTGGGGTAGTACGCGTCGAGGCGCGTGATCCGGTCGAACAGCTCCGAGCCGCGCTCGTCGTAGAAGTACTTCGACGGCAGCGTGCGCGGCCGGTGCCCGAGCCCGTCGAGGACGTCGGCGGCGAAGGTGCCCGGGGCCGGGCGCGAGGAAACAGTCGACAAAAGAGGGGCAGAGGCGGGGGTCATCCTGAGGGAAGGGCGCAGCCCGGAGTCGAAGGATCTCTAACAAGTACTCCACATGGAACAGCGCTCCCGGTGTCGACCAGCGACCTCGTCGTACCCGAGATCCGTCGACGCGCTCCGCTCGCTCAGGATGACGCGAGAACGAGCGGCGCGTCCTTCATCGCCAGTCGAGCGACCGTGCGAGGCGGATCCCGGTGACCTGCCACGTGGCCTCGGGCGGGAAGAAGTTGCGGTAGGTCGGGCGGATGTGGCTCCGGGGGGTGGCGACGCTCCCGCCGCGGAGCACGAACTGGTTCGCCATGAACTTGCCGTTATACTCGCCGAGGGCGCCGTCGAGCGGCCGGTAGCCCGGGTATGGCGAGTACTGGCTGTGCGTCCACTGCCACGCCTCGCCGTACATCTGCCGGAGCCCTCCCGAGGCCCCGTCGCCACCAGCGGGCGGAGCCGCCGGGGCCGGATGAAAGCGCCCCGACTCCACGAACGAACCGGGCGGGTCGCCGGTGCCGTCCCAGACGGTCCGCGCGGCCACTTCCCACTCGGCCTCGCTCGGGAGGCGGGCGGCGGCCCAGCGGGCGTAAGCGTCGGCCTCGAAGTAGGAGACGTGGGTGACCGGCTCGTGGGGATCGAGCGGGCGCATGCCGTCGAGCGTGTAGAGCCACCAGGTGCCGTCGCGTCGTTCCCAGTAGAACGGCTCGGTCCAATCCTCGGCCTCGCGGGTCGCCCAGCCGAGCGAGAGCCAGAGCGGCGCGCGCTCGTAGCCGCCGTCCTCCATGAACGCGAGGAACTCACCGCACGTCACCAGACGGTCGGCAATCTCGAAGGCCTCGACGAACTGGCGGTGGCGTGGCCCCTCGTTGTCGAAGTGGAAGCGGGCGCGGCTGGTCTCGCCGCCGGGGGCGACGCCGATCTCCTGGAGCCCGGCCTCGAACGGCCGCCAGCCGAGCGGCCCCGGGTCCTCGGCGGGTCGATGCGACCGCTCGCGGAACGCCGGGCGGAGCGGGTTGACCGAGAACACGTGCTTCAGGTCGGTCACCATGAGCTCCTGGTGCTGCTGCTCGTGGTGCAGCCCCACCTCGATCACGTCGGCGACGTCCGGGTGCGCGGCCTCGTCGAAGTCGGATAGGAAGCGCCCCATCGCCTCCGTCACGTGGCGGCGGTATGCGAAGACCTCCTCGACCGTCGGGCGCGAGAGGTAGCCGCGCTGGGCCCGGCAGTGCCGCTCGCCGGCCTGGACGTAGTACGAGTTGAAGAGGAACGGGTATCGCTCGTCGTACAGCGTGTAGCCCTCGGCGTGGGGCGTGAGGACGAACGTCTCCCAGAACCACGTGGTGTGGGCGAGGTGCCACTTCGTCGGGCTCACGTCGGCCATAGACTGGACGACGTAATCCTCGGTGGCGAGGCCGTCGCACAGGCGCTCGGTGGCGGCGCGGACCTCGGCGAAGCGCGCCGCGAGTCCGACGGTCTCGGTGGGGAGGAGGGCGGTCTCGGGCATCGATTCGGGGGGGAAGGAAACGGCAACGCTACGCGCCGCGCCCCGACGCGTTCGGGCCGAGCGGGATCTCCGGCCCTGCCTGAGGGGGCGATGCGGTGGTCGACTCAGGCAGAGAGTCCGGCCGCCTCAGCGAGCTACTGGTCGATGTCCGTGTCGCCGTCATCGTCGCGGACGTCCGTGTCGTCGTCGGCGCGGCCCTGCGGCGTGGGGGCCTTTTCCTGGTCCACCTCGGTGATGTCGTCGTCGGTGGCGTGGGTGTCCTGAGGGCGGGTGGGGTCGGGCATGGGACTTCGGGGAGAGGGGAGGCGTTAGAGGCGCGTGCCCCACCGCAGTTCCGCCATGCCCGGCCGTCTCGTCGCCCTGTACGTCGCCCCCGCGGCCGGCGCGCCGA
This sequence comes from Rubricoccaceae bacterium, assembly GCA_963728345.1. GTDB lineage: Bacteria > Bacteroidota > Rhodothermia > Rhodothermales > Rubricoccaceae > Rubrivirga. Next base: position 639,937 of record CAVSJM010000005.1, read on the forward strand.
TGCGGCGGGTCCCGGAGGCCGAGGCCCTGGCGGAGCGCGGGCTGACAGGCGACCGGTATGCGGCGGGCGTGGGCTCCTTCAGCCGGTGGCCTGGGAAGGGGCGTGCCGTGACGCTCATCGCCGCCGAGGCGCTGCGTGAGGCGGAGGCCGCGTTCGACGTCGCCGTCTCCGATGGGGAGCACCGGCGCAACCTCGTCGTCGAGGGCGTGCCGCTGGACGACCTTCGGGGCGCGCCGTTTCGGATCGGGGAGGTCGCGTTCGAAGGCGTCCGCGTTGGCGCGCCGTGCAAGTACCTCGTCCGCGTGACGGGCCAGCCCGATGCGTTCGACGCGCTCGTCGGGCGCGGCGGCCTCCGCGCGGAGGTCGTTCAGGGCGGCCCGCTCCGCGAAGCGACGCCGTGACGTGGGATCCCGAGTCGCTGACGCACCGGCGCCACCTCCCGGGGTAAACTGTCCCCAGCCCCCCGCCCCCATGCCTGGAATCCCCGACGGAACGATCGACGAGGTCCGCGCTGCGTCCGACCTCGTGGACGTGGTGAGCGACCGCGTTCGCCTCAAAAAGCAGGGGCGCCGGTTCGTGGGGCTCTGCCCGTTCCACAACGAGAAGTCTCCCTCGTTCTCGGTCGACGCCGACCAGAACCTGTACTACTGCTTCGGGTGCCGGCGCGGGGGGGACGTGTTCAAGTTCGTGGAGGAAATCGAGGGCGTCGGGTTTCTCGACGCGGTCCGCCTCCTTGCCGACCGCGCTGGGATCGAGGTCACCGAGGAGGGCGCCGGCCCCGAGGCCGACCGCAAGGGGACCCTCCATGCGGCCCTCCGCTTCGCCGCCGGGTTCTACTTCGACCAACTGAAGGGCGAGGCGGGGCAGCGCGGGATGGCGTATCTGAAGAACCGGGGCTTCACCAAAGAGGCCGTTATTGCATTCGGCATTGGCGTCGCCCCCGACGCCTGGGACGCGTTGACGACGGCCGCGACCGAGGCAGGCTTCAAGCCGGACGTGCTGGAGGACGTCGGCCTCGCGAAGGCGCGGCAGGGCGGAGGGGGGCACTACGACGTGTTCCGCGACCGGCTCATGTTCCCCATCCTCTCGCCCATCGGGAAGGTGCTCGGCTTCGGCGGGCGCATCCTTCCGGACACGACCACGGGGAGCGACGACTACCAGCCGGCCAAATACGTCAACTCGCCCGAGACCGAGATCTACCACAAGAGCCGCGTGCTCTACGGGATGAAGCAGGCCAAGCGCGCGATCCGCACCGAGCGCGAGGCGATCGTCGTGGAAGGCTACGCGGACGTGGTCTCGCTGTGGCAGGCCGGCGTCCGGAACGCGGTCGCGGCGAGCGGGACGGCGCTGACGCGCGACCAGATGGACCTCCTCGGCCGGCTCGACGTGCAGCGCGTGATCCTCCTCTTCGACGCTGATGCGGCGGGGCAGGGGGCCGCCCGCAAGGGGATCGACGTGGCCCTCGACGCCGGCATCGCGCCCTACGTAGTGGTGCTCCCCGAGGGCGCGGACCCCGATTCCTTCGTCCGGCAGTTCGGCGCCGACGCCTTCCGCCGCTACCTCGCCGACGAGCGGCTCGACTTCGTCGGCTTCCTCGTCCAGCGCGCGCGGGCGTCCGGTGCGCTGGCGTCGCCCGAGGGCAAGAGCGCGGCCATCCGCGAGATGCTCGGCACGATCCGCCGCCTCACCGACTCGATCCAGGCGGGCGAGTACCTCCGCAAAGCGTCCGAGGCGCTCGGCGTCTACGAGACCGACCTCCGCCGCCAGTTCGACGGCGTGAAGCCCCCGCCGCCCCCGCGCCGGTTCGAGGAGCCTCCTCCGGAGGTGGCCGACGCCCTGTACGCCTCCGAGCCCGCCGTGGTGGTCGTGCGGCCCGAGGAGGTGCTGCTCCTCCGTCTCATGCTTGCTCACAAGGAGCCCATGGTGGAGCACGTCCTCACCCGAATGGGGCTCGACGAGTTCTCGCCCGGCGCCGCGCGCGAGGCGGTGCAGGCGCTGATCGACCAGTTCACCGCCGGCGCCATCGACCCGGCCCCCTTCGTCCGGGGCGACTACGGCGAGGCGGCCCGCACCCTCGTCACCGAGTCGATCGTCGAAAAGCACTCGCTCAGCGACAACTGGACGAGCAAGGTGGGCGTGGCCGTCCCAGACCGCGACGGCGAGCCCTTCGCTGCGGCGACGAGCGCCATGCGCCTCCTCAAGCTCGACCGCGTGCAGGAGGCTGTGGAGGCCGCGATGCGCGAGATGCAGGTCCGCTCAAGGGCCGGCGAGGAGATCACCGACCTCCAGGGACATGTGAACGAGCTGAACGAGCTCCGTCGCCAGATCGAGCGCGGCGAGTTCATGGAGTGGACGCCGGAGTAGGGGAGCGTCGGAACGCCCTGCGCGTTCTACCTTTCCAGTCCTCCCCCCGCCGTTCCCATGGCCCAGAAGCAGCCCGACACCACCCCGACTCCTTCCGACGGTGACGGCGTCGCCGAGCCCGATGTCTCCGAGGTCGTCGTTGATGAGGCCGTTGTCTCCGAGGTCGTCGGCGATGAGGCCGTACCTGCCGGCTCCGACGCCGACGACGCGCCTGTCGAGCGCCCCGCCGAGCTTCCAGGCGAGCCGCGGCTCGACCAGCAGTTGCCGGTGGCCGTCGAGCCACATGAGGTGCCCGCCAACGCCCCGCTCGATCACCCGTCGCTCTATTTCAACCGCGAGCTGTCGTGGATCGACTTCAACTGGCGGGTGTTTTTCCAGGCGCTCGACGAGAGGACGCCCCTTTTGGAGCGGGTCCGTTTCATCGCCATCACGGCCAACAACCTCGACGAGTTCTACCGCAAGCGCGTCGGCGGCCTGAAGCGTCAGCTCGGCGCCGGCGTCCGCGAGCTCACCCCCGACGGTCGCACCCCCCGCGAGCAGCTCGACCTCACCGTGGAGGCCGCACTCCACACGCAACGGCGGCTCTCGGAAGTCTGGGAGTCCGAGCTGCGCCCAGAGCTGGCGGCGGCCGGCGTCGTCGTCCGGACCTATGAATCGCTCGACGAGGAGGAGCGGGACGAGCTGGACGCCCGGTTTCAAGAGACCATCTTCCCCATCCTTACGCCCCTCGCGGTGGACTCGGGGCACCCGTTCCCGTTCATCTCGAACCTCTCGCTCTCACTCGCCTTCACGCTCCGCCATCCCGGGCGCGGCACGGAGCACTTCGCCCGGCTCAAGGTGCCGACGGGGCGGGGCCGCTGGATCCCGCTCGCCTCGAACCCCAACCACGTTGTGGCCATGGAAGACCTCATCCGCCACAACGCGGAGGCGCTCTTCCGCGGGATGGAGGTCGAGGGCGTGTACACGTTCCGCGTCACCCGCAATGCGAGCGTAGACCGGAGCGAGGAGGAGGCCGACGACCTGCTCTCGATGATCTCGGAGGAGCTCCGCGAGCGGAAGTTCTCCGAGGTCGTCCGCGTCGAGGTGGAGAAGACGATGCCGAACCGGGTCCGGGACCTGATCCGGCGCGAACTGGGCCTGATCGACCGCCAGGACGTCATCGAGGTGGATGGGCTTCTCGACCTCGCCGGCCTCTTCGATTTGGCCAACATGGATTTGCCCCAGCTGAAGTATCTGCCATGGGAGCCTGTCATCCCTATCCGCTTGCGGCACTTGGAGCTGGAGGACGAGCAGGACATGTTCTCTACGATCCGCCAGGGCGACCTCCTCGTCCATCACCCGTACGAGAGCTTCGCGGCCTCCACGCAGCGCTTCATCGAGGAGGCTGCCGAGGACCCACGGGTGCTCGCCATCAAGCTCACGCTGTACCGGACAAGCCAGGACAGCCCCATCGTCCGTTCGCTGATCCGAGCCGCCGAGCAGGGCAAGCAGGTGGCCGCGCTCGTGGAGCTGAAGGCCCGGTTCGACGAGGAGAACAACATCGAGTGGGCGCAGCGGTTGGAGCGCGCCGGCGCCCACGTGGCCTACGGGCTCGTCGGGCTGAAGACGCACGCCAAGACCACCCTCATCGTCCGCGAAGAGGAGGACGGCCTTCGGACATACGCGCACCTCGGGACTGGCAACTACAACCCCACGACGGCCCGCTTCTACACCGACCTCGGGCTCTTCACCTGCCGTGAGGAGATCGGAGACGACCTCGTCGGGCTGTTCCACTTCCTGACGGGCTACGCGCCCGAGCAGGAGTACGATACGCTGGCCGTCGCCCCGCGCGATCTCCGGACGAAGTTCGTGGAGCTGATCCGCCGGGAGATCCGCCACCAGAAGGCCGGCAAGAAGGGGCGGATCATCGCCAAGATGAACGCGCTCGACGACGTCGGGATCATCCAGGAATTGTACCGTGCCAGCCGCGCGGGCGTCCAGATCGACCTGATCGTGCGGGGCCACACGCGGATGCGCCCGGGCCTCCCGGGCGTCTCGGAGAACGTCCGGATCGTGTCGATTATCGGCCGCTTCCTCGAGCACAGCCGGATCTACTACTTCCACAACGGAGGCGAGCCGGACATCTTCATCGGCTCCGCCGACTGGATGCGCCGCAACCTCGACGATCGAGTGGAGGTCGTCATGCCGGTCATCGACGAGACGGCACGGGGCCGTCTCCTTCGCACGCTCAAGTTCTCCCTCGACGACAACCGGCAGGCCTGGGACCTCGGGCCGGACGGCCGTTATTCGCTCCGATGGCCGTCTGAGGACGAGCCCGTCCGAGCCTTCCACGACACCCTCATGCAGCGCGCCAAGCGCCGGACGCAGGAAGACGACGCGGCATGGACGTTCTGAGAGGGGCGGCCGTCGGGCTGCTAGCGCTGATCCTGGTCGCCGGCTGCGGGGGGGAGCCGCCTCCCCTCTCCGCTGAGCAGCAGGCGCTGTTTCGCGAGCAGGTCGACGCCGAGATCGTGGTGCGGACCGCCAAGAATGCGATGCGCTACGAAACGCTCCGGATCGAGGCGCCGGCCGGAGCAACGGTTCGCCTCGTCATCGACAACTCGGCGTCAACGAGCCCGGCCATGGTCCACAACGTGGTGGTGGTACTGGATCAGGCCGCGATCGACCGGGTCGGGCGCGCCGCCGCGGGCGTGCCGGGCAACATCCCGGACGATCGGGCCATCCTGGCCTTCACGCCGCTCGCCGGCCCGGGAGAGCGATTCGCGACCGTGTTCAGGATGCCGCCTCCCGGCGAGTACCCGTACCTCTGCACCTATCCCGGGCATTTCCAGTTCATGCAGGGCACGCTGGTCTCAACGGCTTCGTAGCCCCGGCGCCGGGGTCCCGGCCCGCCGCGGGCCCCGTGCGGGTGCGGCGGACCGGAGACGGGATGTCTAGTAGTTGACCGTGTCCTCTATCTGCGGAGGACGTGCCGGGACCTGTTCCATCCGCGACTGGCGGCGGGCCCCTTGGGCATCGTCGGAGCCATCAGCGAGGCCCTCACGGCCGAGCTTGACGCGCGGATCGACCGACAGGAGCGTCTCTGTCGTCGCCACGAGGTCGCGGAACGCGGACGTCCGCCAGATCGAGCGGTGGATGCGGACGATCTTGGCCTGGGTCTGGCGATACCGCGACTCCGGATGCTCGGAGGCGAGTTGCTGGAGCTGGTCATGGATCCGATCCAGCCGCCGCTGCGACGCGTGCGTGAAGCCGAACTGGCCCACGTCCCGCACCAGCCGGTCATAGGCGCGGTCCACGTCGGTCCGTTCTGAGTCGGGGAGGAGGAAGGTCCGCTCGTTGAACGGCTCGGCCGAACCGATCACATCGAGGCCGACGTTCCGAAGCACTGCTGTGGCGCCCTGCGGAAGGAAGAACCGGACCGGATCGCCGTCGGCGGACGCCGTCAGGCGGAGGTCGCCCGAGGCAGGGACACCGTCGCCCGAGCCACGCGGCAGGTCGATGTGGGGGTTGAGATCCCGGAACCGCTCGTACAGCGTCGTGCCGTGGATCGGGCCCCAGTTCAGTCGGCGGCCGTGGGGTTCCAGGGCCGCCAGCAGCTCCGAAAGGCGGATCGAGGCGTCGGGGCGAAGCCGGACCCGCTCGGCGTGGATCGTGTTCGTAGGATCGATGAGTTGGTCCTCCATCGCGCGGAGGGCGCCGTAGGCCTTCAGCACGTAGACGCGCGATTGGGGTCCGAACGACGACACCTCGTCGACCTGCTCGAACCCATCCGTCACGCCCCACATGTAGGCATCGGAGACGTGCTGTCCCTGGCGGGCAAGGCCGGGGTTGGCGCGGAGGTACTCCCGGTACAGCTTGAAGATGTTGCCCGGACCCGTGTGGTATGCCGAGATCCCCGGGAGCTCGTGGCCGACGGCGTTGGCGTACGCGCGGACGAGCATGAGGGAGGGCTCCATCGCGAGAAGGGGGTGCCGCTCCTCGCGCACCTGGACGGTCCCGCCGTTGGCGACGGGCAGGCTGTAGGCCTCGACGTCGAACATGCGGAGGATGTCCGGCATCATCTGGAACCGGCTCCGGGCCCCGGCCGACGACACAAGCCAGTCCTGGTTGAACGTCTCGACGGTCCCGATCTCGGTCGCCAGGACGCTTAGCCCGAGGCGCCGGGCCAGGTTCACCTCGTAGGTGATGTAGCGCTCGTCACGCCCGCGGGCTTCCACCGTCTGGTTCGCGTAGCCCCACCGGATCACGATGTCGCTGCGGGGGATCCCATAGGCCTCCCACTTCCGACGAAGCTCGGTGGTGGCCGCGCGGCGCGCGCGGTTCACCTCGTCCCAGGCGGCCTGGCCCGTCCGGTTGAACCGGTCGCGCTCGTCGCGGAGCTGGCGGACCTCCAGTGTCTCACCGGTCCGGTCGTCAAGAACGCGGATCGTAAAGTTATCGTCCACGCCGTAGGCCTTCCGGTACATCTCGAGCCGCCACCGGAAGTCGTGCAGCGGGCCGAGGGAGGAGTCGTCGGCGGCGAGGCCGGAGAAGGCGCCGGCGAAATACTGGTTGTGGATCCGATCGGGGTGGATGTCCAGCCCCTTGAAGGTGTACGGGTCGCTCGGATTGAGCGGGACGACCGGGAGTCGCGTGCCGTCGGCCTCGGAGGGCGGCGGGTTGAGCGGGGCCGCGGCTCGGAGTTCGCTTCGGAACGTGACGGCCACGATGATGGCCAGAACGGCGAACCCCGCGAGCGTCATGAGGGGGACGCGGACCGCGCGGCGGAACGACTGACGGCCGATCGCGGCTTCGGAGGACTGGTCGTCGGCAGGGTCGAGGGGCTCGCCGACGGCGTCGACGGGAAGGTCGTCGGCGTCGTTGGAGAGCGGCTCGAAGGAGGGGAGGTCGGTGGGCATGGGGGCCGTGGGTGGAGGTCCGGATCCGTGGACGAACGGTGAAGTGCAAAAACCGGACCGTCCGCCCTGGTGTTCCTAGGCCCCGGTTCGACGCGCCCGTTCGACCAGATCCTCAAACACTGTGTCCAGGGGCGGGTCCATCGCCTCGGGGTGGAACTGCACCCCGATGAACGTACCGTCGGCGCTCTCGATTGCTTCAACCACGCCGTCCGGCGACCGTGCGGCCACCACAAACCCGTCGCCAACGTCGCCCACGGCCTGCACGTGCCGGGTGTTCACGTCGAACCGGTCGCGCCCGACGATTTGGCGGAAGCGGGTGTCAGGAACGACCTCGACCGGATGCGTCGATCCGCCTCGGCCTCGGCTGTGCGTCGCCGTGCCCGCCACGTCGCGCTCGATGTCGGCGTAGATCGTGCCGCCGTGGAGGGCGTTGGCGAGCTGCATCCCATAGCAGATGCCGAGCGTCGGGCGCCGGGCGTCGAGGAACGCGCGCAGCACGCGCCGGTCCGAGGCGACGCGGTCCGGGTCGGTCTCGTCGATGTCCTCGGGGAGGTCGCCGATCAGCCGGTCGACGACGGCCGGGCCGCCCGTCACCACGAGCCCATCGAGGAGTGCCGCGAAGGCGTCGGCCGCCTCGACGGTGGCGAGCATCGGGACGGGCATCGGGAGCCCCCCGGCGCGCTCGACGGCGCGGACGTAGGCGAGGTCCACGCGCTGCTCCCGCGCGCCGCTGTCGGTCGTGTTGAGAGAGGTGGTGATGCCAATGCGGGGGCGGTCCATCCGGAATGGTCGGTCAATAGAGGTTGCTCAGCCGGAGAGGGCCGCGTACAGGCGACGGCGACGGGGCCAGGCCGAGCAGCAGCACATCCTCCTGTTTCATCGAGGACGTCACGTGTTGGTCGAAGTCTCCTGCCTCGAGGGCCCGGTGGAGCTCCGTCTTGATCGTCCGGTCCACGCCGAGAGTGCCCGTGGTCGAGCCGCCGTGGATGAGGCGGACCGTCGTGCGTCCGTGCCGCGCGGCCTCGACCACGACGGCCCCTGCCAGGCGGACGGCCTCGTCCACGCGCGCGCCGTGGAGGTCAAGGGTGACGGACTGGCCGTCGTCATCGAGACGGGGGCGGGGCACAGGGGAAAGGCGGGGTCTGACCAACATAGGGGCGTTCCGGACCCGTCGCGGGCAACTCTAGGCGCGGCGACGAATAAAAGCCGCGCGCTGATCCCCTCCCCATGTCGTTTCCCTGGACCCGCTGGAAAACCGTCGTCCTCACTACCGGCCGTGAGGTCTTCGACGACGACGTGCCGAGCCTCAGTGCGGCGATCGCGTACTACACGGTGTTCTCGCTGCCGCCTCTGCTGGCGATCCTCGTCGGCGTCGCTGGGCTCGTCTTCGGGGTCGACAAAGTAGTCGAGGCCATCACGGGACAGATGGGCAGTCTCCTCGGCCCTGAAGGCGCTCGGGCGATCCGCGCGATGATCGAGAATGCGAGCACACCGAGCGCCGGGATCGGCGGGAAGCTGGTGGGCGTCGTGGCCCTCTTGTTCGGGGCGTCCGGCGCGTTCGGGCAACTCCAGAAGGCCCTCAACCGGGCATGGGAGGTTCAAGACCAAGAGGAGGGGGGCATCCGAGCGGTGATCTTCAAGCGCCTCCTGTCGTTTGGGATGGTCCTGACCATCGCGTTCTTCCTCCTCGTCTCGCTCGCCGTCAGCACGGTGCTGGCGGCGGCGGGGACGGTGGCGGCGCAGGGCGTCGGCGAGGGGGTCGCGGGCAGCGTCATGGAGGTCGCCAACGTGGCAGTCAGCCTCGGCGTCATCACCCTCCTGTTCGCGGTCCTCTTCCGGTACCTCCCCGACGTGGACATCCCATGGCGCGACGTGTGGATGGGGGCGTTCGTAACGGCGGTCCTGTTCACGCTCGGTAAGACCCTCATCGGGGTCTACCTCGGAACGGCGAATCCCGGCTCTGCCTTCGGGGCGGCCGGCTCGCTCGCGCTCATCCTGGTCTGGATCTACTACTCCGCCCTGATCGTGCTCGCCGGCGCGGAGTTCACCCAGGCGTGGGCCGCCCACGATCGGAGCGTGGAGACGACGGTGGGAGAGACCGCCGAGGTGCACCCGGCCGCACTCCCGCGTGAGCCCGCGCCTTACTCGGGCGCCTCCGAGTCGTCGATGGGGTAGCCGGCGGCTTTCCATTCACGGATGCCGCCGTCCATCGACTGGACGTTGGTGTAGCCCATCCGCCCGAGGGATTCTGCCGCGAGGGCGGAGCGGTAGCCGCCGCCGCAGTACAGGACGAGCGGCGTGTCGAGATCCGGGATGGCCGTTTCCACATCGCGTTCCAGGACGCCCCGCCCGATGTGGCGGGCGCCCGGGATGCGGCACGCGGCCCACTCCCGATCCTCGCGCACATCGATCAGCAGGAGGTTCTCCCCATGGTCGAGCCTGTCGCGGACGGCCGGCGGGGTGGTCTCCATGACCCCAGGGCGTGCGTCGTCTACGAGGGTGAGAAAGCGAGGACTGTGGTCACCGGCCACGGATCAGTCGGCGAGGGGGATCGGACGGATCGGGCGCTGCACGTCGCCGACGTCGGTCTGGGCGCTGAACGCGAGGTCGTGGAGGGAGGCCACGTCGTCCCGGTCGAGGCTGAGGATCTCACGGGCCTCGTGGAGACTGACGTGCTCGGCCGGCTCGATGAGCCCGTCCGCGAGCACGACGTCGATCAGGTTGAGCATGAGCGCGCGGCGCAGCTCGACGTTGGAGCCCTGGAACTTGAGGAGGCAGCGCTCCAGGGGCGGCGGATGGATGGCGAGCTGGAAGACGCGCTTGCGGGCGTCGCTGGAGAGGTCGGTGAGATCGAGCGACTCGAAGATGCGGTCGTCCTCGCTCTCGTCCATGTCGCGGTCGGCGGCAGACATGGCGAAGAGGGCGCCGTAGAACGAGAGGCGCTCCTCTTCGGTCAGCGTGCGGAGGTCGAGAAAAGCGGGGGCGGGCATAAGGACGGACAAAGAGGGACCCGAAACTACATCCGTCCGGAGCTACGCGGCCCGTGCTGACCGTCTCTCCACATGGGGCCGCGCGCCGAGGATCGCGTGCCGATCGAAGAGGTCCGAGAGGTCGCGGCGGAGGCTGGCCGCGCACGGCGCATCGGGCCCAGCCTCGACCCGATCGGTGACGGACGCCAAGAAGCGAGGCCAGTCGGTGACCGAGACGCCCGGGCGCAGCATGACGGGCGCGCGCCCGTGGGCGAAGCGAGCCGTCAGCCACCGAAGGTGCAGGGTCGTCTCGTCGTCCCACGCGTGGGCGGGCTGGGGCCGGCCGAGGTCGATCCACAGACGGACGGCGTCTTCGTGGCGCCGGACGGCCTCAGCCAGGTCCGCGAGCAGATGCGCGTGGCGCACCCGGAGGCGGGTCGTCGTCACCTGAAGCGCGACGCGGCGGAGGCGGATCTCCTGGAGCGTCTGAGCGAGCGACCACAGCCGGCCCGTCGTCGGGCGGGGGACTGGGAACGGGCTCGGCGCGGCGGCTGCGTCGAATCGGAACGAGTACTCGGCGAGGTGCTCGGCGCGGCGCGAGGCCGGGTCGGCATCGTGGGAGCGGACGGCAGCCTCAAAGGCCGGAATGGGCGAGGCGAGGAGCGCGGGCATCTCGGTCGTGGAAGGAGATGCTCCAGGGTAGGGTGGCAGGGTGTCAGCCGCGTGTCACGCCCTGTGTCCGGCGGGTCCGACCGACCTCAGGGGACCTCGTCGAGGCGAGCGAGGGCGGCGTCCGCCTGATCGCTCCGGCCGGCGCGTCGGCGCGCTCGAGCATAGGCCCGGACGTCCTCCTCGGCCGCCTCGGCATAGGCGTCGTCGCGCACCGAGTCGGCCTCCGCTGACCGGCCCAGGGCATCGAGCACGGCCGCCTTTGTCATCTGGTTCGCGAACGTCGGCCTCCGCTCGATGGAACGGTCGGACCACCCGAGCGCCTCCTCCAGCCGCAGGTCGTGGTCGAGGGCGTACGCCGCGATCTGGTGCCACCCCTCCCAGTAGAATCCCGCCACGCCGCGGAGCTCGCGCTCCATCGTCGCCAGAACGACCGCGGGGGTGTTCACGCCGATCTGGATCGGGACCTCCAACTGGTCCCAGTGCAACACGAGCGTCGCCGAGGTGTCAGTGAGGACATCAAAGCGGTAGGCCAGGTGCTCCTGCATCGGCGCCACGCGTGGCGTGACGGTCACGCGGAGGGCGTCCTCCGCAGGGTCGTAGGTGTACGAGCCCCAGGCTGCCGACACGGTCGAGAATGCGATGGTCCAGGTGCCGTCGGTGGGGATGGTGTGCAGACCATAGCGGCCGGCGGGGAGCGTCTGGCCCTCGATCTCGATCTCCGTGGAAGTCTCGAAGACCGTGTTCTCGTTGGCCCCCGCGCGCCACACCTCCCCGTAGGGGACGAGCGCCCCCCAGATCGCGCGCCCGTTGACCGCCGGCCGGTGATAATCGACGCTCATCTCCGTCAGCCCGACCGTCTGGCTCACCCGGGCGTGGGGGCTCACGCGGGGCGTCGTGAGCTCCGTCTGGGCGAGGGCAGGGAGCGCAAAGGCGGCGAGGAGGACGCTCAGGGCGAGTCGCATATGGGGTCGGGAGGTGTGACCGACGAAGGTACCGTCCCACCGCCTCAGACCGTCCCGGGGGCCCCGCGACCTGACCTGATGAACCCAGCCGGGGTCTTCATCCGCTCTCCTGAGGACTAGACGATGCCCGACAAGGCGGTGCGCTAGAGCGACGCGCCCTCTTGCGCCAGCATCGCCTGCGCGCACGCATCGCAGAGCCCGTGCGACACCTGCGCGTCCGTGTGGCTCCTGATGTACGAGTCGAGGGGAAGCCAGGAGCCGGCCTCGTCCTGGATGCGCGAGCACCAGGCGCAGACGGGGAGGAGTCCCTTCAGCGTCCGGACCTCGTCGAGCGCGGCCCCCAACTCCGTGGCGAGCGAGCGTTCGCGGTCCAGGAGCGCGTGGATGCGGGCGGTGGTCCACCCGATGGCGACGAAGGCGGCCAGCCGGATGACCGTGTTCCACACGACGACGCCGGGGGCCGAGTAGAGAGAGCCTGCACTGAGGTCGGCGGCAACCCAGAGGGCCGCGCTCAGCCCGCCCGCCATAATCGCGGCCGGGAGACCGCCCGCCCACGCCGCCAGGGCGACGGGGAAAAAGTAGAACACGAAGAATCCGATCTCGATGCCTGTCGCGTAATCCATCAGCCCGACGCCCACGATGAGGAGGAGCGCGAGGGCATACCAGGTGGGGGTGCCTCGGAGAGTGACCGGAGCGGGGGACATCGGGCGCAGTGGAACAGGCGGGTATAAACGTCGGAGGGTTCCCGATCGATATGCCCCCTCCGAATCCCTAGCAGGAGACCGCCAGGATCCTCTCAAAGTCTCGGCGGCGTACGATTCGGCCGGTAGGGGCAGTTCGATGGGCTCCTGTGAGGTGACGCGGACGCTCACCGGGCGCCCTCTCGCCAACCGGGAACGGCGAAGGGTCCGGCATCCTCGCGCATCACCGTTCTCAGGGGAACCGTCGTCGTTCTCGGAGGCCCGCTGAACCTCCCGGCGTTCAACACAATGACGCCCGCAGGCCCTCCGCCACGCGGAACGCGTTGGCCGCGATCGTAAGGGTCGGGTTGGTGGCGGCGGAGGCGGGGAAGACGCTGGCGTCGGCGACGTAGAGATTGCCGAGGTCGTGCGTCTTGCCCGCGAGGTCTACCACGCTCGATGCCGGGTCGGCCCCCATCCGGCACGTGCCGCACTGGTGGTTGACCACCGAGAGGGGCATCGGGACGCGCAGGAACCGGTCGAAGTCGATCGCGCGGAGCTTCGCCTCCAGCACGTCCATGAGGGTCTCCTGGGCCCGGCGGTTCGTCTCCGTGTAGTGGAGCCGGATCCGGCCATCGGGCGCGAGATCCACGCGGCTCTCGTAGAGCGGGAGGTCCTCACTCTGCACCCACCAGTCCACCGAGTGGTCGGCGATCTCGTCGGCCTCGGCGGGGGAGAGGACGCCGTCGGGGAGGTCGGCGAGGATCTGCCAGCCGGCGTGCTTCCCCATCAGGTGGGCGTGCCCGAGAGGGACGCCGTCCCACTCGGGGTCGCCCGAGATTCCGAAGTAGTAGTCGTTGATGGCGAGAGTCTTCTGGAAGCGGGTCGGGTTGGGCGTGCGGCTCGCGACGGTATAGAACTTCGAGGTCACGTGACGCATGAAGTGCCGCCCGACGGCGCCCGACCGGTTGGCGAGCCCGTCCGGGTGTCGGTCGCTGGCCGACCGGAGAAGGAGGGCGGCCGAGTTGATGGCGCCGGCGCAGAGGGCGAACACGTCGGCCGAGAACGTCGCGGGTTCGCCGTCAACCGTCGCCTCCACGTGCGTGACGTCGGTGCCGGCCGAATTCGTCACGAGGCGCGTCACGAGGGCGTCGGTGACGAGGTCGACGTTGTCGTGGGCCGTGGCCGGACGCACTGAGGCGGTCTCGGCGTCGCACTTCAGGTGGAGGAGGTCGGGGTAGCCGTCGAACGCGGCGCGGCCCATCGCCCCGAACGTCTCGCGCAGGAGGAACGGGCCTGCGCCCGGGTCCTCGTGGCTGTACTTCACCCCCATCGGCAGCTCAAACGCCCGCACGCCCTGCCGGCGGAGCCCGTCGGCTAGCTCGGTGATCCGGGCGTCGTGGGCGATGGGCGGGTGCGGGTACGGTCCCGACGCCGGCGGCTCGAACGGGTCCGCTCCCCGCTGGCCGTGGACGTGGTAGACCCGCTCGGCTAGGTCATAGTACGGGGCGAGGTCGTCGTACGAGATCGGCCACGCGGGGCTCAGGCCGTCGAGGGTCTGGAGCTCGTCGAAGTCGCGCGGGTGGAAGCGGAGGAGGGCGGAGCCGTAGACCTTCGTGTTGCCGCCGAGCCAGTAGTACATCCCCGGCCAGAGGTCGGCGCCGGTCCGGCCGTCGACCCAGCGCTCGTCGGTTTTGTACCGGCCGTGCACGAAGAGCTCGTGGGGGTCCCAGTTCTCCTTCTCGCGGGGCAGCGAGCCCTGGCGATTCAGCAGGAGGATCTTCTTGCCGGTCGGGGCGAGGGCCTGGGCGAGCGCGCCGCCTCCCACGCCGGCGCCGATGATGCAGAGGTCGTAGTGCAACAGAACGTGGGAGGAATGCGAGAGGCAGACGCGTACGGCGGCGGGTCAGCCGCTCCAGGGCGTCTGGAAATTGGGGTAGAGCGTGAGGCCGCCGTCGGCGAAGAGGGTCTGGCCCGTGACGTAAGCCGCCTCGTCGGAGGCGAGGAAGGCGGCGAGGCGTGCCATCTCTTCCGGGGCGCCGATGCGGCCCATCGGGATGTGCCCGCGCACCTCCTCCTGCGTCTCCTCGTCCGTCACCCAGCTCTGGATGGGCGTGAGGGTGGCCCCGGGCGCGAGCGCATTGACCCGGATCCCGCGGTCGGCATATTCCAGCGCGAGCGTCTCGGTGAGCCCGTGGAGGCCGTACTTGGAGACGGCGTATGAGAGGTAGAACGGGCGCGGGATCCGCTCGTGGACGCTCGACAGGTTGACGATCACGCCACGCGGCCGCCCGGCCTCAGGCTCGCGGTCGAGGAACCCGCGGATCGCCTCGCGGGCGCAGAGGAACGCCCCGCGCAGGTTCACGGCCAGGACCTGGTCGAAGTGGGCGGCGGTGGTCTCGTGGCTCGCCGGCTCCTCGATCTGGATCCCCGCGTTGTTGACCAGGATGTCGACCGGCCCGAGCGACGCGGCGACGGTCTCGAACATGGCCTCGACCTCCGCCTCACGCGAGACGTCGGCCTGGACGAGGAGGCAGGCGTCGTCGTCCGGGGCGGTGACATCGATGGCGTCGTCGGAGCCACAGGAGGCGACCCGCTCGGCCACGGCCGCCTCCACCAGTCGGCGCGTGGCCTCGGCGTTCGCGCGCTCGCGCTCGTACGGGTAGTTCACAGCGACCGCCGCGCCGCGCCGCGCGAATTCGACGGCGATCGCGCGGCCGATGCCGCTGGAGGCGCCGGTGACGAGGGCGGTGCGGCCGGAGAGGGACGACATGAAGCGGGGGGCGAGGAGGCGGCTCAACCGGCTCCTGCTTTCACCCGTTCCTGAAAGATGCCGTGCAGGAGCCCGGGGCGGGACAGATCAGGACGCTCCTGACCGTCGCTGTGGCGATCGGGCGCCGATCAGGGCGAGGGCGTCCGGCCGAACAGCGGCAGCTCTTCGAACCCCTTCGCCTCGTCGATGAACAGCTGGAGGTGCGGGAACGGGATCTCGATGTCGGCCGCGCGGAGGGCGTCGAACACCTTCTCGACGTACTCGACCTTGATGGGCACCTCCAGCTGCGGGTCCTTCAGGTGGAGGCGGAGGGCCATGTTCACCGATGAGTCGCCCAGGTCGGTCACCACCACGCCCGGCTCGTAGTCCGGATGGAGGCGGTCGTCGCCCTCCGTCGTGGCCAGCACCACGCGGCGGGCCTCCTTCGGGTCCTCCTTGTAGGCGATTCCGAAGGGGACCACCACGCGGAGCGCCCGGAGCTTCGAGTGGTTGACGATCTTCTCCGTGATGACGTTGGCGTTGGGGAGGATCGCCATCTGGTTGTCGAGGGTCCGCACGCGCGTGGTGCGGAGCGTGATCTCCTCGACGGTCCCGAAGGTGTCGTGCAGCTCGATGTTGTCGCCCACGTGGAAGGGGCGGTCGAGCAGGATCGTGACGCCCGCGATGAGGTTCTGGACCGTGTCCTGGGCCGCGAAGCCGAGCGCGATGCCGGCGATCCCGAGGCCCGCGATGAACGGGGCCACCTGCACGCCGAGCTCGTCGAGCACTGCCACGGCCGCGATCGAGAGGATGACGACGCGGGAGAACCGAAGGATCAGCTGCTGGACGCCCGCGTCGATCCGCCGCGACCGCCCCAGCGCGCGCCCAAGCACGCCCTGGACGATCCGAAGCCCGATCCAGAATCCGATGGCCGTGAGCACGGCCGGGAGCAGGTTCAGGACGAGGAACGACTCGACGGCACCGGCCAGGAGGCCGAAGCCCTCCTCGAAGCGCCCCTGCCAGAATGCGTCGGTCGCCCGCTCGACGTTCTGGGCGAGCTGGCCGAGCCCCTGCGTCGTGTCGACGAAGGCGGTGTCGGCGGCCGCCAGCGTGTCGGCGACGCGGACGGAGTCGGCGCGGAGGCTGTCGAGAACGGAGGCGACTTGCACGGCTAGGCGGTAGCGGCCTGCGCCTCGCGCTGGCGGGCGGCGCGGAGCGTATTGGCGAGGAGCATGGCGATCGTCATCGGCCCGACGCCGCCAGGGACGGGCGTGATGGCGCCGGCCACCTCGCGGACGGCGTCGAAGTCCACGTCGCCCGTTAGCCGGTAGCCGCGCTCTCGGGTGGTGTCGTCGACGCGGTTCATGCCCACGTCGATGACCGTCGCGCCGGGCTTGACCATGTCGGCCGTGACGAACTCGGCGCGGCCGATGGCGGCGATCAGGATGTCGGCCTCGCGCGTAATCGCGGCGAGGTCGCGCGTGCGGCTGTGGCAGACCGTGACGGTCGCGTCGAGCCCGCGGCGGAGCAGGAGGGACGCCATCGGCTTCCCCACGATGTTGCTCCGCCCGATGACGACGGCGCGCGCGCCGGAGGTCTCCACACCCGAACGTCGGAGCATCTCGACGATGCCGGCCGGCGTGCACGGCTCCAGCGTCTCCTCGCCCAGGACGAGCTTCCCGACGTTCTCCGGATGGAACCCGTCCACGTCCTTGGCCGGGTCGATGGCCCGGATCACGGCCGACTCGTCGACGTGCTCCGGGAGGGGGAGTTGGACAAGGATGCCGTCGACCTCCGGGTCGGCGTTAAGGGAGGCGATGAGCGCCAGGAGGTCGGCCTGCGAGAGGTCGGCGGCGCGCAAGATCGTCTCGGCGTCGATGCCGGCCTCGCCGGCGGCGCGCGCCTTCGCCCGCACGTACGACTGGCTGGCCGGGTTCTCGCCCACGAGGACCACTTTCAGGACGGGGCGGCGGCCGTAGGCGTCGAGGAACGCGGCGGCGCCGTTGGCGACGTCGGAACGGACGGCGGCGGCGATCGCGGTGCCGTCGATGAGGGAGGCCATGAGGCGGGGGAGTGGGGAAGGGGCGCGCGGGGCTCCAAGCTATCGCCGACGGGGCGGGGCAGCGGGGATCTCCCTGGCAGCGCTTCCGGCGACTTCACGGTCCCTCCGCAGGTCGGGGGGGCGGCGCGATCCATCTTCCGCGTGGAGTCACCCCGCCCGCCATGTCTAAGATTCGAGTCGGCATCCTCGGCGCGACCGGCGCCGTCGGCCAGACGTTCGTTCGCCTCCTCGCGGACCACCCCACATTCGAGGTCGTCGCCCTCGTCGCCTCGGAACGATCGGCGGGCAAGACGTACCGCGAGGCCACGCGGTGGATCCAGGCCACGGCCCTTCCGGAGCACATCGGTAATCTCGTGGTGGAGGGCGTCGACGCCCAGCCCGATTGCGAGATCGTGTTCTCGGGTCTCGACGCGAGCGTGGCCGGCGACGTGGAGGCGGACTTCGCGCGGAACGGGTACGCCGTCGTCTCGAACGCCCGCAACTACCGCCTCGACCCGACGGTCCCGCTCCTCATCCCCGAGGTCAACCCGGACCACCTCGCCCTCGTCGACCGGCAGGACTGGGGGTCGGACGGTTTCATCGTCACCAACCCCAACTGCTCGACGGTCGGGCTCGTACTCGCCCTCAAGCCGATCCACGACGCGTTCGGGATCGACGCGGTGCACGTCGTGACCATGCAGGCCCTGAGCGGTGCCGGTTACCCGGGCGTCCCGTCGCTCGACGCGCTCGGAAACGTGGTCCCCTACATCGGCGGCGAGGAGGAGAAGATGGCCGTCGAGACCAAGAAGCTGCTCGGCACGCTCGGCGCCGACGGCGTGGCCCCGGCCGACGTGACGGTCTCTGCCCAGTGCAACCGGGTGCCAGTCGAGAACGGGCACCTCGAGGCCGTGTCGGTCCGCCTCCGCGAGTCCGCCGACGCGGCGGCCGTCGCCGAAGTGCTGCGCGCGTGGCGGAGCCCCCTCGCCGACCTCGGCCTCCCGACGGCCCCGGAGCGCGCGATCGTCGTGACCGACGAGCCGGCGGCGCCGCAACCCCGTACCCATGTCAACCTGGGGGGCGGCATGACCGTGACCGTGGGGCGAATCCAGGACTGCCCGGTCCTCGGAGTCAAGTTCGTCGTGCTCAGCCACAACACGGTCCGCGGTGCCGCAGGCGGCGCGATCCTCAACGCCGAACTGCTCCATGCGCAGCGGCGGATCGGTCCACGGGTTCGCTCGTCCGCCGCGTGACCATCCGCATCGCCCGGCCGTCCGACCTGCCCGTGGCGCTCTCGCTCTGGGAGGCGCTCCACCGCGAGCACGAGGCGCAGGACGACCGCTACCGGCTCGCGGACGACGCTGCCAAGCGCTGGGCGACCGACTTCCGTACGTGGACGCGGAGCGATGCCGACCGGCTCTGGCTGGCGTTCGCCGAAGGCCAGGCGGTCGGCCTCCTCACGGCGCACGTCTACGAAGCGGCGCCCGTCTTCGCGCCCGTGGCGATGATCTACGTGGACGATCTCTACGTGGCCCCGCAGGCGCGGCGGTCGGGGCTTGCGCGTCGTCTCCTGGACGAGGCGTGCCAGTGGGGCACGGAGGTCGGCGCGACGGAGATCCGGGCCGGCGTCCTCGCCTCCAACCCGGCCGGGCGCGCGTTCTGGGAGCGCCAGGGCGCGACGGACTTCTCGGTGACGGTGACGCTCCCGCTCTAGCGTTCGCCAGGACGGGGCGACCCCTCGGCCGTCGCCGCCCGCGCGTAGTCCCACGCGGCGTCGACGAACGATTCGGGGACATCGTCGGCGACGCGGGCGGTGCCGATCTCATCGAGGACGATGAACCGGAGCCCGGAGGCCGCGCGCTTCTTGTCCGTCGCCATCGCGTCGGTGAGCCGGCGGGTGGCGAGGTCCGGGCTGAGCGCGGGCGGGGCGAGCTGGGCGACGAGCCGGTCCGCCCGGTCGAAGGGAGCCGGCAGCGTCGGGCCGGCGGGGGCGCCGCCGCGGAGCGAGGCCGAGAGGTGCAGCGCCGCCCGCATCCCGATGGCGACCGCCTCGCCGTGCGTGACGGTCCCGTACCCCGCCTCGCGCTCGATGGCGTGGCCGAACGTGTGGCCGAAGTTGAGGAGGGCCCGCTCGCCCGCCTCCCGCTCGTCCGCCGCGACGACGCGGGCTTTGATCTCGGCGGCGTCGCGGAGGAGGGAGGCCAGCGTGTCGGGCTCCCGCGCGCGGATGGCGTCCCAGTCACGCTCGATCCGGTCGACGAGGCCCGCGTCGCGGATGAGCGCGTGCTTGACCACCTCGGCGAGGCCACTCCGAAAGTCGCGCTCGGCGAGCGTGCTCAGCGTCGCGGGATCGGCGAGGACGAGGAGCGGCTGGTGGAAGGCGCCGATCAGGTTTTTGCCCGCGGCGTGGTTGATGCCAGTCTTGCCGCCGAGCGCGCTGTCGACCTGTGCGATGACGGTCGTCGGGATCTGGACGAGCGGGAGCCCGCGCAGGAGCGTCGCGGCGGCGAACCCGGCGAGGTCGCCCACCACGCCGCCGCCGAGGGCGAGGAGGGGGGTCGATCGGTCGATCCCGAGTCCGAGTGCCCAGTCGTAGACCGAGCCCAGCGCGCTGGCGCTCTTCGACCCCTCGCCGGCCGCGAGGGCGAACGTTTCCGGCGCCCAGCCGGCGTCGCCGAGCGCGCCCGTCACCCTGTCGAGGTAGAGCGGCCCGACCACGTCGTCGGTGACGACGAGCACGCGCCCGGGCGCCCGCCCGGCCTCGTGGAGGAAGCGGGGGAGCGTCTCCAGCGGCTCGAAGTGGACGGCGTAGCCCCGCCGCTGGGGCAGGTCGACGACGACGGCGGGCGGAGCGGGGGGCATGGCAGGAGGGGACGGGGCTGCAAGATCGCCCCACTCGTCCAGGGGAGGCATCGTTGGAACAGCCCGGATGCCTACCGCGTGGCACTCCACCCGCGGCACCTCTGCCGCTTTGCCCTTCCCCCATCCCCCTCTCTCATGGGACTCCTCGACTTTCTCAAAGACGCCGGCAAAGATCTTTTCAGCGGCAAAGAAGGCAACGAAGCCGAACAGATCAAGAATGAAATCGAGAAGGCGCTCGGCAGCAACATCTCGAACCTGGGCGTCCGCTACGACAACGGCCGCGTGACGCTCCAGGGCCAGGCCAAGAGCCAGGCCGCGAAGGAGAAGGCCGCCCTCATCGCCGGCAACGTGAAGGGCGTCTCGCACGTGGACGACGACGGCATCTCGGTCACTGGCGCCCAGGCTCAGACGGCGGGGACCACCCCGGCGTCGCAGAGCCGCTACTACACCATCGAGAGTGGCGACACGCTCTCGAAGATCGCGAAGGAGTACTACGGCGACGCCAACGAGTACAACAAGATCTTCGAGGCCAACCGCGAGGTCATCGGTGACCCGGACAAGATCTACCCGGGCCAGCGGATCCGCATCCCGGCCGCCTGATCGACTCCTCGTCGACGCGCACGCGCACGCGCACGCGCCCCGCTGGCCTGGCCGGCGGGGCGCTTCATGTGTAGGCCCCCAACTCTCTACCCGAGATCGGGGAGGGCGCGGGCGAGCAGCCAGAGGACGAGCCCGCCTCGCACCGTCCACGCAGCGGTGCGGATCCAGTTGGTGGCCACGAGGCGCGCGTGGGACTCGGCGTCAAACGTCCCTCCGAGAGCGTTGTGGAGTGGGACCTGCACGAACGCCGTCGACGCCCAGATCAGTCCGACCAGCGCGGCGCCGAGCACGACGGCCCACGGGGGAAACGCGGCCGGTCGGTCGACGACGAGCCAGATGGCCGTGATCAACTCCACGAGCATAGTCGGACCGACTACGAGCGTGATCCGAGCCTGATGCTGGGCCTGGTACGCGCCCCAGCCGTCCTCGCCGACGCCCGCGAACAACGGGTAGTGGACGACCTGGATCGTCCAGATGACGCCCACCATGACGAGCGTCGCGAGGACGTGCAGCAGGACGACGAGCGTCACCGGATTGTGCGGCAGAGCAACGACCCGGCTAGGAGTGGGTGCGCTCATAGAACACCGGCGCGCCCTCGCCCGGCGGGTGAACGCGGATGGTCAGTGGCTCGCTGCTGAGCTGGGTCGGGTCGGGCTCGAACGAGCCGTCCGCGACAGCCCCCCGAATCCGCTCGGCCTCGACGCACAGCGTCCCGTACGCCCGCTCGACCCGGTAGCGTGCGGCGATGTCGTAGGGGAGAGGCCGGGCGCCGTCCTCGGCGTCCGCGCGGCGGCGGATCTCGTACGCGCCCCGGTACCGCCCGCTCCCCTCCGGGGTCAGAGTAAGAGTCACGACGAGGTCTTCCCGGACATACGGGTCGGTCGGGAGCGGGACGTACTCGACCTGGACGGCGTCGCCGCGGTCCGTGAGGATCAGCGACGAGAGAGGGACCGCGCGGAGGTCGGTCTGGCCTGCCCAGCGGCTGCCGAGGAGACCGAACGCGGACATCGGGAAGGTGCCGTCCGCGTCGTGGACGAGGGCGGCCGTGGCGGCGACTCGTGTGACGAGCGCTAGGTCCGCCTCGAACCGGTCGGACGTGGAGGCGAGGGCGTCGTCCTGGGCGTGCGCGGAGGCCGCGACCAGGAGGGCGGCGAGGAGGGTCCGAGTCATGGCGAGGTGGGGGCAGGGAGGCGGCCGAGCACGTGACCGAGGGCACGGTCCAGATCAGGATACGCGAAGCGGAAGCCGGCGTCGTGGAGGCGGGCAGGGCGCATCCGCGTACTCTTGAGGGCGATCTCGCGCCCCGCCTCGCCGCCGAGCGCGCGGATGATCGGGGCCGGCAGGGAGAACACCGCCGGGCGGTCGAGGGTGTCGGCCAGGGCCTTCACGAACGTCCTGGCCGGGACGGGCTCGGGGGCGGAGAGGTTGACCGGCCCGCTCGCCCTCTCGTTCTGGAGGAGGAAGGCGAGGGCGTAGATCGTGTCGTCGATCGAGATCCACGGGAGGTAGTTGCTTCCGTCGCCGGGCCAGCCGCCGAGGCCGATCCGCGTCGGCGCCGCGAGTGTGCCGACGAGCCCGCCGGCGGGCGTCGTCACGAGCCCAATGCGGGCGTGTACGACGCGAATGCCGGCCGCGTCCGCCTCGGCAGTCGCGTCCTCCCAGGCGCGGCACACGGCGGCAAAGAAGCCGTCGCCGGAGGGGCTCGCCTCAGTCACCGCTCGGTCGCCGGTGTCGCCGTAGTAGCCGGCGGCGCTGGCCGAGACGAGGACGCGCGGGACCGGGTCGAGGGCGGCGAGGGCGCGGCTGAGGAGCTGCGTCCCCTTCGTGCGGCTCTCCCAGATCCGCCGCTTCTTGGCGTTGGTGAACCGAGGGGCCACGATCGACTCGCCGGCGAGGTGGACCACGGCGTCGGGCGCCTCGCGCCGGAGCGCCGCCAGGTCGATCTCGCCCCGCTCCACGTTCCAGTAGACCGCGCGCTCCAGGTCACCGCGCGTCCACCGCGCCACGTCGTCCCATCGCCGCACCAGCCGAACCACGCGGTGCCCGCCCCCGGTCAGGAACGCGGCGAGCTGACGTCCGACGAGGCCGGACGCGCCGGTGATGGCGACGGTCATCGGCGGGCCGCTCGACGAGGCGTGACGAGACAGGTCGTCCCGCGTCACGCGGTGCCGGTAGGCGAAGAGGCGCTCGATCTGGCCCTCGGTCGCCCACCCGGCGACGACGCTGGAGACCGGCGCCAGCGGCAGCGTGTAGCTCACCTCGTCGTGGAGGACCGAGGCGTCGTCTCCGTGCGGCGACATCCGGTGGAGGTGCGACCACGACGCGAACGGGCCGTGTACCTGGATGTCCTGGAACTGGCAGTCGCCGTGGCCGGCGCGGCACGCCTCGGAATAGGCCCGGTGTTCCGCGACCCAGCGGACTGCGAGTGGGCCCACCCCGAGGCGCATCACCGCGCGGTCGCCGTTCTGGATCCCGTCCGACCGATCGAGGTCCACCGACTGCCAGGGCGGGGTGAGGCGCGCGAAGGCGCCCGGCCGCTCGTGCCAGTCGAAGAGCGTGGCGGCGGGGACGGGGACACGGAGGGAGGCGGAGAACGCGGGCATGGGGCGCGTACCGCCCCCGACACCGCCGCGTTTCCGTCTGCGCTCGCTACCGGCGGGTACGCTCCAGAGTGACCTCGCCGCGTGACCGAACGCGGATCACGCCAGGTACCGCTCGTGAATGAGGGCGACGTGGTGGCGCTCGTGCCCAGCGATGATCCAGCCAGCCGCTCGGACACTCAGCGGATGCCCGCTCGCCGTCCCCACGCGTTCGAGCGCGGCCGCGGAGAACGACGCGAACAGGTCGACGGTCGTGGCGCGGAGGCGCTCGGCCTCCTCGGCGAGGTCGGCGAGCGGGCGGTCCCCGTCGAGAGCATCGACGAAGGCGTCCTGGTCGAAGCCAGGGAGGGGCGTCGTGTCGCCGCGGGCGATGCGGAGGGCGCGGACGCCGAAAATCCGCTCAGTGTCGATGACGTGGGCGATGGACTGGGCCAGCGTCCACTTGCCGGGCGCGTAGCGGTGGGCGCCGAGGGCAGGGTCCAGGGAGCGCACCAGGCGCGTCGTCTGCACCCCTTGCTGGCGGAGCGTTTCCACGAGCGGTCCGTCCGGGACGCGGTCGATGTACCGGCCGTAGTAGGCGGCGTACTCGACTGGGTCGGGCCGGCTCACGACGCGTCGCGGCGGCCGGCCTGATAGGCGGTTCCGACGCCCCCAGCCAGTATTCCCACGAGGCCGCCCACGACGACGGAGTCCGCGCCGACCCACTCGGACAAGTTGGGCACGAGCCGCCAGAGAACCGTCACCGCCACAATCCAGACGATCGCAAGGGCGACGTATGTGAGGCGGAGCTTCGTGACCGGCGCCACGTCAGGACGCAGGCTGTACGCGAGCGAGCCAGTTCGGCGCGCCCATGTCCTCCACGAGGCCCGTCAGGCCGCCGTGGCGGTAGGTATCCAGCAGCGACCGGACCTCGGCGCGCGTCTCCTCCAGCATGCCATGGATGAGCTCGGACGGGTGTCCGCGCTCGCCCAACTCGATCGTCATCTCCATCGTCACCATCCGGCTGATGGCGCGGCCGAGGTCCACGAGCTTGCGCTGCGGCATCGACCAGTCGACGTCGAACGAGAGGAGGTCGCCGAACATCTCGGCGGCGCGGGCCGTGAGCGGCTCGGAGCGGAGGTAGGCACCGAGGTCGGCCTCCTTCATCCGCCGCATCGCCTTCACGACGGCCTCCGTCACCTGCTGGTACAGGATGTCGTTGGAACCTTCGAAGATCTGGTACGGCCGGCTGTCGACGAGCGAGCGGCCGGCGAGGTGGTCCTCCCGGTAGCCCTGGGCCCCGGAGAGCTGGACGAACGACTGGGCCGCCTCCTGCATCCAGTCCGTGACGACCGTCTTGAACGCGTTGGCCTTGAGCCCGTCGCCGAACAGGTCGCGGTCGACGCCGGCGGTCTCGGACGTATTGAGGCACATGGCGGCCGTCCCCGTCACGAACGACTGGAGCCGCGCGAGGCGCGCCCGGACCTGGTCGTAGTCGAGGAGCGGCTGGCCGCCGACGAACCGCTCGCGGCAGTGGTCGAGGGCCTCGTCGAACACACGGCGGAGGTAGCCCATCGCCATCCCCGGCATCTGGAGGCGGCTCCGATGGAGGGTGTCCAGCATCATCTTGACGCCGGTGGACGTGGGCTGCAGGCGGGCCGATTCGGGCAGTTCCACGTCGATCCGGTTCCGGCCGTACGGGATCATCTTGAGCCCGAGGTTCGGGTACAGCTCCTCGACCTCGATGGCCTGGCCTGGCGCATTGCTGTCCGAGATGAAGAAGTCGACATCGCGGCGGAGCGAGCCGTCGGAGGTGCGCGGGCGGGCCGTGAGGAGCCAGTAGTCGGCCCAGCCGGTGAGGCCGGCCCAGTGCTTCGTGCCCTCGATCTTGTAGGTGCCCCGGTCGGTTTGCTCCCAGGCCGTCTCCATGTGGAGCGCGTCGGACCCGTAGTCGGGCTCGGTGATCATCAGCCCGCCCATCTTTCGATACCGCAGGAACGACGGGAAGACGGACTGACGGGCCTTCTCGGACCCGTACTTCGCAACGGGCTGGAGGAAGAGCCCCCCGTTGATGCCGACGACGAGGCTGAGCGGGAGCGAGAAGTAGCTCGTCTCCTCCAGCATCGTCATGCTGTGGGCGATGGACGACCCGCGGCCGCCGTACGCCTCGGGCACGTAGACCGAGAGCGGGTCCACATCGCGGACGCGCTGGAACACGAAGGGCGGGAGGCCCCGATCCACGTTGATCCGGTCGAGGTCGGCCCGCGACCCGAACAGGTGCGAGAGCCGGTCTCGGTAGGCGACGACGAACTCGGAGAACGACTCCTTCGCCCGCTGGAGGCTGGCCGGGGCCGCCGGCACTTTAAGTCGCTGGAGAGGAAGGACGCTCATAGGTCAGGTGTGTGGCGCCGTAAAAATAGGCGGAACGGGGGCCGCCGGGTAGGGCGTACGATTGTCACAGACCAATTCGGTCGCCGCCCCGAGATGCCCGTGACGACCTCGCCTCCTCCCCCTTGGCCCGTTCCGGAGGACATCGAGGTGGGGTATACCTCCCGAGAGGACGTTTCGGTCCTGTCCCCTAGCGAACTCTCGCGATTGGCCACCTTTGGACATGCGGGGCGGCGCCGGCAGTTCGTCCTCGGTCGGACCGCCGCCCGCACCCTCGTGGCGTCTCGGTTCGGATGCGCGCCGCACGAAGTGTCCCTCACGGTCGGGGAGGACGGCGCGCCGCGCGTCGAGGGCGGCTTCGTGTCGATCGCTCACGGCGGACGGGGAGACGCGCTCGTTGGTGCCGCGGCGCTGGCCGCACGACCGGTCGGGCTGGACGTGGAGCGGGTGGCGCCCCGGCGTCCGGACCTCTGGACGCGCATCCTCCGCCCCGAGGAATACGCCCTCCTGGACGCGCTCGGCGGGCCGACGGACGACGTGCAGACGCTCCTCTGGGCCCTCAAGGAGTCGGTGCTGAAGGCGCAGCGGACGGGGTTTCGCGCCGGAGGGCGGTCGGTCCGCCTCGCCCTCGACACGGCCCACCTCGCCGAGGCCGGGGCGGGCGGCGCTGTGAGCGAGCACGGCGCGTGGCGCCTCGCCTACCGCCGGCTGGACGACCTGTGGCTGGCCGTAGCGTGGAGCGACGTGCCTCAGGCGCCGAAGCAGACGCGGTAGTCGCCGCTCCGGAAGCCGCTGAGGAACGAGTTCACGCGCTGCTGCGACGAGCCGTGCGTGAACGACTCGGGCCGCACCGCCTGCCCGGCCGATTGCTGCATCCGGTCGTCGCCGACGGCGGCGGCAGCCGAGATGCCGGACTGGATGTCGGACTCGTCGAATACGAGGCGGTCGTCGGTGCCGTCGGCCGCCGCGAAGTGGGTCCAGATGCCCGCGAGGCAGTCGGCCTGAAGCTCGGTCTGGACGGAGGACGCGTTCGAGCGCGCGCCAGAGAGCAGGCCCTCGACGTTCTGGACGTGGTGCCCCACCTCGTGCGCGATCACGTAGGCTACGGCGAAGTCGCCCTGGGCTCCCATCTGCCGGAGCTGGCGCATGAACGAGAGATCGAGGTAGACACGCTGGTCGGAGGGGCAGTAGAACGGGCCCGTCGCCGCTTGGCCGTAGCCGCAGCCCGTTTGCGTGACGCCGTCGTAGAGGACGAGGCCGGGCTCCGGGTACGTGTCGCCGGATTCCTGGTACAGCCGGCCCCACACGAGCTCGGTCTCGGCGAGGATCGCGTCGATGGTCTCCCCGGCGTCGTCCTGGGGCGCTGCCGTCTGTTCCGCCGTGGGGGGGGCGGCGCCGCCACCGCCGAGGAGCGGGCGGAGGTCGAGCCCGAAGAAGGCGCCGACGAGGAGGATCACGAGGCCTCCGAGGCCGAGGCCGATTTTGCCGCCGCCACCGCCGCGGCGGTCGATGAGGTTGCCACTCGAGCGGCCGGGTTTGATGAGCATCGAAAGAGGGGAGAGGTGCGGGCGGCCAACGCGTGGCGCGCCCGGCTGGATCCGCTACCCGGCCAGCAGGCGGTAGCGCTCGACGAGGCGATACGCCGCGACCCCGAACGCGACCGACACGTTGAGGGACGCCTTCGACCCGTACTGCGGGAGGCCGATCACGAGGTCGGCCGCGTCGAGCACGTCGGCCGGGACCCCAGTCACCTCGTTGCCGAGGATCAGGGCGAGGGGGTACGCGTCGGCGCCGACGTCGGCGGGGGCGACGGCGCCCTCAGCACGCTCCAGCGCCGCGAGCGTGTAGCCCTCGGCGCGGAGTGCGTCGAGGGCGTCCCCGAGGTCGGGCGTGTGAGTCCACGCGACCGCGTCCTGCGCGCCGAGGGCCGTCTTCGCCACGCCCCGGTGGTCTGGCGTCGCCGAGAAGCCGGTGAGCACGACGCGCGCGAGGCCCGCCGAGTCGGCCGTGCGGAACACGGACCCGACGTTGTGGGCGGAGCGGAGATCGTGGGCGACGACGACGAGGGGGTGGGGGAGCGCGAGCACGAGAACCTGACGCGGGGACGGGACGTGGGACGGCTCCGCCTACCGCCGACTCCCCCTCGCCGATCCCCATGCTCCGCACGTCCTCCTTCGCCGTCGCCGCCCTCGCGGTGCTCCTCCTGGTCCCCGGCTGCACCACGCTCCAGCAGTTCGCCCAGCTCGGCCAGGTCCAGTTCGAACTCGACCAGGTCTCCAACGGCCTCGTCGCGGGCGTCGATCTGGACCGGATCGCGAACCGGGGCGAGCTGGGGCCGACCGACCTCGCGCGCCTCGGGGCCGCCGCCGCGACCGGCCGGGTGCCGCTGAGCTTCACGCTCCACGTCGGCGCGGAGAACCCGTCGGGCAACGGCGTCGCCGCCCAGCTCGTCTCGCTCGACTGGACCCTGTTCCTCGACGACACCCAGACCATCTCGGGCGTCTACAACGACGACCGGCTCATTCAGCCCGGCGCGGCCGTCGACCTGCCGATCCGGATGGAGCTGGACCTCGTCCGCTTCTTCGGGCGCAACGTGGGCGACCTCGCCACGCTCGCTGCCAACTTGGCCGGTGCGGAGACGCGCCGCCAGACGATCCGGCTCGACGCGCAGCCAACCATCAACACCAGCATCGGGCCGATCCGCTACCCGGGCGTGATCTCGATCGAGTTCCCGGTGGGCGGAGGGGCGGAGTAATATTGCGGGCTGCCTGGTCTCCCCGCATGCCTTTCGACCCTTCGGTGCTGCCCCCCCGGTCCGACCGTGGCAAGAACGCCGTCCTCGACGGCGACACCGTCGCACGCGCACTCCACGCGGCCAACAACCTCGTCGTCATCACCGACGCGCACCAGGACGACAACCCCATCGTCTGGGTCAACGACTACTTCTGCGAGTTCACCGGGTACAGTCGGGACGAAGTGATCGGGCGGAACTGCCGGTTCCTCCAGGGCAACGACCGGGACCAAGCGGAGCGCTACCAGCTGCGGCGCGCCGTCGACGAGCAGCAGCGAACTCACGTGCTGCTCCGGAACTACCGGAAGGACGGGTCGCTCTTCTACAACGACCTCTACGTCAGCCCGGTCCACGACGACGACGGGAAGGTCCGCTACTTCATCGGGGTCCAGAACGACGCGACGGCCCGCATCCTCGCTCAGACGCGGGCGGCCGAGCACGAACGGGAAGTCCAGGAGACCGCCGAGAACGAGCGGGAGCGGTTCGGGATGGACCTCCACGACGGGCTCGGCCAGACGCTCGCGGGGGCCACGATGCTCTCGCACGCGCTCACGAACGACCTGCTGGCCATCAGCCAGCGCGACGGGGTCTTGCAGGCGCTCCCCGACGAACTCCTCGGCCGGATCCGGACGCTCGCGGATCACGCGGAGACGCTCCACAACCACATCGAGGAGACCGTCGGCGAGGCGCGGAACATGGCGTATGGCCTGAACCCGGTGGACGCGTCGCCACGCGGCCTCGGCGACGCCCTCCGACGGCTGGCCGAGGCCGTCCGGGAGTCGGGGAGCGGCGAGCGTCCGAAGATCCACGTCCAGGCCGAGGACGTGGAGTTTCCGGACCGACGGCAGGCCCGCCATCTCTACCGGATTGCGCAGGAGGCCATCGCGAACGCCCTTCGACACGCCGATTCCGACACAATTCGGGTGACGCTCCACCGGATCCCCCAGGGGGTCTCGCTGGAGGTGGCCGACGACGGGGCCGGGATCGACCCGGATGCGGCTCGTCCCGACGCCCTGGAGGGCGGCCGCGGCCTCGCCTCGATCCGCTACCGCGCAGCCCTGATCGGGGCGTCGGTGGAGATCGGTGCGCCGGCGGCCGGCGGGACGGCGGTCCGCGTCGTGATCCCGAACGAAACGGACGACGCCCCCCAGCACCGGCGCTTGACAGAGCGCTAGCCGGGGGCGTCGGAGACGGACGGGCGCGGCCTAGGCCGGCTGCGCGGCCTTCGAGACGACGTCGATGATGGCGTCGTTGAAGGCGGGGAGGTCGTCCGGGTTACGGCTCGTGATGAGCGGGAACGGGCCGTCCTCGTCGCGGACCACCGCCTCGTCCTTGACGGTCGCGCCGGCATTCTTGAGGTCCGTCCGGATCGACCGGTAGGACGTGAGCGTGCGGCCCTCGGCGAGGCCGGTCTCGGCGAGGAGCCAGGGGGCGTGGCAGATGGCGGCGATGGGCTTGCCGGCCGACGCGAACGCCTTCACGAAGGCGAGGGCGTCGTCGTTGATCCGGAGCTTGTCCGGGTTGATCTGGCCGCCGGGGAGCACGAGGGCGTCGTAGGACGCGGCGTCGGCGTCGCCGAGCGTCACGTCGACGGAGACTTCATCGCCCCAGTCGTCCTCGTCCCAGCCCTCGATGGAGCCGGACTCCGGGGAGACGACGTGGACGGTGGCGCCGGCGTCTTCGAGGGCCTGCTTGGGCTTGGTTAGTTCGACCTGCTCGAAGCCGTCGGTGGCGAGGATGGCGATGGTTGCGCCGCGGAGTTGGGTAGACATGGGAGGGGATTAGAGAGCGGACGTTGTTCACGGCCCACGCCCGCGCGCGTTCTCGTGTCGCACGGAGTTCAGGGGCCCCCCGATCCGTCGCCGGGCGGGCCGACGGCTGGCAGCGCATGTCCGTGGCGAGTACCATTCCGCCCGGTCTATCCCCCTCTTCTGTGCGCGTCTTCGCCCTTACGACTGCCCTCGTCCTCCTCGCCGGCTGCGCCGGCACCCGCCCCGCCGCCACCGGCACCCCGACGCCGGCCGCCGAGGCCGCGTCCAACGGTGCGCGCCAGCGCGCGGGCTCCACCGACCCCAAGCCGTACAGCGAGGTCGTGACCGACGACGCCGTCAGCGACGACGGGCTGTTCACGGTCCACCGCGTCGGCGAGACGCTCCTGTTCGAGATCCCCGACTCGCTCTTCAACCGGGACCTCCTCTCCGTCACGCGGATCGCGCAGGTGCCGGCCGACCTCGGGGGCTACACCCCGGCCGGTTCTAAGACGGCCGAGCAGGTGATCCGCTGGGAGCGCGTCGGCAACCGCGTCCTGCTCCGCACGCAGTCCTACACGGCCGTCGCCGACCCCGCGCTCCCCATCGCCCAGTCGGTCCGCGTGAACAATTTCGAGCCGGTCGTGGCCGCCTTCCCCGTCGCCGCGCTCACGCCCGACAGCGCGGGCGTCGTGATCGACGTGAGCGACCTCTACGGGAAGGACATCCCGGCACTCAGTGGCCTCTCGACGGCGCAGCGGACGCAGTTCAAGGTCCGCAGGCTGGACGAGGCGCGGTCGTTCGTGGACGAGGCCAAGAGCTTCCCCAAGAACGTCAACGTCCGCTACACGATGACATACGACGCCGCCGAGCCGCCGTCGACGCAGGGCGCCGGGACGATCTCGATGCAGATGTTCCACTCGTTCGTACTCCTCCCCGAGCAGCCCATGACGGCCCGCCTCGCGGACGACCGCGTCGGGTTCTTCACCGTCGAGCAGATCGACTACGGCCGCGACGACCAGAAGGCGGCCGAGCGCGCATACATTCGGCGCTGGCGGCTCGTCCCGCGCGACACGGCGGCGTACCTCCGCGGCGAGCTCGTGGAGCCCGTGAAGCCCATCGTCTACACGCTCGACCCGGCCACGCCCGACCACTGGCGGCCCTACTTCTGCCAGGGCGTGGAGGACTGGAACCGGGCGTTTGAGGCGGCCGGCTTCAAGAACGCCATCCGCTGCGAGATGCCCCCGGCGCCGGGCGACCCCGACGCGTTCGACCCCGAGGACGTCCGCTACTCGACCGTCCGCTACGTGGCCTCGACCACGCGGAACGCGACCGGCCCGAGCGTGAGCGACCCCCGCTCCGGCGAGATCATCGAGAGCGACATCATCTGGTACCACAACCACATCCGCTCGTACCGGAACCGGCTGATGATCGAGACGGGCGCCGCGAACCCGCAGGCCCGGTCCCTCACGATCGACGAGGAGCTGATCGGGGAGACGATGCGCCAGGTGATCGCGCACGAGATCGGCCACGCGCTCGGTCTCCCGCACAACATGATCGCGTCGTCGTCCTTCCCGGTCGACAGCCTCCGCTCGCCGACGTTCACGACCGAGTACGGCGTGGCGCCGACCATCATGGACTACACGCGGCAGAACTACATCGCCCAGCCCGGCGACGGCGTCACCCGGTTCGTCCGCCAGATCGGGCCCTACGACGACTACGTCATCAACTGGGGCTACCGCTGGTACCCGAACGTGACGGCGCCGGACGACGAGGCGGGCACGCTCGACGCGCTCATCGCCGCACACGAGGGGGACCCGATGTACCGGTTCTCGCAGGGATTCGGCGGCTACAATCCGGACGCCCAGACCGAGGACATGGGCGACGACCCAGTGAAGGCCAGCACCTACGCCGTCCAGAACCTCCAGCGCGTCGTCCCCCACCTCGTGGCATGGACCTCGACGCCGGGCGAGGGCTACGACGACCTGGACGAGATCTACGGCGAACTGCTCGGCATGTGGCGCCGGTACATGGGCCACGTCGTCACCGTCGTCGGCGGCGTCCGAGAGACGCCGAAGTCGACCGACCAGGCCGGCGTCGTCTTTGAGCCCGTCCCGCGCGACGAGCAGGAGCGCGCCCTCGCGTTCCTCGACGCCCACGTGTTCCAGACACCGACGTGGCTCCTCGACCCGGAGATCCTGCGGCGCATCCAACCCGTCGGCGGGGTCGACCGGATCCGGGCCTATCAGGTCTCGGTCCTCAACACGCTGCTGGACCCGATGCGGCTGGGGCGTATGGTGGAGGCCGAGGCCATCGACGGCGGCGGCTACCCGCTCGCCGCGTTTATGGACGACCTCCGCGCCGACGTGTGGTCGGAGCTGGCCCACCGTCGCCCCGAGATCGACGTGTACCGCCGGAACCTCCAGCGCGGCTACGTCGAGCGGCTCGCGTCGTTGATGACGGAGGACGAGCGCGACCTGCCCGACTCATTCGCCTATCTCGGCGTCGACATCAGCCAGTCGGACATCCGGGCGGCAGCGCGTGCCGCGCTCCGGTCCGTCCAGCGCGACGCGCGTGCGGCGGCGGGGCGGACGCAGGACGCGCCGACGCGGGCGCACCTGGAGGACATCGACGCCCGCATCGAGGACCTTCTGGACCCGGCGAACTAATCGTCCACCCTGCGGATCTGCTCGTTCAGGCGCGCCCACGGGATGCCGAGGACGCGGACGGTCGAGAGGTTCAGGGCGGTCTTGCCATCGGGTTGGAGGATGAGGTGCTGACGCATCGTGATCGCCGGCCAGCCGATCCGGTACCGGATGAACAACTCGTTGCCCTGGACCTCGGCCCCGACCTCGCCCTCCGCGTCCGTCAGCGTCGCCGTGTAGTGCGTCGCGTCGACTCGGCGCATGATCCAGGTCCGCGTCTCAGTACGGCCATCGGGGTGCGTGATGGTTTGATCGAGGCGGAACGTGCTGTCGGGCTGGGCCTCGCCGTAGCTCTCGACGCGGACCTCTTCTGGCGTGCGACCGCGAACCCTGAGCGTGCCGAGGCCTTGCGTGTGTCCATCGAAGAACACCTCGGGTCGGAGCGGGGGCGCGACGGGGGGCGGGCCGGTCTGCGGGTGCATGGCGAGACAGCCGGAGGCGGCGACCCACAGGACGAGAAAGAGCGACTGGTAACGGAACACAAAGAGTGAGGACAGGAGGTCCTGACACTCGGGGCGCCTCGAAAAGTCTCCCCGGCCGCGGAGGCGACGGGCTCGGTAGCTTCCCGTCGACTCCCCTCGCACCCATGCCTCTCGATCTCCTTCTTTCCGGCGGCACCCTTCTCGACGCCGTCTCCGGCGAATCTCGCCGTGCCGACGTCCTAATCCGCGACGGACAGATCGCCGAGGTCGGGGAGACCGTGGAGGCGCCGGACGGCGTTCGCACCTACGACGCGACCGGCAAGACGATCTCGCAGGGCTGGATGGACATGCACGTCCACCTGAGGGAGCCCGGACAGGAGCACAAGGAGACGATCCTGACCGGCGCCCGTGCGGCTGCCTTCGGCGGGTTCACCGCCGTCGCATGCATGCCCAACACGGACCCGCCCATCGCCACGCGCGACGTGGTCGAGTTCGTCCGGAAGCGGGCCGAGGGCCTCGTCGTGGACGTCTACCCGATCGGGACCGTCTCGAAGGGGCGGAAGGGCGAGGAGCTGGCGGAGATGGCCGACATGGCCGCGGGCGGCGCCGTCGCCTTCTCCGACGATGGCTCGCCGGTCCAGCACGGCGGTCTCATGCGCCACGCGCTCGAATACGTCCGGACCCTTGACAAGCCGATTCTCGGCCACGAGGAGGACCTCAGCCTGAACCCACACGGGCATATGAACGAGGGGGCCGTCGCCACGCGGCTCGGGCTGCCCGGCATCCCCGGCCTCGCGGAGGAGGCCATGATCGCCCGCGACGCGCTCCTGGCCGAGTTCACCGGTGCCCGCTTCCACGTCTGCCACATCTCGACCGCCCGCGCCGTCGACATCGTGCGGCGGGCGAAGGCGCGGGGCGTGGCGATCACGGCCGAGGCCTGCCCGCACCACTGGGCCCTCACCGACGCGGCTGTCGAGACGAGCGACTACGACACGCACACCAAGATGCACCCGCCGCTCCGCACCCAGGCCGACGTAGACGCGATCAAGGAGGGCCTCGCGGACGGCACCATCGACGCGATCGCGACGGACCATGCGCCGCACGCCGGGTTCGAGAAGGAGGTCGAGTTCATCGAGGCGCCGTTCGGGATCCTCGGCCTCGAAACCTGCTGGGGGCTGACCGTCCGCGACC
The DNA here is from genome assembly GCA_963728345.1 of Rubricoccaceae bacterium. Taxonomy (GTDB): domain Bacteria; phylum Bacteroidota; class Rhodothermia; order Rhodothermales; family Rubricoccaceae; genus Rubrivirga. The sequence continues at coordinate 674,558 of CAVSJM010000005.1, forward strand.
TCGTCAAGCCGGGCGTCCTCACGCTCGCCGAGGCCGTCCACAAGCTGGCCGTCGCTCCGCGCGAGATCCTCGGCCTGGACGTCCCCGCCCTGGAGGCGGGTGCCGAGGCCAACCTGACGATCTTCGACGACGCGACGGAGTGGACGTTTGAGACCCATCACATCCACTCGAAGTCGCACAACACCCCGTTCGTTGGTTCGCCGATGGTCGGCCGCGCGTGGGCGGTCGTGAACCACGGGCAGTTCATCGAGGCGGAGGCGTGAGCGCGTTCCCCGCGAGCGCCTCGGCAGCGTGGGCGGTGCTCCTCGTCAGCGGCTTGCTGGAGACGGTCTGGGCCGTCCTCCTGCCGCGCACCGACGGGTTCACGCGCCTCGGCCCGAGCGCCGTGGTTCTTCTGGCGATGGCGGGGAGCGTCTACGGCCTGTCCCTCGCCACGCGCGTGCTGCCAATCGGCACGGCCTACGCCGTGTGGACCGGGATCGGCGCGGTCGGCGCGGTGCTGTACGGGATCGCGGTCCTGGGCGAGCCGCGGACGGCGGCGCGGCTCGTGTGCCTCGGCTTGATCCTCGCCGGCGTCGTCGGGCTCCGCGTCGTCGGCGGCGGGCACGGCGCGTAAGACTGGACGGTCAGCGCCCTTCGAGCGTGAGCATCTCGGTCTCGACGTCTAGCCCCACGCGGAACGAGGTCAGGAGGTCGAGCCCGACGGGGCCGTCCGCGGCGAGGCCCACGCCCTCGATGGCGGCGAGGTCGCGCGCGCAGATCGTGAGGTCGTAGGCCGTCGCGTCGCCCCGCGGACGGAGTCGGCCTGGACGAGCCCGACGCTTCCGGTGCCCCCGAGCCCGGCGCCGACGCCGACGCCTGAGAGGTCCGCCCGCGTCGGCCGGCCGAGCGAGTCGGCCACGGCCTCGTCGAGGCAGGTCAGCTGGCGCCCGTGTCGAGCACGTACGGACGCTCGGGTCCGCCATTGATGGAGACCGGAGCTACGATCGCTGCGCCCCCCGGCCCGTCAAGCGAGAACGCGACGCCCAGGTGGGATGAATCTGCGGGGGCGTCGACGCGCAACAGGCCGCTGCGGACGGGGGCCTTGCAGGCCGCGAGGACGAGGGCGAGGACGAGGGCGAGGACGAGCAGGGCGCGCATGGGCGTCGGACCAGGGAGAGCATCCACGATTCCGGCGCGGCCCAGATCCGCCGACGGCAGACCCCAGGAACGCCCCGGCGCCCGCACCGTCTCCACCCACTACTCCTAACGTGCCCTATGGACTCCATCGAGATCGTCACCGACGACATCACGCGCCTCGACGTGGACGCCATCGTCAACGCCGCCAACGAGCGGATGCTGGGCGGCGGGGGCGTCGACGGCGCGATCCATCGCGCGGCCGGCTCGGCGTTGCTTGACGCGTGCCGCGCCGTCTCCGAAGTGCGCCCGGGCGTCCGCTGCCCGACGGGCGAGGCGCGGATCACGCCCGCCTTCGACCTCGCGGCGCGGTTCGTCATCCACACGGTCGGGCCGATCTGGCGCGGCGGCGGCGCGGGCGAGGACCAGGCGCTCGCCTCGGCCTACCGCAGCAGCCTGGCCCTGGCTACTGAGCATGGCCTGCGAACCATCGCTTTCCCCGCCATCTCGACCGGCGTCTACGGATTCCCGGCCGACCGCGCCGCCCGCATCGCCGTCCAGACGGTGCGCAACTGGCAGGCGACCCGGAACCTCCCGGACCGTGTGCTGCTCGTCGCCTTCGGGGAGGACGCGCGGCGGCCGCTCGAATCCGCGTGGAAGGCGTCGCCCGAGGAGTCGGCGTAGGGCACGCCCACTCCTATCTTGGGACATGGCCCTCCCGCGTCTCACGCCCTCCGACCTCCGCGCCCAGACCATCGGCGCCGACGCCGTGGTGACGACGCCGTTCGGCCGCCGCCCGCTCCTCTACGCGGACTACACCGCCAGCGGACGGCAGCTCGCGTTCATCGAGGAGCACCTCCAGCGGCTCGCGGCGCTCTACGCGAACGCTCACACCATCGACAGTCTGACCGGCCGCACGGCCACGAGGCTACTTCACGACGCGGAGGCTGCCATCAAGGACGCCCTGAACGCCGGACCCGGTGGGAAGGTCGTCTGCGTGGGGTCGGGCTCGACGGGCGCGATCCACAAGCTCCAGGAGATCCTGGGCGTCGCGATCCCCCCGGCCACGCTCCGCGAACTGACGGTCCGGCTGACGGAGGCGCTGGGGGCGGAGGACGCCGACCGGCTGACTCGCGACCTCCGTGAGCAGGGCCCCGTCGTCTTCGTGGGGCCGTACGAGCACCATTCGAACGAGATCACCTGGCGTGAGGGGATCTGCACGGTCGTCGAGGTGGCCCTGAACGCCGACGGGCAGGTCTGCCTGGACGACCTCACGCGCCACCTCCGCGACGCGCGGTGGGAGGGACGGCGGCGCATCGGGTCGTTCTCCGCTGGCTCGAATGTGACGGGCGTGCTGGCGCCGGTCCACGAGATCGCCCGCGTGCTCCACGCCCACGACGCCCTCGCCCTCTTCGACTACGCCGCCGCCGGGCCGTACATCGAGATCGACATGTGCCCGGAGGGCGACCCCGAGGGGCGGCTCGACGCCGTCTTCCTCTCGCCTCACAAGTTCCTCGGCGGGCCGGGCTCGTGCGGGCTCCTCGTGTTCAACCAGGACCTCTACCCATCCGACCTCGCGCCGAGCGTCGGCGGGGGCGGGACCGTCGTCTACGTCAGCGACCTCGTCCACGACTACGTGGACGACATCGAGGAGCGGGAGACGGCCGGCACGCCGGGCCTCTTTCAGACGCTCCGCGCCGCCTACGCGCTCGACGTAAAACGTGCCGTGGGCGTGGACGCGATCCGGGGCCGCGAGCACGCGCTCGTCGAGCGGGCGCTCGAGCGCTGGCTGGCGCTCCCCCAGGTCGAACTCCTCGGCCCGACCGACCACACGGACCGCCTGGGGATCCTCTCGTTCAACATCAGGGACCCCTGGGGGACGACGCTCCACCCTCGCTTCGTCACGGTCCTCCTGGACGACCTCTTCGGGATTCAGAGCCGCGCGGGCTGCTCGTGCGCCGGGCCCTACGGGCACCGGCTCCTCGGGATCGGACCCAGCGTCAGCGCCCGCCTCCGGACGTGCGTGCTCGACGGGCTGGAGGGCGTGAAGCCCGGCTGGGCCCGCGTTGGCTTCCACTACACCCATGACGACGCCGAGGCCGACTACCTGATCGAGGCCGTCGCGTTCGTCGCGGAGCACGGGAGCCGGCTCCTGCCACTTTACGAGTTCGACGTACACAGCGGCGCGTGGACCCACCGCGCGGGCCTCCCCGACACGCCGAGCTACAGCCTCGTCATGGCCCTGGCCGGCTCCGACCCGGTGCTCGACGCGCTGGGTGAGTCCGCCGACCGCCCCGCGCTCTTCGCGCAGGCCCTGGAGGAGGCCCGCGCCCTCGCCGCCTCGCTCCCCGAGCCGACGCCTCGCACCGTCACGCCGGGCGAGTTCTCCGACCTTCAATTTTTCGCCGTCGCCGAGTGAGCCGTAGATCTCGTCCGGCCGGGCGTCCGCGCTGGCTGATTCCCGCTGGCCTCGCCGTCGCCACGCTCGTGGCCCTCGCCACCTGGTGGATGCTGACGCGCCCGCAGCCGTCCCCGACGTTCGACGCCCAGCGGGCCTACCGGATGGTGGAGCGCCAGACGGACTTTGGCCCCCGCGTGCCGGGCACCGACGCTCACGAGGCCGCCCGCCAGTGGCTGGTCAGCGACCTCCAGTCTCGGGCCGACCGAATCGTGGAGCAGCGCCTGGCGGTCCCGCTCGCCACCGGCGACACACTCCACGGCTCGAACATCATCGCGTCGTGGAATCTGGACGCGCCCCGGCGCATCCTGCTCTCCGCCCACTGGGACAGCCGCCCGGTGGCCGACAACGACCCGGACTCGCTTCGTCACGCGCAACCCGTGTTAGGCGCGAACGACGGCGCCTCCGGCGTGGCCGTCCTGCTGGAGATGGCGCGACTTCTCGACGAGCACGAGCGCGATGGCGAGGCCGGCGTCGACATCGTCCTGTTCGACCTGGAAGACCTGGGCACCATCGGCACGTCGGTCCCAGACTCGCTCCGGGTCCCGTTCGCCATCGGGAGTGAGATCTTCGTCCGCGACAACCCGCAGTACCGGCCGGCGTGGGGCATCCTCCTCGACATGGTCGGCGACACAAATCTTCGGCTGCCGCAGGAGGGCTTCTCCGTCCGCTACGCGCCCGAGGTGGTGGACCGGGTCTGGGCGGCCGCGCGCCGCGTCGGCGCCACGGCGTTCGTGGATGAAGTTGGGCCGCCGATCCAGGACGACCACGTCCCGTTCCTCCGCCAGGGCATCCCCGTGGTCGACCTCATCCAGACCCCGTTCCCGAGCACCTGGCACACGACGGCGGACACGCCTGAGAACGTGAGCGCTGAGAGCCTGGGGCAGATCGGCCGCGTGCTCGTCGAGCTGCTCTGGGGCGCCGAGTAGCTCAGCCGTGGGGATCCGGGTAAAGCCGGATCTCGATCTCGTCGGCTACCAGCCGCAGTTGGGCGTCGTCGAAGCCTCCCAGGACGTGGCGGAGGGGGCGGCGGAGCCCCCGCAAGGCGAGGTCGAGCGCAACGCCGACGGTCTTTCGCGTGACGGCGTTCACGCCGAGGCGCCCGAGCGGCTCGTGAAAGTGATATCGGAGCGCGTGTTCGCCGGCGGCGAAGATGAAGTCGAAGGCGCGGGTCGCTCGCTCGGAGCGCGGGGCGTCGGTGCGGAGGAACGCGACGGTCGCCTGACCCTCCTCGGCGAGGGAGGCGTCGAGTGGGGTCCCCAGGAACCACCCCCTCATTGTGCCTTCGGATCGACCGCCCAGCCCCGCGGCTGGAGGTCGGTGAACATCGCTTCGTCGACGACCTCGACGGCGACGGGCTCGGTGAGGATGATGGACCCGCCGCCGTCCCGGACCTTCAGGGTGGCGAGGCGGACGGGACCCTGGGTGGTCGGTAGATCAATCGGATCGAGCCACTCCCAACGGGTGACGGAGGTGTCCGTCTCCAACTGGTAGCGCCAACCGGTCATGGAGCCCGTCACGGGGTCCACCTCGATCCAGTAGCGGTCGCCCGGCGTCAGGCCTACGTTCTCGAACGAGAGCGCGAGGTCCCGGCCCTCGACGGCGCGGCGCACGCCGGGGTCGAGTGTCTTGAGCGGGGCCAGGAGCCAGTAGCTGTCGTTGATGAACCGGCGGTGCGCCTCAACGAGGCGGTCGCTCCGCTCGGGGTCCGGGAGGTCGGTCCCGTTGAGCGCGACACGACCCTCGGGCATGGCGGGGTTGAAGCGGCTCGGGGAGAGGACGGCGACGAACACCGAATCCTCGCCCCCTGGCCACTCGACGCGGCTCCGGTCGCCCGTCTTGTCCCACAAGTGGTGCACCCGGAAGACCTCGGCCGAGTCGCGAACGACGGCCCAATCGAAGGCGAGGGCGGGGAGAGCCTTCCACGCCCGGAGGCCGCCCGCCCCCTCCGTCACTCGGAAGGCGAGCGAGTCGGCAGAGGTTTCGAGGCGCGGCTCCGACGCCGACTGGCACCCGACGAGCACGACGGCGAGGAGGGCGAGGCGGGACATGGGCGGGCGAGAAAGGGATCGACAAGGTCGGGGCGGTGGGACCGTTTGACAACGGCGAGGATCCTGGATCGAGATCTCCAAGGTGGACAAGGGGTTGTGGCAGTGCGGCATGTCCTCGGGCGAACGGACGGCGCCATCCCCGAAGGCCCGAATGTGGACGGCCGTGGATACGTGGAGAACTTAACGGTCCCTTCATCTTGACCTCCGCGGGCCTGTCCCGTACCCTGCGGATGTGCCTTCGGGCACACGGCCGTCAACGCGGCCTTGCTCTTTGAGAATGTGTCTTTACGGCTGCACGAGGGCTTCCCACTGGAATGCCCGGTGTGCACAGGGCTCGGGCTTCCCGAGTCCACCAGCGAATCGCCCTCCAGGTCGTCTTCGGACGACCTCCTCTCCAGACCCCTGTTTCAAACCATGGTCTGCGAGAGAGACCCGGTTCGCTGGGCGTGCTCCGGATGACGTGCTCCGCACCCGTCGCCGACCTGAAAGGGCGGACGACGAGCGGAGGAGGCATCCGTTCGAGCACCGCACGCCCGACGCAGAGGCCTCGCGCCTCGGTCGAACGGCGAGCGCCCGCTTCGGCGGACGGTCACCGTGGGCGAGCCGCCATCTCCGGACTCCGGTCCGGGCTGAGCCCTGCTCAGCGTGGCGACCGACCTGTTCCATGTGGGAGGTGTCAGCCAGAGCGACCGTGCGTCGGGGATTCGTCTCCAACACCGGCCGACGCCAGGGGACCACCCATCGCCGTGGTCCGAGCGTGCTGTCTCAGCGCTCCTCGGACGACCCGCGACGGTCCCCTTGGGAAAGACACAGAATGGCCGACGACCCGGAGCTACGGCTCGCGGAGCGGCGGACCCAGCCAAAGAGCCCGAGACGGGGACCCAGCGCTTGTCGTTGGGTCCCCGTTTCACGTTTGGGCGGAGGGCCGTGCGAACATGGGCCGGAGATGACCGGCCGCGGAACGCTCCGCCCCCCAGGCGGCGTTGACCCTCCTCACCCAACCCGAACTCGTGCTCGCCAGAGAAGGCTATTCCCTCATCGCCGCCGCCGCCGCCGTCGCCCTCGTCCTCCTCGCCATCGGGCTCGTCTTCGGCGGATGGACGTGGATCCTCGCCTTCGTCGGCGCCGTGTTGCTCGGCTTCGTCGTGTGGTTCTTCCGCGATCCGGTGCGAACGGTCCCGGAGTCCGCGTCGGGCCTCCTGCTCGCGCCCGCCGACGGCAAAGTGGTCGAGATCGTCACGGAGGAGGAGCCGCTCTACCTCAAGGGCGCCTCGCAGCGGGTCTCCATCTTCCTCTCGCCCCTGAACGTCCACGTCAACCGGTCGCCGGCGGACGGCGTCGTCGAGTACGAGCGCTACGTGCCGGGCGACTACCTCGTGGCGTGGCACCCCAAGGCGAGCGAGAAGAACGAGCGGAGCGAGGTGGGCCTGCGCCACTCGTCGGGCACGCGCATCCTCTTCAAGCAGATCGCCGGGGCCGTCGCCCGGCGCATCGTCTACGACGCACCCGTGGGCAAGACGATGAAGGCGGGCGAGCGCTACGGGATCGTCAAGTTCGGGTCGCGAATGGACGTGGCCGTCCCGCCCCACGTCCAGTTGACGGTGACGCTCGGGCAGCGGACGGTGGCGGGGGAGACCGTCATCGGCCACTTCCGCTCGGCGTCCGAGGCCGAGGGGGATCCGGTGCTTGAGGAGGTGGCGCACGTCAAGGCCGAGGCCGCGTAATGGAGACACGACGCCGACGCCGAGGACCCGTCCTCCGAGCCCGCCGGGGCCTCGACCCGTTCGGGGGGACCAGTCGCCGCCGCGCCCGTGCGGCGGTCCCCAACTTCTTCACCCTGATGAACCTGCTGGCCGGGTTCTTCTCGCTGATCCAGACGGCCGCGGGCAACCTGGAGGCGGCCGCCTGGCTCGTGGTCCTGGCCGGATTCTTCGACCTCCTGGACGGGCTGATGGCCCGGCTCGTGGGCGTCTCCGGGGAGTTCGGCGTGGAGCTGGACTCACTCAGCGACGTCGTCTCGTTCGGCGTCGCGCCGAGCTTCCTGCTCTACCAGTTCGGCCTCCACCAGCTTGGGCCGATGTGGGGCGGCCTGCTCTCCAGCCTCCCGGCCCTCTTCGGGGCCGTCCGCCTCGCACGATTCAACTCGATCGCCATGGTTGGGGAGAAGCAGTCCGAGTTCGTGGGGCTTCCGATCCCGGCGCAGGCCGGCGCCGTCGTCGTGTTCATCCTGGCCTCGGTGGACATGGAGTGGTTCAACGTGCTGGCCCGGCCCCAGATCTCGATCCTCATCACCATCGTCATCCTGCTGTCGGGGCTGATGGTGGCGCCGATCCAGTTCCCGGCCCTCCCGCAGCCGAACCGGACGAACCTGCGGAAGTACCGCGTCCGCTTCCTGCTCTTCCTGCTGTCCCTGATCCTGGCTCTGATCTTCCAGGAGTATGGGTTGCTGTTCGCCGCCGTGATCTACCTCGGGTGGGGGCTCGGCCGTGCGCTGCTCTGGGCCATCCGCGTGGCGACCGAGGACGATCCGGACGAGGCCGGGAAGCGCTCTACCGACCCTGAGCCGCTGGCGTAGCTTTCGCCGTCACCCTCCTGGCCCGATGTACACTGCCCATATCCGCATCACCCTCCGCCCCTCGATTCTCGACCCCCAGGGGAAGGCGATCCAGCACGCGCTTCACGACCTCGCGATGCCGTCTGTGGAGGAGGTCCGGACCGGGAAGTTCATCCAGATGCGCGTCTCCGGCGACAGCCCGGAGGTTGCTGAGGCGACCGTCCGGCAGGCGTGCGAGAAGCTGCTCGCGAACCCGGTCACCGAAGACTACGAGATCCTCGCGCTCGTCGAACCCGACGCCGAGCCGGGCTGAGGTGCGACGCCCGTTCCCCGTCGGAGGACCCTGGGCCGCGGACCCCGCTGCCCCGACCGTGCTCCCGGAGGTCGAGGTGGAGGAGGCGGTCGAAGAGCACGTGGACACGCCGTGGCGCGTGATCCTCTACGATGACGACATCCACACCTTTGAGGAGGTGATCGTCCAACTCATCAAGGCGACGGGGTGCTCCGAGCAGCAGGCCGAGCGCCACGCGTGGACCGTCCACACGAAGGGGAAGGACACCGTGTTCGAGGGGGAATTCTTCGACTGCTTCCGCGTCCAGGGCGTTCTCCGCGAGATCGGCCTCGTCACGGAGATCGAGGGCTGAACATCCCGCGGGGGACGGGGAGGGCTGCCGGCTAATTCATCCGCGGGTTGTCCGGGAACGTCGAGAGGAGCGCGTACTCGCCGCCGAGGTGGCGGAGCACCTGTCGCCACAGCGCGTCGTCGCCGTCGGCGAAGACGAGTTCGGCGGAGCCGTCAAGGACGATCCACGCGCCCTCGTCCACCTCTTCGTCCAACTGGCCCGCGCCCCAGCCCGAGTAGCCGACGAAGAAGCGGAAGCGGTCGGCGTGGAGCCAGCCCTTCGCGACGCCGGCCTGAACCTCGTCGAACGAGCCGCCCCAGAACACGTCGTCGTGCACCGGGAGCGCGCCGTCGAGGTCGCCGTAGGGATGGAGGTAGTGGAGCGTGTCGGGCTGGACCGGTCCACCCATCCATAGGTCGGCGTCGAAGGGGAGCGGGTCGAGCGCCGCCTGGGACAGCGAGAGCCCGGTCGGCCGGTTCAGCACGAGGCCGAACGACCCGTCGGTCGTGTGTTCGCAGAGGAGGACGACGGTCCGACGGAAGTTGGGGTCGGCCATCGGGGGCTCAGCAACGAGGATGACGCCGGGGGCGGGATGCATGGGGCGGGAGGGGGGGCGCCGGTGCAACGTCGCCCTGAGCGAAGGGTTCAGTAGGGCGTCCCGGGTTCGACCCGTGCGAGGGCCGCTCGGTTGGCCCAGCTGGCCGGCCGCCTCGGACCTTGCATGGAAACCCACCCGGTCCCGTCATCCTGAACAGCGCGAAGGGTCTCGACGCCATCGTTCGAGGCCGTTGCGAGCGTGAGCGACGGATTCAGACATCGCGTCGAGATCCGTGGCTGCGTTCAGGAGGACATCTCTGTCGTCTCGGCCAAAGGCCTAGAGTCCTCGACCCCGCAGGCGGGCGCAGATCCCCTCGTAGAACTGGCACGAGTCGAACTCCGCCGGGGTCATGCGGAGGCCGACGAGGCGGGCGTGGTCGGCCTCGATCACACCGAGCCGTTCGCCCCAGCCCATCGACGCCGTCGGGACAATCCCGTCGTTGTCACCGGCGAGGCCGTAGAGGATCCGGTTGGGGAGGACGAGCGGCGGGTACATGGGCGCGTCGGTGCCCTTGCCGGCGCGGCTGGCGAACGACGCGCACCACGCGTCGGGGACCGTCTCGTCCGGGGAGAAGCGCGCGGCGACCGCGTCGGGCGCCAGTTCGGCGAGGGCCTCGGCCGCGTGGGGCGGAGCGGACTCGTAGGCCGCGCGCCCCACGAACTGCATCACCCCGACGGCCCACGACCGGAGGCGCTCGGACTGGGCCAGGATGGCCTCGACGAGCGGCGTGCCACGGTGTGGGGTCGAGACCGTCACGAGGCTGGCGATCCGGCCCGCCCATCCCAGGTCCTGGGCGAGGTAGCGCGCGTCGAGTCCAGCGGACGAGAAGCCGACGAGGTTCACCCGCTCGGCGCCGGTCTCGTCCAGCGCAAGCTCCAGGCGGTGGGCCCAGGCCTCGGCGCGCACGGCGATCGTGTCGTACGGGTTGACGTGGGGTGCGTAGGCCTGGACGCCGCGCGCGCGGAGGTACATGGCCTCGGCGTGGAGCACGCCGCCCTGCATCAGGTTGGCGAGGGCGCCGAACCCGTGCATGAGCACGACGGGGTACCGCGTCGGGCGGAGTGGCGGCTGTGGCATCGGCTCCAGCTCGACGGCACGGCGGGCGACGGCTTCAGCGCGACAGAGAGAGAGGAGAGCACGCGCAGGAGGGGGCTCAGCCCAGATTGCCGGCGGCCAGCATCGCCAGTCCGGAGAGAAGGGGCACGCGGACGTTGTCGTTGAGCGGGAAGGGGACCGCCTCGATGGCTGCGCCGACGAAGGCGCCGACCGTGCACAGCCCGGCTGTCAGGGCAACGTCTGGCCACAGCGTCACGCCGAGCCCGGTGAGGAAGGCGGTGGCGGCATAGGCCGCGCTTCCCTCGACCGACTTCGGCGAGCCCGGCCACTTGGTCCGTCCGAACCGGCGGCCCACGACCGCGGCGGCGCCGTCGCCGACCATGAGCATGGCCAGGGCGGCGGCGGCGATGCCCGGGGGGAAGAGCCACGCGCAGAGGGCGGCCGAGACGCACATCCAGGCAGCGCCGTTGAGGACGAGGGCACTGCCGTCCGCGGGGAGCTCCTCCGGCCGCATCATCCACCCGACGGCGCGGTCCACCACGAGGCGGCGGATGGCCGGGACGCGCTGCCGTGCCACGTCGAGCCCGACGGCCAGCACAGCCAGCGTCGTCAGGGCGGGCACGACGAGCGACGACGGCACGGCGAGGATCGCGATCGGAAGCACGAGAGCGCCGAGGTGGATCGCCTTGCGTTGCAGCTCGACGCGGTAGGGGAGAACGGGGACGTGGTCGCTCACGGACGGAACTTACGCGGGGAGCACAGCCGTTCCGTCGCCCCACCCGCCGCCCGACCCATGCGACCTGTCTTTCTTCTGATCCTCCCGATGCTCCTCCTTGCTGCCTGCCAATCAAACTCGGGCGAGGGCGACTACGCCGTCGACATGCGCGACCAGCACGACGGCGACACTCCCACGGCGACCGGGGCCACCGACGGAGCCGACGCCGAGGGAGTCACCACGGAGCGCGTCCAGTACGCCACGGTCGACGGCGCGGCCGTCACGGGTTACCTCGCGCGCCCAGACAGCGCGGCCTCCGATACGCCGGGCGTGATCGTGATTCAGGAGTGGTGGGGGCTGAACGAGAACATCGAGGCGATGGCCCGGCGCCTCGCCGCTGAAGGCTATACGGCCCTCGCCGTCGACCTGTACGGAGGGGAGGTCGCCACGACGCCCGATGAGGCCATGTCGCTCATGCAGTCGGCCATGGGCCAGGAAGCCGCCCTCACCGACAACGTCCGCCAGGCCTACGACTACCTCACGACGGAGGCCGGGGCCACGCGCGTCGGCGTGATCGGGTGGTGCTTCGGCGGGATGTGGTCGCTGCGGACGGCGCTCGCGCTCCCGGACGCCATCGACGCCACGGTGATCTATTACGGCCGCCCCGTCACGGATGCCGACCAGCTCCGCACGCTCTCGATGCCCGTCCTCGCCTTCTTCGGCGGGGCGGACGACTCGATCCCGCAGGACACCGTCGAGGCGTTCGATCAGGCCCTCACCGACGCTGGTGTGGCGCATGAGGTGGAGGTGTACCCCGGCGCGGCCCACGCCTTCGCCAACCCCTCCGGCCAGGCCTACGACGCCGAGGCGGCTGATGACGCCTGGGCGCGCACGTTGGTCTTCTTCAACGAGCACCTGATGGCGGGGAGCCGCTAGGCGAGGTCTGACGTCGGCGCTACCGCCACCGCTCGATCGCCTCGCAGAAGGCGGCGGCGGCGGCGGCCACGTCTGGCGCGGTCGTGACGGCCGTCATCACGGCGACCCCCCAGGCCCCGGCGTCGAGACACGGCGCCACGCGCTTTGGGGTGATCCCGGCGATGGCGATGACCGGAATCGAGACGGCCTCGCAGGCTCGGGCGAGGCCGTCGAGCCCCTTCACGCTGGCGGGGCTGTCCTTCGAGCCCGTTGCGAACACCGGCCCAAAGCCGATGTAGTCGGCCCCGTCGGCCTCTGCCTGACGGGCGGCCTCCGGGGTCGTCGCAGTGGCGCCCAGGAGGTGGCCGGGACCGATGGTGTCGAGGACCCGACGCGCCGCATGGATCGGCAGGTCGAGCGCGCCGAGGTGGACCCCGTCGGCCCCAGCCGCGAGGGCGAGGTCGACGTGATCGTCCACGAGGCACGGGACGCCGGCCGCGCGGCACGCGTCGACGGTAGGGACGAGGTTGGCCCACTGGTCTCGGAGTGTCCCGGTCTTCTGGCGGAACTGGACCGTGTCGGCCCCGCCGGCCGCAGCCTGTCGGGCGATCTCGGCGTGGGGCAGCCGTTGCTGAAAATGGAAGTCGGTCAGGACGTGGAGCCGGCCGACGGGAGGGGAGAAAGGCATGGCGCGAGGAGGGGTGGTCAAGATCGCTCCGCGTAGGGCACTTCAGCGCCTGCATGTGCAACGCTCTGCCGCTTCGGGCGTACTCTACCACACGCGTACCCGTCTCTCAGCCCCTTCCCCGATGGCCACCGCCCCCGTCCGTGCCCTCGTCGTTGATGACGAGAGTGACGTCCAGTTCCTGTTCACGCAGAAGTTCCGTCGCGAGGTGCGCAAGGGCGTCTTGGAGTTCGTGTTTGCGATCAGCGGCGAAGAGGCTCTCACGAAGCTCCGCACGGGCGAAGCCGCCGACGTGGTGGTGGTCCTCTCGGACATCAACATGCCGGGGATGAGCGGGCTCGACCTGCTCGCGGCCATTCAGGAGGAGTTCCCCTCCCTCCAGGTCTACATGGTCACGGCCTACGACGACGGCCAACTCAAGACGACGGCGCTGGAGAGCGGCGCGCGCGGGTATCTCACCAAGCCCATCGACTTCTCGACCCTCAAGGAAGAAGTGTTCGGGATCGAGACGGCGTAAGGCTGGCTGGGGTTCGGCCGACTAGATTCGGGGCATGAGCCTCGACCCCGACCTGCACCAGGGCGCCGGCCCGCGTCGTCAACGCGAGGTGTTCATGGGCGGGGTGGCAGGCCGACGTCCAGCCGTGCCCGTGGCGCACGACGCGCTCGTCCGGGCAGCCCAGAAGGCGATGACCCCGGCCGCCTGGGCGTACGTGGCGGGGAGCGCCGGGCAGGAGCGGACGGCCGCGGCCAACCGCGCGGCGTTCGATCGGTGGGCGTGCGTCCCTCGTCAACTGGTCGGGATGGAGAGGCGCGGCATGGCGGCTACGGTCCTCGGGCGGACACTTCCGTCTCCCCTCATGCTCGCGCCCATCGGGGTTCTGGAGGAGGCGCACCCCGACGCCGATGTGGGGGTCGCCCGGGCCGCAGCGGCCCAGGGTATCCCGTTCGTGTTCTCCAGCCAGGCGAGCCGCCCCATGGAGGCGTGCGCCGAGGCTATGGAGTCCGTCCGGCCCGGCGCTCCGCGCCTGTTCCAGCTCTACTGGTCCACCGACGACGACCTCGTGCGGAGCTTCGTCCGCCGCGCCGAGGCGTGCGGGTGTGGCGCGATTGTCCTCACGCTCGACACGACGCTTCTCGGCTGGCGCCCGCGCGACCTCGACCTCGCAGCACTCCCCTTCCTCCACGGCAAGGGGATCGCCCAGTACACCTCGGACCCCGTCTTCCTCGCCAAACTGGATGAGCCGCCCGACGACCCCGCTCCCGACCCGCCGCTGACGGTCGCCACGCTCCGCGCCGGGATCGGCCAGGCCCGACGCTTCCCGGACGCCACGGCTCGGGCGCTCACAAGCGGGCGTGCGCGGAAGGCCGTCCAGCGCTTCGTGGGGACCTACTCCCGCCCGTCGCTGGGGTGGGAGCAGGTCGACCTACTCCGTGAGATGACGGACCTCCCCATCGTGCTGAAGGGGGTGCTCCACCCGGACGACGCGCGGGAAGCGGCACGGCACGGCGTCGCCGCCGTCGTCGTCTCGAATCACGGGGGACGCCAGGTCGACGGCGCCATCGCGGCGCTGGAGGCGCTGCCCGGCGTCGTTGAGGCGGCGGGGGACGATCTGGAGGTGTGGTTCGATAGCGGTGTTCGCAGCGGGGCAGACGTGGCACTGGCCCTCGCGCTCGGCGCCCATGCCGTACTCCTCGGCCGCCCCTACGTGTACGGCCTCGCGGTCGCGGGGGAGGCGGGGGTCCAGGAAGTGATCCGCAACGTGCTCGCCGAGCTCGACCTCACGCTCGGGCTCGTCGGCGCCCGATCGCTCGCGGACTTGGGCCCGGATCGCCTGGTGCAAAGGCCCTAGCGTCCTCACTGAGGGCGTGAGGATCTATCCATTGAACCGGGCGAGAAGGCACGCGCCATGCGCTCAGCGGGGTGATGCCGGATGATCCGGGCGGCACCTACCGATGCGGCATCGGCGGACATGTGCTCGGACGAAGCGGCTCCTTATTTTGAGATGTGTCCCCGTCTCCGTCCACGGCTCGTACGAGCGCTGATGCAGGGGATGGGGTTTCCCCCTATATCTGTTAGGGGAGCCGGTCTCTAACCTCGCCATGTGCAAATGATGCGTTAGGAACGCTACAGCTGATGCCATACCAAGTGTTTATCGTCGAGGATCACCCCGTGATGAGGGAGGGCTACGCCAGCCTTCTGAATGCCGAGGGAGACCTCCAGGTGTGCGCCGAGGCGGCGTCCGCCGAGGAAGCCTTCGATCGGGCGGAGTCCGTCCGCTATGACATTGCGATCGTGGACCTCTCGCTCCCCGGGGTCAACGGGGTCGAGCTGATCAAGCGCCTCCTCGCCACCAACCCGGACGCGCGGATCCTCGTCGTCTCGGCGCACGACGAGGCCCTGTATGCCGAGCGCGCGCTCCGGGCCGGGGCCCGGGGGTACCTGATGAAGTACGAGTCGGCACGAAAGTTCGTCCATGCCGTCCGGAAGGTGCTCGACGGGGAGCTCTACCTCAGCGAGACGCTCCGGAACCAGTTCCTCAGCGACCGCTTCGGACTCCGCCACGACGACGCCCCCGCGATGAGTGCCCTCACGGACCGCGAACTGGAGGTGTTCGAGAACTTCGGCCACGGCCGGACCACCCGCGAGGTGGCCGAGATGATGGGGCTGAGCCTCAAGACGATCGAGTCGCACCGGTCCAACATCAAGCGCAAGCTGGGCGTCGAGAAAGCGGCCGAGTTCATGCAGCGCGCCGTGCTCTGGGTCGAAGCGCCCTTGACGGAGTCGGAGTAGGGGAGCCGGCCGCAGCGTACGCAGGTCGCTGGAGACGCCTCCTGGGATGCGCAGGATTACCTCTGTCCTCAAAGCCGGCACCCGCGCCCACCACGACCGACCCGAGGCGCTGCCGGCCATGTACGGGGTCGTGTCGCCCGGCCGGACCCCCGCGGTCTACCGCGATCACCTCGGGCAGCGTCTCAGCTTTAAGTGCCCAGTGAGGCGACGCTGGCCAGGGCCGAGGGACTGGCGGCCGACCTCGCCGCTCGCCTGGGGGAGGCCGACTGGCTCGGCGCCGATCTCGCGGATCTGGAGGAGGAGCGCACGCCTTCCCGTTTCCGACGGGTCCCTGGGGGGGGGGGTGCTCGACGTCGTTGTGGGCTCGACGCTCGGCGGCTGGATCCTCGCCCGGGAGATGGTGCGGCGGCCCTACGCGCCCATCCCGTCCGATCCCAGGAGCACTCGCCTCCAACAATGCTCACGCGCCAGACCGTTAGCCATAGGCGCAGCCTCCTGTGGCGCCCACGACGGAGACCCGGCCTTCGCCCGATACGGAGGGGCGGAGAGGAGACGGGAGGCGGGGCCGGGTCTCGGTGGGAGGGTACGGTCCGGGCGATTCGGAGGCAATGGGGGCGCGGATGAGGTGACTGTAGCTTTCAGCAGATTCTCAGCGTGCAGTCCATGCGATCCCTGTTCGTGCTCATGATCATTGGAGGCAGTCTGATGGCGGCCGGGCCTCAACCGTCCCCGATTCCCGATACGAGTCGGCAGCTTCTGCTGGTGACGACCGCGGGGTGGGACGCCACCGCGGGGACGCTCCGTCGCTACGAGCGGGACGGCGCGGACTGGCGCCCGGTGGGCAACGCGATCGACGTAGTGGTCGGGCGGAGCGGACTCGGGTGGGGGCGTGGGCTCCACGAACGTCCGTCTGCGCCCGCCGGCCCGGTCAAGGCCGAGGGGGATGGACGGGCGCCGGCCGGCGCATTCCGGCTCTCGGCGGCGTTCGGCTACGCGGCCTCGGAGGCTACCGGGCTCCCGTACGTCCAGGCCACAGCCGGTCTCCAGTGCGTCGACGATCAGCGCTCGGAGGCCTACAACCTCGTCCTCGATAGCGCGGCCGTTGGAGACAGGGCGGACTGGAACAGCCACGAGCAGATGCGGCGACGCGACGCGCTCTATCGGATCGGCGTGATCGTCGCCCACAACGGCCCGGGCGTAAGCGAGGCTGTCCTGCCCGACGCCGCTCGCCGGGCGGACGCGTCACCCGTCGCGGGCGGCGGCTCGTGCATCTTCCTCCACGTCTGGCGAGCCCCCGGCTCCACCACGTCCGGCTGCACGGCGATGGCGGACCCCGCGCTCCAGGAGGTTCTCGTCTGGCTCGACGTTTCGGCCGACCCGGTGCTCGTCCAGCTTCCGGCGGTGGAGGCCGAACGGCTCCGGGAGCCGTGGGGTCTGCCGGAGTAACCTCTAAAACCGACGACGCCCCCACTTCCGGGGAAGCGGGGGCGTCGGGCGACCCGGGCGGGACGCCAATTGAACCCGACCGCGACGCGGTCCGGCTCGTTCCGTCGGCTCGGGCCCTCGTCGCCGCCGTCCGATCCGGCTGAGGTTCGACACCCGTCCTGGGCACCGACTGGGAGGGCATAATCGGCTAATAGTACGCCAGGGGGCCGATTTAACCATCCCGCTGAACGGACATCACAACCGAGAACACAAATGGGCCGGCGACGCCGAGACCGGGCCCCGGGGCTACGGTGTGTCCGGGCGGGCGGCCCGGGGTACGGAGAGGGTGACCCGGGTCCCCTCGCCCGGGGTCGACGCTACCTCGAGCCGCCCGCCCACGACCTCGAGCCGTTCCCGGACGCTCGCGAGCCCGAACCCCCCCCGCGGGCCCGCCCCCTCCCCGTCGAGCACGCCGGGGTCGAACCCGGCCCCTTCGTCCTCGACGGTGACCGTCACGTGCCCGTCGACGTCGGCGATCGACACCCGGGCCCGTCCGGTCCTCGCGTGCTTGGCCACGTTGAAGAGGGCCTCGCGGACGAGGTGGTAGAGGAGGGCCCGGAGCGTGGAGTCCCCGACGTCGGCGTCCCCCGCCACTTCGACGTCGAGCCCGGTCTGCTCCTCGGTCCGCGTCGCGAGCCACCGGAGCACGTCGCTGAGCTTGTCCGTATGGAGCACGGACGGGCTCAGCTCCGTCGCCAGCGAACGGGTCAGGGCTGTGGCGGCCGAGATCGTCCGATCCGCCCGGTCGATGAGCGGTCCTCTGGCCTCGTCGGTGGGCGCGCGCTCGACGAGAGAGATCGTGATCGAGAGGCCGTGGAGGAGCTGCTGGAGGTCGTCGTGGAGGAGGAGGGCGATCCGCCGCCGCTCCTCCTGCTCGGCGACGGCGAGCCGGGCCGAGAGGGACCGGACCTGGGACGTCCGCGCCTCGACCTCCGCCTCGAGGGTGTCCCGGGCCGTCCGCTGGTCGTGGATGTCGGTCGAGGCCCCGAACCACGCCGTGATCCGGCCGCCCTCGTCTTGGAGCGGGGTGGCGTTGACGAGGAACCACCGGTAGGTCCCGTCGGCCCGGCGGACCCGGTGTTCGGCCCGGAACGGGCCCTCGGCCCCCGTCGCCTCGCCGATGGCCCGGGGCCGGTCGTCGGGGTGGACCGCGTCGGCCCACCCGAACCCGGCCGCCTCCTCGGCGCTCTGCCCGGTGTACTCCGTCCACCGCCGGTTCCCCCACGTCCGCTCGCCCCCCGGGCCGGCCCGCCAGAGGAGGTCGGGGACGAGGTCGGAGACGGTTCGGAATTGGGCCTCGCTCTCGCGGAGGGCGTCCTCGACCTCCCGCTGTGCGGTCTTGTCCCGGAGGATCTTGGCGAACCCCAGGACCCGTCGGGGAGGGTCCCCCAGCGCCACCATGACCCCGTTGACCCAGAGCCTCGACCCGTCCTTCCGGACGTGCCACCGGTCGTCGTTGGCCTCGCCCGTGTCGACCGCCACGGTGCACTCGAGGTCCGGGACCCCTGCCGTCCGGTCCTCCTCGGTGAAGATGGCGTCGGCCGCCATCCCGAGCGCCTCCTCCTTCGTGTACCCGAAGACCCGCTCGGCCCCCGTGTTCCACGACGTGATCCGGCGGTCCACGTCCATCGTGAAGACGGCGAACTCCCTGACGCCGTTTACCAAGAGGTGGATCGGGTCTTCGGGTCCAGGCACAGGGCGGGGGGCAGGGGGTGGGGGAGGATACCACGACGCGCCCGCCGACGGTCAAGGCCTGAACCGCCGGTCGCGCGTCGAGGGCGTGGACGGTCAGAGCGCGTCCTCAGGAACTTCCCGGCTGGCACCCAGCGTCCCTCGGGCGGCGCGCCTCACCCTCGCGTCGCCCCGTCCGGGCTGCCCTTTGCGCCACCGGTCGCCGTTCGTCCGGCCGGTCCCCCAGACCTCGCCTCTTGGCAGACCGCGTCCGACCTCGCCCGCGCGGTCGAGCGGTCGGGGCTGAGGCGGGCGCTTGTCCGCGGGACCGGCCGGGTCACGCGGTGGGAGCCGGTGACCGAGGCGCTTCCCCAGTGGATGGCGGAGATGCGGACGCCCGAGGCCGGGCACGAAGCCGTCAATTGGCGCATGCTCCAGTATGTCGAGCGCCCGTGGGGCCGCCGGGCGCGGGTCCCCCTCGTCTTGGAGGGGCGGGACGTGTGGGGCCACGTGACCTGGCTCGTCGTCGAGGTCGGCCGACCGGCGCCGGCGCCGTAGGGGCTCCCGCTTTACGGCCGGTCGAACCCCGTCGCCCTCACCTCGAGGTCGAACTCACCGGGGTCCCGGGTGAAGTAGAGACCGCCACGCCGCTTCGACTCTGGGGGCGCGTAGTCCAGGGTCGCCGAGGACGTCTCGGCCGCTCGGGCCCCGTCCCGCAACACGCCCTCGACCTCGACCCGCGCGGCCGTCGTCTGTCCCACGTTCTCCGCTGTGAACTCGACGAGGTACCCGGGCCCGGCTGGCCGGACCGACTCGACCGTGACCCGGACGTCGGGCGGGGTCGGTCGTTCCCCGAGCCCCTCGTAGAGAAGGAACGCGACCACGGCCAAGACGACTGCCCCGCTCGCCGCCGCCAGTGCCCACTCGAGCGGAGGCGTCGACCCGTGGCGTTCGGGACGGTCGGACGGGCGGTCGTCGGGGGGCATGGGCGGGGGCTCAGGAGGTGGGGCGCTCAGAGGATGAGGCGGGCGGCGGCCGCGCCGATCGCGGCGGGGAAGCCGAGGACGACGGTCGTGACCACGTATGTCCCGAAGGCGTGGTCCTCGAACCGGCCAAACGTCCACAGCACATAGGCGCTGAGGATGAGGGCGACAGCGTAGCCGACGACGGTGAACCGGGCGAACACGCTCCACCACGGGACCCCCTCTGACCGGCCCGGGGCCCCCTCGAACTCGGCGGCGTAGACGAACCCGTGCATGAGGGCGAGCGACGTGGCCGCGATCGCGAGGGCCTGCCCCGGGGTCACCATGTAGGCGATGAGGACCATCTCCTCCGTCGGGGCCACGTTGAACGCGAGGAAGAGGGCGCCGGCCGCCATGAGGAACACTTCCGGCCCGTACCCCCGGCCCTCCTCCCCGCCCCCTCCGAACTGGCTCCGGGCGAGCATGGCGCCGAACGCGCCGGGCACCGCCTGGAGCGCCACCTTCCCTACGACCTCCCGGAGCGGCGCGCCTGGCCCGAGCACGCCGAGGAGCGCGAGGATGGCCGCGGCTGCGACGATGGCGACGCCGTAGGCGACGAGGGCGGCGGCGAGGTCCTCGCCCCAGCTCGCCGTCGGCTCGAACCCCCCGAACCGGGAGAGTCCGACGAGAACGGGGACCATGGCCACAAGGAGGAGGGCGAGGCGGAACCGGTCCATGTAGAACCCGAGCCACCACATCTCCATCGTCATCATGAGCGGGAGCGAGAAGACGACGGCCCCGCCGAGAGCGCGAGCAAGCCCGACGAGGAGCTCCCGGTTGTCAGTGGAGGCGGGGGACGGCACGGGGGGGCGGGGGCGGGCCGTCGAAGCTAACCCACGTGTCGGCCGGAGCGTCCCCTCCTCGCTCCCACCCCCCCAGCGGCAAGCACCGGGTGCCGGCCCTTCAACCCGGCCGGCCCACCGGCCGAGTTCGGCCGCGAGCTCCCGAACGGCGGCGAGGGTGTGGGGCGCGGAGCACGACGCGAGGTCGGCCTCCAGCACTCGGAGCCGGTCGGAGTCGAGCGGACCGGCGGCCTGTGGGCGGCCGATGAGCGCCCGGAGCGCGATGGCCTTGGGGCACGGCGGAGCCCCGACGGCGAGCCGGTACGCGATCGTCGCGGACCGGAGCGCGTCGGTCCGCGCCGTGCGTCGTCCAACTTGGGCTATCGGGGTCGGGGCGAGTTCTCCCTCGGCGGGTGTCCTGGACCGAACGCCGTAAACAGCTTGAGAGTGGCCTCGGTGAGCGGGCCGAACGTGTCGTCCATGGCGCCCGAATAGATCCCGGCGGTCCGGAGCGCACGCTGGAGGGTGAGGACGTCGTCTCCAGAAGAGCCCTTCGCTAGGCGCGCCGGCGTCTCCGAACGGTCGGCCGAAGGCGATGGGAGTTCGCCATGCTGCTCGCGGAAAGACGTTGTCGGCTCGCCCGGCGCGTAGACCTCGAGCCAGACGCCGCCGCCGGGTATGAGCGCGCAGAGCTCGGCGCAGGCCGCCCGGCTCCCCGTCACGTCGAGCCGGCCGTCGGCGTCGACGTGGCCGGTGCCCTTCCCCACCATGATCCAGCCGACGACGGCGCGGTACGTGGTGCCGGGGTGGATCAGGATCCAGCTCCGGCCCTCGACATCGATCACGTGGAGGTGGCGCCCGACCTTCCTCGACATCCGGTGGACGACCCGGTAGCGGCCGGGCAGGATGCAGCTGACGCGGGGGGGCCCTTCCAGGGGCGCTCGAGCGCGTGCCACCGGCCGAGGACGCGGCCCTGTGAGTCGAGGGCAACGAGCTCGCCCGTCGTCTGGACGCCGTCGTCGGAGTTGCGGGCCAGTCGGAGTGGTTGGGCGAGGGCCATAAAAAAGCCGGCGTGCCCGTCTCCAATCGGAGGGGGCACGCCGGCCGAGGGCTGTCAGTGTGGGTCGCCCGGCTGTATGTCCGGGCTCGCGCCGAGGGCGCGTGTCTTGAGTCTATGCTACAACGGGGCGGGCGCAAGGTCCCTCCGGTCACGTGATCTCCCACTTGTCGGCTAACTCGCACTTGTAGTGGAGCCGGCCGTCGCGGAGCCGCTCGAGCTCGATCCGTGTGGCGTCGCCGGTGGCGAGGGCGCCGAGGTCGTTGAGGAGCCTCAGCACCCGGTCGGGCCCGACGCGCTGGGTTAGTGTGCCGAGGAGCGCGGAAGCGGCTTCCGCGTGGTTGGCCTGGTCGCGCTGGCGGTCGCACAGCTAGGTCCCCTCCTGGTACGGTCTGGGGGGACGCCTAATGGTAGGGGCTGGGGCCCGGGCCATTACGTGAAAAGGCGCAGTTGGGCGCGATCCCCCGACGTGCGGGCCGGGGTCGCCCCGATGGAGGTCGCCTTCATGTGTGTCTACAGTGTGTGCCTCTCTCCACCATCCCACCACCATGAAGGAGTACACGCCCCCCGCCCTGACCGAGTACGGCGGGATCAACGCGCTCACGGGCTTCTCCGGAAGCACGACCGAGCAGGACGTCATCTTCACCCCGAACGGCCAGGTCCTCCTGGCGGGGCCGGCCTCGGAGTTCGCCTGTCAGATCGGCGCGCCCGCCTCCGACGAGTGCCTCCCGGGTTCGACGCTGTAACGGACCGGGCCTGCGACGACGTTCGGGGGAGGGGTTTTGGCCCCTCCCCCGGCTCGTTCTGGGGCCCGTCCACCGCCTCCGGAGGGGGTGGATTCGCCCCCACTCGCCCCGCGGCATGGTCTCCACCCCGCTCCTGTTCGACCTCGCCGTCCTCTACCGCGCGCTCTCGTTTGGAGCCGACGGGGACCTCGACCCGGCAGAGGCCCACGCCACGCGCGAGGCGCTCCGCGCGTGGGCGCCCGACGAGGACCCGGCCCGGGTCGACCACGTCATGCGGGAGGCGGCGCTCGCCGAAGTCCGGGGGTACGCGCTCGACGCCGTCGTCGAGCGCGTGGCCGCCGACCTCCAGGCCGTGGCGCAGGCTGACGGGCGGGGAGCGCGCCGTGCTCGCGCTCGTCGAAGGGGCGCTGAGGACGGCCCGGCCGAGTGCCGGGGGACGCCCCGTGGCGGGTGCCCCGTCGCTGCTGCCCCGTGGCGGGGAGCCCGCGCCAGCCTCGAGCGTTCGAGCTATAGGACGTCAGACCCCTGAGGACGTGGCCGCCGATCCCGATCCCACCACCCACCACGTCGCCTCCCTCCTCGACCTCGCCCGGCGCCTCGAGTCGGACGGGAGGGCTGCGGCCGCGGTGGCCGCCCGGTGCGCAGCCGCCCGGTGTGCAGCCGCCCGGTGTGCGGAGGCCGCGTCGGACGGGCTCGGTCGGGGTCCCAGGGCGCTCGACGCGGCCAGGGGCACGGCCTTCCTTCGGGCGCGGGCACTCGACGTGGCCGCGAGGCTCGACGGGGCCGGCCTGTGCGGAGAGGCCGGCGCGCTCTACGAGGAGGTAGTCCGGCGAGCGGCGGGGGCGCTGGGGGCGTTGACGGACAAGGCGTTCGGGTTCTGGGTCGACGCGCTCGAGGCCGGTCACACCCCGCCCGGGGGACCGGACGCCCGCGCCCACCCGGCGACGCCGACCGACGAGCGCTGACGCTCGGGCCGTTACGAAGCTGGGCGAGGAACCCCCAGGTGGACGAAATTTGGACTGCCCAGCCGGGAGCCCACCACGGGGATCCCGGGTTCAACCCCCTTTCCCCGGGCCTCCCGCCCACCCCCTTGGACACCTCCGACGCCGAGGCCCTCCTGGACCTCGCCGACCGGCTCGACCGCGACGGGCGCGGCGGTCGGCCCCTCGTCGCGAACGCCGCTCGTGCGGCGGCCGCGATGGTCACCGACCCTTCCACCGACGGCCGGGCCTCCCACGTCGCCGCGCTCCGACGGCGGGCGGTCGAGGTGGCTGTCCGGCTCGACACGCTCGGGCTCCCCGACGAGGCCGAGACGGTGTACGCCGAGGTGTACCGCCGGTCGACGGGGGCCCCGGACGCGATGCCCGACCGGCCATTCCAGGCGTGGCTCGACGCGATCGAGGCGTCGTTCCCCGAACCGGGACCCGCTCCCTGAACTGGGCAGGTCGCCGCTTGGGCCCCCGAACGCCGGGCTCACATCGGCTTCTGGGCGGCCCGCTCGATCTCGTCGAGCCCGTCGGGGGTGGCCGTCTGGCGCTGGACGTTTCGGCGGAGGAGGGCCGCGCTCACGCCGAGCGCAGCCGCGGCGTCGACGAGCGAGGGGTAGGGGTCGGTGAGGGCGCGGAGCCGGGCGACGCGGCGGTGGAGGAGGTTTCGCTCGGAGTCGGGCACGGGCGGTTGCGGGCGGGTCAGAGGAGGGTATGGCCGACGAGGACGGCGAGCGCGACGAGGCCCACGGCGAGGAGGATACGGCGGAGGCGTTCGGGGATCACGGTCGCGCCTGTGAGAGGAGTCAGGCGACGGCGCCGTCCTCGCGGCGCTCGCCGACGTCCCGGCCACGTCCCGGCGCGTCCTGCTCCCCGCGCTCTGGCCAAAGGGATTCCGTGACGGGATCACGACGGACCGCTGGAAGCGTCCCGAGAAGTGGGCGGACTACGCGATGGAGATGGTCCGCGACGCGCTCGTCGACGACCACAAGCCCGGGTCCGCGGCCGAGGCGCTGGGGCTCGAGGTCGAGTGGGGGGACGTGTCCGCGGAAACCACCAGTGAAGCGACCACGCCGGACGACGACACATGGAGCCACGCCGCCGTCGGTCGAGACGAGCAGGGGCCGCTTGTCATGTTCGGCCTCGGGACCGACGAGGAGGACGCCCGGCGCGACGCCGAGAGCAACGGGGGCGACGAGTGGGAGGTCGAGGGCGTCCACCCCGTGGCGCCGGAGCTCGCCCGCCGCGTCGACGGCGACGGCGGACAGGACATCGTCGTCGCAGTGGGCGAGGAGGGTGTCGTCGTCGACTTAGCGTCGGACGTGTCCGCGGACACCTCGGAGGGACCGGCCTCGGAGGGATTTCCCATCCCAATTGCGGGGCCCCCGGCGGAGGGCAGCACGGACCGCCACGGGCCCGGTGGTGGGAGCCGGCACGCCGCGTCGGGGGACCCCGCGGCCGTTGAACCGCGGAGGCCGCGCGATGGCTCCCGCACACAGGGGGGAATGTGTGCGACGCCGGCGGAGCGGGGCCCCCCTCGTCCAGTGGCGGTGCGGCGCAGGCGGAGTCGGGGGGACCAGCTCGGGACGAGGGTAGCAGGGCGGGGTCGGGCGACGAGGGCTGGGACGACGAGCTGCACCTGGGCGGTTACGAGCTGCACGCGGCCAAGCCGTCCGAGGCCGACGACTCCATCGCCGCGACCCGCACCGCCCCCACGACGCCCACCTCTGTCCTGTCCGGCGCGACCTCCAGGCCCAGTTCGACGCCGCGAACCGGGCGATACCCGAACCAGACTCCGGCGAGCGGGTCGTCGCGCTGAAGCGGGCGATCGCGGTTGTCGACGAGGGGCTTATCGAGCCGAAGGGGCTCGGGGGCCTGTTCGACAGGGACGAACACGTCGAACACCGCCACGCTCCACCGCTACCTCCCCAACCCGGAGCAGCGGAAGCAGTACGCCGGCGTCCACGTAGCCGTCCGCCGCGAGCTGGAGGCCCGGACGCCCGGGGCCGGCGCCGACGGAGAGGCCCCAATGGGCGCGCCGCCCCTGGGATCCCGGCAGCGGCGCATGACCGTCCGAGCGGAGCCGGGCGGCTGAGCCGGTCTACAGGGGCCGGCGCGGAAGGGTCCCCTCAGCCCGGGCGCCCGGGGACGGCCGAAGTCGCCGGGCCATGAGCGTGCTCGCCCTCGTCCCTACGCCTTCACGAAGCGGGAGCCCGCGCCGGAGCCCCTGGGGCCCGGCGACCCGCGTCCGCGTGTCTCACGCCGTCCGTCTCCTCTCCGGGCGCCGCGTCCGGGCCGGTGACTACGCGGTCGCCCATGTGCTCTGCGACAACGGGGTCGTCGTCTTCGCCCGGCCCGACTGCACGGCCATCGACGGGCTCGTCAGCCGGCGCTTCCCGTCGCGCCAGACGTCACTCTTCCGGCTCCGGCCGGGCGAGTTCACGGCGTTCGACGGGGCCTCCACCGGCGACCGCCACCCGCCCTACATCCACGACCGCTAGCATGACGACGGAGAACCACGACGCCCGAGGAAAGAGCGGGGCGCGGTCCCACCACGGCCCGCGCCCCGCCCGCCACGCAGTCGCTCGGGGAGGGGAAGGGGGCGGCCCCCGGACGTTCCAAACTGGGGGTGCCCGGTCGTCCCGACCGACGCAGCGAAGGTACCCCGTCTCGGCGCGGAGTCAAGCGCCCGATAAGCGACGAGTTACGGCCCTTGCCCTGGCCCCGTCGGGGCCGGGCCGCGCACCCACCACGGTACGCGACCCGGCCCCTTTTCGAGCGGTCCGGTCGGGGAGGCCCGTCCGTCCGTCGAGGCGGGTGCGGTCGCCTCGACCCCTACCTCCGCGCGGCCGGCGCACGGGGGATCACCCGGCCCCTCGAATTCACCGGGCCGGCCGGCCGTGCCCTACACGCCGCCCCGGACGGGCCGCGAGGTCACGGCCGCCGTCTACCACGACGGACCCGATGGGTCCACGCCCATCCCGTTCTCGGTGGCGCACCGCGCGGAACGAGACGACGGCGCGCGCAGTCACGGTCGCCTCCTCCGCCTCGCCCGCGCCCTCGTCGGCGCCGCCCTCGACGACCATCTCACTCCGTCCCCGACCCCAACCGTCCTCCCGCCCCATGCGCCGCACCGTCGCCTACGCCCGAACGTCCTCCGGTCGCCAGAGCGACAACACCTCGATCCCCGACCAGATCGCCGTCTGCCGCGCCCGGGCGGCCCATCACGGCGCCCGCGTCGTCGCCGAGTTCTCGAATGAGGCCATAAGCGCGAAGCGTCAGGACGGCCTCCTGGAGTCGTTCGGGGGCGCCCCGGCTGGTCCTCGCTCCTCGCCTTCCTCACGGCCGAGCACGCGGCCGGGCGGACGCTCGACCTAGTCCTGGCCAACGACTACAAGCGGTTCTCGCGCGACGTGCCCGCCGCCCACGCCATGCTCCAGCAGCTCGGCGCGCTCGGCGTCGAGCTCTAGGCCGTCGAGCAGCCGATTGACCCGACGGTCCCCGCGGCCAAGATCGGGACGCGTGTGGTACTACCACACGCTCGGGAAGGGGCCTACCGCGTCCAGGCCCGCGAGATCCACGGCGCCGTGGCCGACCTCGTCGAGACCCTGGCGATCGCGCCCGAGGCCCGCCATCGAGGGCCGGATCTACGCCGAGGCCCAGAGACGATCGCCGGCCGCTACCGGTCCGAACGGGAACGGCTCCGCGCCGAGCTGGAGCGGGCCGGCGGGGGGCCGTCGACGACGGGGCCTCTGAGGCCGTCCGACGGGCGGCCGCCCTCGCGTGCGCCCTCCCCAGGCTGTGGGCGTTCTCGGGCCCCGAAGGGCGCCTCGCGCTCGCGGGTTCAATAATGCCCTCCGGACTCGAGGTGTCGGGGGGGCCATAATTGAACCCCGGCTGAGTCCGTTTGCCGCGCTCGTTTTCGGCATTTCCGGGGCGCAGGGGCCCAAAACGACAACGGCCGCTCCACGTGGAGCGGCCGTTGTCGCGTGGCGACCCGGACGAGACTTGAACTCGCGACCTCCTGCGTGACAGGCAGGCGTTCTAACCAACTGAACTACCGGGCCGAGTTGGTGCGCCCAATTTACGGCGGCGGGGGAGGGCCGGCGCGCCGGGGCGGGCGCTCCGCCGGATCTTCAACCGCTCTGCGATCTCGGAGTCCGGCGGGGTGGTCGAGGGCGGACTTGAACCGCCGACACACGGATTTTCAGTCCGTTGCTCTACCAACTGAGCTACTCGACCGGGTCCGACCGTGACGGCCGGGCGACGAATATACGGGCCGGCGGCGCGGGTCCGGCAACCGACCCAAGGCCGAGACTCGGTGAAGAGGGGCCCGGAGCCTCGCGGCGGCGCTTAAAACACGCCACCCTGGCCCCAGGAGAGCTTGTCGCGGATCGTCGAGAAATAGTCCCGGTCGGGGAGAGTGACGAGACGGACGACGCGCTCGGCGCGTCGGATGTTGACGGAGAAGCGGCCGCCGCCGTCGAGGAGCGTCGAGACGCCGTCGGTGGCGAAGGCGTAAGGATGCCCCCGCGTCTCCACCCGGAGGGAGAGCTCGACGTCGCAGGGGAGGACGATGGGGCGCGCGGTGAGGGTGTGGGGCGCGATCGGGGCGACGACGATCGTGTTCGACCCGGGCGTAAGGATCGGGCCGCCGACAGAGAGGGCGTAGGCCGTCGAGCCCGTGGGCGTGGCGACGACGAGCCCATCGCACCAGTACGTGTTGAGGTGGAGGCCGTCGACCGAGGCCTCGATCTGGATCATGCTCGTCGTCCCGCTCTTGTCCACGACGACGTCGTTGAGCGCCCACGTCGGCACGTCGCCGATGTCCGCGCCCTCGACGTCGACGGCCAGCGTCATCCGCTCCTCGATCCCATAGTTACCGCGCTCGATGTTTTCGAGCGTCGTGGTCAGTTCTCCGACCTCGACCTTTGTGAGGAAGCCGAGTCGCCCGATGTTCACGCCCAGGAGGGGCGTCCCGTTGGCCTGGTGGGCGGCGCGGAGCAGCGTCCCGTCGCCCCCGAACGAGAGAAGGAGGTCGGACGAGCCCGCGAGGTCCTCTACGCCGTACTCCGAGCAGAACGCGGCGTCGACGAGACGGCGCGCTTCGAGACCGGCGGCGAGGTCCTCGTGGAGGCAGAAGGCGATCCCCTTGCGGTGGAGCCATCGCGTGAGGTCCGCGAGCGGTTTCCAGAGGCCGTCTTTCGTGGTGTTGCCGGTAATGCCGAACCGCATGGGCGCGTCGAGGGGGAGAGCGTCCCCCTACGACAGTAGGCGTGCTACGTTCTGAGCCCATGCACGTCGTCATCGTCGGAAACGGAATCGCAGGGGCCACGGCCGCCCGGCACGTCCGCAAGGGCGCGCCCAACGCACGCATCACCCTGGTCTCCGACGAGGGGCGCCAGCCGTTCGCGCGGACGGCCCTGATGTACGTCTACATGGGCGTGCTCACGCGCGCCCACACGCGCCTCTACGAGGACCGTTTCTGGGACGAGAACCGAATCGAGCGTGTCCATGACCGCGCCCTCCGCCTCGACGCTGACCGGCGGGAGGTCGTGCTCCAGCGAGCCGGCGCCCTCGGCTACGACCGCCTCCTGATCGCGACGGGCTCGCGTCCCCTCCTCCCGGACTGGCCGGGTACGGATCTCGACGGCGTACAGGGGCTCTACCACTGGACCGACCTGGACCGGATGGAACAGGCGACGGCGCGCGTCGGCCGGGCCGTCGTGGTGGGCGGGGGGCTGATCGGCGTCGAGCTGTCCGAGATGCTCCGTTCGCACGGGATCGAGGTGACATTCCTGGTCCGCGAGCCGCGCTACCTGCCCCACGTGTTCTCTGAGGCGGAGAGCGCGCTCGTCGCCGCCGCGATCCGCGCGCACGACGTGGATCTGCGGTTCGATGCCGAGGTCGCCGCCGTCGAGGGCGACGGCCGCGCAGAGGAGGTCGTGACGACGGAGGGGGCACGGCATTCCGCGGGCTTTGTCGGCGTCGGAGTCGGCGTTCGGCCAAACGTCGGCTGGCTGGACGGGGCGGTCGAGATCGACCGGGGCGTGCTCGTCGACGAGGCGCTGGCGACCTCGGTGCCGGGCGTCTTCGCGGCGGGGGACTGCGCGCAGCTCCGTCAGCCACCGCCGGGAGTTCGCGCTGTCGAGCCGATCTGGTACACGGCCCGCCTCCAGGGGGCGACGGCCGGGCTCGGTCTGCTCGGTCGGCCGCGTCGCTACGAGCCCAGGGTCTTTTTCAACTCGGCCAAGTTCTTCGACCTCGAGTGGCAGGTCTACGGCGCGACGAGCGGGGCCGGCGCCGACTGGGAATGGACCGACGGCCGACGGAGCCTCCGGATCCGCCACGCCGACGGCGTCGTGCAGGGCGTGAGCGCGCTCGGGATCCGACTCCGGCAGACAGTCTGTGCGCGGTGGATTGCCGACGGGTGGACCCTCGACGCCGTCCTCGGCGATCTCGGCGCCGCCCGCTTTGATCCTGAGTTCTCGCCCGCCGTCGCCGCCTGATCCATGTCCGGTCTTCCCCTCTACAATCCGCACGCGGACCTCTCGCTCGCCTCGAACCCGGCATTTCGCCCGAGCGGCGTGCAGCGGGGCGCGCTTGCTGCGGTCGGCGTCGGCGTACTCGCCCTCGTCGTCGCACTCGTCGGCGACCTGGGCGCGTGGGGGCCGCTGGCGGTCGGACTCGTCGCCCTCGTCGGATTGGCCGGCGGGGGCGTGGTGTACGCCCTCGACGGGCTCCGGCGCCCGCCCGGCGTCCGCAACGAGGGGACCATGGCCTCCTCGAACGAGGCGCGCGGGGCGGTCGGCTGGGTCATTGGGCTCGTGCTGACCGGGTTCTACGTGGTGCTCTATTTCTGGCCGGCCGGGCTCGCGGGCTTGCTCGCCCTCGCCGATCCGCTCTCCCGGCTCCTCCGCGCTCAGCCGGCGACGCTGGACAACGGGGGGCAGTGGTTTCTCTACACGACCCTGTACACGCTCGCCGTGGCCGTCATGGGGGTGCGGGCGCTGGTTCGCTACCGCCACAGTCGATACCACGTCGTCCGGACGCTGAGCGTCGTCTTTTTCCAGACCGTCCTCGCCTTTGCGCTCCCGTTCGCCCTCGTCCGGCTCCAGCAGCCCGAGCTGTACGTCCACTACACCTGGCCGCTCGACTACGACCTGTTCTTCCCGTGGAAGGTGGCCGAGCTGCGGGAGGCGGGCCAGCTCGGCGTGGCGATGCTCGTCTGGGGCGTCGTGATGATCGCCTTGGCGACACCTGTGCTCACGTACTTCTTCGGGAAGCGGTGGTACTGCTCGTGGGTCTGCGGCTGCGGGGGGCTGGCCGAGACCGCCGGCGATCCGTACCGGCACCTGGCCGACCCGTCACTCGGAGCCTGGAAGCTGGAGCGGTGGCTCGTCCACGGCGTGCTGGCGACAATCGTCAGTGCGACGGTCCTGCTCTGGGTCGCCGCCGTCGCCGAGGTAGGCTGGCTCGACGCGGTCGCAGGGACGGTCTCGTGGCTCTACGGCCTCCTCATCGGGTCGATCTTCGCGGGCGTCGTGGGCGTCGGCTTCTACCCGATCTTCGGGAGCCGCGTGTGGTGCCGGTTCGGGTGCCCGATGGCGGCGATCCTGGGCCTGCAGCAACGGTTCCTCTCGCGCTTCCGCATCACCACGAACGGCGGCCAGTGCATCTCGTGCGGCCAGTGCACGACATACTGCGAGATGGGGATCGACGTGCGGTGGTACGCGCAGCGCGGTCAGAACGTCGTCCGGGCGAGCTGCGTCGGGTGCGGCATCTGCGCGACGGTGTGCCCGCGGGGCGTGCTCCGACTGGAGAACGGGGCCGACACGAGCGGCCGGGCGCGCGCGGGGCGTCCCATCAACAACCTCATCGCGGACCTCGACATTCTGGACGACGCGGCCCTTGTGTAGGGGCGTCGTTCTCCCGACGTTGCGGCGTCTCCGATCCCGTCCTCATGCGTCTCGGTCTTCCGCTCCTCACCTTCGCCCTCGTCGTCCTCGCGGCCTACGCGCCATCCCCGGTGCTCCGCATACCCACGGCACCGGCCCGGACCGACTCGACGGAGTGGGAGAACCTGCAGGTCCTGCCCGACACGCTCACGCGGGGTGAACTGGTGGGCGTCATGCGAGGGTTCACCCGGTCGCTCGGCGTTCGCTGTGAGCACTGCCACATCCGGGGCGATGGCGGAATGGAGTTCGCGTCGGACGCCAACCCGCACAAGGACGTGGCGCGGGCAATGATCCGGATGACCGCGCAGATCAACCGCGAGATCCTGCCCGCAATCGAGGGGCTCCACGAGGCGCACGGGCCCCGCGTGACCTGCTACACCTGCCACCGGGGCGCGCCGAGGCCCGAGATCACCCCACCGGCCGAAGAGGAGGACGCCTCCCCCGCGCCGGAACCCACTCATGACCATGAGCATGGTGAGCACGACCATGGGGACCATGGCCACGACGACGGATGACGACGCCTGAACCGTTGGGGCCGCCGGGGCGTTGAGCCCGAGTGCATCCACTCCGCCCATGCCCGACCCCGTCCGCCCCTCACCCCGACCCGTGACTTCCGGACGCGCGGTCGTCCTGTTCTTCGTCTACTCCGTCGTGTTCGCGGTCGGCGGCGGACTGGCGGCTGGGATCCCGGCGATCCTGTTCAAGGCGATCACGGGCGACCCCTTCGACGACGTGGTCTACGCCATCATGTTCGGTGTGACGGGGTTCATCGCGTACCGGCTCGCCCAGCGCGTGGCCGAGGGGTAACGTCCTCGTTCTCACAAGCGTGAGGCTTCCGGGTGGCTCCGATGCGCGGCAGCCGAGCCACCTATGGGATTCTGACGGCGGAGAGGAGCCGTCCCGTTAGACGGGAGGTCCGGGTGGGTCTACCCAGCGAGACTTCCCCACGCTCATGCTATCCCGCGTCTGGAGCAGCGCCGTGCTCGGCGTCGATGCGCTGCCGATCGAGATCGAAACACACACGGAGCCCAACATCCCGCGCTGGACCGTCGTGGGCCTTCCGGACGGCGCCGTGCGGGAGAGCCGGGACCGCGTCTGGGCCGCGCTCAAGACGAGTCGGTTGCCCGTCCCGCGCGGAGCCGTGACCGTCAACCTCGCCCCCGCCGACGTGCGGAAGCAGGGGTCGGCGTATGATCTCCCGATCGCCCTCGGCCTCCTCGCCGCGATCGGCGACGGGCTGATCCCGCAGGACGTGCTGGACGAGGTCGTGATCGTCGGCGAATTGGGTCTCGACGGAGCAGTACGCCCCGTCCGAGGCGTTTTGCCGATGGCCGTGGGCGCCCGGGACGACGGCCGACGCGCGATCCTCGTCCCGCCCGAGAATGCGGCGGAGGCCGCCGTCGTGGAAGGGCTGGAGGTGTACGCCGTCGCGTCCCTGCGCGAAGCGTACGAGCTTCTCGCGGAGCAGAATGGACGAGGCGTGGCCGAAGTACCCCGTGCGTCGAGGCGCGGGGTCGAGCAGGCGGGAGGCCCCGACTTCGCGGACGTGCGGGGGCAGGGGCTCGTCAAGCGCGCTCTCGAAGTGGCTGCGGCCGGTGGGCACAACGCGCTCATGGTCGGTCCTCCCGGATCGGGCAAGACCATGCTCGCGCGGCGTCTGCCGACGATTCTGCCTCCCCTGACGCCCGCCGAGGCCCTCGAAACCACCAAGATCCTGAGCGTCGGGGGGCGCCTCAACGGCCACGCGCGCCAGGGGCTCGTCGACGAACGGCCGTTCCGAGCGCCGCACCACACGATCTCCAATGCCGGCCTCTGCGGGGGCGGCTCGACGCCCATGCCGGGCGAGATCTCACTCGCTCACAACGGCGTGCTCTTCCTCGACGAACTGCCCGAGTTCGAGCGGACTGTCCTCGAAGTGTTGCGTCAGCCCTTGGAAGAGGGCGAGGTGACGATTGCGCGGGCGCGGGCGACGGTGCGATACCCCGCCCGGTTCATGCTCGTCGCGTCCATGAATCCCTGCCCATGCGGACATGCCGGCGACCCGACGCGGGCGTGTGTCTGCGCACCCGGCCAGGTGCAGCGCTACCTCTCGCGCGTGAGCGGACCGCTCCTCGATCGAATCGACCTGCACGTGGAGGTGACGCCAGTCCCGTTCGAGGCGCTGAACCGGCGTGAGGACGCCGAACCGAGCGCGGCCGTTCGGCGCCGCGTTGTCGGGGCGAGGGAGCGGCAGGCCCAGCGGTTCGCGTCAGAGGGCAGCATAGTAGCCCGTTATTGCAATGCGCAGATGGCCACCTCCGAGGTCCGCCGGCACTGTCGGCTGGACGCGGCCGGGCAGGGGCTCCTGAAGGCGGCGCTCACTCGACTCGGCCTGAGCTCTCGGGCCCACGACCGCATCCTCAAGGTCGCCCGGACGATCGCCGACCTCGCCGGTGCCGACGCGATTGCGCCCGAGCACGTCGCCGAAGCAATCCAGTACCGGTCGCTTGACCGTGCCGGGTGGGGAGTGGCGGCCTGAGGAAGGGGAGGGCAAGCGTGGCGAACTCTAGATCGTTTATATCTCGAGTCTGTGTGCTGCCGCCGAGTCATTCACTGCGATCCGCCATGGCTACCCCTCCCGTCCAACACATGGTGGACGACGATGCCCGGTATGCTCACGGCGCTCGCCGGGTTTATCACTGCCATCACCGGCCTGCTCGTTGCGCTGCATCAGGTGGGGGTGATCGGGGGCGGTAGGGATCCATCCGCGCCAACGCCGGTCGTGTACTCGACAGAGGAGCAAGCGCTGACCGAGGAGGGGACACCGGAGGTGGCGGGCCGAACCCTTCTCGTCAGCCACGTATGCCCCCGTGGGGGCGGACGGGCCGCGGGCGGGGACACCCGGCGCGGCCGTCCTGGCGTTCTACGACGCGCTCTGGGCCAACGACGAGGCAACGATTCGCGCGCTGCTCGCGCCCAACGCGAAAATCGACCCGGCGGCGTTGCGGATGACGCGGAGCGAGGCCGGGGCCCTGAACCACATGGCCGACCAACTCAACATGCTGCTCGAGCCTCAGGTCCCCACCCCTCCGAGCGGCGCAGCGCAGCGCTCCCGCTCCCGCCCATACGCGCGCGTTGAGGGTGTGTGGCGGCCGGGTCGGCGGGCCCGCGTGCTGGTCGCGGACGAAGCCGGTGCACAGCAGACCGTGGAGGTGGTCTGGGCCGGCGGGTCGTGGAAGCTGCTTCGGCTGAGTGGCACCTGATCCCACCCAGCCGTCCACCTATGTCTACTCGGGGGTCAACGCGTCCGTCGCAATCGAGACGCGCATGTCCAGCTCCGACGCGGCCGACGCGACGGCAGCGAGGTCACCCATCGTAGCACTGCTGTCGGCGTAGACGGCGAGCGCATTCCGGTCCTCGCGGAGGGCCGAGATCGTCGCTGTGAGGCTGTCACGCGAGGTGGGGCGCTCGTCCACGAACAGCGAGCCGTCCGGGTTGATCGTGACCGCCACGTACTGCTGCTCAAGCGGCGCCGCCGCCGACACGTCGGGGAGCTGGACGCGGAGCCCGTACTGCGTCACGAACGACGACGTGAGCAGGAAGAAGATGAGGAGCAGGAGGACGATGTCCGTCAGCGAAGCGAGGCTGAACGCGGTCAGCGGCTTCCGGCCCGACGAGAAGTTGAAGGAAGACATCGTTACGGGGCCACGCGCTTACGCTCGGACGCCGGCGTCTGGAGCACGTCGATGAAGTCCGACGAGGCGCGCTCCAGCCCGTTGACGAGGCGCGCGATCCGGCTCACGAGCAGGTTGTAGGCGAACAGCGCGAGGAGACCGACGGCCAGGCCGGCCGCCGTCGTCACGAGGGCCTCCCAGATGCCCCCAGCCAGGAGCGAGGGGTTGACGAGGCCCTCGTACCGTTGGATCTGGCGGAACGCCCCGATCATACCGGTCACCGTCCCGAGGAAGCCGAGCATCGGCGCGATGGCGGCCACCGACGCGAGCAGGTCCATCCGCTTCTCGAGGTCGTACGTCTCCCGGCGGCCGGCCTCTTGGACGGACTCCTTGATCTCGCCGATGGGCCGCCCGAGCCGTTCCAGGCCGCGCTGGAGGATGCGCGCGGCGGGCGTGTTTTGGTCACGGCAGTACGCCTTGGCGCCGGCGATGTCGCCGTTGTGTACGTAGTCGGCCACGGACCGCGTGAGGGCGTCGGGATCGCCCTTAGCGCGGGTGAGCGCGCGGAACCGCTCCCACACGATCGCCACCATCAGGACGGACAGCAGTACGATGGGGATCATCGACCAGCCGCCGAGGAACAGGAGCCGGAGGCCCCCTTCCAGCGACTCGCTGAAGCCAGGCTCGGGAGCCGGGGCGACGGCGGCGAGAGAGTCCGCGACCCGAGCGGAGTCGGAGAAGGCGGTTTGGAGGGCGAGAGAGAGCATATGAGCGTGCCGGGGGACAGGCTAGAGCGTGCGGAGGTCGAATTTCCAGGTGTCCGGGGGCGCCTGGGGAGGGAGGCGGTCGCGAAGGCGATTGGCCTGCGCTTCCGTCGTGAACTGGCCAATGGCGACACGGAAGCGCCGCGAAGAGCCGGGTACTTCGAGCACAATCGTTCGGTACCCGGCGGTCTGGTAGCGGACAGAAAGGGCCTGGGCCTCCTCGCGCGACGACGTCGAGAGCACGATGAACGTCCACGCATCCGCGTCGGGGTCGACGGGGTCGCCGGAGAGCGCGCGAACGTCCTCGGGATCCAGGCCGGCGAGCCGCGGCGGGAGGATCGCGACGCCAGCCGCGGGGGCACGGCCCTGGCCCGAGCGGAGCGCTGCCCCGTCGTCCGGGAGGCCGCCGACGTCGGGAACGGGTTGCCGAGCCTGGGCGCCGGGAGAGGTTGCGGCACGAGCGGCCGCAGGGAGGCTGTCGGCCTCGGCCGCCGGGTCCAGGGAGTCGGCGACAAGAGGGTCTGTCTCGTTGGGAGGGGCCGGAGCGACGACGGCGGGGGTCTGGCTCACTCCGTCCTCGACGGGCGCCGATCGGAGTTGGGGCCAGATCCAGAAAAGCGCCGCGACCACGAGTGCAAGAAGCACGAGCGCGAGGATCCACCACGGGAAGCCGCGTGACGTCTCCGCAACCGTCTGAGGCGGCTCGGCCAGGGTGGTCTCCGCGCTCACGGCTTCGACCGTTTCAGGGGGCGGCGTCGGAAACAGTCCTTCGAACTCGGCATCGGGCCCGACTCGCTCGATCGGCACCGGGCTTTCCTCGGGGGTGACGACCTCGTCAGAAGCCACGTACTCGTCAGAAGCCACGTAGAGGTCGACCGGCTCGTCCTGCACCACCTCGGCCTCCTCGATCTCCACCGAATCGTCGTCGCCAAAGGTCGGCGGCGGCGGGTCGGCGGCGGTGGCGGTCCAGGTATCCGAGAGCCAGTCGTCCTCGTCGGAAATCGTAATGGGCGGGAGGTCGGTGGCCGGGTCGTGTTCCGTCACCTCGTCGTCCGATTCCGTCGGAGACAGGACCTCGTCGGCGGGTGCGCCGAAGGGGACCGCGAGCACATCGTCGAGGTCGTCATCGAGCG
Organism: Rubricoccaceae bacterium; assembly: GCA_963728345.1. GTDB lineage: Bacteria > Bacteroidota > Rhodothermia > Rhodothermales > Rubricoccaceae > Rubrivirga. The sequence continues at coordinate 711,377 of CAVSJM010000005.1, forward strand.
TGTCGTCGTCGACGAACGCGCTCTCGGCGGGCGACTCGGCCTCGACGTCCGAAGGCTCCTCCTCGGTGACGGGTTCGGTGGGGACCGAGGGCGGGGCCCACGAGTCCGGAATCTCCAGGTCCTCATCGGCTCCAGTCTCGGTCGGATGGAAGGGCGTCGTGGGCCCTTCCGACGAGAGATCGCGCAGGGGCGACACGTCGTCCTCGTGGGACTCGGCGTCGGTGGGTATCGGCGGCAGGTCGAGGTCGTACTCGACGCCTTCGTCCTCCGAGAGAGGGGGGTAGGGCATCCCGAGGTCAGGCGCTTCCGGAGAGGCGACCGGCGCGTCGTCCTCGTCGGGGAGCACCAGATTGTCCTCATCGTCGGAGAGGTCCTCCGGGGTCTCCTCGAAGCTCGGCACGTCCGTGGTCAGGTCCTCAGCCCCGAGAGTGGCCGAGGTGAGGTCGGCGTCGAAAGAGTCGTCTTCCGGTTCGGCGGCGAAAGGCTCGTCCTCGACGCCGGGGCCGGGGAAGGACCGATCCTCATCGTTCGGAGTCGCGTCATCGAATGCCGGCTCGACCTCGACGTCCGGCAGTTCGTCTTCGATGTCTGCGAGCTCGCCCTCGACGTCCGGCATCGCGTCCTCGACGCCCCATGGGGGGAGCACCGAATCGGTGGGCGCGTCGGCCTCGGGAGGGGGCTCGGATGTCGACGCGTCGTCCTCGAAGGCGTGGGGTTCGGCGTCCTCGTCGGGGGGCGGCGTCGCTCGCGCGCCCGAGCTGGTCGAGACGGGCGCGAGCCCTTCGAACGTCCGGTTGACGGCGGTCAGAAGGTCGGCCTCGACGCCGAGGACCACGCCGCTGCTCGTGCGGCGGAGCAGACCCACGCCCGGCAGCCGTGCCTCGCCGGTCGCCGCGAGCCGCGCCTCCATCTGGTCGACGGCCTCGGCGAAGGCTGCCGGCGTCTCTGCCTCCGAGATCCCCTGGAAGCGGCCGAATGCGCGCTCGAGCGACTCGTGCTCCTCATCCAGGGTTGCGAGCCCGATGGTCTCTCCCGGCGGCAGGAGGACGCGCGTCCCGTCCGGGTGCTCCTCAACGCGGGCCGAGACGTGCTGACGAACGAGGGTGCCGAGGCCGGGGAGTGGCGCCGGTCGTCCGGAGACGAGGCGCTCACGGAGGGCAGCGGCGAGGGCGTCAAGAGGGGTCACAGGTCGAGGGGCGAGGGGGCTCGCAAACTAGCGGAGCCGTGCCTGTTAACGCGAAAAGCGCAGACCGAGCATCACGGCGTAGGGCACCTCGGGGAATCCGGGCCACCGCTCGACCTCGCCGACGAGACGCTCACCGCGCAGAACGGCCGAGAACGGGCCGCTCACGTCGAAGGAAGCGTCGAACGAGACGAGCCCGAAGGCGGGCGCGTCAGCCCCATTTCCGGTCGGCCGGTCGCTCTCGGCGTAGGCGCTGACCCCGACGCGTCCGCGCCCGTCGAGGAACGGGACCTGGAGGCCCGCCCGCCCGACGAGGGGGGCGTAGAAGGGGATGTCGCGGATGCCATCGGCCTCGCCCGTCCGGGCCTCGACGCCGGCTGAGACCGAGATCCCGGACGCCGTCGCGACGGTCGCGTCGCCGCCCACGCCGTAGCCGACGGCGCGGACGTACTGCTCGCGGTACTGGCCGTCGGACTGCTGGTCGAAGACGAGGTAGGTCGGCGCACGGAGGGCGGTCGCATAGGCCCGGAGGCGGGCCGGCCCGCGCCGCAGCTCGATCCCGCCACGCGCGTCGAGCTGCACCATGTCCGGCGTGATGACAGGGTAGAGCGGGTTGGTCGCGAGGTACGGGTTGATCCCCGTCACGTCGGCGAGGGAGCGGGCCGTGAGGTGCGGGTCGTTGGTGACGAACACGCGCGCCGCCGGTCCGAGGGGCAGCTGGAGGTCGAGGATCGGCCCGATCCGCTGACCGTCGCCGCTGCCCGAGGCCGCTGAGGACTCGAAGACCATCCCCCGCACCCCGACGACGAGCCGGGCGCCGTCCTCCCTTCCCAGGGCCACGGCCGCGCCAGCCGTCCCGTAGCGCGTGTCGGTCCCGACGCTCCCGGCGCCGGCGATGCCGCCGGCCGCGTCGACGCGCAGGCGGTCGCGAAGCAGGCCCACGCGGGCCTCGCCATCCAGTCGGCCCTCATTCGCCTCCTGGTCCTCCCCGTCGCCGGTGCGAAGGGTCGACTGTTCGAAGCGGAGCGCGACGTCGTAGGGGATGGCCCCGACGCTGCTCGTCCCGACCTCCCCGCCGAGTGCCCGCCGTCTCCGGCGCGGGTCGGCGTTGAAGTCGGGCGTCCGGTAGCCGTCAAGGAGGGCATGGCCCTCGATCCGGATGCGCCCCGCCGAGAACGACTGGCCCCCTGCGCGGACATCGAGCTGGTCGAAGTGGACTCGGCCGTCGTAGCTCTGCCCGGAGATCCCGTCGTACTCGGCGTCGACAAAGAAGACGCCGGAGGCGCCGGTCGTCGAGAGATCGAAGCGGCCATAGCGCGCGATCTGCGACCCCGCGCCGCCCTCCGCCCGGATTCGGCGCGGCGTGCCGAGGTCGGACGGCGGCTCGGGCGGTGCGTCGAGGACATAGGCCGGGAGCGCGTCGAGGTCGGGCGTGAACGGCTGCGACACGGGCTCGCGTGCGGCCGGGACCACGTACGTCCGCGGCGGCGGACCGAAGCCCGTGAGCGGCTGGCGCTGGATGTCCGGGAGGTTGACCGAGATCGTCCCCCGGCTCTCGAACACGCGCGGTGTGAGGCTCGGGAGCTGGGACTGGTCGTCGGGCTGCTGCGCGAGCGCGGCGGACGGGGTGAGCGCGGCGGCGAGGACGGCCAGGGCCGCGAGGCCAGGGCGCAGGGCGTTACTGGTCATCGTCGTCCTCGGCGGGCTCAGGAGCGAGGTCGGGGCGCTGGCGGGCGACGGCCTGGGCGGCGGTCGAGTCCGGATAGCGCTGGAGGAGGGTGCGGAGGCGCGTGTCGGCGTCGGCGGATCGGTCCAGGGCGTCGAGCGCGCGAGCTTCGAGGCTCAGGGCCGTCGCGATCCGCTCATCGTCGTCGGGGTACGACGCCGGGAAGGCGGCGGCTACCTGGCGGGCGCGTTCGGCGTCGCCGGCCGCGAGGTGGGCCTCGACGAGCTGGAGCTGGGCCTCGGGCGCGAGCGGACTGTCCGGGTAGCGCGTGAGGAGGCGCTGGAGCGCGCGGGCGCCGTCGGCGGGGCGGCCGGACGAGACGTAGGCGCCGGAGAGGGCGAGGAGCGCTTCTTCCTCGATGTCGCCCTGCACGCCGGCCCCGAGGAGCGTCTCCAGCTGCACGACGGCCAGGGAGTCATTCCCGTTCGCGAGGGCCGACTGGGCCCGGGCGAGACGCAGACGAGCGAGGGCGCGCGGATCGGTCACTCGGGCCTCAATGCCCGCCACGATCCGCTCGATCTCGTCCCCGCGGCCCTGCGATTCGAGGGCGGCGGTGAGGCCGTCGAGGGCGTCCGGGGCCACCTCGCTGTTCGGGTAGCGCTGGAGCGCGAGCCGGTACGCCTGCTCCGCCTCCTCGTAGAGGTCCTGGTTCGACCGCACGTCCCCGATGCCGACGAGGGCGCTCGCGGCAGCCGGGCTGCTGGGCCGCTCGGTCAGGACGCGCTCGTATTCGAGGATGGCCGCGTCGTTGTCGCCGCGGGCCGAGAGGAGGGCGCCGCGCGCGACCAGGGCCTGTGCGTAGAGGCCGGACTGGGGGTACTCGCGGAGGAGGCGGGCGTAGGCCGTGAGCGCGTCGTCCACGCGACCTGTGTTGCCGAAGGCCTGGGCCGTCTGGTACAGCGCGTAGTCGCCGCCCTGACGGTCAGGCGTGGCCTCCGGGACGCGGGCGTAGACTCGCCGGGCCTCATCGAACCGTCCGAGGGCGTAGTACGAGTCGCCGAGGCGGAGGAGGGCGTCGGCGTAGTACGGGACCGACTCGGCGGAGCGCGTGTAGGCGGAGAGGAACCGCTCGAAGGCGGTCGCCGCCGAGGCGTAGTCGCGGCGCTTGAAGTGGGTCCACGCGAGGACGTAGCGCCCGGCGTCGGCCTGGCGGTGATCGGGGAAGCGCCGGACGAAGTCGCCCAGGATGTCCTCGGCGCGGCCGTAGTCGGTGGCCTGGAACGCGCTCTCGCCGGCCCAGAAGAGGGCCTCGCCGGCACGCGGGCCCGTCGGGTCGGCGTCGGCGACGGCGATGAGGGCGGGGACTGCCTCGCGGTACCGGCCCGCGCGGTAGAGCGCGTAGGCATCCTGGAAGGCAACCTCCGCGCGCGTCTCGGACGTTGCCGTTCCGAGCTGCTCGGCCTGCGCGTACGCCTGCCGGGCGCGGGTGTTGTCGCCGAGCGCGGCGTAGGATTCGCCTAGCATCCGGGCGGCCTCGCCCGCGTACGGGCTCCGCGGCGACGTCTGGAGGAGGCGGTTGAACGCCTCGGCAGCGTCCGTGTAGCGACGGCGCGTGTAGCGAATCAGTCCGAGCTCGAGGAGCGCGGCGTCAGCGTAGGGGCCCGTCGGGAGGGCGTCGGCCGTCGCGGCCAGCCGGGCCTCGGCGTCGCCGATCTGGCCGAGCTGGTTGAGCGCGAGCCCCTCGTAGTACGACGCCTCGTGGGCGATGAGGTCGCTCGCCGCGCCACCCGTGCGCGCGGCGCTGAGATACTCGACGGCCGCCCGCCAGTCGTCGCGGGCGTAGGCCGTGCGGCCGAGGGCGAGCTGGGCGCGGCGGCCGTAGCGCCCGGTGACGGGGACCGCTTCGAGCGGGGCGACGGCGCGTGCGTCATCACCCAGACGCAGAAGGGTCTCGCCGAGGAGAAGGTCGGCGCGCTCGGCGTCGTCGCCGGCGAGGGCCGGGCGGCGGCCCTCGATCTCAACGACGGCGTCGCGGAGGCGGTTGGTCCTCAGGTAGGCCTCGGCCAATCCCAGACCGACCGCCGCGTTTTCGGGTGAGGACGGGTACTGCGTGGCCAGTTGCTCGAAAGCGGTCGCGGCCTGAGCATGGGCGCCCTGGTCGAGGTGGACGAACCCGAGCGCGTAGAGGGCGGCGGGCGTCGTCGGCGTGTCCGTCGCGGCGGCCTGCTCGAAGGCGCTGATGGCGGCGTCCGGCCGGTCCTGGGCGAGGTACGTCTGGCCGAGGAGGTAGGCGACCTGCGCCGTCTGATCCGGTGGGCCTGGGCGGTCGAGCGCGTCGAGGAGGGCGGTCTCGGCGCGGGCGTAGTCGCCCGTGGCGTAGTAGTAGCGACCGAGGGCGAGGCGCGCGCGCGGCGCGAAGGGGTGCGCCGGGTACTCGTTCTCGAACCGGACGAACAGGGCGGCGGCCCCGTCCGGATCGTCCGACTGGAGGGCGGATTCCGCGCGGAGGTACAACGCCTCGGGGGCGTGCGCATCTCGCGGGTAGCGCTCGAGAAAGTCCTCGAACGCGCGCTGTGCGGTCCCGAACAGGTCCGCGTCGTAGAGGACGCGGGCGCGGTCGAAGGCGGCCTCCACCTGCGCCGGGTCGGCATCTGGACGTGCGCCGGCCGGCGTCTGGGCTCGCACATCGGCGGCCAGCAGCGCGACGGCGAGCAGCGCCAGTCGGGGGAGGGGGAGACGGGAGAGGGGCAACGCGGGCCGAGAGGGCGCGCGCGAAGACCGGAAGAGCATGGGGGGACGGCGTCCGGCGGGAGGGGCAATCTAAGGGAGCACCGGGCTCCCTCCACGCACAGAAACAAAGGGGGGGCGCCCCGTCGTACCTAGACCGACATCCATTCTGCTCGGGCGGCCCCGCCGTTCCCCCATCCCTCGATCCCATGGCTGACAAAAACACCGACACCCCGACCGAACCCACTGGCGACGGCGCCCCAGCGGCTGCCCCCGACGCCCCCGTTCCCAACGCCGCGACCGAGCCGGTCGCCCAGGCCACGGCCCCGGCCGCCGATACGATCCCACCCCCGCTCCCGGCTGAGTACGAGATGCCGGACGACTACGCGTCCGACGATCCGGTCGAGATGGTCAAGCAGTGGGTGGAGGAGCACCCCGGCCTGGCGGTCCTCGCGGCCGCTGGCGTCGGGCTCGTGGCGGGCCGCGTCGTGAGCGCCCTCTTCCCGGACCCCGAGCCGCCGTCCCTCTCCGACCGCGTCGAGAAGCGCGCCCGCGTGATTCAGAAGGAGGCGGCGAAGCGAGGCAAGGCCTACAAGAAGGAGGCCGCCAAGCACGGGAAGGTGTACAAGAAGGAAGCCCGCGCCTTCGCGGACACCGCGGGCGACACGCTCCAGGAGAGCCTCCACCGCGCGTCCGAGGCGCTTCGTGAGGCGGCCGAGCGTGCCGGCGACGCCGCCGAGGAGGGGTACGAGAAGACCAAGGACTTCGCCGAGACCATCGCGGACGCCGCCAAGGTGGCCGTCTCCGGTGTCCTCGCGACCAAGATCGACGACTGGGTCAATAAGGTCCGCGACTAAACCGTCGCGCCCACCGAATGCCGACGGGGGCGGCCCACGCGGGTCGCCCCCGTTCGTATGAACGCGAATTCCTCTGGAGGTTCGACGGGAGGGGCCCCGTGGCCCCAATTACCTTCCGTCTCACCAGTGCCCTCTGCATGAGCATCCTCGTCGTCGGAACCGTCGCCTTCGATACGGTCGAAACCCCGTTCGGGCGGGCAGAGCGAATCCTGGGCGGATCGGCCACCTACGCGTCGCTGGCGGCCCGCGTCGTCGGAGCGCCGGTCCAGCTCAACGCGGTCGTGGGGCGCGACTTTCCCCCCGCGCACGTCGCCGCGCTTCAGCAGCACGGCGTGGACACCGAGGGGCTCGTGCACGACCCGGACGGGGAGACGTTCTTCTGGGCGGGGCGGTACGGGCTCGATCTCAACTCGCGCGAAACGCTGGCGACCCACCTCAACGTGCTCGCTAGGTTCCAGCCTGATCTCCCGCCGAGCTACCGACATCCAGACATCATCTGTCTCGGCAATCTCGACCCGACCGTTCAGTTGAGCGTGATCGATCAGGCCAGCGGAGGGTCACCGCTGGTCATGGCCGACACGATGAACTTCTGGATCGAGAGCACGCCCGATGCCCTGGCAGAGATGCTCGCGCGCGTGGACGTACTCGTGATCAACGACGAGGAAGCCCGCCAGCTCGCCGGGGTCCCCAGCCTCGTCAAGGCCGCGCGGATCGTGCGGGCGATGGGGCCCGACACGCTCATCATCAAGAAGGGGGAGCACGGTGCGCTCCTGTTCTGCGGCGACGACCTGTTCGCCGCCCCTGCCTATCCGCTCGAAGACGTGGTGGACCCAACGGGCGCCGGCGACACGTTCCTCGGTGGTTTCGCCGGCCACCTCGCTCGTCTCGGCGCGTCGGATCCGGCCGCCATGCGGCAGGCCGTCGTCGTGGGCAGCGCGCTGGCGTCGTTCGTGGTGGAGGCCTTCGGCCCTGAGCGTCTCCTGACCGTCACGCCCGCGGAGTTGGACGATCGGCTGGAGGCGTTCCGCCGCCTCGCGGCCGTTCCGGAGATCGTCGCGGCATAGGCGGCCGGCACCGCACGGGCTCCTCGGGACCCAGTGCCAGACGCAGGGAGGCGAGTGCTAGTAGCTCGCCTGCTGTGCGAACTGGTTGAACAGCGCAGCCTGCGCCTCGAACACCCACTGCGTCATAATGGTATCTTCGGGCAGGCCGACGACGGCGCTGATGTGGCGGGCGTCACCCCGACCCCACCGGGCGATCTCGTCGAGCGTGAGGACGCCCGCCTCGTAGAGACGCCGTTGCACGGTCTCATCGACGCTCGAGATGATCGTGAGGTCGTCGGCTCCGGCGTAGGAGGGCGAGGGGAGGTCGGCCTCGACGGGGAACTCGGTCTCGGAGATCGCCTCCGTCACATGCGGTTCCGCGGCGGACGAGGAGGCGTCGGCATCGGCGGGCCGGTCGGCCTCGGGAGGGGAGACCTCCGTCCAGTCCGACGCGTCCGACGCGGAGGGCGTCTCGGCCGGCTGGCACGCCGGCGGGAAAAAGTCGTCCATTGGCGCGACGACCGGCTCCTCATATGCATCGTCGTCGTGGAGGTGCGACGTGTGCCCGGGCGGGATCATCGTGGGCTCAGGGCGATTCGGACGAGCGATCCAGGTCGTCTGGCTCATCGACAGCGGCTCGCGCTCGGCGATGGCGACATCCACGTCGTCATAGTCGGGCACCGTTTCGGCGGCGGTTTCGGGCTCGTCGATCGAGACGTTCCCGAGGGGGCTCGGCTCCGCCGACTCGTCGTCCCTCTCCGTCGCGTCGGGCGAGGGAGCACCCGGGGCCTCGGCGACCGGCTCTGCAGGCTCAGCTGTCTCTGGAGTAGAGGCCCCGGCAGTGGGCCACGGCTCGAAGAGCGACGACGCCTCCGCCGCCGTCATGAAGGGCGCCGACGACTCGAAGTCGAGGGCGTCGACCTCCACAATGGCCGACCCCGGGGACGTCTCGCGAAGGGGAAACGACCCAAAGGGGTCCCCGCCCTCGGGCTCGAACGTCCGGCGTGAGGGGGGCGGCGCGTCCCTGTTCGCCGCGTCGAACACGGGGTCGGAGAAGGTGTCGGAGTGCTCGACGATGTCGTCCTCCATCGCGTCGGAGAGCCACGTGAACGAATCGCCGGTGGCCTCCTCATCCTCGACGGTCTCAGGTGCGTCATGGTGACGAACCGCGAAGGGCGTGGACGGCGGCTCGGCGTCGAGCGGGATCGTCAGCAGGGGCGCGTCTTCGATGGCGGGCTCGGGGTCGAGCGAGACCTGTGCGAAGGCGTCGCCCTCGGCCAGTTCGTCTTCGAAGGAGAGGCGGGGCATGTCCTCCGGGTCCTCGTTCTCGAACACGGGCGTCTCGAACGACACGTCCTGGAAGGAGGGCCCGTCCTCGAAAGCGGCGACTTCGAAGAACGAGTCGGGGAGGAGGCCGTCGTCGGCGAGACCGGGCGCTTCCGAGTCGGTCGAGGGCTGCGCGGAGGGCGTCGGGGCGTCCGGGTCGGAGGGGGGCGCGGCGAGGAGGCCGGTCGGGGGCGCCTCCGCCAGCGCGAGGCCCGATCGGAGCTCGGCGAGCTGATGCCGGATCTCCTCCATCTCCGTATCCCGCCGCGTCACCTCGTGCCGGAGCTCCCCGCGCAGGCCGTCGACCTGATGTCGCTGCATCTCGACGGCCTGCCGCACGCTGTCGAGTTTCTGCGTGAGGAACTGTCGCTGCGTTTCGCCCTGGAGACGCTGCTCGGCCATGGCCCGCTCGATCTGGTCGCCGATGGCCTTGACCTCCAGCGCGATGGGCGTCGGGACGGGCGAGGAGGCGATGGCCGTGCGCGCGGGCGTCCCCAGCGTCTCCCGGTGCCGGGCCCGGAGGAAGACGACGGTGGTCCCGCCCACGATGATCGAGCCGGCGAGGACGGCGAGGGTGATCCAGAGTGCGAGCATGAGTTACTCGGAGACGAGAGTGAGGGCGTGGGGGCCCGCGCCGGAGCCGATCTGAAGATGGCCAGACGCGACGGCTTCCTCAAAGAGGTCCGCGAGGAGGGTCGCTCGGGCCTGGGCGAGGTCGGCGGCGGGCGCCGTGACGGCGACGCGGAACGAATCGGGGGTCCACTCGAACCGGCTCGCCGTGCGGTAGACGTAGGAACGGAGGGTCGGCTCCATGCGTGCGCTCCGCGTGCCGAACCCGTGCTGGATGGCGTCCAGCAGTCGGGTCAGCTCCACGTCGAGCGGCTCATCGCTGGCCTCTTCCAGGCGCGTCAGGAGATCAATGGGGATCGGAAGCGGCTCGCCCGGGAACGAGGCGGGCGACGCGGAGGCCGCGGGCTCGGCCGTGGAGGCCGCCGCCGGCGTGCGGGGAGGCGACGCCGTGGGGGCCTCGTGCGGAAGCTCGGCGGCAGGGGCCGGCGTCGCGACCGGTGCGGAGGGGGCGGGCGTCGTCGTGAGGACGGTGGCGAGGGCCACGGTCAGCACGAGGCACAGCAGGGCGAGGCCGCCGATCAGAATCACGGCGTAGCTCGGGAGCGGGACCGACTCCGTCCGGACGCGATCCGCGGGCAGGGTCTTCGGCAGCTCCATCCCAACGAGCGGCGGGGCGTCGTCGCCCTCAGGGCTCGGCACCGACGGTGCGCCTGTCGCCTGACGGGGCGTGCCGCTCTCGGACGGGAGCTCGATCTCGAATGAGCGGGCCGCGCCCTCCCCAGCCCGGGGCGCCTCGGCCGGCCGAATGAGCATCGTCGGTTCGTCCGGAGCGTCGGCGAGCCCGGAGGGGGGGAACGGAATCTTGCTGAGTAGATCGGTAACGGCCACGTGTGTGGAGAGAGCACCCAGGAATGGAGGCATGTCAGTTCCGGACGGTGCAAGCCCTGTGCCGCCTCCGCTGGGACGCACGCTATCCACCCCCGCGCGTTCGAGGCACCGGTATCTTCCCGCGCCGCGCCGGCCACGAGGGTCGGCCTCCCCCTGGTCGTCGCCTCTGTGGCTGTGGGCCGCCCGAACTCGCTCGCTCTCATCGTCGCCGCGGTTGCGGTGGTGGGGATGTACGCCCTCGCCGCGTGCCGGACCACCGTGCCCGAGCCCGTCGCGTCGGACGCGGACTGGACGTACGTCGGGGACGCGGCCTGCACGCAGTGCCACGCCGAGATCGCGACGAGCTACGCGCAGACCGGCATGGGGCGCTCCATCTCCCGCTTCGACCCGGCCACGGCGCCCGAGCAGTTCGGCCCCCACGGTCGCGGCCCGACGGTCTGTGGCCCCGACGGCTACTGCTACCAGCCCATCCTGCGTGGCGACACCCTGATCCAGCGCGAGACGCGGCCGGACACGCCGGGTTATGCCCGCGAGCACGCCGCGAGCCACGTCGTCGGGTCGGGGAACGCGACACGCTCGTACTTCATGGAGGCCGGCGGGGACGATGCCGGCACCTACCTCACCGAGATGCCGCTGACGTGGTACGTCGAGCGCGCGATCTGGGACCTCAGCCCGGGCTACAAACGGAACAACGGCCGCTTTGACCGGCCGATCGTGCTGGAGTGCCTCACGTGCCACGACGCGCAGCCCGGCCACCTCCCGAGCCAGAACTTCTACACCGACATCCCCCTCGGCATCTCGTGCGAGCGATGCCACGGGCCAGGCTCCGCCCACGTCGCTGCGTTCGAGGCGGGCGGCGAGCCGGAGGACGCCCAGATCGTGAACCCGGCCGCGCTCTCGACGCTCCGGCAACTCGACGTGTGCCAGCAGTGCCACCTCACGGGCCAGACCGTCTTCGCGCCGGGCGAGGACCCGACGACGTACCGGCCGGGCCGCCCGCTCTCAGCGCACCGATCGGTGTTCGTGACGGAGGCGTCGCTCGAGGATCCCGAGTCGTTCGGGATCGCCAGCCACGCCGAGCGCATGATGCGGAGCGCCTGTTTCCAGGAGAGCGTCGGGACGGGGCGCGAGATGACGTGCACGACGTGCCACGACCCGCACCGGCCGAACTCGGAGTTGAGCCCGGACCACTTCGCCGACGCCTGCCGGTCCTGCCACGGAGCGGATGCCCATGTCCAGGTCTGTACACGACCGAGTGCGGCGACCGTCGCGGAGGCGTCGACGGGGGACTGCGTGAGCTGCCACATGCGGAAGGCGGGGACCTCGGACATCCCCCACGTCTCGTTCACCGACCACTGGATCCGCTCGACCCCGCCCCCGGACCGCGAGGCCCGCGCCTCCACCGACCCGCTCCTCGGCGACACGCCGTTCGAGCTCGTGGATCTCGTGATCCGGGAGGGCGAGACGGTCGACGCCCGGCGGCGCGCCGAGGCGCAGCTCGAGTTGGGCATCGCCACGTTCTCGCTCTACGAAACGCAGCACAGCATCCCGGCCTACCTCCCGCGCGTCGTCGCCCACGTCCGCGCCGGCCTCGCCGGGGGGGGGACCGGACCGCCGCGCGCGTCGCCCTCGGGCGAGCGCTCCTCGAGATGGACTCGCTCGCGACCGCCGAGGCCGCGCTCGCCGAAGCCGTCCGCCGCGATCCCAGCGACGCCTACGCGCAGTTGTGGCTTGGGACGGTACGGACGAAGGCGGGGCGCACGGCCGAGGCGCTCGGCCCTCTCCGCGAGGCGACGCGTCTGGCCCCCCGGCTCACGGAAGCCCACATCGAACTCGCCGACGCCCTCAGCCTCCGTGGCGACTGGCGGGCGACGGTCGGGGCCCTCGAGACGGCCGTCCGGCAGGACCCGGTCCGGCACCCGGGAGCCTGGAACGACCTCGGCTTCGCTCACCTCCAACTCGGGGAGGTCGAGGCAGCCCAGAACGCCTTCCGCCGGGCCGTCGCCCTCGACCCCCGTGAGCCGACCGCCCGCGTCAACCTCGGCACGACGCTCCTGACCGAGGGCGACCTCGCCGCCGCCGCCGCTCAGTTTGAGGCCGCCCTCCGTTCCGATCCCCGCAACGTGCCCGCACTGGGCAACCTCGGTATGGTCCGCGCGCAGCAGGGACGGACCGACGACGCGCGGGCCCTCTTCACGCGGCTCCTTCAGATCACCCCCAACGACCCCCGCGCCCTTGCCGCCCTCCGCGGTCTGAGCGCCTCTCCATGACGCCTGTCCGACTTCCCCTCCTCGCGTTGTTCGTTGGCCTCGGCGCCTGCCAGTCCGGCCCCGTCGACGTGCAGACGGCCGAGTCCGTCCCGCTCCGCCTCGACCGTCGCGACCCCGGTCCTCTGGTTCGCGCGACCCTCGGGGGCTACGTGTCTCCTGACGGCGGCGACCCGTTCGAGGCCGGCCTCGTGAGCGGCGAGGGCGCAGACCTCACCCTTCACCCCCAGCGACTCCCCCCAGCCTACCGGGCGCGCCTTCACGACCTGAATGGCGATGGCGCCGTCGACTGGGACGAGCTGGCGGGCCTCCTCGATACGACGTATTACGAGGCCCGCGGGCTTCCCGCCACGCTCGCTGCCCTGCGACAGAGAGCACCCTACGCCGAGGACGACGAGGCGTGGTTTGTCGTCGACATGGACGGGGTGATGACGGCGGCGCACCGGCGCGTTTACGTCCCGACGCAGGCGCTCCGCGCGGCCATGGCGGGGTTCGTCGAGACGGGCGAGCTCCGCTACTCGCCGGGCACCTGGATCGTCGGGGAGCACCGCGTCGACGGCGACGTCGTGGAGACGACAGTTAAGTACCGCCGGGGCGATGGGTTCTGGGACTTCGCGGTTTACGACGCCGACGGCCGCCTCACGCCCTCGACGCACACCGAGCCCCGCGCCCTCCGCGCACCGACGCAGTGCACCGGGTGCCATCTTGGGGACCGTCTGTTCGAGCCCGAGAAGAGCTTCCCGAACGAGGCGCCGGACGGTCCGTACGGGCCCCGCGCGTATCACGTCCCCGACGCCTGGCGCAGCCCCGAGGCCACAGCCCTCTTCAACGAGCACGCCGCTCGCGACGACGGCATCCTCGGCCTCTACGCCACGATCTACGCGGGCCGCCTCCTCGACGCGCGCCGACGCGGCGCGCTCGCCCCGGCGGATGCCGCGCTCCTCGATCGCCTCGGACTCTGACGAGCGAAGGTGTGGGTTTCGCTTGTTGTCCTGAGATCCGCGCCTTCCACGCGCGTACCCTGCCTCTGCCGCTCTCCCGACTCGCATGACCGCCACCGTCCGTCTCGTCAATGCCGTCTTCTACGCCCACCATGGGGTGATGGAGGAGGAGCACCGGATCGGTGGCCGCTATGAGGTGGACGTGGCGATCGACCTCGACGTGTCGGACGCGGCACAGACCGATGACCTCTCCAAGACGGTCGACTACGAGCGGGTCTATGCGCTCGTTCGGGAAGTGGTGACGGGCAACTCCTCGTACCTCATCGAGCGCGTGGCGTCGCGCATCGCGGAGGCTGTGGGGAAGGCGTACCCCGCCGTGGAGGCCGTCGAAGTGACGGTCCGCAAGCCGAACCCGCCTGTCGGCGGGCCGTGTGATCGTGCGGAGGTCGTCGTGCGGCACACGCCGACGTCGTGAGCGAGACGGCCTACGTCGGCCTGGGGGCGAACGTCGGCGACCGGTGGGCCGCGCTCCAGATGGCCGTCGACGCGATGGGCGCCCTGGACGCCACGGAGGTCCTCGCCGTCAGCCCGGTCTACGAAACCGAGGCCCACGTGCTCCCCGGACAGCCGCCTCAGCCCGATCACCTCAACGCGGTCGCCGCCCTCCGGACCGCCCTCACGCCGGACGCGCTCCTTGACGCCCTCCACCAGATCGAGCGCGCCGCCGGCCGGGATCCCGACGCGCCGCGCTGGTCGCCCCGTCCCCTCGACCTGGACCTCCTCCTGTACGGGTCGCGACAACTCCGTGGCGAGGCCCTGACCGTGCCTCACCCTCGCCTCGTCGAACGGCGGTTCGTGCTGCGCCCTTTAGCGGATGTGGCGCCGGACCTCGTCCTGCCGTTGTGGGACCGGACGGTCGCGGACGCGCTCGCCGCGACCCCCGACCGGTCGCGGGTTGGTCCGGCCGGTACGCTAGACGTCTGAGGTCGGGAGCGGGCTCGTCTCGGCCGAGGTGTCGCCGATGGGCCAAAGTGGGTAGGGGCGGGGCACGCGGATGCCGAGGGCCGTGAGCAGGAGGGCCAGCTCGCCCCGGTGGTAGACGAGGGGCGTGAGCCCGAACGTCCGGAGCGCGTCGCCGCGCGGGAGGTGGGCCAGGGAGGCCCCGTTCCGCTCCAGGAGCCACGGCGCCCGGAGGTCCTGGGCGGTGAGCGAGACCGCGTACTTCTGCACGTCCGACTCGTTGGCCGCGTACGTGGCGATGACTTCCTCGGGCGACTGGAGCTCTGGCAGGTCCGGCTCGAAGAGCACCTCGACTCGGTCAAGATCGAGGATCCACCCGATCCGGGCCACGATGCGGACGAGCCGATAGGAGAGGAGCCGCAGCGTGGGGATGTCGGGGTGCGGTGACCAGTCGAGCTGGCCGGAGGGGAGGAGGCGGAGGAGCGTTCCCGTTCGCTCGACCTCGATCAGGACCTCGTTGAGGATGGCCGGGCGCTGCCCGGGCGGCTCTGCCTTCCCCTGGGGGGAGCGCTTGGGAGGCGGCGTGTTCGGGTCCGGCGACCACGACACGACCTCCGCGAAGGTGAGCGCCTCGCGGCCGTTCGAGACGAGCCACGCGGCGCCCGACGGCCAGCTGTCGGTGTGCGTTACGAGGAACTGGGCCCGGTGGTCGACGCCGTGGCGCGTGAGGACCCGGACCATCTGGTCGCGGCGGGGGACGCGGTCGGCCGGGTTGTACCAGCCGGGAGGAAGCTCGGAGGGCGGGTAGGGCACGGGGCGGTCGGGGGGCGCGCCGGCTATGATAGGCTCAGGCGTTCCGGTGAGGAGTAGAAGAGATCGCCGCCTTCGGACGGAGAGGGCGCCACGCGAACTGACGCGGCCTGCCGACTGGCGCGATCTTTCGCCCCCCCGCTCTCACGCCCATGCCTGCTCCGACCCTCCCCGATCGCCTCGCCTACGTCGCCGTCGAGGGCGTGATCGGCGCCGGCAAGTCGACGCTCGCCCGGATGTTGGCCGAGCGCGCGGGCGGCCGCCTCGTGCTGGAGGAGTTCGAGGACAACCCCTTCCTCGGCACGTTCTACCAGGACCGCGAGCGGTGGGCGTTCCAGACCCAGCTCGCGTTCCTCGCCAGCCGGTTCAAGCAGCAGAAGGCGCTCGGCGCGCGCGACCTCTTCCACCACCACCTCGTCGCGGACTACACGTTCGACAAGGACCGGATCTTCGCTCACGTCACGCTCTCCGGCGACGAACTTCGCCTCTACGAGACGCTCTACGGCATCATGGAGCCCGGCGCGCCGGTCCCCGACCTCGTCGTCTACCTCCGCTCGTCGGTCGATCGGCTTCTCCACAACATCGCCCTCCGCGGGCGGAGCTACGAGGCCAACATGGACCCGACCTACCTCACCGAGCTCTCCGCGGCATACGACCGGTACTTCTTCCACTACCAGAAGAGCCCGCTCCTCATCGTCGACGCGAGCCGGATCGACTTCGTCGGGGAGCCGGCTACGTTCGACGAGCTGGTCCGCCAGATCGGGAGTGCGACGGCTGGGACGGCCTATTTCAACCCGCCGAAGACGATGCAGTTGACGTTTTAACGCTGGCGCCGGAGCCTATCGGGGCGGGTCGAACGAGAGCGAGATCACGGCGTAGGCGCGGACCCGCTCTCCGTCGTCGCGCGCGGGGCGGAAGAGGTGACGGCGGGCGGCGTCGAGGGCGGCGTCCTCGAGCCCGTAGGGGAGCGACGGCACGACCGTCTCTTCGTCGCTCCGGCCGATCAGGACGCGTTCGGTGATCGTGGCGTCCACCACCTGCCCGCCCTCGCTGATGAGGACGCGGACGGTGGCGCGGGCGCGGATGCCCTCCCTCTGGGCCTGCGGCGGGTAGACGGGGAGCGACGCGCGGACGAGGCGCGGGCTCCGCTCCGGGCGCTCGACGATCCGATTGGCCGCCGGCCCGGGGCCGGGTGGTCCGGGCGCCGCGGGGAGAGCCGTCGGCCCCGGAACGGACGGCGCCGACGGGGCGGGGGAGGGGCGAGCCGGTAGCGTCGGGATCGGGAGGTCCTGGACGATCTCCTCGATGATCTCCTCGTCCGGTACCTCCACGGGCGGGAGTTCCGAGTCGACCGGCGGTGGTGGGGGCGGGGGGAGGTTCGCCGGTGGGGGCGGTTGCGTCGTGGGCTCGACGAACTCCAGCACGACGGCCTCGGCGGCGGGGGCTTCCGTGGGCATACCACCCGGCGCGAGGTCGAGGTTCGGCCAGAGGAGGAACGCGGCGTTCACCACCAACAGGCTCGCCGCCAGACACGCCAGCGCGAGCGTCGCCGAGGTGCGGCCTCGGCGGGGCGGGCGGGAGGGAGCAGGGGCGTCGGAGACGGACATCGAAGCGCAAACGGCCAGAGGCGAGAATACGTGTTGATCGCGGGTGTCTCCGGGGCATCCGCGACGGCCCCGAATGTGTGGGTTGGATGAGTGCAGGTCGTGTGGGTATCGTCGGCGTCTCCTTTTTTCAACTCGATGCGCCTGACGCTTCTGGCTCTCTTCGCTGCCGTCCTCACGGGCTGTGGCACTGCCAACCCGATCCGCGACTATCCCACCTTCCCGACGCGCTATGGGGAGGCCCGCGCGACCCGTGCGTTCACCGACATCCTCGTGGCGGAGGACGTCAGCGGGCGGACCGACCAGGTCACACTCTCGACCAATCAGGAGATCGGTGGGGCCCTGACGGACTCCCTCGTGGCGTGGCTCGGTGACCGCGGGTACATGGTGGATCAGACGTATCCGGCGGCCGTCGGGCTCTATGTAGGGGACCGGGCCCGGTTCGTCGTCCGCGCCGAGGAGACCGCCCTGCTCGACACGGCTGCCGTCGCGCCGTACCTGATCGACCCGGAGGTCCTCGCCGACACCGTCCTCCTGGCCTCGACTCAGGCGACGATCCTGCAGGGTCTGCCCTCCGCCGCGATGGCCGAGACGCCGGAGGCCGTCGTGTTTCTCATGGTGCGAGGGCGGAGGGTCCCGCTCGGGAAGTCGCTGGCGCAGGGCATTGCCAGTGGGCTCGTGTCCGGACTCCTCACAGGCGGCCTCGTGACCGTCTCCGTCTGGGAGCAGCCGTTCGCGTCTTCCACACTCTCCGTGGTCGACACGGCGACAGGGGAGGTGATCTGGCGCGACACGCGGTTCGTGAAGGGGTCGGCCAGCGACGGTGTGCTCCGAGACACCGTGCGATGGCTCGTGAAACGACTGCCGGTCCGGACGGCAGGGTCGTAGGGCGCCGGGGGCGGACCCCGCTCGGGCGCGCTCTCCTGGAAGCGCTTCGGGTCAAAATCTGGGAACGCGGCCTGCCAACCGCGTGTGAATCTGGCCCCCGCACTCGGCACCGGCCCGGCCTCCGGCCGTAGCTTGGCCCGAGCCGACGGACGCCATGCCCGCCCCCGGAATCACCCCCGACATCGCCGCTCTCGCGGACCCCTCCCCTCGGTCCGCCGGCCGTACAGCCTTCCGTTTTCGGGAGGCTTTTTTTGTATCCCGCTGCCCCCTCACCCCATGAACGAGACCCCCGCCCCGGCCAAGATCGCCCTCGAGGACGGGACCGTCGTCACCGGCCAGGCCATCGGCGCCGTCGGCGAGACGGTCGGCGAGCTGTGCTTCAACACCTCCATGAGCGGGTACCAGGAGATCCTGACCGACCCGAGCTACGCCGGCCAGGTCATGATGATGACCTACCCCCACATCGGCAACTACGGCGCCTTCGAGGAGGCGACGGAGGCCGACCGCCCACACGTGGCCGCCCTCGTCGTCCGCCAGTTCTCGCGCGACCCCTCGAACAACCAGATGGAGGAGTCGCTCGACGCCTACATGAAGCGGCATGGCCTCGTCGGCATCTCGGGCGTCGACACGCGCAAGCTGGTCCGGCACATCCGCGAGAAGGGCGTGATGAACGCCGTCGTCTCGTCGGCCGACCTCGACGACGCCTCGCTCGTGGCCAAGGCCCAGGCGGCGCCCAACATGGACGGCCTCGAGCTCGCCAGCGGCGTCACCACGGCCGAGCCGTACGACTTCTCGACCGAGGGCGAGCGCCGCGTGGCCGTCTACGACTACGGCGTCAAGCGGAACATCCTCCGCTCGTTCGCCCACCTCGGATGCGCCGTCCGCGTGTTCCCGGCCTCGACGCCGCTGGAGGAGGTCCTCGCCTGGCAGCCCGAGGGCATCTTTCTCTCGAACGGGCCCGGCGACCCGCGCGCCATGCCCGAGGCGATCGAGACCGCGCGCGGGGCGATCGACAGCGGGGCGCCCGTGTTCGGGATCTGCCTCGGCCACCAGCTCATGGCGCTCGCCCAGGGCCTGGAGGTCTACAAGATGAAGGTGGGCCACCGGGGCGCCAATCATCCCGTCCTCAACCTGACGACCGGCCACGTCGAGATCTCGACACAGAACCACGGGTTCGCGGTCAGGGAGGAGGGCCTGGACGGCATCGCCGAGGTGGACCACCGCAACCTCAACGACCAGACGGTGGAGGGGCTGAAATTCCTTCGCTTCCCCGGCTTCTCGGTGCAGTACCACCCCGAGGCCTGCCCCGGCCCGCACGACAGCCGCTACCTGTTCGACCAGTTCGTCCGGTTGATGGATGGCGAGCCGCGCGACGAGCCGGCCGTGCCGACGCCCTCCGCCGCGCCCGTCGACGCCTAGGGCGCGATGTACCACCTCGCCCAGGTCAACGTGGCCCGCGCGCTCGCGCCGCTGGACAGCCCCCGGCTGGCCGACTTCGCCCGTGCGCTGGAGCCCATGAACCTGCTCGCCGAGCGGTCGCCCGGCTTCCTCTGGCGGCTGAAGGGGGCGGACATGGAGAGCGCTCCAGAGCTCCGCATCTACCCCGACGGCGAGATCCTCATCAACCTCTCCGTCTGGCGCGACGTTGACTCCCTCCGGGCGTACACCTATCAGAGCGGCCACGCCCACTACGTGAGGCGGCGCAAAGAGTGGTTCTCCGCCTTCGGCCGCCCCCACTACGCGCTCTGGTGGGTCCCGGAGGGCCACCGCCCGACCCCCATAGAGGCCCGCGAGCGCCTCGACCGGCTCCACGCCGAGGGGCCCACGCCCGACGCCTTCACCTTCCCGCAGGTCTTCGACCCGCCCTCTTCCTGAGCCCATGGCGAAAGAACGCAAGGCCCTCGTGGTCCATTACACGCCCGGCCGTCCGGCCGAGACCGTTGACGCCCTCACCGAGCACCTCAACGACGACTGGCGAATCGTCTCGACGACCGCCATGGGCGGGACCGGCGGCGCCACCTCGCCCCCCCAGTTCGCCGCCCTCGTCGTCCTCGAACGCGAGGACACCAAGACCGTCGGCGGCTTCTCGGCGGGCTGAGCCCGTCTCCCTCTCTCTTCCTATCGCTCCGCATCGATGCCCAAGCGCACCGACATCGACACGATCCTCCTCATCGGCTCCGGCCCCATCGTCATCGGCCAGGCCTGCGAGTTCGACTACTCCGGGACGCAGGCCGCGCGCGCGCTCCGCGACGAGGGCTACCGCGTGGTCCTCGTCAACTCGAACCCGGCGACGATCATGACCGACCCGATGACGGCGGACAAGGTCTACCTCCAGGCGCTGACGCCGGCGTCGATCAAGGAGATCGTCGCGAAGGAACGGCCGGACGCCGTGCTGCCCACCATGGGCGGCCAGACGGCCCTCAACCTCGCCGACCAGCTCCAGCAGGAGGGCTACTGGGAGAAGGAGGGGATCGCCATCATCGGCGTCGACATCGACGCCGTCCACACCACGGAGGACCGGCAGGCCTTCCGCGACCTGATGGAGACGGTGGGGATCGACCAGGCCCGGAGCCGGGTGGCGAACTCGCTCCTCGAAGCCAAGGAGATCGCTCAGGATCTGGCCGAGGGGCATGGCTTCCAGCCCGTCGTCATCCGCCCGAGCTTCACGCTGGGCGGCGCCGGCGGCGGCATCGTCTGGAGCGCCGGCGAGTTCGACCACAAGGTGTCGCGTGGTCTGGAGCTGTCGCCCATCCACGAGGTGCTCATCGAGGAGTGCCTGTTCGGGTGGAAGGAATACGAGCTGGAGCTGCTCCGCGACGCCAAGGACAACGTCGTCATCATCTGCTCCATCGAGAACGTGGACCCGATGGGCGTCCACACGGGCGACTCTGTCACCGTCGCTCCGCAGCAGACGCTGACCGACCAGCAGTACCAGGCCATGCGCGACGCGGCCATCAAGGCGATGCGCTCGATCGGGACGTTCGCCGGCGGCTGCAACATCCAGTTCGCCGTGGACCCCGCCACGGGCCGGATGATCGTGATCGAGATCAACCCACGCGTGAGCCGCTCGTCGGCCCTCGCCTCGAAGGCGACGGGCTACCCCATCGCGAAGGTCGCCGCGCGCCTCGCCGTCGGCTACACGCTCGACGAGCTGCCCAACGAGGTGACGGGCACGACGAGCGCCTGCTTCGAGCCCGCGCTCGACTATGTCGTCACCAAGATCCCCCGCTGGAATTTCGACAAGTTCGAGGGCGTCGACGAGGAGCTGACGACCCAGATGAAGGCGGTCGGCGAGGTCATGGCCATCGGGCGGACCTTCACGGAGTCGGTCCAGAAGGCGTTCCAGAGTCTGGAGCAGGGCTTCGCCGGGCTGGGAGCCGACCGCGAGCTGCCCGACCGTTCGGTCGTCCGCGAACGCCTCGCCAAGCCGTACTGGGACCGTCTCCTCCACGTCCGCAACGCCTTCCGCCTCGGGGCGTCGGTCGCCGAGGTCCACGACGTGACGAAGGTGGACCCGTGGTTCCTCCACCAGATCCACGACCTTGTGGACCTGGAACGCAAGGTGGAGCACACGGCGCTCGACGAGCTCGACCGGGACGTCCTCCTGACGCTCAAGCAGCACGGGTTCTCGGACGTCCAGATCGCGTACCTCACGCAGAGCACGGAGGCCGAGGTCCGCGCCCGCCGGAAGGCGCAGGACGTGACGCCGACGTACCGCGTGGTGGACACGTGCGCGGGCGAGTTCGAAGCGCAGACGCCGTATTTCTACTCGACCTACGACCAGGGCGAGAGCGAGTCCGAGCGGAGCGACAGGCCAAAGGTGCTGATCCTGGGCTCCGGTCCGAACCGGATCGGGCAGGGCATCGAGTTCGACTACTCGTGCGTCCACGGCGTCCTCGCCTCGCGGGAAATGGGCTACGAGACCATCATGGTCAACTGCAACCCGGAGACCGTCTCGACCGACTTCGACATTGCCGACAAACTCTACTTCGAGCCGGTCTTCTGGGAGCGTGTCGCCGACATCATCGACCTGGAGAAGCCGGACGGCGTCGTCCTTCAGCTCGGCGGGCAGACGGCGCTCAAGCTGGCCCGCGATATCGTCGCCTACGGGCTCCCCATCTTCGGGACGCCCTACGAGCGGATGGACCTCGCTGAGGACCGCGGCAAGTTCTCGGAGGTCTTGAAGGAGCTGGAGATCCCGTTCCCGCCCTACGGGATGGCGCACTCGGTGGAGGAAGCTGTCGAGGTGGCCGAGGAGATCGGCTACCCGATCCTGATCCGCCCGAGCTACGTGCTCGGCGGCCAGGGCATGCGGATCGCCATCAACAAGGACGAGGTGGCCGACTACGTCGCCAACGTCCTCAAGCTCTTCCCGGACAACGAGGTCCTGCTGGACCGCTTCCTGGAAAACGCCATCGAGGTCGACGTCGATTGTCTGTGCGACGGCGACGAGGTCCACATCGTGGGCGTGATGCAGCACATCGAGCCGGCGGGCGTCCACTCGGGCGACTCGACGGCCGTGATCCCCCCGTACTCGCTCTCGGAGTCGGCCATCGAGACGATCCGCGACTACGTGGTCGACCTCGCGACGCGGCTCGGCGTCGTCGGCCTGATGAACACGCAGCTCGCGGTCCAGACGCGGGACGGGGAGGACCGGGTGTTCGTGATCGAGGCCAACCCGCGCGCTTCGCGGACCGTCCCGTTCGTGGCGAAGGCGACGGGCGTCGCGGTCGCGCGGATCGGGACGATGCTCATGCTCGGCGAGAAGATCGAGACCTTCCGCGAGCGCGGCGACCTGGAGTCGACGCTGGTGGGCTTTGCCGTCAAAGAGCCGGTCTTCTCGTGGGACAAGTTCCCTGAGGTGACGAAGGAACTGGGGCCGGAGATGAAGTCGACCGGCGAGGCCATCGCCTTCGTCGACGACATCACGGACGAGCACATCTCGAAGCCGTTCGAGATGCGGAACCTGTACCTCTCGCGCTAGGCGTCGGCCCGCGGACGACCGTCTCGTCCGCGGGCTCCGACAGTCGGGGTACGGCATCTCCGAGTCGAAGGAGCGATGGGTCCGAACGTTCTGCGGACTCAGACATTGAACCCGCTCGCACCCCGCATCCCCATGAGCACCGACGACACCGACCCGGATCCCCTCGCCGACGACCCCGAAGTCTCGGAGGGCGAGGCCCCCCAGGCCATGCACCTCTTCAACGAGCCGACGGCGCCGGACGTCCACCTCGACCGCGACCTCCCGGCCTTCGACCGGGTCCAGGACGACAAGGCCATCGACGAAGAGTACGACGCCGAGTACAACCGCCGCTACGTGAAGGAGCACGGCGATCACCACGGCCACGACGGCGCCGAACAGCTCGACGCCGACGACGACTAGCGTCGATCAGTCGTCCGAAATCCTGACGATGGGGTCGTCGTCATCGTCCAGGTCGGCCTCGTTCGGGAGGATCATCGACAGGACGATGTAAGGGATCAGGGCGACGCCCTGGCTGAAGATCGTCGCCACCACCCACCCGATCCGGACGATGGTCGGGTCGAGTCCGAAGTAGTTGGCCATGCCGGCGGCGACGCCCGACATCTTGCGGTTCTCGCGGTCCTTGGCGAGGCGCTTGTAGCCGGCGCTACGGGCACGGGAGCGGCGCTTGAACGCGTCGCTCGTTGCACGGCTCGTGGCGCGGCTCGCGGTGCGGCCGGCCGAGCGGAGCACCTTCTCGGCCTGCTCGAACGCGCTCGCGGCGCGGCGTCCCGCCTCGTCGGGCCGGGTGCGGCGGCCCATGGTCTTGCGCTGCTGGCGCCGGAGCCGCGCGGCCCGCTTCCGGGCCTTCTTGCGGCGTCGTGCGGCCGGGCTCCACGAGAGGACCCCGAAGCCCGTCAGCATGATGAGGATGGCGGCGAAGACGGGCAGGATCTGCGCCAGTTCGGCGAGGATCGGGCTTCCGAGTGGAAACAGGCCGATCTGCTGGAGGCTGTAGAGCGCCCCGAGCCCGATCAGGCCCATCCCGGAAGCCGTCTGGAGGTTCCAGAACCCCTCCTTCGTCTTGGCCTCGGTCTCCTCCTCGATCTCCTGCTCCGCCATGAACGCGACGATGTCCTCGTCGGTGACAAGGCCGAAATCGTCGTCATACTGCTCGTCCGCAGTGCGGGAGCGACGGCGCTGACGCGTGGGCATGGCAGGGTGAGGGGTGGAACCGAAAACTACGTCGCCGCCCCGGACGTGTTGCGGTCGGGACGCCCGGTGGAGGGGATTCGGAGCGGACCGTCCTCCGTGACCACCACGTTCAGCTGTACGTCGTGGCGATCCGTCGGGAGCGTCTCGACGAGCGCGGCGGCCCACACGACGCCCACGCGGAATGCCGGCGTCGACGCGAGGAACGCGTCGTAGTAGCCGCCGCCGTAGCCCAGGCGGCTCCCGTCACGTCCCATCGCGAGCCCGGGCACGATCACCACGTCGAGGTCCTGCACGTCCACCGCTGGCGCGTCGGGTGCGGGTTCGAGGAGCCCCCACGGGCTGGGGACCAGTGCGTCGACGCCTCCGAAGCGCCGGTGGGCCAGCCTCGGAGGCGAACGGTCGAGCACGGCGGGAAGGACGACATCCACGCCGCGCTCCTGCAATGCCTGGATGAGCGGGCGGGTGTCCACCTCGCCCCGCTCGACGAGGGGCCAGAAGACGTGGACGGTCTGCGCGGCGTCGATCTCGGGGAGGTCGAGAACGTGGCCCACGATCCGCTCGCTGGCTCGCCGCCGGTCGCTCTCACGGAGGCTTCTCCGCACCGCGTGGAACTGCTCGCGCTGGGCCGCTTTCTCCGCGGCCACCTGCCTCGTGCTATCCATGGACGCCCCCGACACTCGTCTCGACCGCTTCGACGCCTACCGCGCTCGCATGAACGCCCGCATCCTGGACGAGGGCGACCACCTGGGCATCAAGCGGTTTTTCAACCTCGACACGGCGGCCTACCGGGACGGCGCCCTCGACGGCCGTACCAAGGAACTGCTCGGGCTCGTCGCCAGCGCCGTCCTCCGCTGCAACGACTGCATCGACTACCACCTCGAACAGTGCGCCGAAGCTGGCTTCTCCGACGCGGAACTGGAGGACGCCCTCAACGTGGCCCTTGTCGTCGGTGGGAGCATCGTGATCCCGCACCTGCGTCACGCGGTCGAGACCATCGACATGATTCGGGAGCGCGAGGCCGCACACGGTGCTAGCGGCGATGAGCGAACAGCCACTCCATGAGTTCGGTCCCCGCCAGGAGGCGAGGCGGCACGGCATGCCATAAACCGTCGACTTCCCAGAACCGAACCTCGGCGCCGGGCCGATCCCGCAGCGCCTCGACCATCGCCCGGTCGGGTCCAATGGGATTGGCCGTGTCGGCGGTCCCGTGGACGACCCACACCGGGGTCTGGGCGACGGCGTCGATCGCCGCTGGGTTCGGCACGCCCGCGATGGGGACGGCAGCGGCAAACAGGTCGGGACGGAGCGCGAGCGCGTTCCACGTCGTGGAGGCGCCCATCGAAAATCCGACCGCGTAGATCCGCGCGTCGTCGATGGGGAGCGTGGCCCGAAGGTGGTCGATCAGGTCGAGCGCCGCGGGGAGCGGCGGTCCGGGACGGGAATGGCGGCCCGGCGAGCCGGCTGGTCCGGAGTACAGGGCCGAGCGCTCGGGCATCTGCGGGGCGAGCACGTACGCCGGGAAGCGCTCGCGGACCTCGGGGCGCGCCCACGTCATGGGAAAGCGGTCGAGGTGGGCACGGTTGTCCGTTCCGATCTCGCCGGCGCCGTGGAAGATGACCACGAGGGGGTACCTCTCCCGATCTCGACGGTCCGCGGTGGGAGGAGTCGATAGCGAAGGGTGGACCCGGAGGCGGCTTCGAACGTGTCGGCCTGGAACAGGTCGGGCGAGAGACGATCGACGTCGACGAGCGTGGTGGCAGCCGCCGCGCTGTCGGTGGGGGCAAGGCGTGGAATGAGCCCCTCCGGCTCCGTCCGCATCGGGGGAGGAGAGGACGAGCAGGCGCTGAGCCCGATGCTGAGGACGAGACAGGGGAGGAGGCGCGTCGTCATCAGAGTTCGAGATCCTGGTAGGCCACGAGCGCGGGGAACAGAGGCAGCAGGTACCGCTGGCTGGTGACGAGGTAGGGCATCCCGCCGCCGCCCGTCCCGCCCTCGTCGGCGACGTGGCGGCGGACCGTCCGCCGGTGGACGGTCAGGAACGACTCGGAGCCCGGCGTGTGGAGCCCGTCGTCGAGAGACACGAGACGCGCGAGGACGTGGTTTAGCGCACTCTGAGGGGCGCGGACCTGGAGGGCATAGCCGCCATTGCGAGCCGCTCCGAGCCCATCTCGCCGCTCATTCTCAGCGTCGACCGTCCGGCGCAGGTCCGTGGCGAACTGATCGGTCGCGTCGTTCGCGTCCTCGGGCGTCGTCGCCGTCCCAGAGGCGAGGCCGAGGGTGGCGCGAAAACGTGCGATCGCGCGGTCGACGTCGGCGTCGTGGATGCGGCGGACGGCGGGCGGCGGCGGAAGTGCGGGCCCGAGCGGGGGCAAGGTCGCGAGGAGCGCGTGGGCCAGGTCGTCGAGGGCCGCGGCCCTCGCGGCGGGGTGGTCCGGCGGAGGCGTGGCCCGCGGAGCGCCCTCACGGAGCACGAGGGGGTCGGACAGGGAGACATGCCCACAGGGGCTCCCGGCGTAGTGGTGGCCATACTTCTCACCTGGGAACAGGCGGAGATCGAGGAGCGGGCCTTTGGCGAGCGCTCGCTGGATCAGGCGGAGCTGAGCCGTCTGGAAGCCGCTCGACGGCTCCAGGTGCGCGCGGAAGTGACCAAACTCGACGGTTGAGAACAGGACGTCGTCCTCGCCGCCGGTCCCCATCAACTCCATAATGGGGGGGAGGAGGCGACGGGCCGCGTGCCGAAGACGATTAGAGGCCGTTATTGCAGGACGCCAGAAGGCCGCCGCCTCAGATGCGAGGTCGTCCACTTCCCCTTCGGCCAAGGCCAGGGGCGTTCGCTCGGACTCGGGCATCCCCAGCAGGCGCTCGAACGTCGCCGCGATGAGAGTCAGGTCGAACGTCATCTGCTTGAACACGAGCTCGCAGAGCTGGTGGACGATGACGAACGCCCGCTCGTCTGGGACCGACGACGCGGGGTGCTGGGCGTCGAGGAGCCGGTCGAGCCCGAGGTACTCGGCGTAGTCGAGAGCGAGGCGCCCTCCCGGCCCGGGAGGGTTCACGAGCGGCTGCCCGGCCTCATCCGTGAGTCGGTTGACCTCCGGGTCTGCGCGGGCGTCGGGGTGGATGGTGAAGTTCCACCAGGGGTCGGGGGTCATGGCGTAGAGTGTTTTCTTCTAAGATCGCGCCCTCGGTCTTCCCGCGTCGTCCCGTTTGCCTACAGGACGACGAGCTCCGCGTGCGGTTCGGACGTCGTCATCCCGATCCAGGCGCGCCCGCGGCTTGGGTTCGGCGCGACAGGGCCCACTACCCACTCCCCGATGGGCGTCGGCGCGCGCGCCGTCGTCAAGCGGGAGATCGTGAGCGTCCCCACACGGGAGACCGACCCGGCCACGACGAAC
Source organism: Rubricoccaceae bacterium (assembly GCA_963728345.1). Lineage (GTDB taxonomy): Bacteria > Bacteroidota > Rhodothermia > Rhodothermales > Rubricoccaceae > Rubrivirga. The sequence goes on from CAVSJM010000005.1 coordinate 738,677, forward strand.
GGGGGGAGCTCGATGCGAGTGATCGGCTCGTGGGGCTGCGTATCCGCGTTTGCCGAGGTGTAGCTCGTCCCGCTGTCGGTCCCCGCATCGTATGCGAACAGGTCGATCTCGATCTCGTCATGCCAGCTGTCGGCGTCGCAGAGGTCGAATCCGCTGACGCCCACGAACCAGTCGGGACTCGGCGCGAGCATGGTGACGAGCGGACGAGTCGGTGAGACGTCGAGGGCGAGGGACTCGGATCCGGGCGAGACCGCGAGGCAGGGGCCGACGATGGGGGACGAGATCGCCGCGCCTCCCAATCCGAGAGATTGGATCTCGGCCTCCAGTGGGTCCACCGCGCCCGTTTCCGCCATCGTTTCGTACCTGGCCGTGGCCACGGGGCCCGGTGCCGACCCCCAATTCCTACCCGGCGCGGAAGGTGACAGCCAGCCGCGCCGCCGCATCCGCTGCGGACTCGCCGAAGTCGGCCCCGTGGGACGCGTAGAGGATCGACCGGCTCGCGTTGACGAGGATCGGGCCGCCCGCATTCGCCCGGAGGACGTTCGCCGTACTCCCGCCCTGGGCGCCGACGCCGGGGACGAGGAACGGGACGTCGGGGTGCTTCTCGCGGAGCGACGCCAGAATCTCGGGCCGAGTCGCACCGACCACAAATCCCGCCTCCCCCGGGAGGTCCGCTGCCGCGTCAGCGGCGAGTCGCGCCGTCGCCTGGTAGAGGGGCTGACCGTTGACGCTCAAGGCCTGGAGGTCGGACGCGCCGGGGTTCGATGTCGCGACGAGGACGAAGGCACACCGCCCTGCGTGCTCCAGAAACGGGGCCACGCTGTCGGACCCCATGTAGGGCGCGACCGTCGCGGCGTCGCCGCCGAGGTGGTCGTAGAGGGCGGTGGCGTAGCGGCGCCCCGTGTTGCCGATGTCCCCGCGCTTGCCGTCGAGGACGAGGAGCCGCCCCGTCTGACGGACAGCCTCGCAGACGGCGGCGAGGGCGGTCCACCCGCCCGGGCCGTAGGCCTCAAAGAACGCCAGATTGGGCTTGAACGCCACGGCGGATGCCGCCGTCGCTTCCGTGATGGCCACGCAGAAGTCCGCAGCCGCGTCTGCGGACGCCCGACAGTCGGCGAACGGGGCAGGCAGTCGGTCCGGGTCGGGATCGAGGCCGACGCAAACCGGCGCGCCGACGGCGTCGACGAGTGCCGCGAGGCGGGCGGAAAAGGGGCGGCGAGGGGACGACATGGCAACGTGGACGTGCGCCGGAAACTCGCCCCGCCTTCGCGGTGTGACAACCTCGCCGCCCCGCTTTCAGGGTACCTTCTGGGCAAGAAAAGCGCTTCCAGTCACGACCCCCGATCCCCGCATGTCTCTCCTCTCCAACCTCAAGGGTGTCTCCGCGCGCGATCAGCAGATGATCCGCGAAACCGAGACCATGTTCGGTCCTGAGCCCGACGAGATGGGCTTCATCAAGAACCTCTTCTGGGGACGCGTCCGCGAAGAGCTGGTGTTCCCGTACCCCGAGGTCTCGGCGGCGGAGAAGGTGAAGGCCGATGCCCTCCTCGTCGAGCTGGAGGAGTACCTCGACACCGAGCACCCGTCGATCCAGATCGACCAGGAGCAGTTCATCCCGGAGTGGGCCATCCAGCGCCTGTTCGACATGGGCGTGATGGGGATGACGGTCCCGGAGGAGTACGGCGGGCTCGGGCTCGGCGTGGCGTCCTACAACCGCGTGCTGGAGGCCATCGGCCGCCGGTGTGGCTCGACGGCCGTCATGGTCTCGGCGCACCAGTCCATCGGCTGCAAGGCGCTCATGCTGTTCGGGACGGAGGCGCAGAAGGAGCAATACCTCCCGCTCGTCGCCCGCGAGAAGCTCTCCGGGTTCTGCCTGAGCGAGCCCAACGTCGGCTCCGACGCCGCCGGGCAGCAGACGCGTTGCGAGTACGATGAGGCCTCGGGCGAGTACATCCTCAACGGGGAGAAGAAGTGGATCACCTCGGGCGCCATCAGCGGTCTGCTGACGGTCATGGCCAACCAGATGATCACCGACCCCAAGACAGGGAAGGAGAAGAAGGTGGTCACGGCGCTGATCGTGACGCCGGACATGGAGGGCGTGGAGTTCTTCCAGAAGAACCGCTCCAAGACCGGCATCCGGGGGACGTGGCAGGCCCGCATCCGCTTCACCGACGTCCGCGTCCCGAAGGAGAACCTGCTCCACAAGGAGGGCCAGGGCCTGAAGGTGGCGCTGACGTGCCTCAACTACGGCCGTTGCACGCTCTCGGCCGGCGTCACGGGTGCCGCCAAGCGCGCCGCCGAGCAGGCGACGAAGTGGGTCCAGACGCGGTACCAGTTCCAGCGTCCCCTGGCGGACTTCGAGCTGGTCCAGCAGAAGGTGGCCGCGATGCACGCCCGCGTCTTCGCCATGGACGCCATGCTCTATATGGTGTGCGGCATGCTCGACCGCCACGACACGGACATCATGGTCGAGACGGCGGCCTGCAAGCTGTTCGCCTCGGACGAGGGCTGGAAGGTCATCGACGACGCCATGCAGGTGATGGGCGGTGAGGGCTACATGACCGAGAACGAGTTCGAGCGGCTCTGGCGCGACAACCGGATCCACCGGATCGTGGAGGGCTCGAATGAGGTGATGCAGTCCTTCATCTTCGCCTACGGCGGGAAGCAGCTCGCCGAGTACATGCTGGGCGTGCTCAACACGGTCCAGTGGAGCGACGACGAGACGCTCACCGAGAACGTGAGCCGCATCCTGGGGGGCGCCTTCACGCCCTCGACCGTCAAGCAGGGCACGCCGCTCGCGACGGAGATCTTCCTCGGCAAGAAGGTCGCCAAGCCGGAGATCACGCGCGTCCACCCGTCGCTGCGGAGCTTCGCCGAGCGCCTCGCCGCCCACGTCCAGACGCACACGCGCGAGTTCAAGCTGGCCTCGAAGCGGCTGGAGGAGAAGATCGTGAACGCCCAGGCCGTCCAGGCCCGCCTCGCGGACAACGCCGTCCTCCTGTTCGCCTGGTCCTGCGTCCTCTCGAGGCTCGACCAGCAGCTCGCCCAGGGCGCCCAGGGGCCTAAGTGGGAGCGTGACAAGCTCGCCGGCCTCCACTTCATGCACCTCGCGCACGAGCAGATCCAGGAGAACGTCCGTCAGCTCTCCCGCAACGCGGACGACTCGATGCGCCGCGCGGCGGAGGCGGCCTTCGCGTGGGTCTCCACGCTCCCCAACGAGCGCTACTACCTCCACGAGGCGTCGCCGAACGCGGCCGGCACCGGGCACCCGGTCCAGGAGGACTACATCAAGCAGTTCCCCGAAGACGGCGAGCCCTACGTCCCGACGCCCGACGGCGAGGCGTCCGGCGACGGCGCCCCCCAGCCGGCGACGGCGAAGGTCTAGCTTTTCGCGTCCGCTCCGCACGCCCCCTCTCCGCCGGTCGGGGAGGGGGCGTACTCTTGCATCGACCGACCCGACTCCGCCATGCGTGCCCTCCTGCTCCCGATTCTGCTCCTCCTCGTGCTTCCGGCGGCGGCACAGTCACTCGGCGAAACTGAGTTCGCCAACTCCGGGGCGCCGGAGGCCCAGGAGCCGTTCCTCCGCGGGCTTTTGCTCCTTCACTCGTTCGAGTACGACGACGCACGCGAGGCCTTCCAGGAGGCCCGCCGCCTCGACCCCGACTTCGCCATGGCGGCCTGGGGCGAGGCCATGACCCACAACCACCCGGTCTGGATGCAGCAGGACGCCGACGCGGCACGCGCGGCGCTGACGGGCGTCGACCGGAGCGGGGCCTCGACGCGGGAGCAGGCTTATCTCGCGACGCTTGACGTTCTCTACGGCGAGGGCGACAAGGAGGACCGCGACGACGCCTATTCGGAGGCGATGCGTCGGCTTGCAGAGGCCTATCCGGACGACCTCGACGCACGGACGTTCTACGCGCTTTCGATCCTGGGCACGGCGCACGAGGGTCGGGACTTCACGACCTACATGAAGGCGGCGGCCGTCGCCGAGGAGGTGTTCGACGAGAACCCCCGCCACCCGGGGGCCGCGCACTACCTCATACACGCCTACGACGACCCGGTCCACGCGCCGCTCGGGCTCCGCCCGGCCCGCGTCTACGCCGACATCGCCCCGGCGGCGAGCCACGCGCTCCACATGCCGAGTCACATTTACCTCGCGCTCGGGCTGTGGGAGGACGTGGCGGCGATGAACGAGCGGAGCTTCAACGCGGCCAAGGCCAATACCGACCGCCGGGGGCAGCCGTTGAACGGACACGGGTGGCACGCCCTCTGGTGGTGGCACTACGCCGCGACCCAACTCGATGATCGGGCCGAAGCGCGGCGTCTCTATGACCTTGCCGTCGAGCTCGCGGGCGATGAGCCCGACAACTCGGCGCGCGCCCACCTCACGCGCATCCGCGCCCAGCACTTCCTCGCGACTCGCGAGAGCGACGTGCTCGACCTGTCGCTGGAGGCTCCCGGCGCCATCGACGGCCTCGCGAACGGGCTCGCGTTTGTGTACCAGGACGACCTCGACGCGGCCCGGTTGGTCGTTGAAGCGCTGCAGCAGATCGACAATCCCCGCTGGTCGGATGAGGCGGCGGCCCTGGAGTTGGAGGCGGCCCTCCTTGCCGTCGACGGGGATGCCGAGGCCGCCGAGGCCCGGCTCCGTGCAGCGACGGCCCTGGAGGACGCTGCGCCCCTCATGTTCGGACCGCCGGCACCGGTCGTGCCGACTCACGAGATGCTGGGTCGCCTGCTCCTCGACTTGGACCGGCCCGCCGAGGCGGCCACCGAGTTCGAGGCGGCACTCGCTCGAGCCCCCAACCGCCGCCAGTCGGTGGAGGGCCTCGCAACGGCCCGAGAGGCGATGGGGGAAACGCGGTAGACGGCGCGAATCTCTCGCCTCAGGGGGAACCGGAGGGGCGGCCCGGGATACGGGGCGCCGAGTGCAAAACAATGAACATGCCCCAATCCACGGAACAGACTTCCCCTCTCCATCGGACCGTCCTCGATAGCGGCGTCCGCGTTCTCACCGAGACCATCCCCTCGGTCCGCTCCGTCGCCCTCGGCGTGTGGGTCGACGCCGGCAGCCGCGACGAGCGGCCGGCCGAAGGCGGCATCACGCACTTCATCGAGCACATGGTGTTCAAGGGGACCCGCCGCCGCCGCGGGCACCACATCAACCAGCGGATGGAGTCCGTCGGCGGCTACCTCAACGCCTTCACGACGAAGGAGCACACGTGCTTCTACGCCCGCGGGCTGGACGAGCACCTCGGCCGCGGCCTCGAGACCGTCCTCGACCTCGTCGTCCAGCCGACGCTCCCCTCGCGAGAGATCGAGAAGGAGAAGGACGTGGTGATCGAGGAGATCAAGATGTACGAGGACGCACCGGAGGACCACGTCTTCGACTTCTACGAGGAGGCGATGTACCCGGACCACCCGCTCGGCCGGCCGGTCATCGGAACGCCCGAGACGGTCCGCTCCTTCACCCGCGATGACTTGGAGCGCTACATCGGGCGGCACTTCGCGCCTGACCGGCTCGTGGTGTCCGTCGCCGGGCACGCGCAGCACGACGAGGTCGTGCGCCACGTCGACCGGCTCCTGAAGGAACTAGAGCGAGCGCCGAGCCCGGCCGAGCGCGAGCCGTCCGTCGCCTACGAACCGACGGAGCGGACGGTGCAGCGGCCGGGGCAGCAGGCCCACCTCGTGATGGGGACGCGGGCGTTCGGGGCGCTCGACCCGCGTCGCACCTCGCTCTCGGTCCTCAACACAATCCTCGGCGGTGGCATGTCGAGCCGGCTCAACCAGAACATCCGCGAGAAGTACGGGTGGTGCTACTCGGTGTACTCGTTCGTCAACGTCCAGGCCGACTCCGGGGACATCGGCGTCTACATCGGGACGGACCCGTCGCGCGTCGACCGCTCGCGGACGCTGATCGAGCGCGAGCTGCGGAAGCTGGCCGAGTCGCCCGTCAGCGCGCGGATGCTCGACCGGGCCAAGCATCAGCTGAAGGGGTCGATCGTGCTCGGGCTGGAGAGCATGTCGAACCGAATGCAGCGCCTCGGCCGCGTGGAGCTGACCTACGGCCGCGTCGTTCCCGTGGACGAGGTCGTGGCGGAGATCGACGCCGTGACGCCGGAGAGTGTCCGCGAGGTGGCCGAGGAGTTGTTCGCGCCCGGCCGTCTCAGCACGGTCGTTCTCCTCCCGTCTGACTAAACTCCGGGGCTCGCCTTTCCACTTATCGCTCACACCCGCATGGCCTTCCCGTTCGCAGGCAAGAAAGTTCTCGTCACCGGCGGCGCCGGATTCATCGGCTCCCACGTCGCCGACCGGCTCGTGGAGGAAGGCTGCGAGGTCCATGTGCTCGACGACCTCTCCGGGGGCGTCCGCGAGAACGTCCCGGAGGCGGCCACCTTCCACGAGATCGACGTCCGCTCCGACGAGGTCGCGGCCCTGTTCGAGCGCGAGCGGTTCGAGGCGCTCTGCCACCTCGCGGCCCAGATGGACGTCCGCCGCTCCGTCGCCGACCCCAAGTTCGACGCGGACGTGAACGTGATGGGCCTCCTCAACCTCATGGAGGCCGGCCGGGAGCACGGCCTCAAAAAGGTGGCTTTCGCCTCGACGGGCGGGGCGATCTACGGCGAGCCTGACCCGTCCGTCAACGACGGCGGCCCGCAGCCGGAGACGCACCCGACGCTCCCGATGTCGCCATACGGCATCACGAAGCTCGTCAGCGAGCACTACCTCCGGTTCTACGAGCAGACCTACGGCATTCCCTACGCCGCCCTCCGCTTCGGGAACGTCTACGGGCCGCGCCAGAACCCGCACGGCGAGGCCGGCGTCGTCGCCATCTTCGCGCAGCGGCTCCTCCGCGGCGAGGACGTGACCATCAACGGCCCCGGCACGCAGACGCGTGACTACGTGTTCGTGGGCGACGTGGTGCGGGCGTTCGTGGCGGCGCTGGGCCAGGAGGAGTCGGGTATCTTCAACGTCGGCACGGGCGTGGAGACGGACGTGAACGAGCTGTTCCACCACATCAACCGGTTCACCGAGGCCGGGGCGGAGGAGATCCACGGGCCGGCCAAGCCCGGCGAGCAGCAGCGGAGCGTGCTCGACACGACGCGGGCGCGCAAGACGCTCGGCTGGAAGCCCGAGGTGAACGTCGCTGACGGCCTGCGCCAGACGGTCGCCTGGTTCCAGAAGCGGGAGACGGCCTAGCCGCCACCCCCGGAGCGGGGCCATCGTGATCCGTATTTCACCGGCGCCGTCCTCAGGAGGCGCCGGTTTTCCTCGTCGACGGCCGTAGCTTCTGCAAAGCCGTCCCCCCGCATGTACCGCGTCCAGCTCGACCACTTCGAAGGGCCGCTCGACCTGCTGCTCTTCTTCATTCGGCGGGACGAGCTGGACATCCACGACATCCCCATCGCGCGGATCACGGACGAGTACCTGGAGGCGGTCCGGGTCCTGGAGCAGATCGACCTCGACGCGGCGGCGGACTTCATCTACACGGCCGCGCTCCTGATCCAGATCAAGGCCAGGATGCTCATGCCGCGCCCCGAGCTGGACGACGACGGCGAACCCGTTGATCCCCGCAAAGAGCTCGTCGACCGGCTCCTCGAATACGTCCGCTTCAAGGAGGCCGCGGGCGACTTGGCGGGGCGGTTCGAGGCGCGCCAGCGGCTCTACACGCGCGGCCAGGCCGCCGACGAGCGCGACCGCCTCGGTCCGGACGAGGACGAGGTGACCTATCGGGCGACACTGTTCGACCTCGTCCGCGCCCTCGGCGCGGCCATCGACCGGTCCCTGGAAGCCCGCGCCGACGAGTTCCGCCACGCCATCGTCCGTGAGTCGTACGCGCTCGACGAGCAACGCGAGTGGGTCCTGAGCCGCCTCGCGCAGGGCGGGGCCTCGTTTCAGACGCTCGTCGCCCAGCGGAGCAAGGCGTTCGTGATCGTCACCTTCCTGGCCGTGCTCGACCTCGCCCAGCGGCAGGCCATCCGCATCGTGTTCGGGTTCGGGCCGGAGGACTTCGCCCTGGAGCCGTCCACGGCGGCCCCGGAGACCGTCCCCGTCGAGCCCGCTGCCGCTGCCTGAGATGGACGTCCCCCGCCTCACCGCCGACACATTCGATCAGGCCGTCGAGGCGCTCGTGTTCGCCAGCGACGTGCCGCTCCACCCGGGCGACATCGCGCGCGTCTACGGCGAAGTGACCGGGGCCGACGCGACGGACGCGGAGGTGGAGGAGGCCGTCGGGCGCCTCAACGCGTCGTACCGGACGGGGGGGCGGGCCTTTCGAATCATGCGCTGGGGCGGCGGCCTCCGCATGGCGACGACCGAGGAGGCCGCGCCGTTCGTGCGAACGCTCTTCGAGCAGGACGAGGAGCGGCGGTTGTCGCGGTCCCTCTTGGAGACGCTGTCCGTTATTGCATACAAACAACCCGTCACCAAGCCCGAGGTCGACAACGTCCGCGGCGTCAGCTCCGACTACGCGCTCCGCCAGCTCCTCGAGCGCGAGTTCGTGGCCATCACGGGCCGCAGCGACGCCATCGGCCGCCCGCTCCTCTATACCACGACCGACCGGTTCCTCGACCAGTTCGGCCTGGACTCCCTGGCAGACCTGCCGAAGCCGCGCGAGATCGAGGAGATCCTCGGCGATCCAGCGTTCAACAAGGAGCGCGCCCGGCTGTTGTCCGAACTGGCCGCGCCCGGCGAACCCCAATCCACACCGACCGATGGGAGAGAAGAGGAATAAGCGACGTTCCGGAGATCCCTCAGTCCGACGCCGCCACCAGGCTGTGCGGAAATCGCGTGAGTCGGAGCGCCAGCCGGAGGCGGCCGAGCGTCCCGCACCGTCGGGGCCGGTCCGGCTCAACAAGTACCTCGCGCGCGCCGGCGTGGCGTCGCGCCGGGAGGCCGACGCGATCATCGAGGCGGGGCGCGTGACGGTCAACGGCGAAGTGGTGACGGAGATGGGCGTGAAGGTGGTCCCGGCCGACCGCATTGAGGTGGACGGGCAGCCCATCACGCCGTCGGACCTCGTCTACGTCCTCCTCAACAAGCCGCCCGACGCCATCACCACGGTCACGGACGACCGCGGCCGGCGGACGGTGATGGACCTCGTCTCGCTCCCCGAGGACGAGAAGTCCGCCCTGTTTCCCGTCGGCCGGCTCGACCGCGAGACGACCGGCGCGCTCCTCCTCACGACCGACGGCGAGCTCGCGCACCGCCTGATGCACCCGCGCTACGGCGCCGTCAAGCTCTATCAGGTCCGCCTCGACCAGCCGATCTCGGAGGCTGACCTCGACCACCTCCGCACCGGCGTGGACCTCGACGACGGCCCCGCCGCCGCCGATCACGCCGCGTTCCTCGGCGACCGCCAGACCATCGGGCTCCAACTCCACGAGGGCCGCAACCGTCAGGTCCGCCGCATGATGGAGGCCCTCGGCCGCCGCGTCGAGGCGCTCGACCGGGTCGGCTACGCCGGCCTCGACCTGAGCGGCCTCCGCCGGGGCCGGTGGCGCCGCCTCGAGCCGCACGAGGTCAACGCCCTCCGTCGTTCCGTCAAGCTCAAACCCGTCGTGTTCGGCGGCGACGCTTAGCCGTCCGCTGCCCGTCGCATCCCACCTGTTCATGAACAAGATCGCCTTCGAGGGCCTCACCTACGACGACGTCCTCCTCGTCCCGGCCCGCTCCGAGGTCATGCCCCGCGAGGTCGACACCTCGACCCGGCTCACGCGCAACCTCCGGATCAACATCCCGCTTATCTCGGCGGCGATGGATACGGTGACGGAGGCCAACTTCGCGATCGCGATCGCTCGGGAGGGCGGCGTGGGCGTGTTGCACAAGAACATGACCGCCGAGCTGCAGGCCCGCGAGGTCAGGCGCGTGAAGCGGAGCGAGAGCGGGATGATCCTCGACCCCGTCGTGCTCCACCCGGAGCACACAGTGGGCGACGCGCGGGAGCGGATGGCCCGCTATTCCATCGGCGGCATCCCGATCGTCGACGACAACCGCCGCCTCGTCGGGATCGTGACGAACCGCGACCTCCGGTTCCAGCCGGACAATGCCACGCGGCTCGACCAGATCATGACCACGCAGGGGCTCGTGACGGCGCCCGAGGGCACGACGCTCGAACAGGCCGAGGCGACCCTCCAGGAGCATAAGATCGAGAAGCTTCCCGTCACCGACGACGCCGGGACGCTGAAGGGGCTGATCACCTTCAAGGACATCCAGAAGAAGAAGAAGCACCCCAACGCCGCGAAGGACGAGTTCGGGCGGCTCCTCGTCGGCGCGGCCGTGGGCGTGACGCCGGACACGTTCGACCGCGTCGCGGCGCTCGTCGAGGCGGGCGTCGACTTCGTCGTAGTGGACACCGCGCACGGGCACTCGGAGGGCGTGCTCCGGACGGTCGAGCGCGTCAAGTCGGACTTCGACGGGCTGGAGGTGGTCGCGGGCAACGTGGCCACGCCGGAGGGCACCGAGGACCTCATCCTGGCCGGCGCCGACGCGGTCAAGATCGGGATCGGCCCGGGCTCGATCTGCACGACACGGGTGGTCGCGGGCGTGGGCGTGCCGCAGCTCTCGGCCATACTCCGCTGCGCCGAAGCGGCCCGTCGCTACGACGTTCCGATCATCGCGGATGGGGGCGTGAAGCAGACAGGCGACATCCCCAAAGCCCTCGTCGCCGGGGCCGATACGGTCATGATCGGGGGCCTCTTCGCGGGCGTCGAGGAGAGCCCGGGCGAGACGGTCCTCTACGAGGGCCGACGCTACAAGAATTACCGCGGAATGGGCTCGCTGGGCGCGATGCAGGCCGGGTCGAAGGACCGGTACTTCCAGGACGCCGAGGACGACCTCAAGAAGCTCGTCCCCGAGGGGATCGAGGGCCGGGTGCCGTACAAGGGGACGCTGGGCGAGGTGACGTACCAGATGATCGGAGGGCTCCGTGCTGCGATGGGTTACTGTGGCTGCCCCGACATCGCCTCGCTCCAGGATCGCGCCCAGTTCGTCCGCATCACGTCGTCGGGCCTCCGCGAGAGCCACCCGCACGACGTGACGATCACGTCCGAGGCGCCGAACTACTCGACGCGCTCGTGACGCGCCTCGACACCATTCGTCAGCGCATGGCCGCCGCCGGCGCGCATGCGGCCCTGATCACGCACCTCGCGGACATCCGTTGGGCCGTGGGCTTCACCGGATCGAACGGCCTCCTCGTGGTCACGGAGATCGCGGCCCACTTCGTGACGGACGGCCGGTATCGGGAGCAGGCCGAGGTGGAGGTCCAGGGCGTGGAGGTGCACGTCCCAGGCTACGGACTGGCCGAGCACGTCCAGGAGGCCGGCCTCCTCGGCGACGCGCGCACCGTCGCCGTGCAGGGAGATCACCTCACGGTCTCCGCCCTGGACCGGTATCGGGAGCTGTTCGTGGACGTCATGTTCGAGCCGGTCTCGGAGTTTCTGGCGTCGGCCGTCGCTTCGAAGTCGGACGCCGAGGTGGCCGCCGTCGCCCGCGCGCAGGTGCTCACGTGTGAGGTGTTCGACGCCATCCTCCCGTACGTCCAGGTCGGCGTGAGCGAACGGGACCTCGCAGCCGAGATCACCTACCAGCATCTTAAGCGGGGCGCGAGCGCGATGTCGTTCGAGCCGATCGTGGCGTCGGGCCCGCGCGGGGCGCTCCCGCACGCACGCCCCTCCACCAAAACGCTGGCGCCGGGCGAACTGGTGGTGATCGATATGGGGGCCTACCTGGACGGATACTCGTCCGACCTCACCCGCACGGTGGCGGTCGGTAAGCCCGCGGAGGAGGCTCGCGCGGCGTACGAGACAGTCCGGCAGGCTCAAGAGGCAGCCATCGAGATCGCGCGCGCAGGCGTGATCGGCGGGGACCTCGACAAGGCCGCTCGGGACGTGATCGACGACGCGGGGCTCGGCGAGTGGTTCTCGCATAGCCTCGGCCACGGGGTGGGACTGGACGTGCACGAATGGCCGCGCCTCTCCCAGCAAGTCGAGCACGAACTGCCTGTCGGCGCGACGGTCACCATCGAGCCCGGCGTCTACCTGCCTGGTCGGTTCGGCGTGCGGATCGAAGACGTGATCGTCCTTCGAGAGGGCGGCTGCGACAACTTGACGCCGCTCCCGACCGACCTTTTGGTCGTCTAGGTGCGGATCCTGTTCGTGCTCCCGGCGCCGGTCCGCATCCCGATGGGGGGGGCGGCGGTCGTGTACCGCCATGCAGAGGGGTTGGCGGCACGTGGGCACGAGGTGACCGTTGCGGCCCCGCGCCGAGGGGAGGGGGTACAGGGGGCTGCGATGCGTGCCGCAATCCTCCTTCGGGATCGGTTGCACGGGGTTCGGAGGGATCCGCTGTTCGATCTGGCGGGCGTTCAGACGGTCGAGGTGTCGAACCCACGGGCGTTATCGGTGGGAGGTGTAGATGCCGTTATTGCAACAGGACATCAAACCGCTCCCTGGGTCTTCCAGAAATCGCAACAGGAGGGGGGAACGCACCCGTTTTATTTCCTCCAGCACGACGAGCGCTACCTCAGTCCAGCCGCGGAGAACAGTTGGCATCTGCCCATGCGGCGGATCGCTGTGGCAAACTGGATCGCCGACACAATCCGCGCGCACGGCGAGACGGTGCAGGCCGTCGTCCCCAACGCGATCGATCCGGAGGGGTACGCGGTTGATCGACCTCTCAGTGAGCGCGAGACCCGCGTGGTGGCCCTGTATCACCGCCTGCCCGTCAAAGGCCCTGACACGCTGATCTCGGCGCTCGAGCAGCTGAGAGTCCGCGTCCCGACGGTCCGTGCAGACGTGATCTCGGCGCGTCCCCCGAGCCATCGGCTTCCCGAGTGGGTGGACCTACACGTTCGCCCGGATCAGCCACAGCTCCGGGCGATCTACAACCGCGCGGCCGTGTGTCTGCACACGAGCCGCCTCGAGGGCTGGGGTCTCGTCCCGATGGAGGCGGCGGCATGTGGATCTGCCGTCGTCGCGACAGCGAGCCGCGGCGTCGCGGAGTTCCTGCGGAGTGGACACTCGATGGTCGAGGTCCCAGTCGGAGATGCCGAGGCGGTGGCCGCCGCCGCCGCCCATCTGCTCCACGAGGCGGACGCGCGGATTACGCTGGCACGGGCTGCAATGGACGATGTCGCGCGGTTCTCCTGGGAGGCGTCGACGGACCGGTTCGAGGCCGTCCTGCTTGAGGGGGTTCGGGCATGAGCACGGCGGTCATCATCCCGGTTTACAACGGTGCGGCCGTTCTCCCGACCACCGTCCCGGCGCTCCTCGCCCTCGACGGGGTCGACGAGTGGGTGTGGGTCGACGACGGTTCGACGGACGCGTCCGCCGAGATCCTCGTCTCCTTGCTGGCGAGCCATCCTCGCGCCCGGATGGTGCATCAGCCGTTCAACACCGGCCGCTCCGCCGCGCGAAACCGGGGCCTCCGGGAGACCACGAGCGACACGGTGGTCTTCTTCGATTGCGATGCGCGCCCTCCTCCCGACGCCGTGCATGCGCTCGTAGCGCCCCTCGGTGAGACCACCGTTGCCACCGTTGCGCGGATTCGTCCGATGCTGGAGGGGCGCGACGATCCCTATGCCGTCTATCTCGCGGAGTACCCGCGAGGCCCGGTCGCGTACGACGCGGGGGAGACTATCCCATGGCGATTTTTTCCGACCTGTGCGTGTGCTCTCCAGCGGTCCGCCGTCGTAGCTGCCGGTGGCTTCGACGAGACAATTCCATACGGAGAAGACGTCGCGCTCGCGTGCCACCTCGCCCAGCGGTCTCCCCACGGTCTCACGCTTGCCGACGTCTCGGTCGACCTGTTCGGAGCAGGGACGCTAGAGGACGCGATCCGAAACGTCCGAGTGTTCGGAGCGTCGCTTCGTACGGTCGAGGCCGTGTGTCCAGAAGTTCTGGTCGTGGCGGGCGTGGACGACCGTCTGTCGTCCACGTGGCTCCAGCGGCTCGCGACTCTTCCTATCCCGTCGATCGCTACGGGGGCCGCGCTGAGACGTCTGCCCCGGTCGCTGCAGGCTCGTGCCGTGCGCTACCTTCTCGGACACGCCTTCCTGGCCTCATATCACGGTGTCCGAGATCACGCTTCCCCGACGCACTGATGCCATCGCGGCGGCTTCGCAGTTTGTGGAGGGTGTAGCGGAGGAGGCCGGATGGGACGACCCCGATCTCTCTCGTCTCGTCCTCGCGGTGATCGAGGCCGTCAGCAATGCCGTCGAGCACGGGTGCGGAGCCGACCTCGTCGTTCACTGCGACATGGAGACGAAGCGGTGCCGCCTGTCCGTGTCCGATGGGGGACCGGGACCCGAGGCGTGGGAGGTACGCCGGGCGGAACTCCCACCGTCGGAGGCTCTCGCAGGGCGCGGGCTCTACATCCTCTCCCAAATCGCTGACGACCTCACCGTCGACGGTGGGATTCTCCGCCTGACGGTTCGGCGCCCGGCGGCGTCGTGACCCGGGATGGGTGGCCGCTGGCTGCCGCCGTGGCGTGGGCCGCGGGGCTTGCCTGGACGGCCCGCGTTCCTGAGGCAGGGCTGTGGTGGCGCCTGGGGTTCGTAGCGCTGTCGTTGAGCGGAGCGTTGATTCTCGCCCTGGCCCAGCGCTCATGGCGTCCCTCCGCTCGCCTCGTCGGGATCGGCGCGGTGTTGCTGCGGCTGGTGCTCCTGCCCCTTCCACCGACGCTTTCTGACGATGGGTACCGCTACGTGTGGGACGGGATGGTACTGGCCGAGGAGGGGGCTTCTCCGTACCGCTGGCGACCCTCGGACCCCGCCCTCGAGGTCCACCACGACGAGCCTGCGTACGAGCGCATGAACTCGCCGCACTACTACTCGGTGTACCCGCCTGTGACGCAGGCCGTCTTTGCCTTGGGTGGGCTCGGGTTTTTCGGGGGGTGGTATGTGTCGTGGCTCATCATCAAGCTCGTGTTCCTTAGCGGCGAGTTGGTCGGGGTCTGGTGCCTCCTCCGACTCGTCGCTCCACACCGGGCGACCCTGTACGCTTGGCATCCACTGGCCGTCGTGGAGGTTGCGGGCCAAGGGCATCCCGAGGGCCTCGTGGTGGGCCTCCTCGGCCTCTCACTGCTAGCAGTCTGGCGCGGTCGTGGCGATGCGCCAGTATGGATGTCGTTGGCGGGGTGGGTGAAGCTGTACCCGTTCGCCCTCGTGCCGCTTGCCGCACGACGAGCCTCGACGAGCGGATGGGGTATCGCAGGTCTCATCGCGTTGCTGGGAGCGCTGCCCTTCGTGGCGGACGATGCGCTTGCCCATGTGCGCGAGTCGCTGACACTCTTCGCCGGAACGTTCGACCTGTACTCCGCTCCGTATCTCCTGTTAAAGGGGGGACTATACCCGCTTTTGGGAGAGGGAGCGGGTCGACTTGCCGCGCTCCTTATGGGCCTAGTGGCCCTGGGAGGCATCGCGCTCGTGACGGTCCGCAGTCGTCGTCAGGTTGGGCGCGGTGCCGAGGTCCGGGCGGTGTGCGTGGGGGTCCTTCTCCTCACGCTCGCCGTGCCCACGTTGCATCCGTGGTATTGGCTAGGGGCATTGGCGACAGTTCCGTTATTGGGACAAATCAAACCTCTCTTCTGGTTGATCACACTCGGAACGGCCACCTATCTCGGGTACACTTGGTCCCCTGCCTTTGGGATCATCACCCTCCTCGGGTGGGGGGGAGCACTTCTCTTCACGATCTCGCTGAGACAGGTTCCGAGAATCCTACGCAGAGAGTAGGTCCTTCACCGTCGCGGACCTGGCATCCAGCCACCTGGCATGGTCGTACCGCCGGTACCACGTCATCTGCCGCTTGGCGTACCGACGCGAGTTCCGCTGGACCCGAGTGACGGCCGCGGACAAAGAGACTCGTCCCTGAAGGTGCTCGGCGAGCTCGCGGTAGCCGATAGTCGCTTCTAGGAGGGGACGCGCCTCCGGATGTTCCGACCAAAGCGCCTTGACTTCTTCCAGCAACCCGGCCGCCATCATCTGACCTACGCGCTGATCGATTCGTCGGTACAACTCGGCGCGGGGGCGTTCAAGGACCACTAGGCGATGGGGTACCCCGTTAACGTGGGCCTCATCCCAGCGCTCAGACGGGGGGCGACCCTCGGAACGCCACAAACCGACGAAACGAATCAGGCGGTGTGTCTTCGTCGGGTCGAGCGTCGAGGCTACCGTCGGGTCTGCGGCGGACAGCTCCTGGAACAGCGCCTCGCGGCCCTCAGGCGTCGAGGCCTGGACGCTGAGTAGTTCGACGAGAGCCGGGTCGAGCGGCGGGAGGTCGGCGAGCCCGGACACGAGGGCCTGGACGTAGAGCGTCGAGCCGCCAGCGACAATCAGCGACCGCCCACGTGCCTGGACCTCGTCGATGATGGCGCGGGCGTCACGCAGAAATCGGCCCGCCGAATAGGGCACGGCCGGGTCGAGCACGTCGATAAGGTGGTGAGGGACCGCCGCGAGTTCTTCGGGCGAAGGTTTGGCCGTCCCGATGTCGAGCCCGCGATATACCTGACGGCTGTCGGCTGAGAGAATTTCCGCTCCAATCTCGGTCGCTGCCTGGAGAACGAGCGACGTTTTGCCGACCGCCGTCGGCCCTGCGACGATGAGGACCGGATCTCGCTCCGCGCTCACACCTTGGGCACTGACGGGTCCACCTGGTCACTCCACGCGTGGATGCCGCCGCTAAGGTTGGTCGCGCGCTCGAAGCCGTTCTCCTGCAGGAAGCGGACAGCCTGGGCGGACCGGGCGCCCGAGCGGCAGTAGACCACGAAGGGCTCCTCGCGGTGCGCTTCCAACTCATGCAGTCGGAACGGGAGCTGACCCAGAGGGATCAGGGCGCCGGCGAGGTTGGCCGCATGGTATTCGTTGGCCTCGCGGACGTCGAGCAGGAAGGGGCGATCCCCAGCGTCCATGAGCGCTTTCAGCGCAAGCGGGGTGATTTCGGGGAGGGCAGGCATAGGCGTTAGACTCGTGATGGTGGGATGATCGCCGCAAACCGGGCACGCGGGGTCCTTCTCGACCGTCAGCGTGCGGAATTCCATTCGAAGCGCGTCGACCAAAAGCAGGCGCCCCACGAGCGGGTCTCCCATTCGGGCCAGGAGCTTGATGGCTTCCGTGGCTTGGATGGTCCCCAGGAGTCCTGGGAGAACGCCCAACACGCCTCCTTCGGCGCAGTTCGGAATGAGGCCTGGCGGGGGCGGTTCGGGGAACAGGCACCGATAGCACGGCCCGTCCGGCATCCCAAACACCGAGGCCTGGCCATCAAATCGGCTGATCGAGGCGAACACGTTAGGCACGCCAGCCAGCACCGCCGCGTCGTTGACGAGGTAGCGGGTCGCAAAGGTGTCGGTCCCGTCGAGGACGAGGTCGTGCCCTGCGAGCAATCCCGCCGCCGACTCTGCGTCGAAGCGCCGCTCATGGACGTCCAGTCGCACGAGAGGGTTCAATGCATGGAGCCGATCTCGTGCTGCATCTGTCTTCGGGCGTCCCACGTCCTCGGTCGAAAACAGGATTTGTCGGTGGAGGTTGGACTCTTCGACATCGTCGAAGTCGACGATGCTGATCCGACCCACGCCCGCTGCCACGAGGTAGGTAAGCGCCGGCGCGCCCAAGCCCCCGGCTCCCACCACGAGAACGGAGGACTCAGCCAAGCGAGCCTGCCCGTCGGCCCCCAACTCAGGCAGGAGGACCTGGCGGTGATATCTGGTGGGTGCTGCTAGCGGAGTGGAGATCACGACAGGTGCTTGAGGATGACGCGAGCGGCGTTGCGTCCGGAGGCTCCCATGATGCCCCCGCCGGGATGAGTACTCGCCCCCGTCAGGAACAGGTTCTCAACCGGCCCGCGATACTGGCTCAATTCAAGGGCCGGCCGCATCGCGAACATCTGGTCGAGGCTCATCTCGAGATGCATCACATTGCCCCTGCGTAGTCCGAGTTCGCGCTCGAGCCACAACGGGTGCTGGAAGAGTTGCCCCACCACCTTGTCTCGTGTCCCGGGAGCGTACCTCTCGAAGGAGTCGAGGATGTGGTCGGCGACCCGGTCTCCGATCTCGTCCCAGGATTGCCCATCGGCCAGTTCGTACGGGAAATACTGGGCCCAGAGCCACAGGACTTCGGCTCCGGGAGGAGCGAGGGTATCGTCGACGGCCGAGAAGCTCATCCCTACAATTGGCGGGTCGGATGCAGGTTGACCCTTCAAATAGTCCGCATACGCATGGTGGATCTGCTTCCGATCTCGACAGAGGAGTTGGAGTGCCGTTCGAGCTTCTCGGCCGGGGGCTGCAGCGTACTCGATCGGCTCTGACAGGGCAAGCCGGAGCACCGCACCGAAGCCATTTCCGACCCTCATGGTATCTGCCGAACGTGTACGCACCGATGAAGGAAGAAGATTATCGAGTGTTTCGAGGATGTGTGTACCTGAAAGCACGGCCTTTGCGCTGAAGGAACCCAGGTGAGTACGGACTCCGACGGCGCGTCCCGAGCGCACATCGATCGCCTCTACAGGTGTGTCTGTAAATACGTCCGATCCATGATGCTCGATGTGTTCACGCAAAGCCGCCGTCAGTCCCCCAGAACCGCCACGCGGACGAGCCACACCGCTCTCGTGGTACAGGGGATGCCATAGGAGGAACGGGGCACTCAGCGGCTCTGTGGGAGGGGGGCCGCTCTGCGCGGCCATCCACACCAGAGGCGCTTTCACTTTCTCCTCGCTGAAGTACTCGTCCACGACCTCTCCATACGGGCGGAGAATCGAACCTAGTGCGTTCTGCCAGTCCATCGACGCGGACTCGCCCAGGGCGAAGGACTTGCCAATCTCGAACGGGCTCGGGGACGAGAGGAACAGGTCTTTGACGGTCCGGGAAAACGGAGCCCACGTCTCGACAAACCGTCTGTAGGCGTCGCCCTCGCCTGGAAACTGACGTTCGATTCCCTCGGCGGTCTGGTCGATGTCGCGATAGATGAATAGCGAGTCGCCGTCCTCGAAGGGAGCGAAGAACAACGGGTCCAGTTCCAGGTACTCGAGACCAAACGCACCAAGGCCCAATTCCTCTACGATCGGAGTGAGACGGATCAAGATGTGAGCAGAACCGCCTAGGTCGAACTGGTACCCGGGCACGTGCTCGACAGTGGACACCGCCCCGCCGACGATCGAACGCCGCTCGAAGACGCCCACGCGATAGCCAGCCTGGGCGACATAAGCCGCCGAGATCAACGCGTTGTGTCCAGACCCAATTACGATGAGATCGTAGTCCATGTCGCCGTGCTCGGATAGCTAGAGGTCGATGTAGTCTGCGGCACTGTCGGCGAGCCGATCTCGTTGGTGGACGTACATCATCGTGGTTTCGATATTTTTGTGACGGGCATGCGTCTGAACCTGCTGCAGGGACGCGCCGCCCTCGATCGCCAACGTACAGCCCGTATGACGCAGAGTGTGGGCGCCCACGGATCTTGGAAGACCTGCTGACTCTGCGAGGCGACTAACGATCATATAGATCGACGTAGTCGACAGGCGATGTCCACGAGATCTGTTATTGCTAAAGGAGCGCCAAATCGGACCAGAAGAATACCCGTACTGCTCTTTTAGCCCCAACACAGCTTCCGCTACATGACCTGGAACCTTGACGCTTTGCTGGGCTCCACCCTTCGCCCTGGGCAGAGTGAGCACCCAATATGGGCCTGCTTGCTGGAGGTGCTCGAAGTCCATCGCAGCGGCCTCCGAACGACGCAAGACGCAGTGCAAGAGAATGAGAACGAGTGCGTGGTCGCGAGCGCCGGTTTCCTTCTCGAAGTCGACCTGGGCCAGCAGCGTCGAGGCCTGGTCACGCGTGAGTACCGTCAAGTGTCGATCCTGGGGGCGTACCGAGGCGATCCGGCGCACCAACTGTCGGTCTGCTGGATTCAGAGGGAGCATCCCCAGCGCAACGAGCCATGCAAAGAAGCCCCGGAGTGAGGCCACATTGCGCCGAATCGTCGCGGGACTCTTGCCCGCTCGCTCCAGGGACTCGACAAACGCGTTCACATCCGGAAAGGACACGCTTCGGGCCATCGCCAACGTCACGGCGTCGGAGCCGAAGAATCGTTGGAGATCGCGCAGGTACGCCTTGCGCGTGTTCTCACGGTCGTACCGCAAGAGGTACAGCGGAATCAGATCCGAGTCGGACGTGAAGGCGCGTCCGAGCGCCGGGCCGGGGGATGCGGACGGAACGAGGTCGCTCATGCGGCGGGGTACCTGGAATACAGATGTGCGATAATAACTGTTATCGTAAGTAAACGCCAGGACGTCGCTCTCCTCCGACCCCGGAACAACTCAGGCGACGGGCTCCATGCTGGGCTCATATCGTAGCGACCGCCCCGTGCTCGGATCGAACAGGTGGACCTTCGACGCGTCGAGGACGACCGAGAGCGGTTCTCCTGGGCTCGGGAGGTCTTGCGGCTCGACGCGTCCGACGAGTTGGCGGCCGCCCGACGTCGTGGCATAGAGAACGATCTCATTGCCCATGGGCTCTAGAACGTCCACCGTGGTTGCGATGGGCTCACTAACGGACCGGCTCGACGGAACGTGACCGTCGACGTAGATGTCCTCCGGCCGGATTCCGATCGTCACCTCACCCTCATGGGCGATCTCTCCGGGGGTATCAAGGCGGACGCCATCGTCTGTGACGACAACGGACTCAGTCATCCTCCCGGCCAGGAAGTTCATCGCCGGGCTCCCGATGAAGCCGGCGACGAAGGTGTTCGCCGGGCAGTTGTAGAGCTCCAACGGCGGCGCGACCTGCTGCACGTGGCCGTCGTTTAGCACGACGATGCGGTCGCCCATCGTCATGGCTTCGACCTGATCGTGGGTGACGTAGACCATCGTCGCGCCCAGATCGCTGTGGAGCTTCGAGATCTCCGTGCGCGTCTGGACACGGAGCTTGGCGTCGAGGTTGGATAACGGCTCATCGAACAGGAACACGGCTGGCTTGCGAACGATAGCGCGCCCCAGGGCGACGCGCTGACGCTGTCCTCCAGAGAGCGCCTTCGGCTTTCGGTCCAATACGGGCGTCAAGCCTAGGATCTCGGCGGTCGCGCGGACGCGTTCCTCAATCTCCGCCTTCGGAAACTTCCGCAACTTGAGCCCGAAGGCCATGTTGTCGAACACGGACATGTGGGGGTACAACGCGTAGTTCTGAAAGACCATCGCGATGTCCCGGTCTTTGGGAGCCACGTCGTTGACGACGCGGTCGCCGATGCGGAGCGTCCCCGACGTGATCGACTCGAGCCCCGCGATCATCCGAAGCGTCGTGCTCTTCCCACATCCGGACGGGCCGACGAGGACGACGAACTCGCCATCTTCGATCGACAGCGTGGCGTCGTGCACGGCCACGAAGCCATTGTCGTAGACCTTCCGGACGTGATCGAGCGAGACGCGGGCCATGGGTGTGGGAGCGGTTCCGCGGAAGATAGAAGCCGGTGGCCCTCTGGAGCATGCCCGTACCTTCCGTTTCGTCCCTTCCATGCCCATGACTCTTCGCCCCATTGCCGTTATCGGCGGCCTGTACACTGTCAGTGAGCGCGGGCTCGCGGCCGACATCCTGAGCGCGCGAGCGCTCGGCCTGGCGCCGATGCCCGTGTGCACCTCGCTCGTCATCGCCAGCGGTGGCGTCGTGACGGACGTGACCGACGTGCCCGTCGATACCGTAGAGGCCCAGCTCGACCACCTGATCGGCGCCGGCCGGATCGACGGGGTCAAGATCGGCATCTTGGGAGGCCCCAAGACGGCGGCGGCCGTGCTCGACCGCGTTCGCGATCTGGACGTTCCGGTGGTCCTGGACGTGGTGGCGTCGGGGCCGAGTGGCGAGACGGTGCTCTCGGCGCGTGGGATCGACGCCGTCGCGACGCGCCTCTCCGTGCCTGATCTCATCACGCTGTCTCGCGCCGACGCCGAGCTCGTCACCGGCGGCAAGATCGATTCCCTCGACGACGCCCAGGTCGCGGCGCAGCGCATCCACCACCGCGGTGCGCGCCGCGTCGTGATCCGCTGCGGGACCCTCCCGTACCGCTTTTATGACGCGGCGGATGACCCCGGCGCGACGCCCACGCCCTTCCAGGCGGATCTCTATTTCGACGGGGACGACTTCGCTCTGTATGAGGCCCCGGTGCTTCGTGGGGACGTGGATGGCTTGTCGAGTGTCTTTTCAATAACGGCACTCCATCGGCTCATCGAGGGCGACGACATGCAGATCGCCCTTCAGGAGGCCAAGAAGCGCGCAACGGACGCGATCCGATACGCGCCAGAGGTGATGGGTCACGCCCACCGGTTCTCGCCCGCGGGGGTCCCCATGTCCTGAAATGACCAAAGCGCGGACGACGCGCCCGCCGCTAGTTTGAGGTTCCCCGCCGCGCCCCCCCATGGCCGACCGACTCTCCAGCCGCCCGACCATCTACGACGTCGCCTCCGAGGCCGGCGTCGCCATCTCGACGGTCTCCCGCGTCCTCAACGGATCTGACGAGGTCTCGGATGCCACCCGGGAGCGCGTTCAGGCGGCCATCGAGAAGCTCCATTTTCAGCCGCAGCGGACTGCTCGGAAGCTGGCGCAGCAGTCGACCACCTCGGTGGCCGTCGCCCTCCCGTCGGCCACGTCGCTGTTCTTCGTCGAGATCCTGAAGGGCGTCAAGGACGTGCTCCGCGACCTCGACATGGACCTCCTGCTCTGCAATTTGGGGTCTGCTCAGCCGTACCCGACCCTCCAGCGGTTCCTCAACCGCGGCGCCGTGGACGGCCTCCTCCTCGTATCGCTCCCGATCGACGACATGCTCTCGGGCCAGCTCCTCGGCATGCAGGCCCCGGTCGTGCTCCTGGGAAGCCGGTACGCCGGGCTCGACGCGTACTGGTGGGACGACGAGGCCGGCGCTCGCCTGGCGACGGAGTACCTGATCGAGTCGGGGCACGAGCGGATCGGCCTCGTGACGGCACACGCCTGGAGCTCCAACTCGGCCCCGCGCCTGAGTGGCTACCGGAGCGCTCTGGACGCGGCCGGCATCCGCTTCGACCCGTCCCTCGTGGTGTCTGGGCAGACCGTCAAGCATGCGGGATTCTCCGAGGAGGCGGGCGCCGAGGCCATGGAGAAGCTCATGACGCTGGACAACCCCCCGACGGCCATCTTCGCCTCGTCCGACGTTCAGGCCTACGGGGCGTGGTCGTACGCGCGCGACAACTCGATCCGAATTCCGCGCGAGGTCTCGATCGTGGGCTACGATGACCTCAAGCTGAGCCGATTCCTGGACCTCACGACGATGTCTCAAGGGATGCACGAGGCCGGCAAGATGGCGACCTCGCGTCTCCTCGAACGACTCCGCCAATCCAACACCGAGCGCGTCGACGTCGAGCTTCCGCTGGAGCTGGTGGTCCGGGGGTCCTCAGGGCCCGCCCCGAGCGCCTAGCACGGTATGTTTCCAGACACGCTCCCGCCCCCGCTCCCCGTCACGAACCTCGACCTCGGCGCGCGTTACCAGGGGAAGGTCCGTGACACCTACGACCTTGGAAAGGGCCGTCTCGCCCTCGTTACGACGGACCGCATCTCGGCCTTCGATCACGTCCTCCGTCAGGCGATCCCTCTGAAGGGTCAGGTGCTGAACGGCGTCGCCGCGCACTTCTTCGAGCGGACGGCCGATGTAGCTCCCAACCACGTTTTATCAGTCCCCGATCCGAACGTGACCATCGGGATCAAGTGCGAGCCCCTGCCCATCGAGTTCGTCGTTCGCGGCTACCTCGCGGGTCATGCCTGGCGCGTGTACCGAGACGGCGGGCGCATCCTGTGTGGCGAGTCGCTCCCCGACGGACTGCGTGAGTCGGAGCGTCTGCCCGCCCCCATTCTCACGCCCGCGACAAAAGCAGACGAAGGCCACGACGAAGACATCTCGCAGGCGGAGATCGTCGAGCGGGGGCTCCTCGACGCGGACACCCTCGATGAAGCGGCGGCGCTCGCACTGGCCATGTTCCAACGTGGGACGGAGATGGCGGCCGAGCACGGTCTGATTCTAGCCGATACGAAGTACGAGTTCGGCCGGGCGCCGGATGGGCGTCTCCTCCTGATCGACGAGGTTCATACCCCCGACTCCTCGCGCTATTACTACGCAGAAGGCTACGAACAGCGTCTCGCCGCCGGCGACCCCCAGCGGCAGCTCTCAAAGGAGTTCGTTCGCGAGTGGCTTATGGACCACGGATTCCAGGGACTGGACGGCCAGACGCTCCCCGATCTGCCCCCGGATTTCGTCCGGAAGGTGAGCGAGCGCTACGTCGAGCTGTACGAAACCGTCACAGGCCGGTCGTTCGCACCTGACCTGAGCCCCGAGCCCGAGAGCCGGATCCGGTACGCCCTCGACGCCCTCTAGGACGCCGGGGTCTTCGCGTAGAGGTCGGGGCGTCGATCCCCGAAGCGGTCGTTGTATGCGTTGAGGCGTGTATGGCGCGCGTCTGCCAGCCCGACCTCGACCGAGAGCAAGGTCTCTTCGTCGCCTGGAGCCTCTGCAAGCACCTCCCCGCGCGGGGAGCAGATTCGGCTTCTGCCGATGAAGGTCAGCGTCTCTTGCCCGTTTGTCTCGGAGCCGATGCGGTTGGCGGTCGCTGTGAACACGCCGTTTTCCAAGGCCCGGATGGGCATCGCGTCGGGGCAATGCGGGAGGACGAGGTTCGACGGGTGCGCGATCACCTCCGCCCCATGGAGCGCAAGCGTTCGGGCGGACTCCGGGAAGATCCAGTCGAAGCAGATCATCACCCCGAGTCGGTAGCTCCTCCCGGCCCGGTCAGTGACGGTGAACACGGGGAAGCCCGTGTCGCCAGGCGCGAAGTGGAGCGTCTCCTCATAATAGAGGTGCGTCTTGCGGTAAGTCCCCAGCCATCCCTTGGGCGTGATGACGACGGCGGCGTTGTAGAGCACGTCGCCGTCACGTTCGGGAAGGCCCGCGACGATTGTGGCTCCGGTACCCCGCGCCCACGCTTCCAACCGACGAACCGTCGGCCCGTCCGGAACGGACTCGCCCAGCGCCCACGCCTGCTCGGTCGAGTCGAAGAAGTAGCCGGAAGCGAACAGTTCAGGGAGCACCAGGAGGTCCGCGTCGAGCGCCGCCGTAGTCTCCCCCACCCGATCGAGGTTGAGGTCCCGTTGACCTTTCGTGGGTGAGGTCTGAAGGAGAGCGAGAATCATATGCAATAACGGATCATTCAACCACTCCGGCCTGGAGCGCGGTGATCGCCGCCACATTCGCGATGTCCTCCCAATCCGACCCGCGAGAGAGATCGTTGGCCGGAAGGCGGAGCCCCTGGAGGATGGGCCCGAAGGCCTCTGCCCCGCCGATCCGCTGGGTGATCTTGTACCCGATGTTGCCCGCGTCGAGGCTCGGGAAGACGTAGACCGACGCTCGACCCGCCACGGCGCTCCCTGGTGCCTTCCGCTCCCCCACCGCTGGGTCAAACGCTGCGTCGAACTGGAGCTCCCCGTCGATGGCGAGGTCGGGACGCTTTGCTTGTGCGATCTCGACCGCCAGCTGGACCCGTTCGACCGCCTCGTGCTCGGCCGAACCCTTCGTGGAGAACGACAGGAACGCGACGCGCGGCTCCTCCTCCGTCATGAACCGGTGGTTCGCCGCGGCGTCGAGGCCGATGGACGCCAGCTGCTCGGGCGTGGGCAAGGGGTTCACGCCACAGTCGGCGTAGGTGAGGGGACGACCGTCCGGCAACACCATCAGGAAGAACGACGATACCAGCTCCGAGTCCTCTGCAACCCCCAGCACCTGAATCGCCGCCCGCACCACGTCGGACGTCGGATGGCACGCGCCGGCCACACAGCCATCCGCGTCCCCCGCGTCCACCATCAGGTCGCCGAAGTAGAGGACGTCGCGCGCCAGCTCGCGAGCGCCATCGTACGTCAGCCCCTTGTGCTTCCGCTTCTGAAATAGCGCCTGAGCATACGTCTGGCTCCGCTCATTCGACGCCGGGTCACTGACCGGGACGGTGTGCGGGATCGGGATCCCCGCGCGGTCCGCCTCGGCCCGGATGGCTGCCTCGCGCCCGATCAGGATGGGCTTGACGATGTCGTGCTCGGCCAGCCACGCAGCGGCGCGGATCGTGCGCGGATCTTCCCCTTCGGGGAGGGCAATCCGCTTGTGGAGTCGGCGCGCGCGACGATGGAGTTCTTGGATGGTAAAGCCAGACACGGGACGGGCGACTGTGAGAGTAGAACGGCGTAGAGAATCGGAAAGCGGCCCGTGAGGTTCACGGGGGAGCGTGTTCCGTCTTCCAGATCGGAACATCGGCCTTCAGCGTGTCGATGAGCCAGCGGCAGGCCTCGAACGCGTCGGCCCGGTGCGGGCAGGCGACCCCGATGACAACGCTCGCCTCGGGCGGCGGGACCTCCCCGAGCCGATGGAGTATCGCCACCCGTATGACCTCCCAGCGGGCCTCGGCGTCCTCCGCCAGCCGGTCGAGCTCCCCTTCCGCCATCGGAGCATACGCTTCGTACGATAGGAGGTCCGTCTCGACCCCGTCGGTCCACCGGCGGCTGGTGCCGACGAAGACGCACGTTCCCCCCGCCCGCGGGTGGGATAGGAACGCGTGGACGGCCTCAAGAGGCAGGGGAGCCTCCGTCAGCGCGGTCCAGCGCGTCGAAGAGGCCGGAGGGTCAGGCATTGCCGAGAGCGGCCAGGATGGCGTCGAAGTCGGGCTGGTTGCCGGCGTTGTCCAGAACCTCGGCGTATTGGATCGTCCCGTCCGTCCCGATCACGAAGGCGGCGCGCTTGGCGACGCGGTCCAGCTTCATGGCCGTGAAGTCGCGGTCGTACTTGGCGCCGTAGGCCTCAGCGACCTCCCCGTCATGGTCGGAGAGGAGTCGGAACGGGAAGCCGTGGACCCGCTTGAACTCCGCCAACGCGAACGGGGAGTCGGTCGAGATCCCGACCACCTCTGCGCCGAGGCTCTGGTACCGATCGTAGTCGTTGCCGACCGTATTCAGCTCGGTCGTGCAGACACTGGTAAACGCGCCGGGGAAAAACAACAGGACCACCTGATTGTCCTGGGTCGCGTCGTTGAGAGCAAACGGCTTGGTCTCCGAGTCGTAGAGGGTGAAGTCGGGGGCGGAGTCGCCAGCGGAGAGGGGCATCGAGGAGAAGGGTGGGGTCGAGACGAGACGAGGGATGGAGGAGAGCTACGCCGGCTCCCGTGCGCGGTTCGTGGGAATGGACTGACTATTGCAATAACGGATTTGAGCCAGATTGCCCGTCGCTCCTGCGGAGCCCGCCCGTCTTACCCCCCGAACCGGATGGTCCGGATCGGCTCGATGCGAGCGGCGGCGCGGGCCGGGATGTACGCGGCGAGGGTGCACAGGACGATGGCCGCCAGCACCGTCACCGCCACGTCCAGCAGCCGAAGCTCGACGGGCGCGGTGTCCAGGTAATAGGCGTCCTGAGGAAGGGAGATCACCTCGTAGCGCACCTGGATCAGCCCGAGACCGACAGCGAGGGCCGTCCCGATGGACGCGCCGATCACGCCCACGAGGAACCCGAAGATGACGAACAGCCGCCGCACGGCTGCCCGGCTGGCCCCCATCGCCAAGACCGTCCCGATCTCGCGCGCCTTCTCCAGCACCACCATCAGGAGCGCTCCGATGATGTTGAACGCCGCCACGATCACGAGGATGGAGATGACGAGCGGGACGATGCTCTGCTGCAGCTCGACCCAGGCGAACAGGCCCCGATAGACGTCCTCGATGGGCCGGGCGAACAGCGGCGGACCGATCTCGTCGGTGATGGCGTCGGCGACGGCGCGGGCCTGGTCGCGGTCGACGAGCGCGAGGTCGATGCGCGTGGCCTCGTCGGGGCCGTAGGCGAACAGCGACCGGGCCGTCTCGAGGTCGATGTACGCGAACTGGTCGTCGAAGTCGCCCAGGCCGGTCTCGAAGATGCCGGTGACGCGGAACGGCTTGATCCGTGGGCGCGACTGAATGCGTCCGCCTCCAAGCCCGCGCGTCGAGTAGGCCGTCACCCGGTCGCCCACGGCCAGCCCGAGCCGTTCCGCCATTCGCGCGCCGAGGACGATCCCCCGCCCGTCGTCGCCGAAGGCGAAGGCGCCCCCCTCCCCCACTCGCTCGGCCACATAGGGCTGGCCTGCCGGCGTCGTCCCCCACAGCAGGACCCCGTCGACGCCGTCGGCATCGCCTCCCGGAACGCTGAGCAGGCCGAAGTCGACCACGGCGGGCGTGGCGCGGGCGACCCCGGAGACCGCCTCCAGGCGCGTCACGAGCGTGTCGGCGCGCTCCAGCGGATCGCCGAGGTAGCTCTCCACCTGCACCGCCTGCCCGAACCCGACGATCTTCGACTCGATCTCGCGGCTGAAGCCTCGGACGATCATGAGCGCCAGAAGCAGCGCCGCCGTCCCAACCGCGACCCCTCCGATGGCCGCCACGACGACGAATCGGAGAAACCCGCGCCGCTCGTCACGCCCCTCCGCGCCGCGGAGATAGCGAAGAGCGAGCGTTTTCTCGAACGGACCGATCACCGGGGGCGTAGGACGGGGGCCCGCAAGATCGCGCCAGCGCAGCGCGGCCGGGGCCCCCACGCCCCCGCCCTATCTTTTCCTCCCCCTGACTGACGCCCCCTCGATGCATAACGCCGTCGCCACCCCACCCCCGCCTCACAACGAACCCGTCCGCTCGTACGCGCCCGGAAGTCCCGAGCGCGCCTCGCTCCGGCGGGCGCTCCAGGAAATGCGGTCGTCCGAGGTCGAGATCCTCCCCGTCGTCGGCGGGCGCCGCGTGGAGACGGGGCGGACGGCCACGATGCACCCGCCGCACGACCGGGCCCACACCCTCGGCACGTACCACAAGGCCCGCCCGGACGACGTCACCGCCGCCATCGAGGCCGCGCTCGACGCCCGACACGACTGGAGCCGGATGGCATGGTCGGACCGCGCCGCCATCTTCCTCAAGGCCGCCGAGCTCCTGGCGGGGCCGTTCCGCGACCGGATGAACGCGGCGACGATGCTCGGCCAGTCCAAGAACGCCTACCAGGCCGAAATCGACGCGGCGTGCGAGCTGATCGACTTCTTCCGCTACAACGTCCATTTCCTCCGGGAGATCTACGAGGAGCAACCGCTGAGCCCGCCGGGCGTCTGGAATCGGACCGAGTACCGCCCGCTGGAGGGATTCACGTTCGCCGTCACGCCGTTCAACTTCACGGCGATCGCGGCCAACCTCCCGACGGCGCCGGCGCTCCTGGGCAACACGGTTCTCTGGAAGCCCGCGCCGACGCAGATGTACTCGGCCGGCATCATCATGGAGCTGCTGGAGGCCGCCGGCCTGCCGCCGGGCGTCATCAACCTGCTCCCCGGCGACGGTGCCGACGTGGGCGACCCGGTCCTGGCCAGCGAGCACCTCGCGGGCCTCCACTTCACCGGCTCGACGAAGACGTTCAACCACCTCTGGCATACCATCGGCTCGAACCTCGACCACTACCGGACCTACCCGCGCATCGTGGGTGAGACCGGCGGAAAGGACTTCATTGTGGCCCACGCGAGCGCGGATCCCGACGCCGTGGCTACGGCCATCGTTCGGGGCTCGTTCGAGTACCAGGGGCAGAAGTGCTCTGCCGCGAGCCGCATCTACGTACAGCAGGAGATCTGGCCGGACGTCCAGCGCGCCCTTGAGGCCCAGCTCGCCGACATCCGCGTCGGGCCCGTGGAGGACTTCTCCAACTTCGTCAACGCCGTGATCGACGAGCGCTCGTTCGACAAGATCACCGGCTACATCGACCGCGCCCAGAACGCGGACGGCGTGGAGGTGGCGCACGGCGGGACCTACCGGAAGGACGACGGTTTCTTCGTCGACCCCACGGTCCTCGTCGCCAGCGACCCGGGCTACGAGACGATGGAGGAGGAGATCTTCGGCCCCGTCGCCTCGGTCTACGTCGCCAACGAGTCGTTCGGCGACCTCCTCGCCCTGGTCGACCGGACGAGCCCGTACGCCCTCACGGGCGCCGTCTTCGCCCGTGACCGGGCCGTCCTCGCCCACGCCACGGACCGCCTCGCGGACGCCGCGGGCAACTTCTACCTCAACGACAAGCCGACCGGCGCCGTCGTGGGCCAGCAGCCGTTCGGCGGCGCGCGCGGCTCCGGGACGAACGACAAGGCCGGCTCGAAGCTGAACCTCCTCCGCTGGGCCAGCCTCCGCTCGATCAAGGAGACGTTCGTGCCGCCGCAACACTTCACCTATCCCTTCCTCGGCCCCGAACCTGCCGACGCCGCCGGCGACGGTGCGACCGAGGACGCCGTCGTCTCCTCGTGACCCTCCAGAGCGTCCACCACCCCGGGGACACGTCCCGGGCCGTCCTCTCCCTGCGGGCGCAGTCGCGGCCCGTGGCCCTTGCCCTGCTCGCCGTCATGACGGTGGGGATGGCGGCGGCCCTGCAGGGCGAAACGATCCTGTGGCCGTTCGTGACCGGCACGGCCGCGGCCTACGCCGGCGCGGCGGCCTATGGGCAGAGCACGTTGCACCGGACGGTCGCCGAGGTGGAGACGCGCGGCCCCTTCGCGGTCACCCGGTCCGTCTGGGAAGCAGCCGGCGGCCGAGACCAGCCCCTCGTTCCCGTCGTCTCCGCACGCCTCGCCTACGGGGAGCTGACCGTCGGCCTCGGCGACACGGTCCAATCGTTCTCACGCGAAGACTGGCCTGATTTCGACGCCCTCGTCGCGGCCTTCCGGGAGGCCGCATGGGAGGGCGAGCGTCTCCTCGCCCCCGCGTGACCGATGAACCCCTCCCGCCGTCCCCACCTGCCCGAGCAGACGCTTCCGTTCCCGGACGTGGATGCCCTCGATTGCAATAACGGACCCGAGTCATCTCCAGACCCATCCGGAAACCACTGGGACTTCTGCCCCAACTGCAGCGCGCGGCTCGTCAACCAGGGCTGCAAGTACAGATGTCCTCGCT
Source organism: Rubricoccaceae bacterium (assembly GCA_963728345.1). Classification (GTDB taxonomy): domain Bacteria; phylum Bacteroidota; class Rhodothermia; order Rhodothermales; family Rubricoccaceae; genus Rubrivirga. The sequence goes on from CAVSJM010000005.1 coordinate 769,628, forward strand.
GCTTTTATTTTATGTCCTGCAGCGACTTCGACTGACCGGCGCCTACGTGTCCGTCATCGTGGAGGGCATTGGAATCCGGAAGAGCGTCTGAGCCGTGGCCGTGGTCTGCTCACTGATGGCCTCCACCGTCAGGCCCCGAAGCTCCGCGAGCCGCTGGGCGACCAAGGCGACGTACGCGGGCTCGTTTCGCGTCCCCCGGTGCAGCGCCGGGGCGAGGTAGGGCCCGTCGGTCTCCAGCACGATCCGTTCGATCGGAACGTCGCCGATGACCTCGGGGACGCCCCCGTTCTTGAACGTCAGCGTTCCGCCCAGTCCGACGTAAAACCCGAGGTCTAGCACATCGGTGACGAGCCATCCCGGACCGCCGAAGCAATGGAACACCCCCCGGAGCCGCTCCCCCTCAGGGTGGTCCGCCCGTACCGACCGGAGGATCTCGATGAGGTCACGAGAAGCGTCGTCGGAGCCCTTTTGATCCCGGTTGTGGAGGACGAGCGGGAGGTCGTGCTCGATGGCGAGGCGGGCGTGCGCGCGGAGGGACGACCGTTGATCTTCCTCGTGGTCACGCGACCAGTAGTAGTCCAATCCGGACTCGCCGAGGGCCAGGACCCGCGGGTCGGAGAGCGCCGCCTCGATGGCCCCTAGCGCGTCGGGCGCGGCCTCGGCGACGTACGTCGGGTGGAGCGCGGCCATCGCGTAGACGTCCTCGTACCGGTCGCAGAGCGCGAGGGCGGCGTCGACCGACGCCACGTCGACGGCGGGCTGGAGAAGCGGCCCCACGCCGGCCGCGCGAGCGCGGGCCACGACCGCGTCGCGGTCAGCGTCGAAGGCATCGAGGTAGAGGTGGACGTGGGTATCGACGAGCATGGGACCTAGGGGGTTGCCCCTGTCACGCCTCCCGGGCGGTCTAGATTCCGCCATGCCCTCGCCCATCCTCCGCTGGCTCACGCGCGCGTTCGCCATCGTGGTCGCCGCCCTCGCCCTCTACCCGCTGGGCCGACTCACGATGCGGTGGGTCGAGTACATGGACGTGGTGGGCCCCCTGGAGGAAACGCCGCCGAGCGGATTCGACGGTGTCCGGTGGGTCGACGGGTCCGTCGGCGTGGAGGCCTCGTACGTCTTCCCCCGAAGCACGGCCGCACTCGCAGGCCTCCAGGAGGGCGACCTCCTCACCGAGATCGACTACATGCCCGTGGCCTCAGCTGAGGACGTGGACCGCCAGGTGGAGCGCGCGACAGGAACGATCCTGACCTACGAGATCCAGCGGAACGGCGTGATCCGCGATGTCTCGGTCCGCATCGCACGGGACCCCACGTTTCTCTACCCCCTCAGCGCGATGCTGTGGCAGGCGGCGGGCTGGGGGTTCGCGGTGGTCGCGTTCCTCCACCTCCTCGCCTACCTCACCGTCACGCCACTCGCGGAGCGGAGCCCCCGCGCTCGACGGTCCAAGTTCCTGATCGGCGCCGCGCTCGTGTGGGTCGGGGGCAACCTGCTCCGCCTGATGTGGATGGAGGTGTGGGGGCCGCCGTCGGCGGAGAACACGACGACGGCGACCGTATTCGACGCCCTCACACTCCTCGCGCTCTCGGGCTGGATCCTGTATCCGCTCCTCCTCCTCGACCAGAGCCTACGCGCGTGGCGCGCCGCCGTCCTGCTAGGAACGGTCCGGTGGGTGTTCGTTCTCCCCCCGGTGGTGCTGTGCGTCGGCGTGGTCGCGGCGACGCTGGCGGGCAACCTGGGGCCGCTTCCCCCGAATGCGTTCGTCGTCCCGATCCTGTTCTATGTATGCGTGTATGTGGCCGCCGCGACCGGCCTCTCCCTGTTCCGCCCGGTCCGCGAGGACGAGGACCCCGGCCGGCCGACGCTCCGCTGGAGCCGGATCGGGAGCGCCCTCGTCACCGTCGTCGCCGCGCTCGGGGCCGTGTTCGTCATGGCGCGGATTGCCCCGAGCCCGCGAACCGCCGAGCTGTCGACGGCGTGGTTCGTGACGGGCTTCCAGCTGTTCTCGCTCCTTCCCGTCGCGCTCGTTTCGCTCTCGACGCTCCGCTACGGGCAGTTCAACGTCTTCCTCATCCGAGGCGTCGCCTCGCTCCTGATGCTCGGGGTCGCCTTCCTGGTGGTCGCGGTCGGGACGCTCCTGCTGGACCTGTACCTTCCCAGCGGGCCGCACCCACTCGCGCTCGGCATCCTCGTCGTCGCCGTCCTTGCCCTTCTGGAGCGCCTCTCCCCCGCCCTCCGCGACGGCATCCAACGCTCGCTCCGCACCGACCGCCAGCAGGCCCGGCGTCGTCTCGACCGCCTGGGGGAGGAGATCCGCCAGTTCCTGGATGTGGAGCAACTCGCCGATGCCTCGGTCCGCGCCGCGGGCGAGGCCCTGGGCGTACAGTCGGCCGCAGTGTTCCTCCAGTCAGCGAGCGGGACGCCCGACGAGCGGTGGGTGAAGGCGGCCTACCGACCGGAGCCGCCGAGCTTCACCCAGACCGATCTGGAGAGCGTGTGGGAGCGGATTCGGAACGAAGGGCTCGTCTGGTCGCGCAACGAGGAGCTCAACGAGTCAACGCTGCCGACGCACCTCTCGAACCGGCTGGAACGCCTTCGCGTGGCCCTCGCGGTGCCGGTCACCACCGGCCAGGGGGCGCCGGTCGGACTGATCGTGCTGGGACGCAAGGCCCGCCGGTTCGCCGTCTACAACACGGAGGACGTGGATCGCCTCCGGTCGCTGGCGGCCCAACTCGCCGTGGCCGTCGAGCGGCTCCGCCTCCTCGATCGGGAACGCGCGCTCGTGCGCCAGACTGCCGAGGCCGAGTTGGTGGCGCTCCGCGCCCAAATCAACCCGCACTTCCTCTTCAACGCGCTGAACACCGTCGCCGCGCTCATCAGCGAACGGCCGGACGAGGCGGAGGCGACCGTCGAGCACCTCGCCGGCCTGTTCCGGGATGTCTTGAACGCGAGCGGCCAGGCCCTCGTCCCGCTCCGCGATGAACTGCGGCTCGTCGAGCGGTACTTGAACGTAGAGCAGGCGCGGTTCGGCGACGCCCTCGCCGTCACGTTCGACGTGGCCCCGGAGGCGCTCGACCGGCTCGTGCCGGCGTTCGCGGTGCAGACGCTCGTCGAGAACGCCGTCAAGCACGGGATCGAACGGAAGCGTGGCGGCGGCCGCGTCGACCTCACGGCCCAGATCGAGGGGGAGTCCCTCCGCGTCGACGTGGTCGACACGGGCGCCGGGCTCGCCCCGAGCATCGGGGGCGACGGTGCCACGCCGGAGACCACGGCGATCTACGGCGTCGGGCTCAGCAACGTCGACCGCCGCCTCGCGCAACTCTACGGGGCCGACGCGCGGCTCACCGTGTGCCCGGACCCGCCCGGCACCCGTGCCACGTTGACCCTCCCCATGTCCCCCCGCCCCGTCTCATGATCCCCCTCCGCGTCCTGATCGTCGATGACGAAGCGCCCGCCCGGTCCCGCCTGTCCCGCCTCCTCGCCCCGCTCGTGGACGCGGGGCGGATCGCGCCGCCCGACGAGGCCGGCGACGGCGTCGAGGCCCTCGACAAGCTCACGGCGGACGGCTACGACCTCGCCTTCCTGGACGTCCGGATGCCGGAGATGGACGGGTTCGAGGTGCTGGACAAGACGCCCCCCGGCCAGCGACCGGACGTGGTGTTCACCACGGCCTACGACGAGTACGCGGTCCGCGCGTTCGAGGCGAACGCGACGGACTACCTCCTCAAACCCGTCAACGCCGAGCGCCTTGCCGAGGCCGTGGGGCGCGCCGAGGACCGCCGGCAACGCGGTGAGGACAGCGACGAGCGCCTCGCCGCCCTCCTCGACTCGCTCGACGAGCAGGCCGATGACAACGCCGACGCGGTTCCGCCCGGGCCAGATCCTCGACCGGTTCACCGTGCAGGGCCGCGACCGCCTCCTCGTGATCGACGCCCGCGACGTGCTCGCCGCCGAGGTGCAGGACGGTATCATCAACCTGTACGTCCTCCCGGTCGACGACCCGCGTGGCCCACTCCAGCGACACATCGTCAGCTTCACGCTTGACGCGCTGGAAAGCCGCCTCGACCCGGAGGTGTTCATGCGTGTGCACCGCAATGCGCTCGTCAACGTCCGCCGGGTGCGCGAGATGATCTCGTGGTTCTCAGGCCGCTACAAGATCGTCCTCGATGGCGGGCACGAGGTGGTGGCCAGCCGGGCGCGTTCGCGCGAACTGCGGGACCGCCTGAGTTTATAGGCCGCAACCGCGTCGACTACAGACAACCGTTGGCTGGGCGATAATATGGGCCTATTCTCTCGGTGCCCATGCGTCCCCCCCTCCTCGTCGGCGTTCTCGTCGCCCTCGGCCTCGCCTTCTCGTCCCGCGTCGCGTCCCAGCCGACAACGACGCCGGCCGAGCCCGTCCGCGTGCGCGTGCTCTCCAGCCTGTCGCCGAGCGAGGCCTCTGTGTCCGCAGCCGGAGGTGCACTCACCGTCCGCGTCGACGGACGCGAGATCGGCCAGGCCGAACGTGTTCACCTTCGCCTCGACGGCTCGGAGGTCGAGGTGTCGGGCCCCGGCGTCTCGGCGCAGGGACGCCTCATCGAGCTAGACGGGGCGCCCGTTCGCGTGCAGGTCGGTCGAACCGACCGGACCTACGAGGGCGCCCTCGCCGTCCGCGCCGATGGGCGGTCGCTCCAGCTCGTCGACCACGTCCCAATGACGGACTACGTGGCGAGCGTCGTCGCCAGCGAGTACCCATTTCCCGAGATCGAGGGGATCAAGGCGCAGGCCGTCCTCGCGCGCACCTACGCCCTGCGCCGGCGCGGCGCCCAGCCTTCGTACGACGTGGAGGATGACCAGAGATCGCAGGTCTACCGCGGTATCAGCGCCGAGACCTCCCAATCGCGCCAGGCCGCTCAGGAGACGGCCGGGGAGGTGCTGATCTACCAGGGCGACCTCGCCGAAGCCGTCTACTCGTCGTCGTCGGGCGGGCACACGGCCGACAACGAGTCGGCGTGGGACGGGGCGCCGGTCCCCTACCTCCGTGGCGTCCCGGACCCCTACGACGCCGGCTCTCCCGACCACGCCTGGCGCACGTCCGCCGACCGCGACGTCCTCCACCGGGCCCTGTCGCGCGTCTATGGCGGGAGCGTCGATGACATACAGATCGACCGCCAGTCGCGCGAGGGTCGGGTGCTCCAGGTCCGTCTCGTCGGCGCACGCCGCGCGACGATCACAGGCCCGGAGTTCCGCCGCGCCGTCAACGACGCTGTTGGCGAGCGGACGGTCCGTAGCACTCAGTTTCGCCTCTCGCGGCAGGGCGACCAGTACGTGTTCGACGGACGCGGCTTCGGTCATGGCGTTGGGATGAGCCAGTACGGGGCGAGCGGGCAGGCACGCGCCGGCCGTTCCTACCGCGACATCCTCGCCTACTACTTCGAGGGAACGTCGGTCGGCATCACGACAGCTGCCGGACCGGTGCCGATGGTGGCCTCGACGCGTCCCGTCTTCCAGGCCCAGCCCGACGACCCGGTCGTCCGCGGGTCGACCGAGGCCCGGCGCCGCCCCACGCCGCGGCGGATTGCCCACCCGGTCTCCACGACGGCCGAGGCGGAGGCCACGCCCACGCCACGTCGCAAGGGTTGGTAGCGGACTGGCCGCCCCAGCGGATCGCCCAACGAGCGCGGGGTCGGGCGTCCCACCACAGGCACCCGACCCCGCTCATCGACGCCCCGAAGGGCGACGGTGTAAGAGGTTAATTGTCAGACGAGTCCCCGTCGCATGGCGGCCCGAATCATTTGCGCCCGGCTGTGTACCTGGAGCTTGGCATAGAGGTTCTTCACGTGCGTGCGCACCGTGTGCGGGCTGACTCCCAAGTCGTCGGCGATGGCCGCCTCCGTGTCGTCCTCCACCAGCCGCTCCAGCACGTCGGTCTCCCGTGGCGTGAGGGCGATGGCCTCGGCGTCGGCGGCGCGTGCGGCCGTCAGGCGACGGACGTAGTCGACCAGCTTGCGCGCGACGAGGGGTGACGTCGGCGCTCCGCCGTCGGCGATCTCCCCCAGCGCGCGGACGATGGCGTCGGGACCGGCGTCCTTGAGGAGGTATCCACTGGCGCCGGCCTGAACGGCCGCGAAGATCTTGTCCTCGTCCTCGAACACGGTCTGCATGAGGACCTCGATGTCGGGCCAGGACCGCTTCATTTCGGCCGTCGTCTCGATCCCGTCGCGGCCCGGCATCTCGATGTCCATCAGGACGATGGCTGGGAGCGCCCCCCGGACCCGGTAGAGGTGACGATCGCCGACGGCCCAAATCACTCCGGGCGTCGCCTCCCGTTCGAACAGGGCCGTGACCCGCTGGCCGACCAGCGCGTCGGTACCGAGCGCCGTGGCATGCCGCCCATCCCACCGCCCGAGTCCACGGTCGGTCCCCACCCACACCACCCCGTCCCGCGCTTCGAATAGGCTGAACACGGCGGAGGACGGGAGGCCGTCCTCACGGCTCAACCGCTCGACGCGTCCCTTGTGCACGAGCGCCGCTCCCGCCGAGCGCGTTAGCGCCCAGAGGCCCTGCGACGTGCGGTGCAAGCCCTCGACCATGTTCGTGCCGAGGCCTTCGGCCACGCCGATGGTGTCCCGCGCCACGCCGCCGACGTAGCGGATGAGCCCGTCGCCGTACGAGCCGAGCCAGAGCGTGTCCCCCCGGATGTCGAGATCCGACGCCCAGTTGGGGTGTTCGACCACGACTCGCGGACGGACCGCTGGAAACGACGCCGGGTGATCGCGGAACACGGCAGGGCCGGCCGTCACCCAAAGCTGTCCCGACGGATCGACCACGACTGCCCGCAACGTCCACGACTCGTATCCGACGGTGCGAGCGAGCGTCTGCGCATCGACGCGAAGGACCCCGGCGCCCGTCGCCCAGATCATCCCGTTGTCTCCCTCGGCGACGCGGGTGGTGGGCGTGGTCGAGAGTCGGGTCAGGTGACGACCCTGCAGGCGGAGCGCGCCCTCCCCGAACGTCCCGATCCACAGCCCCCCTCGTAGTCGATTGTGAGGGCCTGGGCCTGGACCTTGACGAGCGAGAGGGGGGCCACCGGTCGGCCCCGGTTCTCCTGGACCCACACTCCTTCCTCGCGGCTGCCCCGTACAGCGTCCCCGACGCTCCCCAGGCCATTACCCGGGTGTTGGTCGCCTCAGCCACCGTCTCTCCACTGAGCGCGGTCCCCCGGAGCCGGACCCGCCGGATCCAGTTCTCGCCGCGGAGGAGCACGCTCCCCTCGGGGCCGGCCGTGACCCAGTGAATCGTGCCCCAGGCCTCCGGAGTCTCCAGGCGGGTCGCCTCGAACGTCCTCGCCCCGCTCGGACGGAGGAGAGACACCCAGTTCAGCGAATCGTCCTGGACCCCGTAGATGAAGCTGACCAGGAGCGACCCATCCGGACGGGGGACGATTCCGGTCCACGCATTGCCGATGGCCTCGCGGTCGTAGGCCCGCCAGTGATCGCCCTCCAGCCGTGCGATCCCGGTCCCCGTGCGGATGATCAGTCGGCCCTGCGCGTCCACGACGAGGCTGTAGACGGGGCCTCCCTCCCCAGGGGCGGAGACCCGGCACGAACAGGTCGCCCTCTCGCTTGGCAAGCCCCGCAAACGTGCCGGCCCACAGCGTCCCGTCGGGCGTCTCGGCGATCGAGCAGATGAACGGGTTGGGGAGTCCGTCGTCCGCCGTGAAGGTGACGACGCGGCGGCCATCGTAGCGCGCGAGGCCGGCGTCCGTCCCGAACCAGAGGAACCCGTACCGGTCCTGATGCACCGCCTGGACGTAGTCGGACGGCATCCCGTCCGCACGGGTGCCTGTCCGAAACGTGGGCTGTGCTGACGCAGACGCCCCGCCCGCGAGCGCGGAGATCAGGCACAGCAGGCGCAAGGACACGGGGTGTGGTGGGGGGTAAACAGGTCGAATCTAGCTGAGTTAGGCCACTGAGAGGATGCGCCGAACAGGGGCGGGTGTCGAAGAGGCGCGGCGGGAGTCGAGCGGAGTGGATGCTCTCCCTGCCGATCCCCCGCCCTGGCGACTCATCACGCATGACGCACGAAGAATGACGGAAGGACTCGGCGGACGGCGTCACCGACCGACCCCACGCGTTACTTGCCTCTATGACGGTTCTCATCGACTACGGTATCGGCAATCTCCGGTCGCTGGAGAAGGCCTTCACGGCCGCCGGCATCGACGTCGTCCGCACGGACGACACCGGCCAGATCGCCGCCGCCGAGCGGCTCGTCCTTCCCGGCGTCGGGGCGTTCGGCGCCTGCGCGGCCGAGCTCCGGCAGCGTGGCCTCACGGATCTCGTGCGCGAGCGCGCGGAGGCGGGCGTCCCCCTCCTCGGCGTGTGCGTCGGCATGCAGCTCCTGTTCGACGCCTCGGAGGAATTCGGAGAGCACGCGGGGCTCGGGCTGCTCCCCGGCCGCGTCGTCCGGATCGACGCGGCGGTGCCCGACGGCGGGCGGCCCCTGAAGGTGCCTCACATGGGCTGGAACCGGCTCCAACTCCACCACGCGCACCCCGTCCTCGGCGACGACACGCCCTTGCCCTACGTCTACTTCGTCCACTCGTACCGGGCCGCCCCCGCCGTCGACACGGACGTTTTGGCGACGGTGTCCTACGGGGCCGATATCCCAGCCGTCGTTGGCCGCGACAACGTGGTCGGCGTCCAGTTCCACCCGGAAAAGAGCGCGGGCGCCGGCCTCGCGATGCTCCGTAGGTTCGCCGCCTGGCAGCCCACGTCCGTCCCCGCCTAATCCGCCATGCTTCTGATCCCCGCCATCGATTTGCGCGGCGGCCGGTGCGTCCGGCTGCGTCAGGGGCGCTACGAGGACGAAACGATCTACTTCGAGGACCCCGTCCGCATGGCGAAGCTGTGGCGCGTGATGAACGCGAAGGTCCTCCACCTCGTCGATCTGGACGCGGCGCGGACCACGTCGGAGGGCCACGGCGACAACCGCGACGTGATCGCGCAAATTGCGGCCGCCCTCGACATCCCGGTCCAGGTGGGGGGCGGCATCCGCACGCTCGACCACGTGGCTGCGATGCTGGACCTCGGCGTCTACCGCGTCGTGCTCGGGACTGCCGCGGTCCGCGACCCCGACCTCGTCTCGGAAGCCATTGACCGGTTCGGCGCCGGCCGCATCGTCATCGGGATCGACGCGAAGGACGGGGAGGTGCGGACTGAGGGCTGGGAGGCCGGCTCGGGCATCGGGGCCATTGAGCTCGCGCGTGACATGGAGGCCCGCGGCGTCCGCCGGTTCGTCTACACCGACATCAGTCGCGACGGGACGCTCGCGGGTCCCAACATCGACGCCTACCGGGAGATGGGGACGGCCCTGGAGCGATCGCACATCACGGCCTCCGGCGGCGTCGGCGGCTACCGGGACCTCCTCGCGCTCCAGGGCCTTGAGGCCGATCGCGTGGACTCCGTCATCGTCGGGCGGGCGCTTTACGAGAATCAGTTTCCCTGCCAGCAGTTCTGGTGCTGGCACCGCAAGAACGACGTGGACCTCGACCGCTTTTCGACCGCGCGTCTGGCGCTGAAAGGCGGGACGGACCCGACCGACTGACGGATCCGCCTCCCTCCTCCCCACCATGCTCGCCAAGCGGATCATCCCCTGCCTCGACGTCCACGACGGCCGCGTCGTCAAGGGCGTCCAGTTCCTCGACCTCGTCGACGCAGGCGACCCCGTGGAGCAGGCCCGCTACTACGACGCCTCTGGCGCCGACGAACTCGTCTTCCTCGACATCACGGCCACCCACGAGGGCCGCGCAACGATGCAGGACGTGGTCCGCCGCACGGCCGACCAGGTGTTCATCCCGCTCACCGTGGGCGGGGGCGTCCGCTCCGTCGAGGACGTCCGCCTCATGCTCGGCGCTGGGGCCGACAAGGTCTCGGTCAACTCGGCCGCCCTGGCCGACCCCGAGCTCCTCACCCGCGGCGCCGACGCGTTCGGCGCGCAGTGCATCGTCCTCGCGCTCGACGCCAAAAACACCGGCGCCACCGAGAGCGGCTGGGAGGTGTTCACGCACGGCGGCCGGAAGGCCACGGGCCGCGACGCCCTCGCCTGGGCCGAGGAGGCGGTCGAGCGCGGGGCCGGTGAGCTCCTCGTGACGAGCATGGACCGCGACGGCACCCGTGCGGGCTACGACCTGGACCTGCTGCGCGCGCTCGACGCGCGAGTCTCTGTCCCGGTCATCGCCTCGGGGGGCGCCGGGACGCTGGAGCACCTCCGCGAAGGGCTCGTCGAGGGCCGCGCCGACGCCGTCCTCGCGGCCTCGATGTTCCACTTCCGTGAGACGACGGTCGCCGCGGCCAAGGCGTATCTCGCCGACGCCGGCGTGCCGGTCCGTGAGGTGGAGGCCGCGTCCGCATGAGCGAGCGCGACCCCGGCCTCCGTCTCCTGCGCCTCGGGCTGGGGATCGTCCTCGCCTTCCTGGCGTCTGCTGGCGCCTGGCTCCTCTGGGCGGCCGTCACTAACCCCGACGTGCGGCTCAAACGGCCGACCTGGGTAGATGCCGGCTTCAGCCACTCGTACTGGCTCCCCGTGCTCCTCGTGACCCTCGGCGGGGCTGCCCTCGTCGGCCTGGTGCTGTGGACGGCGTACCGGCGCGTGCGGGCCGGTGAGAACCTCTACGAGGAGCGATTCGGTCGGGGCCTTCGCCGACGCGGGGAACGATACGTAGACGAGGAGACGCCGCGCCCCTAGCGTCGCCGGGCCAGTAGGCGGTCGAAGAAAGGTCCCAGCCACGCCTCGCTGACGGACTGGATGCCGGGCACCTCGCTCTCGCGCGGCCCGGCGATGTTGAGAGCGCCGCCCACGCCAAGCACACCCGCGGCCCACAGGAAGGCGTCGTCACAAGACGCCTGGAATGGGTCGGCGATCCACACCGGGCGCCCGATGCACAGGGCCGTCCGGTGCGTCAGGTCCGTCCCGCCCGTGATGGGCGGAGGCGCCAGGATGAGCGTCGCGTCGCTGTCGCGGACGTTCCGGCGCGTGCGCTCGGCCGGGTCCGCCTCGGGCGTCTCGATGAGCGGGTAGCGCCCGGGGATCGAGCCGTCCTCTGCCCAGCGCCCGGCGGGACACCAGCCCCCCACCTCGAGGCCGCGTTCCAAGGCAGCGTCGAGCGCGGCGCGGTCAGGGCCGGTTTGTCCACCCGACACGATGCGGAGAGGAGCAGGATGGGACACGAGAGACACGATTGCAGACTGCTTGTCAAACTGACGAGATCAGCACGAGTGCCCCGTGGTCGGGAGGTCGGAAACTGTCAGAATGACTTGCAATAACGGATTGGCATACGACTTGGAATAGCTCGTCCTGCACGCCCCGCGTGCCCATCTGTCTCCCAACCTCTGCTTCCCATGTCCACCCTGCTCCGCCGCCGGACTTCCGACCTGGACTCACTCCGCACCGAGATGGACCGGCTCTTCACCGACTTCTTCCCCGCCGGCTCGAACGACGCCGCCGGCCGCGCCTGGGCGCCCCGGACCGACATCGTCGAGACCGACGACGCGTACCACCTCTCGATGGACCTCCCGGGGGTCGCAGCCGAGAATGTGGAGGTCCACTACGACGACGGGACGCTCCGCGTGAGCGGCCAGCGCGAGGCCGAGTCTCAGCACCGCGAGGGCCGGTTCCACCGTGTCGAGCGGAACTACGGCCAGTTCTTCCGAGCCTTCCGCCTGGGCTCCGACGTAGACGCCGATAAGATCGACGCGTCGTACGACGCGGGCGTCCTGAACGTCACGGTCCAAAAGATGGAGGCGCGGAAGCCGCGTCAGATCTCGGTCCGCACCGACGCCTCGACGCGTGGCGGAGAGTCTGGCCGCCGCGAGCTGTCGCGCCAGTCGACCGAGACCAACGAGGTCGCGGAAACCGCGTAGCCACTCTCCTCTGATTTGGGTCACGGGGCGAGTCCACACCGGGCTCGCCCCGTTGTGTTGAGCCCGATCAGGATGTCCCGATTCTGTGGCGAGCCTGGGACGGCCTCCCAACGGCACGGCGATTGAACGATTCCCCCTCGTCCCCCGTTTGTCGGACTTAACCGCCACCCCCATGACCCTCTCTACTCCCCTACGCACCCTCGCGCTCGGCGCCCTGCTCGTCGGCGTCCTCGTTTCTGGACAAGCGTCCGCCCAGACCAGCCCTGAGGCCGTCGCGCGCCAACTTCAGGAACGCTACGGCGCCCTCGAATCGCTCCGCGCCACGTTCGTCCAGACGGCCGGAGGGCAGCGGCTCCAGGGCACGCTCTCCGTCCGCGACGACGCGTTCCGCCTCGACCTGGGCAGCCAAGTCCTCGCCACCGACGGCACCACGCTCTGGTCGTACTCCCGCGATGACGAGCAGGTGATCGTCCAGGCCTACGACCCCTCGCGCGTCGGCTTCTCCGTCGGCCAGCTCTTCACGGACTACCTCTCCGTCTTCCGCGTGACCGGTGCCACGCGCGCCACGATCGACGGCGTGCAGCACCACGTCCTCACGCTCCGCCCGCGCCAGACGGGCTCCACGGTCCGCGACGCGACCCTCTACGTCCGCGCCTCCGACGCCGTCCCCACGCGCGTCCGCGTCCACGACACGAACGGCGGGACGCTCGCCTTCGACCTCCGCGACGTCCAGCGCAACGTGCGACTGCCGACCTCCACGTTCCGCTTCGACGCCCCCCGGGGCACCGAGGTCGTCGATCTCCGCTAGACCTCTACGAACTGCGCTCCCACCTGTGGGTAGCTAGGCGGGGGGCCGCGACGCTGCGGCCCCCCGCTTTCTGTGTCGATGTCCCCCCGCCTCCAGTCTGTCCTGTCGCTCCTCGCGAGTCTCGTTCTCGCGGGCGGGCTCCTGTGGCTGGCCCTGCGGAAGGCCGATCTCGGCGCCATCGCGACCGCGCTGGCCCACGGCGACTGGGCATGGATGGTCCCGTTCATCGCCGTCTCGGTGCTCTCCGTGGTCGTCCGGGCGTGGCGCTGGGGGCTCCTCGTGAACACCTTGCCGGAGACAGCGGGTGCCCGGCGCATCGGCCTGGGGCTGCTGACGGGCTCCGTCTTCATCGGCTACCTCGTGAACTACGCAGCGCCCCGGCTCGGTGAAGTCGCCCGGACCGCGAACGTGGCGCGGCGGAGTGAGGCCTCGTTCAGCGGCGTCCTCGGCACCGTCGTCGCCGAGCGGATGCTCGACGTGATCGCCCTCGGCCTCGTCCTCCTCGGCGTGGCGTGGGCCTATGGGAGCCGCCTCGCGACGATCTGGGAGGCCGCGGCCACTGGCGTCGCCACGACCGTCACGCGCATCCCGCCCGGGCTCGCGTGGGGACTCGTCCTCCTCGCCGTCGTGGTCCTCGCCACCGTCGTCTCGCTCTACCGTCGCCGTAAGCGGTCCGCTGAACGGGCTGGACGCCTGGCCGCGCTCCTCGCCTCGTTCCGCGGCGGACTCGTGACGATCCTCCGCACGCGGCGGACCGGCGCCCTCCTGGCGTCGACGGTCCTGCTCTGGGCGTGCTACGCCGTCATGTCGGACCTCCCGCTGCGGATTCTCGGGCTGAACCAGGTCTATGGCATCACCCTGTGGGACGCCTGGGCAGTGATGGCTGTCGGCGGGATCGGGATGGCGCTGCCGGCGCCGGGCGGCACGGGTTCGTTTCACTACGCAACCGTGCAGGTGCTGACGCTCCTGTTCGGCGTGGCGGTAACGCCGGCCGCTACCTACGCCGTCCTCGTCCACGCCGCGGGCGTCGTGTTCTACTGCACGCTCGGGGTCGGCGCGCTCCTCGCTCAGGGGACTACGTTCGGGGACGTGACACAGGGCGCGCGGACGGCCGCCGACGTGACGTGAGCGCTCGTCGCGGGGCGTGGGCCCTCGCCGTCGTCGCTCTCCTGCTCGTCCTCGCCGCCGGGGCCGTGTACGTCGGGCGCGACACGGGGCTGGTGGCGCTCCCGGGCCGGGAATCGCTCCACCTGTCGGATCCGGCCCCCACGACGCTCGACACCGTCGCCATCGATGGGCGCCGCGTGACGACTGCCTTCGACGGCGTCGTCCGCCAGATCGACACCGATGGGACGGTGTGGCTCGAATGGGGTGCGGACGCCTTCGCCCTCCGTGGTGCCCTGCCCGACTCCGTCGCGGTCGAGGACAGGGCGCTCGTGGTGGGACGTCTCCGGTCGTGGCGCGGGCGGCGCTGGGTGGCCGTCGAGGCGTGGGCGCCGGTGACGCGCTCCGTCCACTAACGCCACTTCCGGAAGCGGTTCAGGCCGGGGACCGACCGTTCGGCGGCGACTCGGGACCGTTCAGCCAGACGGCCCTCCCTTGACGTGGAGGCGCTGGGTATCGTCCCTGCACACGCTGCCCCAGGGACCTCATCCACGCCACCAGCGCTCAGTCGACATGGAGATCTCGTACAACCAGAATCCGCTCGGTGACCTCGTCACGGCCGACATCTACCACCTCCTCGAAGAGCACAACCTCCTAAACGAGAAGGGCGTCCGCGACTATCAGATCCGGCAGCAGTTCCGGACGATGCGGGACCAGAACGTCCCGGCCTACGAGGCGATCGAGGAGCTCCGCGAGCAGCACCCGTACCTCCAGTTCGACACGATCCGGAAGATCGTCTACGGACTCCGGCGGCGCTCCTAGCCGCCCGGTCGACGGGGCCTCCCTCCTCCCCACGCGACCGACGAGCTTACCCAGGGTTGGGTGAGAAATGGACGCCCAGCGTCCAGTCAGAGGGATCGGCGGGGTGACTTCGGTCGCCCCGCCGTTTTTTGTCCGCCGCGCCCTCGAGCGGCGACAAATAGAGCGATGCCGGCCGCGACGGAGGCGTTGAGCGATTCGGCCGGGCCGTGCATGGGGATCGACACGAGCACGTCGCACACCGACCGGACGGACTCGTGGAGGCCGCTCCCCTCATTCCCGATCACGACGGCGACGGGCCGGTCCCAGTCGTACTCCCAGACGGTCGTCTGCTCGGGCCCGCCAGGGGTGCCCTCGCCCTCCAGGCCTGCCACCCAGTAACCGCGCTCCTTGAGCTGGTGGAGGGCATCGGCCAGGCGCCCGGTGCGCGCGATGGGGATGCGGAGGGCCGTCCCTGCGCTCGCTTTCACGGCCACAGCCGAGAGCGGCGCCATCCGCCGGTCCGGCACCACGACGCCCGCGACACCTGCAGCGACGGCGCTGCGGAGGATCGCTCCAAAGTTGCGCGGATCCTCGATCCCATCGAGGACGACGAGCACCGGCTTCTGCGCGCGGACCTCGTCCAGGGTCGGAGCAATTTCGGACAGCATCGCGTCGAGGTCTGCGTAGGCGACGGGCGCGACGATGGCGACGACGCCCTGGTGGGTCGCGTGGGGCGCGAGGCCGTCGATCTTCGGCTGCGGCACCATCTGGACGGGAACGCCGGCGTCACGCGCCACGCGCCGGATTGCGTCGATGACGCTCCCGTGGACGCCTTTCTGGAGCATCACCTTCTCGATCCGTCCGTCAGCGTGTTCGAGGGCCTCGCGGACGGGGTTGCGGCCGGCGAGGATGTCGGTGCGAGAGTCAGAGCGGGCCATGAGAGGAGGCGAGGGCATGGAGACGGTCAGCGAGGGGGTCCACCCACGCCTCGTGCTCGGGTTTCATCAGGACGCTCCGCAGCACGCGCGCGTGGTCGGCGTCTATGGCAAGGTCCGGGAAGCGCCGGCCCAGACGAGCGGCGCCGAGTCGGTACAGGCTGAGGAAGATCGGGTCGTCGGGGTCGTCCATGCCGGCGTCGAAGATCCGCTGGCTCGCGGCGTCCATCGCGCTCAACGAGTCGGCGCGGGGTGCGTAGACGACGATGTCGGTCTCCGGCGGCAGAACCGTCGCGTAGGACTCGGACCGGTCGAGGCGCTCGGCCAACGCCCGGGCCGCGCGGAGGCCGGCGGCGAGGATCGGTCCGAGGCCCGCGTCGGCCTGCAGGGGCAGCACCTGGAGCGTCAGCCAGAGGGCGCCCGCCGCAGCGCCCGGCCGCGAGCACTCCAGGCTGATCTCCCCCAGGTGTAGGTCCGCTGACGTGAAGTAGGTGTAGGGCGAGTCGTGGCGGTAGTGGCGCCCGACGCCCGGGTCGCGGAAGAGGACGGCCCCGCATCCGTACGGCTGGAGCCCGTGCTTGTGCGGATCGACGACGACGGAGTCGGCCTCGGCGATGGCGCGGAGGTGCCGGGCCGTCTCGGGGTCGAGCGGCGACGGCTCGTGCGCCAGGAGCCGAAAGAACCCGCCATACGCCGCGTCGACGTGGATGCGGACGCCGTGGCGCCGGCACAGCGCGACCGCGTCCGCAATCGGGTCGACCGCCCCCAGGCCCGTCGTCGCCGCCGTCAGGACGACGGTGCCGACGGTGCCGGAGGCGAGCACGTCCGCGAGCGCGGCGAGGTCCATCCGTCCGTCGTCCGTGGCCGCGACCGACACCACGTCGATGCCCAGGAGGTGCGCCATCCGGGCGTGCGTGTAGTGCGCCTCGGTGCTCACCGCGACGGCCGTCCCACCGGTCTCCTCGCGCGCGATGAACAGGGCCTCCAGATTCGCCATCGTCCCGCCCCCCGTGAGGTGACCGAGCGCGTCGTCGGGAAAGTCGAACAGCGTCGCGAGGTCGTGGATCACCTCTTTCTCCATCACGCTCGTCGGAGGGCCGCCGTCGAGCGCGTGGTTGTTCGGGTTGATGCGGGCGGCCGCGGCATAAGCCGCGAGGGCCACCGGGTGCGGCGGCTTCAGCATCTGCCCGGCGTAGCGCGGGTGCCCGAACGGGTACATCCCGGGCTGCTCGCCGCGCGGCGGCGCCGTCATCCGGCTCAGGTAGACGTCCAGCGCCTCCGCCAGCCGCTCGCCGTCGAGAGCGAGCGAGGGGGCGGGCTCGACCGTGCCGAACGACCGCTCCCACGCGCCGATCTGCTCGAACGCCTGCCGGATGAGGTCGAGCGGGTCAGGGACGGTCGGCATCGGCTTCGAGGGCGAGGATGGCCTTCTCGACGTTCGTGCGGAGGAGCGACCGCCGCAGCGCCCCGCCCTCGGCGACGATGGTCCCGTCGTGCCCGACGAGGACGGCGTGCGGGAGACGCGTCAGGCCGAAGGCCGCCACGGAGGGACCTTCCAGTCCACCGGCTATGTAGGTATGGTGCCAGGGCATCGGGAAGCGCCGCGCGCGGAGCGCGGTCACGTCGTCCGGCGCGAAGTCGAACGAGACGCTGAGGACCTCCAGGCCGCGCGGACCGAATGCCTCGTGGACATCCGTGAGGTTGGGAAGCTCCTCCAGGCACGGCCCGCACCACGTCGCCCAGAAGTCGATGAGGAGCACGCGGCCTGCGAAGGAGTCCGGCGTGAACGTCTGCTCCGGGTCGTCGAACGACGCGAGGGCGAAGGCCGGCGGACGCGGGCGCTCCGGCGTCGCCTCCTGGACTACGACAGGGCTCGGCGCGGGCTCGGGAGCGGGCGGCAGTTCGACCCCTCCCCCACACCCCGCCCCGACGCCGACGAGCAGCGCCAGCAGGGTCCACTGTCCGCGCCTCATGCCGCCGCCGGCTGCGGCGCGGCGGCCGGAGGCACCGGGGTCTCGGTCATCCGCCGCGTGAGGAGCGCCAGCCCGACGAGGCCAGCGATGATGAACACGACCGAGATCACCTCGGCCTGCGCGTAGTCGCCGACCGTTTGCGGGTTGACGCGGATCTGCTCGATCAGAAGCCGCTCCAGGCCCGCGAACACGGCATAGAGCGAGATCAGCCAGCCTGCCTTGAACGGGTGCTTGCGGACGAGCCACAGGACGCCGGCCAGGACCGCCGCCATCGCGAACTCGTAGAGCATCGTCGGGTAGACGCCGTCTGGCGCTGCGAGCGTGCATTCCGCATTGCGGACCTGAAGGTTGAAGGCGACCGGGTCCATCCCGACCATGTTGCGCGGGAACGTCTCGCTCCAGAGTAAGCCCGGAAGCCAGGCCGGCTTGTCGGCGAGGCTGGAGCACACGCCCCAGTCGCCGTCGCCCGAGAGGTAGCAACCGATCCGCCCGATCCCGTAGGCCAGCATCAGCCCGGGCGCGATGGCGTCGGAGAGCCGCCCGACGTGGATCCCCTTCTTGCGCGCGTAGAGGGCGATGGCGATGCCGGCGCAGATCAGGCCGCCGTAGATCGTCAGGCCGGAGCCGGAGAAGATCATCGCCGCCGGGTTGCGCATGAACAGGTCCCAGTTGTCGATGATGTGGAACAGCTTCGAGCCGGCAACGCCGAACCCGCCCGCCAGCAGCATCATGGTCCACACGAGCGCCGACGGGCTCGTCATAGCGACCTTCTCGCGTCCCTTGTCGTCCTTGATCCTCGCGCGGACCGGCCCGACGAGGCCGCGCGCGTACATCCGGTCTAGCTCCAGCCGCGTCAGCCACGTCGCCGTGATGAGCGCGATGGCGACCATGAGGCCGAACGAATACAGCGGGAGCGGCAGGTCAATCCCGAAGAGGTCCAGGAAGAGGTCGCTGATGCGGGGATACATGCGTCGCGGGGTGGGAGCCGGAAGCTACACGAGCCGGGGCCGCCGGCAGGTCGAGGTCAACCGGCCAGGGTGAGCGCCAGCCGGTCGATGGGGACGGCCCGCTGCTCCCCGGAGTCGAGATCTCGGAGTTGGGCCGCGCCGGCCACCAACTCGTCCTCGCCGAGGATGACGGTGCGCTGGGCGCCGGATCGGTCGGCCGCCTTCATCTGGGCCTTCATCGAGCGCCCGCCGAGCGCGAAATCGACAGCGAGACCGGCCTGGCGGAGGGTCTGCGTGATCCCGAACGCCGCCCGCTCCGCGGCGTCGCCGAGGGCGACCACGAACACGTCGGGAGTCGGCGCGGCGGGGAACGCGTAGACGTCGGCCTCCAGGGCGAGGAAGAGCCGCTCGATGCCGGCGGCGTAGCCCACGGCCGGCACCGGCTTCTTGCTCCCGACGGCCTGCGCGAGCCCGTCGTAGCGGCCACCGGCGGCCAGGGCGCTCTGCGCGCCCACGGCGTCCGACTCCAGCTCGAAGACGGTCCGCGTGTAGTAGTCCAGGCCCCGGACGAGGAGCGGGTCCTCGACGTAGGGAATCCCCAGATCGTCGAGCAGCCCCTGTACGGTCTCGTAGTGGTCGCGAGCCTCGGCGCCGACGAAGTCGGGCAGGCGCGGGGCGTCAGCGAGGAGGGCCTGCTCGCGCTCGTCCTTCGTGTCGAGGATGCGGAGCGGGTTGGCGTCGAGCCGCTGGCGGCTGGTCTCCGAGAGGTCGGCGGCGTAGGGGGCGAAGTAGTCCTGGAGCGCCTGCCGGTACGCCGGGCGGTCGGCGGCGTCGCCGAGCGTGTTGAGGCGGAGGCGCGTGCCGGTGATCCCGAACGCGTCGTAGACCGCGCGGAGGTTGGCGATCGTCTCCACGTCGGCGCGGGGGTCGTCGCTGCCGAGCAGCTCGGTCCCGAACTGGTGGAACTGGCGGAATCGGCCCTTCTGCGGGCGCTCGGCGCGGAAGCACGGGCCGAGGTAGTAGAGCCGCTGCGCGCCGCCGCGCTGGTCGAGGTGGTGCTCCAGGTAGGCCCGCATGACGGGCGCCGTGACCTCGGGCCGGAGCACGTAGGTCTCCTTCGAGCGCTCGACCGTAAACATCTCCTTCTGGACGATGTCAGTGGTCCCGCCGACGCCGCGCGCGACGAGCTCCAGCGGCTCTAGGATCGGCGTCCGGATCTCCTCGAAGGCGAACCGCTCCATCACGCCTCGCACCACGCCCTCGACGTGGCGCCACGCGGGAGTCCCGGGAACGGGCGAGCCGGCGGACTCGGAGGCGTCGGGCAGCACGTCGAAGGTGCCGCGGATCGATTGGAACGACATGGGGCGGAGAAGTGGACGCGGATAAGGTGCCACGCGCCGGCGTCGGGCGCCGCGCGCACTGTGTAAAGAAGCCCCGCAGCTACCGGAGGTGCGCCTCCGCCTCGCGGATCTCGCCCAACACCTCGTCTTGCGACCGGGCCTCGGCGAGCCGCTGCCGCACGCCGTCATCGCTCATGACCAATGAGACCCGGCTGAGAATGCGGACGTGCCTGCCGCGCTCACCCTCCGGACCGGCCAGCAGCAGCACGAGCCGCACGGGTGCGCCGTCGAGCGCGTCGTACGGGATCGGCCGCGCGAGCGTGGCAAACGCCGCGATAGTCTCGGTCACGGCTGAGGTCCGGGCGTGCGGGAGCGCGAGCCCCTGCCCCACTCCGGTCGACATCCGGTGCTCGCGCTCGTCCACGGCGTCGCGGAGCTGCGCGGCGTCGTCTACGGCCGGTGACGTGCACGCAAGGGCGACGAGGGCGTCGAACACCTGTTCGCGGGTTTCGGCGTCGAGGCCGACCTGGACACGCTCGGGCGGGAGGAGCGACGAGAGCGTGAGCAGGGCCATGGGCGAGTCGGGGGCGGAGAACGAGAGGTGAGCGCCGGGACGATCCCGGTGGGACTCTAGACTCCGCCCTCCACGGTGCGGATCCGGTCGATCACCCACGCCATGTCGTCCGGGACCGGGGCTTCGAAATCGACGGGCTCGCCCGTGGTCGGGTGCGTGAAGCCGAGCGTGTACGCGTGGAGAGCCTGGCGTGGCAGCCGCTTCAGCAGGTTGCCGACGAACGCCTTGCGGCTCCCGAGCGAGGGCCCGTAGACGACCCGGTCGCCACCGTACGTCGTGTCTCCGAATACGGGGTGCCCGATGGACTGCGCGTGGACGCGGATCTGGTGCGTCCGGCCGGTTTCGAGTCGGAACTGGACGAGCGCGAAGTGGCCCAGCGCCTCGACCGTCGCGTAGTTCGTCGCCGCCCACTTGCCCTCGCCCTCGGGCCGCACGGCGATTCGCTTCCGGTCACGAGGGCTCCGGCCGAGCCAGCCTTCGACGCGCCCGTCCGGTGGATCCGGCTCGCCCCACACGAGCGCGAGATAGCGCCGCCGAATCGTCCTATCGGCGAACTGGCGGCCGAGCGCGGCGGCCACCTCGTCCGACTTGGCGATCACCATGAGGCCTGTCGTGTCCTTATCAAGCCGGTGGACGAGGCCGGGGCGGACCGTCGGGTCGCCGTCGTAGCGGGGCCCGGCGGTGGCCGTCGCCAGGCCGAGGTCGTCGTCGTCTCCGTCCTCCATGTCCTCAGCACTCACGGGCCCGGCGCCGACGTGGTGGAGGAGCGCGTTGACGAGCGTCCCGGTGCGGTGCCCGTAGGCCGGGTGCACCACCATGCCGGCCGGCTTGTTGACGATGATCAGCGCGTCGTCCTCGTAGACCACGTCGATCGGGATGTCCTCCGGGACGATGTCGATGGGCGGCGGCCGGAGCACGCGGCACACGATGTGGTCGCCCGGCTGGACGGGCGTGGAGACCTTTGTGACCATCTCGCCATTTACGTCGACGCGGCCGTCTTTGATGCCGCGCTGGACCTTCGAGCGCGTGGCGTTGGCGGTCTTGTCGGTGATGTATACGTCGAGGCGGATTGGCGCCTGTCCCGGCGGCACGTCCAACTCGATGAGCGTCTCGATCTTGTCGGGTTCGGCACTCATGAGGCGGCGACGGTCGTACGTCCGAAGGTGGCCACGGCGTCGAGCGCGCGATCGAGGTCGGCGGGGCGGGTGTGGGCGTGCGGCGCGAAGCGGACGAGCCGGTTCCTGAGCGAGCAGATGACGCCCCGGGCCATGAGATGCGCGTGGAGCCCTTCGGGGTCGTCCACGCCGACGGTCACGATGCCCGACTGGCGAGCGGGGTCGTCGGTGCCATAGCGCCGGGCGCCGAGCCGCCCGAGACCGTCCGCAAGGCGGCGGGCGTTGGTGAGGACGGCCGTTTCCACCGTCTCGGCGCCGAGGTCCAGGAACAGGCCGAGCGCCGCGTCGAGGGCGTAGGTCTGCGCGGTCGGGAGGGTGCCGAGGCGGAAGCGCGTGGCGTCCGGGTGGAGGTCGAGCGCGGTGGACTCCAGGTCGTCCCAGTCGACGGGCCCGTTGAGCCATCCACGGACGGGCTGGAGCCGATCGAGGAGCGAGTCGGCTACAACCAGCACGCCGAGGCCCTGCATCGCGCACAACCACTTGTGACCGCCGAACGAGACGAGGTCGGGACGCACGGCCGCCACGTCGAGCCGGACGGCGCCGACGCCCTGGATCGCGTCGACCGCCAGCAGGATCCCGCGGTCTCGGCAGAGCGCGGCAATGGCGTCCAGATCACATCGGAACCCCGAGAGGAACTGGACCTGCGAGACGGCGACGAGGCGCGTCTCGGGTCGCAGCGTCCGTTCGACGTCCTCGACGGAAAACGTGCCCTCCTGGTGCGGGACGAGGTCGAGCGTCACGCCGCGATCGGCAAGCCCGCGCCACGGCATCACGTTGGCCGGAAACTCGCAGGCCGGGACAGCCACGCGGTCGCCCGGCTGCCAGTCGAGCCCCTGCGCGAGCACGTTCAAGCCGTACGACGTGTTCGGGACGAGCTCCACCGACCGCACGTCGGCGCCGATGAGGCGCGCCGCGCGCGACCGCGCGTGGTCGATGCGCTGGAGGTCGACGGGAAAATTGTTCGGCGTGCAGTCGGAGCGTCGGCCGGCGCGGCCATCGAGGAACGCGCCGGCCGCGTCGCGCACAGGGCGGCTGAGGACGCCCGTCGCGGCGTGGTCGAGGTAGGCCACGTCGTCCGGGAGGTCGAACTGCGCACGGTAGGCGTCGAGGGTCATACGTCCGGACGGGCATGGAGGCTGGGAGCGGCCGGCGTCAGACATCCTCCTCGACCCGCTCGGCCTTCTCCTCCGCCGACTCGTCCGCCTTGAACTTGGCGGCGTCCTCGACCATCTCCTCGGCCTGGTCGGCGTCGGTCGCTTCGGCGTCCGGGGACTCCTGAAGCGGGCGGCGCGACGGATCTACGGCCAGTTCAATCAGCATCGGAAAGTGATCGCTCCCGACGTTCCCGAGCCGCTGGAGTCCGATGAGCGTGAGATCGTCTGAGTGGAACACGTGGTCGAGCGGGTACCGGAGCCACCAGTGATCCGCGTGGAACGTGGCGAAGAGTCCGCGGCCGATGCGAGGGTCGAGGAGGTCGGCCAGCTTCTGAAACAGCGTCGTTGTGTAGCTCCAGGCCACGTCGTTGAGGTCGCCGGCCACGATCACGGGCCGCTCGAACGTGGCGATGTCGCGGGCCGCCAGGACCAACTCGGCGTCGCGGAGCGTCGAGTCCTGCTGGATGTCCGGTCGCGGGGGGCGCGGGTGGAGAAACACGAGCTTGACGGCCTCGCCGGACGGGAGCTCGGCCGTCAGAAACAGGCTGGGTACCTCCTGCTCGACGAGGTGCCGGACCTCCGTGCGCTGGAATGGCAGGCGCGAGTACACGCACATCCCGTAGGTGTCGTCCTGCGGGATTTCAATAGCGTGGGGGTGCGTGTCTTTCAGCGCCCCGGCCGTATCGGCCCACCACTGGTCCGTCTCGACGGCCACGACCACGTCCGGGTCGGCCTCGCGGACCGTCCCCAGCCACCGCTCGCCCTCGCGGTTCTCCATCAGCACATTCGAGATCAAGAGGCGGAGCGTCCGTCCCTCAGCCACCACGCCGGCGTCGAGGGTCTGAACCGACGCGAAGGGCGTGTACGGCCGCATCCGCGCTACTTGGTAGCCGACGGCGACGACGAGCGCGGCCAGCACCCACCATTCCAACACCGACGGCTCTCCCAGGATCACCACGAGCCCCGCGTACAGGCCCAGGACGATCACGCCGACCACGGCGAGCTGCGCCCGGGGAAAGTCGAACATCCGGACCCACCAATACGGGGCGCGGACGAGCGGGAGGACGGTCGCCACGACCACGAGCCCCGCCAGGGCGAGGAGGACGAACGAAAGGACGGGCATCGCGCAGTGGGGTGTCGGGCCCGGTACACGCCCCCCGCCCCCGTCGTTCCGACAGAGAGGACACCGGCGGATCTAGTCGAGGTACGGGATCCAGCTGATGGCCGTCGCCCGCTGGGTGCCGTCGATATCCTCCTCGTACTCGACCTCGACGGTCAGGGGCGTCAGCTCGTCACCGGTCTGGTAGGCGGCGACGTTTCCATCCTCCTGGAACGGGATGCCAAGGACGCGCTCGATCTGCACGCGCGTCTCGCCGAGAGCGAGGCCCGACGCCGTCCCGTAATCCCCACCTATCACGTCGATGCGACGGATGAACGTGCGTCCCTCGGCCACCTCGTAGGCCTCGATCTGGAGGCCGTCGTAGATATACGTGCGGACCGTATCCATCTGGCTGTCGACGAAGTCGTTCGGCGTCGGCTCCACGTGAACGGACCGGGGAGCCCGGAGGTCGGCGAGGACGTCGGCGTCGTCGGACCGCGAGGCGAGCAGGCGGTCGAGGCTCACGCCGGGACGCATGTCGGGGGCTGAGGATGTGGGGGGCGGTTCGTCTACACGTGTGGCGTCGAACGCGCCGGCCGTGCTGGCCGGCGCGTCGGCCTCATCGGCACACCCTCCCGTGAGGGC
Source organism: Rubricoccaceae bacterium (assembly GCA_963728345.1). Classification (GTDB taxonomy): domain Bacteria; phylum Bacteroidota; class Rhodothermia; order Rhodothermales; family Rubricoccaceae; genus Rubrivirga. The sequence continues at coordinate 794,083 of CAVSJM010000005.1, forward strand.
GAGGGCCAGGAGGAGTACGGCGAGTCGGGGCGTCATGGAGGGTGGGGAGTCGAGGGGAGTACGGAAGTCTCGTCCGCCCGGTTCGACATCTGCCCGAGCCTGAAGCCGTAACACAATGGGCGGCGGGGGAGCCAAGCTCCACCCGCCGCGCATCGCTGAGTCTCCGTCGGGCAAGCCCTGGCGCTATTACCGGGCTGGACGAGCCGTCCGACGAGTCACTGGCCCTCGCACAATGGCGTCGGGCGACAGAGTGTCTGTCCAGGCGGAGTCTCGACGGTCGTACCGGGCAACCGACGAGCGGTTCGCCCAAACACGTCTCTCCCAGCAGGTTTACCCTGAATCAGCCATCCCCTGCCTCCCTCCCTCAGGCCCAGCCCGATAGCCGGGATCGTTCGAGCGGATCATTTCGTAACTGCGATCACGATGACGCCAACCACGCGTCGCCCGCAAGGGGCGACGGAGCATGTCCGTCGGCATCCGGGCTAGACGCGATGACCCGTCAGACGCTCGAACCGCTCGATCTCCCGCTCCAACCGAGCTCGCATCGGGTCGAGGCGGGCGTCGTCGTGGAGGCGTGTCGCGGCGAGGACGGCCCGGAAAAACCAGACCTGATCGGCGGGACCGGCCGAGAGCGCGCGGCGCCCGGGGGCCGACGTGAACACGTCGACGCCGGCCTCCAGGCTGGCGGCCATCGAGAACGCGTTGTGGAGTTTGTCGGCCAACGACACGGCGGCAGCCTCGGGGGGGCCGTCTTGCAGGCGCCCGAGGTAAGTCTCTTTGCGGACGCGCCACGGGAGCAGCGCGCCGGTCTCGTCCCGTTTTGGCTCGCTCACGGCCTCGACGATGCCCACCACCGTCTCCCCGACAAGCGACGCCAGGGCCGCCCGGTCGAAGGCCTGCTCGTAGCGGTTGCCGTCCTCCAAAGCGTCGTGGAGAAACGCGGCCGCGACGGCCGCATCACTCCACCCGGCCCGCTCCACGATGAGGGCGACGGCCGTCACGTGGGCCATCGTCGGGACGCGCGCGGGCGCTCCCTCCGGGTCGAGCACGCACGCATCACTCCAGCGCCCCTTGCGGTACGTCCCATCGTGCCACTCGGCGGCCACCTCGATGGCCCGCTCCACGAGCGGCGAGAACAGGGGCGCGGACTCTGTCACAGCCGGACGACGTGGTGGGCCGACCCGTCGAGCGGGATCGAGTCGACCAGCACTCGGAGTGAGTCGGCGCCGTGGCGTGCAACGAGTTGGAGAGGCGAGATCACCCGCTCCTGCAGCGCCCCTGCGGGCCACAGCGCGGCCTCCCCTCGCTCCAACCGTTCCCGGATCGTCTCATTATGGCGCTTCTCGACGCGTACCGTCTTGGTCTCCAGCCGCACGATCGCCGTCTCGATCTTGGCCCGGGCTGCTGCCACGGCCCCGTCGAGCGACGTGTCGACGGTCGTGGCGACGGCGTCGAGGTCTGCGAGGAGGGCGATGACACGGGCGCGCGCCTCGGCGAACGCCCCGTCGAGATCCACCTCCGACTCGGCGAGCGAGAGGCGGCGCCAGATCGGCTGGAGGTCGCCGCTGAGATCCGTGACGTCGAGTCCGTAGCGATCGAGAATCTTGGCGATTCCGGGTTCGATGACCGTCAGGCTGAGGCGCGGCTCGATGACGGGCATCGGCATCCCGAAGCGCTCGTAGACGGGGCCGAGTTGGGCGAAGTAGGCGGCCTCGCCCGGGCCGGCGACGTACGCCGCTGTGGGCAAGAGCAAGTCCTGCATCAGGGGGCGGAGCGCCACGTTCGGGCTGAAGCGCTCAGGCTCCGCCTCCAGCCGCGTGAGGAGATCGTCGGCGCTGAACGCGACCGTCGTGCCGCGTAGCTCGAAGGTTTCGCCGGCCGCCGCGCTCGGGTGCCCCACCGGGTCGAGGGGAAGCCGGCGACCGTCGTCGGCGATCCAGAAGAGGTTGACAGGGAGGGGACGGACCTGGGCGTGGTATCCGGCCGCCTCCAGGTCGCCGCTGCGAGTCTCCAGGTCGGCGTAGGTCCGCGACCAGTCGTCGATCTCGCGCCGAACGAGTGGGGCCGCGAGACGCTTCAGGCGCGCGTCGTCGGCCGACATCAGAACGAGACCGGGCGCGAGGGTGCGGAGCACGTGGACGAACGCGTCGCGCATCGACCGCCCGGGCGCGTACGCCTCCCGCGCGAGGTGAAGCGCGTCAGCGCGGTGCGGGCCCTCCGGGATCGCCGCCTCCAACTGTCGGAACGTCTCGGCCAGCGCATCGCCGTCGAGCGTCATCCGGCCGACGGGGCCGCGGTTGGCGTCGGGTGCCGTCCCATCGTCGTAGCCGACGAAATGGACGTCGGGTCCCTCCGAAAAGGCGGTCCGATGGATCTCGGCGAAGTCGTGGTCCTCATCGGCGAGCCAGAACACGGGGACGACCGGGCGGCCCGTCTCGCGCGCCAGGCGCTCGGCCAGCCGGACGGCCGAGAGGGCTTTGTAGATCGTATAGAGCGGACCGGCAAACAGCCCGAGTTGCTGCCCGGTGACCACAGCGACGGACGCTGGGTCGCGGAGCCGGTCGACGAGGGTGAGGTCGGCAGCACCCCAGGCGGCGTTCTGCTCGGCCAGCACGTCGGCGACGGCCTCGCGATGCTGGGCATGCTCAGCGGCATGACGAGCGGCCTCGGCCCGGTCCTCGGTCCGCCACGGGTTCCAGCGGTAGAACCGGAGGGCGTCCGGGTCGCCGGCGGTGTAGGCGCGGAACAGCGCCGAGGCGCCCAGCGCGCCATACGAGAGCGGATGCGTGTTGACAGACGACGGAGCCTGGGCGATGAGGCCGTCGCTCATCGTCCCGGCCTCCTCGCGTGTCCGCCCCGTGCCATCCCTAGTTGTCCTCCTTCATCCGCGCGATCTCGTCGCGCAGCTTGGCGGCCGTCTCGTAGTCCTCCTCCGCGATGGCCTTTTCGAGCTGGCTCTCCATGCGGTCGAGGCGCGACATGGCCTTCGAGGCCGTCTCTGCCACGTCGCGCTCGCCGACCGGCTCCACCTCGTCGTCGGAGTCGTCCGCGGGGATCCCGGCCTCGTCGAGGACCTGGGAGGCGACGAAGATCGGGGCGTCGGTGCGGACAGCAAGGGCGACGGCATCGGACGGGCGGGCGTCGAGCGTGGCCTCCTCGTCCTCGTACACGTAGCGGACCTTGGCGAAGAACGTGCCCTCGCGGAGGTCGTCGATCACGATGTCCGTGACCTCGGCCCCGAACGCGTCAAACAGGCCGCGCAGGAGGTCGTGGGTCATCGGGCGCGGCGGTTGGATCTTCTCCAGTTCGAGCGCGATGGCCTGGGCCTCGAACGCCCCGATGATGATCGGGAGCCGACGGTTGCCGCCGACCTCGCCGAGGACGAGCGCGTAGGCGCCCCCGGAGGAAGGGCTCGTCGAGAGCCCGATGATGTCGACCTGGATGTAGTCCATTCTAGAATCTGAGTCCGGCTGGAAAAGATACGGAGCGAGCGGAGCGAACTGCGGCGGGGTCTACCGGGCGAGCCGGACGAGGGCGTACGACTTTTTCCCTTTTCGGAGGACGAACACGGATCCGTCGATGGCGTCGGCTGCGGTCACGCGAGCGTCGTCCGCCACCCGGTCGCCGTTGACGCTGAGGCCGCCTGACCGCGCGAGGCGCCGGGCCTCGCCCTTCGAGCCCACGAGGCCGGCGTCGGCGAACAGGTCGATCACGGACAGCCCCTCGCCCGCCACGTCGCCCGCCGGACGGTCGGAGGACGGCGCCTCCTCGAACACCTCGGCGAGGTCGGCGGCGGAGAGCTGGCGGAGGTCACCCCCGAAGAGGGCCTGCGCGGCGCGTTCGGCCGCCTCGGTGGCCTCGGCCCCGTGGACGAGCGTCGTCACCTCGCGGGCGAGCGTCCGCTGCGCCTCGCGGTCGCCGGGGCGGGCCTCCGTCGCCTCCTCAAGCGCGGCGACCTCGTCCTGCCCGAAGTCCGTGAACCACTTGAGGTAGTTGACCACGTCGCGGTCGTCCGTGTTCAGCCAAAACTGGTAGAACCGGTACGGGCTCGTCCGCTCGGCGTCGAGCCACACCGTCCCCGCCTCGGTCTTGCCGAACTTGGTACCGGCGGCGTTCGTGATGAGCGGCTGCACGAGCCCGTGCGCCCTCCCCTCACCCATCCGCCGGACGAGGTCGGTCCCGGCCGTGATGTTCCCCCATTGGTCCGACCCGCCGATCTGGACTGTGCAGCCCTCTCGCTCGTGGAGCACGAGGAAGTCGTACGCCTGGAGGAGTTGGTAGCTGAACTCGGTGAACGAGAGGCCCACCTCGCTCTCCAGCCGGCGCTTCACCGACTCCCGCGCCGTCATCTGCTGCACCGTGAAGTGCTTGCCGACGTCGCGGAGGAAGTCGGTGAGCGAGACCTGCGTGAGCCAGTCAGCGTTGTTCGCCATCCGGGCGGCGTGGGGGCCGACGAAGTCGAGGAACCGCTCGAGCTGCATCCGGATGCCCTCAGCGTTGGCGTCGACCTGCTCCCGCGTGAGGAGCTGGCGCTCGGCCTTCTTTCCGGAGGGGTCGCCAATGAGCCCGGTACCCCCGCCGACAAGGGCGATCGGCGTGTGGCCGTGCTCCTGGAACCGCCGGAGCCCCATGATCTGGAGGAGCGACCCGACGTGGAGGCTGTCGGCCGTGGGGTCGAACCCGATGTAGCCCACGCGCGATCCTTCGGCGAGGTGGTCGGCGAGGCCGGGCGTCTCGTCGTAGATCAGGCCGCGCCAGCGGAGGTCGTCGAGAAAGGTCATGCGGGATCCAAAGCGGGAAGCAGGTCAGGCGGACACGCCGGTCTCGGCGAGGACGGCGGTGAGGGCGGCGCGGAACGCCTCGTTCTCCTCGGGCGCCCCGACGGAGATGCGGGCCCACCCGGGCCGCCCATCGCGGGCGGCGAGGGCGGCGTAACCGGAGACGTTGCGGATCAGCACGCCGTGCTCGCCCATCCGGCGCTGGAGGTCGGGGGCGTCGAGCGGGGTGCGGATCAGGAAGAAGTTGGCCTCGCCCGGGAGCACCTCCACGCCGTCGACGCCCGCCAGCCACGTTTCGAGGTCGGCGCGGGCGGCCTTCAGCTCGGCCACGCGCTCGGCTACGAGGTCTGGGTGCTGGAGGATCTGGAGGCCCACCTCCTCCCCCAGCCGGTCAACGAGGAACGGGAGCCGGGCCTTCTCCATCTCCTGGATCAGCGCCGGCGCGCCGATCAGGTAGCCAAGGCGAACGCCCGCGAGGCCGAACGCCTTCGAGAACGTCCGCATCACGAGCACGTTCTCGTGGTCTGCGAGGAGGTCCGTGGCTGTGGGGCCATCGAGGAACTCGTGGTAGGCCTCATCGATGACGAGGATGCCGGGGACGCCCGCCGCCAGCCGCTCCAGGTCGGCGTGCGCGATGGTCTGGCCCGTCGGGTTGTTCGGCGTGGTGACGACCGTGAGCGGGGCCTCCGTCCGGCACGCGGCCTCCAGAATTGCGTCGACGTCGTATTGGAGGGCCTCGTCGGCGAGGACGTCTACGACGTCCGCGCCCTGCATCTCGAACGCGCTCGTGTAGAGGGCGAACATGGGGCTCGGGAGGACCACCGGCGTGCCGCGCTCCAGGAAGCAGAGGGCGAGCGTGTACGTCAGCTCGTTCGACCCGCGCCCGACGATGACGGACTCGCTCGGGACCCCGATCCGGTCGGCCAGGGCTGCCACGAGCCGGTGCGGGCGGTCGTCCGGGTACCGGTTCCATGGCGCCTCGGCGAAGGCGTCGAGCGCCGCTCGCTTGAGGTCGGCCGGGAGGTCGTACGGGCTCTCGTTCTGGTCAACCTTGGCGATAGCCTCGATGGTCGTCGGCACGCGGTAGGCGTGCTGGGCGCGGACCTCGGGTCGGATCAGGTGGACGGGGGCGGCCATGGGCTAGGCGGGGGGGGCGTTGCGCATCGCGAGGGCGTCGAGCCGGACGCGGACGGCGAGGGCGTGGGCGTCGAGGTGCTCGGCCTCGGCGAAACGGGCGATGGCCTCGCCGGACTGCCGGATCCGGTCGGCGGTGTAGCGGACGACGGACTGGCGCCTCAAGAACACGCCGACGCCGAGGGCCGACGCGAACCGGGCCGTCCCGCCCGTGGGGAGCACGTGGTTCGGCCCGGCGAAGTAGTCGCCAACGGGCTCGGGCGAGTCAGGGCCGAGGAACACGGCGCCGGCGTGCCGGATCCGGCTCCATAGACCCTCCGCGTCGGCGGCGAGGATGACGAGGTGCTCAGGCGCCAGTTCGTCCACACACGCGATGGCCTCGTCCATCGTGTCGGTGACGATGGCGGCGCCGAAGGCGGGCAACGACGCGCGGAGTACGTCAGCGCGTGGGAGCGTGGGGACGAGCCGCTCGACCTCGGCCTGGGCGGCCTCCGCGACGGCGTGCGATGGCGTAACGAGGACGGCGCTCGCCCGAACGTCGTGCTCGGCCTGCGCCAGGAGGTCGGCCGCGGCGAACGTCGGGTTCGCCTCCGCGTCGGCGAGGACCACGACCTCGCTCGGGCCTGCCACCGAGTCGATCCCGACCTGGCCGACGACGAGCTTCTTGGCCGTCGCCACATAGGCGTTGCCCGGGCCGACAACGACGTCCACGCGGGGCACAGAGGCCGTCCCGAAGGCGAGTGCGCCAATGGCCTGCGCCCCGCCGACCGCGTAGACGTGCTCGATCCCGAGGAGGGCGGCGGTCGCGAGGACGAGGGGGTGCGGGAGGCCGTCGGGCCCCGGCGGGCTGCAGAGGTGGATCTCCGCGACGCCTGCGACGAACGCCGGCACGGCGTTCATGATGACGCTCGACGGGAGCGGCGCCGTTCCGGCCGGGACGTACAGCCCGGCCCGCTCGACGGGCGCAATGCGCTGCCCGATCGCCACGCCGTCACCGTCGTCCACACGCCACGACGCCGGCATCTCGGCCTCGTGGAACCGGCGGACGTTGGCAGCGGCCTGCTCTAGCGTCTCGCGAAGGTCCGGGTCGAGTGCGTCAAGCGCCCGCTGAAGCGCCTCCCCCGGAACGGCGAGCGCATCGGGACGAACCCCGTCGAACCGCTCCGTGAGGTCCAGGAGGGCTGCATCGCCTCGCTCGCGGACGTCGGCCAGGATGGCCCGGACGGACTGCTCGACGGCGCCGTCGAACACGGCGCGCCGGTCGAGGACGGCGGCGAGTCGGTCGCGCCGGGAGGCGTAGGGAACGAGGGGGAGCAGCGCGGCCATGGGGCCGCAACCTACCCTCCGGGTCGGCCCGCGGTCCCCGGTTCAATGGGGTTTCACTCCATCCGGGGCACAGCGGGCCGACCGTGGGAGGCACCTGCGCGCGACGCCCCAGGTCCGTCACCGCACGGCGACGCGTGGGAGCGGGTCGAGCGCCGGCATCCGGAGGGCCGGCACGGCGATCGGGAGCCGGAGCGCTTCGGCCCACGCCGGACGCGCTGCCAGCCGGCCCGCGAGGGCCGCCCCCTCGACGTCGCGTCCCTGGGCGAGCCGGACGAGGCCGAGCAGGTACAGCGTCGGCGCAAACCGAGCGTCGTGATCGAGGACCGCTTGAAGCGCCCGCTCCGCCTCCGCATGACGGCCGAGCGCCATGAGCGCCTGCGCCTGTCCGAACGCGCCGAGATGGTCGTACGGGCCCTCCCCGGCCATCTCAGCAAACAGGTCGGCGGCCACGGCCAGCTGCCCTCGGGCCATCAGGTGGTGCGCGAGCGAGTAGGCCGCCGGCACGTACCCGGCGTGCCGGGACGCGTTGAGCGCGCCGACGGCCTCCCCTCCTCTCCCACCTCCTCCAGCGCCGTCCCTGCGAGGTACTGGAGCATGGGATCTCCTGGCGACCGACGCAGGGCGTCAAGAAGCGAGGCGACGTGCGGCCGGGGGTCCGTCTGCGAGGGGACAGCGATGGCGCCAACGGCCTCGTGGACCTGAGCTGACGGGAGCGCGCGCTGCGGCGCGAAGGGCACGACGGAGCGCGACGGGCTCGGACGCCACCCGATACTGACCGAGGGCCGGACGGAGATCCGAGGCGAGGCAGATCCCCTCCGGCAATAGGTCGACCAAGCCGTGGGTGGAGCGTCCGGAGACCACGGCCCCCAGCACGCGGCCAGCCTCGTCGAGAAGCGGTCCGCCGCTGTCGCCTGGGAGGGCGGCATTGCCGGCGGCGCGGAGCCGCTGATCGACCAGCACGAGGTCGTCGTAGCGGCGCGCCACCGTCGTGGCCTGCCGCCGGTCCGGCCAGCCCGCCGTGAAGCCGACGCCGCCCGACGTCTCGTCCGGCGCAACCACGAGGGGCCGGAGCCCCGACCGGCGGACCGTCTCGGAGTCGACGTGGAGGACCGCCACGTCTCGCAACGGGTCGAGCGTCCAGACGTGCGACGCGTCGATCTCTTGCCCGTCGGGAAGGCGCACGCGAGCGTTCCACGCGCCGGCCACGACGTGATAGGCGGTGACGAGTGCGTCGTCGCCCACGAGGAAGGCCGATCCGATCCGCTCGAAACGAACCCCATCCACTGCCCCCCGCGCCGTCAGCGAGACGACGGATCGCGATGCGACCTGCACGCGGGGACCCCAGGCGAAGGGCTGGACCTTCAGCCCCCGCGTCTGATACGTCCAGATCCGTCCCCGAGCCGGCACCGAGAGGCGGATCCCAGGCACCACGTCCCCCGACCGCACCCGGAGCCCCACACCGCGGCGGAGTTCGACCACCGCCCCGGTGATGTGGATCGTCGTCGGCCTGGTCTCGACGACCTCGAATCCATCTCCGACCTGGGCGGCGACATCGATCTGGGAGAAGGTCGCAATGAGGGCGGCGCGGTCCGCATTACTGCGGGGGACCGCCCGCGCTTCGAGTTCCAGCCACACCGTCTCCCCGACCGCGACGGCCTGTCGGTCCAACCCGCTGAAGAGCTGAAGCCGGAGCGGATCGCCCCCCGCCGACGCAGGGAGGGGGAGGGCGAGCCAGAAGCGGAGTGACATGGGTCCCGGGGCGGTCGCTCCGAGGGGGAGCGCCCAGGCCCACGCCGCGCCTACCGCTCGGGGAGATCCGTCTCGGCGACGATGGCGCGGACCCAGGTGGCGAGTCGGTCGCGGACCTGGCGCCCGACCTCCAACACTTCAGCGTGGTCGAGCGGCTGATCCTGAAGGCCGGCCGCGGGGTTGGTGATGGTCGAGATGCCAAGGACCGGAAGGCCCAGCGCGGCCGCCTGAATCGCTTCGGGCACCGTACTCATCCCGACCGCGTCGGCGCCGGCTCTCGCAAAGAACTTGATTTCAGCGGGCGTCTCGTAGGACGGTCCGGAGGTCCACACGTAGACGCCCTCACGGTAGGGAATCCTGTATGTTAACGCAATGTTACGCGCCTGCTCCCGCCAGGAGCCGTCGTAGGGATTGGAGAGATCGGGGAAGCGGACCTCCCCGCCCCCCACCGGCCCCGCGAGCGGGTTGGCGAACGCGAGGTTCAGGTGGTCGGAGATCAGCATGAGCGTTCCGGGGTGGAACGCCGGGTTGATGCCCCCCGCCGCGTTCGTCAGGATGAGCCCTCGGACGCCGAGCGCGTGCGCGAGCCGCACCGGAAACGACACGTCGCGGGCGGCGTGACCCTCATAGAGGTGGATACGCCCCTGGATGACGAGGACCGGCCGGCCGGCGAGGTGGCCGAGCACGAGCCTCCCGGCGTGCCCCTCGACCGTCGACTGGGGATAGTGCGGCACATCCGCGGTGGAGATCGTGACCGCGTCCTCGACCTCGTCGGCGAGGGCGCCGAGGCCCGAGCCGAGGACGAGGGCAAGGTCAGGCTTCAGGTTGGTGTGGGCGCGGACGGCGGCAACGGCGGCCTCGGTCTGGGCGGCGTCGGTGGTCGAATCGAACGTCATCGGGTGCGGCGAGCGAGCCAGACGGTCCAGCCGACGACGGCGACCGCGGCGAGTTGGCGGAGGGGGACAAAAGAAAGGGCGACGACCGGCGCGGCCGGCCGGGCGTCGGGGCGGAGCGCGGCGAGATAGAGGGCGACTCCGAGCGTGAGGACCAGAAGTGTACCCAGAAGCGCCGTCCACGTGGCGAGGCGGTGCGTGCCCGCCCAGCGGACGCAGAGGAGGAGCGCTGCCGCCGGCCCCGCGGCCCACCCCGCGCTCCGCACGACGAGGTCGACGGTGAGCGCGACAGTACCGGGCCGGAGCGCATCGGCGAGCACAGGGAATGCTCCACCCACGACCACAACGAGCCCCGCCACCACATACGCGAGCACACGGGGACGACGGGCGACCTGGGGCTCACTCATGGACGATCCACAGGTCGGGAGCGCACGAGCGCCACGTCACGCTTCCCAGTGGGCCGAGTCCGCCCCGTCGTCGGCCGCGACTCGGTCCACGGCCTCCCGGGCGTCGTCGAACCCGAAGCCGCGGCGGACGAGGTAATCCATCGTCTTCTTCTTTCGCTTGCGGAGGTCGGCCTCCGACGAAAGCGTGCGCCACTTCCGCTCGGCCTGCTGCCGCGCCTCGTCGCCGAGGTCTTCGGTTTCCTCCAGGTCCGCGAGGACCTCGTCGATCAAGCGGCGTGCGACCCCCTTGCGCATGAGGTCTTGCCGGAGCCGCGCCGGACCGTAGCCGCGCCCCGCGAACCGGTCCCGGACGAACGCGCGGGCATAGGCCGCGTCGTCCACCACGCCCATCCGCTCCAGAGCGGCCACGGTGTCCTCCACGATCGTCTCGGCGTAGCCCTTCTGGAGGAGCGACTGCCGGACTTCATCACTCGTCCGGGCGCGGGACGAGAGGCCCCGGAGCGCCGACGCCTTGGCCGAGAAGGACTCCTGGCGGACGAGGAGGGCGCGCTGCGCGTCGGCGGTGAGGACGGCCCCTTTTTTCAGTCCGGCCGAGACGACGAGTTCAACGTCGAGGCCGAACGCAAACCGGTCGTCGAGAAACACGCTGACCCGGTCAAGGTCCTTTTTCTGCTGCGCGAGGCGGGTGATGGTGCCATCCGCGAGGTCGAGGTCGGCGGGGTCGGGGCGCTCGCGGCGCTGCGTCTGGAAAGCCATGATCGATCAACGGTGAGACGGACGGGCGGGTTCGGACCAGCGGCAGCCCGCGGCCGGATCTCACGATACCGCCCCTCCCCCGACAGGCCTGCGTCACCCGCCCCTACCACCTCGCGGAGAGCGACACGACCGGGAGGGCCGGGAGCCCACGGGCGTCGGTCGCGAGCGGGAGCCCTTCCTCTGGGACGCCCGGCGCGTCTCCCCCGGCGCCGAGCGCTCGGGTGGTGGCCTGTGCGAGCGCGGTCCACTGGATCCCGTAGCGCCGCAGGTTGGCGCCCACGGCCGCGCTCGTCCGCACCTCCAGCCGCTCCCGAAGGCCAGCCGGAAACGCCAGCCCGGACTCGACGTCGACACGGAGGGCGGCTGAGAACGGTCCGCCTCGGCGCTCGGCCAGAACGCCGAGCGTGAGGGGCCGGTCGTAGCGCGACGGCTGCCACGCGCCCCCCCCCTCCACGGGTCGGACCTCGGCCCGTGCGAACGCCCCGCTGAGTCCGACCGTCCACCCACCGCGCGCGTGCCGCGTGGCGACCTCCACGCCCACAGCGCGGCCGTCGTGGACGGGGAAGCGCGCGAGGAGATCGCTGGGATCCACCCCGGCCGGCTCCATCGACGGCGTCGCCTCCAGGAGGCCCGTCGCCGTGCGCGCGTAGAGATCGACGCTCACTGCGGTCGTCGCGGACGGCGCCCACTCGGCGCCCAAGCCGACCTGCCAGGACCGGGCGAGCGGGACTCGATCGCCCGTCAGGAGCCAGCGCGAGGTGGCGAGGTCGTAGCGCCCCGCCGTGCGTCCCCGGAGACGGTGGACCGCCTGGGTCTGCCGGCTGATGCCCCCGCGGACGACGAGCACGTCCTCGGCCGGCGCCCAGCGCGCGAAGAGGCGCGGGCTCAGGACCGCGTGGGTCACCTTGCCCCCATCGACGAACGCTTCCGCGCGAAGGCCGGGCTGCACCTGCCACGCGTCCGACGGCTTCCACGTGTCCATCAGGTACGCGGCCACCTCCCCGCCCCGCTGGCGGCCGGCCTCGGCGACGCGCGACGGCCCGGTCCGCTCGCCTGTGAGCGACCGCGTGGCGACCTGGACGCCGCCTCGGACCTGATGGCGGAGTGACTGGAAGTAGTCCACGTCGAGCGTCGCGCCGTGCTCCATGAGGGTCTGGTCGACGTGAAACGGAATCGTGCTCCCCGCCCAGAGCCGATCCTCGCGGGCCTCGTGACCAGATTGGTACGCGAGCGCCGTCACGAATGTGCGGGAGCCACGCAGGCCCCGATAACGCGCGGCGAGCGTGTGCGTCCGCCATCGGTAGTCCATCGCCCCCGTCGGCGTCGCGGACGAGAACGCGGGGAGGTCGACGCCGACGCCGTCGTGCCCGAGCGTGCCGAACACGTCAACGCGGGCGTGTGCGCCGACTTTCGCGCTCACCTTCAGGGCCGCGTCGTCGAACGAGACATCGGGCTGGAGGTGGTCGTCGAACCGGTGGCCGCCGGTGGGGTCGAGGACCCACGCGCCGGCTTCCGGGCGGAGCCGGGGGGCCAGGAGGACGCCTAGCGTGGAGCGCCGCAGCCCCACGTGAACGCCCAGGCCCGTCCCCACCGGCACGTCGGCGACGAGACGGCCAGCGACGGCGCCGAGCCCGACCGTCCGCGCGGTGTCGCCCGCCAGGGCGTCGGTCGTCTCGATGTCGAGGACGGCTGCGAGGCCCCCGCCGAGCGGCGCAGGTAACGAGCCCCGGTGGAAGCGGACGCGGCCCATCGCCTCGGACTGGAACGCGGAGAACAGGCCGAAGGCGTGCCACGGTTCGTAGAGCGGGACGCCGTCGCGGATGTAGCGCGTCTGGTTCGGGTCGGCACCGCGCACGACGAGGGCGCCCGAGGCCCCGCCCGTCCGGCTCAGACCGGGGAGCCACGAGAGCGTCGCCGCGAGGTCGGACTCGCCGAGGGCGTAAGGGATGGCCGCGGCCTGCTTCGCGCCCAGGTCCGTCATGCCTGGGACCGGCCCCGCCGGCTCCGGCCCGGCGACCACGTCGGCGTCGGGCGACTCGATGGTCTCGGCCTGGAGGCGAATCGTCGGCGGGAGGCGCGGCGAGTCGGGGAACACGTCCAGCTCCAGCCGGACTGGCCGGTAGCCGACGTGGGAGACGCGGACGACGTACTCGCCGGTCGGGAGGTCGGGGACTGCGAAGTCGCCGGTCTCGCTCACCACGTCCCCGAGCCCCAGGTCCACAAGCCAGACATGGGCACCCCAGAGAGGCAGGCCCGTCTCGGCGTCGACCACGCGGCCGTCGAGCGTGCCCGTGTACGCTTCGGGACCGTCCTCGGGACGAACGTTGAGGGGCTCGCGGATGAGGACGTACTGGCCCTGCCGAATCCGCTCAGCGCGCACGCCGGTCCCGCGCAGCAAGAGTCGCAGGGCGCGGTCCGGATCGTCCGTCACGCGGTACTGGCCGCTCACGCGAACGTCACGAACCAGGCGGAGGGCGAAGACCAGTTCGATCCCGGTCGTCTCCGCCAACTCGTAGAGCGCGTCGGCGAGGGGCGCGTCGTCCCACACCAACTCCGGCCCGGTCTGGGCGACGGCCGGCCGCACCCCTCCCCCGGCCGCGATCACGGCGACGAGTAGCAGGGCGAGGACGGAGTGGCGCATGCGGCGGGGACGGGACCTCGAGAACGGCCCGGCACGCGGCGTCCGCATCCGCCGGCCCGTGAAGCTCCTACTCGACCACGCGGAACCCGGTGCCGTCGGCCTCGACGCGCGCGCCGAGCGCCGCCGCCAGCTTGTCGAGCGCGTCACGGAGGCCGTCGCCGCCGAACTCGCCCGAGACCTCCTCGCTCGCAAGGACCGGATCGACGGCGACGGACGCGTCGAACTGGCGGCCGAGTCGCTCGGCGACGAAGCCGACCGTCTCGCCCCGGGCGAACACGGTCCCCGTCCATGCGAGGGCCGCGCCGACGTTGGCGGGCTCCGGAGTGGAGGGCGCGTCGAGCGCGAGCACGCGGCTCTGCTCGCCGGGCGCGAGGTGGACGGCTTGGTCCGGGGTGGCCCGGGGCGCGAGCGTCACCGCCCCACTCACGAGCACGACCTCGGTCTCCACGTCGGTGGCCTCGACCGAGAACGTCGTCCCAAGGACCACGACCTCCGCGTTCGGCGTCGTCACCTCGAAGGGCTCGGCTGGGTTCCGGACGATCCGGAACAGGGCCTGACCGCCCAGTAGGCGGGCCCGGCGTGCGTCAGCGGCGCCGTCCTCCGGGACCATGAGGCGCGTGCCGGTCGCGAGTTCGACGGTCGATCCATCGGCGAACGTCACGGTCTGCGCCTCGCTCGCCGCGACGGTCTCCCACCCGGCGTCGCGATGGAGGACCGTCGTCAGGATCATGGCGAAGGCGACGACGGCCCCAACGGCGGCGACTCGGGCGATCCACCGCGTCGGACGGCCCGGGCGATGGGCCACCGCAGGACGGTCGGCGGCGCGCGTGGGATGAGCGGGCGCCCCACTCGGCGCCGCCTCGGGCGCACGGGCGGCCTCGGACCAGGCCGCCTCGAAGGCGTCCCGATCGGCCTGGATGCGGCGGACGGCCGCGGCGAGGCCAGGATGCTTGGCGACGGCCGCATCGAGATCCGCACGGGCGGCCTCGACCGTCTCGCGCTCGGCGTCGCTCAGGAGGTCGTCATCGGCGAGGGCGTAGAGGACGAGGAGCGCGCGGTCCGGGAGATCGCGTGCGAGGTCAGCCCGGACCTCGGCCCGGAGCGAGCGCCAGCGGGCGAACGCTTCCGCGAGCGCCGGCCGGTCGGCGAGCGCCGCGTCCAGGGCCGCCCGCTCGTCGGGCGGAAGGGCATCGTACAGGGCGAGGGTGTCGAGGTCGCGCATGGCGCCGGTCGGCTAGAGACCGAGGAGGGTATGGGTGGCGATTGCCAGGAGAACGGCGGCGCCCGTGAGTACGTCGCGGAGCTTTTCGAAGGCCCGCTTCACCTGCATCTTGACGGCTGCCTCCGTCGTGTCGAGCGTCTCGGCGATCTCGACGTACGGGTACCCGAGTTCGCGCATCTCCAGGATGGCGCGGGCGTGCTCGGTGAGGGTCTCGAGCGCCCGCTCCAAGTCCACGCGCAGCCCCACGTCCTCCGCGTCGACGCGGCCCGGCGTGGGCAGGTCGGGGTCGAAGAGCGCCTCGCGCGACGTGTAGCGTCCGCGGTAGTAGTCCTGGAGTTCGAAGAGCGCGGCTTTCATGGCGAAGGCCTTGAAGCGGTCGGCCCGCTGGAGGTCGTCGAGTCCGCGGTGGACGCGGAGGAGCGCATTCTGGACAAGGTCGTCGGCCTCGGGGGCGGCGCCGATCCGGCTCCGAAAAAACGCGCGTAGCGGCGACGTGACGGCGGTGAGCAACTGATCACGCGCCGCGGCATCGCCCGCCTGAGCGCGAGCCACCGTCTGCGGGTCGAACGGGTTCATGGGCAAAGGACCCCGGCGGGGTCACGAAGCAGGCCGCCGCTCGGTCGCCCAGAGTCACATCGCTCTCGGCGCGGCGTCCGTCGTCAACGAAACGTCACGCAAGGTGCCCTCCCCCACCCGCCCACGCAAGTCGGCTACTCCTGCCGTGCCGCCGACACGTCGGCGCCGTCCGCGCGGGTGGCGGCCTGCCGCCCCCGGTAGGCGCGGTCGTAGTAGGTCTGCGCCTCAACCAGAACAGGGCTGTCGGGAAAGAGCGTCGTGAGCTGGTCGTAGGTATCGAGGGCCTCCTGGAACCGTGCGCGCTGCTGGGCGGGAACGCTCCCCTCGGCGTACAGCGTCTGCACGCGGACGGCCGCGGCGAGCGCGTCGTCGACGTACGCGCTCGTCGGGTACTCCGCGAGCACGTCGCGGTAGGTGAGGGCCGCGGCCTCGTACAGCTCCCGGCGCTCGTAGAGGTATCCCCGCTCGTAGAGCTTGCGGGCCAGCTTCTCGCGGAGCTGGTCGGCCAAGTTGGCGGCCTCCTCCCCGTGCTCGCTGTTCGGGTACTGCTGGAGGTAGAGCTGGATGTACGCGATGGCCTGCCGGGTGTCGGTCTGGTCCAGTTCGTAGCGGGGGCTGAGGGCGGCGTAGGCCTGGATCCGTTCGAAGGCGGCCTCCTCAATGCGCGGGTCGTTCCGGTAGAACTCAATGAACCGCGTGAACTCTGTCCCAGCCAAGAGGTACTGGCGATCGCCGGCGTAGGAGCGGGCGAGGTAGAGCTGGGCGTCGTCGGCGAGTTCGCTGGTCCGCCCGAAGTCGAGGGCGGCGCGGAAGAACTCGATGGCGCGGGCGTATCGCTCGTTTTCGTACGCCTCGACGCCGCGGTCGTAGGCCGTCTGGGCCGAGCTGAACGTCTCGGGGCCGCTGCCGCACCCGGCGACGATCAGAACGAGGGTGGCGAGGAAACCGAGACGAACGGACATGGACAGGCGGCAGGACGATGCGAACACCAACGGGGCCTACGAGGGCTTATTGCAGTCCGGATGGTAGCGTCCCGGCGACCGCCCGGACGGCGAGAAGGCGACGAAGACTGCCCCCGCCGCTCACGCTCGGACAGCCCCGTTACTCGAGCAGGACGGCCTCGCTGTCCCGGTACCCGAGGATGAAGAGCGCCTCGTTCACCTGCCCGCCGTTGAACTCGAAGCGGTGGGCCACCCCATCGAACCGGGGGGCGTTGCGGATCGCATCGGCGAGCGTGCTCTCGTCGGCGACCTCGATCTGGGCGATCAGGAACCGCGTGAGGTCGTAGCCGATGAGGGCGAGCCGGTCCGGCCCAAGGCCCGAGAGGTCCCGGTACCGATCCCCGAAGGCGTCGGCCGCGCCGGGGGCCACGAAGAAGTCCTGCGTGAACACGGCCCCGAGGCGGCTGGCGCGGGCGCGGCTCGTCGCCAGCCCCTCCCACTCCGTATTGCCGAGGGGCCGTGGCGCCTGGTCGAGCGCGCCGAGCGCCCGCAGCGCGTCGGCGACGTAGCGGGGGGCGTCGCGTCCGGTCACGGGCAGGTAGACGGCCTGGACGCTCGACAGGGTCTCGGCGCCCACCGCGCGGTCGAGGTCCTGCCACAGCTCCGGGCTCGCGAGCGACTCCTCGAAGGCGATGGTGGCGCCGAGACGCCGGGCCTCCGTGGCGAACGCCCCGGCCATGTCCGCGCTGAGCGAGCCCCGCTCGGAGGCTGCGCCGAGCCGATTCAGACGGAGCCGGCCCACGGCGTAGCGGGCCATCGCCCGGCCGCGCGCGGGGAATGTGGGGTTGGCCTGGAACACGAACTCCCGGCCCAGGCTCACCGCCTGGTCCGTCGCGAGGGGCGCGAGCAACACGACGCCAGCGGCCTCGGCGGCCGTTCCGGCTGGTCCGGCCTCGTCGCTGAAGAGCGGTCCCACGATGGCGTCGGCGCCCGCGCTCACGACGGCCCCCACGGCCTGCTCGGCGCCCGCCCCCTTGCCGCCGGAGTCCCGGAACACCATCCGCACCAGCCGCCCGGTGCCGGCCTCATTGTGCTCCTCGACGGCGATCCGGATCCCGTTGAAGAGGGCCTGCCCCAGATACCCGTCCGCCCCGTCGACCGGGAGCACGATCCCCAGGTCGAACAGCCGCCCGGCGCCCCCTGCCTCCACCTGGGCGAGCACGCGCTGCGCCTCCTCCACGTAGCGACTCCGGGGGTAGGCCTCCACGAGCGAGGTCGCCAGCGTCGTCGCCTGCTCGAAGTCCGCGGCGGCGTAGGCCGCCTTGGCCGCCATCAGCGTCGCCGCGGTCGTGCGCTGGTTGTAGCCGAACTCCTCGGCGGCACCCAGAAGGAGCTGTTGGGCCTGTGCGAAGTCCCCCAGCCGGTAGCTCGCGAGGCCCTCTTCGAACGCGGCTTCCGCAGCCGGAATTCGATCGGCCGTCGCCGGCTGCGCGAGGACAGGAGCCGCGAGGGCGACCAGGAGGAGGCAGGACCAGAGCAGGCGCATGGGAGCGAGAGAGACGAGGAGGGTCGAAGTTGAGCACGCCCCCGTCGGGACGCAAGGTGAAGACATCAAGCAGCCGAGCCCGCGAGGTGCCGTCCGATGGCGAGGCCAATCGCGACGCAGACGACACCTACAACGACGCTTCCGAGGGCGTTGCCCACCGCGAGCCCGCGCCGCCCGGCCTCCCAGAGGAGAACGGTGTCCGCGCTGTAGGTAGAAAACGTGGTGAACGACCCGAGCCCTCCGACGATCAGCAGGAGCCGCGCACGCTCGTCCACGACGAGCGGCAGCGCGAGGCCGATGACCAGGCATCCGAGCCCATTCACCACCCACGTGCCAACCGGTAACCCGGCCTCGGCGAAATGGATCGACGCGAGTCCGACCCCGTAGCGCGTGAGCGCACCGAGAGCACCACCCAGGGCGACGAGGAAAACACGCATCAACGGACCGATCGGCAGGACGGCGGGCAACCTACGGCGCGTCCTCGGCCTCGGCAGGCGAACCCTCGGCGTCACGGGCATCCATCTCGGCCAGGTACTCGGCGCCTCGCCCCTTGATCTGCTCATTCCACGTCTGCATCCAGGTCGGCCCCTCCTCGGAGAGTCGTCGCCAGTCGAGGTCCATGATGGTGAAGGACCGGTCGGTCATCCACGCCGGGAGCCGGTCGTCGGGGACGTCGGTGCGGGCCGGGATCCGGTGGAAGTCGTAGGCCTGACGGACGAGGGCGTCACGGGTCGTCACGAACTCGATGAACTCGCGCGCCAACTCGGGCTGCGGGGCCCCGGCAGGGATCGCGATGCCATCGACGAGGACGGGCGTGCCCGAGACAGGCGCCTCGAAGCCGAACGGATACTGCTGGGCCTGGAGGTAGGTGTCCGGGAGGTTCCAGAGCGTGAGGTCGGCCTCACCGCGCGCGATGCGGAGGTAGAGCTGCGTCGGGTCGGCGGCGTAGCCCTTCGTGTTCTGGTCGAGCCGAGCGAGCCACCGGTACCCCTCCTCCACGGTTGGCTGGCGGAGGATCATGGCCCCCCAGATGGTCCGCATCGTGCCACTCTCCAGGGGCGAGCGGATGAGGAGCCGGTCGCGCCAGCGTGGGTCCAGGAGGTCGTCCCAGTCGCGCGGCACGTCAGCGTCGTCCACCGCGTCGGTGTTGAACAGGACGCCCTCTGGCGTGAGGTAGGTGCCATACCACCGGCCAGCCGAGTCCTTCGCCGTCGGCGGGAGCGTGGTGGCCCAGGTCGGCGAGAATGGTTGGAGGAGCCCCTCCTCGGCGGCCTGCATGAACAAGGTCTGGGGTGCTCCCCACCAGACGCTCGCCTGCGGGTTCTCGCGCTCACTCCGCACCCGGTCGTACGCCGTCTGGCTCCCCATGTCGAGCCATTGCACGTCGACCTCCGGGTAGGCCCTCTCGAACGCCTCTTCGTAGGCCTGGAGCATCTCCTTGCCGTGGGGCGAGTAGACGAGGAGCGGTTCGCGGTCGTCGCTCGCACACGCGGCGAGGGTGAGGACGGCGAGGAGCGGGACGATCAGGCGCACGGAAGGTGAGGCAGTCTGCCGGCGCGTATCACCGCCGGCCGCTCCACGTTCCCGGGGCGGCTAGGCCTGCCCCTGGGAGGCCGGGAACGCACGGCGCACGTCGGCGAGAGCCGCGCGGACCTCATCCTCGCGGCGGGCCTCAGCGTCGGCCGCCTCGACGAGGGCTTCCTGGACGAGGTCGCGGATCCACTCGCGGTTCTCGCGGAGGGCCTCGGCGACGGCGTCCTTCAGGGCATCCTTGGTGATCGGGTCGAGCGTATCGGAAGAGGGCATCCGGCGCGGGCACTAAACGGACTGAAAGGTAGGGCCTAGCGAGAGCGGAGGGCATCCACGTGCGCGTACCCTACGCGTGGGGAGGTCCCGGACGAGGTGGAGCCCAATACGTTGCGTCGTTCGGGGCTAGTTCACGCATCGGAGAGGTCCTGAGACGGAACCGCGGCGGCGCCCTCCTCGCCCTCCACGAACTGCTGGTAGTGGGCGTACCGCTCGAGGATAATGGAGACGTAGTGGACCGGCTCCAGCCCGCGCGCGAACCCGTGCCGGACCTCCGGGCGGTTGTACACCGCCGGGTCGGACTTCTGGAGGAGCCAGAACGACACGTCGGCCCAGGAGGTCGGGTCGCCGCCCTCGGCCTCAGCGAGACGCTGGGCGTCGAAGACGTGGCCGGGGCCGGCGTTGTAGCTGGCGAGGATGAACTTGACGCGCTCCTTGGGGTCCGGCACCTTGTCCACCCAGTACTCGTCCTCCAGCCACTTGAGGTAGCGGGCCGCGGCGGCCACGTTCTGCTCCGGGTCGTAGGGATCCTTGAGGCCCAGGTCGCGGGCCGTCCCGGGCATGATCTGGAGGAGCCCCATCGCCCCCGCCCATGACCGCGCGCGCGGCTGGAACCGGCTTTCCTGGTACATCTGGCTCCCGAGGAGGCGCCAGTCCCACCCGATGGTCGGGGCGTAGCGCTTGAGGAGGTTGTCGTACCCGCTCAGGTTGCCGGTCTCGCCCGTGAGGAAGCCCGTCTCGATCCGGTCCCGGTAGCCGCGGCGGTCCACGTAGTACTTGCGGTAGAGGTTGGCCCAGCGCTGCGTGTCGCGGTTGCCGAGGATCCACTCGTCGAGCGCACGCTGCAGCTCGGGGGCGTTGTCGCGGACCGCCCAGGCGACGCCGTGCGGCGCCCCGATTCGCGGCGTGAGGAGGAGGTTGCCGAAGTAGCTCTCCTCCAGCTCTGCCACATTCTCCTGGGCGACGGTGAGCTCGATGTTGCCGACGGCCACCTGGCGGATCAGCGACTCGCTGGTGGTGTCGACCTCGATGACCTCGATGTTGCCTGTGATCTGGTTTTCGACCTCCACCAGCCGCTCGACATAGGGGTCGCCGGTCGGTAGGAATACGTCTTGTCCGGCCAGGTCCTCCGGCTTTCGGATGCGGCGGGCGCGGATGCGGAGCGGTGCGGAAGCCTCATCCCCCACGCGGGCGTTGAGCCGCTCGACGATCTCATCCGGCACGTCCTGCACCACGTCCTCAGCGACCTCCGTCGAGTCGTATGGCGCCTGCTGCTGGACGACCACCGAGTTGGTCTCGTAGAGGTTGACGGTGAACCCGAACGAGGACGTGTCCTCCGCGACAGGCTGCAACCGGGCGGCCGCGATGTCGCCCCGTCCGGAATTGAGGTAGTAGAGGATGCTGTCGCGCGGGACCACCTCGATCCGGAACACGACTCCCTGATCGTCGGCGAAGTCGCGGAGCAACTCGTACTCGAACCCGAACGCCTGCCCCCGGTAGAGGAAATAGCTCGTGGAGGTGTACGAGGTGAGGGCGACGAGCGTGTCACGCTCCAGGATGTCCCCCAAGTCACGTTCGATGGGGTCGGGGATCGCCACACCCGTCTCCGGGTTGGCGGCGAAGAGGACGGAGGTGATGAGGAGACCCCCGACGATGAGGAGGGCCAGGATCGCGGCGGTGCGCTTGAGCATGGACGGTCGAAGAGAGGCGGTCGGTGGTACGGCTCGATGCCGGGACGGGTCCGCCCGGCGTTACGGCGCTGTCAGCACGTCGAGCACGGCGGCGATCATCCGGGCCTGCGCGGCGCGGTGGCCGTGCTCGGCCTCGACGTTGACGTACGGGACCCCCTCGCGCGCGGCCCAGACGGAGAGGGAGCCGTCGTCAGTGGCGGCGTCGTTGTCCTGCAGAACGGCATTGAAGCCGCGGGCCACGAGCGCGTCGTAGATCGCGCGGTCGGTGACGAAGAAGAAGTCGTCCGGGTCGGTCCCGTCGTGGACGGTCACGGCGGCGGCGTCGGACGCATACTCGGCGCCGGGCTCGTACGATCGTGCCGAGTAGCGGCCCGGCGTGTTGTTGTGGAGGGTGATCACCACGCCCACGCCCGCCGCCACGTAGGTGTCGAGCACCGCGTCGGCGAAGGTGGCGAGGGCAGCGAGCGCCGCCGGGTCGGCCGTCGACAGGGACGCCAGCGTCCGCCGACGGCCCGCGTCGGTGAACATCCGGTTCGGGTCGGCCACGTAGGTCGCGCCCCCGACCCGGAACGTCACGTTCCGGTCGCCCGAGTGCGCCAGCTCGACCACGCGTCCGCCCCGCTCCCGGACCACATCGACGGCCGCCTGCATCGACGTGTTCTCGTCGTCGTGGAGGTTGAGGGCGTTGAGCCAGACCGGCTCGATCCCGGGGCTCGCGAGCGCGTCCGTCACCGGCGCCATATGGACGCGAACGGTGACCGCATCGTCGCCGAGTGACACGCGCGTCGACGTGGTCGTGACGCTGTCGGGCGAGACCGGGGGGGGCACGCCCGCACGCGAAGACGTGATGACCGTGTCTGCCCGGCGGTCCCGATCGTTGGGAACGGCGTCGGGCTTGTCGACGGTCTGGGCGCAGGCCGAGGTGGTCAGCAGGACGAGGAGGAGGATCGGAAGGCGCATCGAACCGGGGGAGACTGAGCGTCCAACGCCGGAGCACGGCCCGCGTGCCCGGTCTCGGAAAACGCGATCCGTCACTCGTCCACCTCCTCCACCTCCGGCTCCGCCGTCGGAGTCGCCACCTGCGTGGCGTCGCGGACGGCCACCAGGAACGCGTCGCCGTCGAGGCCAGGGTGCCAGCGGACCTGGCGGGCGCCCTCACTATGGAGCCGCATCCAGTTGGCCAGCATCCGCATCTCGTCCACGTCCGGGCGAAGGTGCGAGGGGGGCGGGGCGAGGCCGGGGTCGAACGTCTCGGCGAGCGCGGCCTGAAGGTCGGCGACTTCGTCGGGACCGGGATCGACGGGGAGGTCCACGCGGCCGACGAGGCGGCCGTGCCGGATCAGGAAGAGCTGCGTGCCCCCCTCCTCCAGCCCGGCGTACCCCGGCGCGAGGGGCTCGACGAGGACCGCGTCGTGCTCGTGGACGGCGGAGGCGATTTTGCGCTGCCGCCCGAACGTCCGCTGCAGACGCCGGAGCTGGTCGCGGTACCAGCCCGCGGCCTCGTACTCGCGCGCCGCGGCGGCCTCGCGCATCGCCTCCTCCACCATGTCCACGGCCTCGGTGTCCTGACCCGTCAGGAAGCGGCGGACGCGGTCGACCTCCAGCTCGTATTGCTCGGCGCCGTCGCCGCCCACGCACGGCGCACCGCACCGGCCCATCTGGTGGTAGAGGCAAGGCCGACCAAGGCTGAAGACGGGGTCGTCGCACTCGCGGAGGCGGAACATCCGCCCGATCAACTCCACCAGTTCCTCGGCCTGGCCGCGTCGCCCCAGCGGACCGTAGTACTCGGCGCCGTCGTGGGCGATGCGGGGCGTCCACGAGATCGTGGGGTAGGCGTGCGTCGTGTCGAGGCGGAGGAACGGGTAGTCGCGGTAGCGCCGCTGGGCGCGGTTGTAGACCGGGAGGTAGTTCTTAATCAGCTTGGACTCTTCGAGGAGCGCCGCCAGCTCGGTGCCCGTCTCGCGCCACGTCACGTCGCGCACGTCGCGGACCAGTTTCCGCGTCTTGGGCGTGTGATTCTCGACGCCCGTGAAGTAGCTCCGCACGCGGTGGCGGAGGCTCTTCGCCTTGCCGACGTAGATGACGCGCCCCTTCGAGTCGCGCATGAAGTAGACCCCGGGCCGGTCCGGAAGAAGCGGGAGGATCTGCTCGCGGATCTTCTTGAGGTGGCTCGGCTCGCGGCGCGTGTCCTTGTAACGCCGCCGCTGGAAGGCGAGCAGGTCTTCCACCGTCTCGACCTCGAACTCCAGCTTCATCCGGTCGAGCAGGATCACGAGCAGTTCGGCCGTCGCCGCGGCGTCACCGAGCGCGCGGTGCCGCCCCTTCACCTCGATCCCGAAGTGCTGGGTGAGCTTCGAGAGCCCCTTCGACGGGAGCGACGAGAGGAGCCGCCGCGCGAGGCGGAGCGTGTCGAGCGCGGAGTTCTGGAGCGGCGGGAGCCCGGCGTCGGCCAGGGCTACGTCGAGGAAGCGCGCGTCGAACGGGAGGTTGTGGGCCACCAGGATGGCGTCGCCCAGGAACTCGACGAACCGGGGCATGACCTCGGCCGCCGACGGCTGGCCGTAGACCATGGCCGTCGAAATGCCCGTCAGCCGCGTGATCCGCCGGGGGACGTGGCGCCCCGGGTCGATGAGCTGCTGGAACGTGTCGACGATCTCGCCGCCGACGAGCTTGGCCGCGCCGACCTCAATGAGCCGGTCGTCCCCCGCCCGCGACCCGGTGGTCTCGGTATCGACGATGACGAAGGTGGCCTGCTCGACAGTCATAGTGGACGGAAGTTCGGACAGGATCGAGGGGCTCGCTGACGACCCGCGTGTCACATAGGCTACACACCCGCTTTCGGCCTCATTGCGACGACCCGTCAACGAGGAACGAGAACGCTGCGTGCATGCCGGACACCCGATTCGGAACTCTTCCCCCGTTCCTCTTTTCACCCAACCATGCCCGACCCCGTCGTCCGTTTCTCCTCAGTCCCCTTCCGCTTGCAGCGGGCGGGGCGGGCCGTGTGGCGGCTGCCCAGGTTCCTGCTGGTCGGCATCATCCGCCTCTACCAGCATGGGATTTCGCCATGGTTTCCGGCCTCATGCCGCTATACCCCCACGTGCTCGGAGTACGCCGTCCTGTCTCTCCGCAAGTACGGCGCGCTGCGGGGGACGGTCCTGGCCCTCTGGCGCATCGCGCGGTGCCAGCCCTGGGGCGGCCACGGCTACGATCCCCCCCGCTGGTTCGGCGAGCCGAGCCCGCCTCCGCCGATGGGCCCACCGTCCGGAACGGACTCCACGGTGCACGGGTGAGACGGGCCTCCCGCTCACGCCCATGTCCGTCGACAGCCACCAGCGACTCGCCCGCGATACGCCCCTCTCCTGCGCCGTGGTGACGGTCTCGGACACGCGGACGGAGGACTCGGATCACAGCGGGGACCTGATCAAGGACCGCCTCCGCGAGCACGGGCACCCCGTCGAGTTCTACCGCATCGTCCCCGACGACGGGGAAAAGATCCGGGCCGTCCTGCTCCACCTCGTCGGACAGGTCGAGGTGGTCATCACGGCGGGCGGCACGGGCATCGCGCGGCGCGACACGACGGTGGAGGTGGCCGAGCGGCTGATCCAGAAGACCCTCCCCGGCTTCGGCGAAATTTTCCGGATGCTCTCGTACCAGGAGATCGGCGCGGCCGCCATGCTCTCACGGGCGACCGCTGGTCTCTATGGCATCGAGGATGGCCCGGCCGAGACGCTCCTGTTCTGTTGTCCCGGCTCGCCGAACGCTGCGGCCCTCGCCCTCGACAAGATCATCCTCCCTGACCTGCAGCACCTCGTCTGGGAAGTGGTTCGGCAGCCGGCCCGCCGCCGGTTCGCCTAGTCACGGAGCCCGTTGCCCTGTGGGCGCGGGCGCCGTCAGTGCCCCTTCCCCATCAGCGCCGTGCGGACCGTCTGGAAGAGGATCTTGGCGTCGACCCCGAGGCTCATCGTCTCGATGTAGAACAGGTCGTACTTGAGCTTCTGGCGAACGTCCTCGATGTCCGAATCGTAGCGCCACTGGACCTGGGCGAGGCCCGTGATCCCGGGCTGGACGCGGTGGCGCCGGCTGTACAGGGGGATCTGCTCGGCAAGTTGGTGAACGAAGTACGGGCGCTCCGGGCGCGGCCCGACGAGGCTCATCTGTCCGAGCAGGACATTCCACATCTGTGGGATCTCATCGAGGCGGAGGCGCCGTAGCCACCGGCCGACGGTCGTCACGCGCACGTCGGAGCGCCCGGCCCAGATGGGGCCCGTCTCGCGCTCGGCGTCCTCCACCATCGTCCGGAACTTGTAGATCGTGAACGCGCGGCCGTGCCGCCCGACGCGTGTCTGGCGATAGATGGCAGGCCCGTCGGACGTGAGCCGGACGAGCGCCCCGATCGCGAGCCAGAGCGGGAGTCCGGCGACGAGCACGAGCGCACTCACCACCACGTCCAGGATTCGCTTCGTCCGCTGCTCCCAGACGGGGATCGGCTCGGGAAGCACCTCGATCAGGGGGAGCCCGTACGTGTGCTCTGTCCGCGCCATCCCACCAATAGCCGCGTAGAAGTCCGGGACCAGTTTGAGCGTGACCGGCTGGCCGTCGCAGACCCGGAGGACGGAGTCGAGCGTCGCGTGGTCGTCGGCGCCGAGAGCGATGATCACGTCCTGCACCCCCAGGCGCTCGATCAGGCGTGGCAGCTCCGCCACGGCAGCTTCCGGGGCGCTCCCCGCCGTCACCTCGATGGCACCCGCGGGCAGTGCATCACCACCGGGGTAGCGGGTCTCGAAGGGGCCGATTTCCTCGTCAGCCCCGTCTCCCTCCCCGATGGGCGTGGGCGCCAGGGCGGGGACTGGCGTCGGGCGGAGTCGGATGGCCCCGACGATCTCGATGTTCACCGACGGGTAGTGCGCGAGGTCGTGGTAGAGCGTCTCGACGCGGTCGGACCAACCGACGACGACGGCGCGGTGACGGCCATAGCCCCGCACCACGAGGGCGCGCTGGAACGTCCGGATGACGAGGCGACTGGCGCCGACGAGGGCGAACGTCGTCAGGCCATAGACGGCCATCGCCGCCCGCAGCGAGGTCGGGTCCAGCCGGTCGAGGGCGTACCCGAACAACAGCACGAGGACGCCCACGACGACCACTTTCGCAAGCGCCACCAGCTCGTCGAGGCGCCCGACTGCGTACCGCTCGGCGTAGAGCCCGGCGAACGAGAACAGCACCACCCACCCAAGCATCAGCAGGCCGACACCCAGGCCCGGGATTCCCGCCGGCTGCGGGAGCCAGTTCCACGACGCCGGCCCGGCGGCCGTCAGCACGAGGGCAGCGGCGGTCGCCAAGAGGTCTCCGAAGAGAAGGGCGAATAGCTCGAATCGACGAGACAAGCGCGAGGGGGTGGGATCGCGTAACGGAAGAGTCTCGGTCGAGGGGGGCTCGTGAGGGCGGTGGCAAAGTAGGCGCGGCTCCGGGGGCGTGCAAGGCACGTCGGGCGCGCCCGTAGCTTCGACGCCATGCGCTTTCTCCTCGCTCTCCTCGCGCTCCTCGCCGCCGGCGGCGCCCTGGCCCAGGACCACCGCACCGTCCCCGTCGACGACCCGGCGTACGGCTGGATCGACCGGCTCGCCCGACGCGGCCTCCTCCTCGACCTCAACCCGACCGCCGCCCCCTACACCGAGGGCGAGATCCGCCGGGCCCTCGAGAGCGTGCGTCGGCGCAACCTCGGGCGGGTCGAGCGCCGCTGGTTCGGCCGCCTGCGCGACCGGTTCCCCGCGCCCCCGTCGACGCGACGCGAGGAGGGCGTCGTCACAGCCGAGCTGAGGCTCGGGAGCGTCGCGAGCACGAACGACCGGATCGACCCGCTCCGCGTGGTCGAGGCGGGCGAGCCCGTCGTCGGCGCAGGGGCGCTGAACCTCTTCCCCACGGCTGCGCTCGGAGCCTCACTGGAGGCCGGCCCGCTCGTCGCACAGCTCGGCGCCCGGTTCGACACGTACTACGAGGACGACCCCGACGGGCTCGACATCGGGAACGTGAGCGTGTTCCTGCGCAACGAGGAGAGCTACGTCGGCGCCGTAAGTCGGTACGGGGAGGTCCGGCTCGGGCGCATCGGCCGGCGGTGGAGCGGCGCGGAGGACGACGCCCTCTATGTCAGTGACAGCCCGCACCCGTACGACGCCCTCGCCGTGCGTCTCGGCGGAGGCACCGTCGCCGTCCGCTCCTTCCTGGGTGAGCTGGACGCGACCGACGCCGAGGCTCGGTTCACCGGCCGCGCCGGGGACCGCTCGCGCGAGGACATCCTCCGCCGCTACGTCGCCGCGCACCGGATCGACTGGCGACCGTCGCGGAAGGTGGTCGTCTCCGGGATGGAGTCGATGGTGATCTCGGGGAACGGGACCTCGCCGCCCTTCGCAGCGCTCCTGCCGGGGGCGGTCTACTCGTTCCTGAACGACGGCGCCCCCAAGAACAACGACTACAACGGATTCGTCGGCGGGCTCCTCTGGGTGCAGGCCGGGAGCGTCACGGTCTCCGGCCAGCTCCTGATGGACGACTTCGACCTGTTCAACGCCGCCGAGCCGGCGTCGGCGGCGATCAGCGGGAGCATCGTGGCGGCGAGCCTCGCACCCCGCGTCGACGCTGGGATCGGCCTGACGGCCGTGACGGCGCGGGCCTACAACACGGGCCTCCGCGAGCAGACCTACGTCTACGCCCTCCGGGGGATCGGCCTCCCGTTCAACGACTACGTCCACGCCCGCGCCTTCGCCGACGTGTACCTCGACGACATCGTGGACGGGCTGACGCTCCGGCCCGAGATCCACCTCCTCATCCAGGGCGAGGCCGACTTCCGCGAGCCCATCCTCGACAACTCCGAGCCTCTGATCTTCATCGGCGACGAGGAGCGGACGGTGCGGGCCGGCCTCGTCACGCGCGCAGGCGGGACCTCCTGGTGGTGGGCCGCCGCCGACCTCGGAGTGAACTGGACCCACAACGACGGCTTCACGCGCGGCGCGGATGCGGTCCGCTTCGTCGGGATCGGCGAGGTCGGTCTGCGGATCCGCATCGACGCGCCCGTCCGGCTCTCGTGGTAGGCCGCGGCCCGATCCTCCGCGCGATCCGCGCGTACGGGCGCGTCGCGTCCGTCTACCAGACCCTCACGCCTCCCTTCTCCTACTGGACCGGCGCCGGGTGCGCGGTCGCCTATGTCGTGGCGAAGGCATCGCCCCTCGGACCGACCGTGTGGCTGTCGGCGGGCGAGCCCATCGGTCCGCTCGACGCCGTGGCCCCCGCCGCCCGGGCCTTCGAGGCCGCCGCACGCGCGTCAGGCGCTCACGCGCTCTGGTTCGGCGTCGAGTCGAAGGAGCGCCTGGGCGGGGTCGGAACGGCGCTCGTGATCGGCGCCCAGCCGGTCTGGCGCGCGGGCGACTGGGACGACCGACTCGCGCGGAAGGCGTCGCTCCGCGCACAGGTGAACCGCGCCCGCAACAAGGGGGTCGCCGTCCGGGAGGTGACGCCGGACGAGGCCACGGCCTCGCCCGCGCTCCGCCAGATCCTGGCCGACTGGGTAGCCTCGCGGGGGATGCCGCCCCTGGCCTTCCTGGCCAACCCGTATGTCCTGGACGACCTCACGGACCGACGCGTGTTCATCGCCTCCCGCGAGGGGCGGTCGATCGCCTACCTCGTCCTGGCCCCGATCCCGGCCCGCGGCGCGTGGCACGTCGAGTGGATCATCCAGCCGCCCGGCGCGCCGAACGGGACGCCCTCGTTGCTCATCGACGCCGTGTGCCGCGCGGTCGACCCTACGTCGGAGGTCACGCTCGGCCTCGTGCCGCTCACGGCGAAGGCCCCCCTCTCTACGCAGGAGCCGCCCCTCCCCGTCCGCACCCTGCTCGCGTGGACGCGCGCCCACGCCCGACGCTTCTACAACTTCGAGGGCCTGGAGCGCTTCAAGGCCAAATTCCTCCCCGAGACGTGGGAGACCGTCTACCTCGTCACGACCCGGCGCTACGTGTCGCCGTTCACGTTCTATGCCATCGCCGACGCGTTCGCAGGACGCCGGAGCCCGATCCGGCTCGTCGGCCGTGCCCTCGCCGACGCCGTAGCTTCCGAGACCCGCACGGCGCTGCGCGCGCTCAGTTTGCGCTGAAGTTGAACGTGGCCCGCGTCGACTGATTAACCTGACGCGCGTTGGGTGGAAGCGGCTCGGCACGGCACCGGCTGATGACCCGCTGCACACTCTCGTGGAGCGCCGCGTTGCGGTTTACCGGGCTGGATGCGACCAGGCGCCCGCCCGGAGCGAACGTCACGCGGTATTGGACGCTCCCCACGACGCCGTTGAATGGGGGCGTCGGGCAGTTGAAGCTCCGGTTGCCGAACTGGAAGCCGACCTCCACCTCGGCGTCGCCGCCTGAGCCAGAGCCCTTCCCCGCGTCCAGCCCCGACGTAGGGGCGTCGCCCTGGGTGCGGCCGCCGCCCTGCGTGGTCTCCGTGTTCTGGGGCGCCGTCGGGCGCGGCTCCTGACGGGTCGCCTGGGACGGCGGGTTGGGTCGCGCCGGGCGGGCGTCCTCCCGCTGGACCGGGCGCGGAATCGGATTTGCGCGCGGCGTCGTCGGCGGGCGCTCGGCGAGGCGGGCCTGCGACGGGGCCGGGGGCGTCGGACGCTCGGGTTCCGGCTGCTCCATCGCTTGCGACGGCGCCGCCGCTGGGGCCGACTGGGGCTTGCCCTGGACGACCGGGAGCGTCGGCGCCGGGCCGAACTCGATCTCCATGAGCTGCGGCGGGTAGTCCTTGTCAAGCGTCTCGGGCGGGGTCCGGAGTCCGACGGTGAGGAGGAGCAGGACGACGACGTGCGCCGAGACGCTGATCAAGAAACCGTCGCGGTCGTCGGAGGGGATCGACATGATCGAGAAAAGCTTAGGGCGTGCCGCCGGCCACCGGGCCGGACGTGCCGAAACGATACGCCAGCGAGACGCGATGTGCGTAGCCCAGCTCGCTGGCGAGCCCGCCGAAATCGCCGAAGCTGTAGTCCACGTCGAGCGCGCCGAGCCGGACGCCGGCCCCGACCGTCGGCGTGAGCTGGGTACCGAACCGCTCGTTCGTCGTCACGTCCGCGATGCCGGCCCGGAACGCGAGAAGGTCGCGGTAAACCATCTCGCCGCCCACGCGTGGCTGGAACGACACGTCGCCCGCGTTGAAGACGTTGGCTTTCTGGCCGTCGAAGGCGAGGTCGAGGTCTGACAGCGAGCGTGAGCCCTACGTCGTCGCTGAGGGCGGCCGTGGTTGCCGCGCCGAGGCGAGCGACGGGGAGGACCACCTCGGTCAGCCCGACGGGCCGGCTCTCCTCCTCGATCTGCTCGAACCGCTCCGTGTCCACCGACCACGACTGGACCATCCGCGTGGCGTCTTGGAGGTTGAGCCCGAGGCGGAGGCGTCCGAGGTCGAGCTGCGCGCCCACGTCGAGCGAGTAGCCCCATGCACTCGCGAAGTCGCCGATCCCGCGGCGCACCACCTTCGCCGAGGCGCCGAGGGCGAGCTTGTCGGACATGTGGCGGGCGTACGAGAGGAAGAGCGCGTTGTCAGCCGCCGAGAAGTACGTGATGTAGTCCTGCGCGTCGGGACGCGGGAGGCCCGTGGCCGGGTCATAGGCGTCGAGCGTGTTGGCGATGTCGTCCACGGCGGAGCGGACGAACGAGACGCCGACCGTCGAGCGGTCCGAGAGCGGGTAGGCGACGGCCGCGTAGTCGAACGAGACGGCCCCGTTGAACCGCTCGGCGTGCATGTAGGCGCCCTCGGGCGCTGTCAGGGCGTCGAGGCCGGCCACGTTCCAGTAGCCCGCGGTCACGTCGTTGGCGTGGGCCACGTAGGCGCCACCCATTCCGAGGGCACGCGCCCCGACGCCAGAGGCGAGGAACTCCGCCCCGTACTTCACCACGGTCTGCGCCGATGCGGCAGGGGCGAGCAGGACCAGGAGGAGAGCGAGCCGGAGGTGCGTCGTCATCTCAGACAAGGTGGGGACGAAAGACGGCGACGTACCAGGGGACAGAGGCGGGCGGGGCGGGCTCAACGGGGCTGCAAGGTCCAACATTGTCGCGCACGCGGCAAGGCGCACGGCGGTCCCCCCTCGTCAGCCCTCGGAACGGACCGCCTCCGCCGCACGCTCGGCCTGCTGGACATGGCGGACGGCGTGGAGCCCCATCGCCTCCAGCATCGCCCCGACCGGGAGCCGAAGGATCCTCAGAAACGGCGAGGCGATTTTGACGCGTGCCAGGTCGACGCCGTCGGCGCGCTCGCAGAGAGCGAGCCAGCGGTCGGTGTCCGCGTCGAACCGGTCCACGGCGCGCTCACGGTCGATGTCGGAGCGAAGGCCCTGCGTCTCGGGCGGCTTCATCGCGCCGGCCGTCGGGAGCGGACGGCTTCCGGGCCGGACGGCCTCAATGAAGCGACGGGACACCCAGCCCCACTGGAAGGGCCCCGTTGCACGCGGCGCGTCCGGCCCGAGGGCGGCCTCCAGCGCCGAGAGGTAGCCCTTCGAGATCCGGTTGAGGTGGACGACGCACTCCCCCACCGACCAGCCTTTGGACGACGGCTTCAGGTTGAACGTCTCGTCATCGATCCTATCGACGAGCGCGTGGAGGCGTCGGTGGGCCTCGGCATACGTGTGGGCGATGGCCCGAAGCTGAGGACTCATGGCGTCAAAGGTCGGCGGCGCGGCGGAGGCGGGCGGCGAAGGCACCGTCGGTGCCGTGGACGTGCGGGAGCGCCCGATACACGTCGCCGTCGCGCATGGCTACCGGTACGCGCGTCCCGACCGCTTCGAGGGCGAAGGACGGGTGGCGATCCAGGAAAGCGCGGACGCGGTCGTCATTCTCGTCCGCCTCGATCGAACAGGTCGAGTAGACCAGGAGCCCGCCCGGCTCGACGTGCCGCGCGGCCGCGTCGAGGAGTCGGTCCTGAAGCGCCGTCAGTTCGTCGAAGTCCTCGGGGGTCCGGTTCCAGCGAAGGTCGGCGCGCTTGGCGAGGACGCCCGTCCCCGAGCACGGCGCGTCGAGCAGGACCCGGTCGAAGCGGGCCGGTGAGGTCCACGTCGTCAGGTCCCCCACGGTGGTCTCCACAATCCCGACACCCTGGCGCTCGGCGGCCTCGGCCACCAGGGCCGTCTTGGCTTCGCTCACGTCGAGCGCCGTCACGCGTCCCTGGTTCGCCATACGGAGCGCGGCGTAGACGGCTTTTCCGCCCGGCGCCGCCGCCGCGTCCAAGACGATCTCACCGGGCGCGGGGTCGAGGACGCGGATGACGAGGCCCGCCGCTTCGTCCTGCACGGCGCAGACACCGTCCTCAAGGAGGCCGCCCCGGAGCACCGGCTGCAGCCGCCCAACCGTCACGAAGTCGTCCAGCCACGCCGACGGCGCGGGGTCGGCGTCGAGGTCGTCGAGGCGAGCGAGGAACGCGTCGCGTCCGGGGGCGCCGGCCGTCACGCGGAGTGCGTAGCGCGGGATTGTGTTGTTGAAGGCGAGCAGGCGGACCGTCTCCTCAGGCCCAAAGGCATCCAGCCAGCGGCGGACGAGCCACGTCGGGTGCGAGTGTTGGATGGCGAGGTCCTCGGCCTCGTCGCCCGTGTCCGGCGTCGGTAGAGTCCCGGCGCGGTCGGCGCGTTGGAGGGCACGGAGGACGGCATTCGTAAGGCCAGCCCCCCCTTTGTGGAGCAGCCGCTTCGCCGTCGCCACGGCCTCGTTGACGGCCGCGTGCGGCGCCGTCTCGCGCACCAGCAGCTCGTAGACGCCGATGCGGAGGACCTGGCGGAGCACCGGGTCCAGACTCTCGGCGTCGCCACGGTAGAAGTGGTCGATGAGGAAGTCGAGCCAGCGGCGCAGGCGCGTCACGCCGGCGACGTAGTCGGACGCGTGGCGGGCGACGTCGGGAGGGACGCCGCGGCCGCCGAGACGGGCCACGTGAGCGCCATCCTCCTCGACGCGGAGGAGGCGCTGGACGGCGAGGGCGCGGGCGGAAGGGTGGGCCATGCCTCAAGCTAGTCGGACGCTCGGTCGTTCACGTCGAAGACGGCGTCCGGACCCGCACGCGGCCGTCCGTCGTTCGGGTCATCCCCTCTCCTCCCCCTCTCATGCCTGTCTGTTATACCTGCGGCAACAACTACGACAAAGCGTTCACCGTCACCACCGCCGACGGCACCTCCATGACGTTCGATTCGCTGGAGTGCGCCGCTCAGCAGATCGCGCCGATCTGCGAGCAGTGCGGCGTCCGCATCCTCGGACACGGCCTCGAAGCCGACGGCCAGTTCTTCTGCTGCGAGCACTGCGCCGAGAAGCAGGGCGTCGACGGTCTGAACGACCGGGTCTAGACCCCGTACGGGCCTACGCCCGCCGTCCTGTCTCCCGCGCCGCCTTCATCGCCTCGCGTGCCGCCACCTTCAGCGGGTCGACGGCCGGGGCGATGGGCGGGTTGTACACGAGGTCGAGGTCCTCGGCGAGCGTTTCGGCGGACGCGCCGGAGCGGACGAGCGGGACGAGCACGTTCGCCCGGAGCGCTGCACCCTCGGCGGACACGAGTTGCCCGCCGAGCAGGCGACCCGTGCCGCGCTCCACCACCAGCCGCACGTCGATCCGCTGGGCGCCCGGGTAGGTGCTGGGGCGAGTCCAGTGGCGGACGTCGGAGGCGACGGCGTCGAAGCCGGATTCGCGCGCGCGCTGGAGGGACAGTCCCACCGACGCCGCCTCGATCCCAAAGGCCTTGACGGCGACGGCCCCCGCGATCGGCTGGAACGTGTCCTCCCGGCCCGTCCGGCTGGCGGCGTTGCGTGCGGCGACGCGGGCCGTCCGCCGGCCGACCGTCGCGAGGGGCCACGTGATCCGCTTGCCGTCCATGCAGCGCGGGACCTCGACGAGGTCGCCACAGGCCCACACGTTGCGGAGCGACGTCTTCATGCGGTCGTCCACGCGGAGGCCGCCCATGCTGCCGACCTCGGCGCCGGCCGCCACAGCGAGCTCGACGCGGGGTTCGACGCCGACCGCCACGACCACCATCTGGCACCCGATGAGTTCACCTTTATCCGTGCGGACGGACTCGACGCGCCCTGAGGCGTCGGTCCGGATCTCCGTCGGCCGCTCGGCGCGGACGAGGACGCCCGCGTCGCGCACGGCGCGCTGCATCAGGTCGCTCGCTTCACACGCGACGGTGCTCCCGAGAACGTGCCCGCGCGGCTCCAGGATGGTCGCCCGGAGGCCGCGCTCGCGGACGGCCTCGGCCATCTCCAAGCCGATGTAGCCGCCCCCCGCGATCACGACGTGCCGGACCGGCTCGGTCTCCAGCCAACGCCGCACGTCGAGGGCGTCATCCAGGTCGCGGATCGAGAACACGCCCGCAGCGTCCTCCTCGCCGGGCACGCCGAGGCGTTTCGCACGCGCGCCGGTCGCCAGGATGATCCGGTCGAACGTCTCCTCCCGCGTGCTCCCGAAGTCGAGCGCGTCGACGGTCAGCCGGCCGGAGCGGGCGTCGAGGGCCATCACGCGGTGCCGCAGCCAGACCTCGACGCCCTTCCGCTGCGCCAGCTCATCGGCCGTGAACACCTCCAGGTGCTCCGCGCCGTCGATCCGGCCCGCGACGAAGTACGGGATCTCGCAGACGCCCACGGAGACGTGGCGGGTCTGCTCGATCAGGACCACCTCCGCGTCGGGCGCGCGGCGCTTGGCTTCGGCGGCGGCAGCGGGTCCGGCGGCGAGGCCACCGACGACGGCGATGCGCATGGGACGAGAGGAGGTGGCGGGAGGGGCAGCCCGAACCTACGCCCGCGCCGACGCCCGGTCAGCCAGCGGCTCGACCACGGCGTCCTGCCGCCCACCCTCCGGGTGCTGGTGCGGCGCCGGCTCCAGGTGCGAGGTGATCTGAACCCGGCTCTCCGGGAACAGCGAGCGCTGGCCGGCCTCGACGCGGGAGGCTCGCTCGTGGGCCTCGTCGAGGCGGAGATCGTCTGAGAGCAGGAGGTGCTGCTCCAGCCCCACCTGATCCTTGACCCGGCGGTGGCGGACGTGGTAGCACCCGGCGGTCAGCCCCTCCGCCCGGCCTCGTCCAGCAGTCCCATGACCTCGTCCGTCTCGCCACGGTCGACCCGCTCCATCAGACCGGAGTAGGCATCGCGCATGAGCCGCCCATCAGCCCCACGCCCAGCACCAAGTTGACGAGTCCAAGGCCGCCGGTGATGAGGAGACCCGCGCCGAGGTTCAGAAGCTCCGGCACCGCGATGAGGTCCGCAATCGCCTCGTAGGCGAAGATGGCGGCCGAGCCGGTGAGGGCGTACGCCACCAACTTCCCGACGAGCATCACGACGGCGACGACGAGGCTCGCGGTCATCGCGAGGCGCTGCTGACGCCACGCATCGGCGGGGCCCGCGGTGTCGGCCGGGTTCAGGCGGGGACATGGTCGTGGGAGTGTCCAACGTGGAGGAGCATGGGGGGGCTGACCGACTCAAGCGGCGGCAGTTTCCTCCGCCCCTGGCGCCCTGTGGATCTTGCCGGCCCGACCGCCCGTCCTCCTCGCTCTCGTCCGCTTCCCCTCCTGTTCGTGACTCTCGACCACATCGGCATCGCCCTCGCCCACCCCGAGCAGGAGGACCTGTTCCGCCGTCTGCTCGGCGTGGCCCCGTACAAAACCGAGACCGTCGAGCGGGAGGGCGTGGCAACGGTCTTCTTTGGAGACGGCGGGGACGCCGGCAACGCGCCCAAGCTGGAGCTGCTGGAGGCGCTTCGGGACGACTCGCCCGTCGCCACCTTCGTGGCGAAGCGCGGGCCCGGTCTCCACCACCTCGCCTTCGAGGTGGACGACGTTGAGGCCGAGATGGACCGCGTCCGACAAGCCGGATTCCGGCTCCTCGCCGACGCGCCCAAGCCCGGCGCAGACGGTAAGCAGATCGTGTTCCTCCACCCAAAAGACACGGGCGGCGTGCTCGTCGAGCTGGTCCAGAGCGTCCGCCCACCGGTCGAGTGGACCGATGTCCACACCGAGCGCGGCCGGCTCGCGGTGCAGGTCTCAGGCCCCGCCGTCGCCCCCCCGCTCGTGGTGCTCCACGGGGCCCTCGGATCGACGGCGCTCGAAACGGACCGGCTCGTGCGCATCTGGGAGCAGACGTTCCGTGTGTACGCGCTCGATTTTCTGGGACACGGCCGCAGCGGCGATATGCCGGACGCGACGCCAACATGGGACGACTACACGACCGACGTCATCGCCGTCCTCGACCACTTCGGACTCGACGAGACCCATCTGTTCGGGTTCTCGATGGGGGGCGGCGTCGCCCTGGCGACTGCCCTCGCGCAACCGGGCCGCATCGCCCGACTCGCCGTGCACGGTGTGAACGTGCAGTGGGACGAGGAGGAGGTCGAGCGCATGGTGGGCCCGATGGACCCGGAGCGGATGGTGGCGGACCACCCGTTCTGGGCGCAGCGCCTCGCCGAGACCCACGGTGCGGACCGCTGGAAGCGCCTCGTCCGCCAGCTCATCGCGTTCACCCATGCGCTGCCGGCCCATCCCCTCCCCGACGATCGGCTCGCCGAAATCGCCGCCCCGACCCTCGTCTCGACGGGCGACCGTGACCGGTACTTCGACGTGCGCCACGCCATCGGACTCTATCGCGCCCTTCCCGATGCTCGGTTGTGGATCATTCCCGGGCTCGACCACCCGATCCAACAGACGGACGCGCCGACGTTCGCCCGCACCGTCGGCTGGTTCTTCCACCCGTAAGGATCCGAGGCCCCCATCCTCCTTTTAGCCCGACACAGTGATACTACATATTGTTTTTATAAGGTATAGTTGGGTAGATCAGGGTTCCCCCCTCTGCCCTCCTCAACCCCCTGGCACATGTCCAATTCCAGACTCTTCTGGCTCGCCGCCGGTCTTCTCATCATTGCCGCAGGCTGCGACACCGGCACCCCTCTCGCTCCTGACGAGTCGGCTCAAGCCTCTGCCAAGGCCGCCCCCTCGGCCGTGCTCCCGGACGCAACGTCCGACGGCCAGGACCCCAACGCCGTGTTCGCTGAGGCGCTCGGCACCATCAACGCCGCCCTGGCGTCGGAGGGAGCGAGCTACCGCGCTCGCTCCGCCGAGTGGCTCGCAGGTGATGGCTCCGATCAGGCGGGCAACGAGGTGCTCGCCAAGGACGTCGGCAACAAGCAGCTGACGGCGGACTTCATCCCCGGTGATCCCCGACGGGAGTGGAACACCACCACGGGCATCACCTACGCCATCGACCAGGTGGACGCGACGCCCCTCTCCCACGACTTCGGATACGTCCAGCCTGGCTCGTCGGGCCCCGAGGCCACAGCAGCAATCCAGGCTGCCATGGCCACCTGGGACGACCTGCGTTGTTCGGATCTCCCGCTGAGTCAGGCTCCGGACTTTGGTTTCGACCTGGGGTACTACGCGGCGATACCTCAGTGGGGGCGCGGTCGGAAGCTTCAACGTCGTCGCCGACGTCATGCACGCCGGGTTCAGAGACCTCGACTTCTCCGGGGGCGTGCTCGGCGTGACCTTTACGTTCATCTGGACCGACGACATCACCGGCGAGCCGACAGACGTCGATGGCGACGGACAGAATGACGTCGCCTTCCGGGAGATCTACTACGATCCTTCTTGGATCTGGGCCGACGGCAATGCTGGCCCATTCGGAAATGGAAGCATCGACGTGCAGACCGTCGCCCTCCACGAAGCGGGGCACGGCCTCAGCCAGGCGCACTTCGGGACGGTCCGGTACAAGAACGACGGTACCCTCAAGGCCTCCCCGCGTGCCGTGATGAACGCCCTGTACTCCGGTCCCTACCGCGACCTCGCGGGGTCGGACAACGGCGGGCACTGCTCGAACTGGGCCAACTGGCCGAACAGCTAGTCCCTCTTCCCCTGTTCACCCTGGCGAGGGCGTCTGTGGCGCCCTCGCCTTTTTTGTCTCGGGACGGAAGCCCTGACGCGAGGCGGTCATCCTCGGGCACGACGTTGCCCGGCTGGCGTACGACGACCGCCAGCCCCACGCCGATGACCGACGCCCTCGCCGACAAGCTCAAGCATCTCCCCACCGACCCCGGCGTATACCAGCACAAGGACGCTGAGGGGACTGTGCTCTACGTGGGGAAGGCCAAGAACCTCCGCAATCGCGTGCGGAGCTACTTCCAGGAGGGACGTCCACGCGAGGGGCGGATCGAGGCGCTGGTCCGCAAGATCGAGGACGTCGAGGTGATCGTGACCGACACCGAGGCCGAGGCGTTGATCCTGGAGAACAACCTGATCAAGCAGCTCCGGCCGCGCTACAACGTCCTCCTCAAGGACGACAAGAGCTACCCGTTCATCTGCATCAAGAACGAGCGGTTCCCCCGGGTCTTCCCCACCCGCAAGGTCCGCCGCGACGGCTCGCTCTACTTCGGTCCCTACACGGACGCGAAGGCGATGAAGCGCATCTTGAAGACGATCAAGGACCTCTTCAAGCTCCGGTCGTGCTCGCTGCATCTGAGCCAGGCCGCCATCGACGCCGGCAAGTTCCAGCCCTGCCTCGACTACCACATCCAGAAGTGCGCCGCGCCGTGCGTCGGCTACGAGAGCGAGACGCACTACGACGCGACGATCGAGCAGATCAAGCGGCTCCTCAACGGCAAGACGGAGGAACTCGTGGCGCTCCTCAAGGAGGAGATGGTGAGCCTCGCGGCGGACAAGAAGTTCGAGGAGGCCGCCGAGTACCGCGACCGCATCCAGGCACTCCAGAAATACGCCGAGAAGCAGAAGATCGTCACGGACCGCGACGTGGACCGCGACCTCTTCGCCCTCGCCACCGAGCCGCGAGGACGACGTGGCCGTGGGCGTCCTGTTCAAGGTCCGCGAGGGGAAGATCATCGGGCGCCAGCACAAGGTGCTCCGCGGCATCGAGGGCGCCGAGGATGAGGACCTGATGCAACGGTTCGTGGAGGACCACTACGCCGCCGCCACGTTCTTCCCGGACGAGGTCTATCTCGCCTCGGGGCTCACGATGCCGTCGGCCGTGGAGGAGCTGTTGCGGGAGGCCCGCGGCAAGAAGGTCG
Organism: Rubricoccaceae bacterium; assembly: GCA_963728345.1. Classification (GTDB taxonomy): domain Bacteria; phylum Bacteroidota; class Rhodothermia; order Rhodothermales; family Rubricoccaceae; genus Rubrivirga. The sequence continues at coordinate 833,602 of CAVSJM010000005.1, forward strand.
AAGTCCGCGTGCCCCAGCGCGGCGAGAAGGTGGACCTGATGAACATGGTCGAGGCCAACGCGCGGCTCCTCCTCGGCGAGTGGAAGCTCCAGAAGGAGAAGCAGGACGAGGACCGGATTCCGCGCTCGGTCCTCAGCCTGGAGCGCGACCTCCGGCTGAGCAAGCCGCCACGGCGCATCGAGTGCTTCGACATCTCCCACCTCGGCGGGACGGGGACGGTCGCGAGCTGCGTCGTTTTCCAGGACGGCCGGCCGCGCAAGAGCGACTACCGGACCTACAAGATCCGGACAGTCGAGAGCGGCAAGCCCGACGACTTCCAGTCGATGCGGGAGGTGGTCGAGCGGCGCTACAGCCGCCTCCTCGAAGAGAATGGTCCGTGGCCCGACCTCGTCATCATCGACGGCGGCAAGGGCCAGCTCTCGTCCGCCGTCGAGTCGCTCCGTCGCGTGGACGTCTACGGCAAGTTCCCCGTGGTCGGGCTGGCGAAGCGGTTGGAGGAGGTGTTCTTCCCCGGGCAGAGCCAGTCGGTCATCATCCCGCGCACATCGTCGTCGCTGCGCCTCATCCAGCGCGTCCGCGACGAGGCGCACCGGTTCGCCGTCACGGCGCAGCGCACGCAGCGTCGGATCACGAATCTCCGGAGCGAGCTGCTCGACATCCCCGGCGTCGGCGCCAAGACGGCCAAGAAGCTCCTCACGGAGCTCGGGAGCGCGAAGGCCGTCCGCGAGGCCAACGAGGCGACGATCGCGACCCTCACCGGCCCCGCCGTCGCTCGGAACATCCGCGCGCACTACGACGGCGCCCCGGCCGAAACGGGTCCGGCGTCAGAGTGAGACGGACTGGGGCAGCGGCATCTCACCCCCGTTTTAAACCGGGACGCGGACACCCCGACACGCCCGGACCGCCCACCCGAAGCGTGGATCCCGGGACTGGCATGGGGTCTGGAATGAGACGCTCCGAACGCTTGCCCATCCCCCCATGCGCCGCCGCCTCGTCATCCTCGCCCTCGCCCTCGACACCCTCGGTGCCCTCGCGGCGCCCGCGGCGCTGCCCGCGGTCCTAGGCCTCCTGGGCGACGACGTCCCCCGCTACGAGCGCATTGCGGGGACGTGTGTGGAGCTGGACGATGAGGCCGACGCAATGCTCTCTGGTCAACCGGTCGCGGACGTGTGGTGCGCCGCGCTCGGTCACTAGGGAGCGTGGAAGGGCCTTCCGGGCCCGGGTTGCACGACGGGGACGGAGCGGCGACTTTAGCTCGCCCTTCCGTCCCCGTCGATGCTGAATTACATCTGGGCGGGGCTGATCATCGTCAGCCTCGTGTTCGCCCTCGCCAGCGACATCGGCGACCTCACGGGTGACCGGTACCGGAACGGGCAGGCGCTCCCGGTCCAGCTCGAGTTCGCGCGGGCCTACGACCCCGAGGCGCCCCGCCAGCCGGTCACGCTCCGGATCGACTCGCTCGCCTTCCAGCAGTTCTACGGCGTCGAGGAGGGCGTGCCCGTGGCCGCCGGCTACGCGGCCACGCTCCGCCGCACCGACAGCGGCCTGGAGGTCCGCCTGGACGACGCCGAGGCCCCGCTCCCGGCTCCGCTCCCGACGATCCGCGACGCGACGAACCCCAACGACAACCTGCTCCAGGGGTCGCTCCAGAACGTCCGCATCCGCCAGGGCGACAGCCTTGCGGTGGCGACGGCCGGGCTCCTCTTCGCGCCGGTCCGCTTCGTCAAGCTGGGCGACATCACGACGGCGGCGCTGGACTACGCCGAGATCGCGTTCGACATCGCGCTCGGGCTGGTCGGCGTGCTGGTCCTGTTCCTCGGATTAATGAAGATCGCCGAGGAGGCTGGCATCATCCATGCCCTCGTCCGGCTCGTCCGGCCCGTCCTCCGCCCGCTCTTCCCCGAGATCCCCCCCGACCACCCGGCGATGGGGATGATCGCCCTGAACCTGGCCGCGAACGTGTTCGGGCTGGGCAACGCCGCCACGCCGTTCGGGATCAAGGCCATGGAGGAGCTTCAGAAGCTGAATCCGGAGCCCGACACGGCGACCGACTCGATGGTGATGCTCCTGGCGCTCAACACGGCCAGCGTGCAGCTCATCCCCCCCCTCACGCTCATCGCCATCATCGGGATCGAGACCAACCGGGTCTATTTCCCGATCGTGTTCACGACGCTCGGCTCCCTCCTCGTCGCCATCGTCGCGGCGAAGGGGCTGGGGCGGCTCCGGCGCTACCGAGCGACGGACCCGCTCCGGAATGGGCCGGTCGGCGCTTCCGACCCCGAGGGCTGAGCCATGGACACCTTCCGCGAATTCATCAGCGTCCTCTCGGTCTTTGTGCTCCCGGCGATGATCGTCGGGATCCCGCTCTACGGCCTCCTCAAGCGCGTGCCCGTCTACGAGGCGTTCGTCGAGGGCGGCAAGGAGGGGTTCAGCGTGGCCGTCCGGATCATCCCGTTCATCGTCGCGATCATCTTCGCGATCGGGATGTTCCGCGCGTCCGGCGCGATGGAGTGGCTCTCGTCCACGCTCAGCCCTGTCCTCGCTCTCATCGGGATGCCGGCCGAGGTGCTCCCCATGGCGATCGTCCGCCCGCTGACGGGCTCCGGCTCCGTCGCGATCGTGGCCGACCTCGCGGACCAGTTCGGGACCGACTCGCTCATCACCCGGATGGCCGCCACGATGTTCGGCTCGACGGAGACCACGTTCTATGTGATCGCGGTCTACTTCGGCGCCGTCGGCGTGAGCAAGACGCGCCACGCGGTCCCAGCCGGCCTCCTCGCCGACGCCGCGGCCATGCTGTTCGCCGTCTGGCTCTGCCTCCTCTTCTTCGGCTAGCGCTCGCCGAGAACCGCCGCCAGCCCGAGGTCGAGCGTGTGGAGGTGGAGCCGAACGGCGGTCTCCAGGTCGATGCAGCGGAGGCCGAGGTCGGCGACGAGCGGGCCGAGGTCGTCGCCGTCGGCCGCGGCCTCCGTCAACGCCGGCACCCGTTGGTTGAACGCGTTCAACAGGCCCGGGACGCCCGGCTCATGGTCGTAGTCGGCGGCGAGCTGGAACAGCGGAAGCTCGGTGACGAGGCACAGGGGCGTCTCGCCGGTGCGCGAGTCCCGGCCCGTCAAGACCGCCGTCTCCATCGACGACAGGAAGAACTTCGACGCCGTCTCCGTGTCGTCCCGGTCGAGGAAATGGGCCCGCATGGCTCGGCCCTTCGGCGTCGTCCAGACTCCGGGGCCGCCATAGCGGAAGCCTTTGTCGCCGCCGCGATCGTGGTCGTGGAGGCGCAGACCGACCGCGTGGGCCGCGCCGGCGAATCCGGTCTTCAGAAGCGCGACGTCCGGGCGGTCGATCCAGCGCTCCTCGACGAGGAGCAGCGCACCCTCCGAGAACCCCATCCCGTGCAGGCTGCCGTGGAACGCGATGGGCTCGTAGCCGAACAGGAAGCGGCTGGCCGCGGCGTTCTCCGGCCGCATCACCGGGTAGCCGAACTCGACGTCGCGCCCCGGCGCCTCGCGGCGTCGGTGCGGGAGGTAGGCCGCGAGGGTCTGCGCCGGAGCGTCGGCGTCCCAGCGTTCGATCCAGGCCCGGTTTCGCGCCTCCCCGTCCGGGTTGACGTGCGGGATGACGCGGAGCGTAAACCGGTCGAACAACTCCTCCATGCCGCCGTCGTCCGCGCCCCAATCGCGGGCCGCCAGCGCTTCGAGGACGAGCGTCCGGAGCGTCTCGGGTCCGACGGGCTCGTCGGCGTGGGCGCCTGCGACGAGCGTCACCAGCCGCGGTCCGTACCCGAGCGTGACGCCCGCAATGGGCCGCCCCTCCTCGCTGCGGCCGACGACGTGGAACGTGGCGAGGTCGGGGTTCTGCGCACACGCGGCGCGGAGGTCGTCGAACACCTCAGCAGAGGTGCGGAATCGGAGCTCGGAGAGGTCGAGATCGAAGAGGTGCATGGAGGCTGAACCCACCGGCCGGTCGTCGGGTTCAGAGGGTCACCCTGCCCTGACTGTTATGGAGCCCATCGACCGCCCGTCCGAGCCCGAGAGCAAAAAGGACCAGATCGTCGCCCTCTACCTCTCCGGCGTGGAGACCATCGAGGAGCTCGCTCTCCTCACCCAGTCCCGCCCGAGCTACGTCGGCACCGTCTTGCAGGAGGCCGGCCTGGGGCCGGGCTACTTCGACCTCTACACGTCCACCTCGCAGCCGATGAATGTGTACTCGAAGTACTTCGCCGGCCAGCTCGGCTACCGCGACCTGGAGACGGCCCGCCGGAGCGTGGACCTGATCGATCGGCGCTACCGGCAGTTCGGCCTCGCGGGCGACCGGGCCGGCCAGCACCACGCCCTCCTCATGGCGCTGACCATGTTCGACCGGGCGCGGTGGACCGGCAAGACCGACGAGGCCGAGCCGTTCCGCCAGTGGCTCGTCGCCCACCTGCGGGACAAGAGCACCTACGGAACGCTGAGCGCGAGCCGCTAGCCCGCCACCGGCACCGGCGTCTCGGCTGTACGCTGGACGGGCTCTTGGCCGGTCGGGACGAACGCGAGGGCGGCCGAGTTCATGCAGTAGCGGCGGCCGGTGGGCGGCGGTCCGTCCGGGAAGACGTGGCCGAGGTGACCATCGCACCGCGCGCAGCGCGTCTCGATGCGGACCATCCCGAGGCTCCGGTCCTCGATCTCGCGGACGTGCTCGGGCGCGACGGGCTGGAAAAAGCTCGGCCAGCCCGTCCCCGACTCGAACTTGGAGCCGGACTCGAAGAGCGGCAGGCCGCACAGATGACAGGCGTAGGTCCCCTCCTCCTTGGTGTGGAGCAGGAGGCCGCAGCCGGGGCGCTCGGTCCCGTGGTCGAGAAGGATCCGGCGCTCCTCGGCGTCGAGGCCGGCCGCGTCGGCGGCGCGGTCGCGGGCTTCGCCACGGAGCGGCGTGAGGTCGTATCCGAGGGAGGAAACGGAACGAGAGGGGTCAGGTGGTGGGCATGGGGATTGGGAACAGCGGGGTCTGGGGTTCTAGACGTGCGGACGCGCGAATCCCGTACCTCGGTCCCGGCCGGCGTCGCGACTCGTCTTCTGCCTTAGGCGTCCACGGCGCCGCCGGTCGCTGCGAATGCCCGCGCGCAGCGCTCCGCCCATGCCTCAGCGCCGGCCACGTCGTCCGCTGTCGGGACCGCCGTCGATGTCGTGAAGCGGGAACGGCCTCGGTCGCTCCGCAGGCCCGCAGGAGATCGACGAGCCGATAGGCGGCCGTCTGGTAGTACGGGTCGTAGTCCCGGTCGCCTAGCCCGATCACGCCGAACGCGGACGCCCTCGAGATCCGGGCGGACGACGTCGAGCGACTCGATGAAGTCGACGGCGTTGTCCGGGAATGTGCCCTCGGACCACGTGCAGGTCACGGCCACGATCTGGCGGTAGTCGCCGAGCACCTCGGGGTAGGCCTCGGCCATGTCGAGGAGGTGCGCGGCGAAGCCGAGCGCGCCGAGCCGCTCGGCGACGGCGTCGGCGACGATCTCCGAGTTGCCGGTCTGCGTCCCGACGAGGACGAGGACGTCGGGGTGGGCGGTGGTGAGGTCGAGCACGGGATGAACGCGAGAGAGGGAGGCCAGGCGGCCTCCCTCTCCCCTACGCGCGAACGGATGCGAGGATCTCAGGCGTCGTCGTTGGCCGGGTCGAGGATGTCTTTGATCCGGGCCTGGACGTCGAGCAGGTGGTAGCGCTCGGCGCGCTCGCTGTCGGCGCGGTAGCGCGGGAGCGCGCGCTCGATGTCCTCCTGGAGCGAGACGAGGGCGCCACGAGCCAGGGGCCGGACCTCCGAACGCTCGATGTCCTGTGGGCGGTAGCCGTAGGCCTGCTGAGCGAACTGCGCCGGGACGGACGACGGGTTCTCGTTGAGGAGCTCCCCGAGGCGGTCCACGTAGGCCCGCTGGAGCGAGCGGCGCGCCGGGTCGATCTCGGCGCCCGTTGTGATCTCCTCCCAGATGCCGTTCTGGAGGTCGTCCATCATCTCGGCGGCCGGGTAGGCCGTCTCCGGCAGGATCCACTCGGCCTCGGCGAGGCGGCCCAGGCGGACCGGATCGAGGATGCGCGTGAGGGCGCTCTCCTGGAGGCCCTGGACGCGCGCGGCGATGCCGCCCGGCTCGATCCGCTGGAGGATGTCAGCGTCGAGGAGCCAGTCCGGGGTACGGAAGCCCTCCTCGATCAGGAACGCGACGGCGTCCCGCTGACGGTCCGCGTCGAGCGGCTGGTAGACGACGCCCTCCTCATTCGTCAGCTTCGGGTCGATCGTGACCCCGCCGATCTGGCGGCCGACGTGGCCGAGGTAGCGCGCCCACTGCCCCACGACCTGGCCGTAGAGCTCGTCGAGCGACGAGTAGTCCTCGCCCTCCTCGTTGACCCACTCCTGCAGGCGCGGGACGATCCGCTGGAGGTTGGCGAGGCCGAGGCGCGAGGCGTAGACGGGGTCGTCGCCCAGGTCCTCGCTCTGCGACCGGGGGTCGACCGGGTCGAACGTCTGCTCGCCGTACCGCATGGCCGGGTCGTCGCGGACCTCGGCGACCATGTCCTGGAGCATCGCCCGTTCCTCAGCCTCGGAGTCGGCATCGGGGAAGGCGCGGTAGCCCCATCGGATGGACCACTTGTCGTATTCGCCGATGCGCGGCATGAGCTGCGTCACGCCGTCGCCGGGCTGCGCCACGTAGTTGAACCGGGCGTAGTCCATGATCGAGGGCGCCGTCCCGTGCGTGGCCGTGAACGTCGGCGAGCGGAGGCTGTCGACGGGGTAGGCCGAGGACGAGATCCAGTTGTGCGGGAGCCCAAGCGTGTGGCCCACCTCGTGGGACGAGACGAACCGGACGAGCTGGCCCATCACGTCCTGGCGAAACTTCGGCGCGCGGGCCTCCGGGTTGACGGCGGCCGTCTGGATGAAGTACCAGTTCCGGAGCAGGTTCATCACGTTGTGGAACCACCCGATGTCGGACTCCAGGATCTCGCCCGTCCGGGGGTCGTGGACGTGCGGCCCATAAGCGTTCTGCGTCTCGGACGGGAAGTAGCGGATCACCGAGTAGCGGACGTCCTCGGGGCTCCAATCCGGGTCGTCGACGGGAGCCTCCTCAGCGCGGATCGCGTTCTTGAAGCCGGCGGCCTCGAACGCCACCTGCCAGTCCTCAACGCCCTGCTTGAGGTAGTCGCGCCACTCGTAGGGCGTGGCCGGGTCGATGTAGTAGACGATGGGCTTGACGGGCTCCACCAGCTCGCCGCGAGCGTAGGCCTCGGGGTCGCTCGGCTCGAGGCGCCAGCGGGTGATGTATCGGCGCTGCTCGGCGCGCTGCGCGTCGAGGCCGTAGTCCACCTGGCGGATCGAGAAGAAGCCCACGCGCGGGTCGTAGCGGCGCGGGCGCATCGGGTCCTCCGGGAGCAAGACCATCGAGTGCGCCATCTCCACCGAGACCGTCCCGGTCGACGAGTTCTCGGGCGGCTCCTGCGCGTCGTACGTCAGGACGGCGCGGACCTCCACGTTGCGCGGGAACGACATGGCGCGGGCGAGGAACGAGCGGTCGCCGTCGAGGCGACGGACCTTGAACTGCTCGCGGGCCCCGCGCGGCAGTCCGAAGACCGGGGTGTCGCCGGTGAACACGCCCGTCATGTCGACCACGACCGACACCGAGTCCGGCCCCAGGGCAGCCACCGGCACGCGGGCGACGATCGGCTCGAACTGGGCGTTGCGGACGGCCTGGTAGATCGGGAGGCTGTCCGCCGCGACGCTCGAATAGCGGACGGTCCGGAGCAGGACGTGGTCCCCCTGCTTCTCCCAGCGGACGGCCTGGGTGTTCACCTTCGTCCCGCCGTAGTCGAGCCCCTCGGCGGTCCGCGCGATGCGGCTCACGACGAGCATCTCCTTGCCGAAGAGCGAGTCGGGGATCTGGAAGAGGAGCTTCTGCCCGTCGTCCTCGAGGTGGACGTCGAACAGGCCCTCGTCGGTCTCAGCGTCGTCCGTGACGACCTCGGAGAATGGTTTGATACCGTCGTCCCCGCCGCGCTGGCGGTTCGAAGCGGCGGAGGGGGTCGCGGCCTGCTGGGCGCCGGAGCACCCGGCCCAGAGGACCAGGGCGGCTGCGAGAAGCGGAAGCGAACGGAGCATGGGTGAGCGGGGGTGACGATTAGCGGGCCACCGCAGTCTGGACGGCGATCAGCCGGTCCGTAAAGCGGCGCGGGTCGTTGAGATATACGAACGCGGTGAACAATGCAGGCGGGTTGAGGGGAGCCGTCTGGCGCGGGACCGGCGCGTAGCTGTAGACGTAGCTCCCCTGCTTGACCAAGACCGTCCCCTCGTAGCGCCCGTTCTCGGGCACCCACCGCAGCTCCGACGACGGCGTCGAGCGCCAGCCGTTGAACGAGCCGCGCACGTACACGCGCCGGGCGAGTTGCCGGCTCCCCGGCGGGACGTACTGGAACCGGACGGCTACGTACTGCGCGTCGGTAGAAGCGCGCCCGACGTCCCGGTAGACCGACGCGATGAGCGGCGCGTCGGCGAGGACGGCGTCGCGGACGTCGCCCCCGAACTCGGCGTAGTCGAGGTCGAGGAGGGCCGTCGGGGGCGTCGCCGCGCGGTCCACGTCGATCACGTCGGGGTTGGGGCCGAGGTAGCCCAGGTCGAGCTGATACAGGGGCCCGGCCGGTTCGAAGACGTCTTCCCGTGGGAGGTAGAACTGGTAGAGCGCGAGGTCGATCAGCGACGGGTCCGGCGCGCACCGGATCCCCTGGCTCAGTCCGTTTCGCGCGAAGCACACGACGAACCGCGAAGCGTCGAACTGGTCGAGCCGGGGCGAGGGACGGAGGCGAGCGGCCGGCTGGATCGAGAGCCCCGCGGAGCCCCCCTGGATCGCCGAGCCGAAGGCGAGGTCCACATCAGCCTCCTGCTCGGTCACGTAGAACGGGATGTCGAAGAGGGTCGCTCCGTCCCGCGTGCTCACGACAGCCCGGTAGTTCCCGCTGATCTCGAACCCGATGGACGCGTTCGGGAAGGTGTACTCGTAGTGGATGTAGGGGACCGATACCACCGGCCCCGAGCGCTCGTAGTCGAGGAGGTTGTCGCGCTCGAAGCCGGTCAAGAACTCGCTCGGCAGGAGGTCCTCCCGGCCCAGCCGATCCGTGTGGCGGAACGTGATCTCCAGGGGCCGTCCCACCCCCTCCTCCAGCAGGTCGAACGCGAGGGTCAGCGTCTCGGAACTCCCGAGCGTGACGACGGGGAGCGACGCCTCGTTGCCGGTCCGGTACAATTGGATGGTCCCGAGTTGGTCGGCGGCGATGATCCACTCGCCGGGCGCGGCCTGCGGAAGGGGCGCCCCCGAGCCGCCGGTCGCCGCTTCTTCGGGGAGGGCACAGGCGGAGAGGCAGAGCAGCGCCAGGCTACAGGCCCGGACCACACGCAGGACGGAGGGCATCGACAGGTGCGAGGGGGTCCGTCAAGATAGACCCAAGCCCCGCGCCTATCGGTGCGTCGCGGCGTGCCCTGGCCCACCGCGCGCGCGCCGCGACGTCGTCGGCGAGTGCCGCCAGACCCTCGGCGCCGAGGGCACGAAATCCCTCTGCCGCGGCCACTGCCTGCGATGCGGCGGCGTTCGGGGCCCCGCTCCGCACCGCAAGTTGGGCCTGCAGAAGCGCCGCCGCCGCCCGGTCCGCCGGCTCCTCGGGCAGGCACCACGTTCGGGCGATCCCCCACGCCCGGCGGTATCGACCAGCCTGCGCCCATGCGAGCGCCGCCAGCACCGGCCCGCCTCGTTCCGCCCGTGGGTCGACGGTGTCCGGGGGCGAGGCCAGGAGGGCGCGGAGCGTCTCGGGCGCGAGCGCCGCGCGTCGGCGGAGCAGGAAGCGTCCCACCGCGTCGGCCGGGCTGAGCGAGTCGGCGGCGGTGGCGTAGGCTCCAGCGGCGGGCTTGCCCGACAAACGGAGGGCGTCACCCAGCACGCGGAACGCCGCAGCCTCCCCGGTCGAGTCAGCCCGCTGGCGGAGACGCCGCAGGTCGCGCTCCGTGAGGGACCGATGCAGCCGGGTGAGGGCAACGAGGCGTCCGTCCAGCGCCGGGAGCCAGAGCGAGTCGGCCTCCAACGCAGCGTCGACGAGCGCGAGGGCGCGCGCGTCGGCCCCCGCGTCCAGGGCCACCTGCCCCTCTCGGGCGAAGGCGACTTCGGGGGGCGTGTGGTGTGGGCAGCGAACCTCGAAGAGCGACGGCCGACGGAACAGCCACGACGCCACGGCGACCGCTTCGGGGTCGGGCTCCTGGGCGGCGATCTCGTCGGCCCACCGGCGGGCGAGGGTGGGGAGCGACGCGCCGAACGCGGGCTCGAACTGGCCGGTCCGATACGCGTCCCGGACTGGCGCCGCGCCGAACGTGTCGAGGAGCCACGCCGTGAATGCCCCGCTCGCGGTGTAGGCGACCCCGGCCCGTGCCGTCCAGAAGCCCCCCGGGCTCATCGTCCGTCGGACCACGTCGGCCGGGTCTTCGTCCAGCCCTCCCGCATCGCCCGCCAGGGTGCGCCCGGCTACGACCAGTGCCGTCGCGGTCGGCAGGCCGTCCGGCGGCTCCAGGGCCACGGCTAGCCCTTCTACCAGCCCGAGCGCCGGGGAGGCGTGCAGCACCGGTGCCCCGAACTCGCGCGCCACCACGTGCACCATCTCGTGCCCGAGCGACCGCGGCACCTCGTCGGCAAGCATGTGGATCTGCGGCGACGGCAGCCACACCGGGACGACGCTCGTGTAGCGCGAGCCGAGGAGGTCAGCCTTCGTGTCCGGGTCCGGGTAGAGGTACACCTCGACGGGCTGCGCGGGCGCGACACCCAGCCGGTCGCGGATCTGCGCGAAGCGGAAGTTCGCCTCGTCGACGAGCGCCGCCTGCTCCTCCGCCGTGACGCTCCCGGGGGCGAGGTGGAGCACGACCGGGCCGGCGTCGATCCGCACCGACAGCGTCTGCTCGATATGGGCCGCGCTCTGCTGCATCCCCAGCGGGACGGCCCACACGTAGCCGACCCCGGCCAGACCGAGCGCCCCGACCCCGACCACAGTCCACCGGCGACTCCCGGTGCGGGTCCACCAACCGTACGCGAACAGGGCGACCGCGAGCAAGAGCGTCTGCGCCTTTGCGGCGATCAGGCCGGGCCGGATCGCCAGCTCGACATCGTAGATCGGCCCAAGGACGCCCCCGAAAATGTGGCTATAGGTGAAGAGCTGCGGGTGGACGAGCAGGTCCGCCGCGACGCCGCCGAGGGCGACCCCAAGCCCGCCCAGCGCCAGCGTCGTCCGCGGCGCCCGGAGGCGCGTGCCCACCAGGGCGAACGCCGCCCCCAGTCCGAGGAGGACGCTCGGCGGCACGAGCAGGAGGAAGAGCACGAGCCCCTGTCCGTACCCGCAGTTCGGCCGCCAGGCCAGCGAGAGCGTCAGCAGCGCCCACGGGACGACGAGCGCGACCAGGTGCGCGCGCGTCACGTCGCGGAGCGCCTCGCCCCGTCGGAACGCGCCGATGGCGAGGACTCCCGCCGTGAAGAACCCCACGCCCGCCACCACCGCTGACGCCTCGGCGTGGAGCAGGCCGACCACCGGCACCGGCCAAAGCGCGAGGCTCACGACCGCGTAGACCACGCCAGGCGCTCGTGCCGCCCGCCAGGTCCAGGCGGTCACCTAGAGGAGGTCGAACGTGACGCCCACGGCGAGGGCCTCGCGGAGCTGCACGTCCTCGCTGATGTCGGCGTCATAGAGCGTGGCCACGTCGATCGTCACGTTGAGGAGGTCGTTCACGGTCAGCGCCAGCCCATTCTCGAAGAGCACGTCGGGCGCCTCCTGCCCGAGCATGCCGAACCCCTGAAACGTGTAGAGGCGCGACCGGAGGCGGACGTTCTTCATCAGGTCCCGCTCCAGCGACAGTTCCGCGTCGACGCCGATCTCGGTGCGGACGGGCTGATCGGGGGTGTTCCCATAGATCGGGCGGAGGCGCTCGATCGCGACGATGGTCTCCTTGAGCGCGAGGCCGCTCCGGGCTACGAACCCGCCCCCCGGCCGGACCGAGACGCCTGCCGACTGCATGAGGACGAGGGGCGAGAGGAGGTCCGAGACCTTCAGCTCTTCGCCCGGGAGGATCACCTGACTGGGGTACTCGGAGGGCTTCGGGGAGTAGTCGAAGCCCGGCGCGAACTGGGTGCGCAGCGAGAACGCCGCCGTCGGGCGGATCACGCCCTTGTTCACCACCTCCGAGCTGATCCCGTAGCGGATCATGTCCCGCGACTTGCGGAAGTCGAGCGTGTCTTGCTGCAGCAACCCGTACGCCAGCAGCACCGTCTGGCGCGTAAGCATCCGCCCGACCACCCGGTCGAAGGTGCCCTCCGTCACGACCGTGACCGAGAGCGCGTCGATGCCACCCTCCTGCCAGTTGGAGTGAGTGGTCTGGTTCCCCTTGAGGCTGGTGACCAAGTTAGTCCGCCAGCCGTCGGCCGCGGTGAGGGTGTCGGGCGTCTGGGCGTGCGCCGAGGCGGCGACGAGGAGGACGAGTCCGAGGAGGGCAGGTCGCATGCAGACAAGAAAAAAAGAGGCCGCGCCATCCGATGGCGCGGCCTCTGGAAGATCTGGAGCAGATCTCTACGCGTCGTTCTTCTTGTCTTGGACGTCCACGCGGATGTCCTGAGCGAGCGACTTGAGGTCCTGCATGCCCTTACGGACACGGGTGCCGGCCGCCTTGTTGCCCTTCTCGTAGAACTTTTTGAAGTCGTCCTCCAGGGAGTTGACGTGGTCCTGGAGCTTTTCGAATAGGGAAGCCATGGGGGGAAGAGAGGATGGGTTGGGAAGGGCGGCGTCGGACCCAAACCGGGCCAGAGAGGCCGCCAAGGGCATCAACATAGCTCTTGGGTCGAGACGCAGTCAAGGCAAAGGGGCCCTATATGGCCGAAAAACGAGGATTACCAGACTCCCCACCCCTACGTAAGAACCGACTTTCCAATCTCTTGGCCTGGATTTCTGACCGCACCGCGTGGTACAGCGCGCACCTCCACCCCCCGAGCCAGCAGTCGCCCGACCGCGTCGGGGTCCCCGAACCGGTCCCGCTCGGACTGAAGAGACACCGCCGGGGCGTCGTCCAGGAGGCCCGTCCGGAGGAGGACGGTCACGGGCTGCACCATCGCCTCCGCCAGCGCGGCCGCGGCCGCGGCCGCGGCCACCTCCCGGAGCGCGTCGCCGTCGGCGCTGGCCACGAGCGACGCGACGACGGCGACGACCCCCTGGTCGACGAGTGTCCGGAGCCACGCGGTATTCGTTGCAATAACAGCTCCTTCGTCGACCTTCAACAGGCCCCGGTCCGCCCCCATCACCCGAGTCGACGCGACGCCGGCCTCATTCAGCTCGTGCACGATCTCGCGGTTAAAGGTGCGCGTCGCCCGCTCGACGGCCTCCGCCTGCTCCTCGTCGGTCACGACCCAGGCCCCGTCGTGGGGTTCGGGGACCACGCCGAGCGCCTCCAGCGCACGCTCGCCTCGTTCCGCGCTGCCGTGGACGAGGACGGCCCCCTCCCCTCGGGCCGCGAGGTCGCGCGCGAGGCCGGTGACGAAGAGCGGGTCGCTGAGGTGGTACGGGTCGAGGACGAGCAGCATGAGACGAGGAACCAATGGAGGGCCGCCCTCTCTACTCTCGCGCCGCGTCCGGGCTCCAACGCTCGCGATTCCGCGGAGCGGAGACTCGTCCGGCTCAGGACCCCCCTGGTTGAGGGGCCTTTCACTCGAGATTGAAAACTTGAAAACCGCCTGGCGGTTGATGCGATCCGACCCCCTCCACCGCCCCCGCGCTGTAACGCGGACCCCCATGAAGCACACTCTCCTTTCTCTCCTCACCCTCCTCCTCCTTGCCCCGGCGCTGGTCGCCTGTGACTCCGACGACCTGGGGGAGGACGACGACACCATCACCGCCACCGTGGTCGCCAGCAGCCAGTTCTCGACCCTTGAGGCCGCTGTAATCGAGGCCGGGTTGGACGACGACCTCGCCGGCGACGGTCCGTTTACCGTCTTCGCCCCCACGGACGACGCGTTCGCGGACCTGCTCGACGCGCTCAACGCGACGCCCGCCCAACTCCTCGCCCGGGACGACCTCGGGGTCATCCTCCAGTTCCACGTGATCGCCGGATCGGAACTCAAGGCCGAGGACCTCTCGGTCGGCCAGACCCTCACGACCCTCAACGGGCAGACGCTCACCGTGGTCTCGGCCAACGGCGGTCTCGGCCTCGACACCGAGGACGAGGGCACCGCCGCGAACGCGGTGATTACGTCCGCTGACATCGGGGCCTCGAACGGCGTCATCCACACGATCGACGCCGTCCTGCTTCCCGAGAGCAACTAGCGCCTCCGCAGGTTCTCACTGGGCGCGGCTCCTTCGGGGGCCGCGCCTTTTTTGTGCATAGCCAAAGGGCGGACCAAGTTCTCCACATCCCTTGCCGATCCGGTCGGCCCCCCGTGATCTTGCGGCGTCGTCATTCCCCCTGACCGTCGCCTAGGATGCCCGAGTTCTGCCACCTCCATTGCCACACGCAGTACTCGCTCCTCGACGGCGCCGCGCGGATCGACAAGCTCATCGGCCGGGCGGCTCAGATGGAGCACGCAGCCGTCGCCATCACGGATCACGGGAATCTGTACGGCGTGCCCGAGTTCTACACGAAGGCGAAGGCGGCCGGCGTCCAGCCCATCATCGGGTGCGAGTTCTACGTGACGCCCTCGGGCATGGGCGACACGTCCGACCGGACGCGGTACCACCAGGTGCTCCTGGCGAAGAACCAGGAGGGCTACCAGAACCTCATCGCGCTCTCGTCGATGAGCTACACCGACGGCTACTACTACAAGCCGCGGATCGACCGGGACACGCTCCGCCGCCACAGCGCCGGGCTCGTCGCCACGACGTGCTGCCTCCAGGGCGAGGTGTTGCAGACGATCCTGAAGGAGGGCGAGGAGAAGGCGCGCGTCGTGTTCGAGGAGTACCTCGAGATCTTCGGCGAGGACTACTACATCGAGGTCCAGGACCACAACATCCCCGAGCAGCGCACCTGCAACGCGGTCCTGCTGCGGTGGGCCGAGGAGTACGGCGTGAAGGTCGTCGCCACGAACGACGTCCACTACGTGGAGCAGGCCGACGCCGAGGCCCAGGACGTGCTTCTCTGCCTCCAGACTGGGAAAGACCTCCACGACCCGAACCGGATGCGGTTCGAGAACGACCAGTTCTTCCTCAAGAGCCAGGACGAGATGCGCCTCGCGTTCGGGCCGAGCGTCCGCGAGGGCGTGTTCACGAGCGAGATGGCCGTCGACGCCGCGCTCGACGCGACGCGCGAGATCGCCGACAAGTGCCGGCTGGAGATCCCCATGGGCGAGCTCCTCATGCCGCACTTCCCCATCCCGATCGAGCACGCCGACGCCGACGCCTACCTCCGCGCGCTCGCCTACGACGGCGCCCGCCACCGCTACGGCGAGATCACCGAGCCCGTCCGCGAGCGGCTCGACCTGGAGTTGGGCGTGATCGCGACAATGGGCTACGCCGGCTACTTCCTCATCGTGCAGGACTTCACGACCGCGGCCCGCGAGATGGGCGTATCGGTCGGGCCGGGCCGAGGCTCGGCGGCGGGCTCGGCGGTCGCCTACTGCCTCGGGATCACCAACATCGATCCGCTCCACTACGACCTCCTCTTCGAGCGCTTTCTGAACCCCGAGCGCGTGTCGATGCCGGACATCGACATCGACTTCGACGACCGCGGGCGCGGCAAGGTCATCGACTACGTCGTCGAGAAGTACGGGCGCGAGTCGGTCTGCCAGATCGTGACGTTCGGGACGATGGGCGCCAAGTCGGTCATCCGGGACGTGAGCCGCGTACTGGGCGTCCCGCTCCCCGAGGCCGACCGGATCGCCAAGCTGATCCCGGACGGCGTGAAGGTGAACCTGGACAGCGCCCGCAGCGAGGTCAAGGAGTTCGCGCAGCTGTTTGACCACCAGGACCCCCAGATCCGGAAGCTCATGCACTACGCGACCGTCCTGGAGGGGTCGGCGCGGCACACGGGCGTCCACGCGGCCGGCGTGATCATCGCGCCGGGCGACGTCTCGAAGTACGTGCCGGTCGCCATCCAGAAGGGCAAGGGCGGCTCGGGCGACGCCGTCGTCACGCAATACGACGGGAAGTGGGTCGAGGAATTCGGGCTCCTCAAGATGGACTTCCTGGGGCTGAAGACCCTGACCATCCTCGATGATGCCCTCGACCTCATCCATGAAAACCACGGCGTGGAGATCGACCTGGACGCGATCCCGCTCGACGACCCGGACACCTACCGGCTGTTCCAGCGCGGCGACACGGTCGCCATCTTCCAGTTCGAGTCGTCGGGCATGCGCGAGTGGATGCGCAAGCTGAAGCCGACGTGCCTGGACGACCTGATCGCGATGAACGCGCTCTACCGGCCGGGGCCGATGGACCTCATCCCGACCTACATCGACCGGAAGCACGGCCGCGAGCCGGTCGAGTACCCGCACCCGATGCTGGAGGGCATCCTCGCACCCACGTACGGCATCCCGGTGTACCAGGAGCAGGTGATGCAAATGGCGCAGGTGATGGGGGGCTACAGCCTCGGCGGCGCCGACCTGCTGCGGCGCGCGATGGGCAAAAAGAAGCAGTCCGAGATGGACAAGCAGCGCGTCATCTTCGTCGACGGCGCGAAGGAGAAGGGTGTCGACGAGAAGACGGCGGACGAGGTCTTCGACATGATGGCCAAGTTCGCGGGCTACGGGTTCAACAAGAGCCACTCGGCCGCCTACTCCGTCGTGGCCTACCAGACGGCCTACCTCAAGGCCCACTACCCCGCCGAGTTCATGGCGGCCGTCCTCACGACGGAAATGGCAGACTCGTCGAAGCTGGCGGTCGCTCTCGACGCGACGCGCGTGGCGGGCATCGAGATCCTGCCGCCGTGCGTGAACCGGAGCCAGGCCCACTTCACCGTCGAGCACGGCCGCGTGCGGTTCGGGTTGGCGGCCATCAAGGGCGTCGGGCACGGGGCCATCGACGCGCTCATCGAGGCCCGCACCACGATGGGCGGCGCCTTCGACGACCTGTTCCAGCTCGCCAAGGACCTCGACCTCCGGACCGTCGGCAAGAAGACCCTGGAGGCGCTCGCCGCCGCCGGGGCGATGGACGTGTTCGAGGGCCACCGACGCCAGTTCGTCGACGCCGTGGAGACGGCCTGGGCCTATGCTCAGAAGCACCAGGCCGACAAGGCCGCCGGCCAGTTCTCGATGTTCGGCGGGGGCGAGTCGACGGGCTCGTCGTTCGTCCCGGCGCTCCCCCACGCCGAGCCGTGGACGAAGGGCGAGACGCTCCGCTACGAGCGCGACCTCATGGGGTTCTACGTCTCCGGCCACCCGCTGGACGACTTCGCCGCCGAGGCCCAGGCCTTCGCCACGGTCCGCCTCGGCGACGCGGAGGGCATCATGCACGAGAGTGACCAAACGGCCATCGGCATCGTGACGGAGGTGACGCGTCGGACGACCAAGTCCGGCCGCCCCATCGCCTTCGTCACGATCGAGGACACGACGGGCCAGGCCGAGGTGGTGCTCTTCGCGCAGACGCTGGAGCGCTGCGGGCACCTCATCGAGGTGGACCAGGTGATGATGGTGCGCGGCAAGGCTGAGACCTCCCGCGGCGACCTCAAGCTGGTGGCGAAGGAGGTGCTCCCGATGTGGCGCGTCCGCGAGCAGTTGGTCAAAGCCGTGACGCTCCGGATCGACGTGGACGACGCGACCGAGGCCGACGTGGCCGCGCTCAAGTCGCTCTGCGAGGCGCACCCCGGGGCCTGCAAGCTCTACTTCGAGGTGGCAACGCGGGCCCTTCCCCGCCCCGTCCGCCTCCACGCCCGCACGGCCGTCGTGGACCTGACGCCGGACTTCATGAAAGGCCTCTCGCGGATGTTCGGTCCGCAGGCCGTAGTGCTGGAGGGCGAGCAGTAGCCCCTCCTGTGCGGACACGGGTTCACCAAATCGCTTCTAACACGGTGGCCACATCGTCGGCCTCGCGCATGACGTCGTACTCCGGCGCATCCGTGCTCCCGCCTCGGCCCTGTCGGTCCATGGCATAGACGGTGAAATGCCGCTCGAACATCGGGGAAGCCGTGGACCAGAGCCTGTGATCCGCAATCGAGCCATGGATGAGGGCCAGCGGCGGCCCCGTCACCGCGGCCTATCGACTCCTTCTACCAACGGCACTCGGCAGTAGGAGCGTTTAATTCCCCCTCATACGGACTCTTCGTCTCGGACCGGATGCAGCGGCCTCCCCCCGCCCCGATACCGATTGCTCAGCTCCCGCACACCCGCGGCCTCCCCGATGATGGTGAGCCGGTCGCCCGCCTCAAGGACCGTCGCGCCGCTCGGGACGGTGATCCGTCCGGCGCGGTGGATGAGAGCCACGAGCACGCCGGCCGGCAACCGGACATCCTTCAGCGCCCGACCGACGAGCGGCGCAGCCGGCCCCTCGGGGTCGAGCGTCAGGGCGAGGTAGCGGTCGTTGTGGAGGAGCACCTCCTTCAGGTCCTGCTCCGTGCCCGCTCCCTGCCAGGCCTCTAGGAATGGGGGCTCGTCGATGCGGCTGGCGAGACTTGCGAGGGTGCGGAGGTGACGACCCGGCGGCTCCTCCGGGCTCAGCAGGAAAAAGACGGCGTGGACCCGCTCGTCGGCCGAACGCATGTCGTCCGCCGGATCCACGGGGACCGCGAGGCCGGGGCGGCTCCGGACCATCACGAGCTCCTGTCGGTCCACCTCGGGGAGCCGGAGGTGCGGGAGGGCGGCCCCGCCGGAGACGGGCGTCGCCCCGGTCCGCGAGCCGTCGAGGAAGCCCCGCGTGAGCCGCTCCTCGGACAACCGGGCTCGGTTGGCGAGGCGGGAGGCCGCCTCCCGGACTACGTCCTCGAAGTCGCGCTCGGCGTCGAGGTCCAGGACCGCAGCGCGCATGACGAGGTGCTCGAACGGCGTCTCGTCAGCGAGCCCCTTCTCCTTTAGGATCGTCCGGAGCTCGCCGTCGAGCCCCTCATAGCGGCGCTGGCCGAGCCGCGCGAACAGGTGGTAGATAGCCCCCTCCCGCACCACCTCAGGCTTGGGGCGGACGTAGTAGACGTACCACGCCACGCCCCCGAGGGCCATCACCAGCGACATCACGATCGCCAGCAGGCCCAGCTCCGCGATCAGGAATACCGGCGCAACGATCCCGACGATCTGGAGCCACGGGTAGAGCGGGCTCCGGTAGCCCGGCGCGTACGACGCGAGCCGGCTCTCCCGCATCACGATGACGGCCACGTTCAGAAACCCGAACAGCAAGAGCTGGAAGGCGCTCGCCAGCTTTGCGATGCCCTCCACATCGAGCGCGAGGATCACGAACACCATGAGGGCCGACGTCACGACGATGGCCGGCACCGGCGTCCCGAACCGCCCGATGGACGCGAACCGCGGCGTGATGAGGTGGTCGCGCGCCATGGCGAGCGGGTAGCGCGAGGCCGAGAGGATGCCGGCGTTGCCCGTGGAAGCGAACGCAGCGATCGCCGCGGCGACGATCAGGAACAACCCCCAGCGCCCCGGTAGCCAGTCGAAGAAGGCCTCCGCCGCGGTCGCCACGGGCGTGAGGTCGCTCCGGAGCTCGGCCGGCTCTAGGACGGCGATCATGATGAATACGCCGACGCAGTAGATGGCCGTGGCCGTCGCGAGGGAGAGGAACATCCCGAGCGGGAGGTTGCGGTCGGGGTTCTGGACCTCCTCGGCGACGCTCGCCACCTTCGTTAGCCCGGCGTACGACACGAACACGAGGCCAATCGTCGAGAGCAGGCCCTCGGTCCCGAACGGCATGAACGGGGTGAACCGGCGTTCCAGGTCGGCCGCCCCCACCCCGCTGACCGCCACGAGCCCCTGGACGACGAAGAAGACCAACACGGCCACGAGCACGGCCACGAGGATCCGCTGGAGCCCGCTCGTCTCCTTCGCCCCGACCACATTGAGGACGGCGAACGCCACCGTGAGGGCCACGGCGAGCGGCTTGATGGGGACGTCGAAGAACAGGACGAGGTAGGCCCCCATCCCCACGAGGGCGAAGGCGCTCTTGAGCACGAGGGCCAGCCATGTCCCCAGCCCGCCGACCGTCCCCGCCAGCGGGCCGAGGCTCCGGTCGAGGAAGTAGTAGGCCCCACCCGCCTTCGGCATGGCCGTGCTCAGCTCGGCCGCGCTAAACATAGCCGGCAGGATGAACACGCCCGCCAGGAAGTAGGCGAGGACCGTCGCCGGTCCGGCCTGAGCGGTCGCGAGGCCCGGGAGCAGGAAGAACCCCGAGCTGAACATGGCCCCCGTGCTGATCGCATACACGTCGACCAGGGTGAGGGACTTTTTGAGGCGCGTGGGCGTCTCGGCCATGGCGTCGGGGTGGGCGCGGAGCGTCAAGCTAGATCACGGGGCGGCCCCGTGCCGCCGCCGCGCCGATGCGAACCTCGCGCGGGCCCGGGCATTCCTGCCCTCCCCCCTCCTTCTCCCGATGCAGCCCTACCTCTTCGTCCTCTTCGGCGCGACCGGCGACCTCGCCCACGTCAAGCTGTTCCCGGCCCTCTACCGGACCACCATGCACGACGACGCGCCCGAGGCGACGGTTCTCGGCGTCGGACGGTCGGAGTGGGACGACGCGAAACTCCAGGACGCGGCTGTGGAGGCTCTCCGTGACGCCGACATCGACGAGGCCGACGCCCGGGCCTGGGCCGAGAAAACGCTCTGCTACGCCCGCGTCGAGTCCTACGACGACTTCGATCCGCTTTTCGAAGCGGCCCGCGAACTCGAGGACGAGCGCGGCCTGAGTGGCAACCGCGTCTACTACCTCGCCCTCCCCCCGTCCACGTTCCCGAGCACCATCACCGCCCTGGGCGAGCACGAGGCCGAGCGCGGGACGGTCGGGGAGCACGTGGCCGAGGACGCCCCGTGGGTCCGCCTCGTCATCGAGAAGCCGTTCGGAACGGACCTCGACTCGGCGAAGCAGCTCAACAAGGTGGTGCACGAGCACTTCCACGAAAACCAGGTCTACCGAATCGACCACTTCCTCGGAAAGGAGACGGTCCAGAACCTGCTCGTCTTCCGGTTCGCGAACGCCTTCTTCGAGTCGGCCTGGAATCGACAGGACGTGGAGCGGGTCGAGATCACGGTCGCCGAAACGAACGACGCCGCCGGGCGGGCCGGCTACTTCGACGGCGTGGGAACGCTCCGGGACATGATCCAGAATCACCTCACGCAGTTGTTTGCGCTGACAGCCATGGAGCCGCCGGCCCGGCTCGACGCCGAGGGCATCCGGCGGGAGAAGATCAAGGTGCTCCGCTCGACGCGGACGGCGCGGTCCGACGAGGTCGTCCTCGGCCAGTACGGCCCCGGCCGCGACGACCCCGAGGGCTACCGCGACCACGAGGGCGTCTCGACGCGCTCCCGGACCGAGACGTACGCCGCCGTCCGGCTCCACCTCGACAACTGGCGCTGGCAGGGCGTCCCGTTCATCCTGCGCACGGGGAAGCGGCTCCCGGCTCGCCTGACCGAGATCGCCGTCGTCTTCCGCCGCCCGCCTGTCACGCTCTTCAAGAGCTCCGGCGGGTGCGACCCCGCGCGTAACGTGCTCCGCCTGCGGCTCCAGCCCGACGAGGGCTTCCAGCTCTCGTTCGACGTCAAGACGCCCGGCGATGGCTTCGGGGTGACCACGCAGGAGCTCTCGTTCCGCTACGAGGACTCGTTCGGCCGCTTCCCCGACGCCTACGAGACCCTTCTCCGCGACATCGCGGAGGGCGACCCGACCCTCTTCGTCCACGCCGAAGAGGCCGAGGAAGCGTGGCGGATCTACGAGTCCGTCCTCGAACACACCGACATCCCGGTGCACACCTACGCATCACGCACGTGGGGACCGGAGGCCGCCGAGCGGATGGTGCAGTCGCCTCCGGTTGAGGAGGCCACGGTCCCCGCCGACGTTGACTGCTGAGCCCCCCGCTCATCACCCGTTCTATCTCCCGCCCTTCCGCTCTATGAACGCCGAAATCGTCGTCCTCCCCACGAAAACTGCCGTCTCGGAGGCGCTGGCGGACCGGACCGCGGCGGCTCTCCGGGCCGCGCTCGCTCGCGAGCCCCGCGTCACCCTGTGCCTGACAGGGGGCTCGACGCCGGTCCTGGCCTACGAGCGCCTGGCCGCCGCCGAAGGGATCGAGTGGGACCGCATCCACGTGTTTTGGGGCGACGAGCGCTCCGTCCCACCCGACCACCCCGACAGCAACTACGCGATGGCCGCGCGGACGCTCCTCGTCCCAGCGGGCGTCCCGGAGTCCAACGTGCACAAGATGCCGGGCGAGTGTGCACCCGAGAAGGGCGCGAAGGTCTACGAGCAGGCCCTGGAGCAGTTCTTCGGCGACGAGCTGCGATTCGACGTGCTCCACCTCGGCATGGGCAACGACGGACATACGGCCTCCCTCTTCCCCGGCAGCCCGGCCCTCGACGTGGTGGACCGCCGCGTGGTCCCCACCGAGGCCCCGCCGTCATCACCCGTCCGCGACCGGCTGTCCCTCACGTACCCCGCGCTCGCGAAGGCGCGCCTCTGCCTCATCGCCGCAGCGGGCGAGAGCAAGCGGGACGCCTTCCACGCCGTCCTCGACGCGTACGACGGCGAGGGCGCCGGCCCCCCTGCCGCCCGCGTCGCTCCAGACGGCGACCTCATCTGGCTGGTAGACCGCGTCCTGGCCCAGGGAATCGCGGACGACAGTTAGAGCACGCGCGGCGACAGGTCTATGCCCACGAGTTCTCTCTGTGCGCATGCGCCCCCACGCCGTCGACGAGTCGTTTCTCCGCGAGCCGCAGGCCTCCGACCCCTCCGCCGTCGCGGGGCGCATCCCCGAGGCGGCGATTCAGGACGCCTGGGTCCGGGGCATGTTCGACGCATCGGACCTGAGGACGACGGATAGCTCGCCCGTGCGCATCGTGTCGACCGGCCGGCTCAACCGGGATTCCGGCCCGGACGTCACCGGCGTCCGCCTCGTTCTCGACGGCCTGCTGTGGGCCGGTGACGTCGAGATCCACCGGACGAGCAGCGACTGGGAGGCCCATGGACATGCGGACGACCCGGCCTACAACCGCGTTATCCTGCACGTCGTCCTCTCAGCCGACCGGCGGACAGGCACGCTACGCCGCGCCGATGGAACGGCGCTGCCCGAGCTGGTGCTCCTCCCCCATCTCGACCGCTCACTCCGCGCGCTCATCCATCAGTTCTACGTCGAGCCTCGCCAGGCGCCGCACTGCGGGTCGCGTTGGGACGAGGTCGACCCTGCACTGGTGCGGCGCTGGGTCCGGGACCTGGGCGGCGAGCGGCTGCGCGCCCGGACCGCGGCGCTGGGCCGCGCCTTCACGCGGCGCCCTGACCTCGACCGGATCCTGATCACTCGCACGGCTCGCGCGCTCGGCTACGATGCCAATGCCGATGCCATGGAAGAGCTGATCCGGCGCGCCCCCCTCGCCGCGCTCCGCCAGCTCGACGGTCCCGACGTGCTCGCCGTCCTCCTCGGCCTCGCCGGGTTCCTCCGTCCCACGCTGGAGGCGGACACCGTGACCCGATCCCGCTTCGAGCAACTCGCCGGACCGCTCGGCCTCCGGCCGATGCCTGGCGCGTCGTGGCGCCGGGGCGGGCGGCCTGCGAACGCGCCACGGACCCGCGTGGCACAGGCCGCGGTCTTGCTGGCCCCTGGCGGCGTGCTCCGTTCCGATCCGGTCGCGCAACTCGCCGAGGCCACACACTGCGGGGTCGATGCCCTCGCCGGCCGACTCCGGCCCGACCCACTGGGCGATGCCCCTCGTCTCGGGAAGGCTCGGGCCCACCGGGTGATCGCCGACGCCGTCCTCCCGGTCCTGTTTCTCGACGCCGAGCAGCGCGAGGACCCCGCCCTCGAATCGGCCGTCCTGGAGGTCTACGATGACGTGTCGGCCTCGACGGACCGGGTGACGCGCGCCTTCGAGCAGGTCGGCGTGCATCCGACGTCCGCGCGGGAGGCGCAGGGACTGCAACACCTCGCCCGGGCGTATTGCGACGAGGGCCGGTGCGCGCGGTGCGCGATCGGGACCCGTCTGTACCCGGCTCTGGGCGCGACCGGGTGAATTCGTCACGAGCGCCGACGCGTGCAACCCCAGAGCTGGGGACGAGTACGATCTTTCAGTCGAAACTGAAAGTTCCCCGATGGACGTGCTCACTGTTCCGCCCTCCCCCTCCTCTTCGCTGGCGGAGACCACGCCCGTCGGGCTCAAGGCGCTGCAGGCGCCGGTCGCCGAGCCGCTGGCGATCTTCCGCCGGCGGTTTCGCGAGACGATGCGGTCGCGCGTGTGGCTGCTCGACACCGTCGTCCAATACCTCCTCAAGCGGAAGGGCAAGCAGATCCGCCCGACGCTCGTCCTCCTCTCGGCCGAAATGGCGGGCGGCCTGACGGAGCGCAGCTACCGCGCCGCGACGCTCGTGGAACTCCTCCACACAGCCACGCTCGTCCATGACGACGTGGTGGACGAGGCCGACACGCGCCGCGGCGTCCCCTCGATCAACGCGCTCTGGCGGAACAAGGTGGGCGTGCTCCTGGGCGACTTCCTCCTCTCACGCGGCCTCCTCCTCGCCCTCGACGACGGCGACTACGACCTCCTCCACGTCGTCTCTGACGCCGTTCGGCGGATGTCGGAGGGCGAGCTGCTCCAGATCGAGAAGGCCCGCAAGCTGGACATTACCGAGGAGAGCTACTTCCAGATCATCTCGGACAAAACGGCCTCGCTCCTCGCGGCCTGCATGGCGTGTGGCGCGGCCTCGGCGGGAGCCGACGACGAGACCGTCGCCCGCGCCAAGGCCATCGGCGAGACGCTCGGCCTCGCCTTCCAGATCCGCGACGACCTGTTCGACTACGACGCCGTGGACGTGGGCAAGCCGGTTGGGCTCGACCTCCAGGAGCGCAAGATGACGCTCCCCCTGATCCTTGCCCTCGACCGCACCGACGCGGCCACGCACAAGCGGATCCGCCGGATCGTACGCAAGCGGAAGAAGAGTCGGGCCGACACCGCCGAGGTGCTCCAGTTCGTGGAGGCCTCGGGCGGGCTGGCGGCCACGCGCCAGCGGATGGAAGCCCTCGCCGCAGACGCGGCCGATGCGCTCCAGGAATTCCCGACCTCCGACGCGCGTGACGCGCTGATCGGCCTGTGCGCCTACGTGGTCGCGCGCCAGCGGTAGGGCAGAAACGGACCACGCGGGACCGGAGTGGGCGCTAAACTGGAGCTCCCCCTCTGCACGCGATGATCGTCCACCTCCTCGGCACTGGGTCCGCCAACGCCGGCCCGTCTCGCACCACCACGATGCTCGCCGTCGAGCACGACGGCCGGACGGTCCTCGTCGACTGCGGCGGTGACGCCGCGCTCCGGCTCCAGCTTGCGGGGCTCGACCCGACGGCGCTCGATGCCATCATCCTCACGCATGAGCACCCGGACCACATCTCGGGCTATCCGCTCCTCCTCGAGAAGCTCTGGCTGATGGGCCGCCGCGAGCCCATCCCGATCTACGGCCCGGCCTCCACCCTCGACAAAGCTTCCCGGCTGTTCACGACGTTCAATACGGAGAACTGGCACGGCTTCCCCGGCCGCCTCCGGCACGAGGTGACGATGGAGACCGGCGCCCCCGTGGTCACCCTGGACGGCCTCTCGGTGACGGCGTCGCCCGTCGATCATCCCGTGCCGACGATCGGCCTCCGCTTCGAGACGGACCGCGTGACCGTCGCCTACTCCTGCGATACCGCCCCGACCGAGGCCGTCGTCGAGCTGGCACGCGGTGCGGACCTCCTCATCCACGAAGGAACGGGCTCGCTCCCGGGCGTCCACAGCTCGCCCCAGGAGGCCGCCCACATCGCCGCCGAGGCCGGCGTGCGCCGCCTCGTCTTGGTCCACGCTCCGGCGGTGACGGACGACGCCTCCCTGGGCGAGGCCCGCGCCATCTTCCCCGCGACGACGTGGGGCGAGGACGGCGACCGCATCGACTTCTAGCCAGCAGGCAACCGGACGCTGCTCGCCCCCAGCGGCGCTCTGTTTACTCCGTCACCGTGACGATGTCGGCGACGAGAAACGCGTCGGGGAACCGCCCCCGGACGAGGGTGAGGGCGCGGTCGGCGTCTTCCCGCGACCCGAAGGCGCCCATGCGGACGCGGTAGTACGGCTGCTGGTACGCGATCACGACGTCCATCTGCCGCGGCGCGCCGGGCTCCGACCGGATGGCGCTCCACCAGTCGAGGGCATCTCCGCGCACCCGCTCAGCGGCATCCCGACTGGCCGTGTTGAAGATCTGGACGCGGTACCCATCCACCTGTCGTGGCGTCGGGGGCGCGGGTTCCGACGATGGTGCGCCTCCCCCCTGAGTCGGGACCTCCACGCGACCCTCCATCACGCGCGCTGGCACGTCGTGAACGACGGTGGTCGGTGCGGCGGGCTCCGCGTCGTACCCCGCCGGGTCGAACAGTTCATAGTCCGGGCGCCCGTCGTCCGGAGGTGCACCGGGGTCGACGACGGGACCCCGCGGGCCAGACCCGGAGCAGGCGGCGAACGTCAGGGAGACCGCGACGAGCGCGACGAGGCGAAGAGAGAGGCGCATGGGGAAAACTCCTTCGGCTAGTAGGCGGCGTCCGAGGTGAGCCCCTTCAAAATAGCGACGCCGGCACTCGCCCCGAGGCGCGTGGCCCCGGCCTCCACCATGGCGTAGGCGTCCTCCGCCGAGCGCACGCCGCCTGAGGCCTTGACGCCCATCGTGTCACCCACGACGCGGCGCATCAGGGCCACATCCTGCGGGCTGGCGCCCGACTGCGCAAACCCCGTCGACGTCTTGACAAAGTCGGCCCCAGCATTCTGGGAGAGGACGCAGGCGATCACCTTCTCCTCGTCGGTGAGGAGCGCCGTCTCGAGGATCACCTTCACGGTCCGCCCCTGGGCGGACTCCACCACGGCCCGGATGTCGGCCTCCACGTCGGCGTAGCGCTCGCTCTTGAGGAGCGCGATCGCGAGGACCATGTCGATCTCGTCGGCCCCGTCGCGGACGGCCTGCTCGGTCTCGAAGGCCTTCACGGCCGTCCGGTTCGCGCCGTGGGGGAAGCCGATGACGGTGCAGACCATGGGCGTCGTCCCCGCCAGTTCCTCCGCCGCGACCGGCACCCAGACGGGGCTGATGCAGACGCTCGCGAAGCAGTACTCGCGAGCCTCGGCGCACAGCTCCCGGACCCTTTGCTCCGTGGTATCGGGCTTGAGGACGGTGTGGTCGATGAGACGAGCGAGGGGCGGCGCGAGCGCGCACGCGTCGCCGCGCCCCTGCGGGTCAGCGCGGAGGCCGAACCGGTCGGCGCCGGCTCCGAGCATCCGTTCGAGGGCCGCGGCGAGGTCGCCGTTGCTGGCCGGGCGCGGGTGGCTCGGTCCGGAGGGGGCTGCTAGCCGGTCGGCGAGGGCGGCTTTTTGCTGGTCAGTCATGCGAAAAAGTGGGAGGCGTGGGACGCGCACCGGCAAGCCTAGGCCCACTGCCGCCCCGCGTGCGCCTCAGGCCGTCATCTCCTCGACTTCCTCGTCGAGGTTGTAGCGCTTGCGCTTCTCCCAGAGCGTCTTCTTCGAGATCCCGAGGAGCTTGGCGACGTCGGCGTAGGACGAGGTCCGGTTGTTGGCGAGCGTGTGCTTGATGTACTCGTACTCCAGGTCCTCGAGCGTCGCGCCGGCGCGGAAGCGGAACGTGTCGGCGTCCGAGTCGGCGCCGTCGAACAGGTCGGTCTTGAGGATGACGAGGTCGCTCGCGTCGAGCGTGGAGGTCTTGGCGAAGATCATGGCCCGCTCCAAGACGTTCCGCAGCTCCCGCACGTTGCCGGGCCAGTCGTGCGAGAGCAGCTTCTCCTCCGCGGCATCGGTGAATCCGTCGAAGGGCTTCCCGAACTCCTCAGCGAACCCCTCCGCGATCGTGTTGGCGATGGTGAGGGAGTCGCGCCCCATCCGCCGGAGCGGCGGGAGCTGGAGGGAGACCACGTTGATCCGGAACAGGAGGTCCTTCCGGAACTCCTTCTCGGCCACCTTCTCCTGCAGGTTCGCGTTCGTGGCACACACGATCCGCGTCGTCACCTTGATCTCGTCGGTCCCCCCGAGGCGGCGGAACTGGCGGCTCTCCAGGAACGAGAGGAGCTTGGACTGAAGGCCGAGGCTCATCGAGTCGATCTCGTCGAGGAAGAGGGTCCCGCCGTCGGCGACCTCGAGGAGGCCGGGCTTGGCGGCGCGGGCGTCGGTGAAGGCGCCCTTCTCGTAGCCGAACAGTTCGGACTCGAGGAGGTTGTCCGGAAGCGCGGCGCAGTTGATCTCCATGAACCGCCCGCCCGACCACTTCGAGGCGTAGTGGAGGGTCTGGGCCACGAGGTTCTTGCCCGTCCCGGTCTCACCCCGCACGAGGACCGTCGTGTTGGGAATCTCCTTGAGCGTCTCGATGGTGTCGCGGACGGCCTCGACCTCGTCGCTCTCCCCGATGATCTTGCCGATCGAGTGCTGCTTCTTGCGGGTCTGCTTGATCTCCTGCAGCTCCTTCTTGTCCTCGTAGAGGTCGAGCGCCTTGGAGAGGAGCGTCCGCATCTCCTCCAGGTTGACGGGCTTCTGGAGGTAGTGGAACGCCCCCAGCCGCATGGCCTCGACGGCCGTCTGGACGGAGGAATGGGCCGTCATGACGATGATGG
Source organism: Rubricoccaceae bacterium (assembly GCA_963728345.1). Taxonomy (GTDB): domain Bacteria; phylum Bacteroidota; class Rhodothermia; order Rhodothermales; family Rubricoccaceae; genus Rubrivirga. Next base: position 862,360 of record CAVSJM010000005.1, read on the forward strand.
GGATCATGAGGCCGCGTTCGCGGATCGTCTCGATCAGCTCCATCCCGGAGATGTCCGGCATCATGAGGTCCGTGAGGACCAGGTCCGGGGCCTCCCCCTCGTCGATGGCGTCGAGCAGGGATGCGGCGGACGAGAAGCCCCGCGTGTCGTAGCCGTCCCGGTCGAGCGCCCGCGCGAACAGTTCGCCGAGCTTCGGGTCGTCATCGACGATATAGATGCGCTTTTTGCTCATGTCCGTGGGGGGGAGGCGTCGGCCAGACACGCCGATGTTACGAGTTGTAACCCTGTACCGCTAGGGATCACTCTCGTTTCCGGGCAACCCCGGCGCCCGTACCAACAGCGCTCCCGGAAGCACCTCCATCTCCACCCGTTGCGCGACGAACGAGATCAGCTCGCCGTCGGCGTGGAGCGCGAGCGCGCCCGTCAGGGCCTCCAGGCAGACCCTCCGTGCCCGCTCCATCTGCACCTCCGGCAGCCCGACGTGGCCGCCCCGAAACGTGAGCGGCAGGAGGCGGAGCGCGCGGGCTGGCGTGACGTGCCGGACGAGACACACGTCGAGGAGCCCGTCGTCGGGCCGCGCGTCCGGCGTCAGGTGGAAGCCGCCGCCGACCGAGTGCCCATTCCCCACCTCGCACAGAAACAGCGGGCCATCGAAGACCTCGGTCTCGCCGTCTCCGTCGGCGTCATGTGCCCTCGTGAGGGTCACGCGGACCCGGAGGTTCGGATGCCGCCAGGCCCACAGCGTCCGCAACACGGACGCGAGGTAGGCCGTCCGCCCGCCCAGCCACTTCGTCTCGTGGGCCAGGAACGCAACGTGTGCGTCGAACCCGGCGCCCAGGCTGTTCGCGAAGATGCGAGTATGGGAGAGGGGGTCGCCCTCCCCTGTCTCCTCCCACCGGACTCGCCCCACGTCGACCGGGACGACGGGCGCCGCCGCGAGGGCCGCCGCCGCCGCGACCAGCCCGTCCGGCATCCCGATGGCATGTGCGAAGTCGTTCCCGGTCCCGAGGGGGAGCACCCCCAGCACCGCGCCGGTCCCCGCGAGACCGTTGACCGCCTCGTGGACCGTCCCATCGCCGCCGGCCACGATCACCAGACCCGCGTCGGCGTGGGCGCGGGCGAGGCGCTCGGCGTCGCCCGCCCCGCGCGTCTCCACCACCTCACTCTCGATCCCGACGTCGCGGAGCACCCCGGCCAGGGTCTCGCGGAGGACGCGGTTTCTTCCGCCGCGAGCGGCTGGGTTGAGGACGACGACGGAGCGCATTCGGATGGGGCGACCCGATAACTTACCCGCCCTCTCCCCTTCCCCCGCGTGCGCCTCGTTCTCCTTCTCGTCCTCGCCCTCGGAATGGCGGGCTGCCAGCCTGCTGGGCCGGGGACCGTCCAGGACGACCTAGGGCGATCCGTGAACCTGGCAACCCCGCCGGACCACGTGCTCCCGCTCGCCCCGAACATCACCGAGTTGATAGCCGAGGCCTCAGGTGTTGACCGGCTGGCCGGCGTCGCCGTGAGCGACAACTTCCCGCCCACGATCGACGGACTGCCCCGCTTCCAGTCGTACCCGCTCGACACCGAGGCCATCGTCGCGCTGGGTCCCGACCTCGCCATCGGCTCGGACGACGTGAACCCGACGGACCAGGCCGATGGCCTCGGCGCCCTCGGCATCCCGACCTACCTGTTCCGGTTCGACGAGGTGGCCGACGTGCCGCGTGCGCTCCGCACCCTTGACACGCTCCTCGCCACGACCGGTGGCGCCGCCGCGGCCGGCGCCTTCGAGCAGCGCGTCGACGCCGTCGTGTCGGCGGTGCAGCCCTTCGACCGGCCGCGCGTGCTCCTCCTCGTCGGGTCGTACGAGGGGACGCTCAACGCCTTCGGGCGCGACTCGTACGCGAGCGAGATGGTCCGCCTCGCCGGCGGCGAGAACCTGACGGACGTGTTCGACGGAGCGGCCTCACAGCCGAGCGAGGAAGCTGTGCTGGAGATGGCTCCCGAGATCATCCTCATCGCGGGGGGACCCGAGGTCGACGTGGAGACCCTGCTCCGAGACCACCCCGCGTTGTATGCGGTCCCGGCCGTCCAGAACCGACGCGTCTACGGGCTCGACGCCGACCTCCTCCTTCGACCCGGCCCCCGCATCGTCGACGGCCTGGAGCGCCTCGCGCGGATGCTCCACCCGGAGGCATTCGCGGCGGGGGCGGCCTAGGTGCGCCGCCCGGCCCTCGTCGCGCTCGCCCTCGGGCTCGCGATCACCCTCGCCGTCGTCGCCAGCGTGATGTGGGGCAGCGCCGACCTCGGGCCGGCCCGCGTCTGGGACGCCCTCCTCGGCGGCGGCTCCCCGTCCGACCGGACGATCGTGTGGTCGCTCCGCCTCCCGCGCGTGGTGCTGGCCCTCGCGGTCGGGGGCGGGCTAGCGGTCGTCGGCGTGGCGATGCAGGCGCTCGTCCGGAACCCACTCGCCGAGCCCTACATCCTGGGTGCGTCGTCGGGGGCGAGCGCGGGGGCCGCGCTGTTCTTCCTCGGCTTCCTGCCGGCCGTCGTGTCCAAGACGGTTTCGATGCCCGTCGCGGCGGTGACCGGCGCGTGGCTGGCCGTCGCGGCCGTGTTCGCCGTCGCCCGCCGGGGGGCGACGCTCTCGACCACGCGCCTGCTCCTCGCCGGCGTCGCCATGTCGGCGCTCCTGGGCTCGGTGACGGCGTTCGTGACCTATGCCTCCCCGGAGCCGGACAAGCTCCGGGCGGTTCTCTTCTGGCTCCTCGGCTCGCTCACCCGTGCGATCGGGTGGGAGCGCGTCGTCGGGCCGGTCGTCGTCGCGCTGGGATCGCTGGGGGTGCTGTGGGCCCTCGCACGTCCGCTCGACCTCCTGACGACCGGCGAGGAGCCGGCTGCCGCCCTCGGCGTGCCCGTCGAGCGTCTGAAGCGGGTCCTCATCGCCCTCTCGGCCGTGGCCACGGGCGTGCTCGTCGCGTCGTCGGGTGTCATCGGGTTCGTCGGGCTGATCGTGCCCCACGCGGTCCGGCTCCTGGCCGGGGCCACGCACCGCCGCCTCGTGCCCCTCGCGTTCGCGGGCGGCGCCCTGTTCCTCCTCCTGGCCGACCTCGCCGCGCGGACCGTCCTCCCCGGCCAGGAGGTCCCCGTCGGCGTGCTGACGGCGATCTGCGGGGTCCCGTTCTTCCTCGTCCTGCTGCGGCGGTTCGGTCGCGCCCTCGCCTGATGCGCCTGTTCGTCGCCCTCGACCTGCCCGATTCGCTGCGCGCGTCCCTCGCGGCGTGGCGCCTGGATCTGCCCGACGCGCGGTGGACGCCGCCGGAGCGGATGCACCTCACCCTCCGCTTTCTGGGCGAGACGACGGAGGTTCGGCGAGATGCAATAACAGAAGAGCTCACCCCGCTCGTCGCCGCGCCTGTCCCCCTCGCGGCCGACAGACTCGTCCGCCTTCCCTCGGCGCGGCGCCCTCGGGTCCTCGCTGTCCGTTTCGCCGAGTCCCCGGAGCTGAGCGTTCTCCACGCCCGCGTCGACGCCGCGCTGCGAGCCGCCGGCGCCCCGCCTGCCGACCGGCCGCTCCTCCCGCACGTCACCCTCGTCCGTTTCCAATCGCCGGACCCTGCCCGCATCCGGCGCGCCCTGCGTAGCGCCGCTGCGCCGGCCGTCGAGGGCGTGGCGAGGTCCGTTTCCCTCGTCCGAAGCGAGCGCGGCGAGGCCGGGCCGACGTACACGGCCCTCCTCCGCCTCCCCCTCGGATGAAACCCGACACACCTCGTCTGGGTGTGTCGGCCATGCCGCTCCCCGCTCACCCCGCACAGCGCTACGTCACGCCCCTCCGGGAAGGGGGATCCCTCCCGGCCATCGTGGAGACGCCAGCAGGCCTCTACGCGGTCAAGTTTCGGGGCGCCGGGCAAGGCGCGCGCGCGCTCATCGCCGAGATCCTCGTCGGACGGCTCGCGCAGCGCCTCGGCCTCCCCCTCCCCGACCTCGCCCTGATCGAGTTGGCCGAGACGTTCGGCCGGGCCGAGCCAGATCCCGAGATCCAGGACATCCTCCGCGCGAGCCACGGGCTCAACGTGGGGCTCGGGTTCGTAGAGGGCGCTTTCCCCTTCGACCCCCTCGCCGCCGGCGATCTCATCGATCCCGACCTCGCGGCGGACGTCGTCTGGCTCGACGCGCTCACGACCAACATCGACCGCACCGTCCGCAATCCGAACCTGCTCGTCGCCCCGAGCGATGACGGACCGAGGCTCTGGCTGATCGACCACGGCGCGGCGCTCTACTTCCACCACAACTGGGACGGGATGGACGAGGCCCGTGCGCAGGCGCCCTTCCCACCCATTCGGGACCACGTCCTCCTCCCGTTCGCAGGCGACCTGGAAGCGGCCGACGCCCGCCTCCGCCCGCTCCTCGACGTCGACGCGCTCGCCTCGATCGTCGACGCCGTACCAGACGCGCTCCTGATGGACGCGCCTGAGGGGCGGACCCCGCCGTTCGAGAGCGCCGAGGCCAACCGCGCCGCCTACCTGGACTACTTCCGGACGCGGCTCCGCGAACCACGAGCTTGGGTGGCAGAAGCCGTCCGCGCTCAGCAGGCCGGCACGGCGTCCGAGCCGCTCGCCTACCGCCGCTAGCGTGCCCGTCGCGTTCGACTACGCCCTGCTCCGCGTCGTCCCCAGCGTGCCCGTGGGCGACGGCGAGGTCGTCGGCGTCGTGCTCCAGGCGCGGCAGGCCCGGTTCCTGGGCGTCCGGATCGTCCACGCCCCCGCCATGCTCGCGGCGCGCTGGCCCGGCCTCGACGCCGCGCTCCTCTCCCGCTACGTCACCGCCTTCGCGGCGGTCGCTGCGGGCGGACGCGAGGCGGCCCCGCTCGGGCTGCTCCCGCCGTCCGAGCGGTTCCACTGGCTCACGGCGCGTCGCTCGACGGTCCTCCAGACCTCGCCCATCCGCACCGGCCTCACCGACGACCCCGGCGCAATGCTCGACCACATCGCCGCGTCTCTACGACGGACGTGAGAAGATCCCCCGCGTTGGAACCTCCCCGCCCGAGCCTAGCGTCTAGCCCCCCGGCTCCCCCCCCTTTCATGTTCGACTCCGACGACGACCTCGACGACCCGCTCGACGACGACTTCGACGCCCCCCTCGATCCGGAGACCGTGGCCGCCCTCGACGGCGCTTCGGCCGACGCCTTCGCCGCCCGCAAGACGCGCCTGACCACGGCGCTCGTGAATGGCGAGACCGGCGTCCAGTTCGAGTCCCTCGCGCTCTTCGCCGAGCCCCTGTTCGCGCTTTACGACCTCGACGTGGCCGACGCGTTCCGGCTCCGCACCGAGCCCGAGGCCGTCGCCGACGACGCCGTCGCGCTGCTGGAGACGGCACGCGTGCTCTGGGCCTTCTTCTCCATGCCGCCGTCCGAGCGCGCACACAAGCGCCAAGTGCTCGCATCGCAGCTCGTGGGCGAAGACCCGAGCGACGACGACTGGGTGAGCCTCGACGGGCTCCTGGAGACAATCGTGATTCACTGGCAGGCCCTCCTCCCGGAGGAGATCGAGATGGCGCAGGACGTGGAGGCCGAGACGCTCGACTTCGATGCGCTCCTCCACCACCCGGCCTTCCGCGTCGGCCCAGAGGAAGGGGACGCCACGCACGCCGGCTTCGGCGACGGCTCGCTCAGCGAGGTGGAGGCCCGCGCCCTCTTCGCGCAGCCGCTCCTGGAATCGCCCGGCGTGATGGCCGACCCCGACGCCTTCGAGGACGCCCTCGCCCGCGCCGACGACTATTGGGCCCTCGCCCGCGACGGCGGCACGCCCGAGGCCATCGACCGCTTCGCCGAGGAGCACGGGAGCACGAGCGACGAGGCCGACTCCATCCGCGAGGAGGCCCGACGGATGGTCGCCCGCTACCGGGAGCTGTTCCCGGAGCACGCGGGGTAGCGCTCGGGCGAAGGCAGCGGCGCCCGGTTCGACCCGCTTGCCATTCCTTCACACGGGCGGTTTCTTGGGAGTGCCCCACATCGTCCCGCATGGACGTCACCACGGCCAGCGCCCTGGCCCCGATCCCCTTCCGCCCGTCGCCGCAGCCCACGCTCGGCGTGGAGATCGAGCTCCAGATCGTCGACCCCTCGACGTTCAACCTGAAGCAGGGATCCGTCCAACTCCTCGACCGACTCGGGCTGGGGCACCCGAAGATCAAGCAGGAGCTGACGCAGTCCACGATCGAGGTGATCACCGGGATCTGCGACGATGTCGGCGAGGCGTGCCACGACATCGCCGGTTCGATCCGCGAGCTGTACGACCTCGGGGACGAGCTGGGGCTCACGTTCTCGTCGGCCGGGACACACCCGTTCGGCCAGTGGCGTGACCAGAAGATCTTCCCCAACGAGCGCTATCAGCACCTCGTCGACCGGATCCAGTGGCCCGCGCGCCGGCTCCTGATCTACGGGCTGCACGTGCACGTGGGCGTGTCCTCGGGGGAGAAGGCGATCGCCGTCTCGAACGGGCTCGCCAGCTACCTCCCCCACCTGCTCGCGCTCTCGGCCTCCTCCCCCTTCGTCGACTTCGAGGACACCGGCCTGGCGAGCACGCGCTCGAAGATCTTCGAGGGGATGCCGACCGCCGGTCTCCCCTACCGCCTCGCCAACTACGGCGAGTTCCAGCGGTTCATGAACACGCTCGTCCGCGCCCGCGCCATCGAGTCGATCCGCGAGATCTGGTGGGACATCCGGCCGCACCCCAACTTCGGGACGCTGGAGGTCCGCATCTGCGACGCGCCCTCGACGATGCGCGAGCTGGCCTCGCTCGTCGCCCTCACGCAATGCCTCATCGTGGCCCTCGGCGACCGGTACGAGACGGGCGCCCCGCTCCGGTTGCTCAAGCCCTGGATTCTCCGCGAGAACAAGTGGCGCGCCTCCCGCCACGGCCTCGACGCCGACGTGATCCGCGACAACGAGGGCGACCACGCCCCGCTTCGCGAGCAGATCCCAGAGCTCGTCTCGTCCCTGGAACCCGTCGCCGACCGCCTCGGCTGCCTGGATGAACTGCGTGGCATCCATGACACCCTCGAGCTCGGCGCGTCGTACGAGCGCCAGCGCCGGACGATGGCTGCGAAGCATCGCCTCCCGGACGTGGTCTCGACCCTGGCGGCAGAGCTCCGCGAGAGCGTGACGTCCTTCGGCTAAGCCTCCACGGTTGGAACACCGTCGGTGCCCCGTCGAAAGGGGCGTTAGACCGCCAGGGAAACCCGTGCAAGATCGGCCCCATGGCGAACTCCGGGCGGTGCCCCCGGTACTTTGCTCTCGCTCCACCGTGCCGTGTTCCCGTGCTGACCGACGCCCCGCCTCTCTCCGACACCGACCTCCGCCACGACCTCGTCGCGCTCCGCCGCCTGCTCCACGAGCACCCGGAGCTGTCCTTCGCCGAGCACACCACGTCGGAGACGCTCCGGGCGTGGCTCGCCGAACGCGGATTTGAGCCGAGCCGTCCGCTCGCCGGGACCGGCTTCTACGTCGAGATCGAGGGGGCTCATCCCGGCCCGACCGTCGCCTACCGGGCGGACATGGACGCGCTCCCGATCGTGGAGGCGACGGAGGCGCCCTACCGCTCGAAGAACGAAGGCGTGATGCACGCCTGCGGCCACGACGCCCATATGGCCGTCGCGTGCGGCGTGGCCGTCCTGACGCGCGAGCGGGCGGACCAGATGCACGGGACGCTCCGCGTGCTCTTCCAGCCCAGCGAGGAGCGTATGCCCTCCGGCGCCCCCGCCATGATCGCCGACGGCGCCCTCGACGGCGTTGCCGCCATCTACGCCGTCCACATGGACCCCTCGCAGGCCGTCGGGCGGTTCGGGTTCCGCGTCGGGCCAATCACAGCCGCGTCGTCGCCGTTCCGCGTGACGGTGCAGAGCGAGCGATCGGGCCACTCCGCACGGCCTCACGAGGCCGTCGACACGGTCTGGATCTCCACGCAGATCGCGAACGCCCTCTACCAGCTAGCCGGGCGCGTCAGCGACGCCCGCAAGCCGTCGGTCCTCACGATCTGCCGATTCCAGGGCGGCGACGCGCTCAACGTGATCCCGGCGCGCGTCGAGTTCGGAGGGACCCTCCGCTCGGTCGACGGCGAGACACTCGTCTACCTCCGGGAGAAAATCCGCCGCGTGGCCGGGGCCCTCGGGGCCGTCTACAAGGCCGACGTGGGCGTGGAGTTCGACGACGCGCTCCCGGCCGTCGTCAACACTCAGGAGGAGGTCGAGGCGGCGCGCGAGACGGCGCGGGCGCTCTTCGGCGAGGAGGCCGTCGTCAGCATCCCGCTCCCGAGCATGGGGGGTGAGGACTTCGCCTACTACCTCCAGCGCGTCCCCGGCGCCATGCTGCGCGTGGGCTCGGCGGGTGGGCCCGAAACGCGCTATCCCCTCCACCACGCGCGGTTCGACCTCGACGAAGGGGCGCTCCCGCTCGCCGCGCACCTGATGTCGGCCGTGTGCCTCGACGACCTCGCCCGGCGGGCCCAAGCCGATTCGGACTGACGCCCTACCTTCGGACGGCCCTCCCCGTCCCGATGCGCTGGTCCCTCCTACTCTGCCTCGCCACCGCCGCGCCTGCCACCGCGCAGGCCCCGACACCCGGCGAGGTCGTCATCAACGAGATCGCCTACGACCCGCCGGCCCCCCAGCCATCGAACAACGAGTGGATCGAGGTGATCAATCGGTCGGACCGACCAGTTGACCTGGCGGGGGTGATGGTGAGCGACGGGGGAAGCACGTCGGACGCTGTTGCGGGCCCCCTGGTCCTCGCGCCCGGCGACGTGGCCGTGCTGGTGCGGGACGGCGGGGCCTTCGCCGCCGCCTACCCCGGCGTCTCGTTCGTCGACCTGGACGGCTTCCCCATCCTCAACAACAGCGACGACCGCGTCGCGCTCGTGCTCGGGACGACCGAGATCGACGCGGTCCCCTACACGTCGACCTGGGGCGGCACGGACGCCTCCCTGGAGCGCCGCGATCCGGACGGACCGAGCGACCAGCGCGCCAATTTCGGGACCACCACGGACCCGGCCGGCGGGACGCCCGGCGAGGTCAACTCGCTGTTCGCTTCGGACACGGAGCCGCCCGACCTTCTCGCCGCAGAGGCCGTGGACGGCACGACCGTCCGCGCGGTCTTCAATGAGCCCCTCGACCCGACGACGGGGCTCGACATGCAGAACTACGTGGTCAGCGGCGGCATTGGCACGCCCGTCTCGGCCACGTTCGGGGAGGAGGACCGTACCGTCCTGCTCACACTCTCGTCGCCCCTCATGGGCGGGACGACGTACACGCTGACGGTCTCCGGCATCGAGGATCTGGCGGGCAACACGCTCGGCTCCGACGATGCCTCCTTCTCCTATGGCCAAGGCGATGCCGCCACGACGCGCGACCTCGTGATCAACGAGTTCCTGTACGATCCGGCGCCTGCGCCTAAGCCCCGGCGAGTTCGTCGAGGTGCTCAACCGGAGCGACAAGACGCTCGACCTCCGCGACTTCACCCTCAACGACAACACCGGCAGTGACGCGCCGATCACCGAGGCCGCCGTGTTCGTCGAGCCGGGGGGATTCGTCGTCATCGTCCAGGATGCCGAGGCCATCGCCGCCGTCTTCCCGGGCGTGGAGGCGATCGACCAGCCGTCGTGGAGCGCGCTCAACAACACCGGCGACGCCATCGTCCTCAAGTACCTGGGCACGACCATCGACTCGCTTACGTACGCGCCGTCGTGGGGCGGCGCCGACGCGAGCCTGGAACGCAAAGACCCCGACGGCCCTTCGTCCAGCGCCGCCAACTGGGCCACGAGCACGGCGCCCGACGGGGGCACACCCGGCGCCCGCAACTCCCAGTTCGCTCCAGACCAGACCGGCCCCCAACTCACTGACGCCACGGCCTCCCTCAACGGCCGCCAGGTCCTCGTTCGAGTGGACGAGCCGCTCGCTCCCGCCTCGGTGACGGCGTCCGCCTTCACCGTCACGGGGGGCCCGTCCGTGACCGCCGTGACCTACGACGCGGACGAAATCACAGTGACCCTCACGCTGTCGGGTCCCCTGGCGGCCGGGACGAGCACGATCACGGCGTCGGGTCTCCGCGACCTCGTCGGCAACGAGACGGCGCAGAGCACCACGACGGTCGACTTCACCCCCGACACCGTCCTCCCTACCCTCTCCCGCGCGACGGCCGAGACGGCGACCACGCTGCGCGTCACGTTCTCCGAGCCGGTCACGGCCGCGTCCGCCGGTGCCGCCTCGGCCTACGCCGTCGACGGCGGCGTCGGGGCACCGCTCTCGGTCTCCACGGAGCCCGGCTCCGGTGGGGGCGTCGTGGCCGCGGTCCTCGTCTTTGCGACACCATTCCCCGACCGCCAGGAATCCACAGTCACGGCCACCGGGCTGACCGACCTCGCAGACAACGTCCAGCCCTCCACGTCGGCCACGTTCTTCTCCGGCGACGGGGACCCCGCCGATGCGCGCGACCTCGTCCTGAACGAGTTCCTGTACGACCCGCCCTCCACCGACAACCCCGGGGAGTTCGTCGAGCTGGTCAACCGATCCGACAAGACCTTCGACCTGCGCGATTTCACCCTGAACGACGGGACCGGGGAGGACCAGCCCGTCACCGCGGAGGCCGCATTCGTCGCGCCAGGCGCCTACGCCGTCCTCGTTCAGGACCTGGAGGCGTTCGGCGCTGTGTTCCCGGGCGTCGACGCCATCGAGCAGCCGGCGTGGAGCGCCCTCAACAACACCGGCGACGCGATCGTGCTGCGGTACCAGGGCGCCGTCGTGGACTCGCTGTTTTACCGACCCACCTGGGGCGGGGACAATGCGAGCCTGGAGCGGAGAGATCCCGCGGGCCCCTCGTCCGTCTCCGTCAGCTGGGCCACGACGACGGACCTCCGGGGGGGGACTCCGGGCGCCCTCAACTCTCAGTTCGCCCCCGACGTCACCGGCCCCCGCCTTGTCTCCGCGACGGCCTCGCCTGACGGGCGCACCCTCACCGTGCAGCTCGACGAACCTCTAGATCCGGCGACTGTGACGCCCGGACGGTTCACCGTCGACGACGGTCCCGCGGTCCGGGACGTCCTCTATCTCCCCGAGGCCACGTCCCTGACGCTCACCCTCGACGCTCCGCTGCCCGAGGGTGAGTCCACCGTCATCGCGACCGCCCTCGCCGATCTCCTTGGCAACGTGACCGACCGGTCGGCCACGACAGTGACGTTTGTGCCCGACACGACCCCCCCGACCCTCGTCCGGGTGACGTCGACGTCGACGTCGCCGACGACGATCCGCGTCCGGTACTCCGAGCCCGTCACCGAGGCCTCTGCCCTCGCGGCGACTTATGCCGTCGTCGACATGGGAGCGTCGGTCACGGAGGTCGCAGTCGACGAGCGCGCCAACGGGGGCGCCACCGTCGCCACGCTCACCCTGTCGGAGCCCCTGAACGACCAGTCGCTCTACACCCTCTCGGCCAATGGCCTCGTCGACTTCGCGGGCAACGAGAGCGGACTGACGACGGCGCGGTTCTTCGTCGGTACAGCCGATACGCCGGGCGCGGGCGACCTCGTTCTCACCGAGATCCAGTACGATCCGCTCATCGGAAGCGATGGCGAGTACCTCGAAGTCCTCAACCGCACCGCCGACCGCATCTTCGACCTGCGGGGCGTCACGCTCGACGACGGCGATGGGGACGGCGACGCGCTCGCGGATGAGCCCATCCTCGTCCTCCCCGGCCAGTATCTTGCGATCGTCCGGGATCTCGCGGGATTCCGCATCGCATTCCCGGATGCTGAGGCCGCTGAGGCCGGGTCCGTCATCGGGCTCGCCAACGGAGGCGAGGCCGTCGTCCTCCGCGCCGGGGGCGTCGTAGTGGACTCGGTCTCCTACGACCCCGCCTGGCACCGTATCGAACTGGACGACGCGACCGGCATCGCCCTGGAGCGGCGCGATCCTGCCGGTCCGTCGAACGCCCCGTCGAATTGGTCGTCGTCGTTATCGGAGCGAGGCGGGACCCCCTCCGCCGAGAACTCCGTGGGGGTGGCCGGGACACCGGTCGAACGCGACGGCGGCCTCACGGTGACGAGCCCGTTCGCCCCTCCCCAGGAGAGCGCTCAGATCCACGTCACGCTCGCCACGGAGGCGGCGCTCGTCCGCGCACGGGTGTTCGACGGTGGGGGGCGCCTCGTTCGAGAGCTCGAACCCGGCCGCCTCGTCGGCGGCATGGCGGCGCTGGAGTGGGACGGGACCGACGACGACCGGCGGCAGCTCCGGGCGGGGATCTACGTGGTGCTCGTCGAGGCCGTCGACGTCCAGGGCGGGACGACGGAGGCCCACCGCGCCGCCATCGTGTTGGCCCGGCCGGAGTAACGTCTCCGCGCGGTGACACCGCGTCGCACCGCCTGGACGGAAAAAACCACCGGTGTGGGGAAGGGCCCGCCCGCTCGCGGCGTCCGACTGCCACCCGGGCGTACCTTTGGACCACTCGGCGCGGGGTTGGAGCCGCCGGCACAGGTAGGCGGAGAATCCACACGCCGCGCCCGCACGGATGGAACAGCGCTTGCCGTTCTCCGATTCGACTCCTCCCCCCGGACGCGCCTTCCTCGGCCCCATGAGCACGACCGCCCCCGCTCCCTCCCCCACGACCCTCCCCGCCCCGGTCCACCTGACCGACCGGGCTGCCGCCGAGGTCCGTCGCATCGTTGCCAACAAGCAGATCCCCGAGCAGTTCGGGCTCCGCGTGGGCGTGAAGGGCGGCGGATGCTCCGGCATGAGCTACGTGCTCGGCTTCGACAAGCAGCGTGAGCACGACCTCCAGTTCGTGATCGCCGACGACTCGGGCGACCCGATCACCGTGTTCATGGACAAGCGCCATGGGCTCTACCTCATGGGCACGACCGTCGACTACCACGACGGTCTCGACGCCCGCGGGTTCGTCTTCGAGAACCCCCAGGCGACGCAGACCTGCGGCTGCGGCTCTTCATTCGCCGCCTAGCCCGGTGGGTCGGTAGATCAGTGGGGCCGTGACGATCCCGGCCCACCCCGACACACTGACTGACTGATCCGCCGACTTACTGACCCACTGAATCTCATGGAAGGCAACTTTTCCAACCGTGTCCGCGACGTGATCTCATACTCCCGCGAGGAGGCGATCCGGCTCGGGCACGACTACATCGGGACCGAGCACCTCCTCCTCGGAATCATCCGCGAGGGCGAGGGGATCGCTGTCAAGATCCTCCGCAACCTCGGATGCGACCTGTTCAAGCTCAAGAAGGCCGTCGAAGACACGGTCCGGAGCACGGGCGGGACGCTCACCGTCGGCAACATCCCGCTGACGAAGCAGGCCGAGAAGGTCCTCAAGATCACCTACCTCGAAGCGAAGCTCTACAAGAGCGACGTCATCGGGACCGAGCACCTGCTCCTGTCGCTCCTGCGCGACGACGAGAACGTCGCCGCCCAGATCCTGCAGCAGGCGTTCTCCGTCACCTACGACGCCGTCCGCTCCGAGCTCGACTCCATCCTCAGCGGAAAAGCGTCCCCCCGCGCCGCCGCCACCGACGACCCGGACGAGCCGTCCGGTCGGGGCCGCTCCCGCTCCTCCAGCAGCAAACGCGAGATGGCAGACAAGTCCAAGACCCCGGTCCTCGACAACTTCGGCCGCGACCTCACGTCGCTCGCCGAGGACGGCAAGCTCGACCCCATCGTCGGCCGTGAGGTCGAGATCGAGCGCGTCGCGCAGGTCCTGAGCCGTCGCAAGAAGAACAACCCGGTCCTGATCGGCGAGCCCGGCGTGGGCAAGACCGCCATCGCCGAAGGCCTCGCGCTCCGGATCGTCCAGCGGAAGGTCTCGCGCGTCCTCTACGACAAGCGGATCGTGACGCTCGACCTCGCCGCCCTCGTTGCGGGCACCAAGTACCGCGGCCAGTTCGAGGAACGGATGAAGGCCGTGATGAACGAGCTGGAAAAGAACCAGGACGTCATCCTGTTCATCGACGAGCTCCACACGCTCGTCGGGGCCGGCGGCGCCTCGGGCTCGCTCGACGCCTCCAACATGTTCAAGCCAGCGCTCGCGCGCGGCGAGATCCAGTGCGTCGGCGCGACCACGCTCGACGAATACCGTCAGTACATCGAGAAGGACGGCGCCCTCGACCGCCGCTTCCAGAAGATCATCGTCGACCCGGCCACCCCGGAGGAGGCCGTCGAGATCCTGACCCAGATCCAGCCGAAGTACGAGGACCACCACAACGTGGAGTACGACGAGGGCACGATCGAGTTGATCGTGAAGCTCTCGGAGCGCTACATCACCGACCGCCACCTCCCCGACAAGGCCATCGACGTGCTCGACGAGGCCGGCGCCCGCGTGCACCTCGCCAACATCAAGGTGCCGCAGGAGGTCGTCGATCTCGAGCAGCAGATCGAGGCCGTCAAGGAGGAGAAGAACCAGGTCGTCAAGAGCCAGAACTTCGAGGAGGCCGCCCAGCTCCGCGACAAGGAGAAACGGCTCCAGGAGGAGCTTGAGAACGTCAAGGAGGAGTGGGAGCGCCAGGCCGAGGACGAGACCTATCCGGTCACGGAGAAGGACATCTCGGCCGTCGTCGCCATGATGACGGGCGTGCCCGTCGACCGCGTCCAGACCACCGAGGGCGCCAAGCTCCTCAACATGGAGGAGGAGCTGAAGGGCAAGGTGATCGGGCAGGACGAGGCGCTCGTCAAGCTCTCGCGCTCGATCCGCCGGACCCGCGCCGGCCTCAAGGACCCCAAGCGGCCCATCGGCTCGTTCATCTTCCTCGGGCCGACCGGCGTCGGCAAGACGGAGCTGGCCAAGCGGCTCACGGAGTACCTCTTCGACAGTCAGGACGCCCTCATCCGGATCGACATGTCGGAGTACATGGAGAAGTTCTCCGTGTCGCGCCTCGTCGGCGCACCTCCCGGCTACGTCGGGTACGAGGAGGGCGGGCAGCTAACCGAGAAGGTCCGGCGCAAGCCCTACTCGGTGGTCCTTCTCGACGAGATCGAGAAGGCGCACCCGGACGTGTTCAACATCCTGCTCCAGGTGCTCGATGACGGGATCCTGACCGACGGCCTCGGCCGCCGCGTCGACTTCCGGAACACGATCATCATCATGACCTCGAACATCGGGGCGCGGGACATCAAGAACCTCGGCAAGGGGATCGGCTTCTCGCTCACCGACGACACGTTCGACTACTCGAAGATGAAGTCGACGGTCGAGGACGCGCTCAAGCGCGTGTTCAACCCCGAGTTCCTCAACCGGATCGACGACGTGATCGTCTTCCACCCCCTCGACAAGTCGCACATCCTCGAGATCATCGACGTGATGAAGACGGACCTCTTCGCCCGGGTGAACGACCTCGGCATCGAGATCGAATTGTCGGACAGCGCCAAGGACTTCCTCGTCGAGAAGGGGTTCGACCCGCAGTTCGGCGCCCGTCCGCTCCGGCGCGCGATCCAGAAGTACGTCGAGGACCCGATGGCCGAGGCCATCCTCACCAACGACCTCCAGGAGGGGGCTAAGATCAGCGTCGACTACAAAGACGGCGAGGAGCTCACCTTCAAGACCAAGAAGGCGCGCAAGAAGAAGGCACCCTCCGATGAGGCCCCTGATGCCTCGGACGAAGAAAAGGAGCCCGAAGCCGAAGCGACGGACGACTAGTCCTCTGCGCGCGTTTCCTGTCCGCCCCGCTGGTGCTCCCGCCAGCGGGGCGGCTTCGTTTAGACGGCTCTCCCTTCCTGCTCGTCGTCCTTGTCGCCGCGTTTTTTCTCGTCCGGCATCGCGGTTCCCCCGGTGTAGCTGGGAGGGTCGCTGGCCGGGAAGGTCTCGTAGAGCGCCTCGTCCACGTCGTCCTCAGGATCAATGGTCTCGTCGGCAGGGTCGTGGTCTGACTCGCTCATTGGGGTGAGGGATGGAGAGGTCCTCAACGTACTGCGGCGCTTCTCCAAACGAACGGCGCCGGCCTCCATGGAAGCCGGCGCCGGAAAACGGGTCGGTCGGTCGCTTATCGGACGAGCGAGACCGAGCGCGTGGCAGTCGTGCCGCGGCCGTCCGTGGCGCGGACTAAGTAGAGACCCGGGGGCAGGTCGCCGGCCTCCACGCGGAGCGTGTAGGTCGCGGGCCGGAGCGTCCCCTCGTGCAGGAGGGCGACCTGGCGGCCGAGCGCGTCGTACACGGCGACGGTCACGTTCGTGGTCTGGTCCAGCGTCAGCTCCAGCGTCGTAGTCGACTGGAAGGGGTTCGGGCGCGGCGTCGAGAGCCGGAAAGGCTGCGTCGCGTCGGCGGCGTACTCGAGGACGACGGTCGCGCGAGGCGTCGCGTCGACGGTGGCGGAGGCGGGCGCCGTCCAGACCGCGCACCCGACGAGGGCGACGGCGAGGAGTCGGGGCAGGGAGTGACGAATGCGCATCGGCATGGGGGACCGCTTCGAATATCGGTCATACGGGCGACAAGAACAAGCGGATCCGCTGCAAGCTCCATGCCTTCGCACGGAATCCAGACCGTTACCACCACGACCGGTTCTCCGGATCGCTCTGCATCGCATGCGTGAGCCGACTCGGGCGCTCGTGGCCCCCGCGCGCCTTGTAGACGAGGGCGACGGTCATCCCCGTGACGAAGCCGCCGATGTGTGCTCCGTAAGCCACGCCGCCCGTTTCCTCGGTCGCCGCCGTGGCGCCAAAGCCATTGAAGAACTGAAGGGCGATCCACAGACCGAGGACCACGATCGCAGGCACGGCGACGACGCGGAAGAAAAAGACGGCGTTCACGCGGTTGCGTGGGAAGAGCACGAGGTAGGCCCCGAGGACGCCTGAGATGGCGCCGCTCGCGCCCAGGTTGGGCACCAACCCATGGGGGCCGAGCACGATCTGGACGGCCGTCGCAGCGATTCCGCTCGCGAGGTAGAACGCGAGGAATGGGACCGTCCCGAAGCGGTGCTCCACGTTATCGCCGAAGATCCAGAGGTAGAGCAGATTGCCGCCGATGTGTCCCAGCCCGCCGTGCATGAACATGGCCGAGAGGACCGTCAGGTAGATGAGCGGCGCCCCGCCCGGCCCCGGACGCTGGGGGAGGTCCCGGGGCGTCCGAATCTCCACCGCGGGGTCCTCCTCGGGAATCGGGCGGTCGTTGACAAGATCCACGCCCGACGTGATCTCCTCGGGGACCACGCTCCACCCGTACGTGACCGACGGCTCCGCCATCTGATAGGCAAACACCAGCACGTTGGCGACGACGAGCAGGATCGTGGCGATGGCCGGCCGGGTCAGGTGGCGGTCGTCGTCGCTAATCGGGAAGAGCATGGAGCGGCGGTAGGTTGCGCGCCCTCAACCCAGCGACTGTGCTTTCGGGTCCCCCCTCCTTCATCGCCCTCGTCGGGACCGGCCTGATCGGCGCCTCCATTGGCCTGGCCGTTCGGCGCCGCGCACCCGATCTCCCCGTCTTCGGCGTCGACGCGTCGCCTGAGACCGCCGCGCGCGCACTCCAGCTCGGCGCCCTGACTGCCGTGCGCGCGAGCGTGGGTGAGGCCGTACAGGACGCCGACCTCGTCGTGCTCGCCGTGCCACTCGACCGAATCCCAGCGCTCCTGGCCGAAATCGCAGAGCACGTCCCTCCGGGAGCACTCGTCACCGACGTCGGGTCGGTCAAGGGAACGGTAATGGAGGCTGCGGCGCTGCTCCCCGACCGGGTCCGGTTCGTCGGCGGGCACCCGATGGCGGGCGCAGCAACGGCCGGCCCGGACCACGCCGACCCGCTCCTCTTCGAGAACGCCGTCTATGTCCTCACCCCTCCGGATAGCGTGGCGGACCTCCCCGCCTACGCCCCCGAGGCGCTGTGGCTTGTCGATGCCGTCGGCGCGCGGCCGGTGGTGATGGAGGCGGCCCGCCACGACCGCGTGGCGGCGACGATCAGCCACCTCCCCCAGCTCCTCGCCGTGGCGCTCGTCGAAGCGGCGGCGGACACGGGCGACGACGCGCTGGGCCTGGCGGCCGGCGGCTTTCGCGACATGACGCGGATCACCGGCTCGCCCTTCTCGATGTGGGGCCCCATCCTCCGCGACAATCGAGAGGCCGTCACCGAGACGCTGCGCCGGTTCGAAGAGCGGCTGGCCATGCTCCGGCGCCACGTCGAGGAGGACCCCGGCATGCTGGCGGACGCGTTCGCTAGGGCGGGCCGCACACGCGCCGCCCTCCCCTCGTCCTCGAAGGGCTTTCTCGCCCCGCTCGCCGACGTGGTGGTCTGGGCCGACGACCGGCCCGGCTTCCTCCACGCCCTCACTGGCGTCCTGGCCGAGGCGGGCCTCAACCTCAAGGACGCAGAGTTGCTCCGAATCCGGGTCGGCGAGGTGGGGACGTTCCGGTTCGGGTTCGCGACGAGCCGAGAGGCGGACCGCGCCGCCGTCCTCCTGTCAGAGGCCGGCTACCGGGCGGAGCGACGCGGGTAAGTCCGATGTCCGAGCGAGGAGCCGGGCGGGCGTCCTTACTCGTCCTCCGCCTCCGGAATCCCTTCGTCGAAGGCGCCCGAGACTTGGCCGGCGTCCTTCAGATCGGCCGCCCCGCTCCGGTCCGCGCCGACGACCACGTTGTCCGAGTCGATCTGGCGCTCGACCGTCACCTGATAGCGCATGAAGTCCTCCGAGGCGCCGCCGGGTCCGGCCTCCTCTCCCGACACCGGGATCGCCTGGATCACCGTCCACCCCTCGCCCACCTTCTGACCGATCTGGTTCATCCGCGCGTCCTCATTGTCGTGCTCTTCCACGTTGACGCTGACGAGAAGGGTCTTCTGTTCTTTCTGCATGGGGAGAGAGGTCCAGGGTGATGGGACCGGATGAACGCGACCACGCCGGTCGGGTTCGGCGCTACTGATCCAGCCCTGATGAAGGGCCCAGAACACCGCAGCCGCGTGGACGGCGTGGACGATCTCGCCGCCCTCGACGAGCCGGGGCAGGTCATCCGCCGGGACGAGCCGGACCCGCATGTCCTCGGACGCGTCGAGGTCGGGCTCCGCCACCCGGCGCACGCCGGGCGCCACGAAGACGTGCCCGTAGTTCGTCTGCCGTCCAGGCTCGACCGCGAGGCGACCGAGGACATGCATCGCATCGGCCTGGTAGCCCGTCTCTTCGAGCAGCTCCCGGCGGGCGGCCGCCTCCAGCGCCTCGCCCTCGTCGACGACGCCCGCCGGAAGCTCCAGCCGGACCCGGTCGATGGGGTAGCGGTACTGCTCCACGAGGACAGCCTCCTCCCCATCGGTGAGCGCGAGAACGCACGCCCAGTCCGGGTACTCCGCGACATGAAACTCGTCGAGCACGTGCCCATTGGGTAGGCGAACGCGGTCTTCTCGGAGCGTCATCCACCAGCGGCGGAGGATCGTGCGAGAGGAAAGCGTGGTCCAGGGGCGTGGAGGGTTCATCGGGCAGACGGGGGACAGCGCGAAGCTACCGGACGACTCGCGCTGAGACGCCGTGAAGAGCGGTCCGGCCGCGTTGACACTGAGAGCGGGGGCTCCGTACTTTGGTGCTCCCGCTCAACAGAGTGGCTTGCGGAACTAGCTCAGCTGGTAGAGCGCCACCTTGCCAAGGTGGAGGTCGCGGGTTCGAGTCCCGTGTTCCGCTCCCCGGTCAACGCCCCTGGAGACGCCTCCGGGGGCGTTCTTCGTTGAACCGGGGCGGTTCGGACCAACCTCGTCGGTCGTCTCCTGAGGACACGGATGGCCATGTTCGGACACCTGATGTGGCGCTGATGTGACGGGCGCTACATCGTCGGGCTGGACTGGCGGCTGCTCCTTCGGCCCCTCAAACACCGACTCCTCAAGTGCGTGGCGCTCCGCGAGCAGGTCGACGTAGTTCTGGGTCATCCGGCCGTCCCTGTGGCCGATCCGCTCCTGGACAACCCACGCGGGGACGCCCTTGTCGATCACCGTCGACGCGTACCAGTGGCGGGTCGAGTACGGAACGACGTGTTCGAGGAGCCCCGCTTCTCGTCGGTAGTGCCGGACACGAGCCGCGACCATGTTGAGGTTCATGAGCCCGTCGCAGGCCCCGGGGATGGCGGAGCCGTGGGGGTCGATCCCCTCCATCGCCCGGCACCACCGTTCGCACGAGGTGAGCACGAACTCCGTGACCGCGAGGATCGGGACTGAGCGTTCCGCGCCCGTCTTCGTCTTCCCCGCCTCCGTGTTCCGGACGTGGAGGAGCCTCCGGTCGAGGTCGAGGTCGACGTCGCGCCACTGGATCTCGCCGGGCCGGAAGCCGGTGTAGAACCCGTGCCGGACCTAGTCGGGGAGCCACTCGCCTGGATGGAACGTGAGCTTGGCCCCGTGGGCAGGCCCGCTTCGTCCGGCGGTCGGCCTCGACCGTCTCGATGAACGCCTCCGCCTGCTCCTCCGTCATCACCCGCGACTTCTTCTTCTCAGGACGCGGCTTCGGGACGTCGTCCATGGGCGAGGCGTCGAGGTAACGCCGATCGACGCACCACCCCAAGAAGGTGGTCAGTGGGGCGTGGTAGCCCTTGACCGTGGCCGTGGCCCGTTTCTTCGAGGAGAGAGCGTCGACGAGGTCTTCCGACGTGACCCGGTCGATACGGGTGTGGGGGCGACAATCTTGGCTCATGACCGTAGACGGGGCCCGGCGCGGGTCCGCCGCCGTCCACCCGTCGCCGGAGGCCTGGACGCTCGCGACCGGCCCCCGCTCCTCCCAGGGGTCGATGGCCCCGCGGTCGGCAAGGTCGTACGCCTCGCGATAGGCCGGCTCGACCTTCTGGGCATCGAGGGCCCGGTCCTTCGTTCTCCCCCCCTCAGGAACCGGACGAAGAGGGTGCCACTCTCCTTCCGTAGGAAGGAGGCCCCCTTGTGAGGGAGTTCGGGGAGGTCGCCGGACGAGGTGCGCTTGGCGGGCACGGTCAGGAGGTGGGACGGCAGGTGTCCTCGTAGTAGCGGATCGCGGACTTGGTCACGAACACGCGGCCGCCCTCGCGGGACACGTCGAGTTGGCCCGCGTCGATCCGACGCCGGGCGGTCCGAGTCGAGACATCGAGCCGTTCGTCTACTCCTCGTGGAGGCAGGCCTCGTAGCCCGCACAGCTGGGGCAGTAGTTGCTGATGCAGTAGGACATGGACGTGGGGCCCTCTCGGGCCGGTGGGTGGGCCGCGCGCCCCGGGCGTGTCCGGGGCGGGGACGGGCGGCAGTGGAGGCCGGCGCCCCGTCGGCGTCGGCCGTGCCCGGCGAGCCCGGGCAGGACAGGAGCGGCCCGCCCCCGGCGTGGGAGCGGGCCGCTGATGGGGAGAACGTCCAGGAGAAGCCCCCCTACCTCGGAACGGCGGGCGGGCGACAGGGCAGGACCCTCACGAGGCCGTCCGGATGCCACAACACGAAACGATCCTCACCAGAAGAGCCGCTAATACGTCGGCGGTGCGACCCAACGCGTTCTGTACGCCCCCTCCCCGCCGGCGCATGACAGGAGCAGCCGGATACGAGGTGACGCACTAGAGTCCCGGCCGCCCCAGTCCTCGTCCGATCACGGTGGAGACAGTGAACGTCAGCTTCACGAAAACCGCGGGCCAGGACCCACTTCTTCACTTTAGACTAAATCCAGACAAGCCCCTGCTCCTCCCTCCGCCCATGTCTGCCCCCCGCCTCCTCTCCGTCGCGCTCGTCGTCCTCCTGGTCCCTGCCGCCGTTGCCCAGACCGGCGCCGTCGTCGGGCGCGTCCTCAACGCCGACACGGCCGAACCCCTCCCTGGCGCCAGCGTCGTCCTGGACGGGACCACGGTCGGGGCCACCGCCGACCGCGACGGGGCGTACCGGATCGCGGGCGTCGAGCCCGGCACGTACACGGTCGTCGCCGGACTCCTCGGGTACACCTCGGAGAGCCAGACCGTCGAGGTCGCGGCTCAAGAAGAGGTGCGGGCGTCGTTCCGGCTCAGCCCGACTCCCCTCGACCTCGACGGCGTCATCGTGTCGGCGACGCGGACGGGGGCCGCCGCCTCGACCCTCCCTGTCAAGGTGACCGTGATCTCGCCGCGCGAGGTCCGCCAGCAGCAGACGCTCACCTCGAGCCCAGCCGAGCTCGTCGCCAACGTGGTCCCGAGCTTCTCGCCGGCCCGCCAGAAGCTGTCCGGCTACGGCGAGAGCTTCCGCGGCCGGAGCCCGCTCTTCCTCGTGGACGGCGTTCCCCAGTCGAACCCACTGCGCGACGGGAGCCGTGACGGGTTCACGATCGACCCCGAGGTGATCGACCGGGTCGAGGTGGTCTTCGGGGCCAACGCGGTCCAGGGCCTCGGCGCGACCGGTGGCATCGTCAACTACGTCACCGTCGAGCCCGACCCGAGCGGGGCGCTCGAGCAGCGGGTCACGCTGGGGACGACGGCCAGCGACGGGCTCGACGGCGACGGGCTCGGCTGGCGGGCTCACTACCTCGCCTCGAAGCGGGTCGAGACCGGAGCCGGCCCGGTCGACGTCCTCGCCTCGGTGAGCGCCGAGCGCCGCGGGCTCCAGTTCGACGGGGCGGGGCGGCCCGTGGGGATCGACAACGTCCAAGGCGACGTGGCCGACTCGTTCGCGCGGAACCTCCTCGCGAAGGTCCGCTGGCGGCCGACGGCGACCCAGCGGGTCGGCCTCATGGTCAACGACTTCCGGCTGGCCCAGGACGGCCACTTCGTGAGCACGCCCGGGGACCGCGCGACGGGACTCCCGACGCTCTCTGTGGGGGGCGACCCCGAGGGGACCGAGCCCGTCAACGACGTGACCACGGCGGCCTTCGACTACGAGCACACGGCGCTCGCGGGCGGGGCGCTCTCGGCGAAGCTCTACGCCCAGGACTTCGCGGCGCTCTACGGCGGGGGCCGGTTCGGCGTGTTCCAGGACCCCGAGATCGCGCCGGAGGGTGAGCTCTTCGACCAGTCCGAGAACAACTCGGAGAAGCTGGGGGCCCGCCTGACGTACGCCCGGCCCGACGTCGTGCGGGGGGTCGGCGTCGTGGCCGGCGTCGACGTCCTCCGCGACGAGACGTACCAGCGGCTCGCACAGACCGGCCGCAACTGGGTCCCCGTGACCCGGTTCTACAACGCGGCCCCGTTCGTCCAGATCGACGCCGAGGCCGCCCGGTGGCTCACGCTCTCCGGCGGCCTCCGATGGGAGCTCGCCGAGCTCGACGTCCCGGACTTCACGGCGCTCGCGGGCAATCGGGCCGACCGCCGACGGGTCGAGGTCGCGGGCGGGAGCCCGGCCTTCGAGGCCCTCCTCGCCAACGCAGGCGCCGTCCTCACCCCGGTCGCCGGGCTCCGGCTCTACGGGAGCCTCGCCCAGGCGTTCACGATGCCCGATGTCGGCCGCGTCCTCCGCGGGGTCTCCGAGGAGGGGACGTCCGTCGACGACGTCCTCGCGCTCGACCCGATCCGGACCGACAATGTGGAGGCCGGCGTCGCGCTCGCCGCGTCGTGGGGCCGCCTCGGGGCGACGTACTTCGTGTCGGAGTCCGACTTCGGGTCCCGGCTGGTCCCGAACGAAGACGGCATCTTCCAGGTCCGCCGCGAGCCGACGCGGACGAACGGGTGGGAGCTGACGGGCCGGCTCGACCCCGCCCCCCGCGTCTCCCTCGGCGCCGCTCTTTCCGTCCTCACCGGCCGGTTCGACGGTGACGACGACGGCGCGTTCGAGGCCGACCTCGGCGCGGCCGACGTCGGCCCGGACCGACTCACACTGAGCGCGGACGTCGGCCGGGGCCTGTTCAGCGGGCGGCTCCAGGCCCTTACCTACTTCGACCGGACGTTCGTGGGGGCCGACGGCGCCGAGGTCGCCGCGTTCGACGGCTACACCACCCTCGACGCCTCCGTCGCCGCCGCCCTCGGCCGCGCGACCGTCACCCTCGCCGCCTCGAACCTCCTCGACGCCGACTACATCACGTACTTCAGCCAGGCCGCGACCACACGCGACGACCAGTACTTCGCCGGGCGCGGGCGGACCCTCACGCTCCGCGTGGCGACGCGGCTCTAGGGCGTCGCCCCGGTCCGCCAGCGGTCCCGCCCCATGCCCCGGCTCCGACGCCTCTGCTCGACAGTCCACCTGTGGGTGGGGCTCACGCTCGGCGCCCTCCTGGTGGTCTTGAGCGTGACCGGGAGCGCGCTCGTGTTCCGCCACGAGGTGGACCGCGCGCTCAACCCCGCCCTCCTCCGCGTCGAGCCGGAGGGAGAGCGGGCGCCGCTCGGGGCGGTTCTCGGAGCCGTGCGAGGCGCCGTTCCGGAGAGCCCGCCCCACCTCCTCCGGCTGCCTCGCGACGCCGAGGCGCCCCACGAGGTCTGGCTCGCCGACGACCGTCACGTCTACGTCGACCCCTACCGGGGGACGGTCCTCGGGGTGCGGGGGGACCGGGAGGGCGTGATGAACGCGCTCTTCGCGCTCCACGCGGAGTTTCTCGGCGGCGAGGCCGGCGGCCGCGTCGTGGGCGGGGTCGGGCTCCTCACGCTCCTCCTCGGGGTGACCGGCCTCATCCTGTGGTGGCCCGCGCGGTTGACCGTGGGCCGGTTGAAGAAGGTCCTCCAGATCGCTACGGCGCACGGCCCCTGGCGCGTCAACTATGACCTCCACCGGGCCGGCGGCTTCTACACGTCGGGGTTCCTCGCCGTCGTGGCCGTGACCGGGGCCGCGCTCGTGTTCTACGCGGAGGCCGGGACCGCCCTCCACGCGGTCACCGGCGCACCGGCGCCCCCTCCCCCTCCCCCCGTGCCCGCCGCCGAGGGGCCGGCGCCGCCAGAGGTGCTCGACGCCGCGCTGGCGACGGCGCAGCGGGCGCTCCCCGCCGGCGTCCCCACGTTCCTCACGCTGCCCCCGGACGGGGGGAGCCCGCTCGCGGTCCGGCTCCGGACCCCGGGCGAGTGGCACCCCAACGGACGGAGCTACGTGTACCTCGGGCCGGCCGATGGCCGGGTGCTCCGGGTCGACGACGCCCGCGAGGCGCCGGGGGCGTCACGGGCGATGCACGCGGCGTACCCGCTCCACATCGGCGCCTTCGGGCCAGCCCGGGACGTGGTCCGCGCTCTGTATGTCGTGCTTGGATTGGCCCCGGCCATCCTGTCCGTCACGGGCACGCTCATCTGGTTCCGGCGGTGGCGGAAGCGGAACCGGCGGGTCCGCCAATGGGCCGCGGTCCCCTCACGGGGTATGGCCCGAGAAACCGCGACGATGAGGACGCCCTGAGGGCTCTCCAGCGGTCAACGCCCGAACGGCCGGTCCATCAACGCGGCACCGACACGAACGAGGCAGCGTCCCCATGGTAGAGGCTCCCGATCGAGCGCTGAGGGCCCGACCGAGCTCAGGTGAACGTGTGGGGGACGCCCCCCCCCAACTGGACCACCCGACCTTGCTCCTTCGCCTTGTGCTCGGGCTCCACGTGGATCGTCGTGCTGCTGTCTGGGACTGTCTCGCGGAGCGCCGCCTCCAGCTGGTCGCACACGGTGTGCGAGGCGGCGACCGTCGACTCGCCAGGGACGACGAGGTGGAACTCGATGAACGTGTGCCGGCCGGCCCGCCGGGCCCGGAGCGCGTGGACTTCCCGGGCCCCGCCCATGTGCCCGTCGATCGTCGCTCGGATCTCGTCCATCTCCTCCTCTGGGACCCCTTCGTCCATGAGCCCCCCCACCGACTCCCGGACGAGCCGGACCCCGACGACGACCACGTTCACCGCCACGGCCACGGCCAGGAGCGGGTCGAGGACCCACCACCCCGTCGCCGCGGCGAGCCCGATCCCGGCGAGGACCCCGACGGTCGTGAACACGTCGGCCCCGAGGTGCCTCCCGTCGGCGACGAGGGCCGGGGACCGGAGGCGCCGGCCGGTCCGGACGAGCCAGGTGGCCCACCCGGCGTTGAGCACGGTGGCCCCGACCGCCACGGCCGCGCCGACCCCGAGCCCCGTGAGAGGGACCGGGTCGAGGAGCCGGCCCCACGCCGCCCGGACGATCTCGACGGCGGCGAACAGGATGAGGGCACCCTCGACGACGGCCGCGAGGTACTCCGCCTTCGTGTGGCCGTAGGGGTGGTTCGCGTCGGGCGGCCGAGCGGCCACGCGGACGGCGAGGAGGGCGACCCCGGCCGTAACCACGTTGACGACGGACTCGAGCGCGTCGGAGTAGAGGGAGACAGCGTCCGTGAGCGCGAAGGCGACGTACTTCAGAGCGAGTACGACGACGGCGACGACGAGGCCGTAGCGGGCGGTGGAGACGGCGGACATGTGGGGCGGCGAGAACCCCGAGAGGACGAGGGGCCGCCCGGACGGTTCCGGACGGCCCCCGGCCGCACCACCCGAGGGCGGAGGGCCCCCTACCGCGCCAGGACCACGCGCCGCTCGGCGGTGGGGGTCCCGTCCACAAGGAGCCGCACGACGTAGACACCGGCCGGTAGAGACCGCATCCCGACCACCGCCTCGTGAGGGCCGGCGGTGACCGTCCCTACGGCGAGTCGCTGGACGCGCCGACCGAGGAGGTCGGACACCTCCAGAACCACGTCGCCGGCCTCGGGGAGGACGTACCGGACCGTGGTGGCGCCGACGGTCGGGTTTGGGAAGACGGCCGCGATGTGCGCCTCCTCGCCCGGACCGACGCCTGGCTCCGAAGCGGTGCCCCCGGCAAGGACCAGGCGGGACACGCGACCCGTCTCGCCACTGGGCCCTGCGTTCTCCGTCGTGAGCACGTAGACCTCCCCGGCCGCGTCCTGCCCGAAGCTCAGGACGTACCGGTCGAGCGTCCCGTCCGGGGCGCCCGGGAGCGGGGCCGGACCGAATGACCAGAGCCCCGACTCGCGCGGCTCCGCGACGAAGAGTTGGCCGCTCGGCTCTCCGAACGAGTCGCTCCAGTCGGCGAAGACGTAGCGGCCGGCGAGATCGGGGATCGCCGTGCCCCGGTACACGTAGCCGGCGACGACCGCGAGCCCGAGCCCGTCCGCAATGCCCGGGTGGGGGTACTCCAGGACCGGCGCCAGGAGCGGCGCCCCCTCGTCCGGGTGCCCGGACCCGACCGTCGAGGGGCACGACGCCCGCGACTCGTCCGGGGTGTCCGTGCTGAAGCAGTGGGTCCCCTCCCACACGTTCCACCCGTAGTTGCCGCCGGCCGTCACGACGGAGACCTCCTCCCAGAGGTTCTGGCCGACGTCGGCCACGATCAGGTCGTGGTCCCCGCCCGCGTCGAACGAGTACCGCCACGGGTTCCGGAAGCCGTAGGCGTAGATCTCGTCGAGCCCGTCGCGCCCGACGAACGGGTTGTCCTCGGGGACGCCGTACGGGTCCCCGCCGTCCACGTCGAGGCGGAGGATGGACCCGAGGAACGAGGCCTCGACGTCCTGCCCGTTCCCGCCGGCATTGACGGCGTACCAATCGTCGACGTGGCCGAGCGCGTTGTCGTCGGCGGCCCCGCCGTCCCCGAACGAGACGTAGAGGTAGCCGTCGTCGGGTCCGAACGCCAGCATCCCGGCGTTGTGGTTGAACTGGGGTTCGTCCACTTCGAGGAGCACCCGCTCCGACGTGGGCTCGGCCATCTCGGGGTCGGACGAGACCGTGAACTCGGAGACCCGAGCGGTGTGGTTGTAGTCTTCCGGAGCGCCGTCGCGGAGCGGGGCGCTGTAGTAGACGTAGACCCTCCCGTTCGTCGCGTAGTCCGGGTGGAAGGCGAGCCCTAGCAGCCCGCGCTCGTCGTAGCCCGCGTTGACGGCGAGCATCCGGTCGCGGACGTCGAGGTAGGGCGTCTCGGACACCTCCCCCGCCGCCGACACCCAGTGGACCACGCCGATCTGGTCGACGACGGTAAACGCCCCGTCCCCCCCGGGGACCATCGCCATCCCCACCGGAGCCGTGAACCCCTCGGCGACCGTCTCCAGCGCGAGGGCAGGGAGCGGGTCGGACACGTAGATCCGCCACCCCATGTTGAGGTGGGCGTTGCACTGGTAGTACAGGAGGTCCGGCGTCGAGGCGGTCGGCGTGAACGTCAGCGTCTGCGTACCGGTGGCGAAGTTGCCGGTCACCCCCTCGCCGTACACACCGCGCCCGCCGCCCTGGGAGTCCGTGGAGATGTAGAAGGGGTGCATCGCCGGGACGTTGTCCATGACGAACGTGTACGTCACCCCCCGCGTGAGGTGGAGCTCCGCGTTCTCCACGCCGTCGATGTAGAAGACCTCGGGGTACGAGGTGGCGTTTGGGTTGGCCGCGGTCTGGGTTCCGACGGTGACGGTGAACGTCTGCCCCCATGCGACGGGGGCGACCGCGGCGAGGGCGAGGACGAGGGCGTGACGGAGGAGGGTGCGTAGCGGTGAGTTCATGACGGCTCGCCCTGGGGGCGTGTCTGGGGAGAGAGCGGGCGGACTCCCGGTCCGCCCGAGGGCGTCCGGGGGATCAGTAGTCGTCGTCGAGCTTGACCTTCTTGGCGGTGAGCACGCCGCCGCGCGTGGCCCCCTCGGCCTCGACGAGGGCGCCGACAGTGAAGGCCGATCGGTCGATGGGGCTGTCGTCGTCGTCGAGCCACCGGGTCGCGGCGTCGACGGCGAACCGGGTGCCCGCGACGGTCACGGAGGTCTCGTCGATGGCGCCGATGCGCCCTTCGGCCTCCGTCTCGGCGGCGCCCTCCCCGTCGCCGTCATCGAGCTTGATCGTCTTGGCCCGGAACGTGCCGTCGCCAGTCACACGCCCCTCCACCTCGACGAACGTCCCGACGGTGAAGGACTCGAACGGGACAGCCTGGTTGTCGCGGCTGAGCAACTTGGTCGTCCCGTCCACCACAAACACGCGGCCGAGGACGGTCACCCGGTCGATGTCCACTGCCTCGACGGCGCCGTGGACCTCGACCTCGCCCGAGGCTCCGTCGTCGGTCCGGGCGTCGAGACGGACCGAGAGGCCCTGTGTGGCCCGGACCACCACACCGTCGACCTCGATCTGGGCGCGGACGGGCGCACCGTTCGACGACGTCGCCTCGATGGAGAGGGGCGTTGAGGTGGAGGCCGTGAACTGGACCTCCCAGGAGCCCTGGGACTCGGCCTGAGCAAGGCCGCGGGCCGTGAGGTACGTGACGGCGGCGTCACCCTCTACGACGTAGTGGACCTCAACGTCGTCTTGGGACCCAACGGCGTCGCACCCGACGAGGGCGGTCAAGACAACGAGAGAGAGGGGGAGTGTGCGCATGGATGGTGTAGGAGGAGGGGTCTCCTCCCCTACCCAATTCACGTGCCACGCTCCGTGAGGCCTCCAGCGAGCCCTGCGCGAGGCCCGCGACAAGCGCGACCCGCTCGCGGTGCGCACGGCGTGCCCGGGTGCGCACGCCGTGCACAGCTCAGAGGCGGACCCGGAGTTGCACGCCGCCGACCTCCGGGGCCGGCCGGAGCGAGACCGCCTCGGCATCCGTCCCGGACCCGGCCTCCGGCCCCCCGGTCGCCAGCGCGTCGAGGACGGCCACGGCCCACACCAGCGTGGTGGCTCGGGCGAGGGCCGTCGACGCCCGGTGCCACCGGTTGTAGGGCCTGTAGAGTCGCTCCGCCTCGGCGGGAGTCGTGGCTTCGGCGTAGTCCGCTCGCGCCCGGAGCCGCACCACCTCCGCCGCGACCGTGCCCGCAGCCAGCGCCCCGCCGGTCAGCGCGAACGCCCACCCCTTCCCCTCATCCCCCTTGTAGAACTGGCCCCAGCCGGGGGCGACGAGCGACCGGAGCGCCGCGGCCGGCCGGTCGTCGGGGAGCACGACGTAGCGGACCTCGATGGTCCCAGGCCCCGCTTCCGGGGCTTCCATCTCCGCCTTGACCTCCTCGAAGAACTGGAGCGTCTTGGGCGACACGAGGACCGGATCGAGCGTGAGCGCGGGCCGAAGCGAGAGGGCCAGTTCGAACTGGCGACGCGCCTCGATGGGCTCGTTCCGGGCGTGGAGGAGGACGCCGAGCGTGGTGTGGACCGTGACGAGTTGGTCCGGCGTGAGCGCGTCGAAGCGGGCGAGGGCCTCGCGGGCACGGGCCTCGGCGGTCTCGTAGTCGAGCCGGGCCACGGCGTCCTCCATGGACCGGAGGAGATCTGCGGGTGCGTCGCCGGTCTGGGCGAGCGGCTCGACCGACATGGCGGCGACGAGGATGAGCAGGGCGAGCGGCCTCATCGCACGACGGTGACGGTGATCGCCGCCATCCCTCCCGGCCCGTCCAGTCGAACGGTGTAGACGCCCGGTGCGACGGCGGCTTCCCACTCGACCCGGCGGGTCCCGGCCGAGAGATCGGCGTCTTGGAGCCGCCCGACCTCACGCCCCAAGACGTCGATCACGACGAGGCGCACCCGGCCAGGCCGGGGCACTTCGACCTCGAACGCCGTCACGGCTCGGACCGGGTTAGGGCCCGCGAGACGGACGGCGAGGCCGGGCGCTTCAGGGCCCTCTTCCCCGTCGACGGCGACGCCGGCGAGACGGACCGCCGAGTTGAGCACGCTCCCGTATCCGTCCGCCCCCCCGACCACGTACAGGTCGGCCCCGATCACGGCCGAGACGGCCCCTTCACGAGGCCGAGGCAAGGGCTCCATCGCCTGCCAGTCTCCACCCGTCAAGAGTAGCAGGTCAACGTCCGCGCGGACTTGGTCCGACGCGTCGCGCCCGCCGAGAGCGAACACCATCCCGGGCGCGACCGCCAGCGCAAGGGCCCCTCGGGCCTCCGGGAGCGAGGGGAGTTCGGCCGTTCCGGGCTGATACGGGACGTAGCGGTCGACGCGGCTGATCGGTCCGAACGTGCTGTAGCCACCGGCGAGGATCAGCGCGTCGCCCACGCTCACGAACCCGAACCGTGCGCGGGGCGGCGAGAGCGTCCACTCCTCGTACCGGCCCCAGCCTCCCCCGTACGCCTCCATCGTCGCCAAGAGGACGCCCCCCTCCCCCGCTCCGCCGAACGCGTACAGCCCCCCGTTGACGACGGCCGCGCCGAGCCCCTCCCGATGTTCGTCCAGGGCGTCGAAGCTCTCCCAGCGGTCTCGTTCAGCGTTGTAGACCTCGGCTTTGTCACTCGGTTCGCCTCTCTCGTCGCGCCCGCCGACCACGACGATCTGCCCGTCGTAAACGGCCGCCGCCGCGTCCGTCCGGGGATCGTTGAGGGAGGCGACCGTGGACCAACCGCTCGCGGGGTCGTAGGCCTCAACCGTTCCGAGCGGCGTGCCGGCGGCGTCGGCGCCTCCGATCACGAAGAGCCGGCCGTCGAGGACGGCGCCGGCCGCCCCCTTCCGCGCCGTCCCCATCGGCGGGAGGGACGCCCACGTCTGCGCGACCGCCGGACCGCCGGTCAGGAGGGCGAGGAGCAGGAGGGGTGCGAACGGTGTGCGCATCGAGGGCAGAATAGGGCGGGCCCCCGTGAGAGACCCAAAGGCCGTGCCGAACGACGTCACCCGCCGGGTTCGGCCATCCGAACGCGAACCCTCCGCTCTTCCCCGGCGGCGATCCGGAAGCGGACCTCACGGGTCCCGAGCGTCGGGTGCACGAAGCCGAGGACGTGGTCGCCGGGCCGGAGCACGAGCAGACGGTCTTGCGGGGGGACCGTGTCCCACGGCTCGCCATCCACCGAGACCCGCGCCCAGGGGCTCACCTCCAACGCCACGCGCCCGACGAGATCCCAGAGCGACACCACCGTCCGCGTCTCTTCTCCCGCCTCGACACGGACTCGGACGGTGTATACCGGGAAATCGGGGTTCGTGAGCACGACTTCGTGGTCGCCGGCCGGGAGGGTCACTGCCCCGAACGGCGTCGTCCCCACCTCCCGACCGGCGACGCGGACGCGCGCCCACGGCTCGACGGCGAGCGCCAACGTCCCTGTCTGAACCTCGGCCGGCGGATCGGGGACAGACCGCGGCGAGGTGGGCTCAGGCGCGATGTACGGAGGGGCTGGGCGCAAGTCGGCCGATGTCGGTGAGGGCATCTCCGGCGGAGGCTCATCGGTCGCCGCGATGGGCTCCGAGACGTCCGGGGGGATGTCGGGCCCCTCGGCGATATCGGCCAAGGCCGGCAGAGATCCTGATGGTTCGGGCCCGGCGATCTCAAGCGGGACCGAGGCGGGCGGCTCCGTGCCAGCAGGCGCCCCTGGCTCCGCCTCGGGGAAGCGCGTGAGCGCAACGGCGCCAACTAGGGCTAGGCCCAAGACGAGCGTGACGCCCCCCCACCGGCGGCGACCCGAAACAGGCGGGGCGAAGGCCCGCGACTCGGCAGACGCCCGCTCTTCGGCGGACGGGCGAACCGGCACGGGAGGACGGTACGCGGATGGGTCAGCGAGGTAGGCAGCGAGATCGTCCGCCTCGGCGGACCCGAACTGTGGCTGGAGGCCCGCCAGTCGCTCGGCGACCGCCGACGCGCTGGCGGGCCGGGCCTGGGGGTCACGGTCGAGGAGCATGCCGGCGAGCGTGACCAGCGAGGTCGGCACCCGCGGGTCCGCATCCAGCGAGGCCGTCGCATCCGCGTGAACGACAGCGTCGAGCGTAGACGACGGGCTCTCCCCCTCGAACGGGGTCCGGCCGGTGAGGGCGTGCACGAGGACTACCCCGATAGAGAACAGGTCGGACGCCGCCGTCGGTGGCTCGCCGAGGATGACCTCGGGGGCGAGTGTCCCGAGGGTCCCGCGAACCTCGCCGGCGCCGGGGTCCGGGGCGAGGGATGCGAACCCGAAGTCGGTCAGCTTGACCGCCCCGCCATGCCCGAGGAGCACGTTAGCCGCCGACACGTCGCGGTGGATGACGCCGGCCGCGTGGACGGCGGCGAGCCCACGGGCCACCTCGCGGACGACGTACGCCGCGAGCGCCGGCGGAAGCGGGCCGGACGCGTCGAGCCACGTGCGGAGGTCCGTCCCCTCGACCCACTCGGCGACGAGTGCCTCGCCCTCGGCGTCGACGTGGAGGACCCGAACGACGTTGGGATGATCGATGCCGGCCCCGAGGCGGGCCTCGTCCAGAAAGCGCCGGCGCCGCTCAGGGTCGGCCACGCCGGTCCGAAGCCTCTTCAACAGCACGACGTCGCCCGTCGCCCGGTCCACGGCTTTGTAGACCGAGGTCAGCGGGCCGCGCGCGATCTCGGCGAACGGCTGGATGT
This sequence comes from Rubricoccaceae bacterium, assembly GCA_963728345.1. GTDB lineage: Bacteria > Bacteroidota > Rhodothermia > Rhodothermales > Rubricoccaceae > Rubrivirga. The sequence continues at coordinate 895,399 of CAVSJM010000005.1, forward strand.
CGGGGGCGGCGGGAACGATGGGGCTAGGTGCGCCGGGAACTCGGAACCTACGTCTCGGCCGAACGCTCAGGCGTCCTCCTCCGCCCACTCCTTCAGGCGGTACTGGATCCACCGCCGCGAGACGCCGAGCGTCCGGGCCGTCTCCGAGACGTTCCCCTCGCAGGCCTTGAGGGTCCGCTCGACGGCGAGCCGCTCCACCTCCTTCATCGTCAGGACCGCCTCGAAGTCGAGGTCGTGGGAGCCCGCCGGCTCCGGGAGCCGGAGGTCATCCGGGGTCACGACCGACCCGCGGGCCAAGACGACGGCCCGCTCGACGGCGTTCTCCAGTTCGCGGACGTTGCCGGGCCACCGGTGCCGCTGGAGGGCGTCGAGCGCCTCGGGCGAGAACCCCTCCACGCGCGCCCGCGACCCGACGGCGAATCGGTCGAGGAAGTGGTGTGCGAGGACCGGGATGTCGGCCTTCCGACGGCGGAGCGGCGGAAGGTCCAGGCGGATCGTGTTGAGCCGGTACATCAGGTCCTCCCGAAACCGGCCCTCCTCGACGAGGTCCGCCAACGGCCGGTTCGTCGCCGAGACCACGCGGATGTTGACGCGCCGCGTCTCCGTGTCGCCGACGCGCTTGACCTCGCCGGTCTGGAGCACGCGGAGGAGGGCCGTCTGGAGCTTCGGGCTGAGGTCGCCGACCTCGTCGAGGAAGACGGTGCCCCCGTCGGACGCCTCGAAGAGCCCCTTCTTGTCCGCCGTCGCGCCGGTGAAGGCGCCCTTCCGGTGGCCGAACAGCTCGCTCTCCAGGAGTTCGTCCGGGAGCGCCCCGCAGAAGAGGGCGACGAACGGGCGCTCGGCCCGCGGCCCCTCGTAGTGGAGCGCGCGGGCGACGAGTTCCTTGCCCGTCCCGCTCTCCCCCTCGATGAGGACCGTGGCGTCCGTGTCGAGCACGCGGTGGAGCGTCTCGAACAGGTCGTCCATGGCCGGGCTCGTCCCGATCAGCTCCTGGAACCCGTGGCGCTCTCTGGCCTCCTGGAGTAGCCGGCGGTTCTCCTCGCGGAGGGCCGTCTCGCGGAGGGCGTGTTCGATGGCGATGGCCGCCTGGTCCGCGACGGCCCGGAGGAACGGGAGGTGGTCACGCGTGAACCGCCCCCGCTTGTGGACGGCGTCGAGGTAGACGGCCCCGATCTGGCGGGCCCGCAGCCGCAGCGGCACGCACGCAATCGACTGGATGTGCTGGAGGACCACGCTCTCGACGCCCCCGTACCGCTCGTCGGCCTCGGCTTCGTAGACGAGGACGGGCTCGCCGGTCCGGAGCACCTCCTGCACGACGCTCGTCGAGAGGGGCCGGACGCCAGCGAGTTCCTCGCCCGAGAAGTTGCGGCTGGCGCGGACCTCGAACGGCGCCTCGGCCCCCTCGGCCTCCAGGAGGACGAACCCCCGCTCCGCGCCGAGCGCGTCGAGCGCCGCGTCGAGGAGGCCGTCGAGGACGGCGGCCGGCTCGCGGGCCGAGTTGAGCGCGGCGGCGATCTCGGAGAGCGCGGCGAGGGCGCTCCGGGCGTCGTCGGGCGGAGGTGCGGGCATCGGCTAGGGGACGCGGAAGCCGGCCTCCTTCGAGCGGCTCCGGTTGCCGGCCCCGTCGGTCACCCAGACGGTCCAGATGTAGTCGCCGGCCGGGAGCGGTTCCTGTACGGCGTAGGTCGTCGTAGCGGCCGTGAGCCCCGTGGCGGACTCGACGAGGTTCGGGATCCCCGCCCCGTCGACGAGCGAGACGTCGACGCGGTAGGTGAACGCAAACGGGAGCGCGGCCGGCCGCCACTCGAGCGCGGGCGGATTCTCGGAGACCACCTCGAGTCCCTGCGGACGGGCCGTCAGCGGCGTCTGCTCGATCACTCGGACGAGCGCGAGCGGCGGCCCCACGCCCGTGTTGCCTGTGACATCTGTCGCCTCGATGTGGATCGTCCGCCCGAGCAGCGCCTGAACTTGCCCCTCAGGGAGCGCGGCCCCGTCGAAGGTGTACGCGTAACGCCCGGGCCCTACTTCGGTGAGCGGGGCGCGGAAGTCGAGGTCCGGGACGACGAGCGTTACCGCGTCGACGTCCGTGGCGCGGTCGGGGTCGGTGGCCTCGGCCTCGACCTCGAGGCGGAACAGGGGCGTCTCGGGGAACCACCGTTCGATGTGGACGGTGCGGGCGGCCTGGGACGTGACGACGGGGAGCGCGTCGACCGGGAGGTCCACCTCAGCCGTCCCGCCCACCTCCACCGTGACGGTGTCGGCGTCGGGCCGGAGTCCCTCGCCCTCGGCCCAGACGGCGTAGAGACCACTCGGGAGGCGAGTGACGCGGAAGGCACCATCGGCCCCGGTTGTCGTCATCACCTCGGAGCCGCCCTCCAGAGGCACGAGGCGGAGGCGGACGCCCGGCCTGCCCTCAAACGGGGGGTAGATCCCAGTCACGCGTCCCTCGACCGCTCCCTCATCCCGGTACTCGTCAGAGAGCGGGTCGAGCGGGTTGTCGTGGGGGGCCTCGCCGAGACAACCGGCGAGCCCTGCGCAGAGGGCGACGAGAGACAAGCAGCGGAGCAAGGCTGCGGGACGGTCCGCATGGCAAGTGGGGGCGGCAAGATAGGCGGAGGACGACCACGCTCCGGAACACGGCGAAACCCCGGCCAACGGGGTCTCGCCGCACAGGGGCCGCGGGCTAACGGACTACCGTGACCGTCGCCGTCGCAGCCGTCCGGCCGTCGGCGAGGACCCGGACGAGGTAGAGGCCGCTGCGGAGAGCGCCTCCGTCGAGACCGACGTCGTGGGCGCCGGCGGACGCCGGACCGTTCGCGAGGCGCGCGACCTCCCGCCCGAGGGCGTCATACACCCCGACAGACACGTCCGAGGCCTCCGCGAGCGTGTAGCGCACCGTCGCGGCCCCGGAGAGCGGGTTCGGGAACGCCATAACCCGGGCGCGGAGGCCCTCCGGGCCTGGCGTGCCGGAGACGGACTGGGGCGGAGGTGAGGACCACGATTCGGGAGGCCTGCACGCTCCCGTCGGCCCGCACCGTGCCGCCGACGCTCACGGTCTGACTGCTGCCGACCTGAGCGAGAGCGCCTCCGGACGGGTCCTCAACGCGGACGCCCGCGTTGACCGCGACCTGCAGTAGCGCATCGCGGTGGATACGTCGGGTGACCCGCGAACTGCTGGACCACCGGGACCGGGACGCCCCGCTCCAGGAGCACGTCATGCATGAGTGGCGGAGGACGTGGGGCGTGAGCGACGGGACGCCCGTCGCGACGGCGAACCGCTTCACCGCCTTGCTGCACGTCCCGGGATGTACCGGCCGCCCCCCCGGCCCCCAGCCCGAGCTCCGACCGCGACGGCCGCTCTCGTCGGAGCCGTGAGAGCACCGAGGCGACCCGGTCCGAGAGCGGGACCCGGCGTTCGACTCCCGACTTCGACGTGAACGCGTCCGTGCACGCGACGGTGAGGATGCCGAGGCCCAAGTCGACGTGGTCCCACCGGAGGTGGAGGAGCTCGTTCCGCCTCTGCGCGGTCTCGGCCCCGAGCCGGACGAACGGGGCCGCCCACGCCGCCGACCGGTGCTCCACTACGTGCGGCGTGTCGGGGGCCTGCCCGTCCGGGACGCCGAGCGGCTCCGAGAGACGGCGAGGGGCGTTGCCGTCGACTGAGACGGTTTCGACCCGCCCTCGCTGATGATGGGAAGGGCGCCGACTGATGTGGCGCTGATGGAGCGGCGGCGGACACGACCCGCAGCGGCGTCACTCGTTCTCGTTGTCCCCCAACCCGTTGGCCTCATCTCCTGAACCACAGTCGTCCCCCTTGCCATGGTGGAGGTCGCGAGTTCAAGCCCCGTGTGCCGCTCCGCGATCAACCGCCTCCTGCTTTTGCAGGGGGCGGTTTTCGTTTGTTAGAGCACCATTGAGGCCGGTCGGTGGATTCCGACGCCATCCGCGTCGCCCGTCACCTGACACATCACTGCGCGAGCGGTCGGTCCAGAAGGAGCGTTCGGGCCAACGACTCGGCGTCCCCCCGCACGTTCGTCTGGGGATCTGGTGGAGGGTACCGAGGGCACGCGCGCAGAGCGTCAAGGGGCCTCTTCTGCGGCCTCGGTCACGGAGCGGTCGGTCTCTTCGACCTCTTGGAGTCCACGGCCGCAGAGCGCGAGCGCCGCGGCGATCACGAGGACGCCGAGGCAACCGATGGCGAGGTTGCGAGGCCGGGCCGGACGTGCGCCCGTTCGGACGCGCTTAGGAGAGGGGTCCATGGGGAGCGAGACGGGGGGGAGCTAAGCTAGGCACGGCGCGCTGGTGCGCCGTGCGCGGCCATCCAGACCGCCGCCAGGATTCCAGCGCGCACGCCACGGCCGACACCACCCACACGCCGCCCCACGCGGATGGCCAGAGCGGCGTGAGCCAGACGAGCGAGCCGATCAACAGGCCAAGCGCGGCCGTCAGCACGTGGCGTCCCCGCGTCGCGGCGGGTCTCCACGCGGGGCGGGCCGCCCTCCCAGGCGGGGGAGCTAGCGGGCGCCGGGCACGAGCGCGCGGCTGAAGAAGTCGTTGAACGAGCGGTAGTCACCGGGCTCCGGCCGCTCGGCCTCGCTGAGGTCGACGCCCTACGCCCGGGCGAAGGCCCGGATCAGCGGGCCGCGCACCCGGCGCGCCTTGGAAGATGCGCGCGCACCCGCGGCACCCGACAACCCGTGCTGCGGGAGAAGCTTAGCCGTACGAACGCGCTCATATCCTGGGCAGCCGCCCGGGGATCAGACGGGATTACGGTGAGGGACGACCCTGGTTCTCACACGGGGCTGAGGAATCCGAGAGGACGCGGCGCCGTTCCAACCGCCCTTCTCCCCGCCCCTCCCCTATGGTTCCGACCCTCACGCGCCTCGCACGGTACCGCGACCTCGCCCTGCTCCTCGCTCGTCACGGCCGCCGCGACCTCGTGGCCCACATGGAGCTCGACGAGGCCATCCTCGCCGAGGATGTGCCCGACGCTGGCGGCGACCCCGAGCGGCTCGCGGCGGACCTTGAGGCCCTCGGGCCGACCTACATCAAGCTGGGCCAGATGCTGTCCACGCGGTCGGACCTGCTGCCGCCCACCTATCTCGATGCCCTCGCGCGCCTCCAGGACGACATCGCGCCGTTCTCGTTCGCCGAGGTCGAGGAGATCGTCGAGCAAGAGCTGGGCGTCCGGCTGTCGAAGGCGTTCGAGACGTTCGAGGCCGAGCCCGTGGCGGCGGCGTCGCTGGGGCAGGTCCACCACGCGACGCTCCGCGACGGCCGGCCGGTCGCCGTCAAGGTGCAGCGGCCGGGGATCCGGGCCGAGATCGCCGAGGACCTCGCCGCGCTCTCCGAAATCGCCGACCTCGCCGACGCGCACACCGAAATCGGCCAGCGCTTCGGCGTGGGCGCGATGCTCGCCGAGTTCCGCTCTACGCTGCTCCGCGAGCTCGACTACCGCCAGGAGGCTTCCCACCTCGACACGCTTGCGGGCAACCTCGCGGGCTATGATCGGATCGTCGTGCCCCGGCCCGTCGCCGACTACACCACCAGCCGGGTGCTCACGCTCGACTGGGTGCCGGGCGTCAAGGTGTCCGCGCTGCCGCCGGTGGCCCGGACCGAACTCGACGGCCACGCCCTCGCCGTGGACCTCCTCAAGGCCTACCTCGACCAGATCCTCGTCGACGGGTTCTTCCACGCCGACCCCCACCCGGGGAACGTGTTCGTCACCGACGACCACCGCCTCGCGCTGATCGACCTCGGGATGGTGGCCCGGCTCGACCCCCGGATGCAGGAGCACCTGCTGCGGCTGCTCCTCCACATCAGCGAGGGGCGAGGGCGCGACGCCGCCGAGCAGGCCATCGGCATGGGGACCCCGCAACCCGACTTCGAGCGCGAGCCGCTCGAGAAGGGCATCGCCGAGCTCGTGGCCCGGTTCCAGAACGCCTCGCTCACCGACCTCCCGGTGGGCCGGGTCGTGATGGAGGTGGCTCGGCTCCAGGGGCTCCACGGCCTCCGTCCGCCGCCCGAGCTGACGATGCTCGGCAAGACGCTCCTCAACCTCGATGAGATCGGCCGCGTGCTCGACCCTGGCTTCGATCCGAATGCCGTCATCCGCGAGCACTCGGGATCCGTGATGGAGCGGCGGATGCGGAAGGACCTCACGCCGGGGGCCGTGTTCGCGGCAGCCCTCGAGGCCGGCGAGTTCGCCCAGAAGCTGCCCGGCCGGCTTAACTCGCTTCTCGAGGAGCTGGTCGAGCACCGCTTCGAGCTTCGCATCCGGACGTTCGACGAGGCCCGGATGATGGCCGGCTTCGAGAAGGTGGCCAACCGGATCGCGACGGGCGTGGTGCTTGCGGCACTCATCGTCGGTGCCGCGCTCCTCATGCGGGTGCCGACCTCGTTCACGATCCTCGGCTACCCCGGACTCGCCATCGTGCTGTTCCTGCTCGCCGCCGCGTTCGGATTCGGGCTCGTGGTCTCCATCTGGCGCGACGACCGCCGCCCGCCGACGCCCTGACCCCACCCGCCGAGGGTGTCTCAGATGAATCTGCAGAAGCGCTGGAGCAAGGGGCCGTGATCCGGTAGCGGACGTGGAGCCCGTCGCGGCGCCCCTCCACCACGCCGGACTCTGCGAGCAGGCGGAGGAAGTGCGACGTGGTGGAGGGGCGCTGGTCGGTGTTGGCCGCCAGTTCCTGCACCGCGCGCGCGAGGCGCAGGCGCTCGGTATTCTGGGCGTCCTGGGGCTATCGCTCGCCGCCGACCGTCACGGAGCCGCGGCGAGCTCCTTGGCGGGCTGGGGCGGCGCGGCGGGCTGCGGCACGTCGTTCCCGCGCGGCGTGAACGCCTGGATGCCGGTCACCTCGCGGCCCAGGATCAGCCCGTGGATGTCGTACGTCCCCTCGTAGGTGTTGACCGACTCGAGGTTGACCATGTGGTGGATCACGCGGTACTCGCCCGTGATGCCGTTGCCGCCCATCATGTCGCGCGCCGTCCGCGCGATCTCGAGGGCCTTGCCCACGTTGTTCCGCTTGGCGAGCGACACCATCGACGGCGACGCCTGGCCGGAGTCTTTGAGCTGGCCCAGGCGCCACGCCAGCAGCTGCATCTGCGTGATGTCGGTCAGCATGTCGGCCAGCTTGGTCTGGACGAGCTGCATCGCCCCGAGCGGGTAGCCGAACTGCTTCCGCTCCATCACGTACGTCCGCGCCCGCTGGTAGCAGTCCTCGGCCGCGCCGACGGCGCCCCACGCGATCCCGTAGCGCGCGTTGTTGAGGCACGAGAACGGCCCCTTGAGCCCACGGACCTCGGGGAACGCGTTGGCCTCGGGCACGAAGCAGTCGTCGAACACCATCTCGCCGGTGATGCTGGCGCGGAGCGACATCTTGTTGTGCGTCTTCGGCGCGGTGTAGCCGTCCATCCCCTTCTCGACGAGGAAGCCGCGGATGACGCCCTCGTCGCCCCGGTTCTCTTTCGCCTTGGCCCAGACCACGCCGACGTCGGCGATGGGCGAGTTGGTGATCCACATCTTGGCGCCGTTGAGGACGTAGCCACCGTCGACCTTGAGCGCGGTCGTCTCCATCGAGCCGGGGTCGGAGCCGTGGTTGGGCTCGGTCAGGCCGAAGCAGCCGATCAGCTCCGCGCTGGCGAGGCCGGGCAGGAAGCGCTGGCGCTGCTCCTCGGTGCCGAACGCGTGGATCGGGTACATCACGAGCGACGACTGGACCGACGCGAACGAGCGGTAGCCCGAGTCGACGCGCTCCAGCTCGCGGGCGATCAGGCCGTAGGCCGTGTAGCTGGCGCCGAGCCCGCCGTACTCCTCCGGGATCGTCGCCCCGAGGAGGCCCATCTCGGCCATCTCACCGGGGATCTCCGGGTGGAACACCTCGTCCTGGTTCCCTTCGAGCGCACGGGGCTCCAGGTTCGCCTGCGCGTACTCCCGCGCGGACTGCATGATGAGGCGGTCCTCCTCGGACAGCATCTGCTCGAACAGGAACGCGTCGTCGGTGTTGAACGGGGCCTTGGCCATGGGAAGGAGGTCGGTAAAGTGGGAGAGTCGGGGCGGGCGGCGCCGGAGGCTAGCCGAGGTTCCAGTTGACGCCGCGGCCCGTCTCGGGGTCGGGGTAGCTCCACGCGACGGCGCCCTGGTCGCAGACGTACATGCACGTCCCGCACTCGATGCAGTCCTCGAACTGGAAGTGGACCTGCATCATGTCGTCGATCGTGTAGCAGTTGGCGGGGCAGGTGTAGGTCGTCCCCTTGTGCGGGCAGACCGTGTTGCAGATGTCGGTGTCGACGACGATGTGGGGCGTCGCCTCGGCCCGGCCCTGGTTGCGGTAGGCCACGCGGCCGAGGCGCTCGGCGAGGGAGAGGGTCTGGACGTCGCTCATCGGGATGGAAACGGTGGATTCGAAAGGTCGCTCACAGGGCCCGCGCGGCGCGGCTCCCCAGCTTGACGAGGTCCCAGAACCCCATGTGCTCCTTCCGCACGTCGCGCAGGATCTGGTACGCCTTCCGCGTGGGCCGGTTGTCGACGGTGAAGAACTCCCGGCCGAAGTCGCACGCCATCCGGGGGACCTGCTCGAACATGGCCGGGCTGTGGAGCACCTCGACGGCCTGCTGGAAGCCGCGGAGGTCCTGCATGACGTAGCTGGCGTCGAGCGCCGTTCGGTAGTTCTTCAGGAACGCGGCCGAGTGGTCGCCGGCGGCCGTCGCCTCGAGGACCGTCTCGGCGGCGAGGATGCCGCTCCGCATGGCGTAGTCCATCCCCTGGATCGCGCGGCCGGCGTTGAGCACGAGGTTGGCGGCCTCGCCCGCCAGCAGCACGCCGTCGGCGTAGACCTCGCGGGGCATGACCCGCAGGTCGCCGGTCGAGACCACCTTGGCGCTGTACTCCAGCACCTCGCCGCCGCGGAGCTGGTCGGCCACGGCGGGGTGGGTTTTGAACGCGTTGAGCAGGTCGTAGGGCGTCTTCCCCCTGGCGCGGAGGTCGGCCATGCCGAGCACGAGCCCGACCGACACCGACTCCCGGTTCGTGTAGAGGAAGCCGCCGCCCTCGACGCCGTCCGTGGCATAGCCGACGAACTCGTTCGTGAGGCCGCTCGCCTCGGAGAGCTGGAAGCGGTCCTCCAGGACGGAGCGGTCGAACCGGATCACCTCCTTCACGCCGACGGCCAGCCCCTCGGCCGGGACGTAGTCGCTCTGGAGCCCGACCTGCCGCGTGAGCAGGTTGTTGACGCCCTCGGCCAGGATCACGCAGTCGGCGTAGAAGGCGTCGCCGCCGGCGCGGATGCCGACGACGCGGCCGTCCTCCTGGATCACCTCGCGGACCAGGACGTCGGTCGCCAGGAACGACTCCCCGTGCGCGCTCTCGGCGAGGACCTCCTCGACCTTGCCGGCCAGCCAGGCGTCGAAGCGCGACCGCAGGACCGTCACGCCCGAGTACGGCGGCGCGTCGAAGTGGTCGGACTTGAAGTCGATGGACAGCGCGGCGCCGGCGTCCATGAACGTCAGCCGCCGGTGGTTGACGTAGCGCTCGAAGCCCGCGTCGGGGTCGGTCCAGTAGTCGGGGACGAGGCGGGCGAGGTCGCGGCCCCAGAGGACGCCGCCGGACACGTTCTTGGCGCCGCTCCACTCGCCACGCTCGACGAGGAGGAAGCGGGCGTCGGCGCGGGCCAGCGTCATGGCCGCCGCCAGCCCAGCGACGCCGCCGCCGACGATGATGCAGTCGAACCGGTCGTCCATGCTCAGGCGGCCTTGGCCGTTCGGATCTCCTCGATGAGCGGCGGCAGCACGTCGTAGAGGTCGCCCACGATGCCGTAGGTGGCCACGTCGAAGATGGGCGCGTCCGGGTTCGTGTTGATGGCGACGATCGTTCGGCTGCCGACCATGCCGGCCACGTGCTGGATCGCGCCCGAGATGCCGACGCCGATGTAGAGGTCGGGCGAGACGACCTTGCCGGTCTGGCCGATCTGGGCGGTCGCGGGGAACGCCCCGCTCTCGACCACGGCCCGGGAGGCGCCGATCGCCGCGCCGAGCACGTCGGCCAGCTCCTCGACGAGCGCCTTGGCCGCCTCGTCCTTCACGCCGCGCCCGGCCGCGACCACGACGCGCGCGTCGGCCAGGTCCACGCCGCCGGCCGCCGCGCCGACGACCTCGCGGAGCGTCGCCGCCCCACTGGCGGCGTTTGCGAGCGGCACCGGCTCCACGCGCGTCTCGACGGGCGCCTCGCTCGCCTCGTACGACCCCGAGCGGACCGACACGAGGACGGGCGCGCCCTCGGCCCGGACGCGCGACAGGAACTTGGACGCCATCACGGGACGGAGCGCCTCCACCCCACCGTCCGCCCACTCCACCGCGGAGACGTCGGGCAGCACGGCCGCGTCGACGCGGACCGCCAGCGCGCCGAGCACGTCCTTGACGCTCTCGGACGACGGGAACAGGACGAGGGTCGGCTGCGCCCGCTCGATGACCGCCTGGAGGGCGGCGAGGAACGGGGCGTTGAGGTGCTGCCCGAAGGCCGCGTCGCTCACGGCGTAGACCGTCTGGGCACCGTACGCGCCGAGGGCGTCGGCGGCCGAGGCGGCGTCGGGCGCGACGACGGCGGCGGCGAGGTCGTGGCCGCCCGCCTCGGCCATCTGGCGGGCGCGCGTCAGAACTTCGAGCGAGGCGCGGGTGGGGGCGCCGCCCTGGAGGGCGACGTAGCTGAGGATCGTCGGCATCAGAGGGGGAAGGTCAGAGGACGCTGGCGTCGTCGAGGAGCCGGACGACCGTGGCGGCCTGCTCGGCGGGCTCGCCGTCGAGGCGCCGGCCCGGCGCCCGGCTCGGGAGCGGCTCGTAGCGGAGCGTCCGGACCCGCGGCGCCGGCGCGTCCTCGACCGGGCGCGTGTCGATGGGCTTCCGCTTGGCCGCCATGATCCCCTTGAGCTTGGGGATGCGCGGGTCGTTCATGTCGTTCGAGCACGTGACGAGGCACGGCGTCGGGAGTTCGAGGATCTCCTGGCCGGCGTCGCCCTGGCGCGTGACGACAACGTGGTCGCCCTCGACGGCGAGGCCGACGGCGTTCGTGGCGTACGGGAGGCCGAGGCGCTCGGCGAGCATCGCGCCGGCGAGCCCGGCGTCCGTGTCCTGCGCCTGCTTGCCCGTCAGGACCACGTCGCAACCCGACTGGCGGACGTGGTCGGCGAGGAGCGAGGAGACCGCCGCCGAGTCGAGCTCGGCGTCGGTGACGAAGTGCGTGCCGCGGTCGGCCCCCATGGCGAGCGCCTTGCGGACCGTCTCGGCCGCCTTCTCGGGACCGATCAGGACCACCTCGATCTCGCCGCCGTGCTCGGCCGCCAGGACGAGGGCGGCCTCGACGGCCGAGGCGTCGTAGGCGTTGAGCACGACGCGCCCGGCGTCCATCGACAGGCGGCCGTCAGACAGTTGGATGGGGGCCGTGACGTCGGGGACTTGCTTGATGCAGACGCAGAAGCGCATGGGCAGGAGGGAAACCTGGGGGCGGGACACCGAGGGTTAGGGGCCGGCTCGAACGAGCCGAGGGCGCGGACCGATAGTAAGACGACTGCGCGGCAAAGATCGTGGCATCCGGCGGGTCGCGGGGCACGATGACGAGGACGTTGGAGTGAAGGCGAAGAGGCAGGGTCAGAGGACCGGCCCTTCGAGCGCAGCGACGAGACGCCCGGCCAGGTCCGGAAGCCCGCTGCCGTCCCACACCACCGCACCTGTGGGGCCCTCGGTGCCCGGGACAGCCCAGACCACGGCATCGGACTCGTCCGCCTCGGCATCTCGGCTCTTCACCGCCCGGACGTCGAGGTAGGCCGCGTAGGCGGGCGTGTGCTGAAGGCGGTGCGCGAGGGCCGTCGGCGCGTCAGGGACGTCCTCGACGACGGCGACACGGAGCCGCCGGCCTCGGTGGTCGGCCAGTTCAGCGAGCGCGTGCGCCGGGTACGCCTCTGCAGTGATGGCATGCAGCGTGTCGGCGAAGCGCTCGGCGAAGGACGGCTCGCACTCGTTCCACGCCGCCGCGAACGGGCTGAGCACGAACGACCGGAGCAGCAGCACCGTCCCCCCGTCCGGCTCGTCTTCGGTCAGCCCGGGCAGCATCCGACCGAGGACGTGCCGATAGCACCCGACCGGCACCTCGGTCTTGGAGAGGATGAAGGCGTAGGTCCCGACGTCCTCGCGGCCGTCCACGTTCACACGCTCCCATACGCGCCGTGTGAAGGCGTTGAGGGCCGCCAGCGAGCGGGCCCCGCGCCGGGGGACGAGCGCGAAGCAGAAGCCCACACTGTCGGGCTCGGCGAGGAGACCGAAGGCGAGCGGGCCGTCGGCGAAGCGTCCGTCGAGGGCGGCGACGAGCGCGCGGCTGGCGGACACGCAGTCACGGACGAGCGCGCCGTGGCCCTCCGGCCCGAGCGGGACGACAGCCTGCGAGAGGTAGGCGCTCACGGCCGCCGCGCCAGGGCGCGAACCTTCCAGCGTCCACCGACCGAGGAAGCCCCCGAAGCCGTCGGCTTCGTCGGTCGGGATGTAGGGCGCGGCGTAGGCCACGGCGTCGCGGACGCGGTAGTCGCGGCAGAGGAACGCCCCCGCTCCGTAGGGCACGTAGCCCCACTTGTGCGGGTCGATGGTGACGGAGTCGACGTCGGCGAGGGCCGCAACGGCGCGGTACACCTCCTCGGAGAGGAGCCCCGCCGGGCCGTCGGGATCGTAGGGGAGCGCGCGGCCGTCGGCGTCGCGGGGGAGCATGGCGGCGAGGTATCCGCCGAAGGCGGCGTCGGCGTGGTGCCAGACGGTGACGCCCTCGGCCGCGAGGTCGGCGCGAAGGGCCTCGACGCGGTCGAGCGGGTCCACGGCGCCCTCTTCCGTCGTCCCACAGATGCTCACGGTCATCAGCACAGGCTCCTCGCGGGCGGCGGCCTCACGGACGGCGTGCGCGAGCGCGTCCACGTCGAGGCGGAGGTGCGCGTCGATGTCGAGCGTGCGGAGCGCGGCGGCGCCGAGGCCGATGATGTCGAGCCCTTTCACCCAGCCGTAGTGGGCGGCGTGGGAGGCGAGCACGACGGGCGGGCGGAGCGGGTCCGATGGGAAGCGCGCGTTGTAGCCGAGGAGGAGCCCGCTGAGACCGGCCCGCCGGACGCTCGGGAGGGCGGCCTCGAAGGCGGCGGCCCGCTCCGCCCCGGCCTCGTGGAGGACGGCCAGGACGCGGAAATGGAGGTCGGTGACGGCCGCCAGCGGGAGGTTCACCAGTTCGAACGTCTTGAGCTCGCCGAGCGGGCGGACACCGCCTTCCGCCGTCTCGACTTCCCACTCGGCGTAGTCGCCGAAGGCGGTGTCGGTCGCGGCGAGCAGGCGCACGGCGAGCGGGTAGAGCCGGACATTCCGCGCCAGCCACAGTGCCTCGACGTTGGCGACGGTACCGCCGCTGGCGAGGTGGCCCCACGCGTATGGCGTCCGCGCGCGGAGGTCCTCGGCCGAAAGCCGCTCGGGCAGCAGCGCTGGGTAGCCGATCATCCGCGCGAGGGCGGCCACGTAGCCGTGCTCCTTACGCACCGTCTCCGGCGCCGCCTCGGCCACGACGTTGTTCTGGTTGTAGAGCAGCCCGGCGAAGTAACCCACGAGCGCGGGCATCGTCGGGTCACTGACCATGTGGCCGACCTGCCGTGGCGAGAACAGCGGCGCTCCGCGCTTCAGCTCGGCGAGGATCTGGAACAGCTCGTCGCGGAGGCGGGCCTCGGCGCGCTCGTAGGCCACCGAGCGCTTGGTCTCCTCGGTGATCAGCCGGGGGTCGGCCGGGTGGTAGTTCCGCCGCCAGAACACGTGGTCGCGGAGAACCTCGGTGAAGAGGCGCTCGAGGAGGTCGGCGTTCTCGGCCTTGGGCCCGAGGAAGACGGCGTCGGGCGTCGAGGTCTGGGCCTCCGCGGGCGATGCGGAAGGACCCGAAGGGAGGGGCATGGGTCAGGTGGGCACGTCCACCGGCACGGTCTCGCCGCGGAGATACGCGATCACATCGGCGGCGCCGAACCGGGGAAAATCGGCCGATCCCAGGGGGAGGTTGACGAGGTCGTCCCCGGCGGTGAACAGGCGCTCCTCGCGGCCCCCCTTCTGCATCTGCCCCAGCCCGATGTTCGCCATCAGCCCGTTGCACAGGCACGCGCGGCCGTGCGTCTCTTCCTCCGTGCCACCCTTGCGGACGTAGTCGGCCATGGGTTCGGCCGGGCAGCGGCCCAGCACGCGGCCCTTCTCGTCGACGTAGGCCTGCTGGAGGTAGCCGAGGTCGCAGATCCGCGTCCGCCCGGCGAGATTCGCGGGGTCGCCGAGCGTGCCCGCCATCTCGACGACCTTGAACGGGAAGCCGGTCCCCGAGGCGCGCCCGTCCGTGCGGACGGCGAGGTCGCCACGGTGGAGCCCGCCGATGAGCGCCTCCGTCTCCGCCGCCGGGTAGCCCGACTCGTCGGCGAGCGAGAACAGCGAGCCCACCTGGACGCCGGCGGCGCCAGCAGCCAGCGCCTCGCGCAGCTTCTCCGGCGTGCCGTAGCCGCCGGCGAGGTAGAACGGAAGACCCAGCGCCGCGATGCGGCCGAGGTCGGCGACATCACGGTCCGTGTAGACCGGGTTACCGTCGGCGTCGGCGCCCTTCTTCCGGGGCGGGGCGTTGTGGCCCCCCGCCGTCGGCCCCTCGACGATCCACCCCGCGATGCTGCCCTCGGGGAGCTTCTTGACGAGGATGGACGCGAGCAGGTCGGAGGAGATGACGGGATAGAACGCCGGGCACGGGAGCGGGTGCACCTCGGGGACGAGGTCGGCCGGGTCGAGGTCGTAGACGAAGGGGCCCGCCCCCTCGGGCGCCTGCGTCGCATCCACGTCGAGGCGAAGCCGAGCGGGCTGCCCGTCCGCGAGCTTTCGCACCTCCTCGACCTCCTCGACGGGGATCCCCGCCCCCATCATCACGGCGTCCACGCCGGCCAGGATCGCGCCGTAGAGGCATGGCAGCGTGTAGCGCTTGAGCTTGGCGAGGAGGTTGATCCCGACGAGCCCGTCGTGCCCCTCCTTGGCGAGGGTGACCTCGCTGTAGGTCGCGGCGGCCAGCACACGCTGCGACTGGAGCGTCGGCGCGAAGCGGTGGATCGGGAGGAGCTTGTAAGGCCTCCCCTCCTCCAGCCCGTCCTCGACGTAGAACCGCTCGCGGAGCCATGCGACGATCTCGGGGTCCGGGTAGTCGGCGAGCACGCGGAGGCGGCCGTTCGGGTCGCCCTGCTGGAGTTCGCGGACGACGACGGTGTCGATGCCGGTGCCGGAGACGACGCCGAACTCACCGAGCTCGGCCACGCGGCGGGCCAGCCGCCAGTTCGAGACGCCGACGCCCATTCCGCCCTGAATGATCTGGGGCGCGGTGCGGTGGGGAGAGAGGGCCATGGGAAGGATGGAATGTATTCAGGACCCGCCAGTCCGCAATATAGGCTCTTTCCCCCCTTTTCCCCGCTATGGCTCGATCTACTCGGGTTTTCACGGGACGATCTCGGCCCGCAGGGCCCGGCCTTCATCGTCGCGATGCCTCGGCGACGAGATAGCCGCTGGCCGCGTAGGGAACGGGCTCGGAACCCATCATGGCCAGGGACGCTCGGCCGGGGGTCTGGGGTGTCCCAGGTGCTAAAACCCGACCGTCGCCATGAGGTAGCCCCACGTCGTCGTCTCGTCGACCGCCAGCCGGTCAGTCGCGTGGAAGGCGGAGAGACCCACCTCGACGCCGGCCGTGGGGGCGAGGGCATACCGCGCCCCGACATCGACCTCCTGACCGAGCGTGCGGCCCTCCCCCGTGTCGGCTGCAGACCAGAAGGCGTGGGCGGCGGCACGGAGGGCCCAGTGCGCGCCGGCCTTCCCGGCGGCCGAGAGGTAGAGGTCGTCGAGGCCGGCCGGGCCCATCACGCGCGGGAAGTAATCCATCGCGCCATAGAACTTGTGGTTCGTCGCGAAGAGCGTGTCGAACCGCCGGTCCACGCCGTCGGTCGGGTCGCCGTCGCCTGAGAGGTGGGTGGCGCCGATGGCGAGGCGGGCGCGGCCGACTGCGAGGCTCGCCTCGGCGCTCGCCAGCCACGCGCGGATGTCGTCGCGCGCCACGCCGGGCGCGGTCGCGATGGCGCCGGCCTGGCCCATCAGCTCGGCGTCGAGGCCGACCCGGCCCGCGGCCCCGACGACCCTGGCTCCGAGGGTGGCCCGCTGACGGCGATTCTCCCCGGCATCCGGCCCCACCTCGACCTCGGCTGCGTCATCGTCCCCAAACACGAAGGCCTCGACAGCTCCGCGCGTCCCGGCCCACGACGCGAACGCGCCGACGAGGGCCTGCGGATCGTCGGGACCGACGGACGTCACCAGTTGGGCGGCGACGAGGTCGGCGGTCAGGCGCCCGTGCGCCCAGCGGAGGCGGGCCGCGTCGAACGACCGGCCCACGTTGCTCCACCCGACCGCCCCAACGAGCCGCTCGTTGCCGTAGATCAGTTCCTGGCGGCCGAGGCGGAGCGCGAGGGGCTGCCCGCCGAGGCTGTCGAGTTCGAGGAACGCCTGGTGGACGTCGAGCTGGTCGGCGTCGCCGTCGAGCGTGCCCAACGCGAGCGAGGGGCTCTCCCCACCCCACAGCCGGGCGTCCTGGACCTGGACAAACGCTCGGACATGCGGGGCCGGCCGGGCGTCGACGCCGAGCCGCGATCGGAGAAGGTGGTAGGCCGTGGCGCTCTGAGCGTCCGCGAGGTCGCGGTCGTCGAGTTCGGTCCGGGTGCGGACCTCGCCCGTGACGACGAAAGTCTGGGCGAGGGCGGGCGCGGCTATCGAGGCCGCGAGAGCGACGACGACGAGGGGTCGGATCATCAGATGAGGGGGCCGAGTGGGCGAGAGCGCCGCCCCCGGCCCCTCGGCACGCGGCTAGGCCGCCACGGGGCGGAGTTCGTCGAGGGCGAGCGCCTTCGGGAAGAGGACGTGGTTCTCGAGGTGGACGTGGCGGTGGAGGTCGTCCTCGAACTCCTCGAGCTTGGCGAACGTGGCGCGGTAGGTGTTGCAGGCGCCGTCCGGCAGTGTGTAGTCGTCGCTGAGGCGGCGGATCTCGGCCATGAGCGCGCCGGCCTCGTCATGCTCGGCCTCCATGTCGCCCACGAGGTCGCGGAGCGACGGGCCGTCGGTGCGGCCGTCGGCGAGTGCCTTGATGCACGGAAAAACGGTCCCCTCCTCGGAGGCCATGTGCATCGTCAGCTCGTCGGCCAGGCAGCCGAACAGGTTCGCGATCTCGACCAGTTCCGGCCGATCCGCGCCGTGGACGCGGGCCACCTTCTGGGTGAACGCCCGCAGTACGGGGATCGACTCGCGGACGTACGTGTGGTGCTCGTTGACGACGTAGTCGGCGAGGAAGGCGGGCGACCACGCCGACACGCGGGGGAGGTCGGCGGTGCCGTGGGCGTCGGAGTCGGCAAGCGCCTCGACCACGTCTGTCAGGGCGACGCCCCGTTTCTGGCAGGCGGCCTCGAGGGAGACGTTCCCGCCGCAGCAGAAGTCGATCCCGAAGCGCTTGAGGGCGGCGGCGCGGCGGTAGTCCTCGGCGACGAGGTCGCCGACGGTGCGGGGGGCGAGGGTGCGAAGGTCCATGGGAGTCAGTCCGTGAAAGGGTGAGTGTGGTGGGCGGCGCGGATCTGGGCGCCAAGGTGGGTGAGTGCGTCGCCGGCCAGCCGTTCGGCGGCGGGGAAGGCCTCGCGCTCCTCGAAACGGATGTGGGCCGCGAGCATGTCGGCGACGTCCCCAAGGGGGCCGTCCCACGAGGCGGGCTCAGCATCGACGGCCCCAACGAGCCGGCGGATCTGGGCGTGCTCGTCGAGCATCTGGGCTGCCAGCAAAGCAGCTCCGTCCTTGAGGACGGGGAGCAGGAAAGCCTCTTCCTCCTCGAAGTGGGGCACGAGGTGGTCGCGCCAGAAGGCGGCGACCTCGGTCGCGAGCGGGGCTGGGTCGTCGCCCGCGCGCCGTGCGCGGCGGAGGCGAGCGACGAAGGCGAGCCCGGCGTGGTGATCGTGCGAGAGCGGCTCAAGCGCGGCGGACCGTTTCATGACGCCTCGACGTCGAGCGTGCGCCAGAGGCCGAGCTTGACCTGGAAGACGCCCGCGATCTGCTCGGCCCGCGCCTTCATGAGGTCGGCGTGCGGGCCTGCGAAGAGCCCGTCGACGGTCCGGAGGAACCGACCGACCCAGTGCGCGAAATGCGTCCGGTTCAGACCGGGCATTCGGGCGTGGGGATCGAACGGCCGGCCCCGATAGGCGCCCGTCTGGAACACGACCGACGACCAGAAAGAGACCATCTTGGGGAGGTGGTGCTCCCAGTCGAGCCCGGCGAAGTAGCCGCCGAGCGTGGGGTCGGCCTCCATGTCGCGGTAGAAGGCGTGGACGACGGCGCGGACGTCGGCCTCGGTCTCGATGTCGGAGAGGTCGGGCATGAAGAAAGGGATGTCCGGGCAGGCCGTGGTGGGAGGGCCCGCCCGGACGTGGTGGGAATTGGGGTCGGCTCAGGCCGCGACGACGTGCATCGTCCCCTGCATCATCATGTAGTGGCCGGGGAAGGTGCAGATGTAGGTGTAGTCGCCCTCGGCCGGGGCCGTGAACTCGACCGTGACGGTCTCGCCGGGAGCCGCCAGCGGGGTATAGGCGAGGATCTGGTCCTCAAACCCGGCCGGGATGTGGTCCGTGTCGGCCGCGCTCATGGCCGCTTGGCCGACCTCGTTCACGCTCGCGTTCATGGCGAGCACGACGATGTTGTGGTTCATGGCCGCATTCGTTGCCGTGTTGTGGAACGTGAGGCGGACGGTCTGGCCGGGGTGGACCGTGATTTCCGTCTGCTCGTACGCCATCGTCTCGCCGACGGGCGTGATCGTGGCCTCGAAGGCGGGCCCGTCGTACGGGGCGATTTCCGCCGCAGCCTGGGCCGCCGGGGTCTCAGCGGCGGCAGGCGCGGGGGTGGCGTCGGCGGGTGGGGCGTCGTCTCCGCCGCAGGCGGAGAGGGAGAGGCCGAAGGCGAGCGCGAGGGTGAGGGTCCGGGGGGTGGTCATCGGGGTGGGGTGATGGGTGGAGGGTGGCCGCGAGGCCGGGTTAGGAATCGGTGCGGAGAGCGGCGACCGCCCGGGCGGGGTCGGTCCCGAGCCCCTCCTGCCGGGCGACGACGTCGCCGCCCGCGTCGAGGAGCGTAATGAGGTTGGAGTGGGCGATGGTCCCGTCCGGGTCGGCCCGGTAGCGGACGCCGAGGACGGCCGCGAGCGTTTGGACGTCGTCGGGAGCGCCGCGAAGGAGCGTCCAGTCGTCGCCGAGACCGTGCATGGCGCGGAAGGCGCGGAGGTGCTCCGGCGTGTCACGTGCGGGGTCGAGCGTGACCAGGACGTAGCGGAGCGGGACGCCAGCCGCGGCGCCCATCTGCTTCATGTCGTGGACGATCATGGGGCAGGCCGTCCCGCAGTCGGCGTAGACGAGGGCCAGCGCAACGGGCGTGCCGCGGAGATCCGCGAGGGTGACCGCCTGTCCGGCGTCGGTCTCCCACGTTGCGTCGACCTGGTAGACCGAGGCGTCGGAGAGGGGGCCGTCGCTGGCCGCTGGCGGCGCGGCCGACTGGCAGGCTGCGAGCGTCGCGGCGGCGAGGGCGAGGAGGACGAGACGAGGCATAGGGAGGGGGGTCAGGCGTCCGCGGCGAGCCGGAAGCCGAGGTTGGGGACGGCGTAGCGGGCCTCCAGACCGCCGCGGAAGCCGTAGCGGAGGAAGGCCGCGTAGTCCTCGAAGTCGGAGGCCCCGACGGCGCCGGCGGCACAATACAGGCGGCTGTTGGCGTCGCCGCTCTGGCGGGAATCGGCGGTCACGAGCGCGCTCGTGAAGTCGGCGGTCCACTCCCAGACGAGCCCGTGGAGGTCGCGAACGCCCCAGACGTTGGGCTCTCCGCGACCCGCGTCCGGAAGGGGATTCGGCGTCGGGCGGGAGTAGCGGGCGAGGATCGTCCGGGCGAAGTCGGGGTCGGCGCGGCCGTCCGGGCGCGTCGCGCTGGCGGCCGCCGCGAACTCCCACTCATCGGTCGACGGGAGCCGAGCGCCCGCCCAGGCCGCGTAGGCCCGGGCCGCGAACCACGACACGTTGACGACGGGAGCGCCGGGCGGGGCGTCGCCGAGGTCGAGGTCACCCGCCCACTGGCGGAGGTAGCCGTCCTCGGCGAACAGCGGGGCCACGGCCGAGCGCCGCCAGCGCGGGTTCGCCCGCGCAAATGCCAGGAACTCGGCGTTCGTCACCGGCCGAACAGCCAGCAGGAAGTCGTCGACCCCCACCTCGCTCTCGCCCGTGGCCGTCTGATACAGGGGCCGGTAGGTGCCGCCCCGCACCCGCGCCATCTCCGCCTTCGGGACCTCGGTCGGGAGGGCCTCGGCGGGCGCGGTCCTCTCGACCCGCACAGCCTCCGCCTCGACCGCCGTCCCGGGCGCCTCCGCTGAAGGAGCCCACCGCGTGGCGGCGAGCCCCGCCAGCGCGAAGGCGGAGACGGAGAGCAGGACGGTGGCGAGGCGGGTCATGGCCGCGGGGATCGGGAGTGAGGACGCGCGGTCAGGCGTCGGGCGTGCTCCGGAGGATCTCCGGGTGCTCGTCGCCGGTCACCTCGAGGATGCCCACGGCCCCCTTGTTGAAGGCCCGGAAGAGCGCGTGGTCGACGAGCGTGTAGCGGCCGGGCGCGTCGAGGAGGAACTCGACCATCGTCGAGCCGCCGGCCGGGATCCCCGTCGTCTGGACGTTCCCCTGGTTCACGGCGGTCCCGCCCTCGCCGTAGACGCGGTCAAACATCTCGCCGATCACGTGGAAGCTCGACGTGAGGTTGGGCCCACCGTTGCCGACGAAGAGCCGGACGGTCTCCCCCACCGACGCATGGAGGGCGTTCTCGCCCGTCAGCGCCCCGACGCGTCCGTTGAAGACGACGTACTCGGGCTCCTCGTCGACGGCCTTCTCGAGGTCGAACGGCTGGAGACCCGGCTCGCCCATCTTGCCGGACGTGTAGAACTCGCTCTGCATCACGTAGAACTCCTTGTCGACCGGCGGGAGCCCCTCGGCGGGCTCGACCAGGATCAGCCCGTACATCCCGTTGGCGACGTGGAGGCCGACCGGGGCCGTCGCGCAGTGGTACACGAAGAGCCCGGGCTTGATGGCGCGGAACTCGAACGCGGTCTCGTGGCCGGGCACGACCATCGAGATCTCGGCCCCGCCGCCGGTCCCCGTGACCGCGTGGAGGTCGATGTTGTGCGGGACCGTGCTCCCGGCGTCGTTCGTCAGGTGGAACTCGACGAGGTCGCCCTCCCGGACGCGGATGAACGGGCCGGGCACGTCGCCGCCGAACGTCCAGAACGTGTACTCGACGCCGTCGGCCAGCTCCTTCGTCAGCTCGACCGTCTCCATGTTGACGACGACGCGGGTGGCGTGGTCGCGGGTGATCGGCGGCGGCACATTCGGGGCGTGCGTCAGCACGGCGACCTCCTGGCCCACGACCTCCGGGAGCGTGATCTCGGAGGCGAAGGCGTTGCCGGACGCGGAGGTGTCCCCGCCCGTCCGGAAGGCGGCGAGGCCGAGGAGGGCCGTCAGCGCGACGGCCGCGATCGTGAGGAGGATGGGGCGGGTCATGGGGTCGGGGGTCTTATTAGGACTATTTTGTCCTAATTGGGGTGAAAAAAACTCAGGCGGCCTCGGGCCGGAAGGCGAGCCTGAAGTCGCCGGCCTGGGTGCGGGCGGCGGTGTCCGCCAGCGTCGCGCCGGCGAACATGTCGTGGACCTGAGCGCGGGCCGGGGCCCACTGGTTGTGGAGCGGGCACGGCTTCCGGTCGCCGCAGCCCGGCAGCCCGAGGACGCACTCGGTGAAGATGTCGGCGCCGTCGACGGCGAGGACCACCTCCTTGAGCGTGATCCGGTCGGCCGGGCGAGCGAGGGCGAGGCCGCCCGCCGGACCCCGCATCGACGTGAAGACGCCGGCGCCGGTGAGGGCCTGGACCGTTTTGGCGAGGAACGACCGCGGGATCCCCAGCGCCTCGCTGATCTCGCGGACCGCGACGTAGTCGGACCGGTCGGCCGCCGCCAGGTACAGGGCGGTCCGGACGGCGTACTCGCAGCGTTGGGAGAGAAGCATGGCAGGGGAACGGACTTATTAGGACCTTGTTGTCCGAAATATAGAACCGCTCCTCCCTTCCACCCGTGTCTTCGTCCAACCTCACATCATGTTCACGAACATGCTCCCCCGATCTCTGACGGCGATCGGGTCGTGGCTCGATGCCCTCCGCCTCGGCATGTGCAGGTTCATGGCGGGCATCGTTTATGGGGCCGGCGTCACGGCGCCCCCTCTCCCCTGCCCGTCTGGTCCGACCGACTGACCAGCCGCCGGGTCCTCACACCCTGCGTTCGTCCCAGACGAATGTGCGGGTAGACGAACTGCGGCTTCCGCGAACGGGTGCGGAGACCTTGGTGTGCACATGCCCTCGTGATCGAGGGGAGGTCTTCATGGGGAGTCGACCGGCACGTCGACGAGTGTGGTGGCGCCGGACGGGCCGCTCGAGGTGCCGGCGGTCGTGCCGACGAGGAGGACGATGGCACCAGGACGCGGATAGTGCATCCCCCCCAGGGATCGGCCTGCGAAGAGGCCGTGAACCTCACCGTCCCTCCCGACCGGCCATACTTCGACTTCACATGCGGCGGTTTACCCCTCCTGCTAGCTTCTAAACCTGACCAAACCTCACCACGTGTCGTCCTCCTTCCTCAGCGTCAGCGAGGCCGCCGAGCGCCTCGGAGTCCACGTCAATACGGTCCGGCGGTGGACCGACGACGGGACGCTCCCCGAGGTGCGGACGGCCGGCGGGCACCGGCGCCTCCCAGCCGAGGCGGTCGAGCGTCTCCGCCGGGAGCGGACCACCGATGCTCCGCCGTCGGCGTTAGGCGTCGCCGCCCCACCCGACGCGGGGATCGCGGAGCAGGCCTGGGCCGAGCACGCCGTCGTCCACGCCCGCTACGAGGTCCGCGCCCACGCTGGTGACGCCTGGAACCAGGCCTACTCGGGCTCCGAGCGAGCCCACCGCCGCGAGACCGGACGGCAGCTCGTCGGCCTGTTGCTCCGCCACGTCGCCGGGCAGGGCGGTGGCGAGGCCCGCGCCGCCGAGGTCCGTCGCCTCGCATGGGGCTATGCCCTCGATATGAAAGACCGGGGCCTTCCCCTCTCCGAAGCGCTCCGGGCTACCCTCTTCTTCCGAGACGTCCTCACCGAGTCGACCGCCTACTACCCGCAGTTCGAGGCCGAGACGCCAGCCGACCAGGTCGCCCTGATGCGGAAGGTGAACGAGTTCATGAACGAGGTCCAGCTGACCATCGCGCAGGCCTACGAGAACGACGCGCCGCCGAGCCTCCCCCCCACCGCATGAGCCGTCCCCCCACCATCGTCGCGCTCTGGCTCGACGGCGACTCGTGCGAGGTCGCCGCGCGCGAGTCGTGGGCGCTCACGCCCGCGGAACGAGATCGCATCTACCGGGCGGCCCGCGAGTCCGGCCTCGGTGCGTGCGTCGTGTCCACATGCTATCGCGTCGAGCTCCTCCTCTCGGGACGCGAGGCTGGGGCCGACCTGCAAGCGTGGGGTCGGGAGCAACTCGCCGAAGCCCGCCCCGACCTCTCGGCCAGCGCCTTCCATGCGGCCTCCGACGACGACGCCCTCCGGCACATCTTCCGCGTCGCCGCCGGGCTCGAATCGGCCGTGCTGGGCGAGGCGCAGATCCTCGGTCAGGTCCGCCGTGCCCGCGCCGACGCCGAGGCCGCCGGGGCCCTCTCGCCCGAACTCCGCGAGTCGCTCGACGCCGCCGTCCGCGCCGGCCAGTGGGCGCGGCGCGTGACCGACCTCGGTCGGGGCACCGCCTCGACCGCCTCCGCCGCGATCCAATGGGCCGACGCCGCCGTCGACGGCTTGGAAGGCCGCCGCGTCGTGGTCGCGGGGGCCGGCCAGATCGGGCGGCTCCTCCTGGAGCTCCTGGCCGGCGCCCGGCCCGCCTCCCTCACACTCGTCTCGGCCCACGCCCCGGCCCACCCCGGCTTCGACGTGGTCCGCCCCGAGGCGCTCCCCGACCTCCTCCCCACCACGGACATCGTCTTCGCCGCGACCGACCGGCCCGTGCTCGACGGCCCCACCGCCCGGTCCGCCTGGGGGGACGGCGCTCGCCGCGCCGTGGTCGACCTGGGCGTGCCGCGCAACGTGGACGAGTCCGTCGGCCGGATTCCCGGCGTCGCCCTCGCCGACGTCGACGCGCTCGGGGCCGTCGTCGACGCCGGGCTCGCGGCCCGCCGCGCGGCCATCCCCGACGTGGAGGCCTGCCTCGACGACGCGCTCGCCGTCCTCCGCGAGCGCCTCACCACGCTCGACCGCGAGCGGCTCGTGGCCGACTTTCGGCGCCGCGCCGAGACGATCCGCCAGGAGACGCTCGCCTATGTCTGCGACCGGTGCAGCGACCGGACCTGCATACCGGACGACGCGCCGCTCGCCGCGCGCCCCGGCCCCGGCCCGTGCAGTGACCCCGAGGGACTTTCGCGCACCCTCACCACGCGGCTCCTCCACGACGTAACGGCCGCGCTGCGCTCCGGCGCCGGCGACGACGACACGCTCCGCCAGCTCCTCGCGCTCGACGCCGATGGCTGACCTCCTCCGCCTAGGCACCCGCACCTCCCGCCTCGCCACCTGGCAGGCCGAGCACGTCGCCGGCGCGCTCGAAGCGGCCTGGCCCTGCCTCCGCGTCGAGCTCGTCCCGTTCGTGACGGAGGGCGACAAGACGCTCGACAAGGCGCTCCCTGAGATCGGCGGCAAAGGGCTGTTCACGCTCGAACTGGAGGCGGCGCTCCTAGACAGACGGATCGACCTCGCCGTCCACTCTTTGAAGGACCTCCCGACCGACGACCCCGACGGGCTGACGGTCGGGGCGATCACCCGGCGCGAGGACCCGCGCGATGCCTGGGTGTGCCCCGCCGGCCATCCCGTCGCCGACCTGCCGGAGGGCGCCGTCGTCGGGACGAGCAGCCTGCGGCGGGGCTCCCAGCTTCTCCGCCAGCGGCCGGACCTCGACATCCGCTCGATCCGCGGAAACGTGGAGACGCGCATCCGCAAGACCCGGGAAGGCGGCTACGACGCGACGGTCCTCGCCTGCGCCGGGCTCGGCCGTCTCGGGCTGATGGGCGAGACGACCGGGGTCCTCGACCTCGACACGATGCTGCCCGCGCCCGGCCAGGCCGCCCTCGGCATCCAGGTCCGCGCCGACGATGCGGAGGTGAGGCGGCTCGTCGGCGCCCTCGACCACGAGCCGACGCGACAGGCGGTGGAGGCGGAGCGGCACTTCCTGGCCGCGCTCGGCGGTGGGTGCAGCGCGCCGATCGCCGCGCTCGGCCAGGTCCGCGACGGACGGCTTCACCTGCGCGGCCGCGTCTGCTCGGTCGACGGCGCCCGCACTGTCGAGGTCGAGGAGTCGGTGGCGCTCGGTCCCGATGCGGCCTACGACCTCGGGCACACGGCCGCCGAGACCGCCCTCGCCGACGGCGCCCGCGCCCTCCTCCCATGAGCGGCCGCCCCCTCGACGGACGGCGCATCGTCGTGACGCGCGCGGAGGACCAGGCAGATGGACTCGCGGACGCGCTCCATCGCCTCGGGGCCGAGCCGCTCCTCGTGCCGTCGATCCGGAGCACGCCGGCCGACGATGCCGATGCCCTCCGCGCGGCCGTCACACGGTTGGACGGCGCACGGTGGGTCGGGATGACGAGCCCGAGCGGCGTCCGCCACGGGTGGGCCGCCGTCGAGGAGGTCTGGCCGGACGGGCTCCCGGCTGGCGTCGGCGTGGCGGTGATCGGGCCGGGCACCGAGGCGGCGCTGCGTGCTCGCGGCACCGAGCCGGACTTCGTGCCGGCCGAGGCGTCGGGCGACGCGTTCGCGGCCGAGTTGCCCGTCGCGCCCGGCGACAGGGTGGTCCTCCTCCGCTCCCACATCGCCCGCGCGGCCATCGCCGACGTGCTCCGCGAGCGCGGGGCCGCCGTGATCGACGCCGTCGCCTACCACACGCACAAGGAGTCCGATCCGGCGGAAGTCGAGCGCGCCCTCGACCGGCGCCCCGACGCCGTCACCTTCACGTCTCCATCGACGGTCCACGGGTTCTTGGCCGGACTCGCGGACCCCAGCCGCCTCGACGGCGTGGCCCTCCTCCCCATCGGCCCCGTCACCGCCCGCGCCGTGACCGACGCCGGCCTGCCCGTCGCCGCCGTCCCCGCCCACTCCACGCTCGACGGGCTCCTCGACGCCATCGTCCGCCACTTCGCCTGATGCAGACTCTCGCCCCGCTCGACCTCGGCCCCGACCGTCCGCAGCGGCTCCGCGCCTCGGAGGCGGTCCGCCGGCTGGTCCGCGAGACGCGCCTGGCGCCGGCCGACCTCGTGCTCCCGCTCTTCGTGAAGGCCGGCGAGGGGCTCCGCGACGAAATCTCGTCCATGCCAGGCGTCTACCAGCTGTCCGTCGACGAGGCCGTGAAGGAAGCGAAGCAGGCCGCCGAGGCGGGCGTCGCGGGCGTCCTCCTGTTCGGGATCCCGGCGCACAAGGACGCTGAGGGCTCGGCCGCCAGCGATGACACCGAGGCGGTGCAGCGGGCGACGCGCTCCATCAAGGAAGCCGTGCCCGACCTCGCCGTCATCACCGACGTGTGCCTCTGCGAGTACACCGACCACGGCCACTGCGGCTTCATCGGGACGCACGGCGAGCTGGAACTGGAGGCATCGCTCCCCCAGCACGTGGCGGCGGCCATCAGCCATGCCCGCGCCGGGGCCGACCTCGTGGCGCCCTCGTCCATGATCGACGGGGTCGTGGGCGCGATCCGCGACGGCCTCGACGCGGCCGGCTTCGGGCACGTGGGCATCTTCGCCTACGCCGTCAAGTACGCCTCGGCCTTCTACGGGCCGTTCCGCGACGCCGCCGACAGCGCGCCGGCCTTCGGCGACCGCCGGACGCACCAGATGGACCCGGCCAACGCCCGCGAGGCGATCCGCGAGGCGGCCCTCGACGTGGAGCAGGGCGCCGACCTCCTCATGGTCAAGCCGGCCCTCGCCTACCTCGACGTGATCCGGCAGGTGAAGGACGCCTTCCCGGACCGGCCGCTCGGGGCGTACCACGTCTCGGGCGAGTACGCCATGCTCAAGGCCGCCGCTGAGCGCGGCTGGCTCGACGAGCGCCGCGCCGTCCTGGAGGCGCTCACCGGCATCAAGCGCGCCGGCGCCGACATCCTCATCACCTACTACGCCACCGAGGCCGCCGGCTGGCTGGCGGAGTAACCCCCGACGTATGGCCCTCGATATCCAGACCTCCCCAACCGAGACTGCCGAGAGCGGCAGCCTCAGCCTCGCCGAGCGCGGCAAAACGGCCGACGGCGCGCCCCAGTCTCTCGACCGGCGCCTGTTCGTCCAACTCCTCGCCTACACCGGCTGCGAGGACGCGGCTCGCCTCGGGGACGCCGCCGAGGCGGCCGGCGTGGGCGGCGTGGTATACAAGAGCGCGCAGGACCCGCGCGGGGTGGCCGTGGTCACGTTCCACGAGGACCCGGCGTTCTTCGTCGAGGACGGCGGGGCGCTCCACACGTCCGAGCCGTTCCGCGGCCTCACGCCACTCCCGGCGCTCACGATGCTCGGGCGGACCTACTCGATCGGCTACGAGCAGGACCTGCTCGGCGCGCTCGTCGCCCGCCCGGTCTCGACGATGACGAACCCGGAGTGGCCATGGGCCGTGTGGTACCCGCTGCGGCGGAGCGGCCGGTTCGAGCGCGAGCCGCGCGAGGAGCAGCGCCGGATGCTGATGGAGCACGGCGGGATCGGGCGCGCGTTTGGCAAGAGCGACCTGGCCCACGACGTCCGCCTCGCCTGTCACGGGCTCGACCCCAACGACAATGATTTCGTGGCCGGCCTGGTCGGGCGCGACCTCCACCCCCTCTCGGCCGTCGTCCAGAAGATGCGCGCGACGCGCCAGACGTCCGAGTTCATCGACCGCCTCGGCCCCTTCTTCGTCGGCCGCGCCGTGTGGCAGAGCGCCGGGCCCTTCGCCTGGGCCCACGAGCACACCGGCTCCGGCCACTGACGTTCCATCATGTCCTCCCAGGCACCCCAACGCTCGGGTTCTTAGAGACGATCCCCTCTCAAACGAATCCGAAGCGAACGGCCTGTCCGTCCTGCGCGCCCCAGATCCTTCGACTCCAGGCTCCGCCCTCCGCTCAGGATGACACTGGGTAGGCGCCTCCTCTGACTCCTGACGCACCGACGATCCGCATGTCCCGATTCCTGAAGGCCCTCCGCGGCGAGCCCGTCGACGCCACGCCCGTTTGGTTCATGCGGCAGGCGGGCCGCTACCTCCCCGAGTACCGCGCCATCCGCGAGAAGCACGACTTCCTTACGATGGTGAAGACGCCCGAGATCGCGGCCGAGATCACGCTCCAGCCGATCCGCCGGTTCGACCTCGACGCCGCCGTCATCTACTCGGACCTCCTCCCGCCGCTCCAGACGATGGGGCTCGGGCTCCACTTCGAGAAGGGCGTCGGGCCCGTCATCGAGAACCCGATCGACACGACGCGGGACGTGGACATGCTGGCGACGCCGCCGGCGGGCGAGACGCTCATGTACACGCCGGAGGCCATCAAGCTGGTCAAGGCCGAGTTGGAGCCCAAGGGAATCCCGGTCCTCGGGTTCGCCGGTGCGCCGTTCACGCTCGCGGCCTACGCCATCGAGGGCGGCGGGTCGAAGAAGTACGAGAAGACGCGCGTGTTTATGTACACCGAGCCCGCGGCCTGGGCCCGGCTCATGGACAAGCTGGTGACCGTCGCCGGCAGCTTCCTCGCGGAGCAGGCCAAGGCCGGTGCCGACGCGCTCCAGGTGTTCGACAGCTGGGCCGGCGCGCTCTCGCGCTACGACTACGAGCGCTACGCGGCGCCCTACACCTCCAAGCTGATCGCCATCGCGCAGCGGACCGGCCTCCCCGTCGTCCACTTCACGACGGGGACGGCGGGACACCTCGACGCGGTCGCTGCGGCCGGCGGCGACGCCATCGGGGTCGACGCGGGGCCGTCGCTCACCGAGGCAGTCGCACGCGTGGGTGGCAAGCCAGTCCAGGGCAACCTCGACCCGTACCTCCTCCAGGCGCCCTGGCGCGAGCTGAAGGCCCAGACCGACCGCGTCCTCGCGGAGGCGCCGGCCACGGGGCACGTGTTCAACACGGGCCACGGGCTCGTCCCGAGCACCCCGCCCGACGCCGTCGCCCGCCTCGCCGACTACGTCCACGAGACGACGCCCAGGCCGTCCCCGCGTAGCCCGCCCCGCTGGCGGCGCGCGCTGCCCGCCGCACGAACCCCGAACCCATGCCCGACACGCAGACCCCCATCGGCGTCCTCTTCATGGCCTACGGCGGGCCGGAGTCGCTCGACGAGATCCCCGGCTACCTCTCCGACATCCGCCACGGCCGGCCGACGACGACGGCCGTCCTCGACGAGATCACCAACAACTACCGCCAGATCGGTGGCAAGTCGCCCATCATGGGGCTGACCGAGGCGCAGATCGATGGCGCCATGGCGCACCTCAATCCGCCCGGCGAGCCCGAGCGGTTCAAGGCGTACCTCGGCATGCGCCACTGGTCGCCGTGGATCGAGGAGACCGTCGGCCAGATGATCGACGACGGGATCGACCGGGCCGTCGCCATCGTGCTCGCGCCGCACTTCTCGTCCATGTCGATCGCGAAGTACCAGGCGAAGGTCAAGGCCGGCCTGGAGCTCTACCGCGGCGACATCGACTTCACCTACGTCAACGCCTACTTCGACGCCGACCTGCTCATCGAGGCGTTCGCCGCCCGCGTCCGGGAGGCCGTCGAGACCTTCCCGGAGGACGAGCAGGACGACGTCCACGTGGTCCTCTCGGCGCACAGCCTCCCGGTCCGCATTCTCCGCGAGGGCGACCCCTACCAGGACCAGCTCTGGACGACCGCCCGGCTCATCGCCGAGCGCGCCGGGCTTCGCGAGGACCAGTGGAGCTGGAGCTATCAGAGCGAGGGCCGGAGCTCGGAGCCGTGGCTCGGGCCCCAGCTCGAAGACCACCTCCCGGCGCTCCACGAGGATCGCGGGATCGACAAGGTCGTGAGCCTCGCCATCGGGTTCGTGAGCGACCACGTCGAGATCCTGTTCGACATAGACATCGAG
The DNA here is from genome assembly GCA_963728345.1 of Rubricoccaceae bacterium. Lineage (GTDB taxonomy): Bacteria > Bacteroidota > Rhodothermia > Rhodothermales > Rubricoccaceae > Rubrivirga. The sequence continues at coordinate 925,649 of CAVSJM010000005.1, forward strand.
GCCCAGCGCGCGGCCAAGGAGCGCGGGATGACGCTCGTCCGCCCGCCATCGCTCAACGACGACAGCCGGTTCACGCGGCTCGTCGCGGAGCTCGTCGAGGCGAAGGCCGCCGACGCCGGGTGGATCACGTCCGACGTGCGCCCGGCCTCCGCCGGTGCGCCCACCATGCCGATGCCCGCGGGCACGGCGACGCCGGCGTAGCCCCGCTCCCCTCGCCGCCACGGCGGGCCACCCCATGACCGACTCGACCGACGTGCTCGTTCTGGGTGGCGGAATGGCCGGCCTCGCGGCGGCGCTTCGGCTCGTCGACGCCGGCTACACCGTCCGCCTGCTGGAGGCTTCCGATCGCTTCGGGGGCGTCGTGCGGACGCTCCGGCTCGACGGCTTCGAGGCCGAGCTCGGCCCCGACGTCTTCCTGACGCGAAAGCCAGCGGCCGCTCGCCTCGCGGACTGTCTCGGCGTCGCGACGGCCGCGCCCCGGGGAGGCGCGCTCATCCAGCGGAACGGAACGCTTCGTCCTCTGCCGGCGGGGCTGAGTGGGCTCGTCCCCGGGCAGGCCGGGCCGCTGCTGACGACCAAGGCCCTGCCCCTCCGCGCCCGGCTTCGCGCCGCCGTCGAGCCGCTCGTCCCGGCCCGGGAGGCGACGGAGGACGAGAGCCTGGAGACCTTCGCCGTCCGCCGCTTCGGTCGCGGCGCGTGGGAGGGGCTGATCGAGCCGCTCCTCGGCGGCCTCTACGGCGCCGACGCCGGGCCGATCTCACTCCGCGCCACGCTCCCCCACCTCCACCAGCAGGAGGCATCGGGCGGACTGCTCCGGTGGCGCACCAATGCCGTCGTCCGCACCTCAGGTGCCCCGTTCGCCCGCCCGATCGGGGGCATGGACCGGCTGGTCGACGCTATGGTTAAGGCGATTCGGCAACGGGCCGTCGTGTTGGAAACGGGGACCTCGGTCGAGACCATTGCATCGACCGAGGCGGGGTACCGGGTGCGCCTCACCGATGGGAGCTCGCGTGGGGCAAAGGCCCTGCTCGTCGCGCTCCCGGCTCCCGTCGCCGCCCGGGTGCTCGCACCGCTGGACGCGGACCTCGCCGCCCCCCTCGCCGAGATCCCCATGGGGAACGCCCTCGCCGTGTTCGTCGGCTTGCGCTCCGCCGACGCCGAGGTGCCCGACGTCTCCGGCTGGCTCGTGCCGCGGACCGAGGGCGGCCCCGTCCAGGCGGTGACCTTGCTGTCGCGCAAGCATCCCGGCGCCGCGCCCCGCGACCACGACCTCGCCCGCGTCTTCCTCCGTCCCGCCCTCATCGACGCGCCCGACGACGAGTTGATCGCCGGGTCCATCGACCACCTGCGCCGACGCGTCGGGTGGCGCGGGGCGCCGGCGTTCACCCACGTTCACCGCTGGCGCGGCGCCTCGCCCCGCTACACGCTCGGCCACACCGAGCGCCTCGCCGCTCTCGACGCCGCCACGACGCACCACCCGCGCCTCGCCCTCGCCGGCGCGGCCCTCCGCGGCGTCGGCCTCCCCGACGTGATCGCGGGCGCCGAGACCGCCGCCGACCAGATCCTCGATTCGCTTTCGACATGACCGACGCTCGCCCGACCACCCGCTCCGAGCACCTCTTCGCCGAGGCCCAGGCCCTCATGCCCGGCGGCGTCTCCTCGCCCGTCCGCGCGTTCAAGTCGGTCGGCGGCGTGCCCCGGTTCATCGACCGCGGCGAGGGCGCCTTCCTCGTCGACGTGGACGGCAACCGCTACATCGACTACGTCCTCTCGTTCGGGCCGCTCCTCCTGGGCCACGCCCCCGTGGCCGTCGTCCGGGCCGTCGCGGAGCAGGCGGCCAAGGGGACGAGCTTCGGCGCACCGAGCCCGCTGGAGGTCGACCTCGCTGCGACCATCCAGCGCATCTACCCGTCGATGGAGCGGCTCCGGTTCGTGAACTCGGGGACGGAGGGGGCCATGAGCGCTGTCCGCGCCGCGCGCGGGTTCACGGGGCGGAACAAGGTGGTCAAGTTCGAGGGCCACTACCACGGCCACGCCGACCTCTTGCTGGCGAAGGCCGGCAGCGGCGTCGCCACGCTCGGCCTCCCCGACTCGCCGGGCGTCCCGGCCGCCGTCACCGCTGACACGCTCGTGGTCCCGTTCAATGACGAGGCGGCGATCCGGGAGGTGTTCGCCCGGGAGGGCGGCGAGATCGCGGCCGTCCTCGTCGAGCCGGTGGCCGGCAACATGGGGCTCGTCCGCCCGCGCGAGGGGTTCCTGGAGTTGCTTCGCGAACTCACCCAGCACCACGACGCCCTCCTCGTCTTCGATGAGGTGATGGTCGGCTTCCGGGTCCATCCCGGGGGCGCGCAGGCGCTGTTCGACATCACACCGGACCTCACGATCCTCGGCAAGGTGATCGGCGGCGGCCTCCCCGTCGGCGCCTACGGCGGCCGGGCCGACGTCATGCAGATGATGGCGCCCGAGGGGCCCGTCTACCAGGCCGGCACGCTCTCCGGCAACCCGCTCGCGATGGCCGCCGGCCTCGCCCTCCTCCGCGAGGCCGAGGCCACGGATGCGTGGCAACTCGCCGCCGACGCCGCCCGCGACACCGCGGCCGCCATCCAGGCCGCCGCCGACGCGGCCGGCGTCCCCATCCAGACCGAACACCTTGGGGCCATGTTCGGCTTCTTCCTGACCGACCGGCCGGTGACGGACTACGCCAGCGCCGCAACGAGCGACAAGGCCCAGTTCTCCCAGCTCCACCGGCTGCTGCTGGACCGCGGCGTGTACCTCCCGCCGTCGCCGTTCGAGGCGTGCTTCACGTCGAGCGCCCACACGCCCGCCGTCGTGGCCGAGGCCGCCGACGCGTTCCAGTCCGCCTTCGCCGCCCTTTAATCGGCGCCCTGCGCCCTGATCGATGTCCGAGCCCTCCGTGGCCCCCCCCACCGCCTCCTCGGCGTCCTGTTCCTCGGCACCCTCCTCGCCGCGCTCGACATCGCGGTGGTGGGTCCGGCCCTCCCGGCCCTCCGCGATGTGTTCGGACTGACTGAGCGCGCGGTGGCGTGGACGTTCACCGCGTTCGTGCTCGCCAACCTCGCCGGCCTCCCCGCCACAGCCGCCCTCGCCGACCGCGTGGGACGCCGCCGGGTCTACCTCGCCTGCATCGGCGTGTTCGCGGTCGGGACCCTCGTCGTCGCGCTCGCCCCCTCGTTCGGCCTGCTGCTCGCCGGGCGCGTGATCCAGGGTTTGGGCGCGTCCGGCATCTTCCCGGTCGCCTCGGCCGTCATCGGCGACGCGTACCCACCCGAGACGAGAGGGCGGGCCGTCGGCATGCTGGGATCGGTGTTCGGCGTCGCGTTCCTCGTCGGCCCCGCGCTCGGGGGGGTCATGCTGGCGGTCGCGAGCTGGCGGTGGCTGTTCGCGCTGTCGCTGCCCCTGGCGGCGCTCGTGTTCGTCCTCAGCGCGCGGACCCTCCCCGAGTCGCGCGCCGCCCGGCCGCGCCCGTTCGACGCCGCCGGGACCCTCGTGCTGACGACCCTCCTCGTGGCCCTGGTGGTCGGGCTGGGTGAGATCGACGCCGAGGCGGTGCTGGCCAGCCTCCGCAGTCCCGCCGTCTGGGGCCCCCTCGGCATCGTGGCCCTGCTCCTCCCCGTGCTCGTGGCGGTGGAGCGCCGGGCCGAGGCACCGCTCCTCCGCCCGGGGCTCATCGCGCGCCGTCCCGTCCGGGTCGCGTGCGCGCTCGCCGTCGGCGCCGGCGTGGTGGAGGCGACGTTCGTGCTGCTCTCAGCCTACGCGGGCGTTGCGTTCGAGGTCAGCCGGTCGACGGCGTCGTACCTCCTCCTCCCCCTCGTCCTGGGCGTCGCCGTCGGCGCCCCGATCGCCGGGCGGCTTCTGGACCGGGTCGGGGTGCGGCCGGTGGTGACGACGGCCGCCGCGCTGATCGCTTCCGGGATGGGCGTCGTCGCCGTCGCCTCGACCCTCGCTCTCCACCTCGTCGGCACCGTCATTCTGGGGCTCGGGCTCTCCGGAGTTCTCGGCTCGTCGCTCAGCTACATCCTCCTCGCCGAGGCGGGCGCCGAGGAACGGACCGTCGCGCAGGGGCTCTCCACGATCTTCCTGGCCGTCGGCCAGCTCACAGGCGCGGCGCTCCTCGCGGCGCTGGCGGCGTCGGCCGATACGGCAGAGGCCGGGTACCGGCTTGGATTCACGGCGGTCGCCGTGGGTGCGGTGGTCCTCATCGGCGTGGCTCGGGCTCTGCCCCGGCGGCTGAACCGCGCGCCGGAGCGGGCGTCTCCCGAGGTCGAACGCGCTCGTTAGCTCTTCTCGCCCCCCTATCAATCGTGTGATGGGGAATGATTTGTTTCCCTGGAGTGCGACCATGTCGTCATCGGGTTTCGCCGGCCGTGCGATGGGTATGAACGGAGCGTCACCTTCCGCCCTCGCCATGCGCCTTCTCTCTCTCGCCGCCGTCGTGACGGTCCTCACGATTGCCGCCCCCGCCTCGGCCCAGGAGGCCCCCGCCCCGGACCCGCAGTCCACCTACGTCGCCCCGGCCCATTCGGGCGAGGCCCTGCGCGTGACGACGTACGTCCAGCGCCCGCAGGCGACCGGCCGCCTCGCGCAGCGATACAAGGGGCTCCGCGCCAACCGGTCCGCACCGACGGCGTCGCCTCAGCTCGTGCGCCCGCGCCCCGTCGCCCGGACGTACTCGTCACCGCGCGCCTCCTTCATCCGCATCGGCGGGTCGTTCTTCCAGGTCGTCCCCCGCTAGGGCGTCGCGCGGCAACGCCAAGACCGGCTCGTCGTCGCCCGCCTCGCCGGACATCGCGACGGGCTGGTCGAGCATGCTCCCGGTCTCGGCGCCCTCGACACCCTCGGACCGCGTGAGGGGCGCGTTGCGGCTGGCCGCCTCGCGGGCCTCTTTCCCCCGGCCGATCCCGAACAGCCACTCCCGCCACGTCAGCTCCAGTTCGTCGCAGTCGCGGTAGGGGAACCGCTGCTGGCGCGTCTGGGAGTAGTTGAGGAGGGCGACGAGGAGCACGCCGCCGACCGTGTTTCCGGCCACGACGGCACCGAAGAAGCGTCCGGCGTCGAGCAGGTCCGCGCTTCCCTGGAAGACGAGGAACAGGGCCTCGCACGCCCCGATGATGCAGTGGAACAGGTCGGCCGCCGGGACGAGGAACATCACGGCGAATACGATGAAGAACCGCGTGATGGTGTCGCGCGCGGCGTGGTTCAGCCAGACCATCGAGGCCACGAGCCAGCCGGCGAAGAGCCCCTTCCAGAACAGGTCGGCGGTCGGCACCTCCAGGCCGTGCGCGGCGATCCCACGGGCCATCTCGTACGTGTCCGGGTCGAGCACGCCGGTGCGGGCGAGGACGAGGCCGACGAGGGCGGCGCCGGTCACGTTCGCCAGCAACACGACGCCCCACACGCGGAGGAGCTGAGGGACGGCCGCGATCCGCGTGAGGACCAGCGTGACGGGCGTGAGGGTGTTCTCGGTAAAGAGCTGGTACCGACCGAGCACGATCAGCAAGAACCCGATCGGGTAGAGAATCCCGCCGATCAGCCCGCTCGGGTCCCCTGCCGCCGACGACAGCGCCGCGCGGGCGACGAACGAGAGGCCGATGCTGAGGCCCGCCGCCAGCCCCGAGAAAAAGAGGAGCCGGTTCGACCGGACGAACTCCTCGTCGGCCGTGGCCACGATCCGCTGGAAGATCTCGTCGGTCGAGAACAGGTCCCGAACCGCGTGGCCGGAAGCGGGCGCCCCGCTCTCGGCACGGTCGAGCGCCGAGCGGACGCCATTGAGGTCGAGAGGGTCCTCGGGCGGGGGGCGGAGGGCGCCGCGCGCGCGGTCGAAGGGGGTGGCCATGCGGCGCCTACTTCCCGGCCGCGTGCCTGATCCCCTGCCCCCCTCTCCCTTCAGCCGATCCGCCCCTGCGTCGCCGGTTCCGAGTCCAAGGCGCTAGACGATATGTGCGGAAGCCCCTCCGGTCCCGTCCCTGAGCCGCGCGAAGGATCTCGACGGCAACGCGGGAGACCATCGCGAGCGCTGGCGACGGAGTCAGACCTCGCGTCGAGATCCGTCACCGCGGTCAGGAGGACATCTCTGGAGTTTCCGCCCCAGGCCTAGGCCGGCGGGACCGGGAGCCCATGCTGGCGGAGGAATGACAGCTTGTCCCAGTACCCCCGCTGGAACACGATGCACCCCTCGACGATGTGGAAGACCCCGCATCCGCGGAGGCCGAGCGGGTCCCGCCACTCGAGGATCGCCCACTCCCCGTCCTCGAACAGCGCCTCGACGAGGCACACCATCTCAGCCGCCGCGAACTCGCGCTCGAACATCGCCCGGATCGCGGCCTGCCCCTCCACCGGATGCTCCGCCACCTGATGGTTCACGGCGTCCGGGGCGTACAGGGCCGCCAGGCGCTCCACGTCGCCGTCGTTGAAGGCGGCGACCCACTCCTCCACCACTCGTGTCGGACGCATCGGTCTAGCGCGAGACGGTCTGAGCCGGTGCGCCTGCGAGGGCGTCCAGAACGATCTCGGGCGTGAGCACCGTGGGCAGCAGGACCGGCTCGCCCCCGCCGCGCGGATAGAACACGTAGAGCGGAACGCCCGAGCGGCCGAAGCGATCGAGCGCGGCCGTGATCTCGGGGTTCCGGTTCGTCCAGTCGGCGCGGACCCTCGTGACGCCCGCATCGGCGAACGCCCGCTCCACCGCGTCCGTCCCGAGCGCCACCTTCTTGTTGACCTGGCAGCTCAGACACCACGCCGCCGTGAAGTCGATGAACACCGGCTCGCCCCGCGCGACGAGCGCCTCGACGGCCTCGGGGTCGAACGGCTCCCACGTGTCACCCGGCTCGCCCTGAGCGGCCTCGGCGTTGGCCGGGAGCCCATCATTCAGCAGTCCGGCCGCGACGGCCACGAGCGAGACGGCCGCGATCACGGCGCCGACGCCCACCGCGCGCGCGACGGTCCGCGTGGCCCGCCGGGTGCGGTGCCCCGGCCAGCGGCCCCACGTCCACGCCGCCAGCCCCACGAGGACGAGCGAGAGCAGGAGCATCCCCGCCGCATCGATGCCGGCCTGGCGGCCGAACACCCACACCAGCCACACGGCCGTGGCGAACAGCGGGAAGGCGAGCGCCTGCCGCAGCGTCTCCATCCACTCGCCCGGGCGCGGGAGCTTCTCCAGCAGGTGCGGCTGGAACGAGAGGAACACGTACGGGAGCGCCATCCCGATGCCCAGGGCCGCGAACACCACGAGGGCGACGAGCGCCGGCTGCGCGAGCGCGTACCCCAGCGCCGCGCCCATGAACGGCGCCGTGCACGGCGTCGCCACGACGGTCGCCAGCACGCCGGACAGGAACGCCCCGCCGAGCCCCTCCTTCCGGTCGAGACGCCCGCCGACCGCCGCGACGCGGTGCCCGACCTCGTACACGCCGAGCAGGTTGAGCGCCACGACCGTCATCAGGACGGCCAGGACGGCCACGACGGCCGGGCTCTGAAGCTGGAAGCCCCACCCGAGCCCTTCGCCCGCCGCCCGCAGGACGAGCAGGAGCCCGGCGAGGGCGAGGAACGACAAGACGACGCCGGCGCCGAACGCCAGCCCGTGCGCGCGCAGCGCGGCCGCGCTGTCGTTGCGGCCCTGCACGAACCCGAGGATCTTGATGCTCAGGATCGGGAAGACGCACGGCATCAAGTTGAGGATGAGGCCGCCGGTGAATGCAAACAGGAGCGCGCTCCACAGCCCGAGCGTCGACGCCGGGGTGCCGGCACTCCCGCTCGCGCCTGCGACGATCGCGTCGATCTGGATCGCGCGGGCGCCGTCGCCGAACGACGTGCCCTCCGGGGCCACGAGCACGCCCCGGAGCCGCTGCGCCGGCGCCCCCGCGTGTTCCGCCGCCGGAAGCCGAACCCTCCACGCTTCGCCGTCACGGACGAACGCCTGCTTCGTGCTGTGATCGAGGACCCCCGTCTCGTCGACGAAGAAGTACGCGCCGGCCAGCGAGCCCTCCCACGCCGGGGGAGGCACGATCGAGAGCGCGTAGGCCTCCTCCGCCGTCTCGGCCTGCGCAGCCCAGCCCTCCGCCATGATCGGGAGCGCCTCGCGCGCCTCGTCGAGCGCGTCGATACGCGTCGTCGGGCCCACCGGGAGGGACAGCTGGACCTTCTGCTCCGCCTGGTAGCACATGTCGGCGCAGACGAGCCACTTCACGTCCCCGCCGATCTCGACCGTGGGCGCGTCGAACCCCTCCGGCACCGATACGCGCGTCAGGAAGTGCGGCGCCCCCTCGTGGGCGTACGACGTGATCCCGGCGTCGCTGTAGACCTCGGGGTACGGGAACTGGAGCGGCCCGGCCACGACGCCCTCGGGCAGCCGCCAGTCGACCCGAACGGGCAGGCCACTGTCGCCAGGGTTGATCCAGTAGATGTGCCAGCCCTCGTCGGCGTCGATCCGGATGGCGAGGTCGAACGCATCGCCCGGCGCGACCGACGTGACGTCGGCCACGAGGCGAGCGTCCGAGTGCGGGCTGGGGTCCCTCGCCTCGGGCGTCTGGGCCGAGGCCGCCGAGACGAGCACCGCGAGGACAAGGGCGACGAGGATGCGCATGGCTCAAATAACGCACACGAACGAATGGCCGTGCCTCCCGACGCCCAGTCTTCGTCCGCCCTTACGAACCCGCCCGCGCGCTCCGGGTACCACCCCGGCCCCTCCTCCCCTGCTCGTCACGTATGGCCGACTCCCGCGACGCGGACGTCCTCCGCTCCCAAGTCCTCTCTCTCCTCGCCAACCACGCCGACCGGGCGTACCGCGCCAAGGAGATCTCAAAAGCCCTCACCATCAAGAACAACGGGCGGTATCAGACCCTGCTCAGCGTCATCGACGACTTGAGGGACCAGGGGAAGGTCGACGCCCTGAAGGGCGGCCGCATCCAGCACAAGAAGCCGTCCTCGAAGGAGGCCATCGGCAAGATCTCGGTCTCGCCCCAGGGCTACGGGTTCGTGACGCTGGACGACGGGACCGAGCTGTTCATCCGGCCCGCCCGCATCGGAACCGCCCTCAACGGCGACCGCGTCCGCGTGGCCCTCGCGGCCGAGAAGCGCAACCGCGACCCCGACAAGCTCCGCGAGGCGGAGGTCGAGGAGGTCGTCGAGCGCGGGCGGTCCCAGACCGTCGGGACGTTCTCGACGTCGGGCAAGTCGGGCTGGGTGGACCCGGACGACCAGCGGATCACCAAGGACATCTACGTCCCCCAGGACGCTTGGAACGGCGCCGAGCCCGGTGACAAGGTGGTCGTGACGATCGACTCGTACGACGACCCCAAGATGTCGCCCGAGGGGACGATCGTGAGCATCCTCGGCCCGGCCGGCGCGCCGGGCGTGGACGTCCTCGCCCTCGCCCTCGCCCACGGCGCCCCGTCCGACTTCCCCCCCGAGGTCGAGGCCGAGGCCGAGAAGATCCAGATCGGCGTCACGAAGAAGGAGGTCGCCCGGCGGCTCGACCTCCGCGACCTCAACGTGTTCACGATCGACCCCGAGGACGCCAAGGACTTCGACGACGCCATCCACGTCCGCGACCTGGGCAACGGGATGACCGAGATCGGCGTCCACATCGCCGACGTGAGCTACTACGTCCCCGAGGGCGGCGTCATCGACCGCGAGGCCTACGAGCGCGCTACGAGCACGTACCTCGTCGACCGCGTCATCCCGATGCTCCCCGAAGCGCTCTCGAACGGGGTCTGCTCGCTCCGCCCGCGCGAGGACAAGCTGGCGTACTCCTGCATCCTCTCGGTCGACGGCGGCGGCAACGTCCACACCTGGGAGGTCACGGAGACGGTCATCCACTCGAAGGAGCGCTTCACCTATGACGGCGCGCAGATGGTGCTCGACGGGCACGACCACGCCCTCGCCGCCGACGTGCGCGCCGCGGGCCAGCTCGCCGAAACGCTCACCAAGAAGCGCATGGCCGAAGGCGCCATCGATTTCGACGTGCCGGAGGTCCGCGTGCGACTCGACGCCGAGGGGCACCCCATCGAGGTGGTCGAGAAGGAGCGGAAGCCGGCGAACCGGCTGATCGAGGAGTTCATGCTCCTCGCCAACCGCGCCGTCGCCACGACCGCCTCCAAGGCGGAAGTCCCCCTCCCCTACCGGATCCACGACCAGCCCGACCGCGAGCGGATCCGGGCCCTCGCCGACTTCGTCCGGCCGTTCGGCTTCAAGCTGCCCCACGACGAGGGCGCCGTCGAGCGCTCGGCCCTGAACGACCTGCTCCACGAGGCGAAGGGATCGCCCGTCGCACCGGTGATCGAGCAGGCCGCGATCCGGTCGATGTCGAAGGCCGTCTATTCGCCCCACAACATCGGGCACTACGGGCTCGGGTTCGAGAACTACGCCCACTTCACCAGCCCCATCCGCCGCTACCCGGACCTCATCGTCCACCGCATCCTCAAGCGGATGCACGGCGATCAGAAGGGGGAGCTCCCGGCCACGGAGACACTGGAGACGTGGTCCGGCCACTGCTCCGACCGCGAGCGCGAGGCCACCGAGGCCGAGCGCGAGTCGATCAAGCTGAAGCAGGTCGAGTACGCGGCCCGTCACGTCGGCGACGAGTTCGACGGCGTGGCTGTCGGCGTGACCAAGTTCGGGGTATTCGTCGAGATGACGGAGCTCCTGGTCGAGGGTCTCGTCCACGTCCGTGACATGGACGGCTACTGGGAGTACGACGACAAGCGCTACGCGCTCGTGAGCCGGAGCGACGGGCGGCGCATCCGCGTCGGCGACGCGTGCCGCGTTCGGATCGACGCGGCCGAGCCGGAGACGCGCCGCGTCGACCTCACCTTCGTCGAGAAGCCCGGGGTCGTGCCCGAGAAGCAGACATCGTCCAGCCGTGCGAAGGCACGCCAGTCGCAGAAGCGGACACGCGGCGCGAAAGGGAAGGGCTCCAAGCGACGCCGACGTTAGGACTCAGAATCCGGGCCGGGTGCAAGATGGGATCGTCATCCTCTCCATCCCGTCCGCTGCGTGCTGGCGATCCCGCCGACGGTGCGGAATCGCTCCGGTTTGCGTCACCTCTTACGTCATTGCTGTCCATTCCCGCTCGGCTCTCCATTCCCGCTCGGCTCGACGCCGCCTGATGCACCCGTGCACGCCCGCATCCGAAATCGTTGGGAGAGGATCCGCATGACCCTTTTTCTGGCGTCCGGGCTCGCCGTGCTCGGTCTGTATCTCATCGCGCATGGGTCGGCGTGGTTTCAGCCGCCCTTTCCCTGGTGGCTTGAGGGCATCATTATCGGCAGAAGCCTGCTTGGAATCGCCGTCGTGGCATTCGGGATCTCCGCCTTGCTCGGACGCTCGTGGGGCCTCACTGCCCTGTTCCTGATTCCTTGGTGTCTGATCGCGGTGACCCAGCTTCCTAAGCTCCGGCCTCCCTCAGCGCGGGAACCGTCGTTCACTGTTCTCTCCCTCAACGCAAGCGAGAACCATTTCGACGTCGAGGCCGCTGAGGGACTGAGGGTGGTCGCTGACAGGGAGCGTCTCTCCGTGATCGCGTTGCAAGAACACCCGGTCGTCTTCTTGAAGGACCTGGACGCGTATTCGTGGACTCCAACCCTGGCAGCTCTCGCTCGTGGGGGGATCTACCGCACCGAACAACCGGACACTTTCGAGGAGGGAGGGCCGACAACGGGGAGGCCATCCAGTACCCGCTTGTCCAATCCGGTCTTCTCCTCTCTCGAGTGGGTGGAGCAAGAACAGAAAACCCTCCCATCGAGCAGGCCGCAAAACTTGCGGTCCGCGTTCACCCGCGCCGTCTTGACCTGGCACGGGAAAGACGTGGTCGTCTACAACGTCCATCTGGCCTCGTACTCAAGGGAGCGCCCCTGGCGAAACTGGCGAGACCTCCTCCGACCGGCGGCGTGGCAACACTTTTTCCGCTCGTTCGAGTCGGACTTGGCCATTCGGTATCGAGAGGCAACCACGCTCCGCGACGTTCTCGCTCAGGAGACGAGACCCTTCATCGTCCTAGGGGACCTCAACAGTGCTCCCGGCCAAGCCGTCTATCGGGTCCTCGCGGAGGGCCTGACCGATGCGTTTTCAGACGTAGGGATAGGACCCCGCTTCACCTTTCACGCTCGTCTCCCGTTCGTTCGGATCGACCACGTCCTGGTCAGCGATGACTGGGACGTCATCGATGCCCAGGTAATCCGGGAGGTCGCTTCGGATCACAGGGCCGTGATGGCACGGCTCGCGCTGACACAATGAAAAACGACTAGAGAGGCGATCACAGACACGCATGCCGGCAGCAGGATCCAGCCACCTCGGGTTTCACCCAACCGCCGCCGGCCGCCGGAAGATGGCGTGGACGCCATCAGCGTCAGACGCCGGCGCCTCAGCAACGACGAAACCCGCAGCCGCGGCGGACTCGACGAGTCCCTCGGCCGACCCCGTGCCGACCCAGAGCCACGCGCCCGGGCGGAGGACTCGGAGGGCCTCCTGGAAGGCCGCGTCTCGTTCGGGTCTCTCTGCCGGGAGCGTCGTCATGACGCCCCAGTCCGCATAGGCATCCGGAAACCCGAGGGCACCGGGAGCCATGACGGCCACGCGGCGGGCGGCGTCCTCCACCCCCACGTCGTTCAGCCGGGCCCGTGTGGTTGTGACAGCCGTCGGGTCGGCGTCACACGCCCACACGTCGAATCCGAGTTGGACGAGCGGCGCCGTGTGGCGGCCGTCGCCACAGCCGACTTCGGCGATCCGCGTCCCGGGCGCGACCGAGGCGAGGGTCCGGAGCAGATGATCGGCGACCGCCACCTACGCAGCCTCGCGCGATTCGGCCCCCGGCCCGCGATCCGTGTAGGACGGCAGACCCCCGCTCCAGGCCCGAACCGTTGCCTCTCGCTCACACACGGGGCACGGCGTGGTCGTCGTGAAATAGGCGTGGGACTCCGTCGGCGACGGGAGCGTCGACGTCTGTCCATCGCCCTGGCCGGCGGACGCGGGGAGCAGGTGCCACGCCACCGACTCGGTCAGGGCCTCGATGAGAAGTGGGTGGCAGTTAAGGCCGCTCATGACCTCGAAGTGAATGATCCCCAAGTCTGTGGCCTGCGCCCGCGCCGTCACGTCCAAGTCGAACGCCGTCTCGATGCGATCGGAGAGGAACGAGACCGGGACGACCAAGACCCCTTCCGCCCCTTCCGAGGCGACATCGTCGATGGCGTCGCTGACGGGGAGTCCCCGCGTGCGCCCTGTCCCGACGCAATCGAGAAAGGCCGTCCGTGCCATCCGGTCCGTCTCCTGTCGCTCCTCGAGGACAGCGCGGACCGTGACTGTGACCTGGCAGCAGTAGGGGTCGTCGGAGTGCGAGAGGCGTCGCTTGGGAGCCCCATGTGCGACGAACAGGAGCTGCACCTGATCGCGAAGGTCATGGGGGAAGCGCTGGAGCGCCTCGTCGATCCGCTCGTTGATGGCGCGGACGAGCTTGGGGTGCGCCGCGTACTCCGCGATGAGCGTCGTCGGGCGGTCGGCTTCGTCCTCCGTCTGGAGCGCGTGCCAGTACGAGAGCGACGACCCGGTGGTGCAGGTCGAGAACTGGGGCTCCAGGGGCAGCAAGATCGCCTGCGTCACGCGGTCAGCGTCCATCTCCACGCGGGCCGAGGCCATGCACGGGTCGCCGTGGCGCATGGCGACGTACGTCCGGAACGTGGCGCCGGTCGCAGGACCGAGGCGCGCATTGAGGACCCGCTCGAGGGCCCGCGCCTGCTCGACAGCGTGGCGCCGAAGCGGGCTCGACCCGCCGATGAGCTCGAATGCCTGGGTCAGCGCGCGGCCGCGACGGCGGGCGAGGAAGCGGGCGATCTGGCGGCGAAGGAGGCGTGGAACGCGCGGCCCCACTTCGGCCGGATCCATCAGGCGACTGTAGAGAAATGGAACCACCTCGTCCGTCTGAGCCGGCCCGCCCAGTCCGAGGAGCACCACCCCCACCACGTCGCCACGCTTGATCCCGAGCGGCTCGACATCGACCGTTCCGCCCCCGAAAAGGGGGGAGTCCGGGCGGTACCGGGAGTCAGAGGGGCGTGAGGTCATGGGAAACCGAGCGAGGCCTGAACACCAGGGATTCCCTGGTGTGTGCGAACCCAATTAACCACTACAAAGACTAGGCCGTGTCGCGACAGTTTGAAGACTGATGGAGGGCGTGTCGGATTTGCACCGGCTCCACACCGCCGCAGCGCGGCATCTGCCTTTAGATCGACGCCACCAGCGCTGCCAGACGCTCGCGGAAGGACGCACCGCAGACTCCCTCCCACACGCGGACCAGCGAGGACGCGTCGACGGGCGCCGCGGCCGTCCCGCCCGCCGCGGCGACGAGGTCCGCCGTGCGCCGCGCATGCCGGTACGTGGCCGCCTCGTGCTCGGCCTCATTCAGCTGCTCCGAAAGGTCGCGGACCGCCTCCTCCGTAGCTCGAGCGGCGAGGCCGAGCACAAAGTGGAGCCCGCTGATGGCGACGGCGAGGTGGTAGGCCATCTGGGGATCGACCTCTCCCCTCACCTCGTTCTCGAAGGCGCGGACCGCCTCGAACCGGGCCCACAGCATTGAGCCGACCACATGCCGGAGGCGCGAGGGCCCCGGCCGCTCCCCGGGCTCGCCGACGTAGTCGTCTGAGGGCAGCGGGAGGTCGTCCAGGGCCCCGTCGCGCTGTGCGTTGAGGCGATCGAGGAGCCGCCGGGCTCGCGCCGCCCACTCGCGCCGTCGGCCGTCCCCCATCCGGCTGAGCGCCGAGTGGAGGGCGTGGTCGCGACGAGCGATGAAGTCGGTGGAGCGGGACGGATCGGCCTCGGCCGCACGCCCGAAGTCGAGGGCCGCGTCGAGATCGACGGCGAGAGGACGGAGAGCGTGGACGAGCCGGGCAGCCGCGTCGGCGGGGAGCACCATCTGGAACGACTCCACGGCGAGGCGGACCCGGTGGCACGCGATAAGGAGGCGACGCCCATTGTCCTCGGTGCGCCCGGCCGCCAGTCGGTCCAGGGCCGTCTCGAACGTGGCGACGTGGTACGCGATCGTTCCCTGTGCCGCGTGGAGCAGGGCCGTTCCGCCCGTGAGCACGGGCCGGCGGACCGCCCCCCTGGCCTCCCGGGAGAGCGTCGCCGCCGCTCCGAAGGGACCGAGGATGACGGGATAGGCCGCGCTCCGGCTCGGCGCCCGGGCCGGCGCGACGGCTGGGGCGTGCGTGACGGCCGAGGGGTGAGAAAGGGACACCCGTTCCTCACGAACGGACGGCTCCTGCGGTTCGTCGTCCTCGTCGAAGTCGAGGTCGTCCTCGTCCAGCAGGGCCTCCCCGAGAAGAGGCGTCGCGGTCTCCTGAGGGGCGAACATCTCCAGGAGCTCCGCCATGTCGTGCGAGTCCGGGGGACTGACGGACAGTCCGTCGCCGGCGGGAGGCGGCGCCTCCGCCGGGGGTGGCGCCGACTGCGCCGATGAGATCTCGGGCGGCTCGGCGGCGACGGGGGGCTCGGAGGCAGCCGGAGGCTCCACAGGGGACTCCGCCGGGGGAGTTTCCGGAGCCGGCCGGGGCGGCTCGTGGGAGGCTTGGGAGTCGGCCGAAGCCGGCGTCGTCGAACGCTGAGTCCCGGAATGAGACGTCGGAACCGAGCCCACTTCCAGCCTCGGGGGTGGCGTCGCGAAGGCATCCGCTGGTCCGGGAACGGTTGTGGGGGCGACGGGAGACGTGGGTTGACGCTGGACCGCCGCGTCGGCCTCCACATCCAGGATTCCCATGCGCACCTCCCGGAAGCGCTGGCGCCAATGGCGAACGCGGGCCATGCTGAGGCCCGTCTGCGCCGCAATCGTGTCCGGCCGAAAGCCCCGCGCGTCGAGGAGGACGATGCGCGCGCGACGCTGGAGCAGCGGGGGCCCCGACGCCTCGACCGCCTCGAGCCGGCGGCGCTCGCGCGGGAGCAGGAGGGACGGCTGCGAGAGCGTCCGAGGCAGACGCACGATGCCCCGCGCGAACTTGGAGTCCGCGACGGCCTCCAGGCCGTGTTCCTGAAGCACGGGGGCGAGGCGCGCGAGCGCCGTGAGGTTCTCGGCCCCCATCGGCTCGATCTCCACCTCGTTGGATACGACCTGCGCGCCGGGTACCTCGTAGACCACCACGTCGAACGAGAGGAGCCCGACGGTCCGTTCGCGCGCCAGGGTCACCCGGGGTGTCCGGTACTGGCGGAGCGCGAGGAGCAACCGGAGGCGATCGGTCCCCACGATGGACCGCACGTACTCGGCGAGGGGGCCGGGCGGGAGGTTCAGCCGTCCGGGTTCCGCGTCGTCGAACACGACCTCTTCGGGGAGGCCGCTCGGAACCTCGTCGCTGGAGAGGGGCCGCAGCGCTGCGGTCCGGGTCCCCTCCTGATCGCGCACGCGGAGGGCGAGGCCGCGCCGGAGCAGCTCGCCGTCCTCAGTGTCGTAGAACCGGTCGCGGACGTGGACCGGCGGGAGCGGGTGCAGGCGCAGCCCGCCGAGTTGGGCGGCCTGGACGAGGGCCGTAAACGGCCCCGGGCGGCGGGCGACGTACGTCGGTGAAGGCATAGGGGACGACGGGCGCAGCGCGCCCTCCGCAATCTACCCACCCCTGGCGTACGCCCGGGCCCTGTGGATATCTCGCCGGCGGGGCCGAACCTCGACCGCGTGCGGAATGCTCCGGATTTAGGTGTCGAGTTCCTCTGCCAGCGTCTCCGCCTCCTCGACGAGGGCCGCGATGGCGTCGAGCCCCTGGTCCCAGAAGCCGGGGTCCCGGAGGTCGATGCCGAGCTTGCCGACGAGGACGTGGGGCCAGTCGGAGCCGCCGGCGGCGAGGAGTTCGCGGTACCGCGTGGCGAACCCTGCGCCCTCCAGTTGGTAGCGCTCGTAGAGCGCGAGCACGAGCAGCTCCCCGAACGCGTAGGCGTAGACGTAGCCCGGCGTGTGGACGAAGTGCGGGATGTAGCTCCACCACACCCGGTAGTCGTCGGTCAGCGTGACGCTGTCGCCGTACATGGCGGTCTGCGTCGCCATCCAGTGCTCGGCGAAGTCGTCCGGGGTCAGCTCGCCCCGCTCGCGGCGGTGCGCGTGGATCCGCGCCTCGAACTGGTTCATCGTGACCTGCCGGAAGACCGTCGCCATCGTGTCGTCGATCTTCTCGACGAGGAGAGCGAGCCGGTCGGCGGGGTCGTGGATCGAGGCGAGCGTCCGCTGGAACGTGAGCATCTCGCCGAACACCGACGCCGTCTCGGCCGTCGTCAGCGGGGTGTCCGCGTGGTACACGCCCTGATCGCGCGCGAGGTACTGGTGGACCCCGTGGCCCAGCTCGTGCGCGAGCGTCTGCACGTCGCGGAGCCGGCCCGTGTAGTTCATCAGGATGTAGGGGTGCGCGCTGGGCACGGCCCCGTGGCTGAAGGCACCGCCGCGCTTGCCGGCGTCGGGCGGCGCGTCGATCCAGCGCTCTTCGAAGAACCGCTGGACGATCTCCCCCATCTGGGCGTCGAAGGCCCCGTAGGCGTCGAGGACCATGCCGCGGGCGTCGTCCCAGCTCACGAACCGCTCGGCCGCGCCCGTCGGCGCGTAGCGGTCGTAGTCGTAGAGCGTCTCCAGGCCCAGGAGCCGGCGCTTGAGCGTGTAGAACCGACGGACCAGCTCGTACCGACCCGTGACGGCCGTCACGAGCGCTTCGACGCTGGCGGCGTCGATCTCGTTGGCCTCGTTGCGGCTGGCGATCCACGAGTCATAGCCGCGGAGCCGGTCGCTAGACGCTTTGTCGGCGAGGACCGTGTTGAAGACGTAGGTGAGCGGCCGCTGAAGCCCCTCGAGCCCGTCCGTGATGGCCTCGGCCACGTCGCGGCGGAGCCGGCGGTCGGGGTCGTGCAGCTTGGCCGATACCTGCTGAAGCGGGAGGCGTTCGCCCCGGACGTCGAACCGGGCCGCGCCCAGCATCTCGTCGAAGAACCGGTTCCACGCGCTCCACCCCGTCACGGACTTCTCGGCCAGGATCTTCTCCTCAGGCTCCGAGAGGACGTGGTCGCGAGCCTCGGTCTTCAGCTCCAGATAGTGCCGATACGGCGCCAGCTCGGGCCCCTCGATGAGAGCGCCCGCACGCTCCGGGGCCAGCCCCGCCCACTCCACGTCGACGAACAGGAGGTTCTGGCCGATCCGCGTGTAGGCCTCGCGGACCCGCTGGAGCAGGGCGCCCCGCCCGGGGTCCTCGGTGTCGGTGCTCCAGGCGAGGTAGGCGTAGGTGTAGGCGCGGCCGGCGCGGTCGTGGACAGCGGCCAACTCGCCGAGGGCGGCGGCCAGCTCGGCGGCGTCGAGCGACGCGAGACGCCCCCGGTAGCGCGTGGCGAGCGAGAAGGCCTCCGCCTCAGTCGCCTCCAGGTCGGTGTCGAGGTCGGCTTCGGTGGCGTAGAGGTCCGTGAGGTTCCAGCGGACGGCTTCGGCGCCGGTACGAGGGGCGTCGGCGACGGTGACGTCGGGCATGCGAGGTGGGAAAATTCCTGAGGAGGTGTGACCGGCGGCGCCCTCCGGCCGGCTGTAGGTTTGTGCAGGGCCGGCCGCCAGTGGAAAGGTACGGCCCGTCATCGCTTCCGATCTCATGGCCCAGGTACAGGAACTCCACACGACGGCGGACGCCGACGCGATGCTGGAGGCCTCCCACGACGCCCCCGTCTATCTCTTCAAGCATTCCATCGCCTGCCCGATCTCGGCGCGCGGGCAGATGGAATTCGTCGCACTCGAGGGCCCCGGCGACCCCAAGCTCTACGCGGTCGTGGTGCAGTACGCGCGGGAGGTCTCCCGGTACCTCGCCGACGCCCTCGGCGTGAAGCACGAAACGCCGCAGGCCATCCTTATCAAAGGCGGCGAAGCGGTCGATGTTAAGAGCCATGGCGAGATCCGGATCGCCGACCTCCGCGCCACCGCCACCGCCGCCTAGTCCTTCGCTCTCGCAACCGATGCGGACCGTCCTCCTCTCGCTCCTCGCCGCTGCCGCCCTCATCGGGTGCCGGGAAGCCGAGCCAGAGCCGGCCGCGATGGGGGGACGCACCCCCGCTCCGGCTGTGGTGATCCACACCGAGGGCGGCCCGGTGCGCCTCTCCAGCCTGCACGGCGCCCCCGTCGTGCTCCAGTTCGCCGGGGCCGACGATGTCGACGCCTGGGCGGCCCTCGCCGAAGTGGTGGGCGATCTGGAGGCGAGCGGCGCCGTGGTGCTCGCCGTCGAGGCCGATGGGCCTGACGCGGCGACGGCTGAGGCGTTCGGCTACGACGGTCGCCCCTTAGCGGTCGTCGTCGACGGTGAGGGCACGATCCGAGGACAGACGGCCCCGACCTCGGGCGATGCGGTGTTCGACCTCGCAGCCCCCGTCCTCGCCGAGGCCGACCTTGCCCAGACCGTCGCGTGGACCGGCGCGGAATCCCTCGACGCGCTCGTCGCCTCCGGCGGCATGGTCGTGGACGTCGGGCGAGCGCCGTCGGCCACTCCCTACGCCCTGCGGATCGCGCTGGAGGACCTCTCGCTCGACGCGCTCCCGGCGGACCTCGGCACCCCCCTCGCCTTCGTCGGGGACACCGCCGCCGAAGCCGCCCGCCAGGCCGTCACGTGGGGCTACGCCGCCGTGTTCGTAGCGGCGCCCGATGGCGGCCTCACCGAACTCACGCCGGAACGGCCGCCTGTTGAGGACTGGCGGCCGCAGCGGGGCGGCGTCCGAGGCTGACGACCCTTCAGTAGGGCCCCTCGGTGCAGAGGTTGGACGAAGGCCGCGGGTGGACGCGGGTGAGTTTAGAACGTCGCGGATCGACCGAGACCTTGGAGACCGCCACCTCCGATCTCGACCGTGAGCCGCCTCCTCCTCGTCCTGGCCCTCCCCCTCCTCGTCGTGGTCGCGCTGGGGCTCGCGGTGCTGTCGCTCTACGAGGTCGGGTCGCAGACCGGAGAGAAACTGGGGCGCCCGGGCGCGGCGGCCTCCCACCCCGTGGACCCCGCCACGGCCCTCCGACCGCTCCGCCGCGTCGGGACTTTGCCCGCGTCGCGTGCGGCCTAGCCTGGTGGCGGGAGTCCGGGCGGTCTCAAGGGGCCTCACCTCGCCCTAAGGGACGGTCGCAGTCTGATGATTGGCCGAGGACTGGCCTCTCCCCTCGGGTTCGCGGGTCCGATCGGTGGACGAGCGCCGGACGAGGCCTCATCTTGAGCGGCCCACCACTCCCCGCCCCCATGTCCACCGACCCGATCCGCATCCTCGGCATCTACGAGGACGCCGTCGCAACCTCCCACCAGGGCGATAGCATCACGGCCATCGTCCTCCGGCTGTCGAGCCCGCCCGACGAGGAGTGGGCCACCGCCTTCCACCTCGAATGGGGCAAGACGAACTACCTCCGCAAGCGGAGCGTGCGCCTCGGCACAGTCCGGGTCCACGACGGCGACGAGGTCCGCCATGGACTCGTGGTCTCGGCGTCGCCGGAGGACTACGTCGCCATCCACAAGGAGCACGTCGAGCGGGCCGTCGAGCGCACCAACGTGGCCTCCGACCGGGCGGACCGGCAGCAGGACGTGACGGTCGCGGCAGCCCAGGACGCCATCCGTCGGATCAACGCGGAGCACTACGGCACGGGCGGCGGAGCCCGTGTGGCCCGTCTCGGCCCGGCCCCCCGCGATGGCGAGTCGTTCGGGAGCGTCGCCGCCTGAGCTGCCTCCCTCGGCCCAACAAAAAACCGGTCCGCACATCGTTATGCGGACCGGTTCTCTGTGTTCAGCGGAGGGGGTGGGATTCGAACCCACGGTACCCGTGAGGGCACAACGGTTTTCGAGACCGCCCCATTCGACCACTCTGGCACCCCTCCGTGGGTCCCGTGGCAGGGGCGCCCAACCTACGGGCAGGGTCCGAGCGCGGCAACCGGGCCGGGGGCAGATCCGCGCAATCTGCTAGATCGCTCGCCCTCCAGCGCGTCGGCATTCGACGTGCCGCGCCCTGGCTTTACAGAACAAACACCCCTTTAATCACCCACTCGCACTCTGCATCGTTCTCGTTCGAGTTCACGATCGCTACTTCACGCCCCACCAGCTGAAGCTCATCCGCAAGCGATCCGCCCGGCTGTTCCAGTGCCGATCCAAGGCGTCCTGCTCGACACATGGAGGATGGAGGTGGATGCCGGGGGGCCAAGCACCGCTTTTACGAGGTGCTCCCCGATGCTCGCCAGCCTGTCAGCGCTGGCGAGGCGGTGCCGGTCGATCAGCTCCACCCGATCGCGAACGACAACAGTCTGGCTAGCCTTCCTAGGGCACGCTTACTCCGTCCCAGTGGGTTCGGGCAGAGGCGCCACCTCGAACGACACGTAGCGCGGACGCTCGCCGCTGGCGTCGGCCTCCCCGAGCCGGTAGCTCAGGAACCGGACCTTAACGACGCCGCCCTCGGCGAGGCGCACGACGAGCGTCCGGTCCATGATGGGCTGGATGCCACTGCCGGCGTAGACGTACCAGCCGTTGCCCGACCCGGAGCACACGGCCGTCGCACCGCCGCGCGGGCAGGGCCGGTCGCCATCCGTGAGGAGGAGGCTGTCAGCGGGGCTGTCGGTGACCGCCTCGAACGGCGCCTCGACGATCAGGGCCGCCCCCTCCCCCGGACCGCTCGCGCCGCCGTTGACGATGAGCGAGGTGCCCCGGATGCCCAGGTCCCACGCAGTTGACGCCGAGTCCGTACGGACCACGGCGTCGGGCGCCACGACGATGCGTCCATCGCGGAGCGAGACGAGCGTGAACGGGCCGTCGGCGCGGCCCATGCCCGGCCGAGTACGTCGGCAGGTCGGTGACGGTGAGGGACTCCTGGGCGGCGACGGGTCCCGCGAGAAGGACGGTGGCGACGAGAACGGTGAGACGGTACATGAGGGGAGGTGGTGGGACGCTCGTTGAACAGGGGAGGAGGCAGCCGGACGCTATCCGAGCGCCTGCCGGACCTCGTCGGATACAGCGGCCAGGGCATCGCTCAGCCCGGACGGGTTGCGACCGCCGGCCGTGGCGAGGTGGGGACGCCCGCCGCCCCCGCCGCCGACGCGCTTGGCGAGGGCGCCGACGAGCTTGCCCGCCTGCACGCCCCGCTTCACGAGGTCGTCGGTGACGGAGGCGGCGAGGTAGGCCTTGCCCTCGGCCTCGTCGGCGCTGCCGAAGACGGCGACGCCGTTCTCGCCGAGGCGATCGCGGGCCGTCTCCGCGAGGTCGCGGAGCGTGTCCATGTCGGCGCCCGGGACGGTGCCCGTCGCCACGCGGACGCCCTCAACGTCGGCGGCATCGGCGAGGATCTGGTCGAGACCGGAGGCGGCCTGCTCGGCGCGGAGGTCGGCGAGCGCGGACTCCAGCGACTTCACCTCGGTCTGAAGCCCCTCGACCGCCACGGCCAGCCCGTCGGGGATCTGCTTGAACTGGCCGCGTGCGGCCTCCAGCTCGTCCAGCTCGCCGCGCAGCCACGCGAGGGCCGCCTCGCCCGCGACGGCCTCAATGCGCCGGACGCCCGACGCCACCGAGCCCTCGGACGTCAGCTTGAACAGGCCGACCTCGCCCGTCGTGGCGACGTGCGTCCCGCCGCACAGCTCGACCGAGATCTCCGGGTCGAACGTGATGACGCGGACGCGTTCGCCGTACTTCTCGCCGAACAGGGCCATCGCGCCCCGGTCCTTGGCCGCGGCGAGGGGCACGTCGCGCTCCTCGCCCTTGGGGATGTTGCGGAGGACGAGCTCGTTGACGCGGTCCTCGACCGCGCGGCGCTCGTCGTCGGT
Source organism: Rubricoccaceae bacterium (assembly GCA_963728345.1). Lineage (GTDB taxonomy): Bacteria > Bacteroidota > Rhodothermia > Rhodothermales > Rubricoccaceae > Rubrivirga. The sequence goes on from CAVSJM010000005.1 coordinate 948,408, forward strand.
CATCCGCTCGAAGTGGGAGAAGTCGAACCGGAGGCGGTCGGGGGCGACGAGCGAGCCCTTCTGCTGGACGTGCGAGCCGAGCGTCTCGCGGAGGGCGGCGTGCAGGAGGTGCGTGGCCGAGTGGTGGCGCATGATGCGCCGGCGGCGGTCGGCGTCGACCTCAGCGCGGACGGCGGCGCCGCGCTCCTCGGGGAGCCGGTCGACGACGTGGATGATCGTCCCCTCGGCGTCCTTCACGGTGTCGAGGACCGTGATCGCCTCGGCGCCGACGGTGAGGGTTCCGGTGTCGCCGATCTGGCCGCCGGACTCGGCGTAGAACGGGGTCCGGTCGAGGACGAGTTCGTGGCGGGCCTCGTCACCCTCCCCGACCGTGCGGGTCTTCTGAATGCGCGCGCCGTCCACGACGAGCGCGTCGTAGCCGACGAACTCGACAGACGCGGGCGTGTCGACGGTGGCGTCCCAGAGGTCGACCTGCGAGAGGTCCTTCGCGAAGCCGGCGGCGGCGCGGGCGCGCTCCTTCTGCTCGGCCATCAGCTCGTCGAAGCGGGCCTCGTCTACCGTCAGGCCCCGCTCGCGGGCCATGACGGCGGTGAGGTCGATGGGGAAGCCGTACGTGTCGTGGAGCAGGAAGGTGATTTCACCCGAGAAAAACCCCTTGACTGCACTCTGGACAAACCGCCTCTCAGCCTCCTCAAGCGACACGTTGGTGTTCTTGAGCTCGGGCTCAATAGTCGCGACAGCTGGGAGCTTTGGGACACTACCCCAATCAAACGTCTCTCCTTCAACTGGTGGATCCCACTTCTTCGGCTCAGCATCGGCGGGGTTGTCACGATAATGCTCAGCGACACTCGCCGTCCGGTCAAACATGTCGATCCCGCTGGCGAGCGTCTTCAGGAACGCATCCTCCTCGCCAGTGATGATCCGCCCGATGGTCTCCTGCTGCTCGACGATCTCCGGGAACGCCTCGCCCATCTCCTCCGCCAGCGCGGGCAGGAGCGACGCGAGGAACGGCTCGCGGAGCCCGAGCGCCTGGTAGCCGTAGCGGACGGCCCGCCGCAGGATCCGCCGGATCACGTAGCCACGGCCCGTGTTGCCCGGCTGCGCCCCGTCGGCGATGGCGAACGCGAGCGTCCGCACGTGGTCGGCCACGACGCGCATCGCCACGCGGATGGTCTTGTCCGCCGGGTCCGACTCGTCGTAGGCGTCGTAGGGCTGGAGGCCCGCCCGGCTGGCGACGGCCGCTAGCAGCGGCGTAAAGAGGTCCGTGTCGTAGTTCGAGGTCTTGCCCTGGAGCACCGCACAGACCCGCTCGAAGCCCATGCCCGTGTCGATGTGCTTCTGCGCCAGGGGCTCCAGCGCCGTCGAGCCGTCCTCCCGCAGGCTCGCGTTGTACTGGATGAACACGAGGTTCCAGATCTCCATCACGCGCGGGTCGTCCTTGTTGACGAGCTCCAGGCCCGGGGCGACGGCGCGCTGGTGGTCGTCGCGGAGGTCGATGTGGATCTCGGAGCACGGGCCGCAGGGGCCGGTCTCGCCCATCATCCAGAAGTTGTCCTTCGAGCCCTGGTAGAGGATGTGGGCCGGGCTCACGTCCGTCTCCGACTCCCACAGGCGGGCGGCCTCCTCGTCCGGCGCCAGCCCGAGCGCCTCGTCGCCGGCGTGGACCGTCACGTAGAGCCGATCGGGGTCGAGCCCCCAGCGGTCGACGAGCAGCTCCCAGGCCCACCGGATCGCCTCCTTCTTGAAGTAGTCCCCGAAGCTCCAGTTGCCGAGCATCTCGAAGAACGTGTGGTGGTACGTGTCGAGGCCCACCTCGTCGAGGTCGTTGTGCTTGCCGCTCACGCGGAGGCACTTCTGCGTGTCGGCGACGCGGACGTAGGGGCGCGATCCGGTCCCGAGGAACACGTCCTTGAACGGGTTCATCCCGGCGTTGATGAACAGGAGCGTCGGGTCGTCCTGAGGAACGAGCGGGGCGCTGGGGACGATCTCGTGCTCCTTCTCGCGGAAGAAGTCGAGGAACGACTGACGGATCTCCTGGGCGGACTCGGGGCGGCTCGGCATGCGGGGCCTGTCAGGTTTCTTGGCGTGTCATCGAAGCTACCCCGGCGGCTCGTCGGCGATCCGCCGGGCATGGGGATTCCACACGAACGCGCGGCCGGAGGGCGCCTGTCCTTGTCCCCTTTCGCCCTCTGTCCTCCTGAACGGAGGGCACAGCCCACGGTCGACGCCGAGGGACGGCGGCGCCACGGATCTCTGGTTCGACGAGGTCTCACGTGGACCACCGAGGGCGTGGTCCGAGCGCCGTAGTCGCCAGAGATCCTCCGACTCCGACCGCTACGCGGTCTCCGTTCAGGATGCCCCCGGAACAACGACGCTCGCAGGATGACACGGGACGGCGGCCGGGCTCGCGAGGCGGCGCCGGCGAACCGGGCCAGCCGGGCGTGCGTCCGACGTCCGCCCTCCCCGCCCGCCGATGCCGCTCCAGACCGCCGACACTCTGTTCTCCGGCTCCGTGATGCAGGACACCGTGATCACCGACCGTGCAGTGGGGGCGGCCGTCGACTCGACCTCGGTCGACTTCGCCGCGGCCACGGGCGAGGCCGTCGGCACCGTCCAGGGCTACCTCGACGCGTTCTACGCCTCCCTCCCCGCGCTGGCCGTGGCCGTCGTCGTGTTCGCCATCCTGTGGGTGGCGGCGCGCGGAGTCCGTGCAGTGATCCACCGCGTCACGCCCGGCCCCATCGACTCGCCCATCGGGATCGTCCTCGGCCGCCTGGCGACGGCCGCCCTCCTCCTCCTCGGACTCCTGATCGGGCTGGTCCTCGTGTTCCCGGGGTTCACGATCACGGGCCTCCTGGGAGCGCTTGGGGTCGGCGGGCTCGTCCTCGGGTTCGCGTTCCAGGACATCTTCCAGAACCTCCTCGCGGGGATCCTCCTCCTGCTCCGCCAGCCGTTCCGCTCCGGCGACGAGATCGTCTCGGGCGACTACGTCGGGACCGTCGAGTCCATCGAGACGCGGGCCACCTTCATCCGGACCTACGATGGCCGCCGGATCATCATCCCGAACAGTCAGATCTACTCCGAGCCCGTCCAGGTCATCACGGCCTACCAGATCGTCCGGAGCGAGTACGACGTGGGGATCGGCTACGGCGACGACATCAACGCCGCCAAGACCCTCGCCCGCGACGTGCTGCGCACCACCGACGGCGTGCTGGATGAGCCGGCGCCGGACGTGCTCACATGGGACCTCGCCGGGAGCAGCGTGAACCTCCGGCTCCGCTGGTGGACCGACCCGACGCGCGCGGCCGTCGTGCAGACGCGCGACCGCGTGCTCCAGGCCGTCGCCGAGAAAATGTCCGAGGGCGGGATCGACCTCCCGTTCCCGACGCAGGTGGTCCTCTTCCACGACCAGACCGAGGAGACCGATGGCGACCGGACGCGCCAGCGCGAGGGGTGGCCGCCCGGCGACGCCCCGCCACGGCCCGCGCGACGGGCGGACGCACCGCGCGGCGACGGACGCTAGCGCGCTCCGTCGGGTCCTCCTGAGGGCCGTGGCATCCTGTGCGGAGGGCGAAGCCTCCGGTCGACAGACCTCTAAGGCGACGAGGAGCCATGCGGTCGCCGAGAGCGCGAACTGCTCGCCGTGCTCGCCAGAGATCCGTGGCGGCGCCGTCCCGTCGGGGCCGACTCGCTCCGCTGGCTGCGCCGACCGGACGGTTCGCTGAGGATGACGTGGAGGCGACGGAGTGCTGTGGCTGTAACCTTTCGGAAAGGGGCCGCGTCCTCGACATACACCGCCCGACCGCATGACCGCCGACGCCCTCGTACGTGACCACGCCGACCTGGTGTACCGGGTCGCCCTCCGCGTCACCGGCACGGCGGACGACGCCGCCGACGCCGCCCAGGACGCCCTCGTCAAGGTCTGGCGCGGGATCGTCGACATCGAGCCCGAGCGCCGGCGCGCCTGGGCCGCCCGGGTCGCCCGCAACGCGGCCCTCGACCTGATCCGCCGCCGGTCCGTCCGGCCCAAGCCGGGTGCCGCCGACCCGATCCCAGACCCCGAAGCTCCCGACCCGCTCCCCGACTCCGACGCCGAAGCCTCCGACCTCCGCACCTGTCTCGCCCGCGCCCTCGACACCCTGAACGAGCCCTACCGCTCCATCCTCGTGCTCCGCGAGATCGAAGGGCTCGCCTACGCCGAGATCGCCGAGGCCCTCGACCTCCCCCTCAACACACTCAAAGTCTACCTGATGCGCGCGCGCCGCCGGGTCCGCGACGCCATCGCCACCACCTCGCCCGAACTGGTCCCATGACGACCTCCCCCTGCCAAACCCTCGACGCCTACCTCGACGGCCGCCTCTCAGCGTCCGAGGAAGCGGCCTTCGAGGCGCATCTCGCCGATTGCGAGACCTGCATCGGGGTGACGGACGAGGTCACCCTGGCCTTCCGCTCGCTCGCCGATGCGACGTGCCCCCCCGACGTCTTGGACCGCGCGCTCGCCGAGGCTCGCCGTCCGGTGCCGGCCCGGGCCGCCGACCGGGCTGCGCTCCCGCTCGCCTCCCGCCGTTCCGCCCTCGGGTGGCGCCAGGCGGTGCTCCCGTTCCTCGCCCTCCTCGTGGCCGGGGCTCTCTGGATCACGTTCGACCGGGACGACCCCGCCGCGCCCCAGTTCGCGGCGACGGACCCGGGTCCAGCGGCCGTGCCGGCGACGCCGCCTGCGCCTCCCCCGCCCGAGACCGACCCGGTCGAGGAGCCGTCCGCCAACGCCTCCGAGGCCCCGACACCGGCCCCGACCTCGACACCGCGCATGGCGTCCCCTCCCGCCGTCGCCTCGCGCTCAGCGCCGGCCCCGCCGCCGGCCCCTGAGGTCACCACGCCCGAGGCCCTTACGTCCGACGCGCCCACGCCCCAGTTCGCCCAGAACGCTCCCGCCGACTCGGTCGAGACGGCCAAGGAGGAGCTGCTCTACGCCTTCGCCCTCGTCGCGGACGCGCAGGACCACGCCGCCGATGCCGTCGCCGATGGCGTCGGGCGGTTCTCCGACGCCCTCCGCTCCACCCCGCTTGCCTCCCCCCACCAACCATGAAACGACTCTTCTGCCTGCTGGCGGTGCTCGCCGCCCCCGCCCTCCACGCCCAGACGGCCATTGACGTCCGCGCCCTCGACAGCTTCTTCCAGTCCGAGCCCAAGGTCGAGGTCAACCTGAAGGGCTCGCTGCTCCGCCTCATCGTCGAGGCGAGCCGCGAGGACGAGCCCGAGTTCGCCGACATGGTGCAGGGCCTCAACGCCGTCACCGTCCGCGTGTACGAGCTGGACTCGGCCCTCGACGGGCTCACCTCCCGCCTCTCCCGCCTCGGCTCCGACCTCGAGGCGAACGGCTGGAGCACGCTCGTCCGCGTCCGCGGCGACGAGGATGAGGACGAGGACGACGTCTGGATCTACGTCCTCGACGACGGCTCCGTCTTCGGCGGCCTCGCCGTGATGTCGCTCGACCACGCCGAGGGCAACGTGTCCTTCGTCCTCATCGACGGGACCATCGACCCGAGCCAGATCGGCCGGCTCAGCTCCCGCTTCGGCGGCCCCGACATCGACGACCTGGACGACCTCACGGACCAATGAGGCGTCTCCCCCTTCGCGCCGCCGGCCTCGTGCTGGCGGCGCTCCTCATCAGCGGCTGTGGCTCCTCCGAACTCCGCGGCCTCCGCAACGACATCATCCGCACGACACCGGACATGCGCCTCGGCGACGGCATGTCGCTCTCCCTGGGTCCGCTCTCCTTATCTCTCGCCCGCGCGTTTGTGCCCGTGGACGACGACGAGGAGGGGGCGCTGGTCTCGGCCGCCCTCCGATCGCTCCGGCGGGTTCAGTTCGCGGCCTACGAGGTCTCGGGCCCGTTCGACCCGCAGACCGCCGCGCTCCCGACCAGCCTCGCCCGCTACCTCGACGACGGCTGGTCGCCGGTCCTTGTCGTCCGTGACTCGTCCGAGGTCGTCTGGCTCCTGGCCGAGGACGACGAGCGCGTCGACGAGGTCCTCATGGTGACGCTCTCCGAGGAGGACCTTTTCCTCGCCAAGCTCCGCGGCGACCTGCGAGAGGTGGTGCGCGTCGCGCTCGCCCAGGCGTCGGCCCGGACGGACGACGAGCCGGCGGGGTAGCCCGGGCACGTAGGTTGCGGCTCACCCTCCTCGTCGCCATGGCGCTTCCCCTCCCCGACTACCCGACGCTCGCCGTCGCCGCCATCGAGGCCGAGTTCGATCAGCCCCTGGGTTCGATCGATTCGCCGCCGTCACTCCTCGCGGGCCTCTCGCTGGACGCCGAGGCGCCCCTCGCCCCGAGTGACGAGGTCAAGGCCGAGGTCCGCGACCTCCTCCGGCATCGCGGCTACAAGCCGACGGGGCGCGGGAAGCCGGCCTCGGAGTACCTCGTCACGGCGGCCACGGCGGGCACGCTTGGGAGCATCAACGCGGCCGTCGACGTGTGCAACGTGGTCTCGCTCCACAGCGGACTTCCCATCTCCGTCGTGGACCTCGACCGGGTGCGGCCCCCGCTGAGCGTCGGCGTGGGCGAGGAGGAAGACGCCTACGTGTTCAACGCGAGTGGGCAGGAGATCCGCCTCGACGGTCTGCTCTGCCTCGTCGACGCCGACGGCCCGTGCGCGAACCCCGTCCGCGACAGCCAGCGGACCAAGACGAGCCCCGAGACGCGCCGGGCGCTCTACGTGATCTGGGCGCCCGACTCCCTCGCCGGCCGCCTGGAGACGGCGACGCACTGGGCGCTCGACCTCCTCGCCGACCTCGGCGTCCGTGCGCGGCGCGTGGAGACCGAGACGGCCTAGCTAGTACGCGAGGGTTGCGGCCACGGCGGCGTCGAGGCGCGCGCGCGCCGAGTAGACCTCGCCCTCGATCTGCTTGGAGAACGGGATGGGCAGGTCGGCCCCGCCGACGCGAGCGGGCGGTGCGTCGAGATGAGCGAAGGCGGCCTCGGCCACCTCGGCGGCCACCTCGGCTCCGAAGCCGGCCGTCCGCGCGGCCTCGTGGAGCACGACGAGCCGGCTGGTCTTCTGAACGGACGCCAACACCGCGGCGCGGTCCCACGGCACGAGCGTCCGTAGGTCGATCACCTCGATCTCGGCGCCGTCCTCGGCCTGCGTCCCCGCAACCTCCAGCGCCCACTGCACCCCGACGCCCCACGTCACGATCGTCAGGTCGGTGCCTTCGCGAACGACGGCGGCCTCGCCGAGGGGCGTTCGGTGCTCGCCCGTCGGCACCTCGCCCTTGAGCGACCGGTAGAGTGCCTTGTGCTCGAACACGAGGACCGGGTTGGGGTCCTCGATGGCCGACCGGATCAGCCCCTTCGCGTCGGCCGGCGTGGCCGGGACGACGACCTTCAGGCCAGGGACGTGGCAGAACCACGCCTCGGGGCTCTGGCTGTGGAACGGGCCAGCGCCGATGCCGCCCCCGAACGGCGCGCGGATCGTGACGGGCACGGGTGCGCCCCAGCGGTAGTGCGTCGTCGCGAGGTTATTGACGATCTGGTTGAAGCCGCACGTAATGAAGTCGGCGTACTGCATCTCGACGACTGGACGAAAGCCGTCGAGGCCGAGGCCGAGCGCGCAGCCGAGCGCCCCGCTCTCGATGATCGGCGTGTTGCGGACGCGGTCGGCGCCGAAGCGCTCCAGGAATCCCTGCGTCACCTTGAACACGCCCCCGTACTCGGCTACGTCCTGCCCCATCAGGACGACCGATTCGTCGGCGTCCATGGCGTCCCGCAGGCCATCCGTGAGGGCGTCGATGAACCGCATCTCTTCCACTGCCCCGCTCGGAGCGGGCGGTGAGACGGACGGCGCCGGGGCGAACACGTCGGCCATTTCCCGCTCGGGCGTGCTCTCGACGGGCGGCTGCGTGAGGGCCCACTCGGCGACCTCCTCGATCTCGGCCTCGATCTCGCGGTCGAGGGCGTCGAGTGTGGTCGCCTCCACGCCGTCCGCGAGGAGGCGCTGGCGAAATCGGTCGACGGGGTCCTTCTCGCGCCAGGCGGCGATCAGCTCGTCCGGCACGTACTTGGTCCCGCTCGCCTCCTCGTGGCCGCGCACGCGGAAGGTCTTCATCTCCAGGAGCGTCGGGCCCTCCCCGGCGCGCGCGCGGTCGGCCGCCGCGCGCACGGCCGCGATCACCGCCTCCACGTCGTTCCCGTCGACGACGACGCCGGGCATGCCGTAGCCCGCCGCCGCATCGGCGAGGTTCTCCACCGGGATCACGTCCGCCGTGGGCGTCGAGAGGCCATAGCCGTTGTTCTCGACTACGAACAGGATTGGGAGCGACCAGACGGCCGCAAGGTTGAGGGCCTCGTGGAAGTCGCCCTCGCGCGTGGCCCCCTCGCCGGTGAAGGCGAGCGCGACGGCGTCCTCGCCGCGGAGCACCGACGCCAGCCCGAGCCCGTCGGCGACGGGGAGCATGGCGGCGAGGTGCGAGATCATCCCCACGATCCGCCGCTCGGGGAGGCCCACATGGAAGGTCCGGTCGCGGCCCTTCGTGAAGCCGCCCTCGCGGCCCATGAGCTGGCAGAAGAGCGGGCGGAGCGGCACGCCGCGCGTCGTCCACACGCCGAGGTTTCGGTGCATGGGGAGGAGCCAGTCGGTCTCTCGGAGCGCCCACGCGCATCCGACGGCGACGGCCTCCTGCCCGTACCCGCTGAACCACTTCGAGAGCCGGTTCTGGCGGATCAGCCGGAGCATCTTGTCCTCCACGGCGCGCGGCAGGCGGAGCGCGCGGTAGAGGTCGACGGGATCGGCGGGGGCGTCCGTGTCGGGACGGGCGGCGGGGGCTTCCATGAGGTCCGGGCGTGGGGATCGAAAGCTACCGTCGCCCGCGCCGTCTCCCCCGAACAACGAGCGGCCGGCGACCCGGGTCGCCGGCCGCTGCCGGAGGAGCCGAAGCCCGGGGTCAGTTGTGGCGCGTCGGGCGGTTCACGCGGTTCGTGATCGCCTCGTCGGCCTTGTCGGTGACGGGGAGGTCATCGCGCGTAGCCTCACCGTACCAGCACGCGAGCGTGAGGGCGAGGGCCGTCGCCTCGTGCTGGCCGAGGTCGGGGGCCGGGGCGCCCGTCGCAGAGGCGAGACGCGCAACGCGGCGCTCGGCGTCGACGGCGGCCGCAGAGGCCTCGTCGGCCGTAATCGGGGCCTTGATGGTCGCGGTGGAGACGTTGGCGGCCGAGCCCGACTGCTCGACGATCGTGGGGTCCGGCCCCTGGTCCTCGTCGTCGAGGTCCCCGTCCCTGTCGCGGTCCGAGCCAGGAGCAGCGGCGTCGAGGTCGGTGACGGTGTAGAGCGTGTCGATCACGTCGGAGGCGGCGTCGAGCGTGCCGGGGACGGTCACGGCGCCCTCCCGGAAGAGCCGCTCGAAGGTGTCCACGAGGACCTGGGCAGGGACGTCCATGGCGTCAGCATCGCCCGGAGCCGAGCCCGTCAGCGTGACGGCGGTGGCGCTCGGTCCACGTTGGCGGAGGGCATCGGCCGCGCGCTGGCCGCCGGTCGTCACGAACTCGGTCTGACCGGCGTACTGAGGCTCCGACGAGAGGGCGTCAAGGACCTCCCGGGTCGGGTCGTCGCCCGAGAGCGCGCGGAGGTCGCGGACGGCGTAGGTGGGAACGGCGCCTCCCGGCAGCTGCTCGACGAGGGCGAAGGCGCGCGGCGTGGCGTCGGGGGCGTGGATGGCGCAGATGAAGTCGGCCATGAGGCGGTCAGAGACTGGAGGGAAAAGAGGGGACCGTGCGAACGGGCCTCCGACGACGGCCGTTCCGGACGGCTCGCCGCGTCCGGCAGCGCCCTATACCCCTGGCCGATGGCTCGGCGGCGCCGGCGCCGGCGCGCCGGGGCTGGACCTATCTTGACGCCCCTTCACACCGTTAACCGCCCCTCATGGCCCGCTATTCAACCTTCGACGAGGTCCTCGCCTCCTACCCCAGCCGCTTCAAAAGCGACAAGGCGATCTCCATGGACGACAAGGTCTACATGAACCTCACCGGCGACGACCCGCGGGACGTGACGCTCTACGTCCACCACGGCGAGTTGGACATCATGGACGGCGAGGTCCCCGAGGACCCGACGCTCCGGCTCACGGCCAAGACTGAGGACTGGGTCGCCATCGAGAACGGGGACCTGAACCCGATGATGGCCATGATGCAGGGGAAGGTGAAGATGAAGGGGTCGGTCCCGTTCGCGACCAAGTTCATGGGCCTCTTCGGGTACGGCGGGTAGCCGTCCGCTCGACGCCTGTGCGATGCGGGGCCAGGGTCGGTCTCGCCTCGCGCCGGCCCCGCCCGACCCGGACGCGTCCCCGGCTGCAGGTTCTCACCGACCAACTCGGCCCCGCCCATGCAGACGCTGATCTCGTTTGAGGAGGCCCGCGCAGTCGTCCTTGCCACGGCCCGGCGCACCGACGCCGAGTCGGTCCCGCTATCGAGTTCGCTCGGCCGGACGCTCGCCACCACCGTCGCCTCCTCCGACGCACACCCGCCGTTCGACACATCGGCGATGGACGGCTACGCCGTGCGCGTCGGCGATCTCGCGGCCGTCCCGGCGGTGCTGCCGATCGCCGAGACTGTCCACGCGGGCGCGGTGCCGTCCGGTCCGCTTCGCCCCGGCACGGTGGTCGGAATCATGACGGGCGCGCCGCTGCCCGACGGCGCCGACGCCGTCGTCCCGGTCGAATGGACGACGCGACAGCACGACGGACGGGTCGAGATCGCGCAGGCGCCCGCCTCTGGACAGTTCATCCGCCCAGCCGGTGGAGCGCTCGCGGCTGGGTCGGTCGTCGCAGAGGCTGGAACGGTCGTCACGCCCGCGACGGTCGGACTGCTGGCCGCGATCGGCGCGCCCCGCGTCGAGGTGCGGCGGCGACCTCGCGTCGCCGTCATCGCGACGGGCGACGAACTGGTGGCGGCCGACGAGCCCCTCGGACCAGGCCAGATTCGCGACTCGAACGGGCCGGGCCTCGCCGCACAGGTCGTGGCAGCCGGCGGCGAGCCCCTCGGTCCCTTCCGGGTCCGGGACACCGAGGCGGCCGTCGCTTCCGTCCTCGACGCCACGGAACAGGCCGACGCGCTCGTGTTCGCCGGGGGAGTATCGATGGGCGACCGCGACCTCGTGCGGAGCACGCTCGAACAACGGGGCGTCGTGTGGGCCTTCTGGAAAGTCCGGCAGCGGCCTGGGAAGCCGCTCGCGTTCGGCACCCTCCACGGCCGGCCCGTGCTCGGGCTGCCCGGCAACCCGGTGAGCGCCGGCGTGTGCTTCGAGGTGTACGCCCGCCCCTTACTGGCCGCGTGCCTCGGCCACCTGTCGCCCCTGCCTTCGACTGAGCCGGCCATCCTCGACACGCCGATTTCCACCGCGGAGGGCCTCCACACGTTCGCCCGCGTCACGGCCCACCGCGACGGAAAGGGCACGCTGCGCCTCCGCCCCGCCGGCTCGCAGGACTCGCACGTCCTCCGCTCGCTCCACGACGCCGACGGCCTCGCCCACCTCCCTGCGGCCTGGGCCGACGCCCCCGCTGGCGCCGCCGTCGTCTTCCAGCCGTGGGCGTGGACCCGCTGACCTCCGACTGTCCCCCATGCTCATTCGCACCGTCCGCATGACGTTCCGGCCGGACCGGCTCGACGACTTCCTCGCCCTCTTCCGGGAGGCGCGGCCGAAGATCGCGGCCGCGCCCGGCTGCCGGCACCTGGACTTGTGGCAGGACGCCCGCTTCCCGAACGTCCTCACCACCTTCAGCCACTGGGACGACGCCGACGCGCTGGAGGCCTACCGCCACTCCGACCTGTTCCGGTCGACGTGGGCTCGCACGACGCCCCTCTTCGCCGCCGCGCCCGTGGCGCACAGCCAGGAGCGACTGGAGCCGTGACGCGGCGGCACGCCGTCAGATCACCGTCCCATCCGGGAGGATGGCGTTTTTGGGCAGGACCACGACGCCGTCGCGGATGAACCAATCGTCCCCGTCGGCTTCCTGGACGCCGGCCTCGTTCGTGATCCGACAGCCGGCGCCGACCTGCACGTTCTTGTCGATGATGGCGTTCTCGACGACGCTCCCCGGCCCGATGCCCGGGTTCGGGGGCGGGTTCAGGCCGGGCCGCTTGGCGGCGTCGCGCCACGGGAGGTAGTCGGCGCCGAGCATCACCACGCGCCGCAGCTCCGCCCCGTCCGAGATGAACGAGCGGATACCGATCACCGAGTTCTCGACGGTCGCGTTCGTCACCACCGACGCCTCGGCCACCATCGACTCGCGGATCAGAGAGTCCTGGACCTTCGCCGGCGGGAGCATCCGCGCATTCGTGTAGATGGGCGCGTCCTCGTCGTACAGGTCGAACGCCGGGTTTTTGGTCGCGAGGTCGAGGTTGGCCTCATAGAACGAGCGGACCGTCCCGATATCGGACCAGTAGCCGTCGAACGGGTAGCTCACGACGCGGCGGTTGGCGATAGCCGCCGGGATGATCTCCTTGCCGAAGTCCTTCTGGTCTGGATCGCTCAGGAGCACCTCGCGGAGCACGTCGCGCTCGAACATGTAGATCCCCATCGAGGCGAGGTACACCCGGCCCTGTTCCTTCATCTTGGCCGAGACCGGGCTCTCCAGGCCGTCGAGCTGGTCGCGCGCCGGCTTCTCGTGGAACTCCGTGATGATGCCGTCGGCGTCGGTCTTGAGGATCCCGAAGGCCGGCGCCTCGTCGGCCGTCACCGGGATCGTGGCCACCGTGAGGTCGGCCCACGTCGAGCGGTGGTGGTCCGAGAACACGTTGAAGTCCATCCGGTAGAGCTGGTCGCCGGAGAGGATGAGGACGCGACGGTGCGGGTACGCGTTGATGTGCTGGAGCGTCTGGCGGACGGCGTCGGCAGTGCCCTGAAACCAGTGGTCCGAGTCGGGGGTCTGCTCGGCGGCAAGGATCGTGACGAACCCGTGCCCGAACCGGTCGAACCGGTAGGCCCGCGCGATGTGGCGGTTGAGGCTGGCCGAGTTGTACTGCGTGACGACGAACATCCGCATCAGCTCGCTGTTGACGCAGTTCGAGATGGGGATGTCGATGAGCCGGTACTTGCCGGCCAGCGGCACGGCCGGCTTCGAGCGGTGGCGGGTGAGCGGGAAGAGCCGGGAGCCGGCTCCCCCCCCGAGGATGACGGCGAGCGTGTCGCGCATGAGAGAAGCGTGTGCGGACGAGAAAGGGCGGGCGAGAGGACGCGCGTCAGGCGGCGGCGGTGGGGGCGAGGCGGCCGTACAGGTCGGCGAATGTGCGTGCGGAGCGGTCCCACGACCAGTCCTGCGCCATCGCGTTCTGCTGGAGCCGCGCGTACGCCTCCCGGTCGGCGACGACGCCGAGCGCGGATTTGACGGCCTCGAACAGGGCGGCGACGGTGAAGTCGTGGAAGACGAACCCGGTCCCCTCCTGCCCGTCCCACGGGACCACCGTGTCGCGCAGCCCTCCGACGGCGTGGACCACCGGGGGCGTCCCGTAGCGCATGGCGTAGAGCTGGCCGAGCCCGCAGGGCTCCGACCGCGACGGCATCAGGAACAGGTCGCCGGCGGCGTAGAGGCGGTGCGCGAGGGCGTTGTCGAAGGCGAGCGTGACCGAGAGGCGGTCGCCGTGGCCGGCCCGCTCCATCATGGCGGTCAGCCCCCGCATCTCGGCCTCGTGCTGCGGGTCGCCCGTGCCGAGGACGGCCACCGCCGCGTCGGTCTTGCGGAGGATCCGCTCGACGCCCTCCGCCAGGATCTCGGCCCCCTTCTCCGGCATCAGCCGCCCTATAAAGGTGACGAGCGGACGGCTCGGATCGAGCCCGAGCTCGGCGCAGACGGCGCGCTTGGTCTCCGCTTTTCCGCTCAGATCCGCCGCGTCGTAGGTCGCCGGCAGATGGGCGTCGGTGCGGGGATTCCAGTCCGACACGTCGATCCCGTTGAGGACGCCCGTCAGCTTGCCGCGCGCGAGGCGGAACTCCTCGGCAAGCCCGCCCGCCATCCGGTTGTCCGTGATTAGCTCCTCCGCGTAGGTCGGGCTGACCGTCGTCACGGCGTCGGACCAGCGGAGGGCGGCCTTCATCGCGTTCAGATCGTCCTCCACGAGCAGGCCCTCCGTCTCGAGGAGGTACACCCCCGTTCCCTCCCAGACACGCCAGGGGGCCTTGCCCTGGTGGTCGGCGCTGTGGACGGTGAAGAGCGTCGGCACGTCGGCGAGGGCCTCGTACGCGACACCGTGCTTGAGGAGGACGGGGATCAGGCCGGTGTGGTGGTCGTGCAGGTGGAAGAGGTCGGCCCGCGGAGCGCCCGCGCCGGTCACGAGCCAGTCGAGGGCGGCCAGTTGGAAGGCCACGAACCGCGTGTCGGCGTTCTCGAACGGGCCCCCGTCCGCATCGACGTAAACGCCCTCGGCCCCGAAGTGCACCGGCTCGTCGAGGAGGTAAACCGGGACGCCACCTCGGTCCGCCCGGTAGACCGTGTAGGGAAACATGTCCGGCCCGTAGCAGACCTCGCCCTCCCCCACGCGGTCGAGCGTCCCCGCCCGCCCGGCCACGGTCCCGTCGGGGCCGCCGTAGAACGGCATGAGGACGGACGACTGGACGCCGGTAGCGGCCAGGGCTTGAGGGAGCGCGCCGACGACGTCGCCCAACCCGCCGACTTTGGCGAGGGGCGCACACTCGGCGGCGAGGTGGAGCACGTGCATGGGAAGGTGGAGAGAGAGGGTGAGGAGGCAATGCGAGCTGCCCCGGGACGTTGGCGGTACGTCGGCCGGTATCTTACGGTTCACACGTCCTTCGCTGTTTTCCCACCCCTTACGGCCCGTGAGCGATCCCACGCTCGTCGACGTCCTCCGCGGCCGCCTCCGGGCCGCCCGCCGCCGGCTCACGCTCGCGGCCATCGCTCGTGGCGGGCTCGTCACCGCCGCGGTCATCGGCGGTGCGTTTCTGGTCGCCCTCAGCGTCGAGGCCGGAGTGTGGATGGGGGTGGAAGTACGAACGGCCGTGTTCTGGCTACTCGTGCTGACGATCGTCGGGCTCGTGGCGGCACTCATCGGGGTCCCGCTCCTGCGCGGCGCCGGCGTGCTCCCCGGCCTCGACGAGCGCGCCGTGGTCCGCCGCGCCGGGCGCGACTACGCCGGCGTGGACGACCGCCTGGCGACGTTCCTCGACCTCGCTGACGGCCGCGCCGCCCAGGGGCCCAGCCGGCTCCACGACGCCGCCCTCGACGCCCTCGGTCGCGAGGTGCGCGATGTGCCGTTCGAGCGGGTCCACGCCTTCGGACCGGTGCGGAAGGCGCTCCCCTGGGCGCTCCTCTCGGCCACGCTCCTCGTCGTTCTGTTCGTCGCCGCGCCGCACACGATGGGCGCGGCGGCGGCCCGCCTGCTGGCACCGGGCGTCTATTTCGCCCCGCCCGCGCCATTCCAGCTTCAGGTCGAGCCCGGCGATGCCGACGTCACGCGCGGCGCCGACCTGCCCGTCCGCGTCGTGGCCACCGGCCGGGAGCTCCCCCTCGCGGCGACCCTGGAGTTTGGTCGCGCCGACGAGCGCGCGACCGAGGAGGTCCGCCTCCAGGCCGGCGACGACGGCGCGTTCGCGTACACCATTGAGGGTGTCCGCGCCGACCTCCGCTACCGCGTCCTCGCCGACGGCGTGCGGACGGACTGGTACGACGTGACGGCGGTGGACCGACCGCTCGTCCGGGGCCTCCGCGTGACGGTCTCCCCCCCGGGCTACAGCGGCCGCCGCGCGCAGACGCTCCCCGAGGGCGTGGGCGACGTGACCGGCCTGGCCGGCTCGACGGTCGCCGTGCAGGTCCAGTTCGGCGGGCCGGACCCCGTCGAGGCGTGGCTGGAGATCGGCTGGGAGGACGGCCGGAGCCAGCGTGTGCCGCTCCGAATCGGGAGCGAGGCCGCGCTCGGCCGGTTCGCCCTCCGCGGCGCCGGCGCGTACTCGGTCCACCTCCGGGCGGCGAACGGGCTGGAAAGCACGAACCCGGCCCGCTATACCCTCGGCGCGTTGAGCGACGGCCCGCCCCAGATCGCCCTCCTCGACGGCGCTGACGGCTCCCTCTCGGCCGGCGCCCGCCGGCTCACCTTCCGCGTCACCGACGACTTCGGGTTCGCGGGCGGCAGCCTCGTCTACCGCGTCGCCGCCTCGCCGACGCGCGGAGCCACGCGGCCGCGCCGAATCGCCCTCCCCGTCCGCACGCGCCCGCTCGACCAGGAGGTTGCCCTCGACTGGCGGCTCCCGGGCGCCCAGCCCGGCGACGTGGTTGAGTTCTACGGCGAGGTCCGAGACAACGACGCCGCGCGCGGCGGCAAGACGGCGCGGACTCCCCTCTTCACGCTCCGCTTCCCCTCCCTCGCCGACCGCTACGACGCCCTTGACGCCCAGCGCGACTCGACGCGTGAGTCCCTCGACCGCATGGAGGAAGACGCCGAGCAGTCCCGCGAGCGGCTGGAGCGGCTGCGCGACGACCTCCGCCAGTCGCTCGACCCCGACTGGGAGGACAAGCGCCAGGTAGACCAGCTCCTCCAGGAGCAGTCCGCCCTCCAGCAGCAGGCTCAGCAGCTCCAGCAGCAGATGGACCAGCTCTCGGACCAACTCCAGAACTCCGACCTCGTCGACGACGACACGCGCCGGTCGTTCGAGCAGATGCGCGAGGTGATGCAGGAGTTGGACTCACCCCAGCTCCGCGACGCCCTCGAACGCCTCCGCGACGCGATGGAGCGGCTCGACATGCGCGACATGCTCCAGCAGTCCGACGAGGCCGCGCGGAGTGAGGAGGAGTTCCGCCGTCGCCTAGAGCGCGCGATGGAGCTGATGAAGCGCCTGGAGGCCGCCGTCGAGATGGAGGAGGTCGCCCGCCGCGCTGAGGACCTCGCCGAGACTGAGGAGCGCCTGGCGCGCGAGACCGACCAGCTCCAGGACCGGCAGGAGGGCCGTGAGTCCGAACAGGGGGAGCCAACCGAGTCCGACGAGACCGAGCGCGAGGCCCGCTCGCCCGACCAGGAACGCCAGCGACTCGCGGAGGAGCAGCGCCGCGCCCAGGAGGACGCCGAGGCCATGGAGGAGCAGATGCGCCAGCTCCAGGAGCAGCTGGAAGAGATCCAGAACGCCCCGTCCGAAGCGGTCCAGGAGATGATGGAGCAGATGCAGCAGGAGGGCGATCTCTCCGAGCAGATGGAGGAGAACGCCGAGCAGATCGAGCAGAACGAGCTCCAGGAGGCGAAGCAGGGCCAGCAGCAGATGTCGGAGCAGCTCCGCCAGATGGCCGACGAGATGCGTCAGCAGGGTCAGCAGATGCAGGGCCAGCAACAACAGATCGACATCGCCGCCATCCGCCGTGCCCTCGAGGACGTCCTCACGCTCTCGCGCGAGCAGGAGACGCTGGCGACCGAGACCGAGCGGATCCCCTCGCAGAACCCCGCGCTCGTCCCCGTCGCCCGGCGGCAAAGCGAGATCCGCGACGGCCTCCGCACCGTCGTCGACACCCTCCGGCGCGTGGCCCTGACGGTCCCCCAGCTCGGCTCCGACGTGGACGAGCGGGCAGGCAACGCGCGGCGCGAGATGGAGCAGGCCATCACCCAGCTCGCCGAGCGCCAGTCCGGCCCGAGCACCGGTCACCAGCGGATGGCGATGTCGCACCTCAACGAGCTCGCCCTCCTTCTCTCGGAGCTCATCGACCAGATGCAGAATCAGAGCGGCAGCGGCAGCGGCCAGGGGATGCAGCAGCAGATGCAGCAGATGGGCCAGCAACAGCAGCAGGTGAACCAGCAGATTCAGCAGATGCTGAACGAGATGGCCGGTGAGCGCCTCTCGCCCGACCAGGGCCGCCGCCTCCGCCAGCTTGCCGAGCAGCAGGAGGCCCTCCGGCGCGGCATGCAGCGAATGCTGGAGAACGGGGCGGGCGCCGGCCTCAACCCGAACGACCAGAGCGCGCTCCGACGCGTGGAGGAGCAGATGCGCGAGGCGGCCCGCGACCTCCGCAACGGCCGCCTCGACGAGCGCTCGGCGCCCCGTCAGCAGGAGATCATGGAGCAGATGCTCCAGGCCGAGCGATCCATCAACCAGCGCGGGCGCGAGGAACAGCGCGAGGCGCAGACGGGCCAGAACCGCCCCGCCGACCGCCCGGCGTCGCCCCCGAACACGGACCGCCCCGCCGACCGCGTCCGCCGTGACCTGATCCGGGCCCTGGAGAGCGGCTACGCACCGGACTACCAGGACCTCATCAAGCGCTACTTCGAGCGCCTCCAGGCCCGCACGGCTGGGTGACGCCCCTTACTGCGAGGCGGGCACCCCGTCCTCACTGCAGAGGGTCCCGAAGGCGCGGAACAGCGCACAGCTCCCGTCGCGGTAGCCCCCCACCGTTCGCCAGGCGCCGTCTTCCCAGACCAGGAAGTCGCTGAACCGGATCGGGATGTGGGTCTCGTGACCGACCGGGAGCGTCCGCCCGTCGCGGGTGACTCGTTCCCGGAGCAAGCGGACAGTCTCGTCGGCGACGTAGTGGACGGCCGCGAACGCCCCGTCGCCATACACCTCCACCGAGACGGGGTCCAGCCGGAAGGCGACGGTCTCCTCGCCCTCCTTCACCTGTCCCCAAAACGGCTCGATGTCGCCCATGCCCTCCAGCCCCGACGACCGGAGCGCCCAGCGGTGCCACGTGGAGTCGTGGTGCGCGAGGTACCCCGGGAGGTCATCGTCCTGCCACGCCTGCCAGCGAGCCTGGACCGCCGCCCATGCGGACGTCTGCGCCGCCGTCCACGTCGAGTCCTGGGCGCGCGCCGGGAGGGCCAGGACAGCCACGACGAGCCCTGTCAGTCGGAGTATCATGAGATCGGGGGTGCGGGCGGAGGCATCCGATCTACGGAGTGTACTGCACGTCGCCATAGCTGACGATGCCCCCGGACCCATCGAGCAGGAGGAGCCGGTACAGCCCTTCGACGACGCCCACTTCGCTCCCGAAGAAGCCGAGCGTCGGGAGGCCCGGCTGCGTGGCGGTCGGTTCTGTATCGAGGGTGCGGAGGCGCCCGTCCGACTGTAGGACGGCCAGCACGAGCCCCCCACGCGTCCCACTCGTGTTCACCGGTAGCGTCGCGAACGCGCCCGACCGGATCGGGTTGGGGTAGATCGGGTCGACCGCGATGACGCGCGTCGCGTAGCCTGGGCCGATGCGCCAGTCGTCCGCGTCCGTCGCGAGGACCTCGCCGGTCGCGGTCGTCCGCGTGAAGCCGCTCGGGATGGAGAGCGCCTGGGCCTCGAAGAGCGCCTGGGCCTCCGAGTTCGTAGAGTCGCAGCCCGCGGTGCTCCCGACGAGGGCGGCGAGGAGCAGGAGGCGGCGGATCGGCGGTAGCATGGCGACGGGGGGAACGGCCCCTCAACGTACCGCCTCGCTCCGCCCGTGCCCGTCCTCACCGCCCGCGACCTCTCGATCCGCCTCGGCGCCCGCACGGTCCTCTCGGACGTGGCCTTCGAGGTGACCGACGGCGAGCGGATCGCCCTCGTCGGCGCCAACGGCGCGGGCAAGACCACGCTCCTCCGCGCGATCACCGGCCTGATCCCGCACGGCGGCTTCCTCACGCTCCGCGGACGCCCCGTGAGCGCGTGGCCCGCACGGGAGCGCGCCCGCGAGGTCGCCCTCGTCCGCCAGCAGGCCGACCTGGCGGTCGACTTCACGGCCGAGGAGATCGTCGGGCTCGGCCGGACGCCCCACCTCGGCTGGACCCAGGCGCTCCGCCCGCAGGACCACGCCCGCGTCGTGGAGGCCCTCGACGCCCTCGACCTCGCCGCGATGGCAGACCGGCCCGTGACGCAGCTCTCGGGGGGCGAGCAGCAGCGGGTGCTCCTCGCGCAGGCCCTCGCGCAGGACGCCCCCCTCCTCCTCCTCGACGAGCCCACCGCCCACCTCGACGTGCGGCACCAGCTCGATCTCCTCGCCCGCGTCCGCGCCCTCGCCGACGACGGCCGAACGGTCGTCGCCGCGCTGCACGACCTCGAACTCGCTGCCCGCTTCGCCGACCGCCTCTGGGTCCTCGCCGACGGCCGCCTCGCCGCCGACGGTCCGCCCGCCGACGTCCTGACCCCGGCCCTGCTCCGGCGCGCCTTCGGGGTCGACGCCGAGGTGGAGCCCGAGCCGGACGGCCTGCGGGTCCGGTATCTTCGCCCTGTCGGCCAGGCCGAGGGCCGCGCGTGAGATCCCTCTTCCGCGCGGCACTGACGCCGGCCCCTTCTGCGATCCCTCCCCGCTTCTCATGAAGGTCTACACCCGCACCGGCGACGACGGCACGACGGCGCTGTTCGGCGGCGGGCGCGTCGCCAAGAGCCACCCACGCATCGCCGCTTACGGGACCGTCGACGAGGCCAACGCCGCCGTCGGCATGGCACGCGCCGCGCTGGGCCCAGACGCGGACGGCCGGACGGACGCGCTCCTCGCGCGGATCCAGGAGGAGCTGTTCGTCCTGGGCGGCGACCTCGCGTCGCCGGGCGAGGTCACGTACCCCGTCCCCCGCATCGAGGCCCACCACGTGGAGACCCTGGAGCGCGACATCGACGCGCTGACGGACGACCTGGCGCCCCTCAAACACTTCGTCCTTCCCGGCGGGACGCCGGCCGCGGCCGCGCTCCACCTCGCTCGCACCGTCACGCGCCGGGCCGAGCGGCACGTCGTGGAGACCGCCGCCCTCGAGGAGGTCTCACTCGAAGCGCTCCACTACCTCAACCGGCTCTCCGATTTCTTCTTCACGCTCGCGCGCTGGGTCAACCATCAAGCGGGCGTGGACGAACCGGTCTGGGCGCCCGTCGCCGACCGGTCGGGTTCTCGCTAGGGGTCGCGACCTACCGTGCCCCGGGTGGATCGCACGGATTCTCCCGGACCCCGACTCTAACCCGGGCGTAGGCTTCCTACTCCTCCCTGATCCCCGGTCGGCCTCCCCCCCTACCCTGATCCCCGATGGACTCCCACCGTCTCTCTCTCGGCGACGAGATCGCCAGCGCCATCACGCACGGCCTCGGCGTGCTCCTCAGCGTCGGCGCCGGGGCCGTGCTCATCACGCTCTCCGTCCTCACGCGCGACCCGTGGACGATCGTCGGCGCGTCGATGTTCGTCGCATCACTCGTCCTCCTGTACTCGGCCTCGACGCTCTACCACGCGATCCCGTTCGAGCAGGCCAAGGCCAAGCTCCGGCGGTTCGACCACTGCGCCATCTACGGGCTCATCGCGGGGACCTACACGCCGTTCCTCATCGGCGGGATGCGCGGGCCGTGGGGGTGGACCCTGTTCGCGGTGATCTGGGGGCTCGCGGTCGCGGGGATCATCTTCAAGCTGTACTTCACCGGTCGGTTCAAGGTGCTCTCGACACTCATCTATGTGGCGATGGGCTGGCTCGTGGTGGTCGCCACAGGGCCGCTCCGGGAGGCGCTCCCGGGCACGACGCTCGCCTGGCTCGTGGGCGGGGGCCTCGCCTACACGGCCGGGACCATCTTCTACCTCAGCCGGCGGCCGTACGCCCACGCCGTGTGGCACCTGTTCGTGCTGGCCGGGAGCGTGTGCCACTTCGCCGCCGTCCTCCTGGAGGTCCTGCGCGTCGCCTAACGCGGGCGGCAGGGCGACTTTGCCGGTGGTTCACGGGGATGTAACGGGAGCCGCACAACGTAGGCGGCTGGGGCCGGTAGGCTTCCCAGGTCCTCCCCCTGACCCATGCACTGGTACGAGAAGCTCAATCAGTACTTCCCCATCGCGGAGATGAAGTCGCGCGCCCACGTCGAGGCGCTGCTCCGTGAGCGGAGCGATGTCTACCACGTGGACCACGACGCGAACCACGTCCTGCTCTACGTCGAGGGTCAGGCCTTCGTCTTCGTGGACTACCTCCTCGTGGCCCGCGAGGCCCGCGGTCAGGGGCTCGGCAAGAAACTCCTCGACGGCCTCAAGGAGAAAGGGAAGCCGATCCTCCTCGAGGTCGAGCCCGCCGACTACGACGACACCGACACGGTGAAGCGCCAGCGGTTCTACCAGCGGGAGGGGTTCCGCCACGTCGAGCGGCTCCGGTACCGTCGCCGTTCGCTGGCCACGCGCGAGGTGAACGAGTTGGAGATCCTCCTCTGGTGCCCCGACGACGCCACGACCGACGACGAGGCCTACGAGCACGTCCGCGCGATCTACGAGGAGGTCCACACGTACCGCGATCTCGACTTCTACGGGGAGAGCTATCAGCCCACCGACGAGGTCCTCTCGCTGGAACCGGCCGAGACGGCCTAGGGCTTCGGCGGGAACCACTCTTGACCCGTCATCTTGAGCAACGCGAAGGACCTCAACGCCATCGTTGGTGGCCGGCCGGGCGCGGGCGACGGAGTCCGACATCGCGCCGAGATCCTCCACGCGTTCAGGATGACATCGCTGGAGTTTCCAATAAGGTCTAGGCAGGCGTGCCCTGGTGCTAGACGTAGCCGAACGGCTGCGCAGAGACTCGGAATCGGACCTCCCCGTCCAAGACGGAGGCGCCGACGTGAAGGGTCCCCTCATCTTCGACGCGCGTCTCGCCGACGAGCCCGCGGTCGGGAAGCTCCACGGTCACAATCGCCGGGAAGTGGTTGAGCGTGACCTCGAACGACGTGGCGAGACCGATGCGGAGGTCGCTGCTCACACCGGACTCGCGGAACACCTCGTCTCCGTCCACACGGACGACGACGAGGTCGCCCTCGAACCCGTCCTGTAGCGCGACCGAGAGTGTGACGTCGGTGTCGTTGGAGGCTTCCGTCATGGAATCGGGGGCCGGCGCCTGGCACGCGCCGAGAAGGACCAGCCCCATCCCGACGATCCACGCCCCGGCGTTGAGGGATCCAGGCCGGGCGGGGCTCGTCGGTGAGGGCATCAGGAGGACCGCCCCGGCCGCTGAGAGGGGCGGCCGGGGCGGCAGCGGTTATTCTTCTTGCTCTTCCGAGACGACTTGGTCGACTTGGCGTATCCCTGGCGCTGGTCCTCCAGGTCCTCCACCACGCGGTCGAGAACGTTGCGGGACTTGAGCGTCTTTGCCGCCGTCTGGAGCGTCGAAGCCGCCGCGTCCCGGTCGCCCTCGTCAGCGAGAAACTCCCCGAGCTGCTCGACCTGCGACCGGTACTCGATGTGGCCGAGCGTGTCGGCCGCCATGTCGGCGTTCTCGACGAGTGCCTCGGTGAGCACCGCCTTGGCCTCCTCGGGCTCCGGCTTGAGCATCTTGAACCGCTGGTCGACCTCCTCGACGGGCGTGTCGGGCGTCTCGGCCACGAGCAGCTTGTAGGCGCGCGTGAGCGGGTTGCCTAGGGCGAGACGGGCGTGCTTCGCCACCCGGCGCTCCGGCATCTGGTCCACCACCTCGCGCAGGGTGTCGTTGGCCTGGTCGAAGTGCCGCGTGCCGTTGAACGCGAGCGTCCGGCCGACCTCCTCCGAGAAGACCTCCTGGGCGAGGAACTCCTCGTCATAGCCCCGGGGCGGCGCCACGCGGATGTCGAGCGCGTTGGATACGACGTCCTCCTCCTCAATCTGGAGCGAGGCCTGGACCGTGTAGACTCCGGGCTCGTCGATCGCCCAGCCGTTCGGGCCGACGGAGATGAAATACTGGCCGTAGAGCGACTCGCCGGCCTCCAACACCCGCCGCTCGTCCTGGTGGAAGTGGTGGGCGTAGGGGCTCCACATCTGGGCCGGGTCCCCCCGCCGCTTCACGACCACCGTGAGGTCGTGGGTGTGCTCCAGGATGCCGCCGTCGATGACGACTGGGCCGGCCGAGACGTTCGTCAGCTTGAGTTCAATGGAGACGGGCTCCATGAACTCGAAGTAGTCGAGCGTCCGGTGCACGCGGGCCTCCAGCCGGTACGACGAGGCGGGTGAGACGCGCGCCTGCTCGAACCCGTGGTCGTCGAACCAGTCGGCGTTGCCCTGCTGGACGAACCGTTCGGGGGCGTGGCGCAGGAAGAGGAGTTCGTTGTCGGTGAAGCGATACTCGAAGTCTGAGAAGAAGGCCGCCTCTCCCCCACTCACATTGTAGGGGTAGTTCATGAAGCTTCGGGCCTCCGTCTCGTTAGCGAGCGGAATCCACGGGCCGCGGCCCCCGCTCACGAGCGCCTTCTGCCACGAGTGCGCCAGGTTGAACGCGTGCCCCATCTCGTGGCACGCCGTCCAGAACTTCATGCGCGCGACCCAGGCCGACGGGTTGGCGTCGCCGGACGGGGCGTTCTTGATGAACGAGTCGTTGAAGAGCGAGGTGCCCTGCCGGTGATTCGGGCCGATGTCGTCGAACATGATCCCGCCCAGACTCGTGCCCTGGTCGTGGAGGCTCGCGAACAGCACCCAGAGCGACCACTGCGGCGTGTTGGCGAACTTCGACCAGTGGATCTGCATGGCGTCGTGCATCTCCATGTCGCTCCACCGGGCGTTGACCCCGGCGGCCGCGATGGGGATCTGGTTGTCCGCGCCCGTCTTGGTCACCCCGAAGCCGGCGCGCCGGAAGACGGTCTCGATGCTGAGGGTCTCCGACGGCAGCCCCGGCGGCCGGTTCGGGTGCGCCCCCGTCTGGATGGACGTCACGGGCGACGTCCCCTGCACGTGGTCGAACTCCATCTCGACGTCGTGGAAGCTCGCCGACTTCCAGGCGTAGGTCCGGACGCGCGTCGGGGCCCCACGGCCGGAGAACGTGACGGTCACCTTCCGCTGGTTGACGAACCACGACTTCGTCACCTGGAGGCTCACGTTCGTGTACGGCAGCGCGGAGGTCTGGCCGTCCTTGAACCAGATGTAGCCCGAGTAGGTGTTGGTGCCGGTCGACGCCAGGTTCGCGATCCAGTGGACGCGCAGCGAGAGGCCGTTGTACAGGGTCCCGCTCGCTCGCATGAGGGGGTACGGGCCGTCCACGTCGAGCCGGAGCTCCTCGCGCAGGAACCACCAGGGCACAATGGGCGAGAGGGCGGTGTCGATCCCGTGAAGCGAGTCGGCCGACGGCTCCTCCTCCTCCGCCCGACCAAGCGGGATGATGGGCCGGGGGATCGGGATCGGGATCCGTTGGGGGATCGGGGTCGGGAGGATCGGGAGGGACTGGCGGAACTCGTAGAGCCCGCTCGCCTGGATCAGCCAGGGGATCGGGATCGGTGTGAGGGGAAACCGAGCCGGGAGGGGAATGATGCCGGCCTCAGCCAGCATCGCCTCACTCACGCCTCCGTCTCCGTTCTCCAGCGCGGCCAGCATCTCGGACGTCATCCCATCTTCGTTTCCATTCCCTCCGGTCGACGGGGAGGCCGTGTCCTGTTGGGTCGCCATTGCGTTACCTCAAATTGGTGAGTCGTCGCGTTGCAGGCGCAGGCACACCGCCCGCAGGCCTGCAACGCCAGGGACACAATTAGAAGGACGCCGAGTCAATTTCCAACTATCTCAATAAAAATAATGACTTGAGTCCCATGGCACCATGTCACCCCTCCGCGTTTCGACGTACGGGCCCGGCCCACCCGCGACCTCACTTTTGCATAGGCCTGCTCAGGCGGGCGCTCAGTCGAACCGACGGCACGGTCGGCGGAACGCTCACAACGGGGGGCCGGTACGGCCCGGCCTCCCCCCCACCCTGCCGTGCCCGCCACCGTCGTCTGGTTCCGCAACGACCTCCGCCTCGCCGACCACGCCCCGCTCGTCCACGCCGCCGGGCGGGGCGCCGTCGTGCCCGTCTTCATCTGGGCCCCCCGTGAGGAGGGCGCGTGGCCACCCGGCGGCGCACACCGGTGGTGGCTCCAGGCGTCACTCCAGTCCCTCGACCAGTCGCTCCGGGACATGGGCAGCCGCCTGACCCTCCGCCAGGGCCCTAGCGCCGAGGAACTCCTCGCCGTGTGCGACGCCACCGGCGCGGACCGGGTGGTGTGGCAGACGCGCTACGCGCCGGCCCTCCGCGACCGCGACGAACGCGTCAGGGCGTCGCTTCACGACGCGGGCATCGAGACCCGCACGTTCGCCGGGCGCCTTCTCCACACCCCGGACGCCATCCGCACCGGCGCCGGCGGGCCGTACAAGGTGTTCACGCCGTTCTGGAAGACGTGCCGAGAGCAGATGACGGTCGACGCTCCGCTCGACGTGCCGCGCCTGGGCGAGACCCACGAACCGACGGCATGGCCGGACTCGGTCGCGCTCGACACGCTCTGCCTCACGCCCGAGGCGCAGGATGGTGTCGACTGGGCCGAGGGGATGCGGGAAGCGTGGACGCCTGGCGAGGCCGGCGCGGTCGACCGGCTCTCAACGTTCCTCGACGAGGCCCTCCTCGACTACGACGAGGCCCGCGACCGTCCCGGGGATGGTGGCACGTCGAAGCTCTCGCCCCACCTCCACTGGGGCGAGGTCAGCCCGCGGACGGTCTGGCACCGCGTCAATGCGCAGGTTTCCAACGGCCCGACGCGTAAGGCGGCCGACGCCTTCCTCCGCCAGATCGGGTGGCGCGAGTTCTCGTACCACGTCCTCCACCACTTCCCCAACACCCCCACCGAACCGCTCAAGGCGAAGTACGCGGCGATGCCGTGGCGCGCGACGCCGTCGTACCTGGAGGCGTGGCAGCGCGGCCAGACGGGCTACCCCATCGTCGATGCCGGGATGCGGGAGCTGTGGGCGACCGGGTGGATGCACAACCGGGTCCGCATGGTCGTCGCGTCGTTCCTGACGAAGGACCTTCTCGTGCCGTGGCAAGAGGGCGCGCGGTGGTTCTGGGACACGCTCTGCGGCGCCGACCTCGCCAACAACACGACTGGGCTGGCAGTGGGCCGCCGGCTGCGGCGCCGACGCCCAGCCGTTCTTCCGCATCTTCAACCCGGTCTCGCAGAGCCGGAAGCACGACCCGGATGGCGCGTACCTCCGCCACTGGCTGCCCGAGTTAGCCGAGCTCCCCGACCGTCACATCCACGCGCCCTGGGAGGCACCGGCCGACGTGCTCGCCCAGGCCGGCGTCGTCCTCGGCGAGACCTACCCGCCCCCCATCGTCGATCACAGCGAGCGTCGTGAGATGGCTCTCGAGGCGCTCAAGCAGGTGAACGGCTAGGGCCTATGCTCCGCTTCCGTTGTGTCATCCTGAGCGAGCAGAGCGAGTCGAAGGATGCCTGATGCGACGAGCCCCTACGCTGGCACCGAGAACACTGCCTCTTCGTCCCGCAAGCCAGAGATCCTTCGACTCCGGGCTGTGCCCTCCGCTCAGGATGACACACCTCCCCGTCAGTCCTCACGTGGGCGTGGCGACGTGAGACAGGATGTGGTGCAGCAAGTCCGTCCGGGAGCAGACGGCGGGCGCCACGACGACAATCCGCGCCCCGCTCTCCTCGTGCTGTAGCAGCGCCGCGCACGGGTAGCGCTCGCGCCGTGGGCCGGTGACGAGCTGGGCCACCCGCTCGGTGAAGGCGAGGGGCGTGAACGTCCACGGCTTCCGCACCGTCCAGTCCGTGTAGACTACCTCGACGCGCTGGTCCGGGTCGACGGCGTGGCCCTCCACGTCGAACACGCCCTGGCAGGCCTCCTCGAAGCCGAACAGGCCGAGGCCGTGCTCCCAGGCGGCGAAGAGGGGCCCGTCCCCCCAGTAGACCGTCCCCTGGTGCTCCGGGTGCGAGAGCGTCCGCGCCGCGCGGGGGTCGTAGTCCACCCACCGCCCGTCAGACCAGACCTTCCACCAGAACATGCCCGCGTGCCCGCCCATCTGGGCGCCGCCGTGGTAGTGCACGGAGACGTTGATCGGCGGGAAGCGCGGCCCGAGGAGGAGCATCGAGCCGCCCCGGTCCAGGAACTCGGAGACCATGCGCGTGACCGACGCGCCGCGCTTCGTCTTGTACGGCAGCTCGTTGCCGACGATCACGAGGAGGTCGCCGGCGCCGTCGAGGTCCCCGATCTCGCGGGCAGCGACGTGGCGCATCCGCCCGAAGTAGCTCACGGCGCCGCGCACGAAGCTCTGGAGAATGTCGGCGAACAGGCGCGGCTCGTCCATCAGGAGCGGTCTCGCAACCGGGACGGGCGGCGGCAGCGCCGGCATGGCGAACTCGCCCGTCACGACGCGGCTCTGCGTAAACCCGACCTCGATCACGTGCCGGCCGCCGGGCGGGATCTCGAACCGGAGGGACTCGCTCGCCCCGTCTTCTTCTCGCTCCGGGTCCACCTCCTCCCCATCGAGGGTCACGATCTCGACGGCCTCGCGCGGCGGGATCCGCACCTCCAAGCGTCCGAACGCGCGTGCCCTCCAACTCGATTCGGTAGCCGTCGGCTGACTGCTCGAACGTGAGCGTGCCTTCGACGAGGTCGATGTCGGCGCCCCACGCCTCCCACGCGCGCGGGACGGCCGGCGCGAGTCGCACGTGCCGCTCGCCCGGGCTCTCGGATGGCGAACCCGACGAGCCCGTAGAGGACGGCGTCGAGCATCGCGCCCGAGCCCGTGATGAACGCGTGGCCGACCACGTCGTCCTGGCTCCCGTCGTCCGGGTTGAGGTACTCCTCGCAGAGGCCCGGGAGCACGGGCCACGAGAACGTGTCGACGATCTTTCGGAGGACGTGGAGGCCGCCCTCAGCGTCGAAGTTCTGGAACCGGGCCTTCGCCTCGTGCGCCATCCACCACGGCCAGACCTTCCCGTTGTGGTCGTTGTCGGCGGGCACGTAGCGCATCGGGATGTCCGTCGTGACGGTCCCGTACGCGCGCCACGAGCGCTCGCGGATGGCGTCGAGCGTCCGGAACCGCTCATTCCGACTGACGATGCGCTCACCGACGGCGATGGCGTTGTCGGCCAGCATCAGGGCCGTGTCCGGCACGCCCCACTGCACGGCGTTGTTGAAGTAGCCGGCCTCGTTCCAGAACGCGTCGATGAGGGCCTGCCGGCTGCGGACCGCGAGGTCGCTGTAGCGCTCGGCGTCCTCGGACCGGCCGAGGGTGTCGGTGATGTAGGCCATGCGGCGGAGGGCCGCGTAGTAGAGCGCGTTCGAGTAGAGGGTCCGCTGCCCCTCCACGAGACGGAGGAAGCGGCTGTGGTCCATCCACTCGGTCACGTCGGCGATGAGCCCGTCTTCGTCCGCGTCCCGGTCGATCCACAGCTCGACCCATGGCTCGAACGCCGACGCCATCCGCTCCAGCCACACCCAGTCGCCGGTGTGCTTGAACACGCGCCAGATGAGCTTGAGGAGCCACCCGAGCCCCTCGGCGCTACCGCCCTGGCTCGTGTCGTCGGAGACCTTGAGGCCAGCGGGGTCGTGCGCCGCGTAGCGGGCCGCCTCGTAGTCGAGCGTGGCGAGGACGGCGTCGACCATTCCGGCGGCGAGCCCGCCCGGGCCGAAGCCCGAGCCGAAGTCGCGGCTCCACACGTCGCGCCAGCGGAAGATGTCGCAGACCATCTTCGACCCTTCCCCTCCGGGCGCGCCGTCGGCGTCGGGCCGCCAGTCGTAGCCGAGCTGGAGGTGGACCTTCGCGAACTCGACGGCGCGGTCGAGGTCCGACTCCGGCGTGCGGAGGCTGAGGCCGCGCGCGGCGTAGCCCTCGGCCCACGCCTCGACGGCCTCGAACGGATCCCCCGTGAACACGTCAACCGTCGCCTCGTCGCCGAGCAGGAACGCCGCCCGGCCCCCCGCCTCGAGGCGGACCGTGAGCGCGCGTCGGCCGGCGTCGTCCCGGCCTCCCTCGGCGTCGGCACCGTTGGGGGTCCACAGGCGCACGCCGCCCGGTCGAGCCTCACCACCCTTCACCTCGGCGTCGGTCGTCAGTTCCAGCGACCACTCGGCGGCTTGGTCCCCGCCCTCGACCAATACCACCAGGAGCGGCGCGTCGGGCTGGGCCATGAGGGTGACGCGACCCACGCCGTCCACGTCGTAGCGCGTTCGGCCCGGGCGGACAACCGTCGTGACGTCGCCCGCCAGCGGCTTGCCACCGACGAGGAGCCGGTACCCGGCCGCGGGCCCTTCGAAGACGAACGTGGCACTCGCGGCGTGAGCACGGGCGATCAGGCGGCCGTTGCCGACGATCGTCTCGACATCGTAGGGGTACGTGAGGGGCTGCATGCGTGAACGGCGGGGAATCGCAGAAAGTAAGCGCTTACATCACGAGTCGGCCTTAACGCAAACGCCCCGCTCGGACGATGCCGAGCGGGGCGTGGGAGACTCGAGACGAGGACGCTACCGAGCCTTGTAGCTCCGATACCGCCGGTCGGCCTCGTCCCAGTTGACCACGTTCCACCACGCGCTCACGTAGTCGGGACGCTTGTTCTGGTACTTCAGATAGTAGGCGTGCTCCCACACGTCGATGCCGAGAATCGGCTTGGCGCCGTGCATCACCGGGTTGTCCTGGTTGGCATGGCCGTGCACCCGGAGGCCGCCGTCGCTGGTGTATTCGAGCCACGCCCAGCCAGACCCGAACTGGCCCGTTGCCGCCGCCTCGAACTTCTCCTTGAAGGCGTCGAACGAACCAAACGACGTGTTGATGGCCTCGGCCAGCTCGCCGGTGGGCTCGCCGCCGCCGTCGGGGCTCATGATCGTCCAGAAGATCCCGTGGTTGAGGAAGCCGCCGCCGTTGTTGCGAACGGCCGTCTGCTTGTCCTGGGGAAGCGCGTCGAGGTTGGCGAGAGTCTCCTCGATGGGCTGGTCCGCCCACTGCGTGCCCTCGAGCGCCGCGTTCAGCTTGTTGGTATAGCCCGCGTGATGCTTGTCGTGGTGGATCCGCATCGTCTGCTCATCGATGTGCGGCTCTAGGGCGTCGTAGTCGTACGGGAGATCGGGGAGTTCGAAAGCCATGGGGAGGAGAGGCTGGGGGAGAGTGCCGTTGGTACCCCTCTCCCCGTGTGCCGTTTCCTTCCGGGACTTGGGGCGCGGGACTCTCCTGGGAGAACATTTTGGCCGCGGTGTAACAGTCGACACGGAGGTCCGTTGAAGAGGCCAGGTGTTAAGTGTTTAACAGCACGACGCTCTTCGACGGTTCCCCCCTCCGTGCGGTCCATGACTCCCCTCTCTACGCTCGTCGCCAGCAGCGACCCCTCGACCCGCCACCTCCTCGCGACCCACCTCCAGAGCATCCCCACCGTTGACGTCGTCGGCGAGTGTGGCGACGCGTCGGAGGCGATCCACACGGCTCGGACCCGCCCCCTCCACCTCCTCGTCCTCGACGCGGCCCTCTCTCCGGATGGCGCCCGCGTGGTGCTCGAAGATCTCGGAGACGAGGCGCCCCCCGCCGTCGTCGTCGGTGCCGAGCCGGGCGACGGACTGTGGGCCTTCGCCTTCGGAGCTGTCGACTGCCTGCCGGCCCCCCTCACCACCGACCGGCTCGACGCGGCCCTCCGGCGCGCGCGCGACCGGGTCGTCACGGCCGAGATCCGGGCTCATCGGGACCAGCTCCTCGCCCTACTGGACGGGATCGACGCGGCCCCCACCTCCACCACCGGCCCTTCGGGTCGCCTCGTCGTTCGCTCCGGAAGCCAGCTCATCTTCCTCGACCCGAGTGACGTGGATTGGATCGAGGCGTGCGGCGTCTATGTGTGCGTTCACATCGGGGGGGCGAAGCACCTCCTCCGCGAAACGCTCGCGCATGTGGAGGAGCGTCTCGACCCGGCCCGCTTCATCCGAGTCCACCGCTCGACGATCCTCAACCTGGACCGCGTAGAGAAGATCGTTCCCCACCTCAACGGCGGCGCCTTCGTCGTGCTGAAGGACGGGTCGCGCCTCAAGATGAGCCGGACCTACCGCGAGCGGATCCACGCCTCACTCGGCTAAGGCTCGTACGGTAACCCCCTCCGGTCCCGTCATCCTGAGCAGTGCGAAGGATCTCGACGCTATCGTGGGAGGCGGCCGCAAGCGTGGGCCACGGAGTCCGGCATCGCGCCGGGATCCTTCACGGCGGTCAGGAGGGCATCTCGGGAGTCTCCGCACAAGGGCGAGGCTCCGCCGCGTACGTCGGTCCGACGTCGAGCGAGCACTGCAGGGCCCGCCCGAGGACTCGCGCGGCCAGGACCCGGATCTATGGGACCCTGTCCAGAGCTAGAGGCTAGCCACGAGGAGGTCGAGCCGTTCGCGGACGGCGGGGATCTGTGGCGCATCGGGCGTGCCCGGCGCGAGCCGCAGGAACGCCATGTAGTCGGCGCGGGCCTGAGCGATCTCCCCGCGCTGCTCGTGCAGGGCTCCGCGGGCTTGGTAGACCAGCACCATGTCGGGCTCAAGGGCGAGCGCGTCGCTGTAGGCGTCCAGTGCGTGGCCGTACCGTCCCAGCTCGGCGTAGGCGAGGCCCTTGGCGTGGAGCACGTCGGCCACTGGCCCCTGCCGCTCGATCACACGGTCGAAGGCACGGACTGCCTCCGCAGGGCGCGCCAGCGCGAGCAACGCGAGGCCGAGACCGTAGGACGCGTCTGGATACGTCGGGTCGAGGGCGAGGGCGTGCTCGTAATCGGCCAAGGCCTCGGCGTAGTGCCCGGCCAGGAAGTGCGCCCGGCCGCGGTTGTTGTAGGTCAGCATGAACGACGGGTTCAGCCGAGCTGCCAGGTCGTAGTCTTCGAATGCCCCGGCCTCGTCGCCCCCGTCGAGACGCGCATTGGCGCGGACCTGGTAGAAGTACCCGATCATGTCGCGTCGGGACTGCGGCCGGAGGTAGGTCCGGTCCGCGCCCTCCGGCACCATCTCCCGGACCAACCACGCAGGACGGACGCCGGGAGCGGTCGTCTCCCAGTACGTCGACTGTGACCGGCCCCACACCACGAGCGCATGTGACGGCAGGAAGACCGCGGCGAGCGGAAGGTCCAGCACGTCCGCGACGGTGAGGTAGATGGTGACCAAGACGTCGCAGTCGCATCGGCCCTCCCGGAGCGCGCTGCTGAAGAGGCCGTCCCCTGCGTCCTCCACGAGAGTCGGGCAGGCGAGCATGGCGGCCTCCGCGATGATGTCCAGGGTCGCCTCGGGGGTCCGCGCCGGGAGGTGCGGGCGGACGGCCTGGACCACGCGGTCCAACGCCTCGGTCGCGCTGGTGACGTCGGCGCCGATGCCTTGTTCGATGGCGAGGGCCGCGTACCCGAGGGGGCGTTCGACCAAGTCCTCAAGGTCCGGATCCCCCGTCGGGCCGGCGAGGGCCGGGAGCGCGAGGACGGAAGCGAGCGTGATCAGGACGGCATGGCGGAGGGCATACGAGTCAATCATGGGGCCGCGTGGAGAGACGACGTGTCTCCATCACGGCCGTACCCGTCGGCCTGTTACGCGCAATGTGCCAGACCGTAGAAGGCCGTTGCCAACGCACCCTCTGAGGACGCGAACGAGCAGGAACGGCCCCGCCCTCGGTCGATGTCCCCTACGCCGAACGGCCGAGCGCGTCCAGCATCTGTTGGCGGTCCGCCTCCGTGAGCCGCCCGAGCGCCACGAGCCGGTCCAGTGCCTCCACGACGGCACGGCGGTCGGTCCCCCTGGTCGGCGTCGGCGTTGGTGCAGGCGTCCGGGCGCCCTGCACCATCGCCTGCTGCAAGAACCGCTCGACGAACTCGGCCGCCCCCGGCTGCCCCGAGAAGTCGAGCGTCTCCGTGACCGTCGCGCGGGCGCGGTTGTGGTCGATCTCGATCTCGCGGCCGCCGAGGAGCTTCCGCTTCTCGCGCACGCCGACCACGTCTTCGTAGCGGATCGTCCGGGCCGGCTGGAGGTCGTTGTTCTGGAAGACGAGCCGGTCGGCAAGGAACAGGGCGCCGTCCTTGGCCGAGCCAAGGCGCGTCGCGTCGTAGAGCGCGATCACGTCGCGCGGGTCGAGGTCGCGCGCGTAGTCGCCGACGGCCGCGCGGAGCTTTCCTTCCGGAATGTCCGGCACCACGTAGAGGCCCAGGTCCGGCGCCGTCGGGAGGTACTCGCGGAGGAGGGAGTCCATGGGGCTGGGGGAGGCTGGGCGGGCGAGACGCGCCCGCCGCCGAGGGCCCGGCTAGGGCGCGACGACGGCGACCCCGCCCGGACCGAACGCCGCAGCGGTCGCGTCGATGACGCCGGCCGGCAGCACGCCGAGCACGAGGAGCGCCACGGCGCACACGCCGACAACGGCCGCGGTCGCGAACCCGACGGGGAACGGCTGGCGCGCGTTGGCCGGCGCCTCGTCCGGGCTCGTCATCCACATCACCACGAGCACGCGGAGGTAGTAGTAGCCCGAGACGACGGAGGCGAGCACGCCGAGGACGGCGAGCCAGATCAGCCCGGCGTCGACGGCGGCCGCGAACACGAGGTACTTCCCGATGAAGCCGGCGAGCGGCGGGAAACCCGTGAGCGCGAACATGAACACGCCCATCACGACCCCGAGGAACGGCTTGCGGTAGCCCACGCCCGCGAGGCTATCGAGCGTCTGGTCGGCGCCCTGCTCGCCGTCCCACTCCAGCGCGCCCATCACGCCGAAGGCGCCGACGTTCATGAGCGTGTAGGCGAGGAGGTAGAAAAGCGCGGCG
Organism: Rubricoccaceae bacterium; assembly: GCA_963728345.1. GTDB lineage: Bacteria > Bacteroidota > Rhodothermia > Rhodothermales > Rubricoccaceae > Rubrivirga. The sequence goes on from CAVSJM010000005.1 coordinate 982,795, forward strand.
CCGTAGCCCGCGGCGCTCCCGGCGGCCAGGCCGGCGAGGATGTAGCCGGCGTGGGCGACGGACGAATAGGCCAGCATGCGCTTCACGTTCGACTGGACGAGCGCAATCACGTTGCCCGCCACCATCGTGATCGCGGCGATGGCGGCGATCGTGATCTGGACCGTCCCGTCGACGAGGTCGGGCGGGAGGGCGCGGGAGAGGACCACGGCGAGGGCGGCGAAGGTGGCCGCCTTCGACGCCGTCGACATGAAGGCCGTGAGCGAAGTCGGGGCGCCCTGGTACACGTCGGGCGTCCACATGTGGAACGGGACGGCGCTGACTTTGAAGAAGAACCCGACGAGGAGGAGCCCGACGCCCGCGAGGAACAGGCCGGTGCGGCCGGTCTCGGCGACGCCGTCGGCCAGGAGCGCCAGTTCCATGGTGCCCGTCGCGCCGTAGAGGAGCGCGAGGCCGTAGAGGAAGAAGCCCGTGGAGAAGGCTCCGAGGAGGAAGTACTTCAGCGCGCTCTCGTTGGCCGTCGACTCCTCGCGGACGAGGCCGGTGAGCACGTAGAGGCACACCGACATCGTCTCCAGCCCGACGAACAAGGTCACGAGGCTGCCCGCCGACGCGAGCGTCATCATGCCGGCCGTCGCGAAGAGGATGAGCGCGTGGACCTCGCCGTAGTTGCGCCCGAGCCGTGAGAGGTATGGGACCGTCAGGACGAGGCTCCCGACCGCCCCGAGCAGGATGACGACGTTGGCGATCGCCGCGGGACCCCCGACGTAGACCTGCCCCTCGAAGGCGACGCCGGGCGCGTCGATCCAGAATCCGGACCACACGGCGGCCAGCGCCATCCCGACGCCGGCGATCCACGGGATCACCGGGCTGTCGTTCCAGAACGAGTCGAACAGGACGACGACGACGCCAAGCGCGGCCACGAACAGGATCGGGCCAGTGGAGGCGAGGTCGGCGAGGAAGGAGTCGTACATCGGGGAGGCTGCGAGTGGGCAGCGTGCGGCGGGTGACGGCGGCTGCGAGCAGAGGCCCGCAGCCGACGACCCGCCGGGATCAGAAGTCGTTGATGCGTCGGGCCAGTTCGAGGTCCGTCTCGGTCACGCGGTTACCCGCGTCGTGCGTCGAGAGGGCGAGGCGGACCGTGCTGTACACGTTGGCGATCTCGGGGTGGTGGTTCATGTCCTCCGCCTCGAACGCCACGCGCGTGAGGAACGCCCACGCGTCCCGGAAGTCGGCGAACTCGAACACGCGCTCGATCCAGTTGCCGTCGTCGTCGGCCTCGCGGCGCCACCCGTCGGGGGCGTCGTCGTCGATCTGGGCGTCGGAGAGGGGGTCGCGGGCTGGCATCAGAACGGGAGCAGGAGGAGGAGGCCCGGCGCCTGGCTGACAGCCTGGACCGCCTCGACGGTATGGTGGACGGTGTCCGGCGGGTGTGGCAGCACCCACCCGCTGAAGAAAACCACCCAGACGATGACGTAGATGGGGATCAGGATCGGGAGCGAGTACTTCACGATGTAAGCCACGAACGAGGGCGTCTGCACGCCGCTCGACTCGGCGATGGCCTTCACCATGAAGTTGGGCCCGTTCCCGATGTAGGTGAGCGCGCCGAAGAACACGGCGGCCACCGAGATGGCCTGGAGGTAGAAGCCCGTCGGGTCGCCCGGGTGCGCCGCGAAGTCATTGACCATGGCCGGCACGTTCACGTCCATGCCGAACTTGCCCATCGCGGCCGAGAGGAAGGACACGTACGTGGGCGCGTTGTCGAGGACGCCCGAGAGCATCCCGGTGCCGAAGTAGAACGTCGTGACGCCCAGCGTGTCCGCGTTGCGGGCCGCATATTGCCCGATAAGCGTGAGCGCCGGCTGCATCGTGAGGAAGATCCCGATGAACAGGAAGCCCACCTCCTTGATCGGCTCGAAGTTGAAGTCGTTGCCCTTGAGCGCTGCGGGCTTCGCCGTCTTGTAGGCGAGCACGCACACGGCGAACATGATGATCTCCCGGATCCCGAACGGGATGTGCGCCAGCTCGTGGAGGTCCGGGACCCACCCGAAGATGTTCGGGTCGAGGAACACGCTCGCGATCACGACGCCGAGCCAGACGAAGCCCATCTTGCCGTCGATCGACAGCTCACGCTTGGGCGGGCCGGCGTGGCGGTGGCCCGGGTGGTCGGACACGTTCTCGATGCCCGGCGCCTCGGGGATGGCCTCGGTGCCCGGCACCTCGCCCGGCTCCACGTCCAGGCCCTCGTCCTCGGCCTTCTCGCGGATGCTCTCCTCCTTGTTGCGCGCGTCGATCACCCAGAACACCGCGAGGATCATCAGGATCGTCGGGAGCCAGATGTGCCAGACGTGCGCGACGGTCCAGAAGAACGGGACGCCGCGCAGGAAGCCGAGGAAGAGGGGCGGGTCCCCGATCGGCGTCAGCGCGCCGCCGACGTTCGAGACGACGAAGATGAAGAAGATGATGTGGTACGCCTTCAGCCGCCCCGCATTGAGCCGCATGAACGGCCGGATCAGCAGCATCGAGGCCCCCGTCGTCCCGATGAAGTTGGAGAGGACGGCGCCGACGAAGAGGAGGATCGAGTTGGTCTTGGGCGTCCCCGGGAAGTCGGTTTTGATGAGGATCGTCCCGGAGGCGACGAACAGCGCGCCGAGGAGGGCGATGAACGAGAAGTACTCCTCCGCCGCGTGCACCACGGCCATGGGCACCAGCTCGTCCGGCCCCCGCAGGAAGACGACGTAGAACGCGGCCACGAGCAGGCCCAGCCCGATCGCCACCTTCGGGTAATGATGGTGCCAGAAGTGTGGGTAGAACAGCGGCCCCGTCGCGATCATCAGGAGCAGGACGGCGAACGGAAGCACCAGCCAGACCGGCGGAGTGGGTCCGTGCGCGTCGGCGCCGTGCTCAGTGTCGGCATCGCCGTGGGCGCCCTCGCCCTCATCGAGCGCCACCTCGCCGCTCTCCAGCGCCGTCTCCCCCTCCGGCCCGTCGCCCCGCATCAGCTCGTCGGCCTCCGGCTCCTGGACGAGGCCCGCATTCCTCTCCACCGCGTCGCCGCGGGGAGAGCCGTCAGCAGGGTCAGCGTCCTGCGCGCGGGCGCCCGCTGCCAACAGGAGCAGGGCCAGGGCGAGAAGCGCGGACAGACGGGCCATAGAGGAGAAAGGCAAGAGGGAGAGCGGGTCGGACCGCCTACTCGGTGGGCGCCGCGGGCGTGACGGCCACATCGCTCGGCCACAGGATCGGGACCTGCACCACGGCGTCCGCGTCGACGTCGTCGAGGGCATGCGCCTTGGCAATGGAGGTCTCCAGCACGGAGCGCACGGCCCGCTCGCTCTGGCGCAGGAACGGCGCCGGCACGAACCCGAGGATCAGCATGAGCGCGACGAGCGGCACGAGGAGCCCGATCTCGCGGCCATTGAGGTCGGCCATCTCAGCGTTCTTCTCGTCCGTGATCTCGCCGAAGAACGTCCGGTACACCATCCACAGGAGGTAGACGGCGGCGAAGATCACGCCCGTCGTGGCGACGGCGACGAGGAGTGGGCTCCCCAGCGTCGGGGACGACCAGGAGCCCAGGAGGATCATGAACTCGCCCACGAACCCGTTCAGGCCGGGCAGGCCGGCCGACGCGAACACGCTGAACAGCATGAAGAAGGACAGGACCGGGACGGACTTGGCAATGCCGCCGAAGTCGGCCATCTCGCGCGTGTGCCGCCGCTCGTACAGCATCCCGATGATGAGGAACAGCGCGCCCGTCGAGAGCCCGTGGTTCACCATCTGGATCAGGGCACCCTGGACCGCGACGATGTCGAACGCGAACAGGCCGAGGACCACGAACCCGAGGTGCGAGACCGACGAGTACGCGACGAGCTTCTTGACGTCCGTCTGGGCGAAGGCCACGAGCGCCCCGTAGACGATCCCGATTACGGCCAGCACCCCGATCCACGGCGCGAGCACACTGCTCGCGTTCGGGAAAAACGGGATGACGAAGCGGAGCAGTCCGTACGTCCCCATCTTCAGAAGCACGCCGGCCAGCACCACCGAGCCGCCCGTGGGCGCTTGCGTGTGGGCGTCCGGAAGCCACGTGTGGAGCGGGAAGAGCGGGACCTTGATCGCGAAGGCGAGCGCGAACAGCCCGAACATGGCGTACTGCGTCCCCACCGGCACGCCATAGCTCACGAGCTGGTACCAGTCGGTCGTGAACCCGCCCGGCGCGCCGAGCGCGGCGCCGGCCTGGAACCCGAGCCACAGCACGCCGACGAGCATCAGGAGCGACCCGACCAGCGTGTAGATCACGAACTTGATGGCCGCGTAGACGCGCTCCTCCCCGCCCCAGATGCCGATGATGAACACCATCGGGATCAGGGTCAGCTCGAAGAAGATGTAGAAGAGGAAGACGTCGAACGCCGCGAACACGCCGAGCACGCCCGTCTCCAGGAGCAGCATCAGCGCGTAGTAGCCCTTGTGCGCCTTGCCGATGTAGGTCCACGACGAGAGGATGATGATCGGCCCGAGCAGCGTCGTCAGGAGGATCAGGAGCAGGTTCAGCCCGTCGATCCCGACGAAATAGGAGATGTCGACGGAGCCGAACCACGGCAGCCGCGTCGCCATCTGGGGGCCGGCGGCCGTCGAAACGGCGGGGTCGAACCCGATCCAGAGCCCGAGCGAGAGCACGAACGTGAGCGTCGTGATCGCCAGGGACGCCCACCGGATCGAGCTGACGGACGGCAGCGCCAGCAGCGCCAGCGCGCCGAGCGCCGGGAGGAAGATGACGAGCGAGAGGAGCCCGGGGAAGTCGGCCATGAATCGGAGGAGGTCAGCCGCAGAAGGGCGTCAGATCGGGGGCGTGGGAACGATCAGGCGAACAGGACCAGCGCGACGACCGCGATGACGCCCAGGACGATGGCGAGGGCGTACGTCTGCACGGCGCCGGTCTGGACCCGCCGGAGCTGCCCGGCCGCCCCGCGCACGAGACCCGCGAGCCCCATCACGCCGCCGTCCACGACGTTTTTGTCGAACGGCGCGAGCACCTTGCGCGCGCCGTCCACCGTCGCCCGGACGAACGTGGCGTTGTAGAACGTGTCCCAGCCCCAGAGCCGGCTGGCGGGCGTGTAGAAGAGGCCGAACGCCTTCCGCACCGACCGGTCCGCGTCGGGCCCCCGGCTGGCGAACCGGAACCCGAACCAGGCGATGGCGACACCGACGACAGCGATCGCCGCGCCGAGGCCTAGCAGGCCCCACTCGAGGGCGTGCGAGACGTGGTGCTCGGCGTCATAGAACGGCGAGCCGGGCTGGAGCGAGTCGGCGACGGGCCCGAGGTGCTCCCCGTGCCCGACGAGCCAGCCATGGATCCAGGAGGCGTTCTCGCCGAACACGGCCGGGAGCCCGAAGAACCCGCCCACGACGGCGAGGAGCGCGAGCACGACGAGCGGGACCGTCATGGTCCACGGGCTCTCGTGCGGGTGCGTGTCCATCGCGTCCGGCCAGCGCGGGTCGCCCTCGAACGTGAGCAGGTAGGCCCGCGTCATGTAGATGGCCGTGAGCACGGCCGTCACGAGGCCGATGACCCAGAGGACGGAGTACCCGATGTGGACCTGCTGGCCGAACTCGAACGTGCGGAACAGGATCTCGTCCTTCGAGAAGAAGCCGGCGAGCGGCGGGATGCCGGCGATAGCGAACGTCGAGATCAGGAAGGTCCAGCGCGTGGCCGGCATGTACGTCTTGAGGCCGCCCATCGTCCGCATGTCCTGCGCGTCGAAGGGCCCGTCGTACGGGAGCGGGCTGTGGCGGAGCGGGTTCTGCGTCGCCTCCGAGTCGAGGGGCGTGTGGTGGCTGCCCGGGCCGTGATGCGACGGGACGAGCCCCTTGTGCTCCAGCTCGTGCTCCACGTGGTGCATCGAGTGGATCACGCTCCCCGAGCCGAGGAACAGACACGCCTTGAAGAAGGCGTGCGTCATCACGTGGAAGATGGCCACGTAGAACGCGCCGACGCCGGCCGCCAGGAACATGTAGCCCAGCTGGCTGACCGTCGAGTAGGCCAGAACCTTCTTGATGTCGTCCTGGGTGATGGCGATCGTCGCCGCCATGATGGCCGTCAGCGCGCCGATCGTGGCGATGATCGCCATGGCCGTCGGCGACAGGAGGACGAGCGACGAAAGCCGCGCGAGCAGGTAGAGCCCGCTCGTCACCATCGTCGCGGCGTGGATGAGCGCCGAGACCGGCGTCGGGCCCGCCATGGCGTCCGGGAGCCACACGAAGAGCGGGATCTGCGCGCTCTTGCCCGTCGCCCCGATGAACAGCAGGAGGCACACCCAGAAGCCCGTCGGCCCGCTGAAGAGGGCGAGCGTGTCGGCCGAGAGGAGCGTGGTGAAGTCGAGCCCGAAGGTGCCCGCGAAGCCCGGCGCGCTCGTGACGGTCTGGAAGATGATGAACATCGCCAGCAGGAAGGCGAAGTCGCCGATCCGGTTGACGATGAACGCCTTGTTGGCCGCCGCCGAGTTCTTGAGGTCGGTGTACCAGAACCCGATGAGGAGGTACGAGCACAGCCCGACGCCTTCCCACCCGAGGAACAGGACCGGCAGGCTCTCCGCGAGCACCAGGTTGAGCATCGCGAAGATGAACAGGTTCAGGTACGCGAAGAAGCGCCAGAACCCGGGGTCCCCCTTCATGTACCCGATCGAGTACAGGTGGATGAGCGAGCCCACGCCGGTCACGATCATCGTCATGATGAGCGAGAGCTGGTCGATCCGGTAGGCGAAGTCGACCCGCAGGCTGCCCGCCTCCATCCAGGTGAAGTAGCGGACCACCTCGGGCTCGACGAACCCGAAGAACAGGCTACACGTGACGAGGAACGGAACGGCGACGGCCGCGAGGCCCAGGCCACCCACGAGCCACTCTTGCTTCCGGTAGGCGGGCGAGAACAGACCCATCATCCCGTTGAACGCCGCGATGAGCAGCGGGGGGAGCAGGATGAGCCGGACGAGCAGTTCCATGGGGAGGGGCAAGGGGGATCAGGCGAGGGGCGTGGGGGACGGCCTCCGCCCCCCTCCCGCTCACCCTCTGAACAGGTGGATCTCGTCGACGTTGACGGTCAGCTTGTTGCGGAAGAGCGCAATCACGATGGCGAGCCCGACGGCGGCCTCCGCCGCGGCCACGCTCATCACGAAGAAGACCAGGATCTGACCGTCCACGTCGCCGAAGGCCTGGCTGAAGGCGACGAGCGTGAGGTTCACCGCGTTCAGCATCAGCTCGATGCTCAGGAACACGACGATCACGTTGCGGCGCAGCAGGACGCCCAGGACGCCGATCGTGAAGAGCACCGCGCTCAGCGAGAGGTACCAGCTTAGATCCATGGGCGGGCGGGCGACGTCCGGGCCACGGGCGGCCCGACGCGTTTACACGAAGCGTTTCTTGGCGAGGAGAACGGCGCCGATGGTGGCGGCCAGGAGGAGGGCGCCGATGATCTCGAGCGCGAACGCGTGCCGGGTCAGGAGCGCCACGCCGAGGGCCTCCACCGAGACCGGCTCGACGCGGATGGCGGCGACGGGCTCCGTCTCGATGACGGCCACGGCCGCGTCGGGGCCCTCCACGACCGTCGTCTCCACCTCCTCCACGACCGCGACCGACGCGTCGGCGGGGTCCGGGAGCAGGTCGGCGCGGCTGGCCACGGCCGTCAGGAGCAGCGCGAGCACGCCGACGCCGCCGATGAACGCGACGGCGCGGGTCCAGGTGAACGCGCCCAGCCGTGGGGTCTCCTCCAGGTTGAGGAGCATGATCACGAACAGGAACAGGACCATGATGGCCCCGGCGTAGACCAGGATCTGCACGACCCCGATGAACGCGGCGTTCAGCGAGAGGTAGAGGCACGCGATCGCGAGCATCGTCTGGACCATCCAGAGCGCGCTGGCGACGGGGCTCCGCGAGATCAGCATGCCGAGTGCGCCGACGACGGCGAATACGGCGAACACGAAGAAGAGGAACGGCTCCAGCATGAGGGGGTGAGAGGGGCCGAGGCGGAGCGAAGGGGCGTGAGACCAAGATACCGGCCCTGCCGTGACGCGGACAACCGCTCTCGGATCCCTGGGGGGATCTATTGATGAAGAGATCGGGGACGCCGCCCTCGGACGCCGACGCTCGGTATGCGCACCGCTTCCGTCGAGCCCGAGCGAAACTCCGGCGCGGGGCGGTCCGAATCGGACGCGGACGCGCCGCTATCTTTGGACCCTCTCGGACTGCATGGACGCCCCCTCCCTCCCCCCTGCCGACGTGGCCCCCGTCGCGCCTCCGTCCGAGGCCCCGGCCGCCCCGCGACGACGGATCCGCAAGCGCGACCTCATCCTGCCCGTCGCGCTGAGCCTGTCGGCCGTCGGCGTGATCCTGTGGCTGACGTACGAGCCGGGCGCGTTCGCGGCCGTCCGGTCCACGTTCAACCCGTGGATCTACGCGCTCGCGGTGGGCGCGCTCGCGCTCCAGATCGTGGCCGGCGGGCTCCGCTTTCGCCACGTCTCGCGCGGGGCCATCACGGCCACTGGCGGGCTCCGGTCGCAGGTCACGTGGGACTTCATGTCGGCGGTCACGCCGTCGGCGATGGGGGGCGCGCCGTTCGCGGCGTTCTTCATCGCCCGCGAAAACCGGGTCCCTTACGGCGAGGTCACGGCCGTCATGCTGTTCTCGATGCTGATGGACCAGATCTGGTTCGCCATCCTCATCGTGACCCTCTACCTCTCGGCCTTCTGGGTCCCTGTCTTTCCGACCGGCCTCGGCGCGGCCGGCATCGGGACGATCGCGACCTACCTGGGCGGGATGCTCTGCTACATCGCGTTCTTCGCCTACGCCACGCTCGTCCGTCCCGAGTTGCTGGAGCGGATCGCGAACCGGATCGTCCGGTTCAAGTGGCTCCGCCGGTTCGAGCCGACCGTCCGCCGCGAGACGCGGAAGCTGCGCCGGCAGGCCAAGGTGCTGCGCGGGCAGCCGCTCTCGTTCTACCTCCAGGGCGCTGGCTACACCCTCGTCTACTGGGCCGCCCGCTACGGCGTCGTGTTCTTCGTGGCGCTGAGCGTCTGGCGCGACTTCCGGCATGTTCTGTTCGTGCTGCGGACGGCCGGGCTCTGGCTGGCCGGGCTGGCGCTCCCCACGCCGGGCGGTTCCGGCGGCATCGAGGCGCTTTACGTCCTCTACCTCGCCCCCCTCCTCCCCGGCGGCTACGGCGGCCCGGCCCTCCTCGCGTGGCGGGCCCTCGCCTACTACGGCATCCTCGTCCTCGGCACGTTCGTGGCCGGCAATGCAGTCCGGGCGCTCCTGGCCGGTGAGGCCCTGCCGTCGGACCCCGACGGCGTGGACGAGGGCGTCCCGATGGTCTCGCCCCTCACCGAGCCCGACGCGGGCGTCCCCTCATGAGCGTCCCCCGCCCCGTCGACGCGCGGCGCCAGGAGGTGGCGCGGTACGATGTCCGAAAGGTCCACCCCGTCCTCCGCTTCGGCTCGGCGTCGGACCGCTATGCGGCGTGGATCGACCAGGTCTACCCGCGCGACGTGTGGGCCGGCGAGGTCCAGTCGCGGTCGAAGCGTGTCGGCGGGCGGTCGTACGAGGAGCGGCTCCTCCCCGTCGCGTCGGTGGACGATTACTTCCAGCACTTCGGCGTCCTCGAGATCGACTTCACGTACTACCGGCCGCTCATCGAGGAGACCGGGAAGCCGTCGACCAACCTGTTCACGCTGGAGCACTACGCCGACGCGGCGCCAGCGAACGCGCGCTTCCTCCTGAAAGCGCCGCAGCAGTTCGTGGCCCGCCGGCTCCGCCGGAAGGTGGAGGGCCGCTGGGCCTACGTCGAGAACCCGGACTACCTCGACCCCGATGCGTTCACGCGGCGGTTCCTCGTCCCGGCGCAGCAGAAGCTCGGGGTGAAGCTGGCCGGGGTCATCCTGGAGCAGCCGTACGAGCGGGCGGCCGAGAGCCCGCCCCCCGACGAGTTCGTCGCCGAGTGGGACCGGTTCATCGCCAACGTCCCGAACGACGCGGCCTACCACCTGGAGGTCCGTTCCTCGCATCTCCTCACCCCGTCGTACCTCGAGTGGCTCGCCAACCGCGACCTCGGGTTCTGCTTTAGCCACTGGCAGTGGCTCCCGCCCCTCATCGACCAGTGGCGGCTCGTGGGCGAGCGGTTCACGTCGGGATCGGGCGAGGCGGTGCTCCGACTCATCCAGCCGCGCGACATGACGTTCGACGAGTCGTTCGACCGGGCGTATCCGTTCGAGGGGCCCTCCCCCGGCCTCAGCGACACGCGCGACGCGAGGCGCATGGTGGACGAGGCGACGGCGCTGATGTACCAGGCCGTCGAGGCCGGGGTGGTCCTGAACGTGGTCGGCAACAACCGAGCGTGGGGCAACACGCCGGACCTCGCCCGCGCCCTCGCGGACCGGTTCCTCGACTTCGCCGACCGGAAGGGCGCCTGATCCCCCGCGTCGAGGGCGGATCTGGAGAGGACCAGGCTCGTTGACTAGGGGCCCTTCTCGGGCGCCATCGCGCGCCCCCGCCCGATGCGCCTGCTCCTCCTCGCCCTGCTCCTAACCGCCTCCGCCGCGAGCGCCCAGTCCGGGGGCCGATTCCGAACCGTGGTCTACGCCGGCCCCCTCCTCGGGGCCAACGCGATCGGAGGACGCGTCGGGTATGAGCTCCGCCGCGCGCATCGCGGCCCATGGTCGCTCCCCATCTCGTTCGAACTCACCGTGGCCGACGTCAACGACCCGGACAACGAGTATGACGGCCTGTTCGTCGGGTACAGCGGGGGCGCGTCTCTCGCCCATCGCCTCGGGCCGTCTACGACCCATCTCCAAGCCGGCGTGCAGGTGAGCCTCGGGACCGAGAAGGTGGAGGACGACCGGGACCTCCTCCTCGGAACCCGCCTCCGCCTCGGCGTCATCCACTACCCCACCGACACGGGGTTTACGGTCGGAGCCGGGGTGTACGGGATGCGCATCTTCGGCTCCGAGTTTTACCCCGAGGACGTGGGCGTCATCGTGACGGTCGGCCGCCAGCTCTAGAGCCCCGACAGGGCACGCTCGGTGAGCGCGCCCCGTCGGGGACGTCAGGCGCCTCAGGCAGCAGCGGGTGGAAAGAGGGAGTAGATCGTAGCCGTCGGACGTGTCTCAGGCTGCGCGCCCAGGACCGCCTCGCTGGCCTCCGTCCCCATGTCCGAAGCGGCATCGGCCGCCAGGTCCGTGCGATGCTGACTGGCCGCGAGTTGGGCCACCTGGCGACGGACCCGCCGGGCGCGGCGCCGGGCCGACCGGTTCAGGACGGAGTTGAGTTGGAGCCGGATGGCTTCGGTCGTCCGCGGGCCGATCCCGTCCATCTCCTCCAGCCGGCCGTCGTGGGCCGCGCGTTCAAGCTCTGCCAACGACTCGATGCCGAGTTCGTCGACGAAGCGCCGGGCGAGACGTTCGCTGACGCCTGGAAGCGTGGCGAGCAACGCGACGGGGTCGTCCGTGCGGAGGAGCCGGTCGCGGAGTCCGATCCGACCGGTCTCCACGTACTGCCCGATGTGATGCGCGAGGCTGACGCCGATGCCGGGAAGCGCCGTGAGGGCGTCGCGCCCGCCTGCCCCGTACAGCCGAGCGACGGGGTCGTCCAGGTCGCGAATCATGGCGGCCGCCTGGAGGTACGCCTGCACGCGGTAGGGGTTCGGCTCGCCGCGCCGGACGAGGACCTCGGCCATCTGTTCGAGGGCCTCCGCGAGCTCGACGTTTGTCGGTCCAATGTGGGTCATGGGGTCCCGAGTCAATGTGGTTCAAGATCGGCGTCGACAGTGACATGTGTCCGTCACACGCGAACCCCTACAAAATCCTGACCGGAGCCCCTCAGACGCCGCCTTTCAGGAGGACGTCTCGACATGTGCGCCCCCCTCTTCCTGCAGACAACAAGGGCCGGGCGGCCGAGGCCGATTACGACGCCGGAAGGCCGATGGGGCGAAGCAGGGCATACTTCGTCGGTGAGTCCGCCCCCCCCAGGATCACGACCCCTCCGCGCTCCAGCCAGGCGTGGGCCATGAAGGCTCCCTCCTCCCGTCGTGCGCCGATCCTCAGATCGGCCTGATAGCCATCTCGGCTCAGCAGCCAGCGCGCCGCAAGCGCTTGGGTGAGGCAGGGCTTGTCGCCCAGAAAGGTCTTCCCCACCCACCCAGCGACACGAACGGTCTGGATGAGCCGGGAATACGGCTTCACCGGACGTCCCTCCTGGGGTTCGAAGAGGCGCGCAACGGTCTTGTAGGGAAGGAGCCACAGCAAGACACGGGTCATGAGCACGACGGGCAGCACCCGTACCAGCGCAACCCAGGTCGCGCTCGGCAAGGCGACGGCTCGACGAGTGACGCGGAAGAAACGAGCCAGCATCAGGCTACCGATCCAACGCGAGTCATCGTACCAGGAACGTCAGAGGAGGAAGTCACGGATAGAGAGAGCGGGGCGATCCCCGGCAAGGTAGATACGGGCCGCGTCGAGATCCGGAGCGAGGACCTCGGGGATATCTGCGGCTCTGCCCGTCGGTCAATCGCCTCAGCCACGGACCGCGGCCCCTCTCCGGGATCCCCCCTCCGCACGGGCTACTCGAACTGCGCCCGGAAGGCCTCCATCTCCGCCCGCAGCCGGGCCACCTCCTCCTCCAACGCCTCGACGCGAGCCGCCATTCCCGGCGGCACCGTGGTCGGCTCGGACGAACCGGCGCCGTGGACTTCTGGAGCGTCTCTCGGCGACTCGTCGGGTACCGTCTCGGGCTCGCCTGAGAGCACGTGCGCGTATCGGTCGGTCGACTGCCCGGGGCCTCGGGGAAGCTGGAGCGCGAGGGGCTCGTCCCGGTCGCCCAGCATCCAGAGGGCCTCCTCAGCGTCCTCGACGCTCTGGAAGTCGGCCATGCGGCCGGTGCGGGTGCGGACCTCGCCGGCCGTCTGGGGGCCGCGCAGCATGAGAACCGCCAGCGCCGCCAGCTCGCGGTGCGACAGGTCGAGGGCGCGGTCGAGGTTCTGGCGGAACTTGGCGACGCGATGGCCGGAGCCCGTGGTGGTCCCCACAAGGCCACGACGGCCGAGCCGGTCGAGGGCCGCGGTCACGTCGCGCTCGGAGTAGTCGGTGACGGGCTCGCGGGCCGTCTTCTGGTTGCAGGCGGCGACGAGCGCGTTGAGCGTGAGCGGGTAGTGGTCGGGCGTCGCGAGGGCTTTCTCGACGAGCGCGCCGGCCACGCGGACTTCGACGGGGTCGAGCGTCGGGCGGGACATCGGTTCGGGGACGGGAAGGGCGAAAGGTGACGGTTCAGGCGGGACCCGGCACGTCGAATCATGACGATCGGCTTGGACGCGCCCTGGGAATTCCAGGATGGTCAGGGATCCGTATCCACCGCCTCGGCCACCTCCTCGTCGAACAATCCCGCCCACGACGCCGGTGGGGCCGCCGTGAACGCCAGGGCCTCCCGACGCGTCGGGTGCTCCAGCGTCAGGCGGTAGGCGTGGAGCGCAACGCCGCGACCGTCGGCGAACGGCGTGGGATTGCCATACCGGAAGTCGCCCAGGACCGGCGCTCCGAGTGCGGCGAGTTGCGCGCGGATCTGGTGCTTGCGCCCCGTCAGCAGGTCCACGTCGACGAGCGCGCGTCCGCCTCGGGAGGCGAGCGTCCGCCAGCGGAGGGCCGCGCGTTGGGCGTCGGGGTGATCGGCCGGGAGGATCGAGACGCTTCCGCCCTCCCCTTTCACCAGCCCGTCGACCCGCTCGCCCTGGGCCGGGAGCGTCCCCTCGACGACGGCGAGGTACCGCTTCTCGATGGTTCGGCGCCGAAACTGCTCGCTCAGGCGAGCGGCCGCCTTCGAGGTCCTCGCCAGCACCATCACGCCGCTCGTGGGCCGATCGAGGCGGTGGACGAGCCCGACGAAGACGTTGCCCGGCTTGTCGAACCGCTCTTTGAGGTAGGCCTTCGCCAGCGTCACGAGGTCCGGGTCGCCGGTGCGGTCCTCCTGGACCAGCATCCCGCTCGGCTTGGTGACCACGAGCAGGTGGTTGTCGAGGGAGACGACCCCGAACGGCGGCTCGGTCATTCCACCTCCGGAACGACTACCTCGTCGTGCCCGACGACCGGCTTCCCAAAGACGCGGAGGCCGCCGAGCAGGAGGGCCGCCCCGAGCGGGAGCGAGAGCCACCACGGGAAGCCGAAGCCCGTCGGGATCGTCCCCACCAGGAGCGCCACGACGCCCACCAGGAGGGCGTACGGGAGTTGGGTGCGGACGTGGGCGATGTGGTCGCAGCCGGACGCCATCGACGAGAGGATCGTGGTGTCCGAGATCGGCGAGCAGTGGTCGCCCCAGACGGCGCCGGCCAGGACGCACGAGACGGCCGAGTAGAGTAGGTAGAAGTGCTCGGGGTCCGCCATCCCGTTGGCCTCCATCACGCCCCACATCAGCTTGACGACGAGCGGCATGAGGATCCCCATCGTCCCCCAGGAGGTGCCCGTCGCGAAGGCGGTCACGGCGGCGAGGATGAAGATGAGGGCCGGGACGATGCCCGGCGGGAGGGCCGAGCTCAGCGCTGAGCCCAGGTAGTCCCCCGTGTGCAGCACGTCGGTGGTGGCCGAGAGCGCCCAGGCGAGGAGCAGGATGATCATGGCGAAGAGCATCGCCTTGAGCCCCTCGTACCACGCGTCGACCGTCTCGTCGAGCGTGAGAATGCCCTGCCCGACGGAGAGGGCCGCGGCCGTCAGCACGCCGGCCAGCGAGGCCCACATGAGGGCCTTGTACGAGTCGGCGCTGCCGATCACGTCGCGGATCGTGTCGCCCTCGCCGGTGATCCACAGTCCCGCCAGCACGCCGACGACGAGCACGAGGACCGGGAGGATCGCGTTGAGCGCGCGGTGCGGCTTGTCGGGCGGCGGGAGGAGCGCCCCGCTCTCCTCCGCCGCGTCGTCCACCTTGGCGTCGGGGCCGAGGACGGCGCCGGTCGTGCGGGCGCGGTGCTCGGCGTCGTACATCGGCCCGAACTCGCGGTCCGTGAACGCGATCACGAACACGAAGAACAGGGCGAGGATCGGGTAGAACCGGTAGAGGATCGACTCCAGGAAGATGCCGTAGCCGTCGAGCGTGAGACCCGGGATCCCGGCCACGGCCTCGTTGATCAGCCCGACCTCGAACCCGATCCAGGTCGTCACGAGGGCGAGGGAGGCGACGGGCGCGCTCGTCGAGTCGACGATGTAGGCCAGCTTCTCGCGCGAGATGCGGAGGCGGTCGGTCACCGGCCGCATCGTGTTGCCGATGATGAGCGAGTTGGCGTAGTCGTCGAAGAAGATGGCGAGGCCGAGGAAGCCGGTCGAGAGCTGCCCGCGCTTCGGGGTGCTGGCCCAGCGGATGATCCTGTTCACCACGCCCTGCGTGCCCCCGTTCTTCTGGATGACGCCCACCATCCCCCCGATCATGAATGAGAAGAGGATGATGGAGGCGTGCCCCTCGTCCGACAGCGCCCCGAGGATGTAGACCTGGAACGTGGAGAACAGGCCGGCGCCGATGCCGCCCGGCGTGAGGCCGGCCACCAGCGCCGCGCCGGACCACACGCCCAGGAACAGGGCCGGGATCACGCGCCGGAAGATCAGCGCGACGAGGATGGCGAGGAGCGGCGGGACGACCGAGAGCCAGCCCGGGAGCGTCCGTGGGGTCGCCTCGGCGAGCACGGCGCCGGCGCGGACCACCGTCACCTCGGCGGGCCCGTCCTCGGGCGCCATCAGGTCGGACGCCATCCAGGCTCCGTCCTCCCCCGCCACGAGGGGGGCGGATCGATCCCCGACGCGGACGGCGGCGCCGTCGGACGCGTCGATCCCCGAGACGGTCACGGAGAAGGGCACGCCGCGCAGGACGATGGCCGGCGCCTCCAGGCCGACGCTCGGCGCGGCCTCAGCGGGCGCCGTGGTCTCCAGGCTGTCGCGGAGCAGCGACGGATCCGCGAGCGCTGTCGAATCGGACGCCGCGGTGGGAGTCTCGACCTGCGCACTCGCCACGCCCGTGGCACTCGCCATCAGCGCCGCGAGGAGCAGCCGGACGGCTACGACCCTGAGCCACCATCCTCGGCTTCTCATACCACCTCCGTCCCGAAGATGCGGTCGCCGGCGTCGCCGAGGCCCGGCCGGATGAACGCGTTCTCGTCCAGCTCGCGGTCCAGCGCGGCCGTGTAGATCGGGACGTCGGGGTGGTACTCCTCCAGGCGCTTCACGCCCTCTGGCGCGGCGACGAGGCAGACGAACGAGAGGTCCTTCGCACCGCGCCGCTTGAGGTGGTTGATGGCCCCGGCCGCGCTCCCGCCCGTCGCGAGCATCGGGTCGACCACGAACACCCGGGCGTCGCGCACTTGAGGGGGCACGTTCGAGTAGTAATCGATGGGCTCGTGGCTCTGCTCGTCGCGGTACATCCCGAGGTGCCCGACGCGGGCCTCCGGTACGTAGCGGACGAACCCGTCCACCAGCCCGAGGCCGGCGCGGAGGACGGGGACGACGACGACCTCACGGGCGAGGCGGTACCCGGCCGTCTCTTCCAGAGGCGTCTGCACCGTCGTCTCGGTCACCGGGAGGCTACGGAGGGCCTCGTAGGCCAGGATCGACGAGACGTCGGAGAGGGTCCGGCGGAACTCGCCGTAGGGCGTGTTGCGGTCCCGGAGCGTGGTGAGCGCCCGCTTCAGGAGCGGGTGGTCGACGACGGTCAGCATGGGCTACAGCGACCCCTTCCGTGCCCGCTTCTCGGCCACGATCTGCTTGTGGACCTCGGCGTTCTCGCGCCACGGCTTCCGCTCGAAGTAGCTCTTCGTGATCCGCGCGAGCACCGGCGAGAGCAGGATGAGGGCGAGGAGGTTGGGGAACGTCACCAGGCCGAGAGCCACGTCGCCCATCGCCCAGATCGCGTTGAGGCTGGTGACGGCGCCCACGAAGTGCATCACCACGAACACGGCCTTGTACGGGAGGATGCCCGACGAGCCGAAGAGGTAGTTCGCACAGCGGTCGCCGTAGTAGCTCCACGAGATGGCCGTGGAGATGGCGAACAGGAGGATGGCGATGAGGACGACGTACTTGCCGAACCCGCCCAGGCCCACGGGGTCGAGCCCGCGCGTGAAGCCGGTGATCGTGAGGGGCGCGGCCGTCTCGACGGCGTTCCCGTAGAGGACCGGGTAGCGCGTCCCGTCGTCGCCCACGGCCACGGCCTCGGCCGGGAGCAGGCGGCCCGAGAACGGCTGGTTGTGCGCCTCGTCGATGTAGAAGCCGTCGACCGGCGCGTCGTGCCAGGCAAACCGGATCTGGCCGACGCCCTGCGTCGACTGGCCGTCTACGATCTGGATCTCGTCCGGGGCGTCGCTGCCGCTGTAGCGACCGCTCTCGTTCATCTGCACGTACGAGGCGTCGCTGTCGTTGAAGTCGAGGGCCGTCGGGTGCGTATCGTCCCACACGGCCGTCGTGATGAGCACGAGGCCCGTCATGGTGCAGATCACGATCGTGTCGATGAACGGCTCCAGGAGCGCGACGACGCCCTCGGAGACGGGCTCGTCGGTCTTGGCGGCGGCGTGGGCGATCGGGGCCGAGCCCTGCCCGGCCTCGTTCGAGAACAGGCCGCGCCGGACGCCCCACATCATGGTCACGAGGAGCGCCCCGGTGCCCGTGCCGGCGACGCCGGCGGTCGGGTTGAAGGCCTCGGCGAAGATGAGCCCGAAGGCGGCCGGGACGTCGGCGATGTTGATGGCGAGGATGATGAGTGCGCCCGTCACGTAGAGCCCGGCCATCACCGGCGCCAGCACGCCCGTCACCTTCCCGATGCGGCTGATGCCGCCGAGGATCACGATGGCCACCACGGTCGCCGTGAGGAGGCCGGTGATCCAGACGGGGAACCCGAACTCGGCGTTCAGCGCGTCGGCGACAGTGTTGGCCTGGACCGCGTTGCCGGTCAGGAAGCTCGTCAGCATCAGCATCGACGCGAAGAAGACCGCGAGCGGCTTCCAGTTCTTCCCGAGCCCGCGTTCGATGTAGTACATCGGGCCGCCCGAGACCGAGCCCTCCCAAGCCTTCCCGTCTTCGTCCACGTGGACATCGCGGTATTGCTGCGCGAGCGTGACCTCGGAGAACTTGACGGCCATCCCGAGGAGGGCCGTGATCCACATCCAGAAGAGCGCGCCGGGCCCGCCCCAGTGGATCGCGATCGCGACGCCGGCGATGTTGCCGATCCCGACCGTCGCCGAGAGCGCCGTCGTCAGCGCCTGGAAGTGGCTGACGTCGCCGGGCTCATTCGGGTCGTCGTACCGCCCCGTCGTGACGCCGACCCCGTGGCCGAACCGGCGGATCTGGACGAACCCGAGGCGGAGGGTGAGGAAGAGGCCGGTCCCGAGCAGCGCGATGACAATGATCGGGAGCGTCTCCCCACCGATCGTCGGGCCACCGTAGACGATGCCTTCCAGCCAGGAGATGAGATTAGAGAGGGCGTCCATCAAGAAGGGGTGGGTGAGAGGCGACAGGAAAGATAGGGCCGCGTAGGCCCCTGGGGCGGTCACGGACGGGCCGACGGGTCCCCGAGCTCGGCCAGCATCTGCTCCACCATCCGGCGGCGCACCGCGTCCGACGAGTCGGCAAGGGCGAGAAAGCGCCGGAAGTCGGCGCGGGCGGCCGTCGTGTCGTCGAGGGCGCGGTGAACCACGCCGCGGTCGAGCACGTGGAGCGGGTTGCGGGGCGCGAGGTCGGCGGCCCGGTTCAGGTCGCGGAGCGTGGGCCGCCAGTCGTCCGGGTGGACCAGCCTCGCGGCGAAAGCGCGGTGGCTGTAGATCTGGTCGAGCGGCGTGGTCGGGGGCCCGCCGGGCCCGTCGTCGTAGCCATCGATGGCGGCGCTGAGGTCGTCGTAGGCGCGCCGGGCGTCGGCCTCCCCCCCAAGTGCGTCGGCGCGGGTCCAGTAGCAGAGGCCGCGCGTGACGAGCGCGTCGACGGAGCCCGGCGCACGGGCCAAGGCGCTGTCGAGCACCGCGATGCCCGCCCCTGGATCGCCCCCGATGCACGTCTGGAGCGCAGCGTGGACCGTCTCCGGCGAGATCGGTCCGCCTGCGGGCGTGGGCGGTTCGTCCCGACACGCCCCGAGCAGCGCCAGCCCAGCGATCAGGGCGGCGGCGCGCACTAGAGCGACTCCGGGTCGACTTCGACGAGGCGCCCGCGCACGAGCGCCAGCGTCCGCGCCGGGAAGGCCTTCACCAAGCGGTAGTCGTGGGTCGCCATCAGGAGGGCCATCCCCTGGCGGTGGACCTTCACGAGCAGCTTCTGGATCTCGTCGGCCACGCGGGGGTCGAGGTTGCCCGTCGGCTCGTCGGCCAGGAGCAGGAGCGGGTCGTTCACGAGCGCCCGTGCGATGCAGGCCCGCTGCTGCTCGCCGCCCGACAGCTCGCTCGGGCGCGCCTTCGCGCGGTGGCTGAGGCCGACGCGGGCGAGGGCCTGGAGCGCCCGCTCCTTCACCTCCTTCCCTCGCTTGCCCGTCGCGTAGAGCGCGAAGGCGACGTTCTCGTAGGCGCTCCGGTCGGGGAGCAGCTGGAAGTCCTGGAACACGACCCCGAGCATCCGCCGGAGGTACGGGATGTCCCGCGGCTTGGCGGCGTCGGACTGGTAGGGCCCCACGCGGACGAGCCCGTACTCGGGCTGGACGTCCATGTAGAGCAGCTTCAAGAGGGTCGACTTGCCGCTCCCGGTCGGGCCGATGAGGTAGGCCATCTCGCCGCGCCGGAGCGTGAGGTTCAGGTCGCTGGCCACGTCCACGCGGGAGCCCGACGGGTCGTCGTAGCCGACGGCCACGTTCTTCAGCTCGACGAGCGCGCGCTCGCGCGGGGCGGGACCGGCGGCCGGCGGATCGGCCTCGGTGATGCGTTCGACGACGGGGTCCACGGGGAGACGAGAAGGAGACGGCGCAAGCTACGCCCGCCGCGCCCGGTCCTCACGCCGGGCGCCGCAGAACCCAGTGGACCCGCTCGGACTCGGCATCGGCGGCGTCACTCTCGAACCCGTCGTAGGCGGCGACCTCCACGAGCGGGCTGGCCTCGACGAGCGCGCGGATCTCGTCGATTCCGTACGCCCGCTGCACGTGCGTCTCGACCGTCCGCGCACCGGTCGGGTACGTGAGCGTGAACTCGGTCGTGTGGAGCGAGGTCTCCGGGTCGAACCGGCTCGTGCGGAGGTACCGGAAGGCGTCGGTCTCCCCCGCGTCGTCGAACCCGTCGGCATGGTTGAGCGAGTTGGCCGGCGTCGACTGGTCCACCACGGCGACGCCGCCGGGCACGAGGGCATCGTGGACGTTCTGGAGGAGGACGCCGACGTCCGCCGGGTCGAGCAGGTAGTTCAGCCCGTCGTAGACGAGGACGACGGCGTCGGCCGGCGGGCCGGGCATCGGCTCGCGGAAGTCGGCCTGCCCGAACGCGATGGGCCGGCCCGCCTGACGCGCCGTCTCGCGCGCCACCTCCAGCATGGCCTCCGCCCCGTCGAAGGCGCGGTAGGCGTATCCGTCCGGTGGCGGGCCGTACGGCTGTAGCGCGACGGCGAGCGCGCCAGTCCCACACCCGAGTTCGATGATCGACGAGGCCTCGGGGGCGTGCTCGCGGAGGAGGCCCTGCACGTACGCCGCCCAGGTCGGGTAGTCGACGTGGGCCATGACGGCGTCGTAGCCGGCGGCGAGGGCGGTGTACGGATCAGCCATGCGGAGAGATGAAAGAGTCGGGGGCGTCCGCGTTGAGGCGGGCGCGACGGCGCTCAGCCATGCGGGCCGCCAGGCGGACGGCCTCGATCAGCGAGTTGGGGTCGGCGACCCCCTGCCCGGCCACGTCGAACGCCGTCCCGTGGTCGGGGCTCGTGCGGACGATGGGGAGCCCGAGCGTGACGTTGACGCCCCCGCCCATCGCGAGCGCCTTGAACGGCGCCAGCCCCTGGTCGTGGTACATCGCCACCACGGCGTCGGAGCGGGTCCACGCCGCGCGGCCGAAGAAGGCATCGGCCGGGAACGGGCCCTCCACCGCCAGACCCTCGGCGCGGAGCGTGTCGAGGGCGGGACGGAGGATGTCGATTTCCTCGGTGCCGATCACGCCGCCGTCGCCCGCGTGCGGGTTCAGCCCGAGCACCGCGAGACGAGGGCGGTCGATGCCGAGGTCGCGGCGGAGCGCCGTCGCGAGCGTGCGGCAGGTCGTCGCGATTCGCTCGGCGGTGACGAGCCCGGCCACGGCGGCCACGGGCACGTGGATCGTGACGAGCGCGACGCGGAGCGCGCCCGCCTCCAGGTCGGACGCCAGCACCATCACCACGGTCGGCGCGCCGGTCCGCTCCTGGAGGTACTCGGTGTGGCCGGGGAACGGGTAGCCGGCCTTGTGAATCGCCTCCTTCGACAGGGGCGCCGTCACCATCCCGTCCACGGCGCCGGTCAGGCACAGGTCGACCGCCGTCGAGACGGCAAGCATGGCCTGACGCCCACCCTCGGCCGTCGTCTCGCCCCACGCGAACGCCGGGGCCGAACCGGGATCTGGGTCGAGGGCGGCGAGCGCATCGCCCCCCGGAAGCGCGTCGACCGACGCGACGGCCTGGACCGGCCCGAGCCCCAGCCGCTCAGCCTGCTCGGACAGGACGGCCGCACTCCCGACGGCCACGATGCGGGCGACGTCGCGGACGCGCGCATCCCGGGCCGCCTTCAGGACCACCTCGGGACCGATCCCGTTGGGATCGCCGAGCGTGAGGGCGAGGAGCGGGCGGTCCACGCTACGCGCCCGTCGAGTCCGACGGCAGATCAGGGGCAGCCGCGTCGGCGGGGACCTCCACGGGCGTCGTCACCTCCGGATTCGTGGTGCCGGCAGAGTCGTCGGAGCTGCGGCAGGCCGCGAGCGCGACGACGCAGGCGAGAACGAGGAGAGCACGCATCACGATGAGGCGTCGTCGGAGAGCAGGTCGAGGAGGAGGCGCACGCCGAAGCCGCTGCCGCCCTTCGGCCGGTAGCCGTAGCCCGAATCCAGGAACGCTGGCCGCGCGAGGTCCACGTGGACCCACGGGTAGGCCGGCGCGTCCTCGTCGGTGCGGGTGAAGGCCTCCAGGAACGAGGCGGCCGTGATCGTCCCGGCCATCCGCCCGCCGACGTTCTGGAGGTCGGCCACGTCGCTCTTGAGCTGGTCGCGATAGTGAGAGTAGAGCGGGAGCGGCCACGCGAGGTCGCCGGTCCGGGCGCCGGCGTCGCGGACCCGCTCCGCCAGGGCCTCCTCGCCCGGGCGCGCGACGACCGCCGCCACGCGCTCGCCGAGGGCGACGCCCTGCGCGCCCGTCAGCGTGGCAAGGTCGGCCACCCAGCGGGGCGCAAACGTCCGCGCGTAGCTGAGGGCGTCGGCGAGGAGCAGGCGGCCCTCGGCGTCGGTGTTCATGACCTCGACGGTCGTCCCGCGGTGCATCCGGAGCACGTCGCCCGGGGCGTAGGCGCGGCCACCGGGCCGGTTGTCGCTCATCGGGAGCAGGGCGACGACGCGGACGGGCAGGCGGAGACGCGCGGCGCCCAGCATGGCTCCGGCGACCGCTGCCCCACCGGCCATGTCCGCCTTCATCTTGTCCATCGAGTCTTTCGTCGGCTTGAGCGAGAGGCCACCGGTGTCGTAGGTGACCGTCTTGCCAACGAGGACGACGGGCGCGTCGTCGGCGTGCCCCTCCGGCGCCCACTCCAGGACCACGAACCGCGGTGGGTCGAGGCTGCCGCGATTGACGCCGAGGAGGCCGCCCATCCCCTCCTCCTCGATCTGCTCTTTGTCCCAGACCTCGACGCGCAACCCGACGGCCTCGGCGTCCTCGCGGATCATCTCGGCCAGCGTCTCCGGGATGGTCTCCGCCGGGGCGAGGTTGACGTAGTCGCGCGCCCGGTTGGTCACCTCGGCCCGGACTTCGGCGACGTCGATGGCCGAACGCAGTGCGTCGGAGGCATCCTCGACCCAGAGCGAGAGCATGGGGCTCGGGGGCGAGTCGCCGGTCTTGTAGTGCGTGAACCGGTAGGTGCCGAGGCGGACTCCTTCGACGAGCGCGGCGGCCGTAGCGGCGGCGGCCGTGGGCGGAACGGCCAGCGTGACGCGCTCGGCCTGAAGGCGGGCCGCCACGGCGGCACCCTCGGCCGCTGCCCACCGCCAGCGCTCGGCCCCCTCCTGCTCCCCCACCGCCACGACGACGAGGCGGCGCGGACCGGCCCCAGCGCGGATCACGACCGACGAGCCGGGCGAGGAGCCCGACGCGGCCTGCGCGTCGGCGAGGGCCGTGCGGTAGGGCTCGCCGAAGCGGTCGGCCCAGGCGTCTGGGCCGTCGCCGTCGACGGGGAGGATTAGGAGGTCGACGTCGAGCCCGTCGAGCGGGCCGGTGACGAGGTCAGGCATGCGGTCGATCAGGAGAGCAGGGCAAGGAATCGAGGAACGAGAAGCCGCTCGCCGTCAGAGCGTGCCCTTGAACTGAGCGAGCAGATTGAGGTCGGCGTCTGAGAGGTCGGCATCCTCTTCTTCCTGGTGATCGGGGCCGGCAGCGATGTGGATCGGAGCGGCGTCCACCACGTCCTTCATCACACGCTGGAGCTGGCCGTCCTTCACGAAGGCGCCGGAGGCGTTGGCGTGGCCGCCACCGCCGAAGCGCCCGGCCCAGGCGTTGATGGGACAGTCGCCCTTGGAGCGGAACGAGAGCTTGACGCCGGACGGGATGTCGAGGAAGATGACGGCCGCGATGACGCCGTCGAGCGAGAGGGCGTAGTTGATGAGCCCCTCGGTCTCGTCGAAGAAGGCGCCCGTCTGGCGGATCATGTCGCCCGTGACGAACATGGTCGCCAGGCGGCCCTCGTAGTGGGTCCGGATGGTGCCGAGCGAGACGCCGAGGAGGGCGAGGCCCTCGCGGCTCCGCCCGTCGAACAGGGCCACGTGGATCGGCTCCGGGCGGAGGTCGCCGCGGTGGAGCACGTCGGCGACCACGGCGTGGGTCCGGGGCGTCGTGGCGCTGTAGCGGAACGACCCCGTGTCGGTCATGATGCCCACGTAGAGGGCCGTGGCGACGGCGCGGTCGATGAGATCGGGGTCCTGGCCGGCGATGAGGTCGTAGGCGATCTCGGCCGCGGCCGCCGCGTCGGTCCGCACGCAGGCCGTCTGGAACCACCCCTCCGGGTCCGGGTGGTGATCGAGGAGGAGGATCGGCTTGCCAGCCTGTCGGAAGACCGACTGGACGTCCCCGAGCCGGTGCCCCGCGTTCGTGTCGACCACGAGGAGCACGTCGGCCTCGGCCACGGCCTGCGCCTGCGCCAGCTTCCCGGACTCGTAGCGCTGGACGAGCCCGTCCGGCTGCTCCTCCACGAGCCAGTCGAGGTTGCGGGGCACCCCGTCGGTGTTCAGGACGAGGACCTCCACGCCGCTCGCCGTGAGGGCGCGAGCGATGGCGATCTCGGTGCCGAGCGCGTCGCCGTCGGGCCGGAGGTGGGTCGTGATGACCACCCGCCGGGCCGCGAACAGGGCGTCACGGATGGCAGCGAGGTCGGGGGAGTCGCGAACGTCGAGCATGGGTCTCAGGGGGCAGCCCGGAAGCTACGGCGACCCCGGACTGGCGAGTCGGCTCAGGCGGGGACGCGGAGCTTCGCGTCGTGCGAGCCGCCGTCGGGCCCCTCGCTGGTGTCCTGAGTCGGGGCCGTCGCGAGCACGGGTCGAGTCGGCTCGTCGCGGTCGGGCTCTGCGGTGAGGATGAGACGCGGCCCGCGGTCGTACGTCACGTAATTGTAGACCCACGCGAAGAACACGGACACGCGGTTCCGGAAGCCGACGAGGTTCACGATGTGGACGAGCAGCCAGCCGAGCCACGCGAGGAGCCCACGCAGACGGAAGCCGCCGGGCGTCTGAAGGACGGCGGCGTTGCGGCCGATCGTCGCCATCTGACCCAGGTCGTGGTAGTGGAACGGTGCGTCGGCGGGGGCGCCTGAGGTCATGGCCTCGATCAGACGCGCGACGTGCTTGCCCTGCTGGATCGCCACCTGCGCCACCTGCGGGTAGAGGTCGCCCGCGTCGTCTACGGCGCCCGCCGCGTCCCCGATCACGAAGATGTCGGGATGACTGGGCAGCCGGAGGGAACGGTCGACTACGATACGGTGGCCGCGTGTCTGCTCCACGCCGAGGGCGTCGGCGAGGGGGTGCGCCCGGACACCGGCAGCCCAGATCACCGTCCC
This sequence comes from Rubricoccaceae bacterium, assembly GCA_963728345.1. Taxonomy (GTDB): domain Bacteria; phylum Bacteroidota; class Rhodothermia; order Rhodothermales; family Rubricoccaceae; genus Rubrivirga. The sequence goes on from CAVSJM010000005.1 coordinate 1,007,998, forward strand.
CGCGTCGATCCGCGACCCGTCGGCGAGGTCCACCCCCCGCTCGTCCACGCGCGCGACGTTGGCGCCGAGGCGGACCTCCGCGCCCTTCTTCTCGAGCGTCTCGCGCGTGTATTCGCGCAGCTCCGGCGCGTAGCCGGAGAGCGGCGCCCGGTCGCCGTCCACGAGGACCATGCGGGCGCGGCCCACGTCGAGCGTCGGGAAATCGCGGGCGAGGACCGCCACCAGCTCGCGGATAGCCCCGGACATCTCGACGCCCGTGGGCCCGCCTCCGACCGCGACGACGGTGAGGGCGCCCGCGTCGATGAGGGCCGGGTCGCGCGCGGCGGCCTCGAACTGGGCCAGCAAGTGGCTCCGCAGGGCGACGGCATCGGGGACGTTTTTGAGAGGGAACGTGTGCTCGAAGGCGCCCTCCACGCCGAAGTAGGCCGTCGAGGCGCCCGGCGCGAGGACGAGCACGTCGTAGGCGATGGGATCGCCCGTGTCGAGGTGGAGGGTTTGGGCGGCGAGGTCGACGTCCGTCACGAGGCCGAGGCGCACGTCCACGTTGGCCTGGTCGCGGAGGATGTGGCGGATCGCCTGCGTGATGTCGGCCACATCGAGCCCCGCCGTCGCCACCTGGTAGAGCAGCGGCTGGAACTTGTGGTAGTTGTTCCGATCCACGACGAGCACGTCCACGGCCGCCGACCGCAGCGCCCGCACGCACTCCAGCCCCCCGTGTCCGGCGCCGACCACGACGACGCGGGGGCGGGTGCCGGGCGGGAGGTCGAGGGCGGGGTCCATGGCTCCGGAGGCGGTTCAGGGTGTCTACGCCCGTCGGACGGGACGGTTGGGCGCCGGCGGTGAAACGTCGGCGGAAGCGGGCCCGGGCCCAAACGGACGCGGGCCACCCCCGAGGGGCGGCCCGCGCGGTCAGTCAGGAGGCGGGGCTCAGGAGCCGGCCGGCTTCCAGGCCTCCTGCGTGTCGGCGATGGCCTTCGCGGCGACCGTCGCGTCGAACACCTTGTCCTCGTCGTCCAACTCGGCGGCGACGACGCTGCAGACCACCTCGGAGAGATCGCCGATCAGCTTGGTGAGGTCGCGGAGGTTTCCCAACGCCAGGGAGGCGAGGTCGTCGGCCTTGAGCCCGAGTGCCGTCGTGTAGAGCATGTGGTAGCTCACGGCGGCGAGGCTGGTGGCCGTGTACGAGTCGCGGACCATGCGCGAGACCTTGTCGGTGCCGCGGAGCTGGTCGTAGAACCCGGCGGCGACACCGAGCGCGCCGGTGACGGCCTCCTTGACGGCCTCCTTGACGGCCTCCTTGACGCCGCCGTCCTCGGTGGTCTCGTTGTACGCCTCGAGGGCGCGGACGTGGGTCTGAAGCGCCGCCTTCAAGTCGCTCAGAACGCGGACGGCGTCGGGGTAGGTGGCGGTGTCGTCTGACTCGAGTTGTCGCTCGACGGCAGAGAGGATGTGGCCCTCGACGGCGGCCATGTCGGTGACGTAGTCGTTGAGAATGGCGGTGCGATCCATGAGGAGATGGGGGGATGAGAGAAAGTCTTCTCACCGCCTCTCCCCGCCCCCGTTCCGCGCATGAGCCGGAGTTCACGGGCCGCAGACGACGACCAGGGGACCCCTGAGCCCCCTGTCCGGCAGGCGCCCGCTCCAATCCCGACGCGATCAGTCGCAGTCGGGGACGGTCCCCGCGAGGGCAACGTGGAGGTCGGCGGGCCGCAGGTGGCGCCGCACGGCCTCCGTCACGTCATCGACGGAGAGGGCGTGGATGAGGTCCGGGTAGCGGTCGAGATAGCCGACGTCGAACCCGCGCTGCGCATTGACGAGGAGGCGCGCCGCCAGTCCGCCCGTCGTCGCCATCCCCACGACGTGCTGGCCGGCCAGCGTCGTCTGCGTCTGGCGGAGCGTATCCGCGGGGACGCCCTCGGCCACGAACGCCGCCACCTGCTCGCGGACCGCCTCGATCCCCCGCTCCAGGTTCTCCTGGCTGAGCGAGATACCGACCCGCAGGTGCCCGCCGTACTCCATGGCCACCGGCCCGAGCGAGGCCGAGACGCCGTAGGTCAGCCCCTGCTCGTCGCGGACGGTCTGCATGAGCCGGCTGGAGAAGTTGCCGCCGAGGGCGAACACGCCGGCGTAGGTCGCGAGGTAGTCCGGGCTGTCGCGCCGGAGGTCCACGGCGTGGCCGATCCGGACGTCGAGGTTGCGGCGGTCGGCGATCTCGACGACGGAGCGGCCCGGCGGCTCGGGGTCGGGGTCCGACGCGTAGACCGCCTCGCCCCCGGTCGGCGCCCAATCCCCGAACGCGTCGCTGACGAGGCGGGGCAGGTCGTCCTCCGGGAGGTCGCCGACGAAGGTGAGGGTAAGGGCGTCGGACCCGATGTGCGTCTCGAAGTACGCGCGGACGGATTCGGGCGTGATCGCTTCCACGCGGGCGATCTCATCGTCCGGGTCGAGGACGTAGTTCGGGTGGTCGTTCGGGTAGAGCCGCCGCGCGAGGGCGCCCGACGCCTGCGACGCCGTCGACTCGCGCGCGCGCCGCACGCCGGCCACGGCGCGGACGATGGCCTTCTCCACCTCGTCGGGGTCCAGGGCCGGCTCCCGGAGCGCCTCGGCCACGACGGCCAGCACGTCGGGGAGGTCCTCCCGAAGCGCCTTGCCGGAGACGCCGAGGCGGAGGCCGTCGGAGTAGAACGAAACGGACGCGCCGCGCCCGTCGAGAGCTTCGGCGATCTCGAAGCGGTCGCGGTGGCGGGTGCCCTTGTCGAGGAGGTCCGCCAGGAGGGCCTGCGTGAGATCGTCGTAGGCCGCGAGATCGGGCGCGGCCTCGACGGAGGCCCGGAAGCTCACGACGTCGCGGGCGTCGGTCGGGAGCAGCAGGAGGCGGGCGGGGCCGACGGTCGTCTCGTGGACGCGCTCGGCGAGGGGGGCGGGCGGGCGACTCATCCGTCGGCGGTGGGGACGTACCAGCCGACGGTGAGGCGGTCGTCGCTGGCGATGCGGGCCGCGGCCGCCTGGACGTCGGCCGCCTCGACGGCCTCGATCCGGTCGCGGTACGAGGTAAAAAGGGTCCAGTCGCCCACGGCGATGGCCTCGTTGAGTTGGGAGACGACGGCGTAGGGGCCGTCGCGGCTGAAGGCCTCGTCGGCCACCACCTGTCGGCGCGCGCGGGCCAGCTCGTCGGCGCCGAGCCCGTCGCGGGCGACCTCGGCGAGCGCGTCCTTGAGGGCGTCCTCGACGGTCTGGGGGTCGGTGTCGGGCGTGAGCGTGCCGTAGAGGACGAACAGGCCCGGGTCCCGGAGGCGCGGGTAGAAAGCGGAGGCGCTCGTCGTCAGGCCCTGGTCGGTCAGGCGGCGGTAGAGGCGGCTGCTCTTGCCGGCGGCGAGGGCCTGGCTCAGCACCTCGAGCGCGTCGGCGTCGGCGTCGAGGCCGGCGGGGGCCTTGTAGGCGACGAGCACGGTGCCCAGCTCCCCCGCCTGCCGGACCACCACGCGGCGCTCGCCGACCTGCTCGGGCTCGCGCGTGACGGCGTCGTCCGGGGGCCGGTGGACGAGCGGCTCGGGCGCGTCGTCCGAGGCGGCCGGGCCGGCCGGGATCTCGCCGAAGTGCGCGGCGAGAAGGTCGAGCGCCTCGATCCGATCGAAGGCGCCGGCGACCGTGGCCGTGGCGTTGCGGGGCCAGTAGTAGGTGTCGTAGAAGTGGCGGAGCCCGTCCGCGGTGACGGTCTCCACATCGCTCCGCCAGCCGATGACGGGGTGGCCGTAAGGGTGGGCGTGGAAGGCCGTGGCATAGACCGCGTGGAGCAGCTTGCGGACCGGCTCGTTCTCGCCCCGGTCCAGCTCGTTGAGCACGACGGTCCGCTCGCTTGCGAGGTCGTCGTCGCTCACGCGGGCTCCCCGCATCCGGTCCGCCTCGATCTCGACGGCGAGGCCGAGGTGCTCGCTCGGGAGGAGCGCGAAATAGTTGGTCCGGTCGTACCAGGTGGTCGCGTTGATCTGGCCGCCGACGGTCTGGAGCGTCTGGAACACGCTCGTCCCCAGTTCCCGGTTGAACCGGTCGGTCCCCTTGAACATGAGGTGCTCCAGGAGGTGCGTCGCGCCGGTGAGGCCCGCGCCCTCGTTCCGGCTGCCTACGCGGTAGGTCACCTGGAAGGCGACGACGGGCGCAGCGCCCTCGGGGACGAGCAGGGCCGTGAGCCCGTTCGTGCGGTGGCGGTATTCCTCGACGCCGCCCTCCGCACGCTGGAAGGCAAAGGCGTCATGATCGTGGACGGGCTGAGGCGCGGACATAGGGACCGGAGGGGGCCGTCCCAACGAGCCGCCCCCGCCGGAGATCCCTGGCGTGCACGCTAGCCGACCTCCGGTTCGTGGAGGGCCTGGACGAGCACTGTGCGCGCCTCGTCGGCCGTCGCGGCCTGACGCACCGCTTCGACCGTCGCCGCGTCCCCGACGAGGCGGGCGATGAGCGCGAGCCACCCGAGGTAGAGCCGGGACGGCACCGATTCGGGCACGGCCAGCACAACGACGAGATGGACCGGCCCGGAGACGCCCGGAAGCCCGACGCCCTCCCGGCTCACCCCCAGGCGGATAACCGGCTCCCCGTCCGCGGTCCGCGTGTGCGCCAGTACCACACCGGGGCACAACTCCGGGCGCGCGTCGTCGGGCACGTCGGCGAGAAGGGTGGCCAGGGCCGGGGCTCCGGGCGCATCCCCGAGCGTTTGTCGGTAGATGTCGGCGGGAGCGCCGGGACGGAGCCCGAGCACCACGGCCCCGGGTCTGAAGTAGTCGAGAAACGCCCGGTCGGCCGAGCTCAGGACGTCAGGACGAATGGCGGACGTCTGGGCCTGCCCCGGGTAGAGGACGAACAGCGACGCCGCCGGATAGTGACGCGCGAGCTGGCGCGGGAGGCGGTCCAGCGACGGCTGCCACGCGACGGACCCCTCGCGCGCGGAGAGCAGCACGAGCCCGTCGGCCGGATCAAACATCTCGTCGAGGCGCGCCGCGAGGCCCCGCCAGTCCGGAAGAGCGAGAATCGTGGGGACCGGACCGCTCGGGACGGCCCGCGCCCAGGCGGCCGCCACCCCCGCGCATTCGGACTCGCAGACGAGCAGCGACACGTCGGCGGCGATCCGCGACCGGAGCGTGGCGATGAGGCGCGCAGAGGCCTCGAAGCCCGCTTCGCGGTCGGCCAGCGGCGGCACGGCCACGACGAGGCGGCGGAGCGTCCCGGGCGGGCGCGTCTCGCGCGCAACGAGGACGGCGGCAGTCGTCTCGCGGAGCACGCGGTCGGGGACCGTCCCGAACAGGAGCCGCTCCGCCACGGCGCTCCCGTCCCAGCCCGTCACCACGACCGAGGTTCTGGTCTCGGCGGCGGTCCGGGCGAGGGCGCGGGCCACGTTCGTCTCGACGCGGACGAGCGGGAGCACGGGCACCTCGGCGCCCGCCGCATGGACCACGGCCGACGACAGCACGCGCTCGGCGCGCGAGACGGCCTCCTCCTGCTCCGGCCCGCTCGGCACGATCGTCACCGCCACGACCGGTTCCCCCGCTCGCCCATCGCGGACGAGAACGGCGAGGTCCATGAGCGGTCCGACCGTGGCGGGGTTGGCGACTGACACAAGCACGCGCTGCCGGGCGTCCCGTGCGTCGGGCGTGCGGCGCTCCGCGTCGGCCGCCACTCGGCGCCCCGCCCGTTCCACCACGAATGGCCCGACGAGGCACGTCACGAACACCATTGCGATCGTCCCGTTCAGGACGGCCGCGTCGAACAGGCCCACCTCGACGCCGACGAGGACAGCCGCGAGCGTGGCGGCGGCCTGTGGCACCGTGAGCCCGAACAGGAGGCCGACCTCGAGGAGGGAGAACCGGAAGGCTGGGCGCATCAGCCACGCGGCGGTCCCCTTTGTCACGAGGAGCGTCGCCGACATGGTCAGGGCGACGGTCCACGCCCGCACTGCGCCCGGGCCGCCGGCGAACGCGGCGAGGTCGACAAGCATCCCCGTCGCGAGGAGGAAGAACGGGATGAACAGGGCGTTCCCCACGAAGCCCACGCGGTTCATCAGGGCCCCGCCCTCCGGCACGAGCCGGTTCAGCCCGAGCCCGGCCAGGAACGCCCCGATGATGGGCTCGACGCCCAGCGCCTCGACGCCGAGGGCGCACAGGAACACGGCGGCCAGGACGAACACGAACTCAAGGGCGGCGTCCGAGGCGGCCGTCCGCAGGAACCACGCGCCGACGCGCGGGAGCCCCCACAGCACGGCGCCGCCGAACGCCAGCAGCGACCCGGCGACGCGGACGAGCACGCCCAGGTCGAACACGCCGCCGGCCCGGGCGCCTGTGGCGATCACGGCCAGGACGAGGAGGGCGAGCGTGTCCGTCAGGATCGTCGCGCCGACGGCCGTCGTCACGGACCGCTCTTTCTGGAGGCCGAGGCGCGCCGCGGCCGGGTAGGCCAGGAGCGTGTGGCTGGCGAACACGCTCCCCAGGAGGATCGCCGACGGCCACCCCATCTCGAACACGCCCCGACCGACCGCCGTCCCCACGCCCTGGGGCAGCGCGAACGTCGCGAGCCCGAAGCTGAGGCTGCGCGCCTTCCCCGCGGCCAGCTCGTGGAGGTCGATCTCCAGGCCGGCCAGGAACATGATGTAGAGCAGCCCGACGGTCCCCAGCAGCACCATCGTCGGGTCGCGGTCGAGGACGCCGAGGGCGTGGGGTCCAAGCACGATCCCTGCCGCCAGCAGCACCACCGACGACGGCACGCCCCGCCGGGCGACGAGCGGCGCCGCCAGGAGGACGAGGACCACCACCGTAAAGATGGCGATGGGGTCGGTGAGGGGCACGGGCATCGCGGGAAGGTCCGCTCCAACGCCGCCGGCGTCGCGAGTTCCGGGGCGGCCCTCCCCCACCGGGCGGCGTATCCTTCCACCTCCCCCCTGCTCGACTCGATGCGGTTCGTCCCCCTCACCCTCCTCCTCCTCGCCCTCCCCGCTGTCGCCCAGGACGCGGCCCGGTCCCTGCTCCCCGAGGGCGTCGAGATCGTCACGCGGGACGCGTGGGGCGGTACCCCGCCCGTGGGACCGATGATTCCCCAGACGCCGGAGGCGCTGACGATCCACCACTCCGGGACTCCGATGAAGCCGGACGTGGCGCCGGACGAGACGCTCCGCGCCCTCCTCGCCTTCTCGACGCGCCGCGACACGCTCGGCAATGGGCACGTGAAGGAGCCGTGGCCGGACATCCCGTACCACTTCTACATCACGCCCGACGGGTCGATTCTGGAAGCCCGCGACGTGGCGTACGAGGGTGACACGAACACGCGCTACGACCTGAGCGACCAGGTGCTCGTGGTGGTCGAGGGCAACTTCGAGATCGAGGAACCGACGGAGGCTCAGATGACGAGCCTGCTGGCGCTCTCGGAGGCCCTCGCCCGCCAGTGGGGCTTCGGCCCGACCTCGGTCGAAGGGCACCGGGACCGGGCCCCGGAGCAGACGGTCTGCCCCGGCGACGCGCTGGAAGCTCGCTTCCCCGAGATCCGAGCCGCCGTCGCCCGCGGCGCCCGCCAGTCGCTCGTCGGGACATGGCGCGTCGACCTCCGCCCGTCGCCAGGCGCCGAGGCGTCGGTCCGGCCGTTTACGGTCTCCGTCGGCGCCGACGATACCCTCACCGGGACGTTCTACGGCTCCGAGATCCAGAACGGACGCGTCAACGCCGACTGGGACGGGCTCCACTTCTCGTTCACCACCGGGGACGGCTCCGGCACCTACATCACCTCGGGCGTCGTCCGGGGGGGCCAGCTCGAAGGGACCACCGTCGCGCCCCACCGTCAGCTCCTCTCCGTCTGGACTGCCACCCGCGCCGAGTAAGCCCGCCGCTCCTCGGCGCGTCCGCGTCATCCCCCGCCGCTGTCATGATGCGTCTCGCCCTTCTCGCCACTGTCGTCCTCGCCGTGCTCGGCGGGTGCCGGCTCGAACCGCGCCAGGTGCCCGCGGCCGACGCGCCGGCGGACGAGGCCCCCATGGTCTCTACCTCCGACGCTGAGGTGACGGTCTACCTCACGGAGTGGTGCCCCTACTGCCGGGCCACCCGCACCTACCTCGACAGCATCGGCGTGGCCTATCGGCCCGTCGACATCGAGGCGAGCGAGGAGAACTACCGCGAGTATGAGCGGCAGGGTGGGACGGGCGGCATCCCGCTCGTGGTGATCGGCGACACGCGGATCGCGGGCTACAGCATCCCGGCGATGGACGAGGCGCTGGACCGAGTGGGACTGTAGAGACTCTCGTGCTCGGTAGAGTTCGAATCGAGCGGTCGTTAGCTTGAGGCCATGCCTCTGCGCGAACGCCTTGCCAACGCTCGAGACCTGCTGCGATCGGGAAGGCTGGCCAACGAAGCGGCTGTCAGCAGCGGGGTTGTCCTCCCCATTCTGGACGCCCTGGGATGGCCGGCATTCGACCCCTCCGTGGTCGCGCCCGAGTATGGCGTCGGAAAGAGGCGGGTCGATTTCGCGCTGCTGACAAACGGGACGCCGGCGGTCTTCATTGAGGTCAAGCAGCCAGGGCTTGCGGACGGAGCGGACCGCCAGTTGTTCGAGTACGCGTTCCACGAGGGCGTGCCCATCGCGATTCTGACGGACGGGTCCACATGGCACGTCTACCTCCCTGCTATGCAGGGGAGTTACGATGATCGACGGGTGTACTTGCTGGACCTCTTGGAACGCGAACCGGAGGAAGTAGCGGAGCGGTTGGTCCGGTATCTCGACCGCCACGCGGTGGAGTGTGGCGAGGCGTTCGAGCGTGCCAGGACCGACTACCAGCGTGCCAAGCAGCGAAAGGGAGCAGCGGAGTCCATTCCCCAGGCATGGTCAAACCTCATCGCTGATCCGAGCCAATCTGTCATCCGGCTGCTGGCCGGAGAAGTTGAGCGAGTGAGTGGGTTCGAAGGCGATGCACGGGACCTCCGTTCATTCCTCTCGTCCCTCCGACCTGAGGCAGGCTCCCTCCCTAAGCCAAAGCAGACCACGAGGCGCCCTTCTACACCCCGAGCTTCAGAGCCTCGTATCAGCGAGTTACCAGAGACCGGGTTCATGATCAACGGCGACTTTACTCCATGCAAATCGGGCCGTGACGTGCTCGCAGGTGTCTTCACCGCTCTTGCCAAGCGGGATGCCAGCTTCCCCGAACGTTTTGCCCAGCAGGTGCGAGGCAAGAAACGGGCGTACCTCGCGAGGACCCGTTCCGAGCTCGTCCCAGGTCACCCCGAGTTGGAATCCCAGTCTGCCGAGATCGCACCGGGGTGGTTCGTGGGTACGCATAGCAGCTCTGGCCTCAAAGTCAGAATCATCGAGCAAGCGTGCGCTGTCGCGGGCGTGAGATTCGGGACGGACCTCCGGGTGAGGATGCCATAGCAACTCAGGGTGCCCCACACCTGGGCACCCGATCCGGGACGGGCAGACGATGCCGCGGGCTACAGGCTCGTTGAGCAGATCGTGCCGCACGCGGACGAGATCGACCGGCCGGCATCCGCCTAATGGATTCCCGGGTTCCGCTCCGTTGTCGGACCCGCCGGGAGGGCCATTCGTAGGCCAAGCTCCCTACCTAGACAAGCTCCCCACCCTAGAAGACCATGGGCTTCGGCATCCTCATCCTGATCCTCGTCATCGCGCTCGTCGTGGTGGCCGTCGTCATGCTGAACCGCCGACAGGAACAGGGCGGCGACCTGACGCCCCCCGAGAGCGAGCATCACGGCGAGCCTCGGCACTGAGCCCGTCGCGTCCCGCCCTCCCCAGGGGGTAACGTCGCGTTCCTGCCGACGGCCTCGCCAGCGGGACGGGTGTGGGTCAGGCCGGAGCGGTGGCCGTGCGGTAGACGAAGTCTTCTAGCGTGATCCGGTGGCGCCGCTGCTTGTAGTCGGTGCAGTACGACGTGGGGTACCACCCGGAGCGCGCCCACGCCTCGGGCTGCGGGATGGGGTCGCAGTTCTTGACGCGGCGGAGCAGCCACGCCCGCGTGATCATCGGCTCGTAGAACGTGACCTCCCCGTCGTAGGCTCCGACGATGAACGTCCGCGTGAACGTCTCCCCGTTGAACTCGGGGCCGGTCGGGTCGAGGAGGTGGTTCCCCATCATCGGCTCGACGGCGTCGACGTCGATGTACCCCGCGGGGTAGTACGACGCGTCCGGGAGCGTCTTCGCCCGCGCGTAGTCGTCGCAGTCCGTGAGGACCGGGCAGGGCCCCGGGTCGATCTCCCTCACCTCCGCGAGGTCCTGCATGTAGAAGTGGATGTCGAAGTGCGGGAGGTCGTAGACGCCCGGCGGGATGTGGCCCATCGGGTTGAAGTTGAGCATCACGTACTGGAACGGCAGGTCGGGCTGGTCGGGGAACTCGAGGACGTACTCGTGCCCGACCACGCACTCGCCGCCCGCCATCGTCGCGTCGAGGGTGCCGTCGCCGTTCTTGTCGAAGCACGCGCGCTGATCGCTGAAGGTGGTCGGGAGACCGTCCAACGTGGCCGCCGTCATCTCGACGCCGACGCTCGTCGGCCGGCCCGTGGGGAGGACGGTGGCGAAGGCCGTCGCCGTGCCGTTGCCGACCGCGACGGGCTCGCCGTCGTATAGCCGCCCGCCGCCCCGAGCGTCGGCGGTCGCGGGGTCCGTAAACGCGCCGTCCGAGCATCCGGCCAGGACGAGGAGGGCGATGAGTCCAGAGAGTCGCTTCATGGGAGACGATGGAAGGGGACCCTCTAGATACAATCTTCGTCCCTTCTGTAACCCATGCCCCCACTCACTTTAGATCTACAACGACTCGGCCAGAGGCTCGGGGCGTTCCCCGAGCCCCTACGCTCGTCCGGCCGTCGCCGGTCAGTGCGCGTCGAGCCAGTTGTCGGCCACCCCCACGTCCACGACGATGGGCACATCGCCGAGCGGGAGCGCACCGCGCATCTCCTCGCGGACGAGCGCAGAGACGGCGTCGACCTCATCCTCCGGCACCTCGAACACCAGCTCGTCGTGGACCTGGAGGATCATCCGGGCGCCCCGCTCCTCCTCCCTGAGGCGGCGGTGGATGGCGATCATCGCGATCTTGATCATGTCCGCCTGTGTGCCCTGGATTGGCATGTTGACGGCGATCCGCTCGGCGTAGGCCCGGTCGTTTGGGTTGCGGCTCGTGATCTGCGGGACGTAACGGCGCCGGCCGAGGAGCGTCTCCACGTAGCCCCGGTCGCGGGCCTCCTCCAGCAGCCCGTCCAGCAGTTCGATCACGCGCGGGTACGACTGCCGGTACTGGTCGATCAGCTCCTGTGCCTCGCTGTTGCCGATGCGGAGCCGGCTGGCGAGGCCGAACGCCGAGATCCCGTACGGGATGCCGTAGTTGACCTGCTTCACCTTGCCCCGCTGGTCGCGCGTGACGTCGTCGTAGTCGACGTCGAAGACGCGGGCGGCCGTGGCGGTGTGGATGTCGCGGCCCTCCTGGAACGCCGAGATCAGGTCCGGGTCGCCGGACATGTGGGCGAGGATGCGGAGCTCGATCTGGGCGTAGTCGGCGGCCATCAGGACGTGCCCCGGTTCGGCCACGAACGCCCGCCGAATCTCCTTCCCCAGGTCGGTCCGGATGGGGATGTTCTGGAGGTTCGGGTTCGAGGACGAGAGCCGCCCCGTCGCCGTGACGGTCTGGTTGAAGTCCGTGTGGATGCGGCCCGTGTCGGGGTGGACCAGCTCCGGCAGCTTGTCGACGTAGGTGGACTTGAGCTTGGCCACCTTCCGCCAGTCGAGGACGAGCGCGGGGAGCTCGTGCTCCTGGGCCAGCTCGCTGAGGACGTTCTCGTCGGTCTTGGGCCGGCCCGTCTTGGTCTTACCGAGCGGCGAGAGGCCGATCCCGAACGTCGGCGCCTCGTCTTTGAGCTGGGTCTTGGTTTTGGGCTTGGCGTCGGGGTCGCCCGCGACCTCGCCCGCCTCGTTGTCCTTCACGTCCTGGACCCACCGCTGGTAGGCGACGGTCTCCTCCTCGGTCGGCGGCCCGTTGAAGAGGACCTCGCCGAGCTGGACCGTCGAGCCGATCGTGAACTCGCGGCCGGCCATCTCGTAGATCTGCGCCTCCAGGTCGGAGAGCTGCGCTTCGAGCTGGCGGCTGATCTCGCCGAGCACACGGTCTGAGACCTTCACGCCGGCCATCTCCATGTCCGCCAGGACCGGGACAAGCGGGAACTCGATGTCCTCGGCGATCTGGAGGAGCCGGCCCTCGCCCCCGTCGATCTCCTTGAGCGCCTCGGCCAGGACTGGGACGAGGCGGAGCGCGATGTCGGCGTCCTCGCAGGCGTACGGGCCCACGTCCTCCACCGGCACCTGGTCCATCGTGAGGGCGTTCTTGCCCGTCCCGATGAGGTCGGTGATGGGCTGCGGGCGGTAGTTGAGGTGGAAGCTGGCGACGTCGTCGAGCTTGTGGCTGGCCTCCGGGTTGAGGAGGTAGTGGGCCACCATGGTGTCGAAGAGAGGCCCGCGGACCGTCACGCCGTGCCGCCGCATCACGACGAGGTCGTACTTCACGTTGTGGCCGACCTTGAGGAGCGCGTCGTCTTCGAGCGCCGGGGTGATGGGTGCGAGGGCTTTCGCCTCAGGCGTCCCGTCCGGGAGCGGCGTCGGGACGTAGACGGCGTGCTTCTCCTCCTTCGCCAGCGACACGCCCACGAGCCGGGCGTGCATCGGGTCGACGGAGGTCGTCTCGGTGTCGAACGAGAGCCGCGCGGCGCCCTGGGTGACGGCCTCGGCGGCGTCCAGATCGTCCTGGCCGTAGACCGTCGTGTAGCTCACGGCGTCGGCGTCCATCGCGGTGACCGGCTCGTACGGGCCGAAGTCGAACGAGAGCGAGGGGTCGTCCTCCGGGAGCGTGGTGAACGCCCGGCCCGGCTTGCCGTCGGCGCGCTGGCGCGTCCGCCCAGAGGCGTAGTCGCGGACCCGGTTGCGGAGGCGCCCCCCGAACCCGACCTCGTCGAAGAGGGCGTTGACCTCGTCGAGGTCCGGGTCGGTGCGGCGAAGCGTGTGCCAGTCGAGGTCGAGCGGGACGTCGCAGCGGATGGTCACGAGCTGCTTCGAGAGGCGGGCGTCGTCGGCGTGGTCGGTCATGCCCTCGCGGGCGCGTTTGCCCTTGAGGTCCTCGGCGTGCTCGATGAGCGCCTCGACCGACCCGTACTCGTCGATCAGCTTGACGGCCGTCTTCTCGCCGATGCCCGGCACGCCCGGCACGTTGTCCGACGCGTCGCCCATGAGGGCGAGGAGGTCGATGAACTGGCGCGGCTCCAGGCCGCCGTACTTCTCACGGAAGGTCTCGGGCGTCTCGCGGTCGAACGTCTCGCCCATGTAGGGCGGCCGGAGCATCGAGACGCGGTCGGAGAGGAGCTGCCGAAAGTCCTTGTCGGCCGAGAAGATGACGGCGTCGACGCCCTCGTCCTCGGCGCGTTTGGCGAGCGTCCCGATCACGTCGTCTGCCTCGACGCCCTCGACCTCCAGCACGGGGATGTCGAACGCCTCCACGAGCCGCTTGATGAGCGGGATGTTGCTCTTGATCTCGTCCGGCATCGGGGGCCGGTGCGCCTTGTAGTCGTCGTAGAGATGGTCGCGGAAGGTGGGCACTCCGCCGAGCTTGTCGAAGACGACGGCGATCTGCTCGGGCTGGTGGTCCTCCAAGAGCTTCAAGAGGGCGCTCGTGAAGCCGTAGAGCGTCCGCGTGTCGGTCCCGTCGGGCGCGCTCAGCGTCGCGTTCTTCATCGAGAAGAAGGCGCGGTAGGCGAGGGCCATCGCGTCGGCGAGGAAGAGGGTCTGGCGCGTGCCGGCCTCGATGGCCGCGAAGTCCTCGGCGTCGTAGTCGTCGGGGAGCGTGACCGAGACGTCGGCCTCGGGGGCGGGAGCGTCGAAGAGAGAGGGCTGGTCGGCCATCGTCGGGGAGTGGAGGAAACGGTGGGGAGGGTAACGCCAGACGGTGACGACGGGTTGTCGCGCGCAGAGTTCGGCGGCCGGCCTCCCGTGCCCGAACTCCGCCGGTTGTTCTTTCGCGAAGCCGCCTCCGACGCGGCTCCGCAGCCGCCCGGCCCGAGTAACCTGCTCGCTCCCCCGCCACGTCCCCCCGCCATGCCCGTTCTCCTGTTCGACATCGACGGCACGCTCCTCCAGTCCAACGGCGTCGGCCGCGAGTCGGTGAACGCCGCCCTCGCGCGCCTCACCGGCCGCACGTTCGACTTTTCGGACATCTCGTTCTCGGGCAAGACCGACCCCCAGATCTTCCGCGAAGTGCTGGAGGCGGCCACGCGCTGCGGGCTGGAGGTGGGCGAGGTCGAGGCGGGCGTCCCGCGCTTCCGCGACCTCTACCTCCGCGAGATGTCCGCGCGCCTCCCGGCGGCCCACGTCGAGGCGCTCCCCGGCGCCGTGGACCTCGTCCGCCGCCTCGCCGACGACGGCGCCGAGATGGGGCTGCTCACCGGCAACCTGGAGCCGCTCGCCTACCACAAGATCGAGCGGATCGGGCTGGGCCGCGACGAGTTCGCCTTCGGCGCCTTCGGCAGCGACGACGCCGACCGCAACGCGCTCCCGGCCGTCGGGGCGACGCGGGCCGCCGCGCACTTCGGGCGCGAGGTCGCCCACGAGGAACTCGTCATCATCGGCGACACGCCGCGCGACGTCGTCTGCGCCCACCGGTCGGGCTGCGTGTCCGTGGCCGTCGCGACGGGCCGCTACGACGCCCACCAGCTCCGCGACGCCGACCTCGTGCTGGAATCGCTGGAGGCGTTCGACCTGGACGCCGTCCTCGCGCTCGCATGATCGCCCGGCTCCGCGAGGCGGCAGCCCGGCTTCAGCGCGACGTGGAGGCGCTCGTTGTCGTCAGCCGCGACCCGCGCGTCTCGTGGCTGGCGCGATCGGTCGTCGTCGCGACGGTCGCCTACGCGCTCAGCCCCATCGACCTCATCCCGGACGTGATCCCCGTCCTCGGCCTTCTGGACGACTTGCTGATCGTCCCGTTCGGCCTGTGGCTGGCGCTCCGCCTGATCCCGGCCGAGGTGATGGTCGAGGCCCGGGAGCAGGTCCAGACCGCCGCGGCGGATACGCTCCGGCTCCGCCACCTCGGCTTCCGAATCGTGGTCGGGATGTGGATCGGCGCTCTCGCCCTGGGCTGGGTCTTGCTCCGCTAGCGCGCCCCCGACCTCATGGCCGAAGCGCCGCAACGTGGCCTCCACGGGCTGCCGGTAGCTCGGCCCGTGCGTGAGGTGGTTGATGAGATGGAACAGGTTGTAGACCTCCCGGCGCTCCGCGTAGCCCGGCTCGAGAGGCCACGCCGCCCGGTACCCGTCGTAGAACGCGGGCGAGAACCCGCCGAACAGCTCGGTCATGGCGAGGTCGGCCTCGCGGTGGCCGACGGAGACAGCCGGGTCGATGAGCGCGAACCGTCCGCTCGCCGTCGCGAGGGCGTTACCGCCCCACAGGTCTCCGTGGAGGAGGGACGGCGGCGGGGACGGCGGGAGCAGCCCGTCGAGGCGCGCCACGAGGCGGTCGAGGAGCGGGTCCCACGCGGCGTCCCACGCGCCCCGCTGGCGGACTGTCTCGGCCTGTGCTCGTAGCCGCCTCTCGCCGAAGAATGTCGGCCAGGACCCGTCCCAGCCGTTGCGTTGCGGCTTGCTCCCGATCCAGTTGTCGGTGTCCCACCCGTAGCGCCCGTCGCCGGGCGCCTTCGCCCGGTGGAGCGCCGCGAGGGCTGCCCCGAACCGGTACCTGTCCTCCGCAGTGGACGGACCAGGCTCGACCCAGTCGAGGAGGAGCCAGCCCGGACTGTCTCCGTCCGCGGTGCGCGCGCTTCGAGGCTGGGGCACGAGGAGGTCCGGCCCGGCCCGGGCAGCGAGCGCGGCCAGCCCCTCCGCCTCCGCGGCGTAGGTCTGCCCCGCCGCCCCGGTGCCCCACTTCAGAAAGAACACGCCGCGCGCCGCGTCGAGCCGGACGGCACGCGAGACGTCGCCGCCGCCCAGCGGCTGCACGTCCCGGACAGCACCGACTTGCGTCGTCACCATCTCTCGAAGGACAGGTGGTAGGTTCATCGGCTTAGGTCCCTGGATCGCCTGGCGATACCCCCCACACTACGCCCATCGGCCGTGCCGGTCTCCCCGCTCCTTCGCCTCGTTCTCGCTGCCGCCTTCGTCGGGGCCGCAGGGTCCGCGCCGGGCGCGTGGGCTCAGGTCGCGCTGGACCCGGCTGTGGAGGCGCCCTCGCTCGCAGACCACCTCGACGTCCTCCCCGACACGCGCGGCGACCTCCCGTTCTCGGCCGTTCGAGACGCCGAGGGGTTCCGCCCGGCACCCGCGCGCTACCCGGCCGACACGTCGTCCCCACGCACCAGCTGGGCCCGGCTCCAACTCCGCTCGACCTCCGACCAGAACGCGGCCTGGGTGCTCCTCCTCTGCCTCGACGAGGTGACGGTGTACGTCGTCGGACCGGGCGGCACGATAGACCAGGGGCGGACGGGGCACCACGTCCCCCCCGCGGAGCGGCCCGAGCCGCTGGCTGAGCCCGCTGTTGTGATCGACCTCCCGGCCGGGGCGGAGCGGACGGTGTACCTCCACATCCGCCACGACGCCGGGGGCTACACCGAGGACCTCCCGCTGCAGCTCGTGGAGGCCGAGCGGTTCTACGCCCAAGAATCTCGCGACAACCTCGTCGCGGGGCTGTTCATCGGCCTGCTCTTCGGCCTGGCCATTTACAACCTGTTCCTGTTCGTCACCTTCCGTGATCGGAGCTACCTGTTCTACGTCCTGTTCCTGATCGGGACGATGGTCTACTGGATGGTGCCCGAGGGCTACCTCACGCTGTTTGCATGGCCGTCGAGCGTACGGGAGTTTCTGGAGTTGAACTTCTTCGCCTTGACCCTGGCTGCGAGCGCCTACCTCCAGTTCGCGCGGTCGTACCTCCACACCGAGTCGCGGGCGCCGCGCATGGACCGCCTCCTCGGCACCCTGATCGTGCTGTGGGGCGTGGCCGCCACGCTCGGCGTGGCCTCGGTGCTCGGAGCACGACTGTGGGGGGTGGCCCAACTCGTCGCAGCCTCCGTGGCGCTCGCCATGCTGGTCTCGACGCTCACGGCCGGCGTCCAGGCGCACCGTCGCGGCTACCGGCCCGCCCGGTACTACCTGCTGGCGTCGGCGCCGATGATCCTCGCCGGGTTCCTGTACACGCTGGGCTGGCTCGGCGTGCCCGGCCTCCGCGTCGCCACGAGCTACGGCCTCCAGATCGGCACCGCCGCTGAGGTGCTGCTCTTCGCGATCGCCCTCTCGTTCCGCATCCGCCTGCTCGACCGGGAGCGGCACATGGCGCTCACCCAGAAGGAGCGGGCCGAGGCCACGAATACGGCCCTCCAGGAGACGAACGCCGCCCTCGAAGAGGCGGACGCGCTCAAGACGCACTTGCTCGGGATGGCGGCCCATGACCTCCGCACCCCCCTCACCAGCATTCTGGGCTACGCTGACCTCCTCCGCATCCACGCGGAGGGGGGCACGGTGGAGGACCGGTCCGCCCGGGAGATCTGCCGCTCGGCGGATCAGATGGTCGGGCTCATCGACGACCTCCTCGTGACGGCGGCGCTGGAGAGCGGGAAGCTCTCCCTCCACCGGACGCCGGTCGACCTCGGCGTCGTCGCGCGCGAGACCGTGGACCTCCTGGCTCCACGGGCCGCCCGCAAGGAACAGCGCCTCGCTCTCACGATCGACCACCCAGGCGTGGTCGAGGCGGATCGCTCGCGGCTCCGGGACGTCGTCGACAACCTCGTCTCGAACGCGATCAAGTTCACGCCCCGGGGCGGCGAAATCACCGTCCGGGTGACCCCGGAGAACGGCGAGGTCCGCCTCGCCGTCACCGACACGGGGCCGGGCCTCTCGGAAGAAGACCAGCGCCAGCTGTTCCGCCCGTTCCAGCGCCTCACGCCGAAGCCCACAGGCGGCGAGTCGTCCAACGGCCTTGGGCTCTCGATCGTCGCTCAGTTCGTGGAGCTCCACGGCGGGCGCGTGGGCGTCCAGAGCCACCTGGGCGCCGGGAGCACCTTCTCCGTCGCCCTCCCCCGGACCGCGCCCCCTGAGACCGATCCGGCCCGGCTAGAGGCCGTGGGCGTGGCGTAGGCGCTCGAGAATCTCGTCGGTGGTGCGGTCGACGATGTCGTAGACCCGGTCGAAGCCGTCGTCGCCGCCGTAGTACGGGTCGGGCACCTGGTAGTCGCCCGGCTCGGGGTCGAACTCGCGGAAGAGGCGCACGCGCGTGCCGTGGTCGCCGTCGGGGTCGAGGGCGAGCGTGTCGTGGAGGTTCGACTTGTCCATCACGAACACGTGGTCGTAATCGGTGAGGTCGGGCCGTTCGAGCTGGCGCGCGCGGAGGCGGGAGAGGTCCACGCCGCGCTCCGCGGCCGTCGCCGCCATCCGCCGATCCGGCGGCGCGCCGACGTGCCATCCGCCCGTCCCGGCCGAGTCCACCTCGACGCGGTCCGCGAGCCCAGCCTCGATCACTTTCTGCTGGAACAGGCCCTCGGCGAGCGGACTCCGGCAGATGTTGCCGAGACACACGAAGAGAACGCGGACGGGGCGGTCGGACATGAACGGGCGTGGAGGAGCGGAGGACGGGAGTGGGGTCGGCGACTAACGGTCGCCGCGAGGGACGGACATCGGATCGGCCGGAAGCGCGACCCGGACCCGCTCCGGCCCCGACGGCCCGTCGACGAATCGGACGGGCGGCGTCGTCGGCGTCTCCCCCTGAACGAGGACGACCGTGCCCGGAAGCGTCGTATCCCCCCCCGTCCAGGCCCACATCCACTGCGCGTCCGACGTGATCATCCGGATGCAGCCGTGGCCCTCGGGGGGGCCCGAGGGGACGACGTTGTACTGGTGGAGGTGGATGCCGCGAGCCGCGAAGATGTTCATCACGTAGCGCATCATCCACGTCTCCCCCGGCGGCGCCTCGGTCGATGCGCGCTCCCGTTCGCGCCAGTTCATGTTGTACCGCCCGGTCGGGGTCGGCGTCGACGCCTTGCCCGTCGAGACTGGTCCCCAGCGGACGAGCTGGCCGGAGGCGTAGGCCGCCCACGTCTGCGTCGTCAGGTCCACCACCACCACGCGCTCGATCGGCTGGGCGCCCTCCCACCGCGCCGGGTACGGGGCGTACGCGAGCGGCGACAGGTCGAAGTCGCGGGGCTGGGCCGGGAGGATCAGCGAGTCGCCCGTCCGGAGCATGGTGACGTCGGGCTGGCCGAGGAGTTGGGCGAGGGCGAGCCGCCGCCGCCCCAGGTCCCGGTCGCCCTCGCCAAGCTCCTCGTAGAGGTCGAGGCGGGCGAGAACCGAGTTGCCGCTCGGGTGCTCGATGCGGTACCGCTTGTACGCGATCGGCTCGGCCGGGACGGCCGCCTCGCGCTCCAGGATCGAGGCGAGGGCCTCGTGGTCGTAGGCACGCTGCGCCTGGGCAGCACCGGCCACGGTGAGGGCGAGGACGAGGAGGAAGACGCGCACAGAGGGAGCAGCGAGTGAGCGCGTCCAACGTCCGAGAGGGGCCGGCCAGTTCGCCCCCCCGACGGTTCTTCACGCACCAGATGTGCCCGCACGCCGCGTACGCCCCTCCCACTTTCAACTTCGGCTGAAACCGTGCGGACGGCTGCCGAGTCCGACGCGCACCCGTCTATCTTCGGACGCCCCGCCCCAGCGCCCATGCCCCAGGACGCCCCGACGCACACGCCCGGTCCGCTCCTCGCCACGATTGAGAGCCCGGCCGACATCCGGGCGTTGCCCGTTGAGAAGCTCCCCCAGCTCTGCCGCGAGCTCCGCGAGTACATCGTCGACATCGTCGCCGTCCACGGCGGGCACTTCGGGGCGAGCCTCGGTGTCGTCGAGCTGACCGTCGCGCTGCACTGGGCGTTCGAGACGCCCGACGACCAGCTCGTGTGGGACGTCGGGCACCAGGCCTACGGGCACAAGATCCTCACGGGCCGCCGCGACACCTTCTCAACGAATCGGAAGTACGGCGGCCTGAGCGGCTTCCCCAAGCGCTCCGAGAGCGAATACGACACGTTTGGCGTGGGCCACGCCAGCACGTCGATCTCCGCGGCCCTCGGGATGGCCAAGGCGCGCGACCTGCAGGACTCCGGCCGCCGCGTCGTGGCCGTCATCGGCGACGGGTCGATGACGGGTGGCCTCGCCTTCGAGGGGCTCAACAACGCCGGTGCCAGCGACACCGACCTCCTCGTCATCCTCAACGACAACCGGATCTCGATCGACCCCAACGTCGGCGCGCTCCACGAGTACCTCGCCAAGGTCTCGTCCAGCGGTTCCTGGAATGCCCTCAAGGGCGAGGTCTGGGAGCTGTTCGAGAAGCTGAAGGGCGTCGGCGGCGGTACCCTCCAGCGGCTCGCCAAGCGCGTGGAGGACGGCGTGAAGGCGGTGCTCACGCCCGGGATGCTGTTCGAGGCCCTCGGCTTCCGCTACATCGGCCCCGTCGACGGGCATGACGTGGTGGAGTTGGCGAAGCACCTCAAGAAGCTCCGCGCGCTCGGCGGCCCGATCCTGCTCCACACGCTGACGGTCAAGGGCAAGGGGTTCGCCCCGGCCGAGGCCGACCAGGTGAAGTGGCACGCGCAGTCGAGCCCGTTCGACAAGGTCACGGGCAAGAGCCTCGCCGCCCCGACGCCGGCCGGAACGGAGCCGCCCAAGTGGCAGGACGTGTTCGGCGACGCGCTCATCGAACTGGCCGAGCAGGACGACCGCGTCGTGGGCGTTACGGCGGCGATGCCCTCGGGCACGAGCCTCGGCAAGATGATGGCGACAATGCCGGAGCGCGCCTTCGACGTGGGCATCGCCGAGATGCACGCGGTCGTGTTCGCCGCCGGGCTCGCCACGCAGGGGATGCGACCGTTCTGCGCCATCTACTCGACGTTCCTCCAGCGGGCCTACGACGGCGTCGTCCACGACGTGGCGCTCCAGAACCTGCCGGTCGTCTTCTGCATGGACCGCGCGGGCGTCGCCGGCGCCGACGGGCCGACGCACCACGGCGCCCTCGACATCGCCTACATGCGGGCCGTCCAGGGCCTCGTCTGCGCCGCCCCGCTCGACGAGCAGGACCTCCGCGATCTCCTGTACACGTCGCTCCAGCATGACGGGCCGCTCGCCCTCCGCTACCCGCGCGGCGCCGCGACGGGCATGACGCTCCGCCCGGGCTTCGAGGCGATCCCCATCGGCAAGGGCCGCCGCATCGCCGACGGCGACGACGTGGCGTTCGTGACGTACGGCGCCATCGGCCAGTACGTGGGGGAGGTCCGCGAGCGACTCCACGAGAAGGGCGTGAGCGCGGCGCACTACGACCTCCGCTTCGTGAAGCCGCTCGACGAGGCGCTCCTGACGGAGGTGTTCGGGCGTCACTCGCACGTCGTGACCCTTGAGGACGGGGTCCGCGAGGGCGGCGCCGGATCGGCCGTCCTGGAGTGGGCCGCCGACGCAGGCGTACTGGGCGGCACGCAGGTGGTCCGCCTCGGGCTGCCGGACCGGTTCATCGAGCACGGCTCGCAGCGGCAGCTCCACGACGAGGTCGGCATCGGGCCGGACGGGCTGCTGCGGGCGGCGCTGGCGCTCGTCGGCGAGGCGGAGGCCGCATAGACGGCTCCATTCGTGGGAGAAAAGCGACCACTCGCCTCCTCCCTACGCCCGTCCAGCCTAGCATCTTGGCGGCAGGTTTGCCGAGGCGAGTAGCCTCCCATCCCACTCTCATCTTGCCATGCCTCGTCTGTCTCGCCTTCTACTCACGCTCTCGCTGCTCTCTCTCAGCGCATGCGACTCGACCGTCGTCCCCCCCAAGGACGCTGCCCCGACGCCGACAGCGCCGCTCCAGTCTTATGACGGGTCGGCAGCCTTTGGTCGCCACGACGATGCACCCGTCGAGAACCCCTTCGGCGTCGCCTTGTGGGCGGACGGCGCGCTTCGGAGAACGAGAGAATCGGGGGCAACGTTCGGAGAGTACCTCGCGGGGCTCTGGCTCGGGGGCGATCAGGGCGGGGTGACGCGAGCCAATGCCGTCTGGTACCCGCGTGTTCAAATGGCGGCGACCAGGCCCAGAGCAACTTCACGAGCCCAGTGCCCCGGCTCGGGATCGGTCTTCGCCCTCGATGCTGACACGACTTATACCGAGGCGGGCGCGTGGCCTCGCGCTCTCGGCGCTCCGGTGACCGCCGATGGGAGCCCACGCGTCTATGGCGACCGGATGCTGTGGGGGTCGTTCTGTCCGGTGACCAACCCGGACGCCCCCTACTTCACCTCCCCCTTTCAGGGCGTTCGGATCAACACCGCCGTGTACGCCTATGACCGCGAAGACCTGCGGGAGGTCCGGTTCGTCCGCTACGAGGTCACGAACACGGGGACGGAGCCGATCACGGATCTTCGAGTGGGGTATTGGTCGGACACGGACTCTCCGACCGGGGCGGCTGAGAACGTGGGGTTCGATCTGGACACCGGCCTGAGCTACACCTACAACTTGAACCGTCAAGAGACGGCTCGTACGCTGGAACAGCATCGTCGGGCTTCGCTTTCCTCGAGACCCCGCACGCTGTGCCCCTGCTCGCGCACCGGATCATGCGCAAGAACTTCGACCCCCTCTATTGGGAGAATGTCGAGCGCGTCGACCAGGTGCTGTTCGCCCTCGATGGCCTCGACAACGAGGGGAACCCGATGATCGACCCCTTCACGAACCAGCCCTCGCGTTTCGCCTTTACGGGGGACCCCTTCGCAGGAGATGGAACGCCCGGGTCGGGCACGGGCTGGCTCGACTGCTACGAGTACGAGCGGGATGGCGAGACGCATCGGAGTTGCAGTGGGGTCGACATCCGCCACATGAGCTCGGCCGGGCCCATCACCCTGGCTCCTGGCGAAACCGTCGTCACGACGCTTTTCGTTCACACGGCCATCGAGAGCACCCCTCAGGACTCGTATGAGAGCCTGCGTCAGACGCTCGATGCTGTACGCTCGGAGCCGAGCCTCTGGCAGTTCGATCCGCAGAGCTAGCTCGTTCGTCCCGCAGGCCGTCGCCTCGGTCTACCCGGCCCGCTCGCGGAGCAGGTCGAGGACCGCGGCCTCGGGCGGGCGGAGGCCGGCCGGCGTATTGCCCGCGTTCCGACGCCGGAGACGGTCCGCCAGGTCGTGCGCGCGGAAAGCGTCGAGCACGTCGGGGTGGACGTAGTAGCGGCGGCACACGGCGGGCGTGTTGCCCAGCGCTTCGGCCGTGTCCTTGATCGCCTGCACGACGAGGTCGTCCATAGTGTCCTCCTCCACGTCGTCGCCGTGGGCCGCCAGGTTCTCGGCCGCGACGACGGTCCCGCCCCAGGTCCGGAAGTCCTTGGCCGAGAACGACTCGCCGGTCGTCTCCTGGAGGTACCCGTTGACGTGCCCGCTCTCGACGTCCTGCTTCTGGCCGGCTTCGTCGTAGAACTGGAAGAGGTCGTAGCCCGGGATGTCACGGCACGCCTTGACGAGCCGGGCGAGGCGGCGGTCGCGGAGCGCGACCTCGTGCTCCTGCCCGCTCTTGCCCATGAAGGCGAATCGGACCTCGGCGCCCTGGAATGAGACGTGCTTGTCGCGGATCGTCGTCAAGCCATACGAGCCGTTTTCCGTCGCGTACTGCTCGTTCCCGACCCGGATCAGCGTCTCGTCCAAGAGGCGGACGCAGAGGGCGAGGACCTTCTCGCGCCCCAGCCCGCGCGCGCCGAGGTCCTCGTCGACGCGGGCGCGGATCGTGGGGAGCGCTTCGCCGAACGGGACCATCCGGTCGAACTTGAGCCGGTTGCGGTGGGCTCTCCCAGTCGACGTGGTAGCGGTACTGCTTCCGGCCCCGGTCGTCGCGGCCCGTCGCCTGGAGGTGGCCGTTCGGCGTCGGGCAGATCCAGACCTCCTCCCACGCCGGCGGGATCGCGAGGGCCTCGATCCGCGCGCGTACTTCGTCCGACACCAGGTCCCCGTTAGGGTGGTGGTACGAGAACCCCGTGCCGCGGCGGACGCGGCGGATGCCAGGGCGGGAGTCGTCGACGTAGCGGAGGCCGGGCGGGGTGTCGGGCATGGGACGCGCGCGAGGGGCGCGTTCAAGGCGGGACGGGGGCGCTCGGTTTCCGCCGCCTAGTGCAAATGGACCAGTCCCCGGGCGCCGTCTGCACCAGGGACGCGACGCTCCGGGCGGGGATGTTGGACGGCACACACCTGGCTCGCCATGACCCGCACGCCCTCGTCTCCTCACCGCCCTCCTCCTCGCCTCCCCCGCCCTCGCCCAGAACGACCCCGATCCGTTCGGTCCGCACCGGCTCGACGGGCCTCGCATCGGGATCACATTCCTCGACCCCGGCAGCGTCGACGCCATCAACGAGCGGTTCTCGGACCCCGAGACGGACGAGCCGCGCATCGACGGGGCCACGCCGATGATCTCCCAGTTCGGGTGGCAGTTCGAGACGCGCATTTTCCAGGCCGAGAGCGGGCTGACGGGCGTGACCGAGGTGGTCGTGCTGGCCGGCGGCCTCGAGCGCAACCTGGTCCTCCCTAGTGGGACGTTCCTCATCGGCCTCCGGACGGTCAGCGGCATGGAGGTGGGCGTCGGGCCGAATCTGTCGCTCGCCGGGACCGGCTATGCGGTGGCGCTCGGTATGAACAACAACGTCGGGGGGATCAACCTCCCGCTCAATGTGGCCGCCGTGTTCGGGAAGGGCGGCGCGCGCATCAGCCTGCTGACCGGCTTCACCCTGTCGTCGAGTCGGTACTGAGCCGGGCGGCGCGAGGCCGTTGGGAGACAAACAAGTGACGAAGGAGGCGCGTCGGCGGACCCGGACCAACGTCGCAGGGTAGCTTTCGGACAGCCCCCGCGCCCATGTCCGAGACGCCCCCCCTCCGCCTCCTCAACACCCTCACCCGCGAGGTCGAGCCCGTCGAGCCCGTCGTGCACGCGCCCGACGGGCGGCCGCTGCTCCGGTTCTACAGCTGCGGCCCGACGGTCTACAGCTACGCCCACATCGGCAACTTCCGGACGTTCCTCACGGCCGACCTCGTGGTCCGCACCGCCGAGGCGCTGGGCTGGGCCGTCCGCTACGTCTCGAACGTGACCGACGTGGGCCACCTGACGGAGGACGACGTGGCCGACGGCGGCGGCGAGGACAAGATGGCCAAGGCGCTCGCCTCGAAGGAGGGCGAGTCGTTCGAGAACGTGTGGGACCTCGCCCGCCACTACACCGCCGCTCTGAAGGCGGACTGGGACGCGCTCAACCTCCGCGAGCCCGACGTCCGGCCGCGCGCGACGGAGCACGTCCGCGAGCAGATCCAGGCCGTCGAGGCGCTCGTGGAAGGCGGCCACGCCTACGAGACCGCCGACGGCGTCTACTTCCACGTCCCCTCCTTCCCCGACTACGGCAAGCTGAGCGGCAACCGCGACGCCGAGACGCTCGTGGAGGGCACGCGCGCCGTCGTCCGCGACGAGGGCAAGCGCGACCCGCGCGACTTCGCGCTCTGGAAGAAGGACCCCGGCCACCTCATGCAGTGGTTCTCGCCCTACGGCTGGGGCTTCCCGGGCTGGCACCTCGAGTGCTCCGTGATGGCCCAGAAGTACCTCGGCGAGACCATCGACCTCCACGGCGGCGGCGAGGACCTCCGGTTCCCCCACCACGAGTGCGAGATCGCCCAGGCCGAGGCCCTCACCGGCGAGCCGTTCTCGCGCTACTGGATGCACACGCGGTTCCTCCAGGTGGAGGGCGAGAAGATGTCCAAGTCGAAGGGCAATTTCCTCACGGTCCGTGACCTGACGGCCGACCCCGAGGACGGCGGCCGGGCCGACTGGGGCGCCCCCATCGACCCGCTCGCACTCCGCTACGCGCTCATCTCGGGCACGTATAACAAGCCGTTCAACCTCACCCAGCAGGCGCTCGGCGACGCCGCCAAGAACCGCCAGCGCTACGTCGACGCCGACGCGGCCGTGCAGCAGGCGTTGGAGACGAACCGCGAGGGCCAGGACGTGTTCGGTGACGCTCTCGACACCGCCTACGCCGAGGCGCTCGCGGCCATGGCCGACGACCTCAACACGCCGGAGGCGCTCGCCGCGGCCCTGCGAGGCACCAACACGATCCTCGGCCGGCACCGCCAGCAGCCCCTCAGCGCCGCGTCGGCACAGGCCGCTGCGGACTACCTCGACCGCATCAACGCGCTCCTGGGCGTCGTCCGGTCGGACGTCGCCGCGGCGGCGTCCGAGCCCGACGACGACGGCCTGGCGGAGCAGGTGGAGGCCCTGCTCACGCAGCGCACCGAGGCCCGCGCCGCCAAGGACTGGGCGCGGGCCGATGCCATCCGCGCCGAGCTCGATGCGCTCGGCGTGGACGTGATGGACACGCCCTCCGGCTCCGAGTGGCGCCGGAAGGCGTAGGCCGCCTACGCGTCCTCGGCGCCGGCCTCCGTCAGTTCCAGATCGGCCCAGACGCCGGCGTGGTCGCTCGGCCAGAGACCGCTGTCGGTCCGGTCAGAGGGCGCGTCGAGGACGGTCTCGTACCGTTTGAGGTCGAACCCGCGGGAGAAGATGAGGTCGATCCGCGTGGTCAGGCTGGAGGTGCCGTTGCGGAGGTCGGCCGCCTGGCAGCAGGTCGCATTGAGGGTTCCGTTGCCGGCGGCGTCGCGGTAGTCCGTCGCGAAGAGCGAATAGGTAGCCGTGCCGGTACCGCCCGCGTCCGAGTTCAGGTCGCCGACCAGGATCGCTGGGCCCGAGACCGTTCCGAGGGCCGCCTTCAGCTCGGCGCCCTGAGCCTCCTGGATTGGGCCGGCCTGGCCGCCGACCTCCAGGTGCGTGTTGAAGAACCGGAACGTGGCGTCGCCGACGGTCGCCCGGACGGACTGGTAGGACCGCACGAACGAGAGATCCTGCCCGGCCACAGTGACCGTCACGAGCGTCACGTACTCGGTCTCCGACGCCCCGGACGTCTGCACGCCCGAGCGCGCGAGGATCACGTCGGCGTCGCGGTAGCGGACGTCGAAGAAGGTCTGGCCGTTCGTGGTCGCGGGCAGCTCGACGTCCGAGTTGTCGCTCCGCGAGGCGACGGAGTACGTGACGCCCTCGGCCTCCAGGGCGTCGAGGAGGAGGGCGAGGAAGTCGTAGGTGACGGTCGTGGCCTGCGTCGCGGCGCCGCCGGGGAGGTTGTCGCCGGGCTGTTGGACGTAGTACGTGGAGACCTCCTGGAGCCCGACGAGGTCGGGGCGGACGCGGGCGATCTCGGCAGCGAGGGCCGCCATCCGCTCGGCCGGGTCCGACGCCTCGATCGTGGCGTAGAGCTCCGCCACACGGAGCGGCACCATCTGGGGGTTGGCCTCGGCTGTGACCGTGAAGAGGTCGCCGCCGAGGTAGAGGTTCTGGCTCATGACCCGGACGGTGGCGTCGGTGTCGGTGCTGTCGCACCCCGCGAGAACGATGAGGGCAAAGAAAAGGGAGGTCGGTAGAAACGAGAGACGCATGGGGGTGGGGGGAGAGAGAGTCGCGACAAGATGCGCTCACTCCCGCTCCAATCCCTAGTCCATTCGTCACGGACGGTCCACAGCCGCCCTCGCGAGGGCAGGGGTAGACTCCTCCCCTGCCCCGCCCCCTGCCATGCCCCTCGACGCCTCCGACTACTCCGACCTCCAGGGCGGCCTCGTCCGTATGCTCAACCGGCTCCAGGCCGAGGGCACGGCCACCAAGGACCGCGACGTGGACCAGTACCTCCGCGACGAGCCCAACGCCGTCCTCCTCGGCCTTCTCTACGACCAGCGGGTCCTCGCCGAGACGGCCTTCGCCGGGCCCTACAAGCTCCGCCAGCGGCTCGGCCACCTCGACATGAGCCGGATCGCCGCCATGGACCGCGATGCCTTCGCCGAGGTCTTCACTGAGAGCCCCGCCGTCCACCGGTTCACCAACAAGATGGTGGACACGACGCAGGCCGTCGCCCGCATCCTGGCCGACGAGTACGACGGGAGCGCCGTCCACCTCTGGGCCGACGGCGACTGCGCGACGGTCGAGAAGCGGGTGAAGGCGCTGCCCGGGTTCGGCCCGCAGAAGGCGGCGAAGCTGAAGTTCTGCCTGTACTACTTCGGCCACCGCGACCTCAGCGCGGAGTAGCGGCCCCGAGGCGCGGGGCGGTTCACGTCCGGTAGGCGTGGAGGTCGTGGGGTCTTTGCGAACCCGCCGCCCCGGGCCGCGTTAGCGCGCAGACGGATCGCTCCCTCTGACGTGCCCCCCTCCTCCCACATCGATGTACCCGGCTGGGCATGGCTGGCGCTCAACGGGTACATCGTCGCCCTCCTCCTGATCGACCTGCTCCTGTTCAACAGGACGTCGCACAAGATTGAGTGGAAGGAGGCCGCGTGGCTCTCGGCGTTCTTCGTCGCGGCCTCGCTCGTGGTCAACGGGGCCATCTGGGTGGCGTACGGGCACGACCCGGCGCTCACGTTCTTCACGGCCTACATCGTCGAGAAGTCGCTCTCGGTCGACAACCTGTTCGTGATCGCCGTGCTGTTCGGGTACTTCGGGGTCCCGGCCCAGTACCAGCACCGCGTCCTGTTCTGGGGCATCTTCGGCGCGATCGTGATGCGGGCGACGATGATCTTCCTCGGCGTCGCCCTCATCGACCGGTTCCACTGGCTGCTCTACGTGTTCGGCGCGTTCCTCGTGCTGACCGGGCTCAAGATGTTCCGGGGCTCGGAGGAGACGGAAGACGTCTCGCAAAACCGGATCCTCGCCTTCCTCCGCCGGGTGCTGCCGGTCACCCGGTCGTACCAATCGGAGCACTTCTTCGTCCGGAAGATGGGCCGCCTCTGGGCGACGCCCCTGTTCCTCGTCCTCGTGATGATCGAGCTGACGGACGTGGTGTTCGCCGTCGATTCGATCCCGGCCATCCTCGGCATCACGACCGACCCGTTCATCGCCTACGGCTCGAACATCATGGCCGTGGTGGGGCTGCGGGCGCTGTACTTCCTGCTCGCGGGGATCATCGAGCGCGTGCGGTACCTCCACGTCGGGCTCGGGTTCGTCCTCGTGTTCATCGGGTGCAAGATGCTGTTCGAGCCCGTCCTCGACTCCCACGGCCTCCACGTCCCGACGTGGCTGTCCCTCTCGGTCATCGCTGCCAGCATCGGCACGGCCTCCGTCGTCTCGTGGATCGCGACGAGGCGCGAGGAGCGCCAGGCCTTGGACCCGCCTCCGGGCGCCTCCACCCCGCCAGGCGAGCCGGACGTGCCCGACGTAGCCCGCACCGGCGACGGCGCCGCCTCGCGCCCTCCTACGGTCTCGACACGCTAGCCCGAGTGGGACCGGCAACGACGGCAAGTCTCGGCCGGCACGGGGCCTGACCCGGGGCCTGACTTCAACAGGTCGGGGCCCAGGGTGTCACGACGTGGCGTGGTTCGTCTAGAGGAGCATGGACCTCGTCTCCCCCCAGCTCCCGCCGCCGGTCCGCGCCGGCGACTCTTCGTCCAAGGGCGCGCCTCGGCAGAGCTGAGTGGAGACGACGTGTCGACCCCGTGGTGACGGTAGTCGCTGAGTCTCGACGCCCCAGGCTGGCCACGCGCCTGTGGACGCCGGTCGCCTTCAGGCCCTCCTGGCCAGGACCTCCTGGCCGAGTTGAGGCCCGCGCCCCGAAGTCCGGCTGCCCCGTCGGTGATCCCTCGTCACGCAGTTGCGCGTAAGGAGGGACAAGGGCGGCCGCATCTGCCCCCAGACCGGCCTGGGTTCCTATCGAGATCCCTCTGCCGCTCGCCCGGACGGCGCCCGGGCCGTGGCCTGTGGTGGGCCCGCGGCCCGGGCGCCTTCGGCATTGTGCCCGAGTCGTCCGGAGGTCCAGCAGGGGCGCGGCAGGTGAGAGACGGGAGGGGCCGCGACTCGCCGATGCACGACTCGACGAGGGTTTGAGTTAACGGCGTATTTGCAAGGTTCGCTAGCGATTGCAGAGGTTAGGTTCGGAGTGGGACTCCCCGACGTGTTCGGACGGTGCCCACCACCCCCGCTTGCCGTCGGCCCTCCCGGGGAGTTCCCGCTCCATCTTCTTCGGACGCCTCCGCCCACGGCACGGCCCGCCCCCGGCGCTCGTGCGCCCCGGCCGTGGTGGACCGTCTCGCCCCAGCATTCTCCCCCGGCATCGGGCAGGTGAAGGCACCAGGCGGGAGTAGTATTGAGCACACAGGTCCACGTGGCCCGGTCCGTGAGCCCTGTCTCCTCAATGGCTCACCATGAGCTCCCATGGCCTGTGCCCACCCGACCACGGCCCCGGTGGTCCGCCCCTCGCCGCGGTGCCCCACCTCCCCTCTGATCAGCGCACCCCTCTCCTCCGGCAACTCCACGCGGCCTATCCGACCTCGGGCAACCGCATCCGCTGGGGCCAGCTCATCGCCGTCGCCACTCTCACGGCCATCGAGCACCCGATAGAGCGGTCCCAGGCCCTCGACGCCGCGCGCCGCCACCTCCCACCCGATTCGGCCTGCCACTCCCAACCGGAACGCTGACGTTCGACCCGACCTGACCGGCACGTCGCCATATGATTCCTCTGAAGCCGTCCGAGTTCTATGACCTCGACCCCGACGACCTCCGCGCTGTCGGAGTCCACCGTGTCCGCCTCACCGCTCACCGCGCGGCCTTCACCCCCGCCGGCGCCCGGGCAACTGACTGCCGGGAGTCCCACGGGTTCACGCTCTCCCTTGACGACGTCTGGCTCCTCCGACCCCTCCCCCACACCGGCATCGCCGACTGCCGCTGCCGCTACGTCCCGGTCGGCCCGCGACAGGAGATCGGATAAGGCGGCCCCCCTGTCCGACGCCCGCCTCTCTGGGATCATCATCGGGCCCCCACACTCCGCACTGGAACCGCGCCCCGTACTCGGAGGACCCAGTTCACCCGCCACGCCACGTCTCATGGACGACCCTCCCTCCGAACGCCCGCCTCAGGGGCAACGCCCGATCTCCGTCCGCATCGCCCGGCTCCGAGCGTACGTCGAGTGCTATGACGCTCTCGATCAGGCCGCCCACGTGCTTTCCGTTCGCCCGTCCACCCTCCGGATCAACCTGAACCGCGAGACGGCCACGCATGAGGCGCTCGATGCCATCATCGAACGGCTCCCCAAGGACTGGCCCCCGCCGAGCCATTTCGCCTAGAGCGTCCGCGTCTTCGTCTGGATCCCGCCCGCCCTCCCCCATCTCCTTGCACGCCTTTCCTGCCCGCGTCCTCGGACTCGTTCTCGTCACGCACCTGCTGGGCTCCGCCGCCGCTCAGGGGGCTCCAGACCCGCCCGTCCCGGCGCGGCCCGCCCATGTGGTCCTCGTCTCGATCGACGGCCTCCGGCCGGAGTTCTACCTCGAGCCCGGGTGGCCCGCCCCCGTGCTCCAGCAACTGGCTGCCTCGGGATCTGTCGCCCACGCCGTCCGCCCCGTCTTCCCCTCGGTCACCTATCCCAACCACACCACCATGATCACGGGCGCGCTCCCCGTACATCATGGGATCCCCTACAACACCCCGTTCGAGCCAGGAGGACAGACGGGGCGGTGGTACTGGGAGGCCGACGCGATCCGCGTGCCGACCCTGTGGGACGCGGTCCGAGGGTCGGGAGGCACGACGGCCAGCGTCTCATGGCCCGTCTCCGTCGGGGCTCCCATCGACTACAACGTGCCCGAGGTGTGGCCCCTCGATCCAGCCGTCGACCGGCTGACCCCGATGCGGGAGGCCACAACCCCGGCGGGGCTCTTTGCAGAGATCGAAGAGCAGGCCGTCGGGGTGCTCTCGGCCGATGGCTCGTTCTCCGGCGACTACCCAGGACGCGACGACGTGGTCGGGGCCATGGGCGCCTACCTGCTCGAGACGTACCAGCCGACCCTCACCACGATCCACCTCGGCGCGGTCGATCACTTCGAGCACGCAGAGGGCCGCGACGGCCCCACAGTGCGTCGGGCCATCGCCGCAGCGGACCGCGCGGTGGGCCGCCTCCTGGAAGCCGCCGACCGCGCCGGGATCGCGGCGGAAACCGCGTTCATCGTGACGGGCGACCACGGGTTCTCCGACATCCACACCGCCCTGTCCCCGAACGTCTGGCTCGCAGAGGCCGGGTTGGTGGGGACTGACCGCGACCGGGGGGCCGACTGGCGAGCCGCTTTTCTGATCACCGGAGCGTCTGCGTTCCTCCACCTGCGCGACCCGGCCGACGCCGCGGCCCTCGACGCGGCCCGCCAGGTCCTGGACGACCTCCCCCGTGGGGTGCGGTCGCTGTTCACGGTCCTAGACCGAGGCGACCTCGACCGACTGGGGGCGGCCCCTGAGGCCGTGCTCGCCCTCACCCCGATTCAAGGGGTCTCGTTCTCGGGGTCGGCCCAGGGCGAGGCCGTCCGTGCCGCGAGTGGAGGGACGCACGGGTATGCCCCCACGTTCGACGAGATCTACACGGGTCTCATCGCCATCGGCCCGGGCGTGAAGAGCGGGGTCGTCATCCCGGTCGCGCGGCAGGAGGACACGGCAGCCATCGTGGCCGCCCTGCTCGGCCTGGACTTCGAGCCCCCGGACGGCGTGCTGTACCCGGGCCTCCTCTTGGTCCCGTAACACGGCACCACGGAGAGGTCACCGCCGCAGGCTCCGGAAGCCGACGGGCGGACACGCCCTCCGTGACGAGTCGAGCAGACCACTCAGCGCGTGTCGCGGGGGTCGCACTGATTCGACGTGGGGTTCGGGATCTGGCAGGCGAACTCCGAGGCGGGTCCAGCAAGGAGTATCTGACCGTTCGGGGTAAAGATGACGTCCTGCTCGGTCGTGCTTCCGGAGAACCCGGTCAGCGCGTCGATGCCCCCGTAGGAGGTGAGAGAGGGCGGCGCGTACGGCCGCCGTGTGGCGTGAGACATAATCGTGGCGGGAAGGTGC
This sequence comes from Rubricoccaceae bacterium, assembly GCA_963728345.1. Lineage (GTDB taxonomy): Bacteria > Bacteroidota > Rhodothermia > Rhodothermales > Rubricoccaceae > Rubrivirga. The sequence continues at coordinate 1,040,893 of CAVSJM010000005.1, forward strand.
GGTGGGTACCCAAAGGCGTAATCCATTGGACACACACGTTCGCCCCCCCGTTTCGATAGGATCGGGGCACTTCCCCAGCACCGGACTCTGCCGGTATGGGGCTCAGGAAATCCCTCCCCCTCTACGTCTCGGCGGTTCCCTCCTAGGATCGCCATTCATAGGGATCCGGGGCCCATGGGGGTTCCCCCCGACTCATCCCCCCACCCCCAGGACCCGCTCCACCAGCGCGAGCACATCGCGCTCCCCTCCCGTCACATGCCCATCGGCTCGTGCGACGGCCCGGAGGTCGTCGAGGACGCGGCTCCGCCCCCGCGTATCGAGCTCGAGTGCGAGCCGATCGACGACGACCTCTAGCGCGTGTCCCCGGACGTTGGCGAACTCGGCCTCCCGCATGACGTGGTCGACTCGGGCCGGGTCCTCGCCTGGCGCCCACGCCTGGAGAGCCGCCCGTGTGGCCCGGACTTCGGCCGGGTCGAGGTCCCCGTCGGCCCCAAACGAGAGCGCGCGGTAGAGGACGGCGAGGTCGAACAGGAGCTGAGCGGAGGCCATAGGAGGGGGCGTTTGGCGAAAGTACCCCTCACCTGCTCAGACGTGCCAGGCTTCCTAGAAACAGCGAAAGCGGCCTTAATTGGCCGCTTTCGCTGTTGTGTATTGCTCCCCGGGTAGGATTCGAACCTACGACCCTGCGGTTAACAGCCGCATGCTCTACCGCTGAGCTACCGAGGACTGTCTCCCGACAGTCCAGCGGCCGAAGCCGCCGACGGGCACCGCGTTACGGTGGCAGGAGCGGACCGAAGGTAGAGCCGTCCCGGGGCGAGGCGCAAGGCGGGCGAGGCCCTCTTCATGGCGGGTTCGCGCACCGAGCCCATCGCCGTCAGGCAGCGGCCGTCAGCTTATCGAGGTAGTGCGTGCGCAGCTTGGCCACCTTGGGCGCGATGACGGCGGCGCAGTACGGCTGGGCCGGGTTGCGCGCGAAGTAGTCCTGGTGGTAGTCCTCAGCGCGGTAGAACGACTCCAGGGGGACGATTTCGGTGACGATGGGGTCGTCGAACACCTCCTGCGCCTGAAGGTCCGCGACGACGGCCGCGGCCGCCTCATGCTGCGCCTCGGAGGCGTAGTAGACCCCGGACCGGTACTGCGTGCCCACGTCGGCGCCCTGGCGATTGAGCGAGGTCGGGTCGTGGGTGGCGAAGAAGACGTGGAGGAGGTCGTGGAACGAAATCACCTCCGGGTCGAACGTGACCTCGACGACCTCGGCGTGGCCCGTCCTGCCGGAGCAGACCTCGCGGTAGGTCGGGTTCCGGACGTGGCCGTTGGCGTAGCCGGAGACGACGCGCTCGACGCCCCGGAGCGGGGTCATCACCGCCTCGGTGCACCAGAAGCAGCCGCCGCCGAGGACGATGGATTCGGTCTGAGCCATGGGATGGGAAGGGGTCGTGGAGGGAGCGTACGCGACACGACAGACGGGGCTCCGCCCGACGGGCTTACCCTTCGGGCACCCCGCGCGCCGGCCGCCGTACTCCCGCGCCCGCTCCCTCCTCTATGGCTCCCGACTACGACCGCGTCCGCGTCCGGCTGGTCCAGATCCGCGACCGCCCCGCCGTGCTCCGCGAGGAGCAGGAGAGCTTCCGGGCCCGGACCGGCCTCGGCGCGGCGGCCTTCGCGGTGACGAACGCGCTAACCGACGCCCTCTCCCCAGCCCTCCTCGACGGCGTCGATGCGCTCCTGATCGGGGGGGCCGGGGCCTACTCCGCCGTCGACACGTTCGAGTGGACGCCCGGGCTCGTCGACCTCTGCCACGCCTGCGCCGACCGGCGCCTCCCCCTCTTCGGGTCGTGCTGGGGCCACCAGTTCGTTGCCCGCGCCTTCGGCGGCACGGTCGTCCACGACCCGCACCGGGCCGAGTTGGGGACGCACGGGGTCCGCCTCACCGACGCCGGCCGCCGCGACCCGCTCTTCTCGACGCTCCCGGAGCGCTTCGGGACGCAGATGGGGCACCACGACCGTGTGGCCGAGCTTCCTCCCGGGGCCGTGGCTCTCGCCACGAACGACCGCTCCCCGAACCAGGCGTATCGCCTCGACGACGTTCCGATCTACGGGACCCAGTTCCACAGCGAGTTGGACGCGGAGACCGAGCGGAGTCGGCTCCTCGCCTACCGGCGCCACTACCCCGAGTTGGCCGCCGACGCCGTCTTCGAGGCCACGCTCGCCGGTCTCCGCGACACCCCGGAGGCGGACGATCTCCTCCGGCGCTTCCTCCTCTACGCCGTCGAGGACGGCGCCACCCGACTCGCAGAGGAACTCTCCGCCTGATCCAACGCACGGTCGAGAAACCGTCCGGCGACGGTCTCGGACCAGAACTCTCCGCCCCGCTCGATGAAGCCGACGTGCCCGCCGTGCGCCGGCGTCAGAAGGGTAAGGTCGGGGGTGTCGTCGGCTGCGTTGGTGGGGTAGCACGTCGGCGCGAGGAACGGGTCGTCGAGGGCCTGGACCAGCAGCGTCGGGACGCGGATCGCACGGAGCAGGGGCCGCGACGAGGCGCACCGCCAGTAGTCCTCGGCGTCCGCGAAGCCGTGGACGGGCGCGGTGAAGTAGCCGTCGAACTCGCGAAACGTGGTCATGGTGCGGACGGGCGCCGGGTCCGGCGCCTCGGGGTAGGCCCCGGCCTTCTCGGCCACCTTCTCCTCCAGCGACCGCAGGAACCGGCGCATGTAGATCCGCCGGCTCCAGTGCTCCATCACCGCCGACGACGACGCGAGATCGATCGGGACGGAGATCGCCACCGCCCCGACGACGCGCGCATCCACGTCGTCGTTCTGCTCGCCGAGCCACTTCAGGGTCACGTTCCCCCCCAGGCTAAAGCCGACCAGGGCGATGCGATCGGCGCCCAGTCGGAGCGCGTGGGCCACGACAGCGTCGAGGTCCGGCGACGAGCCGCTGTGGTAGGCGCCGACCGTCCGGTTCGGCTCGCCCGAGCACCCGCGCATGTTCCACGCGCAGACGGTCCAGCCGCGCGCGACGAGCGCCCGCGTCATGCCGCGGACGTAGGCGCGGTCGCTGCTCCCCTCCAGGCCGTGCGCGATCAGGGCGACGCGTTCGCGCCCCTCCCCGCACCAGTCGAGATCGAGGAAGTCCCCGTCGGCGAGGTCGATCCGCGCGCGACGATAGACCACGCCATCCACACGCCGGAACAGGGTCGGGAGGACGGACTGGACGTGCCCGTTCCGGAGCCAGACCGGAGGTCGGTACGGAGGAAGCTCGATGTCCATCGGCGAGAAGCCCCGGAACGCGGCGGGGCGCCTCGACCGACCGGCGATCCGGTAGCCGAGGCGCCCCGCACGTGGAGCCGAGTCGTCAGGAGGTGGCCAGCGCGCGGACCGTGTCGGCCAGCGTCCGCACCTTCGACGCGTCGCTGGATCCGGCGGCCTCCCCCGCGAGGGACGTCGCGAGGGACCGTAGCGCAGACCGCCTCGCCGTGCCCGACGCGCGCTCGGCCGTGTCGAGGGCCGACCGGACGGCGCCGATGTCGGCGAGCCCACCGGACCGCTCGAGCTGGTCGACGTACGCCCGCGCAAGGGCGAACGACGCCGGCCACTCGTAGGTCGGCTGACCCTGCGTGTTGAGGTAGTCGAGGTGGACCGTGTTGGCGGCGTCGATCTCGTTCTGAGTGAGGTACGCGCTCGGCGTCAGCTCGAAGATGTCGAGCCCGCGAGCGATCTCGGACGAGACGATGCGCCCGTTGTACCAGTACACCGACCAGCTGCCGCCGCTCTCCATCCGCTCCGCGTCCACCGGGCCGCGGTCGAAGAAGGCGATCTCGACGGGGTGGCGAGCGTCGGTCCAGTCGAAGACCGAGATGCCACCCTGGTACCAGGACTGGACCATCACATCGCGGCCGGGAATCGGGACCAGCGAGCCGTTGTGGGCCACGCAGTTCTCCTCGGCGGTCTGGGGAGCTGGGAGCTTGTAGTAGCTCTGGAACTCCATGTGGCGGTCCACCAGCGTAAAGATGGCGTCGGCGCCCCACTCCATCGGGTCGCTGGCGCGGCACTTCGGCTGGCCGCCGCCGCCCCACTCGTCGGTGAAGAGGATCTTCGAGCCGTCGTTGTTGAACGTGGCCGAGTGCCAGTACGAGAAGTTCGAGTCCGCGACGGCCTGGATGCGGGTCGGGTTGACCGGGTCCGAGATGTCGAGGAGGAGGCCGTAGCCCTCACAGGCCCCGCCCGCCAGCCCGAGATCGGGGTAGAGCGTGATGTCGTGGCACTGCGTCGGGCCCGGGCGCGGGCCGTCGCCCTCCGAGCCGCCGCCGAAGCGCTCCTCCACGAGCTGCTGGATCCGCCCCCGGAGGGCCGTGCTGTCGGCCGCCGTCGGGTCGCCCTCACCGCCACGCTCGGCGACGATCTCCGCGAGGAACCCCTGCGCGATCCGACCGGGGACGACCCGGTCCTGGCCCCAGATGTGCGCGACGAACTCGCCACGGGCGCGGGCCTCCTCGATGGCCTGGACGTCGGCCGGGGCCATGCCGTGCTGGGGCGGCGCGACGAGGTCCTGGAAGATCCGGGGCGAGCTGACGATCGCCGCCTGCTCCGGCGCGTCGAGCGGCACCTTGATCACCTCGATCCGGAAGAGTGCCGAGTTCGGATCGTCGCTCGGCGAGTCCGAGACACACCCGGGCAGCTCGTCCGCCGGCCGCACCGACGCCGAGCCGGACACGTAGACGTAGACGTTCTCGTCGTCGTCGGGGTCTTTCAGGACCGAGTGCGTGTGGGAGCCCCGGCAGGTCTGGACGTTGGCGAGGTACTCGGGATTCCGGATGTCCGAGATGTCGAAGATGCGGATGCCGCGGAGCCGGTCGGCGCTGACGGCCTCCTGGACGCCCTCCGTCCCGCAGTCGAGGCGGCCGCCGAGGCCCTCGCCGGAGACGAACATGAGATCGCCGTAGACCGAGACGTCGCTCTGCGAGGCCGGGCATACGTAGGCGGTCACCAGCTCGGGGTCCGTCGGGTCGGAGATGTCCCAGATCTGGACGCCGTTGTAGTTGCCCTGGATGGCGTAGTGATCCTTGAAGGCGAGGTCGGAGTTGGTCACGCCAACGAACGCCTCGGGCGGCGGCGTCTTCGAGAGCACACGGAGGTTCCAGGCGGCCTCCTCGGCGTCGAACAGGCCCGCCGAGAGGCCGATTCGCGGGTCGGAGGTGCGGGACTGCTGGGCGTGGGCGGCGGGCCCGAGCAGCCCGAACACGATGGCGAGCGCGCCAAGCACGGCGCCGCGCCGGGGAGAGAGGGTGAGTCGTCTCATGGGAACGAGGGGTGAGAGAGAAGGCAGGGAGACGGGGGGTCGAGGCGAGAGTTACGGGGCCGACGAAGGGAGCGCGTCGAGCATGCGCTGCATCCGGGCGATCTCCGTCCGCTGGTCCACCTGGATGTCCGAGGCCAGCTTGAACGTCTCGGTCCCCTGCGCCCCGCCGTCGGTAGCGACGAGGTCCTCCACCATCACGATCGCCCCGCCGTGGTGCTGGATCATGTAGGTGAGGAACAGCCGGTCGAAGTCGCCCCCGCGAGCGGCGTCCAGCTCATCGAGTTGGGCCTGGGTGAGCATGCCGGGCATCGACATGTGGGCGTGGTCCATGTGGCCGTTCGACCCGTGGATCATGAGCGTCGTCCCCTGGATGTGGACCTCCGGGACGGGCTGGGCGCGGTCGCGGAGCCACCGTTGCATCGTCTCGATCTCGTCGTGCTGCGCGTTGTCGATGCGGGCCGCGAGCGTCCGGACGGACGGGCTGGCGCCGTGCGTGGGGGCCATCGCCGCCATCACGAGGGCCTGGGCGTGGTGCCCGATCATCCCCGTCATGAACTGGACGTCGGCGTCGATGAACCGCATCCGGGCGCCGTCCACCCGGGTCCGGTAGAGGGCCTCCAGCTCCGCTATCGTGGGCTCCGGCGTCCCCGGATCGGCCTCCTGAGCCCGGCTCGCCTCGGCCGAGACGAGCGCGGCCAGCGCCGCGATGATCCATACTGTGCGTCGTGCTCCCATACCGATCTGCAGCATCGCAGGCTCGTGGTCAGTCGTTACGGGGCGCAAGGTACTCGCCCGCCGCTTGCGAAACGTCCGCTGCGCCCCGGTTCGTGCGAGCGCGCACCTCGCGAAGCGCCCCGCGCGTCGTCGGAGGGGCCGAACAACGACTGGAGTCATGTTGCGTCACGTGGAGCGCAGGCATTACGCCATCGCTCTCAGTATGTGGTCATTCCCACGGTGGCATTGCGCTCTCTAGCTCAGGAGCCTCCCACGCTACCGCCGATGAGCACCGCCGCCCCCGCCGAGGCCCGCCGGGCCCTCTCGTTCGAGCCCCTCCGGGTCCCCGGCGAGCGGCCCGCCTGGCGGCCCGACATCGAGGGCCTCCGCGGCGTCGCCGTCCTCCTCGTCGTCCTCTACCACGCCGGCGTCCCCGGGTTCTCCGGCGGCTACGTCGGCGTCGACGTGTTCTTCGCCCTCTCCGGCTACCTCATCACGGGCATCCTCGTCTCCGAGGTCGAGCGGACCGGGCGGCTCGACCTCCCCCGGTTCTACGCCCGCCGGGCCCGGCGCCTGCTCCCGGCCGCGGCCGTCCTCCTCCTGGCCGTGACCGCGTTCGCCTACGTCTTTTACTCCCCGCTCGAGCAGGCCGAGATCGCGGAGACCGCGCTCGCGACGGCCGCCTACGTCTCGAACGCCCACTTCGCCCTCGGCGCGACCGACTACCTCGCCGCCGCGGCCGAGACGAACCCGCTGCTCCACACGTGGTCGCTCGCGGTCGAGGAGCAGTTCTACCTCGGGTGGCCGCTCCTCGTCCTCCTCGGCCTCGTCGGGCTCCCGGGGCTCCGGCGGGGGCGCGCCGGCCGCGAGAGGGCCCCGAGCCACCGGCGGCTGGCGTGGGCGATGGGCGGGGTGGCCGTCGCGACGTTCGCGCTCACCCTCTACCTCATGGGGACGCTCCGGGTCCACTGGGCCTTCTTCGCCTCGCCGCCGCGGGCGTGGGAGTTCGCGCTCGGCGGGCTTGGGGCCGTCCTCCCGCGCGTCCGGTTCACGTCGGCGCGCGGGGCCGAGGCCGCCACAAGCGCCCACCTCTTGGGCTGGATCGGGCTCACGGCCGTGGTCGGCGCCGGCGTGCTCTACACGGCGACGACGGCGTTCCCGGGGTGGACCGCGGCCGTCCCCGTGCTAGGGACCGTGATGGCGCTCCGGGCCGGGGTCGGCCAGCCGGCCACGACGCTCGGCCGGGCGCTGAGTTGGCGGCCGCTCCTCGAGGCCGGGCGTCTCTCGTACTCGTGGTACCTCTGGCACTGGCCGGTCCTCGTGTTCGCCGAGGGGCTCTACGGGGAGGGCGTCGGGGGCGAGCTCTCGCTCCCGGTCCGGGTCGGGCTCGTCCTCGTCTCGCTCGCCCTGGCGGAGGGGTCGTACCGGCTCGTCGAGGACCCCGTCCGGCACCAGCGGTGGCTCGCGGCCCGGCCGCGACGTGGGATTGCGCTCTTGGGAGTCGTTACCGCCTTCGGCGTCGGCCTTGCAATCACATGGGGGTACAGAGCGCACGCCGCGACCATGAGCCCCATGCAGCACTACTTCACCTCGGTTGCGGCAGACAAAGGAAATGATTGTTTAGATCTGGACACGTCCAACGACCGCGTCCACAAGTGCGTCCTTGGGGATCCACGCTCGTCCACGACGGTCGCCCTGGTTGGGGACAGTCATGCCCATCACTGGCTCCCCGCCCTCGAACTCGTAGCTGCTACGAACGGATGGCAGATCCACACCTACCTGAAGAGTGCATGCGGGATCCTCGATGCGACGCAGTGGAGGAAGCCCATGGGGCGTGACTACGTCGAGTGCGACCGGTGGAAAGCCTCGGTGCTGGACTCGCTGCGAAAGGACCGGCCTGACATAACGATTGTGTCGTCGGCGAACTCCAGTCATGGCCGCTTGGACGAGGGCGAATTGGAGCCCGGGGTGCTCCGGATGTATCAGAAGATTAGCCGGCTGAGCGGGGCCGTTGTCCAGCTTCAAGACACTCCGAGCCTGCCCTTCGACGCGGCCCATTGCCTGTCCAGGGCGCAGTGGCGAGGTCTTCGCCTCGGTTCCTCGTGCCAATTCACCCCCGCACCCGAGGGGGACATTGAGCAGGCCCAGAGCAAAGCAGCAGACCAGATCGAGAATGTGGTCTCTCTCGATCTCGACCCCATGGTCTGCTCGACGACCCCGTGCTCTGTTTTTCAGGGCGAACAGATGGTGTTCAGAGATGCAGACCACCTCTCTACTGAATTTGCGCGCTCACTCGCCCCCCAGCTCTCCTCGACGCTTGCTGACGCGCTGCGGGACATGCTGAGACCCCGAGAGTCTCCTCTGGACTAACCAGTCAGGACCCCACCTGAGGGCAGAGCTCGATCCGACGCACGCAACCGCGTCGTTATCAATCGCTCGGGGACCGCAACATGGACTCCGCGCAACGCCAGTCGTGAACGGCTTCCTGTCCGCGTCAGAGCCCCCCTGACGACCGACCTACAAACGCAAAAGCCCCATCTCCGGGAGGAGACGGGGCTTCGTACGCCGGGGAGAATTACGGGGCGAGATCGGGTGAGACCGGCTTCGGCCAGGATCGCCCGGACGAGTTACTAACGGGGGTGTGACAGTCGGTTGACTTCGGTTGAGGCTAGGCTAGACGGGAGAAACCTGTACCCAGGCCCGTACCCAGAAACGCCGTGGCGACCGTCACCCCGATCCTCCGAACGGCGAAAGCGAGACCGGACGGCCACGCCCCCATCTGGCTCCGGTTCTCCGACTTGCGCCGGACGGTCTACGCCTCCCTCGGAGTCTACGTCCACCCCCGGTTCTGGAACGACAGGAAACGGGAGGTCCGGAAGGGGCACCCCCACGCGGACCGGATCAACGGGCTCATCGCCCGCCGGCTCGCCGACTCCGAGGACGAGCGGCTCCGGCTCCGGACGGACCGGAAGCCCGTGACGGCCGAGGCCCTCCTCGACGAGGACGGGGCGACGGCCGACGCCCTCGGGTACACGCTCGCCGTCCGCACGCGCCGGAGCTACGAGTACAGCCCGGCCGTGGACCGGCTCTCGGACGAGCTCAAGGCGCTGAAGACGTACGAGGAAAAGTCGGGGGTCGCCGCGTGCGTCCGGGCCAGCGGCTACGTCACGGTGACACGGGCGGGGCCGGGCCGGGGCCCCTGACACGGGGACCCCTGGGCCACGGCGACGCCCTACCCCTCGATCTGGAACCCGAGCGAGAGGAAGAACCCCGCGTCGCCTCCGCGCATGTAGTTCACCTCGGGGATCCCGAGGTCCCCCCTCATCCCGGCCTGGTAGACCAGGACGTCGCTGATCGACCCCATGAACCCGAGCGAGAAGCCCCAGACCTCCCACCACTCCTCCTCTTGGTCGTAGGCCGGGTCGGCGTAGAAGTCGACCGACTTGTAGTACGCGCCGGCGAACGGCATGAACGCCTTCGAGAGGCCGAACCCGGGCGGGGCCAACCCCACCTCTCCCCCGACCGTCATGACCATCTGGTTCGACGTCGACTCCCCCCCGGTCAGCATGGACACGTCGTTCGTGCCGAACCCGAAGAGGAACCCGCCCCGATCGCCGATCTTCCCGAACCGGAGCCCGTACTCGCGCCCCACGCCCTCCCTGGGGACGGCCGGGAGGTCGGCATAGGCCGCGATCGCTACGCCCGCTAGGAGCCCTCGCTCCAGCGTGCTGCCCAGCTCGGCGACGGCCTCCTGCCGCGCCTCCTCCCTCTGTGCCTCCTCGATCCGCTGGCGCTCCGCCTCAGCGCGACGGCGCGCATCAGCCGCCTCGGCCTCTCTGAGCTGGGCGTCTTGGTCTCGGACTTGCTGCCCACGGGCCTCCTCGTCGGCACGGCCTGCGCCCCCCCCTGTGCCCGAGCTACCGGCCCCGGCACTCGTGCTCTGGAGAGAAGCTAGTCGGGCGGCCTCGGCCTCACGAGCGGCCTCGGCCTCACGGGCCGCCTCGGCCTCACGGGCCGCCTCGGCCTCATTGAGGTCCCGGCGGATGAGCGCCTCTATCTCGCGGTTGCGCAGGGCGCGGTCCGCACCGAACGGGGTGTCGAGGCCGAGCGACGCGAGCGCGTTCTCACGCGCGGCCGGGTCCTGCGCGCGGTCGCCGAGCAGCGCTTCCCACCCCCCGAAGCCGACGAACGGGGCTGAGCCGCCACAACTCAGGTCCCGTGTCACGCTCGGTCCGTACGAGTCCCACTCCGTCACCCTCTCGGCCCCGTGCATGGCGAAGATCCGCACGTTGAACCCTTGCGTCTCCGGTCCCGGCCACCCCGACCGTACGGGGTAGCGGTGCCCGCCGAACCAGTAGGCCGGGGTCACGTCGACGCTACCGGGGACCACCCCGAAAATCACACGCGGGGACCCCGAGCACGTCCGGGCAACGTAGGCGATGTCGAGCCCGGCGAGCTCGTAACCGTCACGCTGCGCGTTTCCGGGCTGGAACGAGACCCGCGTCTGCTTAACCGTCTGGGCGACCGCCGGCGTGGTCGCGAGGGCGAGCGCGATGAGCAGGCCCGCTGCGGAGACCCGGACGTACGCGTGCGTGGTCCGGGGTGAGAGTGCTGCCATGAGGTGGTAGATGTGAGAAAGGACTCGCACATGATCGGCCGCGTGTGCACTTCCTTAACCGTCGGGAGTTAGATCCCACTCCGGGAGCCGCTCCCGCCCAGGCCCGGCTCGTGCCGCGGCCGACCGGCAGGTTCGGGAAGCGGGACGCCTCGTTCGCATCGCTGGGCCCGCCCGTCGAACTCTAGCGGAGCCGGATGGAGGCCCGGAGCGGAGATCCCGCGCCCGCACACGACGCCCGGTACACGACGCGGTGAGACGAGACCGCAGTCGTGCGGGCGCGGGGGGAGACATCAAGGCTCCGCCGACAAAACTTGTACCTTGACCTGTACCTACCAAAAGCGAAAGGCCCCTAAGTCGTTGTGACTTAGGGGCCTTCGCTTATTCCGTCGTACGCCGGGGAGGATTCGAACCCCCGACCTTCGCATCCGTAGTGCGACGCTCTATCCAGCTGAGCTACCGGCGCATCTCGGAGGGCGTAGCTCTCGCGAGGACCGCCAAGATAGCCCGGCCAGCGACGGGCGCTCAAGTGAAGACGCTGGGGAGTGCTGACCACTCTCTGCCCGAGCGCCTACAGCCGGAAATCAACTCTCCCCTGCCGCATCTCCCAGAAGTGGCTCGTCGGGCCGTGACCGTGACCGAGAGGCAGGGCATGGCGGATCGCGCCCTGGAGGTACCGCCGCGCCCGTCCGACGGCGTCGGGCAGGGCGAGGCCCCGGGCAAGGTGGGCGGCGATGGCGCTCGCGTAGGTGCACCCCGTCCCGTGCGTGTGGGGCGTGTCGATGCGGTCCTCGCGGTAGAGGGTCTCCCCCGCCGCGGTCCACAGCAGGTCCACGGCGTCGGACTCGCCGTCGAGGTGGCCGCCTTTGACGAGGACGGCTCGGGGCCCCATCTCCAGAATCACGCGGGCGGCCCGACGAGCGTCGTCGAGCGTCGTCACGTCGACGCCGGCGAGGCGAGCGGCCTCGTGGGCGTTGGGGGTGACGAGGTCGGCGAGCGGGAGCATCCGCCGCTGCACGGCCTCGACGGCATCGGGGTGTAGGAGCGCGTGCCCGCTCTTCGAGATCATCACGGGATCTACGACAACCGGTCGCAGCCCGTGCCGCGCGATCCCGTCCGCGACGGCGTCGATGATCTCGACCGAGGCCAGCATCCCCGTCTTCACGGCCCCCACCGGCAGGTCCGTGGCAACGGCGTCGATCTGCGCCGCGACGATGTCGGGCGGCACCTCATGCACGGCGGTCACCTCGCGCGTGTTCTGGGCTGTCAGCGCCGTGATCACGCTCATGCCGAAGACGCCGTTCGCCTCGAAGGCCTTGAGGTCAGCCTGGATGCCGGCGCCGCCGCCCGAGTCGGAGCCGGCGATCGTGAGGGCTGTAGGGATCGGTCGAGACACAGTGGACACGGAGAAGAGGACGGGGTCGGGACGGCAGGGTCAGCGCTCGACGGCGTCGAGGAACTGACGCGCGGTCGCTGCGAGGTCCCACGCGAAGAGGAGCGCGGAGAGGACCGCCACGCCGTGGGCACCCACGAGGCGCGCGATGCGCGCGCGCGGCGGCGTCATCCCGCCGAGGGCGAGGACCGGGACTCCCGCGCGGTCCGCCGCGAGCCGGAGTGGGTCGATCCCGGCGGGCACGGCGTCCGGGTGCGACCGCGTGGCGAAGACGGGCGAGAGGGTCACGTAGTCGGCGCCCGCCCGGGAGGCCCGGACGGCGGTGGTGGCGGAGTGCGTGGAGGCCCCTACCGGTCCCGCCAGACCGGCGGCGATGGCGGCCTCCACCGACGCGCCGCGCCGCCCCGCGTGGAACCCGGCGCCGAGATCCCGGGCCACGCCCAGCCGCCCATGGACCGAGAGGACGACGTCCGGATTGGCACGACGGAGGTCGGAGGCGAGCGTTTCGGCGTCGGAGCGAAAGGCGTCCTCCGGCGCCTCGTGGTCGCGGAGCGAGACCCACGGGACCCCGGCCTCGACGAGCGCGACGGCGCGGGCGCGGATCGATGCGGCGTCGAGCTCGGGGCGGCCGGACGCGAAGCCGTCGGCGATGAGCATCAGGCGCGGGAGGGCGTCGACACTCGCCCGTGCGACGCTCACTCGTCCACCTCCACGCGCCCCTCGTCGGGGGTCGACGCCTGGGCGTAAAGCCGGCGCGGGATGCGCCCGGCGGACCGCGCGAGGCGCCCGGCCGTGACGGCGTGGCGGATCGCGGCGGCCATCTGCGCCGGGTGCTTCGCCCCGGAGACGGCCGTGTTCAGCAGGACCCCGTCGTAGCCGAGTTCCATCGCCCGCGCCGCGTCGCTTGCCGTCCCGATCCCCGCGTCGACGACGAGCGGGACGTCGGGCAGCAACTCGCGGATGATCCGCAGCGTGTACGGGTTGACGAGGCCCATCCCGCTCCCGATGGGCGCCGCGAGGGGCATGACCGCGGCGCACCCGAGGTCGGCCAGCTTGCGCGCCGTGATCGGGTCGTCGCCGCAATAGGCGAACACCTCGAACCCGTCGGCGACGAGGTCGGAGGCCGCCTTGAGCGTCTGGACGGCGTCGGGGTAGAGCGTCTCGTCGTCGCCGATGACTTCGAGCTTGACCCAGTCGGTCTCCAACGCCTCGCGGGCGAGCTGGGCCGTGAAGACGGCCTCGCGGGCCGTGTAGCAGCCGGCGGTGTTGGGGAGCAGGCGGAGGTCGCGCGCGCGGAGCGCCGACAGCATCGACTCGCCCCCGCCGTCGAGGTCGGCGCGGCGGACGGAGACAGTGACGACCTCCGCGCCGGAGGCGTCGACCGCGTCGAGCATCGACTGGAGGCTCGGGTAGCGGCTCGTCCCGAGGAGCACGCGGCTCCCCAGGTCGACCCCGCCGACCGTCCACGGATCGGAGCGCGTGAGGGTCTCGCGGGTCATCCTCCCTGCGCGGCCGTGATGATCTCAACGCGGTCGCCGTCGGACACGGACGTCGCGGGCCACTCCGCGCGGCGGACGACGCGGTCGCCGACCGCCACGGCCGTGCCCGGCTGCTGCGGATCGCGGCCGACGTGTTCGAGGAGGCGGTCGACGGTGAGGCCCTCGGGGACCTCGCGGGGCTCTCCGTTGATGCGGAGCGTGGGCATCCGGGCTTGGGGATTCAGTGACGTCTCAAAAACGGCGTGGCGAGAACGGGACCAGGAGCGGGCGGGTTTCGGTCCGCCCATCGAGGATCGCATGGACCTCGGCGGCGACTTCCTCGGCGGTGACGGGCGCCAGGAGGATGCCGTGGCGATAGTGGCCCGTCGCATAGACCACGCCCGGGTGCGGCGACCGGCCGAGGAGGGGCGCGTGGTCGCGGCTGGCGGGCCGGAGCCCGGCCCACGTCTCCACGAGGTCCATCTCCTCGACGCCCGGGACGATCTCGACGGCGCCCTCCAGGAGCCGGTACAGCCCCCCGGCGGTGACGGCCGTGTCCTCCCCCACCTCCTCGCTCGTCGCGCCGATGACGAGCCGGCCGTCGGGCTTGGGGACGAGGTACGCGTCGGGGCTGCGGACGACGTGCCGCAGGTCGAGCCCCCGCTCGGGGGCGAGGCGGAGCGAGAGCATCTGTCCCTTCACCGGCCGTACGGGCGGCGTCGGCGTGAGCCCGCCCACCGCCGCGCTCCACGCCCCGGCGGCGAGCACGACGACGCGCGCCTCGACCCGCTCGCCGCCCGCCAGGATCACGACCGGCCCGTCGTCGTCCGGCTCGATGGACCGGACCGCCGTGTGCTCACGGACCTCCACACCGGCTCGCTCGGCCGCCGTCGCCAGCGCCTCCGCGAGCGCGCGGTTGTCGACCTGGTGGTCGTCCGGGGAGTGGATCGCGGCGGGAAGGCGGGGCGAGAGCAACGGCTCCAGGTCGAGGGCCTCGTCGCCCGTCAGCCACTCGACGCGGGCGCCGTGCTCCTGTTGGAAGGCGAACAGCCGGCGGAGCGCGCGGGCGCTGTCGCGGTCGTCAGCGACGACGAGCGTACCGTCGTCTCGGTAGCCCACGTCGACGCCGCTGGCCCGTTCAAGGTCGCGCGCGAAGGCCGGCCACCGGCGCAGGCTCTCGCGGGACAGCGCGTGGAGGTCCAGCTCTTCGAAGCTCAGCTCGGCCGACGGCGCGAGCATCCCCGCCGCCGCCCACGTCGCCCCGCGCCCGAGGCGCGCGCGCTCGAACAGGACCACGCGCCGGCCGGCCTCTGCCAACTGCCACGCGATGCCGAGACCGGCGACTCCGCCACCAACGACGGCGACTTCTACGGGGGGCATGGGGGACGTCCGGCTAGCTTCCGGCAAGCTACCCCGACCCCGCCCCCCTGGCCTCATGACTTACGACGTCGTCATCGCGGGCGCGGGCCTGGCCGGAGCCAGTGCTGCGCTCGCCCTGAGCCGGGAGCATTCCGTCGCCGTGCTCGACGCCGAGGGGCCGGCGGCCGGGGCGAGCGGCGCGTCGGCGGGGATCGTGAACCCCTTCATGGGTCGGAAGGCGAAGCCGGTTTGGAGGAGGACCGAGGCCCTGGACGCCCTCGACGCGTTGCTGGACGACGCGCAGGCCTCCGCCTTTCTCCACCGCTCCGGCGTCCTCCGCCCCGCCGCCGAGGCCCGGCAGGCCGAGGCGTTCACCGCGCGCGCAGACGAATACCCGACCGCCCTCGCGTGGCTGTCGCCCCCTGCCTGCGCCGAGCGATGGCCCGACGTGGCAGCGCCTCACGGCGCCCTCTTCGTCTGCCGCGGCGGGCACGTCGAGATCCCGGCCCTGGTCCGGGCCGTCCTCCGGGCGGCCGAGACGAGGGGCGCTGTCCGGAATGATGGGTGGCGCCTTCAGAGCTGGCGGGTCGGTGGAGAGGGACTCATTGCAATAACAGACCATGGCGACCTTGGGTGCCGGCACCTCCTCCTCGCGCTCGGCGACGGCGCCCGCGCGATCCCAGCTCTCGACGCCCTCCCACTTCACCGTGTGAAAGGGCAAACGCTCCGACTCGCTCGTCCCACGGCCCTCCCGGCCGACCTCCCGGCCATCGCCGGGCGCGGTTATGTCGTCCCCTCGTCGGCCTCGGTTATCGTCGGGGCGACGTTCGAGCACGGATTCACCTCGACGGCGCCGGACCCGGCCCGCGACGCCGAGTTGCAGGCCCGAGCGGCCCACCTCGTCCCCACCCTCGCCGACGCCGAGGTCCTCGACCGGCAAGCGGGCGTGCGGATCACGGTCCCGGCGACGGTCTCGCCAGGGCGGCTCCCCCTCGTGGGCCCGCTTCCGGGACACCCCGGCGTCTGGGTGTTCACCGGCCTGGGCGCCAAGGGCCTGCTCACGGCCCCCCTCCTCGCCCCCGAACTCGCCGATGCGCTCACGACGGGGCGTCTTCCACCGGAGGTCGACACACGGTCCGTGCTCGGCCGCGCGTAAGGTCAACAACGGAAGCGCTCCCGGGCGCACCCCGGCGGCCGTGCCGGCTCCGCCCCCTGTATCTTCCGTCTCCTCCGACATTTTCCCCGCTCATGCCCGCCTCCCTGTCCCAGATCGAAGAGTACCTCGGCGACGAGGCCCAGTCCCTCCTCGGATTCGACGCGCCCGCCATCCCGAAGGAGCGCCTCCACCTCCCCGGCCCCGACTGGGTCGACCGGATCTTCGCGCCGTCCGACCGGTCGGTCCCCGTCCTCCGCTCGCTCCAGCAGCTGTACGACACGGGCCGCCTCGGCGGGACCGGCTACCTCTCGATCCTCCCCGTGGACCAGGGCATCGAGCACTCGGCCGGCGCCTCGTTCGCCAAGAACCCCGACTACTTCGACCCCGCGAAGATCGTCGAGCTGGCCATCGAGGGCGGGTGCAATGCTGTCGCCTCGACGTACGGCGCGCTTGGGATTGTGGCGCGGAAGTACGCCCACAAGATCCCGTTCATCCTCAAGCTCAACCACAACGAGCTCCTCACCTACCCCAACACGTACGACCAGATCATGTTCGCGCGGGTCGAGGAGGCGTGGAACATGGGCTGCGCGGCCATCGGCGCCACGATCTACTTCGGCTCGGACAACTCCGACCGCCAGATCCAGGAGGTGAGCCAGGCCTTCGCCGTCGCCCACGAACTCGGGATGGCGACGATCCTCTGGTGCTACCTCCGCAACGAGGGGTTCACCGTCGACGGCACGAACTATGAGACCTCGGCCGACCTCTCGGGCCAGGCCGACCACATCGGCGCGACGCTCGAGGCCGACATCCTCAAGCAGAAGCAGCCGGTCAACAACGGCGGCTACAAGGCCCTCAACTCGGGTGACTCGTCGTACGGCAAGCTCGACGAGCGGATCTACACCGAGCTCGCGAGTGACCACCCCATCGACCTCACGCGCTACCAGGTGGCGAACGGGTTCATGGGCCGCGCCGGGACGATCAACTCGGGCGGCGGCTCCGGGAAGGACGACTTCGGCCAGGCCGTCCGCACCGCCGTCATCAACAAGCGCGCGGGCGGGATGGGCCTGATCTCGGGCCGCAAGGCGTTCCAGCGGCCGATGGCCGAGGGCGTCGACCTGCTCCACACGATCCAAGACGTGTACCTCTCGGACGAGGTGACGGTGGCCTAGCCGCCCTCCCGCAACCGCACAGGGCGGCTCCCGTAGCGACGGGGGCCGCCTTTTTTTTGCCGCCTCCCTGCCGCTCGCGATGACCAAGACCGACTGGTTCCAGCTCTTCCTCAACGCATTCGTCGCATTCGTCACCTTCGTGGGCGCGGTCGACTCGCCGGGCGACGAGGGCCTCCTCGTGTTCATGTTCGCGACGCTGGCGGTCGTCGTGAACAGCCTCATCCTCGTGCGCCGGACGCGGGCCGGGGAGCGGCCACGGCGACGGGCATCCGACGCGATGGGGGCCCCCGACGAACTCGATGCCCGGACGGTCCTCGACCTCGACGCCCGCCTGGAGCGGCTGGAGCGGGCCCAGGCCGACGCGACGGACGCCGCCCGCTGGCGGGCGCTGGTCGAGAGCGGTCAGGTCAGCGGCCCGTCCGCCGCATCGCCCCAGGCGGGCGGGGCTCCCCTCCGCGGCCACACCCGCAACGGGTCGGACTGAGGCTACTCCTCCGGCCGCTGGAACACGAGGATGTGCTGCTGCGGCAGCGGGCCCCGGTTCTCGACGAACACGAATCCGGCCGCCTCCACCTCGCGCCGCGCCTGTGCCTCGGACATCTTGTGGAGCGGCTTGATCGGGACGTCTGCGTCCTCGCCGCGGTACTCGACCAGCACGAGGCGGCCGCCGGGCCGCGTCGCCTCGAAGATGGCCGCCAGCATCTCGGCCGGGTGCGAGAACTCGTGGTACGCGTCGACGACGAGCGTGAGGTCCGTCGAGGCCGGGCGGAGGCCGGGGCTCGTGGTCGAGCCGAGGACGGGCGCCACATTGTCCACCTCGTCGGCCACGGCCCGCTCCTCCAGGATCCGGAGCATCTCCGGCTGGATGTCGACGGCGTAGACGAGGCCGTCGGGCACGAGCGGGGCGAGGCGGAACGTGAAGTAGCCGGTTCCGGCGCCGAGGTCCGCCACCACGTCGTCCGGCTCCAGGCCGAGGCTCCGGATCAGGATCTCCGGGCGCTCCTCGCGCTCCCGGTCGGGCCGCTCCAGCCAGGCGGCGCCGCGGTGGCTCATCACGCGGGCGATCTCGCGGCCCATGTAGTAGCGGCCGGTCCCGTCGGCAGAGGCCGGCCCCTCCTGATAGACGACGGCGCCCTCCTCCGCGAACCGGGCCATCCGCCCACGCATCGAGATGGAGTCCGACGCGCGCGGCGCGATGGGTTGGGCCGGCACCGCCTCGACCGGGCGAGGACGCTCGGCGGGCGGCGTCTGGGCGCGGCACCCGACCGCCGTCGCGACGACGGCGAGGAGCATGACGAGCGAGCGCATGAAGTCCGGGGAAGGCGTACTCGTCCAGCCGCGCATCGGGGCGCCGAGGTCACGTCGGGAGGCCGAGAGCCGGAGCATCAAGCGTCGGGGTGGGCGAGCAGAACGGGCCGGTGGACGTCCGTCGCGCCCGGGACGCCACGGGCACCGTCGGCTACGACGGGCTCGATCAGCTCCACGGACTTCGTGGTCTTGCCCCGCTTCGACCGGATGTTGAGGAGCTCCACGAGGAGGGAGAACGCCATCGCCGAGTAGATGTAGCCCTTCGAGACGTGCTGGTTGAGGCCCTCGGCCACGAGCGTCACGCCGATCAGGATCAGGAACGCAAGTGCCAGCATCTTGATCGTCGGGTGCATGTGCACGAACCGCGAGATCGGACCGGCCCCGACCATCATGATCCCGACGGCGATCACGACGGCGATGATCATGACCATGATCTCGTCGGCCATCCCGACGGCCGTGATCACGGAGTCGAGCGAGAACACGACGTCCAGCAGGGCGATCTGGATCAGCACGCCGGCGAACGAGACGGCCTTCGGCTTCTCCGCCGCGTGCTCGCCGTCGCCTTCCAGCTTGTGGTGGATCTCGTGCGTCGACTTGCCGACGAGGAAGATCCCCCCGAGGAGGAGGATCAGGTCGCGCCCCGTGATCGCGAGGGGTCCCGTGTCTCCTCCGGCGCCCGGGCCGTGCGCAATCGCGTCGGTCGCGCCCTCGCCGACGCTCTGGAGGAAGGGGAAGAGGTGGCCCAAGTCGAACAGGACGGCCGTCAGGCCCATCACCCACGAGATCGAAAGGAGGAGGAGGATCCGCATCCCCATCGCCAGCCCGAGCCCGATCGTGCGCCCCCGTGCCTGCTGGTCGTCCGGGAGCCGGCCCGTCAGGATTGAGATGAAGATGATGTTGTCGATCCCGAGGACGATCTCGAGCGCGGTCAGTGTCGCGAGTGCGATCCAGGCGTTGGGGTCGGCGATCCAGTCGAACATGCGGGGCGGGCGGGCGAGGGGACGGGTGAGAGTCTACGGGCGCCGTTCGGTTCCGAGGACGTCCGGGCGAGTGCCTCCCCGCTAGAAGACAGAGGGCCCGAAGAGGATTCGGTCAGACCGCTAGCAGGTGGACCCATAAATGCCTCATTCACAAGTGCAAGTCGTCCCCCCCACTGAAGCAGCCGCGTCTTCCATCTCTCCTCATGCGTCCACTCTGTCCGTCTCCACTCCATCGGCCCGCCGCCTCGCGACGCTCGCCCTGGTCACCCTCACGACCGACTCCGCTACGCGGGCGCAGGTCGTCCCATGCGAGATCGGACCGAGCGAGGGCGGGTCCGCCCTCGCACCAGCGACGTCGACGGCAACGGCGTCTCTGCCTCGCCCTCGGTGCCTATCCCGAGGGCCTCGACGGCGCCGGCGGAGCCGGTGACGGTCGTGCGGTAGCCGCTCCGGGTCCCCGCCTCGAGCCGTCCCCGAAGCGGTGCAACCTCGGCGGGCGCGGTGCGTGTGCCGCTTCGGTGCCGCTCGCCCCGCGGCGGCGCCCCGGTATCTTCCGCCCTCCCCTGCCGATCGCCTGATGGCCCAGACCGCCGCCGACCCGCTCGCCCACTACCCCGCCTGGGCCCGCGAGCTCGCCCGCCGCTACTTCACCAAGACGCTCAACCAGTTCATCCTCCACGGCAACGTCCGCGACGTGGTGCCGGCGGAGGACGAGAACGGCGAGCGGATCTACCTCCCGCTCCGCCAGTTCCTCGCCGACGACCTCTTCGCCGGCCGCGACATCGTCGTGTTCTACGACCGGTCGGACGGGATCCACTTCCAGGACGCCGAGAGCCGGAAGGACTTCAACCGGGCCCTCAGCGGCTACGACACCATCTTCGGGACGGAGTTCGCGAAGAAGCTCCCGAAGGACCCGGCCCGCGTCTTCGCCCTCCTCGACAACTACTTCCGCCTCCGCCTCGCCGACGGGAAGCGGATCGCCTGCGTGGTCGACTACGCCGAGACCGTCATCCCGATGTCGGAGGCGGCGAGCTACTCGGCCGAGGACCGCGCCGCGCTCGTCACGCTCCAGAAGTGGGCGCACGACCCGCTCCTCCTCCGGGCCGACTTCACGCTCGTCCTCATCGCCGAGAACCTGAACGACCTCTCGCGGCCGTTCATCCAGAGCCCCTACAACGCGGAGCTGGAGATCCAATTCCCCGACCTCGACGAGCGCCAGCGGTTCGTCTCCTGGTTCCTCCGGACCGCCCGCGACGGCCGCGCCCGCTACGACGCGCTGAGCGACGTGGCCGACCTCACGCTCGCCCAGAACACGGCCGGCCTCGGCTACGTCCAGCTCCGGACGATCCTGGCCGACGTCCTCGAGAACGAGCGGCGGCTCACGTTCGACGTCCTCTCGGACAAGAAGAAGGAGCTGATCGAGGCCGAGGCCTACGGACTCCTCGAGTTCGTCGAGACCGACTACACGCTCGACATGGTGGCCGGCCACGCCGAGGCCAAGGCCCACCTCCGCGCCGCCTCGGAGGCCATCAAGGCCGGCCGGCCGGACGTGATGCCGATGGGCTACCTCGTGAGCGGGCCCGTCGGGACGGGCAAGACGTTCCTGATCACCACCTTCGCGGGCGAGATCGGGATCCCGATGGTCAAGCTCAAGAACTTCCGCTCGCAGTGGCAGGGCGTGACCGAGGGCAACCTGGAGAAGATCCTGACCCTCCTCCGGGCCATGAACCCCGTCGCCGTGATGATCGACGAGGCCGACGCCGCCCTCGGCGACCGCAACGCGCAGGGCGACTCGGGCGTCTCGTCGCGCGTGTTCGGCCAGATCGCTCAGGCCATGAGCGACACGCGCTTCCGCGGCAAGATCATCTGGTTCCTCGTGACGGCTCGCCCGGACCTCATGCCGGTCGACCTCAAGCGGCAGGGCCGCGCCGAGGAGCACATCGGCCTGTTCTACCCCTCCACCCGCGAGGACCGCGAGGAGCTGCTCCGCGTGATGATGAAGAAGACGGGCGTGGAGGTCCCGATGTCCGAGATCCCAGATGCCCTCCTCGACGGCGAGCGGACCTACTCCGGCGCCGACATGGAGGCGCTCCTGACGCGTGCCAAGTTCCGCGCTGCCACGCGGGCCCTCGACGCCGGGCCGGGCGACGTGCCCGCCGCGGACGACGGCCCCGACGCCGGGCCGAGCGGGAATGGCGCCGCCTTGCCGGCCGCCGCCGTCGAGCCCCCGGCCGCGAACCGAGGCGACGACGGCGACGAGGTCCGGGTCACTCGCGAGATCCTCCAGAGCGTCGTGGAGGACTTCGTGCCTCCCTCGTACCCCCTGCAGGTGGAGCTTCAGAACCTCGTCGCCGTCATGGAATGCACCAGTCGCTCGATGCTCCCCGAACGCTTCCGGACGCTCGACCGCGAGGCCACGGTCCGGCGGGTCGGGGAGCTGAAGCGGCTGATCGGCGACCGCTAGCGGGTGCGCCTACTGGCCGCCCTTCTTCCCGTAGGACTTGTAAAGCCTCTGGTAGAGGTCGTACGAGATGAGGACCGCCTCGGGCTCGTTGTTCTTCTGAATCATGATGCCCGTCTTGAGGCCCTTCGACTGCTCAATGAGCGCCGACGTCTTCGACCGAAGCTCGGTAACCGTCGCGACAGCTTCGATCCCTTCCGTGGTGTACATCCGTGGTGTGGGTAGTGAGGTGGTAGTGCACCCCGGCGACGTGGTGGATGCCGGGGAAGCCCCCAAACTAACTATCCCGGACGGGCAACTGTTGTAACACATTTCCAACATGTATCTCGGACGCATCACCGGAGCCGTCGTTGCCTCCCAAAAGGACGACCGCCTGACGGGCCACCGCCTCCTCGTCGTCGCGAAGATCGGCCTCGACGGCGAGCCGCTCGGGGCGACCGAGGACGTCGCCCTAGACCCCGGCCTCGACGCCGGCGTGGGCGACGTCGTGCTCGTGGCCAAGGAGGGCGCCGTCGTCGCGGACCTCCTCGATCGGCACCGGGCGCCCGAGGAGCGCGCCACGCCCGCCAACGTGATCGTCGTCGCCGTGGTGGACGAGTGGTCGGTGGGCCAGAGGTCGGTCAGTGAGTAGCTAGGAGTTCGGCCGATCAGGGGATCCGTCGGTCAGTGGTCGGCACGGCAGGCGTTCGCTGCGGCTGATGGCTACACCGCTTCCTGGCGTACGGGCTCACGCGCCACCAGACGTACCGCCGCTGACTCACCGCCTCTTCAACGCCCCCTGGAGACCCCGAACGGGACCTGGGGGTATCCTTCCTCCCACTTTCACCCCCTCTAACTCCCCATGGCGAACGCCCCCTACGACGTCCTCGTGATCGGCTCCGGCCCCGGCGGCTACGAGACGGCCATCCGTGCGAACCAGCTCGGCTTCAAGACGGCCATCGTCGAGAAGAACAAGCTCGGCGGCGTCTGCCTCAACATCGGCTGCATCCCGACGAAGGCCCTCCTCAAGAGCGCCGAGATCGCCTCCCAGCTCTCGCACATCGCCGACTACGGCTTCGACGGCGACGGCTCGGCGATCACGCCCAACTTCGAGGCGGTCGTCCAGCGCTCGCGCGGCGTGGCCAACCAGATGAACAAGGGCGTCCAGTTCCTCATGAAGAAGAACAAGGTGGACGTGTTCATGGGCAAGGCCACGCTCCAGGGCGGCGGGAAGGTCTCCATCGAGCCCTCCGAGACGATGGACGGCGAGACGGTCGGCGAGACCACCGAGATCTCAGCCAAGCACATCATCATCGCCACCGGCGCCCGCGCCCGCGAGATCCCCTCGCTCCCGGTCGACGACACGAAGATCATCGACTACAAGCAGGCCATGCTTCAAACGGAGAAGCCGGGATCCCTGCTCGTGGTCGGGGCCGGCGCGATCGGCGTCGAGTTTGCCTACGTCTACCACCACATGGGGACGGAGGTGACGATCGTGGAGCTGCAGGACCGGCTGGTCCCGGTGGAAGACGCCGACGTCTCGAAGGAGTTGGAGCGGGCCTACAAGAAGATGGGCGTGAAGGTCATGACCGGCGCCCAGGTCACGAACGTCGACACGTCCGGCGACGGGTGCGTCGTCACGATCCAGACCGCCAAGGGCGACCAGACGGTCACCGTCGACCAGGTCCTCTCGGCCGTCGGCGTCGTGGGCAACGTGGAGGGCTTCGGGCTGGACGAGATCGGGGTCGCCCACGAGCGCGGCGCCATCACGGTCGACGCACAGTACCGGACGAACGTCGAGAACGTCTACGCCATCGGCGACGTGATCGGCGGCCCCTGGCTGGCTCACGTCGCGAGCCACGAGGGCATCGTCTGCGTGGAGCAGATCGCGCACGCCGAGGGCAAGCTGGACCACGCGCCCCACGCCGTCGACTACCTCAACGTCCCGGGCTGCACGTACTGCCTCCCGCAGATCGGGTCCGTCGGTTACACCGAGGCGAAGGCCAAGGAGGCCGGCTTCGACGTGATCACGGGCAAGTTCCCGTTCGCGGCCAACGGCAAGGCCACGGCCATCGGCGACAACCGCGGGTTCGTGAAGGTGGTCGTGGACAAGAAGTACGGGGAAGTCCTCGGCGCCCACATCATCTGCCACGACGCGACCGAGATGATCGCGGAGGTGGTGACGGCACGGGCCCTGGAGACCACGGCTCAGGAGATCATGGACGCCATGCACCCGCACCCGACGCTCTCGGAGGCGGTGATGGAGGCGTTCAAGGACGCCTACGGCCGGGCCATCAACGCCTAAGCGGCGGCATCGCCAACACCGCCCTTCTCTCCCGTTCGACGGACCGCCCCGCTGGCATCGGCCCGCGGGGCGGCGTCGTTTTGGACGAACCTCGCGCGGGCGTCGCCGTTGGAGCCGCCCCCTTCTTTCCCCCTCCCCATGTCCGCCCCCTCCCCCGCCGAGCGCCAGGAGCGCATCGACAAGCTCGCCGACCTCATCGACGACATCCGCATCTGCATGTTCACCACTGTCGACACCGACGGCAAGCCGTGGAGCCGGCCGATGGCCGTCCAGGAAGTCGCCTTCGGCGGCGACCTCTGGTTCTTCACCCGCGACGACTCCGAAAAGGTTGAGCACATCGAGCGGAACCGGAAGGTCGGCGTCGCCTTCGCGCACCCCGGCCGCCAGGACTACGTGACGATGGCCGGCACGGCGATCATCGTGAAGGACAAGGACAAGGCCGAGGAGATGTGGTCGAAACCGCTCGAGGCGTGGTTCCCGAAGGGCCTCGACGACCCGCACCTCCGCCTGATCAAGGTGCAGGTCGAGCGGGCCGAGTACTGGGATTCGCCGTCGTCGCCCATCGTGTACGCCCTCGGCTTCGTGAAGTCGAAGGTGACCGGGAAGCCAGCCCGCGACCTCGGCGAGCACGAGAAGGTCGACCTGGACTAGCCTTCAGGCCGCCGGCACTCCGGCGGGCGGATACGTCCGCCCGTCGGATCAGCCCCCGTTGGCGGCCAGCCAGTCGGCGTCGAAGGCGTCCAGCACATCGCGGAG
This sequence comes from Rubricoccaceae bacterium, assembly GCA_963728345.1. Classification (GTDB taxonomy): domain Bacteria; phylum Bacteroidota; class Rhodothermia; order Rhodothermales; family Rubricoccaceae; genus Rubrivirga. The sequence goes on from CAVSJM010000005.1 coordinate 1,065,864, forward strand.
GCCGTCGCGGAACAGGCCGACCGTCCCGTCCGCCCGGCGGCGGACCCAGAAGCCGAGAGCCGTGTTCGCCTCGTAGCGGATCTCCCACGGGTTGTCCGCCGGCGTCTCCAGGCGGTCCGCGATGGGCTGGCTCCGCGCGTCGAATAGGAGAAACACCGACACGCCGTCCTCGAAGAGGGCGCCCTCCGGCAGCGGCCCGCCATCGAGGAACGCCGCGTATGAGGCGACCGGGCCGGTCGGGAGCCGCGCCGGGAATCCGTCGCCGGCGAGCGACTGGTACGCCAGCCAGTAGACGCGCGCAAGGCGGCGCACGTAGGCATCGTAAATGGGCTGGGCGAGGGTCCGCGCGGCGGCGCTCTCGGGCACACCGTTCTCGACCGCCCACTGCACGAAGGCCGGGTTGTACTGCCCGAACTCCCGGGGCGCGTGGAGCGCGAGGCCGAGGCTCTCTGGCGTCCCCTGGTGCGGACCGCTCGTCCAGATCGGCATTGGCGCTCGGGCGACGACGCCCGCGAGCGGCAGCTTCCGGTTCGCCGAGCACGCGAGGCCGCGCACGCCGAAGTCCTCGAACCACGTCCCGAAAGGCCGGTCGCAGACCGCGGGCACGTCGGCAGCGGCGAGTTGCGACATGCCCGCCGGGATCGCAGCCCACATGTCGATCAGGGCATCCGACGGCTCGGTGCCGGGCGGGCGGCCCGCGCAGGCGGCGAGCGTGAGGAGGGCACTAACGAAGAGGAGGTGCCGCATGGATGTCGAGAGAGGGTGGACCCTGAAACGTCTGCTGCCGCCGGTCAGTCCGCCAATTCGAACAGGACCCGCCCGTTCGGGTCGATCTCGACGGTCGCGCCCGCCGGCACGCGGACCGTCCCGACGCCGCCCGGCATCGCCACGCGCTGCACATGCCCGCCCACCGACACCTCGATGGGCACGTCGAACACGACATCACCCGCCGCTTCCGGGACGATCCAGCGGAGCGTCCACTCGTTCGGACCACGCTCGACGGCGAGGCGCGGGAGGGCCGGCTGGCGGACGTAGACCTCGAACACGCCGCTCAGGTCGCGCCCGGCAGCGCGCGAGAACGCCCGCTCCACGTCCACCGTCGAGACGAACCGGGCCTGGCGGCCGTCGGTCACGGCCTCGGCCTGCTCCGTCGGGTAGAGGATCGAGCGCATCGCCAAGAAGAACCGCTCGTCGTCGTTCAGGAGGAACCGGAGGGTGTGGAGGACCCAGCCGCCTTTGACGTAGATGTCGCTGTTGGAGCCGCCATCCGGGAGCGCGTACATCTGCTGCGTCGTCCGCGTCTCGCGCGGAGCGATCGGGATGACGTTGCCGATCCCACCTCGCGTTCCCTGGAGGTACCGGAGGTAGGCGGCCTCGGCGGCCGCCTCCCCCTCGGCCCGCCGCGCGAGGTCCTCGGCGTAGAGCGCCTCCGCGTAGTTGGCGAAGCTCTCGTGGACCCAGAAGTCGCGCCAGTCCGGGGCGGAGCCCAGGTTGGCCCACCACTCGTGGGCGAGCTCGTGGAGATGGAGCCAGTCGAACCCGTAGGCGTTGTCCTCGAAGTCAGCGCCGTAGGCCACGAGCGTCTGGTGCTCCATCCCGAGGTACGGCGTGTGGAGCACCTTGTAGCCGTCGGCGCGCCAGGCGTAGGGGCCGAACGTACGCTCGAGGAAGGCGAGGGCGTCGAGGAATCCGGGGAGCTGGCGGCGCGCGTCGTCGACGCGCTCAGGGAGGACGAAGAACGGGACCGTCTGGCGCCACCCGGCCGGGCTCTCGTACGCCGCTTCGACCACCTCGTACGGACCGATCCCGAACGAGACGCCGTAGTTGTTGATGGGCGTCGAGACGAACCACGTCTCCGTCGCCGTCCCGTCGCCATTGTCCTCGCGGCCTTCCCAGACGCCGTTCGAGATCGCCCGAAGGCCGGCCGGCACGGTCAGCGAGACGCGGACCGAATCGGGCTCGTCAGACGGGTGGTCCTTCACGGGCCACCAGAGGTCGGCGCCCTGGATCTGGCAGCTCACGGCGACCCACGGCTGGCCGTCTTCGGTCTCCGCCCAGGTGAAGCCACCGTCCCACGGGGGACGCGGCGCCTCGCGCGGCGTGCCTCCGTAGGTGATCCGCAGGCGGAGTCCCTCGCCCGGCTGGGCCGTCCGCGCGAGCCCGATCCGCAGCCGGTTTCCCTCACGCGTGAACGGCCGACCGACCGCGATCTCGTCGCCCGAGCCGACGATGTAGGCCACTTCCTGAACGGACGAAACGGCCAGGGGCGCGTCGAGGTCGAGCAGGATCTCCGTCGTGGGCTGGACGACGCGGGCCTCCATCTCCAGGGTCCCGTCGATGGTCCGCGTGGCGGGGTCCACGGCGAGGTCGAGGCGGTAGTACGTGGCGTCGAAGGCGGCCTGCTCGGGGAGGAGCGGGAGGCCGGAGTCGTTCGGGGCCTGGGCAGCCGTGCCGGCGGCGAGAAGGAGCAGGGCGAGGGGCAGGGAGCGCATGGGCGGAGCGGAAGGACTGTCCCAAGATCTCACATCCCGCGCGGCCGCTCCGGGGAACCGACCGGGCGCCTCGAAGGGTTCGGGGCCTCCGCCCCCCTTCCCCCCTCCCCGATCGCCATGCGCTTCGCCCTCTGCCTCGCCCTCCTCCTCCCCCTGGCCGCCTGCGACCAGGTCAGCGACGCCGTCGACAACGCCGCGTGCCAGGCGACGGGCTACGCCGACGGGGGCACGGTCCGCGCGACGGTCTCCGGCGACTCGTTCTCCGGCACGTGCGTCCGCGTCCAGCTCCAGCAGGGCACCCTCACGATCGCAGGCGCTGACAACGTCATCTCTCAGAACAACCAGGAGGTCATTACGCTGACGCTCCCCTCGACGGACGTGCGTTCGTACCAGCTTGCCAACGACGTCGCCGTGGCCTCCTACACGGCGCGGACCGAGAACCCGGACGACCAGGGAGACGAGGTGTATGCGAGTGTCAACGGGACCCTCTCGCTGGATGTCTACACCGAGTCCTCGGCCAAGGGCACGTTTTCGTTCACCGGCCGGACGGTCAACGGCGACGAGGTCACGGTCACGAACGGCACCTTCGACGTGACGTTCTAGGAGCGCGACGCCTCGTCCGCGCCTCCCGGCCCCCCAATGCGCACCGGGTCCACACGGGCGGGGCGCAACTCCTCTGCGCGGCGGCCGTGAATAGGCGCCCCACCCGGCTCTGCCCGTGCCCCGCTTCTCCCCTCCTGACTTGCAGGGCGCCGCCCGGCTGGCGGCGGACGGCGTCGTGGGCATCACCGACCTCGTCGAGGCGGTTCACGCGACGGTCCAGCGGCCCCTCAGCCGCCGGCCGCGTGCGCACGGGATCGCTGGCCTCGTCTACCGGATCGTCCGCGCCGTGGCTCGGCGCGTCGGGCTCGGGGTGGACCGGGCCCTATCCGGCGTCGACGCCGTCCTCCCCGCCCTCCCGCCGCCGGGATCCCCCGCCCGAGAGGCGGTCGTCGCGGCGCTCAACGGGGTCTGGGGACAAGAGCTGGCGGCGCGCGGCAACCCGCTCGCGATACCGCTCCAGGTCCGCCACGAGGGACGGCCCCTCGACCTCTCACCGGCCTCGCTCGCGCGCGACCTCCGCTCTCCATCGCCGACGCTCCTCGTGCAGATCCACGGCATCTGTCTCCACGACGGACAGTGGGGCGACGCCGACCATGACCCCGGAGCTGCTCTCGCCGAGGCGATCCAAGGCACGCGCGTCGCGCTCCGGTACAACAGCGGGCGCCACATCTCCGAGACCGGCCGGGAGGTGGCCGACTGCCTCGACGCCCTCGTGTCGGCGTGGCCCGTGGCCGTTCGCCGGATCGTGATCGTCGGGCACAGCATGGGCGGGCTCGTTGCCCGAAGCGCGTTCCAGCACGCTGCCGAGGCCGGGTTCGCATGGCCTGAGCGCGACGCTTCGCTCGTCACGCTCGGCTCGCCCCATCACGGGGCCCCGCTCGAACGCATCGGCAACGCCGTCGACGCCCTGCTCGGCGCCACGCGCTACGGTGCCCCCTTCGCGCGCATCGGACAGATCCGGAGCCCCGGGGTCACCGATCTCCGCTATGGCTCCGTCCGCGACGAGGACTGGCAGGGCCAGGAACGATTCCGGCGGGGCCCCGACACCCGTCGGCCCCTCCCGCTTCCCGACGGCGTGACCTGCTACGTCGTCGCGGCGACGACTGGCGACGGGCGGGGCGGGCTCCGCGACCAGACCGTCGGCGACGGGCTCGTCCCGCTCGACAGCGCCCTCGGCCGGCACCCCGACCCGGTGCGGTCCCTCGACGTGCCCCGCGACCGCCAGTGGATCGCCCGGGGGATGACGCACTTCGACCTGCTGCGTCGCCCGGAGGTAACGGCACAGCTCATCCGCTGGCTCGCACCAGCGCCGGCGCGGTGAACGGTCCCCGAGCCGCGACTATCGCACCACCGCGCCGGGCTCGCCCTCCGCGGCGACGGGCAGGAGCGCGCCGTCGCGGTTTTCGGCGAACAGGATCATCCCCTTGCTCTCCAGCCCGCGGATCGTCCGCGGCTTGAGGTTGGCGACGACGACGACCTTGGTGCCCACCAGATCGTCCGGCGCGAAGTGCTCGCGGACGCCGGAGAGGATCTGGCGCGTCTCGAACCCGAGGTCCACGTCGAAGCGGAGGAGCTTGTCGGCGTTCGGGTGCGGCTCGGCCGCCACGATCTGCCCCACGCGGAGGTCGAGCGGCGCAAACTGGTCGAACACAATCTCGTCGCCGAGCGGGGCGTAAGGCGCGTCGGCCTCGGCGACCGTCTCGGCCGCCCCCGCATCGCCCACGGCGGACGCCGACCGGTCCGCCAGCCGCTGCCGCTGCGCTTCCACCTCTTGGTCTTCGACTTTGGGGATGAGGATTCCCGGCCGTCCTAGGTAATGACCTTCTTCCAGCAAAGGGCGACCAGCATCGCCCCATCCCAAACCTTCCGTTCCTGCACGCTCGGATGAGCGGACACCCTGGAGCTTCAGCATCTCGCGCAACCTTCTTGCCGTCTCCGGCACGACGGGGTCGAGGAGGATCGAGAGCCCGCCGCACACCTGGAGCGCCACGTGGACCGTGTTGCGCATGGCCTGCTCGTCGGTCTTGCGCGTCTTCCACGGCTCGGTCTCCTGGAGGTACTGGTTCCCCTGCCGCGCAAGGTGGATGGTCTTGGCGACGGCCTCGCGAAGCCGGTAGCCGCGGTACGCCTCGCCGATCTCGGCTGGCGCCGACGCGAGGGCGTCGAGCATGGCGCGGTCGGCGTCGCTCGGGTCGACGAGGGCCGGGACCTGGCCGTCGGTGAAGCGCGCGGCGAACGTGAGGGCGCGGTTGACGAAGTTGCCCAGCACGTCGGCCAGCTCGCCGTTGACGCGGTTCTGGAAGTCGGCCCACGAGAAGTCGGCGTCCTTCGTCTCCGGGAGGCCCACGGCGAGGGCGTAGCGGAGGAGGTCGGCGGGGAACGCCTCGAGCGCCTCCTGCGCCCAGACGGCCCAACCGCGGCTCGTGGAGAGCTTCTGGCCCTCCAGGTTCAGGAACTCGTTGGCCGGGACGTTCTCCGGGAGCACGAACTGCGGGAGCTCCGGCTGCGCCCGGTTCGTCGCCATGAGGACGGCCGGGAAGATGAGGCAGTGGAAGACGATGTTGTCCTTCCCGATGAAGTGGACCAGCTCCGGCTGCGTGCCGTCCTCGTGGACCTGCCAGTAACGGCGCCAGCGCTCGGCGTCGCCGGTCGTCTCGGCCCACTCCTTCGTGACCGAGAGGTAGCCGATGGGCGCGTCGAACCAGACGTAGAGCACCTTGCCCTCCGTCTCGCCCTCCACCTCGGGCGGGACCGGCACACCCCAATCGAGGTCGCGCGTCATGGCCCGGTCGCTCAGGCCGTCCTGGAACCAGCTCCGGACCTGGCCGAGCACGTTCGGCTTCCAGTCCCGGCGCGTGGCGATCCACTCCTCCAGCGCCGGCTGCATGTCGCCGAGCGGGAGGTACCAGTGCGTCGTCTCGCGACGCTCCGGCGCAGCGCCCGAGAGCGTGCTCCGCGGCTCGATGAGGTCGTCGGGCGAGAGTGATGAGCCGCAGTTCTCACACTGGTCGCCGTAGGCGTCGGGCCAGCCGCAGACTGGGCACGTGCCCTTGACGAACCGGTCGGCGAGGAAGAGGCCGGCCTCGGGGTCGTAGAGCTGTGTCGTCGTCTTGCGCGTGAAGCCGCCGCCGGCCTCGATGGCGCGGAACAGGTCCTGGCTCGTCCGGCGGTGCGTGTCGGACGACGTCCGGCCGTAGACGTCGAAGGCGATCCCGAACCCCTCGAATGCCGCCTTCAGCTCCTCGTGGTACCGGTCCACGATCGCCTGGGGCGTGGTCCCTTCCTGGCGCGCGCGGATGGCGATGGCCGCCCCGTGCTCGTCGGAGCCGCAGACCCAGACGACGTCGCGCCCGGCGAGGCGCTGGTAACGCACGAACAGGTCGGCGGGGAGGTACGCGCCAGCGAGGTGGCCGAGGTGGAGCGGGCCGTTCGCGTACGGCAGCGCGGAGGTGACGAGGAGGGGCCGGTCGGACATGGGTCGGGTCGAGGGGGACTGAAAGCTACCGGTGCCGCGGGGCGGGACGGCCGGACGGTTCGGGCAGATGACCGGAAGACGACGCCGGACGGCCAGGCTCGCCAGCTTTCCCGGAAGGCTCACAAGGCGGCGCAGCCGAGGGGTCTAGCTTGCCCGCCACTCCAGACGCTCCCCCATGACCCTCCGTCTCCCCCTCTCCCTCGTCGCCCTGGCCGCCCTCGTGATGGCCGGCTGCGAGGGCTCTGCCGGCGGCCCCTCCGGCGACACCGACCTCTCCGACATCGCCAACGCCGACCCGTTCGAGCAAATCGCCTACAACGCGGGCTACCAGTCCGGCCAGCAGTTCCTCTCGCAGGACTCGTCGTTCAGCTTCGAGCGCTTCCGCGACGGCCTCCGCGCCGGCCTCAATGGCGACTCGGCCGAGATCGGTTACGCCCTCGGCCTCCAGTACGGCCTCCAGCTCCGCCAGGACACCATCGCCAACCTCGACCCCGACGTCTTCCTCGCAGGCGTCCGTGAAGGGCTCGCGGGCGACTCGGTCCGGATCTCGGAGGACCAGCTCGGCCGCATTCAGTCGGCCGTGGAGGACTCGATCCAGATCCGCCAGATCCGCAACCGGGCCAAGACCGACCCGCAGGCCCAGCAGCGGCTCCGCGACATCGCCCGCAACGCGGCCAGCGCCGACTCCTTCCTGACGGCGGCCCGCTCGGGCGACGGCATCCAGGAGACGAACACCGGCGTGCTCTACACCGTCGACGAGGCGGGCAGCGGCGCGTCGCCGAGCCTCACCGACCGCGTAGCGATCAACTACGTGGGCCGGTTCTCCAACGGCGAGATCTTCGACCAGTCGGGCGACGAGCCAGCCGTGCTCCCGGTCCGCGCCGTGGTCCCGGGCTTCCAGGAGGCCCTCCTCGACATGAAGGTCGGCGAGACGCGGACGATTTACCTCCCGCCGAGCCAGGCCTACGGGCTCACGGGCTCGCCGGGCCCGGGTGGCCAGGGCGGCATCCCGCCGAACGCGGCCCTCGAGTTCACGATCACGCTGGTCGACATCCAGCAGGGCCGGCCGCAGGGCGCTCCGCAGGGGTTCCTGCCGGGCCAGTAGCCCCACCGGCTCCCCGACTTTGGGCCGCCTCTCCATCGAGAGGCGGCCCTTTCTTTATCGCGCCGTCACCCGCGCGGGCGGACTGAGGCCCTCCACTCCGAGGCCCATTCAAGCAGCCTCGGGATGCCCGAGGCCGGCGAGGTACGCGACGGCCGCGCTTACGGGGACCCCGATCCCTGCCATCATCCCGAGCCGCCAGGCGTGGCCTGAGAGTGGGATCGATCCGGCGTTGACGCCCGGCGCGAAGCCCAAGAGGTACGCGTAAAGAACGAGGGTCGCGACCATGAAGCCGAGGAAGGTCGCCCAGAATCGCGGAGAGAGATCCGGCCACCGGACGAGCCGGACCGCCACGAGGGAGGCAACTACGAAGGCGCCATACACGAGCAGAATGCGCGCTCCCGGAACCATCATCTCGCTTGCGATGAGGGCAGCCCCACCGAGGACGCCGAGCGAGAGTGCGAGCGGGAGAGGCCGGGCCGAGGTCGAGACAGAAAGAGACATCGTCGTTGTGCAGGGATGGAACGCGATATCTAGACCTCGACAAGTCGACATGCAAGTCACGACTCCATCCGACACCCCCCGTCCGATCCGCCTTTGGGGAGAGGGAGGGTCCTTGTAAGTCTCCCGCGTTTACGCAGTGTCCGCCACGAGCGCGAGCACGTCGGCCCCGTAGGCTTCCCACTTGGCCGGCCCGACGCCCTTGACGGCCAGCATCTCGGCCTCCGTCGTCGGCCGGGCGACGGCGAGGGCCCGGAGCGTCCGGTCGTTGAAGACGACGTAGGGCGGCACCCCCCGCTTGGTGGCCTGCTCGGTCCGCCACACGCGGAGCCGCTCGAAGAGGACCAGGTCGAGCGGGTCAAGGTCGCCCTCCTCGTCGCTCGACGAGGCAGAGGACGAGCGGGACGCCGAGCCGAAGGCGGGCACCTCCACGTCGATGGCCTCGCGGTGGTCGAGCGCCTGCTCGCCGATGGGCGTCAGCTCCACGACCGGGTACTCGTCGCCGCCGATGCGGAGGTAGCCCTTCAGGAGCAGCTCCTTGTAGATCCCGTCGACGGCGCCCTGCCCGACCGTCGCGAGCCGGCCGAAGTAGGGGTGCCGCTCGTACTTCTCCATCCCCTTCGCCTTCGAGCCCGCGAGGATCTTGGCGAGCGTGAGGCGCCCCACCGGCCACCGCATCCGCCGGACGGCGTCGAGCAGGCCGAGGGCGACGCGCGCGTGCATGGGGAGCGCGTCCCAGTCCGGGATCTCGTCGGGCGCCTCGGTCTTGAGGCGGGCGTTCGTGCGGCACGCGTCGCAGCAGTCCTCGGGCGGAACGTCGGTGGCGGCCTCGTCGCCGAAGTGGTCGAGGATCGCGCGGCGCCGGCAGTCCGACGACTGGGCGTAGCGGACGATGCCGAGGAGGCTCGCGCCCTGGTTGTCGCGGTGCGTCTCGCTGGAGCGGAGCGAGCGCCCGACCTCGCGGGCGTTCCAGTCGCGGGCCGTCCAGCGCGCGGCGCCGGTCCGGTCCTCCCGCTCCACGAGGACGCCGGCCCGCTTCAAACGGCTGAGCACGTTCGGCAGCTTGGAGACGTGGACGCTGAGGGACTCGCCCATGCGCGAGAGGAATTCGGCGTCCGACTCGAAGGCCGAGGTGTCGGGCAGGCCCGCCTCATCGCGCCGCTCCCGCCCCGCGTTCTGGCGCTTGGCATAGTTGTAGACCGAGCGGAGGTCGTCCTCCGTCGGCGCGTTCTGCTCGATGAACCACTCCTTCAGCTGGCGGTCTTGGGGCGCGTAGAGGAGGAGCGCGACGGCCGGCGCCCCGTCGCGCCCCGCGCGGCCGGCCTCCTGGTAGTAGCTCTCCAGGTCGGACGGGATGGACCAGTGGGCCACGAACCGGACGTCGCCACGGTCGACGCCCATCCCGAAGGCGTTCGTCGCGACGACCGTCTCCAGCCGTCCGCCGACGAACTGCTCTTGGACGTGCGAACGCTCGGCGTCCGGGAGGCCAGCGTGGTACGCCTCACACCCCCGCCCCGTCTCCTGGCGGACGAACGTGGCGAGCGCCTCGGCGTCCTTCCGCGTGGCCACGTAGATCAACCCGGCCTCGCCCTCGTGCTCGTGGAGGAACTTCTTCAGGACGCGCCGCTTCTGCTTGGCCGTCGCCGTGGAGCGGACCTCGAACCGGAGGTTCGGGCGGTTGAAGCCGGTGACGAGGTGGACCGGGTCGTGGAGGCGAAGCTGCGCGGCGATGTCGTCCTGGACGCGCGGCGTGGCCGTGGCCGTGAGGGCCACGCACGGCGGGCCGCCCATCGCGGACCGCGCGTCAGCGATCGCGAGGTAGTCCGGGCGGAAGTCGTGGCCCCACTGGCTCACGCAGTGCGCCTCGTCGACGGCGAGGAGCGTGACGCGGGCTTCGCGGAGCGCCCGCTGGAAGCTGGGCACGCGGAGCCGCTCGGGGGCGGCGTAGACGAGCGTGAGGTCGCCGCGCACCAGCCGCCCGAGCACCTCGCGCTGCTCCGTCTGCGTCTGGGACGAGTTGACGTAGGCCGCCGAGACGCCGCGCGCCCGGAGCGCGTCCACCTGGTCCTTCATCAGGGCGATGAGCGGCGAGACCACGACGGTCACGCCCTCCGGCTTGAGGAGCGCGGCGAGCTGGTAGACGAGGCTCTTTCCCGCCCCCGTCGGCATCACGACGAGCGTGTCGCGGCCCTCCAGGACGGGCTGGAGCGCGTCCTCCTGGCCCGGCCGGAGCCCGTCGAACCCGAAGTGCTCGCGGAGCGCCCGCCGGACGGCCACGGGGTCGTAGCCAGGGGCGTCGGTGAGGGTCGGCATCGGGGACGGCAGGGGAGCGACGAGAGCGGCGGACACGGCAGAGGGTACGAACGGCCTCCCCCCACGATGGTGCCGCCCGCTGACAAGTGCGGTGTCAGACGCGCCGCAGATTCACGACGCCGGCCGACGTCACGAGGGCGCCCCGCGCCGCTCAGTCGCCATAGACGACACGCAGGCGGACCGACGTCTTGTAGCCGCCACGCCGGCCCTCCAGCACGATCACGTCGTCACGTCCGTCGGCGACGCGGGGGGCGAACTCGCCGAACGTGAACGCCTCGGTCTGGGCGACGGCCTCGTCCGACGTCGTGGGGTCGTAGTCGCACACAGCGACGCGGTAGGCCACGTCGAGGTACGGAAACTCGAAGCCGGACCCGGCGGGGTCCACGTCCCACACGAGGGGGAGATCGTAGGCGTGCACGTCGTCCACCCACGGCTCGGCCGAGTAGCGCGACACTACGAACGCGTCGTCGCGCGGGTTGAGCACGTCGCCGCCGAGGCACTGCGTGCTGTTGAAGTCGGCCGGGTAGATGCGGAAGTAGAGGTCCGGGCCGCCGCCGAGGCTGCCGTCCCACCCGTCGCCCCCGTTCGAGAGCGGGGCCTCGTCGATCTGGACGACGGCGAGGAACGCACGGCGCGGGACGCCGCCGTCGGCAATCGTGTCGCAGGCCCCGAGGACGAGAGCGCCGGCGAGGAGAAGGAACGAGGAGCGCATGGGAGAACAGGATAGATCGCGGACGAAGCCGCCACGCCGGGTGTCCGCGTCACATCGCTGCCCCGTAGCTTGCCGCATGAACCTCTCCCCCCGCTCCGCCACCGTCGAGCGCCAGACGGCCGAGACGACCGTCCGTCTCACGCTCCGCCTCGACGGCGGTGACTACGACAACCGCACCGGCGTCGGCTTCCTCGACCACATGCTCGACCTGTTCGCCCGCCACGGCGGATTCGGGCTCCACGTCGAGGCCGACGGCGACCTCCACGTAGACGACCACCACACGGTCGAGGACGTCGGGATCTGCCTGGGCCGCGCGCTCGGCGAGGCCCTCGGCGACAAGGCCTACATCGCCCGCTACGGCGAAGCTCACGTTCCCATGGATGAGGCCCTCGCCCGCGCCGTCGTGGACCTCTCAGGCCGCGCCTTCCTCGTCTTCGACGCGGCCTTCTCGCGCGACACCGTCGGGGACCTCTCGACGGAGCTCGTGGAGCACTTCTGGTTGAGCGTAGCCGAACACGCGCGCCTCACGCTCCACCTCGCCGTGCTCTCCGGCAAGAACGACCATCACCGCATTGAGGCCCTGTTCAAGGCCGCGGCCCGCGCGCTCCGCCAGGCCGTCGCGCGGGACCCTGCGGGCGACCGGCTCCCGAGCACGAAGGAAGCCCTGTGAGTTGACCTGGGCGCCCCTACGGGTGCCCGTTAGCACATTTCAGCGAACACGCCGTGCCGCGGTGGGTTTGACGAGAACTGCCACCGTCCCCCCATGCCCCCTCCCCCCGACGACTTCGCTGTCTTTCCCGACGCTCAGTACGGTCTTATCCAGCCCCGTAGAACGGTGACGGCAGATACCGTGGTCGAGTTGGGACGGAGCCTTGCATTCCACCCCGACTGGAGGCCGGGCTTCACCGAGGTGTGGGACGTCCGGTATACGCCGAGCATCGACATCCTCCCAACGGACGTCCCCAAACTGCTGGGAGTGGAGCGAGAGACCAAGGAAGCGCTCACGGGGAGCAAGACGATCATCATCACCTACAAGCCGCTCATTCTCTACTCCGTCCAGTTCTACGCGCGCCTCGTGAAGCCGCTCGGACGGACGGTGATCGGCGTCGACACGGCCACGGCAGCGGCCGAGATCCTGGGCATCTCCTCGCTCCCCGACCTCCAGGCCGACCTCGAGATCTAGGCTCGGTCCCACACGGCGGGCCGTCCGCGAGCGAGAGTCGCGAGCCCGCCCGAGGCCTCGCGCAGCCAGAACCCAGGTGACAGGACGAAGCCTAGCGTTCGGCCGCCTTGGCCGCGTTCCAGAGCGCGTCCATCTCGGCGAGCGTCGCCCCTCGCGCCTCGTCCCCCTGCGCTGCGAGGCCCTGCTCAACGTGGCGAAACCGGCGCGAGAACTTTCCGACCGTCCGCCGGAGCGCATTCTCGGGGACGACCCCTCGCAGCCGCGCGTAGTTGACGACGGCGAACAGGAGGTCGCCCACCTCGTCCTCCAGCGCGTCTGCGTCCGGGGCGGCGTGGACCTCGCGGGCCTCCTCCTCGACCTTCGCCCACGCCTCCTCGGCCGTGGGGAAGTCGAACCCGACGGCGGCGGCCTTCTCCTGCACCCGCTCGGCCCGGAGGAGCGCCGGGAGTGCCTCGGGCACGCCGTCCAGCGCCGACGGGTCGGCGTCCTCGATCCCGGCCTCCTCCCGCTCGGCCCGCTTGATCGCCTCCCAGTTGCGGAGCACGTCGCCCGTCCCGCCCACTACCTCGTCGCCGAATACGTGCGGGTGACGGCGGACGAGCTTCGTCATCTCGGCCCGCATCACGTCGCCGATGTCGAACGTGCCCTCGGTCTCCGCGATGTGGGCGTGGAAGAGGACGTGGAGGAACAGGTCGCCCAGCTCCTTCGCTAGTTCGGCCGGGTCGCCCGCGTCCACGGCGTCGACCATCTCGTACGCCTCCTCAATGGTGAGGTGCTTGACCGAGTCGTGCGTCTGCTCACGGTCCCACGGGCACTCGCGGCGGAGGCGCCGGACGATGGCCACGAAGTCGGCGTAGAGGGCGGCGTAGGCCGCGTCGCGGTCGGCGTCGGAGAGCCCGAGAGCGTCGATGTCGTAGGGGAACGGAGTGTGACGCACGGCTGACACGGGGGGCTCGGTAATTTCGTGGAGTGCAGGTTACGCCCCGCTCGCGGGACGTGTCTATCCTGCGGTGCGCGGCCCGGCCGCGCACCACACCGAACGGCCGACCGGGCACGAGGCCCGGCTCGGCGGATTCATGTACCAGAGAGCGCGACGCACCGGCGCGCGACTCTCGCACCCCCCAGCCATCATGGCACGCGGAGTCAACAAAGTCATCCTCATCGGCAACCTCGGGCAGGACCCGGAGCTCCGGTACACCGGCAGCGGCACGGCCGTCTGCAACATGCGCCTCGCCACGACCGAGACCTACAAGGATCGGGACGGCAACATGGTCGAGAACACCGAGTGGCACAACGTGGTCGCCTGGAGCCGCCTCGCCGAGATCTGCGGCGAGTACCTCAAGAAGGGGTCCCAGGTCTACTTCGAGGGCCAGCTCCAGACTCGCCAGTGGGAGGACAAGGAGGGCCAGACCCGGTACACCACCGAGGTCAAGGTCCGGGAGATGACGATGCTCGGAGGCCGCGACGGCGGCGGCAACAGCGGAGGCGGCGGCTACGACTACGACCAGTCGCCGCGCCCGCAGCGCCAGAGCAACAGCGGTGGCAGTCACCCTCAGGGCGGCGGCCAGCGCCAGCCGGCCCCGGCCACCAACGACGACTACTCGTTCGAGCCGGACGACGACCTCCCCTTCTAAGGGGGCGTCCCCGAGCCATCCGCTCTGCGCCGGGCGGCCTCTCCCGAGGGGCCGCCCGGCGTGCGTTTGGGCGGTTCTTGAAACCGACTGCCCCTATCTTCGTCCATGTGGGCCGCCGTGAGGCCCGCCCTCGGGCCCCGGCCCACCGTCCCGCCTGGTCCACCCACTTTGGACCCCGCTTCTAGTCTGGCCCTCGCGGCCCTCCCCCTCGCTGACGTCCTCCCCGGCCTCGTTGGGTCGGCGGTTCAGGTCAGCGTGTTCGTGCTCCTCCTCATCCTCTCGGCCCTGTTCTCGGGGTCCGAGGTGGCGCTGTTCTCGATCACGCCGGGCGAGCGCGAGGGACTGACCGAGGTGCCGAGCCCGGCGGCGGCGCGCGTGCTGCGGCTGCTCGACAGGCCCCGGCGGCTGCTGGCGGCGATCCTGCTGCTCAACACGGTCGTGAACGTGGGCGCAGCGATCCTCTCGACGCGGCTGATGGTGGCGGCGAGCGAGACGTTCGGATGGAGCCAAGTGGTGGCCCTCGTGGCGAACGCGGTCGGGCTCACGTTCACCCTCCTGGTCACGAGCGAGATCGCGCCGAAGCTGATCGCCAGCCGGCAGCCGGCCCAATTCGCCCAATCGGTCTCCGGCTTCCTGAGCCCCTTCGTCCGCCTCGTCGCCCCCCTCGCCGATGGGTTAGCGGCGATGGCCACGGGGCTCCAGTCCCGGTTCCGCTCCGAGGCCGAGTCCCTCTCCTCCGACGACATCAAGACGATGGCCGACGTGGGCGAGGCGCAGGGGAGCATCGAGGAGCAGGAGCGAGCGCTCATCCACTCCATCGTCGAGTTCGGCGAGACGACGGTCCGCGAGGTGATGGTCAGCCGGGTCGACGTCATCTCTCTCTCGGCCGACGCCACGCTCGCGGAGGCGCTCGCCCTGATCCGCGAGAGCGGACACTCCCGCTTCCCGCTCTACCGCGAGCACCTCGACAACGTGCTCGGCGTGGTCTACGCCAAGGACCTCCTCCCCCACATCGACACGCCCGACGACAACGTCCCGCCGGACTGGGGCACGATCGCCCGGAAGCCGCTCTACGTGCCCCCCGCCAAGTCGCTCGACGACATGCTCGGCGACTTCCAGCGAACCAACACCCACCTCGCGATCGTGGTGGACGAGTACGGCGGGACGGCCGGGCTCGTGACGTTGGAGGACCTGCTCGAAGAGGTGGTCGGCGAGATCCGCGACGAGCTGGACCACCCCGACGACGACACGCTCGTCCACGCCATCGAGCCGGGCGTCTTCCGCGCCGAGGCCCGCGTCGACCTCGACGACCTGGCCGAGGCCGTCGGCGTGGAGATGGATACGGACGCGTTCGACTTCGAGACGCTCGGCGGCCTCATCCTCCACCTCACCGGCGACATCCCGCAGCCGGGCGACGCCGTCGCGTACGAGCGACTGCGGCTGTTCGTGGAGGCTGTGGAGGACAACCGGATCCAGGAGGTGCGTGTGGAGGTGACCCCAGAGCCCGAACCGGAGGCGAAATAGCTGCCGGGGCGGAACGGGCGAGGCGTCGTAGTTTTGCGCCTTCACAGATCGCTCATCGTCCCGCCCCTCCGTGGCAGACCCCACCCCGTCCCCCCTGCCCCCCGACGATCCCGTCGAGCGCGGCGCGTGGTCCTCGAAGCTCGGCTTCGTCCTCGCCGCCAGCGGCTCGGCCATCGGGCTCGGCAACATCGTCTTCTTCACCTCCAACGCCTATCAGTTCGGCGGCGGCGCGTTCTACCTCCCGTACTTCATCGCGCTCTTCGTGCTCGGCATCCCGGTGATGATCGCCGAGTTCTCGATGGGCACGATGACCGGGCGGAGCTTCCCGATGGCGCTCTCGCGGCTCGTCGGCCGGAAGGGGGAGTTCGTAGGCTGGTGGTCGCTCGCGAGCGCCCTCTTCATCACGATGTACTACGTGGCCATCCTCGGGTGGGCCCTGTGCATGATGGTCGGGGCCGTTTTCGGGCTGATGGAGCCCGGCGCCTCGGCGCCCTTCGTGCCGTTCGCGGACCCGAGCGCCGGGCCCAATGCGACGGCCTACTTCTTCGGCCTGCTCGCCTCGTGGTGGCCGCTCCTCGCCGTGCTGGCCGTGTGGGGGCTCACGCTCCTCGCGCTCTGGAAGGGGACCGAGACGATCGAGAAGACGGTCCGGGTGGCGGTCCCGCTGATGTGGGTGTTCATGATCATCCTCATCGTCCGCGGCGTGACGTTGCCCGGCGGCACGGACGGCGTGATGTACCTGTTCACCCCCGACCTCGGCGGCATCACACGACCCGACGTCTGGAAAGGGGCCTTCAGCCAGATGTTCTTCTCGCTGTCCCTCGGGCTCGGCACCATGACGGCCTACGCGAGCTACCTCCCGAAGGACTCGGACCAGGTCAACAACTCGTTCATGGTGAGCCTGCTCAACTGCGGATTCGAGTACATCGCCGGCATCGCCATCTTCTCGACGCTCTTCGCGTTCGCCCTCAACCCGGTCGGCGGCACGCTCGGGCTCTCGTTCTTCACCATCCCGCAGGGCATCGCGGCGTTCCCGTTCGGCGTGAAGCTGTTCGGGTTCTCGTTCTTCCTGCTCATGGTGATGGCGGGCGTGACGAGCGCGATCTCGCTGGTCGAGGGCATGGCGAGCGCCATCATCGACAAGACCGGGACGAGCCGGGCGACGGCCCTCGCGATGGTGGCCGTCCCCGGCGTAATCGGCTCCATCATCACGACGCTCCCCTTCATCGTCGACCCGACGCTGGGCGGGAACGGGACGGTCGGGCTCAACTTCCTCGACATCCTCGACCACTGGGCGTTCGGGTACAGCCTCCTGACCGTCAGCCTCATCGAATGCATCCTTCTGGGCTGGGTCTTCGGCGCCTCGAACCTGCGCGCGTTCGTGAACCAGAACGCGAAGCTGAAGCTGGGCGCGTGGTTCGACGTCCTGCTCAAGTACGTCATCCCGGCAGTCCTAGCCGTCGTGATCGTGTGGAACCTGTACATCGACCTGCTCGGGGGACCGCTCTTCGGCGAGGCGTACCCGCTCGGAGCCGTCTCGTGGTTCCCCGTCGTGATCCCGCTCGTCTGGATCTTCGGCACGCTGGGGCTCGCCACGTATCTCACGTCGCAGCCGTCGGCCGAGGAGCCGGCCGAGCCCGTCTATCCCGCCGTCTAGCCATGCGCCTCCTCTCCCTCCTCCTGGTCCTGGTGGCGGCCCCCCTCGCGGCCCAAGACGTCGTGAGCGTCACGCCCGACCAGCCGACCCGCGGCGAGCCGGTGACGGTCACGTTCAGCGAACCGGTCGACACGGTGACGGTGACGTACCGGCCGGGCGCCATCACGGCCCACACCGAGACGTTCACCCCAGGCTCGGCGACGTTCGAGTTCACGCCCGAGCGGGCCGGCGTCGTGTCGGTGGCCTCGGGCGACGCGGCGAAGAGCCTGTCCGTCCGCTTTCGGGGGACCCCGATCTCTGGGATCGCGGTGATGGTGCTGGCCGGTCTCATCCTGTTCGGCGGCGCGGCCCTCTCCCTGCGGGCCCTGCTCTCGGACGGGCACAAGATCGAGATCGACCCATCGATGCGGCCGGACACGTGATCCGGGCGGCGCTCCTCGTCGGCCTGGCGCTGCTCGCGGGTCCGCGCCTGGCCGCTCAGCCGGCAGACTCGGAGCCGCCCCGCTACGAAGCCTATTGGCTCCCGGACGTCCCGCCTCCCTCGGCCCTGCCCGCGTCACCGGGGCCCGCCGACACGACGGAGACCCCGCCGGACGAGTGGCTCGGACGCGACAAAGCGCTCCATTTCGGAGCCTCGTTCCTCCTCACGCTGTCGGGTCAGTACGTCCTCGTCGACAAAGCGGAGCTCTCCAACGGGCGCGCGCTCCCGATCTCGGCCAGCACGGCGCTCGCGCTCGGTCTGCTCAAAGAGATCGCCGACAGCCAGCGTCGCCAGCACCCGCTCTTCTCCTGGCGGGACCTCGCCGCCGACGCGGCCGGCATCGTGCTCGCCGCGGCGGTCGTCGCCTGGTAGGGCTCGCGAACATTCCACGAGCCGAACACGTGGGACGGCCACGCCGGGGTTAACCTCCTCCAGGCCCTCCCCCCGCCCGACGTGGACAAACCGCGCGACCACTGCGGCATCTTCGGTGTCTACAACCACCCCGACGCCGCCCGCCTCACTTACTTCGGCCTCCACGCCCTCCAGCACCGGGGCCAGGAGTCGGCGGGGATCGTCACGAGCGTCTACGACGAGGCCAAGCGCCGGAAGGTGATGCCCGTCGAGAAGGACTTCGGGCTCGTGCTGGACGTGTTCAACGACGAGGACGTGTTCGAGACCACGCTCGTCGGCGACGCGGCCATCGGCCACACGCGCTACTCCACGAGCGGGAGCGCGACGAACCCGGCCAACATCCAGCCGTTCGTCGCCCACGACCGCGAGGGCCACTTCGCCCTCGGCCACAACGGCAACCTCTCGAACGCCCGGGCCATCCGCGAGGCGCTCGTCGAGAAGGGGACCCTCTTCAGCTCGTCGTCGGACACGGAGCTCATCCTCCACCTCGCGGCGCAGAGCCAGGAGAACGGCCCCATCGCCCGCATCGTCGACGCGCTCCACCAGTGCCGCGGCGCCTTCTCGCTCGTCATCCTCACCGACGACGCCCTCATCGCCGCGCGCGACCCGAACGGGTTCCGCCCGCTCGCGCTCGGCCGGATGGCGCCCGCCCCCGGCCGCAAGAACCCCGCGTGGATCGTCGCCTCCGAGTCGTGCGCGTTCGACATCGTCGGCGCCGAGTACGTCCGCGACATCGCGCCGGGCGAGATCCTCGTGATCGACCGCGAGGGCGTCGAGCGGGTCGGGACCGGCGAGCACCGGGGCGACGGCGCCCCGGCCGACTTCAACGGCGTGTGCATGCCAAGCCCGCACGGCGTGAGCCAGTGCGTGTTCGAGTACGTCTACTTCTCCCGGCCGGACTCGAAGATCTTCGGCGCGACCGTTGACAAGGTGCGGCGGAAGATGGGGAAGCGGCTCGCGCACGACGCGCCGGTCCCCCTGGTCGAGAAGGGCGAGGGCAAGCGGCCCGTCGTGATCTCCGTCCCCGACTCGTCGAACACGGCCGCCATCGGCTACGTCTCGGAGTCGAACAAGACGGGCCGGCGGTGCAAGCTGGACATCGGCCTCATCCGGAATCACTACGTCGGGCGCACGTTCATCGCCCCCGGCCAGTCGACGCGCGAGCAGCGCGTGCGGACCAAGTTCAACCCGGTCGAGGGCGTCCTGAAGGACCGTGTGGTGGTGATGGTGGACGACTCGATCGTGCGCGGCACGACGGCCCGCCAGCTCGTCCAGATGGTGCGAGACGCGGGCGCCAAGGAGGTCCACTTCCGCTCGGCCAGCCCGCCGGTGATGTGGCCGTGCTTCTACGGGATGGACTTCCCCTCCCGCGCCGAGCTCGCCGTCAACAAGCACGGGTCGGTCGATCACATCGCCGAGTGGCTCGGCGTCGACTCGCTCGGCTACCTCTCGGTGGAGGGCATGCTCGACGCTGTGGAGGAAGCCCACGACAGCCGCGAGCGCTACTGCCACGCGTGCTTCTCGGGCGCGTACCCCGTCCCCGTCGAAACGGGCGTGGTGAAGGAGGAGAACGACTGGTAGACCGCCCGGCGCCGGATCACCCGTTCGCCGCGGCGTCCTCATCGGGCTCAGCGGCGGGGTCGGCGCTCTCGTTCAGGGCGTCCTCACTGGGGGCCAGCACGCCGAGCAGGTCGGAGGTGGTGGCGAGGATCAGGTCGGCGCCCTCCCGGAGCAGCTCGTCCTCCGTCCCGAACCCACACAGCACGCCGACGGCCTGGGCGCCCGCCGCCCGCGCCGTCCGCATGTCGACCGTCGTATCGCCGATCATCAGGCAGTGCTCCGGCGCCACGCGCATCGCCTCAGCAACGTAGAAGAGCGGGTCAGGGTACGGCTTCATGCGCGGCGTGGTCTGTGCCCCCGCGATGGCGGTGACGTGGTCCAAGACGCCGTGGTGCTTCAGGAAGGCCCGGATCCGGATCTCCCCGCCCGTCGAGACGGTGCTGATCGGGTACCGGCCCACCAGCTCGTCCAGCATCTCCTTCACGTCCGCGACCATCTCGTGCGGGATCTCGTCGGCGGCCTCCGCGGGATGGGCCTCCGAGCGGTAGCGCTGCGCCCTCGCCCGGTGCAGGAGGTCCTTCACAGCCGCCAGTTCATCGTCGAGGCCAAAGCGGTCGATGGCGCCGTAGGCCGCGTTCACCGGACTCTCGGCGCCCATCACGATCTGGCGCGCCAGCTGTGCCGCTCGCCGACCGCTCAACAGGGGGACATTTTCGAAGACGCCCGCGATCTGTGCGACGAGGTGATCGTCGGTGTCGGCGAGCGTGCCGTCGATGTCGAAGACGAGGGCCTGGACGCGGGTGAGATCGAGCGACATCGGGCAGACGGAGGACGAATGGGAGAGCGGCGGGGAATCCCTCGTTCCCCGTGCCGGGGGCCGTGGTTCCCTCAGTACCCCCGCGCGTCGTCGTCGTCGCGGCGGGGGTCCGCCCCGCCCTCCAGCGTGCGCGTCCCGTCCGGGCCGTACCGAACGACGACGATGTTGGCCGCCCCGAACCGCACCAGTCGGTCGAGCGCCCAGCCTCGCTCGCGGAGTGCCTCGAGCGTCGCGTCGGGGAGCCCGGCTTCGTACTCCAGTTCGTCCGGGAGCCACTGGTGGTGGAATCGTGGGCGGGCCACAGCCTCCTGTGCGTTGAGGCCGAAGTCGATGACGTTGGAGAGTACCTCGAACACGGTCGAGATGATACGCGAGCCGCCGGGGGAGCCAGCCACCATGAACAGCCGGCCGTCGGGGTCGTCCACGATCACCGGCGTCATGGACGAGACCATGCGCTTGCCGGGCGCGACGGCGTTGGCCTCGCCCTGGATCAAGCCCCAGAGGTTGGGCTGGCCTGGGGCGCTCGTGAAGTCGTCCATCTCGTCGTTGAGGAAGAACCCGGCCCCGTCCACCACGACTTTCGAGCCGAAGTAGTCGTTGAGCGTCGTCGTGACGGCGACCGCAGTCCCCTCGGCGTCAACCACCGAATAGTGCGTCGTCTCGGTGCTCTCGTGCGGGAGCGCCGGCGGGGTCCCGTGCCCGACGAGCAGGCTCGGCGTGGCACGCTCGGGCCGGAACGACGCCATCCGCTGCGCGACGTAGGCCGGGTCGATCAGCGCCTGGGCTGGCACGTCTACGAACGCCGGATCGCCGAGCCAGTGCGCGCGGTCGGCGAAGGCTCGGCGCAGCGCCTCGCCCGCGAGGTGCACGGCCTCGGGCGACTGGAAGCCCCACGTCGCCAGCGGATACGGCTCGACGGCCGTCAACACCTGCGCGAGCGCCACGCCGCCCGCCGACGGCGGCCCCATCGACCGGACGCGGTACCCGCGATACGTCGTCTCCAGGACGTCGCGCTGGACGGGACGGTAGTCACGCAGATCCGCGTGGGTGATGAGCCCTCCGCCCCGCTCCATCTCGGCCACAATCAGGTCGGCCGTCTCGCCCTCATAGAACCCAGCGCCACCGTGATCCCGGATGCGTCGGAGGACGGCGGCGAGGTCCGTCTGAACGAACCGTTCCCCGGGAGCGTAGCGCGCCCCGTCGGGCTTGGTGAAGTAGTGGGCGGTGGACGGGAAGGATGCGAAGTCGCTCCGGTATCGGTTGAAGAGGATGGCGTTACGCCCTGTGAGCCATTGGCCCTCGGCGAGGCGGATCGCGGGTGCGATGACGTCGGCCAGCGGCAGGCGGCCGCCGGCGGCATGAGCCGCCAGGAGCCCAGCGACCGTCCCCGGCACCCCCGCCGCGAGATGACCCTGCGTGGACGAGGCCGCGCCCTTGCCCGCGTACATCTCCCGCCATGCCCGCTGCGGGGCCCGCTCGCGGAAGTCCCAGCTCGTCGCCGAGCCGTCCGCCTGGCGCAGGAGGAGAAACCCGCCGCCGCCGACGTTGCCGGCATCAGGGAGCACGACGGCGAGGGCGAACCCGATGCCCACAGCCGCGTCGACCGCGTTGCCGCCCTGTCGCAGGATCTGGAGCCCCACCTTACTCGCTTCTGGGTGCCCGGTCGACACCATGGCGGTGGACGACCGGGCCGGCTCCAGTGAATCGCTCGTGACGACGAGGTCATGGTTCGGGCGGTGGGTAGCTTCGGCGTTCGCGGCTGGGAACGCGATGCCTCCCCCTGCGAGGAGCAGGAGGGCGGCCCAGAGAACGGACGTCCGAGATTGTGGGAGACGCACGGGCGGGAACGAAAAGGAGGGCCAAGCTAGGGTCGTGGACAACGGCTGAGTCGAGCCTTCACACGCGCGGGACCACAAAAAGGGACACAAGGGGTTGCGGAGTTATCCACGGCTCCCCTAGCTTCTTGCCAGGCCGGGTTTTGCCGTGGATAACTTTCTGACGGCCACCGGTGCTCTGGGATGCCCTCTCCCATTCTCACCCACGGACGGATGAACCGCCTCATTCCAACCATGATGGCCGCCGCTGCCCTCGTCGGGCTTGGCGTGCTGATCGTCTTTCAGATCTAGACCGGCTTCCGGTCTCGCACGCGAGCGCCGCTCGGGACTCTTCCCTGGCGGCGCTCGCCGCGTTTCAAGCGCTCCGGCGACTATCGCGCGATTACGACGGCCTCGACCGCGACCAGCGTCGACGTCTGGGCGCGGATCACGTAGACTCCGGCGGGCGCGGCCGACGCATCCCATGACAGCGACGGGTAGCCGTCGGCCAGCCGACCGTCGAGGAGGGTCGCCACGAGGCGCCCACGCGCGTCGAACACTTCCACGCGAGCGTCCATCTCGACAGGCACCTCCAGAGGGATCGTCACCACGCGGCGACCTGGGTTCGGGTAGATCGGTCGGATGACCAGCGCCCGGGGGCGAGCACGGACGGTGAACGAGACGGGCACGTCCACCACCGACGCGAACGGGTCGTTCGTCTGGATCCGAAACGCCGTCTCGTACGTCCCGACGGTCAGGCCACTCGACGCGAACGAGACGGCCAGATCGATCTCCGAACCCGACGCCACCGCTCCCGACATCGGCGAGACGTCGGCGATCCCCGCGGGGAGAGAGGCCGCGTCCACCTCGAACACGAGGATGCCGGCGCCGTCGTTGGCGAGCGTCACCGTGCTGCTGGCCGCGTCGTTCTCGATCAGTTCCACGTCGGGCCGGCCATCGAGCCGAGCCTCAGGCCGCTCGCGGACAAGGAGCGATACCGGGATCTCGACCTGCGTGGCCTCCGGATCGTTCGTGGTGAGAATCAGGACCGCCTCGTAGGCCGCGGCCTCCAGCCCCGCCGCTGAGAGGCGGACGTCGAGCCGCCCGGCCTCGCCCGGCGGCAGCGTTCCCGCAGACGGCGCGACCTCCGCGATCCACGACGGCAGCGAGACCGTCTCGACGGCATACGTCAGGGCGCCCGCCCCCTCGTTCACGAACGCGACGGGCGCCGTGACGGTGCCCTCCTCGACCGTCTCGGCCAACACGGTGGTCGTCTCCACGGCGAGGCTGGGGAGTTGCCCGGCCGTCCCCACCACCGAGACCGTCAGGGAGCCGGCGTCGGTCGCCAGCGTGAGGACCGTCGACGCCGGTCCGGCGCCGGCCGGGTCGAACGAGACGGTCAGTGCAGCGGCCTCGCCGGCCGCGACCGTGAGCGGCAGGCCGGAGACAGCAAACGCCGCATTCGAACTCGACGCACCCGTGATCGTGACGGGAGCGGAGCGGAGGTTCGTGACCGCCAGCGGCGCCGTGGAGGTCGCCTCCAGAGGCACGTCGTCGAACGCCGTCCGCGCCACGTTTGCCACCACGATGCCCCCGGCCGTGAGGGTCGGTCGGAACTGGCGGACCATCGCCTGGACGCGCTCGTTCTGCCCGCTCGTGAAGCCGGTCATGCACGCGTCCGACGAGTAGTCCATGTAGTTGTGGATCGGGTCCAGACCCGGGTCGTTCGGGCACGAGTCCCGATTCTCCGGGCATCCATCCGCGCCGGACTGCTCCTGCGGCGTGTCGGCGACGCCGTCGTTCGGCGCCGAGCATCCGCCCTGGAACGTGTGGAACAGGCCCATCCAGTGCCCCACCTCGTGCGTCCCGGTGTGACCGAGGTTGTATGGCACCGCGTCGCCTCCGGGGAGCGACTGGTCGAGGAGCACGACGCCGGTCAGAGGGTCGGTCTCGCTACGAGTATCCGGGACCGTCGCCCACCCGAGGTAGTCGCGCCCGAGGTCGGCCGTGTAGAGGTTGAGGTAGCGGGACGGGTCGAGAGCCAAGGCCTCCATCATCTCCTCCTCCTCGTCCGAGTTGATGAGGAGCCCGTCGTACCACGACTCGTTCTGGACCCGCTCGACGACTGAGAGCACGAAGCGGTACCCGGCCACCGCGAACGTCGAGTTGAGGGTGTCGATCTGGGCCTCCAGCCACGCGTCTGGGATGTTGCCCTCCGCGACGCTCTCGCCCGTCGTAACGACGTGGAACGCGACCGGGATCGTGACCGGGTCGGCCGCGGCCCGAAGCGCCGCCCCGAGCGGGTGGAGCCGCTTCTGCGCCTCGACGACCCGGATCGACTCGACGACCTCGCTCAGCGTGGGATTGGGGACGGCGCACCGTCGCCCCCCGACGTCGAGCGTTTGGGCCGCGACGCCGGGCCCGGCGATCACGACCATGAGCCCCATGAAGACCGTCCAGAAGCGAAAACCCACAGCCGTGATCCGTAGCGAAAGGGGGGAACATACGTCTGGGCCGTCAACCTTCTTGCCCCCTGCACGGCCGTTCTTCGCGCTCCCTGAACCCGGCGCGCCGCGCCGTCGCTCATCTTTGACGGCTTCCCTGTTGTTCCCCCGCCCATGCCCGCACAATCCGGCGACGCCGTCCGCGTCCACTACACCGGCCGTCTCGACGATGAGACCGTCTTCGACTCCTCTGAGGGCCGCACGCCGCTCGCCTTCACCCTGGGTTCGGGGCAGGTCGTTCCCGGCTTCGACCGCGCCGTGACCGGCCTGGAGGTCGGCGAGAGCCGGACGGTCCGGATGGAGCCGGACGAGGCCTACGGGCCGCGCCGCGACGAGATGGTCCTGACCGTCCCGCACGACGCCTTCCCGGACGAGATGACGCCCCAGGCGGGTCAGCGCCTCCAGCTCGGCCTCCAGGGCGGCGGCGCCGTCGACGCCGTGGTGACGGAGGTCCGCGACGATTCGGTGACGCTCGACGCCAACCACCCGCTCGCCGGGCAAGCGCTCACGTTCGACGTGACGCTGGTTGAGATCGAGGGGTAGGCCCTGCTGGGTTGGCGCGAGCCGTCGCGGGGCGCATCTTTCCCCCTCCTCCCTCCGGATCCGATGCGCCTCGCCCTCGCCGCCGCCCTCCTCTGCCTCGCCGGCCCCGTGCTCGCGCAGGGCACCGATGCGCGTCGGCCGCCCCTCTTCGTCCTCCAGGACGACGACAGCCGGGTCTACCTCCTCGGCTCCGTCCACGTCCTCCCGGCCGGCGCCCTCCCACTCCCTGAGTCCGTCGAGGCGGCCTATCGGTCGGCGTCGGTGCTCGCCTTCGAGCTGGATATCGACGCGGCCCAGGCCGGGGCTGTCGGGATGATGCAGGCGGCGGTGGATGAGGAGACGCTCGCCGACGCCCTCGACGCGGACCAACAGGCGACCGTCGACGCGGCACTCGGGGCTCTCGGGCTACCGGCCGGCGCATTCAACCAGTTCGAGCCGTGGTTCGTAGGGATGACGTACGGCCTCCTCGCGCTCCAGCACAGCGGGCTCGCCGTCGAGGCCAGCGGCGTGGACGCCCACTATTTCGCCCGCGCCAAGGCCGACGACAAGGAGCGCGTCGCGTTCGAGACCCTCGAGCTCCAAACGGCGGCCTTCGACGACCTCCCGACGGAGAGCCAGGTCGCCTTCCTGATGGAGTCGGTCGCCGTGAGCCCCGACAGCTCGGCGGCGCTGTTTTCGGACATGCTGGACGCCTGGAGCGCGGGCGACGACGACACACTCTCGGTGCTCCTCAACGACGGGTTCTCCCACCCCGAGATGTTCGAAGCCCTCCTCGTGACGCGCAACCGGGCCTGGGTCCCGCAGATCGAGTCGCTCCTGGCGCGCGACGGCGAGGACGCCCTCGTCGTGGTCGGCGCCGGGCACCTCGTGGGCGAGAGCAGCGTGGTGGAGATGCTCCGCGCCGCGGGTTACACAGTCGAGCGGCTATGAGTCACCCTGCGGTTGTCAGACCGTCGCGTCGAGCGGCGTGACGAGGCGGCCGTCGGACCGGCCGTGCATGGCGTCGCGGAGGGCGAACGAGAGCGCCGTCAGCACCAGCGTCGGGTTGGCGTTGGACTCGACGGCGTCGACGGCGTCGGCCACGACGCCCGCCATCGCCGGCAGGTCGGCGTCGGGGAGGTTCTCGACGAACCGGCCCACGGCCTCGGCCTGATCCACGTTGACGAGCCGGCTCGACGCGCCCGCCTGCGCGAGAACGAGGTCGCGGATCCACACGGTCACGAGCGCGAGCCAGCCCTTCAGCCCCTCGCGCCCCAGCCCGGCCGCCGTCTGGATGAGCGAGCCCAGGAGGTCCGGGCGGCCGACGTACGACTGCCGGACGAAGTCGAGTGCGAGCCCGCGGTGGGCCGCGAGTTCCTCACTATCGACCAGTTCCAGCGCCCGCGTGTACGAGCCGTCGGCCATGCGCGCGACAAAGGCGGCGCGGTCCGGGGCCACCCCGTCGCGCGTGACCAGGGCCTGCTCAATGGTCTCGGCTGGGAGCGGATCGAACCGGACCCGCTGGCATCGCGAGAGGATCGTCGGGAGGACGTTTTCGACGCGCTCGGCCGTCAGGATCAGGACCACGTCGGGGCCGGGCTCTTCGAGGAGCTTGAGGAGCGAGTTGGCCGCCTCCTTCCGCACGTGGTCCGCGTCGGTGAGGATGCCAACGACGTGCCGCCCCTCGACGGGGACGAACGTCATGTCGTGTCGGAAGAACTGGTCGACGGGCGTCTTGCGGTGCTCCACCTGCTTGTTGGCCACGCCCTCCTCGTCCAGCTTCGCGCGCTGGCGGTAGTCGACGGGCGCGTAGGGGTCGGCCGCGAGCCGCTGGAGGCGCTCGGCGTAGTCGTCCGGCCGCTCGTCCTTGTCCGCCCCGCGGCTGACGCGCGGGAACGGCAGGTAGACGTGGATGTCGGGGTGAATGAGCCGAGCGGCCTTCGTGCAAGCCAGGCACGTCCCGCACGCGTCGCCCTCGGGACCGCCGGGTCTTCCCCGGCGCTCGCACTGGAGCGCCTGGGCGAAGGCGAGCGCGGCGGGTCGGGGCCCGGTTCCGGACGCCCCGTGGAACAGGTACGTGCTGGCGATGCGCCCGCTCGCTAGGGCGCGGGCGAGCACCTCGGTGGACCGTTCCTGACCGACGACGCGACTCCAGGGCATGAGGGCGGGGGTGGTTCGAGGGACAAGATGCGCGCGCCCCGGTGACAGCGCCCGTGCATCGGGGCGGAAGTTTTGCGCGGCCCATTCCACAAACCTTGGATTGGAGCCCCCGCCGAGCCGGCGTTATCCTTCGGGCCGTCGCGCGAGCGACACCCCGGCGCGGTAGCTCAGCTGGTTAGAGCGCAGGATTCATAACCCTGAGGTCGGGAGTTCAAGTCTCCCCCGCGCCACGGCGCCCGTCCGAGAGGAGGGGCGCTTTCTTTTTGAACGCCGCTCGTGCGGGCGCGGGTGTCGAACGTCGCTCGGCATCCGCCCTCCCTGGTGGGGGACTCGCCGGCAAGGACCCCCAGCCTACGAGCCGACGGACGCGGCCCGCCCCTGCGCGCTCTGCTCGGCCTGGCGAACTCGGTTCAGCGCGTCGATCTCGTCGGCGCAGGTCCGGAGGATCTGGGCGGATTTGTCGTTGCCGAGCGCCTCACACCGGTCGGCGCGCGCTCGCATCTGCTCCGGGCCAAACTCCGCACTCGAGCCGGGGGCATCGTCTCGCATCCAGTCGATCATCGATGGCGTCTGCCTGAAGGAGGTGGGTGATGACCGCCGAGCTCCGTGTCAGCGGACCGTCCGAATAGGGGCAGCTTCAGTCCCCGCCCGACGAGGACGAGCCCGGTGTGGTGGTCCAGTGCCGCTCGATCTCGTCGGCTGTGACCCGCAGGATCTCGGCCAGGTGAGCATCGCCGCGCTCGGCGACCCCGTCGGCGAACGCGCGCATCCGACCGGGCTCCGCATCCCGGTACGCGTTGGGCCGGGCGTGGAGGTCGGTCACCGTGGCCTCGATCATGGTGTGGTGGGTGAGGGGGGATTCATCAAATCAACTCACTTTAACCGATTACTTCAACATGTGTGGTCAATGTTTAGTGCAGACTCTCCCGGGGTGCGGTGCGCCCGCGGTCGAGCGCCGGGGCAAAGGACGACACCCACGGGCTCGCTCCCTCTCCCAGGTATCTTGAACCCGAGCCGCTGCTCATCCGGCGCCGCCACGTTCTGTCCCCGCGAAACGGTCTCCGCATCATGGCGCCCGTCGCTCGGAGAGGCGCCGTTCGTTTGCCCATCCTCATGCGCCTCTACGTTCACGATTACGCCGGCCACCCCTTCCAGGTGGAGCTATCGCGGGCGCTAGCGGCGCGCGGGCACGAGGTCCGCCACGGGTACTCGGCCACGAACCTGACGCCCCAGGGCCGGATGGCGCGGACGGACGACGACCCGCCCACGTTCGAGCCCGACCCCATCCGGACCGCGCCGGTCGATAAGCGGGCGCGGTCGCTCGCCGGACTCGTCGCGCGCCAGCGGGCGGAGCGGGCCTACGGCCACGACGCCGCCGACCGAATCGCCGACTTCCGCCCCGACGTGGTCCTCTGCGCCAACACGCCCCTCGACTCCCTCGGGCCAATCCAGGCGACGGCCCGAGGGGTAGGCGCCGGGTTCGTGAACTGGCTCCAGGATGCCCTCTCTGTTGGGATGCGGGCGCTGCTGGCGCGCAAGCTGCCCGTCGCGGGCGACCTCGTCGGGCGGATGTACGAAGCACGCGAAGGCCGCCTGCTCCGCTCCGCTGACGCCGTCGTCGCCATCACGGAGGACTTTCGGCCCCTCCTCCACCGCTGGCGGGTCCAGGACACGAACGTCCACGTGATCGAGAACTGGGCGACGCTGGCGGATCTCCCGGTCCGGCCGCAGGACAACGCGTGGAGCCGCGCCCACAGCCTCGCCGGCCGGACGTGCGTGGTCTATGCCGGGACGCTCGGGATGAAGCACGACCCCGCCCTCCTGGCCCGCCTCGCCGACGTGCTCGGTGCGCGCGACCCAGAGGCCCGCGTCGTCGTCGCCAGCGAAGGCGCGGGGGCCGACTGGCTCCGCGAGGAGAAGGCCCGGCGTTCCCTCGACGCGCTCTGCCTCCTCCCCTTCCAGGCGTTCGACACGTTCTCCGACCTCCTCGGCGCCGCGGCTGTGAACGTGGCTGTCCTAGAGCCCGAGGCCGGCGTGATGTCGGTCCCGTCGAAGGTGCTGAGCTACCTCTGCGCGGACCGCCCGATCGTCCTCTCCGTTCCGCCCGAGAACCTCGCCGCCCGGATCGTCGCGCGCGAGGGCGCCGGGCTCGTCGCCCCGCCCGGCGACGCCGGAGCGTTCGTCGACGCGGTGATCGCCCTCCTCGACGACGACGGCCGACGACGCGCCATGGGCGCCGCCGGCCGCGCCTACGCCGAGCGCGCGTTCGACCTGGGCGCCATCACGAACCGGTTCGAGGCCGTCCTGGCGGACGCCGCCGGACGCCGCCGCTAGATTCGCGCATGGCCGACGAGCTCTCCCCTGCCCCCGGGCCGCGCCGGCGGCGGCTCTTCGAGGTCGTCTTCCACGCCGAGGACCGGGCGGGCCGGCTGTTCGACGTGGTGCTCATCGTGGCGATCCTGGCGAGCGTGGGCGTCGTTATGCTCGACAGCGTCGAGTCGCTCCGGACGCACTACGTCCGGCTGTTCACGGTGGTGGAGTGGTTCTTCACGCTCCTGTTCACCGTCGAGTACGTCCTCCGGCTGAGCATCATCCGGCGCCCCTCGCGCTACGCATTCAGCTTCTTCGGGGTCGTCGACTTCCTCTCGATCCTGCCGACCTACATCAGCCTGATCGTGCCAGGCGCCGAGGTGCTCCTCTCGGTCCGGATCCTCCGCGTCCTGCGGATCTTCCGCGTCCTGAAGCTGGCCAACTACCTCGACGAGGCCAACTCGCTCAGCCGCGCCCTCGCCGCCAGCCGTCGGAAGATCCTCGTGTTCATCTTCGTCGTGCTGACGCTGGTGACGGTGATGGGCTCGATGATGTACCTGATCGAGGGCCGCCAGAACGGGTTCGACTCGATCCCCCGGAGCGTTTACTGGGCTGTGGTAACGGTGACGACGGTGGGCTACGGCGACATCTCACCGGGGACGCCGCTCGGCCAGGCCGTCGCCCTCACGCTCATGATCATGGGCTACGGCATCATCGCGGTCCCGACCGGCATCGTGACCGTCGAGATGAACCGAGAGCGCGGCCGGCGGCGCCACGAGCGCTGCCCCACCTGCGACCTCGACGACCACGTGGCCGACGCCAATTACTGCCGACGCTGCGGCGCCCACCTCCACCTAGGCCCGGATCAGGGCGCCCCAGGCTCGGGTCAGGCCGACGGGCCGAGCCGCCGCGCGGCTTCGTCTCGCGCCTCACGCCCCTCCGCCTCCGAGCCAGGAGGCTGACGTGCTCCGATCTCCTCGCGCCACGCCCGCGTGAGGTGCGCGTAGTCGAGCGCCTCCGCCGCCTCGCCGAGCATCCCGACCGCCTGGAACCCGAGGTCGACCGGCGAGACGAACCGTCGGGGCGCGCTGGAGAAGTCGACGATGCGCGCGCGGCCGAGACCGCGGCGGTACTCGCCGTGCAGTTGCCCGAGCACACACGCCTGCCCGTCGCCCAGGTGGAGCGTACCCGGGTCCACCTGTGAGGCCCAGCCGGGGGCGGCGTCGTCGAGGAGCGCCGCGCCGCGCTGGGCCCGTCCACGGGCGGCGTCGAGGGTGATCGCGGCGAGTTGGCGGGCGCGGCGGCGGTGAGCGAGGCCTCGGAAAAACGTCATGGGTCGACGAGCGGGGTGCCTCTGTATACGAACGGGACGGGCAACTAGCGCCCGCGCAGCCGCGCAATCAGGGCCCCCCGGTCCACCTTGGCGTTGTGGCGGCGGTCGACCGGGATCTGCCCGATCCCGACGACCTCGTCGATCTGGGCCCAGGCGACGGCCTCCACCAATCCGACGTGCTCGCCCCGCCCTTCGACGGCCACGATGCGGCGCCCGTCGAGATCCACGAACGCTGCCCGCACCCCGAACGACTCGCGGAGCGCCGCCTCCACCTGGAGCGGGTAGACGACGTGCGCATCCCGACGCGAAGCGCCGGTGCACCGTCCGAGCAGCCAGAGCCGGCCGTCGGCGTCGAGACGGCCAGCGTCGCCGGTGCGGTGCCAGCGCCGGCCCGCGGCGTCGATCTTGGTGTCGGCATCGCCGATGCCTCCGAGGTAGCCCGGAACGACGTGGTCGCCCGCGACCACGATCTCGCCGACCTCGCCGGTCGCGACCTGCTCCGCGTCCCATTCGTCCAGCGAGAACGGACCCCGCGGCGTCCCCCATTGGTCGCGCACGACGCGGAGGTCGACCTGCGGGACGGGCGGACCGACCGGAAGGCCCCCGCCCTCGGCCACGCGCTGCCGGTCGGCGTCGGAGAGGTCGGCGGCCGCGAGGTGCGCGATGGGCTCCGCCTCGGTCGAGCCGTAGACGGCGACGGCGCGGTCCGCGTGCTCAGCCAGCCGGTCCAGGAGGTCCGGGAAAACCGGCGCTCCGCCGGTGTCGAACCGCTGGAACGAGTCGAGGTCGCCGTCGCGCGTGCGGGCCAGGAGGCGGTCGAAAAAGGCGGGGCTCGCGACGCTCCGCGTGGGCCGCTCGACGTGGATCTGGCGGAGCACGCGCCGGGTATCGAACTGCGCGGGTCGCCGGAGGTCGGTGTCTGGGAGGACGGTCGTGACGCCCGAGGCGAGGTTGGCGAGCACGACGACAGGGAGCGTCGCGAGGTCGACCTGCCCGGGCTCCAGGGCGAGGGCGTCGTGAAGGGCCGCGTGCTGCGCCGCGAGCAGGCCGTGGGTCCGGATCGCCGCCTTCGGCTGGCCCGTCGTGCCGGAAGTGAACGTGAGGAGGGCCGGCGCGGCCTCGCCGACCGGCTCGGGATCGAGCGGCGGACCGTCGCCCTTCCCCCACCGCGCGGCGCGCGGCATCCACGACGTCGAGAAGCGACGCGGGATGGCGCGGATGCCTGGGATCGCGAGACGGAGCAGATGGGCTTTCCGGGACCCGATGAACGCGTCGGGCGGACGGAGCGCGCAGGCGGCCTCGACGTGGGCCCGCCCGGCGCCAGGGTCGAGAATGATGGCGACGAGGCCGGCGCGGAAGACGGCCGCGAGCACCTCATAGAGACGCGCCGAGAGCGGGACGAGGACGAGGACGGCGTCGCCCGGCTCCATCCCCGAGGCGCGGAGTTGGGCAGCTCCCCGAGCGCCCCGGGCATCAAGTTGGGCGAACGTCGTCACCCGTCGGCGGGCGCTGCTTCCCTCGATAATCGCCGGCGCGTCCGGATGGGCCTCGGCCTGCCGCCGAAACAACTCGACAACATTGGCGCCGCCTTTGCGTCCCGCAGTCACAGCGGCCTCGCGAGGAGCGCGTAGCGCCGGATCGGACGCCCGAGGTGCCGGCTGATCCGCACCGACGCGTTGTCGACATGCATGAGGGCGTGGATCGCGCGCGTCAGCCCCCGCGTCCGCGCGGCCTCGTGGACGGCCCGGACGAGCGTGCCCCCCAGCCCCTCTCCCCGCTCGGCCGGGTCGACGGCGAGGCTCTTGACGATCACCGTGTCGACCGCCTCACCCCGGGCGGCCTGACGAACGTCGGGCACCCCGAGCCCGACGCCCACCGGACGCCCCTCTCGCTTGGCCATGAGAATCAGCCCCGGGTCGATGTGAGAAAGCAGCGAGCGGTACGACGCGAGGAAGCGGTCGCGGTCGAGGGGCGCGTAGAAGAGGTTGTCGGCGAAGGCCCGGAGCAGGAGCGGGTAGAGCGCCGCCAGTTCCTTCTCCCCCCGCGCCGCGTCGAACGCCCGGAGCGTGACGCCCCCGGCGTGCATTCGGCGCCGATCAGCCGCGAGCCGGTCAGCCTCGTCCGGGATCTCAGCCACAAGCGACGAGAGGTAGTACGCGGCGGGCGCGAACCCGGCCGCCTCGAACGCAGCGTTCACCACGACAGGCGGCGTGGGCTCCAGCCAGAACGGCGCCTGAAGGTCGGCGCTCGGCGTCCAGTCCGTGACAACGCGGTAGGCGAACCACGTCGAGGCGTCGAGCGGGCCGAGGGCGGCTGTGCACCCGTTCATCGTCAGCGCCTCCAGGCCGGCGTCGATCACTTCCTGCCCGACGCCGACCGTCTCCCATGCCACGTGGCCGATCCGACCGGCGACCGCCGCGGGGTTGCCCGGGACCGGCGGCGGGTCTGTCCACCACACGCTCGCCCGCCCGACGAGGGCGCCGTCGACGACGCGGACGACGTGCGCATCGGGACGCGTCAGCGCCCACTCGCGCAGGTCGAGCGCCGGCACGGGGCCGCCGGGCACCGAGGCCAGCGCGTCGGCGTGGTCGATCCGGTGGAGGCCGTCAGTCACGGGACGAGGAAGGCGAGCAGGCCGAGCGCCGAGAGAGGCGCGACGATGGCGGCCCGGTAGACGCGCCCCTCGAACGGCGTCGACTCCAGGTCGATGGACCGCTTGTAACGAGCGACGATGGCCGCGGCCAGTCCGGTCACCACGAGCCCGATGAGGAGGTAGACGACCGTGAGCCGAACCGGCCATGCCGGGGCTGTCGGGACGCCGGCGACGACGCGAAGCCACACGACGAGCAGCACCGGCCCGACGGCCACGAGGGTGCCGCGCCACGCCGCCCGCCACGCCAGCTGCCCGACGCTCCAGTGCGGCCGCGCCGCCAGCATCCGGTCGACGCCGAGGAGCGCGAGGTAGGCGCCCCACGCGAGGGCGTACGGGTACAGCAGCTCCACGTCCAGCGCCCGCGCCGCCAACAGCCACGCGACGCCCACCGACGACACGCTGAACACGTTGTGGACCGTGTGCGGCCGCCGCGCCGGGTCGTGTGGGAGGCCGTCCTCCTCCCGGCTGGCGGGCCAGATCCGCGCGTAGAGCAGGTAGAGCAACGCCGGCGGCAGGAGCCACGCCGTCCCGCCGAGCGCCCAGACGAGGTAGGCGATCAGCGCCACGCCGAACACGCCCGCCCCGCCGACCGTCGTCTCGCTCCGCAGCATGCCGGCCACGACGACGAGCCCGACGAGGACAGCCACGTGCCCCACCAGCTCGCCCGCGTCGAACGTCAGCAGGCGCAGGAGGACGGTGTATGTCCCGACCGGAAGGAAGAGGTTGTCGAGCCCGCGCCACGAGATGGCCTCCACGATCGTCGCCAGGATGGCCACGATCGCGGCCACCCACAGCGACTCGGGCCGGCCGATCGGCGTGAACAGGAGGAGGGGCACGTGGACGCACAGGAAGGCCACGAACGCGAACGCGACGGACCCTTCCCGGCTCTTCTTCCCGTCGACCGTCGTGTAGGGCGCGAGGCCGTGGCGGACACCCGTCAGTGCAGCGGCGGGGTCCGCGAGGCCGAGGAGCAGGAGCGGGATGGCGTAGAGGACCGGCGAGTCGGCCGCGAGGAGATAGAGGACGAGCACGGCGAGCGGGAAGCACACGTCACCCAGCGACTGGCGGCCGACCTCGTGGAGCACACCGCCCACGTCGTCACGCAGCGCCGGCACGAACCGGACGGCCAGCATCGCCGCGGTCGCCAGCACCGCCAGGACGACGACGGGCCACGCGGCGTCGAAGAGCCACGGGAGCGCGAGCGAGACGGCGCTCATGGTCACGTGGAGTGCCTTGCGCGAGGCCTCGGCCGAGAGCTTCCGCCGGACCTGCGCCCGCCGCAACGCCACGAGCGCGAGCCCGAGCACGCCGAGCACTGCGGCGATCCCGAGCCATGGCGGCAGGACGGCGGGGGTCAGGTTGGTCACGCCGGGACCTCGTCGACGCGGAACGCGCCGTAGAACGGGGCCTTGTCGGCCCGGTGGAGGCGCTCAGAGAGATCCGCCAGCGGACGGAGCCGGTCCTGAAGATCCGCGGGCGGACGGCGGTCCGCAAGCAGGTTCCAGTAGGCCGCGCGGGCGCCCGGACGGGCCGCGTCGGCGATCTGCCGGAACAGGGAGGCCGCGTGCTCGGGGGCCATGTATTCGAACACGTCGGAAAGGTTGAACTGGCTGAACGCGCCGGGGCCGGCGTCCGCGAGCACCTCCTCGAGCGAAGCACGACGCCACGTCAGCCGGTCGAGGTGGTCGCGGATCGTCTCGAAGTGCTCGGCGCGAAGGTAGCGTGGCAGCGCCGTCGCGTGGGAGCCCGTCAGGATCCACTGGAGGTACGGGTTGTCCGCCGGATCCGTCTCCGTCACCACCTCGCGTACGCGCGCGCGGATCCGGCCGGCGACGTCCCCCTCCACGTGGTCGAAGAACCGCGGGTCCCGCGCGCGGCCCAGCACGAGCCGCGACGCCGCGACGCCGAACAGGGCCCGCCAGCGTGCTGTGTCCCAGTGGGCGTCGTACCAGACGCGCCGGTCCTTTGCGGTGCCGCCGCCGTCGAGCAAGGTCTGGACGCGTCTTCTCGGTTGCGCAAGCGGGAGAACGATCTGCCGGAACAGGCGGAAGTAGCGCTCGAAGCGCCCCGCACTCCCGATCCCGGCCTCGACGGCATCCGTCCGGGCGTCCCAGAACCGGCGCGCGTCGGCGTCGAGGGCCGGGCGACAGCGGCGGTACAGGCGGTCGCGGCGCGTGCTCGGGCGTGACCCGATCAGCTCCAGCAGCTCGACGTGGCTGAGCGACTGAAAGGCGGCCACGCGGAGTGCGAGGCACGCGAGTTGCGCGTCGCTCAGGTCGATGGCGACGACCTCGGCCGGACCGTCGGCGAGGAGGGCGAGCGCGTTGTCCCCAGCCGATGCGATCGAGAGCACGCGGTCGCCGGGCCCGACAGCGAGGGCCTCGGCAAGCACGTCGGCGTCCTCCCAGCACTGGGCGTATCGGACGCGGCTAAAGTCCGCGCGGTCAGCAATCGATCGGGTCGGGAGCATGGGCGTCGGAGGGGATGTTCGGAAGGTCGGTCAAGAACCACCCGATCTCGCGTCGCCGCACGGGCAGACGGCGCCCATCATGCATCGACACGCTCGACGAGCCCCATCGAGCCGTCGAGCCGAACGCGGTCGCCGTCGCGCAGCCAGGCGGTCGCGCCCGGGACCGAGACGACGGCAGGGATCCCCAGCTCGCGAGCTACGATCGCCGAGTGTGAGAGCAGGCTCCCCCGCTCCACCACGAGCCCGGCACACGCGGGGAAGAGCAGGATCCACCCCGGGTCGGTCCGCTCCGCGACGAGGACCGTGCCCGGCGCCAGTTCCACGCCGCGAGGGTCCGTGACCACGCGTACGGGCCCCTCCACGACGCCCGCGCAACACCCGAGCCCATGGCGCGCGTCGTCACCCTGTGGATCCAAGGCGGAGGCAGGCGGGGTCAAAGGGGAGGTGAGGACGGCGCCGCGCGTGGTGAAGCGGTCGGGCGGCGGCGGCTCGTCGCGGTAGCGGGCGAACTCGTCGCGGCGGGCGGCTGCGAGGGCACGGAGGTCGTGGCTCACGGCCGTGCCTCGCGCAGCGCCGAGCAGCTCCTCGACCGTCAGGAAGAACACGTCACGGGCGTCGTCTAGGCGTCCCTGCTCGGCAAGACGGCGCCCCATGTGGACGACGATTCGGCGGGCGCGGCCGAACACGCGCGTCCGCTCGAAGCGGAGGTTCTCGCGGTCGCGGACGCGCGCGCGGGCGTGGCGGAGCAGCCATCGGAACGCGAGGCGACGCACCGGGTGCCCGCGAAGCGCCGCGTCGGCCCGGCGCTCGGCCTCAGCGCGGAGACGCCCGTCCCCGGCGTCGGGTACGTCGCCGGTGCGGAGACGCATCGCCATCGCACCGACCGAGCGGTACAGCGGCATGGGGTCGTCCGCGAGCGTGGGGCTCTCCAGCTTCAACTCCTCCAGACACCGATCGCCGAAACGGTGGAGGTACGCGCCGACGGCTTCGGCGACGGCCGGCCGGGCGAACAGAGCGGCCTCGATCTCGGAGCGATCGCCGTTCGCGAGGAGGTCGGTCCAGGCGGAGTCCCCCGCTGCGGCTTCCGCGAGCGCCCGGACGCGGTGGGCCGGCTCGGCCGAGATCACGTCGCCGTCGCCAGTGAGGAGTCCCCCGAGCGCGCCCGGCCCAATCCACGCGTCGGCAGTCCGATTGGCCAGGCCGAACCAGATCATCGCGAAGAAGTCGTTCACGAGCGGCGCGTCCCACCGGCGGAGCAACTCCCGCTCGAGGTTGGCATAGACGGCGACGAGGTCGTCGAGACCGAGGTCGTCAAGATCGGGGTGTGTGCCGAGCGCGCGATCGACGCGGGCCAAGAAGGCGTCCCGCATCCGGGGGAGCCGCCAGTGCGCGGCGACGAGGCCGAGGATGCTTCGCGTGAGGGCTAGAGCGTCTCGCGCCTTGCCCGTCGACGGCGGGTCCGGTCTGAGGCCGTCCGGGATGCCCTCCCGGACGCCCATCATCCCCTCCATGAGCGGTGCGTTGAGGCGGTAGCCCGGGAGCAACGAGAGGACGCGGTACCAGCTCCCGAGGTTGTAGTAGACACGGCCACGGATCAGGCCGATCATCTGGGAAAACGTCTCGGACTCGGCCTCGATGCGTGGTTCGGGGACCCGGAGGAGCCGGCAGAACTCGCGGTAGACGGCTTCGTAGGCGCGCCGGGCAAACGAGTACGTTAGCGGCGTGGTGACTCCCGCATAACTCTCGATGATATTCGCGTTGTCCCACAGACGGATGCCCCCGATCGCCTCATCCGACACGAGCGCCGTGATGGGACGGGATTGGAGAAGCCACAGGTGCCCTTCTGCGAAGGCCCACTCGATGTCCTGGGGGCGGCTGGCCTGCGCAGCCGCGCGACGCGCGAGCGCGGCGACCTCCTTCGCCTGCGCGTCCGTGAGGACTGGGCCGGTGTCAGCGACGTCGACCTCGATGAGGCCTCCCTCCGGGCCGACGCGGTCGGCGATACCCTGGGGAGGCGACTCGCG
The DNA here is from genome assembly GCA_963728345.1 of Rubricoccaceae bacterium. Taxonomy (GTDB): domain Bacteria; phylum Bacteroidota; class Rhodothermia; order Rhodothermales; family Rubricoccaceae; genus Rubrivirga. The sequence goes on from CAVSJM010000005.1 coordinate 1,104,119, forward strand.
ACGCACGACCTCCCCGCCCCTCCCAACGTGGATGGTTTCGGCCTCGGCCCGCCCGTCCACGAGCGCGGAGCCGAGACCACGCACGGCCGCCACGACCGCCTGCTCCCGATCCCCCCCCACTGGATCGACGCTGAACGCGACGCCGGCCGTCTCGGCCTCGACCATGACCTGAATGACCACGGCGGGCGCCCTCACCCGCCCGTCGATTCCCCGCGCCTCGCGGTAGGCCCGAACGCGCGGGGCGAACGCCGAGCGGACTACGTCGGCGACCCGCGCGGCGACCTCATCGGGCGGGACGAACAGGAACGACTCGAGCTGGCCGGCGAACGCGCTCTGGGTGCCGTCCTCCTCCACCGCCGACGAGCGCACGGCGACGAATGGGGGGTCCCCCAGACGCTTCAGCGCTTCGGCGATGACAGCCTCAGCTTCCGAAGCCACTACGTCCTCGTCTGCAGTCCCAGCCACGGCCGTCGCGTCGAGCACCACAAACGGCGGGACGGGAAAGCCGGCCTCGGCGAGCGACGCGAGCGCGGCGCCCTTCCCGCCCCAGTGCGCAGGCGTCGCCGAGGCCCGGTCGGTGAGGAGGGCGCTCATCGCACGAGAAGAGCGGCGGGTCCGATGGTGGTGTAGAGCACGAGGGTCCACACCCCGGCAGCGGTCTCGACCCAGCGCCCTCGGCCGGGGGTCTCGTCGCGCATCGCCACCCAGGCGACCGCCACCGCGGCGGCGCCCCCCACGCCGAGTGCCACGATCAGCACGTCGACGCCACCGATGCCCCGGAGCACGCCGATGCCACACACGAGCGACAGCAGCACGGCGAGCGTCCAGGCGGCCATGGCCCGCGTGCGCCCCCACGCCGCGCTATACGTCACCACGCCCGTCCGCTCGTCGACGGACGGACGGACCTTGCGGCCGACCTCCACGACCGTTCCCCCGAAGAGGCTCACGCCGACGAGCCACCCGACTCCGGAGGGATACATAGCGTCATGCCCGAGCACGTCGCACGACACGGCGAAGAAGTCGATGAACGGCACGATGGGCGCGTGGGTGAGGAGCGTGGCGAGGGGCCGCTCGCGGAGCCAGCCGCGCACGCCGAACTCGACCGTCATCAGGGCGCCGAAGCCCCAGACGGCGGCGAGCAGGAGGAGCAGCCGGTCGTCGAGGAGCGCCGCCACGGCCACCTGCACCGCGGCCACGACGAGCGCCGCGACCGTCAGCTCTCCGAGGGTTACGAGGCCACGCGGGACGGGCCGCTCCGACTGGTAGCGACGGTCGGTGTCCGCGTCCTTCCATTCGTCGGCGACGCGGAGTTGGAAGAAAAAGCCCAGGCCGCAGACCACGGCCCCGAGGACGACCGGCCAGCCGGGGCCCTCGGCGCCCCGGAGCGCGGCGGACGCGCAGGCCACGCCGCCGGCGAACGCGAACACGAGCGGCCCGTGCGCCCCGAGGGGGAAGCGCTCTTGGAGGTAGGTCCACCCGCGGCGAACCGGAGAGACGGTGGTCATCGCGAGCAAGCTAGACGACGGCCGCGCGCGCCGTCTGGTACAGACGAACCACGCGGGGCCGACCGCGTACCCCACGGGCCCCTCTCCCCTCTCTATGGACGACGCCTTCGACATCGCCACCGGACCCGGCCCCCTCGTGGCCGCTGCCGTCCACGACGGCCACTCTATCCACCCCGAGACGCTCGCCCACGTCGCCCTTCCCGAGCCCGAGCGGCTCCGCGAGGAGGACCCCTTCACCGGGCGCCTCACGACGGTCGCCCCGACACGCATCGTCGGCCGGCGCTCGCGGTTCGAGATCGACCTCAACCGGCCACCTGAGAAGGCCGTCTACCGAACGCCGGAGGACGCCTGGGGGCTCGACGTGTGGGGCGGACGCGAGGCGCCGGAGTCCGTCGTCGAGCGGTCGATGGGGATCTACGACTCGTTCTACCGGGCCGTCGAGAAGCTGCTGATGCTGAAGATCCGCGAGCACGGGTCCGTCGTCGTCTACGACCTCCACAGCTACAACCACCGCCGCGAGGGCCCGGACGGGCCGCCCGCCGACCCTGAGGCCAATCCGACGGTCAACGTGGGGACGGGCACGCTGGACCGCGCGCGCTGGGGCGGTCTCGTGAACCAGTTCATGACCGACCTCCGCCGCGGCGCGGCCGATGCCGGCATCGACGACCTCGACGTGCGCGAGAACGTCAAATTCCAGGGCGGCCACTTCTCGCGGTGGGTCCACGAGACGTTCGGGAGCGCGGCGTGCGTCCTCGCCGTCGAGTTCAAGAAGACGTTCATGGACGAGTGGTCCGGCGACCTCGACCGGGCCCACTTCGCCAAGCTGGAGCAGGCGCTCGCCTCCACGGTGCCCGGCGTGCTCGCCGCCCGCGAGGCCGCGACGCCGTGACGGCCCCGGACCCCGCGTCCGTCCACCGCCGGGTAGCGGAGGCCCTCCGCAACGGCGTCCCCGCCCGCCTCGACCTCGGCGGCGGGCGCGTGTTCGTGGACCACGCCGTGCCGGTCCTCGCCGTCCACCGGTGCATTGGCGCCTCGACGGGCGACCCGGCGCTCGACGCCCGCGCGGCGTGCAACGAGGCGCACCGGCTCGTCACCACCCAACCCGCCTACGTCCACACCTCTGGCGACGATCTCGACGCCGACATGGCCGTCATTAGCGCCGTCGCCCGCGCCCTCGCTGACGCTGCCGGTCGGCTCCTGGTGATCGAGGTGTGGTCCCCCCTCGACGTCGACCACGACGAGGACGACGTCGACCCGTTCGACCGCGAGCCCGGATTCACCATCTACACCACCGAGGCCGGGCCCTCGGCCGATACGGTGACCGCACTGTGCGACGCGCTCTCGGGCGTCGAGGTGGCCGGGCAGGGCGCCGAGGTCTCGACCGTCTCCACCTCGTCCGTCGCTCCGCCGGGCCTCCCCCCGCTCGTCCTCCCCGACGCAGACCTCGTGGGGCTGGCCGTCGACGCCGTGTTCCACAACGCGCGCGAGGGCGAGTTCTACCCGCGCGTGCTGGACCGGCTGCGCGAGGCCGTCGGGCCCGCGCTGCGCGAGGCCGTCGCCGAGGGCACGCATGTGTCCAAGCGGACCCTGGGCCGGTCGCGCCTGGAGCCCGCCGCCGAGGTGGTCGATCAGGGCCTGTCGGACGTCTCGAGACAGTTCGGCTTCCTCCTCCAGGTCACCCCCGTCAACGCCGACGCGGCGTGGGAGGACTTCCAGGCGGGCGCCTGCGAGCGGCCGCCGGAGCTGCTCTATCGCCCCCTCACGTTCGATCCCGACACGGTCCGCCGCGGGCTGTTCGACCTCCCGCTGGAGGACGTCGAGGACACGATCGTCGCGGGTCTCCTCCGCGAGTGCCGCGACGAGATCGAGGCGCACGTTCGGATGATCCTCGATATCGACACGCCGCAGTTTCTGCCCGGCAGCCTCCGCGTCTACGGCGCCCCGGACAACGCGCTCGTCGCCCTCGCCCGCGAGATCGTGGACCACCTCGACCAGCGCCCGGCGGGCCGGGCCGGCGAGGAGGTGGTCGGGGGGACGGCATTCGCGTCGGCCGCCCGCGCGGAGCTGGCGCACTACCACGCGCTCTCCGAGGCGATGCCCCTCGAGGTCGAGATCCGCGACGACATCCCTGGCAGCCTGATGGTGTCGACGGGGCGGCTCCTCGTCGGCGCGCACACCCAGATCGACGCGGCGCGCGTGCCGGCGCTCCTCGCCCACGAGGTCGGCACGCACGTGCTGACCTACGCGAACGGCTGCGCCCAGCCCCTCGAACAACTCCGGCACGGACTCGCCGGCTACCAGGACCTCCAAGAAGGGCTGGCCGTCCTCGCCGAGTGGCTCGTGGGCGGCCTGACGGCCGGCCGCTTCCGGACGCTCGCGGCGCGCGTGCTCGGCGCCCACGCGCTCGTCGACGGCGCCGACTTCGTGGAGACGTTCCGGCTGCTCCGCGACACGGCCGGGCTGAGCGCACGGGGCTCGTTCGGCGTCACGCTCCGGCTCTACCGCGGGGGCGGGCTCACCAAGGACATGGTGTACCTCCGCGGCCTCCGCGACCTCCTCGCGCACCTCGCCGCCGGCGGCGCGTACTGGCCCCTCTTCGTCGGCAAGATCGCGCTCCGCCACCTCGACTCTGTGGAGACGCTCCACGAGCGCGGCGTCCTCTCCGACCCGCCCCTCCGCCCCCGCTACGCCGACGACCCGGCCGCCCGCGCGCGCCTCGACCGCGCCCGCCAGGGCCTCACCATTCTCGATCTCCTCTCTTCCGACGAGTGACCCGCCGCGCCGGACCCTCTCCTGCGGCGCGGGCCACGTATCCCCTCTCCCCGTGCGCATCGCCTTCCTCATCAACTCCTTCGACACCGAGAAGGACGTCTACACCACCACGCGGCTCGCCCTCGCCGCCCACAAGGCTGGCCACGAGGTCCGCTACCTCTCCGTCGAGGACTTCATCTGCGACCCGGACGAGACCATGCGCGTCCGGACGCGCGCACCGGGCGGGACGTACAAGACCGAGCGGACCCTCCTCGCGGGCATCAAGGACGACGGCGTCGAGGAGCGGCTGCCGGTCGAGGAGATCGACGCCCTCCTCCTCCGCAACGACCCGGCCGACGACGCCGGGGAACGGCCGTGGGCCCAGTCCGCCGGCATCGTGTTCGGGCAGATGGCGGCGCGGCGCGGCGTGATCGTCCTCAACGACCCCGAGGGACTGGCGAAAGCCGTCAACAAGGTCTACTTCCAGCGCTTCCCGGAGGCCGTCCGGCCCAAGACACTCGTGACCCGCCACGCCGACGACGTGCGGCGGTTCATCGAGGAACACGGCGGCGACGCCGTCATCAAGCCGTTCCAGGGGTCCGGCGGCGAGGGCGTGTTCGTCGTCCGAGCGGGCGACCACGCCAACCTCAACCAGATCATCGACGCCGTGTGCCAGAACGGCTACATGGTGGTCCAGGAGTTCCTCGAAGCGGCCGCCGGCGCCGACACGCGGATGTTCCTGATGAACGGGGTCCCGCTCCAGAAGGACGGCCAGTACGCCGCGCTCCGGCGCGTCGGGGCCGGGGACGACATCCGGAGCAACATCTCGGCCGGCGGGAGCGCCGAGGCGGCCGTGATCGGCGAGCGCGAGCTGGAGATCGCCGAGATGGTCCGCCCCCAGCTCATCCAGGACGGCATGTTCATGGTCGGGCTTGACATCGCGGGCGGCGTGCTCCTCGAAGTCAACGTGTTCAGCCCGGGCGGCCTCGGCGGCATCAAGGAGCTGACGGGCGTGGACTTCGCGCCGGTCGTGATCGAGGCCGTCGAGCGGAAGGTGGAGGCGCGACAGCGCTACACCCAGCACTTCTCGAACGTCACGCTCGCGACGCTGTAGAGCGCTCAAGGGCGAAGAGGACGGTCGAGGCCCCGTGGTGGCGGTCGCTCGGGTTGGGGAACGTGACCTCGCGCCGGAAGCCAGCCTTCGCCAGCACCCGCATCGACGCGTCGTTGCCCACCAGCACCTCGGCCACGAGCCTCAGTAGCCCCAGCTCGCCGAAGCCGACCGCCGTCAGCCGACGGACGGCGGCGGTCGCGTAGCCGCGGCCCCAGTACGGGACTCCGATCCAGTAGCCGACCTCGCCCTGCCCAGCCTCCCAGTCGAGGTGCTTGATCCCGCACGAGCCGACGACGGCGCCGTCCGCAAGGATGGCGAAGGCGAACGCCTCGCGGGTCTCGCGCCACCGCGCCGCGTTCCGCGCGTGCTGCTCGGCGCCGTCAGGCGGGTACGGGTGTGGGACGAGCGTCGTCGCGGCGATGCGGGCGTCGGAGGCCAGGGCCTGGAACGCCGGCACGTGCGTCCGCCCGTACGGCTCGATCCGGACCGTCATCAGTCGCGGCGAAACCGCATCCGGTCGCGCGGGCGGACGCGGCCCCACACCGCGCCGTCGACCGTCACCTCGGACCACCCGCTCCCGGGCTCGACCTCGCCCATCTCGACAGGCGTGCCCTCCGGCAACCCGGCGCACTGGCGGACGGCATCGGCGGGCGTGCGGGCGCGGACCATGGTCGCGTCGGCGTTGGCGGGCTGGGTCTCGAACTGGGGCATGGGGACGGAAACGGAGGGCGGGGATGCATCGGAAACGCTTCCGGAAACCGGAAACGAGTGTCCCGAGGGAACGTATCTAGAGATAGCCCGGAACGAGGCCCGGCGCGACCCGGTGCCCCGTCAACGGTACGACCTGCCTTTTTCCCCCATGTCTCTCGAGACCCGACACGACTCCGACCTCACCACCGGCGACGGCTCCACCGGCGTGGTCGACGCCGTCGCCACCGAGCCCGCGGCGCAGCAGACCGACGCCACGACGGCCGCCGACGCGGGCCTCCGCCTGAAGGGCGCCCCGGACCACGTCGAGGACGACTTCCTCCCCATCAACGGGACCGACTACGTCGAGTTCTACGTGGGCAACGCGAAGCAGGCGGCCTACTACTACGCGGCCGCCTTCGGCTTCCGCATCACCGCCTACCGCGGCCCCGAGACGGGCTATCGCGCGGCGGCCAGCTACCTCGTCACCCAGGGCAAGATCCGGTTCGTCCTCACGACGCCGCTCACGTCCGACAACCCCATCGCCGAGCACATCGCCAAGCACGGCGACGGCGTGAAGGACATTGCCCTCTGGGTGGACGACGCCCGGGCCTCGTTCGAGGCCGTCCAGGAGCGCGGCGCGACGATCGTCCGCGAGCCCGAGACCCTCACCGACGAGCACGGCGAGGTGGTCATGGCGGCGATGGGCACCTACGGCGACACGATCCACACGTTCGTCCAGCGGAGCGGCTACGACGGCCCGTTCCTGCCCGGCTTCGAGCCGTACGAGAACCCGCACTGGCAGCCGGACCCCGTCGGCCTGAAGTACGTGGACCACTGCGTGGGGAACGTCCACCTCGGCGACATGAACAAGTACGTCCAGTACTACTCGGACGTGATGGGCTTCCGGAACCTCCTCTCGTTCTCCGACAAGGATATCTCGACGGAGTACTCGTCGCTCATGTCGAAGGTGATGAGCAACGGGAACGAGCGGATCAAATTCCCGATCAACGAGCCGGCTCAGGGCAAGAAGCGGAGCCAGATCGACGAGTACCTCGACTTCTACGACGGCGCCGGCGTCCAGCACATCGCGCTCGCCACCGACGACATCCTCGACACCGTCACGAAGCTCCGCAACCGCGGCGTCGAGTTCCTAACGGTCCCGACGACCTACTACGAAGAACTCCAGGGCCGCGTGGGCACGATCGACGAGCCGGTCGACGCGCTCTCCGAGTTGGGCATCCTGGTGGACCGCGACCCGGACGGGTACCTGCTCCAGATCTTTACCAAGCCCGTCGAGGACCGCCCGACCGTCTTCTACGAGATCATCCAGCGCAAGGGCGCCCGGACGTTCGGCGAGGGCAACTTCAAGGCGCTCTTCGAGGCCATCGAGCGCGAGCAGGAGCGACGGGGGAATCTGTGAGTCGGCGGGTCGGCGCGTCAGCAGGTGCGTGGCTCGGCCCGTCCTGCTGGCGCTCGACTCCAGTACCGGCACACCGATCACCGACCTACCGACCCACTGAACCATGAGCTTCTACGTCCAACGAGGCAATGTCCCCCCGAAGCGCCACACCCAGTTCCGCCGCCCCGACGGCGCGCTCTACACCGAGGAGGTGCTGGGCGAGGAGGGGTTCTCCGGCATCGGCTCCATCGCCTACCACATTCACCCGCCCACCCTCGTCGACTCGGTCGGCGAGCCGGAGGACTTCGGGCCGGAGTACGTGGAGGACGCGTTCCTGCGCCACCGCCACTTCCTCGGGCCGAAGGTGGAGCCCGGCGGCGACTGGTGGAGCGGGCGCCGCTACATCATGGGCAACCGCGACATCGACATGGCGCTCTGCGCACCGACCGAGCCGTTCCCCGAGGACACGTTCTACAAGAACGCGACCCACGATGAGCTGATCTACGTCCATGACGGCGAGGGCCGGCTGGAGACCGTGCTCGGGACCGTCGACTTCACCCAGGGCGACTACGTCCACGTCCCGCGCACCCTCACGCACCGCTGGGTCTTCGAAGGCGACACCCAGCCCCGGCTCCTCGTCCTGGAGGCGCCGACCGACTTCCGGCCGCCCAAGCGCTACCGGAACGACATGGGCCAGCTCCTGGAGCACAGCCCGTACTGCGAGCGTGACTTCCGCCCGCCGAGCGAGCTGAACACCGTCGATCAGGAGGGACGGTTCACGGTCAAGATCAAGAAGCACGGGAAGCTCTTCCCGTTCGTGTACCGCTACCACCCGTTCGACGTCGTCGGGTGGGACGGGTACATGTACCCGAGCGCCTTCTCGATCCACGACTTCGAACCGATCACCGGGCGGATCCACCAGCCGCCGCCGGTGCACCAGACGTTCGAGGCCCGCGGGTTCGTCGTGTGCTCGTTCGTCCCGCGCCTGTTCGACTACCACCCGGACTCGGTTCCGGCGCCGTACAACCACTCGAACATCGACTCGGACGAGGTCCTGTACTACGCCGAGGGCGACTTCATGAGCCGCAAGGGAATCGGGCGGGGCAGCTTCACGCTCCACCCCGGCGGCATCCCGCACGGGCCGCACCCGGGCACGACGGAGGCCTCGATCGGCGCCAAGGAGACGCACGAGCTGGCGGTGATGGTGGACACGTTCGCGCCGCTCAAGCTGACGAAGACGGCCCTGGAGATCGAGTCGCCGGACTACATCTTGTCGTGGCAGCCGGAGAAGCACGGGCACCCGCTCCCCGACGCCGCGCCGATCCCGCCCGGCGTCGAGGTCTCGGGCGACGGCTCCGCCGGCTCCGTCCCCGACTCCCCGCCCGTCGACGCCGCGCGCGGCTGAAGCGCGGCCGTGCCCTGAGCATTCGAAGAGGGCCGGCCCCACGCGGGAACCGGCCCTCGGTGCGTCACGGAGGAGCGGACGCTACACCTGGTCCCGAGAACCGGGCGTCCGCGATCCGGCGGTCGTCGTAGACTCGTCGGTCATGTCGACGACGGTGCGGGGCATGTCCGTGTCGAGGCCCCGGGGCGGGCGCGTCGTGCCGGGTCCGGAGACGCCGGCGCCGGAGGTCATGTCGACGGACGACCCCGTTGGCGTCTCGGACGACGTGTCGGAGGCCACCTCGTCGGCTTTCTGCTCGGCCTTATCGGCGAGGTCGTTCGCTTTCGACGTCGCCTCGTGGGCGACCTCTTCGGCCTTCGCCTGCGCCTTGTCCGTCACCTTCTCCACGGAGTCGAGAGGTCGTCGGCCTTCTCGCGGGCCACCTGCGCCGCCTGCTCCTTGAGGCGGCCGGCGCGCTCGCCCATGAGCCGGTCCTCGGCGTCGCTCTCGGGGATCGAGAGGCCGACGAGGGCGCCGGCGGCGAGCGCCACGGCTCCGACCGAGAGCGGGTTGCTCCGCATCTGGTGGTCGAGCCACGACTCGGCCCGCTGCTCGGCGTGCTGGAGCGAGTCGACGGCGCCATGCGCCTTGTCTTTCGCTTCACGGGTGAGGTGGCTCGCCGTCTCGCTGACGCGGTCGCCGGCGTCAGAGGCGGCGTCGCCGAGGCGGTCCGCCAGTCCGGCGGCCTTGTCCTTCGCCGTGCTCGCGGCGTCCGACGCCTTGTCCGTCAGCGACTCGTTGTCCGAACCGTCCGACAAGCTTCGGACGTGGCGGTCCGAGGACGAACCGTACGGATCCCGGCGCGGAGCGTAGGAAGCGTCGCCGGTGGCGGCGTACCGCTCGCGACGGTACCGGTTGGTCTCGGACTCGCCGAGCTTCGAGAGGAACCACGCGACCGACAGGCCGACGGCGGCGGCCGGCAACGGGTTGTGCTTGACGGTTTCGACGAGGCGGCTACTGCTCAACGAGTCCGACATCGAGCCGCTGCCGGAGATCGCGTCGCTGGCGCGGTCGACGAGGTCGTGGGCCTTCGAGGTCAGGGCCCCTTTGGCCTCCTCGACGAGGTGCGAGGGGTCGAGCTTCGCGCCGAGGGCGTCGATCGTCTCGTCCATCTCGGCCCGCGTCTCGCGGATGTCGGCGGCGATGGCCTGCGGGTCGTCGGAGGTCTGCGTGACGTCGACGGGGCGCCCGGCCGGGGGACGGGCTACGGGGTCTCTTGCTTCAGCCATTGCTTGTCTTCTCTAAGGGTTTGGGTGGTCGTATCGAGGGGCGGGGCCGACAGGGCACGGACCTTGTCGAGTCCCTTCTGGAGCATGAGGTAGCCGACGACGGCCACGATCACGCCCGCGAGTGTGATGCCGAGCCAGATCAGGTCGTCGTCGAACAGCTGGCCGAGGCCCCAGCCGAGGCCGATCACGAGCGCGATCAGTCCAGTGTAGGCGACGGCGCCGCCGGCGACGGCGGACCCGATGGCGGCGCCGGCCTCGTGGGCCTCCTGGCGCGCCTCCGCCTTCGCCAACCGGACCTCCTGTTTGAGGAGCGTCGTCGTCTCATGCGAGAGCTCCGAGAGGAGGTCGCCGACCGACCGGCCGTCGTTTGGGGCAACGGGGGCTCCGTCGGCGTGGGCGAATGCGGGGTCTGTCGGAGCGGGAGCAGGGGTGGGAACGGGGTCGGCCATTGAGCTAAGAGGCGAGCGGGTTGTCGGAACGGTCGGCCGCCGTGGCGGGAGCGGGGACGGTAGCGGTCTCCCCACCCATCACGGCTCCCCCTGATGACGGGTCAAACGGGGCCCCTGGGCGCGGCCCACCGGCGCTACGGGCCGGCGGTGTAGACGTAGCGGCGCGGGAGGCGGTCGACGTGGAGCGGCCGGTGGATGCCGGCGAGCCGTTCGCGGACCCCGAGTCCGATGCCTTGAGAAAGCGGGCGCCGGCGATTCCGAGGAGGAACGCGCCGCCGATGAAGAGGCCGGGCTCGCGCCGGGCGAACCGCTCGGCCTCGTCGAGGATCTCGCCGACGCTCCGGTCACGGATGGCAGACGTGAACTGCTCGACCTGCCCAGCCGCCTGCTCGGCATAGCGCGCGAAGGCGTCGCGGTTCTCGTCGTGGAGGGCATCGCCCGCCGCATGGAGCGCCGTCGAGGCGTCTTCGCGACGCCGTCGCCTGGTCCCTTGGCGGCGGCGTCGCTCTTGCATCGGACCCGTCCTGCTCCGCGACATCGGAGGCCGTGTCTTTAGCGGTCAGTGCGACCTCGGCCGCCGCGTCCTTGGCGGATCCGGCGACGTCCTTGGCTGCGTCCTTCGCCTCGTCGGCGGCATCGGCGGCCGCCTCTTTCGCCTCATCGGCCGCGTCAGGACCTGGTGAACCCGAGGTCGTCGTGCCGGAGGCCGTTCCAGTGGGAGTGAAGCTTGCCATGTTGGATGAGATTGGGATGGGCACACTTTTACCTGGCCCGTACCCCGAGCCGTTCCGCCCTGGCACCGCGGCATGGGCATCCCAGGGTCCTCCTCATGCTGCCCTTGTCCCATGCCCCAGGCCGCTTTCCTCCTTCTCCCCGGGCGCTCCCCTTCCTTTCCCCGGGCCGACCACTACCCAGCCTCTCCTCTGGTGGACTGGCCCTGACCGATCGTGGGTCGATGCCCGAGTCTATCACCATGTAACCCCTGGGTTTCCAGTCGGAAAGGGTCATATCCCGATCCTCCGCCGCGAATTCCCGTTTGTCTTCTCCCTCTCTTGTGAGACTCCTCTTGTGAGACCCATGGCCCACATCCCCGTCCACCCCGATCACCACGAATACGAGTACGGCCCGACCGACTACGGCCGACTCACCGCCGCCGTTCGACGCGTCTCGTGGGGCGCCATCTTCGCCGGCGCCGTCGTCGCCGCCGTGCTGCACTTCCTCCTGTACCTGCTCGGCATCGGGATCGGACTGGAGACGTTCAACCCGGCGAGCGATGCCGACTCGCTCGGAGGGTTTGGGGCGGGCCAGGGGATCTGGCTCATCATCAGCGGGCTGATAGCCCTGTTCGCCGGCGGCTATGTGGCGGGCCGGCTGGCCGGTATGCCACGCCGGGTCGACGGTGCCCTCCACGGCCTCGTCACGTGGGGGATCGCCACGATCATCGCCCTGTATTTCCTGGCCTCGACCGTCGGGACCGTCCTGACCGGCGTCCGCTCGGCCGTGGGCGCCGGGGCCGGGCTCATCGGTCAAGGCATCGAGGCCGCCGCGCCCGCCGCTGGCGATGCCATTCGCAACGGGGGCCGGCAGGTCGACCTCTCGGGGATCCAGGCGGAGGCCGAGGACCTCCTTCGCGACATCGCCACGACGCCGGCCGACGCCGGCGACGACGTCCAGGAGGCGATCGACCGGACGCTCGGCGGCCCCGGCCCCATGACGGACGACCGGCGCGAGGAGCTCGTCGAGACGCTCGTCGCCAACACCGACCTCTCGGAGGCCGAAGCACGGCAGACGGTGGACCAGTGGGAGTCCCAGGTCGAGCAGACTCGGACGCAGCTGGCCCAGGCAGCCGACACGGTCCGTCAACGAGCGCCGGAAGTGGCCGAGACTGTGGGCGACGCGTTCGGGACGGCCGCGCTGTGGTCGGCGTTTGCGCTGTTCCTCGGCGCCGTCGCGGCGTCCGTCGGCGGACTCGTCGGCTCGCCCCACGACCTCCCTGCCGTGACGCGGGCGCCAGTCGAGGAGGAGCGCCCCGCCGTGTAAGTCGTGGCCCTTCTCCCGCCTCGTTCGGCGCCGTGTCCGGTCGCGCCGTAGGGGGACATACGACGGCCGACCCGCCGGTTCATGGGCGGCCGGGCGCTCGAGGGAGGGCATGGGCGACGGGTACCTTGTGTGCTCGCTCCCACCCGCTCCATGTCTACGCCCAACGTTCCCCTTCGGCCAGGCCGTCGCCTGGCAGCCCACTCTGGCGCAGATCGCCGACACGAACCTCGCCCGGTTCTGGACGCGCCTCGGGCTCGACTCGTACGACGCCCTCCAGGCCTGGGCGCTCGACGACGTCGGCCGGTTCTGGGACGCTGTCCTCGACGACCTCGGCGTCGAGTTCTCGACGCCCTACATGCAGATCCTCGACACGTCCGGCGGCATCGAACGTCCGACGTGGTACGTCGGCGGGCGCATGAACGTGGTCCACAACTGCCTGGACAAGTGGGCCGGCACGGCCACCTGGGAGCGCGACGCGGTCCGCTACGAGAGCGAAGAGGGAGACGTGCGCACCCTCACCTACCGAGAGCTCCACGCTGAGGTGGAGGCGTGCGCGGCCGGGCTCCGCGCGCATGGCCTCGGGCCCGGCGACGCCGTCGGGCTCTACCTCCCCATGACGCCCGAGATCGTCGTCGCCTTCCTCGCCATCGCCCGCATCGGCGGCGTCATCCTCCCGCTCTTCTCCGGCTACGGCGCCGAGGCCGTCGCCACGCGCCTCCGCGACGGGAACGCCGTCGCCCTCGTCGTCGCGGACGGCGCGCCCCGGCGGGGCCGGGCGATCCCCATGAAGGTCACCGCCGACGAGGCCCTCGCGGAGGTCCCGTCCGTCCGCACCGTGTTCGTCGTAAACCGGATGGGCGACGAGATCGTTGGCACGCCGATGGCAGACGGGCGCGACGTGCCGTGGGAGCGGCTCCTGCAAATCGGCCGCGACACGGCGAGCGCCGAGACGACGCGCGTGGAGGACACGGCGGCCGAGGACCCCGTCATGCTCATCTACACGAGTGGGACCACCGGCACGCCCAAAGGCGCCGTCCACACGCACGGCGGCTTCCCGATCAAGGCGGCGCAGGACATGCGCCACCCGATGGACGTCCGCCCCGGCGACGTGGTCTGGTGGATGAGCGACATGGGCTGGATGATGGGCCCGTGGCTCGTGTTCGGCGCCCTCCTCAACGGCGCGACGATGGTCCTCTTCGACGGCGCCCCGGACTTCCCGGCCCCCGACCGGACCTGGGCCCTCTGCGACCGCCACGGCGTCACGCTCCTCGGCCTGAGCCCCACCCTCGTCCGCGCTCTCCGCCCGCACGGCCCCGGTCCGGTGGAAGCTCACGACCTGAGTGCGCTCCGCGCCGTCGGCTCGACCGGCAGTCCGTGGGACCCCGAGAGCTGGCGGTGGCTGTTCGAGCACGTCCTGGGCGGAGAGAAGCCGATCCTCAACTACTCCGGGGGGACCGAGATTTCGGGCGGGATCGTGTGCGGCAACCATGTCGAGCCTCTCAAGCCGTGCGGGTTCTCGGGCCCCGTCGTCGGGATGGACGCCGACGTGGTGGACGAAACCGGCGAGCCGATTCGTGGGGCCGTGGGCGAGCTGGTGATCCGCCAGCCGTGGGTCGGGATGACACGCGGATTCTGGGGCGGCGCCGACGCCGACGAGCGCTATCGGGCCTCGTACTGGGACCGCCTCCCCGGCCTCTGGGTCCACGGCGACTTCGCGGCGATCGACGACGACGGCCAGTGGTTTTTGCTGGGCCGGAGTGACGACACGATCAAGGTGGCGGGCAAGCGGCTCGGTCCGGCCGAGGTCGAGGCCGCCCTCAACGCGGCCCCCGAGGTGCTGGAGAGCGCCGCCGTCGGCGTGCCGGACGACGTGAAGGGACAAGCCGTCGTGGCCTTCGTCGTCCTGGCCGATGGCGCCGCAGAATCTGACGACCTCCGTGAAGCCCTCGTCGGCCGCGTCGTGGACGCGCTGGGGAAGGCGCTCCGGCCCAAGGCCGTCCGGTTCGTCGACGCGCTCCCCAAGACCCGCAACGCGAAGCTCATGCGCCGCGTGATCCGGGCGGCCCACCTGGGCGACGACCTCGGCAACGTGACGGCTCTGGAAGACGAGGCCTCCGTCGGCGCCATCCGGCAGGCACGGTAGCCCCCAGCGGGAGTTCGCAAACGAACGGGGGACCCGAGCGCGAGCCCGAGTCCCCCGACGAACGTCTGCCCGGAGGGGCTAGACGGTGGTGGGATCGTTGTAATACACGTTCCGGGCCCCGTACTCGTCGTACCGGCCGCGGAGATAGTCACGGTCCTCGTCGCGCGGGTGCACGCCCATCACGACGCCCCCGTCGTCGATGTCCTTACGGTATTCGTGGGCGGTTTCCTCGGGGATGCCGGCGCCGATGAGCGCGCCGACCAGGCTCCCGGCGGCGCCGCCTGCACCCGCCCCAGCGAGGGCACCCGCGAGCGGTCCGGCGATGGCGCCGATGCCCGGGATCAGCACGGCTCCCCCGACGCCCGCGATGGCGCCGATGACACCGCCCGCAGTCCCGCCGATGGCGGCGCCTGCGCCGGCCCCCTCCATCGCCTTCGAGCCCTCCTTGATCTCCACCTCGTCCACGTCGCGATCGTAGTAGCGCTTCTTGGTGTCCTCGGACATGATGACGTGGATGTCCTCGTCGGTATAGCCGCGATCGCGGAAGTCCGCGTAGGCCCGGTCCGCCGCGCTGTAGTCGCGGAAGGAGCCCGTAATCATCGGTCGGTCTTTGTAAGTCGCCATGGGAGTCCAGGGGTTGGTAAGGGGAAGGGATCGTGAGAGCCCGCTACCGGCCCAGCTGTTCCAGCACGGCAGGGCTTCCGGTCTTCCCCCACGCCGCCGGGCGAACCTTACCCGAGGCGTCCGGGTTGATCCTCCCCATCCCCCTCCCCTCCTTTCTCTCATGCTGACGCGCACCGCCTCCGCCCACTGGTCCGGCTCCCTCTCCGACGGCTCCGGCGCCATCTCCACCGAGAGCACCGCCATCTCCGAAAAGCCATACTCGTTCTCGTCCCGCTTCGAGCAGGATGGCGAGGCCGGGACCAATCCGGAGGAGCTGCTCGGCGCTGCCCACGCCGGCTGCTTCACGATGGCTGTCTCCCACGCCCTCGCCGAGGCCGGCCACCCCCCGACCCGCGCCGAGACCACCGCCAAGGTCCACCTGGCGAAGGAGACCGGCGGGTTCGAGATCCAGAAGATCGACCTCGTGCTTGAGGCTGACGTGCCGGGGATCGCGGAGGACCAGTTCCAGCAGATCGCCGCGGACGCCAAGGAGAACTGCCCCCTCTCGAAGGTGCTCCGCGCGGCGGAGATCACGCTCGACGCCACCCTCCGCTCCTCGTAGCGTGCCAGGCTACCCGCTCGTCTGGCGTCAGCCGTTCACGATCCGAGCTTACGAGGTCGGGCCGGACGAGCGGGCCTCGGTCCTCGTCGTGGCGGACCTGTTCCAGGAGGCGGCCGGCGAACACGCCCGCGCTGCCGGCCTGGAGACGTTCGACCTGGACGGGGGGACCGGCACCTGGGTCCTCACCCGCCTCCGCCTCTCCATCTCGGATCTCCCGACGATGCGCGAGCGCGTGGAGGTGGAGACGTGGCCGAGCGGTCACGACCACCTCCGCGCCTTCCGCGATTACGTCCTGCGCGGGGCCGACAACCGCACGTTGGTCCGTGGGACGAGCGCGTGGCTTGTGATGCACGCCGAGCGGCGCCGACCGGTGCGCCTCCCCACCGCCGTCTATGACTTCCGTCCCGCGTCGTCGGAGCGAGCTCTGGCGTTCGAGCACGAGCCCGTCGCCCCCAACGCCGTTGAGCACGAGCGCACGTTCGCCGTCCGTCGCGCGGACCTCGACCGAGTCGGGCACGCCAACAACGTCCGCTTTCTGGAGTGGGCCTTGGAGGCGCTCCCGGAGGAGCGTGGCCTCGCCGAGATCGACATGCAGTACCGCGCCGAGGCCGTCTACGGCGACGACGTCGTCTCCC
The DNA here is from genome assembly GCA_963728345.1 of Rubricoccaceae bacterium. Classification (GTDB taxonomy): domain Bacteria; phylum Bacteroidota; class Rhodothermia; order Rhodothermales; family Rubricoccaceae; genus Rubrivirga. The sequence continues at coordinate 1,120,743 of CAVSJM010000005.1, forward strand.
GGGCCGGTCCGCTGGCCGACGGCACGCGCGATCACAACCTTGTGCGGGCCTCCGACGGCCGCACGCTCGCCCTCGCCCACACTCGCTGGACCCCCTGATGCGCACCGCCCTCCTCCTCGTCGCCGTCGTCGGCGCGTTCATCCTGTTCCGGTACCTGACCCGCGGCGGCGAGCGCGCGCCTATCGACGAGGTCGTGACCGCCATCGAGGCCGGCGCGCCCGTCCTCGACGTGCGGACGGGCGAGGAGTACGCGGGCGGCCACGTCGCCGGCGCTCGGAACGTCAACGTCTTCGCGAGCGACTTCCGCGAGCGCGTGGACGACCTCGACCGCGACCAGACGGTCTACGTCTACTGCGCCTCCGGCCACCGCAGCGGGCGCGCCGCGAAGGTGCTGGAGGACATGGGCTTCCAGCGCGTCGTCAACGCCGGCGGGTTCATCTCGCTGGCGCAAGCCGGGGCTCCCGTCGAACGCTAGCCTGCGCCTCGCCGATCAGCCGACCCACCTCCTGCTGTGCCTTGTCCAGGCGGCAGATGACGAGGAGGGCCGCCGCGATCAGCGCGAACCAGCCCACGACGAGCACAACTCCTGCCACTTCGTACGCGAGGGCCTCCTGGTACGGCGGCGGCTCGGGGACCTTCTCGTAGACCCGGCTGGAGATCCCCATCGTGACCCACAGCGCCCACCACGTCCGCAACGGCGGGACGCTCCGGCGCGCGCCCAGCCCCGGGTTCAGGGCGTCCGGGTCGCTGGCCTCGTCGATCTCGCGCATCACCTGGTAGGGGAACCAGAGATTCCCGATCGGGATGACGTAGCCCAGCGCCGCCCAACTGGGCGCGTGATCCGCCGGCGCACCGCTGAAGGCGGAGACGAGCCGGTACGCCGCCACCTGCCACGACGCGAAGGCGACCGCCGTCAGCAGGAACACGACAGCCTCCAGGATCAGGGGCGTGTTGGTGGTCGCGTACGGCCGGAACGCATAGAACACAGGCATCCTCAGGACGGTGACCCCGTAGGCCACCAGCATTCCCTGGGCGACCTGGGCGCGGCGGTGGGCCGTCTCGAGCTCCTCAGGGGCGGGCGCGGCGCGCGTGGCGAGATCCGCGCGGAGCAAGGTCGCTCACAGCGCGATGACGGTCGCGTTGAGGACGTGGTCGACGGCGCGGACGCGGTCAAGCGTGGCGTCGTCCGGGGCCCCGTCGAATCGGATGCGCGCGCAGGCGGCCTCGGCGCCCGCGAACACGAGGTTCTCCATCTCCTGCACGTTCCACCCCGCCTCGCGCATCTCGCCAAGGACCCCGGCCAGCACCCCGACGCGGTCGAGGTGGCGGACTGTGAGGAGGTGCGTCGCCGGCGTCTGGTCGGCGAGGTTGACCCCGTTCTCGACGCGGCCCGTCTCGGCGTAGGTCAGGATCACGCGGGCGGCCTCCTGGCCGATGGCCTCGGTGGCCTCGTCGGTCGAGGCGCCGACGTGGTGCGTGATGTAGGCGTCCGCGGCGAGCGGGTGCGCGAAGGCCTCCTGCTTGGCCTGGGGCTCACCGGCTGGCACGTCCGTCGCGTAGCGGAGCCCGCGCGTGGCGACGGCCTGGGCCACGGCTTCCTCGTCCACGACGTCCGCCCGCGCCGTGTTGATGAGGGAGGCGCCCTCCGGGAGCGCGTCGAGGAAGGCTGCATCGACGAGGTGCGCCGTGTCTGGCGTCGAGGCCACGTGGACGGAGACGGCGTCGGCCTGGCGGGCCACGTCGAGCGGCGTCTCAGCGTGCTGCACGCCCAGGTCGCGGGCGGCCTCAGGCGTCAGCGAGCGGCTCCACGCCACGACGGGCATCCCGAACGCACGGGCGCGGTTCACCATCTCGCGGCCGATGTTGCCCAGGCCGATGAGGCCGAGCGTCCGCCCGCGCAGGCCGCGCGCGGAGGCGAAGCCCTTCTTGTCCCACCGGCCCTCGCGGGCGGCGATCACGTTGTCCGGGATGCGCCGGTCGAGCGCGAGGATCAGCCCGAAGGCAAGCTCGGCGACGGCCGCGGCGTTCTTCCCCGGGCAGTTGGCGACGAACACGCCCCGCTGCGAGGCCCCGACCACGTCGATCGTGTCGACCCCGGCGCCGGCGCGAACGATCAACTCCAGGCTCCGGGCCGCGTCGAGATCGGCCGCGGTCACTTTGGTCGAGCGGACGACGAGGACCTCGGGGTCGTGCTCGGTGAGCGCGGCGGTGAGCGCGTCACCCTTGAGCGCGCCGTCCTCGACGACCGTGTGGCCGGCCATGCGGAGCCGCTCTTGGGCCGCGTCTGAAAACGAATCGGCGACGAGGATGGTCATGCTAGAACCGGTGGACGAGGAGGCCGCTCCGGAGCTTTGGCTCGAACCACGTCGACTTGGGCGGCATCAGCTCGCCCGCATCCGACACGTCCACCAACTCCTCGGGGCTCGTGGGGAACAGGGAGAACGCCAGCTCGGCCTCCTCCATGTTCACGAGCCGCTCCAGCTCCTCAGAACCGCGGATGCCGCCCACGAAGTCGATGTTGCTGTCCGTGCGCGGGTCGGTGATGCCGAGCATCGGCTCCAGGATGAACTCGCTGAGGCGGGCCACGTCGAGCGTGTCGGCGATCCCGTCGCGCTCGGTCTCGGGGAGGACGAGCGTGTGCCAGCCGTAGTCGAGCCCGAGGTAGAACGCGACGACGCCGTAGTCGTCGGGGTCCGGAAAGAGGGCCTCCTCCACCTCGAACTTGCGCCGGAGCTGCTCCAGAAACTTCCCCTTGCCGACGGGGAGCTCGCGGATGATCCGGTTGTAGGGCAGGATCTCCATGTCCTCCATCGGGAAGAGGACGGCGAGGAAGTGGCCCGCCTCCTCGTTGTCGGACAGCTCGCGGGCGGCGCGGGCGGCGGCGGCGCTGCGGTGGTGGCCGTCGGCCACGTAGAGCACGTCGACCTCGCGGAACGCCTCGGCGACGGCCTCGGGGGTCGGGATCCGCCAGACCGTGTGCTGGACGTAGTCCTTGGCGCGGAAGTCGTAGAGCGGCTCGCCCTCCATGGCCTCGGCGACGGCGTCGTCGATGGCGCCAAGACCGCGGTACGTGAGCATGACGGGCTCGGCGTGGGCGCGCTGCGTGAGGATGTGGCGCGTCCGGTCGTCCTCCTTGTCGGGGCGCGTGTTCTCGTGCTTCAGGATGACGTCGTCGTCGTACTCCTGCGCGGAGACGAGCCCGACGATGCCGGTCTGCTCGCGCCCGTTCATGACGAGGCGGTAGACGTAGAGGGCGGGCGCGTCGTCCTGGACGAACACGTCGGAGTTGAGGAGGGCCTGGAGGTTCGCGGCGCCCTTCTCGTAGACCGCGTCGGCGTGCTCGTCGGTCCCCCCCGGCAGGTCGATCTCGGGGCGGACGACGTGGAGGAACGACTGGGGGGTACCGGAGGCGAGTTCCCGGGCCTCGGCGGTCGAGACCACGTCGTACGGGACGGAGGCGACGTGCTCGGCGTGTTCGGGCGCGGGACGGAACGCCCGGAACGGTCGGACGGAGGCCATAAAAAACGACGGTGGAGACGGGGTGGAAACCGAAGATAGTCGGCACAGTGGGTTTCGGGAGCGCCGCCGCTTCCGGATCTTCACAGCTGCTTTCCACGGGCGGCTTGCAGGAGGGCCTGTCGGGTCCGTACCATGGGGGTCCGATCGCGGGGTGGAGAAGTGGTATCTCGTCGGGCTCATAACCCGAAGATCGGGGGTTCGAATCCCCCCCCCGCTACCACCAAGACCGCCGGCTCAGCTTCTGGGCCGGCGGTCTTTTGTTTGTCCCCTCAGGCTGGTCAGGCGCCTAGCCCGGGACGCTCTGCGTCACGCACGTCTAGGGGCGGGTACATCGCCGATGGCCGGTCGAGGTCGACCCGCTCGACGTCGGCCCACGGGACGTAGGCGGGGTGCTCTCGGTCCTCCCCAAAGATCAGCAGGCCCGCATTCCCCTCGCCCAGGTCCCCGGAGCGCTCCAGGTCAAGGGTCTCCCCTCCCTGAAGGATCACCCGGGCACGCTCAGTGGCGGTGGAAGGGAGTTCGATCGACGCGACCAGACCAAAAGGGAGCGTGTAGTCCACGCCCTGCCCCGGGGCGTCGAGCGTCTCGGTGGTCTCGCTCTCGTCGAGGTCGTACACCAGCCGGCCGACGAGGCGCCGACCATCCCGCGTGGTAACGCTCCCGGTGAGCGGGCGCCCCGGCGGGAAGTCGTCGTAGCGTGGTCCCGGACCGCCCGGCGTGAAGTCCACCCCCTGGAAGACGTCCCAGGAGATCAGCACCCGACCGTAGCGCGGATCGTCGACGTAGACGCCCCGGTTGCCAGGGCCGACCTTGGGCGTGTCGGACAGCACGACCTCGTGGCCGTCGCGCAGCGTCACCCGCGACCCACCGCTCACGTCGCGCACGATGGAGCGAATGGCGTCGAACCGCATACGGACCTCTCCCTCGGCGGTGAGGCCGACGAGTTCGTCGCTTCCCATGGCCTCCTCCCGATCCCACTGAAGGAAGCCGGTGAAGTCGCCGTGCCGGGTGTGCACCGTCCCATGAAGCGGGTCCGGAGTGTCGCCAGGCCGAGGATTGGGCAGGAGTTCGATGGTGCGGATCTTACGCGGTCCGAGGTCGACGATGCCCCGGTGGCCGTCCCACACCCGCACTCCGTCATCGAAATCGCTCGCGGCGAGGCGGTCGAGGTTGAACGTGGCGCCGCTCTTGAGGGTCACCCGGACCGTCGGGTCGTACTCGATCTTGCTCTCGAGCGCCCCTTGCAGGCGGTCTCCGTGCGCTTCGATTCGCGCGATGTCACCGAAGCGCACCATGAACGGACGGGTAAGGTCGACCGGCGCGTCGTCCAGGGGGATCTCGAACCCCAGGATCTCGATCGATCGACGGTTCTCGGCCTGGCGACCGAGCGGCGTGTAGGTGGCCCAGGGATTCTCATCCTTGACCCCGTTGAAGGCGTGCCCCCAGAAGGCTTCCTCCCCTCCTCCCCAGCGGAGCGGCCCCTCGTAGGTGGTACCGTCGTACGTAGTGACGCGGCCGTAGAGAGAGCCAGCGGCCGGCTCCGACGGCGTCTGAAGGGAAGTCTGCGTGGGCACTGGGTCCGGCTGGCGAACCCAGTACCCGGCGGCGAGAATGACGAGGATGGTGGCAGCGATGCCGCCGGCGAGCTTGAGATTCATGGTGTGACGGGCGATTCTGGCGGTCGCGTCGGACAGCCGACGCAGGGTGTGGTCCATTGTGCGCGGATGAGGGAGGCCGAGGGCCCCGGCCCTCCCCACTCATCCCTGAGAGCGTCGGTGCACCGCCCGTCGGAACAGCGCCGCCGCCACGATCCACAGCGCGACGAAGCCCCCATTCACCGCGACGATGCCGAACGGCCCGCTCGCCGCCCCCCCCGCCCCGGCGACCAGCGCGCCCACAGCCACCGACGTCTGCGCGAGCGCCGCGGCGGCCATCGCGAGGGCCATCCCGGCGGGACGGAGGCGCGAGACGAGAGCGCCGACGACGCCGACGGCGAGCACTCCGCCGTACAGCAGGTTGATGTCGTTGTCGTCGGCCCTGATGATCCCGACGGCCCCATTCACCCAGACGAGGAGGAAGGCGGCCGCGAGGGCCACGCCGACGGCCCAGCGGTACGCCGGGGAGCACGCGTTCCGCACGGTGAAGTCCATCAGCCCGCCGACGGTCGCTAGCAGAACCGCGGCGACCGCAAAGTCGCCCACGCGCCAGTTGACCTCGTCGGTCAACAGCGTCGCGATCAGGGGGATCAGAAGGAGAATGGCGAGGACCGACCAGGCGGTCATCCTCCACCGATGTCCGCGCCGAGGTTCGGCGGACATGCTGGGAGACAGGGCGTCGTGTGGGGAGGGGGTCATGGAGCGTGTGATGGTGAGTCCCTGAGCGGCGTAACCTGCGAACGGACCGCATGAGCGGCATGAGCACCATCTGAGATGTCTGTGAGCATGGCTGAGGAGGACCTGACGTACCGCTTCGACGACTTCCGGCTCGACGTGCCCAACCGCCAGCTCTGGCGGGGGGACGACCGGGTGGACCTCAACGGCCGGTACTTCGACGCGCTCGTCCTCCTGGTGCGCGAGCACGGCCACCTCGTCGAGAAGGACCGGTTCTTCGCCGAGGTGTGGGACGACGTCGTGGTCAGCGACAGCGCACTCACGCAGTGCGTCAAAGACGTCCGGAAGCAGCTCGGCGACGACGCCACGAACCCGCGCTTCATCGAGACGGTGCCCAGGTTCGGCTATCGGTTCATCGGCCCGGTCGAGCCCTCCCCGCCCGCGCCGGCGACTCCTGCTGACCCGGAAGGGGGATCGCCCCAACCGGAAACGGCTGTGCTGGCCGAACCGCCGACCTCGACTCCCGGCCCCGCGCCTATGAGGGAGCAGGCCCGGGGACCCTTCCCGATCGCCGCTCTCTGGGCGGGGGCAGGAGCGCTCGGCGGAGGCTTCGCCGGCGTACTCGGGGGGTTGCTCTACGGCTCCGCCCTCGCCTACAGCCCGGACGCGGGGCTGGGCACCGCCTCCGTGCTCCTCGTCCTGCTCAGCCTCAACGTCCTCGTGGGTCTGGTGGGCGGGGCGGGCGTGAGCGTAGGGATGGCGGCCGCGGGGTGGATCACGCGCCGTCCGTTGCCGTGGAGTGTCGGGGGTGCCGCGCTCGGCGGCCTGCTCGTGGGCGGAGGAGCGAAGCTGCTCGGAGTCGACGCGTTCAACCTCCTCTTCGGACGCGCCCCTGCCGGAATCACCGGAGGCCTCGAGGGCGCGGCCCTCGGCGCCGCCCTCGCCCTGGGTGCTCGGCTCGGAAGCCGTGGGGCCGCCCCCTCCGGTTGGCGACCCGTGGCAGGAGCGGGCGCCGCGTGCACCGTGGTGGGAGCCCTCATCCCCGCGGTCGGCGGGCACCTCATGGGCGGCAGCCTCGACCTGCTCGCCCGATCATTCTCCGCGTCCCGCCTCCAGCTCGACGCGCTCGGACGGCTCTTCGGCGAGGTCCACTTCGGCCCCACGACCCAGGTGATCCTAGGAGGCGTCGAGGGTCTCATTTTTGGGTGCTGCGTCGCGGGCGCTCTCACCCTGGCCCGCGCCGCCCGGCCATCGGGCTCATGGCCATAGCGGAACCCTGCCCCCGTCACCTGATGCGCGGATAGCGTGAGCCGGATGCCAAGACACGTCCTCTCCGACACGTGCATGAAAGTCCGCGACATGACTGAGGGGCGGACCATCGAGCGACCGTCTGGGTCGGCCATCGGTGGCCCCCGCACGACCCCCGATCGGGTGGGGCGCGTGTGCGCAGGCCAAGCGCCCCCGTCGATTTGGAGCGTAGGTTGCGACGGTGAACAGGGTACACGCTGTCGAGGACGGATCAGGGAGCGTGTGGAGGACCGCTTCGACGCCCAGCGTCGTGCTGGGCGGGTCGGTCGTCGTCGTGGGCCTCCTCGTCACCGCGAGCTGGCTCCTCGGCGTTCCCGCGTTGATGAGCGTCGGGCCGGGCTTGGCAACGATGAAGCTCAACACGGCCCTCGGCTTCGTGCTCGCCGACGACGTCGACGTCCCGCTCCTTCTCGAGAAGCTGGGCCACCCGGCGCCGGGCGGGCGGCTCGTCGACGATAAGAACGCGGAGAGACATAAGACTGGAGGGAGTCAAGATCGGAAAGATCCTTCTGCTCGCCGACGCGGCGCGGACAATCCCCTCCGCCCCCTCCAGAGGCGCCCATGAGGTCTTCCGGAGGCGAGGCGCACGTCCCCCAGGGCCTGTGCGGACACCCCTCCGGTCCCGTCATCCTGAGCAGCGCGAAGGATCTCAACGCCATCGTCGGAAGCCTTCGCGAGCGCTGGCGACGGTGTCAGACAGCACGCCGAGATCCGTCACGGCGTTCAGGACGACATCTCCGGAGTCTCCGTACAAAGACCTAGTGCCCGCCTCGCGGACCGCGCGGCCCACGGCGACCCCCGCGGTCCCCAGACGGCGGCGCCCCACCCGCGGGTCGGATCGTGTACGAGAGGCCGAGCAGGACGAACCGGCCCAGCGAGAGCGTCTCGCGATCCTCGATGTAGAGGTCCGTTACCCGGCGGCCCACCTGCGCGCTCCGGTCGAACACGTCGGCGAGGGTGAGGCGGGCTTCGGCGCGGTCGGCGGCGAGGAACGTGTAGCCCAGGCCGAGGTCGAGCCGGGCCGCCAGCGGGTCGAGGCCCGCCCCGACGCTGGGCGTGTAGCTCGCGTCCAGGTTCGACCTGACGACGAGCCCACCCGTCGGTCGCCAGTCGAGGTTCAGGCCGCCCTGGTGGCTCGCGTAGCTCGTCCGCCGCGCCCCGCCCTCGGCCGAGTACCACGTGAGCCGCGCGTTGACGCCGTACGAGACGGAGAGGTCGAACCGCTCGCTCGCGTTCGAGCCCAGGAACAGCCGGGCCGAGACCGAGGCCGCGTCGGCGCGGTCCGCGAGCCCGTCGATGAGGGTCGGCGTGCGGGAGTAGCTCAGGGCGACGAACGCGTTGAGGTTGCTCTGGAGCGCCGGTAGCGGGCGCCCGTGCGAGAGGTAGCTGGAGAGGCTGACGTAGCCGCCGAGGTTCACCGGGTAGGTGAGCCGCCCGCCCGGCAGAAGCGTCACGTCCCCAAAGCGGACGAGATCGAGCGTGGCCGGGTCGGCACCCGACGTGAGCGTGGCCTGGCCGATGTAGTCCTGCACCACGCGCAGGCGGACCGTCCCGGAGAGGTTGGTGCCGGCCTCGGGATCGGCCGTGCGGAGTTGGAGTGAGGCGTAGTGGGTGCGCGCCGTCTCGAGGTCCGGGTTGCCGGCCGAGACCTGGAGCGGGTTCGAGTCGTCGATCTCGTCCCGGAGCTGCGTCACGCTCGGGGTATCGGTCGAGGCGAAGTAGACGAACCGGATGCGCGACTGCTCACTCGTCTGGTAGTCGATGCGGGCGGACGGCCGCAGCCAGGCCGTCGTGCGGGACGCGTCGAAGGCGCGCGGGCCGGCCTGCTCGAACGTCAGCCGCTCGTGGGCGACGGCGAGACCGACCGTGGCCGTGAGCGTCTCTGTCTTGCGCTGCACGTTGGCGCCGGCGCTGTGCGTCATCACCCGCTGGTCGGTGAACGAGGTGAACGCCGAGTCCAGCACCGTCTCCTGTCCGCCGGCGTCGAGCCGGAACGCCTCGCGGTCGGTCGCGCGGACCGAGAGCGAGGGGGCGTAGGTGACTAGCGCCTGCCAACCCTCCGCGAGCGGCTCCGAGTAGGCGATCTCGCCCGACGCCGTCCGCTCCCCCCGGTCGTTCCGCACCTGCCGCCCGAACGCGTCCACCGAGTCCACGCCGACGCCGTCGGGGAGGTAGAACACGCGCTCGATGTCCTGCGTGTCGTCGCCGTCGTAGCCCTCCGTCCCCAGGCGGAGGTCACCGGAGAGCGTGCGTCCCTCGGTCTCGAACTTGTGCGCGATCGTGCCCCGAAGGCCCGCGTCGTAGTCCGCCCCGTCGCCGAGCGAGAGCGTCTGGGTCCGGCTGAGGAGCCCGCCCGTCGGGAGCGCCGTCTGGGCCGCGAGCCGGCTGTCCGAGCCGTGCGTCGCCACCCCGAGCGACGGGCGGAGGCGCAGCTCGGTCCGCTCGGAGAGCTGAGCCTCGATGCGCGCGCCGAAGTCGTGGTACAGGTCGTCACGCCCGGCGGCGGTGGTCTCGGCGTAGCGCTGACCGGCGGCCTCCGAGAGCACGTACTCGCGGGCGAGCGTCACGTCGCGCGTGTTGTCGGAGGCCGAGAGGGAGTAGTTCGCGTTGATCTCCACGTCGTCGCCCCACTCGTCGCTGTAGGTCGCGCCGGCCGAGGTGGTCCGCGTGATGCCGTCCCAGAAGCGCATCGTGCCGGACGGTCGATCCTCCCCCTGGAGCCCCAAGAGGGTCTGGGAGTCGACGTTGTCGGCGCGGGCGTAGGCCGTCGCCCGGCGGGCGCCTTCGAACAGGTTGAGCGTGCCCCCGGCCGCGTAGCGGAGGTCGCTCCCGACGCCGGCGTGGGCGCGCCCGAACACGCTCCGCCGGTGCTCGGGCTTGGTGACGATGTTGATCGTCCGCTGCTCCTCGCCGTCGTCGAAGCCGGTGAGTTCGGCGCGGTCGCTGGCGCGGTCGTAGACCTGCACCTCCTGGACGGCCGCGGCGGGCAGGTTGTCGAGCGCCGTCGTCGGGTCGTCGCCGAAGAACTCCTTCCCGTCGACGAGCACGCGCTGGACGGCCTCGCCGCCCGCCTGGACCTCCCCGTCCTGGACCGTCACGCCGGGAAGCTTCTGGATGAGGTCGCCGGCGGTGGCGTCCGGGTTGACGCTGAATGCTGCGGCGTTGTAGGCCGTCGTGTCGCCCCGGACCGTCACGCGCGTCTCGATCGCCTCCACGAAGGTCTCCCCCAGCTCGGTGGTGTCCTGACGGAGCACGATCCGGCCGAGGTCGATCGGGGCGCCCGCGACCGTGACGGTCCGCTCGTTGGCGAGGTAGCCAATGAACGAGACGCGGACGCGGTAGGCGCCGTCCGAGAGCGCGAGGCGGAACGTCCCGTCAGGCCCCGTGGACACACCCGAACGCGTGCTGTCGACGGCAAGGCGGAGGGCCAGGACCGTCGCGCCAGGCAGGGGCTCCTCCGTCGATCGCGTCGATGGCGACGCCCGTCACCGTCGCCTGTGCCCACGCGGGGCCGCCCGCCACGGCGAGCAGCGCCCCTCCGATGAGGCTCAGGACGGATCGGGAGAGGCGGCTGGGCACGCCGAAAGGTTAGTCCCACGGAGCGGAATGACCTGTCCCATTTCTGTCCCTAACTCGCGCCGTAGACCTTGATCGAGTCGTAGCGCCGTAGCTGGACCGAGCCGGGCTTGGCGCCGCGCGGCTTCGACACGTCGCACGCGCGGCAGACGTGGACGTCCACCTTCCCGCTGGCGTTCTTCGCCTTCGAGTGGCGCACGGCGAAGGCCGCGGCCTCCTTCACCACCGCGCGCGGGACCTCCCCCCCGTCCGGGTTGCGGATGACGACGTGGCTGCCCGGCGTGCCGCCGCCGACGTGGAGCCACACGTCCTGCGGCGCGGCCACCTTGAAGGTCAGCCGGTCGTTGTCCTTCGCCGACTGGCCGACGAGGACCTCCCAGCCGTCGACGTCGTGGGTGTCGTAGCCGGCACTCGCGGCGGGTCGGTCGGGGCGGGGCATCGGGTGAGATCTTGCGGCGTCCCAATCTACCGCCGTGCCCCCCACCCATCTGACCCGGTCCGTCTCCGAGGCCGCCGCCGTGCTCCGGCGCGGGGGGACCGTCGCGTTCCCCACCGAGACGGTCTACGGCCTCGGCGCGTCGGCCCTCGCCGCCGCCGCCGTCGACGCCGTCTTCCGCGCGAAGGGCCGCCCGTCGGACAACCCGCTGATCGTCCACCTCGCGACGGCGGACGACGTCCGGCAGGTCGCGCATGTGACGCCCCTCGCCCAGACGCTCCTCGACGCCTTCGCGCCGGGGCCGCTCAGCCTCGTGCTCCGCGCCCGCGGCGTGCTCCCGGGGGCCGTCACGGCCGGCCTCGACACCGTGGCCATCCGCGTTCCGGGGCCCGAGACGACGCGGGCGTTGATCGCAGCGGCGGGCGTCCCGGTCGTGGCGCCGTCGGCGAACCGGAGCGGGCGCCCCAGCCCCACCACCTGGGAGGCCGTCCGCGACGACCTCGACGGGCGGATCGACGTGATCCTCCAAGGCGAGCCGACGCAGGTCGGCATCGAGTCGACCGTGGTGGACGCGACCGGCGACGCGCCCGTCGTCCTCCGCCCCGGTGCCGTGACGCTGGAGGCGCTCCGCGCCGTCGTACCGACGACCACCATGCTCCGCGCGACGCCCTCCGAGGGTCCCGTCCGCTCGCCGGGCCTCCGGCACCGCCACTACGCACCGACCGCCCACGTCCGCCTGCTCCGCACCCTCGCCGACGCCGAGCCTGCACCCGACGCCGCCTTCCTCGGCCTCGTCGAACCGCCCGACGGCTACGGGCTCGTGCGCGTGTTCGCTTCCGTCGAGGACTACGCACGGGCGCTCTTCGCCGCCTTCCGAGAGGCCGACGCCCGGGGGCTCCGGCGCGTCGACGTGCTGGCTGTTCCGGAGACCGGCCTCGGACGTGGGCTCCTGGACCGCCTCCGCCGCGCGGCCGAAGGCTAGGGCTGGAGCGGCGAGCCCGGCGCCCCGAGCGCCCCACGCCCGACATACATCAGGATGAACGTGATCACCCACAGGAGGTGGCCGATCCCGACGCCCATCTGGATCTTCTTGCGCCCCCTCTCCGCGCTCTCGCCGTCCGCCGTGAGCGCGTTCCACCCCGGCCGGATCAGGAGGAGCTGCACCGCGACGATACCCAGCCCGAGCGTCAGGGCCGTGTGGTAGGGCCAGCCGTACTCGAACCCGATGGAGGTCCCGATGACGAAGTTGAGGACGGCGAAGGCGTAGAACAGGAGGGCCGATCCCGTCATCAAGCGGACCACACGGTCGGCGTCGGGGGCGTTTCCGGCGAGCGCGGCGCGGGAGATGGCCGGGAGCGCTAGCCCCAGCCCGAACCAGGCGGCGGCGAACAGGACGTGGAGGGCGAGGGTGACAGTGTGGAGGAGCGGCATCGGCGCGGCGGATGGGGTGCGGGTGCCCTACGCCCGGACCCGCACTACGATCCGCTCGCGACCGCTTCCACCTCCACTTCGACGAGCAGGTCCGGCGCGATGAGCGCCCGCACCTCCACCATCGTCGACGCTGGGCGGGCCACCCCGAACACTTCGCGGTGCGCCCGGCCCACGGCCTCGTGGTCCCGTACGATGTCCACCACGTAGATCCGCGTCCGGATCACGTCCGCCACGCCGGCGCCTAGCGCGTCGAGCGCGCGGACGGTTTTCTCCATCGCATACCGCGCCTGCGCGTAGGCGTCCGTCCCCACCGTTCGGCCTGCGTCGTCCACCGCCGTCGTGCCGGAGACGGCGACGTGCTCACCCACACGGACGGCCCGGCTGTAGCCGACGGCGTCCTCCCACGGCGCCCCGCTCGCGTGGTGCCGACGCTCCATCATAGCGGGATCACGAGGTAGACCGGGACGACAGCGGCCTCGTCGCCTCCACTCGTATCGATCTCCCGGAGCAGGGCCACGCCGTAGTGGACGGCGAAGGCGGTCGCCGTCCCAATGCCGGCGCCGATGAGCACGTCGCTCGGGTAGTGGACCCCGTGCCAGACGCGCGCGACGCCCATCAGGCCCGCCCACGTCATCGACGGCGCGACGACGTACCACTTCGGGTACGACAGGCTGAGCGACGTGGCGATCACGAACGCCGACGACGTGTGCCCCGAGGGAAACGAGTGAGGGTCGAACACCTCGTCGCCCTGGTGCTGGCGGTCGCGCGCGGCGATGTCGTCGAGCGCGGCGTAGGGGCGGGGCCGCTGGACGATGTTCTTGAGCGCGAACGTGGTCCCGAAGTTGGCCACCTGGGCCAGCGTCATCTCGATGGCCGGGCGCGTGTCGGCGCCGGCCGCGAGGGTCCCGCCCCACATCAGCGGCGACGCCGCGAAGTAGATCGGGTACGCCGACGCGTTGACGCCACGCATCGTCCACTCGACCGGCGCCACTTCCACGTCGTACACCGACCGGAGCACCTGGACGTCGATGGGCTCCGTCTCCGGAGGGCGCGTCGTGTCGCGCGGGGCGTCCTGGGCGGCGACGGCCGAGACGAGGAGGAGCGACCAGAGAAGCGCGCGCGTCATGCCCGAAGCTACCGAACGCACGAGGCCGCCCGGAGCGCTCCGGGCGGCCTCGCAAACGGAAGGGAGCGCCGGACTATGCCTCGACCAACTCCTCCTCCACCTCCTCGTCGTCGCCGGACGACGCGGCGGGGACCATCCCGAGAGCCTCCTTGATGGCCTGCTTCACCTCCTCGCGGCGCTCCTCGTTGTCGACGAGCCACTGCTTGGCGGCGTCGCGGCCCTGGCCGATGTTGTCACCGGCGTAGGAGTACCACGAGCCCGACTTCTGGATGATGTCGTGCTCCAGCCCGAGGTCGATCAGCTCGCCGAGCGACGAGACGCCCTCGCCGTAGATGATGTCGAACTCGGCCTGGCGGAACGGGGGCGCCACCTTGTTCTTCACGACCTTGACGCGCGTCCGGTTGCCCGTTACCTCCTGCCCGTCCTTGATCGCGCCGATCCGGCGGATGTCCATGCGGACCGACGAGTAGAACTTGAGCGCGCGGCCACCGGCCGTCGTCTCCGGCGAGCCGAACATGACGCCGATCTTCATCCGGATCTGGTTGATGAAGATGAGGATCGTGTTGGTCCGCTTGATGGTGCCGGTCAGCTTCCGGAGCGCCTGGCTCATGAGCCGGGCCTGGATGCCGACGTGGGAGGCGCCCATCTCGCCCTCGATCTCGGCCTTCGGCACGAGGGCCGCCACCGAGTCGATCACGACCACGTCGAGGGCGCCGGAGCGCACGAGCATGTCGCAGATCTCGAGGGCCTGCTCGCCGGTGTCGGGCTGCGACATCAGGAGCTCGTCCGTGTTCACGCCCAGCTTCTCGGCGTAGGTCGGGTCGAAGGCGTGCTCGGCGTCGATGAAGGCGCACTGGCCGCCGAGCTTCTGGGCCTCGGCGATGATCTGCGTGGCCAGCGTCGTCTTGCCGGACGACTCGGGCCCGTAGATCTCGATGATCCGGCCACGCGGGACGCCGCCGATCCCGAGGGCGTGGTCGAGCGTGAGGCTGCCGGTCGAGACGGCGTCCATCGCGACGGGCGGCTGGTCGCCCATTTTCATGATGGCGCCCTTGCCGAACTGCTTGTCGATCTGCTTCATCGCGAGATCGAGCGCCTTCGACTTGGCGGCGGCGTCGGCGGGCGGTGCGGAGGGAGTGGATTTCGCCATGAGGGCAGGCTCTTCAGAGAGCGGGTTCGGGGTGTGGAGAGGACCGTGGGTGGGTCCCTCTAGGCATAGGGGACAACACGACGACGATACGACGGTGTGAGTGACACCACTGCGTCACGGCAGTCCCACAGGGTAGAGAGCCGTGAAGGAATGGGATAACTCGCGGGCGGCGAAAAAGTTGAGCGTCCCGGCCCCCGACGACGCATCAGTCGGACCGGCCCTTCCGCATCAGTTGCCGGCGGACGAGGTCGAACGCGGCCGTGGTCGAAATGCCCACGTTGACGTCGCGGTTCGGGGTGAGTTGGAGACGTACGGCGTGGGTCGTCTCGCCGTCGGCGTAGGCGATCCAGACGGTCCCGACGGGCTTGTCGGGGGTCCCACCCGTCGGGCCGGCGATCCCGGTCGTCGCCACGCCTATGTGGGCGTCG
The DNA here is from genome assembly GCA_963728345.1 of Rubricoccaceae bacterium. Lineage (GTDB taxonomy): Bacteria > Bacteroidota > Rhodothermia > Rhodothermales > Rubricoccaceae > Rubrivirga. Next base: position 1,136,047 of record CAVSJM010000005.1, read on the forward strand.
AGACGAGCGCGGGCGGCCTCAGCCATCTGCCGCGCCACCTCCTCGCTCACGGCGCCATGGGCCGCAAGGGCCGCCGAGGTGACGCCGAGCAGCCGCTCCTTCACCAAGTTGTCGTAGGCGACGATGGCGCCCCGGAACACGCGACTCGCGCCGGGAACGGACGTGAAGCGCGCGGCAACGGCGCCCCCCGTGCAGCTCTCGGCCGTCGCCAGCGTCAGCCCCCGCGCGGCCAGTAGGTCGTTCACGACGGCCTCCAGCGTCGTCTGGCCCTCGCCGAACACGAGGTCGCCCAGCGCGCCGCGGATGGCGTCGGTGGCCCGGTCCATCTCGGCCTGGGCGGTCTCCCGGTCCGCGCCCCGCGCCGTCACGCGGAGGCGGACCGTTCCGAGGCTGGGGAGGTAGGCGAGCGACAGCCCATTCCTGAGGGTCCCAGAGAGGTCGCCGAGGTGGGCAGCGATGTCGCTCTCGCCCCGCCCGACCGTCAGAAGGGTCCGGCTGAGGACGACGCCGTCCTGCAGGTCGAGGAGGCGCGGGACGACGTGGGCGTCGGTGATCGCCTCCATCTCGTGCGGCACGCCCGGCATTACGACGATCACCTGATCCAGGCCGTCGACGGTCCGCTCACCCCACAGGCCGGGAGCCGTCCCCTTTGGGTTGTCGAGCACGTCGAACCCCTCCGGGACCTCGGCCATGACATGCGCGAGGGGCGGCACTGCGCGCTGGCGGGCGGTGTACCGCTGCTCGATGCGCGCCAGGAGGTCGGGGCGCGGGTGGAGCGCGCGGCCGAAGGCCCGGGCGACGGCCTCCTTCGTCACGTCGTCGTGCGTGGGGCCGAGGCCGCCGGTGACGACGAGCACGCGGGCACCGTCGGCCGTGGCGCGGTCGAGGGCCGCCGCGATGTCGCCGACCGCGTCGCCGACCGTCTCGGACCGGCGGAGGTCGACGCCGACGCGCGCGAGTTGGTCGCCGAGCCACGCCGCGTTCGTGTTGACGATCTGGCCGAGGAGGATCTCGTCGCCGACGGTGAGGAGGTAGCCGGTCATGGAAGAGCGCTGGGGACGACGACGCCCACGCCGGCCCCCGCGCGCCGTTCCCTCACCCCGCCCCGCCCCGATGACGGCTCCACGCGGCCGGATCGTCGCGCCACGCCTGGAGCACGTCCCACGCGTCGTCGCCGAGCACCCCCGTCTCCTGCGCGACGCGGGTGAGCGTCTCGAAGTCGGTGAGGGTGCGGAGCGGCAGGCCGGCGTCGGCGAAGGCCGCGTCGGCCTCGGGGAAGCCGTAGGTGAAGACGGCGAGGGCGCCGACCGGCACGGCGCCGGCCGCCCGCAGCGCGTCGGCCGCGCTCAGCACCGAGCCGCCGGTCGACACCAGGTCCTCCACGACGAGCACGCGCTGGCCCGGCTCGATTCGGCCCTCGATCCGGTTCTCCTTCCCGTGCCCCTTCGCCGACGAGCGGACGTACGAGAACGGGAGCCCGAGGCGGTCGGCCAGGAGGGCCCCGTGAGCGATGCCGGCCGTCGCCGTGCCCGAGACCGCGTCGGCGTCGGTCTCACGGGCGAGGGCTGCGAACCCGTCCGCGATCCGGCCGCGCACGTCGGGGTATGAGAGCGTCAGGCGGTTGTCGGTGTAGACGGGCGAGAGGCGCCCGCTGGCCCACGTGAACGGGTCGTCCGGGCGGAGCGCCACGGCGCCGATGCGGAGGAGGTCGTGGGCGACGAGGACGGCCGTCGTCAGGGTCGTCACAGCGGCGTGGCCGGCGAGCGCCGGAAGTAGAGGACGCCGGTGTAGACCGTCACCGCGGCCGTCACGATGAGGAACACGAGCGGGGCCGGCGACGCGAGCGCGGCGTAGAGGAAGCGCCCGAGATCGCCGAGGACGCCGCCGAGCTGGCGGGCGTGGGTCCCGGCAAGGAACACGAACGCCGTGATGAGGAACGTGAGCTGCCACGCCGTCTTCCACTTGGCCGCCGTGGAGGTTCGGAGCGGGCGCCCGCGCTTCTCGTAGACGGTCCGGAGCACCGTCACCGCGAGGTCGCGCACGGCGATAGCGCCGATCGCCAGCCACGGGAGCCACGCCCCCGCCGGCCGCTCCAGCCCGTCGCCGATGGGCTCGAGGAATGGGACGAGGAAGAAGGCCCCCAGCACCAGCACCTTGTCCGCGAGCGGGTCGAGGAACTGGCCGAGGCGCGAGCCCACGCCGTACTTGCGGGCGAGGCGGCCGTCGAGCCAGTCGGTGATGGCGGCGAGGATGAAGAGGACCGCCCCCGATAGCTGCCCCCAGAACGTCCCCGTCCACAGCAGGTAGAGGCAGACGGGCGCGACCACGATGCGGCCGACGGTGAGGGCGTTTGGGACGTGCTTCATGCGGGCGGGGCCCGGGGAATCGAGGGGGCTGACAAGATACCGTGCCCCTCTTGCACGGTCCGCCATGCATGCAGAGGGGGCGCCAGAGCGAGGGCGGTGGCCTGCCATAACGGCAATTAAAACCAAGTGGCACGCCCCTTGTCCCCTCCCCCACGAAACCCACTGGGCTGACGCCCCGGCAGACGCGCGCGCCGCGGGCGGATCCTCCCACCCGGGCGCGCGTTGCTCCCCCTCAACCCGGGACCGGCCAGGCGTCGCCCCCTCTGACTTCTAGCACAGACTTTCTTCCACTCCCCGACATGGGCAAGATCATCGGCATCGACCTCGGCACGACGAACTCCGTCGTCGCCGTCATGGAGGGCAACGAGCCCGTCGTCGTCCCCAACGCCGAGGGCGGACGGACGACCCCGTCCGTCGTCGCCTTCAAGAAGGACGGCGAGCGGCTCGTCGGCGCCCCGGCCAAGCGCCAGGCCATCACCAATCCCCAGAACACCATCTTCTCGGCCAAGCGGTTCATGGGCCGCCAGTACGACGAGGTCTCGGAGGAGATGAAGACGGTCCCCTACACCGTCACCAAGGGCGACGGCGGCGTCGCCCGGATCGAGGTGGAGGCCGGCTCCGACACGAAGCTCTACACGCCGCAGGAGATCTCGGCGATGATCCTGGGCAAGCTGAAGCAGACGGCCGAGGACTACCTCGGCGAGCGCGTGACGGAGGCCGTCATCACGGTCCCCGCCTACTTCAACGACGCCCAGCGCAAGGCGACCAAGGAGGCTGGCCAGATCGCCGGGCTCGAGGTCAAGCGCATCCTGAACGAGCCGACGGCCGCGGCCCTCGCCTACGGCCTCGACAAGACCAAGGAGGACGAGATCGTCGCCGTCTACGACCTCGGCGGCGGCACCTACGACATCTCCATCCTGGAGCTGGGCGACGGCGTCTTCGAGGTGAAGTCCACCAACGGCGACACGCACCTCGGAGGTGACGACTTCGACCAGCGCCTCATCGACTACATCGCCGACGAGTTCAAGACCCAGGAAGGCATCGACCTTCGGACGGACCCGATGGCGCTCCAGCGCCTCAAGGAGGCCGCTGAGAAGGCGAAGATCGAGCTCTCGGCGAGCGCCGCGACCACGATCAACCTCCCGTTCATCACGGCCACGCAGGAGGGTCCGAAGCACCTCACGCTCGACCTCAGCCGCTCGAAGTTCGAGCAGCTCGTGGACGACCTCATCGCGCGGACCATCCCGCCGATGGAGAAGGCGCTGAAGGACGCCGGGCTCACCAAGGGCCAGGTCGACGAGGTCATCCTCGTCGGCGGCTCCACGCGCATCCCGAAGGTCCAGGAGGTCGTCAAGGAGTTCTTCGGGAAGGCCCCGAACAAGTCGGTCAACCCGGACGAGGTCGTCGCCGTCGGCGCGGCCATCCAGGGCGGCGTGCTCTCGGGCGACGTGACGGACGTGCTCCTGCTCGACGTGACGCCGCTGAACCTGGGCATCGAGACGCTCGGCTCGGTGATGACCACGCTCATCCCGGCCAACACCACGATCCCGACGCGGAAGTCGGAGACGTTCTCGACGGCCTCCGACAACCAGCCGTCGGTCGAGATCCACGTGCTCCAGGGCGACCGCGCCATGGCCGTGGACAACCGCACGATCGGGCGCTTCCACCTCGACGGCATCCCGCCCGCCCCGCGCGGCGTCCCGCAGGTCGAGGTCACGTTCGACATCGACGCTGACGGCATCCTCTCGGTCAGCGCCAAGGACAAGGCGACTGGGAAGGAGCAGTCGATCCGCATCGAGGCCTCGTCCGGCCTCTCGGAGCAGGAGATCGAGGCCATGCGCAAGGCGGCCCGCGAGCACGCGGCCGAGGACCAGAAGCGCAAGGACTCCGTCGACAAGCTGAACCGGGCCGACAGCCTCATCTTTTCGACCGAGAAGAACCTGGCCGACTACGGCGACAAGATCCCGGCCGAGAAGCGCGCCGCGATCGACGCCGGCCTGGAGCGGCTCAAGGAGGTCCACAAGGGCCAGAACCTCGACGAGGTCGACTCGGCGATGGAGCAGCTCAACACGGCGTGGAGCGCCGCGAGCGAGGACCTCTACCGCGCCCAGCAGGCTGACGCCGAGGCCGGCGGCGCCCAGGCCGCCGCTGACGCTCAGGCCAATGGCTCCTCGGCGCCCCCGCCCGCCGGCGACGGCGCCGAGGAGGCCGACTTCGAGGTCGTCGACGAGGGTGACACGCAGGGCTAGGCCCTCGCCCCTCCCCTCGGGCGCCCCCGCCCGTTCCGCGCCCCGGACGCCGCCCGCGTCCGGGGCGCTTTCTTGTGGGCACCCTGTGAGGAACGGGCCTTTCCTGGCCGGGTATCTCTGGCCATTCCCTGCTCCGCCATGCTGCGCTCCCTCGCCCCGCTCTTCCTCCTCCTCCTCAGCCTCGACAGCACGGCCGACGCCCAGCCGGACGGGTTCATCACACGCCTCGGCGCCGACACCCTCGCCGTCGAACGCTTCGAGCGGACGCCGACCGGGATCGAGGCCGTCGTCGCCCTCCGCGTCCCCGAAACTACCCTGACGTCCTACCGGCTCGATCTGGACGACGCGGGGGGGCTCCGGCGCTACGAGGCCACGACACGTCGGCCCGGGTCGGACGTGATGATGCGCCGCGAGGTGGTGGAGCCCGCCGGGGACAGCCTCCGCGTGACGCTCACGACCGGCGACGGGACGGACGTGCGGATGATCGCCGGGACGGAGCGGCCCCTCCCCTTCATCGACATGGTGCACTGGCCGTACGAGATCGTGTCCGAGCGCGCGCTCGCGGCGGGCGGTCCTCTCGCCCAGCCGCTCTTTACCGGTCGGGGCCTCCTCGCCTTCACGACGGACGTGGCGGGCGACCGGGCGGTGACGATCACGCACCCGTTCCGCGGCTCGATGGCCGTGACGACCGACGACCGGGGACGGCTCCTCACCCTGGATGCCGGGGCCACGACACGCAAGGTGCTGGTCGAGCGCGTAGACGACGTGGACGTGGAAGCCGCCGCCCGACGGTTCGCCGCCCGCGACGTGGCAGGTCGCTCGTTCGGGGACTTGTCCGGTCGCGCCGAGGCGTCGGCGACGGTCGAGGGCGCGACGATCGCCGTGGACTACGGCCAGCCTCTCAAGCGGGACCGCGCGATCTGGGGGGCGCTCGTCCCGTGGGGCGAGGTCTGGCGGACCGGCGCCAACCAGGCCACGCACTTCTCCACCGACCGCGACCTCGTACTGGGCGGGCTGTCGGTCCCCGCCGGTCGCTACACGCTCTACACGATCCCCGAGCCGGACGGAGGGCTGTTGATCGTGAACCGCCAGACGGGCCAGGGCGGGACGACGTACAACGAGGAGCAGGACCTCGGCCGCGTTGTGATGACGCGGTCGGCGCTGAACGAGACGGTCGAGGCGTTCACGATCGTCATTGAACCGACCGGGGAGGCGTCCGGACGGCTCGCGCTCCGGTGGGGAGAGGACGCGTTCGTCGTCCCGTTCGCCGTCGAGTGACCGGGGAATCGACGGCTCCCCTTAGAGACGCTGTGGCGCGTCCGGCCATGCGTCGAGGAGCCGCGCCTACGGGCCGAGGTGGACGCTGACGAGGCCACTGGCGAACACCGGCACCGAGTCGTAGCGGACGTCCGTCGCATCGATCTGGTCGCGGCCAAAGGAGAAGCTGAGGTCGAAGGTCTCGTCCGAGGTCAACGGCCGCGCGAGGGCCATCCCGACGTTTGCGCGCCGATGCGAGTACGGGTTCGACCGGACTATCCGGCCGGGCGCCGGGCGACGGCGATCCGGTCGCGGCCGGCGAGGTCGGGCAGGATCGCCGTGTCGCCGAAACCCGCCCGGTCCCACAGGTCGCGGACGGCACCGCCGTGGTCGGCGTGGGTCTCGGCGACGAGCCAGCCTCCGGGCCGCAGCAGCCGCTCGGCGTGCCCCGCCAGGGCGCGGTAGAACAGGAGCGGGTCGTCGTCCGGGACGAATAGCGCGAGCGCCGGCTCGTGGTCTCGAACCTCCACCTGCAGCCCGTCGCGCTCCGCCTCGGGGACGTAGGGCGGGTTCGAGACGAGCAGGTCGAACGTGGGCGGAACCTGGTCGGCGAACGCAGGACGCAGTGCGTTGGACCCGATGAGGGCGACGTCGAGCCCCAGGCGCGCGGCGTTGCGCGCGGCCACGGCCAGGGCCTCGCCCGACTGGTCCGCAGCGAAGACTTCGGCGTCCGGCCGCTCGTGCGCGATGGCGAGCGCGATCGCCCCGCTCCCCGTGCCGATGTCCAGCACCCACGGCGCTTCGAAGGGGCGGATGCGGCGGAGCGCTTCCTCCACCACGACCTCCGTCTCGGGGCGCGGCACGAGGACATCAGGGGTCACCTCCAGGCGCAGCCCGTAGAAGTCGGCGTGGCCGAGCACGTACTGGACCGGCTCACCCGCCGCACGGCGCTTCACCATGCGCGTCACGTGAGCCACTTCGTCCGGCGTCGCCGGCTCGTCGGGGCGAGCGTAGAGCTCGGCGCGAGAGGCCCCGGTGGCCTCCTCCACGATCCACTCGGCCGTGCGACGGGCGTCCTCGACCGCCGCGTCCAGCAGGCGAGAGACGGCGGTGTCGAGGAGGGCGCGTCGGGTCATCGTCTGTCGGGGGAACGACCGATAGGATAGGGCATCGACCGCCCGCCGTCAGAACGCGACGGTGAACGCGTCGAATTCCCCTGTCGCCTCGTCCCGCTCTGCCTCGACGGATGCCACGTCCGCCGGCGGCGGCCCGCCCCACAGGAGGCGCGTTAACCGGTCGAGCGCGGCGGGCTCGCCCTCGGCCACGACACGGACCGTCCCGCCGGGCTCGTTGCGGACCCAGCCACGTAGATCCAGCTTGCGGGCCCAGCCGCGCACGTAGCGCCGGAACCCGACGCCCTGTACGCGACCGGACACGACCGCGGTCAGCCGCTGACGAGCGGACCCGTCAGCGGCCGCCGGCGCCGACTCAGGCATCGGCCGGGAGCAGGCCGCGGCTGTCGGCCCACTGGCGGAAGTCGGCCTCCAACTGCTCGAACGAGTCGAGCACGAACAGGAGCGGTTGGAGGTGCCACACGTCGTAGTCCTGGTGGATAACGCGCTCGACGTCGAACGGGACCTTCTCGACTTGGTCGCTGAGGGCGTGCTGCACCTCTTCCTTCGACGAGAGGATGCCGGCGCCGAAGATGCGCTCGCCCTCTTCCTGGCGGATCAACCCGAACTCGACGGTGAACCAGTGGAGCCGCTCCAGGCTCTGCCGGTCCTCACCCTCGGCGTGGAGGGCCGACTGACCGAAGAGGTGGTAGAAGTCGGCGAAGGCCGGCTCCGTGAGCATCGGCATGTGGCCGAACATGTCGTGGAAGCAGTCCGGCGCCGGGGTGTAATCCAGCTCGTCCTTGCGGCGGATGTAGTCCGTCGAGGGGAAGATCCGGTTGGCGAGGAGGTTGAAGAAGTCGCGCTCGTGGAGGAGTCCCGGGATGCGGGCGATCTGCCACCCAGCGGCCTCCTCCATGCGGCGGCTGAGATCGCGGAGGTGCGGGATGCTCTCGGCCGTCATGCCGAGGGTGTCGACGCCCTCCATGTAGGCCTCGCCGGCGCGGCCCGGGAGGAGCGACATCTGCCGCTTGAAGAGGAACCGCCAGTTCTCCTGGCTCTCCGCGTCGTAGGTGGGCGGGACGATCTCGTCGCCGACGGGCGGGGGCCCGTCGAGGTTCTGGGGGATGCAGCGGGGGTCCGCCGCGGCACCGTCGGCGGGCGGTTTCTCGTAGGCCGAGACGGGGGCGTCGGCGGCGTCGTTGACGGTCGGGTCAGTCATGGAGTGGGAGAGTCGGAAGGGCTTCCGGAAAGTACGAGGGCGACTAGCGGTCCGGCCCGAGCGCGTCGTCGCGGACGTGGGCGCCGTCTTTGGGCGTCTTCTCGCGCAGCAGCAGCCCGACCGCCACGCCCACCACGACGCCCACGCCGATGGAGACGAGCCAGTCCACCCCGTTCTCGCTGAAGCGGGGCGTGACGACGGCGGTGATGACGCCGGTGAGGAGCCCGGCGACGAGGGCGGTCACCCAGCGGTAGTTGGTTCCTGATGTCATGGCGGCGGGGGGTCGTCGGGGTCGTTGAGGTGACGGGCGGCGCGGAGCACGAGCGCGAGCAGCACGGTCCCCCCGAGCACGACGGCAGCGCGCAGCGAGGCGACGCTCGTCCAGCCGAGCCCGAGGCGGACCGCCTGGACCGTCCAGTAGAGGTAGGCGGCCGCCGCGATCCCGCACCCGAAGGCTAGAACGAGACGTTCGGAGGGAAGGTCCACGGCGGCGGCCGGGTCGGGTCAGGCGGTGCGGCCGGCGAGGCGCTCCACCACGGCGACCTGGGAGGCCGGCACGTCGCTGTAGGCGACGAGGGCGGCCTCGCAGCCGTCGTAGCCCCGGAGCCCGCGCTGGTCCCCCATCACGACGAACGTGGTGGGGTGCGTCTCCATCAGCCGCTGGACGAACCGGCGCTCGCGGGCCTCCAGGCCGAACTTGTGCCACGCCGCCGGCCGGGCGACCGTCGCGATCACGAGCCGGTCGGCGTCGTTGGCCTCCAGGCGGATCCGGTCGAACTCCTCGTCCTGGTCCTCGTGCGTCGGCTCCAACTCGCGGTAGACAGCGCCGGGCAGGAGCCGGGCCACGGCCTGGCCGAGCGGCATCGTCTCGGGCTCGTTGGGGAGCGGCGCGCGCTTCACGAACACGACGAGCGTGCCGGTGCCGTCGCCCAGCTCCGGCAGCGGCTGGCGAACCACCTCGATGGCGTCCCGGGCGACCTGCATCGAGAGCGCCTCGTGCTCCGGTGCGGCGACCGTCGAGGCCGGGAGCGGCGGAGTGCGGAAGGCGTCGTCGCCGAAGCGCACGCGGAACTGCTGGCGCAGCCGGTCGACGCGGGCGAGGGCCCGGTCGAGGAGCGCCTCGTCCAGGCGGCCAGTTCCGACGGCCGCGGCCACGCCCGCGATGATGGCCTCTGGGTCGACGGCGTCGACGAACAGGTCCACGCCGGCCTCCAGGAGTTCGACGGCGACCTCGGCCTCCGTCTTGCCCTCGGCCTTCGCCCCGGCCATCTGCAAGCTGTCGGTGACGACCACGCCGTCGAAGCCGAGGTCCGTCCGCAGGAGGTCGTGGAGGATGGCGCGCGAGCGCGTGGCCGGCAGGTCCGGGTCGAACGCGGGGAACACGACGTGCGCCGTCATGACGAGGTCCACGCCGGCGTCGATGGTGGCGCGGAACGGGACGAGGTCGGTCCGCTCCAGCGTGTCGCGGTCGTCGTCGACCGTCGGGATCTCGGCGTGCGAGTCGCCCTCGGTGCCGCCGTGGCCGGGGAAGTGCTTGGCCGTCGCGAACTGGCCGGCCTCGTGGACGCCCTCGACGAACGCCGCCGACAGCCGGGCGGCCTCGGCCGGGTCGCTGCTGAACGCGCGCGCGCCGATGATGGGGTTGGCCTCGTTGCGGTCCACGTCGGCGACGGGCGAGTACGTCACGTGGATGCCGCACGCGAGGGCCTCCTCGCTCGCCTGACGGGCGAATGTGCGGACGGCCTCGGCGGCGGCGGCCTCCGAGTCGGCCGCGTGGGCGAAGGCGGCAGCGTGCGGGTAGACGGTCCCCCCCGCCACCTGCTGGCCGAACCCGCGCTCCATGTCGGTCATGACGAGCAGCCCCTGGGCGGAGCGGGCCTGGAGGCGTGTGAGCGTGTCGCGCGTCGCGGGCCACTGCCCATTGAACAGGATGAGGCCGCCGATGGGGTAGCGGTCGAGGAGCGCGGCGACCTCCTCCTCCTGCTCGCTGGCGGTCTTGGCCGGGGGGAGGTTGTTGCCGAGGCGGACGATGAGCAGGCCGGCGGCCTTTTCTGCGGGGGTGAGGGGCACGTGAAGCGTTGAGGTGAGACGTGGAGGGGCAGGTCCTACGAGCCGTCGCCCGTGCCGATCCCCGCGTCCGCCCGATACAGCCCGCGTCGCTCGATGACTTCACGCACCGCGTCCGGGACGAGGTAGCGGACGGTCCGGCCGGCGGCGAGGCGGGCGCGGAGCGCCGTGCTGGAGATCTCCAGGAGCGGGCCTTCCACGAGCTGCATCTGCTCGCGTACCCAATCGGGGACAGCGAGGGGGTCGGCACCGGGTCGGGCGTAGACGACGAGGCGCGCGAGGGCGAGGATCGCACGGGGCTCCCGCCACGACGCGAACCCGACGGCGCTGTCGCCCCCGACGAGGAGCGCGAGGTCGGCTGCCGGATGCTCCACGCGAAGCTGCCGGAGCGTGTCGACGGTGTAGCTGACGCCCTGGCGGACGATCTCCAGGTCCGACACCTCGAAGCGCGGGTTGCCCGCTATGGCCGCGCGCGTCATCGCCAGCCGGCCGGCCGCAGGCGCGAGCGTCGGGTCGGCCTGCTTGTGCGGGGGCGTGGCGGCCGGCATCCAGAGGACGCGGTCGAGCCCGGCCGCCTCGGCGCACGCCTCCGCCACGGCCAGGTGGCCGACGTGCGGGGGGTTGAACGAGCCGCCGAAGAGGCCGAGGGTCATGCGGGGTGCGGGGTGCGGGGTGCGGGGTGCGGGGTGCGGGGTGCGGAAGATGGCCGGTTTCGGCCCGTGGCGCCAGCCCGTCCCGCATCATCCTGAGCGAACCTTCAGGTCGGCGCAGCCAGCGGAGCGCGTCGACCCCAGAGGGACGGCGCAGCCAAGGATCTCTCGTGCGACTCGGGGTCGGGGCCGAGAGCGTTGCCCGAGCGTTACGTTCGCCCGAGATCCTTCGACTCCGTGCTCCGCCTTCCGCTCAGGATGACGACCCTCGAGTCGGCCGCACGGGACCGCAGGGCGCAGTTGCTCCCTGCCAACCAGACTCCGTCTCCATCAGTCTTTGAAGCTGCAGCGATGGTGGAGCCCCCCGGGAGGCCGTAGGTTGACCGACTCTTTCCGCGCCCCTCGGTGGGCCTGCCTGGCACGACGCCGGGACCGCCACGCCGAGGGCCCCAAGCCCGCACCCCCATGTACGCAATCGTCGAGATCGGCGGCAAGCAGTTCAAGGTCGCCAAGGACGACCGCCTCTACGTCCCCCGCCTCCAGGCCGAGGTCGGCGACTCGGTCACGTTCGACCGCGTCCTCCTCGTCTCCGGCGGCGACGGCGTGACCGTCGGCGCCCCGACCGTCGGCGGCGCCTCCGTGGCGGCCACAGTGCTCGACCACGTCAAGGGCGACAAGGTGATCGTGTTCAAGAAGAAGCGCCGCAAGGGCTACCGCGTCAAGAACGGTCACCGGCAGCCCTACACGCAGATCAAGATCGCTGACCTCTCGGTCAACTAGTCCGCCTCGCCGACGGCCGCAACCGTCGGCAGCCCCCGAACGCTCCAGCACCCTCCTGACATGGCACACAAAAAAGGCGTAGGCTCGTCCAAGAACGGTCGCGACTCGAACCCGAAGATGCTCGGCGTGAAGTCCCCGGGCGGCGCGCTCATCCCGGCCGGCTCCATCATCGTCCGGCAGCGCGGCACCAAGTTCCACCCCGGCGTCAACGTCGGCCGTGGCGGTGACGACACGCTCTTCGCGACGGCCTCCGGCCGCGTCCGCTTCGCCGTCGCCAGCGGCGGGCGGAAGTACGTCCACGTGGACGAGGTCGAGGCGTAGTCGCGCCCCGTCGTCCCCCCGACCCGGACGCCCCCGCCGCCGATGCGCGACGGGGGCGTCCTCTGTTTGAGCCGCCCATGACGCCCCGCCTCGTCGTCTTCGACCTCGACGACACGCTCCTCGACCACCGCGCCGCCGAGCGCGCCGCGCTCGCCGACGTCCACCGTCAGTTCGCCGAGCACCTAGGGCACCACGCGCTCGCGCACGTCCAGGAGACGTACCACCGCCACAACGTCCCGCTCTGGCGCGACTTCGGTGCCGGGACGATCACGGCGGCCGACCTCAAGCGCCTCCGCTCGGAGCGCCTGCTCACGTCGCTCGAGGCGCACGCCCTCGACCCGCTCACGTTCAGCGACGCCTACCTCGACCGCTACGCCGCGCACTGGCGCTGGGCCGAGGGCGCCCTCGACGCCTACCGCGCCGTCGCGAGCGCCTACCCCGTCGGGATCCTCACGAACGGGTTCTCCGAGCAGCAGCGCGGGAAGCTCGCGGCGCTCCCCGAGCTCGCCGAGCGTGCCGCCTTCGTGGTCATCTCCGAGGAGGTCGGCGTGATGAAGCCGGACCCGCGCCTGTTCGACCATGTCCTCCGCCACGCGAGCGAGACGCTGGAGACGTCCCTCTCCCCCGCCGACGTCCTCTACGTGGGCGACTCGTACCACTCCGACGTGCTCGGCGGAACGGGCGCCGGCTGGCCCGTCGCCTGGATCCGGGGCGACGCCGAGCGCCTGCCCGAGGGGGCCGTCGCGATCGACGGCTGGCCCGATCTCCTCGCCCTCCTCGGGATCAAGGCCTAGCCGAGCCCGAGCTGGCGGAGGAAGATGGTGACGGCCGCCGGGTAAAGCAGGATCGTCAGGGCGAGACCTCCGAGCGCGCCGCCAAGGTGCGCCTCGTGGGCGACGCGCCCCAGTTCCCGCTTCGACGCGTAGATCGAGAGGACCACGTACAGGACGGCGAACACGATCGCCGGCATCGGGATCACGAACATGATCCCGAGCATGGCGAATGGCTGGAACAGGCAGAACGAGAACAGGATGCCCGAGATGGCCCCCGACGCGCCGACGGCGGAGTACGCCGGGTTGTCCCGGTGCCGCCAGTAGGTGAGGGCGTTCGCCGTCAGCTCCGAGCCGAGGTAGATCGCGAGGAAGCGGAAGGGCCCCAGCGCGGTCTCGATCGGCGGACCGAAGTAGTACAGCGTGATCATGTTGAACAGGAGGTGCGCGAACCCCACGTGCACGAACCCGGCCGTAATCCACCGCGACCACTCCTTCTCCCGGACCACCCGGTACGGCTTGAACGCCCACCGATCGATCAGGTCGGGGCCGGCCGAGAGCGTGTAGACCCCGACGGCCACGTTGAGCAACAAGAAAAACGACGTGACCGGGGGGAGCGAGAGGAGATCCACAGGCGGGGGGCGATGAGAGAGCGGCTACCTTCAACCTAGTCCTGCGCCCCATGCTCCGCCTCCTCCTCGTTCTCACCATCGGCCTCGGCGCCCTGGCCGGGTGCGGCGCGGGCGAGGAGGCCTACATCGGCACCTGGCGCCCGGCGACGCCCGACACCCTCGACATCCGCTACTCCTTCCGCGCCGACGGGACGGCCCGCATCATCGTCCGCCCGCCCGTCGGTGAGCCGCAGGCGTTCAACGCGCAGTACACTGTCGACGACGACACGCTCACGCTCTCCGACGACCAGGGCACCGAGCGGTTCGGCGTGCGCCTCGATGGCGACACGCTCCGCCTCCACAGCCCCCTAAACGGGCAGGAGACGGCGTGGGTGCGGATGTGAGGTGAGGTCGGCGCGCCTCAGATCACGGTCCAGATCCAGCGCCACAGCTCGTCGATCCCCTGCTTCTTCTCGGCAGACGTGAGGATGACAGGGAGCTCCAGCCCGTACGGCGCGAGGTGCTTGGTGAGGGCGGCCACGGCCTTCTGCCGACCGTTGGCCGAGAGCTTGTCCGCCTTCGTCAGCGCGATGAGGTGCGGGGCCGAGCTCTCCAGGAGGACCGCCATGAGCTCCTCGTCCATCTTCGTCGGCGGGTGGCGGCTGTCGATGAGCTGGACCACGGCGCGGAGCGGACCGCCCTCGGCGCGTTCGGTCACGTACCGCCCGACGAGCCGCTGCCACGCCGCCCGCTGGCCCTGCGACACCTTCGCGTAGCCGTATCCGGGCAGGTCCACGCAGTACAGCTTCGGCTCCTTCGTGGGGTGCGGGTTGACGGCGTAGAAGTTGAGCGCCTGCGTCTTCCCCGGCTTCCCGCTCGTCCGCGCCAGCTGCTTCCGCCCCAGCATCGCGTTGAGGAGCGAGCTCTTGCCGACGTTGGAGCGCCCGGCGAACGCGATCTCGGGCGCTCCAGGTGGCGGGAGCGCCTTCCACGTCGGCGCCGCGAGGACGAATTGAGCGTCGTTGACCTTCATGACTCGGACCGAAAGAAAAGGGGCGTGGAGCACCGACGGCCCCACGCCCCAGACTGAATGGACGCGCCGGACTAAGCGACCGTCTCGAAGTGGGCCTTGACGGTCTCGCCGATGGCCGCCGGGTTCTCGATCGTCGTGATGCCGGCGTCGCGCATGGCGGCGAACTTGGCCTCGGCCGTGCCCTGGCCGCCGGAGACGATGGCGCCAGCGTGGCCCATGCGGCGGCCCGGAGGCGCCGTGCGGCCCGCGATGAACCCGAAGACCGGCTTCTTGACGTTCTCCTTGACGTAGGCGGCGGCCTCCTCCTCGGCGGTCCCGCCGATCTCGCCGATCATCACGATGGCCTCCGTGTCGGGGTCCTCGTTGAACAGGCGGATCGCGTCGAGGTGGGTCGTCCCGATGATCGGGTCGCCGCCGATGCCGATGGCGGTCGACTGGCCGAGGCCGGCGCGCGTGAGCTGGTCGACGGCCTCGTAGGTGAGGGTCCCCGACCGCGAGACGACGCCGACGGCGCCCGGCGAGAAGATCATGGTCGGCATGATGCCGACCTTCACCGAGTCGCCCGGCGTGAGGAGGCCCGGGCAGTTCGGCCCGACGAGGCGGGCGCCCCGCTTCTCGACGTAGGGCTTGACCGGGATCATGTCCTGGACCGGGATCCCCTCCGTGATGCAGACGATCGTCTGGATGCCAGCGTCGGCGGCCTCCAGGATCGCGTCGGCGGCGAACGGCGGCGGCACGAAGATGACTGACACGTTGGCCCCCTCCTTCTCCACGGCCTCCGAGACCGTGTTGTAGACGGGCCGGTCGAGGTGGGTCTGGCCGCCCTTGCCGGGCGTCACGCCCGCGACGACGGCGGTGCCGTACTCGATCATCTGCTCGGCGTGGAAGGAGCCCTCCGTGCCGGTGATGCCCTGAACAACGAGGCGGGTGTCTTTGTCGATGAGGATGCTCATGAGGGGGAAGTGGGTGAATGGGCGGGACCCGGGGGCGGGGCCTCGGAGGCATCCGTCCTCGGGTCCCGGGTCATGCGTCGCGGGAGGGGCCTGGCACCGCGCTCTCGTACCGAGGCCGGCGCCGAGCCCTCAGGCCTGCGTCTCGGGCGGCTGGCCCTCGGCCGGCGGAGGCATCACCGGGGCCGGCGGCTCGGCGGACTCCATCGTCGTCGGCTGCGAGGGCTGGGCCTGCTGCTGCACGCGGGGCTGCTGGATCTGCGGGCGCGGCGAGTCGGCCACGGTCAGCTCCTGCTTGATGTCGTTCGTGGCGTCCTTGAACTCGCGGATGCCCTTGCCCAGCCCGCGCGCGATCTCGGGGATGCGCTTGGCGCCGAACAGGAGGAGGATCACGAGGAGGATCGCGAGGATTTCGAAGGGGCCGAGGCTGCCCATAGCCGCAAGGGGGAAATGGTGTGGGACGAAGGTACGTGACGCCGTCGGCGGAGTGCCCGGATCGCCTCGTCTTCGTGGAGTCCACAGACCCCCGGCCGGGGCGGGCAGGCCCCCCCACCCGTAGCTTCGGCCAAGCCATCCCGCCGCATGACCTCCGCCCGATCCCGCCCCCCCGCCCTCCTCGACCGCGACACGATCCGCGCGTGGCCGAAGGCCGAATTGCACTGCCACCTCGACGGCTCGCTCCGCCTCGGGACCATGCTCGAGCTCGCCCGCGAGCAGGACCAGCCCGACCTCCTCCCGGCCAGCGACGAGGAAGGCCTGGCGGCCGAACTCGCGAAGGTGGACCGGAGCGCGACGCTGGAGGAGTACCTCGCGTGGTTCGGCTACTCGATCCCGCTCATGCAGACGCGCGACGCGCTCCACCGGATCGCGTACGAGCTGGCCGAGGACGCCGCGAACGAGAACGTCCGCTACCTGGAGGTCCGCTACGGCCCGATCCTCCACACCGAGCAGGGGCTCACCATGTGGCAGGTGAACGACGCCGTCCTCGCCGGCCTCCGCGATGCCGAGCGCGACTACGGCATCCGCACGGGCGTGATCGTGTGCGGCCTCCGCGACCGGTTCGAGAGCGCGTCGCTGGCCCAGGCCGAGCTGGCGGCGTCCTACCGCGGCCGAGGCGTCATCGGGTTCGACCTCGCCGGCGGTGAGCGCGGCAACCCGGCCGAGATGCATGGGGCCGCCTTCTACCTCGCCCGCAAGGAGCTCCTGAACATCACCGTCCACGCGGGCGAGAGCTTCGGGCCAGCGTCGATTCGCCAGGCTCTCTTCAAGTGCGGCGCGCACCGCATCGGCCACGGCGTGACGCTGGGCCAGGATCCCGAGCTTCTCCGCTACCTCGTGGACCGCCAGATTCCCCTCGAGGTCTGCCCCACGTCGAACGTCCAGACGCACGTCGTGGCGAGCTACGAGGCGCACCCCGTGGCCGAGTACGTCCGGGCCGGCGTGCCCGTCACGATCAACACGGACAACCGCCTCTTCAGCCGGACGACCATGACGGACGAGCTGTGGCTGGCCCACACGCGCTGCGGGATCCCCGCCGACGCGCTCCGTGAGATCGTGCTGGATGGGTTCCGCTACGGCTTTCTCCCGCACGGTGAGAAACAGGCGCTCCTCGACGAGGTAGAGCCCCTTGTGGCCCTCCCCGAACCGGCATGACCCCGCGCCTCCTCCCCGCCCTCCTCCTCCTCGCCGCCTGCGCCAGCCCGGCGCCGGTCGAGCAGGACGCCCCCGACGCCGAGCCCCTCCAGGATGCGCCCTTCGACGCGGCCGCCTGGATCGAGGCGGTTCGCGCCGCCGACAGCGAGGACGCGCGGATCGCCCTCTCGGGTCGCCTCCTCGACGCCGTCGACTGGCGGACGGCCTGCGGCGAGGACGATCCGACGGCCCCGCTGCGTGGCCTCGTCCAACTCCACGAGATCGGCGGGGACCGCACGCTCGCGGAGATCACCTGCCAGGCCCACGCCTATCAAAGCACGTTCGCCCTCGTCGACGCCGACGCCGGCCGCCCTCCGCGCCTCGTCCGCGCTTTCGGCATCAGCGAGGAGGGCGAGCCGACTGCGGACACGACGGCCAGCTTCTACGGGGTCGTCTCGACGGCGGGCGAGCCCCCGGGCGCCTTCGACGTCATCACGAAGAGTGCTGGGCACGGCGGATGTGGGATCTACGCGCACTACCGCCTCCTCCCCGACGGCGGCGCCCGCATCATCGAGATCCGCGCCTACGACGATTGTGGCGCTCCGATGGCGTCCGAGGAGTGGCCCACGACGTATCGGGCCGAGCCATGAGCGACTCGTCCGACGCCGTCGTCGTCCACCCGGTCGCCGCCCTCGCCGGCTCCCCCACGCTCCCCGCCGACAAGTCCGTCGCCCACCGCGTCGCCCTGTTCTCGGCGCTGGCCGACGGCGAGAGCGAGATCGTAGGCTTCTCGGACGCGGCCGACCCGCACTCGACACGCGCGTGCCTCCGCGCGCTCGGCGTCGAGATCACCGAGCGACAGGACGCGTTGGGCGAGGACGGCCTGCCCAGCCTCATCGTTCAGGGAGTCGGCCTCGACGGGCTCCGCGCACCCACGGCGCCTTTAGACTGCGGCAACTCGGGGACGACCATGCGCTTGCTCGCCGGCGTCCTCGCCGGGCAACGCTTCGACTCGGTCCTCACGGGCGACGCGTCGCTCTCCGCCCGTCCCATGCGACGGATTGCGGACCCGCTCCGCACGATGGGTGCCGCGATCGACCTCACCGATGGCCACGCACCGGTCCGCATCTCCGGCCGGACGCTCGCAGCCACGACGTACCGCCTCCCGGTGGCCTCGGCCCAGGTCAAGAGCGCTGTGCTCCTCGCCGGCCTCTTCGCCGAGGGCACCACGACCGTCGTCGAGCCCGTCGCCACGCGCGACCACACCGAGCGGATGCTGGAGCTGGACGTGCTGGACATGGGCGGCGAGCGGCACGTCTCGGTCGAGGGCGGGCGTCCGATCCGGCCGCGCCTCTGGGTGGTCCCGCGCGACGTGTCGGCGGCGGCGTTCTTCCTCGTCGCCGGGAGCATCGCCGAGGTGGCCACGATCCAGCTCACGGGCGTCGGCCTGAACCCGACGCGCAGCGGGGTTCTCGACGTGCTCCGCGCGATGGGCGCCGACATCCGTGTCACGAACGAGCGCGAGCGCGGCGGCGAGCCTCTCGCCGACCTCCGGATCGAGGCGCCGGGCGGCCTCTCGGCCGTCGAGATCGGCGGCGACATCATCCCCAATCTGATCGATGAGATCCCGGTCCTGGCCGTCGCCGCGGCCTACGCCGAGGGCCGGACCGTCATCCGTGACGCCGAGGAGCTGCGGGTGAAGGAAACGGACCGGATCGAGGCGACGGCCACGTTCCTCCGCGCGATGGGCGCCGACGTCGAGGAGCGACCGGACGGGCTCGTGATCGAGGGCGGGCGCCCGCTCCACGGCGCGGAGGTCGAGGCCCGGCACGACCACCGGATCGCGATGGCCGCGGCCGTCGCCGCCCTCGGCGCCTCGTCGCCCACGACGATCCACGGCGCGAGCGCTGCGGCCGTCTCGTTCCCCGGCTTCTGGGACGCCCTCGACCACGTGGCCATCGGATCCGTCGAGCCCGTCGCGTAGCCCGCACCGCCGTCCGGTCCGGACGTGCTAGACTGAGCGAGCCCCTTCCCCGCCCGCTCATGGTCCGCCTCGCCTTCCTCAGCCTCCTCGTCGCCCTCAGCGGCTGCCGCAGCGCCTCGCCCCCGGCGGCCGACGCCGAGCCGCTCCGGGTGATGACGTTCAACCTCCGCCTCAACGTGGCCTCGGACGGCGAGAACGCGTGGCCGAATCGCCGTGACGCCGTCGCGCGCATCATCGACGGCGTCGACCTCGTGGGCGTGCAGGAGGCGCTCCCGGGCATGCTGGAGGATCTGGACGCCCGCCTCCCCGCCTACGACCGCATCGGCGTCGGGCGGCAGGCCGACGGGGGCGGCGAGTACAGCGCCATCCTCTACCGCGCAGACCGCTTCGACGTGCTCGACAGCGGCACGTTCTGGCTCTCGGAGACGCCCGACGTCCCAGGCAGCCAGAGCTGGGACGCCGCCCTCCCCCGGATCGCCACATGGGGCCGCTTCCGCGACCAGTCGACCGGCGCGGTCTTCCTCCACGTCAACACCCACTTCGATCACATCGGCGTCACGGCGCGCCAGGAGAGCGCGCGCCTGCTCGTCCAGCGGCTCCCGGCCCTCGCCGACGGCGCCCCCGCCGTCCTCACTGGGGACTTCAACGTGACGCCGGACTCCGAGGTCTACCGCATCCTCACCGACGGGACGGGCCTGGCCGACGCCCGGCTCTCCTCGACGATGCCCGCCACCGGGCCGGCGCCGACGTGGAACGACTTCGGCCGCGCGCCCCTCGAACGGCGTATCGACTTCGTGTTCACCCACGGCCCGGCGCGCATCCTCCGCTCGCGCACGGTCGACGACACGATCGGGGACGTGATGGGGACGGAAGACGACCACGAGCTCTCCGACCACTACGCCGTGGAGGCGACGATCGCGCTGCGTCCGAGGTGACGGCGCGCCGGGTCAGCCGCTCCGTCGGAGACAACACGGGGCCGCCAGCGATGCCGACGGCCCCGAGGGGGTGATGTCCGTAGCCAGAAGCTAGCCGCGCGAGATGTGGACCTCGTACGTGTCGCCCTCGGCCCGGCGGCTGTTCACCTGATGTTCGCCTTCGAAGTTGCGCCGCATGTAGTTGCGGACGCCCTGCACTTCGTTCTTCGACGCGGTGAACACAAGAACCTCGTCCTTGTCCAGGTCCGAGAATTTGTCGCCGATAGGGGAATACTTGCTGCGCCGCGTGCTCTTTTGCCGACGCCGTTCGGCCGCCTCCTTTTTGGAGAGCGTCTCGAATGTGAAGTCGGTTTTCTTGCGACTCTTTGCCATGTCGTTCCAGAAGAAGGGGTGAGATGGAGGACTATCAGGAGGCGCACTCCCGACAACGCTCACTTTCTATGCAGGTGTTGGACAAAATGATTCCTCCCCACCCGGCCGATTCTCTGTTTTATCACTCGTACGTCGCTTCCGTCGGTCGTTTCCATACGCAACCGAACGGGTGCCGATGAGGTCGTGCGATTCGTCTCCCCGTCGACGGTTCGTTTCCTCATCGGCTGGGCCCCAATGCGCGCGCCGCGGCGAGGGTCGATCCACGTCTCTCAGAGAATGAGCATGCAGTCGCCGTACGAGTAGAACCGGTAGCCCTCCTCGACGGCGTGACGGTACGCCTCCAGCACGTGGTCTCGACCGCCGAAGGTGGCCGTCAGCACCAGGAGCGACGACTGCGGGAGGTGGAAGTTGGTGAGGAGCGCGTCGACGGCCCGAAAGCGATAGCCGGGCGTGACCGTCAGATCCGTCGGGCCAGAGAAGGGGGCGAACCGCCCGGCCTCGTCCGCGGCCGATTCCAGCGCGCGCGTGGTCGTGGTGCCGACCGCGAACACGCGGTGGCCCTGCCGCCGCGCCTCGTTGAGGACGAGGGCCGTCGTGTCGGCGACTTCCACCGTCTCGGCCGCGACCCGGTGCTCGCGGAGGTCCTCGGCCTTCACCGGCTCGAACGTGCCGTAGCCCACGTGGAGCGTGATCTCGGCGAGGTGGGCGCCCCCCTGCCGGAGCGCATCGAGCGTCTCGGGCGTGAAGTGGAGCCCGGCCGTCGGCGCGGCGACGGCGCCCCGGGCCTTGGCGAAGACGGTCTGGTAGCGGTCGAGGTCGTCGTCGTCCGGCGCCTCCCGGGCGATGTACGGTGGGAGCGGCAGCTGGCCGACCGTGTCGAGCGCCTGCTCCTCGGCGTCGGCGTCGGGGAACGGCGCACCGCTCTGGGTGAAGCGAACGATCCGGCGCCCGCTCTCGTCGTCGACGTGCTCGACCGTCGCCACGAGCTCTTCGACGAACTCGACGGTGGCTCCCTCACGGAGCTTCCGGCCCGGACGCGCGAGCACCTCCCACATGCCGTCGTCCCGTCGCTCGACGAGGAACAGCTCGGCCCGCCCGCCGCTCGGGCGTCGGCCCACGAGCCGGGCCGGCACCACGCGCGTGTCGTTCATCACGACGGCGTCGCCGGCGTCGACGTACTCCGGCAGATCCGAGAAGTGGCGGTCCTCGATGCGCCCCGACGCACGGTGAAGCACCAGCATGCGCGACGCGTCGCGGCGGGCCGCCGGGCGCTGGGCGATGAGCGCCTCGGGGAGGTCGAAGTCGTAGGCAGCGAGGTCGAAGTCGGTCACGGTCGGTCGGGGACAGCGGCGTGCGCAAGGTCTGGCACGCCGCCATCCCGGACCGTCCGGATCGTCCGAAGTCGACTCGAAGGACGGAGGGTTCGCCCGTCCGTCCGGGGAGTCGCCGGCTACAGCTGCGCGGCGCGGCGCCGGACGGCGGCGAACTGACTGTCGTTGGTCCGCAGGTTCTGCCCGTCGTAGCGGCGGGCCATCGAGCGGACGGACTGCATTCGGTCGGACGAGAGCGGGTGCGAGCGGAACAGGGCCACGCCGCCGCTCCCCTCCTCGGCCGCGAGGCGCTCCAGGAGGTCGCCCAGGCCATCGGGGTCGTAGCCCGCCCCGGCCATGAGCTGCACGCCGACGGCGTCGGCCTCACGCTCGTCCGCGCGGGAGAACGACGCGAAGGCGCCCTGCGCGGCGATCTGGGCCGCGATCGTCTCGACTGCGCCCGGGTCGCTCCCGAGCACGGCGCTAGCGACGAGGTTGGCGTCCTGGGCCTTCGAGAGCCGCTGCGTTCCGTGGCGCTGGACGCCGTGGGCCACCTCGTGCGCGATCGCGCCGGCCAACTCGCCCGCGCTCCCGGCCTGCGCGATCAGGCCGGTGTTCACGTAGACGATCCCGCCGGGCACGTTGAACGCGTTGATCGCGTCGTCGCGGACGACGTGGAACCGCCACGGGAGGTTGTTAGCACCGGCGGCGCGCACCATCTGCTGGCCGAGACGGTTGACGTAGTTGGCGAGGGTGGCGTCGTTCGTGAGCGGGAGCTCCTGGCGGAGCTGGACCTCCAGCTGACGGCCCAACTCCCACTCCTGATCGACGGAGTAGTAGTTGGCGCCGCCGATCGTGGCACAGCCGACGAGGGCCGAGAGAGAGAGAACGGCCGCCCAGTGGGCGGGACGAAGGCGAGAGCGCATGAGAGAATCGGTGTGGTGGGAAGGCGGGAAACGCCAGACGCCGGGCCCAGCGTTCCCCCGCCCCTAGCCGCTCCTCCTCTCCCCCACGTCACGACCCGACCGGCGGGCGCCGCCGGTGGAAGTCGGTCGACGCCTGGTAGGCGTGGGCGAGGCACAGCGGGAGGTGGTCTTTCCACAACGGCCCCAGGAATGTGACGGAGTGCGGCTGGCGGCGGTCGGCGGAGCCCTCCACCGGGAAGAACCCGTTCGGGACGACCACGGCCGGGTGGCCGGTCAGGTTCGTGATGCCGAGACCCGCGTTCCCGAAGCTCGGCGTCACCAGCACGTCCACCTCCTCGAACAGGCCCGCCATCTCGCGCATCAGCTGGGTCCGCAGCCGGTTGGCGTTGATGTACTCGACGGCCGGGATGAGGCGGCTGTGGCGGAACACGTTGGGCCAGGCGTTCCGCTCCTGCCGCACCATCCGGTCGACGCCGCCGGCGCGCGTGAGCCCATCGAAGGCTGCGGCAGCCTCGGCGTTGAGGATGATCAGCATGGCGCTGACGGGCAGCCCGCTCGGTAGGGCCACCGGCCGCGGCGCGACGCCGAGGGCGCGGAGCGTGTCAAGCGTCGCCCGGTCCGCCTCGCCCCCAGCGCCGTCGCCCTCCTCAAACGCCTCCTCCAGCACACCTACGCGGATGCCCGACAGCGGGATCGACGGATCGAACGGGAAGGCCGGGTCGGGAGACGCGACGGCCGCCTCGGGGTCCGCCCCGCGGATCGCGTCGAAGACGAGCACGCAGTCGACGGCGCTGCGGGCCATCGGGCCGAGCTTGTCCATGCTCCACGAGAGCGCCATCGCGCCGCGCGTGGAGACGCGCCCGAACGTCGGCCGCAGGCCCGTCACGCCGTTCCGCGTCGAGGGCGAGACGATGGAGCCGAGGGTCTCGCTCCCGATGGCGAACGGGACGAGCCCGGCGGCGACGGCCGCTCCCGGCCCCGCGCTCGACCCGCTCGCGCCCTGCTCCACGTTCCAGGGGTTCTTGGTTATCCCGCCGAACCAGACGTCGCCCCAGGCGAGCGCGCCGAGCGTGAGCTTGGCCACGAGCACGGCGCCGGCCACCTCCAGGCGCTGCACGACGGCGGCGTCCTCGTCGAGCACTTGGTCGCGGTAGGGCTCGGCGCCCCACGTCGTGGGGGTGCCCCGCGCGGCGAGGAGGTCCTTCGCGCCGTAGGGGATGCCGTGGAGCGGTCCCCGGTCTGTCCCGGCCGCCAGCTCGGCGTCGCGCTCGCGGGCCGTCGCGAGGGCTCGCTCCCGCGTGAGCGTGACGACGGCCTGGAGCTGCGGATCGAACCGCTCCAGGCGCGCGAGGGAGAGTTCCGCCAGGTCGACGGCCGTCACGGCGCCGGCCCGCAGGAGCGCCCCCAGCTCGGGGATCGACGCGAAGGCGAGGTCCGAATCGGCCGGCCGGGCCCGGAGCGTCGGTCGTGGCACACGGGCGCCCTCCCCTGGCGCCGGTCGGATCTCGCCGCTCAGACTCAGGTCCAGGACGAGGGCAGGCGGGACGCTGTTGGGCGGCTCGGCGGCGCGGATCGCCTCCAGGCTTTCGAGCCGCTCGTTCACGTCGTCCAGCATGAGCTCGCGCTGCTCGGGCGTGAACGCCAGCCCCGCGACGCGCTCGGCGTGGGCGATGTCGTCGACCGTCACCTCAGGGAGCGCGCCGGAGATCGCGTGCGGCGGCGCCCCCGGGCGGCGATGCACCGCGCCCAGCGGCTCCGGGAGGGCGACGAGCGGGAGTCCGGCTCCCGCGGCGAGGGACGAGGAGAGGAAGCGGCGGCGGGTCGTCATCGGCACACGGGAGAAGAGCCCCGAGACTACCACTGTCTCCCGACTTTCAGTCCAGCCCCCAGACTTGGGCGAGGTGGCGGAGGAACGTCTTCTCCATCGTGTGCACCACGCCATCGGCCTCGGCGACGTGGACGAGGGCGGCGTGGGCGCGGGCGATCTGCACCGCGCTGAGGGTGCGGCGGAGGCGGTCCACCACGTCGTCCACGTCGCGGACACTCAGGGCGCCGTAGGCCTGCACGGCGGCCTCGACGAGGTCGCTCAGGTCCGCGCCGCTCTGGGCATCTCGGAATTCGTGGCCCACCTCGTCGAGCTGCTGCACGAGGGCGTGGGTCTCCCGCGGGTCGAGGTCGGCGTCGGTGCCGTGCGCGACGACGAGGGCCAGCAGAGCGAGATCCGCCAGGGGGGTCGAGTCCGTGTTCATCGGGGAGAGGGAATCCAAGCCATCACCTGAAATCCCCGGCGGATCGCCCTGTTCCCCAACCAGATGACCGACTCAGCGTCCGCGCCGGAGGGCCCGGAACCACTGCCACCACGGCGCCCCCTCCCGATCGGCCGCCCGCAAGACCTCCATCAGGGCCTGGAATTCGTCCTCGCACTCGTGGCACTGGCGGAGATGCTCCTCCACGAGCGGGAGCGCCTCCCCGGTGTCCAACCCCTGAAGCTGCATCTCGGCGAACCGGTCGAGGCGCGCGCCGCAGTCGCCGCATCCGATCTCCTCATCCGGGACCGAGAGCGAGAGGGCGACGACGCGCTGGAGATCGGAAGGGGTGAGGGCCATACGGGGACAGACGCCGCGGGAGCGCCGGGGCTTACGCGAGATCGATGAGGTCGTCGGGGCCGATGCCGCGCGCCTCCAGCGCCCCCTTGAGCCGCTGGCGCGCGTCGTGGAGAAGCTTATAGAGTGCGTTCCGGTTGGTATCGAGGCGGCGGGCGACCTCCTCGAGCGGCATCCCGGCGAGGACGGCCTCCAGGGCGGTCCGCTGCCTCTCGGTGAGTTCCTGCTCGATGAGGCGGCGGACCGTCGCGACCGTCTCCGCCTCCTCCATGGCCTGATCGGCGGCGGGCTCCGGGGTCGCGGGCGGGTCTGCCACGACGGCATCGAGCGGGACGTTCTCCCACCGCTTCCGCCGCAGCTCGCTGAAGGCCAGTCGGACCGCCACCTTCTGCGCCCACGTGGTGAACCGGGCGTCGCCGCGGAACTGGCCCACCCGGTCGCGGACCTGGAGGAGCGCCTGCTGGGTGAGGTCCTCGGCAAGCGCGTCGGCGCCGCGGTCCACGCGCGGGGTGAGCGTGATCTGCAGCGCGCGGAGGAGGACGGGCCGGAGATCGGCGAGGGCGGCGTCCAGCTCCGGACCGTCGCCTGAGAGCGCGGCCTGCCACTCCTCATTCGTGCGGTCAGGACGGGGGGCCGGGCGGCGGAAGGGCATGGGGGACGGGCGAGCCGGCGCGTGCTACTGGCGAGCGCGCGCCCGGGGTCCAACCGGATTCTCTCCAGTTGGAGCAACGTTTGCCTAGCCCGCGTGTCTACTATACAATTAGTACGACCCAACCCGACCTCGATGCGAAATCCCCTCACCCCCCTTGGGGGCACCGAAATGGAGGTGCTCCGCGAAGTGTGGTCCCTCGGACACGCGACGGCCCGAGAGGTCCACGACCGGATCACCGAGCGCCGTCGGCTCGCCTACACGACCGTCATGACGGTGATGAAGAATCTCGCCGAGAAGGGGTACCTCACGTACGAGGCCGACGGGACCGCGTACGTCTACACCGCCGCCCGCGCGCCCGAGGAGGTGCAGGGCTCGGTCCTTTCTGGGATCCTGGAGAAGGTATTCGGGGGCTCGCCGACCCGGCTCGTCCAGGCCCTCGTACAGCGAGAGGAGCTGAGCGACACCGACCGCGCCGAGATCCGCCGCCTCATCGATCAACTCGACGACGACTCCGATGCCTGACCTCGTCTCCGTTCTCGCAGACCTGGGCGCTGCGTCGCTCGACGCCTTCTGGCTTCCGGTCGCCGTGTGGACTGTGCTCGCCCTCGTCGTAGACGGCGGCCTGCGGCTCGGACGCGCGAACGCGGCGCTCGGGATCCCCCTCCGCGGCGCCCTCCTCGCCGCCCTCCCAACCTCCCTCGGGCTGGGAGGGCTCGCACGGCTCGCGCCGGGTGCGGCGTCGATGATCGCGGAGGTAGCCCCCATCGCTCGTCTCCCCGAGATCGTCGTGGGCGCCGCGTCCGCCCCACCGCAGCTCGCTCCGTCCCCCATCGGCCCTGCTGTGGGCGACGTAGTCACCGGCCTGCTCGTCGTGTCGATAGGTCTCGCGGCCGTCGTCGGGCTGGGGCGACTGGTGACAGAGGCGGTCCGCCTCCGCCGGCTTCGACGCGACCTCCCCCCCGCCCCGTCAGAGATCCAGGACCAGCTGACCCGGGCGGCCCGACAGCTCTCGCTCTCCCGAGCCGTCGACGCCGTCATGGCGCCGCACGGCGTCGCCCCGTTCACCGTCGGCTGGCGGCGCCCGGTGGTGGCGGTCCCCCCCGACCTCGACCCGGCAGCGCTCGACGCGGCGCTGACGCATGAGCTGGCCCACGTCGCGCGCAGCGACTTCGCGTGGCACGTGGCCCAGCGCGCCGTGACGGCCGTGTTCGCCGCCCACCCTCTCGTCCACGTCCTCGGCCGCGGCCTCGACCTCGACCGCGAGCGCGCCGCCGACGCCGCTGTCCTCGCTGTCCATCCCACCCGCCGGCGCGCCTACGCCGACCTGCTGTTCTCGTACGCCTCGCTCCCGGCCCCGGCCCCGGCCTTCGCGCTGAGCGCCGCGCCCGGCACCTCGTCTCTCAAGTCACGCATCGATGCCATGACCCGTCCCCTCTCGCCCACCCGCTTCCGCCAATTCCTCCACCTGGGCCGCGCGCTCGGCGCCACCGGACTCGTCCTCGTCGCGGGCCTCGCCGTCGTGGCCGCCGCGCCCGAGCGAGCCGTCCCCGCCGGGACGCCCGACGTGCTCTCGGTGCGGACCGTCGAGGGCGTCGTCACCGACGCCGACACCGGGGATCCGTTGATCGGTGCGAACGTCCGCGTCGTCGGAACGGACCTCGGCGCCGCGACTGACCTTGAGGGCCGGTACCGCCTTCGCAATGTCCCCGACGGAGACCAGACCCTCCAAGTCTCCTTCGTCGGATACGAGACCCGCACCGTCCGCTTACCCGCTGGACAAACCGAACAAGACATCGCGTTGACCACCTCGAACGTCGCAACCCCTGACGGCGACGTGGCCGAGATCGAACGGGCGATGAGGGAGCGTGTGGCTCAACGCGCCCGGCAGGCACGCAACGACCCCGATGCTCCCGACATCTTCGAGGTGGCCGAGGTCCAGCCGGAGTTGACCGGCGGGCTCGAGGGGCTCCAGGAGCGCGTCGTCTACCCGCAGGAGGCGAAGGACGAGGATGTGGAGGGCCAGGTCGTCATCCAGTTCATCGTGAACGAGGAAGGCGCGGTCGAGGACGCCCGTGTTCTCCGCTCGCCGGACGACCGCCTCTCCGAGGCCGCGCTCGACGCCGTCCGCGCCTCCCGCTTCACGCCGGGGCGTCAGCGAGGCCGACCCGTGAAGGTCCGCTTTGCCGTGCCGATCACGTTCCGGCTCCCGCAGGAGGACGGCTGAGAGGACCTGAAATCCGATCGAACCCAGGCCCCTCCTCCCACGAGCCCGGCCATGCGGCCGGGCCGTGCAGCCCAGGAGGCACGCGGACGACGACGGCCGAGCGGACGGACGTCTGGTACGTGGATCGGGACTCGATCTGCACCCTGTTCCTCCTACCTTTGGGGCGAATCGCCGCTCTGACGTGTCCGCGCCTGACGCCACCCGCTGGTCGCAGATCGAGTCCATCTTCGAGGCCGCACTCGACCTCCCAACGGACGAGCGCGGCACGTACGTCCGGCGCGCGAGCGAGGGGGACACCGCGCTCGAGGCCGACGTCCTCTCCCTTCTCCAGGCCGACGCCCAACCGCAATCCCTCCTCGACGGCCGCCCCCTCGACGCCCTCCCCGACGTCACCGCGGCGGACCTTCTCGCTGAGCCGGAGGCCGCACGCCACGTCGGGCCGTATCGGATCGTCGAGGAGGTCGGACGTGGCGGGATGGGGGCCGTCTACCGCGCCGAGCGGGCCGACGGCGCCTTCGAGCAGACGGTCGCCCTGAAGCTCGTCAAGCGCGGGATGGACTCGGACGCCGTGCTCCAGCGGTTCCGCGCCGAGCGCCAGATCCTCGCCCGGCTCGATCACCCTGGCATCGCCCGCGTCCTCGACGGCGGCCTCGACGACGACGGCCGCCCGTGGCTGGCGATGGAGTTCGTCGACGGCGATCCGATCACGGACTACGCCGACCGCAACGAACTGAGCGTCCACGCCCGGACCCTCCTGTTCCAGCAGGTCTGCGAGGCCGTCGGGTACGCCCACCGCCAGCTCGTCGTCCACCGCGACCTTAAGCCGTCGAACGTGCTCGTCACCCCCGAGGGGCGTGTCAAGCTCCTCGACTTCGGCATCGCCAAGGTCCTCGCCGGCGACGACGACGAGCCCCTGACGGTCCTGACCGGGCCGGGCCAACTCGTCCTCACGCCCGAGTACGCGGCCCCGGAGCAGGTGGCGGGCGGGCAGATCACGACGGCGACGGACGTCTACGCGCTCGGGGTCATCCTGTACGAGTTGCTCGCGGGCCGGCGACCGTACGCGTTCGACGCGCGGACGCCCACCGTGATCGACCACGTCGTGCGGACGGTCCAGCCCCCGCGGCCGAGCACGGTGGTCGCCGAGCACCCTCCGACGACGGGCGTCTCGGCCGACCGGCTCCGCCGCCAGCTCGTGGGCGACCTCGACACGATCTGCCTGACGGCCCTCCGCAAAGAGCCCGACCGACGCTACACGTCCGTCGAGGCCTTCGCCGACGACCTCCACCGTCATCGCGATGGCCTCCCGGTCCTCGCCCGGCCAGACACGGCGGGCTACCGGGCCCGCAAGTTCGTCCGCCGCCACCGCATCGGGCTGGCCGCGACGGTGGCGTCGGTCGCAGCCGTCGGGCTGGTGGCCGCGCTCGCCTTCGCGCGCGTGAGCGCCGAGCGCGATACGGCGCGGATCGAGGCGGCCAAGGCGGAGGCCGCCGTGGGCTTCCTCACCGACCTGTTCGTCGAGTCGGACCCGGCGAACGCGCGCGGCGTCGACATCACGGCCCGCGAGCTGCTGGGGAGCGCGGCCGAGCGGATCGAGAGCGACCTCTCCGGCCAGCCCGAAGTCCAGGCACAGCTGTTCCACGTCACCGGGACCGTCTATAAGAGCCTGGAGGCCCTCGACGCGGCCGAGCCGCTGCTGATGCGAGCGCTTGCGCTCCGCCGACAGCTCCACGGCCCCGACCATCCCGACGTGGCCGAGACGCTCGTCCAGGTGGGGCTGCTCCACGAGCGCCTCGGCCGCTACGCCGAGGCCGCCGAGACGAACGCCGAGGCCGTCCGGATCCTCCGCGAACACCCCGAGACGCCTCCCCTTCTGCTCGCGAATGCTCTCCACGGGCTCGCCTTCGCGCACCTCCGCCTGCGCCGCCTCCCCGAGGCCGAGCGAGAGATCCGCGAGGCGCTCGACATCAAGCGGCGGCTCTTCGGCGAGCGGCACGCCGAAATCGCCTACAGCCTGAACATCCTCGGCGACGTCCTCACCATGCGGCACCGCTACGACGAGGCCATCGCGACGCATCAGGAGGCCCTCGCGACGCGCCGGGCGCTCCTGGGCGCGGACCACCTCCACGTCGCATTCAGCCTCCACAACCTCGCCGCGACCTACCGGGACATGGAGCGCTACCCGGAGGCCGAGCAGGCCTACCGCGAGGCCCTGGCCGTCTGGCGGGCGAACTACCCGACCGACAACCAAGAGATCGCCAATACGCTGAGCCAGCTCGGATTCGCCGTCGGGATGCAGGGCCGCTACGCCGAGGCCGACTCGCTCTACCGCGCGTCGCTCTCGATCCTGGACGCCCTCTTCGACGGCCCTCACCCCCACAAGGCATCGGTCCGCATTCGCCAGGGCGACGTGCTCGCGGCCGAGGGCCGACTGGCGGAGGCCGAGGCCTTCTACCGCCAGGGCCGCGACATCCGGGCCGGCGCCATGGGCGGGGAGGATCCGATCACCTCCATGTGGCAGGTGACGCTCGCGAGACTCGTCGGGCGTCAGGGCCGGCTGGGCGAGGCCGACTCGCTGCTCCGCGATGCCGCGCCGCGCTGTGAAGCCGCCGCCCGCAGCGGCGACGTGGACTGCCTGCCACGGCTCCGCGAGGTCCGCACCGAACTCGACGACCTCCGCGAGGGATCGTCTGGGCCCTGAGGGCCCGAGTTGGCCGACGACACGGCGCCGAGTGCTCCGGGGCCGCCGCGGTCGTAGGTTATGGAGTGGAAGCCAGGGGTGCCACGTCGCGTGGCTGAGACAGACCCTCCGCACCTGATCCGGTTAAGACCGGCGTAGGGAGAGCTTCCGGACGCGCTGGCGACCGCCGCCAGTGGGGCGCCCGGCTTCCAGCCCCTCCCCCACTCTGGAACGCCATGGAGATGCCCACCAGCGCCGCTGCCAAGCGCGCCGCCGACGCCGCCACCCACGCCCGCATCGAGGAGCTGTCGGACGAGGTCCGCCGCCCGCTCCCGGGCTCCCGCAAGATCTACGTCGAGGGCTCCCGCCCGGACCTCCAGGTCCCCATGCGGCTCATCGAGCAGAGCCCGACGACGGGCTCCTTCGGCGACGAGGCGAACCCGGCGTTCCCGGTCTACGACTGCTCCGGGCCGTACACCGACCCCGACGTGCAGATCGACCTGCGCGCGGGTCTGCCCAGCGTCCGCGGCGCGTGGATCGAAGAGCGCGGCGACACCGAGCAGCTCGCGGACCTTACGAGCGCCTTCGGGCGCGAGCGCGCCGCCGACGCCTCGACCGAGCACCTCCGCTTCGAGCACGTCCACCGGCCGCGGCGGGCCGTGTCCGGAAAGACCGTCACTCAACTCCACTACGCACGGCGCGGCGAGGTCACGCCCGAGATGGAGTTCGTCGCGATCCGCGAGAACCAGCGGCTCGACGCGCTCCGCCAGTCGGACCCCGGCCTGTTCCAGCAGCACGCCGGCAACAGCTTCGGCGCGGCCATCCCGAAGGTCATCACGCCCGAGTTCGTCCGGGACGAGGTGGCACGTGGGCGGGCCATCATCCCGGCCAACATCAACCACCCGGAGCTGGAGCCGATGGCGATCGGCCGGAACTTCCTGGTCAAGATCAACGCCAACATGGGCAACTCGGCGGTCTCGTCGAGCATCGCCGAGGAGGTGGAGAAGCTGACGTGGGCCATCCGCTGGGGCGCGGACACGGTCATGGACCTCTCGACGGGCAAGCACATCCACGAGACGCGCGAGTGGATCCTGCGGAACAGCCCGGTCCCCATCGGGACGGTCCCGATCTACCAGGCCCTCGAGAAGGTCGGCGGCGTTCCCGAGGACCTGACGTGGGAGCTGTTCGCGGACACGCTCGTGGAGCAGGCCGAGCAGGGCGTCGACTACTTCACGATCCACGCCGGCGTACTCCTCCGCTTCGTCCCCCTCACCGCCAGCCGGCGGACGGGCATCGTCTCGCGCGGCGGCTCGATCATGGCCAAGTGGTGCCTCGCCCATCACAAGGAGAACTTCCTCTACACGCACTGGGACGAGATCTGCGAGATCATGGCGGCCTACGACGTGTCGTTCTCCATCGGCGACGGCCTCCGCCCCGGCTCCATCGAGGACGCCAACGACGACGCCCAGTTCGCTGAGCTCTACGTCCAGGGCGACCTCACGAAGAAGGCCTGGGCGCACGACGTACAGGTCATGAACGAGGGGCCGGGTCACGTGCCGATGCACATGATCCAGGAGAACATGCAGAAGCAGCTCGACTGGTGCGGCGAGGCCCCGTTCTACACCCTCGGCCCGCTCACGACCGACATCGCGCCGGGCTACGACCACATCACGTCGGGCATTGGCGCGGCGATGATCGGGTGGTTCGGGTGCGCGATGCTGTGCTACGTGACGCCCAAAGAACACCTCGGGCTGCCCAACCGCGACGACGTGCGGGAAGGCGTCATCACGTACAAGATCGCGGCCCACGCGGCCGACCTCGCCAAGGGCCACCCCGGCGCTCAGGCCCGCGACAACGCGCTCTCGAAGGCCCGCTTCGAGTTCCGCTGGGAAGACCAGTTCAACCTCGGCCTCGACCCTGAGCGCGCGTGCGCCTTCCACGACGAAACGCTGCCGAAGGAGTCCGCCAAGGTGGCCCACTTCTGCTCGATGTGCGGGCCCAAGTTCTGCTCGATGAAGATCACCCAGGATGTCCGCGACTACGCCGCCGAGCACGGGGTCGACGTGGAGGCGGCCATCCCCGAGGGGATGCGCGAGAAGTCGCGACAGTTCGAGGCGCTGGGTGGGCAGATCTACCACGAGTCGCTGCCGGACGAGGCCTGACCGCCCCCCCTCGGCGGCTCTGTCGGGAGGGCCGCCGAGGCGGGCGCAGCGCGAGGGCGGTGATCCAGAGGGCAACGTTTGCGGCGGAGGCGGGTCTTCCGGACTCGGCGGCCGGGCGGTGGACGCCCTCGGCCGAACGAATCCTCCTCCCCCGCTCTCTGCTCATGCCTTTCGCTCATCCCCTCCGGACGCTCGCCCTCGCGATCGCGGTGCTAGCCGTCAGCGTCGCCCCGTCAGCGCAGGATCTAGCCCCGCAGATCGACGCCTTCCTCACCGCGGCCCATAAGGCCGGGCGCTTCGACGGGACCGTCGTCGTCGCCGACGGGGGCGAGGTGATCTACGAGCGGGGCTTCGGCGAGGCAGACCGATCGTGGGGCATCCCGAACGCGCCGAACACTCGGTTCCGAATCGCATCGCTGACCAAGCAGTTCACGGCCGCCCTCGTGCTCCAGCTCGTCGAGGCCGGCGAGATCGCGCTCGACGCGCCGGTCACGCACTATCTCCCCGACTACCCCGCCGCGCAGGGCGACCGCGTGACGGTGCACCACCTGCTGTCACACACCTCCGGCATCCCGGAGCACCTCGGCCTCCCGGGCTTCGACGACATGAAGCGGAGGCCCTTCGCGCCCGACTCCTTCCTGGCCGTCTTCTCCGGCCTCCCGCTCGACTTCGAGCCGGGGAGCCAGTTCCGCTACAGCAACTCCAACTACTACCTCCTCGGCGTGATCATCGAGCACGTCACCGGGCAGCCGTTCGCCGCCGCCCTCCGCGAGCGGCTCCTCGCGCCCCTCGGCCTCGAGGACACCGGCTACGACGACGGCGCGACGGTGATCGACCGGTTGGCCCGCGGATACACGCGTGTCGGGGCCGGTTATGAGCACGCGGCCTATTTCGACCCGAGCGTGCCGTACGCCGCCGGGATGATGTACTCGACGGCGCGGGACCTCGTGACGTGGACGCAGGCCCTCCATCGCGGCGTCCCGTTCGAGCGCGCCGAAACGCTGGAGCGGATGACGACGCCGGTCCTCAGTGACTATGCCTATGGCCTCGGCATCTCCATGCTGCCCCTCGGCCCTTCCCCGGTCCGCGCCATCGGCCACAGCGGCGGCATCTTCGGCTTCTCGACGTTTCTCCTCCACTTCCCCGATGAGGACCGGACGGTCGCGGTCCTCGCCAACACCGAGGAGAGCACCCAGCCCATCGCGTTCGACCTCGCACGGATCCTCTACGGTCAGCCGGTCGAACCCCCGACCCGGCCCGTCGGCCAGGTGGTAGCGGCCGTCCTCGACGCGGAAGGCATCGACGCGGCGATCGCCCGCTACCGGGAGATCCGAGCGAGCGAGGCGGAGGCGTACGACCTCGGCGAGGACCAGCTCAACGCGCTCGGCTATCTCACCCTCGGCCGCGGCGACGTGGAAGCGGCGATCCACCTGTTCGAGCTCAACGTCGAGATGTACCCGGAGTCGTGGAATCCGTACGACAGCCTCGGGGAGGCCTACCTCGCGGCGGGCGACCGCGAGCGGGCCGCCGCGAGCTACCAGCGAGCCCTCGTGCTCAACCCGACCAGCGAGAGCACGCGCGCGGCGTTGGAGGGGCTGGGCGCCGCGGTCCCGGACACCGAGGTGCGCGTCCCGGTAGAGGTGCTGGAGCGCTACGTCGGCCAGTACGCGCTTCGGCCGGGCATGGTGATCGTGGTCACGCTCGAGAGCGACCGCTTGTTCGGCGAGGCGCCGGGCCAGCCCGTCCGCGAGCTGATCCCCACATCGGAGACGCGGTTTCGGATTCCGGCGATGGACGCCCAGATCCGGTTCGTAGCCGATGACGGTCCGGCTGAGGGTCTGATCCTCGATGTTGATGGGCAGACCATGACCGCGGCCCGCGTCGAGTAGCGGCCACCGAGGTGCGTGCCCCGCCTCGACGTCTCCGCGGGGAGGCCGAGGCGGTCGGGACTGCGGGGTACGCACCCTTCCGCGAGGCGCCCCGTAGGGCCCGGCCCGGGCCTCTCGCCCCACCCTCGCTCGCATCGTCGCCGGCGTGCCCGTCCTCGATACGACGTACCCGGCGCACCTCCGGACGCCGGTCCCGCTGGCATCGCGCGTCACCAGCGGGCCTACTGCCCGCCGAGGTACGCCGCATAGAAGGCAAGGCCCGTCGCTGCCGCCGTGAAGAGGTGCCACGCCCCGTGCCCCCACGGCACGATCGGGAAGGTCCGCTTCTTGTCCATCCACCAGCATAGATAGGCGACAGCGAAGAGCGCGATCGATCCCACGACGAGCGGCCACACATGGAACGCGTTGAGCAACGTCAACACGTACGCCGGCACGAGGAACAGGGCGATCTTCTGTTCCATGTCCTCTCGGAACCGCGGCCCGAAGACGTACACGACCCCGCCCGCGATCGCGAACATGACCGTAGCGACGGTCCAGTCGGACGTGAGCCATCCGGGAGACCCGGCCGCCTCCAAGCCGGACTGGGCGAGTTCAGCGGCCGCGTACGCCGCCAGCGCCGAGAACACGGCGTAGATGCCCGTCACGTCCAGCATCTGGCCCCAATTGGTAGACACCGCGTGGAACAACATCGACCCCACACAGAGGTACGCCATCGCTAACGCGAAGCCCCACGCGGGAGCCGTGCCGATGAGGCCGCCTACGAAGATCCCCGCCGCCATGTAGGTGATGTTGGAGTAGGTGTTGATCGGCTGCTGGGGCACGTAGAGCAGCCCCTGTTTGCACCCTCGGAGCTGCGCCTCGTGCCAGCCCTCGCAGCACGGCGCGTAGTCGTTCGCGACGTGCGTAGGCTGGAGTTGGCGGAAGAAGGCGATGCCGATGAGCGCGGTAAACAGGGCGCTTCCAGCGGCCATCAAGGTCGGACCGACGATGGGCCAAGGCATGACAGGGGCGGGGATGGTGACATGGATCCGATGGCTGTGCCACCGGGCTAACCGGGGAGCCGAACGACGAACGCCGCCCCCCGTCCCTCCTCGCTCTCGACCGTCAGGGTGCCGCCGTGCCCGTGCGTCACCGCGTCGTAGGCGAGCGAGAGACCGAGTCCGGTGCCCTCCCCAGGCGACCGGGTCGTAAAGAAGGGCTCGAACAGCCGCTCGCGGACCCCGTCCGTGATCCCCGCCCCGTTGTCGGCGACCCGGACCTCTACCGCATCTCCCACGCGCCGCGTGGACACCGTAACCTGAGGGGGCTGGTGGTTCTCCTCCGGGCCCGTCGTCCGGTCGAGGGCCGCGCGGAATGCGTTGTCGAACAGGTTCAGCAACACGGCCCCCATCTCTCGGCGATCCATCCGGACGTGGCCCACGTCCTCGCCGTAGTCGCGCTCGACGGAGACCCCGTGGGGGCCGTCCAGCGCCGCGGACCCCAGCCGTTCTTGAAGCCGGTCGCATGCACGGAGCAGGTGCTCCTCCACAATCTCGTTGATGTCGGCCGGGGCGAGATCCCCAGGAGCGCCCCGCGCATGCTCCATCATTCGGCTGACGATCCGGGCTGCCCTCTGCCCGTGACTGTCGATCGATTCCGCGTTCCGGGAGAGGTCGTCGAGGGTGTCCCCGACCAGGGTCATCGCCTCCTCCACAGGACGGCCACGGAGCGTCGAGAGCGTCGCCTGGAGGTCGGCGACCAGGTCCCGATTGAGCGCCGCAAAATTGGTGACGAAGTTGAGAGGGTTCTGGATCTCATGGGCCACGCCCGATGTGACCTGGCCGAGCGCAGCGAGCTTCTCGTGGCGGACCAGTTCCGCCTGCGCGGCGCTGAGGTCCCGAAGCGACCGCTCCAACTCGTCCGTCCGAACTGCCAGCTTGTCTCGGAGCTGTTCGACCTCAAAGAGCGCCCGGTGCTGGCCGTAGCGCGCCGTGTACAGGTACGACGCGAGGGTGACGACGATGACGGTTGCGAACAGGAAGTACGCGAAGCGATGCTCGTAGAGGTCGGTCGAGAGCCCTTCAGGCCGGAGGGACAGGGTGATGGTGTAGACCACGATCATGCTCGCCGCGATGCCAAGCGCCTGCCGCGGGGTGAACGGGACTGTCCCGACAGCCACCAGTTGGACGAGGACGAGCCACGCCACCGTAAACGAGAAGTCCCCGCCGGAGAGGTCGTCGAGTGCGATTGCCAAGCCGGAGACGACCATTACGGCGGCCAGGAGCCCCCTCCCCCACCTCCGCACTAGCGGGGTCCGGGAGACGGCCAACAGCCCGATGCACAGCCCGACGATGAACGTCTTGTCGGCCAGCGAGACGGTTGCCTCCCGTCCTTCTCGATAGATCCAGACGGGGGTGCTCCCCGTGACGAGGTGGATCCCGATGAAAAGGAGCGCCCCCACGATCCCCAGGGCGGCGGTGACCACCAGCCCGTGCCGCGTCTGCTGCTCGATCACCGCTTGAAACGAGGGGTCGGCCTCTCCCTCAGGCGTGTTCAACAGGTAGCGGAGCGTGTTCCCCGTCGGACTCTGCGCTGGCATATTTTGGAGTACAAACCTCTGCCAAGGTATGGCTTACGTCCTCCAAACAAGCAAGCCCTGGTTTGCTGTGTGCTCGGACTCGTCGTTCGAGCATCGCTCACGTAGCCGCCTTGCCGAATTCGGAGCGGCCTTCGTCCCGCGAACGCTCGCCGCAGGGGGAACAGAAACCACGCCTCCACATCCTTTCCTGGGTCTCGGGCAGCAACCCAGTGTGCTCGCTCACATCCACGCACAGTCCATCCCGCGCGTTCGTCACGAGAACCGAGTGGGCCGGTAGGAGGCGTGGAGGACGGGTGGATACCAAGACGGACGTGTGCGCATCGGGTGGCGGGCCCCGAGTCAGAACGTCCCGCTGGTCGGCCCCAAGGCTAGGGCGCCGAGGCCCGCTCCCATACCTGCGTCCGGCCGAGTGCTCGGATGCCGACATAGCCTCGCACGCGGAGTTGGCTCGGCCCCTGGAGTTCCATCACGCAGCGGTAGCCCCGTCCGCTCCGGGGGTCGAAGATGCGCCCGCCCGCGAAGGCGTCCCCCTCCCATTCCATGTCGCGAATGATAGGGATCTCCCGGAGGTCGGCGTTCTCGAACTCGCCCTCGCAGTCCTCGCACGGGACGGGGTCGCCCGGGTCGGCCCCTGAGGCGAGCGATTGGACGACCCGCCCATGCACCTTCCCGTCCGCCTCGTAGATCCGCATGATGGCCTGCGCCTCCCCCGTCTCGTCGTTGATGATGCGCCAGTCGCCGAGGTAGGCCTGCGCCGGCTCTGGGAGGGACTGCGCCGCCGCGGAGGTGGCCAGCACCGTGAAGGCGAGCAGGGGAAGGAAACCGAAACGCACGAGGATTGAGGGAACGGAGCCCGAGAGAATACGGGCGGGGTCCGGCCCCCGACATCGGAGGGCCCCCGGAGCCATGATCCGAGGCATCCTCTCGGTCGTGAGCAGGCCCGCCGCCGGGCTACGCCGCCACGCCGCCGCCTCGGAGTGCCGGATCGCCCTCCCGCCGGAGGAACCGGTTCCACCCCCCGACCAGGATGCCGGCGACGATCGCCCCGATCGCCGCCATGCCCGCGAGGCTGAACGTGAGGAGCCACTGCCCCCGCCGATGCGTCGCCAGCACCACCTGGTCCGACGCGTCCGAGACGAGGAGCGGGAGCGTCAGCACCTCCCCCTCGGGCAGCGCGTCGAGGTCGGCCTCGATCTCCTTGAGGAAGATGATGGGCAGCTCCACCGACCGCTCGACCGGAGCCTCGGCACCGGGCGGCGTGTAGCGGAGCCCGACCTGGCCGTGCGTGATCTCGCTCCGCTCGCGGAGGTCGAGCCCCGTCACCTCGGCCTCGACGACCGTGCCCGCGGCGTCGACGGCGCGCTGCTGAAAACCGGCGCGCGTTGTGGCCACGGCAATGACCACCAGGAGGAGCGGGAGAGCCCAGAGCAAGCGGGCGACGATCGGGTTCGAGAGGAAGTTCATGGCGCGGGGCGTCGGCTCGCGTGACAACGACCGGAGGCCGGGCCGGTTGCCCGGCCCCGCCAACTTGACGCGGAGCGCACGCAGACGCCGGTCAGGCCGCGAACAGATAGGGCTTCCACGCCTCCTCGCCGGTCCCGACCAGGTCGCGCATGTACATCACGTGGCTCGGGCGGAATGGCCGCGTCTGGAGGGTGAACCCGGCCTCCTCGGGCGTCCGGTTGCCCTTCCGGTTGTTACACAGCGTGCAGGCCGCGACGAGGTTCTCCCACGTGTCGGGCCCGCCGCGCGACTTCGGGAGGACGTGGTCGATGGTGAGCCGCTCGGCCGACCCGCAGTAGGCGCAGCGGTGGCGGTCGCGGCGGATCACATTTCGCCGCGTCAGGAGCACCTTCCGGTATGGCACGCGGACGTACCGCTTCAGCCGGACCACGCTGGGCCATGGGTACGACGACCGCACCGTCCGCAGCTCTCGGTCCGTCCGGCACTCGACCATCTCCGCCTTGTGGAGGAACACCAACCCGACAGCCCGCTCCACGCTGCAGACCGAGAGGGCCTGGTAGTCCTGATTCAGCACCAGAACGTGTCCGGCGAGCGCGCTCATCGATCTCCCGCCGCGAGGGGGCGGGTACGCTCATCGGGAAGGC
Source organism: Rubricoccaceae bacterium (assembly GCA_963728345.1). Lineage (GTDB taxonomy): Bacteria > Bacteroidota > Rhodothermia > Rhodothermales > Rubricoccaceae > Rubrivirga. The sequence goes on from CAVSJM010000005.1 coordinate 1,175,490, forward strand.
AACGGGGGGACGACGGTGGGAAGGCAGTATCGACGGCTTGGGACCGGCGCCGGTGCCGGCCACGGCCGAAGTATACAACGACGCCCCCCGACCGCAACCACGGTCGGGGGGCGTCTCAACAGGGTAAAACCGACGCCCTACTCGCAGTTCGAGGCGGGCACGCGGCGCCACTCCTGCGAGCGTCCGAGCGCGCGGATCCCGACGAACCCGCGGAGATATAGCCGGTTGCCGTTCGAGCCCTCCACGAGCTTCATCACGCTCCGGTAGGTCCGGCCGGTCTTGGGGTCAACGATCCGGCCGCCTCTGTACTCGCTGCCGTCGCGCGTGTAGCCGGTCATGATCCGCTCGTTGCGGAGGATGCGGCCGTTGTAGCCCTCGGCGCAGTCGACGCAGCGGCCGCCATCCACCGTCAGGCGGACGAGGTCGCCGACGAGCTGGCTGCCCTCGGGGTAGATGCGGACGTAGGACTTGGGCGACCCATCCTCATCGTCGATCGTCTGCCAACAGCCGGCGGGGGTGCTGGTCTGAGCGAGGGCGGGCAGGGCCGCGAAGGCGAGGACGAGCACGCCGAACGCGAAGGAGAGTCGGGTCATTGGTAGCAGGGGGTGGCGGATAGAGAGCGGGCCGCGCGGATGCGGCGAGACAGGAATGAGGTCAAGGGTCGTTCCAAATTAGATCGGCCCGTTCCGGTCATCAACGCTTCACGATCCCAGTTCCGTGCCCGGCTCAGAACCCGACGGCCGTGGCCACCGCGAGCGCCACGAGCCCGAGGACGAACAGCCCCACCTGCAGGGGCAGCACCCAGCGGGCCCAGGTGGTCCACGGCACGCGGGCCAGCGACAACACCCCCATCAGGACGGCGCTGGTGGGGATAATCATGTTCGTGAACCCGTCGCCCATCTGGAACGCCAGGACAGCCGTCTGGCGCGTGACGCCGACGAGGTCGGAGAGCGGCGCCATGAGCGGCATGGTCAGCGCGGCCTGCCCGCTCCCGGACGGGACGAAAAAGTTGATCGCCGTCTGCACCCCGAACATCGCCATCGCGGCGACGGCCGAACCCGTATCGGCCAGGGCGGTGGACAGAGCGTAGAGGATGGTATCCACCACTTGCCCGTCTTGGAGCACCACGAGGATCCCGCGCGCGAGGCCGATGATGAGCGCCGTCGGGGCGAGGTCCCGGACCCCTTCCATAAACGCCCGCGCCGTTTCGTTTCCGCCCAGCCCGCCCGTGGCGCCGAGGGTGATCCCGAGCGCGACGAACAGCGCCGCGATCTCGGTGATGTACCACCCGAACTGCAGCACGCCGAACACGAGCACGGCCAGCCCGCCGAAGAACACGCCCAGCACCATCCCCTGGCGAGCTGTGAACGGTGCCGCGCCGACGTGGAGGTCCAGGCCGCGCGCGCGTATCTGGTCGTCGAGCGCACGGGTCGGGCTCCGGGACGGGTCGCGCCGGACCCGCCGGGCATGCCACACCACGAACCCAATCACGATCGCCGTCACGATCACCCACAGCCCGACGCGGAACCCTTTCCCGCTGAATAGCGGGACCTCCGCGATCCCCTGCGCCACCCCGACGGTGAACGGGTTGAGGAACGCCGTCGCGAACCCGGCCGCGGCGCCCAGGAAGGGGATGGCCGCGCCGGTCAGCGAGTCGTAGCCGAGGGCGAGGGCGAGCGGGACGAAGATGAGCACGAACGGGATCGTCTCCTCGGACATCCCGAACACGGCGCCGCCCAGCGAGAACAGCGTCATGAAGAGCGGGATCAGGAGGAGGTCGAGCGCGGCCGAGCCCTCCGCTGCCCGGACGAGCCGTCGCAGCCCGGCGTCGACGGCGCCGGTCGTGGTCAACACCGAGAAGGCCCCGCCGACGAGGAGCACGAACGCGATGATCTCGGCGGCCTCCGGGTCGATGAACCCGAGGATCGGCGCCTGAAACACCATCGCGACGGTGTGCACGAGGCGCGCCGGCACCGAGCCGTCCTCCCGCTCGACCTTCTCGAACGATCCGGGGATCACCACTTCGCGCGTCCCGACGCCCTCTACCTCGATCTCGCTCCTCGCGAACGTCCCGGGTGGGACCACCCAGGTCAGCACCGCCGCGACGACGATGATGAGGAAGATGATGAGGGTGGTGTCGGGAGCCTTGAAGCGGGACTCAGCCGCGGGGGACGCGTCAGTCATGGGGCGGGTACGAAGCGGCTCGAATCTACCGTTGGCCGCACGGACGGCCGTTCCGCCGTGCGATCTTGCCCCATGCGCGCTCTCGTCCCCGCTCTCCTGCTCCTCGCGGCCCCCCTCGCCGCCCAGCCCGGCGACGCCGCCGCGCGCCGCGCCTATGCCGAGGGGGTGTTCATCGAGGCGCTCACGGCCCACTACCTCGGCGACGACTCGACTGCCGCGCGCCTCCTCGACGACGTCTTGGACGACCACCCCGACGACCCGACCATATTAGACGCCCGTGCAGAGGTAGCCCTCGCCGACGACGGCCCGGCCGCCGCCCTCTTCTTCGCCCAGCGTGCCGCCGAGCTCGGGTCGCACCGCCCAGAGGTCCACGTCCGACTGGCCCGTGTGTTGTGGGACCTCGGCCGGCCGGCCGACGCCGTCCGCGCGCTGGAGACGGCTCAAAGCTTGGACGCCGCCAGCCTCGACGGGCTCGTCCTCCTGGCACACCTCTACGGGCAAACGGGCCAACCCGAGCGGGAGCGCGAGACGCTGGAGGCGCTCGTTCGACTTGGCGACACCGTCGCGGCGCGCCTTCGGCTCTCCACGCTCTACGAGCAGGCCGGCGACCGAGGCCGCGCCCTCGAGGCCGCCCACGCCGCGGCCCGCCTCTCCGCGTCCGAGCCCGCTGTCCAGCGTCGTCTCGCCGAGCTGACCGACACGCCGGCGGCCCCGACGCCTGTCCCGCGCGACGCCCCGAGCGGGGCCTCGGGCGCCGACCTCTACGCGGCCGGCCGCTACGCCGAGGCCGCCGACGCCCTCCTCGACGCCCTCGCCAACGACCCGCGCGATCTCGACGCCTGGGCGCTCGCCCTCGACGCCCTCGCCCGCACCACCGACCCGCGCGCGGGCGCCACGGCCGACGACGCCCTCCTCCTCTTCCCCACCACCCCTGCCGTCCTCGTCCCGGCGGCCGAAGCCTACGCCGCCGCTGGTCGTGCCGCCGACGCCCAGGCCACGGCCCGGCGCGGCCTGACCGCCCTCGACGCCCTCGGCGACGCCGTCCCGGACGCCGAGGCCCTGCGGACCCGGCTCCAGCGCGTCCTCGGCAGCTGACCCCATTCATGCGCCTCTCACTTGTTCTCGCCCTCGCCGCGCTCGTCGGTTCCGGCTGCACGCACGGCCCGCTCGTTCGGGATGCCCCGGCCCCCCAGACGGCGGCGGGCTACCCCGAGCACTCCGTCGAGCAGATCCTCGATGCCGTCGAGGCGTCCGTGGCGCCGGTGCGGTCCGTCGCGGCCGACGGCGACCTCGCCCTGGAGTCCGGCGACCAGGATCAGGGGGCGACGTTCAGCCTCCGCGCGCGGCTCTCCGACTCGCTCACCGTCGTCGTGCGCGGGCCGCTCGGGATCGAGGGCGGACGCGGGCTCGTCACGCCGGATTCGTTCTTCGCCGCCGACCGGATCAACCGCCAGTACCTCGTCGGCCCGGTCGAGGCCGCGGATCGGTACGTGGCCGGCGCGGGCTCGTCGGAGCGCGTGGCGCGGGCCGTCCTGGGCCTGCTCGTCCCGGAGCGCGACGTGGCCTGGACGCGGACGCCCCTCGACGGCCAGTACCGGCTGATCGGGCGGCTGCCCGGGGGTGGGAGCCGCGAGTACACCATCGACCCGGCGCTGTGGCGCGTCGTCCGCGTCCGCGAGTTCAACGCGGAGGGCCGGTCGGTCGGGTCCCAGACGGCCGGAGCGTTCGACACCGTCGACGGCGTGGTGCTTCCCCGTCAGGTGACGCTGGAGGGCGCGGGGACGACGGTCCGGCTGGAGCACCGGCGCCTCGTCGTCAACCCGCCCGACCTTCGCCTCCGATTCTCGGCGCCCGACGACTACGAGATGATTCGGATCGAGTGAGCCACCGGTAGATTGCGGAGCAGCATCGCCCCCCTCCCCCCGACCCGACCGATGCGACTCGGAGTCCTCGTTCTGCTCGCCGCCGTTCTGGCCGCGCCCGCCCTCGCGCAGGACCGCGCGGCGACGGAGCGCCGTCTGGCCGGCCTCCGCGACCAGATCCAGGGCGTCGAGCAGCAGGTGCGCCAGACGCGCGGGCAGGAGCAGTCCGCGCTGCGGGCGGTCGAGAGCCTCGACGCCGAGATCCAGCTCCGCGAGCAGCTCGTCTCGGATTACCGAACGCAGGTCGGGACGATCCGCCGCGAGACCCAGACGCTCCGGCGGTCCATCGAGCGGCTGGAGACCGAGATCGATGAGGCCAAGCGGTCGTACCGGGCCCGGGCGCGGCACGCCTACATCCACGGCCGCCGGAACAGCCTCGCGCTCATCCTGGCGGCCGGCTCCGTGAACCAGATGATCGTCCGGGCGCGCTACCTCCAGCAATTCGCGCGGCGCCGGCGCCAGCAGGTCGAGCGGATCAACCAGAAGACGTCCGAGCTTCGGGTCCGCGAGCAGGCCGTCCGCTCCTCGCTCGAAGAGACGCAGCGGCTCCTCGCCCAGGGGCAGGCCGAGCAGAACCGGCTCGCCGAGCGTCGGCGGGACCGGACGCAGCTCGTCACCCAGTTGCAGACGCAGCGCGGCCGTCTGGAGCGCGAACTGGACCAGCGCCGCACCGACGCCGCCCAACTCGAAGGGCTCGTCCGTGACCTCGTGGCGCAGGAGCGCGCCCGCGCCGAGGAGGAACGCCGGCGACGCGAAGCCGCGCGTCAGGCAGAGCTGGCACGACAGGCCGAGGCCGCACGGCAGGCCGAGATCGCGCGCCGCGCCGAGGAGGCCGCCGAGCGCGCCCAGCGTGGCGAGGACCTCCGCCGCCAGCCCGAGCCCCGTGGCGCGACGGTCCAGCCCAGCCCCCCGATCGCCGAGGCGACTCCCGCCCCTGCCGCGCGGGTCGAGGCGCCCCCGCTCCCGACCGCAGAGGACCGGCCCGTCGACCTCACCGGCTCGTTCCGCCAGAACCGCGGCCGCCTCCCCTGGCCCGTCGACGGCACCGTGACCGGCTCGTTCGGCACCCGCACCGACCCCGTCACCGGCACGACGACGCCCTCGGATGGGATCGACATCTCCACCCGGCCGGGCGCACCCGTCCGCGCCGTCTACCAGGGCACGGTCCAGCGCGTCGGCGCGATGCCCACCTTCGGGACGTACGTGATGGTGACCCACGGCGAGTTCGTGACGATCTACGCCAACCTCTCCCAGGTCGTCGTCAGCCAGGGCCAGGAGATCCGCGCCGGGCAGGTGGTCGGGCGCGCCGGGACCGAGAACGAGCGCCGCGGGACGGGCCTCTTCTTCGCTCTCTACCAGGACGCGCGCGCCGTCAACCCCGTCGGGTGGCTGCGGGGACGGTAGGTCCCTCCGCCGCCACCCCGAGGGGGAGCCGCACCTCGACGTAGCTCTCCCCGTCGGCCCGGTCGACGTGGAGCGCGCCCCCGAGTTGGCGGACCACCGACGCCGCGCGGACGAGCCCGCTCCGCTCGCCCCGGAGGCGATCCCGAAGCGCCGGCGCCGTGACCGGCACGTCGCCGTCGTTGGCGACCCGGAGGCGGAGCGTCTCGCCCTCCCGGCGCAGCGACACCGTGACCGTCTCGGCATCCGTCACGCGGAGGGTGTGGCTGAGCAGGCGCGTCATCACCTCCACCACGGACAGCTGGACCTCCGGGGACAGCTCCCCGACCTCCTCGCACTCGCTCACGAGCGCGACGCGGGGCGCAGCGCGACGGAACCGGCGCAGCGTGGCGTCGAGCGAGCGGCGTAGGCCGAGCCGGTGGACCGCGCTTGGTTGAAGGCGGAGGAGCGCGTCGTGGAGGCCCGTCTCCACGTCTCCGACGCGAGCGCGTACCTCCCGAAGCGTCTCGCCTGTGCCATCGGAGGCGTCGATCCGGTCGAGCCCCTCGCCGATCCGGCTGAGACCCTGGACCGGCCCTTCGTGCAGGTCGTCCGCGATGACGACTTGCTCGCGGCGGTACCGGCGCGCGGCGCGGTGGAGGAGCCACAGCACACCCGCCACCCCGAGCCCGGCCAGCAGCAACACGGCCAGCGCGCGGACCGGCGCCCGCTGCCACCACGCCGGTTCGACGACGAGCGTCAGCACTGCAGGCTCGTCGTTGAATACGCCGTCGTTGTTCGACCCGACGACCTCCAGACGGTACGTCCCGGGCGCCAGGTCGGTGTAGGTGGCGACGGGCCGCTCGCCCGTCGTCTCCCGCCAGCCCTCGTCCACTCCGATGAGCCGGTAGCGGTAGCGCAGCGCGCGCGGGTTGATGAGGTCGAGAGCGGCGAACTGGACCGTCAGGAAGTTCTCGTCGTGGTCGAACACGAGCGTGTCACCCGAGAGGGGCCGGCCGGGCCGCAGCGCATCGAACACCTGGACGGCCGTGAACGCGACGGGGGGGTGGTACTCGCTGACGGCGGCGCCGGCGGGGTCGATCCGGCTCAGCCCGTTCGGGCCGCCGAACCACATCTGCCCGGTCGTGGGACTGCGGTAGAACGCCATCAGGTCGAAGGCGTCCCCCTGGAGGCCGTGGTCCTCGTCGTACACCTGGAGGGCGCCGGTCGAGGGCGTGAGGCGCACGAGGCCTCGGCTCGTGCTGGCCCAGATCCGCCCGTCGTCGTCTGAGAGGACGCCGTAGATCAGGTCGCTTGGGAGGCCATCCGCGGTCGTGTACCGGTGGGTCTGGCCGGACGAGGGATCGTACCGGGCGAGCCCGGCGCCGACGGTCCCCACCCAGAGAACGCCCGGCGCGCCGGCGCTCTCGGCGACCGACCACACCGGCGCCTCGCCGTCGGCCCCCGTGCCGAGATCGACGGGTTGGATCGTGATCGTCCCGGCCGCATCGTCGAGGGCGAGCCGGCTCAACCCGTCGTCGGTCCCGAGCCAGAGCCGCCCGGCCGCGTCCTCGAAAAACCGGTTCACGTTGGGGTGCGTCAGCCCGTCCTCCCCGGACCGCACGGCGTCCCACTCGCCGGTATCGGGGTGACGGACCGCGAGGCCCTCGCCCGTCGTCCCGACCCAGAGGTGCCCGTCCGATTCCTCGAACAAATGGCGGACGCCAAAGCCCAGGGGCTCCCCGCTGGCGTCGACGAGGCCGATGGCGCGGTTGACCTCGACCTCGCGACGATACAGTCCGGTGCGACGGTCGAGGCGAAAGACCCCATTCCGCTTGCTGCCCACCCAGAGCGTCGCGTCGGAGCCTTCAAGCACCTGCCACCACGCGTCGCGGTACTGGTCGCTGCGCGGCGGCGCCCAGGCCGGCGGGCCGGCGTCCTGCGACGACGGGACGCGGAATACCTCGAACCGGTCGGACGCCGGGTCGAGCCGGTTGAGGCCGTCATTGGTCGCCACCCAGAGCGACCCGTCGCGCGACTCGGTCATGCCGTTGACGCGGTCGTCGCTGATCTCGCCGGGGCGGCCCGTGAAGCGGCGGTACAGCGTGAACGGACGCGCCGACGGGCGCCACAGCGCGAGCCCTCGCGAGGTCCCCACCCACACGGCTCCCTGGCGGTCGACGAGGAGGGAGCGGACGCGGTGCGCCGGCAGGCTGGTCGGATCGCCGGGCTGAGGGGCGAGCCAACGCCACGCTCCATCTTCCAACCCCACGGCGAGGAGTCCACTCGTGGCGGTCGTGATCCACGCCTCGCGCCCGACGACCTCGAGGTCGGCCCCATCGACCCACCCGAACGAGGGGAGCCCGTCCGCGACGGGAATGAACCGGCCCCGGCTCCAGCGCTGAAGCGTCGCGGTGCCATCCTGGGAGCCGTAGGCCAGGAGCCGTCGGGACGCGTCGAGGCCGAGGAGGCGGGGAGCGAATGGTCCGGTATCGACGGCCCGGCAGGGGCCGCCGGCGTCCTCGATGAGACACGCGGTGATGGCGCCGTCGTCGCTCGGAGGCAGCACCCAGGCCGTCCCATCCGGCAGGCCGCGCAGGGTCCAGGCCCCCTGCCCCCACGGGAGTTCGACCGACTCGGCCTGTCCCCTCGCCGGATCGAGGCGGCAGACGCCCTGCGCAGTCCCCCCGTAGAGGATTCGCCCGGCCGCATCCTCGGCCAGCCAGGCGACCCCGCCCGCGCAGGCGCCCCGCTGCGCCGAGGTCCAGCGCCGGAAGGCGTCTGTTCGCACGTCGAGCGCCGCGAGCCCCGCCTCAGTGCCCACCCACAGCGTTCCGTCGCGGGCGATGAGGAGTGCCCGGATGCGGCTCGACGGCAGCGAGGTCGAGTCGCCAGCCACGTGAGTAAGGGTCAGGAGATGGAGACCGTCGAACCGGCTGAGCCCGTCGCCCGTCCCGATCCAGAGGAGCCCGTCCTCGTCCTGCGCCAGCGCCTGGACCTCCGGGTGCGGCAGCCCGATGGTCGGCGTCCGAAACCGCACGTCCGGACGCGCCTGCGACGTCGAGTCCTGCGCCCAGGTACGGCCCGCGAGAGCGCCGAGGAGGAGGAGCAGGATGAGTCGAGGGGCGAGCACCGCAGCGTAGAGGAGACAGCGCCCGAACCTACGCCGCTCGACTCGTTGCCGTCCCAAAGAGTCCGCTCACCGCCCCCTGCCGGGCGGCGACGATGAGAGGTCAAGATCGAGCGCTACGGAGTTAATGCAATAACGGTGTCCGCCCCGATCACGTGACCCGTCTTCGAACAGGTGCCCGAGGTGGCCTCCGCACGCTGCGCACGCCACCTCGATTCGGTTCATGCCATGCGAGCGGTCGTCGCGGAGCGATACGTGCCCCGGGTCGACCACGTCGGTAAAGCTGGGCCAGCCGCTCTCACGGTCGAACTTGTCGGCGCTCTAGACGAGCGCCGTCCCGAACGCCGCGCAGCGGTAGACGCCCTCGTCCGTCGTGTGGACGTACTGGCCCAGGAAGGCGCGCTCGGTACCCTTCTCCCGGAGGACGCGGTACTGCTCCGGCGTGAGGCGCTCGCGCTAGGCCTCGGTCGTAGGCTCGTCCGGGGTCATTTCAGTAGCGCAGGAGCGCCGCGACGCCTCCGACCTCCGTGAGCGCCTCGAACGGATCCGCGAAGTCGACCTCCGCGCCCGTGCGGGCGGCCTGCTCGGTCATGGCCTCGACGAGGTCCACCCGGAACACGTCCTTCGAGCCGCAGGCGCCGCACGTATCGGGCGTCCCGTGGACGACGTGCGTGCACTCCCGACACTTGGTCCCGGTCGCCTCGAACTCGCGATCGACCAGCAGTTCCTCGACGCGCGCCGCCTTGAGCCCTTCCCACACGCGCGACGCGCCGAAGGCCGCGAGCCCCGGCCCCATTCCCTGCTCCCGGATCGCGGTCCAGAGGGCCTGCTCGGACGCCCGCTCGCCTTCCTCCGCCACGTCGGCGGCGGTCTCCAAGATCTCCTGCTCCGAGGCGTTGGCGTCCAGCGACTGGGTGCCTGCGAGCCGCTCTCTGAGGTCGGCGCGGAGCGCGTCGCGGACGGCATGGACGGGCTCGTCGGAGCCGAGGAGGACGAGGCGAGCGAACGGACGCTCGGCGTCGAGCGCCGCGAGCCCTTCGGCGATCTCCGTGGCGTAGCCCTCGATCTGCTTGTCGCGGCGACGGGCGTAGCGCTTCTGGCTCCACCCGCCCTTCTTGACGCGGTTCTTGACGTCGCCCCGGATGTGGCCTTCCTCGTCCACTTCGTCGGCGGTGACGAGGTAGATCTGCGCGCTCGTGTTGTCCACGACGACCACGGCAAACGTCTCGTGCTCGTCGAGCAGCTCGTAGGCCGGGCGGACGTAGGGCGCGTCGCCCATCCACACGCGCGTCCCGACTGGCTCGGGGAGGTCGAACGCCTGATTCAGGTCAGCGGCCCAGCCGGTGAACACGGCGAGCGCGCCCCCCTCCGGCGGCTCGTGCTCGTCCAGCAAGGCACGGACGAGGGCGAGGTTCTGCTCGAAATGCTCGGTCTCCTCGGGCTCGTCGGCCAGCAGCGCCCGGATCCTCTCGAAGCGGGACTCCAGGACGGAGGGCTCGTCGCGGTGGTCGAGGTAGACGGTGAGGAAGGCCCGCTCGGGGCCAGCGAGGTCGGCGAGGGCACGGAGGGTCGGAGCGTCGAGCATGTGCGGGGTGTGGAGGGCCGGCTCCAACGTCCCGGCCTTTGCGGTGCTCCCGGCGCGTCGACACAAAAACGGGCGGCGGCCTCCGAAGAAGCCGCCGCCCGGGGTTGAGCGAGAGGGGGAGGGTTACTCCTCCTCGTCGGTCGCGTCGTCGAGGTCGCCCTCGATGGTGGCGCTGGCCTTGCCGAGCTCGCTGTCGGCCTCCGGGCCGTCGTCTTCAGACCCGAGGGCCTCATCGACGACTTCGCCGGCCGGCTTCTCGAGCACCTCCGGGACGTCGACGTCGTCCGTCGACTCCACGTCCGGTCCCTCGAAATCGGGGGACACGGTGTGGTCGGTGGCCTCCGTCTCTTCGCCGGTGGCCGTCTCGACCGTCGAGGCGAGCGTGCCCTCCTCCGCCGGCGTGCCGGTCTTGAGGGTGGCCTGCGCGTTCTCTGCCGAGGGCGTGTCGCCCGTCTCCTCGACGCGCTGGCGGGTCTCCTCGCCGGAGCCGCGCGGGACGTCGGGCTGCGGGCTGCTCGTCCCCTTGCCGACCTGATCTTCGATCTGAGTCGAGGCCGTGCCGGAGGTCTTGGGCGGCTCGTTGGTGTCGTCGTTCGAGACCGCGTTGGCCTCGGCGTCGGCCATCTGCTCGCGCAGGGCGGCGAGCCCGGAGAGCTCTCCGAGCGTGGCCGGGCCGGACTGGCGCGAGCCGTACGACTCGACCTGCCGGCGCTCCTCGCGCTGCTCGGCCCGCTGCTGGCGGAACTCGGAGTCGCGGGACGCGCGCTCTTCAGCGCGGGCCTTGGCGGTCTCTGAGAGCACCAGCTCGCGGTCCTCGCGGTCCATCCGGATCACCTGGAGCACCAGCTCGTCGCCGATCTGGTAGGCGTCGGCCGGGCGGCCCGGGCGCTGGAGGTGCGAGGCGGGCACGAAGCCCTCCACGTCGAGCGGGAGGTCGACCACGACGCCGCCGTCGTTGATCTCGGCGACGGTGCCGCTGGCCTCGGCGCCCTCGGTGTACACCTCGGCGACCTTCGACCACGGGTCCGTCGAGACCTGCTTGTGGCCGAGCGAGATCCGCCGCTGGGCGATGTCGATGTCGAGGACGATGACGTCCAGCTCCATCCCCTTCTTGACGACCTCGGACGGATGCTTGACCCGCTTGGTCCAGGAGAGGTCGGAGACGTGGACGAGCCCGTCGATCCCCGGCTCCACTTCGACGAAGGCGCCGAACGTCGTGATGTTGCGGACCTTGCCGCGCGTGATCGTCCCGACCGGGAAGCGCTCGAGGAGGCCCTCCCACGGGTCGGGCTCCAGCTGCTTCATGCCGAGGGAGATCTTCTTCGAGTCGGAGTCGACCTTGAGGACCTTGACCTCGACGTTCTGGCCGAGCTGCACCTTCTGGGTGGGGTGCTTCACGTGCTCCGTCCAGGACATCTCGGAGATGTGGACGAGGCCCTCGATGCCCGGCTCGATCTCGACGAACGCGCCGTAGTCGGTGATCGAGACCACGCGGCCCTCGATCGTCATGCCCTCCACGATGCGCTCGGCGAGGTTCTCCCACGGGTGCTCCTGGAGCTGCTTGTACCCGAGCGAGATCCGCTGGCGCTCCTTGTCGTAGTCGAGGACGACGATGTTGAGCTTCTGGTCCAGCTCCAGCACCTCCGACGGGTGGCCGACGCGGCCCCACGAGATGTCGGTGATGTGGAGGAGGCCGTCGACGCCGCCGAGGTCGACGAAGGCGCCGAAGTTGACGATGTTCTTGACGGTCCCCTCGAGCACCTGCCCAACCTCGAGCGAGTCGAGGATGTGCTTGCGCTGCTCCTGGAGGTCCTTCTCGATGAGCGCCTTGTGGGAGATCACGACGTTCCCGTTGCCCGGGTTCGTCTTGACCACCTTGAACTCCATCGTCTTCCCGATGTAGACGTCGAAGTCGCGGACGGGGCGGACGTCGACCTGGGAGCCCGGGAGGAAGGCCTCCGAGCCGAGCAGGTTGACGATCATGCCGCCCTTGATCCGCTTGACGATCTCGCCCTCGATGACGGCGCCCGTCTCCAGGGCCTCGTCGATGATGTTCCAGCGGAGCTTGTCGATCGCCTTCGTGTAGCTCAGCGTGAGCTGGCCGCGGCGGTCCTCCAGGCGGTCGACGTAGACGTCGATCTCGTCGCCGACCTCGGGGGTCTCCCCGAATTCGTTCTTGGCAACGACGCCGTCGGACTTGAACCCGATGTCGACGACGACCTCCTTCTCGGTCAGGCCGACGACCTTGCCGGTCACGATCTGGTCGGCCTCGACGGCCGACATCGAGTTGGCGTAGAGGTCCTCCATCTCGTCCGGCGTGGCGCCCTCCTCCATGACCTGCGCCGAGGCGCCGATGCCGGAGACGCCCGCGTTGCGAGAGTCGGCGGCGTTGAGGTCGTCGATGGAGATGGTCCGGCCGAGGTCCTTGCCCGTGTAGCCGAGGGAGGCCGCGCGGGTGTGGCCGTCGCCTGACACGGCGTCGGAGACGGCATGGGTCACGGCGTCGGCGGCGCTCTTCACCGCCTTCGCGGCGGCGCCGGCGATGTCGGCTACGGTGTCGGCCACGGTCTCGAGCAGGCCTTCCTCCTCGGTAGCCTCCTCCTCCGTGGTGGGGGTGGTGGGCTCGGGTGTGCCCTCGCCGCCGTCCGTCCCCTCGTCACCGTCCTGGGCGGACGTGTCGTCGGTGGGCTCGTCGGTGGCGGTCTGGGTGATCACGTCCTCCTCGGACGCGTCGTTCGTTTGCTGGTTGTCAGCCATATAGAAGAGTTGACGTCGGCCGCCCGGAAGGGGCATGAGGCGTGGTCGAGCGTCAGGGGGTTTGTGGGTTGAACAAGCATCCCGCGGTCGCAGCCTCTCCCGGACGGGCCGGGGCGAAGCGGGAAGAGACGAGGCGAAGCCTCGGAGTGGTTATGCGGCCGCACGGCGAACGGCCGCGAGGACGTGGTCGACCTGCTGGTCGATGGTGAGCGACGTGGTGTCGAGCGTGATGGCGTCCGGGGCGGGCCGGAGCGGCGAGAGGTCGCGGCTCTGGTCACGGCGGTCGCGCTCGGCGATCTCGGCGCGGACCTGATGGAACGCCGCAGGGGCGCCGTCGGGTCCAGCCTCGCCCGGATCGCCCAGTCGGCGACGGGCACGGGCGTCAAGGTCGGCCACGAGAAAGAACTTGACCTCGGCCTCGGGGAACACCACGGTGCCGATGTCACGCCCCTCGACCACCACACCGTCCGCGTCGTGCTCGCGGGCCACGCGTCGCTGGAGGGCGACCATGGCCTCGCGGACCGGGGCGAGGGCGCTCGCGCGGGAGGCGCCATCGGCCGCCTCCGGGGTCCGGATCCGATCGGTCACGTCGTCGCCGTTTAGGGCGACGCGGACGCGGTCGGCGTCGGGCTGGAGGCGAACGTCGAGGCCGGGAAGGAGCGCGGCGGCAGCGTCGTCGGTGAACGGGAGGCCCTGGTCGCGGAAGGCGAGCCCGACGGCGCGGTACATCGCGCCCGTGTCGAGGTAGAGCCACCCCAGCCGGTCGGCCACGCGCCGCGCCGTCGTGCTTTTGCCAGACCCGGCCGGGCCGTCGATGGCGACTATCACGCGTGCGGTGCTCAGGGGAGCCCATCAGTATAGGCCGCGGCCGCCCCTCAGCGAAAGGGACGGGGTGTGAGGAAGGCGTTGAGGATCGGGCGAAACCCTGGGGTGCATTTGCTATGTTTGCGGACACATTTCTGCCCCAACCCATGCGCCTCCTCCTTGTCGTCGCCTGCGTTGCTCTCTCGGCCTGTGGCCCCGACGCGCCAGTCGCTCCGCCGACCACGCCGGCCAGCGCCCGGCTCGCCCCGGCTCCGGCCGAGCCCCCCTTCTACGTCCTCTCCACGCCCAGCTCCACCCGGCTCACGGGCATCAGTCTGGACGATCCCGCCGCCTGCGGCCGCGCCATGGACGCCCTGCGCGAGTCCTACGCCGTGCGCCGGGAGATGTCTGACGCGGTCGAGGAGGCCGCCGACTGGGAGGAGGCAGAGGCCGCGGTCGCGCGCCTGGCGCCCTGCGTCCCCGACCTCTTCGCCGACGACTACGCGCGCCATGCCGCCGTCGGCATCATCGACGAGCACCTGCTCCGAGGCCCGTTCCGTCAGGCGGAGGCGGACGCCCTCATCCGCCACACGGAGACGCTCGACCGCCGCCAGAGCCCAGAAGCCTCGGTCCTCGCGTGGGCGCTGATCCGCCTCGACGGCTGGGGGAGCGACGCCAACCGCGCCCGTGTGGCGCGGAACGCCGCTGAGCGGCTCGGCGCCACGTTCACGCGCGTGGCCGGCTGCGTGGGCTGTACCGTGGACCAGGCCCTCGCTGAGATGCCACCCCTCCTCCGCGAGTCGAACGAGAAACGGCTCCGCGACATGAAGGCCGTCGACGACGTGCTCCGGGAGATCGCCCGCCAGGGCGCCCCGCGCGTCTCCTAACCGACAGCGCCCCGCCCGAACGGCGGGCGGGGCGCATCAAAACGCAGCGAGCGGCGGGCTACCGCTGCGCCATCAGGTCCATGCCGGCGAGGTTCTCGGCGAAGTAGCGCGTGAGCATCGTGTACAGGTGCATCCGCGTGTTGCCGCCGTAGATCCCGTGGTTGCGGCCCGGGTAGATCATCAGGTCGAACTGCTTGCCCTCGGCCTGAAGCGCGTCGACCATCGCCATCGTGTTCTGGACGTGGACGTTGTCGTCGGCGCCGCCGTGGACGATGAGGAGGTGCTGGTCGTCGCGCAGGTTCTCGGCGTAGGTCGTTGGCGATCCGAGGTCGTAGCCCTCGGCGTTCTTCTGGGGCGTCGAGAGGTAGCGCTCAGTGTAGATCGTGTCGTACTGGCGCCAGCTCGTGACCGGCGCGACGGCCACGCCGACGTGGAAGGTCTCCGGCCCCTCGCCGTAGGTCATCGAGAGGAGCGTGAGGTAGCCACCGTAGCTCCAGCCCCAGATCCCCATCCGGTCGGCGTCCACGTAGGGCTGCTCGCCGAACCACTGGGCCGCGGCCACCTGGTCTTCCGCCTCCAGAATCCCGAGGCGGTTCTGCGTGAGCGTCTTGAAGGCCTTGCCGCGCCCGCCCGTCCCCCGGTTGTCGACGCCGGCGACGAGGATGCCGTAGGTCTCGGCGAGGTAGTGGTGCCAGAGTCGCTCGGAGCCGCCCCACCGGTCCGTCACCTCCTGGCTGCCGGGACCGCCGTAGGTGTGAATGAGGAGCGGGTAGTGGCGGGTCGGGTCGAAGGTGCTCGGCTTGATGAGGTAGGCGTTGAGGGGCGTGCCGTCGGCGGCCGGGACCGTCAGAAACTCGGCCGGCGGGAGGTCATAGGCCGCGAGCCGCTCCGCCAGGTCCGCGTTGTCGACGAGGACCTCCACCTCCTCCCCGCTCGTCCGGTAGAGCGTCGTCGTGGGCGGCGCCGCCGTGGTCGAGTAGGTGTCGACGACGTAGTCGAAATCGCGTGAGAGGTCGACGTCGTGCCAGCCGGCGCCGGTCGTCACCCGAACGGGGGTGCCGCTGTCGAGCGGGACCTTGTAGAGTTGCCGCTCCGTCGGGCCAGCCGCCGTCGTGGTGACGTAGGCGACGCCCTCCGCCTCGTCGACGCCGTGGAAGTTGGTCACGTCCCAGGTGCCGTGCGTGATCTGGCGGACGAAGTCGCCGTCGTTCTCGTAGAGGTAGAGGTGGCCGTAGCCGTCGCGGTCGCTGCGCCAGACGAAGTGGTCACCGTCGCCGAGATA
Source organism: Rubricoccaceae bacterium (assembly GCA_963728345.1). Taxonomy (GTDB): domain Bacteria; phylum Bacteroidota; class Rhodothermia; order Rhodothermales; family Rubricoccaceae; genus Rubrivirga. The sequence goes on from CAVSJM010000005.1 coordinate 1,191,421, forward strand.
GGTGATCGTCCCCGTGGCCACGTCCGAGAAGCCCGTCTCGACCTCGATGTAGGAGTCGTTCTCCTCCTCCAGGATCGTGTCGATGTCGCCCGAGGTGGGGTCGCCGTAGAGGAGGTCCACCTCGTTCTGGTCGCGGTTGAGGCGGAGCATCCAGACGTTCGCGTAGCCGTCGGCGTCGAGCGTCGGCGTCCAGCCCATGCCGGCGATGTACTCGGTCTCGTCGCCGCCCTCGAACCAGGTGTCCGTGTCGAAGAAGCGGGTCTCGCCCGTCGCCACCTCGACCACGCCGACGCGGACTTCGGAGTTGACCTCGCCGGCCTTCGGGTACCGGAACGTGAACGACTCGGGGTAGAGCGTCCGGTAGTCGAGCATCTCGAAGTCCCGGGTGTTCGACTCGTCGAGTTGGAAGAAGGCGATGTAGCGGCCGTCGGGGCTCCAGCGGAAGCCGTCGCGAAGGCCGAACTCCTCCTCGTAGACCCAATCGAACGTGCCGTTGATGACGGCACCGGGGCCGCCATTCGTGGTCAGCGCCCGCTCCTGGCCCGTCTCGAGGTCCACCACGTAGAGGTTCCGGTCGCGGACGAAGGCGACGTGCTCGGCTGACGGGTCGAACTTGGCGAACATCTGGAAGCCGGCACCGCGGTCGGCCACGGGCGTGAGCTCGCCCGTCGCGTTGTCGAGGACGTAGTAGTAGCCCTTCGTGTTGAGGCGCCAGACACGCTCGGAGTCGGTGTAGAGGAGGGTCTTGGAGCCATCAGCGGAGGTCTCGTAGTCCTCGATCCGGACGAGGCCGTCACCGTCGGGCTTCTCCAGGTCGGCGCCGTCGATGAGCGTCCGCGTCTCGCCCGTCGTCAGGTCCCGCTCGACGAGGCTGGACGTGCCCGCCTGGCGGTCGGTCTCGATGGAGAGGAGCCGCGCCCCACTCTCGGCCCATCGGCCGCCCTGGAAGCTGTCGCCAGAGAACTCCGAGCTGGCGAAGAGGGACTCCAGCGTGAGCCGCTTGGCCGCTTCCTGCGCCTGGGCAAACGGCGCCAGAATGAGGACGAGGACGAGGAAGGACGAGAGCCGGGTGCGCATGAGAATCGGTGCGGTGGGACGTGCGGAACGAGGCCGAGCCGCGCTAAAGTACGCGACACCCCCGCCCGCCCCGATGACGGTCCGACCGCTCCGCCCCGCCAAGTTCGACCGCTGGCGCCCCCTCCGCCGCGCCCTCTGCCCGACTGCTCGCCCGAGATGCACGACGTGGAGATCCGCCGCTACGAGCAGGACGATGCCGTCGTGTTGCTGACGGAGCAGGGCGACCGAGCCATTGGCTTCGCCGAAGTGACGGAGCACGACCGCGTCGAGGGGTCCACCGAGGACCGGGTGGCGTATTTGGAGGGCTGGTACGTCGTCCCCGACCGCCGGGGACAGGTCGTCGGGCGGAGGCTCGTGGACGCAGCCGAATCCTGGGCGCGGGCGCGTGGCCTCCGCGAGATCGCCAGCGACGCTGAAATCGACAACGCCGGGTCGATCCAGGCCCACGCCGCGCTCGGCTTCCGCGAGACCTTTCGCATCGTCCAGTTCCTCAAGCCGCTGGGTCCCGGAGCAGGAGGGTGAGGCGGAACGTGGTACCCCGGCCCGCCTCACTCTCGACGTCCAGCCGCCCACCGTGCGCCTGCGCGATAGCCTGCGCGATGGCGAGGCCGAGCCCGGTCCCGGTCCCGCGTGTCCGCGCGTCGGCACCCCGGTAGTACCGCTCGAACACGTGCGGGAGCGCGTCGGACGCGATCCCCTCCCCGGTGTCGGCGACTTCGACGACGGCCTGCTCCTCCGAGGCGCGGACCCCCAGCCGGACCCTCCCCCCCGCCGGGGTGTGCCGCCGCGCGTTGTCCAGCAGGTTCGAGAGGAGGCGGACGAGGCGGGCGCCGTCGGCCTCGATCGTCGGCAGCCCCGCCGGGACCTCGACGACGAACGTGAGGCCGGATGTCTCGAACGCCCGGCCGTGACGGCCGGCCACGTCGTGCACCAACTCGCCGAGGGGGACGGGCCCGAGGTGGAGCGCCTGGCCCGAGGGCCGGTCGAGCACGCTCAGCTCGAACAGGTCGGCAACGAGGTCGGCCGCGCCGCCACTCTGGCGCTGGGCGGCCTCAAGTGCGGCGGCGGCCTCGTCGGCCCGCCCCTCCGACGCGTAGCGCCCGGCCTCCTCTAAGTAGCCCCGGAGCGCGGCGAGAGGCGTCCGGAGGTCGTGGCCCACGTTGGCGACCAGCTCTCGCCGAAGCCGGTCGGTCTCGCGGAGCGACCGGATGCTGGCCTCGACGCGCGCGGCCATCTCATTGACGGCCGCCGCCAGCCGCCCCAGTTCGTCCTCCGAGGCAACGGGCAGACGGTCCGCGTAGTCCCCCTCTCCCAGCCGCTCCACGCGTCGCGTGACTTCCCGGACAGGCCGGACGAGGCGGAGCGTGAACAGAGCGCCGAGTAGGAGCGCCAGCGCCACGGCCACGGCGAGCGTGACGAGGGTGGCGCGGCGGAACGCCTGCCGCGTCCCCCGTCGCTCCTGCTCCAGCGTCTGCGCGAGAGGCCGAACCAGGAGGGCGCCAGCGGGAAGACCGTCGGGAGCGAGGATCGGGGCGAGGCCCCACGAGCCCTCCGGTCCGTCGACGTGGACGGCGACGAGGCCGTCGGCGAGCGCGTCGAGCGCGGCCGCGGGGACGTCCGGCATGTGTCCGCCGGCGCCGAACGTATCGGTCACAGCACCCGTCTCGTCGAGGACGGCGAGCGGGTCAGGGAAGCGCGTCGGGAGGTCGGCGCGGAGCCGCTCGGGCAGGGCGAGCCCGCCGAACGGCCCGATCTCGGCGCGCTGCTCGACCTCCTCGGCCACGGCGTCGAGGCGGAGCTGAAGCGTCCCCTCCAGCAGCTCCCGGCTCCGGTCCTGCGCGAACCACCCGCTCAGCCCGACCGCCAGCAGGGCCGTCGCCACCTGGGCGCCGACGAGCACCGCGGCCACCTTCCAGAAGACGGTGGACCGGTGAGTGAGGCGGCCCGTCAGGCGGTCGGTGGACATAGGAGCCGGCGACCCGCCCTCGCCGACCGGTGAACCCTCCTCTCCTGTTCCCGCGACTCCCGAATCCACCGATTCACGGGTCCCCCGCCCCGCCGAATTTGTACCCGACGCCCCAGACCGTCCGGACATACTCCGGATTCCCGGGGTCCGCCTCGATCTTGGCGCGGAGGCGCTGGACGTGGCTGTCGATGGTCCGGTCGTAGCCCTCGTAGGTGATCCCCCAGATCTGTTCGAGGAGCTGGCTCCGCGTGAATGGGCGCTCGGGATTGCGGGCGAGGTGCAGGAGGAGGTCGAACTCGCGGACCGTGAGGTGCACCTCGTCCCCGTCGACAGTCACCTCGCGACGCATCGGGTCGACGCGGAGCCGGCCTGCGACGAGCGCTTCCTCTTCGTCGGCCTCACCGGCCGTCGCCATCGTCTCGCGGACGGTCCGGACGCGGCGGAGCGCGGCGCGCACGCGGGCGACGACCTCCTGGAGGCTGAACGGCTTGGTGACGTAGTCGTCGGCCCCCACCTCCAGCCCGACGACGCGGTCCAGCTCGTCGGCGCGCGCGGTGAGCATGAGGATGTAGAGCAGCGGGTGCGTAGCGCGGAGCCGCCGGCACACCTCGACGCCGTCGAGGCCGGGGAGCATCACGTCGAGCAGGACGAGGTCCGGCACCTCTCGCGCCACGGCGTCCAGGGCGTCGGGGCCAGTGGCGGCCGTCTCGACGGCGTAGCCGGCGTCTTCGAACCGGCGGGCGAGGAGCGCGCGGAGGTCGTCGTCGTCCTCGACAACGAGCAGGCGGTCGGGGGTCATGGGGAGGGAGGAGTCCGGCGAAAGGTAGGGCGCCCGCGATCGAAGGATCCTGGTGTGCCACAAGCAGGACCCTTCCGCGACGGTTCTGTGACATCATGCGCCCCGTCGGTACGTTCTTCGCCTTCTCCCCCCTCCGGCCCGTTGCGCCTTCGCTCCCTCCTGTTCCTCCTCGCAGTCGTTGCCCTTCCGGCGAGCGCGCAGCGGCCCTCCCCCCGCGCCGTCCTCGACGCCTGGGCGGCCGACGGGCGACGGGCGGCCGACGGGGTGACGCGGATCGAGATGGTCGAGACGGTCGTCCGCGAGATGGAAGGGCCGCGGCGGACCGCCGAGGTCGCCGGCGCCGGGCGCATCGTGTACGCCCCCGGAGAGCGGCCGCGCCGCATCCCGGAGCAGGCCACGTTCAATGGCCGCCCCATCGATCCGGGCCGGCTCTCGGATCAGGGCGACCGGATCGACCGCGCCTTCGGCCCCGGAGGGCGAGAACTGGCGGGGCCCCCGTCGCTGCCCTTCTTCCTCCTCCGCGACGCCGAGGCCCTCCGCCTCCGCCCCGACCGGGTCGACGGACTGCCGGCGTGGCGCGTGGACCTCCGCCTCGCACGCGGCCCCGACCGCGGCGTCGCCTGGTTTACGCGGTCCGCGCGCGAGCCGCGCCTGCTCCGCCTGCGCATCGAGGGCGCGCGGCCCCCGAACGGCCGCATCATCCGGGACCTGCGCTTCATTCGCGTCGACGGACTCGACCTCCCGCTGGAGACGCAGACCGAGCTGACGGTCCGCCAGCGCCGGCGCCTCCGGAACTACGTCGTCACCGTCACGGCGGTCGGCCGGTACGCCGACCACCGAGTGACGCGATGAGCTACTTCTTGTAGACCGCGTCGGCGTCGAAGACGGGCGTGCCCGTCGTCTCCAGCTCGCCGTCCTCGACGCGGCGGTAGAAGCACGAGCGGTGGCCCGTATGGCACGCGGCGCCGCCCACTTGCTCCACCTTGAACAGGAGCGCGTCGCCGTCGCAGTCGACGAAGGCGGCCTTGACGTTCTGCACGTTCCCGCTCGTCTCGCCCTTTACCCACACCTTCTGGCGCGAGCGGCTCCAGTAGGTCATCACGCCCGTCTCCAGGGTCTGCTGGAGCGTCTCGCGGTTCATGTAGGCGAGCATTAGGACGTCGCCCGTCTCGTGGTCCTGGGCGATGGCGGCGACGAGGCCGTCGTCGTTGAAAGTGGCAGCTTCGAGGAGCGGCTGGAGGTCCATGGTTTAAACAGAGCGTGGAAAGCGAGAAGATGACCGGCCCGCGCCCCGGGCGGGAAGGAGAGCGCGGGAAGCTTGCACCCCGTCGCGCGTTGAAAGCTCCGGCCGCTCTATCGTCTCCCGATGTCCCTCTCCCGCCTCGCCCCGCTCGTCCTCCTCGCCCTCGTCCTGGGCGGCTGCCGCGACGAGGCCGACCCGGCGATCCTCCCGCCGCCGGACCCGGGGGCCTCGCCGGCTGGCGATGTCCCCACCTACACGGGGGACTTCGCCCTCGTGGACGACGGCGTGGAGGTGCCGGGGTTCGAGACGTTCCGCGACACGCTCCGGTCCATCGCCGGCCGGCGCGACACGACGGCCCTCCTGGGGGTCGTCGCGCCCGGCGCCCGGCTCTCGTTTGGCGACACGGCGGGAGGCCCCGCCGGCTTCCGCGCGATGTGGTTCTCCGGCGACCCGCCGACCGATGAGCCGGTCTGGGACGTGCTGCACCACGCCGTCGACGGGGGCAGCGTGGATGAGGACGGCGCCGTCACGTTCCCGTTCGTGAGCGGTCTCTGGCCCTCAGACACCGACCCATTCGCGTACGTCGCCGTGCTCAACGAGTACGTCCCCGCCTACGACCAGCCGGGCGGGGGGCTGGTCGCGCACGTCACCCAGCTCATCGTCCCGGTCCTCGCGCCGCCGCTCGACGGCTGGTGGCAGGTCAGCCTGCCGGATAGCGAGGCGGCCTTCGTCGCGGCCGACGACGTCTACAGCCCCGTCGGCTACCGCGCCGTGGCCTGGGATGACGGCGACGGCTGGCGTCTCCGCTCGTTCCTCGCGGGCGACTGACGCCCTACCGGTCGAGCCCGAGCGCGTCGAACAGCGCCCGCCCCACGGCGGCGTTGACCATCCGACCGTGGAACCGCTCGGCGCCCGGCCCGAAGGCGTAGAGGTTCACGTCGACAGCCGTGTGGCCGCTCGTCGTCCAGGCGATCCTGGCCGGCTCCGACTCCAGATCGCGCACGATCGCGGAGAGCGCGGCCAGATCTCCCGTCTCGCCGATGCCGCGGAGCGCGTCGGCCGTGCTCGCATCGAGCGAATCGACGCCCGTCCCGGCGCGAACGACCTCGACGATGTCCGCCCCCGCCCGGATGTCGGCGGTCATCGCCTCCAGACTGGCCGTGGCCCGGAGGAGCGGCGCCGGATCCCAGCTGTAGATCCCGTCGCGGCCGAGCGTGATCCCGCCTGTCTCGTGGTCGGCCGTGGAGACGACGAGCGTGTTCCCGTCCGCGGCCGCCCAGGCGAGCGCCGTGGCGACGGCCTCGTCGTACGAGAAGATGTCTCCTAGGTGGCCGGCGGGGTCGTTGGCGTGGCCCGCGTGGTCGATCCGGCTCCCCTCGATCAGGAGGAAGAACCCGTGCTCGCGGCCGTCCGGCGACGACGCGAGCAGGTCGAGCGCTTTGCGCGTCATCTGGGCCAGCGAGGGCTGGTCGGTGTGTTCGCGGTCGATCTCGTACGCGAGGTGGCTGTCGGCGAGGAAGGCCGCGGCCGGGAGCGCGTCGAGGGCGTCGTAGCTGGGCCGGTCGATGGCCACAGTCCATCCGGCCTCGGCCATGAGCACCGTGAGGGGGCGAGCGTCGGGCGTGGCCCCGTCGCCGCTCGGCAGCCGGGTGAAGAACTCTCGTCCGCCGCCCATTATCAGGTCCACGCCCGAGGTGGCGAGCTGGCGGGCGACCTCGGCCTCATCGCTCCGGTTGGCAACGTGGGCACCGAACGAGGCCGGCGTGGCGTGCGTGATCCGGCTCGTCGCGACGAGCCCCGTCGCCAGGCCGCGAGCCTCGGCCGCCTCGAGGACCGTCCGGCACGGCGTGCCCTCCGCGTCCACGCCGATGGCGCCGTTGTAGGTCTTGAGCCCGCAGGCGTACGACGTCGCGCCGGCGGCCGAGTCCGTCACGCGGCTGTCCGCCGACGACGTCTCCACCGACCCGACGAGCACGCTGTCGAAGGCGAGCGGGGCGCCCTTAGCCGCAGCCCCGAGCGAGACGGAGGCCGGCCCGAAGCCGTCCGCGATCATGAGGACGACGTTTCGCGGGCGGTCCGGCGTCTGGGCAGACGACGGGACGGCCGCGGCCGCGAGGAGGGCGAGGAGAGCGAGGAGACGCATGGTTGTGGGATCGACGGTCGCACGTAGCCTACGAACGGACAACGATCGGTGGCGAACGGGCGTGTGAGGCGGGGCATCTTCGCCGCGAATCCGAGGCTCTGGAAGGGCTCCCACCGGGCGCGCCGTCTATTCTGAGCGAAGATCGAACGTCGGGCGCCGTGCCCGCGTCTCTCCTTTCCCCTCACCCCCTACCCCAGATATGAAGCTCACCGTCGTAGGCGCGGGCAACGTCGGCGCGACCGTCGCCGAGTGCGTCGCGCGCATGGACATCGTCCAGAACATCGCCCTCATCGATATCAACGAGGGCGTGGCCCAGGGCAAGGCGCTCGACCTCATGGAGGCCGCCCCCATCCACGGGTTCGACACCGTCATCGAGGGTGGCGCGGACTACGGGATCACCGAGGGCTCCGACGTGACGGTCATCACGGCCGGCCTCCCCCGCAAGCCAGGCATGAGCCGCGACGACCTCCTCAAGGTCAACTCCGACATCGTCTCGTCGGTCACGCGCCAGGTCGTCGAGAAGTCGCCCGACACGATCCTCATCATCGTCTCGAACCCGCTCGACGTCATGACCTACGTGGCGTACATGGAGAGCGGCTTCCCGAGCCAGCGCGTGATGGGCATGGCCGGCGTGCTCGACACGGCGCGCTACCGGGCGTTCCTCAAGATGGAACTCGGCGTGTCCGTCCGCGACATCAACGCGATGCTCCTCGGCGGCCACGGCGACTCGATGACGCCCCTCCCCCGCTTCACGACGATCGGCAGCCAGCCGGTGACCGACCTCATCGAGGCGTCCCGCCTGGACGAAATCATCGAGCGCACCAAAAAGGGCGGCGGCGAGATCGTCGGCCTCATGGGCACGAGCGCGTGGTACGCCCCCGGCGCCGGCGCGGCCGAGATGGTCGAGGCCATCGTCAAGGACTCGAACCGCGTGCTCCCGGCCGCGGCCTGGGTCACCGGCCAGTACGGCCTGGAGGACATGTTCATCGGCGTCCCGGTGAAGCTCGGCAAGGGCGGCGTCAAGGAGATCGTGGAGCTCGACCTCAACGAGAAGGAGGCCGCCGACATGCAGGCCTCAGGCGAGCACGTCCGCGAGGTCATCGGGGCCTACCAGAACCTCCCCAAGAACGAGGCCTAGCCTCCGCCGTCGGCGGCGCTCGCCGCCGCGGACCCCCGGACCGGGGCGGCTCCCACGGCGGAGCCGCCCCGGTCGTCGTTCGGGCGTGGTCCAAAAGTGTGGCGGACATGGCTCGACCGTCAGCTCACGCCGTTCGAACCGCCCTTTCTGACCTCTCCCCTCTCCTGTCGCATCCGACACGCCCGCCAACGTCCCCGTGGCGGGGTTGGCTCACTTGGCACGTCCTTTATTCTCCTCCATGGCTGCCACCCAAGCAGCCCCTTTCACCACTGCTACCGGGCGCCTTGGCACGCTCGCAGGGACTCCACGTCGAACGTCCCCACGACCCTCGGCATGCAGCCCTCGGCCGACGCCGCCTCTGAGAGCCTCAATGCCCTCGCAGAGGCGGATGGGATGGCCCGCTCTCCACAACGTCCACCCGGAAGAGGCGTCTGTGTAGGCAAGGTCAAGGAGTCGGACATGGAGACAGCCGGTTCATCCGTTGCCAGAGCACTCTTAACTCTCCCCACTCGCCATGAGACGTGTTCTCATCCTAGCGCTCACCCTGAGCGCGGCCCCCGTCTTTGCCCAAAACGCCCCCAAGGTCGAACGCGAGGTCGTCATCGACATCGACACCCTCAACGTTGACAGCCCCCTCAACGTCCGGGTCGAGCGCGAAGAGGACGGCGGCCGCATCGTCATCCGCCGCCCTGACGGCGACAACGTGTTCCGCATCCAGGTTCCCGAACCCGGCGAGGACGGCGTTGTCCGCTTCTTCTCGCCTGGCGCAGACGGCGAACACGAGTTTCACTTCAAGATGCCACGCCCGGAAGATCTCGCCGAACTGCGCGAGCTGGAGCTGAACGACCTGGAGGTCCCCCGCTGGTTCGACGAGGGCGGGCCTGGCATGGCGCTCCGCCTCTTCAACCGCGATGGCGTCTCTGCGGAGACCCGCGAGCGGATGCGCACGCTGCAGCGGGAGGCCGAGGCCCTCGCCCGTGAGGCCCGCGCGGCCGACGGCACCGAGCGCGAACGCCTCGTGGACCGTCTCGACGCCGTCCTCGGTGAGCTGTTCGAAATCCGGGGCCAGGCCCGCGAGGAGGAGGCCGAGGGCCTCCGCGAACGCGCCCGCGAACTGATGGTCGAGGCCGACGAGAAAGAGGCCGCGCTCCGCGAGCGCGAGACCCGGCGCCGCGCCCTCATCGAGTCCCGCCGGGCTGAGCTTCTGGGCGAAACCGCCTCGGACTGGTAGGCGTTCCGGCACCTGTTTCTCGCCCCGCCGACGGTCCGCGTCGGCGGGGCGTTTTGTGGCTGGCGCGCCCGTATCCTCGGGCCGTGACCCGCCCGCCCCTCGTCTACCGTCTCCTGCGCGGCGTCGTGCGCGCCGTCGTGCGGGTGTTCTTCCGCGAGATCGTGGTGGAGGGCCCGGCCGCCCTCCCGGCCGTACGCGGCGGGCTCCTCGTGGCATGGCACCCGAACGGGGTCATCGACCCGGCGCTGATCCTGGCCACCTTCCCCGGGCAGGTCGTCTTCGGCGCCCGCCACGGGCTTCTGCGATGGCCCGTCGTCGGGGCGCTGATGCGGGGGCTCGGGACGGTCCCGATCTACCGCGCGCAGGACGCCGACGGCGACGACCCGGCGGCCCGCCGCGCGGCCAACGACCGGAGCCTCGGGGCCCTCGCCGACGCCGTCGCGGACGGGCGCTTCGCCGCGCTCTTCCCCGAAGGGGTCAGCCACGACGAGCCCTTCCTCCACGAGGTCAAGACCGGCGCCGCCCGGCTCTTTCTCCGCGCCCGCGCCGAGGCCGACGCCGAGCCCGTCATCGTCCCCGTCGGGCTCCACTACGACCGCAAGGACCTGTTCCGCTCCGACGTGGTGGTCGCCTTCCACGCGCCCATCGCGCTCCCGGCCGATCTCGACGCGAGCGACGACGCCGCGCACCGCCTGACGGAGCGGATCGAGGCCGCGCTCGTCGAGGCCGTCCGCCCTACGGCCGACTGGGAGACGCACCGGCTCATGCACCGGGCCTACGCCCTCCTCCGCGCCGAGGACGACGTGCGCGAGGGCGTTCGCTCGGAGACGATCTCCGCCCGCGACCGGGCGCGCGGCTTCCGGATGGTATGGCACGGCTACCAGGCCCGCCGCGACACGCACCCCGACGAGATCGCCGCCCTCCGCCGCGACATGGCCGCCTACGACCGCCTCCTCCGCGCCGTCGGCCTCCGCGACGCCGACCTCGACCGTCCGCCGCGCATGGCCGATCCGCTGCTGGGGGTCATTTTCCTGATCCAGCTCCTGCTGCTGGTGATCCTGCTGCCGCCGATCCTCGTGCTCGGGTTTGTCGTCAACACACCGCCCTTTTTCCTGCTGAACGCGGCGGCGCGGCGGTTCTCCGCGGCTCAGAAGGACACGGCCACAGTCAAGATCCTCGGCGGCGTGGTGCTCTACCCCCTCGCGTGGACCGTGGCGGCGGTGCTCGCGGGACTGGGCGCGGCGCGGCTGCACGACCTCTTCCCCGCCCTCCCCGACGCGCCCGTCGCGGCCGGGCTCGCCGTGTTCGTGCTGAGCGCCGTCGGCGGCGCCCTCGCGCTGCGGTGGGGGGAGCTGACCCGGGAGACGGCGCGGGCCCTCCGGGTCCGACTCTTCCGCCATCAGCGGCGGGACGTCCTCGCGCGCCTCCAGATCCAGCGGACCGACCTCGCCGAACGGTTCGGGCAGCTCAAAGAAGGGCTGGACCTGCCGCAGGGCGTGGTGTAAGGACCGCTACCGCCGGACGACGATCTGCGCGAACGCCGTCCGGCTCCCACTCCTGGCCCGAAGGACGTATGTCCCTGCGGCCCACGCGCGAGCGTCTACCTCGATCTGCAGGCGACCCGCGACGAGCGGGGCGTCGTGGTACCACACCCGACGGCCCAGCACGTCGAACGCTTCCACAGTGACGACGGACGCGTCCGCTTGTTCAATCGTCACCGCCAGCGGGCCGGGCGTGGGGTTCGGCATGGCGCGCAGAGTGAGCAGGAGAGCATCGGGCGCGTCCTCGCCTGCGACGGCGTAGCGTGCGCCGTACTCGCGGACGCTGCCATCGTCGCCCACGAGGCGGAGGAAGGTGAGGTCTTCGTAGCAGCCGGAAAAGAAACAAAACGACCCTTTCGGAAGCCGTCCCAGACCCGTGCCATACCCCCCCGGGCTGGGCCCATCCGAATACCCCACACTCAGATCGTAAAACACCTTGGACGACGCGATGGGCACACGATCGTCCCCAACGGCGACCTCACTGGCCTCTGGGTACCCGGAGACGATCCCCACGGGCCCAAGCCCCAAGTCGAAGAAATCCTCCTCCCCGACGCACGCGATGATCTCGTTGAACGCGGCATCGAGAGGGCACGTCACGGCCCTCTCCACCCCATCGTTCTGCCACTCCACGACACGGCCGCGCTCCTCATCGAAGCGGAGAAACTGAACCTCCGGCTCGCCCCAGTCGCTCACGGGCCCGTCCACCCGGTAGGTCTGCCTCTCGACGTAGGCCACCCCCGAGATCACAGTATCGCGCGTGATGACGCGTCGAAGCCAAGTGGTCCCCTGCTGCATGATGAACTCGCGGTACTCCCACTCATTGCCGACCGCGAGCGGGTAGTAAGACGACGAATCGGCGGCGTCCGGGGTCGGGACGACGCCGAACTCCTCGCCCCGGATGCGCGCGTACACGAGGGCGCCCGGTGACGCCCCGTCGACCGACGCGTGCACGCGCCCGACGCCCGCGGCATACTCCACAACGGTGTGATTGGGGAATTCGAACCCCTTCACGGTCGCTGTGATGGTTCCCTCCGATCCATCCGCGGGGTACACGCCTGGATGCACGACTTGGTCGTAACCGCCGTAGAGCCGGGCCGATCTGTCCCCGCACGACACGTCGCGGCCCGCCGCCTGAACTGCAGGCTCTGGGAAGTCCTCGTCGAGCGAGCAGCCGTCTGTCTGGGGCAAGGTCTCCGCCGAAAAGTGGACCTCGCTCCTCCGCCGGTTTCCGGACACCCACTTCGCGCTCGCTCGCTGGGCCGAGCGCCTCGACCCGCACGTCGCGCTCCTCCGCGACACCCTCGACGGACGCCCGCGCCGGGCGTCCATCGATCTCCTCTCCCTGCCATCGGATGCCGCGGACCGCTTCGTTGCCGAGGACGGGACCGTCCGCGTCTCCCTCGCCGACCTCGACCACGTCCGTCTCGGCGGGTCAGGCAATGCCTGACGCGCCCATTTCGCCGCCCGGGGGATTCTTCTCGGACCCCACCCCACGTCCATGTCTCTCGACAACCGCGTCGTCCTGGTCGATGCCGCCGACCGCGAGATCGGCACGGCCGACAAGCTGGCCGTCCACCGCGACGGGCGCCTCCACCGCGCCGTCTCGGTGTTCCTGTTCGATGGCGCAGGCCGGTGGCTCCTCCAGCGCCGCGCCGACGGGAAGTACCACTCGCCCGGCCTCTGGTCCAACACGGCGTGCACGCACCCACGCCCCGGCGAGCGGCCCGATGTCGCCGCCAGCCGACGCCTGGACGAGGAGATGGGTGTGCAGTGCCGACTCCGCCCCGCGTTCGTCCGCGTCTACCGGGCCGAACTGGAGGGCCCGGAGCCCCTGGTGGAGCACGAACTGGACCACGTGTTCGTCGGCCAGTTCTCGGGGGACCCCTCGCCGTCCCCGGCCGAGGTCTCGGACTGGATGTGGGTCGACGCCGGCACCCTCCTCGACGATCTCGACGCGTGCCCCGGACGCTACACGCCCTGGTTCCGGCTCCTGAGGGATGAGGCCCAGCAGGCCCACGCCGCCGGCGCGTAACCCGCGGGCGTAGGGAGACGTAGAGGGCCCTCTTCTCCCCCGTCCCATCGTGCCTGCCTCTCGCTCCTCCGCCGTCACCGAGGTCATCGTCTACAACGCGAAGGTCTGGATCGCCGGCTTCGCCGCGACCGTCTTCGTCCCGCTCTCGCTCGCGGCCCTCGTGATCGATGTCCTGTTCGGGTCCGCAACGGAGCCCGACCGCCTCTCGCGCCGCGTGCTCCGCATGAGCGCCCGCTTCGAGGCCCTCATCGACATCCACGGCGACCTCACGGACGTCCGCGTCACGGAGACGGCCTAGCCCGCGGAACCCGGTCTCCTCGGCCGACATCTGGGGGGCATGGCGTTCCCCGCCCCCGCTGCTCTCGATCCGCGTGCGCGCGCCGCCCCTGCCGCGTGGCGCCACACGCGGACGGCGCTCATCGTCGCGACGCTGTGGGCCGTTCCGGCGGTCGTCGCGCTCGGGCAGATCTCGATCGAGCACACCCTCGCCGGCGAGCCGATCGACTGGGCCTACGCCCTCTGGACGACGCTGCCCAACTGGATCCTGTGGGCGCTCCTGACGCCTCCCGTCGTGGCGCTGGCGGCGCAGTTCGCCCCAGAGGAGACGGCCCCCTGGCTCCTCGTGCCCATTCATCTTGCGGGGGCCGCCGGGGCGCTCACCCTCCACGCGCTCGGGAACGTGGCCGCGTTCCGGCTCGCCGGCCTCCCGAGCGACTGGACGTGGACGACGTTCGAGACACACTACGCCCTCCGCTTCCACGTCAACGTGGTCGCCTACGGGCTGATCGTCGCCGCGACGTGGGCGCTCCTCGCCCTGACACGGGCGCGGGAGCGGGACCGCCGCGAGGCCGCCCTCCAGACCGACCTCGCCGAAGCTGAACTCCGTGCGCTCCGGATGCAGGTCCGTCCGCACTTCCTGTTCAACGCGCTCCACGCCATCGGCGCCACGGTCCGCCGCGGCGACCGGGATCAGGCCGTGACGATGCTCGGCCAGCTTGGAGACCTGCTCCGGTCCAGCCTCGAATCCGACGGGGCGAGCGAGGTGCCTCTCTCCCGCGAAGTCGACGTGCTGGAGCGGTACCTCGCCCTCGAGAACGTCCGTGTCGGCGACCGGCTGACGGTCGAGTGGAATGTGGCCGACGACGCGCGGTCGGCCCGCGTGCCCGCCTGGACGCTCCAGCCGCTCGTCGAGAACGCCATCAAGCACGCCGTAGCCCCGCATTCTGGGCCAGCCCGCATCGCCGTCCGGGCGCTCGTCGAGGGCACCACCCTCCGGCTGGCCGTGGACGACGACGGCCCCGGCCCCACCGGCACGTCCGCCGGGACCGGAGTCGGGCTGGCGAACACCTGCGCCCGTCTGGACGCCCTCTACGGCGACGACGCCCGCCTCACCCTGCGATCCGGCCCCGGCGGGCGGGGCGCGACGGCGGAGATCGTGCTCCCGTTCCGACCGGCGTGATGGCCCCGCTCCGCGCCCTCGTCGCCGACGACGAGCCCCTCGCCCGCGACACCGTCCGTCTCCTCTTGGACGACGTAGACGACATCGATCTGGAGTGGGAGGCCCCGGACGGCCAAGCCGCCGTCGACGCGATCCGCGAGTACGAGCCGGACCTCGTGTTTCTCGACGTTCAGATGCCTTACCTCGACGGGTTCGCGGTGATCGAGGCGGTCGGACCGGAGGCCATGCCCGCGACCGTGTTCGTGACGGCCTTCGACGAGCACGCACTCCGGGCGTTTGATGCCGCCGCCGTCGACTACCTCGTCAAACCGTACGACGACGCCCGCTTCGCGCGGGCGCTGGATCGGGCCCGAACGCTGGCTGCCGCCCGGACGTCCGGCGAGTCGCTCACGGATCAGCTCCGCGAGTTGATCGGCCTGGCCCGCGACCCGCGGTCTGCCGAACGGCTGCTCGTGCGCGAGGGGAACCGGCTGACCGTCGTTCCCACCGACGCGCTCGACTGGGCCGAGGCGGCCGGCGACTACGTCGCCCTCCATGTGGGACCCCGGACGCACCTGCTGCGCGAGACGCTGGCGGGACTGGCCGACCGTCTCGATGGGCGGCGGTTCGTCCGCATCCACCGCTCGACCGTCGTCTGCGTCGACCGAATCCGAGACGTGCGGCTGACGGCGGCCGGAGACGCCCACATCCACCTCCGCGACGGGACCGAGCTGCGGGCCAGCCGTCGCTACTGGAAAGAGCTGGAGGCTCACCTGGGCGGCGCACCGGGGTGACCGGCAGGTCGGACCGCTGCGACTCGTCGCGGTCGTCCACCGCTCGGCCGTCTCGTCCCACCGCTTGGCGATTGAGGGGACCACCGCGACCGGAAACGAGGGTTGGAGGACCCACGGCAAACCGCCGGCCCCTCCCCCACCAACCCGACCGATCATGAGACTCCGCACCTTCCTCCTCGCCTTCCTCGCCTTCCCTCTCGCGGCCTCGGCCCAGCAACAAGACGTCGTCGAGATCGCCGCCTCCAACGACAACTTCGAGACCCTCGTCGCCGCCGTCCAGGCCGCCGGCCTCGTCGAGACGCTCCAGGGCGACGGCCCCTTCACCATCTTCGCCCCGACCGACGACGCCTTCGCCCGCCTCGGCGACGACGCCATCGCAGGGCTCCTGCGTCCCGAGAACCGGGACCAGCTCACCGCCATCCTCACCTACCACGTCGTCCCCGGTCGCTACACGGCGGCCCAGGTCGGAGGGCTCGATGAGTTGGGGACGGTGAACGGCCAGTCGCTCTCCCTCGGCATCCGCATCGACGACGCTGCGCTGACGGCCACCGACATCCAGGCCTCCAACGGCATCATCCACGTGATCGACCGCGTGCTGATGCCCCGCGAGATGCCGACCAGCACGTCCTCCTCGCACCACTGAGGCCCGACTCCGTGTGCACTCGAGAGGGCTCCTCCAGCAAGGAGGAGCCCTCTCCGTGCGTGAACGATGCCCGGCTCGTGGGCGTCACGTTCCTCCTTCGTCGAGGGCACGCGGGCTGACGGTGGCTAGGACGATGGCGTGGGCCGGGCGGTGCCGCCGAGGCCGTCGGCATACCCGGTCATCTCGAGGAAGCCGACCCCGGAGACCGAGCCGCGTACGTCGACGGCACCCTCCCAGTAGCGGATCGTGGCGTCCAGTTCCTGATCCTCCATGGCTGCCGCCACTACCGCGTCGATCCCAGCGCTCGGCACGCGCACTTGCCATCGCGTCGGGTAGGCACCGCCGTTCGGACTCTCCCAGGAGCCCAGCGGCTCCAGAGTGAAGTCGTCGGCGTCGAGGCGCGTCTTGATCCCGTCCGGTCCGACGAGGGAGCCTTCCGAGAGCGGGTCCTTCGACCCATCCCGCCGGCGGAGCTGGTAGAGCATGAGGTCGCGTCCGTCGTCGAGGTGGAGCGCGAACCAGTCCCAGCCGACCTGCCCCGGCCCCAGCGCCGACGTGGACCACTCGCGGTCAAGCCAGGTGAGGCCCTCGACGGAGATCGCCTCACCATCGGGAAGCGTCACGGTCCCGGTCGTCGCCATGCGCGTCTGGGCGTAGTAGTAGCTCGCGTTGCCCGCGTCGGCACCCTTCTGGCTCAGGCCTCGGTCGCCCTGGAGCACGATAGGCTTGAGCGGTCGCGCGGTGAGGTCGAACGCGGCTCCCTCTGCGGTGCCCTGGATGCGGAGCGGGACGGCCGCACGAGCATCGCCGGCGGCCAGGAGACGGGCCGAGCCGAGGTAGGCCAACAGCGAGTCTGCCGACGCGCCTGCGAGGCCGGCGGCGCCCCGGGCGAACGACTCCTCATTGTAGAACCGGCCCCCCGCGAGGTCCCCAAGGGCGATGTGGCTCATGTAGAGCTGGCGCGTGGCCCAGGCGGAGGCGCGGTCCTCCCTGGCGGAATCGGGCGCGAGGGCCGAGCGGAAGACGGTGAACTGCACCCCGAAGCGTCGGCCCGAGCCGTCGGTCGCGCGGAGGTTGCCCGTCACGTACCACCACTCCGCCTTGAACGCCGGGTGCGGCCCGTGGTCGGCGGGGAACGCGAAGGCGCGGATTCGGTCGGCGCGGGCGTAGCCGGACGTGTCGCCGGCCATGGCTTCGGCCACCGACACGGTCGCACGGACGTCCTCTCCCCCGTCGTCGCAGGCCGCGAGGGCGAGGAGTCCGAGGACGAGGAGGAAGCGGGGGGACCTCATGCGTTGCACCAATGACGCGGGGGTGGCGGCAGGGCCTCGTACGCTCTTGAACCGTCACCATTCCCCACCGTCATGACTCTTCTCGAACAGGCCACCGACCTCCAGCGCCAGGCCGAAGGCCCGGGCGTCTTCGACGCCGTCGATACCTACTACGCCGACAACATCGTCCTCGTCGAGGCGACGGGCGAGACCATCCACGGCAAGGAGACCCAGAAGGGCCGCATCCAGGAGTGGATCGACAGCGTGGAGGAGGTCCACAACGGCGAACTCAAAGCGA
The DNA here is from genome assembly GCA_963728345.1 of Rubricoccaceae bacterium. GTDB lineage: Bacteria > Bacteroidota > Rhodothermia > Rhodothermales > Rubricoccaceae > Rubrivirga. The sequence continues at coordinate 1,209,035 of CAVSJM010000005.1, forward strand.
TCGCCGCGCACGAGACCGCGCCGGGTACGGGCGTCGTGTTCGTCGAGACCGCGACCGACATCACCTTCAAGGGGGCCGGCCGGATGCAGATCGAAGAGGTCGCCGTCCAGCAGTGGAAGGACGGCCAGGTCGTCCACGAGCGGTTCTACTACGACGCCTCGAGGATGTAGACCGGCACGACCCGTCGGCGATTTCGCGCGCCGGCGGGCATCGCCCTCAGCCGAACCAGCCGAGGATCCACGCCAGCAACGGCACGGCAAAGAGGACCATCAGCGCGACGAACAGCCACGCGCTCGCCCGGACGCCGGTCTTGGGGACCGGGAACTCGTAGCCGCAGACGGGGCATTCGGTGGCGTCCGCCGGGACCTCCATCGCGCACGAGGGGCACTCTCGCATCTCGCTCACGCCAGCGTCGGGAGGGCCATGAACTCGTCCGCGTCGACGCCGGAGGCCGTCGGGGGCGTGGCGATCCATCCGCCGGCGAGCACGTCGTCGCCACCGTAGAACACAGCCGCCTGGCCCGGCGCGATGGCCGTCCGCGGCTCGGCGAAGACGGCCTCGATCTCCGCCGGTCCTGTCTGCTGGACGAGCGCGTCGGCGCCCGGGTCGCGGTGGCGGATCCGCCCCACCACGGCCGTCTCCCCGTCGAAGCCGGTCGCTTTGCCCCAGACGACGCCCGTCGCCCGGAGCGTCCGCTCTGCGAGCGCCGCCTTCGGGCCCACGTAGACGGTATTGGTGTCCGGCTCGATGCGGACCACATAGGTCGGCTCGCCGAGCGCGATCCCGAGCCCGCGCCGCTGCCCGACGGTGTAGAACGGGTAGCCCTCGTGCGTCCCGACCGTCTCGCCCGTCTCGACGTGGACGAACGCCCCGCCGTCGAGTGCCGCGAGGCGGGGCGTGCGGCGCTTCAGGAAGCCGCGGTAATCGTCGTTCGGGACGAAGCAGATCTCGTACGAGTCGGGCTTCTGGGCGACGTGGTCGAACCCCATCTCTGCGGCGAGGCGGCGGATCTCAGTCTTGGCGAGGCCTCCCAGCGGAAAGAGCGTCCGCGCGAGGTGCGCCTGCGCCACGCCCCAGAGCACGTACGACTGGTCCTTCGTCTCGTCGAGCCCGCGGCTCACGACCCACCGCCCGCTCTCTTCGCGGACGCGGGCGTAGTGGCCCGTCGCGATGTGGTCGCAGCCGAGGGCGTCGGCGCGCTTCAGGAGCGCGGCCCACTTGATGTGCGTGTTGCAGAGGACGCACGGGTTGGGCGTGCGGCCGCCCAGGTAGTCCGTCTCGAACCGGTCGATCACCCAGTCCCCGAACTCCTCCCGGATGTCGACCACGGTGTGCGCGGCGCCGAGGCGGACGGCCACGGCGCGGGCGTCGTTCATGTCGTCGAGCGAGCAGCAGCCCGACTGCTTGCGCGAGACGCCGGAGCCGCCAAGCGACGTCTCGTAGTCCCACGTCTTCATGGTCACGCCCACGACCTCGTAGCCGGCCTCGTGGAGGAGGCCGGCCGTGACGGAGGAGTCGACGCCGCCGCTCATGGCGACGAGTACGCGACCGTGGCGGCTCATGGAAGGGGGCGGGTGGCGGTTCCACAACTTACCGAGCGGCACGACGGCACCTCGCTGACGGGCTAGAGTTTTCCCTCATCTTCGCGTGCAAACAGGCAAACGGAGAGGATCTTGGCGGTCTGTGCCCCCCCGCTTCTATGACGCCGCGTCCCCCTTCCGATCGCCAGCGGATCAAGACCTCCGGTGCTCCGGCCCCGATCGGTCCCTACTGCTCCGGTCTCCTCGTCGGAGACACGCTCTACTGCTCGGGTCAGATCGCGCTCGACCCCGAGAGCGGCGAGATGATCGAGGGCGACGTCCAGGACGAGACCACGCGGATTCTCGACAACATCGGCGCCGTCCTCCGCGCCGCCGACATGGACTTCGAGCACGTCGTCCAGGTGACCCTCTTCCTCCGCAACATGGACGACTACGCGATGGTCAACGAGGTCTACTCGCGCTACTTCAGCGGGACCACGCCGGCACGCGAGGCGCTGGAGGTCGGCAAGCTCCCGCGCGAGGCCTGCGTCGAGATCAGCTGCATCGCCGTCCGGTAGACCGCTACTCGACCGTCAGGACGGCATCCAGCAGAGTCCCGGCGGGAAGGAGCGCACGCCCGTCGAGGAACACCAGTTCGAGGGCGACGGACACGCCGACCACGGTCCCGGCCGCCTCGCGGACGAGTGCACACGCGGCCGCGGCCGTCCCGCCCGTCGCGATCACGTCGTCGTGGATGAGCACGCGCGCGCCGTCGGGGAGGTCACCGGCGTGGAGCTCCAGCACGTCCTCGCCGTACTCCAGGGCGTAGCTCGCCTGGACCGTCGCGCCGGGCAGCTTCCCGGGCTTGCGGGCGGGGAGGAATCCGGCGCCGAGGCGGGCGGCGAGGGCCGCCCCAAACCAGAAGCCCCGCGCTTCGATTCCCACGACGTGGGTGACGTCTGCCTCGTCCCACGGGGCCACGAGCCGGTCCAGCATCTCCTCGAACAGCGCCGGGTCGGCCAGGATCGGGGTGAGATCCTTGAACTGGACCCCCGGCTCCGGGAAGTCAGGGATCGTGCGGACGGCGGCGAGGAGATCGGACACGGAGAGGTCGGCAGAAGGGACACGGGGCGCAGCTGCACCCGCGGGAATCAGGCGGTCGGATGGGCCCGCGGCGAACGTGGGACCCGGGTCAGCCGCGAACGCTCCCGGCGATGCGCAGGCCGCGCTCGTACGACTCCTTGTACCGCTTGACCGCGTTGAAGATGGCGCGGGCCGTCTCGTCCTGGCCCTTGGCCGAGGTGAGGTAGCGGGCCTCGTCCCGGTTCGACACGAACCCGACCTCGACGAGCACGGCCGGCATGGAGGCGGCCCAGAGCACCATGAAGTTGTCCTGCTTCACGCCCCGGCTGTGGCGGCCCGACGTGCGGAACTCGCCCTCGATCAGCCGGGCGAGGTGCTGGCTCTCCTCCTGGTACGCGCTCATCGCGAGCGACTGGAGGATGTTGTCCTCGTCGTGGAAGTCAGCGTAGAGCTCGGGGTTGCTCTCCAACTCGATCACCGAATTCTCGCGCTCCATCACGCTCCGGGCGTTGCCCTGGCCGCGGGGCGCGAGGAAGAAGGTCTCCGTGCCGTAGGCGCGCGACGGGCCCGAGTTGCCGTGGACCGAGATGAACAGTTTCCCGCCGGAGCGGTTGGCGATCCGCCCCCGCTCGCGCACCTCCACGAACGTGTCAGTCGTGCGGGTGTAGACCACTTTGACGCCCAGTTCGCGCTCCAGCATGGGCCCGAGGCGACGGATCACGGAGAAGGCGACCTCCTTGTCGCTCGTCCCGTTCCCGACGGCCCCGTGGTCATGGCCCCCGTGGCCCGCGTCGAGGACGATGGTGTCGAGCCGCCAGTGGGCCACGGACGCGTCCGAGATGGGAGCCGCCTGGATCTCCGCCATGTCGGAGATGGGCGCAGGCCCCGCCGAGGGCTCCGGCCGCGAGAGCCCGCCCCACGCCGTCGCCGGGGGACGCGGCTCGTCGGAGAACGAGAGCAGGAGGTCGTCCGACTCCCGGTCCGGGTAGGCCCGCGCGTGGACCGTCTCATCCACCTGGAACCGGAGCGTCACGTGGTCATCGCTGGCCTCGACGCGGTAGGTGCGGATGGGCCCCTGGGCGCTCTCGCGCTCGAGGTGCGGGTCGAGGCGGGCGCGGTACAGGACCACCGTGAGGTCCGCGCCGTCCTGGTCGAGCGTGTAGGCGCGGATCCGTCCCGAGGTGTGGACGCGGGCGACGAGGGTGCGGCCGTCACGGCTGCGGTCGAACGAGATCCGCTCGACGTTGATGTCGTAGGCGGAGGCCGACGCGGAGGCCGAGCCGATCAGGATCGCGACGGCGGCGAGGGCGAGGCGGCGTAGCGAGTCGATCATGGGGAGGCGGGATGACGGGGGCGCCCCTGGAGCACGGACAAGACCATGCCATCAGAGCGCTCCGAACGGGTCAGTCGGTCAGCCTCGGGGAAGGGGGGATCACTCGCCACAGAGGGAATGGGGGCGTTCCACCCCCCACCCCTATACGGCGGGCTCTGGCAGGTCAAGATACAGTCGGGTGGGCCGATTTCACATTCTGGATGGCTCCACACGCGGCATTCCCGATTTTTCCGGATGCCCTACGGCCCCTCAATTCCCGCTAGTCCTCCCCGATCAGCTCGTGGAGGCGGCGGTCGACGATCTCGCCATGGCGGGCGTCGCGCTCGTCCAGCCGGCTGCCCAGGACATCGAGCCGCTCCTGAAGGAACCGGATCTCCTCACTCAGGATCTCCTGCTTGAGCGTCAGGAGATCGGAGAGAAGTCCGCGGAGCTCGTCGCGGTGCGCGGCGCGCTGGGGGCCGTCTGGGAGCGCGCGGATCTGCATGGCGAGGTCGTAGGCGTCCTGCTCCATCTGCTGCTCGCGCCGCATTCGGCGGTAGAGCGCCTCGTTCCGCTCGGCGACTTCACGCAGGTAGGCCCCCTCGGCCACCGGCGTCATACGGTCGGACTGGGGGGCGGCCGTGAGGGGCGGATCCATCTTGGGCAGCACGTAGATCCCTCGGCCCCGCGCCCGCGCCGACTCCTCCAGCGGGACGAGGCGGCCGTCTTCGAACACGTACGGGGCCCCCTCCACCTCCAGCAGAGGGGCCACGTCGCCTGTGATCTCGATCATGACCGACGAGAAACCCGAGAGGTCGAGCCCCGCTGGGACAGCGTCCGGAACGATCTGTCCGTCGACGTAGACCTGGCCGTTCCAGATCTGGAAGGTGTGGTCGGGCTCGGTCTGGGTAAAGCCGGCGGGCGCGAGGGCGAGGGCCAGTCCGGCGGCCAGAAGGAGACGACGGCTCATCGCTGCCGGGTCGAGTCGGGGCGAACGACGACGCGGGCCGGGGCGCCTCCTGCCCGGACGGCCTGGACGCCTGGGATCGCGGTCCGGGCGGTGGTGCCGGAGGGTCGTCCAAACGCCTCGGCCGGCTCGTCCCAGATCAGCCCTTCCGTTTCGCGGTCCATCTCCCCCACCCGGAGGGCGAGCGCCGAGAGGTCCTCGTCCACCTCCCAGCCGGGGGGCGGGCCGGGCGCCGGCTCCGACGCCTGGACCTGCGCCGTCGAGCGCGGGGTCTGCGCGGGCGGCGTGACCTCCCGCACCGGCACGAAGGCGGACGCGGCCGCGGCCCCCGCGAGGGCGGGCGACGACGCCTGGGTCGCGGGGTCCTCCTCTGGCACGACCGAGGAGGCACGCGGAGCGAGCGTTTCGGCGGGAGCGGGCTCTTGCGCGTCGGCGACAGTCACGGCCTCGGGGACCTCCCCGGACCGGAGCACGCTCGGGAGCACGACGACGGCGAGGAGCGCGGCGAGCATGAGGCCGGCTCCCCCGGCCCACACGCTGAGGGTCGTACGACGACGCGAGGTGCGTTCGGCAGGACGGTCTGCGGCGTGCGCGGCCGCGGGACGCGCGGAGGCGGGGGCCACGGCCTGGGCCGCAAACGCGAGGACCGCGTCGACGGCCGCCGCGTCCGGGCGCTGGATGGGGAAGCGGTCGAGGGCCTGGTCCGTCTGGGCGAGCAGCGCCGTCTCGACCGGATCGGCGGGCGCAATGCCGGCTGCGAGCGGGAGACCGAGCGCCGACGCCAGCGGCGCGAGCGAGGGGTCCGCGACCATCTCTTCATGCCGGCCCGACTCCTCGGCCGCACGGTCCTGGATGGCAGCAATGACGGCGGCGTCTGGGCGGGGCTTCGGACGCGACGCGAGCGCGCGTTCCACCACCTCTCGAGACTGACGAAGCACCTCTATCTCGACCATCTCGGCCGGGACGGCGTCCTGGTCGCCGTAGACATAGCGGACAGCGTCGGCCGGGGCCGTCGAGGCCTGGGCGGCGAACGCGAGGACGGCCTGGACCGCCTCGGTCGTGGGCCGCTGCGTCGGGAGGCGATCGAGCGCCTCGGCTGTCTGACTCAGAAGAGCGGCCTCGACCGGATCGACAGGGACGCCCTCGAACGGAAGCGGAAGCCCGTCCGCCGACGCCAGCGGCCCCAAGGCCGGGTCCGTCACGGCATCCTCGGAGCGAGCCGATGCCTCCGCTGCACGAGCGAGGACGGCGTCGACCACGGAAGGGGCGGGATGGAGAGCGGGGCGGGTGTCGAGGGCGGCGCGCATCTGACGCAGCAGCTCGTGCTCGGCTCGCTCCGCCGACCCGGACGCCAGCGGGGCGACGGGCGGCTCTTCGCCATACACCTGGCGGAGCGGGGTAAGAGCGTCGGACATGATCAGAGGGAGGGCGTAGCGAACGGGGGGATCGGCGCTCTGGTGTGTGAAGAGGTCGCGGGACTCAGGCGGCGGACGAGGCGCCGTCCGACGGGGGCGTCGGGGCACCCGGCACGTCGGCCGTGTTGCCCTCGAACCACTCGGGCTCGAGGATCTTGCGGAGGTTGATCAGCGCGTAGCGCATGCGCCCCAGGGCGGTGTTGATCGAGACGCCGGTGAGTTCGGCGATCTCTCGGAAGGTGAGTTCGGACTGGTGCCGCATGAGGACGACCTCCCGCTGCTCCGGGGGGAGCTGGTCGATGGCCGCCTCGACCTCTTCCCAGAGATCGGTACGGCCGAGGAGCGACTGGGCGTCGGGGGCCTCGTCCGGCAGTCGATCCCAGAACGACGGTCCCTCGTCCTCATTGCCATACCCCTCGACATCGGAGAACTTCTTCCGGCTGCGGAGCCAGTCGAGCGCCGCGTTCCGGGCGATCCGCATGGTCCAGGCGAGCCATCGCCCCTGGCTCTCATACGACCCGCGCCGCGCGTGCATGGCCTGGATGGCCCGATAGAGCGTGTCCTGGAACAAGTCGTTCGCCACGTCCCGGTCTTTGACCATCCCCATGAGATAGCCGAAGATCCGCTCCTGGTGTCGAGCGAGAAGTTGCGAAAACGCGCGCTGGTCCCCCTCGTCGAGGTAGGCGGTGACGAGGTCGGCGTCGGTGGGAGGAGGCATGAGGCGGTCAGGCGCCGGCAGAAGTGGAACGCGGAGTCGGGCTCTCACGCCCGAGCGCCGTCACGGCTCCCCCGACCGTCTCGGGCGTGGCCGCGAGGATCCCGTACTTCCCCATGAACAGCGCGGGGATCGCGGGGCGCACGGCCCGCAGGCGGCGCCACGCCCGCCCGACGGACCGCCACGGCTCCACGTCGTCGAGGATGACGACGCCGTCTGGGGTGAGGTGGGAACGGAGCGTGTCGAGGTAGCCGAGCGCGGCCTCCTCTTCGTGGTGCCCATCGACGAAGACGAGGTCGAAGGGCCCCTCCTCCTCTGCCGTCGCCGCGAGCGTCTCCGCGAACGGCCCCACGACGACGCGGACGCGGTTGTCCTCGTCATCGCCGACGGCGTGGCCGAGACGGGCGAGCGAGCCGGCCGCTCGCGCGGCGAGGTCGGGGTCGCCCTCCAGCGTCACGAACCGGGCCGGGGCCCCTCCCTCCTCTTCGTTGAGGCAGAGGGCCTGCGCGAGGTGCGCGGCGCCGACGCCCAGGTTGGTCCCCAGCTCCAGCACCCGCCGCGGGCGAAGCGCCCGCGTCAGGCCGAACAGAAAGCGGCCCCAGGCCGGACCCGTCGATGCGCGGCGGTAGATCTGCGAGACGCGTCGGACCGGAGGGAGCTCGCCGCGTGTGCCCGTCCCGTGGTCGACCACCGCGACGTCATCGTCACACGTCGCGAGGCGATGGCGGAGCGCGTCGACGGCGGCCTCAGACCGTTTCTCGGTGGGCGTCAGCCGGAGCCGCGCGGCGTGGGCGACGGCGCCCTGCTCCCGGGGGGGCAAGGCGGGCTGGACGAGGCGCAGCAGACGCAGGCCGAGGCGGAGCGGGACGACAGTGAGGGCGTGGGCCACAGAACCGGGGGTACGATCCGCGAAACTACGAGGCCCCTCGCGCAGACCGTGGGGAAAACCCTAGTCCCGCGTTCCGTCGGAACGAGCGGACCCAGCCCTGGTTACGAGCCCGCCCTTCTTCCTGGCCCCCCTCTCGGGCGGTGTCGGCGGTGACGGGCGCTCGACCTCGGCGTCTGCCGGGTCTCTCAAGGGAGCGCCTCCCCTCTCTCCACCCCAGTCCGCCTCGGCAGCCATCTGGCCGCCATCGGCCACCCCCAGGCCCGACCGCCTCCCCGGCGGCCGGGCCTCTGTTTGATCCCCCGATGCGGACGGTCCGCCCGCCCGCCCAGGATCTCGTCGCCGCCAGGCTCTAGCTTCGAGGGTCCCCCCCGATCCCGATGCGCCCCGCCTTCCTCCCCCTCCTCCTCGCCCTCGCCGCCGGTTGCGCCGACTCGTCCGCCCCGCCGGACCCCGCCACCGCCCCGGCCTCCGTCTCGTTCCGGATCGATGGAACCCTCAGCTTCGTCCGCGACGGCGACACGCTCCGCACCATCGACATCGAGGTGGCCGACACCGACTCGTCGCGCCAACGCGGGCTGATGGAGCGGACCGACTTCCCGAGCGACACCGGGATGCTCTTCGTCTTCCCCCGTGCGCAGCAGCAGGCGTTCTGGATGCACAACACGCCGCGCTCCCTCGACATCCAGTACTACGCCGCCGACTCGACGCTCCTCAACATCGCCGAGAACACGACGCCATTCTCGACGGACAATGTGGTCTCGCAGGGGGAGTCCCAGTTCGTCGTGGAGGTCCCGGCGGGGTACTCCCGTCGCGTTGGCCTCGTCCCGGGCGACCGGATCACGTGGTCGGTCAACGCTGACGATGTCCAATCGCCTGAGGCGGCCGCCAGGGACTCCCTGGCATCTCCGTGAAGAGACCCCAAAGTGCGAACCGGGTGGCAACGAACCTCCATCCGCGCCGTTGACGACTCCAAAGGTGATGGCGTGCCGTCCCACGTCTCCACCGGATCTGCCCGCCGGCCCCGTAAGGCCGGCGGGCATTTTTTGGGCTACGCCGTTTTGGGCGCCCTCCCCCAGCGTCGGGCTCGCCCCGAGACGCTAGCGGCCGGCCGCGTCACGACGACGTCAATCGATCTCGCGGAGGTCGGCGCTCTCGATGTGCCAGCGGAGTTGCCACGGCGCGGCGCCCGGCACGTCGTTGACCCGGCGGAGGACCATCTCGCCCTCGAAGCGCTGGTCCGCCCCGCCCGCTGTCTGCGCCGTCACGTTTACCGGGACCGTGAGGTAGATGGAGCCCGCCGCGCCCTCCGGGTCCGACGGGGCCTCGACGGACGCGCGCACGCTCGTCGTCTCGGCGTAGCCCTGCCGGAAGTCCTCGAACGACTGATCCGGAGGACCGTCCGGCCCCCACATCTCGTACGCCGTCCGGTAGTCCCCCTCCGCGATCGCGCCGAAGTACGTGAGCACGAGGTCGACCGCCGCCTGCGGGCTCGTGGGGTCGACCGCAGCCGTGTCGGGCGGCTCGGCCGGTGCCTCCAGGCCCGGGGCCGGGTTCACCGTGCGGGGCTCAGTCGGGATATCGGGTGGGACGGCCGGGTCGGGAGCGCACGCGCCGACGGAGACGATGAGCGTGGCGAGGACGGCGCGCGCTCCCATCGGGGCCCGCACTACAGGCTGAACGACTCGCCACAGGCGCACGTCCGCGTGGCCTGCGGGTTGTCGAAGTGGAAGCCCTTGCCCTCGAGGCCGTCCGTGAAGTCGAGCGTCGTGCCCTCGACGTAGAGGCGGCTCTTGCGGTCGAGGGCGACGCGGAGGCCGTCGAGGTCCACCACCTCGTCGCCCTCGCCGAGCACCGTGTCCCAGCCGAGGTCGTACGTCAGGCCCGAGCACCCGCCCGGCACGACGGCCACGCGGAGCCACGCGGCGCCCAGATCGACGCCCTCCTGGACGGCGACGGAGGCCAGCCGCTGGCGCGCGCGCTCGGTGATCGAGAAGGGGGCGTCGGAGATCGTCTCGGGCATGGGACGGGGAGGCTTTGGGAGGAACTTCAACGGCGCGGGGCCGCTCCGTAGACTCAGTCTGCATAACATCCCTCGACCCGCCCGGTTTCGCCTCTGCGGGCGGTTCATGAGCGAGCGGCCGACGCTCGCGACGGCCGCCTCCGTTCGCGCCGTCTTCGGGGAACAGCCCCCTGTCCGTCCGGTTCGCCCTGTACCAAGAAGAGAACTCAATGCCGACCTACACCGAACACGATTTCTTCGAGGACGTCGCCGAGCAGGGCTACAAGTACGGCTTCACCACGAACGTCGAGTCCGAGAAGGCGCCGAAGGGCCTGAGCGAGGACACGGTCCGCTATATCTCGGCCCAGAAGGAGGAGCCCGAGTGGCTTCTGGAGTACCGGCTCAAGGCGCTCCGGCACTTCTTCAAGCTTCTGGAGGAGGGCAAGGAGCCCCACTGGGCCCACCTCAACGTTCCCCAGATCGACTACCAGGACGCGTACTACTTCTCTGCGCCAGGCAAGAAGGCCAAGTACGACTCGCTCGACGACGTCCCGGAGGAGATCCTGGCCGACTTCGAGAAGCTCGGGATCCCGCTCCGCGAGCAGGCCGCCCTCGCCGGCGTCGCCGTCGACGCGGTCATGGACTCGGTGAGCGTTGGGACGACGTTCAAGAAGGAGCTGGCCGCGCAGGGCATCATCTTCTGCTCGTTCTCCGAGGCGGTCCAGGAGCACCCCGACCTCGTCCGGGCCAACATGGGCAAGGTGGTCCCCTACACGGACAACCTCTACGCCGCCCTCAACTCGGCCGTGTTCTCCGACGGCTCGTTCTGCTACATCCCGAAGGGCGTCCGGTGCCCGATGGAGCTGAGCACCTACTTCCGCATCAACGAGGCCAACACGGGCCAGTTCGAGCGGACGCTGATCGTCTGCGAGGACGGCGGCTACGTCTCCTACATGGAGGGCTGCACGGCCCCGATGCGCGAGGAGTACCAGCTCCACGCGGCCATCGTCGAGATCATCGCCCACGACGACGCCGAGGTGAAGTACTCGACGGTCCAGAACTGGTACCCCGGCTCGGCCGAGGGGGCCGGCGGCGTCTACAACTTCGTGACCAAGCGCGGCCTCTGTGCCGGGCGCAACTCGAAGATCACCTGGACGCAGCTCGAGACGGGCTCGGCGATCACCTGGAAGTACCCCTCTTGCATCCTCAAGGGCGACGGCTCCGTCGGCGAGTTCTACTCGGTCGCCTTCACGAAGGACTACCAGCAGGCCGACACGGGCACCAAGATGATCCACCTCGGCAAGAACACGAAGTCGACGATCATCTCGAAGGGCATCTCGGCCGGGCACTCCAACAACTCGTACCGCGGGCTCGTCCGCGTGAACAAGAAGGCCGCGAACGCCCGCAACTTCTCGCAGTGCGACTCGCTCCTGATCGGCGACCAGTGTGGGGCCCACACGTTCCCGTACATCGAGATCCACAACGACACGGCCCAGGTGGAGCACGAGGCGACGACCTCGAAGATCGGCGAGGACCAGATGTTCTACTGCCAGGCCCGCGGCATCTCGGAGCAGGACGCCCTGAACCTCATCGTGAATGGCTACGCCAAGGAGATCCTGGCCAAACTTCCGATGGAGTTCGCCGTGGAGGCGCAGAAGCTCCTCTCCGTGCAGCTCGAAGGTTCGGTCGGCTAGCCCGCCCCTGGCGGCCGGCGCCGCCAGCTCCCGTTTTTGATTTCTCTCGCTCCAGGCGCCTCGCCGGCGCCTCACCCCGACGACGACACATGGCACTCCTCTCGATTCACAACCTCCACGCCTCGGTCGAAGACCACGAGATCCTCAAGGGGCTCTCGCTCGACGTGAACCCCGGCGAAGTCCACGCGATCATGGGCCCAAACGGCTCCGGCAAGTCGACGCTCGCGGGCGTCCTGGCGGGCCGCGAGGACTACGAGATCACCGAGGGCTCCGTCTCGTTCGACGGCCAGGACCTCCTGGAGATGGCCCCCGAGGAGCGGACCCGTGAGGGCCTCTTTCTCGCCTTCCAGTACCCCGTGGAGCTGCCGGGGGTGAGCACGCACCAGTTCCTCCGGACGGCCGTCAACTCGGTCCGCGAGCACCGTGGGCAGGACGACATGTCGGTGAGCGACTTCCTCAAGCTGATGCGCGAGAAGGCCGCGTTCGTCAACCTCGACCCGGCGCTCACGAAGCGGTCGGTAAACGAAGGGTTCTCGGGCGGCGAGAAGAAGCGGGCGGAGATCTTCCAGATGGCCATGCTGGACCCGCGCGTCGCCATCCTCGACGAGACCGACTCCGGGCTCGACATCGACGCGCTCCGGATCGTCTCCGACGGCGTCAACAAGCTCCGCTCGGAGGATCGCGCGTTCGTGCTCATCACGCACTACCAGCGCCTCCTCAACTACATCACGCCGGACAAGGTGCACGTGCTCGTCGGCGGCCGGATCGTCCGTTCGGGCGGCCCGGAGCTGGCCGAAGAGCTGGAGGAGAAGGGCTACGACTGGCTCATCGACGAGGCCGACGCCGTCGCCGCGTAACCCGCGACGCGCCCTTCTCCCGACTCCGGACTCTGACCCGATGATGAACCTCGACCACGCCCCCTCCCTCGTCCGCACCGCCGTCGACGCGCTCGACCAGGCGTTCGCGGGCGACGGCGCGCCGGCTCCCTTCCTCGACCTCCGTCAGACCGCCCGGTCGGCGTTCGAGTCGCTCGGCCTGCCGACGACGAAGGACGAGGCCTGGAAGTACACCGACCTCCGCCCTGCCCTCAAGCCGGACTACCAGCCGGCCGACGCCTCGACCACGCTCACCGCGGCGGACGTGGAGGCGTACACCGTTGAGGGCCTCGACGCCGCGCGCGTCGTGATCGTCAATGGGCGTTACCAGGCCGACCTCTCCGACACGTCCGCGCTCCCCGAGGCGGTCCGCATCGGGAGTCTCCGCGAGGCCGCGCGGGCGAACGACCCGGCCCTCGCCGCTGCCTTCGGTCAGCACGTGGACGTCACACGCGACGGGTTCACCGCGCTCAACGCCTCCTTCGACCTCGACGGGCTGTTCCTGCTCGTCCCGAAAGGCGTGGCTGTCGAGACGCCGATCCACGTCGTCCACGTGGTCACGGCCGGCCAGCCCACCTTCGTCCAGAGCCGGCACCTGATCGTGGTCGGTGACGTCGCCCAGGTCAAGGTCGTCGAGACCTACCAGGTCCGCGGCGCCGCAGCCACGTTCCGCAACGACCTGACCGAGATCGTCGCGGGCGCCCAGGCGCACGTCGAGCACATCCGCGTGCAGGACGAGGGCGACGAGGCGAACGGCGTGTCGCTCATCCAGACCTACCAGGAGCGCGACTCGACGATCGAGACGCTCGCGTTCACGTTCGCGTCGGGCACGCTCCGAAACAACATCGTGATGGTGCCCGACGGCGAGGGCTGCCAGTCCACGCTCGGCGGTCTCTACATCTGCCGGGGCGAGCAGCACGTCGACACCTCCACGCTCGTCGACCACGTGGCCCCCGGCTGCGTGTCGAACGAGCTGTTCAAGGGGATCGTCTACGAGCAGTCGACGGGCGTCTTCAACGGGAAGGTGTTCGTCCGCCGCGAGGCCCAGCAGACAAACGCCTACCAGCAGAGCCAGGGCGTCGTCCTCAGCCCCGACGCGCACCACTACTCGAAGCCCGAGCTCGAGATCTACGCCGACGACGTGAAGTGCTCGCACGGCTCCACGACCGGCTCCGTCGAGCCCGAGCACGTGTTCTACCTCCGCAGCCGCGGCGTCTCCGAGGCCGACGCGCGGGCCATGCTCCTCTACGCCTTCGCCCACGATGTGGTGGAGATGGTGAGCCTGGAGCCGCTCCGCGACTGGCTCGACGCGAAGATCGCCGAGCGCCTCAAGTAACTCGCTCCGGCGACGCGGTCGACCGGGCCCCGCCGCTACCTCTCCCCCGCCATGACGCGTGACTTCCTCATCGACGGCCGCGAGGCGGACGACTTCTCCGAATTGGAGGAGGGCATCGTCCAGGTCATGCGGACGATCTACGACCCCGAGATCCCGGTGCCGATCTGGGACCTCGGCCTGATCTACGGCTGGACCATCGAGGACGGCGACGACGGCCAGGACGTGACCGTCCGAATGACGCTGACGGCGCCGAACTGCCCGGCCGCCGAGACGCTCCCGGCCGAGGTGGAGCAGGGCGTCAACGCCCTGGAGGGCGTCGGGCGAGCGGCCATCGACCTCGTGTTCGTCCCCTCGTACTCGATGGAGATGCTGAGCGAGGAAGCGCGCCTCACGCTGGGGCTGATGTAGGCTCGCAGCGAGGTGAGACGGGGGTTGCGCGGGCCCCGGGCTTCAAGGTTTACCGCGACAGATCCGAGCAAGATCATTCCGAGAGATCTGTCTATTCAAGTTGTCATTGCGCTGGCACAGCGACTGACGACGTTGGAGGAGCGCCGGATGCCCCGGCCTCTCTCTCCCACCCGGTCCATCCTCCAATGTCCCTTACCGCTGCCGCGCTCAGCACCGCCTACCGCCAGGCCGAGCGCACCCTCCGCAAGCCGAGTTCAGCCGTCTGGCTCCGCAGCGTCTGCGTCCGGACCACCCGCTTCGACGAGGCCCTCCTGTTCTACGTCAACACGCTCGGGCTTACGCTCGGGAGCGTAGGCGTCCACCCGCTGACGACCCAGGCCCGCGCCAAGCTCCTCGATGCCGAGGGCAACGAGGTGTTCGAACTCGTGGAGTCCGAGGACGACGCCGCGCGGGGCGTCCACGAGCTCGCGTTCGGGATGCCGCGGCGGACGCTCACGCTCCTCCGCTCGCGCCTCGACCTCCAGAAGGTCCCCTACACGGAGGCCGCCGGCACGCTGTACTTCCGGGACATGGACGGGACGATCCTCCGCATCGAGGCGTTGTAGAGTCGGGGGCCCGGTCGCGCCCTACTCGTCGCGCACGCGGACGCTGTCGTCCAGCTCGTCCGTATCGTCGGGGCGGATGGCGACGCCACGGCGATGGAGCAGGTCTCCGCACCGCTCGACGGCCGCACAGAGCCCGCCCGCGAGGTCGCCCGAGACGATCCCGGCGCGGACCAGATCGACGACCTCAGCCCACTCGCCCTGCTCGACCTTCGCGTTGATCCCGGCGTCGCCGACGACGTCGATCCGATGCTCGAAGAGCGAGACGAAGAGGAGGATGCCCGTCCGGTCGCGCGTGTCGAACACCTCCTCGTCCACGAACGCCACGGCCGCGCGGCGGTGGACCTGCTCGTCGAGCCGGGCGTCGCCGGCGAGCGCCCGACGGACGGGCTCGGAAACGCTGGCGATGACGGCGCCGAGCGTCCCACCCCCCGTCATGACGAGCGCCATGGCCCAGGCCGAGTAGAGCCACCCGAGCCCCCACCCGTCGTAGAACCAGGCGAGGCCGAGGGCGAGGATCGCCACCGCAACGGCGCCGATCGCCGCCCCCCGCCACACGGCCACCTGATAAGACCCGCTCTGGCGGACGACGTACGGGACGATCTCGCCGGCCGTCCGCGTCTCCGCTTCGGCGACGGCCTCGCGAATGCGGTCGAGCTCGGCGTCGGAAAACAGGGGGCGGTCGGCCATGCGGCTAGGGGGACGTGAGGAGGGCGCGGGAAGAGGTCGCGCGGAAGCGGGCGAGGAGGTCGTCGAGGTGCGCACGAGACACCGCCTCGATCGACCGGCGGAGGGCCACGATCTCTCGCGGCGGCCGCGCCGGACGGTACGGCCCGTCCTCACGGTAGTGACGCTCGATGGTGTCGAGCCACACCTGCGCCCGGGTCGTGTCGCCGTCGGTGGCCAACGCCCGGCGCCGCGCGCGCCCGACCTCGTCGGGTGACGCCGGCTCGAGGGCCGCGTCTAGGTTGAGGGGCCGGGAGGACGCGAGGGTCAGTTCGGCCAGTCCCCTGGCCGGGTCGAGCCGGTGCCCCACCTCCGCCTCCCTGACGCGCTCGCCGACAAGCGCAGCCAGGACCGCGAGCGCCGCGGCTTCGTGGTCCCCGGCCTCGATCCAAAGCTGCTGGACGACGGGCGCCGCGCCCCCGGCAGCGACGTGGCCTGCGGGCGATTCCAGGTGGACGGGCGGTCCCGAGTCGGCGAACGCGAACCGGCCGCGTCGCGCACGGAGGGAGCCCAGGATCGTGCCCACGAGCGCCTCGGCGTCCTCGTCCGACGCCTCCCCCACGACGACGAGCGTGAACGCCCCCGGCCGGTCGAAGACGTCGGCGACAAGAGCGGCGGCCTCGGCTTCTGGCCCCATCGCCCCCGCGTCGTCCCACGGGCCGTCGGTCGGGTCGCGCCACCCCGCATCGGAACCTCCCATCGACGGCGGACGCGTGAATGCCGCCGCCACGTCGTCCAGGACGGACCGGAGGTCCAGGCTCGCCCCCTCGATCCGACGCTCGGTCGCCGCAAGGCGGGCGCGCACCGTCCCCCATCGTGCCTGCGACACCGCCCGGACGAGCCGACTTCGGTCGGCGGGAAGCGAGAGGAATCCACCCGGCCCGTAGCCCTGGACAAACGCGTCCTCCGCCCCCTCTCGTCGCTTATAAATCACCGTCATGCCGTTCGCCAGCCGCCACTCGACGATCCCGGGGGCCGGGTAGACCGACCGGCCCTCGATGCTGCCCCGCGGTGCCTCGGACGGCGGGGGCGGAGGGGCGGGCG
Organism: Rubricoccaceae bacterium; assembly: GCA_963728345.1. Lineage (GTDB taxonomy): Bacteria > Bacteroidota > Rhodothermia > Rhodothermales > Rubricoccaceae > Rubrivirga. Next base: position 1,225,620 of record CAVSJM010000005.1, read on the forward strand.
GTTCTGGGGCGGGGAGCGCACGCAGGACGGGCGCGGGCGTGGGCGCCTCGGTCACGGGCGGAGGCGACGGCGGCATCAGCGGCTCCGACGTGGCACACGCCGCGAGCGCGGAGAGGACCAGGAGCAGCAGAACGAGTCGCATGGTGCCGTTGGGACGCACCAAGCTACGCCGACCGCTCGGCCAGCCGGCCGAGGAGCCACCGGTAGACGACGAGGCAGCCCGCCGACACGACGACGGCGGCCACCGCCAGCCGGAGCGAGGCACCCTCGCCCCCGGCCTGGTGAAGGCGAGCAAAGAGAGCGAGCGGGAGCGTCTGCGTCCGCCCCGGGATGTTGCCGGCGACGACGATCGTCGCGCCGAACTCGCCGAGGGCACGGGCGAAGTGGAGCGCCGCGCCGGCCGCGATCGCCGGACTGGCGAGGGGAAGCGTCACGCGCCGGAGGACGTCGGCCCGGCTGGCCCCGTCGATCCGTGCCGCGGCCTCCAGATCGGGGTCGACCGCCTCGATCCCAACGCGCGCGATCTGGACGAGGAGCGGAAAGCCAACGACGGCCGAGGCGAGGACGGCCGCTCCCCACGTGAAGAGGACGCCGCGCGGGAGCACCAGAAGAAGCGCGTATCCCGTCACCACGGGCGGGAGAACGAGCGGGATCGCGACGGCCAGTTCGAGCACGCCGGTCCACGCGCGGCGGACCCGCGCGAGCACGAGCGCGACCCCGACGCCCGGCACGAGCGCGAGGGCCGTCGCCGCGATGGCCACGCGGAGCGAGAGCGCGATGGCCTCCCAGTCGGCCGGCGTCATGGCGTGAGGGGCTCGAACCCGAGGCGCGCGAGCGTCTCTCGGCCGGCACGATCCGTGAGCGCGTCGAGCAGCGGCCGCCCCCGGTCCGAGTCGAGGAGGACGCCCTGATAGACGATATCCCCCGTCATATCGGAGTCGAACCGAAAGAGCACCGCGACGCGGCCGGACGCCACCGCGTCGGAGGCGTAGACGATCCCGCGGTCCGCGGCGCCGCTTTCGACAGCCACGAGGGCCGCCCGCACGTCGGCCTGGGGGACGAGCCGGTCCTGCACCCCCTCCCACACACCGAGCCGGACGAGCGCGCGCTGGGCGTAGGCGCCTGCCGGGACGTGACTCGGGTCGCCCACCGCGATCCGACCGGTCCGCCCGAGCGCCTCCCGGATACTCGACGTGGGCCGCATCCCCTCCGCCCCGATCACGACGAGGCGACCGTGCGCGAGGTCCTGCACGTGCTGAACGTCCTCCCGTCGCGCTTGGAGGTAGCGGATCCACACCGGGTCGGCCGAGAGGAACACGTCGGCCGGAGCCCCGCGCTCGATCTGGCGCGCGAGGTCCGACGACGCGCCGACGCTGACGAGGACCGATTGGCCGGTCTCCTGCTCGACCCGGGCCGCGGCAGCCTCCGCCGCGTCCGACAGAGAGGCGGCGGCGAACACGACGACGACGTCCTCCGGCCGGCTGCACCCGCCGACGAGGAGGGCCAGCAGGACGACCGCGCGCACGGTCAGCCCCCGGCCGGGATCGAGGCGAGGGCGTCCTCCGCCCGCACGCGGAGCGGATCGCCGGGCTGGGTGAGGGCGACGACGCGCTCCAGGGCGACCCGCGCGCTGTCGTAGCGACCGATCATGAGCCGTCGCTCGCCCATCATGAGCGTCGCGCCCACATGGTTGGGCGCCTCCGTGAGGATGGCCTGCAGCTCCTGGATGGGACGCATCGGATTCGACGGGTCGAAGATGGACGCCTCGGCGAGGGCGAAGCGCACGTCAGGGTTCTCCTCCAACGCGAGGCTCTGCTCAAAGTCCTGGATCGCCCGGCGCGCCCACCGGACGCTCGACGTGGGATTGGTCTGGCTGGATTCGAACGCCGCCGTCAGGTAGTACCGGCCGGACTCGTACCAGCCATCGGCCGAGCCCTCCGCGGCGAATCGGTCGGCGGCCGTCTGGAGCGAGTCGGGGAGCGGCGGGGCACCGTCCGGAATCGCCTGCGCCGGGCCGACCGCCTGTTCGTCGGCCGACGGGGCGGAGTCGTCCTCCCCCCGCTCCACACCGTGATGGCGTAGAGCCCAACGACGAGGCCGAGCCCGATGGCGGCGACCGTAAACGCGCGGCGGCCGACGTCCGATGCCGGCCGGTCGGCCCGAGGCGGGGGCGGAGCCGAGGTGACTCCCCGAAGGTCCGCCCCGCACTGATTGCAGAACGCAGAGCCGGCGGGGGGCACATGCCCGCAGCGCGGACAGGCCGTCCCTCCCATCTCCGGCGCGTCGCCGAGTGTGGTGGTGGTGTCGGGAGCCCCGGCCGGGGTTCCACAGAGGTCGCAGGCCTCGGCGCCCGGCCGGAGGGCGGCGCCGCAGGACGCGCAGGAAGCGTCAGGCATCGGTCAGAAACGAGAAGTCCGGATCAGGAGGCCCCCTCGAGACGGTCGGCGCCCTCGTCCTCGACGCGGCGGCGGAACTCCTGGGCCGGCTTGAACACCGGCGCCATCCGGCGCGGCACGGGCACCGGCTGGTCGGTGCGCGGGTTGCGGGCCGTGCGGGGCGCCCGCTCGACGGCGCGGAACGTGCCGAACCCCCGGAGCTCCACGCGGTCCCCCTCGGCCACGGCGTCGAGCACGGTGTGCATAAAACCGTCGACGACGGCCTCCGTCTCCAGCTTGGTGAGGCCGGTGGCTTCGGCGATACGGTCGACGATCTGGGCTTTGGTCACGAGTCGGGGGCGAGGCGAGGGGCCATGATACGAGCCCCTCGCTCCTCGCAGTGGCACGGGCGGGCGGTCTGGAGTTAGTTTTCACGAGGTCAAATCGTGGTTCTCCCCCCTCTTTTCGATGCGAGTCCTGTTCGTCGCCGGCGAGGTCGCCCCGTTCTCCGACACCACCGCCACGGCGTCGCTCATGCGCGTGCTCCCGGAAGCCCTCCAGGAGCACAATGAGGTCGAGCCCCGCATCATGATGCCCCGCTACGGCATCATCTCGGAGCGCCGGAATCGGCTCCACGAGGTGATCCGTCTCTCGGGCGACGAGATCGCGGCCGGCGACACCTCCGACACCCTCAAAGTGAAGGTGGCCTCGATCCCGGGCATCCGCCTCCAGGTCTACTTCATGGACTCGGTCGCCTTCTTCAAGCGGAAGGGGCTCCACAAGGAGCGGAAGACCGAGAAGGTGTTCCAGGACAATCCGGCGCGCGCGCTGTTCTTCGCCCGGGCCGCCCTCTCGACGGCGCAGAAGCTCGGCTGGAACCCGGACGTGGTCCACGCGGCCGGCTGGATCTCGGCGTTCGTCCCCCACGTGCTCCGCGAGGAGTTCGACGGCGACGAGCTGTTCACCGGCGCCCGGTCGGTCTACACGCCGGACGTGGTCGAGGGCTACGCGCCGGAGCTGCCCGCCGAGACGGCCGAGGTGCTGGGCCTCCCCTCCGAGTGGGGCGGGCGCTCGCTCCGCCAGATCGGCCTCCAGTCGGCCGACGCGGCGGCCTACGCCCCGGGCGACGAGGCGGCCAGCGGCGAGCCCGAGGGCCCCGTCCTCGAGGGCGAGCCGGAGTCCGCTGCCGACGTGGCGGCCGAACTCTACGGGACGCTCAGCCCTGCCGAGGCCGCCTGACGCGAGCCCTCATGATCCCGACGGGCGGCGCACGCAGCGCCGCCCGTCCTTTTTTGCACGAACGCCCAAGTCGAGAGTGGAGGACGCGGGTAGCCTGAGTCCCGTGAGCCCTTTCTGCGTGACCCCACGCGAATTTGCGGCCGGCTGCGTTGGAGCAGCGCCCGTCCCCCCGGTCAGACTCCCCGATCCCTCGTGAGAACGTTCTTCGCCCTCGGCGCGGCCCTCCTCCTCGCCGCCTGCCAGGACCCCGCCGGCGTCGGCCTCGGCCTCATCGGCGACGAAGGCGTCGACCCCGAAGCCCGCGTGGTCGCGGCCGGCTCGGTGGACACGCTCGCCCAGACCGACCCGGCCATCGGGTTCGCCGAGACGGGCGACCAGACCCGCGTGCTCGTCGGCCGCGTGGAGGACCCCGACTTCGGCGACGCCGCGCCCGTGGCGTACCTCGACCTCGCCCAGCCGACGATCAGCAGCGACCTGGAAGCGAGCGACGTCACGGCCGTGTGGCTGGAGCTGCGCCGCTCCTATCTCTACGGCGACACGACGGCGACCCTCCCCATCGTCCTTCGACCGATCGAGGGCGACTGGCAGGCGGACGACTCGTACCCCGCCGACACCCTCTTCAACACGGGCGCGCCCCTCGTCACCACGCAGGCCGCGCCAACCGACACGCTCGTCCGCTGGACGCTTCCCGCGAGCTGGGTGTCGGCGAACGCGGCGACCCTCGTGGGTGACGAGTTCAGCTCCGCCTTCGAAGGGTTCGCGTTGAGCGTCGACGCGGGCACAGCGCCCTCCCCCGGGGCCGTCCTCGGGTTCTCGACGATCCGCACCCAGGGAAGCGGCCTCCGCGTGGTCGCCGCCGACGACACGCTGTTCTTTCCGCTCTCCGAGGTCTTCACCTCGATGCAGCGCCAGGCGCCGGCGACCGCTCCGCCGTCCCTCCTCCCGTCGCGGGCGTACTCCGCTGCCGGCGTCGCGCTCACCTTCGACCTGAGCGGCCTCCCCTCCGCCCCGCTGGCGCGCGCCCTCCTGACACTCCCGCTCGACCGCTCGCGCCTCTCCTCGGGCACCTTCGTCCGGCCCCTCGCGGCGCAGTCCAGCGTCTACGGTATCCGCGGCGAGGGCGACGACCAGGAACGGGTCTTCCTCGGCGACCTGGTGGCCGGGTCCGACGGCGACGCCCGCGTCACCACCTCGGCCCTGATGACGGCGCGGCTTCAGGACGTCCTCCTCGGGTCTGCGGAGCCGTTCGACCGCTACGAGATCACGACCGGCGCCTCAGCGCTGGCGACCATCCCCGTCTCGCTCAACGTGCTCCCGGTCCTCCGCGACCTGGGCGAGGCCGGCGTCCGGCTCACCCTCACTACCGTCGGCGGCTCGGCGAGCGACCCGTCGTCCTGACCGTGAGCAACGTTTTCTTCCGTCCTGTGTCTGAGACCTCCATGCCCCGGATCGCCCGCCGCCTGCTCGCCACCGCCCTGGCCCTCCCCCTGTTTGCAGGCGTGGCGGCTGCGCAGGGGCAGAACAACTACGGGTCGATCTACTCGCTCTACGGGATGGGCGAGCGCGTCGGGCTGACGTCGTCGCAGGGTGCGATGCTGGGACTCTCGGGCACCTCGCTCCGCTCGAACCAGACGAACCTCACCAACCCCGCCCTCTGGTCCGACCTCGGGGTGACCACGTTCTCGGCCGGCGCGAGCCTCACGACGGTCCGCGCCGAAGACGCCGGGACGGCGGAGGCGAGCCGCGCCTCGGCCGGCGACCTCACCGGCCTCCACCTGGGCATCCCCGTGCTCCCCTCGCGCCTCGGCGTGACGGTGTCGTACGGCCCCTACAGCCGCGTCAACTACCGCTCGACGAGCGTCGACTCGCTCCAGTTCGAGGGCGACTGGGTGCCGTACGAGATCAACCTGGAGGGCGCCGGCGGAATCCAGCAGGTCAGCGCCGGCCTCGGCGTCCGCCTGGGGCCGGCGGTCCAGCTCGGCGCCAGCGGCGACGTCATCTTCGGGACCCACGAGTACCTCCAGCGGACGGCCTTCGACGCCGCCAACTTCGCCGAGACGCGCGAGTCGCGCGCGACGCGCCTCCGGGGGTTCACCGGGACCGTCGGCGCGGCCGTCACGGCGCGCTCGCTCGCGAGCGAGGACGACGCGCTCACCATCGGTGCCGCCTTCACGCTCCCGACCAGCCTCTCGCTCACGCGGATCCGGACGCTCGGCGAGAGCCTCGACCGCGACACGCTCGAGACGGCGGTGGATGGCGACGCCACGCTCCCCCTCCTCCTCCGCGGTGGCCTCACCTACCTCGCCGGGCCGCGTTGGCTCGCGACCGTCGACGCCCTCTATGAGCCGTGGAGCGCGTTCGAGAGCTCGCTCTCGTTCGGCGGCTACTCCCCCGATGGGGCCACCGTGCTGCAGGACCGGCTCCGCCTCGGCGGCGGATTCGAGGTGACGCCGGCGGGGCGCGACCTTCGGGCCGGCCTCCTCCGTAGGTCGGCCTACCGCCTCGGCGGCTACACCGAGCGCGGGCTCTACGCCCCCACCGGCAGCGACGTGACCACGCTCGCCCTCACCGGTGGTATCTCGATGCCGAGCCGGATCTCGGGCGCCCGGTTTGACCTCGGCCTCGAAGTGGGGACCCGGGGTTCGACCGACGGCGTACTCGTCCGCGACACGTTCCTCAAGGGGACGTTCACCCTCAACTTCGGAGAGCGCTGGTTCGTCCGGCGCCGGTTCAACTAATTCAGGCCCTCTCTCGCACATGCGACCGTATCGCCTCTTCCTCTTTGCCCTCGTCGGTGGTGCGGCTCTCGCCGCCTGCGCCGGCCCCACCGGCACCACGGCCGACAGCCGGCCCATCAACACCACGCCGTACGTCCCCGAGGACGGCCCGCAGTACGGTCCGGGAGACTACTGCGCCGACACGTACGTGATCGTCCAGCCAGAGACCCGGGCCAACTTCTCGCTCGGGTCCGAGAACTACCGGAACGGCGACTACTGTGCCGCCTACCCGTATCTCCAGTGGCTCCTCGAGAACGACCCGCTCTTCACCGGCGAGGATCCCGACGACCGGACGTTCCTCCGGATGGCCGCGGTGTACGAGGACTTCGCGGCCCACGTCGACTCGACGGACCCCGGCGGGCGCCGGGCCTACCTCGACTCGGCCCTCACCGTCCGGGCGGCGGGGGAGGCGGCGATGGACGAGGCTGGGATCGCCTACGACCCGTTCCTCCGAGACCTCCGGGAGGGCTTCTTCTACTACCAGAACGGCGACCTCTACGAGAACTCCGAGGAGCTCCAATTCGAGGCGTTCCGCCGCGCCTTCGAGGCCCAGCCCGACTCCGTCGACGACTGGTACCTCTCACAGCTCTTCAACGGCTCGGCCGCGGAGTTCGGCAATGAGGTCCCCAACGCGAGCCGCGCCGACTTCGTGGCCAACCTCGCCGGCGCCGCCGACGGGACGGACCTCCAGTCGTTCTTCAACGAGTACGAGACATTCCTCCGCACCGAGCCGCAGGGCACCGTCGGCGTCGGGGACGACGCGGCCGTCGAGGCCCTCGTGGCCGACCTCGCGGCGGGCACGATCTCGGACGAGGACGCGCTCTCGCTCCTCGCCGTCATCATCCAGCAGCCCGAGCGGCTGGAGGCCCTCGGCGAGGACGTGACGGAGCTCCGGAGCCAGGTGCTCCGCCTCCCGGCCGTCACCAACCAGGTCGACAACCCGCGCACGCTCGTGGCCCTCGCCTTCCAGGCCTTCCGCGACGGCGACTCCGCCCGCGGCAACGACCTGTTCGACCGGGCCATCGAGAACGCCGAGTCGAACGCGCAGCGCGCCGACTTCTACTACGCCCGCGCCAACGCCGGCTACGGCAACGTCTCGCAGCTCATCAACCAGGCCCTCCGCGCCTACCCCGCGCACGGTCCGAGCCTCTACCGCCGCGCCGGCCTCATGGCCCAGTCGGTGGGGACGCAGCGCTCGCTCCGCGGCCGGTTCGCCTACTGGTGCCTCGCCGACGAGTACCGGAACGTCGCCGCTCGGACCACGGACAGCCGGATCGCCAGCCTCGCCCGGACGGCCGCCGCTCGCTACGAGCGCGCCGCTCCGACCCGCGAGCAGTACTTCCTCGAGGGCTTCGAGCCGGGCCAGACGGTCTCGGCCAGCCTCGGGGCCTACGGCTCGTGCTCCACGCGCGTCCGTTAGGGCTCTCCCGGCCTGAATGATCGCCGGCCGCTCCTTCGGGGGCGGCCGGCTTTTTTTGCACCCTTCGGCCAGACCGCTCCCGCTGTTCTGTTTGCCCGCGCGTGCCTCCTCCTGTTCTGCCTGACGCTCGCCGCGTGCGCCGCCGCGCCGCGGCCGGCCTCGACCGAACGCTGAGCGCCCAGATCCATCCGGGCTTGTCGCACGACCAGCCGGCGACCGTGGCCCAGCGCGCGTCGTTCCGGTGCCTCGCCGATTCGTACCGCTCGGTGGCCGCGTCCGTAAGGGACGAGCGGGTTCGACAGATGGCAACACAGGCGGCAGAGCGCTACGAACGCGCCTCCCCGGACGCACACGAGCGTGACGCCGTCGGCTGACGTCCGGCGAGCGCATCGTCGGCGGGCTCGCAGATGGCGGCACCTGCACGACGACGGTTCGGTAAGAGCGTCGCCGAGGGGCGTCCCGGAGCGAACGGGCGCCGGTATCTTGACGCCCGCCCCCTTCCCCTCCCGACATGTCGTTCATCGCCTCCGTCCACGCCCGCCAGATCCTCGACAGCCGAGGCAACCCGACCGTCGAGGTCGACGTGATCACCGACGACGGCGCCGTGGGCCGCGCGGCCGTGCCATCCGGCGCGTCCACCGGCGAGTACGAGGCCGTCGAGCTCCGCGACGGCGACGAGGATGTGTACCTCGGCAAGGGGGTGCTCCAGGCCGTCGAGAACGTGAACGAGGAGATCGCCCCTGAGGTCGTCGGCCTCGACGCGCTCGACCAGGCCCAGCTCGACCGGATTCTGATCGAGCTCGACGGGACCGACAACAAGAAGAAGCTGGGCGCCAACGCGCTCCTCGGCGTCTCCCTCGCCACGGCCCGCGCCGCGGCCATTGCCGTGGGCCTCCCGCTCTACGCCTACCTCGGCGGCGCGAACGCCCGGCGGCTCCCGGTCCCGATGATGAACATCATCAACGGCGGTCGGCACGCCGACAACTCGGTGGACCTCCAGGAGTTCATGGTGATGCCGGTCGGCGCCGAGACGTTCTCGGAGGGCCTCCGGATGGGCGTCGAGACGTTCCACCACCTCAAGAAGGTGCTCACGAAGAAGGGGTACTCGACGGCCGTGGGCGACGAGGGCGGCTTCGCCCCCAACCTCAAGAGCAACGAGGAGGCCATCGAGGTCATCCTGGAGGCCATCGACGCCGCCGGCTACTCGGCCGGCGAGGACCTCTACATCGCGCTCGACCCGGCATCCAGCGAGATGTACCAGGACGGCAAGTACGTCTTCTACAAGTCCGACCCCGACCGGAAGCTCTCGTCCGAGGAGATGGTGGACTTCTGGGCCAACTGGGTGGACGAGTACCCGATCATCTCGATCGAGGACGCGATGGACGAGAACGACTGGGACGGCTGGGCCTCCCTGACCGAGCGCGTCGGGGAGACCGTCCAGCTCGTCGGCGACGACCTGTTCGTGACGAACACGACGCGCCTCCAGCGCGGGATCGACGAGGACGTGGCCAACGCCATCCTCATCAAGCCCAACCAGATCGGGACGCTCACCGAGACGCTGGAGGCCGTGGAGCTGGCCCACCGCTACGCCTACGCCTCGGTCCTCAGCCATCGCTCGGGTGAGACCGAGGACACGACCATCGCCGACATCGCCGTCGCGACGGGCAGCGGGCAGATCAAGACGGGCTCGGCCTCCCGGAGCGACCGCCTGGCCAAGTACAACCAGCTCCTCCGCATCGAGGAGCTGCTCGGCGAGGACGCCGTCTACCCGGGCATGGAAGCGTTCCGGTTCTAGTGGCTTAGTTTCTGGCCGCCCCTGCCCCCCTCGCCATGCCCAAGCGCCTCCGTCGACGCCTCCTCCTGGCCGGGGCCCTCGCGCTCGCCCTCTGGGTGGCGTTCTTCGACAGCCACAGCGTGTGGCGGCGCGTCTCGTACGCGCGCGAGCTGGACCGTCTGACGGAGGAGAACGCGGGGCTGGAAGCGGAGAACACGGCGCTCTCCGCCCAGATCGACCGCGGGCTCGACGCGGAGACCGTCGAGCGCGTGGCGCGCGAACAGTACGGGATGCGCCGGCCCGGCGAGCGCGTCTACCGCGTCGAATCTGACGAGGCGAAGTAGATGGCCGGCGAGGCACCTGAGTACGCCGTCGGGGTCGACCTCGGCGGCACCAACATCAAGATCGCCCTCGTCGAGCGGACGGAGGGGATCGTCCGGAAGGCCTCGCTCGACTCGGAGGCCCTCCAGGGCCCCCACCGCGTGCTCGACCGGATCGCCGAGGGCGTCCTCCGTGTGGCCGACGCGCTCCCCGAGCGCCCGCGCCTCCGGGGCATCGGCCTGGGCGCGCCCGGCGTAGTCTCGATGGACCGGACGACGGTGACCAAGCCGCCCAACTTCCCGGGGTGGGACGTGATCCACCTCCCGAACCAGATCGCCCGGCGGCTCGAGAACCTGGGCCTGGCCGTGGACGGGCCGACGATCGTCGAGAACGACGCGAACGTGGCCGGCCTCGGCTCCGCCTTCTACGGGGCCGGGCGCCCGTTCGACTCGTTCCTGATGGTCACGCTCGGGACCGGCGTCGGCGGCGCGATCATCGTCAACAACCGCCTGTTCCGGGGCGCGACGGGCGCGGCCGGCGAGATCGGCCATATGTCCATCGACTACGAGGGGCCGTACGACCGGGCCGGTGTGGCCGGCGCCATCGAGGCGTACCTCGGCCAGCGGTTCCTCTCGCACCACGCGCGCTACCAGCTCCTCGCCCGCGAGACGGGCCTCCACCAGACCGCCGGGCGCGACCTCTGCGACGTCACGCCGCAGCAGCTCTACGAGGCCGCCGTCGCCGGCGACTCGGCCGCGGCGGAGGTGCTCGCGTGGGCCGGCCACAAGCTGGGGGTGGCCCTCAGCTCGGCCATCAGCCTCCTCGACATCCGGAAGGTGGTGGTCGGAGGAGGCGTCTCGAACGCCGAGGACTTCCTCCTTGACCCGGCCCGCGAGGCGGTCAAGCGGTTCGTGATCTCCGGGATGTCCGAGGGCGTCGAGATCGTCCGCGAGACGGCGGGGAACGACGTGGCCCTCCTCGGCGCCGCCCGCCTCGTGTTCGAGTACTACGACGACCGCGCCTAGCGCCCGGTCGCGAGGCCCCGCTGGCCCGGCCCCGCCGCCGCGTCGGTGCACGAACCGGCGAGGCCCGCCGTTCGGTCCCCCCTGTCCCCGTGCCCCCCGTGCTGCGCCTCGCGTCCGCCGCCCTCCTGCTCCTCGCCGCCGGCGCGTCGGCCCAGGACGTACCGGCGGACTCCCTGCGCCCGGCGCTCGCGGACTCCCTGGCCGCCCCGCGCGACACGCTCGACGGTCCTCCTGAATCCGACGGGCCGCCCCTCGACCTGGGCGTGCCCGTCGCGCCCGCCGCCGAGGGCGGACTCGAGGCGCCCGTCACGTTCGCCGCGCGGGACTCGCTCCGAATCGTGTTCGCCCCCCGCGACTCGGTCGGCCAGGACACGGGCGACGTGCTCTCGCTCTACGGGGAGGCCCAGGCGTCGTACGAGGCGGCGACCATCACGGCCGGGCAACTGGTGTACCGCTCGGCGGCCGAGGTCCTGTTCGCCGAGCCGCTCGCGAGCGACTCCGGGGCCGTTGGGCGGCCGCAGTTCTCGCGCGAGGACGAGTCGTTCACGGGCGAGCGGTTCGAGTACAACCTGACGACGCGCCGGGGCCGCGTGGTCCGCGCGCGGACGCAGATCCAGGACGGCTACCTCCTCGGAGGCATCCTGAAGCAGCAGGACGCCCACGTCGTGTTCGGAAAGGACGTGGCCTACACCACCTGCGACCTCGACCACCCGCACTACGCGCTCGTCGCCGGCCGCGTGAAGGTGATCGACGGGGAGAAGGTGTTCACGGGGCCGATCCAGCTCCGCCTCCTCGGCATCCCGATGCCGCTCATCCTCCCGTTCGGCTACATCCCCACGGCCGAGGGACGACGGAGCGGGCCGCTCGCCATCGGCTACGGCCAGGAGTCCGGCTTCGGGCTGTTCCTGGAGAACCTGGGGTGGTACTGGGCCATCAGCGACTACCTCGACGCCCAGGTGGCCGGGAAACTCGGGACCCAGGGCTCGTTCCAGGTCCGCGCCCTCACCAACTACCGGCGGCGCTACCACTACGACGGCGCCCTGTCGCTCAGCCTGGGCCGCCTCCGCTCGGGCGAGTCGACGGACCCGACGTTCGCGCCGGTGATCCCGTTCGGGGTGAACTGGCGGCACAACCAGACCTTCCCCGCCGGGCAGCGGCTGACCGGCAGCGTCGACTTCCAGTCGCGCAGCCAGCGGCTCGTCTCGACGAACCTGGGCGACGAGCTGCGGCAGTCGACCACGTCGACCGTCGCCTACAGCCAGTCGTGGAACAGCGTCGGCCGCTCGCTGACGACCTCGCTCCGGGCCTACCAGGACCTCACGGGCGGCGCCCTCACCCTGAACCTCCCCACGCTCAGCTTCTCGCAGCAGCGGCGGTTCCCCTTCCGCAGCGGCCGCGACGACCACTGGTACGAGAAGATCAGCGTCGCCTACACCAACCAGTCCACGAACACCTACCAGTTCACGCCGGTCAGCGACTCGACGGGCGTCTCGGGGCTGGAGGCCCTGTTCAACCCGGCCCTCTTCCGCCAGGCCGTCTGCGCCCCGGACGAGCCGATCTGCGACGCGCAGCGGTTCAGCTACCAGGTGCAGCAGAACGTGCCGGTCCAGGCCTCGTTTTCGGTCCCGCAGTTCAACCTCACGCTCTCGCCGAACCTCACCTACGCCGAGACGTGGACCGGCGAGTCCACCCAGAAGACGTACGTGGACTCGACCCGGACGGTGCGGACGACGCAGGTGCCCGGCTTCACCGCGGTCCGGCGGCTCCAGGCCTCCCTCAGCGCGTCGACCGAGCTGTACGGCACGCTCCCGCTCCGCATCGGCAGCCTCGACGGAATCCGGCATACCGTCCGCCCGTCCCTCAGCCTCCAGTTCGAGCCCAACTACGACCGCTTCGGGTTCGTCCGGGAGGTGCAGGTGGACAGTACGGGCCGGACGCAGCAGTACGCCATCAACCCCACGATCCCCCTCGGGCCGACGCAGGCCCTCTCGTTCGGGGTCGAGAACGCGTTCCTCTACCGCACGGCCCGGACCGACTCGACCGGCGAGGTCCAGCGCGCGACCCACCAGCTCCTCTCCGTGAGCGTGAACGGGGGGTACAACGTCGCCGCCGAGGAGCGGCCCCTCCGCGACCTCAGCGTCTCGTTCAGCAGCCAGTTCCTGGGCGCGCGGGCGTCGGGGAGCGCCGGCTACTCGTTCTACGCCATCGACACGACGGGGACGATCCTCGGCACCTCGTACCTCGACACGGACGGGCGCCCGCTCCGGCTGACGCGGGCGAGCGCCCGCATCTCGCGCACGTTCCAGTCCGGCCGGCGGTCCGGGGCCAGCGACGTCCGCGCGGTGACGACCGGGCTCGTCCCCGGCGTGGACTACGACCCGTCCGCGTTCCTCCCGCAGAGCGCCTTCGTCGGCTACGTGGACTATGCGGCGCCGTGGTCGTTCTCCCTCGACCTGACGACGGCCTACAACCCGAGCCCGCGCGCGCGTGAGCCCTGGACGGCCGCCCTCTCCGTCACGTCGTTCAACGCCCGCCTCACGCCGAACTGGTCCGTGACCGGGAGCACCGGTCTCGACCTCATCACGCTGGAGCCGACGACGACGCGCCTCGGGCTCCGCCGCGACCTCCACTGCTGGGAGATGGCGATCAACTGGAGTCCCATCGGACAGGTCAAGGGGTTCACCGTCTCCCTCTTCGTCAAGAGCGGGTACCTGAGCGATTTCTTGCGGCTCGACGTGCCGCGGTCGGTGGTGCGGTCGGTTCCCCTCAACCTCTCGGGGGTAGGGTTGTAACGAGCGAGGGCGTCTCAGGTCGAGCGATACAGGGGCCATTTGGTGCAGCTCATGACCGGATCCGAGGAACGAGCCGAGCCACAGAGAGGCTGGCACGCGCCTTGCCGGGGATAAGGTGCCCCTCCTCCCCGGACGTGTCCACCCTTCCGATCATCGGCCCCGGACTCCCCCCCGCCCTCCGCACGCTCGTCGACCGCCACCAGAACGCGCGGGCAAAGACGACGGCGGACCGCTCGCTCGCCCGCCGCCTCCGCGACGCCGTCCGGCAGTCGGGAGCGGCGGTGGACGGCGTGTCGTTTTACATCCACGACGGGGCCGTCTCGCTGTACGGCACCGTCGGGGACCCCGCGTCGCGCGACGCCCTCCTGACCGTGACCACCCAGCAGCCGGGCGTCCGGCGCATCGTGGATCACCTCCGGATCGAGGAGGCCTAGCCGGGCCGGCGTCCGGACCCGCGCCGATCGGGTCGCAAGGCGGCACAATTCGCCACGCCCTCAAAACCCGGGACGGCCCGGTCGGTTAGTCTAAGGACTTCCCTCCAGCGCACCCCGCCGATGGCGACCGACACCACCACGATCGAAGAACAGCTCCGCGCCCTCGTCCGGCTCCAAACGATCGACTCGAAGATCGACCAGCTGAACAAGCTCCGCGGCGACCTCCCCGACGAGATCCGCGACCTCGAGGACGAGCGGGCCGGCCTCCAGACGCGCCTCAACCAGATCGACCTCGACAAGAAGGAGGCGGAGGTCCAGAAGAAGAAGCTCAAGCTGGACATCGCCGAGAGCGAGGGGCTCATCCGGAAGTACGAGGAGCAGCAGCTCCAGGTCCGCAACAACCGCGAGTACGACGCGCTCACCAAGGAGATCGAGGCGCACCGACAGCGGATCAGCACGGCCTACGAGGAGATCGAGCGCTACGACAACCTCGACGAGAACTCGGCCGACACCATCGAGGGCGCCGACGACAAGCTCTCCGAGCTCCAGACCCGGATCGACGAGAAGTCGGCCGAGCTCGACCGCGTGGTGGAGGAGACGAAGACGGAGCAGCAGGGTTACGAGAAGCAGCGCGAGGAGGCGGCCTCGGCCATCGACGAGCGCTACCTCCGCGCCTACGAGCGGCTCCGGACCCGCGTCCGCGACGGCCGCGCCGTGGTCCCGATCGAGCGCGGCGCCGCCGCCGGCTTCATGGTCCCCCCGCAGCGCCAGGTGGAGATCCGCCAGCGCGACCGGATCATCGTTTCCGAGCACGACGGCCGCATCATCGTCGACGACACGCTCTTCCAGGAAGTCGCGGACGAGAGCTAGGCCGAATCTCTCCGAGCCTTCGAGCGGGCGCCCTCCAGACGGACGGCGCCCGCTCGTACGTTGTGCCCACGCGTCGGCCGGGCCGCCGCCTCAGGGCTCACCCTGGGGAGGAACGTCCGGACACCGCAGGGCACCGTGCTTCCTAACAGGAAGGCGCCCCGACCGCTTCGGCGTGACGGACGACGGCACGTGCAACAGAGAACAGACCCGCCGATGGCCGGCCCGACCGTTCGCGGTCGCCGGCACAGGTGAGGGGTGAAACGGTGGGGTAAGAGCCCACCGGCATGGCGGGTGACCGTCATGGCCAGGCAAACCCCACGGGGTGCAAGGCCACGCAGCGTCCGCCCCTCCGGTGACGGAGGGAAAGGGTTGCCCGCCCGAGGACGCGGGTAGGCCGCTCGAGGCCGCCGGTGACGGCGGTCCCAGATAGATGGCGGCCCACCGGGGGCGGCGGCGACGGCCGCTCCTGGGGACAGAATCCGGCGTACAGGCCGGCGCGCGTCGCACTCGGGGCCCCGCTCGCATCGTCGAGTGGGGCCCCGACCTGTTGGACCCCGGATGCACTCGTCACCCAAAAAAAGAGGCCGCGAGCGTCGAGCCCGCGGCCTCCAGACCGTCGAAGCGGCGAGGGGTTTACTCCTGCGTCGGGGGCACGTCCGGGTTGGCCGGCGTGGCCGGGTTGGCGCCCGGGAGGTCGCCGGACGGGGCGGGCGCCTCGACCGGGGCCGGGGCCGCCGCGGGCAGCTCACCCGCGCGCTCCTGAAGGATGCTCCCTCCCCCCGCGCGCGGGACGAAGAACGTCGTGATGACGCAGAGGGTGAGGAAGATGGCGCCGAGCGTCCACGTGGCGCGCTCCAGGAAGTCGGGGGCCTGGCGGGCGCCGAGGATCTGGGTCGTCTGGCCGCCGCTGGCGATGCCCGCCAGGCCGCCGCCCTTCCCACTCTGGAGAAGCACGACGATCCCCATCAGGAGCGCGATCAGAAGGATGAGGACGATGAGGAAGGTGAACACAGCTCGGCGCGGTATAAGGGCTCGAAAACTACGGGGCCGAGGCGGCCTCCGCCTCCCCAATCCCCCGTGAAGACGCTAGGCGCCGCGCCGGTCCAGCTCGGCCTGGGCGAGGAGGAGGGCCACGCAGCTCTTGGCGTCCAGGATCTCCCCGCGCCGCGCCATCGCGACCGCGTCGGCGAGGGGCATCCGGACGGGCTCGACGAACTCGTCGTCCTCGTTCGCGACCTCGCCCTCCGTCAGCCCCTCGGCGAGGAACAGGTGGATCACCTCGTCCGAGTAGCCGATGCCGGGGTACGTCTGGCCGAGGCGGGTCCACCGCTCGGCGGCGAGGCCCGCCTCCTCCATCAGCTCCCGTCGGGCGAGGTCCACGGGGTCCTCCCCCTCCTCGTCGAACTTGCCGGCGGGGACCTCCAGGAATTCGCGGCGCGGCGGGTAGCGGAACTGGCGGAGCAGGACGACGGTGCCGTCCTCATGGACCGGGACGACGGCGGACGCGCCGGGGTGCTCGATCCACTCGCGCACCGACGTCTCGCCGTCGGGCAGCCGGACGGTGTCGCGGCGGACGTGGAGGAGGACGCCGTCGTAGACGGGCTCGGACGAGAGGGTCTCTTCGATGAGGTTCATGGGGCGCGGGCAGCGGGGGCCGGAAGATCCGACGCGCGGGCGCCCGCCGCCAGTCGGCGAGGCTAGAGCCCCACGGCCAGGCCGATGTGGACCTTCCCGCGGCTCAGCGGAAGGTCGGGGTTGAGGGCGTAGCTGATCGAGGCGAGGCCGAGACCGGTCAGCAGCTGCACGCCCGCGCCGTAGCCGGGCAGGGTTCGGCGCAACGCCGCGAGGTCCGGGAGGGCGGGTCGATCCACGTACCCGAGGTCGCCGAAGGCGAAGGCGTACGTCTCGGCGTCGAGTTGGAGCCGGTACTCGGCGAGCAGCCGGCCCACGGTGCGCCCGAGGAAGGCATCCTCGTCGTAGCCCCGGAGCGAGCGGGCGCCGCCGATCCGGAACAGCTCGGCCTCGTCGAGCACGGCGGCGCGGGTGTCCCCGCTCCGTACGAGCCACGCGTCGAGCCCCACGACGAGGGCCTGGCGGCGGAGCGTGGGGACGTACGCGCGGACGTCGGCGCGGAGACGCCGCTGGACGCCCGTCTCCGTCGCGTCGGCGAGGGCGCGGCGCGGGCGGCCCTGCTCCAGCATGACGGACAGCGCGAGCCCGCGGCGTGAATTGCGCGGCGCGTCGAGCACGGCGTACGCGACCCCAGCCCCGACGTAGAACGCGTCCGCCCGGCGCACGCGCGGGACGCCGTCGACGGGTTGGGCGCCGTACGTGCCCGGCCGGATCGACTCACTGCTGAAGGCGCCGACGAGCCGCAGGCCCGGCGCCAGTGGGTACGTCACGTCCACCCCCAGTCGCTGCCGGGCGTAGGTGGAGTCGCGGGAGGTCCCCTCGAAGCCGAGCCCCAGGCCAACCGGTGTGCCGAGCACGAAGGGGTCGCGCCCCTCCGCCTCGAACGTCGAGACGAGGCCCGGATTCCGGACCAGTTCGAGGTGGACGAGCCGCCCGCCGCCGAACACGTTCCGGAGGTCCACCCGTCCGCTCCCGACGACCTGGGCCGGCACACCAGCGGCCGGCGGCAGGAAGCCGAGGACCACGTCGAACGTCCCCGGCGGCGCCTCATCGACGGGCACCTGGAGGACGAGGTCACCCGCCGCGGTCCGCGCCAGAACCGGCTCGCCGACGGCCGTGTAGAGGCCCGTTGCGTCGAGCGCCTGCCGGACGCGCCCAGGATCGATGTCGCCGGCGGGCGTGTCGGGGCGGACGCCCGTGATGCGCGAGGCGAACGTCCGCGCCGCGCCGCGCCCGCCCACCAGCTCGACCCCGACGACGCGCGACGGCGCCCCCCGATCGACCCGGACGACGACCGCCACGGCCCGACCCTCCTCCCTCACCTGGACCTCGGGGGTGAGCTGCGCGTCGGCGTAGCCGGCCCGGGCCAGGACGGAGGCCGCCGCCTGCAGGTCCCGGGCGAAGGCGCACGGACGAAACGGCGCGCCCTCCACCGTAGCCCACCCGTCCCGCAGGGCCCTCGGGTCGAGGGGATCGGCACCAATGAGGTCGAGGGACGCGAGCGTGGCGGCCTCGCCGGCCGTGGCGAAGACGGTGTCGCGCGCGAGCGAGTCGACGCGGGCCTGGAGGTAGCCGCGCTGGTGGAGCGAGTCGAGCGCCGCCGCGCCGGGATCGCCAGACGCCGTGCGGAGCACCACCGCCGAGTCCAGCCCCGTTGCCCGGACGGTCCAATCGGTCTGGGCCGCCGCCGGAAGCGTCGCCAGCGCTGCCAGGACGGCCCCGGCCCTCCGTATCTTGGGGCTCACTCTCACGCCGGCTTGGTGCTCGCTCTTCGTCTGGGATTCCTACTCGGTGCCGTCGCGCTGCTCGCGGCGGCCCCGGCCGAACGCGCCGCCCGGCCCGATCCGTACGCCGAAGCTACGGTCGCCGCCGACACGATCCACGCGATGGTCCAGGCCGGCGAGACGCTGATCCTCGCCCTCCCCCCGACCGCCGGCCGCGCCGAGGCGACGTACGAAGTGCTGGAGGCCCCCGCCCTCTCGTGGCTCGTCGACCGCTCGTTCATGTGGCGGACGCTGGAGCGCGAGCGCGGGACGCTCCCCGTCCGCTTCCTGCGGCGCGCCGAGGGCGCAGCACCGGACACGCTCGTCGTGCTCGTCGAGATCGTCGCGTAGCCGTGGGGGACGACGCCCCCCTCGCGGAGCGGCTGGCCGGGCGCGTCACCCCGGAGGCGCGGGCCGCCTTCCGCCAGGACCTCCCGGCGTGGTTCGACGGCGCCCGCCGCCCGATGCCATGGCGCGAGACCGATGCGCAGGGTCGGCGCGACCCGTACCGGGTCTGGGTCTCGGAGGTCATGCTCCAGCAGACGCGCGTGGAGACGGCCACGCCCTACTTCCTCCGGTTCGTCGAGGCGTTCCCGACGGTCGCCGCCCTCGCGGCCGCCCCGCTCGACGACGTGCTCAAACGCTGGGAGGGGCTCGGCTACTACAGCCGCGCCCGCAACCTCCACCGCGCCGCACAGCAGGTGGTGGCCGACTATGGGGGCACGATCCCGTCCGACGAGGAGGCGTTCCGCGCGCTCCCGGGCGTCGGGCCATACACCGCCGCCGCCGCCCTCTCGCTCGCCTTCGACCGCCCGCTCGCCGTCCTCGACGGCAATGTGATCCGCGTCCTCACGCGCGTGTTCGCCGTCGCGGAGGACGCCAAGGCCGGCCAGACCCGCACCGCCCTCCAGGCCCTCGCCGACGACCTCCTGGACCGCGAGCACCCCGGCCGCTGGAACGAGGCCGTGATGGAACTGGGCGCCACCGTGTGCACGCCCACCGCGCCTGCGTGCCCCTACTGCCCGCTCCGGTCCGTCTGCATGGCGTTCGCAGAGGGAGATCCCGAAGCCTACCCGGTCACGTCGAAGTCGAAGCCGGTGCCCCACCACACGATCGCCGTCGCCGTGGTGTCGGACGCGGACGGGCGGCTCCTCATCCAGCGTCGGCCGGAGGACGCCATGCTGGGCGGCCTGTGGGAGTTCCCCGGGGGGAAGCAGGAGGCGGGCGAGACGCTGCCCGAGACGTGCCGCCGCGAAGTCCGCGAGGAGGTCGGCGTCGACGTGGAGGTGGGCCCCGAGATCGCGCGCGTGGCCCACGCCTACTCCCACTTCCGCATCACGATGCACGCGTTCCGCTGCACCCTCACGTCCGGCGAGCCCACGTCCACCAGCGGCGAGCCCGTCCGGTGGATCCGCGTCGACGAGCTGGACGACTACGCCTTCCCCCGCGCCAACCGCCGCGTGATCGAGGCGCTCCAGGAGGAGACCCGCGCGCCGCGCCTGTTCTAGCCCGCATCCTGCCCGCGCTGCGCGCGTAGGTTGGTGCCTCTCCCCCCGCCCTCGTGGAAGGCCTCCTCGACCTCCTCCCCCTCCTCTTCGTCGCCGCGTACTACCTGCTGCGCGGACGGAAGCGCGTGCAGGACCGCCAGCGCGCGACGCAGGCGTCACGCGCCGAGGAGCGAACGGTCTCGGCTCCCAAGGGGCCGACGCCGTTCCAGCAGTTCCTCCAGCAGCTCGACGAGGCCGTCAGCGACGCGGCGAGGCCGGCCTACGAGGACTCCACGCCGGAGCTTCCTCCGCGCCCGTCCCCCCTCCCGGCGCCTCCGGCCAAGCCGGTCCGACCGGCGTCCGAGTTCCACGCCATCACGGGCTCGTTCGACGCCCTGGCCCCGGTCGACCATGGACGGCATGGGTTCGGCGCCGAGAACCCGCTCTCGGAGGAGCGCTTCGAGCAGCGCGCCCCGCAGTCGCGCACCGTGAAGCGCGGCCCGCTCCCCGACCCGCACGGCCTCCGCCCGGCGCCGGCCGCCCCGCCCCTCCCGGAACTCCCGCACTGGCGCGCGAAGCTCCGCGACCCGAAGGCGGTCAAAGAGGCGTTCGTGCTCCAGACGATCTTCGGCCCGCGAGGCGGTCGCAATTACGACCGGCGGTAGGCGTCTAGCCCACGGGCTGGAGGAGGCCGGCCTCGACGAGGGCCGACGCAGCGTCCCGGATGACGGCGAACGGAAGACCGCTCTGCTCCGCCACGTCGAGGAGCGAGAACCGACCGTCGGAGAGATTGAGGACCCAGAGGGCGGCCTGCTGCGCGTCGGCGCCTCGAACTTCCCCGCTCATGGAACCGGAGAACCCACGCCGGCCGAGGTGGGGCTCGCCGAACGGCTGCGTGTTCCGGTAGACGCCGTCCGCGTCGAGGACGTGGACCACGTCGGTGAGGACGTCGAGCGCCCCGGCGAGCCGATCCGGGTCGACCGAGTCGAGGTCGTCGCCGGAGGCGGGGGCGCCGGGAGACGCACCGTGCGGCGTCCGCGCGAGGCGCCCGACGGGCAGGTCGAAGCCGGGGCTGGCGAACTGACGCTCGGCCCCGCCTGTCGGGTCGAACGGCCGGACGTCGACGGGCTCTCCGCGATCCCGAAGGACGACGGCGACGGCCCGGTCCACCGGGACGCGTCCCTCGAAGGTGCCGCGCCGCGTCTGATGGTAGGTAAACCCGGATCGGCCGCCCAGATCGGCGAGCACGAGCCCGTGGCGGACCCGCTCGATGGACGCGTGGTTCTTGTCGAGCCACGCGATCGCGCCGAGCGTCTCGGGCGCGAACAGGAAGCGGACCGTATGGCGGAGCGCCGGCCCATCGAGCAGGCGCCGGGCGAGGGCCGTGGCCACCGCCAGGCCGGAGGCGGTGTCGTTGGCGAGCGCCGGGCGGCAGGCGTGCGCGTAGATCAGGATCTCGTCGACCGTCGCGCCCGGCACGACCACCTCGCCGTAGGTCAGGCTCCCATCGAACACCTCGGTGTCCACGACCACCTCCAGCTCGGCGCCCTCGCCGAGCGCCTCCGCCAGCGCGTCGAGGCGTTCCTGGGAGAGACAGAAGCCCCAGGCCGGCGCATCGTAGCTCATCCGGTACGGGACGAGGTCGGGCTGCTCGGGGAGCGTGTGCAGGTGAGACCGGAGCGCCCAGAGCGGCATCCGGTCGCGCGCCGGCACGCTGTAGTGGACGAGGTGGAGCGGGCTCTCGGCCCAGTCGATCACGCGGGTCCCGTCCTCGGTGGCGATGTAGGCTTCGCGCACCCGCCACTCGCGCGGGACGGTCCAGTCGAGGACCGAGGTGCCGCTGGAGACCTCGGTGATCCGAAGCGGGACGTGCTCGCCGATGGCGAGGAGCGTCTGCCGGAGCCCGTCGCCCGTGATGCACCGGCGGAACGGCAGGATGTGCTCGACGAACGCCCGCAGTCGCTCGCCCGGCTCCCCGGCGTCGACGGCTGGTGCAGGGACCTGTGGCGAGGCGAGAGGAGCGATCGGCGGCATCGACGAGACGAAGATCGCCCGGCGTATCGGCCACTCCGATACGCGACTCAACCCCCGCCTTCACAATTCGCGCGTCAACCCTTCGAGGCTCCTTCCCCGTCTCCTCTGCATCCCTTGGCCGGGTAGGTCGTACGCTCGCTCTCTTACTCGATTTATACCCCTCCCCCCATGGTCAAGGGCACCATTAGCTCCTACAACCCCCGCCGGGGCACTGGCTTCGTCCGGCACGACCGGGGCATCGACACGATCCCCTTCTCGCTCCGCCACGCCCACCACGACGACTTCGCCAACGGCGACGCTGTCGAGTTCACCGTTGTCGGCGGGAAGGCGGGCGTCGCCGCCCGGGGCGTCCGCCGCCTCGACCGCGTCGCCTGACCCCCCGCCTCCACGGCTCCGTCTGCGCCCCGCATGCTTCGGCGTGTGGGGTGCTGTCGTTACCGCCAGACGGCCACCTCGTCGAGCCCCTTCCGCCTCAGGTCCGGGACTTCCGCGTCGTCCGCCGGGTAGCCGACGGGGAACAGGATGTAGGGCACCTCATGCGACGGGCGGTCCAGCAAGTCGCTGAGAAAGCGCATCGGCGAGGGCGTGTGCGTGAGCGTCGCCAGGCCCGCGTGGTGGAGGGCCGCGATGAAGAGGCCGGCGGCGATGCCGCAACTCTCCTGCACGTAGTAGTGCTTGCGCTTCGAGCCGTCCGGCCGGAGACCCGTCCGTTGCGCGAAGAGGACGACGAGCCAGGGCGCGGCCTCCAGGAACGGCTTGCGCCAGTCGGTCCCGAGCGGGGCGAGCGCTTCCAGCCACTCGTCGCTCATCCGTCCGTCGTAGCTCGCGCGCTCCTCGGCCTCGGCGGCCTCCCGGATCTGCCGCTTCAGGGCCGGGTCCGAGATGGCGACGAACGTCCACGGCTGCATGTGGGCCCCGCTGGGCGCCGTGCTGGCCGTCGCGATGGCCCGTTCGACGAGCGCGCGCGGAACAGGCCGGTCTGAGAAGTCGCGGACCGACCGGCGGGCGTCCATCTCCTCGAAGAACGCCTCGGCGCGGGCGAGCCGCTCCGCGTCGGTCCGCGAGGCGACACGGTACGGGACGGTCGGGAGCGGCTCGGCCATCGGCTAGTCGGTGAGGAGGAATCGGACGACGACGGCACCGCGGATCTGGCTGGAGCCGGTCGAGTAGGCCCCGGGCTCGGGCGCCCCCGCCGCCATCTCGTCCATCGCCGCGTTCTGCACCGCGACGCGCTCGTACGGCTGGATGAGCCCGACGCCCTGCTCCTGGATCGCGATGACGGGACCGAGGGCCCGACCGGACGCCGTCGCGAGCCGCGCGGCCTTCGCCCGCGCCTTCTCCATGGCGAGGTCGAGCGCGCGGTTCTGGTACGGGGTGGCGTCGCGGATCGCGTACTGGACACCGTCGAGCCGGTTCGCCCCGCTCTCGACCACTGAGGCGATCAGCGCCGGGACGATCCGGAGGCTGTCGACCGTGACCGCGACGATCCGGTAGGCCTGGTACCCGCCCGGCCCCTCCGGCCCGTAGTAGTCGCCCAGATTCAGCGCCTCGATGGAGATCTGGCGGTCGGCGATCCCGAAGCCGCGGACCTCGCGGAGCACCCGGGCCATGTCGGCCTCGTGGTCACGGAGGGCGGCGGCGGCCGTCTCGCCGCGCGTCAGGATGCCGAGGCGGACGATGGCGCGGTCCGGCGGCGCGGATACAATCCCCTCGCCCGTGACGGTGACGGTGTTGGGGGCCAGTTCGGCGCCCGCGCCCTGGGCATTGGCGGCCGAGGCGAGGACGAGCGAGAGGGCGAGGAGTCGGAGCATGGAGGTGCGGGGAGAGTCGGCCCTCCTAACGCCGCGCTCCCCGATTCCGTCTGCGGTGCGGGGGCTCAGGGGTGGAGCCGACCCAGGAGGCGCGGGAAGGGCCCGGTCTCGCGGACGTGCGGGAGCCCGCAGACCCACGCGACGGTCCGCTCCAGGCCGAGCCCGAAGCCGGCGTGCGGGACCGACCCGTAGCGCCGCAGGTCGAAGTACCAGTCGAAGGCGGATTCCGGGAGGCCGTGCGCCTCCACCTGGTCTTTCAAAAACTGGAGGTCCGTCGCCCGCTCGCCGCCGCCGATGATCTCGCCGTAGCCCTCGGGCGCGAGCACGTCCATCCCGAGCGCGAGGCGGTCGTCCTCGGGGTCGCGCTTCATGTAGAACGCCTTGACGGCCGCCGGGTAGCGGTGGACGATCACGGGCGTCTGGAAGTGGCGCGTGAGGATCGTCTCGTCGGACCCGCCGAAATCGGCGCCCCACTCGAACTCGGCGGCGCTCGTCTTCCACTGCGGGATGTTGCGGAGGCCCTCGGCGATCTCGTCCAGGCGCACGTTGATCTCGATCTCGCGGGCATCGATCCGGCGCTTCTCGCCCTTCTTCGCCTGCCCATAGCGCGCGCGGTTCTGGTCGCGCTCCTGTTCGAGGGCGTGGCGCTCGTCCTCCAACCCCTCCTGCTCCGCGTCGAGCATCGTCTGGGTGGCGTCGCTCGTGAGAAGGTCCACGGCCTCGGAGTACGAGAGGCGCGGGAACGGCGCCTTTGCGGCGGCCTCCAGCTTGCCCGTGTCGCGCTCCAGGATCGCCAGTTCTGCGCGGCAGTCGGCGAGCACGGCTGTGGTGATGGCGAGCAGCAGCTCCTCGGCGACCTCCATGTTCATGGCGAGGTCGTAGAAGGCCATCTCGGGCTCGATCAT
Source organism: Rubricoccaceae bacterium (assembly GCA_963728345.1). Classification (GTDB taxonomy): domain Bacteria; phylum Bacteroidota; class Rhodothermia; order Rhodothermales; family Rubricoccaceae; genus Rubrivirga. Next base: position 1,250,279 of record CAVSJM010000005.1, read on the forward strand.
CCAGAACTCCGTCAGGTGGCGGCGGGTCTTGGACTTCTCGGCGCGGAACGTCGGGCCGAAGGTGTAGACCTTCCCGTGCGCCATGGCCATCGCCTCGCCGTGGAGCTGGCCGCTCTGGGTGAGGTAGGCCGGCTCCCCGAAGTAGTCCAGCTCGAACAGCGTGGACGTGCCCTCGACGGCGTTGCCGGTCAGGATCGGGGCGTCCATCTGGATGAAGCCCTCGCCCTGGAAATAGGCGTGGATCGCCGTGATGATCCGGTTGCGGACGCGCATGGCCGCCCACTGGCGCTGGCTCCGGAGCCAGAGGTGCCGGCGGTCCATGAGGAAGTCGACGCCGTGCTCCTTCGGGGTAATCGGGTACGCCTCAGCGAGCGCCAGCACCTCGACCGAAGTGGCCTGGACCTCGACGCCGCCGACCTGCCGCTCGTCGGCCCGCACCTCGCCGACCACGCGGAGCGCGCTCTCCTGCGTGAGCGACTCGGCCGCCGTCCATGAGGCCTCGTCTACGTTCTCCTGGTTCACGACCACCTGGACGAGCCCGGAGCCGTCGCGGACTTCCAGGAAGCGGAGGCCCTTCGAGCCGCGCTGGTTGTAGAGCCACCCGTTGAGGGTGACGGTCTGGCCGACGTGGTCGGGGAGCGCGGCGACGCGCGTGAACGGCTCGGTCATGGACAGGAGGAGAGACGGGCCGAGAAACTACGGGCGCCGGCCCCTCCCCTCGCGTTCGGTTTTCGTCCGCTTCCGACGCCGTGGCGCCCTATCCGGCGCGTCGCGGATGAAGGCGAGGTCACCCGTGGCCACGAGGGCCTCGGCCGTCCCCACGACGGGCCGGACGGTGGAGGTCCACATCGAGCGCTCCGCCCAGGCGAGGAGCGAGTCGCGTGGGGGCGGCTCCGCCTCGTAGAAGGCGAGCCAGAGGAGGCTCCCCGCCCGCTCGACGGGTAGGAGGAACGTGTCGGCGTCGGCTGCCGCCCGCTCCGTCTCGCGTAGGTCGGCGGCGAGCTGGCGGAGGTAGGCCCGTTCGGTGGTCGCATCCTGCCGCCCCTGCTACCACGCGCCAACGGCCAGGGCGACGAGCACGCCCGTCACGACGGCGAGGAACTCGGCCCCGAACCACCGCACCCCGCGCCGCCAGTCCCACTGCGACGGAGTCGGCGCAAGGCTCGCCAGGGAACCGGCGGACTCAGCCACGGGGCAATTCGGCCTGGGGGGAACAGCGTCGATGCGTCAGGGCGACCGGTTAAAGGTAGACGAGGGCGCTCAGACTCGCGCAGCCCGTGCCCGATCGGATCGTCGAGAGCGTTACCTCGCTCGGGGACGTGGGGCTTCCACCACGAACCCGAAGTCTCGAGCCATGTCCACGTTCGACGCCGGAATCGAAGGTCGCGCACGCGCTGCGGCCTCAGCGAATGATCTCGCTCTGCCAGTTCGGGTTGTTCTCCTCCCCCACGACGTCCGAGTGGATCAGGTCGTACTGGCCGGACGAGTACCGGTCGGCGAAGATGAACGTGCCGCTGCCCTCGCCCGGGATGTTGTTGTACTTCCAGATCTCGTAAGGGTAGGCCTCGGGCGTGAACGGGCGCCGCTCGATCTCGGACGGCGGGCCGTAGACCAGGTACACGCGCCCCCGGGCGCTCTCGAAGCCGGCGCGGCCGCCAGGCTCGCGGTACTGGTCGTTGACCGGCCCGAGGCGGCGGTAGAACTCGTCGCGCGCGGTGTTCACGTTCGGCCGGCCGTCGGTGTCGCGGTTGCGCCAGAAGCTGGCGAGGAAGGCCCGCTGCTCGTCCAGCGTCCCCTCGCGGACCTCGTCGATCCGGTGCCGCTCGGCCTGCGTGCCGATCACGCGGGCGTGCTGAAGGCCGAGTTCCAGTTCCTCCTCCGCCATCGGGGCATACAGGGCGTCCTCGTAGTCGAGCTGCCCGGTCGCCAGTTCGGGCCGCTGCACGTCCGGGTTCACCACGTAGATCCGCTTGCTCTGCTCCAGAACCGACTCCGACGCCTCGTTGAGCACGACGATGCGCAGGAAGTAGATGCCGCTCGGGAGCGTGCTCACGTCGAGCCGCCCCGCGATCACGTCGACCGGCCGGACCGGCCGCTCCACCCGACGTTGCAGGCCCTCCCGCGGCCCGGCCCGCTCGCCGTCGGCGATGTAGGCGAGCACGGTGTACGTGTCGGCTTCGGACGGCGGACGGTAAACCTCGGCGTAGTAGCTCACCTGCGGCGAGCCGGCCCCGTAGAACGCGTCCGGGTTCGGGGCCACGCGGAGCCCGCTCTTGACGAAGGTGTCGTCATCCTCCGCCCGCCGGATGTCGCTGGCCAGCTGGATGGACGACATGGCCGGGGCGTCGTCGTCGAGGTAGTCGGGGACGTCGAGGTCGCTGCGGAGCTCGAGCGGGCTCTGGCCGGGGAGCGCGATCGTGAGGGCCAGCTCGTACTCGCCGGAGGGGACGGTCGTCCGAAGCTGCTCGACGATCACCTGCCCCTCCTGGAGCGCCGTGGTGTCCTCCACGACGTAGCGGAACGTCGCCTCCTCCTCATACACGGGGGCACGCTGGGCACCGGCGGGCGCCGCGGCGGCCACGGGGAGCAGGCGGAACGTCGCCGGGACGAGGGCCTCGAACTGGCCGTCGGGCCGGGCCTCGAAGGGGAGCGTCGCCGCCCCGAACGAGACGTACATCTCAACGAGTGCCTGGCCCTCGTTGTACATGAACGTCCCCGCGTCGAGGCGGACCTGGATGGGGAGTCCCTGTGCGCCCGCGGCGCTGGCGAGGACGAAGACGACTAGGGCGCAAGCGAATCGGAACCGGATCATTCAGTCAGATGGTGGGCATACTCGTCTCAACGAAGGCGATTAAGATAACGTGTGTAGCGCCGATTCCGGGATCTGACGCCGCCCCGCCGCCCGTATCTTCGGCCTCCTCCTCGATTGCGAAACTTCGCTCGGAAGCGCTTCCTGGCCCCAGCCGAGCTCGCCTCATGAACGCCCCCGAACCCGTCCTCTCGCACCTCACCGCGCTCGGCCTCGACCGGACGCAGACCGTCTACTACAACCTCCCCCCCGCCCGCCTCGTGGAGCTCTCGGTGCGCCGCGGCGAGGGCCGGCTCACGCAGGGCGGCCCGCTCGCCACGCGGACCGACCCGCACACGGGCCGCTCGCCCAACGACCGGTTCGTCGTCCGCGAGCCGTCGTCGGAGGACGCCGTGGCGTGGGGCGCCACGAACCGACCGATCTCGGAGGAGGCCTTCGACGGCATCCACGGCGCCATGAAGCGGTACGCCACCGGGCGCGACCTCTTCGTCCGCGACTGCTACGCCGGCGCCGACCCGCGCTACCGCGTCAAGGTCCGCGTGATCACCGAGAAGGCGTGGCACTCGATGTTCGCCTACAACATGTTCCTCCGCCCCGCGACCGAGGAGGAACTGGTCGGCTTCGAGCCGGACTACACGGTCCTGGACCTGTGCGACTTCAAGGCGACCGAGAAGGTGGCCGGCGAGCTCAACTCGTCCACCTTCGTGCTCCTGCACCTGGGGCGCGGGCTCGTCCTCATCGGCGGGACCAACTACGCAGGGGAGATCAAGAAGTCGATCTTCTCGGCGCTCAACTTCGTCCTCCCGCAGCAGGACGTGCTCCCGATGCACTGCTCGGCCAACGAGGCGCCGGGCGGCGGCAACACGGCCATCTTCTTCGGCCTCAGCGGGACCGGCAAGACGACCCTCTCGGCCGACGCCTCGCGCGTGCTCATCGGCGACGACGAGCACGGCTGGAGCGACCACGGCGTGTTCAACTTCGAGGGCGGCTGCTACGCCAAGGCCATCCGCCTCAGCGAGGAGGGCGAGCCCGAGATCTTCGCGACGACGCACGAGTTCGGCACGCTCGCCGAGAACGTCGTGCTCAACGAGGACCGCTCGATCGACTTCGACGACGGGACGATCACGGAGAACACCCGCCTCAGCTACCCCATCTACTCGATCCCGAACGCGAGCGAGGACGGGATGGGCGGCGTCCCGGACACCGTCGTGTTCCTCACGGCCGACGCCTTCGGCGTGCTCCCGCCCATCTCGAAGCTGACGCCGGCGCAGGCCCAGTACCACTTCCTCAGCGGCTACACGGCCAAGGTGGCCGGGACGGAGCGCGGCGTGACGGAGCCGAAGGCGACGTTCTCGGCCTGCTTCGGCGAGCCGTTCATGGTCCTCCCCCCCACCCGCTACGCCGAGATGCTGGGCGATCGCGTCGAGGCGAGCGGCGCCCGCGTGTTCCTCGTCAACACGGGCTGGACGGGCGGGCCCTACGGCACGGGCGAGCGGATGAAGCTGGCCTGGACGCGCCGGATGGTCAACGCCGCCCTCGCGGGCGAGCTGGACGACGTGGAGACGGCCACGGAGCCAGTCTTCGGCCTCCAGGTGCCCGTCGCCATCGAGGGCGTGCCGGCCGCGGTGCTCCGCCCGCGCCAGACCTGGGCCGACCCCGAGGCCTACGACGCAAAGGCCGACCAGCTCGCGGGCATGTTCGCCGACAACTTCGAGAAGTACCGCGACGACGTCACGGAGGAGGTCCGCCAGTCGGGCCCCAGCCGGGAGGTCGCGGCGTAGGCGAGCGGCCCCGGCCGCTCATCTCCCGCGTCGTTCCGACGATCCGATCGGCGGCGGCCCGAGCGCCGCCGATCAGCCGGCCACGAACGCGAGCAGGACCGTCAGCACGAGCCCGACGCCGAGCAGCACGAACGAGTACAGGCTCCCCAGCAGCCACGCCTTCAAGAGGGTCTTGATCCATCCCTGCCGGTACACCCGCTTCTGCGCCAGCACGAAGTAGACCGGAATGGCGATGAAGCACACGGCGCTCAAGAGACCGATCCACGCGGCCTCAGCCCCGAGCACGCTGAGGAGCGTCACGAGGGTGAAGACGAGGAACGCGAGCGCGTGGGTGTGCAGCCCGAAGACGAGGTGCTCGGAGTAGTACCAGCCCCGCCGCAGGTAGATCAGCTTGAGGAGGAGGGCGAACACCGGCAACATCAGGAACATCACGACCGGGATCTTGGAGATCCCGGCCCGCGCGAGGTCGATCCCGGCGCTCACCTGGTCGTCGGTCGTGCGGGCACTCTTCAGCCGCTGATAGGCCCGGCCGCGTTGGACCCACCGGTCGGCGACGCCGATGTTGAGGTCGAGGTTGTCGGCTCCGTCGCCAAGGACGAGCTCGGCGGCGGCGATCAGGTCCCCGGGGCGGATGGTGCTGTCGGGCGGATAGGCCGCGGCCTGCTCGCGCTGCCACTCGCGACGTCGTCGAGCCTCATTGTTCAGAGCGCCGACCGCATCCTGGTACGTATCCGCGAGGTCCTCCACCACCTCCTGAGCAGCGTCCAGGGAATCCGGATCGACGAAGCGACCAGCGAGGGAGTCCACCCGGAAGGATGCCCGGGCACGCACGAGCCGAGCCTGGACCGAGTCCGCTCGTGCGCGCGGCCCCGCCTCACCGGCCGCGTCCTCCGCGAGTTGCGCGTCGAGGTAGGCGACGTAGGCGCCCGCCGTCATCGTGGTGTCGGCGAGGCCGTCCCGGTCGACGAATATGTCCTCCAGTTGCCCGACGGGGTCGAGCATCGACAGGAGAAAGAAGAAGAGGAGCGTCGACGAGAGGTAAACGCGGAGCGGCCGCAGGTACTGTCGCCGCCGTCCCTCGAGGTAGGCGACCGTCAGCGCACCGGGCTTGAAAAAGAGGACCCGGAGCGTCCGCCACACTCGCCCGTCGATGCCCAGGAACTCGGTGAACGCCTGCCGGAGGAACCGGTGGACCGGCAGCCGGAGGGGATGGTCGAGCTGGCCGCAGTCGGAGCAGTAGCGGCCGTGAAGGCGGGCGCCGCAGTTGGGGCAGGCGTCGCGGCCGGAGGGCGGCGTCGTGCGCGTCGCGCGCGGCTCCTCCGAGTCGGCGAGGGCGTTGGCGGCGATGAGAGCGTCGAAGTCAGCCACGGAGGAAGGCAGCGGTCGATCCCAACCTACGCAGGCGGACGCGAGCCGTTACACGCCTCCCCGGTCCCGATCGAACGTCGTCTCCCGCTCTGTGTGGAACGTCGCCGCCGTCGGGTCGAACCGCCGCTCCTCGACGGTGAACGAGTCGTCCTCCACCCGGACCCAGTTGTAGAAGTTGACGTCGCGGTCGACGCCACGGCCGCGGCTGGAGGTGGCCGTGCCGGCGCTGGCGATGACGACGCAGTGGCCGGTAGCCGACCTGCCGCTGGGTGACGTCAGTTCCACCGGGGCGACGTGACTGGTGTGGAGGTGACCGCAGAGAATGAGGTCGACGTGCGCACGCTCGGCGGCGTCGAGCGCGAGCCGGGCGTCGCGCGAGATGTCGTGATCGCCCAGCCCCTCCAGCAGCAGCAAGTGGTGATGGAGCGTCAGGACGCGGAAGGCGCTCGCGGGCTGCCGCGCGAAGAACGCCTCCATCTCCTCCACGTGCTCGGGGCGGATCCGCCCGCCCTTGATGGTCCACCCGTGGGCCGAGTTGAGCCCGAACGCCGCCAGCCCGTCGATGGCGAACTGGGGCGTCACGTCGTCCGAGATGTACTTGCGGAAGCGGCGCGACGAGCGCCAGAGCCGGTCGAACGGGTTGTGCCACCACGCCCGCACGTCGTGGTTGCCCGGGACCACGAGGACGGGCGGCTCGAAGGCGTCGAGCATCGCCCGCGACTCGGCGAACTGGTGCTTGCGCGCCCGCTGCGTGAGGTCGCCGGAAACCACGACGAGGTCGAGCCCGGCGCCGTTCACCTCGTCGATCAGCGCCCGGACGATCCGGGGGTGCGAGATCTTCCCGAAGTGGACGTCCGAGAGGTGCGCGAGGGTACGAACGGGCATGGCGTCGAGTGGGGGCTCAGGACTCCTTCACTCGTTCGCGTGTCGACTTGTTCGCCCCCTCGCTCAGAGCAGCATCAGCGACGGGTTCTCCAGCATCGCCTTGACGTCGGCCAGGAACTCGGCGCCCGTCGCCCCATCCACGACGCGGTGGTCGCAGGAGAGCGTGAGCGTCATCACCTGGCCCGGCACCACCGCGCCGTCCTTCACGACGGGCACGTCGCGGATCCCGCCGATGGCGAGGATGCACGCGTTGGGCGGATTGATGATGGCCGTGAACTCCGAGATCCCGAACATGCCGAGGTTCGAGGTCGTGAACGTCGAACCGGCGTACTCGCTCGGGTCCAGGTTGCCGTCGCGGGCGCGGCCGGCCAGGTCGCGCGTCTCGGCGGCGATCTGGGCGAGCCCCTTCCGGTCGGCGTCGCGGACGACCGGCGTGATGAGCCCCTCGGGCATGGCCACGGCGATCGCCACGTGGACCGCCTCGTGCTGCCGGATGACGCCCTCGTCCTCCAGGTAGCTCGCGTTGACCATCGGGTGGCGGCGGAGCGCCGCGGCGCACGCCTTCGTGACGAGGTCGTTGTAGCTGATCTTGGCGAGGTCGCGCTGGGCCGTGAGCGCGTTCAGCTCCGTCCGGAAGCCGACGGCCTCCGACATGTCCACGTCGACCGTGAGGTAGAAGTGGGGCGCCGTGAACTTGGACTGCGCGAGGCGCCGGGCGATCGTCTTGCGCATCTGGGTGATGCGGAGGTCGCTGCCGCCCGCCGACGCCACGGACGCGGCCTTCGGCGCGGGAGCCGACGCGGCCGCAGGAGCCGGCGCGGCCGCAAGAGCCGGCGCGGGCGGGGCGGAGGGCGCGGCCGTCTGGCCCATCGCCCCCTCCACGTCGCGCTTGACGACGCGGCCGTCCGGGCCCGAGCCCTGGATCTGGGCGAGGTTGAGCCCGGCCTCCTCGGCCATCCGGCGCGCGAGCGGGGACGCCTTCACACGGCCGCCGTCCGCGCCCGCCGGTTCCGTCACGGGCTGCGCGCTCGGCGCGGGGGCGTCGACGGCGCCGGCCGTGGCGGCCTTGCCGTCCAGGCCGGCCGGGGCTGGCTCGGTGTCCTGCGTCGCAGGCGGCGCGGCCTTCACCTGGGCGCCGGACACGGCGCCCGAGGCGCCGTCGCCGCTGTACTTGGCGAGCACGTCATCCGGGCTCTCGCCCTCCGAGCCGAGGACGGCGATGAGCGCCCCGATCGGCACGCTGTCGCCCTCGCCGACGACGCGCTTCAGGAGCACGCCGTCGTCGTAGACCTCCAGGTCCATCGTGGCCTTGTCGGTCTCGACCTGAGCGATCACGTCGCCGGCGGACACGGAGGCGCCCTCCTCGGCGAGCCACGACACGAGGACGCCCTCCTCCATCGTGTCGCTCATCTTGGGCATTTCGACTGCAATCGCCATGTCGGGGAGGAATCAGGGATGGGGAATCAGGAGTGAGGGGGAGCGGACGATGAGGCGAACCCGAAGGCCCTCAGTCCTCGCTCCTCGGGCCTACTTGTAGAGCGAGCGCTTGACGGCCGCGATGGTCTCGTCCACCGACGGCATCCAGGCCTCGATGAGGTTCTTGGCGTACGGCGCCGGCACGTCCTTCGCGGTGACGCGCTCGATGGGCGCGTCGAGGAAGTCGAAGCAGCGCTGCTGGATCTGGAAGCCGACCTCCGAGGCGATCCCGCCGAACGGCTGGCTCTCGTCGATGATGACGAGCCGGTTCGTCTGCTTGACGCTCTCGACGACCGGGTCGATGGGAAACGGCCGGAGCGTGCGCGGGTCGATGACCGTCGCCTCGATGCCCTGCTTGGCGAGCTCCTCGGCGGCCTCCATCGCGAGCCAGTAGCTCTTCGAGTGGGCCACGATCGTCACGTCGTCCCCCTCGCGGGCGAGGCGGGCCTCGCCGATCGGGATGAGGTAGTCCTCCTCGTCCGAGACCTCCCCGCGCAGGCCGAACATCAGCTCGGACTCGAGGAACAGGATCGGGTCGTCGTCGCGGATGGCGCTTTTGAGGAGGCCCTTCGCGTCGTCCGGGTTGGAGGGCGCGACGACCTTCAAGCCGGGAACGTTCGTGTAGAACGCCTCGACGGAGTTGGAGTGGGTCGCGCCGAGCTGGCCGGCCGCGCCGTTGCCACCGCGGAACACGATGGGCACCTTGGCCTGGCCGCCCGACATGTAGCGAACCTTGGCGGCGTTCGAGACGATCTGGTCGAAGGCCACGAACGTGAAGTTCCACGTCATGAACTCGACGATCGGCCGGAGGCCGAGGAGCGCGGCCCCGATGCTCAGGCCCGCGAAGCCGGACTCCGAGATCGGCGTGTCGATGATCCGCTTCGGCCCGAACTGGTCGAGCATGCCCTGGCTCACCTTGTAGGCACCGTCGTACTCGGCCACCTCCTCGCCGATGAGGTACACGTTCTCGTCGCGTTCCATCTCCTCCGTCATCGCGTCGCGGAGGGCCTCTCGGAATTGCAGTTCAGCCATCGGGGTCGTCTCGAAAAAGGGAGTCGGGGTGCGGGCGATGCCCGTCGTGGGCCCGGTGCTAGGCGATAAAGGGGTAGTCGTCCTGGACGTAGACGTCCTCGTACATGGTCTCGACGTCGGGGCGCGGGCTCTGCTCGGCGAACTCGACGGCCTCCATGACCTCGGCCTTGACGTCCTCGTCGATCTGGTCGAGCCGCGCGACGTCGGCCAGCTTGTGCTCGAGGATGTACTGCTTGGTGCGGATGATGGGGTCCTCGTTCTTCTTGGCCTCCATCTCCTCCTTCGTCCGGTACTTCTGCGGGTCGGACATGGAGTGGCCGCGGTAGCGGTACGTCTGGACCTCCACGAAGTACGGCTTCGTCTGGCCGTCGGTGGCGCCGCGGGCGTCGTCGGCGATCTCCTTGAAGGCGCCGTAGACCTCGAACAGGTCCATCCCGTCGACCACGGCCGTCTTCATGCCGTAGGGGTAGCCCTGCTTGTAGAGGTGGGCGTCGCCGCGCGAGCGGGCGATGGAGGTGCCCATCGCGTACTCGTTGTTCTCGACGACGATGAGGGCCGGCACGTCGTAGAGCGACGCGAGGTTGGACGCCTCGTGGAACGACCCCTGGTTGATGGCGCCGTCGCCGAAGAACGTCATCGAGACGCCCCCGTTCTCCTTGTACTTGCACGCGAAGCCCATCCCGACGCCCACCGGGATCTGGCCGCCCACGATCCCGTGCCCGCCGTAGAAGTGCTTCTCGACGTCGAAGAAGTGCATCGAGCCGCCCTTGCCACGCGAGCACCCGTCGATCTTGCCGTACAGCTCGGCCATGCCGGCCTTCGAGCTCATGCCGCGCGCGAGGGCGAGGCCGTGATCGCGGTAGGCCGTGATGATGGGGTCGTCGGGGCGCGTGGCCCAGACGGCGCCCGTCGAGACCGCCTCCTGCCCGATGTAGAGGTGGAGGAAGCCGGCGATCTTCTGCCGCCCGTACATCTGCGCCGCGCGCTCCTCGAAGCGCCGCTGGAGTAGCATGCTGCGGTACATATCGACCACGTCGTCGGCGCTCAGGCCAAGCGACTCGTGCGTGTGGCCGCTCCCGCGGTAGATGCGGACGTCCGGGACGTCCGGGGCGAACGCGTCGCCGCGGGCGGGGCCGCCGTCGGCATCGGGCGCGTCGCCGTTGGTGGCCGACGGGGCGGCCTTGGGCTTCTCGGCGGTAGAGGTAAAGTCGGCCATGGGGGTCCGAGGGGCAGCGGTCAGGGGGTCGGAACCGGCGGACCCTCACGCGAGATCCGTCGTCGGCCACAAAGCTAGCCCCGCCCACGCGACGGGCGCACCTTCGGGAGGGCCGTCTACGTTGGGTTTCCATGGAGAGCCCCGCCGACGGCGCCGTCCATCGGGGTATCCTCCCACGCTCGCCCCGATCCCGTGCCCGACGTTTTCCTCTCCCCGCCCGCCCCCGACCGCGGCCTTGGCGCCGTGGTGGTCGTCCCGACCTACAACGAGTCGGGGACCATCGAGACCGTCGTCGAGCGCGTCCTGGCCCTCGCGGGCGAGTTCTCGATCCTCGTCGTGGACGACGGCTCGCCGGACGGGACGGCCGAGATCGTCGACCGCCTCCGGCGCCAGCACCCGACGCGCGTCGGGCTCCGTCGTCGGGCCAGCAAGATGGGGCTGGGGACGGCCTACCTCGACGGGTTCCGCCACGCCCTCGACGCCGGCTTCCAGTACGTCTGCGAGATGGACGCCGACTTCTCCCACAACCCGGACGACCTCGTCGCCCTCGTCGACGCGTGCCGGCCGCTGCCGGAGGGGCGCGGGGCCGACGTCGCCGTAGGCAGCCGGTACGTGGACGGGCTCCGCGTGCTCAACTGGCCCCTCGGTCGGCTCGTGCTGAGCTACGGCGCCGGCGTCTACACGCGGGCCATCACGCGCATCCCCATCCAAGACGTCACGGCCGGCTTCAAGTGCTTCCGCCGCGAGGTGCTGGAGGCCATCGACTTCTCGAAGGTCCGGTCGAACGGGTACTCCTTCCAGATCGAGATGAACTACCGGGCGTGGCGGCTGGGATTCCGCATCCAGGAGGTGCCCATCGTGTTCACCGAGCGGAGCGAGGGCGAGAGCAAGATGAGCAAGGGGATCGTCCGGGAGGCCGCGCTGAAGGTGTGGCAGTTCCGGCTGCTGTCGCTCCTCGGGCGGCTGTAGGGGCTTCCGGCAAGGGATTGGGTGCCACAGCCACCGAGTCTCAACCTATGTCGGCATAATCGCTTGGGAGCAGCTGGCCCGATACTCCAATGACGGACGGCGAACGGGACCGGAGGTTGACGTCCCGAACGAAGGGGGGCGCTTGTTTCGTCCTCACACCCTTTCCTCAGTGGTCCTCCACTCGAGCCCCGCTTCGCTGTGGACGCGCTCGTTCCGCCCCTGGAACCCCCTCCCATCGGCCGACACTGGCGACCGCGCGAGGCTCTCATAGGATCCGTCTCTGGGGAATCCTCTGCGGTATCCTGAGGGGGGTGGCCATCGCTACCCCGCCGGGGCCCAACCCGTCGCGGTCGAGGCGAGGGTCAATCCTGAGCCAAGGTCGGCGATTCAGACCGTCCTCCCGGTCGACGACATACAGACCCCAGAGCGCACTGCCCCCCGCGTCCAGGCCCTTGTGCACGTACCACCGCCCAGCGACCGCTCCATCATTCAGGTGGGCCAACGTCCGGGCGGGAGACAAACGGCGGAGCGTCTCTCCGGTCTCAATCAGGCTTCCATCGCCATCGCCGACGTGTTCACCACGCTGGGGCTCTCCTGCCGCAGCCGGCCTCCTCCCGAGGCCGGCTGGATTCCGTGGGCGCCCTTGTCCTGGATCCCCGCGCGGTGCCAATTCGTCGCTGACGCGTCGGGAGTCCCCCTCGTAGCTTTCGGCCCCTCTCCCACGAACCCCCGCCTCTCGAATGGCCGACTACCAGCACCTCACCCCTCCCACCGACGGTGAGACGATCCGCATGACCGCCGACGGGCTCCAGGTCCCCGACCACCCTGTGATCCCCTACATCGAGGGCGACGGGATCGGGCCGGACATCTGGGCCGCCGCCTCGCGCGTGCTCGACGCGGCCGTGGAGAAGGCCTACGGCGGGGACCGTGAGATCGTCTGGTTCGAGGTGTTCGCCGGCGAGAAGGCCCACGCCCAGTTCGGTGAGTGGCTCCCGGAGGACACCCTCCAGGCCATGGACGAGCACCTCGTCTCCATCAAGGGGCCCCTGACCACGCCCGTCGGCGGCGGCATCCGGAGCCTCAACGTCGCGCTCCGCCAGCGGCTCGACCTCTACGCCTGCGTCCGGCCGGTCCAGTACTTCACGGGCGTCCCCTCGCCGGTGAAGGAGCCGCAGAAGGTGGACATGGTCATTTTCCGCGAGAACACGGAGGACATCTACGCCGGCATCGAGTTTCAGGAGGGCACCGACGACGCCGAGCGGTTCAAGACGCTCCTGAAGGAGAACTTCCCCGAGCGGTTCGAGAAGGTCCGCTTCCCGGACACGGCCGGCTTCGGCATCAAGCCGGTCTCGAAGGAGGGCACCGAGCGGCTCGTCCGCGCGGCGTTCGACTACGCCATCGCAAATGGCCGCGACTCGGTCACGCTCGTCCATAAGGGGAACATCATGAAGTTCACCGAGGGCGCCTTCCGCGACTGGGGCTACGGGCTGGCCGACGCCGAGTACGGCGCCAGCGAGCTGGACGGCGGCCCGTGGCGGACGTTCACCAAGAACGGCCAGACGATCACCGTGAAGGACGTGATCGCCGACGCGTTCCTCCAGCAGATCCTCACGCGGCCGGACGAGTACGGCGTGATCGCGACGCTCAACCTCAACGGCGACTACGTCTCGGACGCGCTGGCGGCCGAGGTCGGCGGCATCGGGATCGCGCCCGGCGCCAACATCAACTACACGACGGGCGTGGCGCTCTTCGAGGCGACGCACGGGACGGCGCCGAAGTACGCCGGCCAGGACAAGGTGAACCCGTCGAGCGTGATCCTCTCGGGCGAGATGATGCTCCGCTACATGGGCTGGACCGAGGCCGCCGACGCCATCATCCGGGCCATGGAGACGACGATCCAACAGAAGCGGGTGACGTACGACTTCCACCGCCAGATGGAGGGGGCCACGAAGCTGGCCTGCTCCGAGTTCGGCGACGCGCTGATCGAGAACTTGTAGCGCAGGGCGGTCAGGCTCCCCCGTACGCTGGGTCACGCGGGGGATGGCATTCGGGCGAGTCGGGCGTAACCTCTCTGTTCCTAACGACGGAGCGTCCGTTTGTCTTTCCCTCCCGACCTGTCCGTCCTCTTCGACCGTGCACACGATGGGGACACCGACGCGCTCGACCGACTCCTCACCGTCCTCTACGACGAGTTGATGGCGCTCGCCCGCCGTCAACGCACCCGCCGGGGCGCGGCCGAGACGATCAACACGACGGCTCTGGTCCACGAGGCCTACGAGCGGATGTCTCGGAACGAGGGACTCGACATCGCCAACCGGGTCCATTTTTTCCGGATCGCCGGGCGGGCCATGCGAGGCGTCCTCGTCGACTATGCGCGCGCGCAGCAGACTCAGAAGCGGGGCGGGTCGGCCCGCCCCCTCCCACTCGACATCGTCGGTCCGCTCGCCGACGGGTCGCCCCGGATCGACGAGGCGCTGGCCGTCGACGACGCGCTCCGCCAACTGGAGGCGTTCGACGCGCGGCAGGCCAGGATCGTCGAGTGCCGCTACTTCGCCGGGATGACCATCGAAGAAACGGCCGACGCGGTGGGCGTCTCGACGGCGACCGTCAAGCGGGACTGGCTGACGGCGCGCGCATGGCTCTACCAGGCCCTCGCCGCCTGACGTGCCCTCGCCCCCCACCCCGTCGCGCTGGGACCGCGTGAAGACGCTCGTCGAGGCCGTGCTCAACCGACCGCCCGCTACGCGCGTCGCATTCTTGAAGGGCATTGAACCGCCCTCGCTGGCGGACCAGGTGACCGGGCTCGTGGCGGCCTACGACGCCGCCGAGGTGGGCGGCGCGCTGACGACGGTGCTAGACCCGGAGCCGGCGTCCGGCGACCGCATCGGGCCGTACCGGATCGTCGGGCGGCTCGGGGCCGGCGGGATGGGCGCCGTCTACCGCGCGGAGCGGACCGATGGGCGCCTGGACCGGACCGTCGCACTGAAAGTGATCCGCCACGCCAGCCCCGACCTCGCACGGCGGTTTGATCGGGAGCGCCGGGCGCTGGCACTCCTGGAGCACGCCCACATCGCCCGGCTCTACGACGCCGACGTGGCCGGCGACGGGATCGGGGCAACGCCGTACCTGGCGATGGAGTTGGTCGAGGGTGAACCGATCACCGACGCCGCCGAGCGCCTCGGCTTGGACATCGAGGCCGGGTACGGCTCGTCCTCCAGGTGTGCGAGGCCGTGGGGTACGCTCATGGCCGACTCGTGCTCCACCGCGACCTCAAGCCGTCGAACGTCCTGGTGGCCGAGACCGCTCGCGGGCCACGAGTTGTCGTTCTCGACTTCGGCATCGCCCGCCTCCTCGGTGATGAAATGGACGACGTGCTCACACGGACCGGTGGCCGGGCCTATACGCCGGCCTACGCCGCACCCGAGCAGTTCTCCGGGGACGAAGTCACCACTGCGACCGACGTCTACGGACTCGGCGCACTCCTCTATGAACTGCTGGTCGGCACTCGCCCCTACGACCTCGCCGACGCCACGGCCGCCGACGTCGAGCGGCGCAAGGCACTCCCGCCCCGCCCCCCCAGCGCTGCCGCCTCGCCCGACCGCGCCCGCGCGCTCCGGGGCGACCTCGACACGATCTGCCTGAAGGCGCTCGACCCCGATCCCACCCGCCGCTATGCGAGTGCCGCTGCGCTGTCGGACGACCTCTGCCGCCACCTCGACGGGCTCCCCGTCCAGGCCCGACCGGCGACGGTGCGGTACCGCGCGAGCCGATTCATCCGCCGCCACCGGACGAGCGTCGTCGCCGTCTCCCTCGTGGCTCTCGCCCTCATCCGCTGTCTCACGGCGCTCTGGCAGGCGCGCGTGGCGCAGAACGAGCGCGACCACGCTCGCCGGGCGGCTGCCGAGGCCGAGGCACAGACCGAGCGGGCCGAGGCCGTCGCCGGGTTCCTCGAGCAGATCCTCCGGGCGCCCAACACGCGCTGGTACAACGACGCCGTGGCCACGGGCCCCGCCACCCCGATCCGCGCCGTGCTCGACGAGGCCGCCGCGCGCGTCGACCGCGACTTCGCCGACCGGCCCGACCTCCTCGCCGACCTCCACCACATCCTGGGCGACACCTACCTCTCGCTCGGGCTCGCGGCCGAGGCGAGGCGCCACCACCGCCGCACCCTCGTTCTCCGTGAGAGCTTGTACACGGCGCCGGACCCACGGATTGCCGAGGCGCTCTACTACGTGTCCAGCACCCTCGGCCGGGCGGACATTCGCGAGCAGATCCGGCTCATGGAGCGTGCCGTCGCGATGCAACGCGTGCGCAACGAAGGCAACAACTTCCCCTTCATGGCCAACGACCTCGGCGGGCTGTACAACGAACTCGGCCGGTCCGCCGAAGCAGACGCCCTCTTCGCCGAAGCGACTGCGTTCGTCGAGGACCACTTCGTCCCCGGTTCGGACGGCGGCCGCTACCGGGACCGAATCCTGATCATCCTGAACCAGCGGTGGTCCACGGCCCTCCTGGGATTGGGCCGCCTCGATGACGCCGACCGTCAACTCGCCGCCTCAGACTCGGTGCTCGCCCGGCTCCCGCGGCTTGCGGTCCACCACGAGGCGTGGCAGAGCCAGATGTGCGCCCTCGGCGCCCTCCGCCTCTCCCAGGGGAGCCTCGACGAGGCCGAGGCGGACCTCTTGGCCTGCTACGGCGCCGGTCCGCCGGGTGCGGCCGCCTCCCCGTTCCCCTCGACGAAGGCGACCGCCCTGGCCAACGTCCGTCCGTTCCAGGACTCCGGGGCCCTGGCACTGGAGACGCTCTACGACGACGCGGGCCGCCCGGCGGAGGCCGCCCCCTATCGCGCCCAAGCGGCCCAGGTACGGGCGAAGACGGACTCGATCCGGGTCGCCTTCCGCTCGGCGGAGCTCCCTTGAGGGCGTCCCGCTGGCGACGAGCGTCGCCAGCGGGATAGGCCGATCTAGCGGACGACAACCATCTGCTGCGTCCGCACCTCTCCGCCGGCCTCCAGCCGGACGACGTACGTCCCGGATGCGGACGTCGGCGACCATTCCGCGAAGTACCACCACGCCGGGGCGTGGTGGTCCACGAGCGAGCACACCTCGCGGCCAAGCACCTGGACCCGTACGGAACCTGCTGTGGAGAGCCCATTGCAGACGCAAGTCGGGGCGCGGGATGTCCAAGAGGTCTGCGAGCGGAGGGGTTAGCGGGCGACCGTGAGCTGCGTCGTGACGACGCCCGCCTCGGTGACGGCGCGGACGACGTAGACCCCCGCCGGGAGCGACGCCGCCTCGACCGCGAAGGGGTGCATCCCCGACGCCAGCGACCCGTCGTGGAGCCGCGTCACCTCCCGCCCCAGCAGGTCGTACACCGCCACCGAGGCGGACCCGGGCACGTCGAGCGTGAGCGCCACCGAGGCGGCCCCGTGCGCGGGGTTCGGGTAGACCGAGAGCACTGGCGCAGCCGGGCGTGCCTGTTCGTCGTCGGGGCCGTCTTCGCCCGCGGTCACGTAGCCGTCGACGGCCTCCACACGGCCGGTCCGGGACCACGGTCCGTCGCCGATAAGGTTCGATCCCCGCACGCGCCAGAACACCACGTCCCCGTCTACGACGTCCCCGTAGACGTACCTCTGAGCGGGCATGGCGTTGGTGCCCTCAGCGACGACCTCTGCCCCGACGAGCAGATCCGCGAACAGGCTGTCGTGGGCCACCTCGATGCGGTAGCTCGCCGGGGTCTCGAGCCGCCCCATGCCCCACCGGAGCACGAGCGGCCAGGCAGTCCCCGTGCTGTCGTGGCCCGCGACGATGGGTGGACTCGGCGGAGCGACAAGGCTGTCGCCGCGCAGGAGGAGGACTTGAGCATCGGCGCCATGTTCGAAGCGGAGAGGCCGCGAGAGCAGCAACTCGACATCGGCGCCGGTACCGCCGGTCGATGTCCGACCCGAAGTGGACGACAGGCGGATCTCGGAGAACTCCTCGAAGGGGGTGCCCGGATCGATGAAGACGAAGTCGCCCTCTCGGATTCGGTCCAGGGTCTCCTGTACATAGATCCGGTCGGCGTTGGCCTGCGCGATGCGGGCGAGGATCTCGCTCGGCGGTGGGGTCAGCCACGTCTCGGGCAGGTAGCCAGCCTCGATCAGCGTCGTGAGTGCCGGTCCATTCCCGCGCGTGAGCTTGAAGTAGACGTTCGGCACGAGCGGGTTGCCCATCAGGCCGCCCTCCCGGAGCCACGACACCTCGAACAGCTCCAGCGTCACCGTTGCCCCGACGGAGGCCCTGCGAAGCTCGTCGGTGACGTCGAGCACGGCCGAGTAGTAGTCGCCGTCGTAGTAGAAGACGAAGGGAGGAGGAAACGGGCCGTTGAGTGTGCCGAGCCCGCCCTCGGGCACTTGGAAGCGCTCGCCGAACCATACGATCATGGATGTCTCGGCCACCTTCTTCGTGTTCCCTCCGGTCGCACTCGACAGAGCTGCGAATGGGTCGAGTGCGCAGACCCATTCCGTGAACACGTTGGCCCCGCCGTGGAGGACGTAGGACGTGCCAGGTCGAACGACGAAGTCCGAAGCTCCGCCGAGAACCCATTTGCCGAAGCCCTCGCAGGCCTCCCCGGCGATGTTGTAGAACGCGCCGCCATTGCGTCCCAGCCAGGCGGCGCCGAGAAAATCCGTCTCATCTAGCGTGAGGGTGATCTCCTGAACAAAATCCGTCCGCTGGTTCGGCAGCAGACGGAGGGTCTCGGTCGCATCTTCGTCGAGCCCCTCGGCGCTGACCTCGGCAGTGATGTCGACGTCCTGGGCGGTGATGATGCCGGGGAACGAGTAATACGCCCGTGCCTCGCCGTTCTCGTCGGCCTCGATCTCGAGCGGGTTGGCGCACGAGCCGTCGCCGCAGAAGTGGCCGCCCGAATGCTCTGACGTCACGACCGCATCGCCCTGGACGAGCGGCGCGGAGAGCACCACTTTGGCCCCCTGGAGAGGTTGGTCGGTGGCCGGGTCCGTCACGGTGACGACGATGTCGGCGCAGGCCGAGTGGCAGTGCTGCTCCAGGTCCGAGACCAGGCCCGTGTTGGAATCGACGGCGCCGGTGTAGGAGAACGGGCTGACGGCGCTCTTGCCGAGGACCTGGTAGAGGAGCGGGCTCTCCGGGGCGTGGTACTCGAGCCCGGCCTTGACCTGCGTGGTCACCGCGCCGTCCGTGCGGAACTCGAGCCTCACGCTCGACTTCGGCTCGATCACCGTCACGTCGTTGCACCCGCCGTCCTCGCAGGCATCGACCACCTTCACGGGAGCACCATCGGCAGTCCTGGCCCGTACGCTCAGCAGCGACGACCGCACCTCGGTCTCGATCTGGACGTAGTCGCTGCCGCCGGAGGGCCGGTACGTCCCGGCCGCGTCGACGGTGTACTGAATTCGGACCGCCATCGATTCGCCTGGGGACAGCCGGTCTCGCGTGGCTAGGTCGGGGTCGACCGTCTCGACCCGGGTGAGCACCGGGTCGCCCTTGTCGTTCGCCACCACCGAGTCCGGGAAAGAGATGATGTGGCTGAAGAACCGGTCGACCTCGATGTATTCGGCGTCCTGGTTGCCTGTGTTGGTGATCGTCGCCTCCAGCTTCACGCGTTCGCCGACCGTGACTGGGGTCTCCCAACTCTCGACCCGGACAGAGAGCAATGCGGCTCCCACGATGATCTTCTCAGAGTGGCTGTTCGTCTCCCCGTCGTCGTCGGTGACGGTTAGCGTGACGGTAAAGGTGTCGGCCCGGGCGAAGGTGTGGGTGGGCCGGGCACCGGAACTGGTCTGGCCGTCGTCGAAGTCCCAGGCGTAGGATGCGACGGGCCGCTTGCCGGACGGCTGTGTGGCGTCGGCCTCGTGCGACAGTCTGCTCTCGAAGCTCGCGTCGAAAGCGACATCGAGGTCAGCGGTCTGCTCCCAGTTGTAGAGGGCAACGGGGGTACCATCAGGGATGGTGTAGACCGCGTACCAGTCGGGAAGCTGGGGGAGAATGGCCGTCGCGCGGGCACGTCCCTCTATGCACCTAGCTCTGTTCGGCGCATCTGGAGGATAGACGGGTTGGCCCTCATCCCAGGTCCCGATTGCATTTTGACCGAGATAGCCCTCTGGGACCGGGCGACCAATATCGGAGCCCGCCATTCCGGAGCCTGGCACGCGCGCGCCAGGGGCTCCGTCGACGACTAGGGTGTAGCTATAGTAGCCGCCGCGCAGGCCGAGGTCCGCCAGCACGTCCGGCCACGTCGCATACACGCCTGCTAGGCACCCAAATCGATAGTACTCCCGCCCGTAGAAATCGTATCCGCGCCCATACTCAAACTCGCCATAGTAGACTTTCTGCGTCAGTTTGACGCTGTCGCGGACGGCGGTCTGAGCCGCGAGCGGCGCGGTCGCGAGGGTCGCCAGCGCGACGAGGAGCAGTCGATTCATGGGAAGGAGTAAGACGTGAGACGCTGAATGAGACATGACCTACCGCACGAGGGTCAGCCGTGCCGCGACGAGGCCCGCCTCGGTGGACGCGCGGACGACGTAGACCCCCGCCGGGAGCGACGCCGCCTCGACCGCGAAGGGGTGCATCCCCGACGCCAGCGGCCCGTCGTGGAGCCGGGTCACCTCCCGCCCCAGCAGGTCGTACACCGCCACCGACGCCAACCGGGGCGCGTTGAGTGAGACCGTCACCGTGGCCCGGCCCTGAGCCGGGTTTGGGGCTACCGTGAGGACAAGCCTGCCCGCCCCACCGCGTTCCTCCGCTGCAACAGCGAATGGCGCGTAGGCACCTGAGGCAGCATTGTAAAAGGCCAGAAATGCCGTGGAGCCACCGGCCGTGGTCTCGGCAGCTCCCCCGCCCGGGTCGAGGTCCACCGTCCCGACGAATTGCCCGCCGATGCCGACCCGGTCCTCGGAGACGGTGATGGCGCGGCCCACGTCCTCGAACCCCTCCGCCCTCTGGTCGTTGCCGATGCCGCCCGCCCAGACGTAGATGCCATCCGTGGCGCGGTACGCCGCGAGCACGAGATCCTGGAAGCCCCCAGCGAACGGCAGTGTCTGAGTCCCTGCGCCGGGATCGAAGTCTGCCGGCCTCGTCCGGAAGGCACCCACGCCGTAAACGTAGTTTGCGTCGGCGGCCAGATCGTTCCAGGTCACCGTCTCAGCGAAGCCATCCGCCCAACGGAAGGCGCCGGTCGCGCGGTCGTAGGCGGCCATGAAGGCCCCGGGCCCGATCATCGCGGTGCCCGTGCCCGGGTCAAAGTCGCGCAAGAAGGTGGACCCAGCGATGACGACGACCTCGCCGCCTAGCGCAGACGTGTGCGACTCGATGGCGGGAGCGGTGGTCGCCCAGCGAAACGCTCCCGAGGCGGCATCCAGGGCGACCACGTAGGCGCCCCCCTCGGTCCGGGTCTCGGTGCCAGGACCCGGGTCGAAGTCCGCCGGTCCGCTGAAGGAACCGCTGAGGTAGACCCGGTCGGCATCGGCCAGCGCGGACGGAGCACTGCGATCGTCGAAGCTCACCGTGTCCGGACCTCCGAAGCCCGCTCCCCATGCGAACGCCCCATCGGCGGCCGAATACACCGCCGCCCACGAAGCCGGGTTGCCCGAGGTCAGCCCGTACGTCCCCGACCCGGGGTCGAAGTCGATGGCCGTGCCCCGTGCGTACCGGCCAACCGCGAGCACCCGCGCCCCCGCTGCCGCCAACCCGCCGAGACCGATCCGTCCGAAGCCGTCGACCCAGCGAAACGCTCCTGTGGCCTGGTCATATGCGGCGATCAACTGGGTTCCCGCTACGATCGCGGTACCCGCTCCAGGGTCGACATCGTACCCGTCGGGGGTGCCCCCTGCCACGTACACCTGAGACCCCGCTACGGCCAGGTGCTGAAGGCCTGGCCCGATCCTGAATACCCACCGGAGGACACCAGCGCCGTCGTAGCTCACCACAAAGCTGTCGCCCTGATTGGGGGTCTGACTGGTGAGCGTGTCGGAGGCGTCGGAGCCGTCGCTCGGCTCAAAGTCCACGGTACCCTGAAAATTGCCAACGACGAACGTCGTGCCATCGGCCGCAGAGACGAGATCAGCGACGGAGACGGCGGCGGCGTCGAACGCGAGTGTCGGCTGGGCCACGGCGGGGCCGGCGAAGTGGGCCGCCAGCGTGGCGAGGATCAGCAGACGGGACATGGGCAGAGTGGGGGCAGGTCTCCCTAGATCGAGATTCCTGCCGGGAGTGGCTCACGCGTCGCTCCCTTTTCTGCCGGCTCTCGCCAACGGCCTCAGTCAGCGAGTTCTCAGGCTACCGGGCGGCTTTCACCGAACAGATGGAGTGGCCACGAAGCAGGCGACGAACGAGCACAGGGGACGCAGTCATCGGGAACCTGCTAGGTCCGCGCGTGCTCGGCCCGCCAGCGTCAACCGTCCGCCGCCAGGCCGTTCCTATTCGGGCTGTCGTGCCTGGGTGGGCTTGTCGTCGGACCCGGGCCGTGTGTATCTCTGGCCCTGAACCGCCCCCCATCCGTGCCCCGCCCCCACTGGATCGCTACGGTCGCGCTTGTCCTCCTCGCCGGGTGCGACTCCGTCGAGCCCGACGCGCCCCGGCTCTACAGTGACGCGGAGGTCGCCTACTTCCTCGAGATCGCCCTGGGCAGCGAGTTCGGCCAGAACGCCGCCCTCGTCCGGAAGTGGACCGGGGACGTGGGCATCCAGGTCTCGGGCGCCCCGACCGCCGAGGACCTGCAGACGCTGGACGACGTGGTGGCCGACCTCAACGACCTGGTCGACGGCATCGAGGTCCGGGTCCTGCCCGCCGGGGACCCGGCCGCACAGACCGAGATCATCTTCGCCCCCGCGGACGAGTTCAGCCAGCTCGAGCCGAACTACGTGGAGGGCAACCTCGGCTTCTTCTACGTCCGGTGGTCGGGGGCCTGCGCGATGACGACGAGCCGCATCCTCATCTCCACGGACGGTGTCACGCAGCGCGAGCGGTCCCACCTGATCCGCGAGGAGCTGACGCAGACCTTCGGGCTCCGGCGGGCCTCGTACTCATCTCACCCGGATACAAGCATCTACTCCCACGGCCTGGACGGGCGCGACGGCATACGCGGCCAGTCGACGAGGCCGTGATCGAGAGCTCCGCTGTCCGACGTCCAGCTCGGTGCATGGACGATTACTTCAGCTCGCGCGCTGCTGAGCGGGATCACCTGGGAGCCGTTACCGCTTTTAACCCACAAGCTTCCGCAGGGCAAGGACGGCCCCGAGGTGGAGCCCCTCGTGGTACAGCGTTGAACCGGACGGCGTCCTCGACGGACGAGAGCACGACGCCCGGCGTCGTCCGGTACTCGCGGTACGTCTCGAACCGGCCGGCACGGTAGTCGGCCTCGGTCTGGTCCGGGAGCGCGAGCAGGAAGTCGCGGACCTCGCCCCACGTCCACGTCGTCTCCCAGTCACGCGGCGAGCTCCCCTTGCGGAAGTCGGCGACGAAGGCGTCCGGGACGTGCAGCGGCAGGCCCGCCAGCCCGTACGTCAGGAGCTGCTCCGTTGCGGCGACGTGACCGACGTTCCAGAGCACGTGGTTGTTGAACCCGTCCGGGGTCGTCGTCCGGGCCGCCTCGGGAAGCGCGTCGACGACGGCCGCCAGCGACCGCCGCGTCGTGCGGAGGGTATCGAAGGCGCGAAGCGTCTCGTCCGTCATCACGCGCGTCGGACCCAGGCGTTGTCGACGATCTCGAAGCCGAGCCGCTCGTAGAAGCCCGTCGAGAGGTCGGAATCGCGGAGGACCAGTTCGGTCCCCTTGCAGCGCTCCAGGATCTCGTCGATCATCCGCTTGCCGACGCCCTCGCCCTGCACGTCCGGCTCCACGGCAAGGTCGCAGAGGTACGAGTTCTGGACGCCGTCCGTAAGCACCCGCGCGAGCCCGACGAGCCGGTCCTGCTCCCAGAGTGAGAGGACGAGCGACGAGTTCTGGAACGAGCGGAGGAGGGCCTCCGGGTTGTCGGTCTTGCGGAGGAGCGGGGCGCGTCGGTAGAGCGTGGCGATGCGGCCGGCCGTGAGGCCGTCGAGCGTGTCGCGCAGGGTCAGCTCGCCAGGGTCAGTCATAGGGAGGGGCCAGGGAGAGAGGCGCGGAATCTACCGGTCGGCGGGCGCGGGGTTCTCGTCATCCGGCACCCACCGCCAGCGGTCGGCGCGAACGCCGAACGTCTCCGGCACGGCGCGGCCCGGCTCGGTCCACAGCCGCAGACGGACGCCATCCGCCTCCACCTCCCACTCGGCCGTCTGACCCAGGAAGAGGCGGGCGAGGAGCCGAGCCGGGACCGCTCCCTCCCCATCGACCGGCGCCAGCGCCTCGGGCCGGACGGAGAGGACGTGCCCCTCAGGCACCGGCTCGCCGGCCAGGCGCTCGGCGAGGGCCGCGTCGCGGATCACGTTGGCGCGCCCGAGGAAGCGCGCGGCGAAGGCCGTCGGCGGGTCGGCGTAGAGCGCCTCGGGCGTCCCCTCCCCCACCAGTCGCCCCGCGCGCATCAGGGCGACGCGGTCGCTCAGAGCGAGGGCCTCGTGCTGGTCGTGGGTCACGTAGAGGCTCGTCACGCCCAGGTCCTGCTGGAGCGCCTTCAGCTCGGCGCGCGTGGCCTCGCGGAGGGCGAGGTCGAGGTTCGAGAGCGGCTCGTCGAAGAGGAGCACGTCGGGCTCCACGGCGATCGCGCGGGCGAGCGCGACGCGCTGCTGCTGCCCCCCCGAGAGCGCCGCGACCGGGCGGTCCTCCAGCCCGTCCAGGTCCACGCGGCGGAGGGCTCGCCGGGCCCGCTCGCGGCGCGTCGTCTTCTTGATGCCGCGGACCGTCAGGCCGTAGGCCACGTTCTCGCCCACCGTCATCGTCGGGAAGAGCGCGTAGCTCTGGAAGACCATGGCCGTCGGGCGGTCCTGGGGCGCCGCGCGCGTCACGTCCCGCCCGCCGATCCGGATGGACCCGACGTCGGGCGTCTCGAACCCACCGACGAGGCGGAGGAGCGTCGTCTTGCCGCACCCGGACGGCCCGAGGAGCGAGACGAACGCGCCCGCCGGCACGTCCAGCGAGACGCCGTCGACGGCCACGACGCTGCCGTAGCGCTTGACGGCGCCGTCGATCTCGATGCCGACGGGTTGGCGGGAGTCGTCCACAGGCGTCAAACAGACAGAGGCGTCCCGGAGGACGCCTCTGGCCATGGGGGGAGGGCGGGGCTACGCGTTGAGCGCGGCCGTCACCTTGTCGGCGGCCTCCTGGAGGCGGATCGCGCTCTCGATCGGGAGCCCGCTCTCCTTCAGGATCTGCATCCCCTCCTCGGCATTCGTGCCCTGGAGGCGGACGATGAGCGGGACCGTGAGGTCGATGTTCGAGGCGGCCTCGACGACGCCCTTCGCGACGCGGTCGCAGCGGACGATCCCGCCGAAGATGTTGACGAGGATGGCCTTCACGTTCGGGTCCGAGAGGATGATCCGGAACCCGGCCTCGACCGTCTCCGGGCTCGCCGTGCCGCCGACGTCGAGGAAGTTAGCCGGCTCGCCGCCCGCCAGCTTGATGAGGTCCATCGTCCCCATCGCGAGGCCGGCGCCGTTGACCATGCAGCCCACGTTGCCGTCTAGCTTGATGTAGTTCAGGTTGTGCTTGCCCGCCTCGACCTCCAGCGGGTCCTCCTCGGCCTCGTCGCGCATCTCGGCGAGGTCCTGGTGCCGGAAGAGCGCGTTGTCGTCCAGGTCGATCTTGGCGTCGAGCGCGACCACGCGGCCGTCGTCGGTGCGGACGAGCGGGTTGATCTCGGCGATGGTGGCGTCGCTGGCGCGGTAGGCCTTGTAGAGGGCCGTCACGAATTTCCGGGCCTCCTTGGCGTTCGCGCCCTCGAACCCCAGCTTGGAGGCGATCTCGTTGGCCTGGTATGGCCGGAGGCCGATGGACGGGTCCACCCACACCTTGATGATCTTCTCGGGCGTCGCCTCGGCGACCTCCTCGATCTCGACGCCGCCCTCGGTCGAGGCCATGATGACGTCCATGCCCTTGCCGCGGTCGAGCGTGACGCCCACGTAGTACTCGTGCGCGATGTCCTCAGCGGCCGTGACGAGGATCTTCTGGACCTTCTGCCCCTCGGGGCCCGTCTGCGGTGTCACGAGCTGCATGCCGAGGATCTTCTCGGCGTTCGTCCGCACGTCCTCGATCGTCGGGGAAAACTTGACGCCCCCGCCCTTGCCGCGCCCGCCGGCGTGGATCTGGGCCTTGACGACGAACTGGTCGACGCCGTCGGCGGCCATGGTCTCGGCAGCCTGCACGGCCTCCTCGACGGTGTCGGCGACGAGGCCGCGCTGGACGGCGACGCCGTAGCGGCCGAGGATCTCCTTGGCCTGGTACTCGTGGACTTTCATCGGACAGGAATGGGGGCGAGAGGTCAGAAAGGGTGCCTCGAAGGTACCGCGCCGAGGTGCGCACGGTTTTGCAGGTTGGACGAGTTGGGCGGGTTCTCCATCTTCCCCCGACGCCCTCGTCTCCCCCGCAGCGACGGCGTCGCTAACCTGCGGGCCCCGCCCCCCCTGCCCCGGTGACCCGCTTCGACTGGCACGTCCTCCGCCGCTTCGTGGCCGGCTCGGTGCTCCTCATCGTCCTGCTGGTCCTGACCTTCGTGGTGCTCGACTTCGCCGAGCGCGTGGACGACTTCCTGGACCGCCAGGCGACGATGGGGCAGATCTTCGGGACGTACTACCTCCACTACATCCCGGACATCGTCCGGCTCACGAGCCCGCTCGCGTTGTTCCTCGCGGCCGTCTACGTGACGGCCCGCCTGGCCCAGTCGATGCAGCTCACGGCGGTCCAGATGGCGGGCGTCTCGGTGTGGCGGTTCATGCGGCCGATGGTGCTCGCGGCGGGCCTGTTCACGCTTGGGATGCTGTGGTTCAACGGGTTCGTGGTGCCGCGCGCGACGGCCGTCGTCTACGCCTTCCAGAACGAGTACTACCGCGACGCACCGGAGAGCCAGGCGGGGGGCGAGATCTATCGGCAGACGGCGCCGGGCGTGATCCTCACCTCGCGGTTCTTCGACCGTCGGGAAGAGCAGGCCTTCGGCGTGAGCGTCGTGACCGTCGAGGACTCGGCGGGCTTCGGGGTCCGCTCCCGCCTCGACGCCGATCAGATGCAGTGGGTCGACTCGCTCGGGCTCTGGCGCGCCCGCAACGCCATCGTCCGCCACTTCGATGCGGACGGGACCGAGCACTTCCGGACGTACGACGCGCTCGACACCGCGCTCACCGTCCTCCCCCGCGACCTCGCCCAGTCCGAGCGCGACGCCGACCGGCTCACGCTCCCCGAGGCGCGGGCGTTCGTCCAGTCGCTCGAGCGGGCGGGCGTCCGGGAGCGGGGGCGCCCGCTCGTCTCGTACTACGGCCGCTACGCCTACCCCTTCGCCAATCTCATTCTGGTCCTGCTCGCCGTGCCGCTCGCGTCGGTCCGGCGGCGAGGCGGGCAGGCCGCCCAGCTCGCGCTCGGGCTCGGCGTGGCGTTCCTCTACCTCGCGTTGCAGAAGACCATCGAGCCCCTCGGGTACGTGCAGACGGTCGCGCCCGTGGTGGCGGCGTGGCTCCCGCACCTTGCCTTCGCGGGGGTGGCGACGTGGCTTCTGGTTCGGTCGCACCGCTGAGGGCCGGTTTCTCTGCGTCCCTGCCTCAGAAAAGCGCTACCGGCCAGAAACGTCACCATTCCTAAACATTTAGAGAGTTTAAAGTTGGCTTGATTAACAAAAGGAATTGTCTGAATGGGGTGACAGGACTGACCCAGTGAGTGTTACTTGGACTCGTCAGTTCACCCCGGCTTCACGGACAGCCCACCACACCGTTGAGCGTTATCACGTATCGCGACCTCGTTCGCATTCGTACCCAATACAACTACTCAGACCGGACCTCGACGTTCTCGAACTGGATCTACGACGAGCGGAAACAGACCATCGATGGCCTCCAGTACCGGAGCGTCCTCACCCCCATGGACCGCGAGGTGCGGGTCCGTGACCACAGCGGCGAGACGCGGTCGATGCTGATGTTCGGGTCGAACAACTACCTCGGCCTCGCCACGCACCCCCTCGTCGTGAAGCGCGTGCAGGAGGCCGTCGCCACGGTCGGCGTCGGGGTCGGCGGGCCGCCGGCGCTCAACGGGCACGGCCCGCTCCACCGCGAGTTGGAGGAGCGGCTGGCGGCCATCGAGGGCAAGGAGTCGGCCCTCCTCTACGGGAGCGGCTACGCGGCCAACCTCGGCCTGATGAGCGCGCTCCCCAGCTCCAGCGACTTCGCCCTCTACGACGCCCACAGCCACGCCTCGTTCATCGACGGCATGAAACTCGGCCGGGTCCCGGGCAAGACCTTTCCCCACAACGACACGAAGGCCCTCGATCAGATGCTTGGAGAGGTCCGGGACGAGTATCGCGACGTGTTCGTGAGCGTCGAGGGCGTCTACTCGATGTCCGGCGACGTGGCCCGGCTCGACCGGATCACGGAGGTCTGCAAGCGCCACGGGGCCGTCCTCATCGTCGACGACGCGCACGGGACGGGTGTGACCGGTCCCGGCGGCCACGGCACGGTCGCCATGTTCGACGTGGCGCCCGACGTGGACCTGGTGGTCGGGACGTTCTCGAAGGCGTTCTCTGTGTCCGGCGGCTTCATCGCGGCCGACCGGGAGGTGGTGGACTACCTCCGCTACTTCTCGCGGTCGTACGTCTTCAGCGCGTCGCCCTCGCCGGCGGTTTGCGCGGCCGTCCTCGCTGGGCTGGAAGTGCTCAAGACCGAGCCGGAGCGTCACGCCCGGCTCCTCGACAACGCAGCGACGCTGGCTCGGGGCCTGCAGGCCCGCGGATTCGCCGCGAACGGCCTCACGCCCATCTTCTCGCTCCCGACCCCGGCCGGGGTCGATGTGCGCGGGATGGCCCACGCGTTCAACCGACGCGGCATCTTCGTCAACCACATCGAGGCCCCCGTCGTCCCCGTCACGGAGCAGCGGTTCCGGCTCAGCGTGTCGGCGCAGCACACGCCTGAGGACCTCGCCCAGTTGCTCACAGTCATCGACGAGGTCTGGGCCGAGTACGTCGAGGGGATCGACACGGCGGCCGACG
Source organism: Rubricoccaceae bacterium (assembly GCA_963728345.1). GTDB lineage: Bacteria > Bacteroidota > Rhodothermia > Rhodothermales > Rubricoccaceae > Rubrivirga. Next base: position 1,278,921 of record CAVSJM010000005.1, read on the forward strand.
CCGTCTGCGACGACACACCGATGATCGACGCCTTCGAAGGCGGATTCTAGCGTCTCCTCGCTTCGTCCGGGTCGAGTCGCGCACGAACGGCCCGGACGAGGTCGGGCACGGCCTGGGTCCCGTCCAGGCGGAGCGCATCCTCGGGCGGCTCGAGGGTGGCGAGTTGGCTGGGCAACAGGCTCGGCCCGACCTGGTGCCCCTGGCGCATCGCGAGACGCTCGGCCAGCACGTCGGCCGGCACGTCCAGCCACACGACGGCGACGTCGGGACGGCCCACGCCGAGTTGGGCCCGGTAGACCCTCTTCAGCGCAGAGCACGCGAGGACCGTCGGCGGCCCGTGCTCCGCGCGCTGGCGCACCAGCATTGCGAGCCGTTCCAGCCACGGGGCGCGGTCGGCGTCCGTAAGGCCCTCGCCGCGGTTCATCTTCTCGAGCGCCGCGTCGGCGTGGTAGTCGTCGGCATCCTCGAACGTCCAGCCGAGCACGTCCGCGAGTGTGCGCCCCAGGGTCGACTTGCCCGCGCCGGCGACGCCCATCACGAGGAGCACACGGGGGGCGGAGGTCACAGGAGATTCGGGAGAGACAGGCACGGTCGTTCGTACTCTTGGACCGTTCCATCGGTCCCCTATGACCCCGCGCCGCCTCTTCCGCCTCGCCCTGTTCTTCGCGCTCGGCCTCATCGCCGTGCTGGTCCTGACCGACGTGCTCGGGCTGCGAGAGTCCGAGACGGGCGTGCGCAGCCCCGAGGGCTACGTCGGCATCTCGCATGGGAGCCACACGCACTACGTCCCCAACGGCTGGGACGGGTCGGTCTCGATCTCCAACTTCCCCACGAGCCCGCCGCCGGAGGGCATGACGGTCGGGCCGGATGGGCAAATCGTCCCCCGGTAGGCCGTGGGCTAGCCCAGGATGAGGGCGGTCAGCCAGTAGGTCAGGAGGATCAGAGCGCCGCCCACGAACGGCGCTGGGTCCCAGATCCCCCCACGCGGCGTCCGCCGAGCCGCCAGCTTCTCCCGGGACCGCCGACGCTCGCGCAACGGCCGCGCGTCGGCAGGAGGCGACGTTGTGAGGGGCGTCAGGAGCGCACTCCGGTAGGACTCGGTGAAGAGCCCCGCCCGCCGGTCCCGATGCTTCGGCTCCGGCGTGTGGAGCGGCTTCGAGTAGTGTCCGAACATGGAGCCGGGGAGCAGAACGAACTCCCGGTGCGCGCGCCCACGTCCATCATGTTACGGGTTCACGCGCCGATAGGCGCGGCCAAACTACCCACCGAACGCCGCCCGGAGCACGAGCCCAAGGCACAGAAGGCCGAGGAGCATTCCCGCCACCACAGCGATGGCGTAGCCGTCCAGGACGACCGGTTCACGGGCGGAGGAATCAGGACGGTGGTCGCGATGGAGCGACCGCCGCCGCTGTGTTGCCCGGGGTTCAGATGGCGCGGGCCGGTCCACCCAACGCCGCTTGGGCGTCCGGGCTGGACCGGGCCGCTGCCGGGGCTGGATGAAGCGGAGCTTGGTTGAGACCGGCCACACGGGCGACCTACGCCTCGTCGCCCGCGTCCGCCGATGGCGAGACGAGGGCCGGCGGCGCGCCGTCCCCCGTCGACGCGGTCGACGGGGCCGCCGTGAGGCGCTGGGCGAGCGCGGCGAGGTCGACGCCGGCGATGCTCTTGACGAGCTCCGGCGTCGTCGCCATCAGGGAGGCGACCGTGTTTGTCACGCGGTTGGCGCCCATGCCCGAGCCCGTGTCCACCACCGTCATCCGGTCGATGGACGCGAGGGGCTTGGCGATCTCGCGGGCCAACTCCGGCATCATCCGGGCCAGCAGGTCCAGAACAGCGGCCTCGCCGAACTTCTCGAACGCCTCGGCCAGCTTCTCCTTGGCCTCGGCCTCCGCGAGCCCGCGCTGCCGGATCACCTCGGCCTCAGCGAGGCCCTCAGCGCGCGCCCCCTCGGCCCGGGCCTTGGCCTCCGCCTCGATCTCGAACTGGCGGGCTTCGGCGCGGCGCATCTGCTGGAGCTTGCTCGCCTCGGCCGCCTGCTCGACGGCGTAGCGCTCGGCGTCGGCCTTCTTCTTGACCTCCGAGTCGTACTGCCGCTCGCGCCGATCGATCTCGAGCTTCTCCAGGTCCACCTCGCGCTGCTTGCGGACGAGCTCGACCTGCATCTGCTCCTCGACGACGGCCCGCTGGCTCGAGGCCTCCTGGACGGCGTATGCCAGGTCGGCCGCGGCCTTGGCCGTGTCCTGCTCTTTCTTGAACGCCGCCACCTTCAGCTCCTTCTCCTTGTTGGCCTCCGCCACGTTCGTGTCTCGGATGAGCTCGGCCTTCTGGCCCTCCTCATCGGCGTTGGCCTTCTTGATCCGCGCGTCGCGCGTGGCCTCGGCCTCAGCGATGTCGGCGTCGCGCTTGATGGCGGCGATGCGCGGGCGGCCGAGCGCCTCGAGGTAGCCGTTCTTGTCGCGGACGTCCTTGATGGTGAAGCTCACGATCTGGAGCCCCATCTTCTTCAGGTCGCGCGCGGCGACGGACTGGACCTCCTGCGCAAACTTGTCGCGGTTGCGGTAGACCTCCTCGACGGTGAGCGTTCCGAGGATGGCACGGAGGTGGCCTTCGAGCACCTCGCGAGCTTCCGCCCGCAGCTCCTCGTCCGGCTTGCCCAGGAACTGCTCGGCGGCCGTCGCCACGTCCTCCACGGACGAGCCGACCTTGATGACGGCTACCCCGTCGGTCATGACGGGCACGCCCTCGGCCGTGTACACCTCCGGCGTCATCACGTCGAGCTTGTGCGAGAGCAGCGAGAGGTGCTCGCGCTGCTGGACGATGGGGACGATGAAGGCGCCCCCGCCCCGGACGATCTTGACCTTCCGGGCCGACTCGTCGGTGAGGACGTTCTTTCCCCCGAGCGCGGCGCCCGTGATGATCATGGCCTCGTCGGGCGAGACGGTTTTGTAGCGGCTGGCGATGATCAGGACGATCGCCAGGAGAGTGCCTATGGCGATGGCAGCGACGATCAGCATGTCCATGGTCGGGAGGGTCTGAGTGAAACGGAGCGGTCAGGCCCGCGCCTGGAGGCGCGGGGGGATCGGCTGCTGAGCCGATGAGGAGGCCGTGTCGGCCGTGTCGAGGGGGGCCACACGAAGGACGCCGTCCCCGTCGACCTCGACCACCACGACCGGCACGCCGGTCGGGATCGGGTCGCCGGAGAAGGAGGCGGCGGTCTGGAACGTGGTGGAGGCACCCATCCGGACGACGACCTCGCCGAAGCCGGTCGCCGGCACGCCGGTCGTCAGCTCGCCCGTCTTGCCGACGTACTCGCGGACCGAGAAGGCCGTCGAATTCTCGCTCCGCTTCATCGGCATGACGTAGACAAAGTGGAGCGCGACGGCGCCGACGAGGCCGAGCACAGCGGCCGTGATGACCTCCGGCGTATCCGCCAGCCCGGCGTAGGCGTCGAGCCCCAGGCCCGCGGCGCCGAAGAGGGTCACGCCGGCGATGCCAGAGAGGGGGTCGAAGGCGTCGCCCAGGTCGAGGGCCTCGAAGGCCCCATCGAGGGCGTCCACCGCCGCCTCCAGCGCCTCGCCCACGACCAGCAGGAGGAGCGTCAGTGCGAAGCCACCACCGAGGCAATACCAGTAGAGCGTCGTCATGGCCGTGGTGGCGTGTGTGGTCTCCCGATACGGCCGTTAGCACCCGGAGTTACGCCCCGCCGACCGTGTGCGACCAAGATAGACGCCCCCACCCCGACTCCCTAGAACCACGACGCGTCCTGATGCCCGCTCGGCATCAGGACGCGTCGTCCGGGGTCTACTCGTCCTATTGGTAGATGCGGTCTAGAATCGACGTCTTGGAGGCCGGGGTGGTCCGGACGAGGAACACCGTCGAGGCCAGACACGCGATCCCGAGAGCGGCCAGGAAGCTGAGTCGAGGAGTCGTCATGCGCGCGTTGGTAAGCGATGCCGGAATCGCTTTCAAACTTCGCGCCGAACCCGCGGCGTGTCCCGTGCCGGGGTCGCGGGTCACCCAAACTATTCCCTGGACTGGCCTTAAAGGGGGCTGAATGGTCGCCAGCGTCCGGAGACGGCCGATTCGTTCACGACCCCGCCCACGTTTCGAAGTCACCCGGCGGGAGAAGACGTGGGGGACTTCCGCTCGTCGACGTAGAACGGGTTCGAATCGGGCGTTTCCGCCCCTCGGTACATCGCGGCCATCCGCACGTAGTGCGCTGCGTTCGCACGGTTGCGGTCCACCTCCTCGTCGGTGAGCATGCGGGCCACCCGAGCCGGGGCCCCGAGGACGAGCGAGCGCGGCGGAATCACGGTGCCGCCCGTCACGAGAGCCCCAGCGCCGACGAGCGACCCCGCCCCGATCACGGCGCCGTCGAGGACGATGGCCCCCATCCCGATCAGCACGTCGTCCTCGACCGTGCAGCCGTGAACGACGGCGTTATGCCCGACCGTCACGCCCGCCCCGATCCAGCACGGGTGCGTCCCTCGGGAAACGTGGACGGTCGCGTTGTCCTGAACATTCGAGCCGGCGCCGATCTCGATCCAGTGCACGTCACCTCGGAGCGAAGCGCCGAACCACACGCTCGCGCCGTCGTGGAGCGTCACGTCGCCGACGACGGCGGCGGTGTCGGCGATGTACACGTCGCGCCCGAGGCGGGGCGAGCGACCGAGAAAGGAGTCGACCATGGGTCCGGGGGTGAGGCAGGCAAGATCTCTCCGCCGGAGGGCAAGCGCGGCGGAATGAGGAGAACCCCGAGCCGAGGGCCATGAACTCTGCCCCTCCCGGCCGCGTATCTCCTCCTCCCCACCCCCCCGCCCGTGGCTTCGATCGACATCTCCCGCGTCCACACCCTCGGCCTCGATGGTGCCCGCCGGGCCGCCAATGACGTGGCCGCCCGCCTTCGTCGCGACTTCGGCGTCGAGACGCGCTGGGACGGCGACTCGGTCCACGTCGAAGGCCGGGGCATCACCGGGCGCCTCGAGACCACGCCCGACACGATCCGCGTGACGGCGCGCCTCGGCCTGGCCGCTCGTCCGTTCCGTCGCGCTCTCACGCGGGAGATCGAGCGGGAGCTCGCCCGCGAACTCGGCACCCTTTAATCCGACCTCCCATGTCAGCCACCACCGTCCGCCGATTCGTCCTCGACCGGCTCTACCCGACCGTCCTCGACGGTGTGCCCGGGCTCGGGACACCGATGGAGCTCGCCGCCGAGGTCCGCCAGCAGGGCGGCACCGTCGACGAGCAAGTGGACCGCCTGATCCGCCTCCATGTGGCCGGGTCGTCGGCGGCAGGCTTCTTAAGCGGCCTCGGGGGGTGGCTCACCCTCCCCCTCACGATCCCGGCCAACCTCGCCGCCGTGGCCAGCCTCCAGTTGCACATGGCCGCGTCCGTGGCCTCCCTCGCTGGGCACGACCCGCGCCAGGCCGGCACGCGCGAGCGCGTCCTCCGCTGTCTCATCGGCGCCGGACCCGCCGACCCCGCCCGCGACGCCGAGCAGGAGACGCTCGACCGCGTCGGGCTCAAGCTGGCGGAGCGCGGGCTCAACCTCGTCCTTTCCAGCGCCGTCGGCGCGGCGAAGTGGGGCGCCCGGAAGGTCGTCTCACGGCAGGTCCGCCGGCGCTTCCTGCGCGGCATCCCGCTGGTGGGCGGCTTCATCGGCGCGGCCTCCGACGGGTACGTCACCACGAAGGTGGCCCAGGCGGCTCGCGACGAGTTCATCGGTGGCATCCCCGAAAAGGACGGTCCCGACTTCTCCCCCACCCACGGCGACGGCCTTCCGGCCGACGTCACCCCCTCCCCCTCTGAACCCGCTTCGGCGTAACCCACTCCCCCCATGCATACGATCCCCAACGAAACCGAAGCGGCCGAGGTCGGTGCCCTCGTCGACGACCTCGAACAGGGCCTCACGCGGTATCCGCTCTCGAAGGCCATCAATCGCATCGACGACTGGAAGCGGAAGATCGAGGAGACCGAGCGGGAGGACCTCCTCCCCATCGCCGCCGGGCTCGGCGAGCTCCACCAGTCGCTCGTCGGCGAAGGCATCGACGTCGTCCGGGTCGGGGCGATCCTCGTCCGCCTGGGCAAGCAGACGGAGGACGCCGCCGACAACACGGAGCCTGCCACGACCGGGGATACGGTCGTAGACCTCCAGAAGAACCTGAAGCGCCTCGGCTCGCTCCTCCGCCACGCCGGCAGCGCGCTCGGCGCCGGACGCTCCCCCGACCCCGACGAAACCGACTGACCCATGCAAGGATCGACCCCCGGTACCGACGCTGTCACACTCGCTGACACTGAGGCGGCGCTCGATGGCCCCCTGACGAGCCTCACTCCGTCCACCGCGCTCCGCATCGTGGACCACTGGCGCACCGCCTGCCTCGACGCCTCCGACCTCGACCTGAGCGAGGTATCGGGAGGCCTGAGCGACCTCCGGACCCTTCTCGCGGGCGACTCGCTCGACGGGGGCGCCATCGCGGACACGCTCGCCGGACTGGCAGAGTCCACCCGCGCCGCCGCCGCCCAAGCCGACGACGAGCGCCTGACGCCGACGCTGGAGCGGATCGCGACGAACCTCGACCGCGCCGCGTCCGCCCTCGGCGCCTAGCGCCCTCCGCCTGCGAGCTCTCAGGCCCCCCTTCCCCCTCTTTCTCTTCCTGTCATGTCCACCCCTCCCACCCGCCCTACCGACGACGGCGTCTCCATCTTCAGCACGATCGACGCCTTCACGAGCGGCCTTACGTCCACGTTCACCCGCAGCGCGGCGGCCGACGCCTGCCGCGGGTGGGCCACCAAGATCGAAGCGGCCGACCGGGCCGACCTGAACGGGGTCCGCGACGGCCTCGTGACGCTCGCCCGTCAGCTGACCGACCAGCAGGCCGAGGGCCCGGCCTCGGCCTCCGACATCGGCCAGACGATGCAGGCGCTCGGCGCTCACACAGCCGAGGCCGCCGACACCCTCTCAGAGGAGCACCTGCGCGATCCGCTCCGGACGCTCGGGGGCTACCTCAAGGCGGCCGGCCTTGCCCTCGCCGGTGGAACGCGACCGGAGGAGATCGAGGGGATTTCGACCGACGTCGGCGCCACCCCCGGCGATCCCGAATTGCGGACGGTCAACGCGGCTCCCGACCTGTCCGGCGACCGCGACACGGCCGAGGTGGAGGGCAACGTCCTCGCGACCCCGGGCGACGAGACGCCGGGCACGAAGCTGTCACCGAAATAGGACCGCGACGAACCCTTTAGCGGTACGCGATCGACCGAACGACGAGCGGTTCGGTCCCCCGGGGCGTGGTCAGCTCGACGGCGTCGCCCACCGCTCTCCCGATGACCGACCGTGCGATGGGCGCCGTAAACGCGACCTTCTCCGGGTCCGTCACCGCCTCGTCCACCCCGACGATCTGGAAGGTCCGCCGGTTGCCGTCCGTCCCCTCCACTGCGACGGTCGCGCCGAAGCGGACTCGGGACGGGTCCACCTTCGCCGGATCGACCACCTGCGAGGCCGCAATCCGCTCGACGAGCCCCTTCAGCCGTCCGACGATCCACTCGCGCTGCCGAGCGGCGTCGGGCTGTGTGTCGAGGGCGCTCGTTCGGCCTCCAGTTCCGCCTTCTCAGCGCGAAGTGCAGCGAGGCCGGCGGGAGTGACGTAGTTGGGCACGCCCGCGGGAAGTGGCGGCCGTGGAGGGATCACGAGGGGCGTTTCAGGGGCCCCCTCTTTGACGAAGGCTCGGCTCATGGGAAGTCAACGCGCCCGCCCCGCTCCCGGTCCATAAAAAAGACGCCCCCCAGCGTAGCCGGGGGGCGCCTCTGCGGTCAGGCCGCGCAACGGGGATTACATCCCGTCTTCGACGTTGTCCATCGTGGCGTCAGCGTCGTCCATCGCGGCGTCAGCGTCGTCCTCCATGGCGTTCATGGTATCGTCCATGCCGTCGCCGAGGACGTCGGCATCGGGCTCGCTGGGCTCGTCGATGATTTCGCCGTCGCCGATGACGTCCGCCTGGTCGCCAGCGGGGGCGCCCTCTTCGTAGGCCTCCTCCGTCGCGCTGTCGGCGCAGGCCGTGAGGCCGACGGTGAAGGTGAGGGCGAGAGCAAGAATGAATGCGCGCATTGTTGTCGTGCGGGTGGGTGAGAGAGAAAGCGACGCATGTCCGGGGAGCGATACCCGGTACGCCACGTCCTGCCCATCATACGGTCCTCCCGTTGGTTCTCAACCCGTGCATCTGTGCGAAAAAATGGGGTACCTCCGCAGAGGCACCCCACTGAATCAGGCCGGAGCGCGATTCCCTACATGGTCACGGTCTGCTGGTACGCGCCGTACTCCTCATCGTTGAGGTAGCCGTCGCCGTCCGTGTCGTAGGTCACGAAGTTGTCGTCGCCGATGCCGGCGTTGTACTCGTCGACCGAGAGCATCCCGTCAGCGTCGGTGTCGTACGCGGCGAGGCCGTCGCCGAGGACGTCGGCATCGGGCTCGCTGGGCTCGTCGATGATTTCGCCGTCGCCGATGACGTCCGCCTGGTCGCCAGCGGGGGCGCCCTCCTCGTAGGCCTCCTCCGTCGCGCTGTCGGCGCAGGCCGTGAGGCCGACGGTGAAGGTGAGGGCGAGAGCAAGAATGAATGCGCGCATTGTTGTCGTGCGGGTGGGTGAGAGAGAAAGCGACGCACGTTTCGGGGAGCGATACCCAGAGCGTCACGGCCCCTTCAACATACGCGTTGCCCATAGGTTCTCACCCGCGCGGAGTGTTCAAACATGGGAGGTCGGACACCGCCCCCTTTTCGAGGCGATCTGGAGGCACATGACCCGCGCCCCCCTTCCCTCTTCACATTGGGGATTTCCCCGACGGTGCGTAGAGCCACACGACGGACCAATACAAAACGAGGCGCTCCCCGGAAGGAGCGCCTCGCATCAAACGGACGGCAGAAGACCTACTGACCGAGCGTGCCGGCGTCGGGCTCGCCGGGCTCGTCGATGATCTCGCCGTCACCGATCACGTCTTCGCCGTCGCCAGCGGGGGAGCCCTCTTCCATGGCCTCGTCGACGGAGTCGGCTGCCTCGTCGTACTGCTCCTCGATCATGTCGCCCTGTTCTTCATAGGCCTCATCGATGGCCTCTCCCCGGTCCTCGACGGCGTCGGCCTGCTCAGATTGGCAGGCGGCGAGGCCGATCGGCAGGGACAGGGCGAGAGCGAGAGTGAATGCGCGCATGGGTGACTGCGGGTGGGTGGTGATGAGGCGCCAACCCCTTACACCCTAGCTCGTTCCGGAGGCCGACGCAGTTCGCTTCAATTCCGCAATCGCCATGAGCGCCTCGATGGGCGTCATGCGGTCGGGTTCCAAAGCCTCCAGCCGGTCCAGCACCTCGACGGCGATGGGGTGGGGGGCGGCGAGCGCGACCGGCGCCTCGGCCTCCGGGAGCGCCCCGACCGACGGCCGCACCGTCGCCGGCAGCCCGTCGCCCCGCGTCCCGCCGGCCCCATGGACGCCCACTTCGGCGGCCACGTCGTTGGCTTCGAGGTGCCGGAGGACGGCCTTCGCGCGGGCTACCACGGACGCCGGGAGGCCCGCCATCCGCGCTACTTCGATCCCGTAGCTGTGGTCGGCGCCACCCGGGACGAGCGTGCGCAGGAACACCACCTTCCCATCGTGTTCCTGCACGCGGACGCTGTAGCTCCGGACGCGCGCAAGCCGCTCGCTGAGGGCGTCGAGCTCGTGGTAGTGCGTAGCGAAGAGGGTCCGCGCGGCGACGGCGTCGGTCTCGTGGAGGTGCTCCACAATGGCCCACGCGAGGCTGAGGCCGTCGAAGGTGGACGTCCCCCGCCCCACCTCGTCGAGCAGGATGAGCGACCGCGCGGTGGCGTTGTTGAGGATGTTGGCCGTCTCGTTCATCTCGACGAGGAACGTCGACTCGCCGGCGGCCAGGTTGTCGCTCGCCCCAACGCGCGTGAACAGGGCGTCGACCACCCCCACGCGGGCCCGCGCGGCCGGCACGAACGCGCCGACCTGGGCGAGGAGCACGACAAGCGCCGTCTGCCGCAGCACGACGCTCTTGCCGGCCATGTTGGGGCCGGTGATGAGGAGGATCTGCCCGGCGTCGTCCGCGGCCCCCGCATCGTCGCCCATGGGCGCCGCGAGGCGGACCGAGTTGGGGATGAACGCCTCGCCGGCCGGGAGCGCCCGCTCCACCACCGGGTGCCGGCCGTCCACGATGTCGAGCACGGCCGAGTCGTCCACGTCGGGGCGGACGTAGCCGTTGCGCTCGGCGACCTCGGCGAAGCCGGCGAGCACGTCGAGCGCGGCGAGCGCCCGCGCGTTCGTCTGGATCGGCTCGACGGCCCCGGCGACCTCCTGGCGGAGCGCGTCGAACAGGCGCGCCTCCAGCTCCACGATCTTCTCCTGCGCCGTCAGGATCTTCTCCTCGTACTCCTTCAGCTCCGGCGTCACGTAGCGCTCGGCGTTGACGAGGGTCTGCTTCCGGATCCACTCCTCCGGCGCCTTGTCCTTGTGGGCGTTCGTGACCTCCAGGTAGTACCCGAACACCTTGTTGTAGCCCACCTTCAGGCTCGGGATGCCCGTCCGCTTCGCCTCGCGGGTCTGGAGCTTGGTGAGGTACTCCTTGCCGCTCCCCGCCAGATCGCGGAGGTCGTCCAGGTCCTCGGAGAAGCCGGACCGGATGTAGCCGCCGTTCTGGGTCGTCGCGGGCGGCTCGTCGGCGAGGGTGGCGGTGATGGCCTCGACGGTCTCGGTGCAGGGCGAGAGTCGGTCGCGCAGGCGCGCGAGGAGGCCGTCGGGCTCATCGACCAACAGGGCCGCAATGGGTGGGACGTGCCGGAGCGTGGCGCCGAGTTGGACGAGGTCACGCGGCGTGGCCCGGCCCGTGCAGACCTTCCCGCACAGCCGCTCTAGGTCGCCCACGTGCCGGAGCTCCTCGCGGACCGCCCGGCGCAGGCGCGGCGACGTAAAGAAGGCGTCGACGGCGTCGAGCCGAGCCGTGATGCGGCCCACGTCGCGGAGCGGCCGAACCAGCCACTGGCGGAGGAGGCGACCGCCCATCGGCGTGAGCGTGGCGTCGAGGACGCCCACGAGCGAGCCGTCGCGCCGGCCGTCCTGCATGGAGGCGACGAGTTCGAGGTTGCGCTTGGTCGCCGGGTCGAGGGCGATGTGGTCTTCCGAGCGGTAGCGTTGGAGGCGGCGGACGTGCGGGATCCGGCCCTTCTGCGTCTCGCCGAGGTAGTAGAGCGCCGCGCCCGCCGCCGTCACGCCCACCGAGAGGTCGTCGACGCCGAAGCCCTTGAGGCTGTGCGTCTGGAAGTGGCGGAGGAGCGTCTCCGTGGCGAAGTCGAACCCGAAGACCCAGTCCTCCTCCTTCGTGATGGCGAACGGCGGCTCCCCGCCCTGGACCGTCCGCATCGCCTGCCTCAGCCGGTCCACCTGCCGCTTGTCCACGACGACCTCGGCCGGGGCGACGGTCTGGAGGAGCGAGCCGAGCCGGCTCTCGGGAGCCTCTGTCAGGTAGAACTCGCCCGTCGACGCGTCGGCGAAGGCGAGGCCGACGGTCCCGCGGTCCGCCCCCTCCCCCCACGCGACGGCGGCGAGGTAGGTGGAGTGCTTCGATTGCAAGAGCGGATCGCGGAAGGCGACGCCCGGCGTCACCACTTCCACGACGCCCCGCTTCACGATCTTGCGCGCGTACTTCGGGTCCTCCAGCTGCTCGCACACGGCGACCCGGTGGCCGGCCTGGACGAGCTTCGGGAGGTGCTGGTCGAGCGCGTGGTGCGGGAATCCTGCGAGCGGCGTGTCCTCGGCGGCCCCGTTCCCACGCTTGGTGAGCGTGATCCCGAGCACGTCCGCGACGACGACCGCGTCGTCCTCGAACGTCTCGTAGAAGTCGCCCATCCGGAAGAGGAGGATCGTGCCCGGGTGGCGGTCCTTGATCTTCCAGTACTGCCGCATCAGCGGCGTCTGGTTCTGGCGCTTCCGCTCGGTGTCGCTCAAGAAGAGGTCGTTTTGCTCGGCCACAGGATGCTGGGTTGCCCTCGGCCCAAAATAGGAGCGCCCGCCGCCAGCGGTGTGGCAGCGGGCGCGCCTGAGACGTCTCCGCGAGGAGTTACATCCGGTCCCTCGGGACGAGACGGATCACGCCGCAGCCGACGCGGCCGCCGGCGGCGCCGCTGGGCTGACTCGTCAGGTCATCGCGGCCGCCGTGGATCACGACGGCGTGGCCGACGGGGTTCGTCGCGCCGTCGAACGAGAGGACCGGGTCCTCCAGGTCGTCGTTGGCCTGGCCGTTCGAGCCGGCCGTGATGTTGCCGAGGTCGCCGGCGTGGCGCTCGTCGGCGTCGTCGGATGGGGCGCCGTGGGGCGTGGTCATCGGGTTGAAGTGGCCGCCCGCGGCGCCGCCGGCCTCAGCCACGCCGTCGTCATCGGTGTCGCGTGCGCCGCACGAGGTGCCCGCGTGCACGTGGAACCCGTGCGCGCCCGGACGGAGGCCGCGGAGATCGTAGTCCACGTACACGCCGTCGGTCAGTTCGACGAAGGTGACGGTGCCGGTCACGCCGGTGGAGGTGTCGGCCGGGGCCGTGATGCGGGCGACGGCGACGCGAGCGTCGTCGGGCACGCGCTCGACGCCGAGCACGTCGCGCGCGCCGTTATAGGCGGCCGACGCGACGTCGGCGACGGCGTTCGCGGCGTCCGTAGCGACGTCGGCCGTGGTGTCGGCGACGTCCCGCGCGGCACGCTCGGCGGACGTACAGGCGGGAAGAACGAGGAGAAGGGCGAGAAGCAGAGGGAGGCGCGGCATGGGGAACGAGGGGATAGAGAGGTGTCCGTTCCACCGCGACCGACCGGAAAAGATCGTCCCCGTCCGCTCATTCAGGCGTTTGAGGAGAGCGGACCGGTGCGTATCCCGACGCCTATCGGACCTGTCAGGACGCCGACGTCACCACCGGATCGGCATCCTCCGTCGCCGCGTCGCCGGGCGCCCCCTCGCGCACCACCCCACACCCGACGCGCGCGCCGGCGTCGCCGCTGGGCTGGCTCGTCAGGTCGTCCTGCCCACTGTGGACCACGACGGCGTGGCCGATCACGGAGGTCGGCCCGGAAAGCGTGAGGACCGAGTCCACGACGGTGCCCGCCGCGACCCCCTCGGCGTTGGCGACGATGTTGCCCAGGTCGCCGGCGTGCCGGTCCGACGGGGCGGCGCTCGGGGCGCCGTGGGGGCTCGCGAGCGGATTGAAGTGCCCGCCGGCCGCACCGCCAGGCGTCCCGGTCGAATCGGGCCCGCACGACGTGCCTTCGTGGACGTGGAAGCCATGCTCGCCGGGCGTCAGCCCTTCCACGCGGATCCGGATGCGCACCGCGTCCTCGAGCCCGCGGAAGGTGACGGTGCCCGAGACGCCGGAGCCGTCGAGACCGGCGATGATCGCCGAGGCAACACCCTCGCTGTCCATGACCGACTCAGGACCGGCGTCGGCCGCGAACGTGTCGGTGGCCGGGACGTCGGTCTCCGGATCGCTGGCGCAGGCCGCGAGCGTGAGGGCGAGGAGGATGGGAACGAAGCGCATGGACAGAGAGAGTGGATGTCCCCCTCCGAACGCAGGCGCGCGTGCTCAGTTCGCGTCGCCAGACGCGGCCAGCCGCCCGCGCTCGCGGCGGGGCAGGCCGGCCCAGACAAGGTCGTACGAGTGGTCCACCAGTTCCCGGATCAGGTCGTTCGGCACGTCGCCCTGGAGCTGGACGTAGTTCCAGTGCTTCTTGTTGAGGTACGGGCCCGGGTGGATTCCCTCGTACCGCTCGCGCAGGTCCAGCGACCGCTCCGGGTCGCACTTCAGGCCGACGGCCGGGGGCAGGTCCGACAGGTCGGTGATCGCGAACATCTTCCCCGCCACCTTGAACGTGAGCGCGTCGGGGCCGAACGGGAGGTCCTCCGTCGCGTGCGGCTTGGCCAGGCAGTAATCGCGGAGCGCGTCGAGATGCATCGGGGTGGGAGCGAGAGGCCGCAAGATCCGTGACCGCCCGTCGCTCCGCCAGTCCGAGTTGACCGCGCCTACCCGTCCGGTCAGTCGTCGTCCTCGCCCTCCAGGGCGACGCCACCCACGCCGAGGGCCTTCGTGATGGCCGAGAGCGGCGTGACAAACCCGATCCCCTCCTGGCGCGGGAGCAGCTCCGCCAGCGTCGCGCGCCGAAGCCGCTCGGACTCATCGGCGGCCACCTCCAGGCTGTCGAGCGGGAGCGCGTTCCGGCCGACCCGGTACACCTCGTAGCCCTCGTACACGCCGCGCGGGTTCCGGTAGCGCCGGCCGAGACTCGCCGCCTCGCCGGGGATCCCGGGCACGACGAGGTCGAGCAGGCTCGTCTGACGAAAGCGGACCGTGGGGACGCGGTAGCCTGGGAGGTTGGCCGTCACGTGGCCCTCTCGCCGGAACGTGCGCGGGAGCCAGAGCGAGTCGCGGAGGGCGTCGGTCCAGGCCGCACGGTAGGTCCATTCGTACGACGCGGCGAAGTCGTCCACGGGGCCGGGGAGCCGGCCGGGGTCGGCGCGCAACTCGGCCTCGGCGATCACGAGGAGCGTATCGACGACGCGGATCCGGCCGGCGAGGAGGCCGCTCTGCCGCGGGATCACGGCGAGGTCGAGGTAGCGCCGGCCGTCGGCCTCGATGGTCTCGCCGAGGCGGAAGGCGTAGTAGCGGAGCGCGTCAGGGCGGGTCGGGGACGGGAGGGCCCGGCCGTCGAGCCAGAGGGTGTCCTCGAAGTAGAGGTCCGAGACGGGCCCCATCCGCGCCCAGCGGAACGGACCGCCGTCTGGCCGCCGCCGCCGCGCGACGACCTCCTCGCGGAGCCCCCGCAGACGGTCCCACGACAGGTTCGAGAGCGTCTCCTCCAACCCGATCGGGACCGGCCGCACGTCCGTCACGCCGTCGCGGAGCAGGAGCATCCGGCTGTACGACTCGGCGGCATAGACCCCGAGTTGCCCTGCCAGCGCCTGGCGCCGCGCGAGGAGCCGGCGCCAGAGGACCTCCCCGGGTGGCTCGTCCGTGACCGTCACCTCGCCCAGCACGTAGGGCGCGGGCGAGAGCCGGACGGTCCGCCGCGCGACCCCGCCGCCCACGTCCGCCATCGTCACGACCACCTGGGCCGTCGCGTAGCCCACGAATCGGACGACGATGGTGTCCGGGAGGCTCCGCAAGGAGAGCGCGAGGCGACCGTCGGCGTCGGCGGAGACCCCGCCCTCCTGCCCCACCACCTGGGCCGTGGCGCCGGGCAGCGGCCGGGCCGTCTCGGCGTCGACAACGGTAGCGTCGAGGCGGACCGGCTGGGCGCTGGCGGCGACCGTCAGCAGGAGGAGGGCGAGAGGAACGAGGCGCACGGAGGAGGAAGAGCCGACCGCCTCCGAACGGCGATGCGGTCGGCTTGGTGCCTGTTCGACCGGCGTCCTCAGCGGTCCCGCCGCGCCGTCACGGTGAGCGGCGGGAGATTCGTCCCCGTCGCCTCCAACCGGTCGCCGTCGCGGACCGGCCCGACGCCCTCGGGGGTCCCGGTGTAGATCAGGTCGCCCGGCTCCAGCGTGAACACGGACGAGAGGAACGCGACGATCCGCGCGACCGAGAACACCATGAGGTCGGTCGTCCCGCGCTGCCGCTCCTCGCCGTTGATCGAGAGGGCGATCTCCAGCGCCTGCGGGTCGCCCACGGCGTCGGCCGACGCCAGCGGCCCGAGCGGCGCGAATGTGTCGAAGCCCTTGGCGATGCTCCACGGGCCCTTGTTGGCCTTGGCCTGCGCCTGCAGGTCCCGCGCCGTGAGGTCGAGACCGAGCGCGTAGGCGGCGATGTGGTCGAGCGCGTCGGCCTCGGCGATATGTCGGCCGCCCGTCCCGACGACGGCGACGAGTTCGAGTTCGTGGTGCACGTCGTCCGACTGGCGAGGCAGGACCACTTCGCCGCCATCCGGGACGAGAGCAGTCGTGGGCTTGAGGAACACGACGGGGTCGGCCTCGGCCACGTCGCCCATCTCGCGGACGTGAGCGACGTAGTTGCGGCCGATGCAGAGGATCTTGCCGGGCCGCACGTCGCGGCCGTCAGGGAGGGTGAGGGTCATGGGGATGGAGGGGTGAGGGTCAGAATCTGCACGCAGACGGCGGCGGCTGCCAGTCGGAACGGCCCCAATCTCGGGATCACCGCCCCGACGTAGCCCGGCTCACCCGCCCAGCCGCGCGAGCAGGAGGGCCGCGATCCCCGCCACCATCGCCCCCTTCAACCATGCCCGGGCCCGGCCCGCCGCCCGCCGCGTCGACGCTCGACGCCCGCCCATGCCGACGCCCAGAATCCACGCCGCCGTGAGCAGGCAGGCCGCCGCCCCGAGGCCGTAGGCGAGGAACGCGCGCCCGACGCCCCAGAAGGCCGGGACCGGCACGAGCGCGAGGGTCAGGGCGATGATGCTGAGGGCGACGCCCGATGCCCGGCGCTCGCCCCACCGCACGGCCATCGTCCGCGCCCCGCCCGCCGCGTCGCCGACGGCGTCCTCCACGTCCTTCGTGATCTCGCGCGCCAGCGTCACCAGGAACGTCAGCCCGACGGCCACCCAGACCGCCGGCGTGAGCGTCTCGACGGCGAGCGCACCGAGCAGCGGCGCCGCTGCGATCACCGCTGCCACGGCGACGTTGCCGAGCCCCGCCGTCCCCTTCAGCCACCAGTTGTACACCCCGAGCAGCGCGGCCGAGGCGGCCGCCACGAGCGCGAGCTCGACCGACACGAGTGCCGCGAGCCCGATGCCGACGACCGACAACACGACGCCGATGCGCGAGGCCGTCTCGGGCCGGATGGCCCCCGACGACACCGGCCGGGCCGGCCGGTTGACGCGGTCGATGGCCACGTCGCGGGCGTCGTTGAGCGCGTTCGCTCCACTCCCGATGAGCGCCGCCGACGCCATGCCGAGGACGAGCGCGCGGAGGTGCTCCGGTCCGAACGCCGACCCGCCAACGGCGAGCACGGCGCCCAGTGCCACGGCTACGAACGAGAGGGCGAAGTTGCCGGGGCGGAGGAGGCGCAGGAACGGCGGCACCGGCCGCTACTCGCTCGTCTCCAGCGTCATCAGGTAGTCCTCCACGCTCCCGACGCTCACGCGCGTCTCGCCCTTGATCTTACGGGCCTTGATGCTCCCCTGGCGGATCAGCTTCTGGACCTGGTTGCGGTCGATGAGCTTGAGGAGGCGGCGGGCCTCGGTCCGGCTCACGGTGTCCTCGCGGTACTCCCCGGCGAACCCTTCGAGAAAATCGAGGGTCGACTGATTGAGTTGGATGAGACGGAGCTCCTCGTTCGAGTCCGAGACGCCCCAGTCGAGATCGGCGTCGATCAGACCCCGGTCGGTCCATCGGACGAGCGTCTGGCGGGAGATGCGGAGGGCTTCAGAGAGCTCGTCGAGCCGGAGCGTTTGGGAGTCTGTGATCGTCGCCATAGGGAGTGAGCCGTGCGAAGTGAGAGTGACTACTGTTTGTTCCGACAGCATTCTACTCAACGCCCCCCATTTTGCTCCCCCCCTCTCGATGTTCTTCGGTCTTTTAGCGAAAGGCCCGATCCGTCAGCTCGTCGAGCGCCTCCGGGGTCACCACGCGCCATGACGGCGCGCCGAGCGCCCCACCCGAGGAGCGGCGGAAGGTGGCCCGGAGGAGGAGCGTCTTCCCGCCGTCCCGGCCGCCCTCGACGAACGAGGCGGGCGTGTAGCGGAACACGAACGTCGCCTCGGTCGGGTCGAACCCGACCTCCCGGCCGACGAGGTCGGCCACGAACGAGGCCTCGTCGGTGATGGCCCCACCGTTCGAGGCGAGGTCGTCCACGACCACCGTCCGCGGACGCCGCTCGTCAGGACAAGTGTATACGCGGATGCGAGCCGACCGCGTGGAGGCGTACGTGCGCCAGGAGATCTCTTCGTCGTGGAGCAGCGCGCTCTGGGCACACACGTCGGCCGCCAGCACAAGCGCAGCGCCACACAGGACTAGTCGAAGCATCGGGGTCGGGGCTCGGGTCGCGGGGGACGACACGGTGGTAGACCGTCACCGCTCGTTCCTCTAACTCGCCCCGCGCTCCCGGCCTACGTCCGCGCGAGGTCCACGGCACGCCACAGGTACCATGCAGCCACGCTCCGCCACGGCCGGTATGCCTCGCCAGCCTCCGCGAGGTGGCGGGGCGTCGGGCGCTCGTCGAGGCCCGCGACGAGCCGGTAGCCCTCCTGCACGCCCAGGTCCGTCGTCGGCCACACGTCGGGGCGGCCGAGGTTGAAGAGGAGGATCATCTGGGCCGTCCACGGCCCGACGCCCCGGACGGCCGTGAGCGCCTCGGCCACCGCCTCGTCCGGCATCCCGAGGAGTTCGGCGCGCGTCGGGAGCGACCCGTCGAGGTGGCGGCCCACGAGGTCGCGGACGGCGGCGGTCTTGGCCCGCGAGAGGCCGCAGGCGCGGAGCGCGTCGTCCTCGGCGGCCGCGAGCGCGGCGGGGTCGAGCGCGCCGTCCGCCCCAAAGGTGTCGAGGACGCGCCCGTGGATCGTGGCCGCCGCCTTCCCCGAGAGCTGCTGGTAGACGATGCTCCGGACGAGCGCCGGGAGCGTCTCCAGGGCGCGCGGCTCGAACGTCGGCGGCCCGACCTGCGCGATCACGTCGCCGAGGCGCGGGTCGGCGGCGGCGAGGGCCTGCGAGGCGGCGACGGCGTCGTACGGGAGCGTCGTCACTCGTCCCCGTAGATCATCGTGGTCACGACGCCGCTCCGTGTGATCGTCCCGCGGTACATCCCCTCCGTGTTGAACGGCATCGTCGCGCGGCCCTGGGCGTCGAGGGCGATCACGCCGCCCGTCCCGCCGGCCTCTGTCAGGGTCGTGTGGATGACGTGGTCCGCGGCGTCCTCCACGGACTCGTCGAGGTAGGCGATGCGGGCGGCGATGTCGCGGGCGACGCCCAGGCGGATGAAGTACTCGCCATGGCCCGTCGAGCTGACGCCGCAGGTCGCGTCGTCGGCGTAGGTGCCGGCGCCGATGATGGGGCTGTCGCCGATCCGACCCCAGCGCTTGTTGGTCATCCCCCCGGTGGAGGTGCCGGCCGCGAGGTGGCCGTCGGCTGAGAGCGCCACGGCGCCAACAGTCCCGCGCATCTGCCACGTCTCGGGCGCGGCGAGGGCGCCCGACGTGCTCCGCTCGCGCGCCTGGACGTTCAGGAGCGACTGGTACCGACTCTCGGTGTGGAAGAACGTGTTGGGGACCATCTCCAGGCCCTGCCGGAGCGCGAACTCCTCGGCCCCCTCCTCGGCCAGGAGCACGTGCGGCGACGCCTCCATCACCTGGCGCGCCAGGAGGATCGGGTGGCGGACGTGCATGGTCCCGGTCGAGGCGCCGGCCTGCCCCGTCGCGCCGTCCATGATCGAGGCGTCGTGGCGGACGGTCCCGTCGGCGGCGAAGACCCCGCCGCGGCCCGCGTTGAAGTGGGGGTCGTCCTCCAGCACCGAGAGCGTGGCTGCCACGGCGTCGAGCGCCGGGCGCCCGGCGACGACCTCGGCGTGCCCGGCCCGGAGCGCCTCTTCGAGCGCCGCGCGGACCGCGGCCTCCGTCTCGTCGGTCATGTCGGCCCGCCGGATCGTCCCGGCGCCACCGTGGACGACGAGCACGACGGGGTCGCCGTCAAGGGCCGGGAGCACGTCGGCGCCCTGGGCGTGGGCCGCAGTCAGGGTGCCGAACGCGAAGACGCTGAGGAGACCGAGAAGCCGGAACATGGTCGAAGAGGTCGTACGCTGGGGACGCAAGATAGGCGGCCCCTCGTGCTCCACACGCTCCGCCATTCCGCCTCGCTCGGCATTCTGCTAGCCCTCGCGCTCGTCGCGGGCCCGGCGGTCGCCGCGGTGTGCCCGACGGCAGAGCCGGACATGGCGCACGAGATGGCGGGGATGTCGCACGACGGCGAGGTGCCGCCGTGCCACGAGGCCCCCGAGCCGCCCCCGCTCTCCGACCATGGCTGCGCCCAGGCCTGCTGCGTCGCGAGCGCCCCCTCACGTCGGACCCGCCCGCCCTTATGGCCGGCGCCGACGTGCCGGCCCTCGTCGTGACGCTTCGGGCCGAGCCCGAAGCCGCGCCGGCGCCGGCCGGGACGTTCATGTACCACGCCCACCACGACGAGATGACCCAGATCGCCCTCGGCTGACGGGCATGTTCGTGGTCCACGAGCGGGGACCGGCCACCGACGGCCCGTTCGATCGCGACGTCGCCCTCATGCTCCACGAGTGGCGGATCGACCCGGGCACCAGCCGCCCGGACCCCAACGAGATGACCGACTTCAACGTGCTGACGATGACTGCCCGGGCCTACCCCGGGACGGACCCGATCGTCGTGGGGCACCGCGACCGCGTGCGGATCCGGTTCGGCAACCTCTCGCCCATAGACCACCACCCGATCCGCCTCCACGGGCACTACTGGAAGACCGCCGCCACCGACGGCGGCCGGATCCCCGACGCCGCCCAGTGGCCCGAGTCGACGGTCCTCGTTCCCGGCGGCGCCACGCGGACCGTCGAGTTCACCGCCGACGCCCTCGGCGACTGGGCCATGCACTGCCACATGACCCACCACGTGATGAACCAGATGAGCCACCAGATCCCCAACACGGTCGGCGTGGAGCGCGCGCGGCTCAACCAGGCCATCCAGCCCGTCGCGCCCGGCTACATGGCGATGGGCGAGAGCGGGATGGCCGACCACGGCAAGCACGTCGAGCAGGGCCACATGGCCGTCCCGGAGAACTCGATCCCCATGGTCGGCGCGCCCGGCCTCTTCGGCTACATCACGATGGGCGGGATGTACACCAACCTGAAGGTCCGCCCCAAGACCGTCGACTACGACCGCGACCCGGGCTGGTACGACCACCCCGCTGGGACTATCGCCGGCCCTGCCTCTGCCGCCCAGCTCGCGCGCGACGGGATCTCGGTGGCCTGAGGTCCCTATATCGAGTCTCCCCGATTCGCCCTCCATGTCGCTCCTGTTCCCCGCGGCCGGCACTCTCCTCCTCGTCCTCGTCATCACCGACGTGGTGTGGTGCACGCTCTCGGCGTCGCGGGGTGGGCCGATCTCGCGCCGCCTCGGGCACGCGGGGTGGGTGCTCACCGGGCGCTCACCGTGGGCCGGCCCGCTGATCCTAGTCGCCACGACCGGGGTGTGGGTGGGGCTCTTCTGGGCTGGGTGGACGCTCGTGTTCCTCGGCGCGCCCGAGGCGGTCGTCTCATCGTCCACCGGGGCGCCGGTGGGGTTCTGGGACCGAGTCTACTTTGCGGGGTACTCCGTAATCATCCTCGGCCTGGGCGACTACGTGCCGGGTGCTCCCCCCTGGCGCATGCTCACGGTGGTCTGCGCCGCTACCGGGCTCGTGTTCATCACCCTCGCCGTGACGTACTACACGGCCGTGCTCTCGGCCGTCGTCCACAAGCAGCAACTCGCCGCGCTCGTCCGTGCCCTCGGCGACCGCCCGTCCGATGTCGTCGCCGGTACGTGGGACGGAGAGGGCTTCGAGGGGCTCGGGTCGGTCCTGACGACGCTGGCCAACGAGGTGGCCCGGCTCGCCCGCCAGCACTACGCCTACCCCGTGCTCCACCACTTCCGAGCGCGCGACGCCGGGGACGCCTTCTCGGTCCAGGCCGCGCGCCTCGGCGACGCGCTGATCCTCTGGGGCGAGGCCGCCGCGGAGGGGCACTGCCCACCGCCAGGGCCCCTCCGCGCCGCGCAGGGCGCGCTCCTCGGGTTCCTCCGGACGCTCCAAGACAACTTCGTCGATCCGGCCGAGGCGCCCCCTCCGCCGCCCGACCTCGCCCCGCTCCGTGCCGCCGGCATCCCGCTCATCGACGACCCTGACGGCGCGTTCGCCTCCAGCGCCGCCCGCGACCAGCGCCGCCTGCTCCTCGGCCTCGTACACGACGCCCGGTTCGCCTAGTCCGACGTCGGCTGATCCCCTCTCCTCTCATGTCCTACAAGCCCTTCTTCGGGATGATCGCCACCTCGACGATCATCATGTTCGGCCTCATGTATGCCACGACGTACCGACTCTCGCACGTCTGGCTGAGCCAGACCCGGCTCTGGATGGCCGTGTTCATGGGGGCCATGATGGCGATCGTGATGCTGGCCTGGATGCTCCGGATGTACGAGAACAAGCGGGCCAACGCCGCCATCTTCACCGGGTCCGCGCTCCTGTTTGCTCTGGGCCTGTTCCTCGCGCGGAGCCAGGCGACCGTCGGCGACGTGGCGTGGATGAAGGCCATGATCCCCCACCCCTCCATTGCCATCCTGACCAGCGAGCGAGCGAACATCTCGGACCCCCGCGTGCGCCGGCTGGCGGACGCGATCATCCTGGCCCAGCGCCGCGAGATCGCCGAGATGGAAGGGGTCATCGGCGACATCGAAGGGTCGGACATCGAGAGCGCCGACCTCCCTCCGACGATCCCGCCCATGGAAGGCGGCTCGGCGGACGAGACGGGCTCGGTCCCCGGCGCCCCGTCGCTGAGCGTGCGGGCCGACGCGCTCGTCGGCGACGTGCTCGTGGTGGATGAGGTGCGAGTGGTCTCCGACGCGTGGGGGGTCGGCCACCCGACCACCGAGAACGGCGACTCCGAAGACGCGCGCGTCGTCGGACGGGCGTTCGTCCAGCACGGGACGACGGAACGCGTGCCGATCGCGTTCGACGGGCTCGCGGACCTGGCGTCGGGCACCGCCCTCGTCGCCATGTTCCACGACGACACTGGGCGAATCGGGACGTTCGAGTTCACCGGTCGGGGGTTGGAAGATGCCCCACTGCTTCAGAACGCTCAGCCCGTGACCACCACCATCGTCCGCCCCTAGCCCCCCACCATGTCTCCCTCCCGCCTCGCCTTTCTGATCGCCGCCACGATCGCCGCGCCCGTCCAGGCGCAGCACCACGCCCACACTCCCACGGCTCCCTCGTCCGGGTACCCCGCCGCGTTGACGACGGAGGAGGCCGAGGGGCTCCTCGACGGACGGGGCCTCGCCATGGCCCTCGCCGCCGAGGCCAACCACTACCCCGGCCCGCTCCACGTGCTCGAACTCGCCGACGCCCTCGCGCTCTCCGACGACCAGCGCGCCGAGGCGGAGCGGCTCCGCGCCGCCATGCGTGCCGAGGCGATTCCCCTCGGCGAGCAGATCGTCGAGGTCGAGCGGAATCTCGACGCACTCTTCGCCTCCGGCGAGGCGACGTCCGACGCCGTCGATCGCATGACGGCTCATATTGCGAGGCTCCGGGGCCAGCTCCGGGCGGTCCACCTCCGCGCCCACCTCGCCATGCGGGCGGCCCTCTCAGCGGCACAGATCGCGGCCTACGACCGCCTCCGCGCCCACTGACTCGGACCCCGATCCGCCCTGCGACGTTCGCTCTCTCCCACTCCCACCCGGCCCGATGTCCGTTCGCCTTTCCGCCCTCGCCCTTCTCGTCCTCGTCCCCTTCGCAGGCTGCACGTGGGAGGGTCGCCCCGACGGCGCCGCTGGCGTCCACACCGACAGCGACGGCTACTTCGACGACGGGACGGAGCCCGTCGGCACGCCCCTGGGCGGGGGCGGCCTCGACTCGGCACCGGCCGGGAGCGAGATCGTCGAGCCTCTCAGTGCCGACCCCGCCCCGCTCCCCCCGCCCGCCCCAGCCGCAGGCACGGAGGGCCCCTCGTCCTCCGTTGACGCCGTTTCCACCCCTGAATCCGACCAATAGATGACCCGCCTCGCCCTCCTCGCCGCCGTCGCCCTCGGCCTCGCCGGCTGCCAGTTCGACGCCGACGCCTCGCTCGACCCCACGGCCGATGAGGCCGCGCCGGTCGCGACGACCGCCGCCGCGCCGACGCCCGACCCGAACGCCCCGCTCCTCACCGTCTACAAGAGCCCGACGTGCGGGTGCTGCGAGAACTGGATCGCTCACATGGAGCAGGCCGGCTACCGCGTCGAGGCCCACGACCGCAACGACATGAGCGCGGTGAAGGACAGCCTCGGCGTCCCGTCCGACCTCGCGTCGTGCCACACCGGCATCGTCGAGTCGGCCGACGGGGACGCGCGCTACGTGGTGGAGGGGCACGTGCCGGCCGAGCAGGTCGCGCGGCTCCTCGACGAGCGCCCCGACGCCCGCGGCCTCACTGTCCCGGGCATGCCGATCGGTTCGCCCGGGATGGAGCAGGGCGACCTCCGCCAGCCCTACGACGTCCTGATCGTGGGCGAGAGCGGCGAGGCCGCCGTGTACCAGCACGTCCCGGGCAGCACGGCTCCGTAACCGCCTCGGCTCGTCCTGGAAACGCCCGCCTCGATCGACTCGGGGCGGGCGTCGTCGTCTGGGGGAATCCCGCAAACCCGCTCCGACAGCGGCTCCTAAGCGCGGGGCCCCCGTTTACGCACCCCTTCAGTCTCCTCCCCTCTCCCATGTCTCCCGTCTCCACCGACCTCTACAGCCTCTCGACGCGCTCCGGCCTCATGCAGGAGTGCCTCCGCAACTGCCTCGACTGCCTCGCGGCCTGCCGCATCTGCGTGGAGGGCTGCATCGGCCGCCCAGAGATGGAGGCGTGTCTGCGCGCGTGCCTGGACTGTCAGGCGACGTGCGACGCCTCGGTCGCCCTGATGTCGTTCCAGTCGCCGATCCACGCGGCGCAGTGCGGCGTCTGCGCCGATGCCTGTGATCGCTGCGCGGAGGCGTGCGCCGAGCACGATGCCGACCACTGCCAGGCGTGCGCCGAGGCCTGCCGCCGCTGCGCGCAGACCTGTCGCCAGATGGCCGAGGCGTAGCCCCTCCCGGTCCGGCGGCCCCGGGGACGGCGGTATCCTCCCGGCATGCGCCTCCCCGTTCTCCTCGCCCTTCTGGTGATTGCCGGGTGCGGACCGGCCCCCGAGCGATCCCCCGACGCGCCCGCCCCGACCGTGGCGAACGGAGAGGTCGCCGTCCCGGCCTCCGCGGGAGCCGTCGCGCCGCGCCTCGCGCTCACCGCCGACGGCAGGCCTCTCCTATCGTGGACGGAGCCCGACGGTGACGGCCACGCCCTTCGCTACGTCGTCTGGGCCGACTCGGGCTGGTCGGCGCCGCGGACGGCCGATGCCGGCCCGGGGCGATTCGTCAACTGGGCGGACACGCCGGGCGTCGTGCCCCTCGCCGACGGCCGCCGGCTCGCGCACGTCCTCACGAGACACCCCGGGGGTGAGAGCGCCTACGCGTACGACGTGAGCGTCCGCCTCGCGCGCGGCAACAGGTGGACCGATCCGGCGCTCCTCCACGACGACGGCGTGGCCGCCGAGCACGGGTTCGTCTCGGCCGTCCCCCTCGCGGACGGCGGGGCCGGACTGGTTTGGCTGGACGGGCGACGCCAGGGTGGCGGACACGGGCACGGCGGTGGGGCGATGACGCTCCGCTATGCCCGCCTCGGGCCCGACGGCACGATCACCGACACCGCCGAGCTCGACGCCCGAACCTGCGACTGCTGCCCCACCGCCGCCGTCGGCACGCCGCGCGGCCTCGTCGTCGCCTACCGCGACCGGACGGCGAATGAGATCCGCGACATCGCCGTCGTCCGGCGCGTGGATGGGGCGTGGACCACGCCCACCGTTCCCCACGCCGACGGCTGGGAGATCGCCGGGTGCCCGGTGAACGGACCGGCCCTCGCGGCCTCCGGCGACCGGGTCGCGCTCGCCTGGTTCACCGGCGCCGACTCCGCCCGCGTCCGCCTCTCGGTCTCCGACGACGCCGGCGCCACGTGGGGCGCTCCCGTACGCCTCGACGGCGGCGCCCCGCTCGGCCGGGTCGGCGTGGCCCTGACATCCGACGGCGCCGCGGTGGTGAGTTGGCTGGAGACCGTGGGGGACCATGCGGAGGTCCGCCTCCGCCGCGTCTCGCCGGCCGGAACTGCGCGCGTGTCCACGACCGTCGCGGCCGTCGACGCCAGCCGGGCGACCGGCTACCCGGTGCTCGTCCCCATCGGCGACCGCGTCCTCGTCGCGTGGACCGACCCGGGGGCCACCATCCCGATCCGAACGGCCCTCGTCTCCCCCTAGCCATGCCCGACACCGTCGCCCTGTGGCTGCTCCTCGGCGTCGCCCTCGCGATCCCGTACGTCCTCGTCGGCCACCGCCTTGGGGACCGGTCGGCGCGCCTCTGGTGGGCCGGCGGGCTCGTCCTGATCGCCCTGATCTACGTCGGATTTCCGCTGCGGCGGGGAGCCCCCCTGCCGGACGTCGCGTTCGAGCTCTGCGGCGTGCTCCTCTACGGGGCCGCCGCCGTCCTCGGACTGCGGGGCGACCGGGCCTGGCTCGCGCTCGGCTGGACGCTCCACCCCATCTGGGACATCGGCCTGCACAACTCCAGCGAGACGGCCCTCGCCCCAATGTGGTACGTCTGGGCCTGCCTCGCCTTCAACCTCCTCGTGGCCGCCTACCTCTGGCGCGTGGCGCGCACGCCGCTCGACCCCGCGCGCACCTCCCCCCCTGCCCTCTCCTGACCATGTCCGACTACACGTTCTCCCGCACCCTCGACGCCGACCTCGCCACGGCCGAAGCGCGCACTACCGCCGCCCTCAAAGACGAAGGCTTCGGCGTCCTCACCGAGATCGACATCCAGTCCACACTCAAGAAGAAGCTCGACGTGGACGTGCCCGCCTACAAGATCCTCGGCGCCTGCAACCCGTCGCTCGCGCACAAGGCGATGCAGGCGGAGCCGCGCATCGGCGCGATGCTCCCATGCAACGTGATCCTCCGGGACCTCGGCGACGGCCGGACCGAGGTGGCGGCCGTTGACCCCGTGGTGAGCATGGCCGGGGTCGATAACGACGGGCTCGCGGAGATCGCCGGCGACGTCCGCGAGCGGCTCCAGCGCGTGGTGGCGGCGCTGTAGGGCCACCTCTGGGCCCCACCCGTCTACGCCTCCTCGGCCGGGGCGGCCTCCGTGAGCACGCGCGTGATCGACGGGTGCGCCGCCCGGATTGCCGCCTCGATTCGGACCGATGCTCGCGCGACCTCTTCGGCCGACAGATCCGGGTGGAACGCCAGTTCGATGTTGACAAGCACGTCGTCCGGACCGAGGTGCATCGTGAGGGGGACGGCCGCGCGGACGACGGCCGGATCCGCCGCCGCGATCTGGTGGATGGACTCGACGATGCCGGGTGCGGCGGCCTGGCCCGTGAGCAGGCTTCGCCCGGTTCGCGCGAGGTACAGCGAGACGCCTGCCAGGAGGACGCCGATGGCGATCGAGCCCAGACCGTCCCACATCGGGTCGCCCGTCGCGTGGCCGAGGGCCACGCTAGCCGCCGCCAGGAGGATGCCGATGAGATCGGCCGTGTCCTCGGCGAGGACGGTGTAGATCGCGGGGTCCTTGCTCGTCCGGTAGGCCTGCCACAGGCCCAGGTCCGGGTGGTCTTTTCGGAGCTCCCGGAGCGCCAGCAACCACGAGCTGCCGTCGAGCGCGAACGCGACCCCGAGGACGACGTAGTTCCAGGTCGGGTCCACCAGCATCGGCGGATGGCGGAGATGCTCGATCCCCTCGTACATGGCGAGGCCGCCCCCGATGCCGAACAGCGCGACGGCGACCAGAAGTCCCCAGAAGTAGAGCTCGGATGCGTGGCCGAACGGGTGGGCGGGATCCGGGGGCCGCCGCGAGCGCTTCACGCCGAACAGCAGGAGCCCCTGGTTCGCCGTATCGACCACGGAGTGGATGCCCTCGGAGAACATGGCCGACGACCCCGTGACCGCCGACGCGGCGAACTTGGTGACGGCGATGGCCAGGTTCGCCACGAGCGCGCCGTAGACGGCGATGGGTTTCTCGTCGTGAGCCATGCGAGGGGGATCAGAGACCCCTCCAACGGTTGCCGAACCGGCCGGCTCCACACGGCGTGTGAACGACCGACGGGCACCGAGTTCCTCTCGCTCCGTCACTCTCCCGCTCGCCCTCCTCCCGAGATTCCTATGACCATCGGCCAGTTCGCCGAGGCGGCTGGGGTCCCCACCGACACGATCCGCTACTACGAGCGCCGCGGCCTCCTCGCCGAACCCCGGCGGACGCCGGGCGGGTACCGCGACTACGACGCCGACGCGCTCCGCCGCCTCCGGGCACTCCGACGCGCCCAGGCCCTCGGCTTCACCCTCGACGAGGCGTCCGATCTCCTCGCGCTCTCCCACGACGCCGGCGCCAACGCCGAGGCGGTCCGACAGCGGACGGTCGAGAAGATCGCGGACCTCGACGCTCGCATCGCCGACCTGGAACGGACGCGGTCCGCGCTCGTGGACCTCGCCGACGCCTGCCACGGCCGCGACACCGCCCGCGCCGACTGCCCGGTCCTCCTCGCGCTCGCCGCCCCTGAGCCTTAAGGAGAGCTTCACGGAACGTTGGACTCGGGTCCAGGGCGTATCACGCCTCCACCTCCCCGCGCTCTCATGCCCGAGACCCTTCCCGCCCCCGACTCCCGCACCGTCACCCTCCGCGTGGAGGGGATGGAGTGCGCGTCCTGTTCGGCCCGCATCGAGCGCGTCCTCTCCCGAATGGAGGGCGTCGAGGGCGTCGGCGTGAACCTGGCCACGGAGCGGGCGACGATCCAGGCCCGCGGCGACCTCCCGGCCGAGACGCTGGCCGAGGCGATCCGCCGCGCCGGCTTCGGGGCCGAGGAGGAGACCGCCGAGCGCGCCGCGCCCGACGACTCCGCCGAGCGCGACCGCCAGCGGCGCCGTGTGCTCTGGGCCATCGCCCTCACTCTCCCGATCTGGCTGTTGGAGATGGGGCCCATGGTGGTGCCGCCCCTCCACGACTGGCTGATGGGGAATGTCGGGCAGCAGCCGCTCCGGTGGGTGCTCCTCGCGCTTGGAACGGCCGTCCAGTTCGGTCCCGGGCGGCACTTCATCCGCGCTGGCTGGGCCGCGCTCCGGACCGGGGCGCCGTCGATGGACACGCTCGTCCTGCTCGGCACCGGCGCGGCCTACGGCTACTCCGTCGTCGCCACCGTCGCCCCCGGCGCGCTCCCGGCCGGCGCCGACCACGTCTACTTCGAGGCCGCCGCGACCATCATCGCGCTGATCCTCACGGGCCGCTACCTGGAGGCCGTCGCGAAGGGCCGCGCCGGCACCGCGATCCGCGCCCTCCTCGACCTTCAGCCGCCGACGGCCCTCGTCCTCCGCGACGGCGAGCCCGTCGAGGTGCCGCTGGCGGACGTCGCCGTGGGCGACCGCGTGCTCGTCAAGCCCGGCGCGCGCCTCCCCGTCGACGGCGCCGTGACAGAGGGCCGTTCCTTCGTCGACGAGTCCGCGATGACGGGCGAGCCGGTGCCGGTCGAGAAGGAGCCCGGCGCCACCGTCGCGGCCGGGACCGTCAACGGGACCGGGGCGCTCACCGTCGAGGTGGCGGCGGTCGGGGCGCAGACGGCGCTCGCCAAGATCGTCCGCATGGTGGAGGACGCGCAGGGCTCGAAGCCGCCCATCCAGGCCCTCGCCGACCGCGTCGTGCGGATCTTCGTCCCGGCCGTGCTCGCGGCCGCCGCCGTCACGTTCGCCGCGTGGATGTTCCTCGGCCCGAGCCCGGCGCTCACCTACGCCCTCGTTGCGTCCGTCTCGGTCCTGATCATCGCCTGCCCGTGCGCCATGGGAATCGCCACGCCGATCTCCGTCCTCGTCGGGACGGGACGGGCGGCGGAGTTGGGCGCGTTCGTGCGCGAGGGCGCCGGCCTCCAGGCCCTCGCCGAGGCCGACATCGTCGTGTTCGACAAGACCGGCACCCTGACGGTCGGCCGCCCGGCGGTGACGGATGTGGTCGCCCTCGGCGGATGGTCAGACGACGAGGCCGTCCGGTTGGCCGCGGCCGTGGAACGCTCCAGCGAGCACCCCATCGCTCGGGCCCTCGTCGAGCATGCCGGATCGGGCACCCCCGACGCGACCGACGTCGAGGCCGTCCCGGGCTTCGGCGTGGCCGGGACCGTCGAGGGCCGACACGTCGCGGTCGGCGCCGCGCGCTACCTCGACCGGCTCGACGTACCGCTCGACGCCGCTCTCCGGGACCAGGCCGACGCGCTCGCCGCCGAGGGCAAGACGCCCGTCTGGGTCGTCGTGGACGGCGCCCCGGCCGCGCTCCTCGCTGTCTCCGACCCGATCAAACCCGGCGCTCGGGCCGCGCTCGACGCGCTCCGCGCCGAGGGGGTCGACCTCGCGCTCGTCACCGGCGACGCCGAGGCCACGGCCCGCGCCGTCGCACGTGCTCTGGGCATCGAGACGGTCCGCGCCGAGGTTCTCCCCGGCGACAAGGCCGACGTGGTGGCCGCGCTCCAGGCCGAAGGCCGGAGCGTCGCGTTCGTCGGCGACGGGATCAACGACGCCCCTGCCCTCGCCCGCGCCGACGCCGGCCTCGCCATGGGGACGGGCACGGACGTGGCGATCGAGTCCGGCGACGTGGTGCTCGTCGGCGGCGACGTGGAGGCGGTCGGGCGGGCGCTCCGCGTCGCGCGCGCCACGCTCCGCAACATCCGCCAGAACCTGTTCTGGGCCTTCGCCTACAACGTGATCCTGATCCCGGTGGCGGCCGGCGTGCTCTACCCGGCCCTCGGCGTGCTCCTCTCGCCGATGCTCGCCGCCCTGGCCATGGTCTTCTCGGACCTGTTCGTGATCGGCAACGCCCTCCGCCTGCGCTCGGCGTAACGGTCGCCGCCCAGCCTGCCCCCGCCTCCGTGTCGTCCGGAGCGGAGGGCGCAGCCCAGCGTCGACGGATCTCTGGAGCGACGTGCTCTCACGCGGGCACCGAGAGCACGGTCCCGGACTCGGCGCTCGCCCGAGATCCTGGGCTGCGCTGACCTGGCGGTTCACTCGCTCCGATCGCTCGACTGATACGCAGCGAACGGCATTCGCCGGCCGGCTCAGTCCACGAAGGGCGAGGCGAGGTCGTAGAACGCCGTCCGGCCGTCGGGGCGGCGGACGCGGAGGAGGGCCGGCTGGTCCCGCCGGGCTTGGCGGGCGAGCGCGACGCGCGCCTCCTCGGCCGTCGTCACCGGCTGATTCTCCACCGCGACGACCACCGTCCCGGTCGGCAGCCCGTCGAGTTCGGCGGCGCTCCCGGGCTCGATGGCCTCGATGAAGGCCCCGTTCTCGAACCGGCGCCGCTCGCCCCGCGTGAGATCGCGGAAGCGGACGCCCCAGTCAGGCGCCTCGGTCCGGTTGATGTCCTCCTCGGGACCGTCGGGCCGGCCGGAGTCGACCGGCGGGGCCACCGGCGGACGCCCCGCGAACCACTCCTCCAGCTGGGGGTCGCGCGGATCGGCCAGGACGGCCCGGAGCTCGCGCCGCTCCCCGTCGCGCCAGACCGTCAGGCCCACGGGCTCGTCCGGCCGACTCATGGCGAGACGGCTCTGGAACTGGTTGGGCTCGTTCACTGAGCGGCCGCCGACCTCCAGGAGCACATCGCCCCGCCGGAGGCCCGCCCTCTCGGCCGGCCCGTTGTCTACGACCCCGCCCACGAGGACGCCCTCGACGGACGCCATGCCGCGCTCGCGCGCGTCGGCCACCGTCACCGGCCACACCTCGACACCGAGGTAACCGCGCCGTACCTCGCCATACTGGATCAGGTCCTCGGCCACGCGCCGCGCAAGGTTGACCGGGACGGCGAAGCCGTAGCCCTCGTAATACCCGCTCTCCGACGCGATCGCCGTCACGACGCCGACCACCTCACCGCGGAGATTGACGAGGGCGCCGCCCGAGTTGCCCTGGTTGATGGCCGCGTCGGTCTGGATGAAGTCCTCGATGGCGAACTCGTTGTTGATCGCCTGAAGGCCGCCCCGCCCGAGCGCCGAGATGACCCCCGTCGTGACCGTGTTCGTGAGGCGGAACGGGCTCCCGATCGCGAGCACCCACTCGCCCACGTCGAGGTCGTCCGAGTCGCCGAGGGAGGCGACGGGGAGCGGCGGGTCGGAGCTGACACCGACCTCCAGGAGGCGGAGCACGGCGATGTCCGTCGTGAGGTCCCGCCCGACGACCTCGGCCCGGTACTCCCGCTTGTCGGACGGGAGGAGGACGTTGACGTCGCCGGCCCGCGCGACGACGTGGGCGTTCGTGATGACGTAGCCGGAGGGCGAGATGATGACCCCGCTCCCGGCCTCCGTGTTGACGCGGCCATACGCGTTGGGCGATCCGTAATCGACCTGGACGTAGACGACGGTCGGGTTGACGGCGCGGTACACCTCCGCCGTCTGCCGGCTGATGTCGGCGACGGTGGGGACGGTGATGGACTGCGCCGGCGGGGGCCCCTCCGCCCCGATCTGGACCGTCTCCACGACTGCTGGGGCGGTCCCGGCAGCGGGCGCCGCCGCGGACGGGCTGGGCGGCGGGTCCGGCTGGAGGAGCCGGACCATGGGCAGCCCAATCAGAACACCGACCGCGAGAGCGGCCAGTCCGAATAAGAGACGACGGAGGGTCACGGGGGGATGGGTGAGCCGTTCGGCAAGGCCCCGTGCACGCCACGTTCGCCCCCCGACCGACGAGGATAACATACGTTTGAGCGCGTCATTTCGTCCCCACAGCGCTCCTCACCCGACAACTTCATGGCTCTCCCGATGGGCGCCCCGCTCCGCTCCCCCCAGCTCGTCTTCGCGTTCCTCGGGGACGTGACCGGGTCGTCGCGGGCGCTCCGCCAGCTCCGCGCGCTCTCCGCCCAGGACGTGCCGACGCGGGTGCTCGGGTTCGGCGCGCCGCGGCAGCCCGAGGCCCTCCCCCCCGGCGTCGATCTGCGAACGCTGGCGATGCCGAGCGCCGGCGGGCCGCGCCTGTTCTGGGAGGCGCACCGAGCTCTCGCGCGCGCCCTCGCCGAGGAGCCGGCCACCGTCTATCACGCGAGCGACCTCTACGTCCTCCCCGCCCTCGCGGCGGCCGCCCGGCGGCACCGCGCGCAGCTCGCCTACGACGCCCGCGAGTGGTACGCCGGCCTCGACGCGGCGCACCGGCGTCCGTGGGTCGGGTGGGTGTGGGGCGCCGTCGAGGGACGCTACGCGCCCCGCTGCGACCTCGTCCTGACCGTGAACGACGCCATCGCGGACCGCCTCGCCGCGGCGCGCCGCATCCCCCGCCCGACGGTCGTCCACAACGTGTCGGAGCACGCGACGCGGACGCCGACCGGCGCGCTCCGCGCTCGCCTCGGCCTCCCGGCCGACCGCCCCCTCGCGCTCTACCAGGGCCTCCTTCGTCCCGGCCGCGGCCTCGCTCCGCTCGTCGACGCGATGGCCGACGTGCCAGAAGCCGACCTCGTCCTGATCGGCGAGGGAAGCGAGGAGGCGTCGCTCCGGGCCCTCGCGGCCGCACGCGTCCCCGCCCGCGTCCACTTCGTCCCGTTCACTCCGCCCGACGACCTCGCAGCGCTCACGCCGGACGCCGACCTCGGCGTGATCGTGGCCGAGCCGCTCACCGAGAGCCTGCGGATGGGCCTCCCGAACAAGCTCTTCGAGTACGCCGCCGCCGGGCTGCCGGTCCTCGCGGGGAGCGGCATCGAACCGCTCGCGGAGGTCGTGGCGCAGACGGGCGCTGGCGAGTCCGTCGACCCTGCCGACCGGCCGGCGCTCGTCGCTGTGCTCCGTCGGATGCTCCTGGACGACGCCGCGCGGGCGCGGTATCGTGACGGCCTCGCCCGCCTCCGCTCCCGGTTCACGCCCGACCGCGAGACCGCCGCCTTCCTCGATGCCTACGCCCCCCTCCTCTCCCCCGACCGTCCGAGCGGCCCTGGACGCACTGGCGACGATGGAGGGCGTGGTCGAGACGCACCCCGGCCCTGACCCGGACGCCTCGCTCACCGGACATCGCCCCGGATCGCGAGGCGACCGCGGGCGACCTCGGGTGGATCTCTCCGTCGGCCCTGTCGGCGGACCCGGAGCGCGCTGCGGCGTTCGGCGGCTCGTTCCTCGTTCTCCCCGAGGGCCGCTCCACCCGACCGCCTTGCGCGTTCGCCGTAGCGGAGGAGCCGCGGCTCGCCTTTAGCCGACTCGTGGCCGTCGCTCTTTCCCGACCGCGTCCAGCAGCCGGTGGTCGCACGCCCCAGCGTCGGTCGCTGACGGACGCCCGGATCGACGACGACGCTCGCCTCGGCCCTGGCGTCGTCGTGGGCGAGGGCGTCGAGATCGCGGCGGGGGTCGTGATCGGGCCGAACACGGTCCTCGCGCACTGCACGCTGGAGGCGGGCGTCCGCATCGGGCCGAACTGCACGGTCGGGACCGACGGCTTCGGCTACACGCGCGACGGAGATGGCGTGCTCGTGCCGTTCCCCCACCTCGGCCGCGTCGTGATCGAGGCCGACGCCACGGTCGGCGCGAACACGTGCATCGACCGCGGCGCGCTCGGCGAGACCCGCATCGGCGCGCGGACCCGCGTCGACAACCTCGTCCACATCGCCCACAACGTCCGAATCGGGGCCGACTGCGCGATCATCGCCCACGCCATGATCGCCGGCGGCGTCGTGATCGGAGACGGCGCGTGGGTCGCCCCGTCCGCCGCCGTCCTCAACCAGAAGGCGGTCGGGGCCGGCGCGGTCGTCGGGCTCGGGGCCGTCGTCATCCGCGACGTGGCGCCCGGCCAGACCGTCGCCGGCAACCCGGCCCGCCCCATCGGCGCCTGACGCGCCTCGTCCCCTCCCGATGGCCCTGATCGACAGCTTCCGCCGCGTCCTCGTCCTCTGCGCCCACACCGACGACGAGTTCGGGTGCGCCGGGACCGTCCTCCGCCTCGTCGCGTCGGGCGCGGAGGTCCGGTACCTCGCCTTCAGCGCGTGCGAGGCGTCCGTGCCGGAGGGGCTGGCGCCCGACGTGCTCGTCCACGAGTGCCACGCGTGCACCGAGGCGCTGGGGATCCCGCGCGACCACGTCGAGATCGGGTCGTTCCCGGTCCGCTACTTCCCGCGCGACCGGCAGGCGATCCTGGAGCGGC
Source organism: Rubricoccaceae bacterium (assembly GCA_963728345.1). Lineage (GTDB taxonomy): Bacteria > Bacteroidota > Rhodothermia > Rhodothermales > Rubricoccaceae > Rubrivirga. Next base: position 1,313,807 of record CAVSJM010000005.1, read on the forward strand.
TCGTCGTCGTCGCCCGCGAGTACGCGCCCGACCTCGTCCTCCTGCCGTCCTCGCGCGACACGCACCAGGACCACGCCGTCGTCGCGCAGGAGGGGTTCCGGGCGTTCAAGCGCTCGACGGTCCTCGGCTTCGAGCTGCCCCAGAACCTCGTCACGTTCGAGAACTCGGCGTTCGTCGCGCTCGACGCGGCCGCGCTGGACCGGAAGATCGAGGCGCTCGGGGCGTACCGCTCGCAGGGGTTCCGCCCGTATTCGTCGGACGCCTTCATCCGGGGGCTCGCGACCGTCCGGGGCGTCCAGTGCGGGGCCGCGTATGCCGAGGCGTTCGAGGTGGTCCGCCTGATCGTCCCGTAGGTCGAGCGGCGGGGCGGCCGGCTCGGGGCCACGCGTACCTTGGGGGCTGCACGCCGTCTCCGCACAGCGCCACATGCGGACAGACGCGGTTGCGCCGTTCGAAGCCCTCCCCCGCCCCCGCGCCCATGCTCCGACTCGTCCTCCTCGCGCTCGCCGTCGCGCTCGCCGTCGCGCTCCCGCTCGCCGCCCAGGCCCAGGTCAACGCGTCGGTGATCCCCGACGACGCCCCCGAGTGGCTCCCGATGGGCGAGGCCATCGAGCGCGCGCAGGCCGAGGACAAGCTGATCGTGGTCCACGGGTATGCCGCGTGGTGCGGCTGGTGCGCCAAGATGGACCAGGAGGTCTACACCGACGACGCGGTCCAGGCCTACCTCGCGGACCACTTCACGGCCACCCGCCTCGACCTCGAGGACGACACGCCCGTCCAGTTCTTCGACGCCGAGGTGACTTATATGCAGCTCGGCCAGGCCATGGGCATCACGGGCACGCCGACCACCGTCTTCGTCGACACGGACGGGTCGCTCATCACCAAGCTCCCGGGGTTCACGAACGCGGACACGTACCTCCTGGCCCTCCGCTACGTCCGCGAGAAGGCGTACGAGACGATGGCGTTCGACGCGTTTCTGGAGGCCAACCGTCCGCGCCTGGAACAGACCGTGGGCGACCTGACGGTCCCCGCCAGCGACAACTAGCGCCCCGGCGGGGACGTCGCTACGCCGCGGCGGCAGCGTCCGCGCGCACCCGGATGGCCTGCTCGATGGTGGCGGCGAGGTGGCGGGGCGTGACGGGCTTGGAGAGGTAGTCGTCGCAGCCGGCGTCGAAGCACCGCTCGCGGTCCCCCTCCATCGCATTGGCCGTGAGGGCGACGATGGCCGGCATCGGATGCGTGCCCGGATCGGCGCGGATCTGGCGGGTCGCCTCCAGGCCGTCCATCACGGGCATCATCACGTCCATGAGCACGAGGTCGTACGACTGGCTGCGGATGGCCATGACGGCCTTCGCACCGTTGTCGACGACGGTGGGCCGGTAGCCGAGGCGCTGCAGCGTCAGGGCCGTCACCTTCTGCATCACCTTGTCGTCCTCGGCCAGGAGGACCCGGGCGGACGGCAGGATCGACGCCGCATCCATCATCTTCGTCGGCCCCGACGTGTCGGGCGCGGACTCCTCCTCTGCGTCGAGGTCGGGCGCGGTCGCAGGGGCGGGAACGAGTGCCTGCGGTGCGGGCACCGCCACCGCGGCGCCGTCCCCGCTTCCGTCGTCGGAGAGCTGGACGACCATGGTGAACGAGAAGGCCGAGCCGCCGCCCTGCACGGACTCCACCCGCATCTCCCCGCCCATCATCCCGACGAGGCGGCGGCAGATCGCGAGCCCCAGGCCGGTCCCGCCGTGCGTCCGCGAGGTGGAGGCGTCGGCCTGGACGAAGCGCTCGAAGACGGCCTCCAGCCGGTCCGGCGCGATCCCAACCCCCGTGTCCTCCACCGAGAACGCGAGCGTCGATCGGCCGTCGGCCGCCGGCGCCGCCAGGGCCACGCGCACGCGGACCGACCCGTCGTCGGTGAACTTGAGGGCGTTCGTGAGGAGGTTCACGAGCACCTGCTGCACGCGGACGGGGTCGCCGATGACGGCGTCCGGCACGCTGTCGGCGATCTCGGTCGCCAGCTCCAGTCCCTTGGTGGCGGCCTGCTGCGCGACCATCCCGAGGGAGTCCCGGACCACCCGCCGCACGCTGAACGTCCGGGTCTCCAGTTCCAGCATCCCGGCGTCGATCTTCGAGAGGTCCAGGACGTCGTGGACGACCCGCAGGAGTGCGTCGCCCGAGTTGCGGATGGTGTCCACGAAGTCGCGCTGCTCGTCGCTCAGGTCCGTGTCGAGGAGCAGCGTCGTCATGCCCGTCACGCCGCTCATCAGCGTGCGGACCTCGTGGCTGGTGGTGGCGAGGAACTCGCTGTTGGCGCGGGCCGCGGCCTCGGCCGCCTGCTTCTCGCTGAGGAGGCGGTCCTCGCCGGCCTTCTGCGCCGTGATGTCGCGCGAGATGGCGACGAGCCCGACGGCCGCGCCGGCTTGGTTGAGCACGGGGATCCGGGTGGTCCGGCAGATGCCGCCGGCCGGGTCAGACTCCTCCTCGCCAAACACGGGCGTGCCGCTGCGCATCACGGTCTCCGCCTTGCGCCACTGCTCCGGGGCGAGCGTGTCTCGGGCCCCCCGCTGTCCGGCACCCGAGCGGCCGAGCGTCCGCGCGCTCGCGCGGTTGCGAAAGATGATCCGCCCGGAGCGGTTGACGGCCACGACCGGGTCCGGGATGGCGTCGAGGACCGTGTGGAGCGTGCGGCGGCGTCCCTCGGCCGCGTCGAGCGCGACGGAGGAGGGCGCGGGCGCGCTGCCCGGGACCTCCCGAAGACACACGCCGAACTGCGGCGGCTCGGCCCCGGCGATCGGGCGGATCGTCACGTCGACCGGGACGACCGTGTCGTCGGCTCGGGTGATGGAGATCCGCTCGGAGCCATCGGCCTGGGGACCCGGCCCGGCGTCGGCCGCCCGGCGGAGTTGGGCGCGGTAGGCCTCGCGGTGAGCCGGCTCCACCAGCGTCTCGGCCAGCCCGACGCCGACGAGCGCGTCCGGCTCGTGTCCCAGGACCTCGTGGACCGCCCGGTTGGCGGCGCAGACGACGTCGTCGGCGTCGACGAGCACGAAGGAGGAGGGGACGGCGTCGAGCACGGCGCACGGCACGCCGGCGCTCCCGGCAAGTTCGGGCTCGACCCGCGTCTCGCGGAGCCGGCCGGCCATTCGGTTCCAGAGAGTCGGGAGAGCGGGCACGAGGGTGGAGAGCGGGGAGAGCAGGACAGCGCGCGGCCCACGCCCACCCGGCTCGACGCGGCCTCCTCGCCGTCGCCAGGGCCTCCGAGACGTGGACCGGCCGTAGGAGGTCGCTGCGGGCATGCAGGACCGCGGCCGGAAGGCGCCTGGGGTATCGGCTTCGTCCAATTCGCTTAAACAGGGTGGGTTGGCGAGTACAGGGAGTTCCAAACCCGCGGCCAAACGCACCCGCCCGTGCACGTCGTCCCCTGTGCCACCCGCACGCCCCAGCACGTACGATGAGACGGCCGGCTCCTCGACGTTCGCGCTGGACCGAGCCACGAGGTCGCCGGTCCCGCCGGGGTCGAGTGGCCTCGGCCGCGACAGACCGCTGAGGATCCGCCCCGCTCACCTCGACGATGGACGAGTTCGTGCTGTCTCAGCCCGGAGCCGGAGGACGTTACGCCCCCGGGGCACGATACCCGAGGAGCCGGAGCGCGTTGACGACGACGACGAGCGTCGACCCCTCATGGAGGGCGACAGCCGGTCCGATCCCCAGTCCAAAGATCGTGGCCGGGACGAGGAAGGCGACCATCCCGAGGCTCATCCATAGGTTCTGGCGGATGATGCTGCGCGTCTTCCGACTCAGTCCCACCGCGAATGGGAGCGTCGAGAGGTCGTCGGCCATGAGGGCCACGTCGGCCGTCTCGAGGGCCACGTCGCTCCCGGCCGCGCCCATCGCGATGCCGACCGTCGCGTTCGCCAGCGCCGGCGCGTCGTTGACCCCGTCTCCGACCATCGCGACCTCGCCCCGCTGGCGGAGCCGCTTGATGGCGGCCACCTTGTCGTCGGGGAGGAGGTCGCCGTAGGCCTCGTCGATCCCGACCTCGCGGGCGACGGCGTCGGCGACGGCCTGGGCATCACCCGAGAGCATGACGGTCGTCTCGATGCCCAGCGCGTGGAGCTGGCGGAGCACGCCGCGCGAGGCCGCGCGCGGCGTGTCCATCAGCCCGACGATGCCGAGGACGCGGTCGCCACGCCGGACGATCATGGTCGAGCGGCCGTCTGCCTTGAGTTGGCGGTCGGCCGCGAGCACCGCCTCGGGGGCCGGGGTTCCTCCATCGTGCGTGAAGAGGGCCGGCTTCCCCACGACGACCGGCGCGCCCCCGACGGTCGCACGGACGCCGTGGCCCGTCACGCTCTCCAGATCCTCCGCCTCGGGCACCTCCCCCTGGAGACGATCCGCGAGGTCCCGGACGACGGCGCGTGCCAGGGGGTGCTCACTCAACCGCTCGACCGCGACCACGGTCTCGACCAGTTCCGCCTCGCTGGCCCCCTCGGCCGGCACCACGTCGGTCACGCGCGGCGCCCCCTCGGTGAGCGTCCCCGTCTTGTCGAACGCGATGGCGCGGAGGCCGCCGAGCGCCTCCAGCGGGCCGCCCCCCTTGACGAGGACGCCGCTCCGGCCCGCCCGGGCCACGCCCGACAGCACCGCCGACGGGGTGGCGATGGCGAGGGCGCACGGGCTCGCGGCCACGAGCACGGCCATCGCCCGGTAGAAGCTCTCGGCAAACGTCTCGTCGAGGACGACCCACGCGAACAGGAGCGCGACGACGAGGGCCAGCACGGCCGGCACGAATACCTTCTCGAAGCGGTCCGTGAACCGCTGCGTGGGGCTCCGCTCGGTCTCGGCCTCCGCGACCATCTGGACGACCCGGGCCAGGGTCGTCTCGCCCGCCGGCCGCGTCACGATCACGTCGAGGGCGCCGGCCCCGTTGAGGGTCCCGGCGAACACGCGGTGGGCGGGGGCCACCTCGTCGGGCGCCGCCTCGGCCGCCTCGAGATCCTCCGGCGGCCGCTTGTCCACGGGGACGCTCTCCCCGGTCACGGGGGCCTGGTCGACCGCGCTGGTCCCCTTCGCAACGATCCCATCGGCCGCGATCCGCTCGTCGGGGCGGACGACGACGGTGTCGCCCACGACGAGGTCCCCGACCGGCACCTCCACCTCGGCGCCGTCGCGCCGGACGCGGGCCGTGGCCGGGGCCAGGTCGGCGAGCGCCTCGATGGCCCGCCGCGCCCGGCCCATCGCGTAGCCCTCGAGCGCATGGCCGATCGAGAACAGGGCGAGGAGGAGCCCGCCCTCGAACCACTCGCCCAGCGCTGCCGCGCCGGCCGCGGCCACGATCATGAGGAAGTCGATCTCGAAACGGCCCGCGCGGATCGAGTCCCACGCCTCGCGCACGGTGAACCACCCGCCAAAGCCGTACGCGCCGACGTAGAGCGCCAGGGGCACCCACTCGCCGACATCGGTGACCGCCGCCAGCCCCCAGCCGAGGGCGACGCACACGCCGGCGAGGATGGCGAAGATCAGCTCGGTCCGCGCGCCGAAGAGGCCGCCATGGGCATGGTCGTGAGCACCGGGCGGGTGGTCGTGCCCCGCATGGTCGTCCGGCCCCTCGCCCGGCCCAGTGTCGTGCTCGGCCTGCGCCGAGGCCGTCTCCGTCGTGGGGGACTCGTCCGCTGTGACCGTCACGCCGAGGTCGTCGAGGATCTGACGCAGGGAGGCCTCGTCCGTCCGCTCACGGTCGAACTCGATGCGGATCGGGCCCGTCGCGTTGGCCTCCGCCTCGACGACGCCCGGCTGCCGCATGAGCCGCTCGGCGACGGTCCGCGCCCGCCGCTGGTGCCCGATCCCGTCGCCATCCCAGAGGACGTGCCCGTACCGCTCCGTGAGCCGCGCCCCGGCCTGCTCCGCGGCCCGTCGGAGGCGGGGGAGCGCGAGCATGGCGGGGTCGTAGTGGAGGCAGAGCCGAGCCGGATGACCGTCTTCCGCCGGAATCACGTGGGCCCGCTCGACACCGGCCTGGGCCGACAGTGCGTCCGTGAGGCGGATGACACAGGCATCGCGAGCGTCCGGGGCATCGGGAAGGAGGACGTCGAGATCGAGACGAAGGGGCTCGGGCATGGGGAGAGATGGGGACGGAAAGGGGTGCGCGGGAGAGGACGAGATCAACGCGCCTCGAAACGGCGCGTCGGAGACGAGTGCTAGACGGTCGTAGGGTCTCCGGGTGGTGTTGGATCCGTGGGCTCGGACTTCGCCTACGACGCAATCGGCAAGGGCGCTCCCTCCGCCGGCGAGTCCTGGCGGTCGTCAGCCCGAAGCCTTCCCGCCGCCCCCACCCCCGCGTGAGGTCGGCCGGAGCCGGCATCGCACGCCTCGTCCCCGTCGCGACGTCGACACGTGAGCCACCTGACGCCCACGAGCGCTCTCACGGAAGCTCCGGGGCCTCATCCCTCGCGACCTCGCGCCCCCGAACTCGACACGACCGACACGGACGTGAAACGCATGGCCCGTCACCCTCCCCACCGTACCCGGAGTGGTCGGGACTCGATTCGGTTCAGAGTGGAGTCGGAGGCCGCCGCCTGGATCTCGTCGCTCCCCGTACTCTGGATGGAGCCCGCTCGTGCCTGACTGTGGCCCGTGGCAGACCGCGACGGGGCACGTCCGTGTCGCCCTGTGAGGACTCGACCCGTCGTCCGCCGCGTGTGAGCCAGGTGTTCTACAACCAACGCGTGGCCAACCAGATGATGAGCGACGCCGCCTATGTGTGGACCAAGCGGCCGGGTTCTGGCCGGCGCCCCAGGGGTTCGAGGGCCCCGTTTGGACCCTCATCGGCCCCTGCGACTACGTGGTTACCTGGGACCCGCCCTCTGGCCCCACGTTACCGAGCGCCTAGAAGATGGAACGCTCACGGTGATCGACGGCGCGGGACACAGCCTCTCGAGGGACCGGCCGGACGAATTCAGCGAGGCCCTGGCGGCCGCCCTCCACGACGCGACGGACTGACGGGGCGGGCCGGTCGAGCACGGCTCGGCCGCTCGCAGGGGACAGACAGCCGAGGCGTCGATCGGCCTGCGTCGGCGGTACCAGCAACTCGAGGGCGACGCGTTCCCTCCTCCGGTTCCTGCCCGTCGAGGCCAACGCGGAGGCCACCCCGCCATGGCGCCCTCCTCGCCCAGCGCTACCGTAGCCTATCCCCGCAACGGCTTCGCGCCCTGCGCTGCCACTCCCCACGACCGACACCGCTCCCATGCGCTCCCTCGCCACGCGATTTCTCGTTCTCGTCGTCCTCACGGGTCTTCCCTTCGGGTGCCGGTCGATCGACACCGCCCGCGGTCCGGCCGCCGTCTCGGCGCCCCTCGACTACACCGTGGACCTCACCGACCGGACGGGCGACACGTTCAAGGTCGTGCTCCGCGTCGACGACCTCGGCCCGGCGAACGCCGTCTACCAGTTCGCCTCGACCGCGCCAGGGACGTATCAGGTCATGGACATCGGCCGCTACGTCCGCGCCTTTGAGGCGGTCGACGCCTCTGGCACGCCCATTCCCTCGGAGCATGTCTCGACGAACCAGTGGCGGATTTCGGATCCCGAAGCCGTCGCCGAGATCCACTACGAGGTGGCCGAGACGTGGGACACGCCGGTCGAGGAGCACCCGATCTACCTGATGGCGGGGACGTCCATCGAGGACGACCACGCGCAGATCAACGGGCAGGCCGTCTTCGGCTACCCGACCGGGATGCAGGATCGGCCGCTCCGCATCCGCCTCGCCGTCCCGACCGACTGGACCGTCGGGACGGCGCTCGTGACCGACGCCGACGGCCGTTACCTCGCCCCGACCTACGACTACGTCGTCGATTCGCCGATCCTCGCCGGCCGGCTCAGCACGGCCTCGCTCGACGTGCGCGGCACCGACGTCGACATTTACACCTACTCGAAGTCCGGAACGGTCGAGTCCGCCGAGATCCTCGACGCGGTCGATGCGATCCTCGAAGGGGCCGGCCGGTTTCTGGGCGCGTTGCCGGTCGATCACTACGCGTTCCTGTTCCACTTCGAGGACGTCACGGCCGGGGCCTGGGAGCACTCGTACAGCTCGACCTACACGTTCGCGGAGTCGGACTTCGAGGAGCTCCTCGCAGCGGGCGAGATCCCCAGCATTGTGGCCCACGAGTTCCTCCACATCGTGACGCCTCTCAACATCCACAGCGACGTCATCGAGCGGTTCAACTTCGTCGAGCCCACGCCGTCCGAGCACGTCTGGCTCTACGAGGGCGTGACCGAGTGGATGGCGCACACGGCGCAGCTGCGCGGCGGGCTGATCGACCTCGACACGTACCTCGACCGCCTCTCCGGCAAGCTCCGGGGGAACGACCACTACGACGCCACCTTCAGTCTGAGCGACATCGGCCTCCAGTCGTACTCCGAGAAGGGGCAGCAGCAGTGGGGCAACATCTACCAGCGCGGCGCCGTCGTGGCCGCCCTCCTCGACATCGAACTGCTGGCGCAGTCAGGCGGCGAGCGCGGGCTCCGCGAGGTGATCTTGGAGCTGTCCGAGGCCTACGGCCCGGACGAGGCGTTCGACGAGGCGACCTTCTTCGACGAGTTCGCCGACCGGACGTCGCCCGGGATCCGGTCGTTCCTCGAGCGCTACGTCCGCGGCACCGAGCCGCTCCCGCTGGCGGCGACGTTCGCCAAGGTCGGGGTCGAGTACCTCCCCGAACTGCGGACGGGCGAGCAGGAGGTCACGTTCGGCATGAACGTCGGCGTCTCGGGCCAGCAGGTCGTGGTGGCGGGCACGCCGAGCGGGCCCGCCGCCGCGTGCGGAATCCGGGTGGGCGACGTCATCGCGGCCGTTGAGGGGCAGGAGGTCACACTCCAGACGGCCCAGCAGGCGTTCGCTCCCCTCCAGGCCGCCCGCGCTGGCGAGCCGTTCACGCTGACGCTCCAGCGCGACGGCGAGGACCTCACCGTCACGTGCGCGAAGGAGTCGACGGAACGGGTCGACCGCCACGTCCTCCGCGTGAACCCAGACGCCACACCCAGGCAGGTCGCCCTTCGAGACGCCTGGGCGCGGCAGGTCTAACAGATGGTTGCACTCCCGAAATCAGGCCACCGGTAACCTCGGGCGGCCCCACCCTCCGGCACGGATGGGATCTGGAGACCTTCTCGACCTCCCTCGCCCCCCTCCACGTCGACGCTCAACAGCAGACGGCGGAGGGAATCGCCGCCCGCTAACCGACCGCTGCTCCCAGTTCCTGAGGCAGCACGTCCGCAACGAGGCCGACGGGTAGGCGTAGTCGACCGCGCTGTTGGAACGCCGGCCCCGCGGGTGGAGGTGGGCCGAACGTGGCCCGCTCATCCAACGATGGCCCCGTTCCCAAATAGGCCATATGCCTGATTGTTTAGCACCTAGGCCGCTTACCACAGGTCCAAACCCCGCCTGCGGAGCGCCCCTTGTGTTCCTGGACCCCTGGTCGACGGACCTTCAGGAGGCTCGTTGTGTGTTTCGTCGGGGTGGGTGCCCTGGGCGTCCCGCCTCAGTCTCTTCGTGGGCGACGACCTCCGGGGGATCGGGCACGTGACACACATCGACGAACTGCACCGGCCGCTCCTGTTCGCGGTCGTCCGCCTCTCCGACACGGTCAGGCGATGAGCCCGGCCGTGCGAGCCCCTCGCACCGCCTTCCGGGCCATGAGGGTGGCAGCAGGTTTGAGACGCACGGAGTATCCTCGAGGCCCAACCCTCAGGTTTCCAAGGCTTGTCCCCTCCCCCACCCGCCCACCGTCATCTACGCGGCAAAGTGCTAGCAGTCCTTCTGGCGGCCACAGCGGCGGGCTGCGGGCGGTCTGGAGAGCGTGTCCCCGGGCGCGCGGTGCCGGCTGCCGACCCCTGGGACCCCGCGGCCACCGTCCTGGCAGCCGGCGACACGCCTGGCAAAGATTCGGCATCGGTCGCGTTCGCGTCGTTCCGCACCCGGAACTGGACCGTCGACGACGGGCTCTTGGGCCGCGCCTACGATGTCGCGCAGACCCCCGACGGGTACCTCTGGGTAGCGACGGACGAGGGGCTCTTCCGGTTCGACGGGGCCCGGTTCGTCGGGTTCACGGCGGCGACCGTCCCGGTCTTTCGCTCGGACGACTTCATCTCTGTCAACGTCTTGCCCTCAGGCGATCTTTGGGTCGGCTCGCGGGACCGATGGACGTACCGGCTCCGCGACGGCGTGTGGACGGCGTACAGCGCCGACGAGGCGTTCGGGCGGAAGGACTGGGTACAGGGGTTCGTGGAAGACGGAGAGGGGACGGTGTGGACGTCGAGCACCGGACGGGTGGTCGCGCGCTTCGACGGCGAGGAGTGGGTGCCCGTCCACCAACGCGTCCGGGACGTCTGGACGCCGCTCGTGGCGGACGCGAAGGGGACGCTCTGGACCTACCTCGCCCCATCCGATGCGCCGGGGCTGCCAGTGTCCCCGCTCTACGCTCGCCCTGGCCAGGAGGGCGTTGTGGCGCAGTGGGATGGCGAGCGGTTCGAGCCACCGGGGGACTGGCGGCTCTTCGGCTTCGAGCAGACGCAGTACGGCCCGCTCTTCCACCGCCCCGCCGATGCGACTCGCGGCCCGACGTCGATCGAGGCAGCGCGCGGCCTCCGCATCCAACTCGCCGACGCGGATGGGACGCAGCGGGGGACGTATACCGTCGAGGACGTCCCGCGCTCGGCTCACCTCGTCGACCGGGCCGGGCGGGTCTGGACGGAGCCGCTCGTGTCCGACGGCAGCCTCACCGTGCTCGTCGGGGACACCGAGGTCGCCCGCATCCGCCCCGAGGGCTCGAAGTGGATCGAGAGCGTATTCGAGGACCGCCAGGGGAATGTCTGGGTGCTCTCGTCGGGGGGCGGCCTGCTCCAAGCCACGCCGGAGCCGTTCCGCCGGTTCGGTCCGGACGAGGGGGCCCCCCTCGACGCCGAGTCCGCGTTCGTCACACCAGACGGGACCGTTCTGGTCAGCGCGGCGCCTGGCGCGGAGTCCGCGCCCCTCTTTGTCGTTCGCGACGGGGCCTGGACGAGCAGCGTCGCCCTCCCCGGCGCGGCGGCACTCTCACCCGGTGACCCGAACCGGACCCCGAGCGTCGGCATGGTCATGGAGGACGGGCGCGGGCGTCGGTTCGGGACGTACAGCAGCCGGCTCGTCCAGCTCAACGGCGATCGGGTCGGGAGGGCCTGGGCAAGCCGCGGAGGTCACGACCTCCGCGTGCCGTTCCCGGACCCGGACGACCCGGACGTCCTCTGGGTAGGAGACGGCGGCGGGGTCCTCCGGCAGTTCGACACGGAGGCCTTTGTTGTGACCGACTCGATCCGCGTGCCGATGCCGTCGGCGGGCTACCCCTGGCCAACGGACGTACACCGCACGCCCGACGGCCGGCTCTGGATCGCGTCGCGAGGAGGTCTCGTCGTCATCGGCGAGGAGGGGCGTCCCCGTCCGGTCGAGCCCCTGGCGGGTGTCCCGATCCGCGACCTCGTGGATGGGCCGGACGGCGCGCTCTGGGCAGCAACCGAGACGCGAGGGCTGATCCGCATCCGGAACGGGAGGGTCGACGCGCTGGGCCTCGACGACGGCCTCCCCACTCTCCACATCGTGGCCGTACTGTTCGACGACAGCGGGTTCGTGTGGCTGAGCGGCCGCACCCTGCTCTACCGGATTCGCGTTGAGGACGCCCAGCGGGCGTTCGACGCCTCATCTCCCGAGCCGGTCGACGTCGTCACGCTCCTGCCGTCGGCGGGGCACCTTGGCTCGGCGGACGTCTTCGCACGGGCCACGAAGGCCTTGGACGGGAGCCTGTGGATCCCCTCGGGCCAGGGCGTCACGCGCATTGACCCGGAAGCCTACGTCCACCAGTTCGCGGCGCCGCCCCCCGTGATCGTTGAGGCCGTCCGAACGAGGTCGGGGGAGCGACCGGTGGCCGTGGGCGGGGCGAGCGTCCACCTCCCGCGCGGGGACCGCTCTCCCACGGTGGAGTACACGGCCATCGACCTGACGGCCCCCGACCTGGTACGCTTTCGGACCCGACTCGTCGGCCTCGAAGAGACGTGGCAGGACCAGGGCTCGGCCCGGTCCGTGGTCTACGAGCGGTTTCGCCCCGGGACCTACACGTTCCAGGTTCAGGCACGGAACGGAGGCGGCGTCTGGAGCGCCCCCATCGAGGCGACGCTCGTGGTCCCGGCGTTCTTCTACGAGACGGGGTGGTTTGCGACACTGTGCGGCCTCGGACTTCTGGGTGTGCTCGGGCTCGGGCTCCGGGCCCGTGAGCGGACGCTGACGGCGCGGCAGCGGCAGCTTGAGGCCCTCGTCAAGGAGCGGACCGAGCAACTGCGGATCGAGAAAGAAACCGTCGCGGCACAGGCGCAAAGCCTGGAGGCGCTCGACAAGGCCAAAAGCCGGTTCTTCGCCAACGTGAGCCATGAGTTCAGGACCCCCCTTACGCTCACGCTCGGCCCCCTCGACGACCTCCAGGCCGGGCTCTACGGCCCGCTCGACGCCCCGATGGCGTCCCAGGTGAACCTCGCGCGACGGAACGCGGCGCGGGTCCTCGACCTCATCAACCAGATCCTCGAGGTGGCCCGGCTCGAGGCCGGGCAGACCCCCCTCAGCGCCCGGCCGCTCGACCTCGGCGCGTTCGTGGAGGCCATCGCCCGGCCGTTCGAGGCACAGGCAGCGCGCCAGTCCATACGGTTCCATCTTGACGGCCCGGCCGTGCCGATCGAGGTCCTCGCCGATCCGGTTCATCTGGAGAGGGCCCTCTCCAACTTGCTCTCGAACGCGCTCAAGTTCACGCCCGGAGGGGGAGGCGTCCGAGTGGGAGTCGACGCGAGCGAGGCCGCGGCGCGAGTGAGCGTACGCGATAGCGGCCCGGGGATCCCGGCCGACGACCTCCCGCACGTGTTCGACCGGTTCTACCAGGTCGACGAGTCGTCGCCGACGCAGCCCGGTACGGGCATCGGGTTGGCGCTGGTGAAGGAGGTCGTCGACCTCCACGGCGGCACGCTAGCGGTGGTAAGCGAAGAGGGGTTCGGGAGTACGTTCACCCTCACCCTCCCGCTCGGGCGCACACACCTCGCCCCCGAGCAGGTCGCGCAGGACGCCGGACCGTGGGAACCGAGCCCTCCCTCCCTCCCCCTCCCTGCCCCGTCCCGAGGCGACGGGCGCGTGGGCGAGCCCCCCGCCGGGGCCGCCGGTCTCAGCGACGCCGACTCGGACCGGACGACGGTGCTCGTCGTGGAAGACCACGCCGACGTCCGCGCCTACGTCCGGCGCCACCTCGAGCCGGACTACCGCGTGATCGACGCGGCCGACGGCGAGGCCGGGCTGGCGGCGGCCCGCGAGCGGCTCCCGGACCTCGTCGTGAGCGACGTGATGATGCCGAAGATGGACGGCATCGCGCTGTGCCGCGCGCTCAAAGCGGATGCCGACACCGACTTCATCCCCGTCGTGCTCCTCACGGCCAAGGCCGCTCCAGAGGACAAGCTCCACGGGCTCCGGGAACTCTGCGACGACTACCTCACCAAGCCGTTCGACCCCGCCGAGTTACGCGCCCGCATCGACAACCTGATCCGGGTGCGCCAGCAGCTCCGCGAGAGGTTCCAGGTGGAGGGCGTCGCGTTGGCGGTGGGCGAGCCGGCAGCCGTCCCCCCCGAGGCTCTGGGGGACTCATCGCCGCCCCCTCCAAGCGAGGGCCCACTATCGACGCCGTCCGCAGACGCCTTCTTCGAACAGGTACGCGGAGCCATCGAGGACCACCTCGATGACGAGACGTTCACGGTGGAGCGGCTGGCGGAGGCGGTCGGCTACAGTCGTGGCCACCTCCACCGCCAGTCCAAGGCGATGCTGGACCAGACGCCGTCGGACCTGATCCGCACGCTGCGCCTGGACCGAGCGGCCGAGCTCTTGGCGTCGCAGGCCGGAACGGTGAGCGAGGTCGCCTACGCGGTCGGGTTCAAGAGCCTGGCCCACTTCTCGAACCGCTTCACCGAGGAGTTCGGGTGCCGCCCCTCGGCGTATGCGCGGGAGCCCTCAACGACCTCCGACGAGTAGAGGCAGGAGGCCGGGGCGCAGTTCCTTCGCGCCTCCGTCGTTGGGGGCCACAACGCACCACCGCCAGTTGAGCCCGCCCTCCTTCCGCCGCCGACCTCGGGAAGAACTCCTCACTGAGGCGGAATGGGCCGCTCAAGCGTCGTGGCCAGGCAGAACACGTAATGCCGCCCGTGACACGCGGCCACGAGCCGGGGAGACGGAATGTGACGCAGAGACAAAAGATCGTGGGCGCGATGTGACGTGGGCGCAACGCCCGCTTGGGCGGGTTCGAGGTACTTGCAGTCGGCTCACATCCGCTTCCAGGGAGGCCGTCGGAATTACGGTCCCGTCCGGCCCTCCCACCAGACCGCCTGCGGCGGTCACCGAGGGGGTATGGGCCGTCTCGCTCCGCTTCACAGCGCTCGTCGCGCCCGTCCTCCCACGACGAGAATCGACCATGCTGAACCGCTTCCCGCTCCCCGCCCGCGTTCGACTCACCTCTACGTCGGGGTCTCACAGCGTCCTCGGGCGCCTGACGTCCGTCGCGGCGCTCCTCGTCGCCTGCCTCGTCCTCCCGGCCCGTGCCCAGACCCCCTCGATCGAGGTCCGCGCCACCGGACCCGAGCCGGTCGTCGCCCTGGAGGACCACGTCGAAATCTTCTGGTCGAGCACGCCGCCGATCGCCTCGACGAGCCAGTTCCGGATCAAGAGGGACGGGATCCTGCTGGGAGTGGCGTCTTCCACGGAGTCGACCTACGAGGACCGCGGCGCGGTGCCGGGCACGACGTACCTGTACTGCGTCGACGTGCTCCTCGCAGACGGGACGGAGATCTCCGATCCCACCTATTGCGACGAGGGGAGCCGTGTGATCGCGCGCCCGACCAGCTTCCGGGCGACCAAAGGCCAGTTCGAGGAGCACGTGCTTCTCACGTGGGCGGACCAGTCCCAAATCGAGGGGGGCTACAACATCTACCGCGACGCCGGCAACGCGCTGGGCTTCGACGGGCGGGACGACTACGTCGAGACCCCCGGGACGACGCTGCTCGAGGGGAGCTTCACCGTCGAGTTCTGGGCGCAGCGAGCGTCCACGGGCACGCCGGACTTCGTCGTGAACATCGAATCCACCCCACAGGGCGATCCCGTGCGGGAAAACCTCGAGATCGGGTTCACGTCGGACAACCGGTTCAGCGTCGCGTTCGGCACCGACCTCCTCAACACCGCCGCTTCCTACACGGACGCGGGGTGGCACCACTGGGCCGTCGTCTACGACGCCCCGGACCGGCGGCGGTTCGTCTACCGCGACGGCGAGTTGGTCGCCAACGACATCGTTGCGAACGCGTTCTCGGCCGAGGGCGTGCTCGAGTTCGGGCGCCGCCGGAAGGGGGGGAGCGCCACGGCCCGGGGCCACTATGATGGCCGGCTCGACGAGATCCGCCAGTGGGGCCGGGCCCTCACTCGTGAGGAGGTGGTCCGTGTCAGAGGCGCCCTCCTCGACGTGGGCGAAGCCGGCCTGGTGCATTACTGGCCCATGGACGCAACAACCGGACTCGCCGCCACGGACGTCGTCGGGTCGAGCACGGGCTCGTTGGTGAACACGACGGCCGCGAGCTGGGTGGCCTCGGGTGTGCCCGACCGCTATGCCGCGAGCCCGCCCAACATCACGGCTTACATCGACGGCGTGGCGGCCCCGGGCTTCGAGAGCTACACCTACCGCATCGGGGCGTTCGAGGACGTCGACGGCGACGGGGCATACACGGTGGGGCAGGACTTCGAGTCGGAGCAGCGGACGGACACCGGGTGGCGCGGACGCCTGTCGCCCCCGGGCGACGTCGTGGCGTCGGACGGGCAGTTCCTCGACCGCGTCCGCGTGATCTGGACCGACCGATCGGGCGCCGAGGACGGGTTCTACATCTACCGCGAGGGGACGCGGATCGGCACGGTGGCCGCGGGCGCCGTCCTGTACGACGACATGACGGCTGCGCTGGAGCAGCCCTACGAGTACTGCGTGACCAGCTTCGGGCCTGGCGCCGAGTCGACGCGGGCGTGCGACATCGGCCAGCGGGGCGGACTCCCCGCTCCGGACAGCCTCGTCGCCTCGGTCGACGAGTTCGACGACCGCATCACCCTCACGTGGATCGACAGCACCAACACGGGACAGGGCTTCGAGCTGTACCGGTCGGACGCCCCGTTCCCGACCGGCGGGACACTCCAGGAGGACGACCGGATCGCGACGCTCGGCGCGGACGCCCGCCAGTACAACGACCTCACGGCTGCGCAGGGAGTGGACTACCACTACTGCGTCCGCTCGTTCAGCGAACTGGACCCCCAGGTCCCGAGCTATTCGGCCGCGGCGTGTACCGAATTGCCCGGTCGCCGGGCCATCGTCCTCGCACCGACCGAGTTGGTCGCGAGTGACGCGGAGTTCGAGGACCGCGTCGAGCTGAAGTGGAAGAACCCGTCCTCGACGGCGATGCTGTTCCTGGTCTACCGCGACGACACCCTCATCGAGGTGCTCGACCGGAACATCACCGCGGCGACGGACCGGAAGATCCCGTCCGATACGGACATCCCGTACTGCGTCTCCGCGGCCACGGTCGTGAACGGAAGCGCCCAGGCCGCGCAGGCCACGGTGGCCCAGGTCCTCTACGACTTCCGCGTCCAGGACGCCGCCCGCGAGGGCTCCGGGATCGCCCCGAGCACGGCGGAGGTCCGGATGGACGCCGTCTACAGCGCGCTCGGGTTCGAGTCCGAGGGCGGCCTGGTCGCCGCCTCGGCGTTCGAGGCCGGGTACGTCGAGTCGGACTCCGTCTGCGCGACCGGGTCCCGCTCGATGGCGCCCCCCACCGAGGTCACCGCCTCGGACGACGAGTTCGAGGGCCACGTCCGCGTCGAGTGGACCGACAACTCGCAGGTCGAGACCGGCTACCGCGTGTTCCGCTCCCAGGGCACCAGTGCACCCGTCCTCATCGACTCGCTGTCGGCCAACCGGACCACGTACCTCGACTTCCGGGGCACGCCGGGCCAGCCGTTCGACTACACGGTCGAGGCGTTCGACGCGTACGGCATGTCCGCCTCGGCGAGCGACGGCGGCCAGCGGACCCTCGAACCGCCTACCCAGTTCACCGCCTCGGACGGCACGAGCGAGACGACGGTCCAGCTGGCGTGGAAGGACAACTCGGCCGCCGAACTCGGCTACCGGGTCTACCGCCGGCCCGCGGGGTCCACCGGTCCCTTCGCCCTCATCGACTCGACGGGGCCGAGCGACCCGGGCTACGCCGACATGGTCCCCGCCGACCTCCGCGGGACGGCGTTCGAGTACCGCGTGGCGGCGTTCGACGGCTACGGCGAGTCGCTCCGCGCGGCGACGACCGGCCGGACGTTCGTCCAGGCGCCCTCGGACGTGAACGCCTCCTCGGTGTACAGCGACCGGATCGTCGTCGTCTGGGTGGACCGCTCCGCCGTTGAGGAGGACTACGTCCTGACGCGCCGCCAGGTCGGGACGCGGGACGTCAGCGCCCCGGTCGTGCTGGCCCCCAACACCACCTCCTACACGGACACGGACCCCACAGTCGTAATCGGCCCCGAGTACGAGTACTGCCTCCAGACGCGCGTCACGTCGAACGGCGCCCCCCTCCTGACGGACCCCGTTTGTGACCGGGGGCGCAAGTCGGCCGGCGGGAGCGCGGGCGGCGGCCCCACGGGCCCAGAGGGCGGCCCGGTTCAGATTACGACGGCCCTCTCCGGGGCGTCGTTCGGGTTCGACGTGGCGGCGAACGAGGACGGCGACGCGCTCATCGGCCTCCCCAGGGCCGATCCCAAAGGGCAGGCGAACTTCTACTCCGCGGATAGCCTCGCGGCTGGAGGCGCGCCAGGTTTCAGCATCGTGCCCGATCAGCCTCCTCCCGACAGGACGGGCGAACACTCGGGGTCGAGCGTGGGCCTGTCCCGGGACTACCTCGTCATTGGCGACCCGCTGAGAGACGGAGACGCGGAGGGCACCTACCGGATCTGGAAACGAGACGGGGACCAGTGGATCGACTGGACCTTCAAGCAGGACGGGACGAACTCGGGCATCGCGGCCGACGTCTCCGGCTCGCACGTCCTCGTGGGCGACAACGAGTACGGGACGAGCCCCTCCCGCCACGGCGGGGCCATCGTCTGCGACGCGGCGTCGGACAAAAGCTGCATCCAGTTCGCGCGGCTCGAAGACGCGGCTCCAGCGAGCGGCGTCGACGCCGTCTCGAAGGGGGAAGACAGCGACTTCGGCCGCGCCGTCGCCATCACGCGCAGTACCGGGGGCGGGCCTGACGCGCTCTACGCCATCGTCGGTGCGCCCGGAGAGCGGGCGGCCTACATCTTCGAGTGCGCCCTGAACCTCGGGTGCAACGAGACGCTGGACTGGACCCTGGCCGTGTCCATCGAGGCCCCGGACCTCTTCGACGAGGACGGGACCTTCGGGGCGGCCGTCGCTATCGACGGGGGCCTCGCCGTCATCGGTGACCCGACGTCGAGGGCCATCTCTGTCTGGGAGCGGGGCCCCGGCGCGAGCGGGACGTGGTCCGAGCAGGAGAACAGGCTGGCGGAGTCCCCCGAGTACGGGGCGGCCGTCGCCGTCCTCGAATCCACGGTGATCGTGGGGGCCCCCGGCGAGACGGTCGCCGAGAAAGAGGAGGCCGGGGCGGCGTACGTCTACACGTGGGACGGGGCCCTCGCGGACGAGACCCGCTACGACGCCAGCGTGGCGAACGCCCGCGCGGCGCGGACGGAGTTCGGGGCCTCGGTGGAGGTGACCGCCAGCGGGTTCCTCGTCGGCGCGCCGCTCGAGAACGGTGGGTCCGGGTCCGTCTACTACATCCCCCGCGGCTCCGATCCGTCCGTCGACGCCGGCCCCGTGGTCGTGGTCGAGATCAACGAGCCCGAGAACGTGGCCGCGTCCGACGGCACCACGCCGGACCGGATCCAGGTCCGCTGGACCGACACGTCCGATAACGAGAAGGGCCACGTGGTCTACCGGAGCACCGAGGGGGGCGGCTTCGAGCGCCTGGCCGAGGTCTCGGCCAACGTCGAGTTCTACGACGACTTCTCCGCCGCGCCGGGCGAGGCCTACACGTACTGCGTGGCCGCCTTCGACCTCGCGCCCTACACCGAGAGCGGCCGGGGCTGCGACATCGGGTGGCGCCCGCCCAACGGGACGATCGCCGGCCGCGTCGCGACCCGCTCCGGCGCCGGGACCGACGAGGCCGTCGTGTGCCTGAGCCCGAGCCTCAACCGCGGCCTCATCCTCGACGGGGCCGGCGGGCACGTCGTGGTCGCGCTCGACTCCACGGACGCCGATGACCGCGCCGCCACGCTCGCGTTCCAGAAGAACTTCACGATCGAGGCATGGATCCGGCCCCAGACCGTCAGCGGCACGCAGACCATCCTCGTCCGGGACAGCTCCTACGCGCTCCAGATGGTGGGTACCGGCCTCGAGTTCTCAGCCTTCGAGACCGGCTCGTCCATTCCGAACACCTTCAGCGCCGCCGTGGGGCTCTCCGCCGGGGACTGGCACCACGTCGCCGTCGTGCGCGAAGACAACAACGACGTCGCCTTCTATCTCGACGGGGCCCTGTTCACATCCGTAACCAACAGCCTCCTCGTCTCCCCCAAGGCCGACTCCACGTCGCTGTGGATCGGGCAGGCCGCCGACTCGACCCGCTTCTTCCGGGGCGAGATCGACGAAGTGCGGGTCTGGAGCATCGCCCGGGACTCGGCGGAGATCGCCGGCGCCTACCAGTCCGTACTGACGGGCCGCGAAGAGAGCCTGGCCGCCTACTGGCCGCTCGACGACGGCGCCCGCCGCATCGTCCCCGACATCACCGCGGCGGCCAACCACGGCAACCTCGTCTCTGGCGTCTACGCCACCAGCCAGGGCGCTGACCTCAACGTGTGTGGCCAGACCTCGGACGACGGCAACTACAGCATCTCGCGGATCCGCTACGGCGAGACGCGCGAGTTCGACGTGATCCCCACGCGCGCCGGGCGCCGGTTCACGCCGGGGTTCAAGAAGATCACGCTGTCCACGGACAGCCCCGTCCAGAACGAGGTCTTCTTCAGCGACGTGACCGCCTACACCGTCGCCGGCATGGTGGTGTACGAGGACGTCGTGGGCAGCGACACCCTGACGTATCCCGCCGCCGACGTCACGATCCACGTCGACAAGGGTGACCTCCCCTCGGACGACAACATCAAGACCTCGACGGGTGCCGACGGCCGGTACGCGGTGTCGGTGGACCCGAGCACGGACGCGTCCGACCCGTGGTTCGTCATGACCTCGGGGCCGACCACGGCCGACGTGGACCACACGTTTGTCCCAGCCGCGAGAGAACTGGTGGTGCGCGCCGACACGTCCGGGATCAACTTCCTCGACCTGCAGCGCAACGTCCTCTCCGGCAACTTCAGCGGCGGCGACCCCATCTCGTGTGGGGTGAACATCGGCTCGGCGGAGCTTCGCATCGCGACCCAGGACGGCGTCTACCGCCGGACCTACACCGTCGACAGCGCCGTGATGGCCGGGGCGTTCTCGCTCGACCTGCCGCCCCTCGAGTACCTCATCGAGGTGGTGCCGTTGGGCGACGCTCCCGCTGAACGGCGCGACGACATCGCCGCGTTTTTCGAGGCGCTGGGACAGGTCGAGGTCGACCTCCGGGCCGGTGACGCCGAGCGGAACCTCACCTACCGTGCGCCGCTCACGCTCCAGGTCGCTGGCCTGCCCACGAACAGTTGTCGCGCCGGGCTCAGCGTGCTGGACCAGGATGACAACCCCCTGCGCCTGCTCCCGCAGGTGCCCGTGATCGACGCGTTCGATACGGTCCCCCTCACCATTGTCGTGACCGAGGACTACGGGGACGCCCAGACGTGCAACGTCACCGAAGGCACGATCACCATCTTCGACGCGATCGCCGACCGGGCCGACGCCGACTCGACGCTCGCCATCGCGGACGCGCCGAACGGGGTCGTCGCGTACTCCACGTTCGGCGCGTCGCCGAACATCTTCACGGGTGCCCGAATCGACGGCCGAGACCGGTCCCTCCAGAAGCCGATCACCGTCGTGGCCCAGGTCGAGGGCCGGCCGGCGCTCGTCGAGACCCAGTGGGCCCTCGTCAACGGCTACCGCGAGCGCGCCGCGACGTTCGTGTCCGCGACGACGGAGCCGTTCCCGCTGATGGTCCTCTACGACCCCCCGGGCTCCCAGTCGTACTCCTACATCGAGAAGGACAAGACGATGTGCTCCCGGATCTCGAACACGAGGATGGTCGGGGGGGGGGCCGGCGCGTTCGCCGACCTCAATCTCGGGTTCGCGAATGCGACTGGCTTCTCGCTCGGCGCTCACTTCGAGCTCCCGACCGGGATCGGCATCCACTTCGACGGGCGGACGACTGCTGGCCGAGAGGACACGAACCTCGGCGACGGCCCGAACCGGGAGATCTGCTTTACGACCTCCGATCGGTGGGCCACGTCCAGCGACCCGGGATGGGTGGGCGAGGACCTCTACATGGGGGTCGCGCTCAACCTCATCTTCGCGCTGGCGGACGTGGTCGACGCGGACGCAGGCTCATGCGAGGTGGTCCTCTCCGAGGAACTCGCCACCGACATCGACGCGGCCGACCCCTTCGAGACGGCCTACGTCTACGGCAAGACCCACATCAAGGAGACCCTCATCCCCCAACTCGAACAAATCATCCGCCTCGGGGGCGACGGCACCCTGACCGGCGAGGTCGAGGGCGAAGAGGAGTCCGTCCGGCTCCAAGAGGCCCTGGCCAACTGGAACAGCCAGCTCGCCTACGGCACGCAAGGGATGGACCGGGGAGTGGAGCGGACGAACCGCTCCTTCAGCGGTGGCGCCGAAATCGGGGCCTCGACGACCCGAGACACCACGCGCGTGACCCGGCTCGAGTCGTCGCGGATCTACCTCGACAGCTCCAACAACATCGGGGTCGTTTTCAAAATCGGCTTCGACAGCAAGTTCGGGATCGCCTTCGATATCCAGGCCGAATGGGTCAGCGAGCGGGAGGACACCGAGTCCAATTCGAGGACCTACGGGTACGTCCTCTCGGACAACGACACCGGCGACTACTTCTCGGTGGACGTCGCGAAAGACTCGGTCTTCCACACCTACGTCTTCGAGACGAAGGCGGGCCGGAGCGCCAACCCGTGTGAGAATGAGACCCAGTGCCGGGACAACCCGATCATCCAGGTCGACCCCGTCGTGCGCTACGACGTGGACCCGTCCGACGCTGCCAACTTCCAGCTCACGCTCACGAACGGGAGCGAGAGCGACGAGCGCCGGCGCTACGTGATCATGGCCCCGCCGGAGACCAACACGAACAACCTCGGGATCAACGTGGGCGGCGGCCTGCTGACGTCCCCGCGGGAGTACGTGCTCGAACCGGGCCGGTCGCTCACGGTCAACATGGACGTCTTCGCGAGCTCGTCGGCGCTCGAGTACGAGCGGGTCGGCGTGATGATGTACCCGCCGGACGAGCGCCCCATCTGGGGCGGCGACCCGCGGTTCCCCTTCGCGAAGTCGGACACCGCGTTCTTCAGCGTCTTCTTCAACCCCAACGGATCCCAGCTCCAGACGGCGCAGCTGTCGACGGGCTGGAACTGGATCTCGATCAACCGCGAGGGCGGCGACGTCAACACGCTCCTCGACGGCGTGGCCGCCGAGCACGGCGACGTCCTCAGGGGCCAGCGCACCGAGAGCCGGTTCGACTCGACGGCCGGCTGGGTCGGCAACCTCACACGCCTCTCCCCGGGCGAGGGCTACCGGGTCCGCCTGAAGAACGCCGCCCTCTTGCGCGTCGAGGGGGAGGCGATCGAGGAGGCCGAGCCCCTCACGCTCGCCCCGGGCTGGACGTGGATCGGCTACATCCCGACCATGCGGATGCCGCTCGATGAGGCCCTCGCCTCGCTCGACGACCGCGTCCTCGAAGGCGATGCGATCGTGGGCCGCGAGTCCTTCGCGCACTACGTGAAGGGGGTCGGCTGGGTCGGCACCCTGCGCCGGATGGTGCCGGGCGAGAGCTACGCGATCCACATGGGCGGTGGGGGCAAGTTGGCGTACCCGCCGACGCCGGAGGCCCCCACCCCCTCCCCCCCGTACGTGCACGAAACGACGACGGAGGGGCCCGAGTGGGTGGTGGACTCCAGAGCGTACGACGGCGCGATGACGGTCGTCGGCGAGATCCAGCTGCACAGCGACCCGCTCCGGCGGACGACGATGAAGGTGGCGGCCTTCGATGGGGACGAGATCCGCGGGGTCGGGGAGGTCCACTACGTCGAAGCGCTCGACCGCTACCTCACGTTCCTCATGCTCTTCGGAGACGTGGACGAGCAGAGGCCGCTCGTGGTGAGCGTCTATGACGGTGAGACCGACGAGCTGTACGAAGCGGTCGCCACGATCAACTACGAGCAGCAGGGACAGCTCGGCCACCCCACCGCCCCGGTGGTGTTCGAGCTGGCGAATGCGGGGCTGGCGCCCGAGCTCTCGGACCTCCCGGACGTCGTCGCGCTCCACCCGAACTTCCCCAACCCGGTCGGCCAGTACACCATCATCGGGTACGACCTCCCGGAGGCGGCCCACGTCAGGGTGGCCATCTACGACGTGCTCGGCCGTCAGGTGTCGACCCTCGTCGACCAGGAGCAACCCGCCGGCCGGCACCGAGCCGTGTTCAACGCGAGCAGCGTAGCGAGCGGGGTGTACTTCTACCGGCTGGAGTTGGAGGACGCTGTACACGCCGGCAGGATGGTCGTCGTGAGGTGACACCGCTGCGAGCCCGAGCCGTCTCCGCCACTCTCCATGGCGGCGGGGACGGCTCGGGATGGCGGGCGCCGCGCTCCGGGACCACCTCGTTGTCCTGGAGCGGGCGCAGCCTCTACTTCGGGTCCAACCGGGTGCCGTCCAATGCCAGCGACTTCTACGTCACGAGGCGTTGAACTTCTGGCGGAGGGGGGGCGCGGGACGGGTCGGCGGGGGCGCCGAAGTAGGAGATGCGGCGGCAGCGGATGACGCCCCGGTACACAACGCAGTGGGACGAGATCGCCGTCGTTGACTGCCGCTGATCGCAAGTTGACAGAGGCCGCCTACCTGAGCGATGCCCGGATCCGCTCGGCGTACACGTCGTCGCCCACGGAGCAGTACCGCATCGTCGTGGGGACGTCGGCGTGGCCAGCGAACCGCTGGACGACGGGGACGGGCACACCGCGCTCCAGGAGCCACGTGATGCACGAGTGACGGAGGACGTGGGGCGTAAGTGTCGGGACACCGGCCGCGACCGCGAAACGCTTCACGGTCTTCGAGCACGTCCCGGGGTGGATCGGCCTCCCCGCTCCCGCCTTTAGGACGAGTCTCGACGGCGGCGCCCCCCCCTACGCAACCGCCCGAGCACCGAGGCGGCCCGGTCCGAGAGCGGGACGCGCCGCTCGGCCCCCGACTTCGAGGTGAACGCGTCCGTGCACGCGACGGTGAGCACGCCCCTCTCCAAATCCACGTGGCCCCACCTCAGGTGGAGAAGTTCGTTCCGTCGCATGGCCGTCTCGGCGCCTAGACGGATGAACGGGGCGGCCCACGCCGCCGACCTCCGCTCCCCGTCACGGCAGTGAGCCTCGGCGTAGGCCGCGACGGCCTCGACCTCCTCGGGACGTAGGGCCTTCGGGAACTGGCGCGGGACGCGCTCCAACCCGACTTCTTCCGTCGGGTCTGCGTCCGCCTTGTTGACAGTCATGCAATAGCGGAAGAAGGCCCGGAGATGGCGGACGTAGTTCGCCTTCGTCACCGCCCTCACGTCGAGTGTGTCGATCCACGCTTGCACATCGGCCGCCCTCACCGACCGGACGGGGCGCCCCTTCCCTACCGAGTCCACGAACCACCCCGTCACCCGCTCGTAGTTCAGCCGCGTGTTGAGCGCGCGGTGAGACCGGCTCTCCAAGAACTCCCTGCGGGCATCCCCCAAGGAGACCGACCCCGGCTTCCTCGCGCCGGTCGGTGCCTCGCCCGGAACGGGCGGGGCGTCCACCCACGGATCGTAGCGGGCTTCGGCGTATGCGCTCTCCCACAGACGGTAGAGTCGCCTCGCCGACCGGACCTCCCGCGTCCTCGTCGACACCTGCTTCCTCCTCGGTGTTCGGTCGGCGTCGTGGAACTGGACGGTGTAGATCCCCGACCGCTTGTCCTTGTGTAACCCTGCCATGCTCGTGCCTCAGTGGGCTCTAAGCGCGCACCTCCGGCCCGTTCATCGGGCACCGCTCCCCAGCAATACACCAGCAGTCGGTGCGGCGGGACCTCCTCTCCACCCTCTCTCAACGAGACAAGGGCCGCCCAGGATCGCTCCTGAGCGGCCCCCGATGGTGCCCGAGACTGGAATCGAACCAGCACTCCCGTGAGGGAACACGACCCTGAATCGTGCGCGTCGCACGTCAGGATCGCATCTCAGGCGCCCGAGGGGGCGATTCCAGGCGTCTCACCGACCGAACACCAGCAATATGCCAGCAACGGCTGCGGGGCACTCGCTCGTGATCGTATCGGAGGCCAACGTACGGCCCCTTCTGTGACACCCCAGGTTCAGCATCGGTTGGTTGTAGAGGAACAACTCGACCATGCAATCTCCTTTGCCCTACCCCGCGGGAGACTACGCTGCTCTCGTAGGAAAGGGCTGTGGCAATCCTACACGCATTCAAGCGTCCCCTTCGCGGCTACCTCTGGAGGAAGCTCGGATGCACTGAGCGGACGACATCCCCATCCGCCGCCCTCCAGATTGATGTCGTGGCACTTCCTCTTCGGTTTCCACAAGTTGCCTCGGCGCATCCCGAATGCCCGCGCCCATCCGGGTCGAGGGATATCTGGCACCGCGGCAAGTATCTCACCACAACTCTTGGCTTCGATGAAGGGCGTCACAGCATCAGGGAGGCAACTGTTGAGTGAGATCGATGGGGACGGCCGACGAGCTGGACCGCCGGTTCGAGAAGAGGCCGTGGCATTCGGCTTGTTGGGGCGCCGCCAGCACGTGACACGACGCCAGCAGTCCGGGACAGCGATCACCTCGCGACCGTCATCTGCCCCGTCACCTCTTCCGCGACCCCGGGCGCCGTCGCCGTCAGTCGGTAGACGTACATGCCTGGGGCGACGCCCGAGAGGTCGACGTCAACCCGCTGGCCCGACCCTGCTGAGACCGACCCCACGTCTGCCCCCGCTACCCGCCGGCCGAGCGGGTCGTAAAGGTCGAACCGTACCATGCTTGCAGTGGGGAGGTCGACGAGCACGGCGACGTGGCCCATCGTCGGGTTCGGGTGCGTGCCTCGGAGCGCGAACGCCTCGGGGATCAACTCTGTCGCAACGCCCCCGACGCGTTCGAGCGTGAACGACGTGACGGGTCCGACCGACTCGTCCTCCTGGTCCGACACGACGACGCGCTGGAAGAGCGTGACCGAGCCGGTCTCCCCGACCCCGATCCGGTCGAGGAGGGCGTGGATCGAGCTGGCTACCTCCGAGAACCCCGTGATCCCCGTCCCCGGCTCGATGCCGATGAGGACGGGGTCGAACGCGTTCGTCGACGCGATCTCCCAACGGTAGCTCAGGCGGCCGACGTCGTCGTCGACGTCCGTGCCGGGTGGCCACGCGGCGGTGAAGACCCGGGGCTCCCCGTTCCGGATCAGGGTGATGGTCTCCCCATCCGCCGGAGTCCTGACGGCCAGTACGGTCGGGGGGTCGTTGACCGGCCGGACCGTGACGGTCACGGTGGCCGTCGCCACGGCCGACGAGAGGCGCGAGACGGACCCGACCGGGCCGTCCTCGTCGTCGATCGTGTACGTGAACGAGTCCTCGCCGTAGAAGTCGGGGGCCGGCGTGTACGTCACGGCCCCATCGTCCCCGAGCACGGCCGTCCCATGCTCGGGCTCCGTCACCTCTGTGACGATGAGTGAGAGGTCGCCCATGATGTCGGTGTCGAAGTCGTTCGAGAGCACGTCGACGGCGACGGCCTCGTCCTCGTCCGTCTCGACCTCGTCGGCCACGGCCACCGGCGCCCCGTTCACCTGGGCTACGACGAGGGGGAACCGCTGCTCCGCCGTGAGGTTGCCGTCGCTCGCCGTCAGGACCTCGACGTAGCTCCCTACATCCGCGTCGGTGGGGGTCCCGGCGAGCGTGGCCGTCCCGTCCCCGTGGTCGGTGAGCGAGAGCCACGGGGCGCCGGGCGTCCCGAACGTGATCGGGTCGCCCTCAACGTCCTCGACCACGACCGTATACGAGTACGGCTGGCCCTCAACCGCCGTCGTGTCGGGTTCCGAGGTGAAGACGGGGGCGTCGTTGACCGGGCGGACGGTGACGGTGACCGTCGCGGTCGCCGACGCCTCCACTCTCAGCACGCGCCCGTTTGGGGTCCCGACCGGCCCGTCCCCGTCGTCGACGGTGTAGGTGAACGTGTCGACCCCGAAGTAGTCGGCCTTTGGTGCGTAGGTCACGGTCCCGTCGTCATTCAGCGTCGCCGTTCCGTTCTCGGGCTCGGAGACGGCCGTGATGACGAGGTCGGTCCCCTCGTCCACGTCCGAGTCGTTGTCGAGGACAGCGACGACGACCGGATCGTCCTCGTCCGTCTCGACGGCGTCGTCGGTCGGGCTCGGGGCGTCGTTCCGCCCAGAGACCGTGACGACCACGGTCCCGACCGTCGTCGTGGTCCCGTCGGAGACGAGGTACGTGAACGCGTCGTCCCCGACGAAGTCGGCGACCGGCGTGTAGGTGACCGTCGTCCCGTCGGTCGTCGTGGTCCCGTTCGAGCCGGGTTCAGACCCGGTCACGGTAAGCGGATCGCCGTCGGCGTCCGTGTCGTTCGCGAGGACGGCGACTGTGACCGACACCTCCTCGAGCGTCCCGACCGAGTCGCGGGCGGCGACCGGGGCATTGTTGACGTCGCCGACGGCGACGGTGAACGACTGCTCGGCCGTAGACGTCCCGTCGTCCGCGACGAGGACGACTGGGTGGTCACCGACGTCGGCATCGAATGGGGTGCCGGCGAGCGTGATCGTCCCGTCCTCGTTGTCGGTGAGCGAGAGCCATCCCGGGAGCGTGGGCGCCGAGATCGAGACGGGGAGCCCGTTCGGGTCGGTGGCCGACGCGACGTACTCGTACGGTTGTCCCTCGGTTACCGCTGTGACTGGCGACGAGGTGAACGCGGGCGGCTCGTCGGGCTCGGTCGAGAACGACCACAATGGCGATGTCGCTTCGGCCGTCGTGTTGGTGACGCGCCAGTAGTAGGTCTGACCCGGTTCGAGACCGGCGACGGTCGCGGCGTAGAGGGCTTGATAGAATGAGGGCGTGTCTATCACAGACTGAGAGACGTTCTCGATCGTGAAGTCAGCCGCTCCCACGAACTCGGCGTCGGTCGCGATCTCGAGCGTGAGGTCTCCGCGTGTGGTGGTCTCGTACTCGAACGTCGTCGACACAACGGGGATGCCGGTGGCTCCGTCGGCCGGCGAGGTCAGGGTGGGCGCGAATGCCGCGGTGACGGGGGCCGTCGATCGTTGCAGCCCCCCCTCCGTCACTACGTAGATGTATCCCTCAGAATCGACGGCCAATCCCCCAATGTCGGCCCCCGCGATTCCCTCATTGATGGACAGCCATCGGGACACGTCGTAGTCGGTCACTTGGACACCTCCCAAGGAGGACGGGGCGCCCACAACGACTACCCCTTCGTGATATCCGAGGTAGTGCCCGGCTCCAGGGATTGCGGCCCGTCTCGACCAAGAGGCACCGCCGTCGTCGGAGGTATAGAGCCCGCCGTTTCGCGACGTGCCTGACGAGAACAACCTCGTGCCTCCCGATGTGAAGTCGTAGGCTGCGTACTCACTGGCACTTACTCCCTGCCAAGTCACTCCGCCATCGACGGTGGACTTGATCCCATACGTGCCGGGTCCCGCCAATAACCGCGCCTCGAGCGGGAGCAGCGCCCTCACAGAGTTGGAGAATCCTGGCTTGGTCGGCAACTCCGTCCACGTGTCTCCTCCATCGGCGGACTTGTACACGCCCCCCTGGAATGCGCCTGCGTAGACAGTCCCGTCCACTGACACGCTGACACTCAAGATGTGCACGCTCTCGACCGGATCCACGCTCCTGAGTGACGTGACAGTCCACGTCGCTCCCCCGTCTGCCGAAACGCTGACGCCATCCCCGATCGTCGCGAGGTAGATCCGGCCGTCGGGGGCGGCAGCCAGATCCTGAGCGTGGTCGGAACTCCCCTCCATCAGTGTCCATCCGCCAGCGTCCATCCCCGTCTGATAGACGCCGTCGTCGGTCGCGGCGAGCACCAGTCTGGTGTCTTCGAGGAGGAGCAGGTCCCTCGGCTCGGACGGAATCGCTCTCGCCTCTCCCCAAAGGATATTCGCTGCTGCAGAAGCAGCGGGCGCGCCGTCGACCGTCGTGGTAGCGCTCAAGAGCGATTGGCTATCGAAAGCCTCCTGCTCTAGGACCTCCTGTGTCAGACCCGCTGGCTCCTGCTGGGCGTAGGCGGAGGGCGAGGTAAGGACTGTCAGCAGAAGACAGAAGGCGGAGCTTGAACGCTTCATTGTGTCGCCACTCATCGGCGGTAGTGGAGCCTGATCGCTGGGAGTATAGACTGCACAATTGATTGTGACCTACCCGCCTGCTCAAACCCACTCTTTCGGCATAGGCCGTCGCTGGTGGCTCTCCCCCACCCAAGAGCACGGGGCAGAAGCGGCGCCAGCGGAGGAGCCCGAGGCACACACCCCGGTGAGGCGAAGTCGTCACCGGGGCGGGTTGGGCTTCTCTCCCCCCTTCCGGCTCCGCCTGAGTGGTCCGCCCGCTCGGGGCCACGTCTTCCCTGTCAGCGCCGCGGACACAGCCGACTCAGAGAGCCCGTACTCAGACGCCAGGTCCCGGATCGCGGTCCGATCGTGGGCGTGACGCTCGCGCATCCGCCTCACCTTCGGGCCGTCGAGCTTCGCGCTCGGGTGCCTCCCGTGCTCGACCGTATCGAGGTTGTTCGCTCGTGCCCCTCCCACGGTCGAGAGGTGGCTCGGGCGGCAGCATGCCGGGTTTCCGCAGAGGTGGCGGACCAAGATGCCCTCGGCGAACGGGCCGTGCGTGAGCCGGACAGCCCAGCGATACGCGTAGTCGGTGAACCCATCAGCGCTGAAACGACCACGACCACCGGCGTTGAGCGCGCCGGTCCACGGCCAGCAGCCGTCGGGGTCCGACGTGCGGTCGACGCGGGTCCAGAACCGGACCCGCGCCCTCGCGATTCGCTCGGCCGCCGTCATCGTACTAGGCGCTGCGAGCGGCGCCGCCGGATGTCGTACCGCTTGATGAACCGCTCGGCCGCCCGCCTGGATCGGGGAGCACCGAGCGTCACGTACGATGGCCGACGGCCCGACCGGTCCACCCGGTCAGCCGTGTAGAGCACGAACGGGCCGGTCGGGTCGTAGTGGCGGCGGACGGAGTACTCCTGCCCGTGGAGCGGGTACGGGACGACCTGCCCCGAGGGAGCGTCGACGACGCTCGTGAACAGGTCGAACTGGGGACGCGGGACCGCCGATCGCTCCTTCGGCTCGCGCTCCGCGGGCTCGAACACAACGTCGGGCGGCTCGTCCGATGCGGCTTGGGCGGCCACCTGCCGGGCGGCCTTAGCCTCCGCCGTGTTGTACCCGATCCCCTGCGAACACAGTAGCCTGCCGGTGTTCCACCGACAGGCCTCGACGACGTACCCTGTGACCCGGGCGACGTCGTCGGGGGTGTCCCCGACGACACGGACATCGCTGTCGATCCCACCGCCAGCGGCGACCCAGAGGCCGGCGACAACGCTCGGATCGAGGTTGGTCTCGACAACTGCGTGGAGGTGGGGGTGTTCTCGGTCGTCGTTGAGATCGACCTGCGCGAGGTAAAGAGGGCGCTCGCCCTCTCGGTAATCGATGCGGCGGACGACGCGGCTGAACAGGGTGCGGAGGGCGTGAGCGTGCTCGGGCACGGTGAACCGTTCGGCGTCGCCCGGGCGGAGGGTGAGCGTCGCGAAGAGCAGGGGGCTCTCGGCCGGCCACCACTGGTCGCGGAAGTGGGCCATGTGCTTGCGGAGCCGGTGGGGTCCACACACCCGGCAGCTCCAGCGGTCGCACCCCGACCACACCTCGGTCATCTCCCCGGTCGTTCGGGATACCGTGTGGCCGCGTACGAAGCCGTTCGGACAAGCGCCGTCGGTCGTAGAGGAAGAAGTCTGCCACGGGTCGCGGACAGAACGGGCCGGCGGGCGGGTGCGCTGCTCGCGTGGAGGCGGAGCCGACGCCCGGTCCTTCGCTGGCGAAGGGCGCTTCGGGCGTCGCTTCCGGATGATCCGCGACGGGACCTGCTGGGGGGTAGTGGACGAGCCGTTGTCTGAGCGTGCCATGGGGCGGGTATGAATGGGGACGCCCCGACGTCGCCGAGGCGCCCTCGCGGGGCGACCGGGCGACGTCGGGGCGTCGGGGTTGTGGAGTCGGCGCGCCGCTAGGCACACCTCATTATGACGCACCGCTCGGGGGAGCCGGCGCGAGCAGGGGGGAACCAGCCGGAGGGCCCGTCCCACCACCCATCACACACGTCGCGTAGACGGACCGGAGGTGAGTCGGAGACCGTGCTCCAGCAGACAGGTGAGCGCAGCTCACCTAAGTCCCGACCCACATACACCACTCGGCAGAGTGGTGACCTTTTGACCTACCCAATCAGATAGGTACCCACCCCCGATCTAATCACCCCTCCCCTTCCCCTTCCGTCGGAGCGACGCCCGGAGCTTGGGGACCCTCGGGACCACGAACGTGTAGACCCCGCTCGTCCTCGGGTCCCACGGCACGAGGCCCCGGACGATGACCCTCGTCACGTACCCCGACCGGTCAAGGTACCGGACCGCCCGGATGTACTCCGTCTGCGTCATTCCGAAGAGTCCGCGCAAGGCGGTGTTGTCGAGGTGGAGGAGGTCGCCCGCGAACCGGCCCTCGCGTCGGTACATGAACACGACGTAGGAGAGGAGTTGGATGGCCTCGAGGTACGGCCGCTCGCTCCGCGTCTGCCCGCGGCCCCTCGGCCTCGTGATCCTCCCGTACCACGGGGTAGGAACGAGGACGAACGGCATGGTCACCCGGCCGGGGTGCGGGGGGAGCTGGTCCGCCCCCGGCCCCTCTCCTCCCTCGTCGTCCCCCCCCCCCGACCATCTCGTCCTCCAGCCCATCTCCGGGAGCCCGTCTCAGGACCGGGCGGACGTGGGGGGAAGGCCCGTACCGGGCCCCACCGTATCCGGCGTCAGGGAAATGGCGCATGGCTTGGCCGACCCGTGCGATCAACTGCCCCACGGGGTCTGGCACCTCCAGAGACAACCTCCCGTACCTGGGCTCATCCCCGGGCTTCTCGGCGAGGTTTACTGTGCCCACGGCCTCGATGACGGCCGACCGCATCTTCGCGATCG
The DNA here is from genome assembly GCA_963728345.1 of Rubricoccaceae bacterium. Lineage (GTDB taxonomy): Bacteria > Bacteroidota > Rhodothermia > Rhodothermales > Rubricoccaceae > Rubrivirga. The sequence goes on from CAVSJM010000005.1 coordinate 1,346,330, forward strand.
CACGGCGTGACGAGGGGGACCCCGGAGGCCCCACCCTCTTGAGGTCGATCAGGTAGGGGTTGCTACCGTCCGCCGTCCCTCGTAGTCGAGTGTCGGAGTCGTTGGTGGACATACCTAACGGTCACTTATACCAGAGGGGTCTCCAAATCAGGGCGGCGGATCGGGCGGAAGGCGCCGAATTCACGGCGCCGAATCGGCCAATCCGGGCCCCATCGGCTGGAAACGGGGATGTCGCGTCGGCCCTTTGGGTGAGCTCGTAGGCACTAGGTGTTCCCCAAGATCAGCCGCTCAACTTCGGCACGGGCCTCGGCCAACCTCCGCTGGGCCCGTTGGCGGAGGGCGTCGGCCCGGGTGCGACGCTCGTCCACGGCCGCGATGATCTCGTCCTGAACCTCGACCGGAGGGACGGGGATCGGGAACGACGCGATGTCCTCGGCGCCGATCTTCCACATCCCGACGGCCGTCCGAGCATAGGTCTGGAAGTGCGAGCGGCCGAGCGGCGTCTCGATCACCTCCCGAGCGTAGCGGGCGCGGAGCGTCTTCGGGAGCGCGACCCGGATCATGATGTCCGGGTAGAGAAGTGTGGGGTCTGTCCTCGACCTCCTGGCGGTACCCGGGCATCCGCCCCTCTACCACCCGCCAATGCTTCGTCTCCCGGTTGTTATGGGTGACGTAGAACGGGGCACCGGCCTGACGAGCGTACAGCTCGCCCTGCATGTAGTCGTCCTCACCGATGGTGATGTAGTCGGCCTTCACCTCGACGATGATCAAGGGAGACCGCCCCTCGGCCCGGTCTGCCACCGTCCGCCAGACGGCGAAGTCGTAGCGCGAGCCCCCTCCTCCCCTCCCGCTCTGGGGGTCGGACTCCTCGTCGATCAGGTCGAGCGAGTACCCGTAGTCGTTGACCAGGACGGCCAGGTACTCCTGCCTAACGGTTTCCTCGGGCGTCTCGACAAGCCAGACATCGTGGCCTCTCTGGTGACTGCGGACGTGGCTGTAGATCTTCCCGTCCTTGCGGACGACTTCGAGGCGGGTGGTCTCGACGCTCATAGGGTTCGGAGTGGGCACACCGAATGTACCGGTGTGCAGGACCTCTCCCGCCCCGTTGCTGGTCCCTCGCACGCTCTTCCTGCCAGCGCCCGATGCTCCGTGCGGAGCCTCAGGGCGCGTACGTTTCGGGCTTCTCGCTACGTTCGAAGACGGAGCGACACTGAAGTGTCACACCCGCTCGCCCATCATACCGGCGTACACCAGCAAGGGGCCCCATGTGCATCCAACCTCCCCCCTCGGTCCTCGACTTCGAGTACGACGTGATGGCGAAGCGCCTAGACCTGCGGTTCGCCGACGGCAGCCGCCGCTCGTTCCAGCGCGTCCCCCGCTCGGTTTACGCCGCCATGCGGAGGGCTGGGAGCGCCACCGAGTTCTACCGCTCGAACGTGCTGGGGACCTTCGCGTATACGGTCCCGATGGCCGCTCGTAGGGCAGCCTAGCTCTCTGCGAACCGCTCCAACTGGTCGAACACGTCCACGATCTGCTTGGGAGGCCTCCGCTCTGTCTCCCGGTACACCTCGAGCAAGATCTCGCCCATCCGAGGCTTGTCGGGCTTGAACGGAGCGTCCGTCCCCAGCTCCGTTCTGAGCGCCTTCTCTAGCTGCTTCGTGTAAGCCTTCGGCCTCGGACCGTTGACGAGCGCGAGCGCGGACGACACCGCTCGTCCGAGGGCCGCGCGCGATGGCACCTTTGCCCCGGTCGCCTCGAACGCCTCCTTCGCGTGTCGGTGTAGGGCCTCTACGAGGACGACCTTCGGGAAGAGGTCTTCGAGCTCGACCGTGCCGAGGTAGAACAGGTTCACGTCCTCCTCGATGGCCTTGCGCCCGAGCGTCTGGTTGAAGCCCCGGATGGCCTGCCGCGTGATGGTCCCGTTCTGCGACGTGTCCCGGTCGAGGACGAGGAACGTCCTCCGGCGGTGGCGGAGCGCGTGCTTGCTGAGGTCCCACGCGTAGGAGTTCCCACCCTGGGCATCCCGCAGGACCTCTATGCCTGCTGCGCCTAGGGCGTAGCCACGGACGAGCTCGAACAGGCCGGGCAGTAGCGCGTGCTCCGTGGGCCCCTCCATCATGAGGAGGCAGGCGTTCAGGACGACGTGGTTCCGGAGCCCGAGTTCACGAGCGACCTCGGCGACCTCCCCCCACTCCGTCGGTTGCACGACGGACGTCGTCGGCGTCCCGGCCTCGAACACCTGGTTGAGGTAGGCGATCCGGTACAGGTCGACTCGGTCGATGAGGTTGAGCGAGTGGGTGGCGACGACGACCTGGAGCCCGTCCTGCTTCGAGAGCTCCCCGAGCAGCTTCGACATCTGGCGTTGGCCCTGGTAGTCGAAGTGGGTGTCGGGCTCGTCGTAGAGGAGCACTCGTGGCCCCTGCTTCTTCCCGATCTCGCGGCGCCACTGGAGCAGCGCGAGTTGGAGCTTCCTCCGCTTTGCCGCTCCCATCCGGCTCATCCGGCGGTACCCGCCGCCCTGCTTGAACTCGACATCGGTGAGAGAGAAGCCCCGAGAGATATCCACGTCGACGACCGGACGGAGCGTGTCCCCCACCCCGCTCTGCCCGTCGTACTTGGCGAACACCCCGGCGATGTGTGACAGACCACGCTTGGCCGCCGTGCTCAGCCGCCTACGCATCGACGAGAACGACGTCCTGGCCGTCTCGCCAGCGAACGCCTCCCCAAGCTCCGCCTTCAGGTGCTTCTCGACCTCCTTGACGGGGTCGTCGTTGGCCTGATCGTGCGCGTGGTACTCAACGCCGAAGCCGGTTCCGGCGCGCCCCTCTACTACGACCCATTCCCATGTCCCGGGGACGCCCTCACAGAGGGCGTCGAAGCTCTCCCTCAGCTCCGGGGCCTTCCCGTCGGCCGGAGCCCCGTGTTTCCTCAGAAGCTCCCTCTGCTTGGCCTGTACCCACGGAGCCCTCCCCCAACCATCCAGCGCCTCTCTGATCTCGGGGTCGGAGGGAATCATCGTCTTGCGCTCCAACGCTCCGCCCCCGACCCCGTCCCCCACGCGCCGCCAGACACGGCGGTAGCTCACTGGCCCGCTAGCCGACTCGATGACGCCCGAGATCGAGATCTCCTCCGGCGGCAGCCCCTCCCCATCCACGTGCCGGAGGTCGTTCTCGTCGAGAGCGCGCCCCCCGAGCAGCGCCTGAATGCCGTCGAGGAGCGCCGACTTGCCAGCGTCATTCCCGCCCGTGATGAGCGTCAGTCCAGGCTGGAATCTGAACTCCGCGTCTTCGTAACACCTGAAGTTGACGAACGAGATCGAAGCGAGATGCATGGTGCGCTTTGAGTACGCTAGAGAAGCTACTTGCGTACGCGCATTGTGGGGACCGGCTGATCAAGGTCGCCGACCCACTTGGTCGTAGAGGAACAACTCTGCCGACCGTCCCCCGCTTCACAGCAGGCCCCGTTCGACCAAGCTGGTGTAGGCCCCGTCGAACCCGATCACGAGGGAGTCGTTGAGCGGGACCCCGAGGCTCGATCCCGCGTCGCGGATCTGCCTGCTGACCTGCACGTCGGCCCGACTCGGCTCGACGTTCCCCGAGGGGTGGTTGTGGGCGACGAGGACGCTCCGGGCGTTGCAGAGGAGCGCGAAGCGGAACACCTCGCGCGGGCTCGCCACGCTCGCGTCGACGGTCCCGACGTGGCAGACGTGGGCGCCGATGACCCGGCTCGCGGTCGAGAGCGCGACGGCGAGGAACACCTCGCGGTCGTAGCCCTCGAGCAACTCGCAGCAGAGGCGTGCGGCGTCGGCCGGCGTCCGTATCTGGTCCGTCTCGTGGCTCCGCTCACGGACGAGCCGGACGGAGAAGACGGGGACCTCAAGACGGGGTGGTGGCGGGGGTCCTGTTGGCAGTCGAGAAGAGGTCGAGGGTGAGGGCGTCGCGGCGGTTCGTTCGCGGTGGTCATCGTCGTGGTCGGTAGAGACGACGAGAGGCCGACGCCCTCGGGGAGCGCCGGCCTCTCGGTCGGTGGGGAGAACAGGAGGTGGGGCAATCGGCCCCGGTGGATGGCTAGGCGGAGCGGCGGGCGACCCAGTCGCGGACCTCAGCCGCGCGGAGCACGCCGCCTGCGTGCGGGATGCGCGAGACGACCTCGGCCCGGAACCGCTGGTACAAGCGGTCCGCCGTCCCCTCATCGGCCAGCGCGAGGAGCACGCTCCAAGCGAGGTCAGCCGGACCGGAACCGCTGTAGCCCCACTCGATCCCTGTCGGGCTGTGACGGACGACGTGGCGGACCGTCGCGCAGGCGGTCCCGTCGATGGCCCGGTAGAGGACGACGTCGTCGGGGTCGGCGTCCGGCCTCACAGCGTCGTGCTCAGGACGGACGACGAGGCGGAGGCGGGGACTGCCTACGGTGCGGCTCGCTTCGGCAGCCGACGGCGCCCCCGTGGCCGCTCCGTCCCCAGACGGTCCCTGCGCTCCGAGCGCGTCGAGGAGGGCGTCGAGCGCCCGCCCCACGTGGCCGAAGCACGACGTTGCACCCGAGCGTGTACCCGTCGTAGTCGTGGCCGGTCACGCGGGCGAGGTAGAGCCGGAGCCCGAACGGGACGAGCGGCCTGGCCCACCCGAGGTGCTTGGGCTGGACCTCCCCGAGCGCGTCGTCGCCGTGGCGGACGGCGAGGCCGTCCCCCGTGTCTTGGACCTCGAGTTCGGTCCACGGAGCGACGCGGTCGTGGACGAGGGCCCAGAGCGCCGGCTGGTGCTCCGACGTGCCCGATGAGCTTCGAGGGGACGGCGAGCGACGAGGCCCGGTGGAGCGTCGAGAACGCGCTGGCGTCGAGCGCCTTCCGGGCCAGCGTGTCCGGGCGCATCCGGGTCCGCTCCGTCGCGAAGGCGAGCCAGCGCTCGGCCTCTCGGGCGACCCGGCGGGCGTGGAGCTCGGCTGGCGAGATCCGAACGCCGCTCGCGGTGTAGACGGCGCCGTCGTCGCGGACGGACAGAGTAGTGACACGTAGATTGGTGGTGTAGTTCATCGGACTGGGGACCTCTCCCCGGTCGTGGTGATGGTGCCGCACTGCTGGAATCAGCGCGGTCGCCGGAAGCCGGCCGGGACCCTCCCGGCTCGGCGGCTGGCGGCGAGTCCGCCAGACGTGGCGAGGCCCGACCTCCTCTCGGGGGCCGGGCCTCGTGTTCGTTCAGCCGGTGACGGCTATGGGTGGAGCATTCGGGGTGTCCGCGTCATCAGAATCGCCCCCGGACCTCGAAACGTCGCCCCCTAAGAGTGGAGGCCTTCAGTCGGCACTCGGACCCCGCAACGAGAACGGAGAGGCCCACATCAGCCGTGGATACCGGCCTCCAATTGGAGAGCCGGGTCGCCGCGCTCGGTTGTAGAGGGACAACTCGACCGCCGGGCTGAAGCCCCGAACAGCCGTCGCCGGAGCGCCGCCCGGATCTTCTCGGCGTCCACGTTGGGAGCTACGTATGCGTTAAGCATCGTGACCTCCAGGCTTCTGTGGCCCGGGAACCGCTGGACGGCAGGGACCGGCCTACTTCGATCGAGGAATCGTGATGCAAGAGTACCGGGGGGTGCCTGCTCAAAGAACCGGAGCGACACCGACCGATCGGCCTGGATCGACTGTCAGAGGAGGTGCACCCCGTCCGGTGTGGGCTCAGAGCGGAACCGGTCGCCAGTCCGTAGAACGACGGCGCCGGTGGCAAGGAGGTCTCGGTCCGTGACCGCTCCATCTCCGGAGAGCACCACGGCCGCGTCAAACTGCTCGTCAGGAAGAGACGACGCCCTCACCCGTGGGATGAGCCAGTTGTCGACGCCCTCGTCGAGGTACTCGACCCGGGCTCCCCGCTCCCGGAGGATGGACGCCACCGGCCCTGCCGGGGAGGCGGTGGTGTCAGAACACCCGGGCTTGAACCCCACACCGACCAGTAGGACCCTGGCCTGGTGGAGGTCCCGGCTGGCCTCCCGTAGCAGTTCCTCGAGGCGGTCCACCGCGAGGGCCGGCTGCCGGTCAAGGGTCCGGCAGGTGCCGACCACGACGGCCGGGTCCGCCCCGACCGCGGCCGCCGTCCCCGCGAGCATGGCGAGGTCGTTGGGGAGGCAGTGGCCCCCGACACCGGCCCCGGGGAAGAACGGGAAGTAGCCGGAGGGCTTCGTGGCCGCCGCCGCGCAGACCTCGTGGGCGGAGACGCCGAGCCCGTGGGCCGCGGCAGTGACGTCGCCGACGAGCCCGATCCCAACGGAGAGGAACGCGTTCTCGAGCAGCTTGCTCAGCTCCGACACCTCGGGCGCCGAGACGGGCTCGACCCGCTCGCAGAGGGGCTCGAACAGGGCCTCGGCGAGCCTCGTGGCCGCGGGCGTGACGCCGGCCACGAGGTGGGGGGTCCGCTTCAGCGTCCGCCAGTCGTCCCCGACCGAGAGCCGCTCGGGGGCGTGGGCGACGGGCCGGCCGCTGCCGACCCACTCCGCGAACTGGCGGGTGGTTCCGGGCGGGACGGTGCTCGAGAGGACGACGAGCCCGCGGCCGCCGGCCCCCGCCACCGAGCGGGCCGCGCTCCGGAGCGGCTCGAGGTCGAACGATCCGTCGGGCCGGGGCAGGGCCCTCACGGCAACGATGGTGACGGGCGCCCCGTCGAGCACGGCGGGGTCGGTGCCGAGCCGCGCGGCGACGGGGCGAGCCCCTGGTCGCGCAGGTGGCTGCGGGACCGCTCGACGGCCTCGGGTGAGCGGTCCACCCCGTCCACCGCGAACCCCGCCTGGGCGAGGGCCTCCACGAGCGTGGTCCCGATGAACCCGAGGCCGACGACGGCGCAGCGGGCGGTGCGCGTCTCGATCGCGGTGAGTAGCACTTCTGGGGAGTTCAACGGGTCGGGCATCGCAGAGCTACGTGGGGGCGGAGGCGCCCGCGGAGACCGCCTCCAGCTCCTCGGGCGTGTTGACGTCGGACCACGGCGCCCCGTGGTCCCAGTGGGTGACGGCGTGGCCGGCGGCGAGGGCGCGGGTGACGAGGTCGGAGATCCCGACCGGGGGCGCATCGGCGGCGAGGGCGAGGACCGCGGGCTCGAACACGGCCACCCCACTGCAGATGAGGAACGTCTTGACGGGCTTCTCGAGGTAGGCCTCGACCCGGTCCCCCTCGGCCACGATCTCGCCCAGTCGGACGCGGACCTGCTCCGGGTGGCTGGCGAGCGTCACATCGGCGCTCCGGGCCCGGTGCACCCGGACCAGCTCGGCGAAGTCCAGGTCGGTCACGAGGTCGGCGAACGCGAGGAGGGCCGGCTCCGTCCGGGGGACGAGCCCGAGGGCCCCGGCGTTGCCGAGCGGGGTCCACTCCCGGACGAAGGCAACCTCGCCGCCCACGTCGGCGGCCACCGACGCCACGTGGGCCTCGACGACGTCCCCGAGCCAGCCCGTCACCACGGTCGTCCGGCGGACGCCGGCGCCGACGAGCTGGCGGTAGAGCCGCTCGACCATCGGGACCCCGTCCACCCGCCGCATCGGCTTCGGGACCCGCTCGCTCCCCATCCGCTGGCCCCGCCCGCCGGCCTGGAGGACGGCGCGGACCCGGAGGTCGTCTGGGATCGGTGCCATCCGTCGCTCAGTCGAAGTACACGCAGGCCGGCGGCTCCGCCCGTCCCGCGACCCACTCGTAGACCCTCCCCATCTGCTCGCCGACGCGGTCCCACCCGAACTCGTGCTCGACCCACCGCCGGCCCCGCATCCCCATCTCCCGGAGGGCGTCGGGGGGGCGGGCGAGGGCCTCGGCAAGTGTCTCGGCGAGCGGTCCGACCCCGTTGTCGGTCCACCACCCGCACCGGTGGTCGTGGAGCCCGGACCAGGGCGCCCCGAGTCCCACGATGGCGGGGACGCCGAACGCGAGCGCGTCGGCGACGGTGACCCCCCAGTTCTCGTTGAACGTCGGGAGGACATAGAGCTCGGCCTCGCGGTAGAGCTGCTCCTTGCGCTCCTCCGGGACCTCGCCCAGCACCCGGACGCGGTCCGCGCCGCGGTCTGCAATTCGCCGGGTCACTTCGACGAGGTGGCCCCCGTCGTCGGGACCGGCGATCACGAGGTCCCACTCCGCGAACGAGTCCTGGACCAGGTGCCAAGCGTCGACGAGGTTCAGGACCCCCTTCTTCGGGTGGACCCGGGACAGGTAGAGAAGCGTGCGCTGGCCGGCCGGCGCTTTCGACGGGTCGGGCGGGACATCGACGCCGTTGGGAATCTCAGCCACCGGGTTCTTGAACCCGAGGTCGCGTACGAACTGGCGCTCCTGGGGGGCCGTGGCGTGGATGCAGGTGGCCCGGCGGAGGGCCGCACGCTGCCCCGTGTGCCACACGAGCCGCTTCCGGCCCCAGTGGTGGTCCATCGCCCACGGGTCGAGCATCCCACGGGGGGTCAACACGGTCGCCGTCCCCGCCCGCCGACCGGCACGGGCCGCATATAGGTCGGTCCGCAGCCAGAGTCCGTGGCTGTGGATGACGTCAGCGGACCGGGCGGCCTCGTCGAGCGAGGCCCTCATCGACGGCGATCCGCCGAACCGGCGCAGCGGGCCGGCCGGCGAGTACGTCCGCACCTCGTACCGCGTAGGCGGCTCGGGCGCAGCCGAGAGGGTGTGGACGACGACGTCGTGGTCGTGGGCGGTCGCCTCCGCCAGTCGGGGCACGGTGTACGACGGCCCCCCGATGCTCGAGAGGCTAGCGACGACGTGGTGGATCTCCATCAGGCGCGGGGGAGGGCAGAGGCCGACGATAACCCCGGGCGACCAAACAACAGCAAACATAAAAGCCACCGCTTCGCCTTAGGAACAGGATGCGTGATGCACAGGCCTAATGTGAGCCGGAGGCGCAGCGACTTGTCTCCAAGAGACGCGCCCTCGGAGGATGGCATGTGGGGGCCCTCGGCTACACTCGGGCCCCGCACCAGAGGCCCTCGCCTATGCACCCCTCCCCCACGCACCGTTCCCTGCGACGGGTGACCGCGTCCCGGACGACGGCGTACACCCTCACGGAGGCGGCCCTAGGCGACGGCGCCGTCGCCGCCGCAGTCGCCGGCCGGCCGGTCCTCGTCGTCACCAGCCCGACGGCGGGGCCCCTCTACGCACCGGCCGTCGTCGCCGAGCTGGCGGCGGCCGGCCTCGACATCGCGACGCTCACGGTCGCCGTGAGCGAGGGGGACAAGACGATGGGGTGGGTCGAGAGGATCTGCGAGGAGGCCGCGCGGGTGGGAATCGGGCGCGACGGCGTGCTCGTCGGCGTTGGGGGCGGCGTGCTCACCGACCTCGTCACGATGGCGGCCTCCCTCCTCAAGCGTGGGATTGGGTACGTCCGGGTGCCGACGACGCTCGTCGGGCTGATCGACGCGGGGATCGGGGCGAAGGGAGCCGTCAACGCGTTCGGCCGGAAGAGCGCGCTCGGGTGCTTCCACGCCCCCGAGGCCGTGGTGCTCGACCCGGCCGTCCTGCACACGCTCCCGCGGCCGCACCTCCGGTACGGGCTGGCCGAGATGGTCAAGATCGCGCTGGTCAAGGATGCGGACGCCTTCGAGGACCTCGAGCGCCACGGAGGCACTCTCCTCGAGGGGCGGTTGACGGACGACGTCCGGCGAACCATCTGGACGGCCGCCGGCCTCCTGCTCGACGAGCTCGAGCCGAACCTCTACGAGACGGAGACCTACCAGCGTCTGGCAGACTTCGGGCACACGTTCAGCCCGGCCGTCGAAGCCGCCTCGGGGTTCCAGATTCACCACGGGGACGCGGTCGCCGTCGACATGGCCCTCTCGACGGCCCTCGCCCGGCGCCTGGGCCTGATCGCCGACGCCGACGCAGGACGGATCTACGGCCTCCTCGACCGGCTCGAGCTCCCCCTGGGGTCGCCCCACCTCACCCTCGTGGGGTGCCAGGCCTCAGTGGCCGAGGCCGTCGCCCACCGCGGCGGCCACCTCAACCTCGTCGTCCCGTCCGGGATCGGGGCGGGCCACTTCTTGGACGTCTCCGACCTCGAGGCCCCGCTCCTAACGGCCGCCCTCGAAGACGTGGCCGCGCGGGGCCGCGTGCGGGTCGCGGCCTGATGCGCGTCCGGCGCCCCCCCACCCCGCTCTCTGAGGGCCTCGTCCTCACCTTCGACGTGGGAGGGACATCTACGCGGGCCGGCATCTACCACCCGGTGGCCGACCGTGTCGTGGCCTCCCGAAAGGTCCCCACGCCCAGCTTCCACGCCCTCGGCGTGCCCCCGGGCCCCGACCTCCGCGCCCACCTGTACGCCGCTATGCGCGAGCTCGGGCGCTCGCTGTTCCCCGAGGCCCCTCCGACCGCGGTGGCGGTCGGCTTCCCGGGCCCGATGGACCGGGAGGGACGGATCGCCGCGGTCCCGACCGTGTGGGGAGACGACCCGACGCTCCCGCCCTCGGAGGTCCGGGACTCGATCGAGTCGCTATGGCCGGAGGCCGGGGTCTACCTCATGAACGACGTGACGGCGGCCAGCCACCGGTACCTTCGCACCTCCGCCGACGACCTCTGCGTCATCACGGTGAGCACGGGGATCGGGCACAAGGTGGTCTGCGACGGCCGGGTGCGAACGGGGCCCAACGGGCGGGGCGGAGAGATCGGGCACTGGCGGGTGAGCCGGGACCCGAACGCCCCGGTCTGCCAGTGCGGGGGGCGCGGCCACCTCGGCGCGCTCGCCTCCGGGACGGCCACCGCCCACCACCTGTCGAAGCTGGCAGCGACCCAACCCGACCTGTTCGACCGGTCGGCCCTCGCCTTCGCCTGGGACCCCGAGCACGGGCGGGTGGACAACGAGGCCTTCGTCGCCGCCTTCCATGAGGATGACCCGCTCGCTGTGCGGGTCGTGGGCGAGATGGCCGCCCTGCTCGGCGACGCCGTCGCCACGCTCCACCTCGGCGTGGGGGTGGAGCGGTTCGTGCTGATCGGCGGGTTCGCCCTCGCCCTCGGGGACCGGTACCGCGCGCGGGTCGAGGCGGCGGCGGCGCTCGGGTCGTGGCGCGGCGGCCTCGAGACCGTCGTCTCCGTCGAGCTCGGCGCTGCCGACGACGAGTCCGGTCTCCTGGGGGCCGGGCGGTATGCGGCCGCGTGGGAGACGGACCGGGTCCTGTTCTGGGAGCAGCGTAGGGCCGCGGCGTGAGGCGCCTCTGCGTCCTCGGGGGGAGCACCCCGTTTACGGCCGCCCTCCTCGACGCGCTCGCCGAGGCCGAGGGGATGCCCCCGTTCCACCTGGTGCTCCACGGACGTGACGCGGGGCGGCTCCAGTCCCTCGGGGCCTATGCCGCCCGGCGCCTGGGGCCGGCCGGCTGGGCCGTCGGCACATCGCGTGAGCTCCCGGCGGCCGTGGAGGGTGCGGACGTCGTCGTCCACCAGATCCGGTACGGGGACCTCGCGGGCCGGGCCGAGGACGAGCGGTTCGCGTGCGCCCACGGCTGCCCGCCCGACGAGACGCTAGGGCCGGCGGCTCTCCGATGCGCCCTCCGTTCGAGGTCGGGCGTTCGCCAGTCTGCGGCCGCCATCCGGGAGGGGGCACCGGACGCGTGGGTCCTCAATCTCACAAACCCCCTCAGTCTTACGACGTCGCTGATCGCCGACCGCGTCGGCCCCCGGTGCCTCGGCGTCTGCGAGCTTCCGGAGGCGACGGCCGGGCTCGTCGCCGAGGCGCTGGCGGTCCCCTACGAGGAGCTGAGCTGGGCGTATGCAGGGCTCAACCACCGGGGCTTCGTTTACGACCTCAGTGTCGACGGGCACGACGCCCTCGACGACCTCGTCCGAGTGGCGGACGAGGTCGGGGGGATCGACGCCGAGCGCATCGCCGTCCTCGGCGCCGTCCCGACCAAGTACTTCCGGCTCATGACCGGGCTCGGCCCGTGCTACCCCGGCCGGGCGCAGGAGGTCGAGAGGATACGAGCGCGGATTGCGGCCGATCTGGCGCGCACCCCGTCGCGCCACCCCCCGAACTTGGACGCCCGCCCCACCCCGTGGTACGACCGGGCGCTCGTCCCCATCCTCACCGCTCTGTCGTCCCCAGACGGCGGCCCTGTGGTGGCCACGGTCTCCGACGGCCCCGGCCTTGCCCTCGAACGGCGGGGGCACCTGTCGTGGTCAGGGTTCGTGCCGACCCCTATGCCGGTTCCGCCTCCAAAGGCTGCGACGTGGATCCGCCGGTACCATGCACACGAGGAGGCCCTCCTCCACCTCGTCCGAACCCCCTCCCGGGGCACCCTGCTCCAGGCCATTGAGCTAGACCCGGTCGTGCCGCCCGCCCGGGTCGGCGGGATCGTAGACGCCCTCGCGCGCTCGCTGGAATTGGCAACTGGCCCCTCTAGTTGGGGACCCTACGGGAAGCACGTTGGCGACCATGGACCGCCAACGGTCCTGTAACCCTTTATCCAACAAGGCCTCCGGCACGCAGCGGCCTACGTCGGTCGTAGAGGGACAACTCACCCACTGTTCGTCGTGGTGCTACGTCCTGGAGTCCAGTGCTCGCCGGACCTCGGCCATGTAGACGTCCGGCGCCACATGGGCGTACCGCATCGTCACGTCGATCGAGCCGTGGCCGGCGAAACCCTGTACCACCGGCAACGGCACCCCTCGCTCGACGAGCCATGTGATGCAGCTGTGCCTCAGGGCGTGGGGCGTGAGGGACGGGACCCCAGCCGCGACGGCGAACCGCTTGACGGTCTTCGAGCACGTCCCCGGGTGGACGGCCCTCCCCCTGCCGGCCTCCAACACGAGCCCAGAAGCGGACGTACGCTGGTCTAGGAGACGCCCAAGCACGGACGAGGCCCGGTCCGAGAGCGGGACCCGACGTTCGGCCCCCGACTTCGACGTGAACGCGTCCGTGCACGCGACCGTGAGGTGGCGTCTGCCTAGGTCCACGTGCTCCCATCTCAGATGGATCAGTTCGTTCCGGCGCAGCGCCGTCTCGGCCCCGAGCCGGATGAAGGGCGCGGCCCACGCCGCCGACCGCTGCTCCCCATCCCGGCAGTGGGCCTCGGCGTAGGCCGCGACGGCCTCGACCTCCTCTGGGCGGAGGGCCTTCGGGAACCGGCGTGGGACGCGCTCCAACCCGACCTCCTCCGTCGGGTCTGCGTCCGCTTTGTTGACAGTCATGCAATAGCGGAAAAAGGCCCGGAGATGGCGAACATAGTTCGCCTTCGTCACCGCCCTCACGTCGAGTGTGTCGATCCACGCTTGCACGTCGGCCGCCCTCACCGACCGGACGGGGCAGCCCCTCCCCTGCGTGAGTCAACGAACCACCCCGTCACCCGCTCGTAGTTCAGCCGCGTGTTGAGCGCGCGGTGAGACCGGCTCTCCAAGAACTCCCTGCGGGCATCCCCCAAGGAGACCGACCCCGGCTTCCTCGCGCCGGTCGGTGCCTCGCCCGGAACGGGCGGGGCGTCCACCCACGGGTCGTACCGCCCCTCGGCGTACGCTGACTCCCACAGACGGTGGAGCCTCGTGGCCGACCGGACGTCCCGAGTCCGCGTCGGCACCTGCTTCCGCTTCGGCGAGCGGTCCGCGTCGTAGAACTGGACGACGTAGATCCCCGTCCGCTTGTCTCTCAGTATCCCTGCCATTGCTCGTGCCTCTGTGGGCTCTGAGCGGGCGCCGACCGGCCCCTCTGTGGGGCGCCGCATGCCAGCAATATGCCAGCAGTCGGTGCGGCGAGACCTCCTCTCGCCCCTCCCTCAACGAGACGGGGGCCGCCCAGGATCGCTCCTGAGCGGCCCCCGAGGGTGCCCGAGACTGGAATCGAACCAGCACTCCCGTGAGGGAACACGACCCTGAATCGTGCGCGTCTACCAATTCCGCCACTCGGGCAGGGTCGGCGCTAAAACTACACCGCCGGCGGGGGCGCCACCAGCCCGGCCTCGGGTCTCCATGGCATTTGCACCGGGTTCGCCCGCGCGCGCCCTGCAGCGCTAACGTCGGACACCGCCCGTTGCCTTCGCGACCTGCTACGCCCCACATCCTGCTACGCCCCGCATGACGTCCCGACCGCTCGCCCTCCTCGCGATCGCCCTGCTCGCCGCCGGCCCGACGCTCGCCCAGCGCGTCCGCCCCTATCCGGTGATGCCGCCGCCCCAGTTCGAGCGCGCCGTCGCCAATGGGACGCGGACCCTCTCCGGCACCCCCGGACCAGACTACTGGCAAAACGAGGCCGACTACGACCTCCGCGCGCGCCTCGACGCCGCCACGCGGACGCTCACGGCCAGCGGCATCATCACCTACACGAACCACTCGCCGGACGAGCTCCCCTTCCTCGTCCTGAAGCTGCGCCAGAACGTCCACGCGCCGGGCGTGCCGCGCAACCGGCCCGTCGCCGTGACCGGGGGCCTTACCCTCGACCGCCTCGCCGTGAACGGCCGCGCCCTGCGCGACGTCTCGGTCGCGGAGACGCCGGGGAGCTACCGCGGCAGCGCTGAGCCGGGCACGTACGTCATCCAGGGGACCATCCTCACGCTCGGCCTCCCCGAGCCGCTCTCCCCGGGCGAGACCGTCACCCTCGACGCCCACTGGAGCTACCCGATCCCGCCCGCCACCGGCGCCTACCGGCAGGGCACCGACGGCGAGGTGTTCTACATCGGCTACTGGTACCCGCAGCTCGCCGTCTACGACGACGTCTACGGCTGGAACGTCGACCCGTACCTGGGCATGGGTGAGCACTACATGGACTACGGGGACTACACCGTCACGGTGGACGCGCCGGCCGACATGTACGTCTCTGCCACCGGCGCCCTCGCCAACCCCGAGCAGGTCCTGACGGCCCGCACGCGCAACCGCCTCGCAGCGGCCTTGCGGAACGACGAGGTCGTTCATGTAATCACCGAGCGCGAGCGTGGGACGGGCCTGCAGCCCACCGATGACGGCCGGCTCGTGTGGCGCTTCACGGCCGACGACGTGCGCGACGTGGCCGTCTCGGCGTCGGCGGCCTACGTCTGGGACGCCACGCACGCCGACGTGGACCAGGACGGCGACGGCGAGCCCGAGGCGGTCCTCATCAACGCCCTGTACCGACCCGCCGGCAAGGCGCCGTCGACCGCCCCGTGGGAACGCGCTGCCGAGTTCGCCCGGTTCTCCATCGAGGACCTCTCGACGATGCTGTGGGCCTACCCCTGGCCTCACATGACCGTCGTGGAGGGCCTCATCTCAGGCGGGATGGAGTACCCCATGATGACGCTCATCGGCGGCGACCGCACCGACCCCTCCCTCTTCAGCGTCACCTACCACGAGATCGCCCATATGTGGTTTCCGATGATGGTCGGGAGCAATGAGAAGGCGTTCACTTGGATGGACGAGGGGCTCACATCGTTCAACGCGAACGAGGGCGTCGATGCCTTCTGGGACGGCTCGTCGGCCGACCGCGCGCGGATTGACGCGTGGGACCGCAACCGGCAGGCCCACTACCGCCTCGCCGGGACGGGCTACGCTGTGGCCCCGATGCGCCACAACGACCGCTACCCCATCGGCGGCGGCACCAGCCAGGTGGACCCCGTCGGCGGCTCGGCCCGCACCGTCGCCAGCTACTCAACGCCGGCCGTGGCGCTCCACGCCCTCCGCAATCTCTACGGCGACGACGCCTTCTTCGACGCCTTCCAGGAGTACGGGCGCCGCTGGCGCAACAAGCACCCCTACCCCTACGACTTCTTCAACACGTTCGAGAACCAGCTCGGCGACGACCTCGACTGGCTCTGGACGCCGTCCTTCTTCGAGACGTGGACTGTCGACCACGCCGTCGCATCGGTCGACGCGGCGCCCGGCGGCGCGGTGACCGTCACCGTCGCGGATCTCGGAGAGGCGCCGATGCCGGCGCCGGTCCGCGTGACCTACCGCGACGGCCACATGGAGACACAGATGGTCCCGGTGGCGACCTGGCTGAACGGGGCGCGCGAAGCCACGCTCTCGTTCCCGGCCGGCGAGGTGATCCGCGTCGAGATCGACCCCGACGCGTTCACGCTCGACGTGGACCGGACGAACAACGTCTACGAGCCCGACCGTGCCAACTAGCTTATCCTATCTCAACCAGTTAGCGCCTCCACCCACCCGTGGAGGCGCTTGCTGTTTTCCCGATTCGCGAACTGTTCGTTCAGACTGAACGGGAACAGCCAACTCGCGGCACGTTCTGTGGTCCTGCGCGTATGTCCCTCGCTCACACCTTCCAGGACCATGGATTCCCCACCACTCCGCATGGCCCTCCCGCCGCTCCACGACCGGATCGACATCCTGGCGACGTACGTCGGGCACTTCTTCCGATTCCTGGCCGGAGCCGTCGTTCTCATGGGGGTCCTGGTCGTGGTTAACCGCATGGCCGGGATGTCCGCCGCCGACACGCGCGTGCTGCTGCCGCTCTACCTCCTCGGTGGACTGGCGGGCTCGGCCGTCCTCGCGGTCGTCACCACCTGGCGGTCGCGGAGGAAGCACGGACGTCGGCACCGGCGGTACTACTAGGGCTCAGCCCTCGGCCTGCGCCGCGCGCTCTTCCCGGCTGGCGCGGCGACCGTACCACCGCATCAGCGGGGTGACCGACACCCCGTGCACCACGATGCTGGCGGCGATCGTGACGAGGACGAGTCCGAGGAGCCGCTCCGAGAACCCGTCGTAGAGCCCGTGGGTCTCGGCGAACATGAGGTAGTAGACCGACCCGATCCCGCGGATCCCGAACCACGCGATCAGCTCGCGCTGCAGGCCCGACGTCTGGGACCCGACCATCCCGATCCACACGGCGAGGGGGCGCACGACGAGGAGCACGGCCGGGACGAACCACAGCGCGTCGGCCGACCACTCGGCGAGGTGGAGGAAGGCGCCGACGAGGACCACCAGCAGGACCCCCCCGATCCGTTCGGACTGCTCGGCGAACCCGAGCACAGCGGAGGCCATGTAGGCCGGGGCCGCGTGCTGGTCGACCGCCACCTCCTCGTCCTCCCCCTCGTGAGCCATCGCCTCCACGTCCTCGGCCGGCTCGCCGCCCGTCTCCCGCCGCTCCTCCGCGCGGAGCGCGAGGCCCGCCGCGAACACGGCCAGGAACGCATAGGTCCCGGCCAAGAGGGCCACGCCGTAGCTGAGGGCGACGAGCCCGAGCGCGAGGAAGTCGTCGGTGCCGACGGCCTCCTGATGCACCCGGCGGAGGTGGACCACGAGCCGCCCGACCGCCATCCCCAGACCGGCGCCAATCGCGAGCCCGCCGAACACCGCCCACCCGACGTCGACGGCGAGCCACCGCCAGCCCCACGCGCCCAGCTCGTTCAAGCCGAGGAGGCCCAGGCCGAGCATCACGAAGGGGAACGCGGCACCGTCGTTGAAGCCGGCCTCGCCGGTCAGGCTGAAGCGGAGCCGGTCGGCGTCGTCGGGGTCCTCGATCTGGACGTCGGAGGCGAGGACGGGGTCGGTCGGGGCGAGGACGGCGCCGAGCAGGACGGCCGCGCCGATCGGGAGGCCCAGACCGAGCACCCCGAGCGCGGCGATCCCCGCCACCGTCAGCGTCATTGAGACCGTCGCGAGGCGGAGCGGGAGGCGCCACCGGCCGTCGCTCAGCGGCGTCCGCAGCTTGAGGCCGGCCGCGAACAGCGACAGGATCACGGCGATCTCACTCAGCCGCTCCAGCGCCTCGGACTCCTCGATGGGGTCGATGTCTAGCAGCCCGATCCCGAGCGGCCCGATCCCCACACCGACCAGCAGGTAGAGTTGGGCGGCCGAGAGCGGGAGGCGCGCGAGGGTGGTCTTGGCCAACGCCATGAGCGTCAGCACGAGGCCGGCGACGACGAACCAGACGGAGAACGGCATGGGGGACGGAACGGGCGTCGTCGGACGCGCCCGAGGCCCGCCAGGTCCCCTCCCCTCCCGGAAACCGTCCGCCTCCGGAGGGCCTTCAGGCCGGACGCCCGGGGCCGCTGGCCGTCTCGTCGGCGAGGTGACCGAGGAAGTCCCGCATGACAGCGACGCGACGCTCGGCCTCGACGCGCCCCGCCTTCGTCTGCATCGTCGCTGGCAGGCGGAACAGCTTGACGGCGAAGTGATCCGTCGCCCAGCGCACGTCGTCGAGCGGACGCGTCGGGGGCTCCGCCGGGACCGGGTCGTCCGGGTGGACGAGGGCCGAGCCCAGCGCCCCGGCCGTCGCGTAGAGCCGGGCGATGCCGATGGCGCCGAGCGCATCGAGCCGGTCGGCGTCCTGGACGACGCGCGCCTCGACGGTCTGAGGCGCGACGCCGGCCGAGAAGCTGTGGGCCTCGATGGCGTGGACGACCGCCGGGAGCCGGTCTTCTGGGAAGCCCTGCTGACGGAGCCACGCGTGCGCCGCGTCGGCCGCGAGCCGGGACGCCCGCGCGCGGTCCGGGTGGTCCTTCGGGAGCGAGACGCCGTCGTGGAGCCACGCGGCCGGGACGACGACGGCGAGGTCGGCGCCTTCCTCCTGCCCGAGCCGCCGCGCCCACGTCACCACGCGCCGGACGTGGGCGAGGTCGTGGGCCGCGTCGGCGGCCATCGTCGCCCGGACGAACGCCTCGCACCGCGCGGCCCACGCCTCAAGGTCGGCTACGTCCACGCTTCCCGGTAGTCCTCGGCGAACTGGCGGAACGTCAGGGGCGGCCGGCCGAGGACTGGCTCGACGTCCGCGGTGACGCGGTCGGCCAGTCCGAGCCGCGTCGCCGTGTAGATCCCGCTCATCACGGCGGCAAAGGCGGCCGGGGTCCCGCGCTCCAGCCTGTGCCGGACAAAGCCGACGACGCCGGGCCGCCGGTACACGACGCGTTGGCCGAGCACGTCCGACAGGACCGCGGCGACCTGGAAGTAGGAGGGGGGTCGAGCGCCTCCGTCCCGCCCACTCGCGCCCGCGCGGGGTCCGCCAGCCAGGTGGCGGCCACGTCCCCCACGTCGCGGGCGTCGACGAACGACGTCCGGCCGGTCCCGGCGGGCACGTCGATCACGCCCCGACGGACGTCCTCGGCGTTCTGCTCGGCCAGGTTCTGCATAAAGTTGGCCGCCCGGAGGAGCACGGCGTCGAGCGGCGACGCCTCCAGCCGCTTCTCCGTCGCCCGGTGCGGGAGGAGCGGGTTCTTCCCGGCCCCCAGGACCGAGAGAAACGCGACGCGCCGGACGCCCACGGCCTCGGCCGCGTCGACCACGGGGTTTATGTGGCGCTGGGCGTCGGCGATGGCCGGCGGCCGCATGAGGAACAGACCGTCGGCGCCGTCGAGCGCCGGGCGGTGGGTGGCGACGTCGAGGAAGTCGAACGGGACGGCCTCAGCGCCTTCCGGGAGCCCCTCGCGGTCGGGCTGGCGGACGGCGGCGACGGCCTCGTGCCCGTCGTCGAGGAGGCGCCGGAGCACGGCGCCTCCGACGGTCCCCGTTGCCCCGGTGACGACGACGCGCATGGGGCTGGGGTGTGGCGGGCTCACGCGACGACGAAGTTGACGAGCCGTCCCGGCACGGCGATCTCCTTACGGAGCGTCCCCTCGGCGAGGTAGCGCGCCACGTTGGGCTCCTCCCGCGCTGCCGCGAGCATGTCGTCCTTCGACGCCTCGGCGTCCACCGCGACCGTCCCCCGCAGCTTGCCGTTGACCTGAACGGCGATCTCGACGGTGTCGGCCTTGAGCAGCTCGGGGTCGAACGCGGGCCACGGCGCATAGGCGAGTGTCTCGTCGTGCCCGAGCGCGCGCCACAGCTCCTCGGCGAGGTGCGGGGCGAACGGCGCGAGGAGGAGCACGAAGGCCTCGGCCGTGGCCTGGGGGATGTGCCCCCACTTGGTGGCCGCGTTGACGAACTCCATCATGGCCGCGATCGCCGTGTTGAAGCGGAGCCCCTCGATGTCGTCGGTCACCTTCTGGATGGTCGCGTGGAGCATGCGCTGCTGCTCCCGCGTCGGCTCGGCGTCGAGGACCGTCGCTGCGCGGCGGCCCGTCTCCTCGTCCATCACGAGGCGGTAGGCCCGCGCGAGGAACCGGTGGACGCCGTCGACGGAGCGTGTATTCCACGGCTTCGCCTGCTCCAGCGGGCCCATAAACATCTCGTAGAGGCGGAGCGAGTCGGCCCCGTACTCCTCGACGATGTCGTCCGGGTTGACCACGTTGCCGCGGCTCTTCGACATCTTGTGCGCCCGCGAGGCGACGCGCACGTCGGGGTGGGCCGCGAGGACGAACCCGTCGCCGCGCTTCTCCACCTCACCCTCGTCCACCGACACGGCCACGAGCGACGCGCCGTCGCGGACGTCCTGGTGCGTGGCCGGGCCGTCCTCGTCGTCGTCGGCCAGGTCGGTAGCGTGCTCGGCGGAGACCCACCCGTACGGCTCACCATCCTCCCCCACGCGGCGGTAGGCGGTGTACTCGACCTCGCCCAGGATCATGCCCTGGTTGACGAGCTTCTGGAACGGCTCCTCCGTCGACACCACGCCGACGTCGAACAGCACCTTGTGCCAGAACCGGGCGTAGAGCAGGTGGAGCACCGCGTGCTCGGCGCCGCCCACGTAGAGGTCGACGGGCATCCAGTACCGCTCCTTCTCGGGGCCGAGGGGCGCCTCCGTGTTGTCCGGGTCGATGAAGCGGAGGTAGTACCAGCACGAGCCGGCCCACTGCGGCATCGTGTTCGTCTCGCGGAGCGCCGGGCGGCCCTCGGCGTCGGTGGTTTGGACCCACTCGTCGATGCCGGCCAGAGGGCTCTCGCCGGTCCCCGTCGGCGTATAGCGCTCGACCTCGGGGAGCGTCACCGGGAGCGCGTCCTCCGACACCGGCGCAGGCTCCACGCGGTCGTCGTCGTGGCGGACGTGGAGGATGGGGAACGGCTCGCCCCAGTAGCGCTGGCGGCTGAAGAGCCAGTCGCGGAGCTTGTAGTTGATCTGGCGGCGGCCGACGCCGTTGGCCTCCAGCCAGTCGGTGATGGTCTGCTTGGCCTCGTCTACGCCGAGCCCGTCGAGCGTCACGCCGCGCTCGGCGATGTCGGAGATGGCGTGGCCCGACGCGTCGGAGTTCATGAGCGTCCCGTCGTCGGTGAACACCTCAGTCCACCCGCGCGGGTCGTCCTTGTAGTCGCCGAAGAGGAGGTCCGCCTCCGTCTCGGTCGGCGTGCCGGGGCCGGCGTGGGCGGCCAACCACGCCGCCGGCGGGCGAACCACCGGGCGGATCGGGAGACCGTGGACCTGGGCGAACTCGAAGTCGCGCGCGTCGTGAGCCGGGACGGCCATGATGGCGCCCGTCCCGTACGAGGCGAGGACGTAGTCGGCGATCCAGATCGGGACTTTCTCGCCATTCGCTGGGTTGACGGCGTGCGCGCCGGTGAACACGCCCGTCTTGGCCTTCTGCTCCATCCGGTCGCGCTCCGTCTTGCGCCGCGTGGCCTCGACGTAGGCGCGGACGGCGCCGGCCTGGGCCTCCGAGGCGATGTCGTCCACGAGCGGGTGCTCCGGGGCGAGGACCATGTAGGTCGCGCCGAAGAGGGTGTCCGGGCGCGTCGTGAACACGCGGATGTCCTGCTCCGGGAAGCCGACGACGCCGAAGTCGACCTCGGCCCCCTCGCTCTTGCCGATCCAGTTCCGCTGCATCGCCTTGACGGACTCGGGCCAGTCGAGGTCGTCGAGCCCCTCCAGGAGCCGGTCGGCGTACTCGGTGATCCGGAGCATCCACTGCCGCATCGGGACCTGGACGACCGGGTGCCCGCCCCGCTCGCTCTTCCCGTCGACCACCTCCTCGTTGGCGAGGACCGTCCCCAGCGCCGGGCACCAGTTGACGGGGATCTCGGCCTGATAGGCGAGGCCGCGCTCGTAGAGCTTCAGGAAGATCCACTGCGTCCACTTCACGTAGGCCGGGTCGGTGGTGTCCACCTCGCGGCTCCAGTCGTACGAGAACCCGAGACGCTGGAGCTGCCGCCGGAACGTGGCGATGTTCTTCTCGGTCGTCGCGCGCGGGTGCGTGCCGGTCTCGATGGCGTACTGCTCGGCGGGGAGCCCGAACGCGTCCCACCCCATCGGGTGGAGCACGTTGAACCCGCGCATCCGCTTGTAGCGGCTCACGATGTCGGTGGCCGTGTAGCCCTCAGGGTGCCCCACGTGGAGGCCGGCGCCCGAGGGGTACGGGAACATGTCGAGCGCGTAGAAGCCGGGCTTCGCGGCGTCGAAGCCGGGGTCGCCGGGGCCGGGCTGGCGGAAGGTCTCGTGGTCGGCCCAGTGGGCCTGCCAGCGGCGTTCGATCTCGTCGTGGGGGTAGCCGGCCATCGTGCGGATGCGGTCGCAAAGGGGTCCCGAAGCTACGAGGGCGCCCGCGCGAGGGTCCCCCCCTCCCCCCCGCTTTCCTCGCGTCTCAATCGATCCCCACCCGGTCGGGTCACCAGCCACTGGCGCCCCCGGCATCTGATGTGCCGTATCGTGGAGCAGGACCCCCCCCGCTGATGCGAACGCCCCCGCCCGCACGAGACATCCACGAGGTCGTTCGATCCCTGGACGCCATCGTGGACGACTGCCGCCAGCGGGGCTGTCGGCTCGGTCTGTTCGCCGCGCTCTACCGACGGGTCACGGTGGAGGTGAAGGGGCGGATCGACAAGGACGGGTTCGTCGACTCCGAGCGGATGGAGCGGCTCGACACCACCTTCGCCAACCGCTACCTCGACGCCTACGCCCGCCACCGGCGAGGAGAGTCGCCGACGCGGTCCTGGGCCGCCGCGTTCGAGGCCCGGGACGACGACGGCCTCCTCGTGCTCCAACATCTCCTCCTCGGCATGAACGCCCACATCCTCCTCGACCTCGGAATCGCCACGGCGGAGGTCGCCGCACGGCACGGGACCCATGGGCTCCAACACGACTTCGACGACATCAACGACGTCCTGGCAGACCTCGTGGACGCCATCCAGGACCGCGTGGGCCACTCGTCGCCCCTGCTCCGGACACTGGACCGGATCGGCGGCCGGCTGGACGAGCACGTGTTTGGGGTCGGGCTCGCCCGCGCGCGGGGACGGGCGTGGCGTTACGCCCGCGCTCTGCAGAGCACGCCCGGGCCGCTCCGTCCGCACCTGGTGGGACACATCGACCGGCGGGTGGAGCGCGTGGCGCACCGAATCCGTCGGCCTCCGGTCCATCTCCTCGCGGCCCTCCGCCCCCTGCGCGATGCCGAGCGCGACCCGATTCCCGTCCTGATCGAGCGGCTCGTTTAGCCCGCGCCGACGTCCGGGAGCGGGCGCGGCTGGGGGCCCGCGTCGTCGGGGCGAGCGGCTTCCTCTACGGCCTCGCCCCGCTCGCGCGTCCGCGTCTCGATGACGTCCACGAGGAGGAGGCTCGCGACGAGCCACGCGCCGCCGGCCAGCCACCCCCCCACCACGTCCGTCAGGAAGTGGACGTTGAGATAGACGCGCGAGAACCCGACGGTCAGGAACAGGAGCGGACCGAGGACCGACGCCACGATCCGCGCCCAGACGTTCTTGGTCAGGCGCCAGACGAGGTAGACCATCATCCCGTAGAAGACGGTCGAGGCGAAGGCGTGGCCACTCGGAAAGCTGTAGCCGTGGGCCGTCACGACCTGCTCGAGGGGCCGGTCGCGCGCGAAGAGCGCCTTCAGCCCCATCACCACCAGCCCGCCGACGCCGGACGCGAAAACGACGCGGAACGCCGCCCAGTAGCGCTTCGCGAGGACGAGCCCGAGCGACACGAGCACGACGAGCCCGATGAGCGTCGTGTTGTTGCCGAACCACGTGACGGCGAGGCCGAGGTCCGGGCTCCCGCCGAAGAAGTTGTAGACGGCATCGTGGGCGACGCCATCGAACCGGTAGAGGTCGTCCCGTTCGGTGATGGCGTCGACGACCTTGGCGAACCCCCATACGAACGCGGCGACGGCGGCGAAGGCGAGCGTGAAGCCGAGGCCATACGGCACGCCCCGCGCGAGGCGGCGGCGGAGGAAGCGGAGGGCCGGGTGGAGATCGGGGGAGTTCGGATCCATCAGACGAGGAGCACGAGGAGGGCGACGACGCCGCCCGCGATGACGACGGCGTTGAGGACGAAGAGGACCAGCAGGCCGAGCGCGAAGGGGAGGCTCGCTAGGCGGACGAACCGGAGCGCCCCGACGGCCCGCAGCCACGTCCCTTTCGTGAGGAGGGCGAGCCCGCGCGCCGCCCAGACCGAGCGGACTACGGCGATCAGTCGGCTGCCCTTCCGCTCCCCCCGTGGTTCGGGCACGCGGCCGGAGGCCTGAAGCGCGGCGTCGCGGAGCTGAGCAGGAATCGAGGCGAGGTCGGCCAGGGTCCAGCCGGCGAGGGCGGCGGCGGTCGCCGGCAGCAAAAGGAACATGCCGAGGACGATGAGTGCGAGCCACCCCTCCCCGGTGAGGGACCCCGGGATGGGAACGGCGCGGTCCACCCACTGCAGCACCACGAGGCCGATGAGGACAGCGCTCACGGCGCTCGCCGCGGCCGTTCGGTAGGCGAACCGCACGAGCGCGTCGACGCCCGGAAGCAGGCGTCCGAGCCGAGCGAGCGCGCCGGGCGGCGCTTCGTCCACGACCGACGCCTCCGGCGCCTCCGGCGCCTCCGCGACTGCCGGCACCGGAGGGGCGAAATGAAGAGAGGAATCCGTGGACACCGACGCGAGGTAGAAGGTGGAACCCCGCTGATACGCTCCGAGCCCCC
>CAVSJM010000006.1:0-76891 GCA_963728345.1 Rubricoccaceae bacterium
CGCTCTACGACTTCGCCAACTCGGCGTTCACGACGCTCGTCATCACGTTCATCTACGCGACCTACTTCGTGAAGGGCATCGCGGCGGACGAGACGACGGGGACCGTCCTCTGGTCGTGGGGGGTGGTGACGCCGACGGCGCTGGCGGTGGCCGCCCTCTCCCCTCTCCTCGGCGCGCTGGCCGACCGCACCGGGACCCGGAAACGGCCCTCTTCATCGCCACCGTGGTCACGGTCGGAGCGACGGCGCTCCTGTTTTTCCCGCAGCGTGGCGACGTGTTGACGGCGATCGCGCTCGTCGTGGTCGCCAACATCGCCTTCGAAGTCGGGCAGGTGTTTTACAACGCGTTCCTCCCCGAGATCGCCCCGGAGGACAAGATTGGTCGGGTCTCTGGGTGGGGCTGGGCGCTCGGCTACGCCGGCGGCCTGCTCTGCATGGGACTCGCCCTCGCGTTCGTGATGCCCGAGATCCCACCGTTCGGGCTCGACAAGGCCACGGGCGAGCACGTCCGCGTGACGAATCTGATCGTGGCCGGCTGGTTCGCCCTGTTCTCGATCCCCGCGTTCCTCGTCCTGCGGGAGCCCCCGGCGGAGGGCGGTGCCCGGCGGGGCGTGCTGACCGCCACGTTCGGCGAGTTGGGCGAGACGTTCCGCCAGATCCGGCGCTTCCGTCAGATCGTCCGCCTCCTCGTCGCGCGCCTGTTCTACAACGACGGGCTCGTTACCATCTTCGCGATGGGCGGCATCTTCGCGGCCACGGCCTACGGGTTCTCGGAGTCCGAAATCCTCCTCTTCGGGATCGTCCTCAACGTGGCCGCCGGCATCGGCGCCTTCGGGTTTGCCTACCTCGACGACTCGATCGGCGGCAAGCGGACCATTTTCATCTCCCTCGGCCTGCTGACGGTCGCCACCCTCGTGGCCGTGCTGGGACCCACCAAAGCGTGGCTCTGGGGCGCGGGCGTCCTCATCGGGATCGCGTCCGGGCCGAACCAGGCTGCCAGCCGCTCGCTCCTGGGGCGGTTCGTCCCCCACGACAAGGAGACCGAGTTCTACGGGTTCTTCGCCTTCTCGGGCAAAGCAACGGCGTTCTTGGGGCCGGCCCTCTTCGGCCTCATGACCGCCCTGTTCGGCACGCAGCGGGCCGGCGTCGCCGCGGTGCTCGGTCTGTTCGCGCTGGGCGCAGCCCTCCTCACGCGTGTCGACGAGGCGGAGGGCCGGGCCACCCGCACCTCCTCCGCTCCCGCCGCCACGTGATGACCGTCTCCGACGTCCTCGACCACCTCCACGCCTGGGCCCCGCCCGGCCAGAAGGCCGACTTCGACCGCGTCGGCCTCCAGGTCGGCGACCCGGGCGCCGAGGTTACCCGCGTCCTCGTCGCGCTCGACCTGACGCCGGCCGTCGTGGACGAGGCCGCCGAGACAGGCGCGGGGCTGATCGTCACGCACCACCCGCTCCTGTTCAAGCCGGCCGGACACGTCACCGCGACGCACCCGGTCGGCTCGCTCGTGTGGCGCCTCGCCCGGGCCGGCGTGAGCTACGCCGCGATCCATACCAACCTCGACGCGGCGCGCGGCGGCGTGTCGTTCGCCCTCGCCGAGCAGCTCGGCATCCGCGACGCCCAGATCCTGGCTCCGCTCGACGGCGTGATGAAGAAGGTCGTCGTGTTCGCGCCCGCGACGGCCGCTGACGCCATTCGCCAGGCCCTCGCGTCGGCCGGCGCCGGGGAGATCGGCGACTACGCGGCCTGCTCGTTCACCGTGTCCGGGACCGGTCGGTTCGTGCCGGAGGCCGGGGCGACACCGGCGGTCGGTACCGTCGGTGAGGCGGAGGCGGTCGAGGAGGTGCGGATCGAGGCTGTCGTGCCGTCGTGGGCCGTCGGCGCCGTTCGGTCGGCCGTCGCCAGCGCGCACCCGTACGAGGAGCCGGCCGTCGACGTGTACCCGCTCGACGGCGCGGCCACGCGCCAGGGCTACGGAGCGGTGGGCACGTTGGAGGCCCCCGAGGCGCTCCCGGCGTTCCTCGCCCGCGTCCGCGACGCCCTCGGGGCCGGCGCCATCCGCTACGTCGGCGACGACACCATGACGGTCCAGCGCGTGGCGGTCTGCGGCGGCTCCGGGCTCTCGTTTCTCCCGGCCGCCCTCCGCGCCCGCGCCGACGCCTACGTCACCGCCGACATCACCTACCACCGCTTTTTCGAGGCGCTCGACACGGAGGGCACCCCGCGCCTCGCCCTCGTCGACGCCGGCCATTATGAGACCGAGGCCATCACGGAGCGCCTGATCGCCGACCGGCTGGCCGACGCGTTCCCCGCCCTCGACGTGGCCGTCACGCAGCACCGGACCTCCCCGATGCGGACGTTCTGCTAGCTACGCCCGGACCAGCTCTTCCAGGTCCGCGAGGGCGTCGCGGAGGTCGCGCGTGGCGACCGTCGAGGGGAACACGGGTCGACCCGCCGCGAAGCCGACACTGGCCCAGAGGTCGAACGTGGGGCGGGCGAGCACGTCTTCGCGCAGGCGGATGCCGTGGCGCTCCAGCACCGGCCCGATCTCGTCCGCCCGGTCGCGGAGCTGTGCGAGCGTCGACTGGTAGGCGTGCTCGACGATCTCCTTCCGCGACGAGAACGAGAACACGTTCGTGAAGAACATCCGGTAGTCGTCCTTGCGCGGCTCGAAGAGGACGAGGTCGGCCCCGGGGTAGCGCTCCTCGTAGGCGGCCATACCCGTCCCCATCCGGCTGTGGATGAGCGTCCGGAACGTCTGGCTCATCACGCCCGGCATGCCCCGGTCCGAGAGGGACCCGCGCCGCATCACGCCCGCCTCGACGGCCCTCGCCGTGTCGACCGGAACGATGGGGTTGACGCAGAGGACGAGTCCGGCGCCGCGGTCGAAGGCGACGGACGCGTGGACCGTCTTGTTGAGGACGCCGTCGACGTAGTGCCGCCCGTCGATCTCCACCGGCGGGTAGAGCCCGGGAAGCGCCGTGGACGCCTGGACGGCGAGCGAGATCGGCACGTCGCTCCATTCGGGCGTCCCGAACACGACCGACTCGCTGGAATCGAGGTCGGTGGCGACGACGTATAGCTCGCCCGGTAGTTCGCGGAAGTCGTCGGTGCGCCCCTCGACGCTGAAAATGGTCTGGAGGTAGGTGCGAAGGGGCGTGTTGTCGAACACGCCCAGCGGAATGGCACGGCCGAGCCGGTCGATGAGCGTCGAGACGATTCCACTCGACCCCTTCGGATGCAGGATGGCCGCGCGGATCGCGTCGGCGACGAGGCCGGGGACGCGAAAGCCGCGCTTCAGATACTCACCGACGGCGGGTGTGAGGAACAGCTCGGGGCGGAACGGGTGCGCACCGGGCTCCTCCCCCACCACCGACCGGACGAGCTGTGCCGTGCTGATCCCGTTGGCCAGCGAGGCGCCCACGAACGCGCCCGCCGAAACGCCGATGGTCACCGGCATCCGGTTCAGGTCGAGGCCGTCGAGGGCGTCGTCGAGCGCGCGGAGGACGCCGATCTCGTAGATGGCCCCCTCCGGCCCCCCACCCGCGAGGGCAAGCCCGATGTAGCCTGTGCGATGGTGATCGGCGATCTGCATGGTGAAAGCGCTTTCGGGGGGGTCAAAGTATAACGGCGCCATGCGCGGCGAAGTACCCGGCCCGAGGACCAGACACGCGTCGGGCGAGCACGCTGGAGGTCGCGCTCGCCCGACGAAGACCCGGTGCGGTGCGCCGGCGTCCGTGGGGTTAGGCCCGCTGCTCCTGGATTCGGATGAGCGCCTGCTCGGCCTCGTCCTTGCCCTGGACCTTCTCGACGACCACGTCGCCGAGGCGGATCTCGTACCAGCCACCGCCGACGGCCTGAAGCGTCAGCTCCGTCGAGGCCGCGCGTTCTTCTTTGAGCCGCTCGATGTGGGTCGTGAGTCGCTCGACGCTGGCGGTCAGCTCGGCGATCTCCTCGCGGGTCGGGACGCCGAGCCGCTTCATCACCGTCGCGACGGTCTCCTGGATGCGGTCCTCGGCCTTGTCGGCGGTGTCGTCGGCGGCCTTCTTGGCCCCGCTCACGCGGCCCTTGACGGTGCCGGTCGCCTTGTCGGCGGCCCCGTTGATCTGGTCGCGGATGGCCTTCACGCGCTCAGCGCCGAGGCCGGGCAGCTCGATCTTCTCGCCCTTCTTGACGAGCTTCTTGAACGTCTTGGAGCCCTCCTCCTCGGCGACGGCGAGCGCCCCAAGGCCAGCGAGGAACACCTTCCCGACGGCGTCCTTCACGTCGCCGGCAGTGTCTGCGAGGTCTTTCTGGATGCCCTCGACGGTCGTCTTCGCGTAGTCGACGGTGTCGGTGGCGGTCTTCTTGAGCTCCTTCTGAAGGTTTTTGGTCTTGGTAGCCATGGGGGTGGGGACTGTGGGATTAGGGAAGATGCTGGGCAGCGGAATGCCGCCGTGCGTCATGCGTGAGTGTCTACGTCGTCGAGCTGGTTGAGCGTCCGCTCCAAGCCTTCGAGGCGAGCGCGGAGCCGGTCCATCTCATCGCGAACTTCGGCGATCGGACCCCCCGGCCGCATCTTGTCGACGGCCCGCCGCGTGAGGTCGTCCACGCCACGCCGCGCCTGCGAAATGCCGGCACCGACGACGCCCTCGCCCGCCTTGATGGCCCGCTCCCCGACCCGCACGAGATCGTGCAGGAAGCCGGTCGAGAGAAGGCTCTTGCCGTTTCGTCCTTCCTCCGAGATGATCTGCGTAAGGATGGCGGCGGTCACGTCGGTACCCGTCTTGTTCTCGATCACCTGGACCTGCTCGCCCTCGCGGACGAACCCGGCGACCTCGTCCAGACTGACGTACCGGCTCTCCGACGTGTCGTAGAGCTTGCGGCTTCCGTAGCGTTTGATGAGGCGGGGCATGAGCGGGGGGATGGATCGCTGCCTATGACGCAGCGCGTCAAGACAGGTTTCCGCACCGCGTCATTTCGCCCCGGCTTTCCCGTGCCGTCATCTGGGCCGCCTAGAGCCCGTGCACCAGATCCAGATAGAGCACGACGAGCGGGACGGCCACCACCGCCGCGTCGATCCGATCCAGGAGCCCCCCGTGCCCCGGGAGCCACGTCGCGGAGTCCTTCACATCCACCGACCGCTTGAAGTGGCTCTCGACGAGGTCGCCGAACTGGCTGGCCACGCCGCACGCGAACCCGATGGCGGCGACGTCCACCCAACTCACGGCCTCGTGGAGCACGATGAGCTTGAACCCGGCCATGACGGCGAACGCGCCGAGGCCGCCGCCGATCGCCCCCTCCCACGTCTTCTTGGGCGAGACGCGCGGGAACAGCGGGTGTTTGCCGAACGCGCGCCCCGAGAAGTAGGCGACCGTGTCCGCCCCCCAGATGCAGAAGAGGACGGCTGTCGTGAGCCAGAACGCGTCGTCCCCGATCAGCCACGGCGCGTCCGAGAGACGGAGCGCGAGGAGCGTCCCGGCGAGCGCGGCGGGGTAGGCGACGCCGAAGAGCGTCCCGGCCGCGTCGAGGAGCGGCGTCTCCTTGCGGAGGTAGAGCGCGCCGACGAGGACCGCCAGGCCGCCCAGCGTGAGGAGCGGGACAGCCGCGTGGAGGACGGGCCGCAGGACCGCCAGCAGCCCGAGGGCGAGGCCGATGAACGGGAAGGGCCGGGTGCCCGCCTTCTGGAGGAGTCCGTACACCTCCCACTGCGCGCCGAGCGCGACCGCTACGATCAGCGCGGCGAACGCCCACCCGCCGATCCAGACGGCGCCGATGGCCACGACGGCGCCGACGATCGCCGTCAGCGTGCGTTGCGCGAGGTTGGACACAGCGGCAGGAGGGGTCGGTTACTCCTCCTCGTCGTCGTCCTCGTCGTCCGGCACGTCGAGGCTGATCTCTTCGATCCCCGAGTCGAGCCGGGCTTCCGAGGTGGGGTCGTGCGCGTCGGGCGCCATGATGTCCGCGTCCATCGCGGCCTGCTCCAGCTCTTCGTCGGTGAAGTCCACGTCGTTGATCACGGCACGGGCCTCGGCCTCCTGGCCGGGCTGCGCCATCACGTGGACCTGGGAGAGGTCGCCCACGTTGAGGTTGAAGCTGTGGTCTCGCTGGGTCAGAACGACCGCGGCGATCCCGGCCTCATCCAGTCGGTCGCGCACGAGGTCGGCCTCGAAGTCGGTCGAGCACTCGTAGACCGAGACCCACCCTTCGTAGGTCCGCGACTGGCGGCTTTCGCGGTCGTCGTGTTCGGGGGGGCCGGCGGGCTCTTTCATGAGAGGACAGGAGCGGAGAGGGGGGACGAGAGGAGAGGATCGGGCTCGTCGAGGACCGCATCCGGCCGGTCGCCGACGACGGCGTGACGCCGTTGGTGCAGCAGGTACGCCACGCCAGCGCCGAGGGCCAGCCCGACGAGGCCAAGGTACCACGGCATCGACATCGCTTCGAGCGACTCCGTGCTGAGGGGGGCGCCCTCCTGGGGCGAGCGCGCGAGGCCCGACAGCACGACCACGAAGCCGTTGTTCAGCAGGTGTACGAGCACGCCGGCCCACAGGCTCCCAGTCGCCCACACGACGTACCCCATGTACACGCCCAGCAGGGAGAGCGGGATGATCTGGCTGGCCCGGAGGTGATACGCCCCGAAGATGACCCCGATGGAGACGAGCGCCGCAACCGAGCCGAAACGCCGCTCGACGTTCCGCTGGAGGTACCCGCGGAACAACAGCTCCTCGCAGATGGCGGGCGTCAGGGCGAGGGCGATGAACTGGGCGGCCGTGCTCAGCTCGCCGCCTACAAGGAGCCCCTCGATCAGGTCGGTCTGCATGGTCTCCCAGGACCGGAGGAACTCCGGGAGCGGGATCATCTCGTTCAGTTCCCCGAGCCACCCGATGGCGGGGACCAGGGCCACCCACCCGAGGGCGGCCAGCCCCAGACCAGCCCAGTCCGGCCGGCGGAGGCGGAGGTAGCTGGCGGCCTGCCGCGTGTGTCGGCGCGCCACGAACCACGCGAACACCCCAAACCCGACGATCTGCCCGATCGTGTTCGCCGTCATCAGGAGCGGCGCATTCTCCTGGAGCTGCTGGAGGAGGTTGCCCACGCTAGGCGGCTCGGCGGGCCCCGCCTGGACGATCTGGATCACGATCCCGACCCCGATCACGATCGGCGCGATGAGGAACTGGAAGAGCACGAAGGCCAGGAAGCCCACCAGGGCAGCCGTCCAGACCGGGTGGAACCGGTTGCGCTCCAGCCACCCCGTCAGGGGCATCGGCCGGGCCCACGGCCAGGCGTCCCGGAGCGTGGGGCGGTCGTCACGAGGCGCGGCCGGCGGGGCGGAGAGGTCAGTCACAGGGAGCGGGATCGGGTCGGTCCGAAACGGCGGCCGGCCGGCAGAGATTCATCGGGGGCCGCCTTCGTATCGGCGCCCTCCCCGATCCGATAAGGCTACGCGAGGACCGCCTCTCCCCCACCGACGCGCTCCACGAGCCCGGCCCAGTCGCCGTCGAACACGACGACGGGGACGCCTCCGAGAGCGCGGCTGAGGTCGTCCGGGGTCATCTGGCCCGGCCGGTTGTCGAGGAACAGCCCCTCGAAGTTGACCGAGTCCGGCGGGAGGACCACGAGGTCGCCGAGAGCGCCCCGCTCCCCGAGAGGGCGCAGCGCAGCGACGAAGCTCTTGAAGTTGAGGAGCCCGCTCACCGTCACCGAATCGCCGAAGAGGAGGTTCTCGCACGCGACGACGTCGGCCGTGAGCCCGCCGACGCGCTCCAGAACCGGCTTCACCTCGGTCTCCAACAGAGGCGCCGTGAGGGTGCCGCTCACGAGGGTCAGCCGGCGCGGTTCGGGGAGCGCCTCGGGCAGATCCTCGGCCTGGAAGACCAGCTCGTTCAGGAAGTCCCGACTCATCCCCACCCCGTTCTCCATGAGCGGATAGCCGTCGTAGTCCTCCTCGGAGGGGAAGTCGAGCCCGGCGAGGAGGTAGACCTCGTCGGAGAGGTAGACGAACCCACGCTCGATGGTCTCTCGGAACACCTGCTGCCAGCGGGTCACGAGCCGGACGAGCTGGCGGGCCTCGGCGGGCGAGACCACACGGACGTCGGTCAGACCGCGGCGGTGCCGCGTGAGGCCGACGGGGACAATGCTGACCGAATAGAGCTGCTCGCGGAGGTCGTAGAGGTCGAGGATCGTCTCGACCAGCTTCCCGGCGTCGTTGAAGCCGGGGACGAGGACGATCTGCGCGTGCAGCTCGATGCCGTGGGCGGCGAGGTAGCGGAGCTTCTCGCCCTGGCGGTCCTTCGTCCTGTGCCCCATCATGGCCGCGCGGACGTCGTCGTCGGTGCAGTGGACCGAGACGTAGAGCGGGCTCAGGCGCTGCTCCACGATCCGCTCGAGGTCGCGCTCGCGGAGGTTCGTGACGGTGATGTAGTTGCCGTAGAGGAACGACATCCGGAAGTCGCCGTCGCGGAAGTAGAGCGTATCCCGGAGCCCGACCGGGTTCTGATCGACGAAGCAGAACACGCAGTCGTCGCCGCAGGTCTTGATGCGGAACTCCTCGAACGTGGCGCCGAGCGGCTCGTCCGGCTCCTTCTCCACGTCCTGCTCCACGAGGTCGCCGCCCTTGCGGACCTTCAGCGTGAGGACCTCCTCGGTCGTCTTGAACCGGACGTCCAGCTCGTCCTCCACCGCCTCCCCGTTGACGGCGAGAAGCTGGTCGCCGGACGTCCAGCCGAGCGTGTCGGCGAGAGATCCGGGCTCAACGGAGGCGATGCGGACGGGCATGGTGCGGGCGGGAGACGACACAAGAACGGACGAGGCCCGCGAAGGATCGTGCACGGCCACGTGAAGGGTTGGAGGGTTCGTTGGGTCCCCGCTGCCGGGGGTGACACGACGGCGAGCTCTTCCTATCTTGGGGTCCGCCTGCGCCCGTAGCTCAGCTGGATAGAGCGTTGGTTTCCGGTACCAAAGGTCAGAGGTTCGAATCCTCTCGGGCGTACATCTAAACCGGCAAAAGCCCCTGTCCCCCAACGGGATAGGGGCTTTCTGCTGGTACAGGGCCAGGTACAGGTTTTTTTGATCAGGGCAGCCGCAGCGAGGATCATGGCCGGTCCATCATTCACGGCATGTGAAGACCTCGGGAGGTAGCCTCCTTTCAATAACGGATATAGGAGTCCAAAAGCTGCGGACTCCTCTGCAGCCCTGCCCTACCCTCTCGATTTCGTCGGGCCTGCGCTCCGGGGGTAGGTCGGCTCCTCTTGGATCGTCCCGTCGGCCTTGTGGACCTTGAGGGACCCGCGCGCTTGCGCATGGATGTCGCGCTCTCCTGGGACGCAGTGGCCGTGTCGTCGAATGCCCTCGCCGCCCGCTCGCCCCTCTCTTGCTTGATTTGCCCGCCCCGCATGCGGCGGCACGGGGATGGAGCGGAGGATACGCCGACGTTCCCGAGGGCAGAAGCGTGGACGCGTTGGGTCGGCCTACAGCGGCGGGTTACACGGCCTTCCATCGGGCCTAGCACCGTCCCATCTCAACGAGACGGGCAAGACACGGCGTAAGAGACCGAGACACGAGCTTCCATCCCCCACTCTCGTGGACCCACGTGCTCATGTATTTCAGCGGTCCCCACCGTCCCACCGGGCGCATCTCGCCGTCGATGTCCAGCCGCCCCATCACGAGGGCGACCGGGCCATGGAACACGACCTCCGTGTCTGTCAGCTCTACCGCCGTCGCATCCCATGCTGCGAGACCAGCGATCGCCTGACCCTTCCCCTCGATGAGTCCGCCCGGGGCGAGCACCCGGAACTCATCGACGGCCAGATCCGAGAAGAGCACAGAATCGCGGTCCACGATAGAGGACCGGACCATCTGTTCGTTGAGGCGGATTAGTTCGGCTCGGTCGGCCTCTCCACTGGGAACGACTCCCGACGGCGAGCCCGCCGAGACGCACCCAGCGAGGAGGCTCCCCAGAAGAGTCAAAGCTGTGAGCAAGACCAAGTACGATCTCATCATGGCAGGAAGGCCGTGTAACAGGGGTCCGCTTGCTCTGTTGAGAACCTCCGCAAAGTCCGTTAGCGTCGAACTTGCTTAGGCGCTGACAGTGCCTGTATGAGCGGTGCAGAGTCGGTCCGCCGGCTCGGCTTTGAGCTTCTCAACAGAGCAGGGGCCGCTCAGCCGCAGCATGCGGCGTGGCAGTGGAACGTAGCAACGTAGACGCTGCCGCTGAGGGAGGCAAGGCCGTGGAGCGTGCTGTCGGCTGGAGCGGCGGGTTCTGCCATCCTGAGCGGACCCGTCGGGCTACGGGTCCGGCACCCGGCCCTGTAAATCCGGCGGGAGATACGTCCTCGCCAGCGTAAGAACCCCCCGCGGACCTGCGTCCACCCACCGCCGGAGGCGGCGGTCGTCGCCCCTCGACTCCAGGGCTAACCAGAGCGCCACCGTCAGCGCCCCCCACTTTTGATCGAAGGGGCCGCTCGATAGGCCCTCCATCAGGACGGACGCCTCGGCGTCCGAGGCGTGCTGGAGCGCCGCGAGGCGTTCGGCGAAGATCGGCTGGAGCCGTGTGAGGACCTCACGTGCATGGGGCGTCAGGTCGCCCTCGTCCTCCAACCAGCGTGCCGAGAGCGAGCGGTAGTTCCCGAGCCCCTCGACCAAGCAGTCCCACAGCGCGCGGTCGAGGGGCGACGTGACCAGCGGCTCGTGCTCCTCGCGCCACGCCTTGTGAAGGAGGTGGGTGAACTCGTGCGCGAAGAGACGGTCGATCCGGTCCGCGTTCTCACTCGCCGAAGCGGCGCCGTAGAGGTCGCTCAGCCGGCGGAGGTCGAACCCGATCGTGGAGTCCGAGGGGGTGAAGGCGTCCTGGCCCCCTACGTTGCCGAGGAGGACGTACGCTGCCTCAGGAGGGACGACACCCCCGAACGGCAACCGCAACGAGTCCGTCATAGCGGACCAGGCCGCGGCGCGGCTGTGGATGAGGGCGGCCCAGCCCGCCTCCTCGTCCGACATGGCGTGCTGCTCTCGCAGGACGTCCCCCAGCGCCTCGCCGTCATGCCAGCCCCGGATCGCGTCGACCCAGGCGTCGGTGACGGTGCCGTCGGCCTCCACGCCGAGCGCGACGGTTACGGGGATGGGAGGGAGCAGGTGGACGCCGCGTTGAGCGCTCGCCTCCGATGCGCTCAACGCGTGAGCACCTGCGAAGCACAGGAGACAGACCTGGAGCTTCGTACTCATCCGTGGGAGGTAGAACGAGGGCCGCTCACACGCGCGAAGCGGCACGACCGTCAGATGGATGGGAGAGACGTGACGATACGGCGAGCGAGGCGGACCTGCTGAGCGTCGGCGTGCAGCGGCGGGTTCGGCGGCCCGGGCACCCGCCCGTCAGAGCGCTCTTCTCAAGAAGGCTTCCACCTCGCGCTCGAGGTCTCCGTGGAACCGCTGTCGGTCGAAACCGGGTGGGTCCTGTGACGGAGGGAACGACGGGCTCGTCATCGCCTTCGGGAATGGGCTGAGGAACGAGTAGTGCCCCGCGTTCGCCACAACATGGTGTTCGACCAAGTCGGAGTCGCGGACGCCCTCTCGGACGATCTCGCCGTGCCACAGTGGCGTGGCCTCGTCCTTCTCGGCCGTCCACATCTGGATCGGTACGTGAACGTCTTGGAGCGCGCCCGGCCACGCGAACCATGGCGTCGCCGGAGCCAAGAGCACAACGGCTTGCACCCTTGGATCCGGGATCACCGGGACCAGCCGAGCCTCTCCATCTGGTGTTTCATGGGGGGCGGCCCCAGGATGTCCACCCGCGATGGCGAGCGCTGTGTAGCCCCCGAGCGAGTGCCCAACGACGGCGACGCGGTCCGGCAGGAGGGACTCCGCGAACCGCTCGTGGTCGTACGCCCAGTCGATCACGAGGCTCACCTGGCGTGGACGGTCGACCAGGACGGTGTGGGTGCCGGCGAGTCGGTTGTCGTTCCGGTTGTTGCCGGGGTGCTCAGGGAGGACGACGACGAATCCCGAGCGTGCCAAGTGCGTGGCGAGCGTGCGGTAGAGGAGGTGCGAGCCGCCCGTCCCGTGTGAGATGACTACCAGGGGGAACTGGCCGTCGCGGACCGGCCCGTCGAGTGCCACGTCCAGCACAAAGCGCTCGACGTGCTCGGGCCGCTCCGGGCTGCCGGAGGGGTAGAGCGCGAGGACGGGGAACGTCGCTCCGGTCGCGCTTTCGGAGAGCGTGGTCGTGAGGCATCCGGCGGTGTCGCTCATGGGTTGCAGGTCAGGGTCGCCAACACGAGAGCGGGACGAAGCCGCCGAACGGATGGCCGCTCACCTGCGCAGGGCG
Source organism: Rubricoccaceae bacterium (assembly GCA_963728345.1). Taxonomy (GTDB): domain Bacteria; phylum Bacteroidota; class Rhodothermia; order Rhodothermales; family Rubricoccaceae; genus Rubrivirga. The sequence continues at coordinate 12,289 of CAVSJM010000006.1, forward strand.
AGACGGCGGTTGGACGGGGAAGTGTAGACGCGGGCGGTGGTGCGAGGCAACGCGCTCACGCCCTGCATCAGCGGGTTCTGCGGCGCGTGGGCGTTGCCCCGCCAACCGCTGAGCGGAGCGGAGGTGTACGGTGTGCTACCGTCCCGATGTGGGCGGATCGAGCGCCTGCCCGCGCATCCACCGATCTCGTAAACGGGTCCTGTTCCAGTCAGCCCAGACAGCGCCAGGGATGAGCCGGGGTCCCTGGCCGGTCACTCCTCATGGTGGTCGAAGCTGAGCACGCGGGCGATCTTCCACATGCCCGCCTCTTTCTTCCAAACGTGCACGAACCGTGCTACGGTTACACTCGGATTCCCGGCTTCGTGGAAACGGTGGAGGCCCATCTGCACGGCGCCGTAGCCGTTCAGCGGATAGACCTCCAGGCTGCCGGGAACGAGTTCGCGCGTCAGGCCCTGGTCACGCGGGCAGTCCACGATCGGCTTGCGGACGTCCATGCCCTCCGAGAAGCCGCCCCGGTCGTGAAAGAACTCGACATCGTCCGTGAAGAGCGCATTCCGCGCCTCCGTGTCGCACCGGACGAAGCTGGCGTCGAACATCAGGCTGTCGAGCCGTACGAGCTCGTCGAACAGCGGACCTGAGGTCGCAGTGCCGGCCGGCAGGCTAACAGGGAGAGCGTCCGAGACACGCACGCCGACGGCAGGCCCGTCGGGCGAGTCGATAGCGATGCGCGTGGCGTGCGCGCCATTGACCTGGAATGTGAGTTCAAAGACAGGCGCCGCCTCCGGTCGGTAGACATCGCCGCCCTGATACAGCATCCGCGTCGGGTCGTTGTCGTTGATCGCACCCAAGAGCACCCCCCCTTCCTCATAGACGTGCAGCGTCATCGGAGGACGGTCCCCCTCGGTCATGGTCATGGTATACGTGCCGATGACGCGCGCGCGCTCATCGGCGCTGGTGGGGAGGTTCTGGACTGCCGGTGGAGCGCCAGTCGCTCCCTGCGCACGAACGATGCGCGGCACAGCGATGAACGAAAGCGCAATTAGAAGGAGCAGGGCATGAGCGGGCGATCTCATAAGAGAGAGGCGGGAGTCGGAGAGGACAACTGAGCGGGACCCTACGTGACCGGCACCTTCCAGTTACGCCCTCCGCCCTGGATTCCCGCGATGCAGACCAGGCGCCAGCTCCGCACCCCGCAACGGAACCATCAAACCTTTATCCGGGTCGATCACAGCGCACTCGGCCGGATCGCAGGAACCCTCCTAGAGCGATCCTCTCTTCCCCCTGTCGTTCTCGAAGTGCGCCGAAGAACGAGTGGACGCTTAGCCGCCCGGGGCGACCGGCGGAGTGGGGCGGACGAGCAACGTAGAGGCCAGGGCCCGGACGAAGCAAGAGCGCTCGCGCCCCGGGTCGGCCTACAGCGGCGGGTTCTGCCGCGTGGGCGGACGTGGCCCCACCCACGCCGACTTCGTCTCCCCGCCGCTCACGTTCACCGTCTCCCCAGCGGACCGCCGCCTAGCGGCCGGCGCGGGCCGTCTCCAGCCCGAGCACGGCGAAGAGCGCGCGGCCGACAGCGTCGTTCGCCATGGCCCCGCGGAACCGGTCGGCCCCCGGGCCCCAGGCGTAGAGGCCGACGTCGACGCCCGTGTGGCCCTGGGTCGTCCACCCGACGCCGGCCGGCTCCGACGCGAGCGCTTCGAGGAGGGGCAGGAGGGCCGACGGGTCGTCGGCCGCGACGGCGCCGCGGAAGACCTCGGCCGCGCCCTCGGGGAGCGCGTCGTACCCGAGCGCCTGGCGGATGGCCTCGGCGGGGTCGTCGCCGGCCCCGATCCGGGCGGCCATGGCCTCGAACGAGGCCGTCGCGCGGAGGAGCGGGGTGGGGTCCCAGAGGTTGGTGTTGTCGCGGCCGAGCGCGACGAGCTCCGCCTTGCCTACCAGCCCCTCGTCCGTCTCGAAGACGGGGCCCTCTCCGGCTTCGAGGCGATCGTGCGCTGGGATCACCCGGGTACGGGATCCTCTACCCCGACGCGTTCATCGGCCCGGCCGAGGCCTCCGGGCACGTGGTCCAGATCGACCGGTGGGTGCTCGGGGAGGCGACGCGGCAGGTCGGCCAGTGGCAGGCGCGCTATGACCCCGCGGGCCTCCTCATGCTCAGCGTCAATTGCACCGGCCGCGACCTGCTGGAGGACGTCTACCTCCGCGAGCTCCAGGCGTCCATCCGGGACCGGGGCTTCCCCCCAACCAGCTCCTCGTCGAGATCACCGAGTCGCTCCTCGTGGAAGACCCCGAAGCCGTCGCCGCCGAACTCACGGCCCTCCGCGCGTGCGGGCTGCGGTTCTGCGTGGACGACTTCGGGACCGGCTACTCGTCGCTCAGCACGCTCCACGCCCTGCCCGTCGACACGATCAAGGTGGACCGCGCCTTCGTCAGGGCCATGGACACCGACCCGCGGAGCCGAGAGCTCGTCCGGACCGTGGTGACGCTCGCGGACGTGCTCAGCAAGTCGGTCGTGGCGGAGGGCATCGAGAAGCCGGAGCACCTCAAGGCCCTCCGCGAGATGGGATGCGAGTACGGCCAGGGCTACCTCTTCGCCAAGCCCCTATGGCCCGGAGACGCCGAGGCCCTCGTGGCGGCCGAGCAGCCCCCCTGGGCTCGGTTCTGGGAGCGCGTGGCCGCCTAGCCTCCCCGAGGCGCCGGCCGCGGACACCCCGGCTCGAATCCAGGGCCCGCTACCGGACCACCGTGATCGGCAAGGCCTGCAGCGCCCCCTCCCCCTCGACCACCACGAGATACACACCGGCCGCGAGGTCCGACGCCTGGACAGAGACCTCCTGCTCCCGCCCGGCGACGAGCGCCGCCGTCCCGGCGTCGAGCAGCCGGCGCCCGAGGGCGTCGTAGAAGGAGACGCGGACGAGCCGCGGGACGGTCGACTGCACCCGTAGCCGGATGCGGCCTCGGGCGGGATTCGGCCCGAGTCGCTCGACCGTCAGCCCCGCATCGACCAGTGCGGGCCCACCGACGAGGCGGGCGCAGGCCCCGGCGAGGCCCCACCCCAGATCGCCGAGCGCCGCACAGGCCACCGCGCCGGGCTCGGCGATGCTCTCCGAGCGGGCGATGAACGGCGTCATGAGCCCGTCCGGCGTGCCGGGCTCGAACGTGTCCTCGTCGAGGTGGGAGTACGATCCGCCCTCGACCCAATCGTCCGGCGCGTAGAGCGGGACCGCGCGACCGTACGCCCGCCGCAGCAGCGGCCCGTCGGCGAGCACGTCGGCTTCGAGGGCCCGGGCGAGCCGGACGGATCCGTCCGGGTAGACCCGGCTGTCGAGGAGCGAGACGCCGGCGCCGTCCTCCGTGAGCAGGTCGTAGACGAACGGGCCCTCGACCTCGTCGCCCCCCACGCGTCCCCTCCCGTCCTCCACCGTCATCGCCCCGATCAGCCCGAGGCCGTGCCCGATCTCATGGAGGACGACTGTATACAGGTCGTACATCCCCTCGGGAGGCGGCTCCAGGCCGAGGTGCCACCCGCGAAAGTCGCTGTTGAACGAGGCGTCGATGTCGGGGTTGTCGTCCGAGAGGTCGCGGCTGGCGAGCGCATCGGCCAGGGCCGCCGGGTACCAGACGCCCCAACTCGGCGCCTCGGGGAAGTCGCGCACGAGGTAGGGCCCGGCCGACCCCAGCGTTCCCCCGCCCAGCGGCGTCCACGCCGCGTCGACGCGGACGGGCACGTCGGAGCGGACCCGGCAGGCCCACGTGTCCACGGCGGCCTGGAAGGCGGCCTCGGCCTCCGGCGGGAAGTCGGTGTACGTGACCTCGAACGTCGCCGACCGCTCGGCCGCCGGGCACGGCGCCGGCCGGTCCGCGCGGCGGGCAGACCGCAGGGTGCCCTCCCCCTCCGAGGAGATCGGGAGGCGGCACACGGTCTGCAGGCCGCCCGCCTCCGGCTGCGCCCCCGCCGGCGCCGCGAGTCCGAGGAGCGCGGCGAGCCCGAGGACGCGCCTCACTCGACGTGCGTGAGTGTCGCCGTGGCGACCGCCGTCTCACCGCGGGCCCGAACGACGTAGACGCCCGGGGCGAGCCGGGCGCCGTCCACCACGAGCGGCGTGGCGCCGGCCTCGACGACGCCCGAGAACACGGTCGAGACGCGCCGGCCGAGCGCGTCCACGAGGTCCACCTCCACCGTCTGCGGCGTGGCCACGACGAGGCGGACGACGGACCGGGCCTGGAACGGGTTGGGCCCGACCGTCCCGTAGTCGCCGCTTGAAGCGACGAGCGCGAACGCGCGATCGGCGACCTGCGCGTCGGGCTCGGAGGCCACGATGGCCGAGCACCCGTTCCCGAGGGACCAGCCCATGTCCTGGAAGAACGCGCACGTGATGGTCCCCGGATCGATGTACCGCTCGCCGGGGCTGATCTGGGGCGTCATCAGGGCACTCGACGTCCCGGCCACGAAGAAGATCTCGTCCCAGTGCGAGAACGACGAGCCCCCCTCGAAGGCGGCCGGCGCCCAGATCGGCGGGCGCTCGCCGCCGTAGACCGCCCGGACCGTCGGGGCGTCGACGAACAGATCCTCACTCTGGAGGAGGTCGCCGAGCGCGACCGAGTTGTTCGGGTACGCGGCTTGGTTCAGGAAGGCGGTCCCGTCGCCGGCCTCGATGTACCGGTCGAAGATGAGCGGGTAGCCGAAGAACTGACCGTTGAAGTAGCCCCAGCAGCCTCGCTCGGCCACCCCGCCGCACTCCTGCGCGTTGTTGGTGTCCACGTCCACGACACCGTCGTCCACGTCGCCAGAGCCGACGAACCCGAGGCCGTGCCCGATCTCGTGGAGGACGACCGTCGTGAAGTCGTACTTGTTGGTGGGGACGGCGTCGGTCCCGAAGTAGAACCGGTCGAACTCGCTGTTGAAGCGGGCCGTGATGTCGTGGTTCTCCCCCTCATCGTCCGGGGGAAAGAGGTCCTCGCCCGCGAGCGCGTCGGCCAGGGCGAACGGATACCACGTGTTCCGGCGCGGCACGTTCGTCCCCCAGTCTCGCGTGAGGCGGGGGCCCGCCGACCCGAGCACGCTCTCCCCCAGGTCTCCGAACGTCGCGCTCACCCGGACCGTCACCGGCGACGAGAGGTGGACGGCCCAGATGTCGACGGCCCGCTGGAAGGCGGCCTCGGCCTCCGGCGTGAACCCGGAGTAGGTCACCGCGAACACGGCCGTCCCCGCCTGCGTCACGACCGTCTTCGACGTGCCCGCGACGCGCGCCTGCACGTCGGCATCGGGAAGGGCGAGGGCCGGGCCGGGTTCGGCGATGCCCCCCCGATCGTAGAGCGTGCAGATTCCACCCGGGCCGTGGGCATGAACGACCGGCTGAGCGGAGGCGGCGGCGCCCACGGCGCCGGCAAGCAGGAGGGCAACAGCGAGTCTCACAGCGTTGGGGGCGGATAGACAGAAACCTTACGGTGGCGCCGGGCCAGATGCGAGGCCCGCTGGTGTGCAAGACCCCGCGAAATGCGTTCCAGCGTGCGTTCTCGGTCGCCTCGGCAGACGCCGCGCGCGCCGACGCCCTTACCGCCGACGCCCGAGGCGTTCGGACGCCACGGCGGGCCCATCGCCGACGCCAGGGCCCTCATCGCGCGATCCGTTCGAGGGCCGTTCGAACACGCTGTTCGAGGGCCTGGTGGTAGTCGAACTCGTCCTCGTTGTCGAGGACGCGCTCGTACGCCTGACGGGCGTCCGCCAGGCGGCCCGCCGCCTCGTACACCTCGCCGACGTGGTACTGGCTCCACGGCCCCCACTTGGCGAGCGGGTCGCCGGGACGCGTGATGGCGAGCTGGAAGTGACGGATCGCCTCCGGCCCGTTCTCGAGCGCCTGGTAGGCCCGGCCTGTGCGGTAGGCTGCCTCACCCCGCTGCACCGGGTCGAGCGACGAGTCCGTCACGACGGGCTGGAGCGTGGCGATGGTGGTCTCGTAGCGACCGCTGTCGTAGGCGTTCGCCCCGAGGAGCAAGAGGCGGTCGGCCTCGGTCAGGGGCGACTCCAGGCGCTGCTTGGCCTCGCGGACGGCCGACCGGTCGGAGTCGTAGTCGCGGCTGGCGCGGACGCGGCGGTACAGGCTCTCGGCCCGCCGCCGGTCGCCGAGCATCTCGTAGGCGAGCCCAGCATGGAGGGTCGACTGTGCAACGAGCCCCTTGCCTCGGAACGTCCGCGCGAACGCGTCCAGGAGGGGGGCGGCCTCCGCGAAGCGGTCGAGGCGGAAGAGGGCGAGGCCGAGGTGGGCGTCGAGGAACGGGACCGGCTGGACGCCCGCGGCCGCCGTCGCCGCCTTGCCCCGCTCGAACGCGGCGACGGCCTCCTCGGCGCGCCGGTCCAGGAGGAGGTGGTAGCCCTCCAGGTAGGCGAGGAGCGGACTGTCGGGGACCGACCGGGCCAGCGCCACCAGCATATCGACGCTCCCGGCGCGGCGCTCGTTGAGCGTGGCGTCCGAGATCGCCAGGGCCACGACCGACTCGACGACGAACGCGCCATCGGCTGCGGTGGCGGTCTTCAGCTTGTCCATCCCGCTGGACACGCTGCCGGTGAAGCCGAACAGCCGCGCCAGCCAGCGGTACTTGCGCGGGATGGCCCCAGCCGCCACCTCGCACACGCCGAGCCCGAAGGAGACGTCCGGCAGCGAGGCGTCCTGACGGGCGAGGTCGCGGAACTGGCCGCAGGCGTCCTTGAACGCCGAGCCGGCCCGGGCGTAGCGCTCCTGCCGCCCCATCGCGAGCGCGCGGTGCAGCAGGCCGGTCGCCACGACGAGGTCGAGGGCCGGCGACGGGGGGAGCGACGCGGCGAGGTCCGAGAGCGAGTCGTTGAGCGCGTAGAATCGGTCGAAGTCGTCGTCGGACTCGGTCATGAGCGCGCGGAACAGGGCCGCGGCCTCCAGGCCGAACGCGCTCGCGGGCGACTGCGGCTCGGCCTCGCCGAGCTGGCGGAAGTAGGGCGCCGCCGCGTCGAGGCGGAAGGCGAGCGTCGCGGACCGGCCGGCGGCGTAGAGCGCGGCCCCCGCCTCCGTCTCGATCCCCAGCGCCTCGCGCATCGGCGCCGAGAGCGTCGGCGCGTCGGCCGTGGCCTGGGCGTGGACGACGCCCCCGATGAGGAGCGCCCCGAGGGCGAGCGCGCGCCTCACGCCGCCATCACCAGCCGGTCCGACTCCTCCGAGAGGTCGGGCGGGCCGAGCTGGTTCTCGCTGGCGGCGACGATCGTGGCGACCGTCGCGTCGCCCGTCACGTTCGTCACCGTCCGGCACATGTCGAGGATCCGGTCCACGCCGAGGATCAGGGCGATGCCGGCGGCCGGGACGCCCACGGCCTCCAGGATGATGACGAGCATGATGATGCCCGCGCCCGGCACCGCCGCCGTGCCGATGCTCGCGAGGACGGCCGTCAGCACGATCGTGATCTGCGCGCCGAGGCCCAGATCGAGGCTGAAGGCCTGCGCGATGAAGAGCGTGGCGACGGCCTGGTAGAGCGCCGTCCCGTCCATGTTGATCGTCGCCCCGAGCGGGAGTACGAAGCTCGACACCTCCTCGCTCACGCCCAGCTTCTCCTCGCACCGTTCCATCGTGACGGGCAGCGTGGCGCCCGACGACGAGGTCGAGAACGCGACGAGCTGCGCCGGGCCGATCCCCTGGAAGAACGTCTTCAGGTCGAGCGGCGTGAACAGCTTCAGGAGCGTGGGATAGACGATGAGGGTGTGGAGGGCGAGGCCGAGCAGGACCACGAAGCAATACCACCCGAGCCCCTGGAGCAGGTTCAGGATCTGCAAGGGATCGTCGCCGGCCACGCTGACGATCGTGTCGGCCAGGAGGGCGAACACACCGATCGGCGCCAGCAGCATCACGATGTCGACCAGCTTGATGACGACGTCGTTCAGCCCCTCGAAGAAGGCCAGCACGGGCGCGCCCTTCTCCTTCGGCACCTGCACAAGCCCGATCCCGAACAGGAGCGCCACGACCACTACCTGGAGCATGTTGCCGTTGTCGGAGAAGGCGGCGAAGATGTTGTCCGGGACGGCGTCGACGAGGAACTGGAGCGGGCCGCGCTCCCGGATGCCGGCCTCGGCGATCGACGCCATGCGCACCTCGGCGTCGCCGCTGAAGTTGGACACGAGGTCGTCGCGGAGCTCCGGCGAGAACGTCCCGCCCGGCTGGATCACGTCGGCCAGGAGCACGCCGAGCGTGACGGCCACGGCCGTCGTCACCAGGTAGATCCCGATCGTCTTGCCACCGATCCGCGAGAGCTTGCGGAGGTCGGAGAGGCTCGCCACGCCCGTGATGAGGCTGGCCAGGACGAGCGGGACGGCGATCAGCTTGAGCGCCGTGATGAAGATGGTCCCGAACGGCCGGACCCACGTGTCGACGAACCCGCCCCACCCGTTCGAGGCCGACACGACTCCGAACGCGAGGCCGAGAATCAGACCGAGGATGATCTGCCAGTGGAGCTTTCGATACCAGGCCATGCGGGGGTCGGTGGGGGCGCGGCAAGCTACGGACGGCAGGGACCCGCCCGGAGGGTGCCAAACGCCGCCCCTGCCTGCAAACGTGCCCGTGGGGTTACAGAACGAGGAGGATGGCGAGCCCGGCGCCGACGAGAGTGCACGCGACGTTGACGAGGTCGTTGTCGATCCAACGGAGGCCGGCGGCGAGCGGGAGCAGCGTCGCCCCGTCCCACTCGCGCTCGGTGAGCGAGCCGTCGGCGGCGCGGAAGCGGGCCTGGACGGTGGCGCCGAGCGTGCTGTCGACGACCGCCGCGGCGAGCCCGGCCAGGGTCACGGCGAGCCCCACCGCCCCCACGTCCTCCGCCCGGACAGACGCGCCGGCGACGGCAAGTGCCGAGGCGACGACGACGGCCGCGCCGGCCAGCGCCCCGAGTGTGCCCGGCACCGACATGCCGCCCGACGTGCCCGGCGGCACCCGCGGCCCAACCGCGAGGCGCCGCGTGGGCCAGCCCGCCCACGTCCCGATCTCGGTTCCCCACGTGTCGGCCGCTGCCGCCGCGAAGGCGCCGACGAAGCCGAGGTAGAGCGCCGGGGCCGGGACGAACGTGTGGGCCGCCAGGAGCGCCGCGCCGACGCCCCCGTTCGCCACCACCTGCCCGACGTCGCGGCGGCTGCCCTTCGCCGCCCGCGCCTCGGCGGCCTGCTTCCGGCGTCGCCCGAGGCGCGAGAGGAGGCTGGAGAGGACGAAGAATGTCACGGCCGGCACGGCCCACGCCGCCCCGCCCAGCGCGATCACCATCCACGCGAGGATCGACGCGGCGAGCGCGCCGGAGAGGTCGAGAAACCGCGCCCGGTACGACGCCGCGCCGAACGCGAGGGCGACGGCGAGCGCGACGAGGTGGAGCCCGGCGGCCTCGGGGTGCGCGTGAAGGCTCGTGAGCGGGACGATCACGGCGAGCACGATCCACAGGTTATCCCAGCCCCTCCGCCCCAGCGCCTCCGCCGCGGCGGCCACAACCGCCGCCGTAAGCGCCCCGGCCGTGATCTGGGTCCAGCCGAACGTGGCAGGCCCCGTCCAGGACAGCACCGTCGCCGCGACGGCGGCGGCCACGACGACGAACGCGAGGGAGCCGGCCACCGACTTCGTCGCGCCCGCCACCGTGTACGGTCGCGGGCGATGGGCACGCGTCCCGACGAGCGAGGCGGCCGGGTCGGCGAGGGCGAGGACGGCGAACGCCGTCTGGAGGATGAACACGCGCCCGGCGTCGAGCGACCAGCACAACGCGAGGGCGGCGATCAGGGCGAGCGGGAACGTCACGGTGCCCCAGCTCACGCGCTCGATCCCGTGCATCCCCGGCAGGTAGCGGCGCCGGACCGCCACGAGGTTGGCCGCCACGAACGCGACCGCCAGCAGGTAGATGCCCGCCGGCCGCTCGAACAGGAGCGGGCTCGCCGCCGTCGCCAGCCCCACAGCCGCGTGGACCGCCCGCCGCGACGACTCGGGCCGCCAGCCCACCCGGCGCAGCCCCTCCCCCATCGCCACGGACAGGCCGAGGACGGCGGCGAAGATCCCCAGGGCGAGGGCGTCGGTCACAGGAGCGGTGAGGGAAACGGCGTCGCCCCGCCACGGCAACCGCAGCGGGGCGACAGACGGCCGGAGCCGGTCGGCTACTGCGGGATGTTCAGCAGGAGCGAGAACCGGAGCTGATCGGCGAGGGGCGAGTTCTCTTCCAGGGCGTAGATGTACGAGATGTCCACGCCCACGAGGCTGTAGCGGATGCCCGTTCCGAACGTGATGAACTGGCGGTTGCCGTTGGCGGGGTCCTCGTAGAAGTAGCCGCCGCGGAGCGCGAGGAGGTCGTTGTACCAGTACTCCAGCCCGACGCCGAGCGTGAGCGACTGGAGCGCGCTGACCGACTTGCACGGCACGATGCTCTCGTCGGTGGGATCCTCCGCCAGGGCCGCGTCGCGCTCGGCGCAGTTGCGGCCCTCCCGGTCGACCGTCGTCGCCACGTTGCGCGTCTGCCACGACGTGAAGATGGCCTCGTAGAACGGGTCGTAGCGGGTCTCGATATCGCCCGCGCTCGTCGTGTCCCGGCGCGGGTTGACGAGGACCTTGTTGAGGTCGAGGGCCACCTGGAGGCGGTTGAACTCGTCGAGCTGCGTGTCGAGCGCGCCGCCGAAGCGGAGCGTCGTCGGGATGGCATCGGGGAAGTCGTTGTTCTGGGTGTAGGAGATGCCCGGGCCCATGTTGGCGAGGTTGAGCCCGAACTTGGGCCGCGACGAGAGCCCGAGGCCCAGCTCCGGCCCCCTGTACTGCACGCCCAGGTCCACGCCCACCGAGACGCCGGCCGAGGTCTCCAGGTCCTCGACGCGCGTGCCGCCCGTGAGGTTGGAGTAGATGAACCGCGCGCCGGTCCCCACCTTCAGGTTCTCCGTGATCGGGTAGCCGTAGGACGCGCCGACCGACAGCTCGTAGGACGAGAACTCGCCAAGCGGGTCGCCGTTGTCGTTCGTCGCCGTCTGCGTGCCGAGGTCGAAGTAGGTGATGTGGCCGCCGAGCGTGCCCAGCGAGCCGAGGCCGTGCTTGGCCGTGAGGTGCTCGTACGAGAGGTCGGCGCCGAGGGCCGGGAGCCACGGGGCGTGCGTGAACGAGACCTCGGTCCCCGTCTGCCCGGCGAGGCCGGCGGGGTTCCAGAACGGCGCGTAAGCGTTGTCGGCGATGGCCACGCCCGTCATGCCCATGCCGGCCGACCGGCTGTCGGGCTCGATCTGGAGGAACGGGACGGCCGTCGTGAGGACGACCTCCTGGGCGAGGGCCGGGCCGCCCGCGAGCGCGCCGAGGGCGAGCGCGCCGAGGGCGACGAGGGTGCGATGCGATGTCATGGGAGCGTGCCGGGGGGCAGTCGTGTGATACAAAGTCAGAGAGGGGCGCCGCCGAGGCGGCTAGCGGATGATGGCGAGGCGCTCGACGCGCTCGGCGACGCGCGAGCCGCCGGCGGGGGCGTCCACCTCCAGCCGGAGGCGGAACAGGTAGATGCCGCTCGCGAGCCGATCGAGGTCGTCGTCCAGGCCGTCCCACGGGATCTGGACCGTCCCGGGTGGCAGGGTGCCACCGGGCAACGCGTCGTCGCCGTCGATGGTGCGGACGGGCCGGCCGGCCAGCGTGTAAATCCGGAGCTGGACCTTCGCCTGGGTGCCCGGCGGCTGGTTATGGTCGAAGGTGAACCGCGTCGGGCCGGCCGTCGGGTTGGGGTACGGAAACAGGTTCTCGACGCGCACGCCCTCGTCGACCACGACGAACCGGAGCTCGGCCGTCGACGAGTTGTTAAGGGCGTCCCAGGCCGTGAGCTGGAGCGTGTGCTCGCCGGGCGCGAGGTCCGGGAGCGGCACGCGCACCTCGCCCGACCGGTACGTGTTGAGGTCGCCGGTGTAGAACGGGCCCACGTCGATGGCCGTGCCGGCGTCTCCGTCGAACGTCAGGAGCAGCTCGTGCCCCACGCCCGCGCCGACCGTGTTGACCCCGCTGTCGTCGCGGAGCCGCGCGACGACGACCCCACCCGGCACCGTCGTCCCGCCGTCGACGAACGTCGAGTCGTTGAGGAACAGGCGGATCTCCGGCCCCGCGGCGTCGTTCGGGCGCGTCCCGGCCTGCGCCGAGATCATCACGTCCTGGGTCTGGCCGACGCCGTCGGTCCCCTCCCCGTTCATCACGTAGGCCACGACGCGCGCCGTCTCGCCGGAGTACGACACATCCTGCGGGACGAGGAACGTGGTGGAGAAGGTGCCGCCGGAGACGGAGGCGCGGCCGGAGAAAATCCGGTCGGTCCGGTCCACGTAGTCGCCGCGGCCGTCGCCGTCGTCGTCGGTGTGGCAGCAGGCGCCCTCCTCCAGGAGGATCTTGCGCTTCGCGTCGAACACCGTCACGCTCACCTCGCCCGCGAACGTGGGGTCCGGCTGGCCGTTCGCGTCGAGGACCTGCCCGGAGACCGTCGCCTCCTCGAAGGCCGTGAGCGTGGGCGAGGCCGCCACCTGGAGGCGACGCTGCGGGAGCCCGATCCGCATGGCCGGGTCGCCGAGGAGGTTGAACTTCCGGTTGTTGAAGCTGAGGCCCTGGGGCGTGTTCTTGGTGTCGCGCAGGATGTCGCCGAGGCGGCGCGGGCGCCCGTCGAGCCCCCCATCCTCCCGCGTCAGCATGTTTCGCGTGAGCTGGATGTTGAGACCGAAGTTGTTGTCGGCCTCGGGCGAGCTGCCGGTGTAGACGAGGCGGACCGTCGTGAACATGGCGATCCCGCCGCCGGAGGCACGGAGGAAGATCCGCTCGGCCAGGCTCTGCTCCTCGGCGATGTCGTACTTGCCGAACGAGCACGTCGCGGTGACGAAGATGGGGAACCGGTCCGGGTTGTCGAGCGACGCGGCTAGTTCGGGCGTCATGTAGCCCTCGTCGCCGAGTTCCTCGGGGCCGCCGTGGCCGCTGTAGTTCCAGATGAGCGTGCCCTCCTCGATCGCATCGCGGACGGCCTCCGTCACCTGGGGCCGCTCGCGGCCGCGCGCCGTGATCACGAGCGGGTAGGCGGGCCCGTAGATCTTGCGGAGCGTCACGGCCGGGTCCTGCTCCTGCGCCCGCTCGGCCGTCTCGTCCGCGTTGTACGTGTGGAGGTCGTCGTCCCACGAGTTGGGGTACTCGTCGTCGCCGACGAAGGTGAACCGGGTGCGCCACTCGCCCAGCGTCGCGGGGTCCTCGTAGCGGAAGAGCTTCGAGACGACGGCCGACGCGTCCTGCGGCGTCCGCGCCGTGATCCGCCCGATCCCAATGTCGACGCGCTCGGACCGCGTGGAGGTATCCCACACGCCCTCGCTCGTCGTCGAGGAGGCCGAAGTAGTCGTCGGAGGTGTACGAGAACGTCTCCGAGAACATGTTCTCCGATTCATACGGCGGGACGAAGTTGGGGACGGCCGACGTGATGTTGCGGTAGTCGTAGTGCCCGTCGCCGAAGAGGAGGAGGTAGTCCGGTCGCTCGGCGTCGGTCGAGGCCCGGTCGTAGAGGAACTTCATGTAGTCCCGGACGGCCCGCATGTCGGAGGTGCCCGAGGCGAACTCGTTGTAGACCTGCTCCGTCGTCACGACCACCGGGCGGAGCCCGTCGTTCTGGCGTCGGTAGTCGGCGAGGCGCTGCGCCTGAGCGAGGAACAGCGGGTGCGCCACCACGACGTAGTCCGGGAAGTCGGCGATGCCGTGGAGGTTCTGGTTCGCGACCGCCGTGCCCGCGTGCGGCACGCGCACGGCCGGACCGGACGGGTCGAACGCGACAACCTCACGAGGACGGAGCGAGTCGGCCGCCTCCACCTGTACGTGGAACGCGCCGCCGCTCGCCTGAACACCCAGGCGGCGAATCGCCCCCGGCTCGGTCACGTCCCACACCTCGGGCGCCGCCGAGAACCCGGTCAGCGCCACGTCGAAGCGCCCCTCCTCCCCGCCCGGCGTCGGGAACGCGACGTAGCGCTCCGCCCCGGCCGCCGCGGGCCGCTCGGCCACGGCCTCCACCCAGTCGAGCCACGAGAGCGCGCCCGAATTGCCCCCCGTCGAGCGGAACGAGACGGCGAGCGAGCTCTGCCCGGTCTGCGTGACGGAGGTCTCTGCGTCGTTGATGAGGTTGAAGTTGTTCGAGGACGAGAACGAAACGGACGGCGGGCTCAGCGTCGCGATCGTCTGCCCCCCCTGCGACATGGTAATCGTGACGCGTGGGTTGGCCCGCGCCGCCACCCGCGTCCGGTAGTGGACGGGCGTGGCGGCGGTGAAGCCCGCCGGCGTCACCTTCAGCACCTCCAGCCCGGCCCCGCCCTGCGCGAGCTGGGGGCCCAGCCAGTCGAGGCCGGAGCCCCCACCGCCCGAGCGTTCGAAGTTGGTGAGGTCGCGCTCGTAGTAGTACCGGTCCTCGATGGTCGCCAGCGCTTCGGCGTCGGGCCATGCGGGGAAGGACGCGCCCCCCAGGCGCGTCGGCGACGGCTCGTCGACGCGGAGGAAGTAGTACGAGACGTCCGAGAACGGACTGATGTCGTGGCTCCAGTATCCCTCGCGGAGACTGGTCCCCGGCACCCAGTCCCACCACTCCGGCGCCTCGGCGAAGAACAGGAGCGCGTCGCCCTGCGCGAACGTCGGGACCGCGGTGAGGTCCACGGGGCGCGGGGCGGCGTTGAGGGCCGGGAGGATCTGCCCGCCGTTCCCGTAGACCTGGACCGACGCGAGCGACACGTCCTCCACCTTCAGCGAGTCGCGGAGGTAGGCCGCGTCGATGCGGTAGACGCCGGTCTCCGAGATCGGGATCTTGAACCACCGCCCGTCGGCGAGCACGCTCCGGTCGACGGCCACGTGGGCGTTGGCCGCGCCGAGTGCCGCGAGGCGCGCGGCGACCACCGGCTTCGGCACGCGAACCACCACGCGCCGCGCCCGGATCAGCCGGTCCCCCTCTCGGCGGACGAGGCGGACCACGAGACTCCCCACGAGCCGGCGCCGGTGGACGCCCACGTCTACTACCTCGGCAACGGGTTGTTGGAGCGGCGCGAGCGCCTCCGCCGAGGCGGCCGAGAGGGGAAGCTCCTCCCCGTCGAACGACACGACGGTGACGGACGGCGGGACCGACGATGCCAGCGCGACGGTCGCGTAGACCTCGGGGAGCCCCGACCCGGCGATGCGACCGAGCAGGGTGGGGTCGCCTCCGCTGCGGACGAGCGCGTCGGCCAGCGGCACCGACCAGTCGGTGGTTACCTCATACGTCTGCGACCGGGCGTCCTCCGCGATGAGGGCGATCCGCGGCCCCACCGACACCGCCGACGTGTATTCCTCCTGGGCGCGAAGGCTCGGCGCGAGGGCGACGAGCGCGCAGACGAATGCGAGACGCAGCATAGAGGCGTGCAAGCCAGTCGGGACTGGGAATCCTGGGTCGTGCAGGGCGATCCTGCACGGGCGTAGCACGAACTCGTATAAGCCGGGTCGTCGGTTGAGGCGTGAAGATACGGGCGCTCCCAGAGCGCAGACAAGGCGCCGGGGGGTGCCCCGGCGCCTCGCGCAGTGGTTTCCACGGTGGTCCGGCGTCGAGGTCCGGCGCTGGACGACGGCGCCGGGCGCCTACCCGTTGATGTTACGGTGGATGGCCTGTCGCGTCAGCCCGATCCGCTCGCCGAGCTGGGAGCGGTTGTCGATCCCCGGGATCCCGACGAAGCCGTTGACGAGGCTCGTGAGGTACTCCTGGCGGAGCTTGTTGATCGGGATGGGCCCGAGGATCTTGGCGATGTCCAGCTCGGCCAACTCGCGCTGGGCGGCGGCGGCGTCCTCGTCGACCCGTTCCAGGAGCGAGGGCCAGACGGGCACCTGCTCCAGCACCTCGCGGGTCTGCTGGTAGTACTCGAGGGCGAGCCCGTAGAACTTGAAGTCGTAGTGGTAGACCTGGGCCAGTTGGTGGAGCGCGAGGCCCTGCTCGGCCGTCAGCTCGTTGCGCGTGGCCAGCTCGAACGACTTCTGGAGCGCCTCCTCGCCGGCGTGGTGCTTCTCCAGCTTGATGAGGGCGTAGCCCTTGTACATCAGCGCCTTCGGGATGTACTCCACGAGCCCGTTGCGGCGGCTCAGGTTGTAGACGCGGGTGCACGTCTCGATCCCCTGCTCGTACGAGCCCTGCGCCATCAGCGTCGTCGCCTTCTGGAGGAGCGCGGCGACCTCCCACGAGCGGGTGCCGAGGCGGCGGGCTTCCTCGCGCACGCGGTCGAAGTACTGGAGCGCGGCGGTCAGACTCATGAGGCGGTGCCGCATGAGCCACCCGAGGCGGTAGTCGAGGACGACGGTCTGGTAGGCGTCCTGCGGGTCGATCAGGGCCATCTCCGTCTTCACTCGCTCGACGGGGGCGTCGCGGAGGCACCGGACGGCCTGGAGCTGGACGTGCGTGCGCAGGACGGCGTCGAGCGGCTCCTTGAGGAGCTCGTTGAACTCGAGGAAGGCGTCGTAGACGCGCGCCTCGCGGAAGTGGTCGAGCGCCCGATCCCACCGGTGGCGGATCGCGTCGGACTTCGCCTCGAGGGCGGCGGCGACACGCTCGATGTGCTCGAGCTCGTGAGCCGGGATCATCGGGGCGGACGGCATGGGGAAAGGTCTGCTTGGGGAAGGCGGCGGGAGTGCCGGCATAGCACACATATCGGTCTCCAGCGCGGTCCCTTAAGCCACCGTTCCGGCAAAGACACGCGCTACGGATCCGTTCGCTGTCGCCTCTGCGCGCCTCCGTAGCCGGTTATGCGAGCCCGAGCAGCCGGTCGATCCGAGCGCGGAGGCCCGAAACCTCTGTGAAGAGGGCCTCTAGGTCGCCCGCGGCCTCGGCGATGTTCTGGAACGACTCGACGATCGACTCGTCCGTCCCCAGCGCGTTCGCGATTTCGAGGCCGAGCTGCGTGTTCCCGACGATCACCGCGAGCGGGTTGTTGAGCGCATGGGCGACGCGGGCGAGTTCCCCCTTCAGCCCGTTGAGCGTCGCCCGGGTCGCGTCGTCCAGCGCCACCTCCGCCCCCCCCTCCGTAATCCGAGCACGCACGTCGTCCAGGGTTGCCACCGTCTCGATCGGGAGCGAGAGCCCGAGCACGTCGCGGAGCGCCGCCAGCCCATCCGTCGGGCCGGCGCCGGGGAGGATGAACGCCACGTCGAAAGCGGTCCCGGCGAGGTAGGCGCAGGCCTCGCCGACGGTCTCGGCGGCCGTCACGTGGACGGCGTCGAGGGCGGGGTCGGCGGCCCAGACAGGCGCGTCGGGCCCGACGAGGAGGACGGAATCGGTCGGCATAGATGGAGGGTCAGCGGCGTCAAAACATACCGCGGCTCCCCGATCCGAACGTCCGTCCTTCAGGAGGGCAACGGGAGGCCGTCGGCGCGGCCGTCGCCCTGGCTGTGCACCATCACGTCGAGGTAGGCCGGGATCTCGACGCCCACGAGCGTCCGCAGATCGGAGCGCCCCGCCATATCGGCGTCGACGCGCTGCCAGATGAACTGGCGGACGCGGGTGGCCCCGTCGGTTCCCACGACGCCGTGCCGGGCGACGAACGGGTCGGCGCCCGGGCTCCAGAACCAGCGCGTAAAGGCCGTCCGCTCGGTCGGACTGAGGCCGAGGACGGCCGTCGCGGCGGCGAAGTGCGGGACGCTGGCGGAGGGCTTGCCGGTAAGGGCGCGGGCGCCGCTGCTCCAGCGGCTCGTGGCCCCCCCCGCGTCAAACGACGCGATGGCGACGCCGGCCCTGTCGAGGATCTTGGCGAGCGCCTGCTGCCCGGCCGTGAGCTGCTGCACCCGCTGGTCCACCATCAGATCGAGCGTGTCGGAGAAGGCGGCCACGCGGCGTTCGAGCGTTTTGGCATGGGCCACGTCGGTCGCCTGGATCAGGACCCTCTCCTTGCCCGCCAGCGAGAACCCCCGGAGCGAGACCTCGACCGGCCGCGTCTCGTCGTCGCGGTTAATGAGGGCGTACTCCAGGCCCGAGATCGCACTCCCCTCCCGGAGGCTCCGCTCGGCCAGCTCCATCAGCGGCTCGATGGGGAACGTCTCGCGGAGCGCCTCGATGCGCCCGCCCCGGACCGCCTGGATGGGCAGCCCGGTGGCCGCGTAGAACGCCGGGTTCGCCTCGACGATGGTCCCGTCGAACCCGCAGAGGACGACGTAGTGGGGGTTGATCTGGTAGAGCGCGGCGACGTGATCGCGCGTGTCAGCGGCCACCGCGCCCATCTGGCGGATCTTGGCCACGACGGGGTCGAACGCGTCGGCGAAGGGGCCGAGCCAGACGCCCGCGTGGCGGATCAGGGCCGAGCCGTCCGCGTCGCCCACCGCGATCCGCTCGCCGAGGAGGGCGAGTTGGTGGGCCGTCCGCGGCCCCGCGTACCACGCGACGACGAGCAGGAGCCCAGCGAGGGCCCCCCAGAGCGCGAGCGTCCAGCACACCGTCCGGATGATCGTGTGCGTCGAGAGGTCGCCGAGGGGGGCGAGCGTCGCCACGAGCAGCCCCGACGCCCCGACGCGGTGCACGGCCACGGCGTACCGCTCGGTGCCGCTCTCGACCACCGGAGCGGGCGCGGCGGGGTCCCTGTTCGCGAGCGTGGCCCAGGCGACGCCGCTGGGGACCGCGTCGTCGGTGGCGGCGAGGACGCGGTTGGCCACGTCGACGAGGACGATCTCGGCGGGCCAGTCGAGCCCTTGGTAGCGTGCGAACGATTGGCGGAGCCTCGCGGAGTCGCGAGCGTCGGGCCGAAGCGCCGCCGCCACCGTCGCCGCCCGCGCCCGGAGCGACTCGGCGAGCGCCTGCTCGGCCCCTTGCTGGACGGCCGAGAGGTGGAGCCCGGCCCCGGCCGATGCCACCACCGTCACGACGATCAGGCCGAGGAGGGCCGCTCGGACGGCGGGGGTGGGAGACAGCATGGGCACGGACCGCCGATTACGGGACTACCCAAGTCCAGAACGAAAAGGACCTGGTTCGCCGGGGCCGAAGGCGGTGAAGATGCGGAGTTGGAGGACCCTCTTCCTCGACAAAGCCCGTGCCGCCTCAGCGCGGGAGGCCCGCGTCCTCCTCCACCGTCTCGAATCCCCGATCCGTCGCCCGCACCCGGGCGCTCGCCACGGACGGGTCGTGCTCGAACACGAGGGTCCACCCGCCCTCAGCGGCCTCGGCGAGCACCCGTCGTTTTTCGGCCAGCGTGGCGAGCGGCTCGACGTCGTACGCCATGATCCAGAGGGGCGGGACGTGCGCCGCCGTCGGGATCAGGTCGGCCGCGAACAGGAGCGAACGCGCGTCGTCGTGGACCGAGACGAGTTGCTGCCCGCGCGTGTGCCCGTCGACGATGTGGAGGCGGAGGCCGGGCGCCGGCGGCTCGTCGCCGTCCAGGAGGACGAGCTGCCCGGCGGCCTCCAGCGGGTCCATATTCTCGGCGAGGAACGAGGCCGCCTCGCGCTCGCTCTCGTGCGCCCAGGCCCAGTGCGTCCGCTGGACGTAATACGTCGCCGCGGGGAACGTCGGGCGGAGCGTGCCGTCGGGGTCGCGCGTGGTGGCGCCGCCGGCGTGGTCGAAGTGGAGGTGCGTGAGGATCACGTCGGTGACGTCCTCGGGCACGACGTCGAGGGCGTCGAGCGAGCCGAGGAGCGTCGAGTGCTCGTGGTCCACGGCGTAGATCGACTCGAACTTGGCGTCGGCCTTGTGCCCGACCCCGGTGTCGATCAGGATCGTCCGGCCGTTGCCCCGCAGCAGGAGGCACCGCATGGCGAGCGGGATCCGGTTGAGGTCGTCGGGCGCGATCCGTTTCTCCCACAGCGGCTTCGGGACGATCCCGAACATGGCGCCGCCGTCGAGGCCGAGGCGCCCCGTCTCCACGAGGTCGATCTGGTAGTCTGCGATCGTCATGCGTCGTCGTCGGTGCCGAAGTCGATGTCGATGTCCAGGTCAGGGAATCCCTCCGCGTGGCCGTCGCCGCGGGCGAGGTCGCGGACCTCGCGGACCTTCTTGAGGCGGACGAGCAGCTCTTCGAGGTGGGCCGCCAGGAATTGCAGGCGGGCCGCCTCGCCGTCCATCTCCAGGAGTTGCTGCTTGGCGGGAAGGTCCAGCCCCGCGTTTCGCCCGATGACGAACGAGACGTGGGGATGGCGCTCGTAACGGCTCGGGCGGGGCGTCTTGCCGGCCAGCTCCAAGAGCTTCATGTGCCGCGCGATGGCCTGCTGCCGCGCGGCGGGGTCATCGTCGTGGACCGCGTCCTCCACCGCGTGCACGGCGGCCGTGAGGTACGACGCGTCGCGGTGGACCTCCTCGACGGCGAACCGCTCCTCCCCGACCGCCACCACGTCGAGGCGGCCGTCGTCGTAGCGCGCCGTCACCTTGCGGATGCGGGCCGTGCACCCCACGGCGGCGAGCGCGGCCTCGGAGGCGTAGAGGATGCCGAACGGACGGTCCGTGTCCAGGCAGATCTGGACCATCTCCTTGTACCGCGGCTCGAAGATATGGAGCGGGATGGGCTCGCCGGGGAGCAAGACGACGCCGAGCGGGAACAGAGGGAGTCGAGGGTCGGGCATGAATACCGGGGGTGCCTCCGCCTACCCGGTCTCGCGCGCGAGGTTCTGGCCCTGTGGGACATGTGCGAGGAATGCCTCCGAGGTCGGAGCGCGCGGGGTAGCTTCGCGGACCGCCCTGCCCGACCCGTGCGCCGCGCTCTCCTCGTCCTCGCTGCCCTGCTCCCCTTCGGCGCGCTCGCGCAGCCGGTCGCGTTCGGC
Organism: Rubricoccaceae bacterium; assembly: GCA_963728345.1. Lineage (GTDB taxonomy): Bacteria > Bacteroidota > Rhodothermia > Rhodothermales > Rubricoccaceae > Rubrivirga. The sequence goes on from CAVSJM010000006.1 coordinate 33,018, forward strand.
TCGGCGGACGACCCGCTCGAGCTGGGGAGCGGGGGGCGGCGCGGCGTCCGCCTCGCCGCGGGGGTTCTCGCGGGGCCCGCCTACCTCCCCGACACGTGGCGGACGGGCGTCCGGGCCGAGATCGAAGCCCAGCAGGGCCTGTGGAGCGGCGCCCTCGCGCAGACCGTCCACCCGGGCGCCGGCGGACTCTACGGCCCCGAGGCCGACGAGACGTACGACGCGCTCCGGGCCCTCCGCTACCTCCGCCTCAACCCGATCGGCGGCGACGGCCTCTACGCCCGCCTCGGCCCGACCGAACAGATGACGCTCGGAAGCGGCGCCCTCGTCCGCTGGTACCGCACGACGACGGCGTGGGACGAGCGGCGCGTGGGGGCGGAGGCCGCGCTCGTCGGGCGGAACACGCGCGTCGGCGCCTTCACCGACGACGTGTTGCTGACCGGCGTCGTCGGCGGCGAGATCCGGGTGGGGCTGCCCGGCCGCCTCGGGCCGGTACAGAACCTCCGGGTCGTCGCCGCGGCCGTGCACGACCTCGGCGCACCCGGCGTCACCGGCGACTCGTCGCTGACGGGCGTCGAGGTGACGGCGAAGGGGACGTGGCAGCGCGACAGTCCGCTCCCCGTCGTCCCGTTCGTGACGCACGCCCGCTACCTCGGGCACGGGAGCACGCTCGGCGCCGGCGTGGAGGTGGGCGTGAGCAACCTCGCCGACGCCCTCCGCCTCACAGGCCGCGCGGCGCTGTTCACGTCGTCGCGCGACTTCGTGCCCGGCTACGTCGGCCCGTTCTACGCCCTCAGCAACTCGGTCGAGCGGATCGTCGACGACGGCTCGTTCTACGACGCCGACCCGCGGGTGGAGACGGTCGGGACGCCGCTCGACAGTCTCGGCGCCGGGGTCGACGTGGTCCTCGACCTCCGGTTCGTGGCGTTCGGCCGGTTCGAGGCCTCGCAGCACATCCGGCGGCACCTCGGCCCCGACCGCGCGAGCGCCTACGGCGTCCGGCTCGCGGGCCGGTTCCCCGGCGGCGGGCACCTCGCGTTCGGCCTGGAGCGCCAGGGCTTCCGCGGGTTCTTCGACCTGATCGGCAGCCTGGGGGACGAGAACGCGCTTCTCCTCGACGTGGCCGTCCCGGTCGGGACGCGGGGGCGCGTGTTCGTCCGCTCGCGCTACGGCTACCGGCGCCTCGACGCGGCCGACGGCGCGGCGTTCTCCGACGCGGACCGGCCGTCGTACCTCGTGGAGCGCCGCTTTGAGCCGCTCGTGGGGCTCCGCGTGGTCGTCGACTAGCACGCCCGCAGGGATGGGCATCGGGCCAGCGGTGTCGTAGCCTCCGGCGCCGTTCCGATCCCCGATGCGCCTCCTCCTCGCCGCCGTCCTCCTCGGCGCGGCCCTCCCGGCCCGTGTCCAGACCGCCCCGGACTCGTCCGGCTTCGCCGCGCTCGACGCGGAGATCCGGGCCTCCGTGATCCCGCGCGACCTCTACGAGCGCCAGCTCCAAGACGCCTGGGACCGGGCCGTCGTCGCCCGGCAGTATGGGCGGGCCGACAGCATCGCGGTGCTCGCCGAGGCCGCCATCGCCGAGACCACCGGGCTGCCGAGCGACTCCATCTCGTGGCCAGGGCTCGGCGACCAGCTGGCCGTCGGGCTCCTCCGCGGCGACCGGGCCGCGCTGGATGCGCTGTCTAACGACGGGGCGTGGCGCGAGCATCCCGTCGTGACGTCATTCCCTCCGTTCAACCTCGTCTCCTACGACGTGGCTCTCCGGCGGGCCTTGCTGGTCAGGAACCGCTTCGTGCTCCGCGCCTCGACCCGGAACGTGCTCGCCCAAGACTCCAGCGCCGCCGTCGCGCGGCTCGCGACGAACGGAGCAGACGAGGAAGCGGTCGCCGTAGCGCGGCTGGCGATCGGCAAGTTCCTCCTCCAGCCCACCTGGTCGGACGGATTCCACGACGCCGAGCTGACCGATGCCCAGCTCGCCCTCAACGAGCGCGCCGACGCGTTCCTCGCACGTTTCCCTTCCAGCCGGTTCGAGCAGTTCGTGCGCGAGGCGGTCCGCCTCCGCTACCGCGCGGACGGCACGCTCTCGCTCTACCTCGGCCTCGGGACTGGCTGGGCCGGGAAGGACCTCGGCGGGGCGACCGGCTACTCCGTCGCCGGTGAGATCGGGCTTGGCCTTCGCTCCGGCTGGTTCCACACCGACGCGGGCTTCCACGGCACCGACCTCCGCGTGACGGAGACGCGCACCGTCGGCGACGAGAGCGTCGTGGAGGGCGACCGGCTGACGATCGGGCTGCTCGGCGTGGACGTGGGGCTGCGTGTGCCGATCGGCGGGCTCGACGTGCTCCCTTACCTGTCCGGCGGCCTGCTCCTCCAGGGCACGAGCGGGGCCAACGCCAACGAGCCCGAACGCTCGACCTATGAGCCACCGAACCGACTCGGGGGAGGCTACGGCGTGGCGCTGGAGTACCTCGGGGACCGTTCCCTCCGTCATGGAGGCACCGCCGTGCGGGCGCGTATCGGCCGCCTCATTCCCCAGTTCTCCGACGGGTTCGAGGACGCTCTCGATGGCCCCGTCACTTACGCCTCGTTCGGCCTCACCCTGAGCGGCGTCTCACGCACGCGCCTCTACTGAGGCTGACCCTAGGTGGAAAGGGCCGCCTCGACGCGCGCGAGGAGGCGCTCCAGGAGGTCGACGGCGCTGTCGGCATCCAGGGGTGTCTGGACCTGACCGATGAAGCCGCGGGTGCGCAGCTCGGCCTCCGGGAGTAACTCGCCCCCGACGCGGAGGATCGGCGCGTGCTCGTAGCCCGGGAGGGAGTGCAGCAGCGTCGTCCATTTCCGTTCCTGCTCGGCCTCCGAGGCCCCCAGCAGGATGGTGTCGTAGACGTCCTTGCGGGCCTCCCGAACGGCCCGGCCGATGGTGTCGACGCCGCAGACCTCGCCGTGCGGCTCGATCCAGCACCGGAGCGTGGTGAGCGTTCCCTCGTCGAGCCCCATGCCGAGGAGGTGGGCCCCCTCCAGCGTCGGGTGCTGCCCCTGGAGGTCCGTGCTGGTCAGGGCGTGGGAGCCCCAGGTCCGAGGCACCGTCACGGTGACGGTGGTTCCCCGCCCGACCTCGCTCTCGACGGCGATGCGCCCATCCACGAGGTCCAGCACGCGCTTGACGATCGCCAGCCCGAGGCCGGTCCCCTCGTGCGTCCGCTCGAACCCCGTCGAGGCCTGCTCGAACGGCTCAAAAATGCGGGCCACGTCTTCCGATGCGATCCCGATCCCCGTGTCGCGGATGACGATATGGAGCTCGCGGTCCGTCCCGTCGACCGTCACGAGGACGCTCCCGCCTGGGGTGAACTTGATCGCGTTGGCGACGAGATTCGAGAGCACGCGGTCGAGGAGGCCGGGGTCGACGGCCGACGGAAGGGCCGGCCGCTCGGCGACCACGCGGAGGTCGAGCCCCTGCGCCGCCGCGAGTGGCTGGAGCAGGGCCGCGCTCTCGCGCACCACCTCGACGGCGTCGACCTCGTGGACGTCGATGGGCATCGTCCCCGACTGCAGTTTGAACATGTCGAGCAGTCCGTTGACGGTGCCGAGGAGCCGCTGGCCGCCTCGGTGGATGCCATCAGCCAGAACACGGGCGTCGTCGTCGGCCTCGTCGAGGAGCATCTCCGAGAATCCCAGGATGGCCGTGAGGGGAGTCCGGAGTTCGTGGCTCGTGTTCGCGAGGAGATCGTCCTTGAGGCGGTCGGCCTGGCGGAGGCGCGCGTTCGTCTTCTCGAGGCGGGTGGAGAGGCGCTGGAGCCGCTCGCTCTGGGCGCGTTGGATCGCCAGCTTGTGCTGGTGCGCCCGGACGCGCCACGTGCTAAGGCCCCAGATCGCCACTCCCACCCCGACGAGGTAGAGCACGTAGGCCCACCACGTCCGGTACCACGGAGCCAGCACGCGGAACGAGAACGTCGCCTCGTCGCTGACCTGCCCGATGGCGTTGCGAGCGCGCACGTGGAGGGTGTACTCACCCTCCCAAAGGTTGGTGAAGGCGACCACGCGCTCCGCCCCCCAGGCTCCCCAGCCCGGGTCCCACCCGTCCAGGCGGAACTGGTACTCGACGCCCTCGGGGTCCTCGAAGAAGGCCGAGGCCGCCTCGAAGCGGAACTCGCTGTTGTCGCCATACGGCACGATTAGCTCTCGCTGTCTGCTGGCGCCGCCATAGAGCGTCTCCCGCTGCCGGTTGGTGACGCTCCGGATGAACGTGGGGTATTGGGTCGCAAGGGCCCGGATCCGCGGGTCATAGCGAAGCAGGCCGTCGACGGTCGCGACCCAGATCACTCCGTCCTCGTCCTCGCGGATATCGTTTACCTGGATGCTGCGAAGGTTAAACGCTCGGGGGTCCCCCTCCCCCATCTCGCGGAGCGAGCGTAGCTCACCGTTCTGAGCGACCCACAAATCCTCGCCGAACCCGTGGAAGGAGTAGACGCCTGACAGATCGGCGAGCCAGGGCACCCGAGCCACCTGCAGCCTGGAGGCGCCGTCAAGCGAAAGGCGGTACACGCCCTCACGCGGCGTCATCCATAATTCGTCTCCCATCCTCGTGAGAGGGCCTGCCGTCACGCTCAGGCCATTCGCCGGCCCGAACTCCCGAATTTGTAGAGCGCCGACTTCGACCCCGGAGATCACGTATACGCTCCCATTCACCTGCGACACCCACACCCTCCCAGAAGCGTCTTCGACGAGGTGTCGCGACTCCCCGTCGATTCCTTCGATCACCCCACTGTCTGTCCAGATGCCCCCACGAAGTGTGAGGCGTTGTAACCCATCACGTCCCCCGACGAATCGCATGTCGGGCCGAGACGAAGGCGCCAGCAGGGTAAGAGCTGCTCCGAATTCGCTGATACGCCGTGCCACCCCTTCTCGGACCACGTAGACCCCGGAGCTGGACGCAACCAGCAATCCGTGCTCAGTTGGGTCGAGGCTCCACACTTGCTCGGAGTCAATCCCAGGAACCGGCTCGAACTGAGAGAAGGCAGGCTCCGACACCCCCAGACGGCCAAGTCGACCCACCCGTAGGCGGTACAGCCCACTGCTCGTCGCCACGTAGAGCGTCCCCTTCCACCACTTGGTCTCCTGAACGCTGCCACGCAGTCCCTCCGATTCATCGAACCAGGTGTAGCGACTGAACAGGTCGATGCGCGCGACCCCCTTCATCAGCGCCACCCATAGGCCGCCCTGCGCATCCAGTTCCAGCCCGACCGCGAAGTCTTCGGCCGTCATCCCAGCATCCTCTCGGTACACCCGAACCAAGCGCCCGGAAGGGGAAACGATCGCCACTCCTCCTTCAATCGTCGCGACCGCATACAACACACCCGGCGGCCCATAGAGATTGGGGACCGCGATCGCAGTGTAGGGCCGGTAGGTCTGGAGATAGGTCGACCCGGGACCGTCGATGGGTTCAACGCCGCTGCTCCCGAGGCGGACGAGCCCCTCATCGCGGACGATCGCGACGAGATCCTGTCCGTATGGCAGAAGCGCCTCCACCTTCTTGTCGGCGAAGGCGAGGCCGTTCGGGATCATCTGTAGACGCCCCTCGCGTAGCTCGCGGAGACCCACGCCCTCCTCCGTCACGATCAGGCGGCCAGCGACGAGGAACGTCTTACGGAACCGCGTCTCTGTCTTCCAAACCTCCATGCGTTGCCCGTCCCAGCGAAAGAGCCAGCGGGGTGTTTGAAAGACAACGCCTTCGGACGTCGCATGGGTGGTCCAGACGTCTGCAAACTCACGCGCTTCAGGCGGGAGATAGCCCTTCAGGCTGACGTAGTGGAGCCTGGAGGTCGAGTCCGAGATGAGCATCCCGATGTCGCCGATGCCTCCCACGAACACCGTTCCCTCCTCACTCACGGCCACAGAGCTGACGGCGGGCGGCTCGCCCATAGGCATGGTATGCCGATGCCAATTGGACCCGTCGAACTCGAGGAGACCGGTTTGATTCGCGACGTACAGCACGCCATTCGGTGCCTGCACTACGTCCCAACTCTGGGCTCCTCCCCCCATGTCTTCCCAAGACCACCGGCGATTGAGGTAGGCTGGCCCCTCGGTCGGAGATGGCACGCCCTGGGCCACCACGTGGGTCGCCGCGAGCAGTACGAGGAGAGGGAGGAGAGTCCGACGTGTCATCCGCAGAGGACGAAGGAGCTCTGGGTATCGCCGAGGTCTAGCCCTGCTTTAGCGCTCGAGGCGGGTGCGTCTTCTTGAATCATGGGAAGGTATGTAGCCTCTCCGTGCTTTATCAGCACGCAAGAGGGTTCGAATGTTTCCAGATCTGGCTACTATATTGACCGCGCAGCACCCACACCCCCTACATGAAGGCTCTCTTCTTCTCCCTCGCTTTGGCGATGGCTTTTGCGACGACCGGCACCGGCGGGAACAGCGGCGGCGGCTCGAACGCACCCGAGCGCCCCATCCTCGACTTCGCGATGACCGGCACCGGCGGGAACAGCGGCGGCGGCTCGAACGCACCCGAGCGCCCCATCCTCGACTTCGCGATGACCGGCACCGGCGGGAACAGCGGCGGCGGCTCGAACGCACCCGAGCGCCCCATCCTCGACTTCGCGTAAGTCGACGGACCCTGCCTACGGCACGAGGGGCCGGCAGCCTAGGCTGCCGGCCCCTCTCTTTTTATGTCTCACTTTTCTAGCTACTTAACGCCCTCGCTCATCTCCAACATTCGCTCGATCGGACGGAGCGCACGGACCCGCAGGTCCTCGGCCATCTCCAGCTCCGGCTGCCGGTGCACGAGGCAGAGGTAGAGCTTCTCGAGCGTGTTGAGCTTCATGTGCGGGCAGTCGTTGCAGGCGCACCCGTTGTCCGGCGGCGCGGCGATGAACGTCTTCGTCGGGTTGTCCTTCTGCATCTGGTGAAGGATGCCGGACTCGGTCGCGACGATGAACTCCGTCGCCTCCGACTCGGCCGCGAACCGCCGGATCGACGACGTGCTGCCGACGTGATCGGCCAGTCGAAGGACCGGTGCTTCGCACTCGGGGTGGGCCAGTATCAATGCGTTAGGATGTCGCACACGTAACCGGACAAGCTTCTGCTCGGAGAAGATTTCATGAACGATGCAGGCTCCCTCCCACAGCACCATGTCCCGCCCGGTCTCCTGAATCAGCCACCGGCCAAGGTTGCGGTCCGGCGCGAAGATGATCGGCTGGTCCTCGGGGATCTGACGGACGATGTGCTCGGCGTTCGAGCTGGTCACGATGATGTCCGTCTGCGCCTTGATCGCCGCCGAGCAGTTGATGTAGCTCACGACCACGTGGTCCGGGTACTGCGCCCGGAAGGCCGCGAACTCGTCGGGCGGGCACGAGTCGGCGAGAGAACAGCCCGCATTGAGGTCCGGGAGGAGGACCGTCTTCTCCGGGTTGAGAATCTTGGCCGTCTCCGCCATGAAGTGGACGCCCGCGAACACGATCACCTCGGCGTCGGTCCGGGCCGCCTCGCGCGCGAGGCCGAGCGAATCGCCGATGTAGTCGGCCACGTCCTGGATGTCGGGCTCCTGGTAGTAGTGGGCCAGGAGGACCGCGTTGCGCTCACGCTTGAGCCGCTCGATCTCCTCGTACAGGTCGAGCGTCGGGTCGACGGGCTCTTGCACGAAGCCGACGCGCGCGATGCGGGCGGGGTCGAGCGTGGGGAGGTCCAGGATCTCGGTCATGGCAATCGGGGGCGGGGCTCCGCTTACGACCCAGTTGCCGGACCGGATTCGGAGAGGGGGTCAAGAGCGGCACCGTCGTCCGGGGCGCCGCCTCTCTGCTCGACCAGCTTGCCACCCTCCAGGTGGAGCACGCGATCGGCGAGCGCGGCGAGAGCCGGGTTGTGGGTGACCACGACGAAGGCCTGATCGGCCGTGTGCGTGAGGCGCCGCAGCTCGTCGTGGAGCGCGTCGGCCGTCCGGGTGTCGAGGTTGCCCGAGGGCTCGTCCATGAGGACGAGGCCGGGCTGGTTCATCAGCGCCCGCGCCACGGCCACGCGCTGCTGCTCGCCGCCGGAGAGCTGGCTGGGCCGGTGGTCGAGCCGCGCGCCGAGGCCGAGCGACCGGAGCAGCGCCTCCGCCCGGGGCCGCCCCCCGTCCATCGACGCCCCGGCGATCAGCGCCGGCATCTCGACGTTCTCGACGGCCGTGAACTCAGGGAGCAGGTGGTGGAACTGGAAGACGAACCCGATGGCGCCGTTGCGGAACGCCGCGAGCGCCTCGTCGCCCTTCGCGAACACGTCCTCGCCCCGGTAGCGGACGGTCCCCTCGGTCGGCCGGTCGAGGGCGCCGAGGAGGTGGAGCAGCGTGCTCTTGCCCGTCCCGCTCTCCCCCACGACGGCCACCAGCTCGCCGGGGAAGACGTCCACGTCGAGCCCGGCGAGCACCTGGAGCGCGCCCGTCGCCGTGGGGTAGCTCTTGCCCAGCCCGCGGGCCGAGAGGATGGGGACCGCACGAGATCGGTCCGCGCGCGCGCTGTGGGCCCCTCCCGGACCGCCCGTGATCTCGGCCATCACTCCGGGCGCGAGATCTCGTACTTGTCCAGCTTGTTGTAGAGGTGCGAGCGCTGGATCCCGATGATCTCGGCCGTCTTCGACACGTTCCACCCCTGCTCCTCCAGCTTCCGCTCGATGAACAGCTTCTCGGCCATGTCTCGGAAGTCGGAGAACGAGTCGAACCGGTCGATGATGCCGAGGGTCGGGTCGCCGCCGCGCCCGCCCGGGGTCACGTACCGGTCCACGTCCTGGGCCGTGATGACGTCGCCGTCGGAGAGGATGAGCAGGCGCTCCACCACGTTGCGCAGCTCACGGACGTTGCCCCGCCAGTCGAGGCGCTGGAGCCCGTCGAGCGCGTCGTCGGCGAAGTCCTTGCCCGCCATGCCGTTCCGGCGCATCACCTGATCCAGGATGTACCGCGCGATGGCCGGGATGTCGCCGCGGCGCTCGCGGAGCGGCGGGACGTGGATGAGGATGACCGAGAGCCGGTGGTAGAGGTCCTCGCGGAAGCGCCGCTCGTCCACCTGGGCCAGGAGGTCGCGGTTCGTGGCCGCGACGACGCGGACATCAACCGAGATCGAGCGGTCGCCGCCGACGCGGGTGATCCGGTTCTCCTGGAGCGCGCGGAGCACCTTGGCCTGCGCGTCAAGACTCATGTCCCCGATCTCGTCGAGGAAGAGGGTCCCGCCGTCGGCCTGCTCGAACTTGCCGATGCGCTGCTTCGTGGCACCCGTGAAGGCCCCCTTCTCGTGCCCGAACAGCTCGGACTCGATGAGCTCCGACGGGATCGCCGCGCAGTTGACCTCCACGAGCGGCCCGTCGGCGCGGGCGCTCTGGGCATGGACCCACCGGGCGACCAGTTCCTTTCCGGTGCCAGGCTCGCCGGTGATAAGGACGCGCGCCTCGCTCGGCGCGACACGCGCGACGGTCTGCTTGATGCGCGAGATCGAGGGGCTGTCGCCTACGATGGGCGTCAGGTCGGAGGCGCCGGCGTCCTGGACGACCTGCTTGAGCCGCTTGTTCTCGACCTGCAGCTGGCCCCGGTCGAGGGCGCCCCGGACCGTCACGAGGAGGCGGTTGAGGTCCGGCGGCTTCTCCAGGAAGTCGACCGCCCCGAGCTGCGTGGCCTCGACGGCCGTCTCGACCGTCCCGTGCCCCGAGATCATCACGACGGGCACGGCGGACTCGGCGTCGTGGAGGGCCTGGAGCACCTCCATCCCGTCCCGCTTCGGCATCTTGATGTCGAGCAGGACGAGGTCGATGCCGCCGGCGCGCGCCTTCTCGAACGCCTCGTCGCCGTCGGCGGCCTCCTCAATGTCGTAGCCCTCGAACTCGAGGATTTCGCGGAGCGACCGCCGGATGGCGGGCTCGTCGTCGGCGAGGAGGATCGTCGGCATGGGCGGAGGCGGGGGGGCGAGCGAAGCTAACGCGCCGCCCGGCCCGCAGTGCCCGTCCGCCTAGTTCGCCGCCGTGCTGTCGCCCTCCGTCGCGGCCGGCGCCGTCGGCGCCGGCTGGACGTCGCCCGTCGGGGTGCCGGTGGCCGTGGCCATCGCCTCCACCATGCCGAGCTCCGTCTGGGCCGTCCGCGCCTCCGGCGTGGTGTCCCAGTCCTCGAGGATCTTCTGGTAGGCCTCCTGGGCGGCCTCGGTGTCGCCCGCGGCCGCGTAGGCGCGCCCGGCGTCGAGGAGGTAGCCCGGCGTCGACGCCGGCGACTCGTAGGCGCGGGCGGCGCGCTCGTAGAGGCCCGCGGCGCGCTCGGGGTCGCCGGTCTGCTCGTAGATGGCGGCCTGGCCGCCGAGGGCGCTCGCCGCGAGGAGGTCCTCGCCGTCGTACGCCTCGAACATGTCGAGGGCCTCGTCGGTGCGGCCGAGCTGGAAGAGGGCGTCGGCGGCGAAGAACGTGGCCTGTTCCCCCGTGGCCGTCGAGCCGTACTCGTCGGCGATCTCCAGGAGGCCCGGCGTGGTGTCGGTGCCGTCGAGCGCCGCCTCCCAGTTGCCGGCGTTGTACTCGTTGAGGATCGCGCCGAGGTACACCTGCGCCTCCTCCGAGCGCTGGGACTGCCAGTACCGCCAGCCGATCACGGCGAGGGCGAGGGCCACGATCCCCACCATCACGCCGATCATCAGATTGCGATGCTCGTCGAAGAACATCGAGGACCGGGCGTAGACGGTCGTGAGGTTGTCCTCGCGGAGGTCGTCCGGGCGGGACGTAGCGAGCGGCTTGGGAGGGTTGATCTGGGCCATCGGGCGCGGAACGAGGGAGGCGACGGAACCGGACCCGTCAGCAGAAATGAATCCCGGAAAGGTAGCGGCCCGAGCAGCGGCCCGCCAAGGAACGACGACGCCTTCCACCCCGCCAGAGCCGCCCCGGGCCCCTATTGGGGGCGTTTTCATCGAAGCGCACCCTCTGGGGTTTGGGGGGACCTCTACCATGACTGGCGGCGTTGCCGCCCCCTTCCTCCTCCGTCACTCACCCTCCCCTCTCCCCATGCCCATCAAGATTGGGATCAACGGCTTCGGCCGGATCGGCCGCCTCGTCTTCCGGTCCATCCTCGAGCGCGGCGACGGCGACTTCGACATCGTCGCCGTCAACGACCTCACCGACGCCGAGACCCTCGCCCACCTCTTCAAGTACGACTCGGTCCACGGCGTCTTCCCCGGCGACGTGACCGCCGAGGGTGACGAACTCGTCGTCAACGGCGACCGGTTCAAGGTGCTCTCCGAGAAGGACCCCGCGCAGCTCCCGTGGGGCGACCTCGGGTGCGAAGTCGTCGTCGAGTCGACGGGCCGGTTCACCGACGCCGAGAGCGCCGGGAAGCACCTCCAGGGCGGCGCCCAGAAGGTCGTCATCTCGGCCCCCGCGAAGGGCGGCGTCAAGACGGTCGTCCTCGGCGTCAACGACGACACACTGACGGGCGATGAGGAGATCGTCTCGAACGCGAGCTGCACCACGAACTGCCTCGCCCCGATGGTGAAGGTCCTCGACGACGCGTTCGGCGTCGAGAAGGGCTTCATGACGACAGTCCACGCCTACACGGCCGACCAGCGCATCCAGGACGCCCCGCACAAGGACCTCCGCCGCGCCCGCGCCGCCGCCCTCTCGATCATCCCGACGACGACCGGCGCCGCCAAGGCCGTCGGGCTCGTCCTCCCGAACCTCGCCGGCAAGCTCGACGGGTTCGCCCTCCGCGTCCCGACCCCTGACGGCTCGCTCACGGACTTCACGGCCATCGTCTCCCGCGAGGTGTCGGTAGAGGAGGTCAACCAGGCCTTCCAGGACGCCGCCGCGGGCCCGCTCGCCGGCATCCTCGAGTACTCGACGGCCCCGCTCGTCTCCATCGACATCGTCCACAACCCGCACTCGTGCATCTTCGACGCGCCGTCGACGATGACCGACGGGACGATGGTCAAGATCGTCGGCTGGTATGACAACGAGTGGGGCTACTCGAACCGGACGGTCGACCTCGTCAAGAAGCTGATGGCGTAGAGGACCGCGGGGGACCGGCCGGACTCGTGCCGTTCCCCCGCCCCTCCCGTTCCTGCCCATGAAGACCCTCTCCGATCTCCGCCTCTCGGGCCGTCGCGTGCTCGTCCGCGTCGACTTCAACGTCCCGATGGACGGCGGCCGCGTCACCGACGACACCCGGATCCAGGCGGCCCTGCCCACGATCCGCGCCATCCTCGACGCCGGCGGCACGCCCATCCTGATGTCGCACCTCGGGCGCCCCAAGGGCGGCCCGGACCCCGCCTTCTCGCTCCGACCTGTGGCCGAGCACCTCGACGGCCTGCTCGACGCGCCCGTCGTGTTCTGCGACGAGACGGTCGGCGCCGGGGCCGAGGCGTGCGTCGCGGGCGCGCCGGACGGCGCCGTCGTGCTCCTCGAGAACACGCGGTTCCTCCCCGGCGAGACGTCCAACGACCCCGAGACGGCCCGCCAGCTCGCCGCCCTCGCCGACGTGTTCGTCTCGGACGCGTTCGGCTCGGTGCACCGCGCCCACGCCTCCACCGAGGGCGTCGCCCATCAGGTGGACGAGGCGGCGGCGGGCAAACTGTTGGAGCGCGAGGTCGCCTTCCTCACGAAGGCGCTCGACGACCCCAAGCGCCCGTTCGTCGCCATCCTCGGCGGCGCCAAGGTCTCCGACAAGATCGGCGTGATCGAGGCGCTCGCACCGAAGGTGGACGCCCTCCTCATCGGCGGCGCCATGGCCTACACGTTCCAGGCCGGCCTCGGCCACAAGACCGGCACCTCGCTCGTCGAGGAGGACCGCAAGGACGATGCGTTCCGCCTCTACGAGAAATACCAGGACACGATCCTCCTCCCCCAGGACCACGTCGTGGCCGACCGCTTCGCGGCCGATGCCGAGACCCGGGTCGTGGAGGGCGAGATCCCGGACGGGTTCATGGGCCTCGACATCGGGCCGAAGACGCGCGAGCACTACGCCCACGTGATCGACGGCGCGTCGACGGTGATCTGGAACGGGCCGATGGGCGTGTTCGAGATGGCCCCCTTCGCCGAGGGCACCCTCGCCGTGGCCAAGGCCCTCGCCGAGGCGACCGCGGAGAACGACGCCCTCACGGTCGTCGGCGGTGGCGACTCGGTGGCGGCCATCAACGAGGCCGGCCTCGCCGACGCCGTCACGCACGTCTCGACCGGCGGCGGCGCGATGCTCGAGTTCATGGAGGGCAAGACGCTCCCCGGCCTCGCTGCCCTCGATTGATCGACCTGCTGACCGCGTTGGACCTGGTCGGGACCTTCGTGTTCGGGCTGTCGGGCGCGTTCAAGGCGGTCCAGCACCGGCTCGACTGGCTCGGCATCGGCGTCCTCGCCGTCCTGACGGGCGTCGGGGGCGGGCTGCTCCGGGACCTCGTCCTGGGCGACACGCCCCCGGCGGCCTTCGAGGACGAGCGCTACCTCCTCGCGTGCCTCGCCGGGGCCGCTGCGGTGATCGTGGCGGCCCCGACGATCTCCCAGCGCTGGAACCGCGTCATGATCGCCGACGCCCTCGGGCTCGGGCTGTTCGCCGCGCTCGGCGCCTCGAAGGCCCTCGCGTACGGGCTCGGGCCGCTCGGCGTCGTCATGATGGGGACGCTGACGGCCGTGGGTGGCGGCGTCGTTCGCGACGTGCTCGTGGGCGAGCGGCCGGCCATCCTCTACAAGGGCTTCTACGCGACCGCCGCGCTCCTCGGCAGTACCCTGCTTCTCGGGCTCGACGCGCTCGGCGCAGCCGGCCCCGGTCCAGCTCGGCCTGACGGCGGTGACCACCTCCGCTCTCCGCTTCGTCGCGCTCGTCCGCCACACGCGCCTCCCCACGCCCAACGCCCCTCCCGCTCCTCCCGAGTAGACCGATGCAGTTCTCCGTCCCCCCGTCTCCGCCGGACACCACCGTTGCCGACACGGTGGTGAGGACCGGACCGACCCTCGACGACGCCCGTGCGTTCGGTGAGAGGGTGCTGTCCGAGGAGTTCTGGCTCGGGCTCGGCGCGATGGCCCTCCGCGTGGCCATCACGATCGGCCTCGCCCTCCTGGCCATCGCCATCATCACGCGCCTGAAGAAGCGCTGGGTCGCCTCGGTGCAGGACAACCCGGCCACCGACAAGCGCCGCCAGCGCGTCCTGACCACGGCCGACCTCCTCGGCTCCGTCGCCCGCTATGTGATCTGGGCGATCACGATCGTCACGGTCCTCGGGCTCGTCGGGTTCGACATCCGGGCCCTCCTGGCCGGCGCGGGGATCGCGGGCCTCGCCATCGGTTTCGGCGCCCAGACGCTCGTCAAGGACGTCATCTCCGGGTTCTTCCTCCTGTTCGACGACACGCTCGGCAACGGCGACCTCATCCGGATCGGCAGCGACATCGGCACAGTGGAGTACGTCGGGCTCCGGCTCATCAAGGTCCGCAAGTTCGACGGTGAGTTGCTGATGGTCCCGGCCGGCGAGCTGCGGACGTTCGGGAACAAGTCGGTCGGGTTCGCCCGCGCCATCGTCAACGTCGGGCTGAGCTACGAGCAGAATGCGAGCGAGGCGCTGGCCGTCCTGGAGGAGGTAGCGCGCGAGTGGGCCGAGACCGAACACGCCGGGGAGATCCTGGTGGAGGAGGCCCCGCAGGTCCAGGCCCTCCTCGACCTCGGCGACTCGGCGGTGACGGCGCGGATCATCGCGCAGGTCCGACCCGGGGAGCAGTTCCAGGCCGAGCGCGACCTCCGCCAGCTCATCAAGACCCGGTTCGATGAGCGCGGGGTGGAGATCCCGTTCCCGCGCCGGACCGTCTACGTCAAAACGGAGGGCACCAAGCCCGCCGACGACGGAGGCGACGACGTGCTCGGCGCCGCCGGAGGCGCCTGAACTGCCCTCCCCGTGGCGAGGCCCGGAGCGTGTCCCGTCCTGGGGGAACGGGCAGCGAAGCGCCCTCCGGAACCGCGAGGGCCGGGCGCGCGCTCATTTGGTAGACGCGCAACCCTCGCGCGTCCCGTCCGTGAAGCGATCTCCTCCCCGCCTGCCTGTGCCCGACCCCGCCATCTCCGCCGCCGGCCTCGCCAAGACCTACGGTCGGCGCCGTCCCGTCGAAGCCCTCAAGCCGCTCGACCTCCAGATCGAGCCGGGGGAGACGTTCGGTCTGCTCGGCCCCAACGGGGCGGGCAAGACGACGCTCGTCAAGCTCCTCCTCGGCCTCGTCCGACCGTCGGCCGGGGACGCACAGGTCCTCGGGATGCCCATCGCCGATCCGGAGGCGCGGCGGCGCGTGGGCTACCTCCCCGAGGGGCACCGCTTCCCCCCGTTCCTCACCGCCCGCCAGGCACTCGACCTGTTCGCCCGCATGGCGGACGTCGACGAAGCCGACCGGCAGCGGCGCGCTCCGAAGTTGCTCGACCTGGTCCGGCTAACGGGCGCGGCCGACCGGAAGGTGGGGACGTTCTCGAAGGGGATGCTCCAGCGGCTCGGGATCGCCCAGGCGCTCATGAACGCCCCGCGCCTCGTGATCCTCGACGAGCCGACCGACGGCGTGGACCCCGTCGGGCGTCGCGAGATCCGCGACCTCATCGAGACGCTCCGCGACGACGGCGTGACGGTCTTCCTCAATTCGCACCTGCTGAGCGAGGTCGAGCGCATCTGCACGCGCGTCGCCATCCTCAAGGATGGCGTCCTCGTGCGGGCGGGGACCGTCGAGGACCTGACGTTCCGGGGCCGTGCGTGGTACGTCACGGCGACCCCACTCCCGGCCGAGGTCGCGGAGGCCCTGGACGGAATGGTGGGCGACCCGACCGAGCGCCCCGACGGGCTCGTCCGGCAGGCCCTCACCCTCCCCGACCGCGCCGCCCTCAACGCCGCCCTCGACCGGATGCGAGGCGCGGGCGTGGAGGTGGAGGCCGTCGAGCCGGCCCGCCTCTCGCTCGAAGACCTGTTCGTGGAGGTCGTTTCCTCCGACACCGCCGACGCCGCATGATCGGGATCCTCCTCCTCACGCTCCACGAGCTCCGCGCCCGGAAGGTCGTCATCGGCCTGTTCGCCGTCGCCACGCTCGTCTGGCTCGTCCTCGCCCTCGCGCTCCAACTCGACGTCGTGGATGGGACGCTCGCCGGCGCCCGGCTGTTCGGCCAGGAGACCGACATCCAGCCGGAGGTCGTGGTCGACGCCGACACCGGAGAGCCGGTCCTCGACCCGGCCACGGGTGAGCCCCTCACCCAGACTCCCGAGAACCCGTTCGGCGACACGCTCCTCGAGAGCGTCGTCTTCGGAGCCCAGGCATTCGTCTCGGGCACGGCCTACTGGATCGGCATCCTGCTGGCCCTGTTCGCGACGGGCGGACTCGTCGCCTCGCTCACCGAACGGGGGCAGGTGGACGTCCTCCTCACCAAGCCGCTCTCGCGCCACCAGGTGCTCGCCGGGCGGCTAGCGGGGGTCTGGATCGTGATGTTCGCCCTCGTCGTGTACCTCTTCGGGGCCGTGTGGCTCACGATGTCGATCAAGTCCGGCATCTGGAACCCGCAGTTCCTGCTCGCCATCGGGGTCGTGTTCGGGATGTTCGTCGTGGTCTACGGCGTGGTCGCGCTCGTGGGTGTGTGGAGCGGGAGCGGCCCGCTCTCGCTCATCGTCACGCTCGGCCTCCTCTTCGTGACGCTCATCCTCGCGATCCCCGAGCTCCCCGAGCAGGTCAACCGGACGTGGCGGCCGCTCGTCCAGGGCACGTATCACCTGCTCCCCAAGTTCGCCAGCGTGGGGGGCGTCCTCGTTCCGCAACTCGCCACCGGGGCGCCCGTAGAGAGCCTGTACCCGTTCGTGTCGTCCCTGGCCTTCGGGGCCGCCTGCTACGTCGGCGCCTTCTTCCTCTTCGCTCGAAACGACTACTAACCCGGCCATGACCCACCTCCCACGCTCCGGAGCCGCCCGCACGGCCTCCCTCGTCGTCGCTGCTTCCATCCTCCTCGCCGGCATCGGCCTCCTCGTCAGTGGCTGTAGCGAGTCGATGGGCGCCCCCGGCGTCGGCAGCTCGGTCCAGACGACCGACGCCCTCGCCCTCCTCCCCTCCGACGCCGACGTCGTGGGGATGATGAACCTCCGCGCCGCGCGCGAGAGCAATGCCCTCGATGCGGTCACGGGCGGCTCCGGCCTCGGCATGGTGAGCGGTCAGGGCTCCGCAGACTTCGACGAGTTCGTCCGCATGACCGGGTTCGACCCGAACGAAGACCTGGACCGCGTCTACGTGGCCGGCACCGATGCGCCGGGCGGCCAGGGCCGGATGGCGTTCGTCGCCTACGGCCGGTTCGACCGCGACCGGATCGAACAGTACCTCGCCAGCCAGCCCGACGCCGAGTTCGACGTTACCCAGGCCGAGGGCGTCCCGGTCTACATGATGGCGGAGGAACAGGGCGAGCGCGCCGGCTTCGCCCTCGTCAACGACCAGATGGTGATCGCGGGCACCGAGTCCACCCTGATGGGCATGCTCAGCCGCCTCGGCACGCAGGGCACGGCCCTCGACGCCGACCTCCAGGCCCTCCTCGACCGCGTCGTCCACCCCGATGGCGCCTGGTTCGTGGCCCGCGGCCTCGCCGACAAGACGACCGAGATCCCCGACGACGCCCCGCCCTCCGCGCTCGCCATGCGCTCCGCCCAGGGGATGGTGGTCTCGATGGACTTCCAGTCGGGCGGCGTGCCCGTCACGGCGTTCGTCCTCACCCAGGACGGCACCGACACCGACGACATGGCCGACGTGGTGCGCGGCGGGTTCTCGGCCGCGAAGGTCGGCCTGAAGGACCGCCCGGCCGCCTTCGACGTGGTCGACCGCGTCGAGGTGACGTCCAAGCGCGACGGCGTCCAGATCGACGGGTTCCTCACGCCGGACTTCCTGGCGACCGTCCACGACGAGGCCACGACGCACACCGAGGTCGACTGAGCCGCCTCGCTTTCCGCGAGAACGCCGCCGCCGGGTCGCCTGGCGGCGGCGTTCGTCGTTCGATCCGGGCGGTAGCTTCCGGCGCCCCTCCCACGCACCGCATGACCCCGTCGGACCTCACCGTCGACGCCCTCCCGACGATCCCCCGGCCGAGCCGCGTCCTCCTCACCACGCCCGACCACTTCGAGGTCGCCTACGTGATCAACCCCCACATGGCGGGGAACGTCGGCGACGTGGACCGTGTCCGCGCGCGCCGTCAGTGGGACGCGCTCCGCGAGGCCTACGAGCAGCTGGGCCTCGAGGTGAGCGTGCTCGACGGCGTGGCGGGCCTCCCGGACATGGTGTTCTGCGCCAACCAGACGCTCCCCTACCTCACGCCGGGCGGCGAGAAGGGGGTGGTGCTGAGCCGGATGCACGCGCCGCAGCGGAAGCCGGAGGTAGAACACTACGAGCGGTTCTTCGACGCCCAGGGCTACGAGACGACGGGCCTCGACCCGGACCTGCCCGGCGACTTCGAGGGGATGGGCGACGCGATCTGGCACCCCGGCCGCTACCTCCTGTGGGGCGGGCACGGCTACCGCACCGACCGCCAGGTGTACGAGCGCCTCGGGAGCGCCCTCGGCTTCCCCGTCCTCACGCTCGCGCTCGACGACCCCGACTTCTACCACCTCGACACCTGCTTCTGCCCGCTCGACGAGGAAACGGTCCTGCTCTACCCCGAGGCGTTCGACGCCGAGGGCGTGGACACGATTCGGGCCCACTTCCCCCGGATCATCGAGGCGCCGGAGGACGAGGCGCGCGGCCTCTTCGCCTGCAACGCCCACTGCCCCGACGGCGAGCACGTCCTGATCCAGGCTGGCTGCGAGCGGACGAACGCCCTGCTGCGAGCGGGGGGCTACACAGTCCTCGAGCTCGAAACCGACGAGTTCCTGAAATCGGGCGGGTCGGTGTTCTGCATGAAGCTGATGTTCTGGTAGCCGATGCTGCCCGGCCCCTCCGCGCGTGCCAGGGTCTCGGTCGTGATCCCGACGCTCGACGAGGCCGCGCACCTCGCCGCCACCCTGGCGACGGTCCTCCGCCAGCCGGGGCCGGTCGAGATCGTCGTGTCGGACGGGGGCTCGACCGATAGCACACGCGATGTCGCTCGCGAGGCGGCCCCGGCCGCTGTCGTGGTGGAGGGTCCACGGGGGCGGGCGGCGCAGATGAACCACGGCGCGGCGCGGGCGACCGGTGACCTCCTCCTCTTCCTCCACGCCGACACGCTCCTCCCCGACGGCGCCCTCGACGCGGTCCGCGCAACGCTCCGGGTGCCCCGGACCGTCGCCGGCTGTTTCCGGATCACGTTCGACCTGGACGGCGATCCGACCGGGTTGGGTCCCGTCGGCCGAGCGGCCTTGCGATTCTGGCAGGCGCGGTTCTGGATGCGCTGGCACCGCCTCGCCTTCGGCGACCGCGCCCTCTTTGTCCGCCGCGACGCGTTCGAGGCCGTCGGCGGCTTCCCGGACCAGCCGATCTTCGAGGACCTCGACGTGGTCCGTGCGCTCCGGCGGCAGGGCCGGTTCGCCTTCCTCGACGGAGCCGTCGTGACGTCGGCCCGGCGGTTTCGGCGGAACGGGGCCGTCGGCCAGCAGCTCCGCAATCTCGCGCTGTGGGCGGGCTGGCTCGTCGGCATTCCGCCCCCTCGCCTCAAGCGGTACTACAGCGACCGTCCGACCGTCCGGGGCTAGGCGTCGGAAGTCGGCCCAGAGAGGGCTACTCGCCGTCCCCCTCGTCCAGGATGTAGATGGCCCGGAGGTTCCGCGCGAGCTGGCCGTAGTCGAGCCCGTAGCCGATCACGAACAGGTTGTCGATCTCGAACCCGACGTAGTCGACCGGCACCTCCACCTTGGCGGCGTCCGGCTTGCGGAGGAGCGTGGCGGCCCGGAGCGACGCCGGGTTTCGGTGCTCGATCTGGTCGATGACGTACTTCATCGAGAGGCCCGTGTCGACGATGTCCTCCACGACGATCACGTGGCGCCCCTCGAGCTTGGCGTCGATGTCCTTCAGCTCAGTCACCTGGCCGCTCGACATCTTGCTCTCGCCGTAGCTGGAGAGCTTGTAGAAGTCGATCTCGGAGTCGCCGGGGATGGCCCGCATGAGGTCGGCGACGAACATGAACGCCCCGTTCAGGACGGCGATGAGGATGGGCGGCCCGAGGTCGGCGTAGTCGGCCGCGATCTGCTCGCCCAGTTCCCGGACCCGGCGCTGGATGGTCTCCTCGTCGAGGTAGAGGCGGAACCGCTCACCGCGGCACGTGACGACGTCGGGGGCGGCGGCGAGAGACTCCATGTGCAAGCGGGTGGGGTCCTCCCAAGCTACCCCGCCCTCCCGCCTGCGGCAATCGGACCTCCCGACCAGCGCAGCCGCACCGTCCGCGTCGTCTCCGGGCCGACCGCGGCGTGGGCCGCCAGCCGGTGCCCGAGAACCCACACGATCCGCCCGTCCCCGCCACACAGGACGAGTTGGCCGGGCCGCTCGGAGGGCGGGACGCGGCGCTCCGTGAGGAGGTCGGAGACGAGCTTGCTCCCCTCCAGGCCGAACGGACCGAACCGATCACCGTCGCGCCACGGCCGGAGCGTGACCGTCTCACCGAGGGCCTCGGCGTCGACGTGCTCCTCGTGCGGGTCCGAATCGAACGTGGCGGGGCGACCCGGGACCGGATCGAGCGAGAGGGTGCCTGCCTCCGTAGCGATCGTGGTCGGACGATCCCCGAGCGCGGCGGAGGTCTCTCCACTCAAGATCGGGGCCGACGTCTCGAACCGGAGCGCCGTCCGCTCGCGCCAGACGACGAGGCCGGGCAGCACGACGCGTGCGCCCACGGGCCGCTCCACGAGCGCATCGACCGCCGCGACGGCCTCGGCGCGGAGCGGGGCGTCGGGCGCCCACGCCTGGAGGGCCGCGACCCAGACCTCGCCCCGCGCGCCTCCCAGGTCGACCACCTCCGCGCTGAGCGGGACATGCCCGCCCCGGGCGTCGACCACAGCGTGCGTCTGGAAGACTCGCCCTGGCTCGGACGCACCGATTGCGTCCCGGACAATCTGCGCCGTACGCGCGATGCGGGCGGCGGCGTGCGGTCCGCCCTCGTCCTCCAGGAGCGGCAGCACGTGATGGCGGATCCGGTTGCGTCGGTACCGATCCGTCGCGTTCGTGGGGTCCTCGCGCCACGTCCACCCGCGCGCGGCGGCCTCCGCCTCGATCTCGGCCCGCGACGCCCACAGCACCGGCCGAACGAGCGCCACCGCGTCGGTGAGCGGACGCGTCGGCGCCATCCCGGCGAGCCCGCGCAGGCCGCTCCCCCGGACGAGGTTCAGGAGCACCGTCTCCGCCTGGTCCGTCGCCGTGTGGGCGACCGCGACGACGCGGCTCCCGACGCGGGCGGCCAGCGCGCCCAGAGCGTCGTACCGCGCGGCCCGCGCCTGCGCCTGGACGTTCCCCTCCCCCACCCGCACGCGGAGCGTCTCGCCCGGCACGCCGAGGTCGACCGCGAGTGCCTCCACCCATGCCGCGTCCGCCGTGCTATCCGGCCGGAGGCCGTGGTCCACGTGGGCAATTACGACTTCGACGCCGAGCGCCACGAGCGTCCGCGCCAGGACGACGGAGTCGACGCCGCCGCTGACGCCGACGACGACGGGCCCCGCGCCGAGGCCAAGACGGTCCACCTCCTCCCGGACGCGGGCGCGGAAGGCGGACACAGCCTAGCGCTGGAACCGGCGCTCCAGCTCGTCGCTCGACAGGCGCGTCATGGTCGGCCGGCCGGCGGGGTCCGTGAACGGGTCCGTGCAGGCGAAGAGCTGATCGATAAGCGAGCGCGCGGCGTCGGGGCCGAGAACGTGGCCCGGGCGGATGGCACTCCGAGCAGCCATGCTCCGGGCGAGGTTCTCGCGGGCGTCGAGGTGGAGCCGCTGGCGGTTGCGGCGGAACTGGGCAACGAGGTCGTCCAGCACGTCGCGCTCGTGGCCAAGCGTCACGTCCATCGGCACGCCCCGCACGACCACGGTTCCGCCGGACTTCGGAACGTCCACCTCGAATCCGAGCGCCCGCAGCTCCGGGAGGATCTCGTCCAGCAGCTCCCGGTCGGCCGCCGGGAGCGCGACGGTGAACGGGAAGAGGAGCTGCTGGCTCGGCGCCATCCCGGCCTCCATCGTCGTCAGGGCGCGCTCGTAGAGGATCCGCTCGTGCGCCCGGCGCTGGTCGACGATGAGGAGTCCGGAGCGGACCGGCGAGAGGAGGTAGCGCCCGTGGAGTTGCCAGAGCGTCCGCGTCTCGGTCTCCGCCAGATCCAGGGCCTCCGTCTCGTCCGACGCCGGAACGGGGCCGAGGCCGGACGGGATCGGGCCGGTCACGCTGCCGGGAACGACGGGCGGGAGCGAGACCGGCTCCGGGAGCGAGTCGAACGTCGTGGGCGGCGTCGCCGACGACGGGACCGACACGGCGCGCGGGGCGGCTGGCCGGGCCGCGGCGAACGACGGGAGGCTCGGCGGAACGGGCGACCCGTCGCCGTGCGGCGCGTCGAGGTCGGGATCGGCCGGGCCCGGCGCCGGGCCCCGATCGACCGTCGTGGCCTGAGCGTCGAAGGTCAGGCCCAGGCCGTCCTCCGCAAGCGCCCGCTTCACGACGGCCTTGACGAAGCTGTAGACCCCGCGGTCGTCGTCGAACTTGACCTCCGTCTTGGTCGGGTGGACGTTGACGTCCACGTGGCGGGGGTCAACGTCGAGGAAGAGAGCGAAGAGCGGATGGCGGCCCTCCGGCAGGAGCGCGCCGTAGGCCTGGGCCACGGCGTGGTCGAGGTGGCGGCTCTTGACGTAGCGGCCGTTCACGAACAGGTACTGGTCGCCCCGGCTCCGCCGCGCCCGGTCCGGCGACGCGACCACGCCGCGCATCGAGAGGTAGCTCGTCGTCTCCTCCACGCGGACCAGCTCGTCGTCCTCCAGACCGCCCATCAGGTCGGAGAGCCGGCAGACGAGGGCCGCGTCGGCGTCGCCCGGGGCCGGCGCGAGGCGCCAGACCTCCGTGTCGTCGTGGACGAGCGAGAACCCGACGCTCGGGTGCGAGAGCGCGAGCGACTGGAACGCTTCGACGAGGTGCTTGAACTCCGTCGCGGGCGTCTTGAGGAAGGCCCGCCGCGCCGGCACGTTGTAGAACAGGTTGCGGACCGAGACGCACGTGCCGTCGGGCGCCGCGCAGGGCCCCTGCCCCTTCAGGTCGCCGCCGTCGACGCGGACGCAGGTGGCGGCCTCGTCCTGGCGGCGCTTCGTCTTCAGCTCCACCTGGGCGACGGACGCGATCGAGGCGAGGGCCTCGCCCCGGAAACCGAGCGTGCGGAGCCGCTCCAGGTCCTCGAACTGGCGGAGCTTGCTCGTCGCGTGGCGGCCGAACGCCGCGGCGGCGTCACGCGGCCCCATCCCGCAGCCGTCGTCGGCCACCTGGATCAGCTCGCTCCCCGCGCGCTTCAGCGTGACGTCCACCCGCGAGGCGCCGGCGTCGAGGGCGTTCTCGACCAGTTCCTTGAGCGCGTTGGACGGACGCTGGACCACCTCCCCCGCGGCGATCTTGCTCGCGAGGGTGTCGGGAAGGGGTTGGACGAGGCCGTCGGTGGCCGGCTCGTCCGCGTCGTCGGGGGTGGCGTGGGGGGCCGCCATCGGGGAGGGAGGGGTGCGGTTAGCCCCCGAAGAACCAGCCGCCGAAGCTCGTCACGCGCTCGGCGAGGGTCCCGATGTGGATGTAGAGGTAGAGCGCGAGGACGAGCGCGAGGCCGACGGCGATGAACTGCGGCTGCTTCGTCGTACGCATCCGCCGTTCGCTCGGGCGAACGAATCGGAGCTGGCGCTTCCGGCGCTCCTCGGCCTCGGGGTCGTAGAACCGGGGCTCGTAGGTGAAGCCACGGGGCCGGGCCGTGCGGCCGCTGCGGAGACCCAACATGGTGCTCGGGGGGGATGGACGGGAAGATAACGACGAGCGGACGCCATTCGTCCCCCACCCCATCGGCATACCGAGCCGTACACCGTTGCTAGACCCTGATCCGGGAGCCCGCCCCGTTCCACCCGCGCCCGGAACCCTCGGCGCAGACCATGAAGCACGAGCCGCCGAGTCCAGTGAAGAACGTCCCACGGGCCGCTCGT
The DNA here is from genome assembly GCA_963728345.1 of Rubricoccaceae bacterium. Taxonomy (GTDB): domain Bacteria; phylum Bacteroidota; class Rhodothermia; order Rhodothermales; family Rubricoccaceae; genus Rubrivirga. The sequence goes on from CAVSJM010000006.1 coordinate 57,065, forward strand.
TGGGACGTGTCCGGCGCGGCGGCCAAGGCGGACCCCTGCCTCAGCGGGCGGCGGAGAGGTCGTCGGCGGCCGGTGATCGATCCACTGCGCCCGTCTGCTGGGGAATGCCCCCGGCCCTCCCGGCGGGCATCCCCGTGTCAACGACAGCGCGGGCGGCCTCCCACCACAGGGACCGCCCGCGCTGCGCGGGTCCCGCCGTCAGCCGGCGGGGATAGACGTGCGAGGACGCGCTACGAGGTTCCGTCAAAGGTGGCGTTGAACCCGCCGGTCATCCCGACGAGCGCGTCGATGTTGCCGCCGTCGGCGATCGGGCCCGCCGTCTCCGCCGCGACGGTGCCGAGTGGCGTGATCGAGGGGGGGACGTACGAGGTCCGGTCGGCCGGAGGGACGAGAGGGCGGTCGGTTACGGATTCGGTGGTCATGGTCGGATCGAGTTCGAGGAGGACGGTCAGGGAGATGGAGGCGGTCAGCGGGCCACGGTGAGCCGGGCCGTCCGGACCTCAGCCCCGGCGGCGACCCGAACCACGTAGACCCCGGCCGGGAGCGCTGAGCCGTCGAGCGTGGCTGCGTGCCGGCCCGGGCCCCGCGGGCCCTCAGCGAGCACGGCCACCTCGCGCCCGAGCGCGTCGACCACGCTCACGCGGACGTCGGCCGCCTCGGCCACCCCGTACCCGACCGTTGCCGACCCCGACGCCGGGTTCGGCCACGCGGTCACCGCGAGGTCGACGGACACCCCGCCCTCGCCGGCCGTGGCCCCCCCGAACAGCGCGGCCATCGCGGCGGCCACGGCCGCCCCGCCCTCGGGCGTGTTGCAGGCGCGGAGCCCGCCCCCGTTCCCGCACGCCCCCGGCGTCCCGTCGGGGGCCACGTATACCGACCCCGACGGGCCGTAGACGACGGCGGCGACGACGCGCCCGAAGGCGGCCTCGACCGCGGCCTCGTCCTCGAACGGGCCTTCGACGACGACGACCGCTCCCGGCCGGCCGGCCGGGAGCGCGAGGTCGTACTCGTGCGAGGCGCTGGCGACGAGGTCGTCCTCGGCCACGGCGACGGCCACGGCCTCCTCGGTGTACCCGTCGAACACGACGGCCGTGCACCCGGGGAGCCCGACCCGCTCGGTCGCCGAGCCGTTCTGGACGGCGACGGCGCCGGACGCGACGGACGAGAGGGAGAGCGGGGCGTCCGTCGTGCAGCCGACGTAGTTGTCCCAGAACACGGTCGGGAGCGCCGTGTCGGCGTCGCGGAGCGTGAGGATCCGGTTGGCGTACGTGTCCCCGTCGACGTCGGGGCCGACGTCGCCCTCGAACCCGCCGGCCGCGCCGAGGTCGGCCGAGGAGGGGTCGGCGCCCCCGTCGTGGTGGACGAACTTGTACTCGAGCGTCTGGCCGGCCGTAGCCGCGTCGAAGGCGACGGTCCCGGTGTACACGTGGTCGCCGTCGTCGTCGGAGAGGAGCGTCGTGCTCTCCCAGCCGAGCGGGTCGATGGAGCCCCGGAGGCCGACGACCTCGCCGGGCGCGAGCGTCTCGTGCGTCATGTCGACGGAGAAGACGACCTCGACGGGCGCCGCCGGCTCGACGAGGGCGAGGCTGTGGGCACCCCCGGCGGCGACGGCCACGACGCCCGTGAGACCGGACGGCGGCGTCGCCCGGCCGTAGGAGTTGTCCCCCCACCCGACGACGGTCCCGGGCTGGGCGTGGGTGAGGGGGGCCCCCGCCGTGAGCGAGAGGGCGAGGACGAGGGCAGCCAGTCCGAGCCGGCCAGGGGTGTATCGGTGAACCATAGGTGCGGTCTGTGTCGTGATGTCAGAGGCGGTCGCGCCGCCGGATTCGAAATGGAGCCCGAGGATCAGGTGCCGGCCGTTTGGCCGGTAGTGTCAGATGTCATGTGTGGCGTTCTTTCTCGGATCGCCCACCCTCTGTGCGCCGGACCGCCCGTCCCCGGCGAGCCCATGGCGCCAGGCCCACGCGACGGCCTCGGCCCGCGTGGCCACGCCGAGCGCGGCGTAGACGGCCGAGAGGTAGTTCCGGACGGTGCCGGCGGCGAGGCCGAGGTCGGCGGCGATCCGGGCGTTCGAGTGCCCGAGGGCGGCCCGCCCGACCACCTCCCGCTCCCGGGGCGTCAGGCCGACCGCCTCGCCCTCGTCGATCGGGCGGTCCGAGGGAGCCAGCCGCTCCGCGATGCGGGGGCTCAGGTAGATCTCCCCGCCCTGCGCCAGCACCTGCACCGCCTCGGCCAGTGCCTCGGCCCCGTCGGCGTCGGAGAGGACCCCGCGCACGCCGGCCCGGAGCAGGGTCCAGACGCGGCCGGGGCCCGGTTCGGCCGCCCGGTCCTGGAGGACCACGGCCAGGACGGCAGGGCCGCGGTCGTCGGAAACATGGGGCAGGCCGGCCTCCGCGAGCACGCGGTCGTCGGCGAGGACGACGTCGGGGCGGCGGGCCTCGACCAGGCGGCGGAGGTCGACCGCCGAGGCCGCCGTCTCCACGTGGTCCACTTCGGGGATCGCGCGGAGCATGTGCGCCAGCCCGTCGCGGAGGAGCGCGGGCGCCATGGCGGTGACGACACGGAGCGAGCCGGGATCGGTCATGCGGAGGCCGAGGTGGAGACGAGCGTCCTCTCCGCCGGCTCGGCCCCCGGGCCCTGCACCGCCGCGCAAACGGGGGAGGCGGGATGGACGAGGAGCACGCGGAGAGGGACGGGCACAGACGAATCGGTGGGGAGCGCTTTCGGCGCCAATCGCCGGTCATGTCGCTCAGGAGCGAAGGGCCGTGAGGGACGTGCGCTGGTGCGCAAGTTTGCGCGCACCTGTGGGGGCCCCATAGGTCAATGTGACCTATTTTCGCCGCCTTCTTCGCGTCACCCCCTAACGCCCCTCATGCTGGCCTCTATCAACGGCACGGCCCTCTACTACACCGTGTGCGGCGACGGCCCGCCCATGCTCGTCCTCCACGGCGGCCTGGGGTTAGACCAGGCCACCCTCCGGCCCTGGCTCGACGGCCTCGGCCGGCACGCGCAGCTGGTGTTCCTCGACGTCCGCGGCTGCGGCCGCTCCGCCCCCCTCCCCGAGGACGACAGCACCACGCACGAGACGTGGATCGACGACGCCGACGCGCTCCGAGCCCACCTCGGGGTCGAGAGCTGGACGGTGTTCGGGCACTCCTACGGCAGCTTCCTCGCCCTCGAGTACGCGCTCCGCCACCCCGCCCGCGTGGACGGCCTCGTCCTGTGCGCCTCGGCCCCGGCCTTCGACCACGCCGGCGCCGCAGTGGCGCAGGCACGCGACCGGGCCTCGCCCGCCGCCCGGGCCGCCCTCGACGCCGCCCTCAGCGGTCCGCTCCCCTCCGATGAGGCCTGGGCGTCGACGTGGCAGGCCCTCGCCCCGCTCTACCTCTACCGGCCCGGGCCGGACCTGCTGGCGGCGATCACGGAGGGGGTCCGGTACCGGGCCGGCGCGTTCAACGCCTCACAGGGCCGATGCATCGCCACGTACGACGTCCGCGACCGGCTGGGCGAGATCGACGTCCCCGCCCTCGTCGTCAGCGGCCGGCACGACTGGATCTGCCCGCCGGCGCACGGGGCGCTCCCCCTCGCCGAGGGGATCCCGAACGCGGAGCTTGTGGTGCTCGAGGAGAGCGGGCACTTCCCCTTCATCGAGGAGTCCACGGCGTTCGAGACAGCGGTGGGGGGCTGGCTGGCCGCCCGTGCATGACCCCGCTGCACCTGTCGCACGACGACCAGCGCCGGCTCGCGGCGGCGACGGAGGCGCTGCTCTCCCCGCTCGCCTACCCCGATACAGACGCGTGGCGCCGGGCCGTGTGCGGCCGCGTCCGCGACCTCTTGGGGGCGGCGAAGGTCGGGTTCATCCTCCCCACCCCCGACGGCCCCGACGTGTTCACCGAGGACTTCGACGCGGCGATCGCGCGGTACTCCGACGAGCTCGAGCCGGTCGCCGCCTCGTTCGACATGTTCGCCCGGCTCCGCACCCTCGGCGCCGCGGATCGTCGGACGCTCTGGGGCGACCACCTCGACGCGTACCTCCGGACCCCCTACTGGAACGAGTTCCTCCGCCCGTTGGGGGCCTACGACAGCCTCACGCTGAGCGTGGCCGTGGGGCCCGCGTCGACCCTCGCCGACCACGTCCAGATCGGCGTCAACCACGACCACCCGCGCTGTGAGCCGTTCGGGGACCGCGGCATCGCGATCGGGCGCCTGCTCCTCCCGGCCCTCCAGGCGGGTGCGATGGCGTGGCTCCGGCTGGAGACGGCGCGCCACGCCCTCGCGGCGCTCGTCGACACGCTCGGCGTCGGCGCGATCGTCTTCGATGCTGACGGCCGGGAGCTCCACCGGAACCCGCACGCCATGACCTTCCTGGCGACCGACGCCGGGGACGGCCTCGCCCTCCTCGCAGGACAGATGGCCCGGGGGCTGGCGCAGTCCCTCATCGCCGACGCGGCCTCGGGGGCCCCGCCGCCCGCCGTGGTCCCCGCCGGTCGCGCCGTCCTTCGTGCGACGCGACTCGGGCCCGACGTGGCCGGGCGAGAGGGCGCCGTGCTGGTGACGGTCGAGGGCGCCGAGGCCGCGCCCGCCGCGGGGTCGTCGGCCGAGGCGCTCCGAGGGCGGTTCGGCCTGACGCGGCAGCAGGCCCGCGTGGCGCTGCTCCTGGCCGCGCGCCGCTCGACCGCAGAGATCGCCGGGGCCCTCTGCATCAGCCCCCACACAGTGCGCCGCCACGTGGAGCAGGTGCTGGAGCGGCTGGACGTCCGCTCCCGCCTCGACATCGCCGAGGTCATCGGCGGATCGCAGGGCGACGGCGTCCTCTGACGGGCAGGCGACGGAGCCGGAGGGCACTGCCCGCTATGCCTCGGCCAACTCGCCGCGCTGGGCCATCAGGTCCTCCTGCACGTGGCGCGGCATCGCGTCGTAGTGGCTGAAGTGGGTCCGGTGGAGGCCGCGGCCCTGCGTCATCGAGCGGAGCGCCGTGGAGTAGCGGTACAGCTCAGCCTCGGGGACGTGCGCCGTGATCTTCTGGAACACGCCCTCGGTGTCCATCCCCTGGATCCGCGCGCGGCGCGTGTTGAGGTCGCTCAGCACGTCGCCCATGTGGGACTCCGGGACGAGCACCTCCAGCTCCACGACGGGCTCCAGGACCGCCGGCTGGGCGTCGCGGAAGCCGTCGCGGAAGGCCATCTTCGAGGCCGTCTTGAACGCGTTCTCGTTCGAGTCGACCGAGTGCATCCCGCCGTCGTACACCACCACGCGGACGTCGCCGACGGGGTAGCCGGCGACGGGCCCCTCACGGAGCAACTCGGCCACGCCCTTCTGGATCGCCCCGAAGAACCGCTGCATGTCGATCACGCCGCCTACGATGGCATCAACGAAGTGGACGCGGCTGCCCCAGTCGGTCTTGAGCACGGACTCGCCGCGCACCTTCATGTCGTCGGGCGGGACGAAGTCGCCGTCGAGGGGCTCCACCATCAGCGAGATGTCGGCGAACTGGCCGGCGCCGCCCGTCTGCTTCTTGTGCCGGTACGACGCCCGCGCCTGGCCCCGGACCGTCTCGCGGTAGCCGATCTTCGGCCGGTCGAAGGCGACCTCGACGCCGGAGCGGTGGTCGAGCCGGTACTTGGCGATGTCGAGGTGCATCTCGCCCTGCCCGGCGATCGTGACCTGCCCGAGGTACGCGTCGTGCTCGACGACGAGCGACGGGTCCTCCTTGACGAGCTGGGCGAGGCCCTGCGCCAGCTTGTCCTCCTCGCCCTGGTGGACGGCGTGGACGGCGAGGCGCATCCGGGGCTGCGGGTATTGGATGGGCGTCACGACCACCTTCGAGCCCTTCTGGCGGAGCGTGTCGCCGGTGCCGGTGTGCTTCAGCTTGACGGTCACGCCGATGTCGCCGGCGATGAGCTGGGGGACAGGCTCGCGCTCGCCGCCGTTGACAGCGTAGAGCGTCCCGAGCCGCTCCATCGACTGGTCGTGCGCGTTCTCCAGGTCCTGCCCCGCCGTCAGCATCCCGTCGTAGACCTTGAGGTAGCTGAACTCGCCGACGTGCTCCTCGGCCATCGTCCGGAACACGAACGCGACCGGGTCCGCCTGGGCGTCGACGTGCACCTCGCCGGCCTCCAGGTGCGGCGACGGCATCTCGGCCGGGCTGGGGCACACGTTGTCGATGAAGCTCATGAGCCGCGAGACGCCCACGTTCTCGCTCGCGACGGTCAGGAACACCGGGAACAGCTCGCGCTTGAGCATCGCCTTGTGGAGGCCCGTGCGCATCTCGTCCTCCGTCAGCTCGCCCTTCTCGAAGTAGAGCTCCATGAGCCCCTCGTCGTTCTCCGCGATGCTCTCGACGAGCTCGTTGTGGAGGTCCGACGCGCGGTCGGCGAACGCCTCGTCGATGGGCTCGAAGTGGGCCTGCCCCGTCTCGTCGAACCGGATCTGCTTCATGAGCAGGACGTCGACGATCGTCCGCGTGCCCGCTCCACCCGGGAGCTGCACGGGCGTCGCCGCCCGGCCGTAGCGCTCCTGGATCTTCGCCAGTGCCCCCCCGAAGTCGGACCCGGCCGCATCCAGCTTGTTGAGGACGAACATGGCCGGCGTGTGGGTGCGCTCGGCGTAGCTCCACGCCAGTTCGGTCCCCACCTGGACCCCCTCGGCGGCGTCGATCACGAAGAGCGCCGTGTCGGCCACCTTGAGGGCCGTGATGGTCTCGGCCGAGAAGTCGAGGTAGCCGGGCGTGTCGAGCACATTGATCTTGTGGCCCTCCCACTCGGCGTGGAGGAGCGACGTAAAGACGGACATCCCGCGCTCGCGCTCCGAGTCGTGGAAGTCGGACGCCGTCGAGCGGTCCTCGATCGTCCCCATGCGCGGGAGGGCGCCCGCGCTGTAGAGCATGGCCTCGGCCAGTGTCGTCTTCCCGCTCCCCTGGTGCCCCACGAGGGCGACGTTGCGGATGTGATCGGCGTCGTAGACGGTCATTGCGAGTGGGGCTGATGAGGAGGCCAGGATCCCTTCCGAGGCGCCAAGATGACTGCCGGTGATTGAATAGTCAAGGCGCAGGGGATGCGTCCTGGGGTCCGCGAAAACTTCCCCCGATGCGGCGCCTCGCCGCACCCGCCGCGATGGCCGAGCGACGGCGTCGACCGCAGAACCACAGCGGACGCGGCGCCGTTGGCGTCCCTCTCCCCTGGCCCATGCTGACCCTCGGAATCGAGACCGCCACCGACGTGTGCAGCGTCGCCCTCCTCGACGGCGACGCCGTCCAGTTCGAGGCGTCGATCCACGTCCCCCGCTCGCACGGGCGCCGCCTGGCGCCCCTCGTCGACCAGGCGTTCGCGCACGCCGGGCGGACGCCGGCGGACCTCGATCTCGTCGCCGTCTCGGCCGGGCCGGGCTCCTACACCGGGCTGCGGATCGGGATGAGCACGGCGAAGGGGCTCGCGCTCGCGACCGGCGCCCGGATCGTCGCCGTCCCCACGCTCGACGCCCTGGCGTCGACCGCCGACGTCACTCCGGTCGTGGTGGTGCTCCCCTCCCGACGGGGCGAGGTGTACGCGGCCGTCGCCGGGGACGACGCACGCCCCGCGACGGCGCTCTCGCTGACCGACGCCGCCGACTGGCTCCCGGCGTCGGCGTCTCTCGCCGTCGGCGGTCCGGCCGCCGACGCGCTCGTCGAGGCCGTCCCGGACCGTACCTGGCAGCGGGTCCTCCTCGTCCCGGGCGCCGTCGCCGTGGCGTGCCTCGGCCAGCGCCGCGCCGCGGCCGGAGAGACCGACGACCCGGCCTCCCTCGAACCGTCCTACCTCAAGCCTGTCGCGGTGTCACGGCCTCGGGCTATCTTTGGGGCCTGACTCTCTGTGACGGCACCCCGTCCCTCGTATGGCATGGTTTAAACGGCAGTCGGCCGGCATTCAGACGAACAGCCGCGACCGCAATGAGACGCCCGAGGGCTACTGGCTGAAGTGCCCGGAGTGCGGGACGATCACGAGCCAGCGTGAACTCGAAGAAAACCTCCTGGTGTGCCCCGAGTGCGGCCACCACTACCCGATGTCGGGGCTCGGCTACCTCCAGCTCCTCTTCGACGAGGGCGCCTTCACGCGGCACGACGCGGACCTCCACTCGGTCGACCCGCTCGAGTTTGTCGACACCAAGAGCTACCCCGCGCGCATCGCGGCGGCCGACCAGAAGACGGGCCTCAACGACGCCGCCGTGAGCGGGACCGGGACCGTCGGCGGGCACCCGATGTCGATCGCGGCCATGGACTTCACCTACATCGGCGGATCGATGGGGTCGGTCGTGGGCGAGATCATCACGCGGGCCGTGCGGCGGGCCGTCGAGGAGGACCGCGGGTGCCTCGTCATCAGCCAGTCCGGCGGGGCGCGGATGATGGAGGGGGCGCTCTCGCTGATGCAGATGGCCAAGACGAGCGCCAACCTCGCCGTCCTCGCCGAGCGTGGGCTCCCGTTCTTCTCCCTCCTCACCCACCCCACGACGGGCGGCGTGACGGCCTCATTCGCCATGCTCGGCGACTTCAACCTGGCCGAGCCCGGCGCCCTCATCGGCTTCGCCGGCCCGCGCGTGATCCGTGAGACGATCGGCCGGGACCTCCCGCCGGGCTTTCAGACCGCCGAGTTCCTCCAGGTCAAGGGGTTCGTGGACAAGATCGTCGCGCGCGACAAGCTCCGCCCGACCCTCGCCCACCTCCTCGACCTCCTCCGCGAGGACGAGGCCGGGGCCGCCTCCATGAACGGTCAGGCCGCCGCGGTCTCCGAGACCGCCTCCGAGGGCTGACGCTCGGCCCGTCCGGCCAGAGCAGGAGCGGCACGGCGAGGCTGACGGCCTCGGTGAGATACGTCCGCGAGAACGTGGAGAGCGCGAACGCGCCCTCGACCCACCCGAGCCCGAGCCCGACCACGGCGAGGGCCCCGGCCCCGACCGCGAGGTGATAGGCGAGCAGGGAGAGCCAGTACGGCCGCGCCGGGAAGGCGAGGGCGAGGAACATGGCCGGGAGCACGAACAGCACCCCGGCCGGCGCCGTCCACAGCGCCGCCCCGTCGGCATCCGGCCCCTCCCCTTCCAGAACCGCGAGCACCGCTGTGGGCTGCGTCGGGGGACGGCCCACGTCGAAGGACCGGGCGCGCGGGGTGTCGACGGTGGCGAAGAGCGGGAGGGCCACGTCTGCCGCCAGCCACGCCCGCGCCGGCCGGATCGCCCCGACGTAGCCGACGAGCAGGAGGGCCCCGAAGACGAGTCCCCAGAGCCGGGGGTGCCGCTCGACCTGATCGCGCACGCGGCTCGCCGTCATGCCGCGGGGACGACGGGCGCCCTCCCCTCCTCCCCAAGGGTCGCCCAGAGCACCCACAGGCCGAAGATCACGACGTAGAACACGAACAGCGCGTGGAAGCCGTGGACCGAGTCGAACGCCGAGGGCCACCACGCGGGAGGCAACGGCGACGGCGAGGAGCGAGGCGCACCGGAGCACGTTCGTGAGCACGACGATCGCCAGCCCGGCCGGGATGCAGAGGGCCCGGCGCGTCCACCGCCCCGGGTACGCCGAGACGAACCCCACGAACAGGCTGAGCGCCGCGACCCCGTCGACCCCCAGGCTGAGAAGTCCGGCCGTCCACGACGCGACGGCGTGGGAGAGCCCGGCGTCGAGGCGGCCATCGGGCAGCAGCCAGAGGTCGTAGACCACGAACCAGACGGCGTAGGCACCGACCATCTTCAGCAGGAAGACGGTCAGCGTCCGGGGGTCTGGAGGACGCGTTGGGCCGCGTTCATGCGCTCGGGAGGGAACGTGGGAAGATGGGAGCCCCCCCAAACGACGACCGCCCCGCTCCCGAGAGAGCGAGGCGGCCGGAATTGAGAGGCGCGGGCTAGACCGAGGCGGGCTCGGCCTCCGCAGTGGCCCCATCGCCGGCCGAGACGGGGAGCTTGCCCTCCCGCTCCAGCTTCGTCCGGAGCTGGCCCTCGATCCACGTGTAGGTCTGCGCGACCCCCTGCTCGAGGGCGATCGACGGCTCCCAGCCGAGCACCTCGCGGAGCTTCGAGTTGTCCGAGTTGCGGCCGCGGACGCCCATGGGCCCGTCGACGTGCTCGTGGGCCACCTCGATCCCCGCCGCGTCGGCGGCGATGTCGGCCAGCTGGTTGATCGTCACCATCCGGTCGCGGCCGAGGTTGAGGGGCTCGGCGTAGTCCGAGGTCATGAGGCGGTAGACGCCCTCCACGCAGTCGTCGACGTGCATGAACGAGCGGGTCTGCTCGCCGTCGCCCCAGATCTCGACGGTGGGCGTGCCGCCGGGGCTCCCCTCCTTGCCGCCGAGGAGCTTGGCGTAGGCCACCTTCCGCATCATCGCGGCCGGGGCCTTCTCGCGGCCGCCCTCCCAGGTGCCCAGCTCGCCGTAGACGTTGTGGAACCGGACCGTCCGGGTCTCCATGCCGTAGTCGCCCTGGTAGTAGTGGCAGAGCAGCTCGGTGAAGAGCTTCTCCCAACCGTAGGCGTCCTGCGGGGCCGCCGGGTAGGCGTCGTCCTCCTTGAGGGCCTGGGCGTCGGCCGTCGTCTGGAGGTGCTCCGGGTAGACGCACGCGCTCGACGTGTAGAAGTACCGCTTGACGCCGGCCTTGCGCGCCGCCTCGATCGTGTGCGTGTTGATGAGGACGTTGTTGTGCAGGATGAGGCTGTGGTTGGCCGAGATGAACCCCATCCCGCCCATGTCCGCCGCGAGGGCGTAGACGTGCTCGATGGCCTCGCCGTCCGGCGTCGGGCGGAGGGCCTCCAGGCAGGCGTCCCACCGGCGGAGGTCGAGGAGGTCGAACTCGTCGGCCGCCGTCTCTTCGAACTCCGGCTTCTTGATGTCGACGCCGCGGACCCAGTGCCCGCGCTCCTTGAGGTACTTGATGAGGTGGTGGCCGATGAATCCGCCGGCTCCGGTGACGAGAACGCGTGGCTGCATAGTGAGTTGGGTCGTAAGGATCCGCACGAGGTCCGCAAGCTAGGAACGCCCGGCCGAGATCCGTGTGGAGAAGGAGGGGTCTTTAGGCGTCGACGGCCGTCGACGGATGCACGGGGCGGGCCGGCTCGGGGTCCCCCACCGGGACCGGCCAGCGCTTGCGCGGGTGCGGCGTCGAGACGGATTCGACGTGGGTGACGGGCACGCGCGTGGGACGCAGGGCCGGCGCGAGCAGGTCCCAGAGCACGTCGGCCCACTGGGCGCAGGCCACCTCGGCCTCGTAGCGGGCGAGGAAGGCGGCGCGGGCGCGGAGGCCCATCACGGTGCACGTCTCGGGGTCCGACGCGAGGTCGAGGAGCGTGGCCTCCAGGCGGTCGGCGAGCGAGCCCTCGTCGGTCTGCGTGTCGACCACGCGGCCGACGCCCTCATCGAGGGTGGTCTCGGCGGGCTCGGAGTGGCCCGGCCCGACGACCACGACGGGCCGCCCGGCGGCCATCACGCCGTAGAGCTTGCCCGGCACGGCCACGCCGGCCGCCTCGTTGCGGAGCGTGAGGAGGTGGACGCTCCCGAGCGAGAGCGAGAGGTCGAGCTGCTCGCGCGGGAAGTAGTCGAGGTAGCGGGCGTTGGTGAGCCCCTCGCGCTCGATGACGGCCTCGATCTCGCGCCGCCGCGGGCCGCCGCCGACGAACAGGAACTCGATGGCCTCGTGGTCCCGGAGGCGGGTCATCACCTCCGTCACCTCGTCGAAGCGGTGGACGATGCCGGCGTTGCCGGAGTACATCACGACGAACTTGCCGGCGAGCCCCAGCTCGTCCACGAGCGGGTTGTCCTCACGGGCGACGGGCGTGATCTCCTCCTTCTTGTTCCAGACGACGACCGTCTTGAGCCGGCCGGGCGAGACGCCCTTCTCGATCAGGCGCGCCTTCATGTAGCGGCCGAGGTCGACCACGAGGTCCGCGTTGCGGTAGCCGAAGTTGTTGAGCCCGTGGAGCAGGCGGCTGAGGAGGCTCCCCGGCCGGACCATCCCGACGGCCTCCTCGGCGTCCGGGTGGAGGTCCATCGACCAGATCGCGTAGCGCTGCCCGCGGACGAGCCGGGCGAGCCCGCAGGCGACGCCGAGGAGCGGAGGTGTCGTGAGCCCGACGACGAGGTCGTAGCGCCGCCCGCTGAACAGGGCGACGAGGACCTGGAGGTAGAAGCTGGCGTAGTCGAGGATGCGGCCGAAGTGGCTCCCCCGCCCGAAGGAGGTCGTCTGCACGCGGCGGATCGAGACCCCGTTGTGGACCTCTCGCTTCGGCGACTCCAGCGCGCCGGAGAGGTAGCGGGCCGAGGCGCAGAGTACGTCGACCTCGAACCCGTCCTCCACGAGGTGCTCCGCCAGATCGGTCAGGTGCTGCCCGGTCGACGCGACGTCCGGGTAGTAGTGCTGGTTGATGAAGAGGAGCGACGGGGCGCTGTCTCGCTTCGTCATAGGGAGGACCGAAAAGCCGCGCGAAGAAGGGGACGCAGGGTGAACGTACCGCCCCGCCTGCGCGAAATGAACCGGAACCCGTGAGGGTTCGCTACCGGGCGCGATGCGCCTTTCACGCAGATTCGGGGCGACGGCCCGGCGGTCCAAACCGCCTCGGAGGCCGACGTCGTTCTCCATGCCAACCGGCGGACCCATCCCCCGGCGCTCGGGTGGCGAGCGTCAACCTCGTCACGGTAGAGTTACGATGCGGGTCTCCAAATGGGATCCCGAGCGACGCCGGCAGGCCTCCGCCCCCGCACTGCCCTGGCGCCTCGCCACGGACGGGCCTCCCGACGCTTGGGAGTAGCTTCGAGACCTGCCTCCCCCCGGTCCCCTGCCCGCGTTCGTCTCCTCCTCTCCGCCTCGTGGCTGGCACCTCCACGCGTTGGTGGCGCTGCTCACGCTTCTCCCCGTCGCGCCGGCTCGGGCGCAGCAGACGGGCGTGGTGCCCATCGAGAGCGACGTGGAGCACTATCTCCTTCGGCAGCACGTCCTCGGGCACCTGCCCGACCTCGACCCCGGCGCCCTCCCCTTCTCGGCCGACGAGACGCAGCGGGCGCTCGACTCACTCCGTGGGAGCGACCTGACGCCCACCGACCGCGTCCTGCGAGCCCAGTTTCGGGGCGAGCGGCCGGGCGGCGTCCTCGGCCCCGCCGTCGCGGACCGCACGCCGCTCTACGCCAACGGCCTGGCGGCCCTCTCGGCAGCGGGCGACGGCTACGCGCTGGAAGCGTCGCCGCTCGTCAACCTGTCGGTCGGACCCGCCTACGTCCGACGCAGGGATGACGAGACGGGGTGGGTCGCGGCGGTCCAGAACTCGCGCGGGGTCCGGCTGGGCGGGCGGATCGGGCGCTTCTTCGCCGAGACGCGGATCACGGAGAACCAGGTGACGGCGCCGCTGGGAACGCGGACGCCGCGCACGGCCCCCCGCCTGGGATCGGTCAAGACCAGCGGCTCGCCCGACCCGACCTACGACTACCTCACCTCCACCGGGATCGTGGGCTACCACGACCGATTTCTGGAGGTCCGGGCCGGGCGCGACCGGAACCGGCTCGGCGTCGCGCGCGGCAGTCTCATTTTGAGCAACTACGCGACCGAGTACGACCACGTCCAGGTTCGCCTCCAGGCGGGCCCCGTCTCGTTCCAGAGTCTCTACGCCCGCTTCCTCGACCCTCGTGAGGCGGGCGAGAGCGATGGGGACGGCCCCGTGAACGGGCGCTACGGGGCGATCCACCGGGCGGCCCTCCGCCTCGGCGGGGGCGTCGAGGTGGAGGCGTTCGAGTCGGTCGTGTTCGGCGTGCGGGAGGGGACGCCGTCCTTCGAGCTGGCCTACCTCGTCCCCTTCTCCCTGTACCGGACGGTCGAGCGGGACCTGGGGAGTCCGGACAACATCCTCCTCGGCGCAGGCCTCGCGTGGCGCGCCGCGCCGGGCGCCCGCGTCTACGCCCAGGGGCTCCTCGACGAGCTGACGGCCGGACGCTTCTTCGAGGACGCCTGGACCAACAAGTGGGGGTTCGTCCTCGGCGCCCAGCTCTCGGACCCCGTCCTCCCCGGCCTCGGGCGACTCCGCGACACCGACCTCCGCGTCGAGTATGCCCGCATCCGCCCGTACGTCTACTCCCACCGCGACTCGGTGACCGCCGCCGTCCACTATGGCGACGGGCTCGGGCACCCGGCCGGGCCGAACGCGAGCGACCTCGCCCTCCGCCTCGCGCACCGCCCCCACCCCGACGTCGAGATCCGCCTCGACGCGGCGTGGACGCTCCGGGGACGCAACACCGACTCGCTCAACGTCGGCTCTGACCCTTCGCGCCCCTACACCGACCGCGTGCCCGAGCCCAACCCGACGCTCCAGGGCGTCCGGCAGCGCCTCTACTGGGCCGACCTCCGGACCGACGTCCGCGTCCTCCCCGACGCCACGCTCGGGCTCGCCATCGAGGCCCGGGCCGTGCGCGACGCCGACTGGGGGACCGAAGCCGTCGTCAGTCCCCGCGTGTTCCTCCGGTGGGGGCTCCCGCCCCCGAGTCCGCGCTACTGACGGACCGGTCCATCCCGCCGAGGACGACCGCTCTGAGGGTTCGCTCGAACGTGTCCGGCCCAAAGGCCTCGCGGACATGGATCGCCCCGGCCCGTCCGAACGCCTCGGCCTGATCGAGGGCGTCGTCGAGCGGCGGAAATCGAGCCCCGACCGCTCGACGGCGAGGGCCAGCCGGCCGAGGTCGACGGGCCGGCCGAGGAGGGAGAGCACGGACGAGGCCACGCCGACGGGGTCTGCCCGAGGTCGACGTAGTGGCGAAGGCGCGGGGCCGCGTCCGCGAGCCGCTCCTACCCCTTCGACGGGATCATGTTGGAGAGGAACAGGACGACGGGCCGGCAGGACCGCCGCCTCTGCCACGCCCCCTCCACCTCGGCAGGCGAAACCCGGAGCCCCGCCCGGACCGTGTTCGGGACGACCACCGGGGTCAAGTCGGGCATCGACCGGCGGATCCCCGCGGCCGCGTAGATGCGCGGCGCGAGAATCTGATCGAACCGCCGAGCCAGCCGGCGCGCGAGGTGCGACCCCGCCAGCAGTCGCCCGCGTGGACGTGGGCCACGATGGGTGTGTCCGCGGGGATCCCGCGAGCACGAGGAGGTCGCGCCAGAGCCCGAGCGCGCTGCTCGCCGGCGTCAGGGACCCCACGTCGGCCGGGCGCCGGCAGAGGGCGCGGCGCGATGACGAGGACCCGGGGCCTCAGGGGACCCACGCCGCGAGCCCGGCCGCGCCGAGCCGCTCGCGGGCCCAGGCGACATCCGCCACGTCGAAGACGTGGCCCCGGACCCCGCGGGACGGCCGGGCGCGAACGTGTATCCGTCGGCCAACCGATCGGGACCGGCCAGGCCGCTCTCCGCCGCCCTGGCCTGGAGGGCATCGAGCCCCGAGCGCTCGACGGCGACGGCCAGCCGGTCGAGGTCGACAGGCCGGCCGAGGACGAAGAGCACGAACGAGGCCACGCCGACGGGGTCTGCAGCACGTCCTCTCGCCGCAGCGCGACGACGCCGGCGGCGTAGCAGAGCGCGAGACGCAGGCGACCGGCCGTCACCTCCCGCCGCGGCGCGGGACGCTCACTTCGCCAGCTCGACCGGGGCGATGGCGCCGTCGCCCATCGTCCTCACGGCTTCGCGGCCGCTGCCCGTCGGGGCCGCCGACTGCGGGCTGTAGGTGGGGACGAGGTGGCGGAAGGCGTCGCGGATCGCGTCGCGGTCGTTGGACCGGGCGGCGTCGAAGAGGGCGTCGAGGCGGGCGTCGACGTCCGCGGGCGGCGCGGCCTTCCGGGCCACGAAGATCTTCTCGTGGTGCGAGGCTTCGGTCCCCTCCTCCGCCGTCAGCAGCTCCTCGAACAGCTTCTCGCCCGGCCGCGCGCCCGAGAACCGGATCTCGATGTCGCGCCCCGGCTCCAGGCCCGAGAGCAGGATGAGGTCTCGCGCGAGGTCGGCGATCCGGACGGGCTTGCCCATGTCGAGCACGTAGACCCGCCCGCTCTCGGCGAACGCCCCGGCCTGGAGGACCAGCTGCGCGGCCTCCGGGATCGTCATGAAGTACCGGACCATGTCGGGGTGCGTGACCGTGATCGGCCCGCCCCGGCGGATCTGCTCGCGGAAGAGCGGGACCACGCTGCCCCGGCTCCCGAGCACGTTCCCGAACCGGACCGACACCATCGTGCAGTTCCCCTGGCACCGCGACGCCGCGTTCGACACGGCCATCTCGGCCACCCGCTTCGAGGCGCCCATCACGTTCGTCGGGTTCACCGCCTTGTCGGTCGAGATGTTGACGAGGCGCTGGACTCCGAACTCGACGGCCAGCGACGCGACGTTCTGCGTGCCCCCCACGTTGTTGAACACGGCCTGCGCCGGGTTCGCCTCCATGAGGGGGACGTGCTTGTGGGCCGCCGCGTGGAACACGACCTCGGGCCGGTACTGCTCGAACACCTCGCGGAGCGACGACGCGTCGCGCACGTCGCAGATGACGGCGTTCCGGCTCAGGTGGGGCCACCGGCGGCGCCACCTCGCGGTCGATGAGGTAGACGCTGTGCTCGCCGCGCCCGAGGAGGACGATCTGAGAGGGCCCGAACGGCGCGATCTGCCGCACGATCTCCGACCCGATGGACCCGCCGGCGCCCGTGACGAGCACGCAGCGGTCGCGGACGTAGGCCTCGATCGGCCCCGACTCCAGGCGTACCGCGTCGCGCCGGAGGAGGTCTTCCAGGTCCACCTCGCGGATCTGCGACATCTCGACCCGCCCGCTGACGAGGTCGTAGAGCGGCGGGAGCGTCCGGCTCTTCACGCCCGACCTTGCGCGCCGCCGTCACCACCCGCCGGACGGTGTCGCCCCGAGCCGACGGGATCGCGATCAGGACTTCTTCGATGGCGTGGAGCCGGACGACGGATTCCAGGTCGGCGAGAGTGCCGAGGACGGGACGGCTGGCGATCCGCAGCTTCTGCTTGGCCCGGTCGTCATCCAGAAAGCCGACGGGGATCATGTGGCTCTCGGGGTGGCGGAGCATCTCGCGCACCACCATCGCCCCCGCGTTGCCCGCGCCCACGACCACGACCCGGCGCCCCTCGTCCTTGATGCGGCGGCGTCCTCGGCCCTCGTGCCAGACCCGCATGGCCAGCCGCATCCCCCCCAGCGCCACGATCGCGAGGGTCCCTTCGATCAGGGGCACGCTCCGGGGGATCGGGAAGACGGGGTGCACGGCCACCACGCCTACGAACATCGCCAGCGTGACGATGCCGACCGCCGTGAGCACGATCATCAGATCCGGAATGCCGATCCACCGCCACGCACGGCGCGGGAGGCGGAACAGCCCCTCCGCGATCACCTTCAACAGGGCCCCGCCGAGGGTAAGCGCGATGAGGGCCTCGGGGTACCGGAAGACGTCTCCCTCCAGGCGAAGCGCGAATGCGATCGGCGTCAGCGCCGTCCAGACGGCCACGTCCAGGACGTATTTCGCGAGGCCGCGGGAAGAGATCGAAGGAGAGAGCGTCACGTGTGTGGTGGGCAGGCCGAGACGGGGGGATGTGAGCCTGCGGCCTCCTCGGTCCACGCCAGATCGGGGGAGGCCATGGACCTGATGAGGTCGAACAATACTATATGTCTACGTGCGCACGCGTGACGGCCGGGGCAAGACTCTGCACGATTTCCATGACCCGCTGCACGTCCGCCTCGGTCATCGCCGAGCCCGACGGCAGGCAGAGGCCGGTCTCGAAGATCTCCTCCCCCACGGCGCCGCCGAGCACCTCGTAGGCCCGATAGGCCGGCTGGAGGTGCATGGGCTTCCAGACCGGCCGCGCCTCGACGTTCTCGGCCTCCAGGGCGAGCCGCACGTCCTCGCGCGTCGCGCCGAACGCCTCCGGGTCGATCGTGAGACATGTGAGCCAGCGCGTGTGGCGGCCCCACGGGGCCTCCGGCATGAACGTGACGCCGGGGAGGTCGCCGAGCCCCTGCCGGTACGTCTCGAAGATCCGGCGCCGCGCCTGGACCCGGTCCTCGAGCTGGCGGAGCTGGCCGCGCCCGATTCCGGCGAGCACGTTGCTCATCCGGTAGTTGTAGCCGATCTCCGAGTGCTCGTAGTGCGGGGCGTCGTCGCGGGCCTGGGTGGCCAGCTTCTTGGCGTGCGCGGCGAGGTCCGCGTCGTCCGTCACCAGCATCCCCCCGCCGGACGTGGTGATGATCTTGTTGCCGTTGAAGGAGAAGATCCCGGCCCGGCCGAAGGTCCCCGGCGAGCGGCCCTTGTACGTCGCGCCGAGCGCCTCGGCGGCGTCCTCGACCATCGCCACGCCGTACCGCTCGCACAGCTCGACGAGGGGGTCGAGGTCGACCGTCTGGCCGTAGAGGTGGACCGGCACGAGGGCCTTCACCTGGCGCCCCGAGGCCGCCCGCGCCTTCAGCGCGTCCTCGACCAGGGTGGGGTCGAGGTTCCACGACGCCCGCTCGCTGTCGACGAAGACGGGGACGCCGCCCTCGTAGAGGATCGGGTTGACGCTGGCGCAGAACGTGAGGTCGGAGACGAGCACCTCGTCCCCCCGCTCGACGCCGACGAGGCGGAGCGCGAGGTGGAGCGCGGCCGTCCCGGACGACACGGCGACGGCGTGCTTCGAGCCGACGTGCGCGGCGAACTCGCGCTCGAACGCGTCGACGTGGGGGCCGATGGGCGCGACCCAGTTGGTCTCGAAGGCCTCCGTGACGAACGCCAGTTCGTCGGGGCCGATGTGGGGAGGCGAGAGGTAGAGGCGCGAAGCGTCAGCCATCGGGAGGGCAGGATTTGATGAGTTCAACCACGGGGACGAGCAGGGATCCCTATGGATGTGGCGTTCGGCGGAAGATCATGGATAACGACGCCCCCCGCCCCGACGGTCCCCCAGGCCCCGACCGTGACGCCCGGTGCGGCACTCGCCCCCACCCCCAGGAATCCACCTTCCTCGACGGTCACGTTCCCCGAGAGGTGGACGCCGGGCGCGACGTGGACGAAATCCGCCAGCCGGCCATCGTGGTCGACCGTCGCTCCCGTGTTGACGATCACGTGCCGCCCGATCACGGCCTCGGGCTGCACGACGGCACCCGCGAATACGACGGTCCCCGCTCCAATCCGCGCGGACTCGTGGACGATGGCACGCGGGTGGATCACTGAAAGCCACGAGACGTGAGGGTACGCATCCGCCAGGCGCTTGCGAACCGGATTGCTCCCGATGGCCAGCACGGCCGGCCCTTCATGGATTCGGAGGCGGCGTGTCTCCCCGACGACCGGGACGCCGAGAACGGACCTACCCTCCATCTCCGGCGCATCGTCCAGGACTCCCGCGACGGAGTGCCCTGCGGCCTGAAGGGTCGCGATCACCACCTTGGCATGCCCTCCGGCACCGACGACGAGAACGCTCATGGCTGCAGGCCTTCCTCGACCGAGGCGGAGCCCAGAAACTCGGGCATCGTCACGTGGGCGTCCGCGCTGACGTCGTCACGCCGCACCACCTTGAGCACCGTCTGCAGCGAGGATCTTGAGGTCGAGCCAGAACGAGGCATGGTCGACGTACCAGACGTCGAGGGCGAACTTGTCCTCCCACGAGATCGCGTTCCGGCCGCTGACCTGGGCGAGCCCGGTGATTCCCGGCCGGACCTCGTGGCGCCGGGCCTGCTCCGGCGTGTAGCGGTCGAGGTAGCGCATGAGGAGCGGACGGGGCCCAACAAGGCTCATGTCGCCCTTGAGGACGTTCCACAGCTCGGGGAGCTCGTCGAGGCTGGTGCTCCGCAGGAACCTGCCAAAGGCGGTCAGACGCTCGGCGTCGGGCAATAGCTCGCCATCTGGGCCCCGGGCGTCGGTCATCGTCCGGAACTTGACCATC
>CAVSJM010000007.1:0-269263 GCA_963728345.1 Rubricoccaceae bacterium
GTGGAGCTAAGGAGATTCGAACTCCTGACCTCTGCAGTGCGATTGCAGCGCTCTACCAACTGAGCTATAGCCCCAGGACCCGTCACGCGGACGGACCCCTAGGATACAGACCCGCACCGACCGGGGTCAACCGACCGGGGCGGGAGGATCGGTGAAAGCCGCCGCGCCCCGAGCGGTTGGCCTCCACCGCTTCACCCCGCCCGGGCATGCCGGACGAGCGCCGCGAGCGGGTATTCGAACCTTTCTTCACCACGCGTCCGACGGGAGAGGGGAGGAGCCTCGGCCTCTCGCTCGCGAACGATGCTATCGTGACCGGGCCCGGCGCCGACCTCCGGTTCGAGACGGAGACCGGCGCCGGAGCGGTCGTTTTCGTGGAGTTTCGCAGGAACGGCCCCTTCGCCTGGAGGCTGGCCCGTCCGTGCCGGCACTTCTCCACGGCTCAGGCGTGCACCCCTAGACTCTCCCTACATACACGGCTTTCTCCGACATGGCAGCAGACCCCCTCGGCGCCCGCGATACCCTCGACACATCCGGCGGCTCCGTTTACTACTACCGCCTCGACCGCGCCGCCGACGAGTTCGGCGTGGACCTCGACCGCCTCCCGTTCTCGATCAAGGTGCTCCTGGAGAACGCGCTCCGCGCCGCCGGGGAGGGCCCGGTGACCCGCGAGGACGTCGAGAACCTGGCTCGCTACGAGCCCGCCGCGCCGGCCGAGGTCGAGATCCCGTTCTCGCCCGCCCGCGTGCTCCTGCAGGACTTCACGGGCGTCCCGGCCGTCGTCGACCTCGCCGCGCTCCGCTCGGCCATGGCCCGCAACGGCGGCGACCCCGAGGCCATCAACCCGCGCGTCCCCGTCGACCTCGTGATCGACCACTCGGTCCAGGTCGACAGCTTCGCGCTCCCGCAGGCGTTCCAGATCAACGCCGACATCGAGTTCCAGCGCAACCAGGAGCGCTACGAGTTCCTCCGCTGGGGCTCCAAGGCGTTCGACAACTTCAGCGTGGTCCCGCCCGAGCGCGGGATCTGCCACCAGGTCAACCTGGAGTACCTCGCGCAGGGCGTGTGGACGAGCCCGAGCGACGAGGGCCTGCCCGTGGCCTACCCCGACACGCTCGTCGGCACCGACAGCCACACGACGATGATCAACGGGCTCGGCGTGCTCGGCTGGGGCGTCGGCGGGATCGAGGCCGAGGCCGCCATGCTCGGCCAGCCGATCTACATGCTCATGCCGAAGGTGGTCGGCTTCCGCCTGAGCGGCAAGCTGAAGGAGGGCGTCACGGCGACCGACCTCACGCTGACCGTCACGCAGATGCTCCGGAAGCACGGCGTCGTCGGCAAGTTCGTCGAGTTCTTCGGGACCGGCCTCTCGTCGATGAGCCTCCCGGACCGCGCCACCATCGCCAACATGGCGCCGGAGTACGGGGCCACGATGGGCTTCTTCCCGATCGACGAGGAGACGCTCAGCTACCTCCGCCGCACCAACCGCGACGCGGACACCGTGGACCTCGTCGAGACGTACGCGAAGGCCCAGGGCCTTTTCCGCACCGACGACACGCCGGACCCCGAGTTCGAGGCCGTCCTCGACCTGGACCTCGGGGAAGTCCGGCCGTCGATGGCCGGCCCGAAGCGCCCGCAGGACCGGATCGTCCTCGGGGACATCCAGCGGGAGTTCAAGGAGAGCCTGACGCGCCCCGCCTCGCCGCAGGGCTTCGGCCTCTCAAAGGACAAGCTGGACAACACCGGCGCCTACCAGGACGCGGAGGGCAACGAGCTCGACCTGAAGCACGGCGACGTGGTGATCGCCGCCATCACGAGCTGCACCAACACCTCGAACCCGAGCGTGATGGTGGCCGCTGGGCTCCTCGCCAAGAAGGCGGTCGAGCGCGGGATGACGGTGAAGCCGTACGTCAAGACGAGCCTCGCGCCGGGGTCCCGCGTGGTCACGGCCTACCTCGAAAAGGCGGGCCTCCAGGACTACCTCGACCAGCTCGGCTACAACCTCGTCGGCTACGGGTGCACGACCTGCATCGGCAACTCGGGGCCGCTCCCCGAGCCCGTCGCCGCGGCCATCCAGGACGGCGACCTCGTGGTGGCCGGCGTGCTTTCGGGCAACCGGAACTTCGAGGGCCGGATCCACGCCCTCGTCAAGGCCAACTACCTCGCGAGCCCGCCGCTCGTCGTGGCCTACGCCCTCGCCGGGACCGTCGACATCGACCTCCAGAACGATCCGATCGGGACGGATAAGGACGGCAACGACGTCTTCCTGAAAGACGTCTGGCCGTCGCAGCACGAGATCCTCGACACGATCCGCGAGGCCGTCACGCCCGAGCAGTTCGAGGAGCTGTACGAGGGGATCGAAGACTCGAACCCGCGCTGGAACCAGATCGCGACCTCCGAAGGCGCCGTCTACGACTGGCAGGAGGACTCGACCTACATCCAGGAGCCGCCCTTCTTCCTCGACGTCACCCCCGAGGTGCCCCAGATCGAACCGATCAAGGGCGCCCAGACGCTCGTGAAGGTCGGCGACTCGACCACGACCGACCACATCTCGCCGGCCGGGGCCATCCCCAAGGGCGAGCCGGCCGGGCAGTATCTCCAGGCGCATGGCGTCGAGCCGAAGGACTTCAACTCGTTCGGCAGCCGCCGCGGCAACGACCGCGTGATGACGCGCGGCACGTTCGCCAACATCCGCCTCCGCAACCAGATGGCCCCCGGCACCGAGGGCGGCTGGACCACGAAGGACGGCGAGCAGGCGTACATCTACGACGCCTCGCAGGAGTACCAGGCCGACGGCACGCCCCTCGTCGTGTTCGCAGGGAACGACTACGGCATGGGCTCCTCGCGCGATTGGGCCGCCAAGGGGACCATCCTCCTCGGCATCAAGGCCGTCGTGGCCAAGTCGTACGAGCGGATCCACCGGTCGAACCTGATCGGCATGGGCGTCCTGCCGCTCCTGTTCAAGGCCGGCGAGGGACTCGAGACCTACGGCCTCGACGGGACCGAGTCGTTCGACATCCCCGTCTCCGACGGCGTCCGTCCGAACGACACGCTCACGATCACGGCCACGAAGGCCGACGGCTCAACGGTGGACTTTGACGTGACGGTCGCGCTCTCGACGCCGATCGAGGTGGAGTACTACCGCCACGGCGGCATCCTCAACTACGTCCTCCGCGACTTCCTCAACGCAGAGATGGAGCTGGCCTAGCGCCCGAGGCCGGCACGCCAGCGAAGGCGGTGATGTCTCCCCCGACGCCGCCCTCGGCCCCCGACCCCGTGCTGCTCGACGGGGGCCTCAGCCTGCTCGCCCTGGCCGGGGCGGGCTACGCCGCGAAGAGGCTCCGCGACCGATCGTAGCGATCTGGCCTGCTTGGGATGCCGCCCCCGGTGCTCGACGCCGGGGGCGGCGTCGGTTTGAGGGCGACTGACACGCCGGCGGCACCGGCGAGGGCGAGCCTGGGAGTCCCTCGTGCTCCCATGCCCCACCACCCGCTCCACGTCACGATCGGCGTCGGCCCGGCCCCGTGGCCGGAAGGGCCCGTCGGTCTCTCGGCCGATGTCCGGCTCGTCAAGGCCGCCCTGCTCTACGGCGACGCGGCGACGCTGTGCAGCCCGGCCGCCGCGCTCATCGCCCGCCTCCTCCGGCTGGAAGCCGCCGCGCCCGACACGCGCCGCCAACTCGACGCACTGGCGGCGATGGCGGGGGACCTCGACCTGGGCGACGGCCCGCGCCGTCTCGCCGACGCCTACACGGCCCTCGCTCCCCAGACGGACGAATCGTGGGTCGCGACCTCGCGGCGCGCGTGGATCGAGCGCGTGGCGGAGGAGCAGTGGCACGAGGCGCGCGACATGCTCCGCACCCACGTGGACCGCGGCGGGCATGGGGAGTTGGTGGCGGCCGTCCGGTCCGGTCGGCTCTCGGTGGATGGGCTGGACCTGGAGGCGCTCGACGCGCCGGACGACTTCGCGCCGGTCGCCTCCGACGCCTACGCCGCGCGCGTCCTCGACGCCATCGCTGCCGGCCTCTCGGTCCCGATGTTCGACGACACCACGGCCGATCTGATCCGGCAGCGGGCGGGTGGGGTGGCCGAGCCCCGCGCCGGGTGGGCCCGTCAGGGCGGCCTCGTGGCCGACTGGCTCCCCCGGCTCCCGCTCTTCGACCTCGCCACGGTGGAGGAGACTCTCGACGTGCGGCGCGATCTCGACCCCCACCTCGCGCGCTTCCGAGCGGCCGTGACGGCGTTCGCCGAGACCGTGGGGTCGGCCATGTGGGATCCGGACTTCCCGCTCGACGCCGAGCGCGTCTACCGCCGCGACGTGGCGCCGGCCATCTGCGACATCGAGGACGCCGTCGCCTCCGTCGGCTTCCTCCGCGAGCTGACGACGCGCTACGCGGACGGCGCCCACCGCTTCCTCCCCCTCGCCGTGCCCGCGCTGACCGTCGGGCTCGCGGCGCCGGGGTGGCTGATCGACGCCGTCGGCGCGGCGCTCGCGGCCTCGTCGCTCGGGGCGAACGTGGCGGCGGCGTGGCACGAGAGCCAGGAGCAGCGCCGGACCGTCGAGGCACACCGGCTGTTCTTCTTCTACGCCGCCGGCCTCCGCTTCCGCGGGCGCGTGTAGTCAGCCCTGCTTCTCGGTGAGGTAGGGCCAGTACCGCTTCGGGACGTGGCGGAGGTGGAGCGTCAGGTTGCGCCGCTCGGGAATGGTGACGGCGCGGAAGTAGGCCTGCCACATCCGCTGGTAGCAGTCCTCGCCGTCAGCCCGGTCGTCGGGGAGGTCGAGGGCGTCGACGGGCACGATCTCACTCGGGGGCTGGCCGGGCGCCCGGAGCGGCGCCGGCGTGTGGACGAGGGCGAGGGCGCGCCGGACGTCCACGATGCGCCAGGCGAGCGTCGGGTAGCGCGTCTCGAAGTGACCGTGGAGGATCGGGAGGACGTTGTACTCGGGCCGGATGCGGGCGACAAACGTCTCCGGGGCCTCGTCGTCCCATCCGGCGTCGATCCGCTCGAAGCGGACGAACGCCTCCATCCGGTGGGCCTCGCGCCCCACGCGCCCCGCCCAGCGGGTGACCTCGCGGGCCGGCTCGAAGGTCCAGTCCTCGGCCGCCCCGGCGCCCCAGTCGGCCACGGCGTCGATCAGGCGGAGGAGGGCGACCTCCATGCCGGGGCGCTCGCTCAGGAACGCCCGCCGCAGCCGTCCGACGAGGCCGGGCTTGGCCCGCTCCAGCCCCCGCTCGACGCGCTCGGCCAGGACCACGTCCGTCGCCAGCGCGACGGTCTCGGCGAAGAGGGCGCCCGGTCCCGGCTGCCCGAGCGTCCGCACCTCGGCCGGGAGGGCCCGGCAGCGGTGCGCCTCGGCGTAGGCCGCCAGCAGGCCGGCGAACGTGCCGTCCGTCTCGACCGTGAGCGCCGGGTCGACCGGGAGCATCAGGCGGCTCGCCGGACGGACGGGGCGCCGACGGACGGCGGCGCGAACAGCGAGAGCTGCGGGGCCTCGGCCGCGCGCCCACCGACGAGCCGGGCACGGACGGCCGATCGGGTCGCGGTCGAGGAGCTGGGGCCGGTGGTCCGGCGTCGTCAGGAAGTACTGGGCGCGTTTGAGGACGACGCCCATCTGCCGGAGGTCGTCCCACCGGACGACGGAGTGCCGCCGCGCCGCCACGATCCGGTGCGCCGAGCGGAGGCCCAGGCCGGGCACTCGCTGGAGCCACTCGATCGGGGCCGCGTTCACGTCGACGGGGAAGAGGGAGGGGAAGCGGAGCGCGTACGCCGTCTTCGGGTCCACCTCGGCGTCGAGGTTTCCCGTGCCGGGCGGCGCCACCTCGTCGAGGTCGAACCCATACTTGCGGAGGAGCCAGTCGGCCTGGTAGAGCCGGTGCTCGCGGTGGAGCGGGGCGCGGTACGTCTCGGGCGTGGGCACGCGGTCGTCGCCGCCGAGCGCGATGAAGCCGGAGTAGTAGACGCGTCGGAGCTTCTGCTCGGAATACAGCCCGTCTACCAGTTCCAGCACCTGCCGGTCGCTCTCGGGCGTCGCCCCGACGACGAGCTGCGTGGACTGGCCGCCGGCGGCGAAGCGCGGAGCGCGCGGCGGCTCCGCCTCCGCTCCTCGCGCGACTCGGCGATTCCGTCGCGGACCGTCGCCATCGGCGCGAACACGCTCGCGTAGTCTTTCTCCGGCGCGACCGACTTCAGCCCGGTCTCGCTCGGGATCTCCACGTTTACGCTCAGGCGGTCGGCCAGCCGGCCGGCTTCCGTCACCAGCTCGGCGCTCGCGCCGGGGATCACCTTGAGGTGGATGTACCCGTTGAACCCGTGCTCGTGGCGGAGCGACCGGGCGACGGCCACGAGCTTCTCGGTCGTCGTGTCGGCGTCCTTGAAGATGCCCGACGAGAGGAACAGGCCCTCGATGTAGTTCCGCTTGTAGAACTCCATCGTGAGGTCCACGACCTCCTTCACGGTGAACGCCACGCGTTGGACCTCCTCGTTCGAGCGCCGCGACACGCAGTAGGCGCAGTCGTAGATGCAGACGTTCGAGAAGAGGACCTTGAGGAGCGAGACGCACCGGCCGTCTTCGGTGTACGAGTGACAGATGCCGGCGCCCGTGCTGTGACCGATGCCCGTGGGGGTGTTCTCGCGCTTGCCTCCGGAGGAGGCGCACGAGGCGTCGTACTTCGCCGCGTCGGCGAGGATTTCGAGCTTCTCGATGACCTGGCGTCTCACGGGCGGCCTTGAGGAGGTGGGCGGAGCCCAAAGGTCCAGGTTGGCCGTGTCATCGGTGTGTCGCGCGGCGGGTTCTCGTGGGACACCGGGGGCGGAACGAGCGCGGAGACTCGCGGGCCCCGCAGAGGTACTGCGGACCTCGGGGCGCGGCCCGGGCGTGTGAAGAGCCCGCGCTCTGACCTATGACCGATACCGATACGCCCCTCGATACGCCCGTCGCCTTCCGCCGCCGCGCCCGGTTCGTGGTAGCGATCGCAGCGCTCGCCGTCGTCTTCCTGAGCATCGCCTGGATCGCCCGGCAGGCACTGCTCCTCGTGTTCCTCGGCGTGGCCCTCGGCGTCCTGTTCTACCACGCGAGCGCGTGGCTCGCCGACAAGACCGGGGCGCCTCGGAAGTCGATGCTCGGGGGGGTGGTTGTGCTGGTGCTGGCCGGGCTCGCGGCGGCGGGGTACGTCGGCGCGCCGCGCGTGGTGACCGAGGCCCAGGCGCTGGTCGAGCAGGCCCCGACGCTCCTCGACGCGGCTCGGACCAGGCTCGGCCTCTCGGAGAGCGCGCTCCAGCTTCCCGAGCAGGCCAGCCAGTACTCTGGCCGCCTGCTCGGCGTGTTCTCCTCGCTTCTGGGCGCGCTGGCCGGGTTCCTCGTGGTCCTCCTCGTCGGCATCTACACGGCGCTCTCGCCCGACCTCTACACCGACGGCGTCGTCCGCCTGTTCGACCGGGAGCACCAGCCGTTCGTGCGCCACGTGCTCGACCGGATGGGCCACGTGCTCCTCGCCTGGTTCAAGGGCGTCGCGATCGCGGTCTTGGTGTTGGGGGCCATGGCCCTCGTGGGGCTCACCGTCATTGGGATTCCGGGCGCCCTCGCGCTCGGCGCGTTCGCCGCCGTGCTCACCGTCATCCCCAACTTCGGCCCGATCATCGGGTGGGCACCGGCCGTGATCGTCGGGTTCTCGCAGGGGACCTCGACCGGCCTGTGGACGCTCGGGCTGGCGGTCGCTGCGCAGCAGGTTGAGGGGAGCTTCATCACGCCCAAGGTCCAGGGCCATATGATCCACGTGGGGCCGGCGCTGATCGTGGCTGCGCAGATCGTGTTCGCGACGCTGGCGGGGGTCCTCGGCGTCCTCCTCGTGGTCCCGATCCTGGGCGTCGGGCTGGTCCTCGTCCAGGAGCTCTACGTCGGGCCGTTCGTCGAGGGCGAGCCGGTCCAGCCGCCGGGCAGAGATTGAGTCTTGTGCGGACACTCCTCCGGACACGACATCCTGAGCAGCGCGAATGATTTCGACGCCATCGTGGGAGGCCGTCGCGAGCGCTGGTGATGGTATCGGACATTGCGTCGAGGTCCGTCACGGCGTTCAGGAGGACATCGCTGGAGTCTCCGCACAAGGCCTAGTCGAGAGCTCGCCGAGCTGGACCATCCCCCGGACGGTCCAGGGCACGATGCCTGGGTAGGTCGAGACGGGCGGCCTCCCGATGGCCGCGATCGGCGCCATCGGGCGGAGCGTGGACTCGCCGGAGGCCGCGTCGTAGATCGAGGGCGAGAAGGCCGAGTCGGCTTCTTGGTCGAGGACCGGGCGACCCGCTCGAAGGCCGGGGCCTCCGCCCGGCGATCGGCGGCCTTCAGTCCCACCCTGACCATGCTCAGGCCGATCGTGAGTGGCGGCAAGAGGCCGGGGGCCGGAATTGTCAGCGCGACCTGGAGTCGGCTGATCGCCAGGACGTCGAGGTCCATCCTGTTCCGAATAGAGAAGGTATAGAGAATTAAACTAAGGACTTGGGGGGTCGGGGAGAAAGCCCGTCACGATGAGTAGCGCGCGATAACTCCCCGCGCTCTTTCCCTCGCTGGCCGAGACCTCCCATGCCGATCTCCTTGTCGCCTCCCTGCCTCTCATCCGACGCCACCAGGGCTCGATCGGCCGACGCCCCACACGCTCTGTCGGACGCCCTCCACCGGGTGGTGGGCCGCGTCATCCTAGCCCCGCATCCGCGCCCCGACCTACGACATCGACCTCTCCGAGATCGCGGCCGACGCGCCGAACTGGCTCGGCGAACTCCCCGAACGGAACGATGACGCGTGATCCCTCCGGCTCCCTTTCCCTTCCTCCTATGCGTGCCTTCCTGCTCAGCCTCGTCCTGTTGACGACCGTCGCCTCCGCGCAAGACGATGCCCGTCTCGCGCCGCTCCTCGATGGCCTCGGCGATTACTCGCGCACGGCCGATACCGACGACCCGCTCGCGCAGCGGTACTTCAACCAGGGGCTCATCCTCTCCTTCGCCTTCAATCATGCCGAGGCCGTCCGCGCCTTCCGCGAGGCGCAGCGGCTCGACCCCGAGTGCTCGCTGTGCGCGTGGGGCGAAGCGCTCGCTCTTGGCCCCCACGTCAACGCGCCGATGAACGACGAGGACGTGGCGCCAGCCTGGGCGGCGCTCCGACGGGCTCGGACCCTCGCCCGCGACCTGTCGCCCGCCTGTCAGGCGGTCATCGATGCCCTCGCCGCTCGCTACGTGCCCGAGCCAGTTGAGGACCGATCCTCTCTCGACCGGGCCTACGCCGACGCCATGCGCGAGGTGGCCGCCCGCTTCCCGGACGACGCCGACGTGCAAGCCCTGTTCGCCGAGGCCCTCATGGACACAATGCCCTGGGACTACTGGACCGCGGACGGCTCGCCGAAGCCCGAGACTGAGGAGGTGCTCATGGCCCTCGAACGGGCACTCAACGCAACCCCCGATCATCCGCTGGCCCTTCATCTCTGGATCCACGTGGTCGAGAAGCAGCGCCCGGAACTGGGGGTGGACGCTGCCACGCGCCTCGGGCCGCTCGTGCCGTCGGCTGGGCACCTCGTCCACATGCCGGGCCACATCTGGATCCGCGTCGGGCGCTACCACGACGCCGTCGTCGCCAACCAGCACGCCGTCCTCGCCGACGACGAT
Organism: Rubricoccaceae bacterium; assembly: GCA_963728345.1. Classification (GTDB taxonomy): domain Bacteria; phylum Bacteroidota; class Rhodothermia; order Rhodothermales; family Rubricoccaceae; genus Rubrivirga. The sequence continues at coordinate 9,645 of CAVSJM010000007.1, forward strand.
TACCTCGCCCAGTGCCACGCGCAGGGGCTCTACCCCATCGGCTACGTCCCCCACAACCATCACTTTCTGTGGGTGGCGGCCGTGCTGTCCGGCGAGAAGGAGACGGCGCTGGCGTCCGCGCACCACATGGGCCAGCACGCGGACATGATGGGCATGCCGGGGATGGAGTTCCTCCAGCACTTCGCGATGAGCGCGCTCTACGCGCACGCCGCGTTCGAGGACTGGGAGGTGCTCCTCGCCGCGCCGGCCCCGCCTGACAGTCTCATCTACCCGACCGGCGTCTGGCATTTCGTGCGAGGCCTCGCCCTTGCCCGAACCGGACACGCTGAGGACGCCCAGCAGGAGCTTGACGCGCTCCGGTCGCTGTCCACGGACACCGCGCTCGGCCAGCAGTTCGGTGGGCTCAACACGCTCGGCGCCATCTTAGAGATCGCCGTGCCATACCTGGCCGGTGAGGTCGCCGCTGCGCGCGGCGACACCGACACGGCTGTCCGCCACTTCGAGGCGGCCATCCAGCTGGAGGACGCGCTGACGTACGACGAGCCGCCGCCGTGGGCGCTCCCCTCGCGCTGGGCGCTCGGCCGCGTGCTTCTGGCGGCGGGCCGCTCGGCCGAGGCGGAGGCCGTCTACCGCGCCGACCTCTCGGTCTATCCCGAGAACGGTCGGGGGCTGGCGGGACTTCAGCGGTCGTTCCGCGCCCAGGGCCGCACCGCCGACGCCGACGCGCTCCAACCGCGCATCGACGCAGCCTGGCAACACGCGGACATCGACCTCCTCGCGGCGCGCTAGGCCTTGTGCGGAGACATCCAGAGATGTCATCCATAACGCCGTGAAGGATCTCGACGCGACGTCGGACTCCGTCGCCAGCGCTCGCAGCGGCCTCGAACGATAGGGGCGAGATCCTTCGCGCTGCTCAGGAGACGGGAACGGAGGGATTCCCGCACATGCCCTAGGGTTGGACGGCCGGCTCCGCTTGCGTTGAGCGGGGCCGGCTAGGCTTGACGGCTAGGTTTGCGAAGCGCGTCTCGGGGGGAGGTCGCAACTCGCACGGTTGGGACCGACGGCCGGGCCGGAGTCGTCGCACATCGTCCCCTCTGGCATCTCCTCGATCACGAAGAAGCCGGCTGGGATCGCCAGGAGCCCCAGCCACCACGGGACCCGCGTGGCGGGCTGGATCGCAGGCGGGGTGACGCTGGCGCCGGGGAGCGCCAGGGATGCGAAGGGCACCGAAGGGAGATGCGGAATGGCGTCACGCGGTGCCTCAGGCATCGACGGACGACGGCGTTGGAACGACGCGACTTCGCCAGGAATATCCTCCACGGGGGGCTTCACGCCGAGAGGCGTTCTCACCCTGGGTCGAGCCGTGCTTGCTACGCCCCCTCCATGCTCGATAGTAGGGAGCGGGGTGTACGCGTACGAGGAGTCGGCGCAGCAGCAGCACGTGTGAATGACCACGCGGATGCGGTCGCGGACGCCGTCGGGCGGCGTCTCGTTCGGGCCGTAGGGGACGCGGTAGGCCTCGGCGCCGGTCGAGTCACAGTCGCCGGGGATCACCTCGACGTCGAGGTCGATCGGGATCTCTCCGGCGACGCCTCCTGCGAGTGCGAGGTCGCGACCGAGTTCGGTGTCTTGGTCGCCACAGCTCGATGCGATGAGGAGGAGCGAGAGGCCTAGGGCGAGGCCGGCCGCGAGGTGCTGCAGCCGAGAACTCCTATAAAAGGGTCTGGCGTAAGCCATGGGGTGGTGGGAGCGGGGGGCATGCGTCCTCCGTCCGTTCCGGGGGCATCAGCGACGGTGAGTGAGCGGGGGAAAGCCCCGTCGGGTCCGTGGCTGAGGGGCAGAGGCAGGTCCGAGCAACAGGTGTACCGGATCCGCCCTGGGCCCTGATGGAGGAAGCGTGCCAGTTGGTGGGTTTCCCATCTACGGCACTATTGCGAATCTGTTCTCTTGGGGACAAATAACAGGACGTTCGAGCGGAGAGGCGCGGGCCTCGAATCGGCTCTGGGACACATAGAAGCCCCATGGAGAAGCGCCCTCGTCGGGGGGTGTCCGACTTCTCCGACGGGTGGCTGGGGGAAGCCCCCAGGGCGGGGAGCAGGGGGAGAGGGCGCACGTCGGCCGAACGGTCGCCTCGACTACTTTCAGCCCGGCAACTTCATCCGCTATGCGCCCGACCGACTTCGTCCGCCTGCTCGTTCTCCTCGCCCTCTCCGTGAGCGCAGTCTCGGCTCAGGAGACGCTCCTGCTCCGCCAGCCGACGCTGAGCGCGACCCACGTGGCCTTCGCGCACGGCGGCGACCTCTGGATCGCCGATCGCTCGGGAGGGGACGCCCGGCGCCTCACGACCACGCCGGCCGTCGAGAGCGACCCGCACTTCTCGCCCGACGGGCGGACGCTGGCCTTCACCTCGAACCGGGCCGGCACCCCAGCGGTCTACGTCGTCTCGGTGGAGGGAGGCGACCCGACGCGGCTGACGTGGTACCCGGCGCCGGCCGAGGCGCGTGGCTGGACGCCCGACGGTGCGCGCGTGCTCTACGCGTCGTCGCGCGAGACGGCGCCGGTCGGCTTCAACCGACTGTGGACGGTCTCGCTGGAGGGCGGGCCGTCCGAGCTCCTGCCGGCGCCCTGGGGCAACGACGCCTCGTACCGCCCCGACGGCGAGCGGATGATCGTCGACCGCGTGACGCGCTGGGACGAGGAGTGGCGCGACTACCGCGGCGGCCAGAACACGCCCCTCACCATCCTCGACCTCGAGACGCTCGCCGAGACGCGCCTCCCCAACGAGCGGACGACCGACGTCCACCCCGTCTGGCACGGCGACACGATCTACTTCCTCTCGGACCGCGACTGGACCATGAATGTGTGGTCGTACGAGCCGGCGAGCGGCACTCTCCGCCAGCGGACGTCGTTTCGAAGGGGCCGACGTCAAGTGGCTCGGCGCCGGCCCGGACCTCCTCGTGTTCGAGCGCGAGGGCCGGCTCCACACGTTCGACCCCGCCACGGACCGCGTCCGGACGCTCTCGATCACCGCGCGCGGCGACACGCCGTGGGCAGCGACGCGATGGGAGGACGTGAGCGACGACGTGGAGTCCGTCTCGCTCTCGCCGACGGGCCAGCGGGCGGTGATGGCGGCCCGGGGCGACGTGTTCACGGTCCCGGTCGAGCATGGCGACGCGCGCAACCTCACGCGGTCGTCCGGCGCCGCCGACCGGGCGCCGCTGTGGTCGCCCGACGGCGGGCAGGTCGCGTGGTTCTCCGACGCCGGCGGCGACGGCTACGGCCTGATGCTGGCCGACCAAGACGGCCTCGGCGAACCACGGCGGATCGACATCGGGGAGTCGGTGATGGCGTGGGAGCCGGCGTGGTCGCCCGACGGGGCGCGCCTCGCGTTCGTCGACGACGACCTCCGGGTCCGTGTGGTGGACCTCGCATCGGGCCGCGTGCGGACCGTCGACGTCGGCGGGGTCAACATCGAGCGCGGCGGCATGGGCCTCACGTGGTCGCCGGACTCGGAGTGGCTGGCCTACGCCAAGACGGCGCCGAACAACTTCCGCCGGGTCACGGTGTGGTCGGCCGAGACGGGCGAGACGCACGCCCTCACGGACCCGCTGGCGGACGCGTTCGCGCCGGCCTGGGACCGCGACGGCCGCCACCTCTACTTCCTCGCCAGCACTGACGTGGCCCTCGGCTCCGGCTGGGCCAACACGAGCGCGATGAGCGCCGCCCCCGAGTACGCCGCCTACGTGGTCGTCCTCCGCGCCGACGATCCGACGCCGTTCGTCCTCCGCAGCGACGAGGAGCCGGTGGAGGATGACGCGGAGCGGCCCGGGGGCGACGCGGATGACGATGACGAGGTCGTCGAGGCCGACCCGCCCACGGAGGAGCCGGAGGATGATGGCGACGAGGACGTCCGCATCGACCTCGACCGCCTCGACCGCCGGACGCTCGCCCTCCCCATGCCCACGGCCCCCTATCAGACGATGCTGGCGGGGCCGGCCGGGACCGTGTTCGTCACCGAGAACACGCCGGGGCAGCCCGGCCTCACGCTCCACAAGTTTTCGCTGGAGGACCGCGAGGCCACGCCGTTCCTGAGCGGCATCTCGCTCGCGTCCGTCTCGGCCGACGGCTCCAAGATCCTCACGCGGTCCGGGGGCGCCTGGAAGGTCTCGGACACGGCCGGCCCGTCGGGCGAGGGCGGCGAGGGCGTGGCCGTCCAGCTCCGCACGCACCTCGACCGGCAGGCCGAGTGGCGGCAGATGTTCGACGAGGCCTGGGCCTACCAGCGCGACTTCTTCTACGACCCGAACCACCACGGGCGCGACTGGGACGCCGTCTACGACCGCTACGCCCCGCTCCTCCCGCATGTCACCCACCGGGCCGACCTTACGTACCTGCTCGACCAGATGAACGGGGAGCTCTCGGTGGGGCACAGCTTCGTGTTCGGCGGCGACTACCCCGAGGTCGACGACTCGCGCGTGGGCGTCCTCGGGGCAGACCTCGTGGTCGACCGCGGCGCATGGCGGATCGCGCGGATCTACACGTCGGAGAGCTGGAACCCGGGCCTCACGGCGCCCCTCGATCAGCCCGGCCTGGAGATCGGGGAGGGCGACTACCTCGTCGGCGTCGAGGGCCGGCCGCTGACGGCGAGCGACGACCCGTACCGCCTGCTCGACGGCACGGCGGGCCGCCAGACGGTCCTCCACGTTAACGACCGGCCCGGCATGGACGGCGCACGGCACGTGGTGGTGGAGCCGGCCGGGAGCGAGTTCGGGCTCCGCCAGCGGGCGTGGGTCGAGGACAACCGCCGGGCCGTGGACGAGCTCTCGGGCGGGCGCCTCGCCTACGTCTGGGTGCCCAACACGGGCGGGCCGGGCGTCGTCTCGTTCAACCGGTACTACTTCGCGCAGCAGGACAAGGAGGGCGCCGTGATCGACGAGCGGTTCAACGGCGGCGGCCTCCTCGACGACTACATGGTGGACCTCATGACGCGCCGGCTCCGGGCGGCCGTCACCAACGAGGTCCCGAACGGCGTCGCCTTCCGCCTCCCGGCCGGGATCCTCGGACCGAAGGTGCTCCTCATCAACGAGCGCGCGGGCTCCGGCGGCGACTTCTTCCCCTGGGTGTTCCGCCAGCAGAACGCCGGCCCGCTCGTCGGCACGCGGACGTGGGGCGGCCTCGTCAAGTCGTCGGTGCACTACGGGCTCGTCGACGGCGGCGCACTGACGGCGCCCGATAATGCCGTGTTCGACCCGGTCCACCGCCGGTGGATCGCTGAGAACGAGGGGGTTCCGCCCGACGTCGAGGTGCTCCTCGACGCCCGGTCCGTCGCCGCCGGGCGCGACCCGCAGCTGGAGCGGGCCGTCGAGGTCGCGCTCGACCTGCTGGAGGCGGAGCCCACGCCCACTGTCACGCCGCCGCCGTACTCGACGCCAGCTGTCCGTCGGCGCGACTGAGCGCTCGACGTCCCCGCCCCGCAGACGACGCGCCGTCCGCAGGGCGCGTTACGCCGGGACGCGCAGGCGCCGCCGGTGCTACGCGTGGTGGAGGTAGCCTTTGGCGTTCCACGTCGCCGTGACGGACGTCGGCGACTCGGAGTGGACGAGGCGGGACGGGGCGTCGGGCATGGGCCAGGCTAGGCCGCACGCTCGTGATGGACGGCGGGCGGCGGCGCCCATCCAGGGCGTGTCCTGGGGAAATGGGACGTCCTCCCCCGATGGAACGGGATCCCTCGTGATCCTGAACGTGGCGCTCACCGCGTACCTCTTGCGCGTGCCGCGAGGCGCGGGCGCGCCCCGGTGGCTGGCGGGCTTTACGGCGGGGACGGCGGCGCTCGTGGCCTTCCCGCTGGCCCTGCGCGGGAGCCTCGTCCGGCCCGTCGCCCTCCTCCTCGACGGAGTCCGCTACTGCGCCCCGGAACACTTCTCGAAGCAGTTCCGGAAGGCCCATGGCGTGACGCCCTCCACGTATGCCGACCGGTGACCTGAGGCACCGCGGCGTAGCCTGCCCGCCTGCTCTCGCCGGCAGGTCCCGTCACTAACGGCTCGAACCTGGGGAGGCTGCCAGAGGCATGTTCGGCGCGGTAGTATGTCTCCCATGCGCCTCGCACCCGCCTTCTGTCTCGTCATCGCCGCCCTCCTCGCGTGTGGGGGCGCCTACGCCCAGCCGTCGAACGAGGGGCCAGAGCCGCCCCCGGTTCCCACTCCGACGGCGAACGAGGTGACGGCCGTGTTCGCTGAGACGCCGCCCCGGATCGACGGGCACCTCGACGACGCCATCTGGCAGACCATCCAGCCGGTCACCGGCTTCGTCCAGGTCTGGCCCGATGACGGCGCCCCCGAGACCGAACGCACGGAGGTCCGCATCGCCTACGACCGCGACCAGCTCTACGTCGCCTTCGCGTGCTACGACCGGGACGCCGCGCTCATCCGCGCGCAGAATCTGGAGCGCGGCGGGCGCAACGACCGTGACGACCACGTCTACATCGCGCTCGACACCTACCGCGACGGCCGCAACGCGTACCTCTTCGAGATGAACGCGCTCGGGACGCAGGACGACGCGACGATCACCGACGGGGAGATCACCGTCGACAGCTTCTCGTGGGACGCTGTCTACCGCAGCGAGAGCGTGATCGACGAGCGGGGCTGGTTCATGGAAGTCGCCATCCCGTTCCGCCAGCTCCGCTTCCCGGAGGGCGACGACCTCTCGTTCGGGCTCATGCTCTCGCGCATGGTCAACCGGAAGAACGAGCGGGGGATGTGGCCGCGGATCGGGCTGGAGTACGGGAACAGCTTCACGGCGCTGGCGGCCGTCTCGCAGTACGGCGTGCTTCGCGGGCTGAAGGGGATCCGGCGCGGCCACAACGTCGAGGTGAAGCCGTACGCCATCGCGGGCGCGCGGGAGGTCCGCCCGGACCCCCTGCTCCCCGCCACGGAGGCCGACGCCACGCAAGATGCAGGCGTCGATGTCAAGGTCGGGCTGACGTCCAACCTCACGCTCGACCTCACGCTGAACACGGACTTCGCGCAGGTCGAGGCCGACAACGTCCAGCTGGACCTCGACCGGTTCAGCCTGTTCTTCCCCGAGAAGCGGGAGTTCTTCCTCGAACGCGCGGGCCTCTTCGACCACGGGACCCTCCGCTCCACCCAGACCTTCTTCTCTCGGCGAATCGGGCTGACCGACCAGATCCTCGCCGGCGCGCGCCTCACCGGCCAGGTCGGGCCGGTCTCCGGGGGCGTGCTGAACATCGAGACGGGCGAGGGGATGGGCGACCTGTTCGGGACGCAGTCCGTCAACAACACGGTCGCCCGCGTTGTCGCCGATGTGGCGCCGCGCACGACGGTCGGAGCGATCGGGACGAACCTCCAGGGCGGCGGCCGCTCCAACCAGGCGCTCGGCGTGGACCTCGACGCGCGGTTCTGGGCCAACAGCGCCCTCACCGCGTGGTTCACGAACGTCTGGGACACCGACCCGACGTTCGACGACCGCGCTGGATACGTCGGCCTGCGGCTGCAGAACGACCGCTATGGGGTGCAGGCGTCGTACACGGACGTCGGCGAGCACTACGCGCCGGCCCTCGGCTTCGTGCGGCGACGCGACATGCGCGAGGTCGCCGGGCGGCTGCTCTACACCCCCTTTGTGCGGATGGCCGCGCTCCCCTTCATCCGCCGCGCCGTGGTCCAAGCGGACGGCAGCACGATCTCGGGCCAGGACGGCGTGCTCCAGTCGACGTTCGGCCGCGCCCTCGTCAGGGCCGACTTCAATCAGCGGGACCTCGTGCAGGCCCACATTCAGCGCCAGTTCGAGCGGCTCGACGGTCCCTTCTTCATCCGCCCGGACGCGCCGATCGCGCCCGGCGACTACGCCTTCGTCTCCGGCGGGATCGACGGCGTGACCGACTCCAGCCGCCCGATCTTCGCCTCGGCCGGGGCCTCGACGGGCGGGTTCTATGGCGGGCAACGGACGGACCTGAGCGGGACCGTCGGCTGGCGGTCGTCGAAGCACCTCACGCTGGAGGGCGGCGTAGACTATTCGGCGATCGATCTCCCTATCGAGAACGGGGCGTTCTCGGCGACGGCCCTCTCGCTCTCGACGCTCGCCGCGCTGAACCGGCGGCTCTTCGCGAAGGCGCTCGTCCAGTACGACAACCTCTCGCGCGACGTGCAGGCGAACGTCCGCTTCGACTGGATCCACACGCCGGGTAGCGACCTGTTCGTCGTGTTCAACACGTCGCACCACGTCTACGGAATGGAGGAGGATCGTTTCGACCCCCGCCGGTCCATGGGGCTCAACAGCCAGCTCGCCGTCGTGAAGCTGACGTACCTCGTCCTGCTGTAGTGGCTGGCGGCGCGCGTCGCCAGCGGATCCGCTATGATCTTCGCCCCGCTCCGAACGGCCTCGCGACGCGCTCGCTGCCGGGGAGTACATCGCCATGACAACGTGCACCGAGTGCCACGGCCAAGACCTCACGGGGGGGACATGGGCCAGGCTCCGGACTTGGCCGTCGTCGGGTCCTACCCCGACACGACGTTCGCTCGCTTTCTGCGGACGGGGACGGCGCTCGGGGAACGCGAGGTCGGCCTGATGTCCGAGGTCGCGCGGAGCCGGTTCCGCCACCTCAACGGGCCGTCGTCGGCCCGCCGCTAGGCAGGTGACCCCGCTGGGCGCGCGCCGCCGGCGGCTAGGTGGCTGCTCGGCCTCGATCGGTCTCGACGGGGGCGACGCCGGCCGGGTGATGGATCGGGCCGGTCGATGGCGTCCAGGCGAGTAGGCTGGGCATCGTCGTCGGCGTCTCCGGCCAGGGGTTGGGTCGAACGGATCGCCCTCTGGCGTTGGGCCAGCGATCAGGGGTCGACGTAGGAGACGACGCGAGAGGTGAGGGGGCCTGCCAGCGGGGCCTCCAGCCCGACCACGCCTGATTTCTTCGACTGGTAGGGCACGTAGTCGAACGTGATCTCGGCGCACGACGCGGCCCCCGCGCAGATCTCGACGAGTACGAGCTCCGCCACGCGCTCCCCCTCGTTCATCACCTCCACGGGGACCTCGACGGTCAGGCTGTCCGACGACGGGGCGCCGAGGGACACGGTGAGGTCGGCAGGCCCCGTCGCGCCGGCGACCCACTCGTAGACGAAGAACGCGACGACGAAGCCGACGACCAGCCCGCCGGCGATCGTGACGGCCCACTCCAGGGCGTTCTTCTTGGGAGGGCCGTCGTCCTCTCGGGAGTCGTCCGAGGTGTCAGAGGACGAAGCAGAAGCGGTGGACATGGGTCAGAGGAGGAGGCGGCCGATGGAGCCGCCGATGACGGTGGGCCAGGCGAGGTAGACGGTCATGCTGAGCGCCGCGCCGAGCCCGACCTCGTCGAACCGCCCGGTCGCCCACAGGAGACCCGCCGAGAGGACGAGGCTGATCGCGTACGTCACGAGCGCGTCGCCCACGGCCCCGCCGGCGTAGACCTCGCCTCGCCCCCCGGAGCCCCGGAAGTCGAGGGCGTGGACGATGGCGAGCGACAGCACGAACGAGAGCACGGCCGTGACGAGGACGGCGGGGATCGGGGCCTCCACCCCCGTCACCATGACCTCGGCCGTCGGCGCGACGCCGGCGATGACGACGGTCGCCCCGAGGACGGTGTAGGCGATCTGGTGGACGAAGCCCGAGACCCTGCCCTCGCGGCCTGGTTGCCCGTCGCCCTCATCGTCGGGGTCGGTGCCGAGCTGGGCCGATCCGATGGCGACCCCGATGGCGCACACCAGACCCTCCAGGGTCAGCCGGGCCAGGAACACGTTCGGGGAGAGGTCCCACGAGAGCTGGCCGATCAGGACGAGGACCACGAAGGCCACCACGAACCCGAGGGCGATGCTCTCGAACGCCTCGGCGAGGTTGGACCCCAGCGTCCGGTCGGTGTGGAGCCCGACGTAGTAGGCGTAGGCGACGAGGACAGCGTAGGTCCCCAGGAGCGCCAGGAGGATGACCTCCGGGGACGCGATGAACCCCTGGTACCACACCTCCATGGTGTAGAGCGGCGCGAACGCGAAGATCAGGCCGCCGACCAGTCCTCGCCCGTACTCTTTGACTGTCTCGGAGACGCTGCGCACCTCGGCGCGGGAGGAGTCGGGCATGAAACGTCGATGGGGGTCGGGATAGACGGGCGTCGCGCGGACCGGATCCGCCACCGATTAAAGTCGAGAAGCTCCCGCCCCCGGTGGCTGCGAGCCGGTCGCCGCCCGTCCCGCCAGCGGGACGGTCACGCCGCCAGCTCGGCCTCGATCTGGGCGATGGAGTCGCGGAGCTCGGCGGCCTTCTCGAACTCCAGGTTCTCGGCCGCCGCGTCCATCTCGCGCGTGAGCTGCGCCACGAGGTCGCGCTTCTGGTCGTCCGTGAGGTACTTCACGACGGGGTCGGCGACGCGCGGGAGCTGGTCCGGACCGGCGTAGTAGGTCGTCGCCTGCTTGGCCCGGCGCTCGTCCTGCTCCGCCTTGTGGTCCGCGATGGCCGTCCCACGGCGGACGTCGTCGATGGACTTGGTGACGGTCGTCGGCGTGATGCCGTGCTCCTCGTTGTAGGCCGCCTGGATCTCACGGCGGCGGTCGGTCTCCTCCATCATGCGCGCCATCGAGTCCGTCACGCGGTCGGCATAGAGGACGACGAGGCTGTCGGCGTTGCGGGCGGCGCGGCCGGCGGTCTGGATGAGCGAGCGCTCCGAGCGGAGGAAGCCCTCCTTGTCGGCGTCGAGGATCGCGACGAGGTTGACCTCGGGGAGGTCGAGCCCCTCGCGGAGCAGGTTGATCCCGACGAGCACGTCGAACTCGCCGAGTCGGAGGTCGCGCAAGATGTCGACCCGCTCCAGGGCGTCGATGTCGGAGTGGAGGTAGCGGACGCGGACGCCGAAGCTGTCGAGGTAGTCGGTGAGGTCCTCGGCCATCCGCTTGGTGAGCGTCGTCACGAGGACGCGCCCGCCGGCCTTCACGCGGTCGCGGATCTCGGCCAGCAGGTCGTCGATCTGGCCGTCGACGGGGCGGACCTCCACGTGCGGGTCGAGGACGCCGGTCGGGCGGATGATCTGCTCGACCACGACGCCGCCCGACATCTCCAACTCGTAGTCCGCCGGCGTCGCGCTGACGAACGTCACGTTGTGGTGGAAGTGCTCGAACTCCTCGAACGTGAGCGGCCGGTTGTCCATCGCGCTCGGCAGCCGGAAGCCGTGTTCCACGAGGTTCAGCTTGCGCGCCCGGTCGCCGTTGTACATCCCGCGCACCTGCGGGACCGTCACGTGGCTCTCGTCGATCACCATCTGCCAGTCGTCGCCGTGGTTCTGCTGGAAGTAGTCGAGGAGGCAGTGCGGGCGGGAGCCGGGCTCGCGGCCGTCCATGTGGCGGCTGTAGTTCTCGATGCCCGAGCAGTAGCCGATCTCCTTGATCATCTCGATGTCGAAGAGCGTCCGCTGCTCCAGGCGCTGCGCGGCGATCATGTTGCCCTCGTTGCGCAGGATCGCGAGGCGCCACCGGAGCTCCTCCTCGATCCCCGCGATCGCGCGGTCGACCTGGTCCTTCGGCGTCACGAAGTGCTTGGCGGGGTAGATCGTGAGCGTGTCCTGCTCCAGCACCAGTTCGTCGCCCGTGACCGGGTTGATGCGCGCGATCCGCTCGACCTCGTCGCCCCAGAACACGATGCGGTAGGCCTGGTCCTCGAAGTAGGCCGGGAACACCTCGACCACGTCGCCGCGGACGCGGAACGTGCCGGGCGAAAACTCGACGTCGTTCCGGGTATAGAACACGTTGACCAGCTTCATCAGCAGCTCGTCGCGGTCGACCTCCTGGCCGGGCGTCACCTGGACGAGCTGCTTCTTGTACTCCTCCGGGTTGCCGAGGCCGTAGATGCACGACACCGACGCCACGATGACGACGTCCTTCCGTCCGGAGACGAGCGCCGAGGTCGCGCGGAGCCGGAGCCGGTCGATCTCCTCGTTGATCGCCATGTCCTTCTCGATGTACGTGTCGGACGAGACGATGTAGGCCTCCGGCTGGTAGTAGTCGTAGTACGAGATGAAGAACTCGACGGCGTTGTTCGGGAAGAACTGCCGGAACTCGGCGTAGAGCTGGGCCGCGAGCGTCTTGTTGTGCGAGATCACGAGCGTCGGCTTGCCCGCGTTGCGGATGACGTTCGCCATCGTGAACGTCTTGCCGGTGCCCGTGGCGCCGAGGAGCGTCTGGTACGGGTCGCCCCGGAAGACCCCCTCGCTCAACTCCTCGATGGCGCGGGGCTGGTCGCCCATCGGCTGGAACACCGTCGAGAGCTGAAAGGGCGAGTCGATGCGCTGGATCGTGGCCATGGGGAGAGTCGCGGTGGGGCAGCCCAGAAGGATCGCACCGCGCGCTGACAGCGGTGCGTCGCAGGACGGGGTGTACCGACGCCCCGGTGTCCGGTTCACCCGTCGTGGCTGGCCTCATACGCCAACGCCCCGCCTCCGGACCAGCCGGGGGCGGGGCGTTGGTCGGGAACGGGAGGCCCTAGCGCGCGGCGACGCGGACGGCGACCTCGGGGTCCACGTTGGGGGCCTGGCCGTCGATCAGGGCGGCGAGCCAGGCGCTGTACGTGACGCCCGCCGAGGCCCCGGTGTAGCGGCTGGGCGTACCGAGGAAGGTGTGGAACTCGCCCGTGGCGTAGTAGGTGGCCCACGAGTCCGGGAGCTTCGCGCGGAGGTCTCGGAGGCCGGCCGCGTACTCGGCGCCTGTCACCGTCCCGTCCGACTGCCCGGCCCCGAGGAAGATGCGGATGATCCCGTCCTGGAGGTGCGACGAGAGGCCGAAGGCCGCGTCCGGGTAGCGGGCGTCGTAGTAGGCGTAGATGCCCTGGAGCCCGTCGGCGGCGAAGAGGGCGCTGGCGTCGGCGGGGAAGGCGGCCGGGAGGTTCCAAGTCTGGGTGAAGGCGCCGCCGAGCACGGGGCTGAACACGTTGTCCTCGAAGAAGACCGGGAGGGAGTCATCGAGCAGGATCGGCGTGGCCGTCGGGAAGGCGTCGGCGACGGAGGCGAAGTTGATGAGGGCCCCACCGCCGCCCGCGCTCCGGCCGGCGACGAGCACCTTGTCCATGTCGTCGAAGTAGGGCGCCAGGAGCTCCAGGTAGCGGTCCACGTTCTGGGCCCCGACGAACTGCTGGACGCCCGCGACGCCCGGCACCGTCACGTCGGTGGCGCTCCCGCCGTGGAGGTCGCCCGTGCAATACGGGACGTAGACCATGTTCCAGTCGCCGACCGGGTTGCTCGCGTCCGTGTCGAAGACGCCGGCCTCCCCGCCCTGGCTGGCGAACGTGCGGAAGGTGGCCTCGCCGAAGGCGGCCGGGTTGGTGGCGCACGTCCCGTCGCTGAAGCAGGCCCCGCCGCCCTCGAAGAAGACCACCAGGTTGTCCGAGTCGCTCTGGAGGCGGACGCCCAGGCCGGTGGCCGAGCCGTCCCGACACCGCGCGCCCTCCACGTCGACGAACACCCATCGGCCGTCGTTGGCTTCGGCCTCGGCGAACGGACCGTCGCCGACGGGCTCGGTGTCGCAGGCGGGGAGGGCGGTGACGAGCGCCGCGAGAGCGAGGAGCGAGGTGAGGCGGGGCACGAGACGGGTCATTGGTCGGGGGGCGAGAAACGGTGCCGAACATAGCCCCACTTGCCGCCGGCGCGAGGCCAAAGGAGATCATGCCACTAACCTATTGACTCGTAACATCTTGCTGGCGTGATCCCCCCGCGTGGCTTCCCGGTCGCTGGTCCCCTCCGGATGCTCCTTCGACTCGCGTTGGTCCTCGTGGTTGTCGGCTTTACGGCGCCCGCGCCATGCGCGCAGATGGAGCACGGCGAGGGAGAGCGAGAAGCCAACTCGTCGAAGATCGGGGAGCACGGCCGCCGCGTCGATAACATCGTTCGGTCGATGCTCGAACACTCGCGGCAGCGGCCCGAGGACCGCTCCCTGACCGACATCAACGACCTCGTGGGGGAGTACGCCGCGCTGGCGTTCCAGAGCGCGGACCCGGCCGGGCTCCCCGATGTGCGCATGGTGTACGACTACGGGGCCGACGTCGGGCAGGCCGAGCTCGCGCCGAGCGAGATCGGGCGGGTGGTGGTGACCCTCGTGAACAACGCGATCTACGAGGTGGGCGCCTACGCCACCTCCAGTGCCCCGGCCGGCTATACGCCGACGGTCCGTGTGGAGACGCGCCGCGACGGCGGCGAGGCGGTGATCCGCGTCGTCGACAACGGGCCCGGGGTCCCGTCCGACCTCGCCGCGCGCGTGTTCCAGCCCTTCTTTACGACGAAGCCGACGGGGCAGGGCGCCGGCCTCGGCCTGTCGCTCAGCCACGAGATCGTCACGCGCGGGCACGGCGGAACACTCCGCCTCGTGCCGACGGAAGCGGGCGCGGCGTTCGAGGTCCGGCTGCCGGCGGCGTAGGCCGGCATGGCGTGCTGGAGCGCTGTGGGACCGGGGAGGGACTGGTACTTTCGGCCGTCCTTCCACCCGCTTGTCGTGGCCTTCTGGCTCTGGTCCGTCCCCCCCGACGCGTTCTCGGCGTACGTCCGCACGGGCACGTTCGCGCTGAACCAGCAGGGGCGGAAGCGCCTGGCCGAGGTGCGGCCCGGCGACCAGATTTTCGCCTACCTCCCCGGCAGCCGCGTGATCGCGGGGCAGGTCGAGGCCGTCGGCGAGCCGTTCGAGGACGCGACGGCGCTCGTCCCCGGGCGGCACGCGCCGCACCGGCTCCGCGTCCGCCCCGTCGTCGTGCTCCCTGAGGAGGCGTGGGTGCCGTACGACGGGTTCGCGCAGAGCCTCCGCGTGCTCGACCAGTACGCGGACCTCCCGCCGGAGCGCCGGTTTCCGCGCGTCGTCCAGCAGGTGCTCCATGAGCTTCCGCCCATCGACGGGAAGGTGCTGGAGTTCGTCGTCCGCGCCCGCCAGGGGGCGGATCCCGAGGCGCTGATGGCGGCCGTCGAGGCGGTCCGCCAGGCGCGCGACGCTGCGCCGACGCCCGTCGCCCGGGAGCGTCCGCGTCGGGTGGCCGAGCCGGCAGTGGGGTACGTTGCGCCACGAGGGTTCGACCGGGCCGCGGCGCTCGGCCGGCTGACGGAGGCGCTGGCGGCACGCGGGTTCGTCTACGCGCCGTGGGAGGTGGCCGCCTACGTGACGGCACTCCGTACCAAGCCGCTCGTCCTGCTGGCCGGCGTGACGGGCGTCGGGAAGAGCCGCCTGCCGGTCCTCGTGGCCGAGGCCACGGGCGGGGTCGCCACGGTCGTGCCGGTGCGCCCGGACTGGACGGACCCAGCCGAGACGATGGGGTATACCGACCTCTCGGGCCGTTTTCGGCCGGGCGCCGTGCTCCGCGCGGCCCGCGCCGCCGAGGACGCCGCGCACTTCCACACGCTCGTCCTCGACGAGATGAACCTGGGCCGGCCGGAGCATTACCTCGCCGAGGTCCTGAGCCGGATCGAGCAGCGCGCGCCGGCGCCCGGCGGCTACGAGAGCCCGCCGCTCCTGACCGAGACGCTCGACGCGGGCGACGCCGCGTGGCAGTCCGTCCGCCTCGGCCCGGCGCTCGGGCTCGTGGGGACCGTCAACGTGGACGAGAGCGCGCACGCCTTCAGCCGGAAGGTGCTGGACCGGGCGTTCGTGCTGGAGCTGTCGGCCCGCGGCCTCGGCGACTGGCGGTCCGCGCCGGGCACGCCGCCCGACGCCGAGCCGTGGCCGCTCGCGGCGTGGACGCCCCGGGCCGTCCGCCTCGGCGAAGGGCTGGACCTCTCGGAGAACGAGACCGCTCAGGTCGAGCGCGCCGTCGCCGCCGTCGCCGAGGCGAGCGCGCTCCTGGAGCCCGCCGGGCTCGGCGTCGGCTACCGCGCCCGCGACGAGACCGCTCTCTTCGTCCTCCACGCGGCCGCCACGCCCGACGCCTTCCGGGATCCGGCGGGGGCGCCCGTCGATCCGCTCGACCTCGCGCTTCTCACCAAGGTGGTCCCGCGCATCGACGGCGCGCGGGCGCCCGTCCAGCAGGCCGTCGCCTCGCTCCTCGGGTGGGCGTGGACCGGCGCCCCCGAGGTTCGCTCGGCCCAGGGTCGCGTAGACGACTGGGTGGACGCCGGTCGGCCGGACGCGGTCGCCGACGCGCGCTTTCCCCGGACGGCGGCCCGGCTGGCGCGCATCCTGGAGGGCGCCCTGGACGACGGCGTCGCCTCGTTCTGGGCCTGAGGGTCTTCAGCGGCACCCGGCTCCCAGCCCGGCTTCTTGCATCGCGTCGCGGATCGCCGCGCACGTCTGGGCGAAGTCGGCCGCGGAGTCCGAGACGCTCGGGTCGACGGGCACGGCGAGGTCCATCACCAGGTCCTGGCCGTCGCCGTGGGACGCGGAGCCGAGGCGGCGGAGCCACGTCGTCATCCGCTCGTTCTCGCGCCCGACGACTCCCCGCAGGATGTGCACGTCGACCGTGGGGGCGACGACGGCGAGGACCGCGAGGAGCAACTGCCCCACGCCCAGCCCCTGGGCCGTGTCGAGCACGGTGAGCGAGAACTCGGCGGTTTCCGGCTCGCCCGTCAGACGGATGAACCGGCCGACGCCGAAGCCGGGACGGTCGAGGTCGGAGAGGTCGAGGGCGCCCCAGGCGACGTGGTCGTGGCCGTCCACCTCGGTGAGGTAGCGAAGCTGGGCGTCGCTGAGGACGGAGACCGAGCCGAGGAACCGGAGCCGCTTCGACTCGACCGAGAGCTCGCCGAACCCCTTCGCCAGCCGGGTCCGGTCAGACGGGACGACCGGGCGGAGCGCGACCGGGCGACCGTCGCGGAGCGTCAGGTGGAGGACGGGCGGGTCGGTCACGGACGGCGGGCGCGGAGCGGTAGCATACGGTGTGGCCACGCTCTTCACGATCCAAACTCCCCGCCTCCGCCTCACGTGGAGCGGCCCGGTGTCCGCGCCCGGGTCAGCCGGCGGTCTCGCGGTGCGCGTCGTGGGCGCGGCATGGGTGCGAGTCGATGGGGGAGAGGGGGCCGCCAGGGCGGAGGTCGACGTCTGGCTTCAGGAGGAGACCACGTATCCCGTTCTGATCCAGAGCCAGACGGACGCGCCCGTCGCGCTCGCGCACCGCGACCCGGTCCTCCTCACCGCCCTCGTCGCCGACGACGGGGGACGCGTGGTGCACGGGCACGTCCGATTCGGCTCGCAGGCCGGCAGGAGCCGGTTCATGGTCCTCGTGGATGGGCGACCTGAGGTGGAGTTCGACCTCGACGTTCAGCCGACGAAGCTGTCGAGCAACGACGTGCGGAGGATGCGGGAGGAGGTCGAGGCGGCGGCGGCGGGCCTCGCGCTCGCATCGCTCCGCCCGGCCTCGCTCCTCGGGGCGCGAAGCCCCGTCCCATCGTCGGCTCCCGTGTGGCTCGCCGCGCTCCGCCAGTCGGCCGACGCTCTCTCGGCGGCGCTGCGCGAGGTCGACCGGCGGCCGGTGCGGGAGACCATCCGCGAGCTCACGACCGTCCGGGCGTCCCGGGTGTGGCGGCCGAGTGCTGAGACGCGTCGGCATGTGCGGCGCGCGGGTGCGGAGGCGGAGGTGCCGGCCCGGCCCGCCGTCCTCACCGCCGACACGCCGGCGCACCGCTGGCTCGCCGCTCGGGTCGAGGTTCTCCAGGTCCGTCTCCGCCGCCTGGCCGCTGACGAGGCCCGGCGTCGCCCGACGGCGCGTCGGGCGGTCGTCGTGGCCGAGGTCGACGCGCTCACTCGCCAGGTCCAGTCGCTCCGTCGACTCTCTGTCCTCGCCGAGGCCGAGCGTCGACGCGTACCGGTCGTGCCGCCGCTCGTCCTGCGGCGGCGGCCCGCCTACGCCGAGGCCTTCGATGCGCTCCACCGGCTCGACCAGGGCCTCGACCTGCGCAACGGCGCGCTCGACGTGGCGACGCAGGATCTCGCCGTCCTCTACGAGACGTGGGCCGCGCTCACGGTCGCCGCCGCGGTCGCCGACGGGCTCGGCGCCCCGGCGCCGACGCGCCCGTTCGGCGTCGACGTGCGCGGAACGGACGTGCGGCTCCGCCGCGGCCGACGCGGGGCCGTCCGGCTGACCGACGGGCGGCGCGCGGTCGAGATCGTCTACAACCCCCGTTTCCCGGCGCCTCCAGCCCTCCTCGTCCAGCGCCCCGACCTCGTCCTGACGGTCACGGAGCCGGGGCGTCCGCCGCGCCGCCTCGTGCTCGACGCCAAGTACCGCCGCGACGACTCGGCCGCCTACCGCCGACGCCACGGGTCCGCCGGGCCGCCGGAAGACGCGCTCGGTACGCTCCACCGCTACCGCGACGCGATCGTCGGCCCGGACCGGCGCCCGCATGTGGGGCACGCCGTCGCGCTCTTTCCCGGCGACGACGACGCGGCGTTCCGTCACAGCCGGCTCTGGGCCAGCATCGACGCGCTGGGGATCGGCGCCATCCCGCTCCGCCCGGGTCAGACCGATGCGCTCCGCGACCTGCTGCGCCGGTTTATCGACGCCTAGCGTTCGCCTGCCGGGCCGCGAGCGAGGCGCCGCGCACGTTGTCCGACGCGAGCACGTCGGCGCCGGCACTGAGGAACGGGACGTAGGGGGCGGACGTGGCGGACGTGAGGGCCGCCACGTCGGGCGCGCCGAACGTGCCGGCCTGCGCGCGGATGCCCAGGTCGTGGAGACGCGAGACGACGCTCGGGTCGGGCACGCCGACGCCCGTCCACCCGACCACGCGGTCGAGGTCGACCGGCGAGGCGACGAGCGCGTCCACGTCCGCCAGCGTCTCGGTCATGGCCGAGACGACGAGATCCGGGGCGAGGTCCGCCAGCCGCTCGTGGTCGGCCAGGCTGTACGTGATGACCGCCACGCGGTCGGCCGCGTCGGCCTGGCGGATGGCGGCGACGAGGGCGGGGTAGGGGACGTCCGGCTTCACGTCGAGCAGGAGGGCGGCCCGCCCATCCGCCCAGGCGAGCGCCTCGGCGAGCGTCGGCACGCGGAACGAGGTGACGAGCGAGTCGTCGGTGACGAGCCGGAGGGCCCGGATCTGCTCGAACGTCGTCACGTCGACGCGCCCGGCGCCCGTCGTCGTCCGGTCGAGCGTCTCGTCGTGCATCAGCACGAGGACGCCGTCGCGGGTCCGCCGCACGTCCGTCTCGATGAGGACGGGGGCGTAGTTGAGCGCGTGCTCGAACGCGGCGAGGCTGTTCTCGGGGAGCCCGTGCGGCGGGGCTCCGCGGTGGGCGCTGACGAGGACGGGCGCGCCGGGCGTCCAGCGGAGCGCGGCCGCGAGGGCGGCCGCCGAGTCGTAGTCGCGGTAGTGGACCGACGAGGTCGGGACGACGACGCGGTCCGCCGGCCGCTCGTCCAGCCCGAGCGGCCGCGGCGACCCGCAGGCGCCGACCAGGACCGCGAGCAGGAGGGAAGCGCCGACGGTGCGGAGCGTGATCATGCGCTCGCCTCCGCCACGCCGTGCTTGAGTCGGGCCAGGACGCCGGCGAACCCGCGCTGCCGCTGCGGCCCGAGGAGTGGCGCGACGCCGAGCTGGCGGAGGAGGTCGTCCGGGATGGCGGCCACCTCCGCCGGCGTGGCCCCGTCGTACGCGTCGATCAGGATTCCGACGAGCGCCCGCTGCGTCGGCGCGTGCCCTGGGATGTCCGCGTGGATGCGGACCTGCCCGTCCTCGACCTCGGGGAAGAAGTAGACCTCTGCCTGGCACTCGTGGACCCGGCCGAGGCCGGCGTCGCGCGCGGCCTGGTACTTCTCGGGGAGGGGCGGGAACTGGCGGGCGTGCTCGAGGAGCAGCTCCACCTGCATCTCGCGCGGCACCGACGCGAGTTCGTCGGCGATCTCCTGAAGGCGGGCAGTCACGGGGCGGTGGGAGAGAGAGAAGGGCGGGGCGGGCTAGTCCTCATCGTCGGGCTCGCCCTTCTCGATGGGGACGCCCACGAGGTTGCCCCACTCCGTCCACGAACCGTCGTAGTTGCGGACGTCCTTGAAGCCGAGGAGGTACTTGAGGACGAACCACGTGTGGCTGGAGCGCTCGCCGATGCGGCAGTAGGTGATCGTCTCCGCCGTCGGCCGGAGCCCCTGCTCGTCGACGTAGATGCCCTCCAGTGCGTCGCGGCTCTTGAACGTGCCGTCGTCGTTGGCAGCCCGGCTCCAGGGGACGTTCGAGGCCCCGGGGATGTGGCCGGCCCGCATGGCTGCCTCCGAGCTCGGGTCGTGCGGGGCGTGCGAGATCTCACCGATGAACTCCTGCGGGCTCCGTACGTCGACGAGCGCGCCGCCCTCTTGCATATGAGCGAGCACGTCGTCCCGGAACGCGCGGATCGAGGGGTCCGGCTTGGCGGTCGTGTAGTCGGTGCTCTCGTATGGCCGCGAAGTCGGTCGTGAAGGTGCGGCCCTCGGCCTCCCACTTCGCCCGGCCGCCGTTCATCACCCGGCAGTCGCGGTGGCCGAACATCTTGAACGTCCAGAAGGCGTAAGTCGCCCACCAGTTCGACTTGTCGCCGTAGAACACGACCGTCGTGTCCGGGCGGATGCCGAGCCGCGAGCACAGCGCCTCGAACTGCTTCTGGCTGATGTAGTCGCGAACGTCGGGGTCCTGGAGGTCGTTCTGCCAGTCGACGTGGACGGCATTGTGGAGGTGGCCGGTCGCGTAGAGCAGGACGTCCTCGTTGGACTCGATCACGCGGACGTGATCCACGTCGGCGAGGTGCTTGGCGACCCAGTCGGTAGAGACGAGCACCTCGGGGTGAGCGAAGTCGGGCATAGAGGGGACCGGAGGGGAAGAGGGAGCCGGAAACTACGGGTCGATGCTCCCCGCCGGACCGCCGAGGAACGGGGGGCTATTCATCGTGTCTCCGTATTCGGGCCGCGGGTTCGGGGAGGGATGTGTCGGGCATATGGAGGTGCCCCGTTTAGAGACGGTGCGCTGATGCAAATGACCTCATATATGAGCGATACCGGCCCCGCTTGGCTTCATCCAGTCAGGCGATTCTTGAGGTCCCCCATATTCAGGGGGCGAAGCGATGCCTTGACACTCTTTTTACGGACCGGGTATATTCGGAGCCGTCCCCAGAGCCCCTCACCTACCAATTCGTCCATTTGAGGTTGTTACCGCCCTTACACACAAGCCTCACACAACGGCGCGCGGGCGCTGAGGCGACGGGCGCTCAACGGTCTCATCCGCCGATCGGTCGGCGGACGACTTGGGGTCGCTTGAAAAAATCGGGCTTAGGGGCTCGATTTGGCGGACACGCCATTCACACGACCGGTGTCTTCGGACGCACGCTTCGCCCCGGGCTGTTTTTGCCCGGGCTCACAACCACCACCTCGGAGGTAGCAATGTTTCGTTCCCTGAGCACGCTCGTGCTCCTACTGCTTGTCGCGCTGCCCGGTGTCGCGCTGGCGCAGGCCACGGGTGTCCTGACGGGCACTGTCGTGGACGAGCAGGGTCAGACCCTGATCGGCGCTAACGTTCGCATCGACGGCACGACCCTCGGTGCCGCGACAGATGTCAACGGCCAGTACCGCGTGATCGGTGTTCCCATCGGGACATACGACATCACCGCATCCTATACCGGCTACCAGTCGGTCACCCAGGAAAACGTCCCCATCAGCGCCAACGTCAACCGCGTGGTTGACTTCACGCTGAGCCAGGACGCTTCCCTCGACGAGATCGTCGTGGAGTACGAGCGCCCGCTCGTGGAGCGGAGCGCCATCGGTGCCCCGCGCGCGATCAGCGGCGAGGACATCCAGAACCTCCCGGTTCGTGGTGTCGCCAGCGTGACCGCGCTCCAGTCCGGCGTCGTCTCGAGCTCCCAGGGCCTCAACATCCGTGGTGGCCGTGGCGGCGAAGTGGCGTACTACGTCGACGGCGTCCGGATCAACGGCAACCTCGCCGTGAACCAGGCGGCCATCGCCGAGCAGGAGATGCTCATCGGGACGATCCCGGCCCGCTACGGCGACGTCCAGTCGGGCGTTATCTCGATCACGACCGAGACCGGGCGCTCCGAGTTCTTCGGGTCGCTCGAGGGCGTGACGAGCCGGGGGCTCGACTCCTACGGCTACAACCTCGGGTCGCTCGCGATCGGCGGCCCGCTCCTCTCGGACCGGATCGGCTTCTTCGCCACGGTCGAGGGGACGGCGTTCGACGACGCCTCGCCCTATGGGATCGAGTCGTACCGGCTGACGGACGACAACTTCGACCTCGTGCAGCGCCGGCCGCAGGCCTTCCTGTTCGAGAACGATGAGGGCGATGAGATGTACATCCCGTTCCCGGCCGAACTGTTCGACGAGACGCCCTACCAGAACGCCAGTGGCGGTCCGGCGGCGATCTCGGCGGCTGATATCGACGCGGCGTACGCCGACGCGGAGGCGGTCCCGGAGGGGTACTCGCGCACCGGCACCTCGCCCATTCCGACGGCCAGCACTTTCACGCAGGACGCCTTCGAGACGACCCGTGGCAAGGACGACCCGGCCGACGCCGTCACCTTCAACGGGAGCCTCAACTTCAACGTCCTCCCAACCGTCTCGCTCCGCGTCGGCGGTGGCTATCAGTACAACGACGGTCGGGGCTACTCCTACGGGCGTTCGTTCTACGACCGCAACTACTCGTACAGCTCGAGCGAGTACTGGCGCGTCTACGGGACGCTCCGTCAGCGCGTCGGGACGAACTCGTTCTACCAGATCACGGGCGAGTATCAGAACGACTTCAACCTCTCGCACCCGGAGGACTTCTCGGGGGACGTACGGGAGACCCTGTTCTACGGCGACATCGACAGCGATCGCTGGCAGATCGCGCGTCGCTACATCCAGCCGGCCACCGCCGGAGGCTTCCAGCGTCGCAACTACCAGGACGCCATCATTTCGATCGGGAGCGTCGACCCCGGCACGTTCACGCTCCCGGGCGCCTCTCAGACGGGCTATTCCAAGAGCCGCACCGAGCAGTTCGGCGTGACGGGCAACGCGTCCACCCAGGTGGGCGTACACCAGGTCGAGTTCGGCGGTGAGTACCGCCAGAACACGAACCGCGGCTTCGCCATCTCCCCGACGTCCCTCGCTCGCTACTACGCGGACGGGACCAACATCGGGACGGCCCCGGGGATCCCGGCCGAAGGCGTCACGAACTATGAGGACCTCTCCTACCAGGTGCTCAACCCGCTCGTGACCTACTACGGCTACGATTTCCGTGGCCTCGAAGAGCAGGACGGCCAGAATGTCGACGCCTACTTCACGGCGAACGAGTCGGGGGCTCCGACCGACCCGAGCATCGACGCATGGCGGCCGTACTACTACGCCGGCTATGTCTCGGACCGGATCGAGTTCAGCGACCTCATCTTCGACATCGGCCTCCGCGTGGACGCGTTCAACGCGAACACCCTCGTGCTGCGCGACTTGTTCGCCAACCGTCCGATCATCCGGGCGAGCGACCTCCGCACGAGCGGGTTTAACGTTCCTGGCTCGATCGGTGACGACTACGGCGTCTACTACGCTGGTGGCGTGGAAGGCAACCAGAACGTGATTGGCTACCGCGACCTCGACGGGAACCAGTACAACACGTCGGGTGAGCAGATCACGAACGCGGACGTCCAGGCCCTCTCCGGCGCTCACGTCCCGGACGAGAACGCGAACCCCAGCGCGGCATTCCGCGAGTCGGAGACGAACGTTGCCGTGATGCCTCGCCTCGGCGTGAGCTTCCCAGTTACGGACCGGGCGCTGTTCTTCGCCAGCTACAACGTGATCGCCCAGCGGCCCACGCAGTCGGCGTTCACCACGTTCAACCGGTACGTCAACGCGGCCAGCTCCTCGCGACTGGCCAACACGGGCCTCGAGCCCCAGCGGACCACGCAGTACGAGCTGGGCTTCCGCCAGCGGGTCGGCGAGCGCGCTGCGCTCACGCTCCAGGGCTTCTACCGGACCCAGGACAACCTCGTCGCGCTTCAGAAAGCGGACGGCGGCCTCACGCCATACAGCTTCTACGTCAGCCGCGACTTCTCGACGTCTCAGGGCGCCGAGGTCGCGTTCGAGCTGCGCCGGACCAACAACCTGGCGATCAACGCGAACTACACCCTCTCGTTCGCCAAGGCGACCGGCTCCGACGCCAACACGCTCGGGACCGTCGCATGGCGCGGCGACACGTTCCCCAACTTCATCAGCCCCGCAGACTTCGACCAGCGGCACACGGGCAACCTGACCGTGGACTACCGCTTCGGCGCGGGGGAGGGTCCGATGTTCGGGGATGTCCGCCCGTTCGAGAACTTCGGGGTCAACCTCGTAGCTCAGTTCGGGAGTGGGCAGCGGTACACGCCCCTCCTCAGCTGTGGCGAGTTCAACGTGAACGACTCGTTCACCTGCAACACGACGGGCAACATCAACAGTGCCACGCTGCCGGCGAACTACCAGCTCGACCTCAAGCTGGATCGTCGCTTCGACCTCGGCTTCGCCGGGAGCAAGATGCAGATCTATCTGCTCGTGCTCAACGTGCTCGACACCCAGAACGTCTACGCGGTCTACCGTGAGACGGGCCAGGTGGACAACCAGGGCTTCTTCAATGGGGCCCTCGGTGCGCAGCGTCTGAACGCCTACGCCGATCCGGCCGGGACGCTCTTCAATTACCAGGCCTACACCGGTGGCCCCGTCAACGTCGGAGGCAACCAGTCCTCCGGAGGCGGCTTCTACGGGTCGCCCCGTCGAATCCGCCTCGGCGCGCTCTTCACGTTCTAGACCGCGCCTGACGCAGACACGTTGTGCGCCCCAGCTCTGGGGCGCACAACGGCCACTACACGCACGACCTCTCCATCCGCGAGATGACACGAAACCTTACCTCTACGACGCGCTTCCTCTTGGCGCTCCTCCTCAGCCTCGGGCTCGCGTCCGGGGCGATGGCAGGACCCGATAAGGACAAGGACCGCCGCACCACTCCCACCCCCCGCGCCGAGGCTCTCGCTCGGGCCGCTAGCGCTGGCGCACCAGACCCGGGGAACTGCTCCGTTGGCCGCGCTCAGGGCACGCTCGACGTGAACCAGGTGCAAGCCACCATCTACACCGTCGGCACCCTGTTCTACGGGCCCGGTGGTGAGCACCAGTACTACGTGCCCCAGCAGGCCCGTCTCTCCCCGATCTACGCATCGAGCGTCTGGATCGCGGGCCAGGTCGGCGGCGAGCTCCGGGTAGCGGGCGCCACCTACGGCCAGGGCGGCACGAACAACGACTACTTCGAGTTCTGGCCCGGCCCGCTCAACGACGACGGGACCCTCCCGAACCCGAACGATTGCTCGGCCTACGATAAGATCTGGTCGGTGAGCCGCCAGCAGATCGCCGCCTACGAGAGTGGTGCGGCCCCTGCCGAAGACCTCGCGACCTGGCCCGCCGACCTCGGCGCGCCGGTGATCGACGGCGACGGCGACCCGAACAACTACAACCTGGCAGGCGGCGACCGCCCCGACATCATCGGTGACCAGTCGCTGTGGTACGTCATCAACGACGTCGGCAACCTGCACCGGACAACGGACTCGGACCCGATCGGCATCGAGGTCAAGATCCAGGCGTTCTCGTTCGCTCGCGACAACGCGCTCGGGCAGACCACCTTCTACAAGTACACGATCGAGTACAAGGGTGACGAGCCCCTGGAAGACGCGTACCTCTCGGTGTGGTCGGACCCCGACCTGGGGAACGCGGCGGACGACTTCGTTGGCGTGGATGTAGAGACCTCGATGGGCTTCGTCTACAACGCGGACGAGGTGGACGAGGGCAGCTACGGCACCCCGCCGCCGGCTGCTGGCTACGACTTCTTCCAGGGACCGCTCGTCGACAGTGATGACGACGGTGATGTGGATGAGGACGACGAGCGCCTCGGTGTGTCGTCGTTCATGTACTTCGTCAACGGCGACGCCAACCGGGGCGACCCGGGCACGGCCGAGGAGTACTACAACATCATGCGCGGGAGCTGGAGCGACGGGACGCCGCTGACAGCGTTCGGCAATGGCTATGCCACCAGCGGCGAGGTCACGAAGTTCGCGTTCCCAGGCGACCCGGTGTCCCGGTCCTTCTGGAGCGAGGAGAACAACGGTGCGGGCCGGGATGTGGCGTCCGACCGCCGGTTTGTGATCTCGACGGGGCCCTTCACGATCAACCCCGGCGATAGCCAGGAAATCGTGTTCGGCATCGTGTACGCGGTCGGTAACAACCGCCTCTCGTCGATCACGGCGCTTCGTGCCGCCGACGTGTTCGCGCAGAACGCCTACGACCTCGACTTCAACCTCCCGAACCCGGCCCCGGCACCGGTCCGTTGCGACGACCCCAGCAACCCTGAGGCTGACCGCCTCCCGGGCTCCGGCACGTGTCTCTACGCAACCGAACTAGACGGCGAACTGGTCCTTAACTGGGGCTACGCCCCGACGGACGCCGCCTTCCTCGGCGACTACGAGAGCGAGGGGTACGAGTTCGAAGGGTTCAACGTCTACCGGTACCCGAACGGCCAGTTCAGCCGGGGCGAGCGCCAGCTGGTCGCCACCTTCGACAAGGTGAACGATATCACGACGCTCCAGAACATCTTCTTCGACCCCGAGGTCGGTGACAACGTCCCGGTCCTCGCGGCCCAGGGAACGGACAGCGGTCTGGCCTACTCGTACCGGACGTCGAGCCTGACCAACTACACCGACTACTACTACGGCGTCACGACCTACATCGTCGACCCGACGGCCGAGCAGGAGCGGGTGATCGAGAGCGCGCCGACGTTCATCACGGTCCGGCCCTCCAGCATCGCGAATGCGAACGGCGGGACCATGACGCAGAGCGAATTCGGGGACTCCCTCCCCGTCGATGACAGCGCCGTCGTCGGTGGGGGCCAGGCGTTCGCCGACATCGTCGACCCGACTCAACTCACCGGTGACTCGTATCGCGTGCGGTACTACTCGTACACCTGTGAGGCCGGCGAGGAAGACGAGGAGATCATCACCTACAACATCGAGAACGTGACGACCGGCGCCGTTCTCTACGACGGCTCGACCTATGCCGAGAACAACAGCTGTGAGATCCGGCTGTCGAATACGGACAGCGAGTCGATCGTCTCGGCCGATGGCCTCCAGTTCCGCGTGACGGCACCGCCGGAAGGTGCTCAGGCCATCGTAGAGGTGAACGCGCCGGGCGGAGGCCCGGCCTGTACGCCGGGCGACGCGAGCGCAGGATGTGCCGCGTACGGCGGTGACAAC
The DNA here is from genome assembly GCA_963728345.1 of Rubricoccaceae bacterium. Lineage (GTDB taxonomy): Bacteria > Bacteroidota > Rhodothermia > Rhodothermales > Rubricoccaceae > Rubrivirga. The sequence continues at coordinate 36,836 of CAVSJM010000007.1, forward strand.
GTGTTCCAGTCGTATAACAGCACGAACCAGTACATCCTGTACTTCCGTTCGGCCGGCTCGCTCTCGAGCGTAGGGGCATTCGCCCCGAACGACTACGAGATCCGGTTCGTCCCGCTGAGCGAGGGTGGATACGCCGAGTACGGGTTCGACACGGGCCGGTTTATCCAGGTCCCGTTCGAGGTCTGGGACATTGGGATCGTCCCGCCGGGAACGGAGAACGACCCGTCCGACGACATCCAGATGGTCCCCGTCATCTTCTCGGACGAGGGGACGGACGCGGCGGCTCAGTGTGAGTTCAAGTTCGGCGGCCCGACGATCTTCGGTCTCGGCCTGACAACTCAGCGGATCTACGCCTACTACCCGGTCGACAACGACTACGAGGCGTACGAGGCCGCGGCGGCCCCCGTCGTCGCCGCCGCCGATGGGTGTGCGGACTACGACGAAGCCGTCGACGCGTTCATCGACTTCGGCCGGGGCCGCCCGCTCCAGCGCGACGTCCTTGAGGACGCCGGGATTGGGTCGGTCGCGAACCTCGAAGGGGCCGTCATCCGGTACTACACCTACGACCCCGTCCAAACGGGCGACACGTTCGTGTTCAACACCGCGGACTACGTGCCCATGACGGAGCAAGGCTTCGACCAGGAGGCTGCCGACCGCATCGGCGTCGTCCCGAACCCGTACTACGGCTACTCCGCGTACGAGTCCGGCAACACCGAGCGCGTGGCACGCTTCACCAACCTCCCGCAGCGGGCGACCATCCGGATCTTTACGATCTCGGGGACGCTCATCCGCACGCTGGAGAAGGACAACGCAGCGCGCTCCTTCGACTGGAACCTCCAGACGGAGAACAACCTCCCGGTGGCCAGCGGCCTCTACCTCATCCACATCGAGCTGCCCGACAGCGGACTGGAGCGGGTGATCAAGTTTGGCGTTGTCAACCGCCAGACCCAGATCGAAATCCTCTAACCCAGACCCGTTCCAACAGACCCAACCAATCGAAACCATGAAGAAGAGTCATCTTCTCAAGCTCGGCGCCCTGGCGGCGGTCCTTCTCGGACCGCTCGCCCCCGGGACCGCCGCGCAGAACGACCGGGCTGGCACCTCCGCGTTCAACGAGCTGCTCGCCCCCGTCGCCCCTCGGACGGTGGCGCTCGGCCAGTCGCTCTCGGGCGGTCTCAACGACCTCTCCGGCGTCGAAGCCGTCGCCAGCAACCCGGCGGCGCTCACCGTCAACGAGGCCACGAGTGCCATGTTTAGCCGCATGGAGTACCCGGCCGACATCGGGGTGAACTACCTCGGCGTCGCCCAGTCCTTCGGCGCCAACAGCATCGCCCTCACGGTCACGGCCTGGGACTACGGCGACATCTTCCGGACGACCGCCGAGTCGCCGGAGATCGACCCGCTGAACACCTGGACCGGCAGCACCGTCGTCGTCGGCGGCACGTTCGCCCGGCGCTTCACGGACCGGATCTCGGCAGGCGCCACCCTCAAGGGGATGAGCCAGTCGCTTGACGAGGCCTCGGCGAGCGCCATGGCCTTCGACGCCGGCATCACCTACTCCATCGAGGAGTCGGGCCTTCGGTTCGGCGTGAGCCTGCGCAACTTCGGGACCTCGGCCCGGTTCTCCGGGACCGGACTGGGGGTGGACTTCACCCCGGAAGGCCCGCGTCAGCAGTACAACATCGGCACAACCATCGAGACGGCCGAAGGAGAGCTCCCGTCGCTCCTCAGCGTCGGCGGCGCGTACACGCGTCCGTTCCAGGGCAACCTGTCTGTGACGGCGCTGGCCTCGGCCACGTCCAACTCGTACGACGACCCGCAGTTTGCGGGGGGGCTCGAGGTCGGCTACGACGACCTCCTGTTCCTCCGTGGCGGCGTCAACATGATGGGCAGCGACTCGGACAGCCAGTTCTGGGACGTCTGGAACATCGGCGCGGGTCTGAACCTCCCGGTCGGCACCGGTCGCACGCTCCGCGTCGACTACGCCTACCGGCCGGCGAGCTACTTCGAAGGCTCGCAGCTGTTCTCGGTCGGGCTGAACCTCTAGGGGTCCCCTGCCAACCGCTCGTGGGGCGGCTCCGGGAGACCGGGGCCGCCCCACGCGTAGGTAGCTTCCACGCTCTCCCCATCTCCGTCACCGATTCACCATGAGGGCGCTTGTCGTCGGGTTCGGATTCGTCCTGGGGCTGGCGGCGTGCCTGGGGCCACGCGAAGGATCGGGGGCGGACACGCGGTTCCTGAACCTCGGGACGGAGGCGGTCTACGTCGGCGACGAGACGTGCGCGACCTGCCACGAGGACCTCTACGCGAGCTACCAGACCCACGGGATGGCGCAGTCGTTCTATCGGCTGACGCCCGACAACGCAGTCGAGGACTTCGCCGGGGTCGCCGTACGCCACACGCCGACCGGCTTCGTCTACCGAGCGCGGCGGGAGGGCGACCGCTTCGTGCAGGAGGAGTACCGCGAGGCGCCGGACGGGACCATCGACCATCGGCTCGTCCGCACGATGGACTACGTCGTCGGCAGCGGGTCGGCCGCCCGGACGTACTTGACGGAAGAGAACGGGCGGCTCTACGAACTCCCCCTGACGTGGTACACCCAGGCCCCGGTCGAGGGGCAGGGGACGACGGTCGGGGCGGCGCTCGGCGCGAACGGGCACTGGGGGCTGAGCCCGGGCTACGCCGTCTCGAACGGGCGCTTCGGACGTCGCATCCCCGAGCGGTGCATGGCCTGCCACAACGGGACGAGCGAGGCGGTCCCCTTCGCTGATGGCAAGTACGCCAGCCTCGCCGACGGCATCGGCTGTGAGCAGTGCCACGGTCCGGGGAGCCTGCACGTGGAGGCGCGTACCTCGAACCCCGAGGCTCCCGACTCGGTGGACGTGACGATCGTGAACCCGGCGTGGCTCTCGATGGACCTCCAACTGGACGTGTGCCAGCAGTGCCACCTCAACGGGGCGGTGTCCGTCCTCCGGGAGGGAGAGACGCCGACGAGCTTCCGCCCGGGGCGGCCCCTCTCGGCGCACCGGGCCGTGTTCGGTCTGGAGGGAGGAGCGCGCGGCGTCAACGTGATCTCGCACGCGGACCGCATGAAGGCGAGCTCCTGCTTCATCGAGTCGCAATCGATGACGTGCGTGACGTGCCACGACCCCCACCAGGGCTTCCGCCAGTCCGGGCCCGACTACTTCAACGCGACGTGCCGGACGTGCCACGAGCCGGCCGCGCTTCAGGCGACCATGCCGACGCCCGCCCTCCGCGACCAGCACGAGACGACGGCCAACTGCTTCTCGTGCCACATGCCGAAGGTGACGGCGGAGGACGCGCCCCACGCCTCGTTCACCGACCACCAGATCCGGGTCGTCCGTGGCGACGAGGTGGAGCGCGTCGGGGGGAGCGAGCGACTGACGGCCTACTTCGACCGGGACGAGGGGGAGACGACGACGGCCGGCATCGCCTACGTGATCTACGCCCGGCAGGGAGGCGGGGCGGTCGCGTTCCGGCGGGGCGTGTCGATTCTGGAGGCGGCGCTGGCGGAGCGACCCGAGGCAGGGGAGGCCCAGTTTGTCCTCGGCGTCGCGCGGCTCCAGATGGGCGATGCGCGGGCGGCCCTCGCCCCGCTCCGGGCGGCGGTCGAGCAGGCGGAGAACCCGGAGCGCCTCAACGCGCTCGCGCAGGCCTTGGAACAGACGGGCTCGGCGCCGGACGCCGAGCGGCAGTACCGGCGCGCGCTCTCGCTTCAGCCCGCCGCCGCCGACATCCGCACCAACCTGGGGCGCCTGCTCGAATCCCAGGGGCGTCTGGACGAAGCGGTCGTCGAATACCGAGGAGCCATCGAGGAAGAGGCGTGGCTCGTGGAGGCGCACACGCTCCTCGGGGGCGCCCTCGCCAAGCAGGGCCAGGCCGACGCGGCGATCGCGGCGCTCCGGGAGGCCATCATCCTCGACCCATCCCAGGCCGACGCGCTGACGAATCTCGCCGTCCTCCTCGCGCAGCGGGGTCAAGTCGCGGAGGCGGGGCGCCGGTTCCGTCAGGCCGTCGCGGCGGACCCGCGCAATGCGAACGCGCAGGCCAACCTCGCGCTCTACCACCTCAACGAGGGGCGCCCGCAGGAGGCGCTCGCCAGCGCGCAGGCGGCCCTCCAGATCGACCCGGCGCAGGCGACGGCGCGGCAGGTCCTCCAGATCCTCCAGGGCGGCTCCTAACCCGGCTGTCCCTTCGCTTCGAGCGTCGGCTCGGGGAGGCCGGCGAGGTGGGCGGCCACCTTCGCCGCGTGGATCCGGCCGTTCTCGATGAACCACCGGCTGGTGGCATAGCCGCCGCAGACGGTCCCGGCGAGGTAGACGCCCGGCCGCGTCGACTCCATCGTGTGCTCGTCGACGACGGGGGCGCGCTTCGGGACCCTCGAACGTCAGCCCGAACGCCTCCAGGAGCGAGTAGTCCGGGTGGTAGCCGATGAGGGAGAGGACGAAGTCGGCCGGGATCGTGAGCGGGCCGTCGGGCGTGCGGACGTGGACGGCGTCGGGCTCGATCCGCTCGACCGTGCTGTGGAAGTGGGCCTCGATGGCGCCCTCCTTGATCCGATTCAGGAGGTCCGGCCGGATCCAGTACTTCACGCTCGTCGTGATCTCTTCGCCGCGCACGACGAGCGTCACGTCGCCGCCGTGGCGGTTGATCTCCAGGGCCGCCTTCGCCGCCGAGTTCTTGGCCCCGATCACGACTACGCGTCGGCCGCTGTAGGGGTACGGCTCCTTGTAGTAGTTCGAGACGTGGGGGAGGTCCTCGCCCTCGACGCCGAGCCGGTTGGGCTGATCGAAGAAGCCCGTCGCCAGGACGACGGCGCGGGCTTGGTGCTCGCCCTTCGTCGTCTGGACGGTGAAGGCGCCGGCCTCGCCCTCGACGCCCGTGACGCGCTCGCCGAGGTGGATGTCCAGGCCCTCGTGCTGCGCCACACTCCGGTAGTAGTCGATGGCCTCCTCGCGGCGCGGCTTGTAGGTCGGCGTCGCGAGGGGGTGGCCGCCGATCTCTAGGAGCTCCGGCGTCGAGAAGAACTCCATCTGCGTCGGGTAGCCGATGAGGGAGTTCACGATCCCGCCCTTCTCGATCACGCGGGCCGTCAGGCCGACGCGCTTGGCTTCGAGGGCGCACGCCAGCCCGATGGGGCCGGCGCCGACGACGAGGAGGTCGACGGGGGCGGTGGAGCGTCCGTTGGATCGAGGCACAGGCGTCAGGGGCGTTTCTCTCTCAACCCGCGGGCGGGCCGAGGGGTTGCCAAGCCGGCGTCAAGACGGGCGGTGCGGGGGCGGCTCGCCCTCGGCGCCGTCGCCGGCGACAGCGCCCGGGTCGACGGGCGCGCCGCGCTCCTCCACACGTCGCTGCCGGAAGAACGCCCGGAGCAGGTCGGCCGACGCGTCGGCCTCGACGCCCGAGATCGTCTCGATTTGGTGGTTCAGGCGCGCGTCGCGGGGGATGTCGTAGAGCGTGGACGCGGCCCCGGCCTTCTCGTCGAACGCGCCGAACACGAGCCGCTCGATCCGGCTCCAGACGAGGGCGCCGGCGCACATCGGGCACGGCTCCAGCGTCACGTAGAGCGTGCAGCCGTCGAGGAACTTGGTCCCGAGCGTCTGGCACGCGGCCGAGATGGCCAGCATCTCCGCGTGCGCCGTGGGGTCGGACAGCCGCTCGACCTGGTTGTGCCCGCGCCCGACGATCTGGCCGCCCTTCACGACGACGGCGCCGACCGGAACCTCGCCGGCCTCGTAGGCGCGCTCCGCCTCTTTCAGGGCGAGGCGCATCCAGCGGCGGTGCGGGTCGAGGAGGGAGGCCAGGGACATCGCGGGGGCGCGGGTCAGGAAGGAGGCGAGGGATACGCCGGTCGCCTCGGCGCGGATCACGCGTCGGTCCGGACGAGGGGCATCGTCATGCAGCGTGGGCCGCCGCGGCCGCGCGAGAGCTCGTTGCCGGAGAGGCGGACGGCGATGCGGTCCGTCGTGGTCGCGGCCGAGTCGCCGTAGAAGTCGAGGAAGCTCTCGGCGTCGACCACGTGGAAGCCCTCGGCGCGGAGGGCGTCGTAGGTGGCCCGGTTCCGGGAGTAGCCGACGACCAGGCCGGGCCGGACGGCGAACAGGTTGGCCCCGTCGGTCCACTGCTCACGTCGCTGGCGGACGGGGTCGTCGCCGCCGCAGCGGACGAACGTAGGGCGGAGCCCGGCGACCTCTTCGAGCGCCTCGCGGACGCTCGGGAGCACGCGCAGGCGGAACTGGCGCGGGCCGTCGGACTCGGGCTCGTCGCCGGCCTCGAGGTGGAACACCTGGTCCCGGCTCTCCTCGATGAGCGGGGGGAAGACGACGCACGTCTCGTCGTCGGCGAAGGTGAACACGGTGTCGAGGTGCATGCAGTAGCGCTCCTTGGGGAGGTTCACCATCAGCACGTGCTCGACGGTGGTCCGCGCCAGCAGCTCCCGCGCCACGCGCATCACGCCGCCCAGGCTCGTCCGCTCGCTCTGGCCGATCATCACCACGCGCTCGTTGACCACGAGGAGGTCGCCGCCCTCGAACGACACGTCCTGCGGGAGCTCGATCACCCGGTCCTGGGCGTCCGCGAAGCGGGCGTGGTGGTGGAAGATGGTCTGGATGATGGCGCTCTCCGGGAGCCGGGCCGGCGTCGCCGCGTGGCTCAGGATCACGTGGTCGCCGACGACGGCCGAGAGATCGCGCGTGAACAGGAGGTTCGGGAGCGGGTGCGCTGTGACCGGGAACGGCGCCTGCCCGGTGAGGGCGAACCGGTGGAGCTCGTCGGCGTCGAGCCCCTTCAGCTCGGTCTCGTAGGCCTCGAAGTTGCGCTCCGGCATCAGCTCGATGAGCGTCTCCACGAACGCGGTGCGGGCGTCGGCCTCGTCGAACGCCTCGCGCAGGAGTTCGGCCAGCTGGAGGACGCCGTCGGGGGCGCCCACCGTCGCCTCGAACAGGCGGACGAGCGTGGCGTGCTCCCCGCGCGCCTCGTCGAGGAACAGGATGTCGTCGAAGAGGAGGTCGTCCTTGTTGGCCGGCGAGACGAGGGCCATCTCCGGCCCCGGCGTGTGGACCACGACCTGCCGGAGCGGCGCGGTCTCGGACGTGATCTGGAGCGGGGCGAGGTCGGTGGCCGTCGGCATGGCAGGGGCGGGAGGCGTCCCCGAAGTTACGGAGGCGCCCCGGCCGCCCCGGGCTCAGCGCCTCGCCTTGTCGCGGACGAGCTCGATGAATCGCAGGATCGCCGCGACGACGACGAGGACGAGGACGACCTGGATCGCCAGGCCCAGGAGCCAGCCGGCCAGCTTCAGCACGAAGGCCAGGAGACTGAACGCCGCCATCAGCACGATGGCGAGCAGGAGGATCTGGAGCAGGCGCTGGATGAGCATCGGGGCTAGAGCTGGAGGAGTTCCAGGGACGCGAGCGGGACGTTGTTGTCACCGCGGCCACCTGCGATCACGATTCGGCCTGTCCCTAAAATAGTTGCGGTATGACCAAATCTTGACGAGGCCAGCGCGGCGTCCGATTGGGCCGGGACGCGGAACGCCCGGTCGATGCGCCCGGCGTAGACGTCCAGCGTCCGGAGCACCCGTCCGTCCGGGCTGCGGCCCCCGAGGACGAGCGCGAGGCCATCGCCGGGGTACTGAGTCTCAAGGGAGACGCCGGCCGCGTCGGTGCGGGGCGTCGTGAGCGGGGCCGCCCCTCGGGTGATGAGGGCGAAGGGATAGGCCGAACCCGGCACCCGCCACTCCAGCGTACGGGCGAACCCGTCGCCGTCGTCTGTGGTCCCGAAGAGGACCGCTTCCTGCAGGGCCGTCGGGATCTGGACTGCGTTCGCGATCCCATCGACGCCGGCTACGCTCGCGCCGCCTTCCGGCGTGAGTCGGGTAAGCGTGGGCAAGTCGCCGGGGAGGTACTCGAAGATGTCGACCGTGCGGGACACGGCCACCCCGCTCCCGGCCGGGACGATCCCCCCGAGCGCGTAGACGTAGATCCGCCCGTCGCGCTGGAGCACGCGCGTCGTGTGACCCGACCGGTGGACCTCGGTGAGGAGACGCTGCGCGCCCAGGCCGCTCGGCGACACGATCTCGACCGGGGCCACGAAGTCGTTGGAGGACGGTGCGCCGCCGGTCCGGACGCCACCGAGAAGGAGGACGCGGCCATCGGGCAATTGCGTGGCCGTGTGCCCGGCGCGGCCCTCCTGCAGCGAGACCTCGGTCGAGCTGATCTGCGTGCCGAACACCGAGATCACCGTGGCCGTCGCCAGCGCCGTGCTGCTCGCCCCGATCCCCCCGGTGAGGAGCACCCGCGTGTTGTCGAGGGCAGCCGCCGCGGCCCCGAAGCGCCGGACGTTGGCCGACGCGAGCGACACCGGCCCGCTGGTCTGGATCGGGAGGTGAAGGGCGTAGAGGGTGTCGCGCGTGACGTTGCCGGCCTCGTCGGTGACGTCGACGTGGAGGGCGTTGAGGCCAGGGCGGAGGGTCATCTGGTAGACGAACTCGCCGGTCGTCTCGTCCTGCTCCACCGGCACCCCGTCGATGGCCACCGACGACCCGGAGAGGGGGCTGACGGTGGTGAAGCGGAGGGTGAGGTCCGGGTCCAGTTGCACCTCGTCGAGGTCGGGGTCGGTGATCGAGAGCTGCGAGTCGAAGGGCTCGACGCGCACGCGGTCGCAGGCGGACAGCGCCAACGACAGGGCCAGGATGGCGAGGACGGGACGGATCACGCGGGGGAAGCGAAAACGGGGGTCGGATAGTCGACGCGGTCGAGGATTAGGCCGTGCGCAGGGGCGGCGGGGCCGGCCTCGCGGCGGTCGCGTGCGGCGAGCAGCGCGGGCAGACTCTCGGCCGGCCGTCGACCGCGGCCGACCTCGACGAGCGTACCGACGATGGCACGAACCATGCCATGCAGAAAACGGTCCGCCGCGATCTCGAAGGTCCAGTCGCCCGCCCGGTCGCCCGGTCGCCAGTGGGCTCGGTCAACGGTGCAGACCCGGTTGGTGGTCTCCGATTTCGTTCGGCAGAATGAGGAGAAGTCGTGGCGGCCGAGGAGAGCGGACGCGGCCTCGTTCATGGCGTCGACGTCGGGCGCCGGGTGGACGAGCGTGCGCGTTCGGCGGTCGAGGGCCCTCGGCTCGGTGGAGACTTGGTAGACGTAGTGGCGCTTCCGCGCGTCGTAGCGGGCGTGGAATCCGTCGGGGGCCGCCTCGGCGGCGAGCACCGCGATGGCGTCCGGCAGGAGCCCATTGAGCGAGGCGCGCAGCCGGTACGGATCCGGCATCGCTTCAGTAACGAGGTGAGCCACCTGCCCGCGCGCATGGACGCCCGCATCGGTCCGCCCCGACCCGACGATCGACACCGGCTTCCGGAGTGCCGTCGAGAGCGCCGCTTCGACGGCCGCCTGGACGGTCGGCCCCGACGGCTGCGTCTGCCACCCGACGAAGTCGGTGCCGTCGTATTCGATGAGGAGGCGAGTGGTGGGCATGAGCAGGACGAAGAGCCGGAGGCGGGGGGAAGTTCCACCGGGCGTGCGCTCGCCTCCAACCGGTGCGGACGGCTATCCTGACGGTCTCTCCGCCTCCCCCTCTCGATGCCGCCCCGCGTATACCTCACCGGCTTCATGGCCTCCGGCAAGAGCACCGTGGGCCCGCTCCTGGCCGACCGACTCGGCTACCGGTTCGTGGATCTCGATTGGCTCGTGGAGGCGCGGACGACGCAGACGATCGCGGAGCTCTTCGCAGAGAGCGGCGAGGCGGCGTTCCGCGTTGCGGAGGCCGAGGCACTGGTCGAGACGGCGAAAGGGGAGGGCGTCGTGGTCTCAACGGGGGGGGGCACCCTCGTCGACCCGACCAACCTGCAGACGGCGCGGGCGGCGGGGGCTGTGTTGTGGCTCCGCGCGTCGGAGGACGTCACCCTGGCCCGGCTCTGGAATCCAGTCGGGCGGCCGCTCCTGGCCGATCCGGTCGGGCGGCCGTTGCGCGGCGAGGCCTTGGCCGAACGCGTCCGCGAACTGCTGGCCGCGCGCGAGCCGTTCTACGCCCAGGCCGACCTCGTCATCGACGCCGACGGTCCCCGGGAGGCCATCGCCCGAGACGCGGCCGAGGCCCTTCGAGACTGGCAGCGTGGGCCCTCGGACGTCAGCGGCTGAGGCGGAACGACCGGCGGTGGTGGGGGCTCGGGCCGTGCATAGCGAGGGCGGCGTAGTGCGCGGCAGTCGGATAGCCCTTGTGGCCGGCCCACCCGTAGACGGGATACGCGGCGTCGAGCTCCACCATGAGTCGGTCGCGCGTGACCTTCGCGATCACCGACGCCGCCGCAATCGACAGGCTCCGCGCGTCGCCCTTGACGGCTGTTTCCTGCACATACGGGGCGTTCGGGATTTCCCGGTTGCCGTCCACGAGGAGCACGTCGGGGACCAGGGGGAGGCTCGCGGTGGCGCGACGCATGGCCTCCATCGCCGCCCATAGGATGTTCAGGTCGTCGATCTCGGCCGGGGAGCACTCGCCGACGCCGACCGCCAGCGCCTCCCGGTGGATCAGGGGGACGAGCGCCTCTCTGGCCTGGGGGGAGAGCGCCTTGGAGTCGTCGAGACCGGGGAGGGAGGCGTCCGGGGGGAGCACGACGGCCGCGGCGACGACGGGGCCGGCCAGGCACCCCCGTCCGGCCTCGTCGGCCCCGACCACGAGGCGCCGCCCCATGGCCCAGTGGCGTTGTTCGAGCGAGAGGTCCGGCATGCTACGACCGGCCCTGGGTCGCGCCGGCGCTGCTCGTCGACCCTCCGAGGGGGACGAGCGCGTCCCCAAACGGAGAAACGACCCATTTTGCCCGGCGGTCGTGGCGGTCGCTTGTGGGGCAGCGTGAAACCATCTATCTTGGCTTGCGTCTGAACAACGGCGCCCTGCCGCGAACGTAACCGACGCAGCCGGGGCACCAGGGCCGGGCACGCCGTCGCAGCGGAGCGAGGCGCAGCGTACTACCCACGCTCGGCCCGATTGTTGCACCTTCTCACCCAGGCACATCGCCTCTGAGCTGGCGCGGCCTCGGCGGCACGACCGCCGGCGGCCTCGACGACCCTCGCCGACCGGACTGTCGGTCCGGTCCTCGCTCCAGCGGTTTTTCCCGTTTTGCCGGGGCACGTGCGATTTGCACGCACCGGACCCCTTTCGCACGCGCTGCGACCGCAGCGCCCTGTATCGCAAGCCATCCCCTTCATGGCAGACAAGAAGAGCGACGCGACGGACGTCGCCGACGCCACCGACGACAAGCCGAAGCGCCGGCGCTCCCGCGCCCACGTCATCGACCTGACCGACAGCGGCAGCAGCGGCTCCTCGAACGGCGCCGACAGCACCGCCGACGCGGACGAGCCGAAGCGCCGCACTCGCGCCAAGAGCAAACCCGAGGCCCCTGCCGAGACATCGGCGGAGGAGACCTCGGAGGCGGAGGAGACGCCGAAGCGCCGTCGGCGCCGGACGCGCGAGGCCGAGCCCATCGCGTCCAGCGACAACCTTCCGGACGACGAGGGGGACGAGGCGCCCGCCAAGGGCAAGGCCACCTCCGACTCGGACGACGACTCAGACGACTCCCAGGGCGGGCGACGCCGCAAGAAGCGGAACCGCAACAACAAGAAGGGCGGCCCCAAGAACGACGGCGGCGGCGGGCACCCCGGCGAGCCCTTCGAGGGCATGCTGGAACTGATCGGCGACAAGAAGTTCGGCTTCATCCGCGAGATCTCGACCTCGCTGGCGAAGGGCGACAACGACCCCTTCATGCCGCCCCCGATCATCCAGAAGCTGAACCTCCGCGACGGCGTCCGCCTGAAGGGCACCATCAAGCCCGGCCGGAAGGGCGCGTGGCAGGTGGCCGAAGTGACCGAGGTGATGGGCGTGAGCCCCGAAGAGTGGGCCGAGACCGAGGACTTCGATGAGGGCCTCGTCATCTACCCCGAGGAGAAGCTCAACCTCGTGACCGGCCCGTCGGACATCTCGATGCGCGTGATCGACATGGTCGCGCCGCTCGGGAAGGGGCAGCGGGCGCTCATCGTGGCCCCGCCGCGCGCGGGCAAGACGGTCCTGCTCAAGGGCATGGCCGCGGGCCTCGCGCAGAACCATCCTGAGGTTAAGCTCGTCGCCCTCCTCATCGACGAGCGGCCGGAGGAGGTCACCGACTTCCGCCGCAACACCGCGTGCACCGTCTTCGCCTCGTCCAACGACGCCGGGGAGGACAACCACGTCCGCGTGGCCACGCTCGCCTTTGAGTATGCCCGGCGGCTCGTCGAGCAGAAGCAGGACGTCGTCATCTTGCTCGACTCGCTCACGCGGCTCGGGCGGACGTTCAACCTGTTCGGCGGAAACTCCGGCCGGACCATGTCCGGCGGCCTGGACGCCCGTGCCCTCCTGATGCCCCGCAAGATCTTCGGGTCGGCGCGGAACATCGAGGGCGGGGGCTCGCTCACGATCGTCGCCACGGCCCTCGTCGAGACCGGAAGTCGCATGGACGACGTGATCTTCGAGGAGTTCAAGGGCACCGGCAACTCGGAGATCGTCCTCGATCGGGACCTCTCCGAGAAGCGGATCTACCCGGCCATCAACATTAAGCGCTCCGGGACGCGAAACGAGGAGCGGCTCGTGCCGAACGAGATCGCGCACCAGCGGAACATGCTCCTCCGCGCGCTCAACAGCCGCTACCCGGACGAGGCCATGCAGGCCCTCACCAAGCAGATCCAGCTCAGCCCGTCGAACGAGCACCTGCTCAACGAGCTGATCCCGGAGTAGACTCGCCTGGACCGTATGAACGGGGACGCTGCCGGATGGTGGCGTCCCCGTTTCGTTTTGGCTACGACCCCCAGCCGGCCCCGCGTCGGCGGCCGGGGAGGCGGATCACCATCCCGTCCATCACGAGGTGGCTGAAGTACCCCACCACGGCAGCGCCGTAGAAGGGGAGCCCGGCGAGGGGCCGCTCCGGTGCGAGCACGTAGGGGAGGACGAGGAGGGGGCTCGGGATGAGGAGCATGGCCCAGTACGAGTGCGTCCAGCCCCTGTGCTTGCCGATCGCGGGGAGGATGCAGAACAGGCCGAGGTAGGCGGCCTCCTCGAACTTCTGCGTCCCGATCAGCACCACGTCGACCACGAAGAAGATCGAGTAGAAGAGGTTCTGGCCCTTCGAGTTGGTGTCGACGTCGGGCCAGAGGCCGAACATCAGGCACAGGCCGAACAGCGCGACCGGGTAGGCCACGAGCTCGACCTCCGTGAACTGGCGGTACGCCTGGTCGACGGAGTAGACGAGGGCGATCCCGGTGAGGTAGAGCCCGAAGAAGAAGGTGGCGCCGGCGAGGTGTCCGCGGTATCCGGCCATGACGTTGGGGGACGTGGGGCCAGAGTCTACGGGCGACCGCCGACGAGGTGGCGTCACACGGTCCGCCGTCGTCCGGCTTACGGGTCCGCTCGGGTCAGCTCGATGGGGTACGTCGCGCCCTCGACGCCGAGCACGTCGCGGACGGTCCCCTCAAGCGTCTCGAAGTTTGGGTCAGCTTGCACGTCGATGCGGAGGACGAGCGTGTCGGCCAGTTGGGTCCCCTGGACACAGTCAAACGTCGCGCGGCGGTCGTTCGTGACCATGACTGGCATTGGGTTGCAGTCGTAGAGGTGTGTTGCGCCCGGCCCACCCCAGAGCACCTCGCCACTGTAAGCGAAGTCAACGCCGACGTCGAACACGGTCAGATCGATCTGAAACGTGTCTCGGGCTACCTCGTCGGCGCCCAAGAGGGCGAGGCGCCCGACGTACGTCCCGGTCCACGCGCCGACGACGCGTGGACGGAGGTCTATAGGCTCGTCCTGCCCCGGGCCGGCGACGGTTTCCCGGCATCCCACGGGGACGAGGAGCAGGAGGGCGACCGGAACCGAAACACGAAAGCGCATAGTGCGGCTCAGTCGCTGACTCGCGTCAGCGTCTCGTAGTTGTCACCTCCCGCTGAGTAGTGGCCGTGGTAGCGGCGCGAGAGCATCCCGACCCCCTCGATAAGACGCATCGTAGCTCCTCCGGCGTACCCGAGCGTGCACTTGCCGATGCATCCGGGACCATCCAAGCCGGGCGAACCGCTCACGACGAGCGTGTCCGAGGCGCTCGAGCCCCCGAAGCGAGGGACTGGCGTGTGCCAGTTTGGGACCTCCATGCTGTCGGCCCACACGTCCACGACGTACTGACTGGACCACGAGACGGACTCTTCGCCGATCACTCGTCCATCAAACAATGTGGTTTCAACGCCGTCGAAGCTCTCAGCGACGATGTACTGGCGGCGGTCCTCCTCGCAGTCCCCCGCCTGGGTCGTCGTCCAGCTGAGGTCTCCCTCGATTCTCTTGTTCCCGCCCATTTGGGCGGTTCGGTACCCATACTCGAACGTCCACGTCTCGCCGAGTTCGAGCGGGAGGTAGTCCCCAGCCTCTGCACTGAGCGGCTCTGGGCACAGGGGTGCAGCCTCGTCCTTGACTTCGTCGGGGACCTCCGTAGAGTCGCACCCTACAGCCACCACGCCGAAGAGAGCAAGAACTCCAATTGCTTTCGCTGTACGGGTCCTCAATGGATTCATTGACACTCTAACAGTATCCATTTTCAATCCGTTCTGCAGGTCACGACTCGCTACCCTACCGCTTCAGTCGTCGGAGGAACCGCCCGATCCAGGCGTCCGACTCGTCGAACTGGAAGAGGTGGCCGAGCGTGAGGTAGCTCAGCCCGTAGACGGCGATCACGCCGATCCCGTAGGCCCAGATCGGGAACGGGTCGGGGGGGACGAGCCAGCGCACGAGCGCGGCCGGGATCGCCGCCAGCCCGGCGAGGCCGAGCATCCGCAGCCCCGCGGCCCAGGGCAGGCGGAACGACGGGTCGTGCCGCCGGAGGGCGCCGACGAGCCGCCACAGCTCCACCCACGCGCCGACGGCGGAGCCCAGCGCGAGGCCGACGGCCCCCAGGCGCAGCGGCTCGCCCTCGGCCGGGATCCCGAACACGGCCTCGACGCTGTACTGGTCGAACCAGAACATGAGCCCCGCCCCGAGCACGCCCGAGATGGCGACCCGCCAGACGGCGATCCGCGCGGGCGTCTTGGTGTCGTTGAGGGCGTAGAAGGCATTCTGGAGCAGGCGCCCGGCCGTCGTAGCCGTCATGCCGAGGGTGTAGGCCATGAGCACGAGCGTGACCTGCCACGTGTCGTTGAGGTCGAACTGGCCCGTCTGGTAGAACGCGGCGACGACGAGGAACCCGAACCCGAGGTAGCCGACGACCGTCGGGATGATGAGGTACAGGATCTGCCGGACCGACCCGCTCACGCGCTGGAGGAAGCGGTCGAGCTCGGACCGCGTGATCCGGCTGAGCTCCGGGAGCTCGCTCGCCGCCACGCTCATCCCGAAGAGCGAGATCGGGAGGAGGTAGAGCGTCTGCGCGTAACCGATGGCGCCGAGCGCGCCGGCCGCGACGAACGTGGAGAGCCAGAAGTCGAGGTAGCCCGAGAGCTGGTACGCGCCGCGCCCGAGGACTACCGGCACGAACGCCCGGATCCCCTCGCGCACGCCCTCCACGCTCAGCGAGAGCGACGGGCGGAAGCCGCGCATCAGCCGCAGCGCCGTCGGGAGCTGGACGAGGAACTGGAGCACGCCGCCCGCGATGCCGCCCACGAACACGGCCACGAGCAGCTGGCTGAGCTGGTCGGCCGGGACCACGTCGAGGGCGCCGATGCCGAACGGGTCGTCGAAGTAGAGGTAGGCGCCGCCGAAGAGGGCCCCGAGGAGGGCCACGTTCCAGGCGACCGGCGCGAAGTACGAGAGGAGGAACTTCCGGTGGCTGTTGAGGACGCCCAGGCACCACGCGCTCAGCACGAGGAACGCCGTCATCGGGAACGTCAGGCGGACGACCGTCACGGCGAGGTCGTACCGGTCGACCACGATCTCGCCAGCCTTCAGGGCCTCCTGATCGTTCAGGAAGCCCGACGCGATGATGGCCACGAACGGCTCGGCCAGGAGCACGCCCAGCACGGCGGCCCCGAACGCGACGGCCGCCAGCAGGCCGAAGATGGCCCCGGCGAACCGGCCGGCGTCCTCCTCCCGGCCCTCCTCCAGCATCCGGCTGTAGATCGGGATGAAGGAGGCGGAGAGCGTGCCCTCGCCGAGCAGGTTCTGGAGGAAGTTGGGCGCCCGGAGCGCGAGCCGGTACACGTCGGCGAAGGCGCCGGAGCCGAAGAAGAACGCCACGGCGCGGTCGCGGACGAGCCCGATCACGCGTGAGGCGAAGATGCCGGCGGCCACCAGAATTGCCCCGGATCCGGAGCCGCCGCGCTCGGCCTCGGCACGCCGTCGGTCGGCGTTGAGGGCGTCCTCGGCGTCGGAGCCCGGCGCGGCGTCGGCCTCCTCCAGGGTGTGGGCGCCCTCGGCCGGCGCGCTGAGCCCGCTGGGCTCGAGCGAGTCGTCGGGGGACGGCTCGTTTTGCGGCTCGGGGACGGACTCGGGCGACCGGGGAGGCGGGTCGTCGGCGTCGTCGAGATCGTCGTCCGGGAGGTCGGTCATCGGCCGACGTGGTTGGCGAAGTGGCGGACGGCGAGCGTGTAGCCACCGGTCCCGAACCCGGCGATGACGCCGGCGCAGACGGCCGCCGTCATCGACGTGTGGCGGAAGGCCTCGCGCGCGTGGATGTTCGAGATGTGGACCTCCACGACGGGCGTCGTAATCGACGCGATGGCGTCGCGCAGGGCGACCGACGTGTGGGAGTACCCGCCGGGGTTGAACACGACGCCGGCGGTCTCGACCGTGTCGGCGGCGTGGAGCGAGTCGATCAGGGCCCCCTCGCTGTTGTGCTGCTCGAACCGGAGCGCGAGGTCGGGGAACGAGGCCCGGAGGTTGGCCTCCAGGTCGGCGAGCGTGGCGGCGCCGTAGACGTCGGGCTCGCGGCGGCCGAGCCGGTTGAGGTTCGGGCCGTTCAGGACGAGGACGGCCGGGCGGGGAGGGGGCATCCGAACACCAGAGGGGAGCGCCAAGGTACCGACGCGGCCTGCTCGCCTCGGGCGCCCCGTCTCAGCCGCCCGGCACCTCCAGCACGAGCCCGTCGTAGGCCAGTCGCACCCCGTCGGGCAGCGCGGCGTCGGCCTCGGCGTGGAGCGCCGAATGCGTCACGTGGACGAGCCACGTCTCGCGCGCGCCCACCGCGGCGGCGACCTCGGCGGCTTCGGCGAACGAGAGGTGCGTCGGGTGCGGCTCCGGGCGGAGCCCGTCGAGGACGAGCACGTCGACGCCGTCGAGCGCGGCGCGGGCGCCGTCCGGGACCGCGCTCACGTCGGTGAGGTAGCCGAGCCGCCCGATGCGGAAGCCGAGGACCGTCGTCCGGCCGTGCGGCGCCGGGATCGGCGTCACGTCCACCGTCACGCCGGCGTGGGTCCGGCTGGCGACCGAGAACGGCCCCTCGACCGGGTGGAGGTCGAGGAGCGAGGCGCCGGGGTACGTCCGGTCGAAGATGTACCGGAACATGGTGTGGAGCATCTCGGCCGTCGACGGCTGTGCGTAGACCGGGATCGGCGCGCGGTTTCGGAAGAAGAGCGGCCGGAGGTCGTCCAGTCCGACGACGTGGTCGAAGTGCTCGTGCGTGACGAGAAGGGCGTCGACCTCGGTGACGCCGGCGCGGAGCGCCTGCTGGCGGAAGTCCGGTCCGGCGTCGATCTGGAGGTGGACGTCGCCGGCGTCGGCGTGGGCGACGACGTGGGCCGACGTGCGGAGCCGGTCGTCGCGCGGGTCGTCCGAGGTGCACACGGCACACCCACACCCGAGGACCGGGACGCCCGTGGACGTGCCCGTCCCGAGGAGGGTGACGGTGAGGGGCGGCGCGGCGCTAGGCATCGTCGTCCGCCACGTCCGCGGTCTGGCCCGCGTCGGCCTGGGCCCAGGCGTCCTCCAGCGCCGTGCGGACGGCCGGGCGGAGGTAGAGCTCGTCCACGCCGCCGTGCTCGCGGAGCGCCGCGGCCAGCACGCCCACCTGGGCCTCGGGCGGGTGGAGCTTGTTGAGCACTACGAACGCCTCGCCGTCGACGGTGCAGAGGCCGCCCCGGAACGTCCCGCGCTCGCGGCGGACGCGCACGCCGAGCTGGCGGAGGGCGTCTTCGAGCGCGGTGACGACGGCGGGGGGCTTCATCGGTGCGGGGACGGGAGGAGCGGGACGAGGGTACGCACCCCCGCCCCGTTCCTGATCCCGCTCGCCCTACGCGGCGTACTTCTTCAGGAGCGTGCGGCCCGACTTCTGGTCGCGCACGTCGAACGCGAGCGGGTCGACCGACGAGTCCTCCTCCAGGTGGAAGGGGAGCCCGCGGAGCGAGAGCCGCCAGCGCGTGAGCGGGGACGGGAAGCCGCGGCGGAGGTACGCCCCAAAGAGCGGGTGCACCTTCACCACGATCGGGCGGCCCTGGTAGCGCTCGTCGACCGACCGGCGGTAGTGGTCGAGCCAGCCGCGGAGGCGGCCCGAGAGGGCCTGCGGGGTCGCGTCCTCCGGGGCGAGCGTCGGGCGCTCGGAGGCGTCGTCGGCCCGGTCCGACCGGCGGTCGTCGGCCCGACGGTCGTCGGAACCGCTCTCCTCGGGCTCTGCCTCCGGCGCGTTCCGGCGGCGGATCTCGCCAGCGCCGGCGGCCGCGGCAGCCTCGGCCGGGTCCAGCGGCTCGCCGTCCTCGTCGGTCGCCGTCGTCGTGATCGACGGGCGGAGCCGCTGGCGGGTGATCTGGACGAGCCCGAAGTCGGACATCGGGAGCAGCTTGGTCACCGCGCGGTCCTTCTTGAACGCCTCCTTGAGCGCGTCGGTCACCTTCCGGCGGTCGCGGTCGTAGCGGAGGTCGATGAAGTCGACCACGATGATGCCGCCGAGGTCGCGGAGCCGGAGTTGCTTGGCCACCTCCTTGGCGGCCTCCACGTTCACGGCAATGAGGTTCTCCTTCTGGCTCTTCCCGCGCCCGGCGCGGCCCGAGTTCACGTCCACGACGTGCATGGCCTCGGTCGTCTCGATGTAGAGGTAGCCCCCGCCGCGCATGTTCACGCGCTTCGAGAACGCCTCCTCCACCTGCTTCTCGATCCCGACCGACCGGAAGACCGGCGTCCGCCCCTTGTGCATCTCGACCTTCTCGGCCATCTGCGGGGCCACGGCCTTGACGTAGGCCTGGACGTTGCGGAACACCTTGGGGTCGTCGACGAGGATCCGGTCGTAGTCGTCCGAGAACAGGTCGCGGATGATCGACGAGACCATGTTCACGTCCTCGTAGAGGAGGACGGGCGGCTCCGGCTGCTCGCGGAGCTTGGTGTCGATCTTCCGCCACTTCTCGACGAGCAGGCGGAGGTCCTGGTCCAGGCTCTTCGCGTCGCGGTCCTCGGCCACGGTCCGGACGATCACGCCGAACCCGTCGGGCTTGAGGTTGGAGGCGAGGTTGCGGAGGCGGCGGCGCTCCTTCGCGCTCTCGATCTTCTTCGAGACGGCCACGTAGTCGGCGGCCGGGACGAGCACGAGGAACCGGCCCGCCAGCGAGAGGTCGGTCGAGACGCGGGGGCCCTTCGTGGAGATGGGCTCCTTCGTGATCTTGACGATGATCCGTCCGTCGCGCTTCAGGAGCTGCTCGTTCGGCGGGATCGACTGGCTCCCCTTCGAGGAGCCACCCTTCGAGGAACTGCCCCGGGACGAACCGCCGCGAGACGAACTGCTGCGGGACGAGCTGCCCTTCGACGAACGGCCCCGGCCGCCGCGGTCCGACCCGTTGTCGTCCGAACGGTCCTTGGAGGAGTCGTCGTCCGATTCGTTGCGCGAGCGACGGCGCCCTCGTCCGCCCGAGTCGTTGCTGTCGTCGTCGGACGAGTCCTTGGTGCGGCGGCCTCGCGACGAGCGCTTGCCCTTCGAGGAGTCCGCGTCGTCGTCCTTCTTGTTCGTGCGGTCGGCGTCCTCTGTGTCGGCCGAGCGCTTGGACGATCCGCCCTGGGAGCGGCGCCGGGAGCGGTCGCTCGTGTCCTCGGCGCTGTCGTCCGACGCGTCGTCGCTTGCGGGCGAGTCGTTCGTGCCGTCGTCGCGCTTGGACGAGCGGCTCGTCGACCTCTTGCTCTTGGCCGACGAACTGCTCGACGTGAGGTCGATGGAGGAGGGGAGGCGCTTGCGCCCGGCGTCGTTCGCGTCGTCGTCGGTCGCGTCGCTGGTGGACGCCTCGGCGGCAGGCTCGTCGCCCGATGCGGTCCGCTTCTTCGACGTGGAGCGGGACGACCGCTTCTTCTTAGGCTTAGCGGAGGACTCGCCCTGCTCCGCATCCGCGTCGTCCGCCGCGCCCTCGCTCGCCGGCGCGTCGTCGGCGGAGTCGTCGTCCGTCGACGCCTCGTTCTGGGACGAGCCCCGACCGCGGCGGCCCCGGCGCTTGCGGCGCCGCTTCTTGGAGGGTTCGTCCTCCTGCGAGTCGGCGGAGCCGGAGGGCTGGGAGTCGGGGGCGTCGGATTTCGCGGAGGCGCTCTCGTCGGACGGCTCGTCCGAGGCCTGGCTCGCGGGCGCCTCGTCGGCCGTCGGCTCGTCCTTCTTCTTGGAGGACGAGCGCGTGCGGCGCTTCTTGGGCGTCTCGCCGGCGTCGTCCGGGGACGAGGCGGCGGGCTCTGCCTTCGGTTCTTCTTTCGGCTCCTCCTTCTTCGCCCGCTTGGGGGGGGGGAGGTGAGGTCGATGACGCTGGGGAGGCGCTTCGGGCCCTCCTCCTGCTCTTCCTCCTCCTCGCTACGGCCCTTGCCACGTCCTCGGCCTCGGCCCCGACCGCGGGACCGGCGGCCCCGGCTCCGACGGGTCTTGGACTCCTCCTCGCCGGGCTCTACCTCCAGGGTCTCCTCGACCTCCGGCTCGTCCTCGTCGTCGGCGACGCGCTTGGCCGGGGCCAGCGACAGGACGGGCTCGTCCAGGCCGGGGACCTCCTCGCCGGCCATGGCCAGCAGCTGGGGGAAGTTGTCGGTGAGGTCGGAGAAGTGGAGGAAGCAGTCCTGCTTCTGGCCGACGTCCACGAAGGCAGCCCGGATGGCGGGCATGACCTTCTGGATCCGGCCGAGGTAGACGTTCCCGATGGTCCGGACGTTATCCGGATTCTCGACGTAGAGCTCGACGAGCTCGCCGTCCTCCACGATGGCAATGCGCGAGCGATCTTTGCTCGCGTTGATGACGATCTGCTTTTTCAACAGGGGCAGGGGCGGGGCGCTCGGGCCTCCGGGGTCTCCCTCCACAGGGCAGACCGAGAGATTCGGGCGTGCGGCGGGCGGCGCGGCGGGCCGGCAGGGCCGGGGCGCGCGCAGGGACCGGGGCCGGCGCGGTGACATGCGCGGCGCCAACGACGAAACGCGCCCTCCGCCATAAGGCCAGAAGGGCGGTCCATCGGACGAACGCGCGGAATAGAGTGGGCACCAGGTGCATGGTCGACGCAGAGCGCGTCGGGGACGTCGTGGGGCGGCCAGGGCTCGGGCAGCGCTCCCAGAGAGCGGCGGCGAAGCGGACGGGCCGCACACGGCGTCGGCAGACGGGCGGACGGGGCGTCCGGCTTCGGGGCCGGGTGGTCGTCTCGCGGGGGCTAAGGTACGATCACTCCAGACCGTCCCTCACGAAGAGCGCGCGAGTCCGGGGGGAGCGGCCCGGGTGCGCTTCCGGAGAGGTGGGGGGTCTTCCTTCTGAATCCTCTGAAAAGAGTCCGGAACGGTGTTTCCGTGAGAACGATCCGGCGAACCCTGTGCGTTCGGCACGGGTATGTTCCGCCTGACCGTTTGACTGCGCGCGTGGCCGACGCTCGGCCCCCTGCCCTTCCCCCGACCGATGACCCAGACCCCTACTGCCCCGACGAACGGGGCGCCCCCCAAGTCCCGCGGCCTTGAAGGCGTCACCGCCCTCGACACCGAGCTCTCGTTCATCGACGGCCAGCAGGGCGAGCTGATCTACCGCGGCTACGACATCCGCGACCTCGCCAAGAACGCCTCCTTCGAGGAGACGGCCTACCTCCTCTGGAAGGGCGACCTCCCGACCCAGAGCCAACTCGACGAGCTCACCCAGCAGCTCCGCGAGGCCCGCCCGGTCCACCCCGACCTGCTCGACCACCTCCGGCACCACACGCCGAAGGACGCCAACCCGATGGCTGCCATGCGGACGGCCCTCTCCATGCTCGCGGCCTACGACGACGAGGCCGACGACATGGACCCGGAGGCCAACTACCGCAAGGCGGTCCGGCTCACGGCCAAGCTCCCGACCCTCGTCGCGGCGTTCGACCGGATCCGGAAGGGGAAGGACCCGATTGCTCCGAAGCAGGAGGGCTCGACGGCGTTCGACTTCCTCTATATGCTCAACGGGGAGGAACCCGGCCCGGCCGCGGAGGAGATCATGGACGCGGCCCTCGTGCTCCACGCCGAGCACGGCCTCAACGCCTCGACGTTCGCCGCCCGCGTGATCGGGTCGACGCTCTCGGACATGTACTCGGCCGTGGTCGGCGCGATGGGCGCACTGAAGGGGCCGCTCCACGGCGGCGCCAACATCGAGGTCATGAAGACCCTGATCGCCCTCGACGAGTCGGGCGAGACGGCCCAGGAGTTCGTCGACCGGAAGCTGGCGGCCAAGGAGAAGATCATGGGCATCGGGCACCGCGTCTACAAGACGCTCGACCCCCGCGCTGTCATCCTCCGCGAGATGCTCCGCGGCCTGAGCGAGGAGAAGGGCGAGACCAAGTGGCTGGAGATGTCCGACACCATCCGGTCCACCGTCAAGGAGCAGAAGGGGCTGGAGGCCAACGTCGACTTCTACTCGGCGAGCGTCTACTACCTCCTCGGCATCGAGACCGACCTCTACACGCCGATCTTCGCCATCTCCCGGATGACGGGCTGGACGGCCCACCTCCTCGAGCAGTGGGAGGACAACCGGCTCATCCGCCCGCGCGCCGAGTACGTCGGCCCGAAGGGCAAGACGGTGACGCCGATCGCCGAGCGCGGCTAGCAGGCCGTCGCAACGTCTGGCGAGGGGCGCGGTCCGCAGGATCGCGCCCCTCGCTGCGTCTGGGGGGCAGACGTGCCGAGTGGGTTCACGCGGACGCGTCGGTCCTCCCAGATCTGGCCCGGATCCTGCGCACCCGGACCCTTCGGGTAACAATTTGGTAACAAGAGCCCCCCGTTCCTCCGACCATGCAGCTGTTCCGCTTCCTCACCGGCGCTCGTCCTCCGCTCATCGAGCGTTGCCTCCGTGACCTCGACGCCATGCTCGCGACGAGCGACGAGATGTTCGCCGAGGCCACCGACTGCCTCCTCGACAACGACCCGATCACGGTGGACCTCTCGGCCCTCGACGACCGCGTCAACGGCTACGAGCAGGCGATCCGGCGGGCGGTCCTGGAGCACGTCGTCGCGAACCCGCACGTAGAGACCTCGTTCAGCCTCCTCCTCGTCTCGATCGTTCAGGACGCGGAGCGGTGCGGCGACCTCGCCAAGAGCATCGCGAAGGCGTCGAGCTTGTCGGATCATCCACGGATGGGGCGCCACGTCGAGGCGCTCCGGCCGATCCGCGACCGCGTCCAGTCCATGTTCCCGCGGACCCGGCACGCGTTCAGCCACGCCGACACGTATGCGGCGCGCACGGTGATGGAGGAGCATGACCGGACCAAGGCGGACGTGGCCGACTTCCTCCGGGACCTCGCCCTGGATCCGAAGGTGACCGTGAACGAGGCCGTCGTCCTGGCCGTCGGGTCGCGGATGATCGGTCGGACCTCGTCGCACCTCTCGAACATCATCTCGGCCGTCGCCCTCCCGTTCGACCAGGTCCGCAACTCGCCGACCTGGGACGTCGACGCGTCGGCCTCTTAGAGCCAGGCGGGCTCGGGGGGACGGTCACGGCGGGAGGTCCTCATGCCGTCGTCGGAGCCGGGCTACGGAGGGCACGGGCGGGAGGCCACGGGCCGCCGGCACGACGGTGCCAGAGGCGTGGGCGCTGCGTGAGCGGCTGGGCGGATCAAGAGGCAGTGGAGAGGGGAGGGCCGTACCTTGGGGGGCCGCCCGGCGTGTAGCTTTCAGTCGCGACTGAAACCTCGCCCGTACGAGGCGGTTGCCCCTCCGCATCCACCGGTCCCTCTGGTCATGGCCGTCGCTGCCGACCCCGCCCGCCCCTCCATCCAGCCCATCCAACGCTACCGGCTCCGCGTCGGGATGTTCGCCTGGATGCTGCATCGACTGACGGGGCTCGCCCTCGTGGGCTACATCATCCTCCACATCTGGGGGCTCAAGTCGATCACGAACCCCGACGCGTACAACGCGCTCATCACGAGCTACCACGCGCCCATCTTCAAGGTCGGCGAGTTCCTGCTCCTGGGCGCCGTGATCTACCACGCCCTCAACGGCCTCCGGATCGTGCTCATCGACTTCATGGGGTGGAGCCCGAACCAGAAGAAGCTGTTCTGGACGCTGGGCGCCGTCGCCGCCGTGTTGTTCGCAGTCGGCGGGTACCCCTCCATCGCCGCCCTCGTCGATTGGTTCACCAGCTAGACGGCGCGGGGCCGACGGCTCGCGGCGACGCGAGGCCCGGCTCCCGCCCCCGGCTCCTACCGCTATGCCCCGCAAGTACGGCCGCACCGCCCGCTCCAGCGCGTTCCAGTGGTTCGCGCACCGGATCACCGGGACGTTCCTCATCTTCCTGCTGATCACCCACTTCTGGGTGCAGCACTACGACCGCGTGACGGCGAGCGTCTCGCACTCGGTGATCACGTCGGAGGACGCCTCGCGGGGCGTCCTCCCGGCCTACGACACCGAGGCGGCCGCGGCCGTCCGCGCCGCCCGCGAGCGCGACCGCCAGCCGACGGGCGAGACGGGCCCGCGCGTGGTCCCGGCGCAGGACAGCAACGTCCAGGGCGATGCCCCCGGCCCGACGCACCCGCCGGCCGAGACCTCCAGCGTGACGCCCTACGACGTGCTCATGCTCCGCCTCGGCGATCCGGTATACGCCGTCCTCTGGAAGGGCTTCAACCTCCTGTTCCTGGCGTTCGCCCTGCACCACGGGTTCTACGGGCTCAACAACGTCCTCACCGACTACATCCGCAACGACATGGTCCGCGTCGGGGTCTCGGCGCTCTCGTGGACGCTCGCGTTCGTGCTGTTTGTGGTCGGCGCCTACTCCGTCATCGTTGCCGGGCTCAACGTTTAATCCGCCCGTCGGCGGCGTGCGCCGCCGGCCTCCTACGCTATGACATTCTCTCACGACATCGTCATCGTCGGCGCGGGCGGCGCCGGACTCATGGCCGCGCTCTACGCCTCCGAAGGGGGCGCCGACGTGGCCGTCGTCTCGAAGCTCCACCCGCTCCGCTCCCACACGGGCGCGGCGCAGGGCGGCATCGGCGCGGCGCTCGGCAACGAGGAGGAGGACCACTGGCTCTGGCACGCCTTCGACACCACGAAGGGCTCGGACTACCTGGGCGATCAGGACGCCATCGAGCAGATGTGCCAGGACGCGCCCCGCACCATCATCGAGCTGGAGCACTACGGCGTCGCGTTCTCCCGGACGCGCGAGGGCAAGATCGCCCAGCGCCGCTTCGGCGGGCACACGCGCAACTTCGGCGAGGCGCCGGTCCGGCGGGCCTGCTACGCGGCCGACCGGACGGGCCACATGATCCTGCACACGCTCTACGAGCAGTGCGTCAAGAACCAGGTCACGTTCTACGACGAGTACCAGGTCCTCGACCTCATCCAGGCCCCGGACGACGCGGGCGTGGCCGGCGTCGTGGCCTACGAGATCCTGACGGGCGACGTCCACACGTTCCACGCGACGGCCACGTGCTTCGCGACGGGGGGCTACGGCCGCGCCTTCAAGACGACCTCGAACGCCCACGCCGGGACGGGCGACGGGTTCGCCCTCGCGCTCCGCGCCGGGCTCCCGCTCCAGGACATGGAGTTCGTCCAGTTCCACCCGACGGGCCTCTACCGCCTCGGCATCCTCATCACGGAGGGCGCGCGCGGCGAGGGCGGTATCCTCCGCAACTCGGAAGGCGAGCGGTTCATGGAGCGCTACGCGCCGACGGTCAAGGACCTCGCGCCGCGGGACATGGTCTCGCAGTGCATCTACAAGGAGATCCGCGAGGGCCGCGGCATCAACGGAAAGGACCACGTCGTGCTCGACATGACGGGCGTGGGCAAGGAGGTCCTGGAGCACAAGCTCCCCGAGATCTCGACCTTCAGCCGCGTCTACCTCGGCATCGACCCGGTCAAGACGCCGATCCCCGTCGCCCCGACGTGCCACTACGCGATGGGCGGGATCCCGACGAACGTGGACGGCCAGGTCGTCCGCTCGGCCGACCGGAGCGAGGTGGTGCCGGGCTTCTTCGCCGCCGGCGAAGCGGCCTGCGTGAGCGTCCACGGCGCCAACCGCCTCGGGACCAACTCGCTCCTCGACCTCGTCGTGTTCGGCCGCCGGACGGGCATGGAGATGGCCAAGCAGGTCCGCGAGGGCGCCGATCGGCTCCCGCTCCCCGAGACCCCAGAGAAGGCTACGCGCGACCGTCTCGACGCCATCCTCGGCCGGACCGGCGGCGAGAAGGCGGTCGCGATCCGGACCGACCTTCAGGAGACCATGATGAAGAACGTCTCGGTGTACCGCACCGAGGAGACGCTCTCGGAGGCCGTGGGCGACCTCCAGCAGCTCCGCGAGCGCGCCGCCTCCGTGACCTGCCAGGACAAGGGCCGCCGGTTCAACACCGACCTCATGGACGCCGTCGAGGTCCAGTTCATGGTCGACTACGCCGAGGCCATCGCCGCCAGCGCCCGCAACCGGACCGAGAGCCGCGGCGCCCACCTCCGCGAGGACTACTCGTCGCGCGAGGATGCCGAGTGGCTCAAGCACACGCTCTTCTGGAGCGACCAGCAGGGCGGCACCGAGATCGGCTACAAGGACGTCATCATCACGCAGTTCCAGCCCAAGGAGCGGAAGTACTAGGCCCCGGCGGCCCCGCCGCTCGCAGCACAGCTATGGCAGATCCCACCCCCGTCGCCGACACCATCGAAGACCGCGTCGAGGCGGCCGAGACGAAGGCCCCCAGGCGCCGCCCCGGCGGTAACGTGCCGACGATGACGCTGACCGTCCGGGTCAAGCGGTTCAACCCCGACACCGACGAGCGCCCGCGCTGGGACGAGTTCGAGGTCCCGGCCGAGGCCATGGACCGCGCGCTCGACCTGCTCCACTACGTGAAGTGGCACCTCGACGGGACGCTCACCTTCCGGAAGAGCTGCGCCCACGGCATCTGCGGCTCCGACGCGATGAAGATCAACGGCGAGAACCAGCTCGCCTGCTCAGTCCTCGTCCAGGACCTGGGGCTCAAGGACGGCGACACGGTCACGTTCGAGCCGCTCCCGGCGGCCCCCATCGTGAAGGACCTCGTGGTCGACCAGACCAAGTTCTTCGACAAGTACCGTGCCGTCATGCCGTGGCTCATCCACGACGGCCAGACGCCGGAGAAGGAGTACACGCAGAGCCCGGAGCAACACGCCGTCATCGAGGACGCGACGAAGTGCATCATGTGCGGGGCCTGTACGCACTCGTGCCCGAGCACCTGGGCCGACCCCGACTACCTTGGCCCGGCCGCCATGCTCAAGGCGTTCCGCTACGTCTTCGACAGCCGCGACACGGAGGCCGAGGAGCGCCTGAAGGTGGTCGACTCGAAGGACGGCCTGTGGAAGTGCTACACCATCTTCAACTGCGTCCAGGCCTGCCCGAAGGGGATCGACATCACGCGCTGGCTGAGCGCGCTCAAGCGGAAGGCCGTCACCACGCGGTACTAGACCGTCGTGGATTAACTCCAAGCTCCGCTGGCTGTGATTGCGAGCGGGGCGATCGTCCGCTTCGTCGGTCATGGTAACCGTTCAGGGTCCCTAGGCGACGGTTGGGCGCGAAGGAGGACAGGAAATGAATGCGTCGATCTAGGTTCGAGGATGCCCATCTCCCTCACCTCTCGATGTACCGCTACCTCCTTACGCTGTCCCTCGTCCTCGCCGCCAGTGCCACGGTCGCCCAGACGCCTGGGACATGCTCAACCGGCACGGCGTCCGATACTCTCCGAGTCAACGGCGTGGCCGCGCCGTTGATGAACACCGGGTTGTTGTTCGACAACATGGACGCGGACGGTTCTTACCACGGGTACCGTGTCAATGGGCAGGACAGCAGGACGGTTGCGAGTAACGCCAGCCTGGGGGTGGGGGGGCGCATCGGCGAAGAGATCCGGGTGGCAGGGAGCATCATGGGGTACAACGGATTCGAGTTCTGGCCGGGTCCGCTGAACGAGGGGGGTACGCTTCCGAACGCGTCTGACTGCTCGGCCTACGATCGCATCTGGACTATCACCGCGGAAGAACTCGAGACGTACGAGTCCGGGGGCGAGCCCACGACTGATCTCGCCGAGTGGCCGGTCGGGCTCGGGGCGGCGTCGGTCGACGCAACGGGCGCCCCGGTTGTGCCAGCGAGCCGGGAGCAGGTGATCGACCTGGAGGCGGGGGAGCGGCCGGTCGTCTACGGGAGCCAGACGGCGTTCTGGGTCATGAACGACGTGGGCAACACGCACGAGGTGACGGGCTCGGACCCGCTCGGTGTGGAGGTAGCCGTCACGGCGTTCGCCGTCGCGAGCGACGACCTCGCCCTCAATCGAGCCACGTTCTACCGGTACGCGATCACGAACCGGAACCGCCTGCCCATCGAGGATGCGTACGTCAGCTTCTACATGGACCCCGATCTACTCGGCGGCGCCGACTACACCGGGGCCGACACGAGCCGCGCGATGGGATTCGGTTACCAGGCCATCGACGTTGATGGACAGGAAGCAGGTGCGTTCGGCGTGGACCTCCTCGGTGGGTCTGCGGACGGAGTGCCTAGCATGGACTCGTTCGTGTACTTCGGGGGAAGTGCGTGGACAGATTCGGATCCTACGTCTGCCGAGGAATACTACCGAGTGATGAGAGGGCTCTGGCCTGATG
The DNA here is from genome assembly GCA_963728345.1 of Rubricoccaceae bacterium. Classification (GTDB taxonomy): domain Bacteria; phylum Bacteroidota; class Rhodothermia; order Rhodothermales; family Rubricoccaceae; genus Rubrivirga. Next base: position 65,819 of record CAVSJM010000007.1, read on the forward strand.
GAACGCAGATGGTGGCGTTTGGAGACGGGTACGGCAATGACGCCGACCCGACAACGGTCGCATTGCCCGGAGATCCAGTGACGGGCCAATTCTGGAGTGACGAAAACACGGGGAGTGGGCGAGGAGATGTCGACTATTGGGACCGTCGGTTCGTGCTCTCGACGGGGCCGGGCACGCTGGCGGCGGGCGAGACGTGGACCGTGGACTATGGTCTCCTCTACTCGATGGATGAGGACCGACTCGGTGCCGTCACCAAACTCCGAGAGGCCAGTGACCTCGTCCAGGGGCTCTACGATTCGGGCGAGTTGTTCCCAGCCTTCCAGACGGCCGTCGCCCATGAGGAGGTCCAGTTCGAGGGAGTGACCCCCACGCCATTCGAGCTCACCGTCAGCCCCAATCCGGCACGAGAAAGTGCCTCCATTCACTACAACCCAGGGCCGAACAACTCCATGAGGCTGGCCGTCTACGACGTGCTGGGCCGGGAGGTGGCCGTGCTCGTGGACGGGCCGCAGCCGGCGGGGCCGGGCGCGAGCCGGCTCGACGCGTCGAAGCTCGCGGCGGGAGTCTACGTCGTCGTGCTCACGACGCCGGCCGGGCAGGCCATGCGGGCCCTCACCGTCGCCCGATGACGCGACCGCTGGGCATCGAGAAATGACCACCCGGCGGAGGGACCGAGCGATTCGCGACGAACCAGTACGGAGCTAGTGGAACCACTGGCTAGGTTGGTCGGCACACACATATCCCATCCTGTGGCTCGACGGCTCCTCGCTTCTGGTTTCCTCCTCGCGTCCACTTCCCTCGCTGCCCAGACCGCCGGCTCGTGCGACACCGGCGCCGCAACGGCGGTCCTCAACGCGAACGACGTCGAGGCCACCCTCTACACAGCAGGCAATCTGTTCTACGGGGCAGAGGGGGAGCACGACTACTACGTCCCGGCGTCGAGCGGGGCCAGCGCGGCCTACGCCGGCAACCTGTGGGTGGGCGGACGGGTCGGCGGTGAGTTCCGCGTGGCAGCGGCCGACTTCGCCCAGGGGAGCGCGGGGTTTGAGTTCTGGCCGGGCCCGCTGGACGAGGGGGCCACGCTCCCGAATCCTGCCGACTGCTCGGCGTACGACCGGATCTGGGTGGTGAGCGCGCGCGATGTGGCGGCGTACGAGGCGGGCGGGGCCCCCACCGCAGACCTCGCCGAGTGGCCGGTCGGGCTCGGGGCGGCCACCGTCGATGCGGCCGGGCAGCCCATTGAGACGACGGACCGAGGTCGCCAGATCGACCTCGCGGCGGGGGAGCGGCCGGTGGTCTACGGGACGCAGACGGCGTTCTGGGTGATGAACGACGTGGGGAACGCGCACCGGACGACGGGCTCGGCCCCGCTCGGCGTCGAGGTTCAGGCGACGGCGTTCGCGGTCGCCTCGTCGGAGGCGGCCCTCGATCAGGCCACCTTCTATCGCTACCGCGTCGTCAACCGGAACGACCAGCCCATCGACGACCTCCGCCTGACGTGGTGGACCGACACCGATCTGGGCCGCGTCAACGAGTACCAGGGCGTGGACACGACGCGGGCGATGGGGATCACCTACAACGCACCGACGCCCGACCCCTTCTACGGCATTCCCCCGGCGACCGGCGTCGACTTCCTCGACCAACCGCTCGGGGCCTACGCCGTCCGGTTCAACGGCGACTCGCGTCGGGGCGAGCCGCAGACGGTCGTCGAGTTCGACCGGGCGCAGCGGGGGCTCTGGAACGACGGGACGCCCGTCACGACGTATGGCGGCGGGTACAACCTGCCGCCATACGAGGTCGATCACCCCTTCGGAGTCCGACTCGACACGACGGCGTTCATCTTCCCGGGGGACCCCGTCACGCGCTCGTTCTGGAGCGAGGTCAACGCGGACGGCCAGGGGGCGGAGAACTACGCCGGCAACAAGCGGAGCCTCCCGACCACACGTCCCGTCGACCTCGCGCCGGGCGAGTCCACCACCCTGACGGTCGCGTTCCTGTTCTCCCAGGGAGGCGACCATCTCGACTCGGTCCGCGAGCTCCGCACAGCGTCCGATCGAGTGCAGTCGCTGTTCGATGCCGGCTCCCTCTTCGAAACGACGGACGCCTCCTCCGTCCCCACGGCGGCTCCTGTGCTCCAGGGGCCGGCCGATGCCTCCGACGGGTCCGGCCAGCCCGTCACGTTGGAGTGGAGCGCCGTGCCGGGTGCGGTGGCGTACCGCGTGGAGGTGGCCTCGTCGGTAGCGTTCGAGGACCGGCAGGTGTTTCGGGCTCGACGCACACGGTGGACCGCCGATCGCCTGATCCGTGCGCATCCCGCCCCCTTCTACTGGCGCGTCGTCGCCGTGAGCCCCGGGGGGGAGGGGCCGCCGTCGGAAGTCCGCTCGTTCACGGACTACCGCTATGAGCCGGGGCCGCTCATGCTCGATCGCCAGACGCGGGCCTACGTGGAGATCGTCGGGCCGGGGGGCGTGGACCCGTGCGGGCCGAGCGCCGTCTCCACCTTCGGCTGCGCCGAGGTGGGCGGGAACGCGATCGAGGACGCCTCGAATGGGACGGGGCAATACCGCCTCGTGAGTGGGACGGCGGGCGTCGGCGACCGGGAGGTCGAGATCCGGTGGACAGGGCAGGAAAGCGGATCCGACGCGTACTTCAGGGTCCCGCGGCGGGTCGGACGCGTCCCGTTCCAGGTGTGGGACATTGGCGTGACCCCGCCGGGCGGGGTGAACGATCCGTCCGACGACGTTCGGTTGATCCCCGAGATCCCGTTCCAGGAGGAGTGTCAGTTCGACTTCGTCGACATGGAGATCGGTCGTAGGACCTCGACCATCGCTGCGGTGTACCCGACGAGTGCCGAGGCGCTCCGGTCCTTCGAGGCCACCGCGGTCTCGACGGGAGCGGACGGGTGTGGGGGAAGCCGGGCGTCCGAGAAGTTCCACGAGTTGATGACCCTCGACTACGCGGCCTATGGCCTTGCCCTTGAGGCGGTGGCGGCGGACGTCCGGGCGCGCGACCTGGACGGCTCCGTCCTCCGGTTCTACACGGCCGACGAGACGCTGACGCGCGTCGAGCCGCACCCGGGCGCTCCGCGCGCCTCGCTCCGAGCCCCGTTCCCGAACCCTGTGTCGGAGGGGCGGGTGTCGGTCGAGTTCACCCTGGACGTGGCCGGGCCTGCCCGGCTGGTGGTGGTCGACGTGCTCGGCCGTGAGCTGGCGGTTCTCGTCGACGGCGACGACCAGGCGGCCGGGACGCACCACCACACGGTCGACCCGCGCGGGTGGGCGTCGGGCGTGTACGCGGTGGTGCTACAGACGGCGAGCGGGGCTGTCTCCCGCCCGATCACCGTCGTCCGCTGACGGTCGTATCTTTCGGCAGCACCGGCTCTGCCGGTGACTCTCAAAACAGGGTCCTCCCTGCTTGCCGGCGCGCCCGACCCGAACACGGTCGGGCGCGTTGTTTGTGATAGGGCGGCCAGATGGCCTCGCGCGCATATCTCCCGACAGATAGGTTGTCAGGCCCCTTGCCAGTGTAGATGCTCCGTTCGCTTCTCCTCTCGTTGGTCCTCGTCTCCTCCGTCGGTGCCCAGACGCCCGGCTCCTGTAGGATCGGACAGGCGGCGGGGACCCTCGACATCAACGACGTCGAGGTCGGGCTCCCGCTGACGGGGACGATTGCCTACGGGCCCACAACTGCGTCCCACTACTACGTGCCCAGGAAGTCTCGCCTCTCGCCCCTCTATGCCGCGGCCGTGTGGATCGGGGGGACGGTCGGGGGCGAGTTCCGCGTGGCCGGGGCGACGTACGGGCAGGGCAACGACTACTGGGAGTTCTGGCCGGGCCCGCTGAACGAGGACGGGACGCTCCCGAACCCGAGCGACTGCTCCACCTTCGACCGGGTCTGGGTCGTCTCCGTCTTCGATCTCGCGGAGTACGAGCGGGGCGGAGATGCGACCGCCGACCTCGCCGAGTGGCCGGTCGGGTTGGGCGCACCGGCGGTCGATGCGGCCGGCGCGCCCGTCGTGCCGACGCGTCGGGATCAAACCGTGGACTTGGGCGCGGGGGAGCGTCCGGTCATCTATGGGAGCCAGACGGCGTTCTGGGTGATGAACGACGTGGGGAACGAACACCGAACGTCCAATTCGGCCCCGTTGGGGATTGAGGTGGCGGTGTCCGCCTTCGCCATCCTGAGTGCCGACCCGGCTCTCAACCAGGCGACGTTCTACCGGTACGCGATCACGAACCGGAATCACCAGCCCATCGAGGACGCCCGTCTCAGCGTCTGGGCCGACCCCGACCTCGGGAACGCTTCCGACGACTTCATCGGCGTCGACACGACGCGGTCGCTCGCGTACGTCTACAACGCCGACGAGAACGACGACGGCAACTACGGCCCGGACCCGCCGGCGTGGGGCGTCGACGTGCTCGGGGGGCTGGCCGACGACCCGGACCAGAAGGATCTGACCTCGTTCATCTACATGACCGGGGGAGACGCCAACCGGAGCGACCCCAGGAGGAGCCCGGTGGAATTTGCGCGAGTGATGCGCGGCGTCTGGCCCGACGGGACACCGATGACGGCTTTCGGCAATGGGTACAACACCGGCGGAGACGTGACGACGTTCGCCTTCCCTGGCAGGTATGGGGGCTTCTGGAGCGAGGAGAACAACGGCTCGGGCCGCGATGTGCCGGCCGACCGTCGGTTCGCCCTCTCAACGGGTCCGGGGACGATCCCGGCGGGCGAGACGCGGGTCGTGGATCTGGCGTTCCTGTTTGCTCAAAGAGACAACCGGCTCGCCTCGGTCATGGACCTGATGGCCGCGAGCGACTCTGTCCAGGTAGCCTATCGCGATGGCCGTCTCTTCCTGCAACGAAGCCCTACGTTTCTGCCTCTCCCCCCATCGCCCATCGCGGAGATCGACCTGCGCGTCGAGCCCAACCCCGCGCGGGGGCCGGTGTACGCACGAGTTCGATTGCCGGGGCGCAACGGCGCTCGCCTCCGGCTATTCGACGTGCTCGGCCGCACGGTCGCGGACTTCAATAGCCGCACGTGGCCGGCGGGCGAGACGCGCATCGAGATCGACGCGGCGCGCCTTGCTCCAGGCGTCTACACCGCGGTGCTCGATGTCCTCGGCGTCGGGCGCGTCGTCCGGCGGGTGACGGTGGTGCGGTGACCCCCCTTACCCGCGCCGCTCCGCCCAGCAACTCGGCCACGGCGATGAAGCGGGGGACGTACTCCTGCGTCTCGCGCGGAAGCTCCGCGTAGATGTCCCAGAACGTCGGGGCGCCGCCCGCCACCCGGCGGTGCTGGCGGACGGCCTCCTCGACCCGCCCGACGCCACAGTTGTAGGCCGCCAGGGCGAGCTGCCAGTCGCCGTCGAAGCGGCGGCCGAGCCAGCGGAGGTAACGCGCCGCCGCGTCCGTTGAGGCCGCGGGGTCGACCACGGTGAGCGAGTCGAGACCGTAATCGGCGGCCGTCTCGGGCATGAACTGCCACAACCCGCGCGCGCCCGCGTGGCTCTCGGCCGACGGGTCCAGCCCGCTCTCGACGAGGGCCACGTATTTGAGGTCGAGGGGGAGGCCGCGGCGGCGGAGCGCTCGCTCCACCTGGGGGAAGTGGCGACGCATCCGGCCGCGAAGGCCGGCGAAGCGACGGGCGACGCCCCGCTGGCGCGCCACGAGCGCGTCGGCATCGGCCGGGTAGAAGAGGTGGGCCGGGCCGCCGGCGCGGGCGTCCTCGGCGGCGTCTCGGCGAGCGACCTCGACCGTCAGGACCCGGCGTGTCGCGGCCGCGGCCGGGTCCTCGACCGTCGGGACGTAATCGGGCTCTCGGAGCGCAGCCAGCGCGGACCCGCGGAGCGAGGCGAACTCGGCCGGGGACAAGGGGAGGGGGGCAACGGTCCCGTGGTGGGCCTCGTAGAGCGCCTGCGCCCGGACCACGAGGTCGTGCGTGGATGCGTCGGCGTGGTGGGCGGGGTGGGCGGCGAGGGACCGAGCGGCCAGGAACGCCACGTCAGCGAGCGCGGCCTGCCGGTCCGGCGTGCGCGCGTGCTCGGCGGCGGCGACGGCCTGCCGGGTGTGGATCAGGGCCCGCGCCCAGCTGAGCACCTCCGTCGAATCGGGGGGGGCCGCCGGGCGGCCGAGCGCCGTCGGGGCGGGCCCGACGAGCAGCGCGAGGGCTGCGAGCCAGAAACCAAGCGGACGTCGAGGTACCATGACGTGACGAAACCTGAAGGAGTGTTGGCGGGAGGAGAACCCCAGACCGGGTCCGCCCCGTATCCCCCGTGTCCGCATTCACGGAGGCCGCATGGGTGATCAATCTAGCGGACACCACTCCGCTATGCTGCCCGTTCTGTTCCGCTGCCGCTAGTTTCCGGACGCCCATCGCGCCCCCTATGTCCGAGGCGATCAAGATCCTCTTCGTCGACGACGAGCCCGACCTCGTCCCGCTCATCCGTCAGAAGTTCCGGTCCCAGGTCCGCGAGGGAAACCTCACGCTCGTCTTCGCCGCCGACGGCGTCGAGGCCCTGGAGCACCTCCAGAACGACCCCGACATCGAGGTGGTCGTGACCGACCTCAACATGCCGCGGATGGACGGCCTCACGCTCCTCGGCCGGCTCGGCGAGCTCGACCGCCGCACGAAGTCCGTCGTCGTGACGGCCTACGGCGACATGGAGAACATCCGGACGGCCATGAACCGGGGAGCCTTCGACTTCCTCACCAAGCCGATCGACATGTCGGACCTGGAGATCACGCTCGACCAGGCCCGCGCGGCCGTCGAGCGCGACCGCGAGGCCGACCGCGTCCGCCGCACGATCACGCGCTACCTCTCGGACAAGATCGCGAAGGCGGTCCTCGAGAACCCCGACGCCGTTCAGCAGAGCGAGAAGCGGGAGGTGTCGGTGCTGATGAGCGACATCGCCGGGTTCAGCCAGCTCGCCGAGCGGTTGGAGCCCGAGCGCGTCGTGGAGGTGCTCAACGTCTACCTCGGAGCCATGACGGAGGTGGTGGACGAGTTCGAGGGGGCCATCGACGAATTTATCGGCGACGCCGTACTCGTCATCTTCGGGGCGCCCCTCGGGATGGCGGACCACGCCGCGCGCGCCGTCGCCTGCGCTGTCGCCATGCAGGCGCGGATGATCGACGTCAACGCCACGCTGGCCGAGCGCGGCCTGCCGGGGCTGGAGATGACGGCGGCCGTGAACTCCGGCGAAGTCGTGGTGGGGACGATCGGGTCCGAGACGCGGGCGAAGTACGGCGTCGTCGGGAGCCCGGTGAACCTCACGGCCCGGATCCAGACCCTCGCGGCGCCCGGCGAGGTGCTCATCTCAGACATGACCTACCGCGACGGCGGCGGCGAGGGCGGGCCGGTCCGCCTCGCCGAGACGCGGCGCGTCTCGCTCAAGGGGTTCTCCGAGCCCATCGCTATCCACAGCGTCGAGGCTGTCGAGGGCGACCGGGGCGGCGCCGTCCCCCAGGACGACGCGACCCTCAGGCCGCTCGACGAGCCGCTCCCCTTCGATCTCACCACGCTCGACGGGAAAGAACTGGGGCCGGCCGCGCACACGGGCGAGATCGTTGCCCTCTCGAAGACCGGCGCCCAGGCCCGCGTGTCGGCCGACGTCGAGCCCCGCAGCGACGTATGCCTCGCGTTCCAAGGGCTCGACGGCCCGACGAGCGTCTACGCCAAGGTGCTCGACGTGAACGCCGACGGTCACGAACTCCGGCTGCGGTTCTCCTCAGTGCCCCCCGAGGCCGCCGAGGTCTTCTCTCGCCTCCTCTAGCGCGCCCCCCGATGCGCCGTCTGCGCTCCGCCCTCCCGGCCGCCCTCGCTCTGGGGGCCGGCCTCGTCCTCGCGGCGGCCGTGTTCGTCGGCGCCCAGTCCGGCGTCGGCCTGGGGAGCGAGGATCGGGATGACCTCTCGTTCCGGCACCTCTCCGTCGAGCAGGGCCTCCGCAACGCGTCCGTGACGTCCGTCGAGCAGGACGCGCTCGGGTTCATCTGGATCGGGACGCTCGACGGGCTGTTCCGCTGGGATGGCGTGGAGCTCCGCGAGTTCCGCCGCCAGGCCGCCGACTCGACCTCCATCGGGAGCAACTCGGTGCAGGTCCTGGCGGCCGTCGACGGCGGGGACCTCTGGGTGGGGACCGACGGCGGCCTCAACCTCTACGACGCGGCCACCGAGTCCTTCCAGCGGATCGACGGACTCCCGGCGGACCCCATCGTCGCCCTCGTCGCCGACAGCGTGGGCGGCGCATGGGCCGGCATGATCGACGGGGGACTCGTCCACCTTGACGGGGACGGCGCCATCACCGAGCAAGCGCGCCACGACCCCTCCGACCCGCAGAGCCTCCCCCACGACGTCGTCGAGTCGCTCTACCTCGACCCCACGGGGGCCCTGTGGGTGGGGACGGGGAACGGCCTCGCCCGGCGCGAGGCGGCGGGCCGGTACCGCACCTTCCGCCCGGACTCGCTCGACCGGTTCGCGACCGTCTCGGCGATCGCCCAGAGCGAACGGGGGACCCTGTTCGTCGGCACGCTGGGGACGGGGCTGTACAGCTTCAATCCGAGCGCCGGCCGGTTCACGCTGCTCGACCTCGGGGAGGAAACCCCGAGCACGGCCGACGCGGTGACCTCCGTCTACGAGGACCGCGACGGGACGGTCTGGGTCGGGACGCTGGGGGGTGGGCTCCGCCGCCTCACGCCCGGCACGCCGGAGCCGACGGTCTACCAGGCGGTGGCGGGGGACCCGGGCTCGCTCGCCGGCGACGAGGTCACCGACGTCATGGAGGACCGCCAGGGGATCCTGTGGGTGGCGACGTACAACGGCCTCGACCGGTTCGACCGGGCGCGTGGCACAGCCGTCCGCCTCCGCCACGACCCGGACGACCCCACGACGCTGGCGAGCAACGACGTCCGCTCGGTGCTGGAGGCGTCCGATGGGACCCTGTTCGTGGGGACGGCCGAGACGCTGGACTGGAGCACGGACGGGCGGCGGTTCTCGCACCTCCAGATCAGCATCGAGGGCGAGCTCGTCCACTACCCGGTGGCGGCGCTGTACCAGGACGATGCGGGGACCGTGTGGGTGGGCGCGGAGGGAGGCTACCTCTACCGATTCGTGGACGGCCGCCTCCAGCAGGTCCCGGTTCACCTCGTGGCCGAGGGGCGGGAGTTGGGAGCCGAGCGCAATGACTCGGCCCTCTCCGTGTCCAGCCTCCTCGAAGACAGCGCGGGCCGGTTCTGGGTGGGAACGCTGTCGCGGGGGCTCGGCCTGTACGACCGCGAGTCGAACCGGATGCTGTTCTACGGGGGGCGCCTGGGTCAGGCCGGGGCGCTCCCCGACTCCCGGATCCGCGACATCGCCGAGGACGCCGACGGGCGGGTCTGGGTGGCGACTGCCGGGGGGCTCTGCCGCCTCGACCGGGCGTCGGACACGGGAGAGTTCACGTGCTTCGAAGGGGACGACACCCCGTCGGACCCCGTCTCGCTCCACACGAGAGCCGACGGGACCCTCTGGGTCGGATCGATGAACGGCCTGTTCCGTCTCGACACCCGGGCGCCCGAGGGCGGGTTCACGGCCTACACGACGGCCAACTCGGACCTCCCCGGGGACCAGGTGCACGCCATCGTCGAGGACGAGTACGGGTACCTCTGGCTGAGCACGAACGACGGGCTGACCCGGTTCGAGCCGGTCACCGAGCTCTTTACGCGGCGGCTCGGGAGCGGCGACGCCGTGGACCGGTCGCTGAACGGGGCCGCGGCCCTCGCCGCCGACGGACGGCTCTATGTGGGAGGCACGAGCGGGCTCCTCGTGTTCCACCCCCAGCGGCTCGTGGCCCGGAATGCGAACCCGCCCCAGGTCGTCATCACGGGCGTAGAGGTGGCCGGGCAAACCGTCGAGCCGGGGGGCGACATCCTCGCGGTGGCCGCGCCCGTGGCCGACCGCGTGGAGCTGGGGCCGGATCAGGACTACATCACGTTCCACTTCGCGGCGCTCCACTTCTCCGACCCGGCGGCCAACTCGTACCGGGTCCGCATCGAGGGGATCGATGGGGAAGGGGAGTGGCGAGACATCGGGCGGACGCAGAGCTACCCGTTCAACCCGCCCTCGCCGGGCCGGTACACGTTCATGGTCCAGGCCGCCAACGCGGACGGCGTGTGGAGCGAGCAGGCGGCCTCCCTCGAAGTGGTCGTGCATCCGCCGTGGTGGCGGACGTGGTGGGCCATCCTCGGGTTCATCGCCCTCGCCCTGTTCGCCCTCGCCCGGGCCGACCGGTGGCAGCGGGCCCGCCTGCTTCGGGAGGAGCGAGAGCGCGCCGAGCGCCGAGAGACCGAGCTACGCGCGGAGACCGCCGAGGCCGAGCGGCGGAAGGCGCAGGCCGAGTCCGCCGCGCTCCTCGCCGAGAACGAGCGGAAGGCGGCCGAACTCGAGCGGGCCCGCGACGTGGAGGAGGCCAACGCCAAGCTGGCGGCCGCCAACGAGCGCCTGGAGACGTCGCTCCGCGACCTCCGCGCGACGCAGGCCCAACTCGTCCAGTCCGAGAAGCTGGCGTCGCTCGGGCAGCTCACGGCCGGGATCGCCCACGAGATCAAGAACCCGCTCAACTTCGTCAACAACTTCGCCGACCTCTCGGTGGACCTCGCCGACGAACTGCAGCAGGAGCTCGACGGGGCCAAGGACCAGCGCGTCTCCGAACTCCTGGAGGACGTGGGGCCGATCCTCGACGACCTCAAGGAGAACGCCCGGCGCATCCACGAGCACGGCCAGCGCGCCGACCGGATCGTCCGGTCGATGCTGCTCCACAGCCGGGGCGGCTCCGGCGAGCGCGGGCGCGTGGACCTCAACCGGTTCGTGGACGAGTACGCCAACCTGGCCTACCACGGCGCGCGGGCCAACGACTCCGAGTTCCAGGTGGCCCTCGTCCGCGACTTTGACGAGGCCATGGGCGAGGTCGAGATCGTTCCGCAGGAGCTGGGACGGGTCCTCATCAACCTGCTCTCGAACGCGTTCCACGCCGTCGCCATCCGCGCGCGCGCGGACGGGGCCGGCTACGAGCCGGAGGTGGTGTTGCGCACGCGCCGCCAGGACGACCTCGCCGTGATCCAGATCGTCGACAACGGGACCGGCATCCCGGACGCCGTCCGTCAGCGGATCTTCGAGCCGTTCTTCACCACCAAGCCGACCGGCGAAGGAACGGGCCTCGGCCTCTCGCTCGCCCACGACATCGTGACGCAGGTCCACGGCGGCCAGATGAGCGTGGAGAGCATCGAGGGGGAGGGGACCACCTTCACGGTCACCCTCCCGCGCAAGCCCCGCCCCGAGGACGCCGACGGGATCGGGCGGCACCGGCAGAGCGCGGCCTCCTCCTGAGGCCTACTGCTCGGCGTCCGCGACCGTCAGGGCGCGAACGCGGAACGTCCCGACGCCGCGTGCGGTGACGGAGACCCGCCCGGCGGGCATCGTCGTCTCGGTGATCGGCTCCACCTCGATCCAGTCGGTGCACAGCCCGTTCGGGTAGTCGACCCCGACGTTCACGGGGAGCTCCGTCAGGAGGAAGCCCGCGCAGGCGCGCCGCTCCTCGGGCGCGCCCTCCGAGTCGGAGACGACGATGTAGCGCCCGCGGTCCCGGATCACGTGGACGGACCCGGAGTCGCCGCTGCCGCTGCCGGCGCTCGACTCCGCCTGCTGGCGGCCAGTCGCGGTTGAGGGCAGCGCGAGGCGGGGGATCGTGAGGACGGTCTCGCCGCCCAGCTTGTAGCGGATGGTGACGGCCGAGACGCTGAGGGCGTCGGCGAAGGCGAACCGCACGTCGAAGAGGCCGTCGCCAGTGGCCTCGTTGTAGAGCGAGACGAGGCCGTTGCCCTCGCCGTCCTCCACCTCGACCCCGAACCGCCCGCCGGCCGGGACCGAGATCGGCTCCGTCACCACGTCCACGCGCCCCGGGGTACCGGCCACGGTGAACCCGCCCGACCGGGTGCCCGTGAGCCCGGAGACGACGAGCTGGCCGCCCTCGACGGCGAGGCTGGCGTCGCCGCGTTCTTCCACCTCGACGCCGTCGAACGTGAGCGTCGTCTCGGTGGTGATGTCGCACGCGGCGAGGACGAGGAAGACGGCGAGGGGGAGGAGGCGGCGCATGGCATGAGGGGGCGGGATAGAAAGAGTACGAACGGGTCGAGAGAGGCGCCACGAGCGGACCGAACGGACGCGGATCAGGAATCGCGCGTCGGGCGTAGGTTGCCCGCCTCTCCTCGCCCCACCCCCGGTCCCCCCATGCAAAGCCTCTGGAAGAGCCTGATCGGCGGCGGCTCCGCGTCGTCGGAGGACGACTTGCTCAGCGCGATCCCCCTCTTCGAGGACCTCTCGGCGCGCGAGATCGACGCGGTGCGGCGCCTCCTCCACCGCCGCGAGTACGTGGCGGGAGAGTCCATCTTTATCCAGGGGGAGCCGGGGCTCGGCATGTACATCATCGCGCGCGGGGCCGTCTCCATCCAGAGCGAGCCGAGCGGCCGCGAGCTGGTGGAACTCACCGACGGCGACTTCTTCGGCGAGATCGCCCTGCTCAACGAGGTGATCCGCACGGCCACGGCCCGCGCCAAGACCGACTGTACGCTCCTCAGCCTGTTCCAACCCGACCTCCTCAGTCTCCTCGACCGCAACCCCCGCCTCGGCGTGAAGGTGCTCCTGTCGCTGGCCCGGCTCGTCGGCCTCCGGCTCGTGGAGGTGAGCGACGAGGTGGAGGAGCTCACGCGCGAATGCGATGAGCTCCGCGAGCGCGTGGGCACGGAGGACTCCGATGCGGGCGAAGTGTCCGCGGAGGCCGATGGGAATGGCTGAGCCGGAGGCGTCCCACCCGGCTGAGAGCGCGTCCCCGGCCGTCCCGGCGAGCCGCCTGAGCACGTGGGCCACCCTGACGGCCCTCGTGGGGCTCGTGGTGCTGGTCGCCGTCGCGTCCGACCTCGCGAGCCTCGTGGTGATCGGGATCGTGATGGCGTACCTCCTGATCCCCCTCGTCGACCTCCTCGAGAGGCGTGGCGTGGGGCGGACGGCCGGCGCCGCGATCATCCTGCTCACCCTGCTGGTCCTCGTGGCCGCCGTGCTCGCGCTGGCGCTGCCGCTCGTGATCGAGCAGGCGGTGTCGCTGCACGAGCAGTGGGAGAGCGGGAAGTTGTTGCACCTGCTCCAGAACGCCGAGACCTCGCTCGCCCAGCGGATCTCGTTCTTGGAGCCCGGACAGGTGGGGATCGTCGAGGCGGTGCGGAACGCGATCCCGTCGCGGACGGGCCCGCTCGCCGGCTACGTCCCGGACGCCCTGGCGACGCTCGGGAATGCCGTCATCATCCCGTTCGTTCTGTTCGCGCTCCTCAAGGACGGCCCGACGCTCCGGCGCCGGCTCCTGGCCGTGGTCCCGAACCGGTACTTCGAGTTCGCCATGACGGTCGTCTACAAGGTGGACGCGTCGCTCGGCGACTACCTCCGCGGGCAGGCGCTCGTCGCCCTCCTCGTGGGCGTCTCGACGGCCCTCGGCCTCGGCATCCTCGGGGTGGACTACTACCTCGTGCTCGGGCTCATCACGGGGCTAGCCAACTTCGTCCCCTACGTCGGGTTCTTCGTGTCGGCCGGGCTCACGATCATGGTCTCCATCGTGACGACCGGCGGGATGGATCAGGTGGTCCCCATCGTCCTCCTGTTCGTCGTGCTGCAGAGCATCGAGAACATCGTGTTCCAACCGTGGATCACGGGGAAGAACGTGTCGATGCACCCCGTGCTCGTGCTGCTGGCGATCCTGGTGGGGGGGCGGGTGGCCGGTGTGCTGGGGATGGCGCTGGGGGTTCCCGTGGCGGCCATCCTGAAGGTCCTGTTTCTCGAGACGGCCATCGGGCTCCGTCGGTACCACTTGTGAGTACGACCTCCTCCATGCCGTCCCTGCCCGACCTTCGCTCCCCTGACCCGGCCACGAACGCCCCGGCTCGTCTGACGGTCCGTTTCTGGGGCGTCCGGGGGTCGATCCCGACGCCCCAGGCCGGCTTCCTCGGAGTCGGCGGCAACACGCCGTGCGTGGAGGTCCAGGCCGCAGACGGGACGCGGGTCATCCTCGACGCCGGGACGGGGATCCGTCCGCTGGGCTACGCCTTGGCCGCCGAGGCGGCCGGCGACCCGGGCGAGCTCCACGTTCTCCTCTCGCACTTCCACTGGGACCACCTCCAGGGGCTCCCCTTCTTCGCCCCCCTCTACACGCCGGGGCAGACGGTCCGCTTCTATGCGGCGGCCGACGTGGGGCGCCTGAAGGACTTTCTGCGCGGCCAGATGTGCTTCCCGTACTTCCCGGTCCCCTTCGGCGACGTGGCCGCTGTGACAGAGACGGAGCGGTTGGAGGACGGCGTCCCGTTCCAGGTGGGCCCGCTGACGATCCAGCCGTTCCCCGTCTTCCACCCGCAGGGCGCCCACGGCTTCCGAATCGAGGCGGACGGCGCCGTCGCGGTCTACGCCACCGACCACGAGCACGGCTCGAAGATCCACGACGAGGGGCTCTGCGAGGTGGCGCGCGGGGCCGACCTCCTTATCTCGGACGCCCAGTACACGCCCGACGAGTACGAGCTCCGCCGGGGCTGGGGGCACACGACGTGGACCCACGCCACCGACCTGGCCACCGAGGCGGAGGTCGGGCGGCTCGCGCTGTTCCACCACGACCCGGCCCACGACGACGCGGCGCTGGAGCGGATCTGCGACCAGGCCCGCCAGCGGTTCGCCGCGACGGACCTCGCGCGGGAGGGGACCGAGGTGCGCCTCTAGCCGGGACCAACGGCTAGACCGGCGCCTAGAGCGACCCCGCCCCCTGATACGCCGACGCGCCGTCCCGGGAGGGGACGGCGCGTCGGGACGGACCGGGAGGGGCGCTCAGCCGCGCGAGCCGCTCGGGCGGAGGCGGAGGCGCTGGCCGGCGCGGATGGCGTCGCTGTCCAGCCCGTTCCACTCGCGGAGCTCGCGGACCGAGACGCCGTAGCGGCGGGCGATGCCGGTCAGGTTCTCGCCGCGCTGGACCCGGTGGGTCGTGGGGCGCGCGGGCGCGGCCGGCCGCGAGGCGGTGGCCCGGGCCGGGATGTCGCCCGTGACTCGGAGGCGCTGTCCCGGGTGGACGGTGTTGCTCGTGATCCCGTTCATGGACTTGAGCTGGTCGAGCGAGAGCCCGTACCGCTGCGCGATCGCGATCAGGTACTCGCCGCGCTGGACCCGGTGGTACGTCGGGCGCGCTTCCGCCGGTGCGCTGACGACGCGGACGGGCGGCGCGACCGGCTCCTCTGCGACCACAGGTTCGTCCGCCTCCCGGGCTTCGGGCTCCGCGGCGGCTACTGCCGGACGGGGGCGAACCGGCGTCGGCTCCGTCCGGGCGACGAAGCGGGGGGCGGCCGGCTCGGGCGCCCGCTCCCGGGCGGCGACCTGGTCGGGGGCGACGGCGGCGTAGCGGACCGTCGGGTCCTCCCGCTCGACCGGTCGGTTCGGCTGGAGCGAGCGGCGCAGGTCGCGGCGTGAGGCCGCGGCGACGAGGGCTTCGCCATGATCCTGCGGCGCGATCGGGCGGACAGCGCGCGGGCCGTACTGGACCGTCTCCGCCGCGAAGCGCTGGCCGTTCGCCTCCGGCGGCGCGAGCCGGTCGAGGCGCTCGGCGTGGTCGGCGTAGTAGCCGACGGGGATGCGGAGCATGTGCGGGATGCGCACGTCCGGCACGCGGGCCTGCCGGAGCGACGGGTTGAGGGCGCGGAGCACGGCCTCGTCTACGTCGATGATGCGGGCGACCTCCGAGAGCCGCGTGCCGCCAGCCACCGGGATCCGGTCGAACGTGTAGGCCGCGCCGGGCTCGTAGGCCGGGAAGTCGTAGGCCTCCGGGTTCGAGAGTATGAGGGCCGTCGCGATGAACATCGGGACGTAGGCGCGGGTCTCGCGCGGGATCACGTGATCGATGTCCCAGAACGTGGCCGTCCGGCCCGTCTGCTCCTCGAACCGGCGGGCACCCCGGGCGATGACGGCCGGGTTGCAGTTGTAGCCGGCGAGGGCGAGTTGCCAGTCGCCGAACCGGTCGTAGAGGTCGCGGAGGTGACGGGCGGCGGCGCGCGTGGCCTCCTCCGGGTCCAGCCGGTCGTCGATCTCGGACTCGGCGCGGAGCCCGTAGGCCCGGCCCGTGGCGCGGATGAACTGCCACATGCCGGCCGCGCCGGCGTGGCTCTGGGCGACGGGCACGAGCGCGCTCTCGATCATCGCGAGGTACTTCAGCTCGTCGGGGACGCCCTCCTCCGCGAGCACGCGCTCGATCATCGGGAAGTAGGTGTCGGCCCGCGTGCGGAGGCGCTGGACGTGGCTCGGCCGGTTGAGGAGGAACTGGACGTACCGCTCGACCTGCGGGTTCACGTCCATCGGGATCGTCGTGACGAACGTCCCGAGGTCGGGGAGCGTGACGTGGTCGAGGAGCGGGGCGCCCTGGTCGAACCCGCGCTCGACGGCGTCGACGCCGGCCGAGCGGAGGGCGTAGACGTCGCCACGGTCGAGGGCCGGGCGGTCGTAGAACCGCTCGTACTCGGTGAGGATGGAGCTGTAGACCTCCCGGAACCGAGGGTTCAGGAGGAGGCCAGGCCGCTGGGCCGCCTGGTGCGCGTCGGCGACGAGGTCGTCGAGGAGGATGGCGTAGCGGGCCTGGTCGCCGTCGGCGTCGGCCTGGAGGAGGTCGGCCTGGCGGCGGTAGAACGTGGCGAGTCGGCGGGCGAGCTCCTCGTCGGAGATCGAGTCGGCGGGCACGAACCCGGGCAGCTGTGCGTCGGCCGACGTGGGGAGCGTCTGGGCCGGACGTACGGGCGCGGTGTCCGTGCGTACAGACTGGGCGCGGGCGCTGGTCGTCAGGACCGTCGCCGCGACGAGGAACGCCGCCAGCAGGAGGGGGCGGGGCATGGCGGAGGGAGGGAAAGAGGGAAGCAAGAGTGCCTCACGTGGGAGGGGGACCGGAGTCGACCGAAGTCCTCCATCACGCGAGGCGTCCACCGAAACTTAACGAGAACGGGTATCGCCGGGGGAGGGGGCAGCGTACAAACGGGCCTCAATGGGAGGCTAGAGCGTTACGGAGGGGCGCCGACGGTGCCGATTGATCCGCCGAGGCGGCGTCTGACGCTCTGGAGCGCGTCTCGAGGTCATCCAAGCATACCCGGGACGGGCAAAAAAAAGGACGGCTAGGCGGCCGTGGCGGCGTGTGCGGGCTCCCACCGCTCGGCCACGTGGATGCCTCGGGCCTCCAGGTGCGCGACGTACGGAGCGACGGGGAGGACCTGGTCGGCCGGCCCGACGCCGCCGCCAGGGACGGCCCGCTGGGCGAGGAGGATGGCCGCCGTGGCGGCGGGGAAGCCGGTGCACCGCTGCATCGCCGAGAGCCCGGACTCCGGGTCGAACCGGTCGACCATCTCGTAGACGAGCGTCCCGTCGGTCCCGTCGCGCGTCCCCTCGATCTCGACGCGGAGGAGGACGGCGTCGTCGTAGGCACCGCCGAGGCGCTGCCGCAGCCGGCGGATGAGCACGTCGCGGTACGTCAGGTGCGTGCGGACGTCGAGCGACGTCTTGTCGGCGAGGCCGAGGTCGAGGAGGAACCGCATCCGCTCGGCGTGGCCGGGGTAGCGGATGGTCTTGGCGTCGAGCTTGTCGAGGCGGCCCTCGAGCGTCTCGGCGAGCGATCCCAGCCCGCCGCCGGTGTAGAAGGCCTCCATGGTCCCGAACCCGTCCACGTCGATGGTCTCGAGGCCGGTCATGGCCGCGCGCGTCTCCACGGCGCCGCCCCGAAGCACGAGGGCGGGGTGGGTGTAGTCGTCGAGGAGGTGCTCGGCCGAGTGGCCGAGGCGGTGGCGGAACGGCCCCTCGGGGTCCACCGGGACGTCGCCGACGCGGACGCGGGCGGAGCGGACGGCGTCGAGCGCGGCGAGCCCGCGCATGGTCAGCACGCCGACGAACCCGGGTGCGAGGCCGCAGTCGGTCACCACCCACCGCTGGCGGCGCTCGGCCAGTTCGGCCAGTGTCTCCTCGCGGGCGCGGAGCGGGGCCGGGCTTCCGAGGTCCACGAAGTGGGAGCCGAGGTCGAGCGCGAGCCGGGCCAGCCGGTCGTTCAACTCCGGCCCGACGCACGAGACCACGCACGCACTCCCCCCGACGATGGGCTCCAGCGTCTTGAGGTCACGCGCGTCGGCCTCGTAGGTCCGGAGGTTGGGGTGGGCGAACTTCTCCCGGAACGTCCGGAGCGTGATCGGCTGCGCCTCGCACACCTGCACGCGGGCGACCTCCTCGCTGCGGGCGAGGTCGTAGGCCACGGCCGACCCGATGGTGCCGGCGCCGAGGACGGTGATCTTCATGGCTCGTGGGGGGGCCGAGTCAGGCGGGTGGGGCACGTCGTCCCCGGTCACACCAAGGTATGGCTGGCCCTGAGGCGGATGAAACCGTTTCCATCCGCGAAGCGCTTCCGGCGCTCCATTCGCCGGCTATCCTCCCACACCGCGCCCTCCGAGCGCCCGGCTCGCGGCCACGCTGAGCCCGACGAGCGCCATCAGGAGCACGCTGTAGGCCGCCGCCTGCCCGAACTCGTAGATCCGGAGCTGGGAGAAGATCTCGACCGAGATCGGCCGGTTGGCGTAGACGTAGAGCATGATCGAGGCGACGAACTCGCCGAGCGCCGTCACGAACGTGAGGAGCGCCCCCGCGATCACGCCCGGGGCGATGGCCGGGAGCACGACGCGCCGGAACGTGGTCCACCCGCCCGCGCCGAGGTCGGCCGACGCCTCGGACAGCCGGTCGTCGAACCCGTCGAGCGAGGCCTGCGCGGCGCGCACCACGAACGGCACGTGGCGGACGAAGTAGGCGAGCGGGAGGAGCCAGACGGTCCCGATGAGGACGGTGCCGCCGGCGAGCAGGCTCGGCTCGTCGAAGGCGACGACGAGGCCGAGGGCGAGGACCGTCCCCGGCACGGCGAACGGGAGGAGCGAGAGGGCCCGGAGGGCGCCCCGCCCCGGCACCTGGCCCTTGACGATCACGACGGCCGTCGCCACGCCGAACACGACGTTGGCGGCGGTCGCGAGGGCCGCCATCCAGAGCGAGTTCGTGATCGGCGCCACCACGTCCGCCTCGGTCGCGAGGGCGGCGTAGTTGGCGAGCGTGAACGTGTCCGGGAGCACCTGGGTCGTCCAACTCCCCTCCTGCACGAACGACAGCAGCACGACGGTCCCGACTGGGAGCAGGACGACGAGCAGGAACAGCCCGACGGCGAGCGTCGCCAGCGCCCGCGCCCAGCCGCTTCGGATGGGGCCCGGCCGCCGCCCGACGCCCTTGGCCGCGCCGGCCGCCACGTGCGTCGGCCGCGCCTCCGTCGCGAGCAGGAACAGGAGGCAGATGCCAGTGAGGACCACGGAGACGGCCGCCGCCCGGTCGAGCGCCCCGTTCTGCTTGAACGAGTAGATCTGCGTCGTCAGGAACGGCTCGCCCTCGGCGAAGAGGAGAGGGGCCGTGAAGCCGGCCATCGACAGCATGAACACGAGGAGCGACGCGCCGACGAGCGCCGGCCGCAGGAGCGGGAGCACGACGCGCCGGAACGTGGTCCATCCGCTCGCGCCGAGGTCCGCGCTCGCGTCGAGGAGCGAGGCGTCGAGGTCGCGGAGGGCGGCGCCGACGAAGAGGTAGAAGTAGACGTAGTAGACGTAGGTGTGGACCGCCCACACCGCCCCGACGCCGCCGAACGAGAACGGCACGGCGTCGAGCCCGAAGACGAGCTGGAGCCCGCGCGGGAGCATCCCGGATTCGCCGTAGAGGAACAGGAACGCGAGCACGCCCACGAGCGGCGGGAGCGCGAGCGGGAGCGCGGCGACGGCGCCGAGCGTCCGCCGCAGGGGGAGGTCGTAGCGCCAGAGCGTCCACGCGAGCGCCGTCCCGATCGCGCCGCCCGCGAGCACGGTCCCGAGCGAGACGGCGACGGAGTTGACGAGGGCGCGCGTCCCGGCCGCCCGCGGCCGCCCGAACAGGTCGAGGAGGAGGGAGGGGTCGAGGCCGAGGCGGGCCGTCGCGAGGTTGGGCCAGAGGACATAGCCCAGGAGGACGAGCGTGACGGGGACGGCGAGCGCCCCGGCGGCGCGGCGACTCAGCATCCGGCCCCCAGGACCGTGGCACGCTCGCGGAGCCCGTCGAGGAGCGCTTCGGGCTCGGAGGCCACGACGACCGCCGCCCGGTGCTCGGGGTGGACGAATCCCTGGTCCACCGCGTGGTCGAGGAAGCGGACGAGCGGGGCGTAGTAGCCGTCCACGTCGAGGACGCCGCAGGGCTTGGCGTGGATGCCGAGCTGGGCCCACGTCAGCGCCTCGGCGATCTCCTCCAGCGTCCCCAGACCGCCGGGGAGCGCGACGAAGGCGTCGGAGAGGTCGGCCATGGCCGCCTTCCGCTCGTGCATCGTGCGGACCACGTACAGCTCGGTCAGCCCGGCGTGGCCCACCTCGCGGTCGAAGAGCGCCTTCGGGATCACGCCGAGGGCCTCGCCCCCTCCCTCCAGCACGGCGTCGGCGACGACGCCCATCAGACCCACCTTTCCGCCGCCCGTCACGAGGCCGATGCCCGATTCGGCGAGGAGCTCGCCGAGGCGGTGCGCGGCGTGGGCGTAGGCCGGCCGCCGGCCGGGCCGGGAGCCGCAGTAGACGCAGACGCGACGGAGGTCGGACATGGGCAGGGGGCGCGCGCGCAAGCTACGCCGGCCCCCCGCCGGGCGCGGCCCTCGATCGGGCGGCTAGAGCGTCCCCCGGCCTTCCAGGGCGCGGCTGAGCGTGGCCTCGTCGGCGAACTCCAGGTCGCCCCCGATGGGGAGGCCGCGGGCGATCCGCGAGACGGTCACGTCGAACGGGGCCAGCATCTGGCCGACGTAGTAGGCCGTCGTGTCGCCCTCGACGTTCGGGTTCATGGCGAGGATCACCTCGCGGACCGCCTCGGGCTCGGCGTCCGACGCGTCTTCCTCCGCGACGATGCCCGGCGACGGGGCCTTGCCGGCCACGCGGGCCACGAGCTCGGAGACGTGGAGGTCGTCCGGGCCGATCCCGTCGAGCGGCGAGATCACGCCCCCGAGGACGTGGTAGAGGCCGCGGTACTCGCCCGTCCGCTCGAGCGCGAGCACGTCGGACGGCTCCTCGACGACGCAGATCACGCTCCGGTCCCGCTTGGCCGACTGGCACACCGGGCACGGGTCCACGTCGGTCACGTTGAAGCAGACCGAGCAAGTCTTCACCCGGTCCTTGGCCGCGACCATCGCGCGGGCGATCTCGACGACCTCCTCGCGGGGCATCTTGAGGATGAACGCTGCCAGCCGCTGGGCCGTCTTGCGCCCGATCGTGGGTAGCCGCGAGAGCTGCTCGACGAGGGCCTCGACCGTCTCGGAGGTCAGGTGCATGGGGGTGGTGGGGGAGGAGGGACGAGCCGGTCAGGATCGCACGGACGGGCGACAGCGGTCGGTCACACCGATCCGCACGGCGCGTCCGGGCGACCCTCGCCTACATCCCGGGGAGGCCCATGCCGCCGAGGTCGAGGCCCGGCGGGAGCATCGACGAGGCCGCCTCCTGCATCTTGCGGGCCTTGACGCCCTCGGCCTCCTCGATGGCCTTGTTGACGCCGGCCACCACGAGGTCCTCGAGCAGTTCGAGGTCGTCCGGGTCGACGGCGTCGGGCTCGATCTTGAGGCCGACGATCCGGCCGGTGCCGTCGGCCGTGACGGTGACCATGCCGCCGCCGGCCTCGGCCGTCACGCGTTCTTCAGCGAGCTTGGACTGGGCGTCGGCCACGCGCTGCTGCATGTCGGCCATCTTGCCGAAGAGGTCGGCCATGTTGGGGGTTTCGTCCATCGGAGTGGGGACTGGGTACGGAATGGGGACGAGCGCGGGACCGGCGCCCCTCGGCGCCCGAGCGCTACTGCCAGACGATCTCGGCCCCGAACGTCTCGAACAGGGCGCGGACGACGGGGTGCTCCTGGCGCATCTGCTTGAGCGCGTCGAACGGATCGGCGGGCGCGCCGGTTTCGACGGTCACTTTCGGCGCGACGACGTAGCGGACCGGCGGGGCGACGCCGCCCAGGACCTCGGTCAAGACCTCCTGGAGCGCGTCGGCGTTGTCCTCGGCGACGCGGACGCAGAACTCGTCCTCCATCCCGATTTCGACGGCCCCGCGTCCGACGCGGAGCGGCTTCCCGCCCTTGACGATGGCGCCGACGCGGACGCCCACGCGCTCATGCACGGCCTGGGTGTAGCGCGGCCACGCGTCGGTGAGGCGTCCGAGGGCGGGGCCGAGCGGGTCCGCCGGCACACTCGGGGCCGAGCCAGGGTGCCCGTCGCCCTCGGCCGCGGGCGACGCCAGAGCCGCTGCCTCGCCGGACTGCCCGTCGCCCCCGGAGCGGCGCCGGAGCGCGGGGCCTCCGAAGAGAGAGGCGGCGGCCTGGGAGGAGGCCGGCGTCGGCTGGGGGCTGGGGGTGGCAGCCGGCGGGGTCGGGCGGGGTGAGGGAGGCGGTGCCGGTTCCGGGAGCCCACCGTCGCGATCGTCCGCATCGGACGGCTCGTCGCTGGTCGGCTGCTCGTCCGCGGGAGGGGCCGAGGGAGGAGCGTCCGCAGGGGCGCTCGGCTGAGGACGGTACGACGCGTTCGGCTCCGAGGTCCGCCCGGGCGACGGCTCGGGCGCCGCCGACGGGGCGTCGGGGGGGGCGCTGGCCGTAGGCGGCGAGGCGGGCGCAGGACGGTCGACGGCGGGGGACGCTGCAGGGGAGGGCGCTGCGCCACTCGGGGCGACCGGGGCTGCCGGGAGGGTTCCGTTGCGGGCCGTTTCCTCCAGCGTCTCCAGGCGGCCGAGGAGTCGCCCCAGGTCGGCGGCCGGCTCCAGGCTCGCCATCTTGAGGAGGGCCAGCTCCAGCGTCAGGCGCGGCTGGCGGCTCTCGCGGAGGTCGCTCGCCGCACGGTCCGAGAGCATGAGGAGGTGGAGGAGGTCGGCGTCGGCGTAGGGACCAGCGGCGGCGAGGTAGCGGTCGCGCGTGGCCTCGGTCCCCTCGATGAGGTCGCCGGTCCCGGTCGAGCGGGCGACGAGCAGGTTGCGGACGTGGTCGGCCAGGCCGAGGACGAACTCGTTCAGGTCGTGGCCGCTGCGGACGACGCGGTCGACGAGGTCGAGGAGGCCGGCGCGGTCGCCGGCGCGGGCCTTGTCCGTGGTCTCGAAGAAGAGGTCGGCGTCGACCACGCCGAGCGCCTCGCGGAGCGCCCCGATGGCCAGGCGGTCGCCGCAGAGCGAGAGGGCCTGGTCGAAGAGCGAGAGCGCGTCGCGGAGGGCGCCGTCGCCCTTGCGGGCGAGGAGCACGAGGCTCTCGTCGTCGGCCTCGACGCCCTCGGCGCGGCAGATCTCGCGGAGCCGGCTGACGATCTCGGGGACCGCGATCCGCCGGAAGTCGAACCGCTGGGTCCGCGAGAGGATCGTGGGGAGGACCTTGTGCGGCTCCGTCGTGGCGAAGATGAAGAGGGCGTACTCCGGCGGCTCCTCGAGCGTCTTCAGGAGCGCGTTGAACGCGCTCGCCGAGAGCATGTGGACCTCGTCGAGGATGTAGACCTTCTTCTTGGCCCCCTGCGGCGGCACGCGGACCGTCTCGCGCAACTCGCGGATGTCCTCGACGCGGTTGTTCGAGGCCGCGTCGATCTCGATGATGTTGAGCGACCGGTGGTCCTCGAAGGCCACGCACGAGGCGCACGTCCGGCACGGCTCGGCGTCGGGGCGCTCCGCGAGCGGCGTCTGGCAGTTGACGGCCTTGGCGAGGATGCGCGCGGCCGTCGTCTTGCCCACGCCGCGCGGTCCGCTGAAGAGGTATGCGTGGGCGAGGCGGCCGCTCGTGATCGCGTTCCGGAGCGTCTCGGCGACGTGCTCCTGCGCGACGAGGTCGGCGAACGTCTGCGGGCGGTACTTCCGGGCGGTGACGAGGTAGCGGCCGGGGGAAGCGGTCGAGGAGTCGGCCATCGGGCGTGCGGATCCGGGGGGAGGTCCGGGGGACGCCGGAAGGTCCCACCGGGCACCGTCAACATAGCGTCAGGCCCGGCCCGCCGGGGCCGGTGTGGACAAGTCGCCGGCGCGGGTGCGGGGCGCCGGCGGCGGACTAGGCGCGGGCCTCGACGACGCGCGTGTGGGCGATCCGGTCGCCCAGCCGTCGCCCGACCGGGTCGATGGCGACGAGCACGGCCTCGGCCACGACGACGAGCGCGGCCAGCCCGAGCACGATCTCACCGAACGGGATGCCACGGTAGCCGCCCGCGAGGTAGAGCAGCGCCCACACGCCCACGGCGCCAGCGATGGTCGCGTTGCGGCGGGCGGAGGTCTGCCAGTCGAGGGTGCCGCCGCGCGGGAGGTACGGGCGGAGTCCGAGCCACCGCTTGCCGAGCGACCGCGGGCCCCACTCGGCGTACGGGATGGCGTCGCGGAGGAGGAGGTAGGCCGCGCCGATGAGGAGACCGAGCCCGAACATCCGCCCCTTCAGCACGCCCGGCGTGAGGGCGGCGGGCGTGAGGGCGATGATCAGGGCGAGGATGCCGTCGAGGAGGGCCGCCGCGAACCGGCGGATGCGGACGGGCGGGGCCGACGTGCGGGAAACCGTGGAGGCCATACGGGTGGGGTCGAGCGACGTTCACATTACCGAGCCGCCCTCGCCTCTTCAAGTGAAGCCCGCGCGCGGTGAGGAATCAGGAGCGAGGACGGCGGGGCGAGCGGACCTCTCAATAGAGCGCGTGGCTGAGCACGCGAAGGCCCTCTCGTTCCTCAGTCCTGACTCCGATCTCCTGCCAGGTGCCGCTTGAAGTAGGCGTAGGCCTCGTTGATCGCCTTCGTCTCCTCCTCGGCGAGCTGCTGGAGCTTGGCGCCGAGCCCAGCC
Organism: Rubricoccaceae bacterium; assembly: GCA_963728345.1. GTDB lineage: Bacteria > Bacteroidota > Rhodothermia > Rhodothermales > Rubricoccaceae > Rubrivirga. Next base: position 90,738 of record CAVSJM010000007.1, read on the forward strand.
ACGCGGTCCGGGTGATAGGCCACGACGAGGCGGCGGTAGTGGCGCCGGACCTTCGCCATCGTCACGGGCCCAGCGCCCAGCTCGAGCGTGCGGCGGTGGACCGTCTCTGGGGAGTCGGGGGGCGGGGCGCTGGGGCGGTCGCCGTGGGGCGCGCCGGGGCGGGAGGGCTCAGCCTCGGCGGTCGGGCGGGGACGCACCGAGCGGGCGCGCTCGCGCCGGCGGCGTTCCCGGCGGATCCGCTCGCGCATGGCCTCGGCGTGCTCTTCCCGCGACGCGTAGAACGAACTCCGCCCGGCCTCGGCCCGGGCATGCGTCTCGCGCGCCGAGACGGCCCCACCCACCCGCTTCAGATCGGCCAGCCAGCCCAGCACGACCGATGCCAGCAGCATCAGGACGACGAAGGCGGTGGCGATCGTGACGAGGCTCACGGGCGAGCGGACGCGAGGGGGGAGTCGGGCGTGGAGGGCGCAACGGGAGCGGGGGCCTCGTCCGTCTTCGAGCGCGTGACGGGCTCGGCCACGACGGCCTCGGCCCGGAAGCACCGCCGGCAGCGGGGCTCGTACGCCTCGGTCTCGCCCACGAGCACGCGGTCGGCGTTGTGGACGATCCGCTGCGAGTGGTTGGCCGGCGCACCGCACCGGACGCACACGGCATGGAGCTTCGTCACGTGCTCGGCCACGGCCATGAGCTGGGGGACCGGCTCGAACGGGCGACCGAGGTAGTCCTGGTCGAGCCCGGCGAGGATCACGCGGCGGCCGTCGCGCGCGAGGCGCTCCACCACGTCCACCAGCTCCGGGCCAAAGAACTGCGCCTCGTCGATCCCAACCACGTCGGCGTCGCCGACGAGGAGGAGGATCTGGCCGGCCGTGTGGACCACCTCGGACGGCATGACCTTGGCGTCGTGGCTGACGACGGCGGTCTCGTCGTAGCGGGTGTCGAGGGCGGGCTTGAAGGCGGCCACGCGCTGTCGGGCGATGCGGGCGCGGCGAAGACGGCGGATCAGCTCCTCGGTCTTGCCCGAGAACATGCTCCCGCAGACGACCTCGATCCAGCCACCACGGCGGCCCGACTCGTCGCGTGTGTAGACGTGCGGTTCCATGCAGGGAAGGTACGCGGTGGGCGGGAGCGCGGGGACGAACGAACGGCCCGCCGATAGGACCTCGTGCCTCCGCTACAGTTGCTCGACGGCCCGCTCGGGGAGCCACCCCTCGGCGCCGTCGGCCTCGACGCGTCGCCACCCGCCACGCGCTCCGCCGACGCGGACCGTCTCACCAGCCCGGACACGGGCGACGCCGACGGCCTCGGCGGACGGGGCCTCCGTCACCTCGGCCTCGGGTGCCAGCACCACGCCGATGGGCTGCGACCGCTCCCACAGCGCGGCGGCCGCGACGCCGACGGCCAGCGCGGCGGCGACGCCCACGCCGAGTGCGAGGCGCCGGCGCTCCAGGAAGAACAGCCCCAGCGCGCCGAACGTGAGGGCGAGCGCCAGGGCCACGAGCCCCACCGCCCCGACGACGCCGACGATCTGGTCCCACAGCCGCTCGGGGACGGACCGGGTGGGTACGTCGGCGGCCTGGCGGGCGAGGCGGAGGTTCTGGGCGATCCGGGTGTCGAGGGGGGCGAGGCGGGCGGCTCGCTCCAGGTGGAGCCGGGCGCGGCCGAGGTCGCCCCGCTGAAGGGCGACGGTCCCCAGGTTGTGCTCGACGGCGACCGAGGTGACGCCCGTCGCGCGGGCGCCCTCCCAGGCGGCCACGGCACCGGACGTGTCGCCCTCGGCGATCAGCTCGGCGCCGAGGGCGAACAGCCGCTCGGCCTCGGCGCGCGGCGACGCGGCGGGCTGGAGGAGGAGGAGGGCGAGGAGGAGCGTCACGGGGCGTCTAGGGCGCAGTCGGTCGGAGGCGGACGGTGGCGGCCCGCAGGCCGTCGCCCGAGGCGGTGACCGTGATCGGGGCGGTCGATCCTGGCTCGGCAGAAGGGGGCGGCCCACGATACGGCGCAGGCCTCGCGGCAGGCGCAGCAGGCGGACTCCGACGCGTCGGAGCCCGGCGCGCTAGGCGGGGCGCAGCACGCGCTGGAGGCCCGTCGGCCGGGGCGGGTCGCCCACACCGTCGAGGGCGTCGAGCGTCGCCTCGGCCTCCGAGACGACGGCCTCGGGCGAGAAGCCGCGCGGGAGGCCTGGGGCGTACTGCCCCCGGTCGCAGGCGTCGAGCAGGTCGAGCGTCCGCATGCGGACGGCGGGCGGGACGCCGGCGCGGTCGAGGGCCCGGTCGAGGTCGGGGCGAGAGCGCGTGGCGGCAGGAATGCCGAACCGGTCGGTGAGGAAGACGTGCGTGGCGCGCTCGACCTCGGCGTAGGCGTCCCGGCCGGACCGGGCGCGGGCGTCGGCGAGGCGGCGCTGGACCTCGGTGGCCGCGCGGCGTCGACGGCGGGCGGGCGTGTCGGCCTCCAGCCGCTGGCGCCCGACGCGGGCGGCGACGAGCCCGCCGGCGACGAGCAGGGGCAGGGCGAGGCCGCCGCCGAGCACGAGCCACAGCCACCCGGCAGACCCCGGCGGGCGGCGCCAGTCGGCAGCCGCGAGGAGGGCGGCCGGGGCGTCCGGCCCGGTGGCCGGCGCGGCGCCCACAGCCAGGGCCGGCCCGGCCACGGCGATCTCGGCTGCGGTCGTGCGAAGCGTCTTGTACTGGCCGTCGGCGGGGTCGAAGTAGGACCACGCGAGGGGCGGGATCTCGAACGTGCCGCCGCCCTGGGGGACGAGCGTGTACGTGAACGTCTTGATCCCGCGCAGCGGCTCGGCGGACCGGCGGATCTCGCGCTCCTCCGTCGGGTCGTAGGCGTCGATGCCCGGCGGCACGTCCAGAGCGGGGGCCCTGAGGAGGGCTACGTTGCCGTCGCCCGCGATCGTCGTCTTGAGCTCGACGGCGTCGCCCGCGTCCACACGGCGACGGTCCACCTGCGAGGTGAGGGTGAACTGGCCGACGGCGCCGGAGAACGAGGGCGGTGCCCCGGCCGGCAGGTCGCGGACGGTGACGGTCACGGCCGGTGCGGTCACCTCCTCCTCGTCGTACCGCGAGGAGAAGGGAGAGAAGAACGGGCCGAAGGGGTCGTTCCCGAAGCTCCGCATCGTCCGCAGGAGGTCCACGGAGAACGACATCGGTGCCAGGGTCAGCTCGCCGGCGCGGGTGGGGAAGAGGGCGACACGCCGGATGGTGACAGCCTCGTAGGGCTCGCCGCCGAGCGTGACCGCGCGAGGGTAGGTGGCCGGCACGTCCATCTCCTCGCGCCAGAACCCGGGCGCGTCCCACGTCCCAGTGGGGGCCGTCTGGCGCGGCTGGACGTCGGGCTCGAAGTAGAGCACGTAGTCCACCACTACCTGCTGGCCCACGAGGGCCGTCTGGCGGCTGGGCTCGGCGCGCACGAACAGGCCCGACGACGTGGCGGCCCCCGAAGCGCTCGGGGCTGTGGCAGGCGCAGGCGCGCCTCGCAGGACGGTCACCGTCACGGGGTCGAGGGCGATGCGCCGGCTGCCGACGCGGAGCGTCACCCCCTCGATCTGGCCAGCGCCGGGGCGGACGCCCTCGTAGCTCCACGCGATCCGTCGCTCGGTCTCGCCGTTGATCGACGTCGTCACGTCGAGTGTCGGCTGGCGCGAGAGGAGCCGGAGGGCGCCCGACGCCGACGGCGCCTGGATCGCACTCCCCCGGCCCCCCTGGACCGTGATGGTGTACGTCATCTGCTCGCCCACGCGGAGCTGCTGGGTCGAAGCGAACCCGTCGGCCGACTGCGCGGCGACGGGCCCAGCCGCCATGACGGTCAGGGCGGCGAGGAGGAGGTTGCGGGCGATTCGCATCACCAGTCCTTGTCGCTCTGGCGCGACCGCGTGGGCGTCCGGCGCAGCTCGCGGAGGAGGAGGCGCTCCTCCCCGCCCACGGCGTCGAGGATGCGCTCGGCCTGCGCCTGGCTCATTTCGCCCGCCTCCGCGGCGGCCGGGACGTCCTCGTCCCCGCCTCGTCCGTCTCCCTGCCGTCCGGTCTGGCTGTCGTCGCCGTTCTGTTCCTGCCCCGGGTCCTGAGGCTGCGTACGCGTCTGGTCTTGCTCGGCCTCTGGCTCGTCGGGCGGCGGCGGCTGGTCCTGCCCGCTCTCACCCTGGTCGCCCGGCTGCCCCTCCTCTCCGTCGGACTCGTTCTGAGCCTGGTCCGAGTTCTGCCCGCCCTGCTGCTGGTCTTGCTGCTCTTGCTCCTGCTCGATGAGGTCGCGGAGGGCCTGGAGGCGTGCATTGGCGGGCGCGGTGCGAAGGCCGGCGTCGACGGCTGCCTTCGCGCGGGCCATGTCGCCGTTGACGAACGCCTGGGCGCCGGCGTGATACCGCTCGACGGCCACGTCCGACGCGGCGCTCTGGGGCGCGCGCTGCGCGAGCGCGACCGGGACGAGGAGGGCGAGGAGGAGGAAAACGCGGGTCATGGGAGGGAGTCTACCCGGCTCGGGGGCACGCGGTCCGTCGGCACGTCGCCGGGTGACGTGGTCTCTTCGATCTGGACGACACCGCCGAGGCGCTGGGTGAAGTCGGCGAAGGCGGCGACGGAAGAGTCTTGCGCGAGGCCCTCCTCCATGACGTCCAAGGCGGCCCGGTATTGCCGCGCGGAGACGAGCGAGTCCGCGCGGGCCTTGACCTCGCGGGCGAAGTCCGAGGGCTCGGGCCGGTCGTCCTGGTCGAGGGCGCGGCGGGCGATCTCGTAGTTGCGCCGGGCGGCGGCGCTGGACGGGTCGAGGAGGAGCGCCCGGCGGAGGAGGTCGACGGCCCGGGCCGGGTCGCCGGCGAGGAGCGCGGCGGTCCCGGCGTCGAGGGCGTAGCGGGCGCGCTGGTCGAGCGAGTCGGCCCGGACGAGGGCGTCGGCGTAGGCGCTGTCGGCGGGGGCGGCCTCGCCGAGGTGAAGACGGGCGAACCCGAGGGCGTGCCAGAGCTTTGCCTGGGTCGGGCGGGCCACGTCGTCGTCGGCGAGCCCGGCGATGAGGCGATCGGCGGCCTCCTGGTACAGCGCCCGGGCCTGGGGCGCCGTGGACGAGTCGGCGGCGAGGGCGTCGGCCTGGCGGAGGAGGGCGACGCCTCGCCGGCCCTCCGGGACGCCGTCGCCGAACGCCGCCAGCGGGTCGGGCCCGCACCCGGCCAGGGCGAGCGCCACGAGCGCGAGCAGGAGCGCACGCGGTCTCATAAGGCGATGGGCTCGGCCGGCTCCGTCCGCCGCAGGGCGACGAGTCGCTCGGCGACGAGCAGGAGGAGCGCGAGGGCGAGCGGCCACTGAAACCGCTCGGCGGACGCCGCGAACTCGCTCTGGGCGAGGACGGCCCGGTCGAGCCCGTCGAGGGCGTCGTTGATCTGGGGCGCGACGGCGCCGCTCCGGGCGATCCGGTAGAGCCCCGAGCGGCCGGCGAGGTCGCGGAGCGCGCCCGGCTCGAACTGCGAGATGACGGGCTGGCCGGACCGGTCGCGGCGGACGCCGGTCACGGTGCCCCGGCGGACGTTAGGGACCTCGCCGCCCTCGTCGGTCCCGACGCCGAGGGCGAGGATCGTCACGCCGTCGTCGCGGAGGGCGTCGGCGGCGCTGTCGAGGCCGCCCTCGTGGTCCTCGCCGTCGGAGACCACGAGGAAGGCGCGGGGCCGCTCGGCCTCCCCGCCCTCAGCGCTCGCGTTGAATGCCTGATCGGCCACGGCGAGCGCGCGGGCGAAGTCGGTCCCCTGGATCGCGATCTGGTCTGGCTCGGCGGCGCCGAGGAACAGACGGAGGGCGCTCCGGTCGGTCGTGAGCGGGCACTGGAGGAACGCTTCCCCCGCGAACACGACGAGCCCAACGCGGTCGCCCCGCCGCTCCTCGATGATCCGCTCGATCTCCAGCTTGGCCCGTTGCAGCCGCGACGGCGCCACGTCGTCGACGCGCATCGAGTCCGACACGTCGAGGGCGATGAGGAGGTCGAGGCTCTCCTGACGCGCCTCGCGGAGGGCCGTCCCGAGGCGCGGTCCGGCGAGCGCTACGCCGAGGCAGAGGAGCGCGCCGACGATCAGCCCGGCCCGTACGCGCCGCTGGCGGACGATCGGGAGGAGGCCGGCCGCCTCCCGGTCGGCGCGGGGGCCGAGGAACAGAGCGAGCGCCTCACGCCGACGCCGGGCGGCGTAGACGAACGCCGCCAGCGCGGTGGGCACGAGCACCGCCAGCAGGGCGAGGACGAGGGGGGAGCGGAACGACATCGGCGATCGGGGAGACTACCAACGCTCGAGGGGCCGCGCCCGTGCCCGTTCGTCCACCGATCGAACCGCTTAGCCCGGGGGCGCTCCGCTCGTCCGAATGCGGCTTCGCTCGGCGCGCGAGACCCGTACCCTCGCATCGTCCCGCTCACCTCTCGATGACTCGTACCCGCCTCTACTGGATCTGCCAGCTCCTCGGCTGGGCCGTCGCCATCGGCGGCTTCATCGGCCTGGCGGCGCTGACGGGCGGCTTCATCGGCCCCCGCGCCACGCCGGCCCAGATCGCGTTCGCGGTGGTCCTGTCCTACGGGTTGAGCGTCGGGGGGACGCACGCCATCCACGTGGTCGCCACGCGGCGCGGGTGGTTCGATCTATCGCTGCGGGCGCTGGTGCCTGACGCCCGCCCCCTCCGTGCCGTGCTCGTGGACGACGAGCGCCTTGCGCGCCGCGAACTGCGCACGCTCCTCGCCGCTCACCCCGAAGTCCAGATCGTCGGCGAGGCCGAAGACGCCGATGCTGCGGAGGGGCTCCTCGGCCGCCTCCGCGCCAATGGCGAGGCGCCCGACGTGCTGTTCCTCGACGTCCAGATGCCCGGCCGGAGCGGGTTCGACTTGCTCGACGACCTCGACGCGTCGCCCGACGTCGGGTTCGTGACGCCTACGATGAGCACGCGCTCCGCGCCTTCCGCGTCAGCGCGCTCGACTACCTCCTCGAGCCCGTGGACCCGGAGCGGCTGGCGGAGGCCGTCGGTCGCGTCGCCGCGCGGGCCTCCGGCGCCTCGACGCCCGCGCCGGCCGCCACCTGCGAGCGGCCCCTCGGCGCCGACGACCGCGTGTTCGTCAAGGACGGCGAGCGGATGCACCTCGTCCACGTGCGTCTCTTCGAGTCCGTCGGCAACTACACCCGGCTCCACTTCGACAGGCCGGACGGGCGGACCGAGACGCCGCTCGTCCGCCGCAGCCTGAGCGCCCTCGAAGACCGGCTGGACCGGCCCTCGCCGCGCGCCAGCCGGACCCAGATGATCGGCCTGGCCCACGTCGTCCGCCTGGACGATGCCCTCAACGGCGGGCTCCTCGCTCGTCTCCCCGACGGCACCGCCGTCGAGTTCTCGCGGCGTCGCGCACAGGCACTCCGCGACCGCCTCCTCGAGGTCGTCGACGCGCACGGCTGGCCGACGCCTGCCCTCATCGGCGCCGACGGCGTGAACGCGGCGTTCATGATCGTCCAGCACGCGGACCCCGCCACGCAGGAACGGATGCTCCCCTTCGTCGAGGCGGCCTACCACGCCGGCGAACTCCCGGGCCAGAGCTATGCGTTGCTCCTCGACCGCGTCCTGGTGTACGCGCGGGGCGAACCCCAGGTGTACGGGACGCAGGCCGTCCCGGTGGGCGAGTGGGTGGAGGGCCAGGCCGCCGTGCTCCCCACCATCGACGACACCACGCTCGACGCGCGCCGGGCGGAGGTGGGCCTGCCGCCGATCGCAGACTATCTGGTGCTGCTCACAGAGATGTACGCGCCGAGCGAGGACTGAGCCTCCTGGGGCAGGTCCTACGGGACCTCGCGGAGCCGCGTGGTGCCGAGCACGACCGAGAGCACGAGGCAGGCGAACGCCGGCCACAGGAGCCACGGGTAGAGCTCGTTCACGTCGAGCAGGACGGTCTCCTCGATCTCGGTCCGCTCCAGCTCCGAGATGGCGTCGTAGATCTGGCGGAGGGCCTGGGCGTCCGTCGCGCGGAAGTAGCGCCCGCCGGTCGTCTCGGCGACGGCCTGGAGCGCCTCCTCGTCCACCTCCGGCGCCGGCTGGAGGCGCGTACCGCCGAACGGGAGCTGCCCGCGGACGGTCCCGCCGTCGCCGCCCACGCCGATGGCGTAGACCTTGACGCCGAGCGCGGCGGCGGCCTCGGCCGCCGTCTGGGGGTCCACCTGGCCGCGGTTGTTCTGGCCGTCGGTGAGGAGGATGACCACCTTCGAGGCCGCGTCGGAGTCGCGGAGGCGGGACGTGGCCGTGGCGATGGCCGTCCCGATGGCCGTCCCGTCCTCGATCAGCCCCATCCGCACCTCCTGGAGCATGGTGAGCAGGAACGGGTAGTCGATGGTGAGGGGCGCCTGCGTGTAGGCCTGGGCCGCGAACACGACGAGCCCGATCCGGTCGGACTCCCGCCCGCGGATGAACTCGGCGGCGACGGCCTTCGCCGCCTCGAACCGGTTCGGGACGAAGTCCTCGGCCGTCATCGAGGTCGAGACGTCGAGGGCCATGACGATGTCGATCCCCTCGGTCGAGCGCTCGACGGACGCGTCGCGCTCCTGGGGCCGCGCCGCGCCGAGGATGCCGAGCGTGAGGGCGGCGAGCAGGAGCGCGTTCGGGAGCCACCGCCATCGTGCCCAGCCCGTCGTCTCGAGCGCCGCCGCGTCGTCCGCGACGGAGTAGCGGAGGCCGGGCTCCGGCCCATGCACGCGCCACATCCGCCACGCCAGGACCGGCACGGCGAGAAGGGCGATCAGCCAGAGGGGGCTGGCGAAGATCACGGACGGGTGATGGGCATGGTCACAGCGAGCGACGAAGAGCGAGGAGCCGCCGGCTCAGGATGTCGATCTGACGGAGTAAGTCCTCGACCTCATTCGGGGAGCAGATCCCGACCTCCGATGCGATGGCGAGTTGCGTCTCGACCTCGAACAGGGAGCCGCGAGCGTAGCGCAAGAACTGATCGAACTCGCCTTTCTTGTGACGACCCCAGCCCTCGGCAACGTTCGACGGCACCGAGACTGCGGCGCGTCGGACTTGAACTGTGAGTCCGAATCGTTCGTCTGGGGACTGGGAGGCGGTGACTCGGTACACGTCCCGAACGAGAGCGATCCCGCCATGCCACACGTCGAGGTCCCGGTACGTGCGGAAACTGCTTGTTCGAGGACGCTCATCACCCATCACGCTTCACTCGTCACCTGCTCCACCAACTCCGGCAGCACGTCGCCGGCGCGGCCGCGGACCTGCTCGTCGAGGCGCCAGGCGATGTCGCTCGGCTCCGGGTTGATCTCGGCGACGTACGCGCCCGACTGGCGGGCGATCTGGGGGAGCCCGGCGGCCGGGTAGACGACGGCGCTCGTGCCGACCGAGAGGTACACGTCGGCGAGCGCGGCGGCCTGGGTGGCGCGCGCGATGGCCTCCTCGGGGAGCATCTCGCCGAACCACACCACGTCCGGACGGACGAGCCCGCCGCAGGCCTCGCACGTCAGCGGGCCGATGTCGGTGCCGGTCGCGTCGGCCTCGGCCTGGCAGTCGAGGCAGTACGAGCGGCGGAGCGAGCCGTGCAGCTCTACGAGGCGCTGGCTCCCGGCGCGCTCGTGGAGCCCGTCCACGTTCTGCGTGGCGAGAAGGAACTCGCCGCCGCGGCCGGTCACCCAGCGCTCCAGCGCCGCGAGGGCCTCGTGGCCCGCGTTCGGCCACACGTCCTCGACGACGGTCCGGCGGTGGGCGTACCAGCCCTGCACCAGCGTCGGGTTGGCGAGGAACGCCTCGATGTTGGCGAGCTCCTCCGGCTTGAACTGCTGCCACAGCCCGCCCGGGTCGCGGAACGTCGGGACCCCGCTCTCGGCCGAGATCCCGGCGCCCGTCAGCACGGCCACGCGCTGCGCCTCGCGGAGGCGGCGGACGAGCGTGTCGGAGAACGGGGGGCCGACGGGTTGATACATGGGCTAGGGCGTGGGGGCGGGCTCGGTCGGCGTCGCCTGTCCGTCGCCGCCCGCGGCGGCCTCGATGGCCTCGATGGCGGTGCGGGCGGCCTTGCGAATCTTGCCGACGATCTCGGCGGACGGTCGGAGCGCCGCGAAGGCCACGAGGTCGGTGGGCAGGAGGGCCCGGCGCACGGCGTCGGCGGCGGGCTCGGGAACGCGCGGGTCGGCGCGGAGGGCGGCGTCGAGTTCGTCGGTCGTCGCCTCGCGGGCGGGGAGGCGGAGGCGGCGGGCGAGGTAGGTGCGGAGCGCGGCGCGGACGGCGTCGACGTGGGCCTCGATGGCGGCGGGGTCCGTCGGCGTCTCGGCGTCGAGCTCCGCGAGGCGGGCGAGGGCGGCGGGGTAGGGGGCCACGGGCGGCGGCGCGGGCGTCGGGCGGCGGAGCAGGCGGACGAGCCCCCAGGCGGCCCCGCCGAGCAGGAGGAGGCCGAGCGCGCCGAGGACGACGAGCGCGGGCGTCGGGCTGGGGAAGGCGTCTGGCGGACCGACGGGCGCCGGCTCGTGCGGCGGCGGGCCGGCGAGTTCAGAGCGGATCGGGACGCGCACGGCGCCGGCCGTGGCGAACACGGTGTCCGGGCCGGCAGCGAGACGGACGGTCACCGGTCCCACGCGCGCCGAGTCGACGGCGAAGGCAGCGACGGTGTAGACCACGCTGTCGGTGCGCGCTGAGCCGCGGGCCGTGGGCGGGAACCGGCGCACGGCGAACGCTTCCACCTCGCCCAGCATCCGGAGCGGTTCCGCCTCGGGGTCGGCGAGGGGGACCTCGGGGAAGACGGCCGAACGGCCCGGCGCGTGGTCCACGGCGACGGCCACCTCGAACCGCTCGCCGATCGAGACGCTGTCGGCGAGCACGTGGAGCCGCGCCGTCTGGGCGGACGCCGTGCCTCCGATCAGGACGGTCAGGAGGAGCAGGGCCAGGAGGAGCAGGGCGCGCCTCATCGCATCCCCCTCACGCGCTGGCGGAAGAAGGCCGAGAGCGGCTCCACGTAGTCCTCGTCGGTCCGGAGCGTGACGTGGTCCACGCGGGCCTGCCGGAGGGCGGACTCCGCGCGGGCGGCGCGCGTGGCGGCGCGGCGCGCGAACGCCTCCCGGACACGGGCGCTGGATGTGTCGACGAGCGCCGGCCGGCCCGTTTCGGCGTCCACCACGCGCAGGAGCCCGACGGCCGGGAGCGTCTCCTCGCGCGGGTCCACGAGGCGGATGGCCACGACGTCGTGCTTCTGCGAGAGGACCCGGAGCGACCGCGTGACGCCGGTCTCGCTGCCGGTCGGGACGAGGAAGTCGCTCACGAGGATCACGATCGCGCGGCGCCGCTGGACGCGCAGAACATGTTCGAGCGCCACCGTCACGTCGGTCCCCCGGCTCTGGGGCACGTGGGCGAACAGGTCGCGGAGGAGGCGGAGCACGTGGCGCTTCCCCTTCCGCGGCGGCACGAACCGCTCGACGCGGTCGGTGAAGAGGACGAGGCCGACCTTGTCGCTGTTGCGGAGGGCCGAGAACCCGAGGACGGCGCAGACCTCGGCCGCGAGGTCGCGTTTGACCCCCTCGCCGCTCCCGAAGTCCTCGCTCCCCGACACGTCGACGACGAGCATGAGCGTCTGCTCGCGCTCCTCCTCGAACAGCTTCACGTAGGGCTCGCCGGTGCGCGCCGACACGTTCCAGTCGATGGACCGCACGTCGTCGCCGATCTGGTACGGGCGGACCTCGGCGAACTCGATCCCGCGCCCCTTGAACGCCGAGTGGTACTCGCCCCCGAACACGTCGTCCACCAGCCCGCGCGTGCGGACCTCGACGTGGCGGATCTTCTTGAACAGCTCGCGGGGGATCACGGGGTGACGAGTGAAGAGTGAGGGGCGACGGGCCTGCGGGCCCGCTCGGTTCAGCGGGAACGGCGTGCCAGCGACTAGATTACTCCCGACCGTCGTGGGTGACGGGACGCCCCTCACCCATCTCTCATCGCCCCCGTTTTCGCATGGCCAAGGTCGCCGTCCTCGTCTTCCCCGGGTCCAACTGCGACCACGACGCCTACCACGCCACGAAGCACGTGTTCGGGCAGGACGCCCGGTTCGTGTGGCACAAGGAGGGCTCCATCGGCGACGCCGACCTCGTGATCGTCCCCGGCGGGTTCTCCTACGGCGACTACCTCCGGGCCGGGGCCATCGCGCGGTTCTCGCCCGTGATGAAGGACGTGGTCCGGTTCGCCGGGACGGGCGGGCTCGTGATGGGCGTGTGCAACGGGTTCCAGGTGCTGTGCGAGGCCGGCCTCCTGCCCGGCGCGCTCATCCGCAACGCGAGCCTCCGGTTCGCCTGCAAGGACGTCCGCCTCCGCGTCGAGACCACGGGGACGCCGTTCACGTCGTCCCTCGCGGAGGGCCAACTCCTGACGGTCCCGGTCGCCCACGGCGAGGGCAACTACGTCGCCGACGAGGCCACGCTAGACGAGCTGGAGGACGAGGGCCGCGTCGTCTTCCGCTACGTCGACGCCCACGGGGAGGCGACGCCCGAGGCCAACCCGAACGGATCGGCCCGCAACATCGCGGGGATCGCGAATGTACCCGGCAACGTGCTCGGCATGATGCCGCACCCGGAGCGCTGCGTAGAGGCCGTCCTCGGCCACGCCGGCGCCGACGGCGCGCACATCTTCCGCTCCGTGCTCGCCTACCTCGGCGAATCGGTCGGCGCGCCCGCCTAGCGTGGTCGAGGCCACGGCCCGGATCGACCGCACCTTCCGGCTGGTCGCGCCGCCAGGCGCCGCCTGGGCGCTCCTCGCCGACGTGCCGCGCTGGGGTCACCTGTTCCCCCACGTCACGGCCGTCGAGCCCTTCTCCGAGGCCGGGCCCGACGCCTACCGCTGGACCCTGGCGCCCCTCGGCCCGCCCGGCGCGCGCGTCGGGACGGTCTATGCCTGCCGCTACCGCCGCCAGCCCGACGCGCACCTCCTGACGTGGATGCCCGTCGAGGGCGTCGGCAACGCGCGGTTCGCTGGGGCGGTCCGGCTGGAGCCCGACGGCGGCGGGACGGCCGGGACGCTCCGGCTCGTGGCGACGTTGCAGATCCCGGCGCCCGCGTTCTTCCACGCCGTCGTGGAGCCGGCCGTAACTCTCGAAATGGGACGGATGACGGACACCTTTCTGGGGCGCCTCGACGAGGCGTCGGCACCCTGACGCGGTCCGAAGTCGGCCTACGCTGCCCGGAGGGGCGGCAGGGGCGTGAAGAACTCTGCGCCGAGGAGGCCAGAGCAACACATGGTGAACAGGTGTCGTTCATTGCGGCGCTCGGACCCACTTCCCCGAGCGCCCGGTGATCGCTCCCGGGACGGTTGTTTCACCCATACCCACACAACCATGTTTACTCGTATCGCTCTCTTCGCCCTTGCCCTGTCGCTCCCGCTCGCCGCCTGCGAGACGGAGCCGGCCGAGGGAGACACCATCACCATCGAGACGCCCGACGTTGAGGGAACCGTCGACGACGCTGCGGCGGAGATCGACGCGGCGGCCGACGACGCGGCAGCCGAGGTCGACGACGCCGCTCAGGACGCCGAGGCCACGATCGACGACGCCGCGTCGGACGTCGAGGCCGCCGCCGACAGCCTCTAGGCGCTTCCTGGACGTTCCGACGTTCCTGCGCGGGGCGGTCTCCTTCGGGGGACCGCCCCGCGTCGTTTAAGGGGCTAGGGGCCGGCGGGGACCGCGTCGAGGATCTCGACGGTTGCGTCGATGAGGCTGTCGGCGTCGGCGAGGCCGGGCCAGGCGAAGGTCCGGAACGCGACTGCGTCGCCGTGGAACACGTTGAGGTCAACGGGCCCCTGGACACCCGGGAGTCGGCCGGCTTTCGACCACTGCCAGAGCGTCCACGCGCGCCCGCGTTCCAGGTGCGGCTCAACGACGAGGTTCTGGATCCAGACGGGGCTCTCGGGATAGCGCCCCTCCACGAAGTCCGGGTACGACTCGTACACGGCGTAGAGGACCGGCGCGTAGCCGAGCGAGTCGGTCACGATCTGGAGGAATCGGTCCAGGCGCGGGCTGACGGCGTCCGGGCTCCCGAAGTCTTCGCAGTTGCCCCCGTACTCCACGTCGACGGCGAGCGGGAGGGCGCCGCGCTCGCGCGGGACCGTCCGGAGCACGTGGGCGGCCTGCTCCTCGGGTGCGCGGCAGAAGGTGAAGAAGTGGTACGCCCCGCGCGGGATGCCGGCCGCCGCGGCGCCCCGCCAGTTTCGTGCGAACAGCGGATCGGTCCAGTCGCCGCCCTCCGTCGCCTTGAGGTAGGCGAAGTCGACGCCGGCCTCGGCGAGCGTGGGCCAGTCGATCTCGCCCTGGTGCCGGGAGACGTCGACGCCGTAGAGCGGGTAGCGCGAGGGGTCCGGCTGGGCCGGCGTCCACCGCCCCGTGTCGACGAGCCAGTAGGCCAGCGACGCGATGGCGACGAACCAGAAGAGGGCGAAGAGCGTGAGGCGCATCCCGGAAGATCGCCCCAGACGGCCGCTACAGCGCGTCGAGCGCCGCCTGGCGCCGTTCCAGCGCCTCCTTCTCGCGGAGGATCGTCGGCGGCGCGGCGCGGACGCGGCAGTCCGCGATCGGGCACCGCTCGCACGTCAGGCTCACGTCGATGCGGGGGATCGCCGGGTCGTCCCAGAACCGGACCGTCCGCTTGGTGGCGCGCGTGAGGCGCAGGCCGAGCGAGATAGCCGAGTTGACGCCGGGGCGGAGCGCGAGCGGACGTGCGATGGCGACCACGAAGAAGTCGCCGCCCTCCGACGCGCCGGCGGCTCCCTCCACGAAGTGCTGCCGCTGCGCCGCGACGACGGGCCCGTTGTCTACGTCGCCGCGCCCGGCCGCGCGCGCCTGCCGGCGGTCGAGCTCGGCGAGGGCCTGGAGCGACGGCCACCGACGGCAGTAGTGCTCCTCGGCGGCGACGCCGTGGGGCACGGGCACGCGGCTCAGGTTGAACGTCTTGGTCAGGTCCACGCGGCCGGCCGCGGACTCGTGGTGGAAGCGGAGGAGGTACAGCTCCTCCAGCCCGAGCGCCTCCGGGACCCGCTGCGTGAGCCGGTGGAGGAACATCTCGGGCGTCGAGTGGAACCGGCGGAGGAGGGTGAGGAACCCCTCGGGGTCCCACGTCTCCGACTCCGCGAGGTCGGTGAGCACCGCGTCGATCTCGACGGCGGGGAGGAGGAGAGCGCCGGCCACGTACGAGCCCCGGAAGTTGTCGAGGACGGCCTCGAAGCGGTCGACGGTGACCCAGGGCGAGGTGAGCGGTCGGTGCGCGGCGTCGATCTCCTGGAACGCCAGCTCGCGCGCGTAGAGGAACGCGAGCTGCTCGTCGTGCAGCCCCCCGTTGACGTAGAGCGTCGGGCCGTCGGGCGAGAGGACGGAGCGGAACGCCTTCAGCTCCGGATCGGCCGGGAGCGTCTCCGTGTCGATCCGGTAGCCCGTGGCTTCGAGGGCCGCGCGGAGCGCCGCGGCGTCCCACGTCCCGTCAATCCCGAGGCGCGCGCGGAGCCGCTCGGCGGCGGCTTCGAGGTCCGGGAAGTGGTTGCCGTGGATCTGCTGGTAGGCCCGGAGCGCGGCGAGGAGGAAGTGCTCTACACGGGCGTCGTAGGCCCGGCTCATGTCGGCCACGGCCTGCACGAGCGCGCCCGACTTGTCCGGCACGCCGGCGAGGAGCTGGACGATGTCCTCGGCGTCGACGCCGAACAGGTCGAACGGGAACGAGCGGAGGAGCGGGCTCTCGATGGCGTCCTTGACGGCCCCCAGCCCCTTGTCCACACGGAGCGAGACGAGGTCGTCGTAGGGGACGCCGAGCGCGTGCGCGAGGTCGACGATCTTGCCCGGCTTGGGGTACTTCTTGCCCTGCTCGATCTCTGAGAGGTAGCTGACCGAGAGGCCGGCCTGCTGGGCCAGCTCTTTCAGCCCCAGGCCGCGTTCCTGGCGGAGGGCGCGGAGCTTGACGCCGAGGATGAGGCGGAGACGGTCGGGCATGGCGGGGTGGGACGACGAGGCAGAGGGTAAGCGCTTCCCGACTTCGCTGCCAGCGGATAGGCCAGAGAAAAATCGGGGCCCAAGAGCGATATCCGGTGTTTGAGAAATTACGCTGGCGAAATTACGCAGCGTAGTTTTATCATTGGCGAAGTTTCGCTAACACCTCCTGCCGCAGCTCATGCCCTTCCAGCCTGTCCCCACCGCCGTCCCCGGCGTCACCCTCCACGCCGGCGCCGACACCGCCGCGGCCCGCCGCGTCCTCACGCCTGACGCCCTCGCCCTGGTGGCGAGGCTCGCCCGTGCCCTCCGCGCCGACCGCCACGCGCTCCTTCGGGCACGCGCCGAGCGTCAGGAACGGTGGGACCTGGGCATGCTCCCCGGGCGTCTCGGCGTCGACGCCCCGGAGGGGGCGGACGGCGACTGGCGCGTCGCGCCGCTCCCGGCCGATCTCCTCACGCGGCGCGTCGAGATCACCGGGCCCGTGAACGACACCCGGATGGTGATCAACATGCTCTCGCGCGGGGCCGACGGCGAACGCGCCGACGCGGCCATGCTCGACTTCGAGGACAGCATGAAGCCGGCATGGTCGAACGTGGTCGCCGGCGTCGAGAACGTGATCGGCGCCGCCCGGGGCGACCTGCGCGCCGTCAAGACCGACGCGGAGGGCGCTGTCGTCAAGGAATACGGCCTCGACCCGGACGACCAGCCGCTCCTCATGGTCCGCGTCCGCGGCCTCCACCTCACCGAGGCCAACGTCCGCGTGGACGACGAGCCCGTCGCCTCGGGTCTCCTCGACCTCGCCCTCTGCGCCTACCACACGGCGAACGACCTCGTGGAGCAGGGGAAGACGCCGACGTACTACGTCCCGAAGGTGGAGCACCACCTAGAGGCGCGCTGGTGGAGCCGTCTGTTCTCGCTCCTGGAGGACGAGCTGAGCCTGGAGCGCTCGACGCTCCGCGCCACCTTCCTCATCGAGACGCTCCCCGCCGCGCTCCAGATGGAGTCGATCCTCTACGAGGTGCGGGAGCACGCCGCGGGCCTCAACGGCGGCCGCTGGGACAAGATCTTCTCCGACATCAAGTGCCTCCGCGCGCACCCCGACCGCGTCCTCGCCGACCGGGCGAGCATCGGGATGAACCGGCCCTGGATGCGCCAGTACGCGATGGAGCTGATCCGCGTCTGCCACACACACGGCGCCTTCGCGATGGGCGGGATGGCCGCCTTCACGCCCGGCCGCGACGCCGCGCGCCGCGAGGAGCAGACGGCGAAGGTGGTCGCGGACAAGGAGTTCGAGGCCTCCATCGGCCACGACGGCTGCTGGGTCTCGCACCCCTACTTCATCGGCCCCGCAATGCAGCCGTTCCTCGACGTCCTCGGCGACCGGACCCACCAGCTCGGCGTGATCCCGGACCTGCCCGATGAGCCCGACCTCATGCCACAGGGCAGCGGGCCGTACACCATGGAGGGCCTGCGGACGAACGTCCGCGTCGGGATCGCCTACATGAAGGGCTGGAACGAAGACGTCGGATGCGTGGCCTGGGACGACCTGATGGAGGACCTGGCGACGCTCGAGATCAGCCGTGCGCAGGTGTGGCAGTGGTGCGCCCACAGCGTCACGCTGGAGAGTGGGGAGGCCGTCACCCGCGACCTCGTCCGCCGCGTGTTCGCCCAGGAGAAGGAGCAGATCCTGGTCGGCCTCTGCGACACGTACGCCGACGACTGCCAGACGCTCGGCCGCGAGATGGCCGCCTATGCCTGCGCGGCCGACGACGCACGCGCCGTGTTCCTGGAGTCCGAGATGCGCCCGTTCCTCGCGACCACCTCCGACCTGGCCGAGCGCCCCGCCCCCACACCGACGGGTGACGGAGCCTCCGTGGAGGCCGTCCCCGTCCCCGCCTGATCCGTCCGCCCCGCTTTCCCTTCCCCGAAACCCATGGAACTCCAGACCGCCCGCCACCTCGCCATCCAGGCCCTCGACCAAGGCTGGGCCACCGACTCTCGCTGGGACGGCATTGAGCGCCCCTACACCGCCGCGGACGTGGTCGCCCTGCGCGGGAGCGTCCACGTCGAGCACTCGCTCGCGCGGCTCGGTGCAGAGCGGCTGTGGAGCCTCCTTCACGACCGGACGTACGTCCCTGCGCTCGGTGCGATGACGGGCGGGCAGGCCGTGCAGCAGGTGAAGGCCGGGCTGGAGGCCATCTACCTCAGCGGCTGGCAGGTCGCCGCCGACGCCAACCTCGCGGGCAGCGTCTACCCGGACCAGAGCCTCTACCCGGCCAACTCGGTCCCGACCGTGGTCGAGCGGATCAACAACGCGCTGCTCCGCGCCGACCAGATCGCGACGGCGGAGGACGCGGGAGACGAGACGCACTACCTCGCGCCCATCGTCGCCGACGCGGAGGCCGGGTTCGGCGGCGCCCTCAACGCCTACGAGCTGATGCGGGCGCTCGTCGCCGCCGGCGCGGCCGGCGTCCATTTCGAGGACCAGCTCGCGAGCGAGAAGAAGTGCGGCCACCTCGGCGGCAAGGTGCTCGTCCCGACCGGCGAGTTCCTGACCAAGCTCGTCGCCGCCCGCCTCGCGGCCGACGTCGCTGGGGTTCCGACCGTCCTCATCGCCCGCACCGACGCCGACAGCGCCACGCTCCTCACGAGCGACGTGGACGAGCGCGACCGCCCGTTCATCCGGAAGGGGATGTCGCGCACCGCCGAGGGATTCCACGCGGTCAAGAACGGGATGGCAGCATGCGTCGCCCGCGGGTTGAGCTACGCACCCTATGCCGATCTGCTCTGGATGGAGACGAGCCACCCGGACTTGGGGCAGGCCCGCGAGTTCGCGGGAGCGATCCACGCGCAGTTCCCGGGCAAGAAGCTGGCATACAACTGCTCGCCTAGCTTCAACTGGGAGGCCCACCTCGACCGCGACACGATCGCCCGCTTCCAGAGCGAGCTGGCTGCGATGGGCTACGCCTTCCAGTTCGTCACGCTCGCCGGCTTCCACGCCCTGAACCATTCCATGTTCGACCTCGCACACGGCTACGCCCGGCGAGGGATGGCCGCCTACAGCGACCTCCAGCGGACCGAGTTCGAGGCCGAGGCGCGCGGCTACACGGCCACCCGGCACCAGCGCGAAGTGGGCACCGGCTACTTCGACCGGATCCGCGACGTGGTGACGGGGGGGGCGGCGTCGACCAGCGCCATGGCC
The DNA here is from genome assembly GCA_963728345.1 of Rubricoccaceae bacterium. GTDB lineage: Bacteria > Bacteroidota > Rhodothermia > Rhodothermales > Rubricoccaceae > Rubrivirga. The sequence goes on from CAVSJM010000007.1 coordinate 109,879, forward strand.
CACTCGACGGAGGCGGCCCAGTTCTGAGTCCTCTCTGCTCGACCGTCGTCGCGGCGGGCGGCACCCGTCGCCCGCCGCGCGCGTTGCAGGTGCCTCGCTTTCGCTGCTCGTATGCCCGTCTCTGCCTTCGACCCGCCCCGCCGGACCCTGATGGGCCCCGGCCCCTCGCCGATCCACCCCGACGTGCTGGCGGCCCTCGCCAAGCCCACCGTCGGCCACCTCGACCCCGCGTTCGTGGCCCTCATGGAGGAGGTTCGCGCGCTACTCCAGGCCACGTTCCTCACCGAGAACCGGCTGACGATGCCGATTTCGGGCCCGGGGACGGCCGGGATGGAGGCGTGCGTCGTTAACCTCGTCGAGCCGGGGACGACCGTCGTGGTATGCCGGAACGGCGTGTTCGGCGAGCGGCTGCGCCAGATGGTGGAGCGGGCCGGCGGCGTGGCCGTCGTGGTGGACACGGAGTGGGGGCGGGCCGTCCCGCCCGAGACGCTGGCCGACGCGCTCGACGCGCACCCCGAGGCGGAGGTCGTCGCGTTCGTCCACGCCGAGACCTCCACGGGCGCGCTTTCCGACGCTGCCACGCTCGCGCACATCGCCCGCGAGCACGACTGTCTCGTCATCGCCGACACCGTCACGAGCCTCGGCGGTGTCCCGGTGCGCGTGGACGCGTGGGGCCTCGACGCGGTCTACTCCGGCACCCAGAAGTGTCTCTCCGCGCCGCCCGGGCTGTCGCCCGTCACCTTCTCCGACGACGCCCTGGCCGTCATCCGTCAGCGCGAGCGCCCGGTCCAGTCGTGGTTCCTTGACGTGTCGCTCGTGGCGACGTACTGGGACCCGCAGACGGCGGGAGGGACGACGCGGGCGTACCACCACACGGCGCCGGTCAACATGGTGTACGCGCTCTACGAGGCGCTGCGGCGGCTACAGGCCGAGGGGCTGGAGGCCGCCTGGGACCGTCACGCGCAGATGCACGCCGCCCTCGCGGCCGGGCTGGAGGCGCTCGGTCTCCGATTCGTCGTCCCGGAGGGGGAGCGCCTGCCCCAGCTCAACGCCGTCTACGTCCCCGACGGCGTGGACGACGCGGCCACGCGCCGTCGGCTCCTCGACGAGTACGGCCTGGAGATCGGCGGTGGCCTGGGCGACCTCGCCGGCAAGGCGTGGCGGATCGGGCTGATGGGGGAGGGCGCGCGCCCGGCACCCGTCCGTCACTCCCTCCGCGCGCTGGAAGCCGTCCTGGGCCGCGACGGCGCCCTCGATGCGGCCAACGAGCACCTCGCCTCCGTCGACGCGGCGGCGTGATACCAGGGGCGGAGGTGCCGCGTTGGGGACCTTCCGGGGCGCCCCGCGTTCCATTGACACTCGGCCCCCGGCCGGTCTATCCTGTCCGATCCTCCTGCAGACCCCTGCCGATGCGTCCCGCCGCCCTCGCGCTCCTGCTCGCCCTTTTCCTCGTCGCCTCGCCGGCGAGCGCCCAGCGCACGGCCGACCTGCCGGGCCGCCAGTCGCCGGTGGCCCTCACCGACGGCCCGGGGACGCCCTCGCTCAGCTTCGGGCAGCTCTTCAATGCCGAGACGCTCAAGTTCAGTCAGTCGTACGAGATGTCGTACAGCAGCGGGCTCGGGGGGAGCGTCGGGCTCGGGGTGTACACGACGTCGCTGCGGTGGCAGCCGTCGAGCCGCCTCGCCGGCCGCCTCGACGTGGGCGTCGCGCACAGCCCGTTCGGCGATGCCGGCATGCAGAGCGCGCTCGGGTTCGAGAACGGGACCGACACGCGCGTCTTCCTGCGCAACGCCGAGCTGGCCTACAAGCCGACGGAAAACAGCGTCATTCACCTCAGCGTGCAGCAGAGCCCCTTCGGCCGCTACGCCTCGCCGTACGGTTCCGCCAGCCCCTACCGTCTGGGCTACGGGGTCAGTCCGTACAGCCGCACCGGCATCTCCGCCTCGTTTGCTCCGTCTGACTCCGACCGCCTGTTCTTCCGCGACCCGGAGTAAGGGGCGCGCCCATGGCTGAGTCCCGTCTGAGCGACGGCCTGCTGAACGCCGCCCTCCTCGTGGGGGGCGTCATCGTCCTGGTGCTGCTCTACGGGTTCGTGAGCCGGTCGTTCGTACCGCGCACGACGCCCACGCGCGCCGGCGTCGAGGAGAGCCCGACCGCCAACAGCCGGATCAAGGTGGAGGTGCGTAACGCGGCTGCGGTGGACGGGCTGGCGGGGGCCGCCACCGAGCACCTCCGGCGGCGCGGGTTCGACGTGGTCGAGATCGGAAACGCGGCATTCCGGGACACTTCCACCGTCCTCGTGCGTTCCGGTACGGCCCTTGATGCGCGTCACGTGGCGCAGGCCCTGGGCCTCGGCGCCGAGCGCGTCGTGACCGGCGGGCCCACCAACGACTACTCGCTCGACGTGACCGTCACGCTCGGCGCCGACTACTACCCCGACTTTGCTCCTTTCGAGATTTTCGAACCGACCGACTGACCATATGCCTTCTGCCTCGACTCAGCCTCGCAGCGGCCGTGCGCCGCGTACCAGCCCGACGCCCGGCCGCGTGCTCGCCCAACTCGCCATCGACGCCGCCCTCGACAAGCGGGCGCTCGACGTCACCGTCATGGACCTCCGGGGGATCTCCGGCGAGGTCGACTACTTCGTGATCGCGACGGGCGAGTCCGACCTCCAGATCAAGGCGATCGTGGACGGCGTCGTGGACACGATCCGGACGGAGGCGGGGGAGCGGCCGGTGTCCAAGGAGGGCCAGCCGGGGTCGAGCCGCTGGATCGTCCTCGACTACTTCGACCTCGTCGTCCACGTCTTCGACCCCGAACTCCGGGCGCACTACGACCTGGAGCGGCTCTGGGGCGACGCCCCGACCGAGACCGTCAGCGACGAGCAGCCGACGGCCGCGCTCCTCGCCGAGCCCTCGGCCTGATGCGGGGGGCCCTCCTCCTGCTCGTCGCCGCGAGCACGGTCGTCCTCGCCGCCTGCGCCGGGGGCGCCGGCTCCCAGGCGCCTGAGCGCGACCGGTTCGGCTACCGCGTGGGCGGCGTCGGGCCGGACGGGCGCGAGACTGTCCTCCTCACGCCGGTCTCCGACAGCACGCGGTACCTCTTCTTCCCGGCCGTCGTGGACTCCGTGGCGATCCGCCCGGCGGGCCGCCCAGCCACGGGTGACGCCGTCGCCGTGGAGGTGCTGGTGAAAGGGACCCTCCCGGACGCCTGCGCCCAGCTGACCGAGGCCGAGCAGCAGCGCCAGAGCCACTACGTGACGGTCGACCTCACCATGCGCCAGCCGCTGGAGTCGGTCTGCGCCCAGGTGGTCCGCCCGTTCCGGTTCTACCTCATGCTGGACGGCGCCTACGAGGCGGGGAGCTACACGCTCACGCTCAACGGGACCACCTACCCGTTCCAGATTCTCCCGGCGCGCGCGGTCCCCGACGACGCCGGATGACGCCGACGCACCGGGGCTGGCAGATCGTCGCGGCGGCCGGGGTCGCCGGCGCGATCGCCGTCGCGGTCGGGGCGTTCGGGGCGCACGCGCTCCGCGACGCCGTCTCGTCCGACCGACTGGCGACGTGGCAGACCGGCGCGAGCTACCACCTCGCCCACGCGCTCGCCGCGGCGCTCGCGGGCGTCGTCGCGGCGTGGACCGGTTCGGGGGCGGCGGTCTGGGCCGGGCGCCTGTTTCTGGTCGGGATCGTCCTGTTCTCGGGGAGCCTCTACGCGCTCGTCCTCCTCGACCTGGGCGTGCTCGGGGCCGTGACCCCTCTCGGCGGCGTCGCCTTCATCGCCGGGTGGATCGCCCTTGCCGTCGCGGCGTGGCGGGCGCGTCCGGCGGCGTAGCTAGGGACTCGCCTCGCCGATCACCCGTCCCTCGGTCACGAACGAGATTCCTTGCTGCCCGGCCGTGCTGATCATGACGGCCTCGACCACGGGCGCTGCCACCGGCCCGTCCGCCGTCCACTCCACGAGGAAGCTGGCACCGGAGCCGCCGGCCCGGTCGCTCTCGTCGACGACGAAGGCGGCCGTCGCGAGGGGACCGAGGACGCGCGGGGCGTCGAGATATGAGCGGAGCGTCTGTCCGTCCGAGCCGACGTAGCGGATATCGGTGAGGCGGATCGACGCGCTAGGATCGGCGTTGCGGACGCTGAGCGTGGTCGTCAGGTCGACGGGCCGCTGGTCGTCACCGGAGTAGACGTGCGAGTAGGCCGGGACGTAGACGACCTGCCCGGCGGGCGCGCCAGCGAGCGAGGCGCCTGGCGCAGCTGCCGAGTCGGGCGGCGCGGTCGAGGGGGGCTCCGGCGCGGAAGGCTCCGCGCACGCGGCCAGGAGGAGGAGGGCGACGGTCCAGCGCATGGCTCAGCGCGCGAGGACCGCGTCGATCGCCGCGATCTCGTCGTCCGAGAGCGGCGGCTGGCTCAGCATCTCGACCGCCTCTTCGATCTGCCCGACCCGGCTCGCGCCGATGAGGGTGGACGTCACCTCCGGGCGGCGGCGCGTCCAGGCGAGCGCGAGCTGGGCCATCGTCTGGCCTCGGCCCTGGGCGATCTCGCGGAGCTGCCGGACCGTCTCCACCACGTCGTTCGTCACCTGGTCCTCGCGGAGGAAGCCCGTCGCCTTCGCCGCGCGCGACTCGGGCGGGATGCCGTCGAGGTACTTGTCGGTGAGGAGGCCCTGCGCGAGCGGCGAGTACGCGATCGCACCGACGCCCTCGTCCGTCAGCACGTCGAACAGGCCGTCCTCCGGGTCGCGGACAAACATGCTGTACTTCGGTTGGTGGATGAGGAGCGGAGTCCCCATCTCGTCGAGGAGGTGGGCCGCTTCGCGCGCCGCCTCCGGCGGGTAATTCGAGATGCCGGGGTACAGCGCCTTGCCGGTGTGGACGGCGTGGGCGAGCGCCCCCATCGTCTCTTCCAGCGGCGTGTCCGGGTCGAAGCGGTGGCTGTAGAAGATGTCGACGTACTCCAGGCCCATCCGGTCGAGGCTCTGGTCGAGGCTGGCGAGGAGGTACTTCCGCGAGCCCCACTCGCCGTACGGGCCAGGCCACATCCGGTAGCCCGCCTTCGTCGAGATGATCAGCTCGTCGCGGTAGTCCGCCAGCTCTTCCGCCAGGATGCGCCCGAACGTCTCCTCCGCCGATCCTGGGTTCGGGCCGTAATTGTTGGCGAGGTCGAAGTGCGTGATGCCGAGGTCGAACGCCCGGAGCGCCATCGCGCGGGCATTTTCGTAGGTATCGACGCTCCCGAAGTTGTGCCAGAGGCCGAGCGAGACGGCCGGGAGTGTCAGCCCGGACCGCCCGCACCGGACGTAGTCCATGGCGTCGTAGCGGTCGGCGGCGGGGCGGGAGGGCGGGGCGTCTCGGTAGATCACAGCAGGGACGGGCAGGAGGGGAGGGGCTAGCGCCAGATCATCGGGACGTCCAGACGGACATCGAACAGGAGAAGTTCGTTGTCGGCGCCGAACGAGAGGTCGATCGCGTCGGCGTCGGTGAGGGCCGAATACACGCGCGCCACCCCAACGCGGAGCCGGGGTGGCGCAGGGCGAAGGGGCGGAGCGCCTAGGCCGCGTCCTCGTCGAAGAGGATCATGAAGCTGGGGGCGAGGTTGTTGTCGCGGGCCAGGTTCATGAGCACCTCGGCGGCCTCCTCGGGCGTCGGGAAGGTCCCGTGCTCCTGGCCGTCGACGGCCAGTGCGTAGTCGACCTCCCCGTCCTCGTCGGCGTCGAGCTCTTCCCACTCGACGGCCTCCTCGATGAGGAAGGTGTCGCGGTCGGGGTCGTAGGAGGCGAGGAAACGCTCGCGGACGCTCTCCTTATCGATGAGGCTCACGTTGCCGAGGGCGCCGTACTCCTCGTCGTAGAAGAGGGCCTCCGCGAGGAGCTGGCGGGCGAACTGGTCGACGTTAAATGGGGGCATGGGATGGGCAGGGTGGGGGAAGGGACGTCGGTGCGTTCAACGTACACCGCCCCGGGTCAAGTTGCCCCGACGGGCAGATTTACACGCCGGCTCCATCCGCCGCCGTCTGGACCGCCGCCCAGACTTCGCCCGGGTCGCGGTCCTCGAGGGCCAGGCCGAGCCGGTCGCCGAGGTGCGCGAGGAGCCGGTCCGTCACCTCCGAACCGACCGGGCGGGCACTCTCGCGTTCCAGCGAGGTCACGCCCCGGTCGTCGATCCCGCAGGGGACGATCAGGTCGAACCAGCCGAGGTCCGTCGTCACGTTCAGGGCAAGGCCGTGCATCGTCACCCAGCGCGAGCATCGCACGCCCATCGCACACACCTTGCGCTCCTCGCCCCGTGCGTCGGGCCCGACCCAGACGCCGGTGCGGCCCGGGACGCGCCCGGCCGTCACGCCCCACTCGGCGCACGTCCGGATGACGGCCTCTTCCAACTCGCGGAGGTAACGGTGGAGGTCGTGGAGCGACTCGCCCTCGGGGGTTGTCAGCCGGTCGAGGTCGAGGATCGGGTAGACCACGACCTGCCCGGGTCCGTGGAACGTGATGTCGCCGCCGCGGTCGACGGGCACGAACGTGGCGCCGCGCGCCGCGAGGTCGGCCTCGCTGGCGAGGAGGTTCGCGCGGTCGCCGCTTTTGCCGAGCGTGAACACCGGCGGGTGCTCGACGACGAGGACGACGTGCGGGACCGACACGGGCGGGTCGGACCGCTTGGCCGCGACGAGGCCCTCCTGCAGGCGCCCCTGGAGCGCCCACGCCTCGCGGTACGGCATGCGCCCGAGGCGGACGACGTGGGCGGGATTGCGGACGGGCATGGCAGCGGGCGACGACGGCGGTTGAGGCGCCTGCCTAGTTCGAGAACAGGATCCGGAGGTTGACGCCGCCGTCGACGTTCGTGTTCGGGAATGCCGTCGTGCCCTTCGGGATCGACCGCTCGTAGCGGACGAAGAGGTCGGCCGTGACCTGGTTCGAGATCGTGTAGCTGATCTGAGGCGAGATCTGGATCCGCTGCGTGCTCTGGGAGGTGGGCTCGTCCAGCTCGGTGCCCTGGAGGAGGCGGAGGACGTCCTGCTGGAGCGTCCGGCGCGTCGTCTCGTCGTTGGCGACGAGGGCTGTGAGCGTGAACCGGATGTTGTTGTTGAGCCGGCGGAGGCCGAGCAGGCGGAGCCCCGTCTTGGCGTACGAGAAGTCGACGCGGACGTCGCCGACGTTCTTTTCGGAGAACTGGGCGGAGGCCGTCTGGAGGGAGTAGATGTGGCTCCGGTTGAGCGTGAGGCTCGTCTGGATGCCGCCCTTCAGGCCGAGGTTGACGCCGATGAGCGGCTGGAACCGCTCGCTCACCGTCAGGGCCGTGGCCTCGTCGAACGACTGGGCACCGTCGGCCGCCGCCGAGCGGAACACGAAGCCGCCCCCGAGCGGGTCCTGGACCTCCCGGGCGCTTCCCCCCAGGAACGTGGCGTACTCCGTCTGACTCGTGGACGAGTAGCCGTGCTGGAGCGTCACCTGCTGGGCGACGATGCGGACGAGCGGGAGCTTCTCCAGGCCCGAATACGTGACGTTCCAGTTGGGGAGGGGGAGGGCGAAGAGCCCGCTCGGGCCGAACCCGCCGGCGCCGCGAGCCAGCTCGGAGGCGAAATCCTCCGCGAGCCCGGTCGGCGAGCCAAACTCGGAGTCGATCGTGCTGCCGGCTCCGGCGCCGGCCACGTCCTCACGGTAGCGGTCGGCGTGGCGCTGGAGGAGGCCCAGGTACGAGCCCCCGAACGAGAACACGGTGGAGGTGCCCGAGCCACGCCGGTTGGGGGTCGACTTGATCAGCTCGTTGCGGTCGTTGAGCCCGAACGTCACGTTCTCCGACTCCTGCCAGCCGGTCTTGAGGTTGAGCCCGATGTTGAGCCCCCGGAAGGGCTGCAGCGTCGTGCGCGCGTCGAGGTCGTGCTGCTCGCCGAGCAGGTCGCTGAAGGTGAGGTTGGCGGTCGGGTCGGCGATGCGCCGGTCGATGTCGAGGATGCGGTCGAAGCCGAGGCGGTAGCCGAGGGGCGGAGCGTCGCCCCAGAGCCCGGCGAAGAGGCTGTACGACTGGCCCCGGAGGCCGCCCGTCGAGGCCGTGAGGGACCCGTTGTACGTGAGGGTGATGTCGTCGATGCCGGTGGCGGCGAGGAACGCCCCGCGCACGAGCCGGAGCGGGTTGAAGCCGCCGCCCGTCGAGTCGGTCGCGGCTGCCTGGCGGGCGCCGCTGCGCCCGGAGCCGCTCCGGCCGGCGGCCTCCTCCATCTTGCGGTAGAACGGGAAGAGGCGCCAGAACTCGCGCGGCGCGATCGCGAGGCCGGTCCGGATCTGCGAGCGCGTGCCCGTGCTCGCCACCTCCAGCTCCGGGGAGGTCGGGATGGGCTGGTCGGTCCAGTTGTAGTTGGCCGAGTAGCTAACACGCTGGGGGCGGATCCACGAGAGCCACTTGAGGCGCCGGGTGCTCACCGTCAGCGCGCTCGTGAGCGACTGGCTGTAGCTCTTGGTGCGGACGCCGCCCGAGAACACGTTGCCGAGCGCCTCGCCGATCGGGAGCACCTCCAGCTGCGAGCCCGAGCCGCCCAGGATCTCCACGCGTTGGCTCGGAAACGGGTCGCCGGGGTTGATGAGGCCGGCGGCGGCGAGGTCGGCCAGCACCTCGTCGTTGGAGCGGGCCTCCGCGGCGGAGAGCGCGTAGGTCTTCGAGAAGCTCCCGTCGGTGCCCCGCACGAGCACCTGGAACGACTCGTCCTGGCCCGCCGCCCCGAGGTCCTGCGAGACGTTCGAGGCGTAGGTCAAGTTGAGGAACGAGAGCGGGTTGTAGGCGACGTCGATCTGACGGCCGTGGTCGAACTGCTGCGTCCGGCGCGTGAGCGAGCGGAACTCGCGGACCTCGGCCGGCTCGCTCAGGTACTCCGGTGCGAGGCGCTGGCGTGTGGCCGAGACGCGTCGGGCGGCGTCGGCCGAGAGCGTGAGCCGCTGCGGGAGCACGTTCAGCCGGAGTCCCCCCACCACGCTCCCGAGCACCGGCACGCCCCCCGTGAACCAGAACGGCCGGATCGTCAGCGGGCGCGGCACGCTCACGCGGTACGACAGGTTCGTCGTCCACGAATCGCTGGCGGTGAGGCTGTTCGAGGGCGAGCTGCCGTCCTGGTTCGAGAGCGTGTAGCTGGCGGCGAGCCCGTCGATCGTGTACTTCAGCCACGGCGAGCGGCTGTTCGACTTGGAGACGGCCACGCGGACGTTGCGCGAGCTGGAGATCGTCTGGGCACGCTCCAGGATGGCGTCGGCCGTGAGCGCGTCGGCCACGGCGCCGCCCTCGCCCGCGTCGAGGGCGCCGGCCTCGGCGTCGTCGATGAGGTCCTGGAGGCGGACGTCACCGTTGTCCGGGTCGTAGCGCGGCGTCGAGGTGTTCTCGGTGAGCGAGACGCTGATCGGGATGTTCCACCCGAACCGCTCCGGGAGCAGCTTGTGCGCGGCCAACGACGACGTGAGCGTGAACGCCGAGAGCGAGGCGAAGCTGCGCCCGCCGAGCGCGCCGCCCAGCTCGCCGAACCCGTCCTGCTGGAAGCTCATCCGGGCGTTGACCGTCGCGAGGTCGGCCAGGGCCACGTTCGCCGTGAGGAACCCGCTGGCGCCGCCGCCCTCGTCGTAGCCCGTCACGCGGAGCTCGTTGAACCACACGCTGACGGTGTCGATGGGGACCGGGTCGCCCGAGGGCCCGTTCCGCACGCCGAGCACGATCGTCCGGACATCCTGGATCGAGGGCTGGCCGCGGACGGAGATCCGGGCGCCGGCCGGGGCCGCCTCTGGCGTGCCGTCCAGGGTGAACCGCTCGCTGGGCGCCACCTCGGCCTGGTCGCGCGCCAGCTTGGCCCGGTTCAGTTCCGAGAGGACGATGTTGATCGGGTTGAGGTCCTCAAAGGTCGGCCCTACGTTCGTCTGCCAGAGACTGTCCGATCGGGTGCAGTTCGAGGGCTGGTCGATGGGGCAGTCCGGGAGCGTGGCGAGGTCCTTGGGATGGAACGGGTAGACCGGCTGCTCGAACTCGTAGTAATCCTCGGTCTCGTTGTCGCCGAGGCGGACGAATACGCGGACCGAGTCGGACCGCTCGAAGCCGTGCCCGTGGACGGCCATCCGCACGTTCGAGTACTTGGTGAGGTCGAGCGGGCGCGTGGCGTACGACCGGATGATGCCGGCGCGGCGCCCCTCGGCCAGCCCCTCGGCGCGGAAGACGAGGGCCTGCTCGCGCGTGGCCCGGATCTGCCCGCCGATGGAGCGGGCCGTGTTCTGGACGGTCCCGCGCGGGAGCGCGTAGATCGCGTCGTTCTCCTCGTTGTTGATCGACTCGATGAAGAGCGACGGGGCGTCGGCCGTGCCGCCGGAGGCGGCCGGGTCGTCGTCGCCCCCCTCGTCGTCGAACCCGACCACGTCCGACTTGAGCCACTGGCTGCCGACGAGCTCGAGCGAGGCGAACCGGAGCGTGGCCGGCTGCTCGTGCCCGGTCGTCCACATCCGGACCGTCTCGATCCGCGAGAAGTCGTCGTCGGCCAGCCCCTTCGACGTCTTCAGCGAAGTGCGGACGGGGATGCGGAGGAGGTACCACGTCTGCGGCTGGCCGGACTCGCTGGGCACGTCGAGCGTGTTCTGGAAGAACGGGCTCGCCTTCAGGCCGGTCTCGTCGAGCGGGATCGTGTAGCGGTGGTAGCTCTCCGTCACGTCGGTCCGCCCGTTCCCGTTGATGTCCTCGTCATTGGGGATCGTGGAGACGCCGCGCTCGCTGCCGCTGATCTCCTGCCCGGCGATGGCCGAGTTCAGCTCGGAGGCCGGGAGGTACTGGCCGTAGCGCTCCTGGACGGTGGCGCCGCCGGGGTAGCGCGCGGTGTCGTTGTAGCTCTCGTCCCGGTAGTAGATGTAGTCGTCGCCGGCCGGGTCGAGGGCGGCGCGGAGCTGCTCCGCGCTCCCTACGGGGAGGGTGTTGAGGAAGGCGCCGAAGTGCTCGACCTCGCTCAGCGGGTAGTTCTCGCCGTTGCTCGCCACGAGCGTCGTCCGGGACGGGAGCCCGTCGAGGCCGAGGTCCTCCGTCCGGCCCGTGTCCTCGAAGAAGTCCACGACGCCGTTGGTCTGGCCGGACGGGCGGCGGCCCCACCCGTCCAGGCTGGACTCGTCGCGGGGCCGGTTCGCGATCCCGTCCTCGCTGTTGGGGAAGTTGTTCGGGAGGACGTCCTCATTGAGCTGGCCGAGGTCGACGTAGAGGACGGCCCCGTCGTTGACGGGCTGGGTGCCGTCCTTGCCGCCGAGCGGGGCGAACAGCATCTCGATGAACTCGATGTTGTTCTGGCCCTCGAAGTCGGAGTAGGAGGCGTCGATGGGCCGGATGAAGCCGCCCCACGCGTCGCGCGGGTCCTGGGCGTACTCCGTGGAGAGGGAGCCGTTGAAGTTGTACGGCCCGCGCCGCGTCGGGTCGAAGTAGAGGTCGAGGAGGCCGAGCGGCGTGTTGGCCTCGCGGCTGTCGAGGAACTCGCGCTCGGGGAACAGCTCGCGCGGCGTGATCGGCTCCGTCGCGCGGGTGAGCAGGCCCGCGTTGCTGTACTCGCGGTACGAGGTCTCCGAGATGGAGTACCAGGTGAACAGGCCGCGCCAGTTCCCCTTGAGGCGCGTGTCCGTGATGTTGGGGGCCTCGGGGGTCCCGTCGAGCCCGTATGCCCCGCCGATCTCCGACCCCGGCGGGCCAGCGCTGTCGGGGGCCGCCGCGATCCGCCATCCGCCCGTCGTCTCGAGCGCGGTGTAGGCGTTCTCGCTGCCCTCGAAGTCGTCGATGTAGCTGACGCCGTTGAGCTCGTCCTCGGCGAAGTCGAGCCCGCCGGGGATGCTCGCGTCGCGGAGCGCCTGGCGGGCCCGGTCGAAGGCGAACGTCTGCGGGTGGCCCGGCGTGAGGCGCGCGAACTCGCCCCGGATCTCGATGCGCGAGGGCGCCCGGGTCTGGACGAGCGGGAGCGCGTCGAGGGCGCGCGTGAGCCACCGCGGCTCGGCGAGGTACGACCCGTCGAACCCGAGGATCGAGTTGTTCAGGGGTTCCTCGCCCACGCGGAACTTGTCGCCCAGGGGCCGCTCGGCGAGCTGCATCCACGTCGCCCCCAGGTTGAAGTCCTCGTCGAGCCGGTAGTCGGCGCGGAGGCCGAGGAGCGTCTTCGAGCCGACCGAGAAGAACTTCTGCTGCTCCACCTCCACGCGGACCTGCTTGCCCTCCTGGAGGTAGAGCGGGTTGATGATCTCGACGGTCCCGGCCGTGTAGTTCACCCGGAAGTCGGCGCCCTCGGTCAGCTCGCGCCCGTCGGAGCTGACGCGGACGGTCCCCTCGACGAGGTTGAACCCGAGGTTGAAGGTGGACTGGCTCTGGCTGGAGAACTCGCCCTCCAGCCGCCACTTGCTGAACTCGCCGAGCCGGGACCGCGCCCGGTCCTTCGGGAGCTCGTAGAGCCCCTCGCCCTCGGCCGTCGTGGGCGAGTACTGCTCCTGGGCCTGGGCCAGCGAGAGGGCCCCGAGCGACACCTCCACGGCCTGGTTGCTCACGGTGGAGCCCGAGGCGAGCAGCTCGCGGACGTAGTCGCCGAAGGGCTGGCGGACGGGGAACAGGATCCGCCCGTTCTCGCGGTCGACGGTGATCTGCGACTGGAAGTCGAAGGCGTTGTCCGGGACGGCCGTGCCCTGGAGGTTGACGCGGTCGAGCCCGAGGATCTGCATGAACGTCCGCTGCTCGAACGACACGTCGCGCGGCTCAGTGGACGGCGTGGCCCCGGACGGCTCGAACCGGATGTCGAACGCGAAGTTGTTCGGATCGAGGCTCCGCCCGCCGACGCGGTAGATGTTGCGGAGCGTGAGGTCCCAGAGCGGGTCCGAGGCGATGGGGCGGTCCGAGCGGAGGAGCTTGAGGATGGTCCGCCCGCCCGTCTGGGCGTCGCTCTGGACAGGGTTGTTGTAGTCGCCGACGGTGACGACGCGGGATCCCTGCGGCCCCTGGACACGGTACTGGTAGGCGACGGCGAGCTGGTCGTTCTCCGTCAGCGACGAGGTCAGCGATAGGTACCCGAGCGTGGGGTCGAACGTGTAGTCGACGTTGGCGCGGAGCTTTCGGAACTTGTTGTTCGAGAAGGCCCGGGCGGGGAGCTTCTGGTCCGTGTTGTCGGAGCCGACGAGCGTCTCGCGGGAGGCCGCATTGCCGCCCGGGTTCTGGCGGACCGTCTGGAGCGCGTCGTTCGAGTACTGGTCACGCTCGGGGTCCGGGAGCGGGGCCTCCGCGTTTTCGTACCGGAACGTGGCGGGGTCGTAGTCGCCGAGGTAGGCCTCGCCGCCGTCGAGCACGCTGTACCCGGTGTAGCCGGGGCTGCCAGGCGTGGGCTCCCCGAGGTCGGCCAGGGCCACGGCCCAGGTCGTGTTTGCGTCGGCGGGGGCCTGGTTCAGGCTGGGCTCGTGTTTCCATACCTCGATCCCGATGAACTCGACGAAGCCCGGCGGGGGCGTGAGCGTGCCGGGCCGGACGTGGGCCTCGTCGTACCAGTTGTGGAAGGCGTAGCCGAGGAAGAAGTGGGTGTTGTCCTCGTAGTCGTACGGGGCGAGGCGGAACGTCTGCGAGTCGGTGCCGCCCTCGAACACCTTGGCCACGGTCTGGGCGTCCTGCTGGGAGGCGACGGCCGTGAGCGCGAGCGGGCCGAACTGGAGGTCGGTGCGGAGGCCGAACAGCCGCTGGCCGCCCCGGATGAGCGTGGCCGGCGTCTGGAGGAACACGTTGCCCGCCTCGATCCGCTGGATGATGTCGTCCTCGTAGCCGGTGTAGACGAGGGACACCTGGTTCTCGAAGTCGAACTGGCTCTGCGTGTCGTAGTTGACGTTGATGGCCAGCTTGTCGCCGATCGTGCCGGCCACGTTGAGGTTGAGCTCCTGGCCGAAGTCGGGCGCGAACGAGCCGTCGCGGCCGGAGATGGCGGACGACAGGTCGTTCTGGTTGTAACGCATCCCGAGGTTCACGTTCGACGTGCCGTTGACCGTGAGGGCCACCTCGTTCTTGCCGAAGATGGTGGAGAACGCGCTCTGGTCGCCGCCCGGGATGTCGACGGCAAACCCGAACCCGTTGCGCCGCTGTTGCCGCTCGGTCCGTCGCGCGACGAGCTCGCGGAACCCGGCCCCGAGCGCCTCTTGCCGGCGGGCAGCCAGGAACTCGTCGAGCGTGACGTCGGCCGGCGCCCGGACGTCGTCCTCGCCGACGACCTCACGGACGCGGTAGCGGTAGGCCGTCGTGTCGAGCGTCACCTCACGGCGCCAGTAGGTCCCGAGGCGGCCGCGGATGCCGGGCAGCCGGCGCGGCACGATCGCCGCGTCCGAGCCCGTCCGGACCGGCCGGGGGAAGTACGTCCGCGCGCGGCGCGTCGAGTCGACGGCGGCCGAGTCGGTGTCGGTCGTGTCTGTCTCCGTGGTGTCGGTGTCCAGGGAGTCGAGCGAGAGGGTCCTCGGGAGGTCGATCGCGACGGAGTCCGTGTCGGCCGGCGCCGTCAGCCGGGGCGAACGGAAGGAGCCGGGGCCGGCCTCCACGTCGTCCGCGCACAGGAGGAGCACGGCGCCCAGGAGCACGAGGCCCAGCGGGAGGGCGAGGCGGCGGAACGGGGCGGACGGTCGATTCGGCGCGCGCAAGGCGTCGGGGGCTGCTACGGGGCACGCCGGGGGGACGCCTCAGGGGGCTGGGCGGGCGTCACGGGGAGACGTGCAGGGAGTAGCGAACGCGTCGAATACGGGCGCGGGCCGGGTTAGGGGATGGGGCGCGACAGGCCCCACGGGGGTCCGAAGGAGCCGCTGGTCGGCGGGACGGCGAAACTACGGGGGCGGGGGCAGGCTGACAAGGGAGCTTCTGGGTGCCCAAGGGGCCCGAGGGCGTACGCGGGCCGATTCGACTGTCCGCACGCCGTGTGCGTAGTCTATCGGCCCTTTCTTCAACTCCGTCCATGCCCCATCTCGTCTCTCCCGGCCGGTTGGTGGCGACCGCACTCGTGGTGCTCGTCGCTCTCGCCGGCTGCCGGACGTCTCAGCCGGTGGCCCCCGCCGCGCCGGACGTGACGGACCCGGCGGCGGTCCGGGCCGGGGTCCTCGCCACGCTTGACGCCCAGGTGGCGGCGTGGAATGCGGGCTCGGTGCGGGGCTTCATGGCAGGCTACGCGGAGACCGACACGCTCACCTTTCTCTCCGGTGGGACGGTCCGACGGGGGTGGGAGGCGGCCCTCAGCGGGTACCTCCGCAGCTACCCCGACGCCGCGGCGATGGGGACCCTCTCGTTCTCCGACCTCACGGTCCACCCGATCACGGACCGCCGTGCGCTCGTGTGGGGGCGGTGGCGGCTCCAGCGTGCGGGCGACGCCGCGGGGGCCGGGCCCGGCGGCCTCTTCACGCTCCTGTTCGCCCGGACCCCCGGTGGCTGGCGTGTCGTCCACGATCACACGTCCTCCGAGTAACCCGGCGCGACGTCCCCGTTCCTCGGCCCGCGGTGGCCGCGCTCTCCGGTGGGGGAGTGCCCGACCAACGACACCTCTCTGACTTTCCACTTCTCCGGCTCACGATGGCTTCTGATCCGAACGCTCCTTCCCTCACCGGCCGCGTCGTGGTCGTCACTGGCGCTGCTGGGCGCCTCGGCCGCATCGTGGCCGAGCAACTCGCGGCGGCGGGGGCCCGCGTGGTCGGGCTCGACCGCGACGCGCATGACATCGGCGACCTCGCCCTCACCGCCGACACCGTGGACGAGGCGGCGACGGAGCGCGCGTTCGATCGGGTCGTGGAGGAGGTGGGGGTGCCCCATGCCGTCGTCCACACCGTCGGGATGTGGGACGGGATGCCGCTCGCGGAGACCTCGCTGGAGACGTGGCGGACCGTCCTCGACGTGAACCTGACGAGCACCTTTCTCGTGTTCCGGGCCGCGATCCGCCGGATGCAGCGGGCGGGCGGGATGGGGCGGCTCGTGGGGATCGCCTCGGGGCAGGGAGCCGACAAGGGGGTGGCCGAGCAGGCGGCGTACTCCGCCGCGAAGGCCGGCGTCGTCCGGCTCGTCGAGGCCGTCGCCGCCGAGTTCCGCGACGCGGAGATCACCGCGGCGGCCGTCGCCCCGTCGATGATCCTGTTCGGCGACGAAGCGCCGGGCACACGGGGTGTGGAGGCGGCGGAAGTGGCCCGGCTCTGCGTCACGCTGTGCGGCCCGGCCGGGACCGTCCACAACGGCTCGGTGATGCGAGCCTACGGCTCGATGCGGTAGCCGCCGAGCGGGCGCCGTCGCAGGGCGGCTCCGGCAGGCCGGGCTACCGAGCCGGCGCCTCCTCGGCCGCGTCGACGAGGCCCCAGCCGTACTCCAGGAGCGGGCGGACCTGCTCGGCCGTCTCGATCACGAGGTTGGCGAAGTCGGGCGACTGGACGGCCTCGTCGGGGATGTCCTCTCGCGTCGCGGCGAAGCCGCCGCGCCAGCGGAAGTAGTCGGCGGCCGGGTTGTCGCGGTGGTCCGTGAAGCCGCGCGGCATCCGGGTCATCTTGCTCCCCGAGGTGCTGATGGTGAGGCCGGCGGCCTCCAGGTCCTCGATGATCTGGAGGAACGGCTCGGGATCCGCCGCGAGGCGCTCGCGCCACTGGCGCATGAACGTCTTGTCCGGCCGCCAGAACCCGCCGCCGATCCGGTTCGAGCCGGGCTCGACGTGGACGTAGAGGGCCCCCGGCGCGCGCTTGTCACCGTCGCGGCTGAGGATGGCGGCGACGTGCGTCTTGTACGGCGTCTTGTCCTTGGAGAACCGGGTGTCGCGGTAGACCCGGAAGACGGCGCGGCGGGGGGTGCCGGAGAGCGGGATGCCGCGCGCGGGGAGCTCGCGGCTGAGCTGGGCGACGAGGCACTGCATCGGGTCGCGGAGCTCGTCGTTGTAGGCCTCCTTGCGAGGTGTGAACCAGTCCCGGCTGTTGTTCGACTTCAGATCGCGCAGGAAGTCGTAGGCGTCGGGCGTGAAGCCGGGGAACGGGGGGAGGACGTCGGGGGGAGGAGCGAGAGCAGGCAAATCAATACATGTGGTTGACTCCTCTACCCTACGCACGGGGAGCGTCGGGGTCCCGGAGGATCGTGTGGAAAAGGCCCTTCACGGGGCGGCGGGCCGGCCCGGCAACTCCACGGAGACCTCCAGCGCCCGGAGGCGCACGCACTTCATCCGGTACGGTGTTCCGGGAAGGGGTCAGGCGGAGAGCTGTCGCGTGGCGAGGGCGGCGAGGAAGCCGGTGCCCGTGCGAAGGGCCTCCTCGTCGACCGTCATGCGGGGCGTGTGGAGGCCGTGCGTGCTGTGCGCGGCTTCGCTCCCGACGCCGAGGATGGAGAAGGCGCCCGGGATCTGATCGGTGTAGAAGGCGAAGTCCTCCGAGGCGTACCACATCGGAAGGTCCACCACCCGTCCCTCGCCGACGTAGGCCACGGCCGTCTCGCGCACGAGGGCGGCGGCGGCCTCATCGTTCCGAAGCACCGGGTAGCCGACCACCACCTCCACGTCGCACGTCGCGCCGAAGGCCTCGGCCGTCTTCTCGGCCGTCCGGCGGATCAGGTCGTGCGCGCGGAAGCGCCACTCCTCGTCCATCGACCGGAACGTGCCGGCCAGCGTCGCCTCATCGGGGATCACGTTCGTCGCGCCGAGGGCCTCCACGCGCCCGAACGAGAGGATGGAGGGGACGCCCGGCGGCCGGTTCCGCGCGACGATGGCCTGGAGCGCGGTCAGGACGTGCGCCTGCACCAGGACCGTGTCGACCAACTCCTCGGGCGAGGCGGCGTGGCCGCCCTGGCCCCGGACCGTCAGGTAGATCTCGTCGGCGCTCGCCATGAACGTGCCGCCCCGGATGCCGAGGGTGCCGGTCGGCAGGTGAGGGGCGACGTGCTGGCCGAAGATCCGCGCGGGCGCGTCGTGGCCGGCCATCGGGCCCAGCACGCCCTCCTCGATCATCACGCTCGCGCCGCCGGGCGCCTTCTCCTCGCTCGGCTGGAACACGAGCCGGACCGTCCCGGCGAGGTCGTCGCGGAGGGTGTGGAGGATGCGGGCGGCGCCGAGGAGCATGGCCGTGTGGGCGTCGTGGCCGCAGGCGTGCATCTGGCCGTCCGTCTCGCTCGCGAAGTCGAGCCCGGTGGCCTCGCGGATCGGGAGCGCGTCGATGTCGGCGCGGAGGGCGACGGTGGGGCCCGGCTGCGTGCCCTCGACGTGGGCCACGACGCCGGTCTTGGCGACGCCGGTCGTCGGGTCCAGGCCGATCTCGCGGAGCGTGGCCGCGATCAGGGCGGCCGTCTCGTGCTCCTCGAACGCCAGCTCCGGGCGGCGGTGAATCTGGCGACGGAGGCGGACGACCTCGGGGAAGGCGTCGTCGGCGAGGGAGTGGATGCGGTCGAGCACGGGGGTGGGGGAAGGCGGACGGGCAGTGTACACGCTCCGTGTCTCGATGGGAGATCACGGAGGGGGAGAACACTGTTAGGTGACTCGCAGTTATCGGAAGCGCTTCCTCCTCTTCTTCGCCATGATCTCTCGCTACGCCCTCCTCCTCGCCGTCCTCGGGATCTCGCTCGGCGCGTCCGCGCAGACCGCCCAGGACGTCACGCTCGCCGCCCCCGGCGGCACTGTTACCATCGACCGGGACGACTACGGCGTCCCCCACATCCAGGCGCCCACCGAGGCGGCCGTGTTCTTCGGCCAGGGCTTCGCGGCCGCCCAGGACCGTCTCTTCCAGATGGAGACGTTCTGGCGCACCGCGACGGGCCGCCTCTCCGAACTGGCCGGCCCCGGCAGCGACCGCAACAGCAACGGCGTCGGCGACAACGTGGAGCAGGACGAGGCCATCCGGACCGTCTTCTACACCGACGCCGAGCGGGCCGCGCAGTACGACGCCCTCTCGGACCGCCTCCAGACAATGATCTCGTCGTACGTCGCTGGGGTCAACGCCTACATCGACTCGACGGCCGCGAACCCGTCGGTCTACCTCCCGCTCGAGTACGCGGCCGGCGGCTTCGCGCCCGAGCCGTGGACCATCAACAAGGCGATGGCGGTGATGCAGTTCTTCATCCGCCGGTTCGGCGAGATCGGCGGCGAGGAGCTCGCGCGGCTGGCCGAGCTGCAGGCGCAGGGCGAGGAGTGGTTCAACCTGAACCGCCCCGTGAACGACCCCACCGCCGCCGTCACGATTGAGACGGGCAGCCAGGCCGCGCCGCCGACCTCGTCGGTGAGCTACGGCGGGGCCGCCGTGGACCCGGCCCTGGCCGCTGACGTGATGGACCGCCGAGACGCCCTCACGGCCTCGCTCATCCGTAACGGCGTGCCCCACAAGTTCGGCTCGTTCGCCGCTGTGGTGAGCGGGTCGATGTCGGAGTCCGGGCGCGTGATGCTGCTCGGGGCGCCACAGATGGGGCAGCCGGCCGAGACGCAGAAGGCCGTCACGGCCGAGTTCGAGCTGCTCGTCGGCGAGCCCGAGGGCGACGGGCTCCACGTGGCTGGCATGTCGGTCCCCGGCATTCCAGGCGTCATCATCGGCCGGACGCGCGGGCGGGCGTGGACGTTCACGACCGGCGCCACCGACAACACGGACACGTTCACCCTCACGCTCGGTCCGCCCGCGGCGGGCGGCGTGCCGACCTACGTCTACGACGGGTCGGTCCGCCCGGCGGAGGTCTTCGTCGAGACGATCAACGTGCGGGGGATGGCGCCGGTGACGTACACCCACTTCCGGTCGGTCCACGGGCCGGTCTACGCGCTCGACGCGGCCAACGGCCGGGCCTATGCCTACCGGTACACGTTCTGGGAGAACGAGCTGGAGATGGCTGAGGCCCTGCTCGATGCGTGGGACGCCGAGTCGATCGAGGCGTTCGAGGCCGCCGCGGCGCGCATCCCCGTCTCGTTCAACATGTTCTACGCCGACACGGACCAGAACATCGCCTACTGGCACGTCGGGCAGTACCCCGTCCGCCCCGGCGACGCGGACCCGCGCCTCCCGCTGGCGGGCGACGGGACCCAGGAGTGGGTCGGGCTGACCGAATTCGCGCAGCAGCCGCAGTCCGTCAACCCGGCGCAGGGGTACTTCACCAACTGGAATAACAAGCCGGTGGCGTGGTGGAACCAGGGCGACAACGTGCCCTGGACCGCGACGACGCCGAACCGCCTCCGCTACTACGACGGCGTCGAGTTCTTGAAGGCGCACCTCGAAGCGTCGGCGCCGGTGTCGTTCGAGGACCTGCAGGGGCTCACGCGCGTCGTCCGTACCAACCCCGACTACCAGGAGTACCCGGCCACCTACCAGCAGGTCGTCGAGTTCTCGCCGTTCGGGGGGAGCTATGCCGAGAACCTGATCCCGCCGGGCCAGAGCGGGTTCGTCAACGCCGCGCAGGACACGAGTGCCAACTTCTCGGACCAGTGGCCGCTCTACCAGTCGTCGGAGGGCGAGGGCGAGGTGGAGATGAAGCCGTTCACCTTCCTCGGCGCCACGTCCGTCGCGGCCGAGGAGGGGCCGTCCGGGGACGTCGGCATCGGGGCCGTCTACCCCAACCCGACCGCCCGCGAGGCCACCGTCGCCTTCTCGGCGCAGGGCGACGCCCGCCTGGAGGTGTTCGACGCCCTCGGCCGGCGTGTCGCCGTGCTCCACGATGGCCCGGTCGCGCCGGACGCCACGGCCACGCTGGACGCCCGGACGCTCGCGCCCGGCATCTACGTCGTCCGCCTCACCGCCGGCGGCGAGGTCTCGTCACGCCGGTTCGTCGTCGCACGCTAGGCGGCGGCCTTCTGACAACGAAGCGGCCCCGCTGGCGTCGTGCCAGCGGGGCCGCGTCCTGCTCGGCCGGCCGGGGCGCCGGCCGGACGTCGTCTCGGGCCTAGTTGAACCCGACGCCGCTCACGGCCGGGCGGATGTCCGTGTTGGCGATCTCCCAGGCCGTCCCGAACACGAGCCGGGCGATCCGCGCCATCCGGTCGTAGTCGATCTTGTCCGGGCTGTCGCCGACGCGGTGGTAGTCCTCGTGCGTCCCGGTGAAGTAGAAGATGAACGGGATCTGGTGCTTCCCGAAGTTCCAGTGGTCGCTCCGGCGGAAGAACTGGTTCGGGTCGTCGGGCGAGTTGAAGCGGTCCGAGAGGAGGAGGCCCGTGCCGGTCACGTCGTTGACGGACGCGTTCCAGTCGGCGATGTCCTGCGAGATGAGGTCGGCGCCGATGATGTAGACGTAGTCGGTCCGCTCGAACCCGCGCTCGGGGTCGTGCCGGCCGATCATGTCGATGTTGAGGTCGGCGGCGACGTTCTCGAGCGGGACGAGCGGTTCGTAGTCGGCGAAGTACTCGCTCCCCAGGAGGCCCTTCTCCTCGCCGGTGACGTGGAGGAAGAGGATCGAGCGGCGCGGGCCGTGGCCGTCCTCCTTGGCCGTCTGGAACGCCTCGGCGATCTCGAGGAGCGAGATCGTGCCCGAGCCGTCGTCGTCGGCCCCGTTGTTGATGACGTCCTCATCGCCGTTCGGCGTGCCGACGCCGATGTGGTCGAGGTGGGCGCTGATGACGACGAACTCGTTCTTCAGGACCGGGTCGGAGCCCTCGATCATGGCCACGACGTTCTCCGTCTCGACCGTCGTCGTCTCCATGTCGGCGTCGACGGCCAGCATCACGCCGGTGTCGCCGGGGGCCGAGCGGTCGACGCCCTCCAGGAGGCGGTCGGCGACGTCGATGCCGGTGAAGAGGAGGGGCGGGAGGCCGCCGGCCTCGTCGTCCGCTCCGCCTCGGGGCGGGAGGGTGAGGCGGCCGCCACGGAAGGCGCGGGCCGCCACCGGCGCGAGCGAGGCCACCTCCGGTTCGGTGGCGATGACGACGGCGCGGGCGCCGGCCTCCCGGAGTGCCGCGGCGCCGGCCTGCAGGGCCGCACGGCCGCCGTCGCCCGGGATCATGAGGGCGATCGCGTCCTCGACGTCGACGCCCGAGAGGTCGGTGGCGTCGCCGACGAACACGAGCCGCGCGGGCGAGGCGTCGTTGAGGGAGCCGTAGGCCGGCGCGAGCACGAGGTCGTCCGTGTCGTCCGGGCCGACGGTGCTCTCGAGGAACGCCGTTCCGCCGCGCGTGGCCGTGACGGACAGGCGGCGGAGCGCCTTCTGTTCCAGTTCGAACGGCTGGAGGTAGCCGTCGAGGTTGTAGGGGCTGTCGGACGAGCCGGTGCCTTTGGGAAGGATGCCCATCGTCTGGTACTCGCCGGCGAGGTAGCGGGCGGCGAAGCGCTGGCCAGGCTCGCCGGTCTCGCGGCCGGCCATGTAGTCGTCGGCGTAGACGTAGAGGTGGCCGGCGAGCTCGGCGGGCGTGATGGTCGCCTGGTACGTCTGGGCCAGCGTCGGGTCGGCCGTGGCCGACGGCGTCTGCGCGTGGACAGACGTACCTATGAGGGCGAGCGCGGCGAGCGGGAAGAAACGGAGTCTCATGCGGGAGGGGTGTGGGCGTGAATAGGAAGGGGGAACGACGGCGGGCCGGGATTCGGGTGGCGAGCCGTTGAGGTTTCGCGGGAGTCGGGAAACAGACCGACCGGCCCTGGCCGGTCAGTACAGGCGGCGGCGCTTGTCGAGGTAGGCGCGGAGGGCGTCGGCGTAGGGGCGGGCCGTGTCGAGCGTCACGTAGTCGACGCCGGCCTCGCGGCACCGGCGGCGGACGTCGGCGAGGAAGGCCTCGGCGGCCTCCCGGTAGCCCTCGCGGAGCTGGGCCGGCTGGAGCGTCATCTCCTCGCCCGTCTCCAGGTCGCGCACGCGAAGGGGCCGGTCCTCGAAGTCGAACCGGCGCTCCGTCGCCGCGTCGAGCACGTGGAAGACCACCACCTCGTGCCCGCGGTGGCGGAGGTGGCGGAGGGAGCGGACCGTCTCCTCGGCGTCGGACACGTTGTCGAACAGGTCGCTGATGACGACCACGAGCGACCGGCGCGGGATCCGATCGGCGACCTCGTGGAGCGCCTCGGCGGCGGCTGTCTCGGCGCCGGGCGGCGTCGCCGGGGCGGGGCCCTCGGTGAGCGAGGCGAGGCGGGCCAGGAGCGTCCGGACGTGGCCCGACGTGCTCTTCGGCGGGAGGAGCGTGTGGACCGACCGGTCGAAGGCGATGAGGCCCGTCGCGTCGCGCTGCTTCGCCATCAGGACGTGGAGCGCGCCGGCGAGGGTCGCGCTGTACCCCAGCTTCGTCACCCCCGCGTGCCCGGCGTACCGCATCGACGCCGACGTGTCGAGGACCACAAAGTGGCGGAGGTTAGTCTCCTCCTCATAGCGCTTCACCACGAGCCGGTCCGAGCGGCCGTACACCTTCCAGTCGACGTGGCGGAGCTCGTCGCCGGGGTTGTAGGCCCGGTGCTCGGCGAATTCGACGGAGAACCCGTGGAACGGGCTCTTGTGGAGGCCGGTGATGAACCCCTCTACGACGGCCCGCGCGCGCAGCTCGAACGACTCGATCTGGGCGAGGGCCTCGGGGGTGAGGAGGGCAGGAGCGTCGGGCATGGCGGGAAGGGTAACGCCATCGGCGCGCGAGCAGTACGCCTCTCCGGCGGCGGGTCGGCGGAGTCCGCCCGGCACAGGCTGGGCCGGTGGCAGACCGGGGGGACGGTCGTGGACGAGGCCGCTCGCCGAGCCGCTCCTCCATGCCACGCCCCCGCCGGCCGAAGCCGACGGGGGCGCGATCCGACCTTAGAGGGTCGGTCTGACGTCATCCGAGCCGCGGAGGACCTTGTCCGCAGACGTTATCCGTGGACTTGGAGGTTGCCGTGCTCCCACTCGAAGAGGACGCCCGCGTTGGGGAAGTCGTCGCCGTCCTGTTGGAGGGCGCAGTTCTGGGCGATCCCGCTCGACGGCGAGTAGAAGAAGTATCCGATAGCATCGTTCTCTGCGCCGGACCCTTCGCCGTTGTCCACCGTGCGCCACCAGAACTCCGTGCCCACTGGGAGATCGGGGTCGTTGGAGCGTGTGGTGACGCCCCCGGCCCAGGCGCTGTTGCCCCACACGCTGAGACACGAGACCTCGAGGTGAATCTTGACGCCGCCCAGCCATGTCATTTCCGCCTGTCCCTTGACCGACGCATCGGCTCGTTTCTGAGCGTTGAAGGCGAACGTCTCGCCGCCGGCTCCGCCTCCGCCCGTTAACCGAGTTGGGCACTCGTACTCGACGACGTAGCCGTTGACCAGCGCCTCGGTGTCCCCCTCGTCGTTCACAAACAGGAAGGGGACGCTATCGCCGTTCGAGTCATTCCATGTCCCGAATTGGGGGCCGGTGGGTTCGCCCAGGTTGGCATAGGCCGGGGGGAGGAAGTGGAGCGATTCCTCGTCGGTGCCGTTGTAGTCATTGGGCTCACCAGTGGCTGCATTCCAGTTGGTGTAGAGGAACGTCTCGCCGGTGACCCAGCTCCAGCCCGCGGTCGGGTCCGTCTCGCCGGGTGCCTGCGTGCCGCCGAGCCAGTACCCGCCCTCGACAGCCTCAGGGAAGGTCTGCACGATCCAGTCGTTCTCGTCCTGCGACGTGACCACGGCGAGGTGGGCGTCGCACTGGCGGTAGGACATGCCTTCCGCGGCGGCGTTGGCGTCGGACCACGTGATGCCGCCGTCGGCCACCGCCGCGTAGTAGTTGCGGTTGAGTTCGTTGTAGACGAGCCCATCGGGGAGCGCTCGCCCGAGGGCTTGGGAGGAAGCGGGCTCCGGGTCGAGGCCCGACGCGTCGCACGCCGCGAGGAGGACGGCGAGGGAGAGCAGAAGGAAGGAGCGCATAGGGGGAAGGGATGGGGGTGGGAGGGAACAGGTCTCATTACAATCCAGATGGTTAAAAAACAAAAATTTGAGCACGAACGGGCCTGGCGGCGAGAGGGTCGCGGATCTCCCCGGCCTGCCGGCCCCGAGGGGCTTCCGCCGCTCGACATCCGCCGATTCGCGCGCTTGGAGATTCCCGCGTCGGCGGACGTTGGCAGACCGGAGGTAGCTTCCGACCATGCCGCCCTCCGACCGCGTCAAGGCCCACCTCATGGACGCCGCCGACATGGCGCGGACGCTCGACCGTCTGGCCCGGCAGGTCGTCGAAGAGTTGGACGACGAGGCGGCCCCGGCCGACCGGCTCGCCCTCATCGGGATGCAGACGCGAGGCGTCCACCTCGCACGCCGCCTGCGCGACCGGATCGAGGCCATCGAGGAGATCCGCCTCCCGTTCGGGGTGCTCGACGCCACGTTCTACCGCGACGACGTGGGGCTGGGCACCGGCCGGCCGACGCCGCTCGTCCAGCCGACCGACATCCCGTTCCGCCTCGACGGCCGCCGCCTCGTCCTCGTCGACGACGTGGTGTACACCGGCCGGACGACGCGGGCCGCCCTCGACGCGCTCGTCGACATGGGCCGGCCCGCGAGCGTCCGCCTCCTCGCCTTCATCGACCGGGGCCTCCGCGAGCTCCCCGTCGCGCCGGACTACGTCGGCCGCCACGTCCCGACGGCGCCCGGCGAGCTCGTCCGCGTGCGCCTGGAGGAGGAGGACGGCGAGGACGGCGTCTGGCTCGTCGAGAAGTCCTGACCCCGTGAGCATCCAGACCGCCGCCGCCCTCCGCCACCGCCACCTCCTCGGGCTGGCCGACTACGCCGCCGACGAGGTTCGCCTCGTGCTCCAGACCGCCCGCGCCTTCCGCGACGTGCTGGAGCGGCCCATCAAGCGGGTCCCGAGCCTGCGCGGCGTCACGTGTTGCAACCTGTTCTTCGAGAACTCGACCCGCACGCGCCTCTCGTTCGAGCTGGCCGAGAAGCGGCTCTCGGCGGACGTCATGAACTTCTCGGCCAGCGGGTCGAGCGTGTCGAAGGGCGAGACGCTCAAGGACACGGCCCGCAACATCGAGGCGATGAAGGTGGACCTCGCCGTGATCCGTCACCGCTCGGCCGGCGCCGCCCACTTCCTCACGCGCTGCATCGACGGCGTCGTCGTGAACGCAGGCGACGGGCAGCACGAGCACCCCACGCAGGCGCTCCTCGACGCCCTCACCATCTCCGACCTCGCGGTCCCCGGCCACCCCGACCTGAAGACGTTCGACTTCCGCGGGCTGAACGTCGCCATCCTCGGCGACATCGCTCACAGCCGCGTGGCGCGCTCGAACGTCTACGGGCTCACGGCGCTCGGCGCGCACGTCACGCTCTGTGGCCCGCGCACCATGATGCCGGTCGAGGTGGAGGCCGCCCTCGACGGCCGCGACGTGACGGTGACGGATCGGCTGGACGAGGCGCTCGACGGGTGCGACGTGGCGATGGCCCTCCGCATCCAGCTGGAGCGCCAGAAGGACCAGATCGGCCTCACGCCGTCGCTGCGGGAGTACCACACGATGTACGGGATCCGCCCCGAGCACCTGGAGCAGAACCCGGACCTCTGGGTGATGCACCCCGGCCCCGTGAACCGCGGCGTCGAACTGGCCGGCGAGGTCGTCGACTCGGACCGGTCCGTCATCCTGAACCAGGTGACGAACGGCGTGGCCGTCCGGATGGCCGTGCTCTACCTCCTCACCGGCGCCGACACGTTCACCGACGCCGAGGCCGCCTGAGCGTCCCCGCGGATCCTCACCCGGCGGACGTGACGTACCCGGTCCTATGAGCAAGAAACCAACCATCGTCGGCTGGCGGGAGTGGGTCGGGTTCCCCGAGATCGGGCTCCCGGCCGTCCGCTGCAAGGTGGACACCGGCGCGGCCACCTCCGCGATCCACGCCCACGACGTCGAGATCGTGGACCGCGACGGCGAGCACTGGGCGCGCTTCGTCGTCCACCCCTTCTTCCGGCGGCACGACCGCCTGGCCGTGACGTGTGAGGCGCCGGTCGTGGACGAGCGCGAGGTGACCTCGTCGAGCGGCCACGCCGAGAGCCGCGTCGTGATCGGGGTCATGTTCCGGCTCGGCCTCAAGTCCGACGCGCCGGAGTGGCCCATCGAGGTGACGCTGACCGACCGGCGCGCGATGCGCTTCCCGATGCTCCTCGGCCGCGGGGCCATGGCCGGCCGCGTCCTCGTCGACTCCGACGCCTCGTTCCTCCTCGGCCGCCCGGACCACCCCGGCGCCTTCTACCAGTAGTCGCCCGGATCCGGCTGTGCGCCCGCGTACGCTGCGGGACGGCCGCCCCGCGCACCGCCTGTTTGGCCTGCCCCTCTGACGACCCTCCATGCGCCTCGCCATCCTCTCTCGCAACCCCGAACTGTACTCGACGCGCCGCCTCGTGGAGGCCGCCGAGAAGCGGGGGCATGAGGTCCAGATCCTCGACACGCTCCGCTGCACGGCCCACCTCACGGCCAGCGGCCCGGAGGTCCACTATCACGGCGAGCCGCTCGACCCGCCCGACGCCATCATCCCGCGCGTCGGCGCGTCGATCACGTTCTACGGGCTCTCCATCGTCCGCCAGTTCGAGGCGATGGGCGTGTGGACGCTCAACAGCGCCGTCGGGATCACGCGCTCGCGCGACAAGCTCCGCGCCCACCAGTTCCTCGCCAAGAAGGGGATCGCCCTCCCACGCACGGCCTTCGCCCACAAGGCCGACGACGCCGCCGACCTCATCAAGTCGGTCGGCGGACCGCCCGTGATCGTGAAGCTCCTGGAGGGGACGCAGGGCGTGGGCGTCGTGCTCTGCGAGACGCGGAAGGCGGCGGAGAGCGTGATCCAGGCGTTCCGCGGGATGAGGGCCTACCTCTTGGTGCAGGAGTTCATCAAGGAGGCCGGCGGCGCCGACGTGCGCCTGTTCGTCGTGGGCGACCGCGTGATCGCGGGGATGAAGCGGCAGGGCGCCGAGGGCGAGTTCCGCTCGAACCTCCACCGCGGCGGGAGCGCCTCGGCCATCAAGATCAGCCCGGCCGAGCGGCGCACCGCGGTGGCTGCCTGCAAAGCGCTCGGGCTGAAGGTGGCCGGCGTCGACGTGCTCCAGTCGGAGCGCGGGCCGCTGGTCCTGGAGGTCAACTCGTCGCCGGGCCTGGAGGGGATCGAGGCCTCGACCGGGAAGGACGTGGCCGGGTCCGTGATCGGCTTCATCGAGAAGAGCCTGGAGGCACGGAAGGCCGTCCGGATGGAGTAGCGTCCGACCGCGCGTCAGACGAACCGGGCGCGCTCCTCGGGGGTGGGGAGACGGCACGTATCCTTTTTTCCGAACCACCGATATCGGTTTGCGGCCACCCAGCGGTACACGGCGTCGCGGAGCGGGCGGGGCACGGCGAGGAGGCCGTAGAGGAGCGACCACGGGAGGCCGAGCCCACGCAGCACGCGGAGCGCGGCCGTCGACTGCTCGTGGATCCCGCCGCCGTCGGCGAGGACGACGGTGTCGAGGAGGGCGTCGGCATGATTGCCGTGGGCGGCGAGGAAGGCGCGCGCCTCGTCGGACTGGAGCGAGGCGAAGGCGAACCGTTCCGCCGCGTCATGGCGCATGACGAAGTCGACGGACGCGTTGCAGAGCGTGCACACGCCGTCGAACAGGAGGACGGCCTCACCCGCGTCCAGGCGGCGCTGAAGGGCCGAGGTCTCGGCGGGTGGAGTCAGCGTTTCGGTCATGACGCGGTGAGGACATCGAGGCGGCGGTCGACGTCCGGGTCGACGGCGCGGCGGGCGGGGTCGGCGTCGTACCACGCGACGGTCTCGGCGGCCGTCTGGGCGTACGGGATCGTCGCCTCGAAGTCGGGGACGAGGGACTGTACCTTCGCGTTGTCGAAGATCATGCTGTTGGCCTTGTCGCCGAGGAGGCCCGGCCCCCACGCGGGGTCGACCTCGGCCACGCGGACGGACGGGACATGGACGACTTTCGGGGTGTCGACGCCGGCGGCCGCGGCGAGCGTGGCCGCGATCTGGTTCCACGTGAGGGCCTCGTCGGAGGTGATGTGGACCGCCTCGCCGAGCGCGCGGTCGTTCCCGAGGAGCCCCACGAGGCCGGGCGCGAAGTCGCGGTGGTTCGTGAGCGTCCAGAGCGACTCGCCGCGGTCGTGGATCAGGATCGGCGCGCCCCGGCGGATCCGGTCCAGGGCGGTGTAGCAGCCCGTGAGCGGCACCGACCACGGCGCGAGCGTGTGCGACGGCCGGACGATCGTGACCGGGAGGTCGGGCCCGTGCGCCTCCATCAGCCGATTCTCACACGCAATCTTGGCCCGTGAGTAGTCCCAGAACGGGTTGTCGAGCGGCGTGTCCTCGGTGATGGGGAGCGAGGCCGGGGGCGTCTGGTACGCCGAGGCGGAGCTGACGAACACGAACTGGCCCGTCCGCCCGGCGAACACGTCGATGTCCGTCGCGACGTGCTCCGGCGTGAACGCGATCCAGTCGACGACGGCGTCGAAGGAGCGGTGGCCGAGGGCGCGGCGGAGGGCATCGGCGTCGCGGGCGTCGGCGTGGAGGATCTCGGCGCCGTCCGGCGCGCGGTCGTCCGACGTGCCGCGCGTGACGAGCGTGAGGTCGTGCCCCCGTTCGACCGCGAGCGCGGAGCAGGCGGTGCTGATGGTGCCGGTGCCGCCGAGGAAGAGGATCCGCATGAGACGAGAGGAAGCGAGTCGGCGTACGGGCAGCGCGTTAAAACGCGCCGAGCCCAAACACGGCGTTGGCGAAGAGGAGCCGGCCGTCGGCCCAGAAGCCGCGGAAGAGCGGGTCGTCGAGGAGGTAGACGACGGCGCCGCGGCCCATCTCCTCGACGCCGAAGACGAGCGTGTCGCCGAGCCGGTCCTGGGCCTCGCGCCCGGCGAACCCGGCCGTCGGCGTGCCGCTGCGGAGGACGCCCACGTTCCACCCGTCCGCCAGGAACTCGACGGCCGCCGCACGGCGCTTGATGACGTAGGTGTAGCCCGGGTAGCCGTAGGCGAGCGGGTGCGAGTCGTCGAGTGTGACGCGGTAGACGGCGCCGGGGATGTCGCCGGAGACGTCGCGGCGCTCGCGGTCGGCGTAGCGGCGGAGGCGGGCGTCGGCGGTCGTGTCGGGCGCGGCGTCGTCGCGGAGGGCGATCCCGAAGCCCTCTTTCCCGGCGAACGCGGTCGCGGCCCGCTCCAGGGCCACGAGCCGACCGCCGGCCCGCACCCAGTCGCGGAGGGCCGCCGCACGGGCGTCCGACAGCCACGCGCCATACCCGCCGTCCGGCATCAAGAGCACGTCCACGTCGTCGAGGTCGGACGCGCTCGAAGCTCTCGGCCTCCACGAACGTCGCCGGGTAGTCCACGACGGCGTCGAACCAGTGCCAGACCTCCCCGAGCGCGGTCGGGGAGACCGGGTCGTCGGCGAGGACGGCGACGTGGGGCTGGCGGACGAACCCGACGCGGTCGGAGCCGACGTCCGGCCCGCTCTCGGCGAAGCCGCTCGCCAGCGCCGCCAGCGGACGCCCCGCCTCAGCCGCCGCCGCGCGGACGACCGTGTCGAAGCGGTCGCCGAGGCGTCCGTTCCCGGCGCGCGTCACGACGAGGGCGCCGCGCTCGAACTGCTGGCCGCCCGCCTCGAACGCCGCCGGGACCACGCGCACGCCGATGTTCTCGCGCAGCAGGTGGGCGAGGACGCGCGCGTCGGCCGGGCTCTCCCACGGCGCGACGTAGGCGTAGGGGCGCGCCGCGTCGGGGAGCGTCGGGGTGACGGGAGGCGAGCCTCCCGTCGGGATCGCCTCCTCCAGGGCCAGGCCCTCGACGCCATAGACGTAGGGGAGCGCCCAGGCCGTCACGTCGTACGTGACGGAGTCGGCGAGGGCGGGAGCGGGTTCGAAGAGGACCGCCGCGAGCGTCCCCTTGGGCTGGTCGAGCGGGACCACGAGGTCGCCCGATGCGACGCGGACCCTCTCCGGCTCGGACGGCGCCTCGCGCCCTCCGGCGTAGCGGACGCCGCGGACGGTCTGGTCCCGTCCCGCCCAGCCGTAGGTGATCCCCTGGAGGTCGAGGAGATCGGCGAGCGCGCGGAGACGGCCGGCGTCGCCGCGCGCGGCGTAGGCGCGGACGGGGCCGGCGGGGCGGGTCTGGAAGTAGACGGCGAACTCGCGGCGGACCTCGGCGGCGTTCCGGGCCGTCGTGGCGACCGTCTCCAGGCCCGTCGCCACGTGGTGCGCGATCCGGTCGGCGAGGGTGAGCGTGTCGCCCTCGGTCGTCTCGATGGCGAGGCCGGCGCGCCCGCCGCCACCCTGCTCGTACGTCATCCCGATGGCCCCGTTAAACGTCGGCCAGGTGTCGCCGTAGGCGGGGTAGAACAGGTCGAACACCTCGCGTGTGAAGTAGAGCCACCCCTCGCGGTCGAAAACCTCGGCGTTGGCGCGGCCGATCCGCGTCTGCAGCTCGCGCTGCCACGGCGTGATGCGCGGGTGGAACGGCTCGGCCGCCGGCGCGAAGTAGTACGGGCTCTCGACCCCCTGCTCGTGGAAGTCGACGTGGACGGCGGGGAGCCAGCGGTTGTAGAGGGCGAGGCGGGCGCGCGTCTCGGGCTGCGTGCCCCACGCCCAGTCGCGGTTGAGGTCGAACAGGTAGTGGTTGAATCGCCCCCCGGGCCAGGGCTGGGTGTGCTCGCGGGCGTCGGGGTCCGGGTTGGGATCGGCGCCGCGCCGCTGGCGGTAGCCCGTCACGTAGCGCTCGCGGCCGTCCGGGTTGAGGCACGGATCGAGGACCACGACCACGTCGCGCAGCCACGCGTCGGCCTGGGGCGTGGTGAGCGTGTAGAGCGTCCGCATGGCCGCCTCGGTGCTCACGGCCTCGTCGCCGTGGACGTTGTAGCTCAGCCAGACGACGGGCTTGGCGGGCTCGCCAGTCCCCGCCGCCGCCCGGAGCGCGCTCTGCCGCACGGCCTCGACGTCGGTCTCCTCGGCGGCGACGACGAGGGCGAGGAGCGGCCGCCCCTCGGGAGTCTCGCCGTAGCGCTCCAGCGTCACGCGTGGCGACGCCTCAGCCACGGCCTCGACGTAGTCGACCACGCGGTGGTGCGGCGTGAACCGTTCGCCGAGCGGGTACCCGAGGAACGCCTCGGGCGTGGGGACCTGAGCGGAGACGCTGGCGGCGAGGGCCAGCAGAACGAGGAGCGAGGAACGACGGAGCACGGGGAGACGAGGAGGGGCCCCGCAAGCTACCGGCGTCGGTAGAGGAACTGCCCGTTCCCGACCACGGCCCCGTCGCTCGGGGCGAACATCACCTTGGAGAACGAGAAGTAGTCGTTCCAGAACCGGACGGCCTCGGCGTCGAGCACGTCCGGGTAGAGGCGGTCCATGTGCTCCCAGAAGCGGCGGTGCCACGCGTCCACCGTCCGCCAGTAGTTGCGCCCGTTCACGTACCACGCCTCGGCGAGGTCGAAGTCCTCGGTCGGGCGTTCCAACTCCTCCATGGGCCAGATGCGGCCGCCGGGGAAGTACTCCCGGAGCCGCGTCTGCTGCGCGTCCGCGAAGCCGGGGATCACCATCCGGGCGACGATGAGGTGGTGGAACATCCGCCCGTCCGGACGGAGCAACGGCGCCATCCGCGCGAACGCGGCCCGCAGGTTCTTGAAGTGCTCCAGAACGCCGACGGAGAACACCACGTCGTACGCGCCGAGGCCCAGATCCTCGGGTGGGAGCACGTCGAAGCGGCCTTCCAGAAGCTGGAAGCGGCCGTCGCCCAGCGGGTCGCTGGGGGTGGCCATCCGCGATCGGAGGTAGTCGGTCTGCACGCGGCTCGGGGTGATCCCCGTCACGCGCAGGTCGGGGTAGCGGGCGAGGAGGAAGGTCTCGAGCGAGCCGAACCCACAGCCGACGTTGAAGACGTGCTCGTCGCCTCGGAGCTCGGCCCGTTCGGCCATGAGCGTGAACTTGGCGTCCTGGGCCTCCTCCAGGGTCCGGTCGCTCGTGCGGGCGGCCTCGGGCGTCTCGCCGTAGAACGCCATGGAGTAGGCCATGTACTGCCGGTCCAGGATGCTCTCGAAGAAGGGCAGCCGCTCGTCGTAGTGGACCTTGAGCAGGTCCTCGGTCTGCTCCACCACGGGCCCCTCGGCAGAGGACTCGCCGAGGGCGGCGAGCGTCGTCGGATGGCGGTGCGCGTGTTGGTATGAGCGGTCGAAGGCGATCTCCAGGCGGCGCTCGTAGTCGGCGAGGGCGTCCGACCCGTACGGGCGGAGGGTCGAGAGGTCGGGAGGGACGGGGGGGCT
The DNA here is from genome assembly GCA_963728345.1 of Rubricoccaceae bacterium. GTDB lineage: Bacteria > Bacteroidota > Rhodothermia > Rhodothermales > Rubricoccaceae > Rubrivirga. The sequence goes on from CAVSJM010000007.1 coordinate 142,927, forward strand.
CATGGCGGGGGAAGAGGAGAGGGCGCGCGATGGTCGCGCCGGCGATGGCAGTCAGGATACGGGCCGGGGTCCAGAATCCAGAGGTGCCGTCGGGGGTGCGCCCTACAGCATCACCCCGTCCTCGTAGCACCAGCCCCACGACTCGCCGGGCTCGATGCTCCGCATGATGGGGTGGCCCGACGCGTGGTGGTGCGCCGTCGCGTGCTTGTGGGGCGACGAGTCGCAGCAGCCGACGTGCCCGCACTCCATGCACACGCGGAGGTGGACCCATCGGTCGCCCGTCCGGAGGCACTCCTCGCAGCCCTGCGCGCTCGGCGTCACGTCATGGACGTGGTCGAGGTGGTGGCAGCCGGCGCTCACGTCGGGGTCGAGGTGGACGGGCGCTGACGTGTCGATCCAGGGTGCAGTGCGGCGGGACATGGGGCGGGTCAGAGGCGGTCGAGCATGGCCCGGACGGCCTCGATCTCGTCCAGGTTGATCGTGTGGCCGAAGTTGGGGTAGAGGCGGAGGTCGACCTCCGCGCCGAGGCGTTCGAACACGTCCGCCGTCGTCTTCATGCGGACGAGCGGGATGTGCGGGTCCACGTCCGAGCCGCCGATGAAGACGGGCGTGCCGTCGAGGTGCCCGTCGTAGTCGAACGCCTTCTCCGGGTAGCTCCCGCCCATGCCCTGGAGCGGAGGGGCGTCCGTCCGCCCCGGCCCCGAGCCGAGGAGGCCACCGCTCAGGGCGAAGACGCCGCCCCAGCGGTGGGCGTGGCGCACGGCGACTTCGGTGGCCAGGCACGCGCCCTGGCTGAACCCGCCGAGCACGATCTGGTCTCGGCCGAGTCCGGCCGCCTCGGCATGTCCGACGGCGCGCATCACGGCGTCGATGGCGCTCGTCAGGAACGGCTCGTTCTCGTCGAGGGGGGCGAGGAACGAGCGAGGATACCAGGCCCCCCCGGCGGCCTGGGGCGCGAGGTAGGCCAGGTCCGGCCGGTCGAACTCACGGGTGAGGCCAAGGATGCTCCCCGCGGAGGCGCCCCGTCCGTGGACGAGGACGACGACCCCCGCGGCGTCCGACAGGTCGGCGCCGGCGCTGAGGACGGGCTGGTCGGCGTGGGGAGAGGTCATGGAGGGGAGGAGGAAGGGGCCGTCTCGCGGCGGATGATCGGGGCGACCTCGGTCCCGAACAACTCGATGGAGCGCATCACCGCCTCGTGAGGCGTGGGGCCGACCGTGAACTGAATCAGGAAGCGGTTGGCTCCGAACAGCTCGCGGGCCGTCAGGATCTTGTCGGCCACCTCCTGCGGGCTCCCGACGAGGAGGGCGCCGTCGGGCCGGCGCTCGGCCTCGAACCGCGCGCGCGTCGGCGGCGGCCACCCACGCTCGCGGCCGAGCCGGCCCATCACTTCCACGTAGGGCGGGAACGCGGCGTCGGCCGCGGCCTGCGACGTGTCGGCGATCAGGCCGTGCGCGTTGATGCTGACGGGGAGCGCCGCGGCGTCGTGGCCTGCCTGGTCGGCCGCCTCGCGGTAGAGGTCGACGAGCGGGGCGAACCGGGCCGGCTCGCCGCCGATGATCGCGAGGGCCAGCGGCAGCCCCAGCCTCCCGGCGCGCACGACGGACTGTGGCGTGCCGCCGACGGCGATCCACACCGGCAGCGGGTCCTGGAGCGGACGCGGGTAGACCCCGCGTCCGGCGAGCGGCGTGCGGTGCCGGCCCCGCCACGTCACCGTCTCCGACGCGCGGAGGGCCAGGAGGAGGTCCAGCTTCTCGGAGAACAGCGTGTCGTAGTCGCGGAGGTCGTGGCCGAAGAGCGGGAACGACTCGGTGAACGACCCGCGCCCCACCATGATCTCGGCGCGCCCACCGGAGAGCAGGTCGAGCGTCGCGAAGTCCTGGAACACGCGGATCGGGTCGTCGGACGAGAGGACGGTGACGGCACTCGACAGCCGGACGCGCTCGGTCCGCATCGCGGCGGCGGCGAGGATCGTGGCCGGGCTGGACGAGACATAGTCCGGCCGGTGGTGCTCGCCGATCCCCACCACGTCGAGCCCGACGCGGTCGGCCAGCTCGATCTCCTCCAGCAGGTACGTGAGGCGACGGGCGGCGGCCTCGGCCGGCTGGCGGCCCTCCTCGGGGCGCGTCTCTGCGAAGGTGTAGATGCCGAGTTCCATGCGGAGCGAAGAGAAGGCGGGCCCCGTACTCGGCAGGTCACGTCCGTGGTCCGGCGGCGTCGGCCGAGACGCTCCGCGCCCGAGATAGCGCGCGACAGAGGAGAGGACGGTCCCCTCGTGACGCTGCCGCTGGGTGTCCAGGTGCGACCTTGGAGGTTCATCGACGCTCCATCGCGACCCCGGCCGACCCATGCGTCCCCTCGTCGTCCTCATTCTGGCGGTCACCGTTGCTGCATGCGGCGGGGCTGACCCGCCTCCCCGCGGTGTGCCCGCGGGAGAGGCCCAGCCGGTTGCGCCGCCCGTGGGCGTCGACGTGCCGCCCGAGATGGCCTACGTCCCCGGCGGCACGACGACGATCGGAGTGACGGAGGGCGGGCTGGACCATGAGCGCCCCGCGTTCGACGCCGAGGTCGCCCCGTTCCTCCTCGACCGCTCGCCCGTCACCGTCGCCCGCTTCCGCCAGTTCGTCGAGGCGACGGGCCACGAGACGCAGGCCGAGGCGTTCGGCGACGGCGCCGTCATGGACCAGCAGACGGGCCAGTGGGCGCTCGTCCCCGGGGCCGACTGGCGTCACCCTCGCGGGGCGCGGGGTGCCACGCCTCCTGATGATCACCCCGTCACGCAGGTGTCGTGGGACGATGCGGCGGCCTTCTGCGCGTGGGACGGTGCCGACGAGGGGCGGCCAAAGCGTCTGCCGACCGAGGTGGAGTGGGAGCACGCGGCGCGCGGCGGCGTCAACGACCGGAGCCCCTACGCCTGGGGCGACCGGCTCGACGATGGCAGAGGGCTCCGCGCCAACACCTGGACCGGCACCTTCCCCGGCGGCGACGACGGGGCCGACGGTTACCGCGATGGCACCAGCCCCGTCGGCGCGTTCGGCGCGACGCCGCTCGGCCTCACCGACATGGGCGGCAACGTTTGGGAGTGGACGGCCTCGTGGTATCGACCCTACCCGCTGGCGACCGACGGTGGCATCGGCCCGGGTGCGCCCGCGGGGCCGACGGGTGCGCCGGAGCGGGCCCAGCGCGGCGGGTCGTTCCTGTGCCACCCGTCGTACTGCCACGGATTCCGTGTGAGTGCGCGGAGCCACGCGACGGCGGAGTCGTCGTTCGCGCACGTGGGCTTCCGGTGCGCGCGCAGCCTTCCTGAGACGTCGGGGTAGGGAGACGCGTTTCGCGCGTGTCCTCTCGGGGTACCGGCGCCCTTAGGAGGACTCGGCGACGGTAGAGGCTCCCCAGACCGAGCGGACGCGGCGGATCACGGTGGCCTCCTCCATCGAGAGGTGGCCGTCGGCCCGGGCGAGCTGGCCGAGGTCGCTCATGACGCGCTGGCGGAGGGCCGGCGAGAGCCAGGGGCGCAGGTCCCGGGCGATGGCCTCGACGTCGGACCCGCCCGAGCGCGTCGCCGCGTGGGCCGTGTCGACGAGGGCCTTGGCCGTGTCCTCGTTGATGGAGGGGAGCCAGCGTCGCAGGAGGGTGACCGCCGTCTGGCGCTCGTGCGGATCGAGGTCGCGTCCTGACCCGTGCCCCATGGCGAGGTACAGGTGGACCAATTGATGAAGGTGGTCCGGGAGGACGGGCGTGTTCATCGGAGCGTCTCGCGGTGGGGGGAAGCCGCGGAGACGACCGGCACTCTAAAGGTCGAGCCGGACGTCCCGACAGGTGAGAGACAAACGCCGAGCCTTCGTTGAGGTTGCGGAGGGGCGGACGGTGGGCCCCCACTCTCAGGCGCTGGCGAGAGGACGATGGCCGTGCAACTGGCCCTGGAACGCCATGCGAACCAGGCTGATGACTCGTGCCTCCTGACGCGTGAGGTGGCCGTCGGCGCAGGCGAGCAGGCCGAGTTCGGTGAGCAGGCGGGCGCACATCTCCGGGGAGAGCTCGTTGTGGAGGGTTTCAGCGATGGTCTCAGCGGTCTCGCTGAACCCGGAGCGGGCGGCGACGAACGCCGTGTCGACGACGGCCTCGACCTCGGCCGGGTCGCATTCCGGAGCCCACTGCTGGGACAGCCGTACCGCCAACTGACGCTTGTGGAGCTCCTGGTCCCCCGTCGCGGTCTCGCAGACAGAGAGGTATAGATGGACGATAGAGACCAAGAAATCTGACGAATCAGCATGTGTATGCATCAGTCATCTGAGATCGTTCAGATCAAGGTTTGGAGGGTAAATGTCAATAAACAAACGCCTTGTGAGAAATAGGGATTCTCCTGAGTCGATCCGATCTCTTCCCCCTAGCACGACGGGGGCCCGACGGGTCGCGCGGTGACGTTGCGCGGACGCCAGAGCCCTAGGGGGCTGGCGATTCCGGAGGGGGGGAGTAGCCGGCGGGGACGAGGTCGGCTAGCCGTTCGAAGGCGAGGTATCCCGTGGTGGCGATGGCAAACGGGTCCTCGGGGGTGCCCTGCGGATCGATCCGTACGACTCCTCGGTCGAGGAGGAGCATGGATCGCTGGACGTTCTCGGGACGGCGGTGCCTCTCTGAGTACCACTCGGAGCGGAGGTACGAGGGCTCTTCGGGCTCTCCTCGGTACGTGACGGCGAGTGAGCCCGAAAGGCGGAGCATGCCCCACCCCGCGGCGTCGAGCCGGAGGATGCGGCCGGCCGACACGGGGAGGCCCGGGGACGCCGGGCGTCGGGAGAAGGGGTCGTCCTGGTGGAGGAGGAGGCTGAACCCCTCCTCGTCCACCGTCCCGGCCAGGAGGGCGCGGAGGAGGTGGCGGAGCGATCCGCGATAGGCGCGGGCGCGGGCCGCTTCCCACCGGGCGGCCTGTTCGGGCGACGCGGGCGTCAACGCCTCGAAGTAGTCGTCGCCGTGGTAGCGGACGCTCGTCGCCGAGGCGGTGAAGGTGTGAAGGTCGTAGGTCAGGCGGTAGCCGAGGGCCCGGTTCTCGATCTGGAGTGGGGCCCGGGCGGTCGCTCGCAGTTCGCCCCAGCGCGAGCGAAAGTCGAGCACCTCGGGGTTGAGGAGGGTCGTCTCGGCCGCGTTGTCGGACTCGCCCAGGAGGACCGTCGTGAACCGGTCCAGACGCCGCTGCCAGCGCCGATCCCGCTCGCCCTCGACCTGGACGTCCCCCAGGGCGAGCGTGGCCGCCGCGAGCACGAGCCGGTGCGTCACAGTCCGTCCCGGGGTCAGGCGGACCTCGACGACGGTCGGCTTATAGCCGACAAGGGATCCGACCAGCCGGTACGCGCCCGGCGGGACGTCCTCGATTCGGAAGTGGCCGTCCCGGTCGGCCGGAGCGCCGCGCATGGTGCCGGACAGGTAGACGCTGGCGCCGGGGAGGGGCACCCCATTGGTGTCGCGGACCGTCCCTTCGACCGTCGCCGGTTGTGCGTGGGCGGCGGTCGCGAGGAGGAGGGTCAAGAGGACGGTGCGCACGAGGGGAGTCAACGGCCGCGCGGGCCTGTCCGTCAAGGCCCTCTGTCGACACCCCCTTCGGCCGGGAGGACGATGGCGCCGCCCTCCGCGAGCCGCTCGACCTCGTCCTCCAATATCCGAGGAATCCACCAAGATGGCCCGCGTGTGCGCCGCGAACCCCGGCGGGGGGCTCAGCGGGCGCGTCTCGCCTGTCGCCACAGTGCGGACGGTCGCGTGCCCCTCGCCGTCGCGCACGACGAGCCGGGCGGCCTCGGGCTGCGCGAACACGGCCGGGAGGTCACGGACGGCCCCGGCCGGTACCCCGCGGGCGGCGAGGGCCTCGAGGAGTCCGTCACGGTCGCGGGTCGCGAGGGCGTCGGTGAGGGCCCGGTCGAGGGCCTCCCGGTGGCGGACGCGCGCGGCGTTCGTGGCGAACCGCGGGTCGTCGGCGAGCGCAGGCACGCCGAGCACGTCGCACAGCGCCGCGAACTGGCGGTCGGTCCCGACGGCGACGACGAGGTCGCCCGTCGCGGTGGGGTAGGGGCGCCCGTACGGCGCGATGTTCGGGTGGGCCGAGCCCATCCGCTGCGGCGCCACGCCGGCCGTGAGCCAGTTGGACGCCTGGTTGGCGAGCGACGCCACGGCCGCGCCCAAGAGGGACACGCGGACGTGGGCGCCCCGCCCGGTCCGCTCGCGCGCGAGGAGGGCGACGAGCGCGGCCTCCTTGAGCTGATGCGCCGCGAGCAGGTCGACGAGCGCGACGGGCATCTTGGTGGGCGATCCCTGGGCCGGCCCGTTGAGGAACATGAACCCGGCCTCGGCCTGGATCACGGCGTCATACCCGGCGCGCGGGTCGCCCGGTCCGTACCCGTCGACCTCGACGATCACGGCGCGGGGGTTGAGGCGCTGGAGCGTCGCGGCGTCGACGCCGAGGCGGGCGGCCGTGCCCGGTCGGAACGACGACACGACGAGGTCGGCCCGGGCCACGAGGTCGTGGGCGAGGCGCCGCCCGCCGTCGGTCGAGAGGTCGAGGCCGACCGATTCCTTCCCCCAGTTGACGGCGCAGAAGTAGGCCGGCCGGTCGTCGTGGGCGTCCTCTGTGGCGAGGTGCCAGCGGCGCGTGACGTCACCGCGCGGCCCTTCCACCTTCACCACGCGGGCGCCGTGCTCGGCGAAGAACATGCCCACGGTCGGGCCGGCGAGGACGCTCGCCAGCTCGACCACGAGGAGCCCGTCGAGTGGACCCACTACGCCGTCTCGCGCGTCGCCTCGTCGAGCGCCTCGAACACGTCGTCGGGCATGTCGATCTCGGCGGCGGCCGTGTTCTCCTCCAAGTGCTCCACCGACGAGGTCCCGGGGATGGGGAGCATCACGGGCGAGCGCTTGAGGAGCCACGCGAGGGCCACCTGGCTCTTCGACGCGCCGAGCTGGGAGGCCGCGTCGTCGAGCGTGTCGCTCTCGGCCAGCTTGCCGGCGTTGAGCGGGAACCACGGGATGAAGCCGATCCCCTCAGCCTCGCAGAAGTCGACCACGTCCTCGTGCTTGCGGGTGCCGAGGTTGTATTCGTTCTGGACCGTGGCGACGGTCAGGCCCGCGTCCTGGGCCGCCTTGATCTCGTCGACGCCGACTTCGCTGAGGCCGACGAGGCGGATCCACCCCTTGTCCTGGAACTCCTTGAGCGCGGCGAACTGGTCGTCACGGTCGACGTCCGGGTCGATCCGGTGGAGCTGGTAGAGGTCGATCCGGTCCACTTTGAGGCGCCGCATCGACATCTGGACGGCCTGGCGGAGGTAGGCCGGCTTGCCGTCGGTGGGCCACTGGTTCGGGCCGGTACGGAGGAGGCCGCCCTTCGTGGCGATCACGAGGTCGTCGGGGTACGGGTGGAGCGCCTCGGCGATGAGGTCCTCGGAGACGAACGGCCCGTAGCTGTCGGCCGTGTCGATGAAGTCGATCCCGAGCTCGACGGCGCGGTTCAGGACGCGGATCGACGCGTCGTGGTCGGCGGGCGGGCCCCAGATCCCCTTTCCGGTGATGCGCATGGCCCCGAAGCCGAGGCGGTGGACGGTGAGGCCGTCGCCGAGGTCGAAGGTGCCGGCGGCGTGGGCGGGGGTGGAGGAGGACGCGGAGACAGGCATCAGAAAAGGAGAAGGTGAACGTCACGTCGGATCCCCCGGCCGCGACGTAGTTCCGGTCCGTCCGCCGTCTCAGGCCGTCCCTGTCACGTTCCTGTCCCCGCGGGCGTCATGGATTGAGACGGGGCAATCTTTACCCGATGCCCAGCTTCCACCGACGCACTGCCATGACCCGCTCCCTTTCGCCCCTTCTCGTCGCCGTGCTCGTCCTCGCCGGGTGCGACGCCGTCTCCCCAGCGACCGACACGCCCGCGCCGCCGCCAGCCGCCGCGTTCTCCTTCGACGCCGACCTCGCCGCCCAGTCCGCGCGCCTCGCGGCCGGGCCCCACTTCCTCAACGCCGCCGGCCGCTACGGCGTCGTCTCGGTCGTCGTCGGGGCCAACCTCGTCATCCCCGCCGCCGTCACAGCCGCTGCGACGAAGGCCGAGCCGACCGTCGAGGACGGGACGTGGATCTGGGAGCGGACCACGACGATCCAGAACGCCGACGTGACGTTCCGTCTCGAAGGGACGCCCGCCGGCCGCGAGGTCGACTGGCGGATGCGGATCGCGTCGGTCGACGGCGGGACGGGCGCGGTGGGCGAGGACTACGACCTCTACACGGCCACCACGTCGCTCGACGGAACGACCGGGTCGTGGGATCTCTTCTACCTGATCGACGAGGTGCCCACGCGTGTCCTCACGGCCGACTACGAGGTCCGCACCGAGGCCGACCGCGAGGTCACGTTCCGCATCCCCGACGGTCGCGAGGCCGCCGGCTCGTCGGTTCGATATCAGGTCGATGGCGACACGAAGATCTTCGACTGGACTGCTCAGCCCGGGGACCTCCGCACGCATGTGGAGTGGGACGCCGCGACGCGCATCGGCTTCATCGAGGCCGACGACTACAACGGCGGCGTCCGTTCCTGCTGGAACGAGAACCTGGATAACGCCGCCTGCGAGAGCGCCTAGTTCGCCCGTCCCCCCGGCGTGCCGCGCCCCTGGCTTCGGACGAGGCGGGGGGCGCGGTCGTTTTCGCCGAGCCGCTGGCGGAGCGCTCGGAGCGAGTCCGGCGTCCGCAGCATCCGGCTCCCATACCACGAGAGCAGCTCGCCGTCTACGAGCTCGACCTGGGCGGCGGGCACCAAGCCTGCACCTCCGCGATGTGTGTGTCCGGTGAACGGGTACGGTTCGGAGGAAAGGAGCACCACGTCTGGGGCGAGCGGGCGGATCTCGTCGTTCGAGAGCGTCGGGTAGCGGGACCGGTCGGCCACGACGTTGGCGAGCCCGGCGCGCGTCAGCACGTCGTGGATGAACGTGTCGCCGCCAACGGTCATCCACGGGTCGCGCCAGATGAGGTAGAGCGCACGGAGCGGCTCGGCGGGCCCGGTGATTTCGTTCGCCAGATGCTGGAAGCAGGTCGCGATCTCGTCGGCGAGAGCAGTGGCTCGGTCGGTGCGGTCTACGAGGCGGCCGACGGCGCGGATCATGGCGAGGGCGTCGGCGACGGTGGACACGTCGGTGACGTAGACGGGCGCGATCTTGGCCAGCGCCTCAACCTGCTCGCGGACGTTCTCCTCGCGGTTGGCGATCACGAAGTCCGGCGCGAGGTCCCGCACGCGCTCGATCCGGACGTTTTTGGTCCCGCCGATGATGGCCTTTCGGTCCTTCCAATCGGCGGGGTGGATGCAGAACCGCGTCAGCCCGACCACCTCGTCGTCCATCCCGAGGTCGGCCAGCAGCTCCGTCTGGGAAGGGACGAGCGAGACGATCCGGCGCGGCGGCGCGTCGAGGCGGACCCGCCGGCCGAGGGCGTCGGTCGCGAAGGCGGGCATCGTCTTCAGGCGGACACGCGCTCGCGGAGCGCCTCGCTAAGCCGGGCCACGAGCCCGTCGAACGAGCCGTTGGACATGACGAGGACGAGGTCGCCGTCATCCAGGTCGTCGAGGAGATCCGGCAGGAGCGCGTCGGCGGACGCGTAGGCCGTGGCCGGCGTGCCTGCCTCGCGGACGGACTGGGCGACGGCCTCGGCGTCGAGGAAGTCGGCCGGGTCGTCGTTGTGGCGGAGCGGGGGCGTCGAGAGGAAGAGGGCGTCGGCGGAGGCGAGGGCGTCGGCGTAGGGCGCCTGGAAGGCGGCCCGCCGCGACGAGTTGGAGCGGGGCTCGAACACGGCCACGACGCGGCGCCCCGGCCACCGCTCGCGGACGCCCCGGACCGTCGCCTCGACGGCCGTCGGGTGGTGCGCGAAGTCATCCACGACGAGGACCCCGTCGGCGTCGGCGGCGACCTCCTGGCGGCGCTTCATCCCGCGGAACGTGGCGAGCCCGGCGGCGACCTGGGCGGGCGTGGCGCCGGCGTCGAGGGCGAGGGCGGCGACCGCGAGCGCGTTGAGGGCGTTGTAGCGCCCCCCAAGCGGGAGCCGTACGTCCGCGACGGGATCGCCGTGGACCACCAGCGTGAACGTCTGCCCCCCGTCGTGGGCCGTCAGGCCACGCGCGGCGATGTGGAACGGGCCGCCGTCCGCGCCCTCCTCGCCGTAGAGCCGGACCCGCGCCCACGTCCGCGCCGCCAGCTTGCGGGTCTCGCGGTCCTCGCCGTTGAGGACGAGGAGGCCGTCGGGCGGAGGGAGCGCGGCGAAGGCGTGGAAGGCCCGCTTGTACTCCGTCCAGTCCGCGTAGATGTCGGCGTGGTCGAACTCCAGGCTCGTGACCACCGCCCGGTGGGGGCGGTAGAGGATCATCTTGGGCCGCTTGTCGAAGTAGGCCGCGTCGTACTCGTCGCCCTCGACGGCGAACACCTCGCCCGCGCCGAGCCCGGCCGTCGACTCCTCGCCCACGAGCACGCCGCCGACGAGGTAGCCCGGGGCGAGACCGGCCGCGCGGAGGACGTGGACGAGCATGCCTGTCGTGGTCGTCTTGCCGTGCGTGCCGGCGACGACGGCCGGCTGGCGGTGGCCGAGGAAGAGGTGCGCGAGCGTCTCCGGGAGCGAGGCCTGGACGAGCCTGCGCTCGCGGGCCGCCGCCGCCTCGGGGTGCGTCGGCGTGCACGCGTTGCCCACCACGACGAGGTCGGGCGGTCCGTCGGGTCCGTCGAGGTGGGCGGGGTCGTAGCCCTCTAGGACCGGTATGCCCGCCGCCTCGAGGCGCGTCGACATGGGCGGATAGGCGGCCTCGTCGGAGCCGCGGACTGCGTAGCCGGCCTCGGCGAGCAACTCCGCGAGGGCGCCCATCCCCTTGCCACAAATGCCGATGAGGTAGACGCTCCGGATCTGGTCCGGCGGCGGGAGTGGGGGGCGGGAGAAGACGCGGAGGTCGGCGTCGGGGAAGTCTTCGAGTCGGCGCATCGTGGAAGCTAGCCCTGAGGATCGGTCGGCTCGTCGGGGTGGGTGATGGCGGGCGGCTCGCCGCCAGTGATCCCGAGGCGCGCGGCCGCCTCTCGCTCGCGCGCGGCCGCCTCGCTGGACGGCGTGTGGACGATCCCGTCCGCGCCCGTCTGATGCTTGGCGGCCTCCACGAGGCCGAGGCGGATGGCCCGCTCGGACCACTGGCGTCGCGCGGCGTCCTGCATGTCGTGCTCGTGGTCCACCTCGTCCACGATCTCCAGCCCGAGGATCGTCTCCACCACGTCCTCGACCGAGACCACGCCGGCCGTCCCGCCGTACTCGCCGACGACAAGGGCGAGGTGCTCGCGCCTCTCCAGGAGCCGGTCGAACAGTTTCGGGAGGGCGAGCGAGTCGGGGACCGTCAGGATCTCGCGGGCGATGGCGGAGGCCGGCGCCTCGCTGCGCCCGTCGGCGACGGCCTTGAGCACGTCGTCGCGGAGGACGTAGCCGGTGACGTGGTCGCGGTCGCCGTGGTAGAGCGGGAGGCGGGAGAACGGCTTCCCGTCGTTGGCGATCGCGGCGAGCGGCGTGTCGTCGGGGTAGGCGACGATCACGGTCCGCGGCGTCATCACGTCGCGCGTCTTGAGCTTGCTGAAGCGGAAGAGGCTCTGGAGGATCCGGCTCTCCGACGCGTCGAACACGCCCTCCTCGGTCCCGATCTGGGCGAGGGCGGCCAGCTCCTCGCGGCTGACGGCGTTCTCCTTCTGGCCCCGCGAGAGGATCTTGGCGATCGCCTGCGAGAGCCAGATGAGACCGGTCAGGGTGAGGACGGCGATGATGGGCCCGAGAATCCGGGCCACGATCGGCGCCAGCCCGCGCCAGTAGGCGGCCCCGATCGTCTTGGGGATGATCTCGCTCAAGATCAGGATGCCGAGCGTGAGGAGGATCGAGAAGAGCGTGACGGCCGAGACGACCCACACGTTCTGGCCAGCCCAGATCGCGGCGGCCTGCGCGCCGGCGCCCGTCGCCCCGACGGTGTGGGCGATCGTGTTGAGCGTGAGGATGGCCGCGAGCGGGCGGTCGACGTCGGCCTTGAGCGCCTTCAGGCGTTGGGCCGTGGCCGGGCTCGCCTCCTCCTGGGCGCCGATGTAGGCCGGCGTGACACTGAGGAGGACGGCCTCCATCACCGAGCACAGGAACGAGACCCCGATCGCGAGGACGACGAAGACGACCAGGAGCGGGACCGAGCCGGGGCCGCTGGCGGCGGCTCCGCCGTGCTGGAGGAGGGCAGCCAGCGAGGGGAGAAGGAAGAGGGGGAGAGCCATAGAGGTAGGAGAGGCGAGGGGGGGTACTCGTCCGCCCGTCTGCAAGGTCCATCGAGGGGGCGGAGAGCGGCCATCGTGAGAAATCGCACGGGCGGATGAGCCGGTCGGCTCCGGATTCTCGGTTGGGGGAGCAGACCACGTCCCACCGCCCATGCGCCGTCTCCTCGTCAGTCTCGGCGCGAGCGCCCGGGCCGGCGACCGTCCGCGCGTGGACGACCGGGTCCGCGTCGAGACGCGGGTCGACGACGCCCGCCGCCAGTACGGCGTGACGGGCCAGGGCGTGCCCGTCGCCGTCCTCGACCGGGGGATCGACTTCGAGCACCGCGCCTCCCGCGACGCCGACGGCCGGGAGGTCGCCCGCCTCCACGACGGCACCCTGGGGCCGGCGCTCATCCCTTGGGTCTCGACACGTCCCGCCTCCCCGCGGGCGTCTACATCGTCTGGGCGGTGGTGGCGGGACGCACCGTCAGCCGGCCGATGTCCGTCTTTCGATAACCCCCGTTCGCTGGCGCTTTGGCGCCAGCGGGCATCCCGACGAGGCCCCGTTCCGACTGTGGTGGGACGGGCGGGGCCTCCGTCGGGACCTTAGCGGATCCGGTCTCGGAGCGTCTCGGCCTCGTCGGTGAGGGCCTGGAGGCGGGCGTTGTTCGGGTCGCCGTCGGCGAGGGCGCGGAAGAGGCGGGCGCTCTCCCCGGCGTGACGCCGGGCGTCGGCCGGCCGGCTGGCGTTCGGGGCGCTGGGGTCGCCGTAGAGCCGGGCGAGGTTGAGGTGGCCGAAGGCGAGCGTCTGGCGGGCGTTGGCGTTCTCCGGGTCGGCGTCGGCGAGGCGCTGGTAGACGCGGAGCGCCGTCTGCAGCTCGCCCTCGGCCTCGTCGAACCGACTGCGCTCGATGGCGAGCATCCCGAGGGCTTCGTGCGAGACGCCTACCTCGCGGGCCGCCTCGGCCGTCGCGTCCGGACGGGCGGCGATCTGCTCGCGGAGCGCGAGGGCGCGGCGGAGCGGCTCGGCGGACGCGTCGAGATCGCCCTGGGCGCGGAGCAGGTTCCCCTCGCGCTCGTAGGTGATCCCCGCCATGCGGAGCGAGAGGAGCGTCTGGTCTCCTTCAGGGATCGACGTGAGCAACGCGAGGGCACGGGCGTACGCGGCCTGCGCCGAGTCCGGGCGGCCGGCGTTGGGGAAGTACGGGTGGCCCACGTAGTCGCCCCGGTTGATGTGGCTCATGGCGAGGTAGACACGCCGGATGGGGGCGTCGGGCTGGAACCGGAGCGCGCGGCGATGCGCGGCGAGCGCGCGATCGAAGGAGGCGAGCGCCGAGTCGGGCGAGGTCACGTGGGCGACGGTCACGCCCAGCTTCTCCCAGAGGCGGCCCTCCGTCTCGGCCGCGGCGGCGGCGAGCGAGTCGGGCAGGCGAGGGGGGAGGCCGTGGAGCAGGTCGAGCCCTCGGTGGTAGCTGGCGAGGGCGTCGGCCGTACGGCCGAGGTTGTTGTCGGTCGGGTTGCCCTGGACGTTCCCGATCCGGAGGTAGGCCCCGGCGAGGTCGACGCGGAGGCCCGGGTCGTCGCGGGCCTCCTGCGCGAGCCGGTCGAGGTAGGCGAGGGCCTGGTCGACAATCACCTCGCGCGCCGGGGTCGCCCCGGGGAGCCCGGCGATGGCGTCATGCACGTCGTAGATCATGGCGCGGGCGGCCTCGCGGGCCACCTCGAACCGGGCCTCGGCGCGGTCCCGGGCCGCCGCCGCGGCGCGCGCCTGCCACAGCGCGGCCCCCAATCCGCCGACGAGCGCCGTGAGGGCGACGGCGGCAGCGAGCACGCCCGTCCGGTTGCGCCGGACGAACGAGCGGAGCCGGTAGCCGACGGTCGCCGGCCGGGCACGGACGGGCAGCCCGTCGAGGTGCCGGCGGAGGTCGTTGCCGAGGGCCTCGACCGAGGCGTAGCGCTGGTCCGGGTCGGGCGCGAGGGCCTTGAGGACGATGGTGTCCAGGTCGCCGCGGAGAGCCGCCGCCCAGGCGGGCGCGGCCTCGCTCGGTCGCTTCGGCGGAGGCGACGCGAGCGCGCGTTCGACCCGCGTCGGCGAGAGGCCGGTGAGCTGGCGTGGGCGCGTGCCGGTGAGCGTCTCGTAGAGGAGGACGCCCAGCCCGAACACGTCAGTCGCCGTCGTGACTTCGCCGCCGGTGACCTGCTCCGGAGCGGCGTACTCGGGCGTGAGGGCGGCGCCTCCCGTCTGGGTAAGCGCCCCGTCGGCGTCCCCCAGGAGCCGCGCGATCCCGAAGTCGAGGACCACCGCCCGCGGCGCCGACGGGGCGCCGGTGACGAGTACGTTCGACGGCTTGAGGTCGCGGTGGAGGACAAGCCGACCGTGGGCGTAGGCGAGGGCTTCGCAGACCTGGACCAGGAGCGCCACCCGCTGGCGGACGCCCAGGTGATGGCGGTCGGCGTAGGCCGTGAGGGGCTCGCCCTCGACCAGCTCCATCGCGAGGTATGGCGTGTCACCGAGGACCTCGCCGTGGGAGACACCGGCGTCGTAGAGCCGGGCGATGTGGGGGTGTTCGAGGCGGGCCAGGACGCGCTGTTCCAGGGCGAAGCGGCGCGCGAGGCTCGGGCTGGCGTGGCGGATCACCTTGAGCGCGACGGTCCGCTCGAACTGCCCGTCGTCGCGCTCGGCGCGGTAGACGGCGCCCATCCCGCCGGCCCCGAGGGGCTCGACGAGGCGGTACGGGCCGAGGCGTGTTCCCGGCGTCGGCTCGGGCGGGGCGTCGAAGGCGCTCGCCAGCGACCCGGTGGCCTCTACTTCGTCGTGGGCATGGACGAGGGCGCGGACCTCGTCGGCGATCGCTCGCGGCTCGATGACGTCCAGGAACGCGTCGCGGTCCGCCGTCGGGCGCTCCAGCGCCTCCTCGACGAGCGCCTTGATCCGCTCCCAGTCGGCCGGTGAGGGGGAGGCGCTCACCCCGCGTCGTCCATCGCGCGGTGAAGCCACGCGCGTGCGGTGACCCAGTCCCGCTTCACCGTCGCCGACGAGATACCGAGCGCCTCGGCCGTCTCGTCCACCGTGAGGCCGGCGAAGTAGCGGTACTCCACCACGCGGGCCTGCCGGGCGTCGAGGGCTTCGAGCTGGCGGAGCGCGTCGTCCACGGCGATCACCTCGTCGATGCGAAGCCCGGAGGCGTCGCCCAGGACGGGGGCGACGGCGTCGAGCGGGACCGGCGACCGGTCGCCGCCGCGCTTGAGCGAGCGCTGCGCCCGGGCGTAGTCCACGAGCACGTCGCGCATGACCCGCCCGGCGATGAAGAAGAAGTGCCGGCGGTTGGCGAAGTCGAGGTCGGCACGCCCGGCCAGCTTCTCGTATGCCTCGTGGACCACGGCCGTCGTGTTGAGCGTCTCTGGCGCACCGGTCCGCTGGCGCTGACGCCGCGCGAGCACCCGCAACTCGTCGTAGACGAGCGGGAGCAGGCGGTCGAGGGCCTGGTCGTCGCCGTCGCGGGCGCGGTCGAGGAGAACGGTGATGTCGGGTGTGGTGGGCACGCCGGGGGGCCAAAGCGTCCTCGATGATAGGCCGGTCGGTCTCCGGGGGCAATGCGCCTCCGGCTCCGCCGACGCGGCGCGACGGCACAGTCGCGTGTCGACGCGTCGCGCTACGACGCCACCGGCTCGGCCACCCAGGCCAGCGCGGCGTCCCGCTCGGCGCGTGGGAACGTGCGGACGGTCAGGCCCGGGAGGAACGTCCCCTGCATCCGGGCCACCGCCTCGATCCAGGGCGTGTCCGTGACCACGGCGTAGCGGTCGATCTGGCCGAGCGAGGGGAGGAGGGCGAGGCCCCGGCCGGCGTTCGCACCGAGGGCGTCGAGCGTGAGCCCGCCGAGCCCGGCGATCTCGCCATAGAGGTGGACGTGGCCGCGCGCCATCGCCGCCTCCACCTCGCGGTACAGCGCGTCGACGTCTGGCCGCGTCGTCGTCCCGTCGAGGACGAAGGCGACGGCGTGGGGCGGGAGGTCGGGGAGGAGTTCGAACATTTAGGCCGGACGCTGGGGCGCCGCGTGGGCGGTGAGCCACGCCATCGCCTCGGCCTGTTCCTCCATCGGGTACGTCCGGATCTCGATGCCCGGAAGCAGCTTGCCTTCCACGGTCGCGAGGGTCCGGAGCCAGCGCGCGTCGCTCACGACCGCGTAGCGGGCCAGCCGTCGCCACTCGCCGATCGCCTTCAGCCCGAGGGCGAGATCCTTCACCAGTCCGTCGAGCGTGACCCCGCCGAGGTCCACGATCTCGGCGTAGAGGCCGATCGTCTCGCCCTCGTCGAGCGCGGCGTCGATGGATGCCCAGGCCTGTTCGATGTCGTCGGCGGTGACCTTCCCGCTCACGCGGAAGGCGACGACGTCGGGGCCGGGGGAGGGGAGCAGGGTGAGCATGGCGGCAGGGAGGTGGGGCTACGTCAGACGCTCGGGTGCCGCGAGCCGGTCCGTCACGCTCTGGAGGAACTGGGCGGCCTCGACGCCATGGATCGCGCGGTGGTCGAACGTCAGGCTGAGGGCGAGGCGGTGGCCCGGACGGCATCCGTCGGGGGTCGGATCACAGACCGCGCGGACCCGCCCGATCCCGAGCGTCGCCACCATGCTCCCGACGAGGATCGGGGTGAAGTGGTCGATGTCGTAGTCAGCGAACGAGGCGAGCGTGAAGGTGGGGTTGCGCGTGTCGTTGAGGCCTAGCTGGCCCGTCCTGGCCTGGTGCGCCAGGCGCTGAAAGGCCGCGTCGAGGTCGCGCAGCGACAGCTGCCCCGCGCCGTCCACCACGGGGACGATCACGCCCTTTTCCAGCACCACCATCAGGCCCAGGTTCACGGCGTGGTGCACGATCAGGCCGTCCACGCCGACGCGGGCGTTGACGTGCGGGTGAGCCCGGAGCGCGGCGATGGCGGCGCGCCCCACGACGGCCTCCAGCGACACGTCGTGCCCCTCCCGGAAGGCGGCGAGCGGGCCGGCGTCGGCATCCGTGTGGAGCGTGGCCTGCGCGCTCTGCTGCAGCGCGTCGTGCATGGTCCGGCCGTTGAGGACCTGGAGACGCGAGAGCGGGACCGTCGTGTGAGGGAGCATCGGCACGGCGGGTCAGCGCGGGTGGATGGTGGCGACGGTCGTGCCGAGCCCGACGGGGCTGTTGGGCACCACGCGAGTCTCGAGGACGCCGGTGGCCGGCGCGTCGAGCACCAGGGCGACCTTGTCCACCATGATCTCGGCCAGAGGGGCGCCCGCCTCCACGACGGCGCCGTCGGCGACGAGCCACTCCGCGAGCACGGCCTCCTCGGTGCCGTCGGACTCCCACAGCACGGTGGGGATGGTGACGGGGATCGGCTCGGGCATGGGGCGACCTGGAACGGGGCGAGGGCCGGCTGCACCGACAGAGTACAACCGGCCCCGTCCCCGCGCGACGCGTCCGCTGCCGGACGGCCCCGCCCGAGTCGGAGCGCCCCGCCGACGGAGCGCGCCGGCGGGACGGGCTCAGGCGGCCGGGACCGTGGCCGGGACCGGCGCGCTGCTGGCGGAGCCATCGCCGTCGAGGGCGGGCACGGTGCTTTCGAGCGGACCGGCCGGCTCGGTCTCCGTCCCGCGGGCCTCGGCGACGCGCAGGGCAATGCTGTCGAACGCCGAGTACATCACCGGCACGATCACGAGCGTCAGGAACGTGGCGAACGTGAGGCCCGAGATGATGGCGGTCCCCATCGGCCCCCAGAACTGCGTGTTCTCCGAGCCGAACGAGATCGACGGGTTGAGGTCGATCATCAGCCCGACGAAGTCGATGTTGATCCCGAACGTGAGCGGGATCAGGCCGATGACGGTCGTGAACGCCGTCAGGAGGACGGGGCGGAGGCGGGTCGCGCCGCCGTCGATGATGGCCTCCTGCTTGTCCTCGCCGCGGTCGCGGAGCTGCTCGATGTAGTCCACGAGCACGATGGCGTTGTTGACCACGATGCCCGCGAGCGAGATCAGGCCGATGAACGTCATGAGCCCGAAGGGCGTCCGCGTCAGGATCAGCCCGAGCATCACGCCGATCAGGCTCAGGCCCACCGCCACCATGATGATGAGCGGGTTCTTGACCGAGTTGAACTGAGCGATGAGGATGATGGTGATGAGCGCGAGGCCCATGAGGAGGGCCGTCGTGAGGAACCCGAAGCTCTCGTTCTGCTCCTCGTTGGCGCCCGTGTAGGCGATGGTGTAGGTCGAGGGCAGCGCCTCGATGGTCGGCGCCAGCTCGGCCCGGACCTGGGCGAGCACGGCGTTGGCGTTGGCGCCCGGCGCGGCGTCGCCGAGGACCGTGACGACGCGCTCCTGGTCGAGCCGGGTGACGCTCCCGAGCCCCGAGGCCGGCACCACGCGGGCGACGGCGACGAGCGGGATCTGGAGACCCTCGTTGAAGACCGTCAGGCTCTCGATCTCGCGGAGGCTCTGGCGGTCCTCCTCGCGGAGGCGGACGGTGATGTCGTACTCGTCCTTGCCGTCGCGCCACTGGCTGGCCTCGACGCCGTTGACGGCGCTGCGGACGGCGAGGGCCACCTGCTGCGTGCTCAGCCCGAAGGCCGCGGCCCGCTCCCGGTCGATCTCGACGCGGTATTCGGGCCGGCCCGAGTTCAGGTTGTCGCGGACATCGACGAGGCCCTGGATGCGGCCGGCCTCGACGGCGTCGTCGAGCTGGTTCTTGAGCGTGTTCGCGATGCTCTGGATTTCGTCGAACTCCGGCCCCGACACCTCGATGTTGACGGCGGCGCCCGTGGGCGGGCCGTTCTGGTCCTGCTCCACCTGGAGGTCTACGCCCGGCATCCCGGCGATCGACTGGCGGATCCGCCGGAGCGTCTCCGAGGAGGGCTCCGCACGCTGGTCGTAATCGACCATGTTGAGCGTAACCGACGAGCGCTCGGCCGAGGCCGCGCCGCCCCCGAACATCACGTCGCCGCCGACGCCCACGCTGGTGGCGATGTTGGTGGTGTTCTCGCCCGTCTCGGGGCTCTCGTCCATCAGCGCCTCGACGCGCCCGAACACCTCCTCCGAGATCTCGTTGGAGCGCTCGATGGTGGTCCCGATGGGGCCCTCAGCCGTGATCTGGATCGTGTTGGGGTCCGTGGTCGGGAAGAACTCGACGCCCGTGGGGGCTACGAAGAACAGCAGGATCACGCCCACGAGCACGCCGAGCGTGGCCGTGAGCAGGCGCGCCCGGTTGTCGGTGAGGACGTAGTACGGCGTGCCGAAGCTGGTCCGCCGCTCGTTCCTCGTCCCAAAGGCCAGCCCCAGCAGGCCGGCCCCGGCGATCAGGATCGGGAGCAGGAGCATCCCGATCACCACCTCGACGCCCTTGACCGTCGAGAAGTCGATCCGCCCGGAGAGCGTGAGGAGCACGATCAGCACGGCGACGATGCCGCCGAACCAGAGCCCGGCCTTCACGCTCGCCCGGCCGCCGAGGAACGCCGTCTCCAGGCTGTGGAACACGATGCCCAGGATGCCCACGAGCAGGGCCACCCCGCCCGGCACCAGGAGGAGGTACCCGGCCGGCGCCGCGGCCGCGTTGAGCGCGGCGCCGGCGATGAGGAGGACGAACCCGGCCGTGAAGGAGCAGAGGGCGAACGTGTTGCGGAGGAGCGACCGGCGGACCGAGTAGTCGCGCTGGAGCATCCACGCGAGGAAGCGCCGGTAGGCGTCCGTCATGCGCGGGACGGTCCGGGTGGCGAACCGGCTGTGGGCCGGCTCCAGGGCGTTCCGGTAGAGGAGCACGAGGGCCGGGATGGCGACCGCGAGGAAGATGAGCGTCTTCCAGTTGGCGATCCCGACGACGAGCGCAGTGAAGGCCACGAGCCCGAGGGCCACCTTCCGGCCGCGCGGGTCGCGCCGGCGGCCGGCCGCTTTCTCCGCCGCGATCTCGGCCTCGGTCTTGACGAAGAAGCCGGCGATCACCGGGTTGATGATGAGGGCCACGAACAGGCTCGACGTGAGCGTCACGATGAGCGTCAGCGGCATGTAGCTCATGAACTTGCCGATGATGCCCGGCCACAGGAGCATCGGGGCGAAGGCGGCCACGGTCGTGGCCGTGGAGGCGGCCACGGCGAGCCCCACCTCGGCCGTCCCCGCACGGGCGGCCTCCCACCGGCTGTAGCCCTCCTCGCGGAATCGGTAGATGTTCTCGATGATGACGATCGCGTTGTCCACCAGCATCCCGAGCGCGATGATCAGCGAGAACAGGATGATGAAGTTGAGCGTCTGGCCCATCACGGAGAAGACCAGGAAGCTCAGGAACATGCTCAGCGGGATGGCGAGCCCCACGAGCGTCGCGTTCCGGACGCCGAGGAAGAACAGGAGCACGGCGATCACGAAGAGGATGCCGGCGATGATGTTGTTCTCGAGGTCCTCGACGAGGATCTCGACCTGCTCGGACTGGTCGCCCGTGAGCACGTAGGTGGTGCCGTTCGGGAAGCTGAACCCGTCGATCACGTCCTCGACGCCGTCGACCACCTCGATGATGTTCTCCCCCGAGGCCTTCTTCACGTTGAGCCGGATCACCTGGAGGTTCTCGGCCGCGTCCACCGGGTGCCACTCGCCCTCCTCGTCCTCGCGCTGGAGGATGTCGAGGCGGGCGTAGCTCGTCCGGTCCTTGTACCCGAACTTGACGTCGGCGATGTCGCGGACGTAGACGGGGGTCCCGCCGGGTGAGGCCACGACGAGGTCGAGGATCTCGGAGGGGTCGTCGAACTCGCCGTCGATGCGGACGAGGTAGTTCTCGGGGCCGACGTCGACGGAGCCGCCCGGGATGTTGGCGTTCTCCGTCTGGACCGCCGCGACGAGGTCGTTGATGCTGAGGTTGTAGCCCTGGAGCGCCGTGAGGTCCACGTTCACCTGCACCTCGCGCTCGAGCCCGCCGATCAGGTCCACGCCACTCACGCCCGGGACCGACTCGATCTCGTCCTGGAGGTCCTCGGCCGTGCTTCGGAGCGACGTGAGGCTCTCGTCCGTCAGGAGGTTGACGGTGAGGACCGGGAAGTCGGCGAAGTCGATGTCGGCCACGATGGGCTCCTCGACATCGGCCGGGAACTCGGACTTGGCGAGGTCCACGGCCTCGCGGACCTCCCGGCTGGCCTCGTCGATGTCCTTGTCCGGGAAGAACTCGGCGATGACCGTCGAGACGCCCTCGGTGCTCGTGCTCCGGAGCTCGTCGAGGCCGGAGATGGTGGACACCTCGCGCTCGACCTCCTGGGTGATGATGGACTCGACGTCGTCCGGGCTGGCGCCGGGGTAGATCGTCGTGACCACGATCTGGGCGAACTCGATCTGCGGCTGGCTCTCCTTGGGGAGGGAGACGTACGAGACGAGCCCGCCGATCGAGAGCGCGATCGTCAGGACGACGACCGCCACGCGGTTGCTGATCGCGAGGTTGGTGATTTGCATGGCTGTGTGATTCGTAACGGCGGGTGCGCGGCGAGGGGTGCTCACGCACCACGGCTCACTCTTCCGAACGGACGGCGGCCACCTGGCGGGTCTCGGTGACGCGGACGCGGTCGCCCTCGGCGAGGTCGCCGGCGCCGGAGACGATGATCTGATCCCCGGCCTCGACGCCGGAGCGGAGGACGACGGTGTCGCCCGCGTTGGGCCCGAGCTCGACGGCCCGGCGCGAGGCGACGGTGCCCGTCGAGTCCTGGGCGACGATGAACACGCTCGTCCCGCGCTCGTCGCGGACGACGGCCTCGGTGGGCACGGCGATCACGCCCTCAAGCACGTCGCGCGTGACGGTCAGGCGGACGACCATCGACGGCTTCAGCGAGCGGTCGGCGTTCTCGACGGCGATCTCGATGGGGAACGTCCGCGACTGCGTGTCGATGGCGGAGCCGATGAACGTGACCCGCCCGCCGCGCGGCTCGACGGTGTAGGCGTTGGGCGTCACGCGGACCTGCGTGCCCTGCTCGATGTCGCCAGCGTAGCGCTCCGGCACCCCGGCGGTCACCTTCACACTCCCGGCCCCGACGAGCCGGACGACCGGCTGCCCGGGGGCTGCGAGCTCGCCGGCCTCGGCGAGACGCTCCTCCACGACGCCTGCGAACGGCGCCACGATGCGCGTGTTGGCGAGCTGCGTCTGGGCGCTCTGGACGCCGGCGCTGGCGGCCGACGCCTGGGCGCGGGCGGCGCGGAGCTGGCCCTGAGCCTGGGCGATCCCGGCGTCGGCCTGGGCGACGCCGGCGCGGGCGTTGGCGAGCTGGCTCTCGACCTGGCGGAATTCGAGGGCCGAGAGGATCGAGTCGCGGTAGAGCGGGAGCTGGCGTCGGTACTGGTCCTGCGCGAGGTCGAGCTGGGCCTGGGCCGCCTGGCGCTGGGCGCGGGCGGCCTCCACGCCGGCCTCGGCCTGCGCGATGCCGGCCTGGCTGGAGGCGGCCTGCGCGCGGGCCTGGCTCACGCCGGCCTGCTGCGCGGTCGCACGGACCTGGGCCACGGTCTGCCCGGCGCGCACGAACGTCCCGACGGGGGCCACGTAGGTCAGCGTCCCGCCCACGTCGGGCGAGAGCGACGCGTCGTTGGTGGCGTCCACGGTGCCGGTGAGCTCGATGGTGTCCTCGAACAGGTCCGGGTCGGCGATGAGGACCTCGACGGGGATCGCGCGGTCGGCGGTCGCCTCGGTCTCGGCGGGGGCGGGCTCGCCGCCGCAGGCCGCGAGCGTGAGCGCGGCGAGGAGCAGGAGGGACAAGCGGCGCATGGGGAAGATCAGGGCGTAGAGGAGGAGTCCTCGGGTGAGGCGACGGAGGGACGACACGGCGGGCCGTCGGGCCGAGAGGGCGGCGGGGCGGATCATCGGGCGGCCGTGACGGAGGGCGCGCCGGGGTCGACGTCGAGCGGCGTGGGCTCGATGGTGCCCGTGGCGCGCTCGTAGTTCGAGCGGGCGACGAGGGCGTCGTAGACGGCCTGGAGGTAGTTCAGCCGGGCGAGGTCCAGGTTCTGGCTCGCCACGCGCACGTCCACCTGGCTCGCCACACCCTCCGCCAGCCGGGCGCTCGCGAACGTGAACGCCGTCTCGGCCGTCTCCACGGTCCGGCGCTGCGAGGTCAGGCGGCGACGGGCGCTCTCCAAGTTGCGGAGGGCCGCGGCCACCTCCAGCCGGGCGCCGTTGCGGACCTGCTCGAGCTGGATCTCGGCCTGGTCGATGGCGATCTGGTTCTGCTGCGTCCGGTAGCGTGTCTGGAAGCCGTCGAAGAGCGTCCAGTTCAGGCGGAGGCCCACGGCGAGGGCCGGCTGCCAGTAGCTGTCCGAGAAGAACCTGGTCTCGCCGGTCTCGAACGTGAACGGGTCGGCCGTGTCGGGCGTGGTGATGAAGGAGCGGTCGTCCGGGATGTTGCCGCTGTAGCTGGCGTTGACGAACCCGCTGAGGCTGGGGTAGGCGGCGGCCTTCGTGATGTCGCGCTGGACCTCGTTGAGCCGGACCGCGAGCGCGGCCTGGCGGACGTCCGGCCGCTGGTCGAGCGAGGTGGCCGCGGCGGCGGCCAGCCCGACCGTCTGGAACAGGGCGGCCCCTGGGGCCGACAGCCGGCCCTCCAGCACAATCGGCGCGTCGACGGGGAGGCCGAGCGTGAGGAGGAGCTGGTCGCGGGCCGACTGGGCCTGCGCCTCGACCGTGACCAGCTGGGTCCCGGTGTTGGCGAGGTCCACCTCGGCGTTCAGGCGTTCCAGGAGCGGGCGGACGCCCTGGGCCACGAGGAGGGAGGCGTCGTCGAAGGTGTCCCGCGCGCGGATCAGCGAGGCGCGCTGGACGGCTACCTGCTCCTGCGCCAGGAGGGCGGCGTAGAACGCCTGCCGCGTCTGGTGGATGGTCTCGTCTCGCCGCTGCTCGGCGGCCACCTGGTTGATCTCGACGAGGCTCTTGGCCCCACGCACGGCCGCGAACGCCGTCCCGCTGTAGAGCGGCTGGCTGATCGAGAGCGTGTTGGCGAACTGGTTGTCCGTCCCGAACGGGTTGGACGAGTTGGCCGGGTTGTACCCGACCGCCTGCTGCCCCTGGCGGACCTGCTCGTTGTACTGGTCGAGCGAGATCGGCTGTGTCGTTGGATCGTCGTCGGTGCGGGCCTGCTCGTTGTACTGGAGCCAGCCGATGGCGCCGAGGCCTCCGAAGATGTTGCCGGCCGAGGAGCCGGCGAACGGGTTGGCCTGCACCACGTTGCGCGTGTACGACGACGACGCCGAGACCTGGGGGTACAGGCTCCCGTAGGCCTCGCGGACCTGGGCGCGCGACGTCGCCACGTCGAGGTCGGCGAGGCGGACGGCGTAGGCCCGCTCCAGGGCGATCTGGATGGCCTCGCCGAGCGAGAGCGACAGCGGCCCGCCAGCGGCCGGCTCGGACACGCCGGCCACCGCCACCGAGTCCACGCGGACGGGCTGAGCGGCGGGCGCGGCGCTCGCGAGAACCACGAGAAGGGCGGGGAGGAGAAAGCGCGACATCATGCGTCGGTGGACGGGGTCTCGGGGACGAGAAGCCCGTCGAAAAGGGCGGTCGTGATGAACTCGGCGGTCTCGCTGGGGACGAGCGAGGGCATGGACGGGACGCCCGCCGGGGCGCAGTCGGCGGCGGCGTGGGCCATGAGGATGCCCCTGACGTTCCCGATGAGGAGGTGGGCGACGGGCGCCGGCGGAAGCGGCCGGAGCACGCCGGCCGCGACGGCCCGCTCGACGGCCTGCGTCACCGCCTCTATGAAGGCGGAGAACAGGCGGACGATGTCTGCCATTCGCTCCGGGTCGTGGAACACCCGCGGGCCCTCGGCCATGAACAGGCGGAGCACCGAGCGGTTGGTCTCGAAGTGCTCGAGGAGGCCGAGGATGAGGTCGTGGAAGGCGGCCCGGGCCTCGGCGCGCGTCGTCAGCGGCCGGTCCTCCGGGAGCGTGTCCCCGACGACGGAGTAGAGGCCGTTCACCACGCGCTCCTCGAAGAGGACGTGGTAGAGCTCGTCCTTGCCGCCGGGGAAGTAGTTGTAGAGGGTCCCCTTGCCGAACTCGGCGCGCTCGGCGATCTCATCGAGCGTGGCCCCGTCGAACCCTTTCTCGCCGAACAGGGCGAGGGCCGCGTCGAGCATGGCCTGGCGGCGCGCGAGGCGCTCGCGCTCGCGTCGGCCGAGGGGCTCAGCGGGAAGGGGGAGAGGCTCCATGTGGGGAGTTGGTCAGAAGATGACTCGTCGGTCATTTCCGAAACTAGGGCGTCAGTACGGCGCTTTCGTCGACCGGTTGCGCGCATCGGGTTAAGACGAAAAGAAGGACGCCCGGGTGACAGGCGTCCTTCATGTGTGAGAGGAGATGTGCCGTCCGAGCCTCCGGCCCGGGCGGGCTCAGACGTACTCCTCCATCCCGTGCACCCCGAGGAAGTCGACCACGTTCTTGACCTTCTGGGCCTGCTCGCGGTGGCACACGAGGACGGCGTCGCCGGTGTCGACGACGACGGTGTCCTGCATCCCGACGAGCACGAGGAGGCGCCCGTCGGCGCTCCGGGCGAACGAGCGGGCGGTGTCTTGGAGAATCACGTTGCCCTCGGCCCGGTTGCCCGCGTCGTCTTTGTCGGCGAGCTCGTGGACGGCGCGCCAGTCGCCCACGTCGCTCCACCCGAACGAGCCGGGCACGACGAGGACGTTGTCGGCCCGCTCCATCACGCCGTAGTCGATGGAGATCTTCGGGGTCTGCTGGTAGGCGGCCTCCACGGCCTCCTGCTGGCGGTCCGTACCGAAGGCGTCCTGGAGCGGGGCGAACGCGCGGTGGACCTTCGGGAGGTGGCGCTCCATGGCGTCGAGGATGGCGTCGGCGCGCCAGATGAACATGCCCGAGTTCCAGAGGAAGTCGCCGGCGTCGAGAAAGCGCTCGGCGGTGGCGAGGTCCGGCTTCTCGGCGAACGACATCACGCGGTGGGCACGGGGCCGGTCGGTGGGCCCGTCGTCGCGGATGCCGTCGAAGTCGCCGTCGGCGTCGAACTGGACGTAGCCGTAGCCCGTCTCGGGGTGCGTCGGGCGGATGCCGATGGTGACGAGCGCGCCCGTCTGGGCGGCCTCGACGGCGGCCTGGAGCACCTCGTGGAACCGCTCGACGTTGGCGACGAGGTGGTCGGCCGGGAGCACCACCATCGTCGCGTCGGGGTCGAGCGCGTGGAGGCGGGCGGCGGCGAGCGCGATGCACGGGGCCGTGTTCCGCGCGACCGGTTCGCCGAGGATGTTCTCGGCCGGGACGGCCGGCAGGTGCTCGTGCGTCTTGGCCGTGTAGGCCTCGTTGGTCACCACGAACACGTGCTCGGGCTCGACGAGCGGCTGGAGCCGGGCGAACGTGTTCTGGATGAGCGAGGCCTCGCCGAACACGTCGAGGAACTGCTTGGGGTTGGAGCGGCGGCTGCGCGGCCAGAACCGGCTGCCGACGCCACCGGCCATGATGACAGCGTACAGGGACATGGGACAGGTCGATCAGAGGGAGGGCTGAGACGGTCGGGGCGGCCCGGGGTTCGCCCGCCCCAAGATGCATGCGGAGGCGGGTGAACGGTCTCGGCAGGTCCGTGCTCTACATTGAGCCTGGTATCCCCTCCCTTCAACCCCATGCGCCCTCTCGCTTTCGCCGTTCTGCTCGCGGCGCTCCCCCTGGCCTCCGCGGCCCAGACGCTCGAACTGATCGGGACCGTCGAGCTCCCCACCATCCCGCGCCCCGGCGCCGACGACCCCAACGAGCCGGACATGGGGATCGGGATCCCGGACATCGTCGGCGGGTCGGACGTGTGGTCGTACACGGCCAACGACGGCGCCGAGTACGCCCTCATGGGTGACGTGGAGGGCATCTCGATCGTGGCCGTCCCGTCGCTCCAGGTCGTCGCCCACATCGACGGGCCGACCGAGAACGACATGTTCTTCCACCGCGACATCAAGACGTACGGCTCGTTCGCCTACGTCGTGACCGAGAACTACGGGCGGAGCGAGGGGCTCCAGGTGATCGACCTCCGGGGTCTCCCGGCGCGCGCCGAAGAGATCGCCGTGGTCCGCGGCACGGACGACCAGCTCGTCTCTTCGCACAACCTCTCGATCGACACGAAGACGGGCCACGCCTACGTCCTAAACTCGGACGGCAACGGGATCGTCGTACTCGACCTCACCGACCCCATCGCGCCCGAGGAGGTCGGCTTCGTGGCCGTGAACGACCTCCACGACATCTACGCCCGCAACGACACGATGTGGGTGGCCGAGGGCCGCGACCCGACGTTCTCCGTGTGGGACATGGCGGACAAGGCGAGCCCCGCGCTGATGGGCCGTGTGACGGTCCCGAACGCCGGCTACGTCCACAACATCTGGCCCACCGACGATGGCCGCTACGTGGTGACGACGGAGGAGACGGCCGAGAAGACGGTGAAGGTGTGGAACGTGGAGGACCTCGATAACCCGACGCTCGTGGGGCAGTGGCTGGGCGAGAGCCGCCTTGCCCACAACGTCCACGTGCAGGGCGACTACGCCTTCCTCTCGCACTACGCCTCGGGCCTCTACATCCTCGACATCTCGGACCCGACGACTCCCGTCGAGGTGGCCCACTACGACACGTTCTCCGACAACGACGACGCGGCCTTCTACGGCAACTGGGGGGCGACGCCGCCCTCGCCCGGCGGCTACGTCTACGCCAGCGACCTCGAAGGGACGCTGACCGTCCTCCGCTGGGACCCCAACCGCCTCGACGGCTGACCGCATGCACCGCCTTCTCGCTCTCCTCCTCCTGCCCCTGGCCGCGTCGGCCGTTCACGCGCAGCGGCTCGACCTCGTCGGGACCGTGGACCTTCCGGCCATCGTCTCGGACACGCTCGAAACGGGCGGCTCGGACGTGTGGGGCTACGTCGCCCCGGACGGCGCCGAGTACGCCCTCATGGGCGACATCGAGGGCGTCTCGATCGTGGCCGTCCCGTCGCTCGAGGTCGTCGCCCACGTTGACGGGCCGACGGAGCGGGCGGTGTGGTACTGGCGCGACATCAAGACGTACGGCTCGTACGCCTACGTGGTCAGCGAGGCGTACGGGCGGAGCGAGGGGCTCCAGATCATCGACCTGAGCGGTCTGCCCGAGCACGCCGAGGAGGTGGCGGTGGTGCGCGGGCCGAACGACGAACTGGTCTCGTCGCACAACCTCTCGATCGACACCGCGACGGGGACGGCCTACGTCCTCGGGACAAGCGGCTCGCCGATCCACGTGCTGAGCCTTGCCGACCCCACGGCGCCTGAGATCGTCGGGCAGGTGGAGGTGGACGACGTGCACGACGTGTTCGCGCGCGGCGACACGCTCTACGTGGCCGAGGGGCGCTCGCCGTCCTTCTCCGTCTGGGACATGGCGGACAAGGCGAGCCCCGCGCTGATGGGCCGTGTGACGGTCCCGAACGCCGGCTACGTCCACAACATCTGGCCCACCGACGATGGCCGCTACGTGGTGACGACGGAGGAGACGGCCGAGAAGACGGTGAAGGTGTGGAACGTGGAGGACCTCGATAACCCGACGCTCGTGGGCGAGTGGCTCGGGGCCAACCGGATCGCGCACAACGTGCTCGTCCGGGGCGACTACGCCTTCCTCTCGCACTACACGGCCGGCCTGTACGTCCTCGACCTGTCCGACCCGTCGGCCCCCTCCGTGGTCGCCCACCACGACACGTACCCGAAGCACGACGACGTGACGATGGACGGCAACTGGGGCGCCACGCTTCCCTCGCCGGGCGGCTACGTCTACGGCAGCGACGGGACCGGCCAGCTCACCGTTCTCCGCTGGACCCCGACGCCCCTCGATGGCTGAGGGGCTGGGGGTGACGGATGCGCACCCCCTGCATACCGTAGAAGGCCGCTTTCCCGTCGTCATGCCGATTCGTCTCCACTCACTGGTCGCCCTGCTCTCGGCCGCTGCCTGCGTGGCCCCGCTCACCGCCTGCGGCGGCTCCGAGGGGGGAGGCGACGTCCCCGACGGTACGACGGAGGGTGTGTCGGGCGTCGACGGCGCGCCGGCCGAGCCCGTCAACGCCCGGGCGCTCCGCGACCTGCTCCCCGCGTCGCTCGACGGGATGGAGCGGACGGCCATCGAGGGCGCCACGCAGAGCGCCATGGGGACCTCGATCTCCGAGGCGACGGCGACCTACGAGGGGGAGGAAGGGACCATCGACCTCACCATCACGGATCTGGGGGCGATGCCGTCGTTCGAAATGATGGGGATCGCGTGGGCGACGCAGGACATGGATCGCGAGACGAGTACCGGCTACGAGCGGACGGTCCCGTTCGCCGGCCACCGCGGCTACCGCGCGTACGACACGGAGGCGCAAGAGGGCGAGTTCACCCTCATCGTGGACGACCGCTTCCTCATCGAAGTCGAAGGCGACGGCGTGAGAGACGACCAACTCGAGGCGGCGCTCCAATCCCTCGACCTCCAGGCGCTGACTGCGCTGCGCGACGAGGGACGGATGGACGTGCCCTAGGGCTTGTCCGCGAACCCTTCCGGTCCTGTC
Source organism: Rubricoccaceae bacterium (assembly GCA_963728345.1). GTDB lineage: Bacteria > Bacteroidota > Rhodothermia > Rhodothermales > Rubricoccaceae > Rubrivirga. Next base: position 172,672 of record CAVSJM010000007.1, read on the forward strand.
ATCCTGAGCAGCGTGACGGATCTCGACGCCATCGTGGGAGGCCGTTGCGAGCGCTGGTAACGAAGTCCGACATCGCGTCGAAATCCTTCAATGCATTCCAAAATCCTTCAATGCATTCCAGAGGACATCTCTCGAGATTCCGGGAAGGCCTAGCCTAGGCCATCAGCCGCACGGTGCGTCTGGGGGCAGCGGAGAGGGAGGCTAGCGACGTACGTGGGCGCCGGGAGGCGAACGGGGAGGGGATTAAGTGGCGAGGCGGGTTGTGGCTCAAGCATTTATTCCGTATACCGTTGATGTCACTGAGAGGCGCCGTGTTGAGGCGCTTGTTCGACCGGCCGGGACGCCCGTCAGTCGTGACGGGCCTGGCCCCACCGCCCTCCTGGACGGGGCCGCTTTCTGGACCGTATCTCTCTTTGCTATGTCACAGTCCGCGCCGACCTCCGCTCCCCTCCTCCGCTCCCGGCAGCGTCTCGAACACGACCTCCTCGCACTCCTTCAGGACTTCGAGCGTCGGGCCGGTCGATGCGTGAGCGAGGTCCGCATCGTCAACGCGTCCACGTATGAGGGCGGGCGGTGCCCCGCCGCCGTGCGTGTCCGCGTCGAAGAGTAGGACCACCCAGGAGCCCCCTCACTCAACCCACGAGACCATGCGAGCATCGGAACGCGAACTCCCCCTTGTCCTCCAGGCCGGCCCCGCGACGGTCCGCGCCACCGACTGGGGCGGGATGCGGATGGCGGTCGTGTCAGTCCCGGCCGGGACTGACTTCGGCCCCCTCCTCCGAGGCCTCCCGGACGACCTCTGCCCCTGTCCGCACTGGGGCTATGTGATGAGTGGGCAGCTCCGGGTGGAGGATGGCCAGCGGGGCAGGGGAGACGATCCGGGCCGGAGACGTGTACTACCTCCCGCCCGGCCACACGGGCGTCACCGAGGAGGACACCGTGTTCCTCGAGGTGTCGCCGCCGGACGAGCACGAGCGGTTCCTGGAGGCGGCTCGCTCGAACCTCGCGGCGATGGCGGAAAGCGCGTGAGGAGCCCGCCGTCGCCCCCGGTGCGATTCGGCGCGGGGGACGACGGCGCTGCGGCACGCTCAGGCCGGGTCGTCCGAGAGCGGGCGGGTCGTCGTCGCGTTCTCCACGTCGGCCGTCGTGGCGATGTGGAGCTCGGCGAGCTGCTCGGGGTCGACGACGTCCGGCGCCGACGACATGAGCTCCGTCGCCTGCTGCGTCTTCGGGAACGCGATGACGTCGCGGAGCGAGGTCGCGCCTGTGAGGTGCATCACGAGGCGGTCGAGCCCGAGGGCGATGCCTCCGTGCGGAGGCGCACCGTAGCGGAGTGCGTCGAGGAGGAAGCCGAACCGACGCTGTGCCTCCTCCTCGTCGATCCCGAGGAGGTCGAACATGCGGCTCTGCACGTCCGAGCGGTGAATTCGGATCGAGCCGCCGCCCAGCTCCGAGCCATTCAGGACCACGTCGTAGGCGCGGGCTCGGACCTCGCCGGGGTCGCTCCGGAGCTTGTCGAAATCCTCCGGCGCGGGGCTCGTGAACGGGTGGTGCATGGCGTAGTAGCGGCCGTCCTCCTCGGAGTACTCGAAGAGCGGGAAATCCGTCACCCAGAGGAACTTCCAGGGGCCGTCGGCGCCCTCGGGGAGGAGCCCGGTCTCCTTCGCTAGGTGGAGGCGGAGGTCGCCCATCTGCTCGAACACCTTGGGGGCGGGCCCGGCGAGGACGAGCACGAGGTCGCCGGCCTCGGCGCCGACGGCGTCGATCACGGCCTGCATCTTGTCTCGCGCGAACACCTCGTCCTTCACCGACTGACTGAAGTCGCTGCCGTCGCTCGGGAGCTTGGCGTAGAACAGACCGCCCGCGCCGATCTGATTGCGGACCACGTCCTTGTCGAGCTTGTCCATCGGCTTGCGGCCGCGGTCGCCCTCGCCCGCCACGCGGATCGCGACGACGGCGCCGCCGTCGTCCAGGATCGACTCGAACACGCGGAAGTCGGAGCCCTTCACCTGCTCGCTCACGTCGGCGATCTCCATGCCGAACCTCAGATCCGGCTTGTCGGAGCCGAAGCGGCGGATGGCCTCGGCGTAGGGCATCCGCGGGAACGGCGTCTCGATCTCGATCCCGCGCGTCTCGCGCCAGATCCGCGCGAGGAGGCCCTCCACGAGCCCGTAGATGCCCTCCTCCGTCGCGAACGTCATCTCGACGTCGATCTGGGTGAACTCCGGCTGGCGGTCCGCCCGCAGGTCCTCGTCGCGGAAGCACTTCGTGATCTGGACGTAGCGGTCGAGCCCCGCCATCATCAGGATCTGCTTGTACGTCTGGGGCGACTGCGGGAGCGCGTAGAACTGGCCCGGGTGGACCCGGCTCGGCACGAGGTAGTCGCGCGCGCCCTCCGGCGTCGACTTCATGAGGACCGGCGTCTCGACCTCGACGAAGTCGTTCTCGTCGAAGTAGCGACGCGTGCTCTGGTAGAGCTTGGACCGCAGGAGGAGGTTCTGCTGCAGGCGCGGCTTGCGGAGGTCGAGGTAGCGGTACTTCAGCCGGAGGTCCTCGCCGGCCTTCGTCGAACGCGGGTCGTTCTCGGAGACGACGAACGGCGGCGTGTCGGCCACGGCCAGCACCTCGACGTCGGAGACGTAGACCTCCACGTCGCCCGTGGGCATCTGGTCGTTCTTCCGCTCCCGCACGCGGACCTCGCCGCGGACGGAGATCACGTCCTCCATGCGGAGCTTCTCGGCCAGCTCGGCCAGCGCCGCGTCGATCTCGGGCGAGAAGACGAGCTGCGTGAGCCCGTAGCGGTCGCGGAGGTCGATGAAGTGAAGCCCGCCGAAGTTGCGGAGCGTGTCCACCCAGCCCTTGAGGACCACCTCCTGGCCGGCGTCGCCCTCGCGGAGCGCGCCGCAGGTGTGCGTGCGGTCGCCGTGGGTGGGGGCGTCGATGGGGGTGAGGCGGCGGGCGTCGGACATGGATCTGCGAATCGGGAGCGCGCAAGGTAGCCGGGGCCACGTGCGCCTCGGGGTGGAGAGATGGCGGAATGCGTGCCTTGGCCGGCCCTCGCGGGCAGAGGGGATTTACGGGCCCCGGGTTTTTCCCTACTCTCTCGGCACGCTCACCTTCGCTCTGCCCTGATGATCCGGTTTTCTCTCGCGTCCGCTCTTCTCCTCGTCCTCGCGTCCGCGCCGCGCGCGCAAGAGGTCCCCGGCTGGGACCAGCCGCCCTACGCGGGCACCCTCAGCCTCCGATCCGGCTTCTCCGACGACCCCCGCACCATCGACGTGAGCCCGGGCGGGACGACGGCGAACCCCGTGGAAGGGGCGGGGTGCGCCGGCTACATCGGCGCCCGGCCGGACGTGGTGCTGGAGTACGAGGCCGGGACTACATTCGACCTCACCATCAGCGCCGCGTCGGAGACCGACATCAGCCTGCTCGTCCGCGGCCCGGACGGCCGCTACTACTGCGACGACGACAGCGGCGAGGGGCTCAACCCGAGCCTCACCATCCCCGATCCGATCAGCGGGACGTATCGGGTGTGGGCCGGCGTCTACGCCTCGTCCGGCGAGTACACCGACGGCGTGGTGGGGTTCAGTGAGATCGGGCAGGAGGTGACGCTCGACGCCGCCAACGCCGCCTCGCGGACCATTCAGGCCACGCCCACCGACCGCACGACGATTCGCGCGACCCCGACGGCCACGGCCCAGACGGTCTCCGCCTCGGGGGCCTCCGGCGTCGTGCCGGGATGGGACGGGGACCCGTACTTCGGCACGACCGTCCTCAGCGCCGGGTTCTCGGACGATCCGCGAGTCGTCGAGGTCCGGGCGGGCGGGGCGCAGGCCAACCCGCTCACCGGGAGCGGCTGCACGGGCTACATCGGCCTCCGCCCGGACGCCGTCGTCCGGTACACCGCGGGGTCGCTCTCGCTCACATTCAGTGCCGCGGCAGACCAAGACCTGAGCCTCGTCGTCCGCACCCCCAGCGGCCGGTACCACTGCGACGACGACAGCGGCGAGGGCCTCAACCCGCGCATCGACTTCGACGCGCCCGAGAGCGGCGACTACCGGATCTGGGTGGGCACCTACGCCGAGTCGGACGACCTGGCCGACAGCCGCCTCGGCATCTCGGAGCTGGGCTACGAAGTGGAGTAGCACAGACGGCGGGGCGTCGGGATCTTGCGGCATGCCCGACGCCTCCGCCCTCGCTCCTGCCATCCTCGACGGCCAGCGCCGGGCCGTCGCCCGCGCCATCACGGCCGTCGAGAACGGCCTGCCCGGCGCCGACGCGCTCGTGGACGCCCTCTACCCGCACACCGGCCGCGCGTGGCGGGTTGGGATCACCGGCCCCCCCGGCGCCGGTAAGTCGACCCTGACGGACCGGCTCGTGGAGGCCGTCCGCGCCCGGGGCGAGACCGTCGCCGTCGTCGCCGTCGACCCGTCGAGCCCGTTCACGGGCGGCGCGCTCCTGGGCGACCGGGTCCGCATGGACCGCCACGCCGAGGACGACGGCGTGTTCGTGCGGAGCCTCGCGGCGCGGGGGGCGCTCGGCGGCCTCAGCGAGGCGACGGAGGCGGCCTGCGACGTGCTCGACGCGGCCGGCTACGGCGTCGTCCTTGTCGAGACCGTCGGCGTGGGGCAGGGCGAGATCGACGTGGCCGAGACGACCGACACCACGCTCGTCGTGCTCGTCCCCGAGAGCGGCGACGCAGTCCAGGCCATGAAGGCCGGGCTGATGGAGGTGGCCGACGTGTTCTGCGTCAACAAGGCCGACAAGCCGGAAGCCCCGCGGCTCGTCCGCGCGCTCCGCCAGGCGCTCGACCTGCGGGCCCAGCGCGACGAGCCCGTCCCCGTCATCACGGCCTCGGCCCTGGAGGGGGAGGGGATCGATGCCCTCCTCGACGCCCTCGACGCGCACCGCGCCCGCCTCGCCCCGCAGTGGGACGCGCTCCGCGCCGAGCGCCTGCGCCGGCGCGTGCGCCGCCTCGTCGAGGGCCGCTGGCGCCGCGACTTCTGGGCCGACGGTCGGGCCGAGGCGCTGGCCGAGGCCGTCCGCACCCTCGACCCCGCCGACCGCGCGCCGCACCGCCTGGCCGCGCGAGTGTTGACCGACAATGCTAGTCCTCAGACCGAATGAGGTAGTAGCACGCTTGATCGCCATCGTCCTGGCGGTTGAGTTCGTCGGCGCGGTGCTCATAGCCTGCGATTTCCTCCGGCCTGAAAGAGGACGCTTCGGGGTTAACCGCGTGCGACCTCGGGTCGGAAAGCGGGATATCCCTCCGGTATTGCTCGCTTCCCCAGAATTGAAAGGCCGACGAGTCGTAGAGCACCTCGCGTACGGTGAGCCCGGTTGCTCCGGCGAGATACTGGATGCTTTCTCGGGTGTGGAGAAAGAGGTGCCGCGGTGCATCGACCTGGACCCAGTTGGGGCCATAAGTCCTGAACGCGTAAGAGTCGGCTACGGGAATACGAAGGAGCACCTGACCGTTGGGTGCGAGGAGTCGGGAGATCGAACCGAGAGTCTCAGCGGGGTCTGGGAGGTGCTCAAACGTGTGGTGAAGCATGATGGCGTCGTACGACCCCTCTACTTCGTGGACGCTCTTCCTCAGCACGCGGAGCCCCCGCTTACGAATCTCGCGAGGTGCGAAGGGGTCCAACCCCGTCAGCGACGAGAACCCGGCGTCACGGAGTTCGAACAGAAGGTGCCCCGCCCCACTCCCAACTTCTAAGATTCGGCTGTGGAGGGAGAGGTGAAGGGGAGCAAGCCAACAGCTTGTTTGGGGGGAGCCATACCGTCGAGTGAGGAAAGCACCGCCGAGGCTCCGAAAGCCGAGCGCGTGCCGGAGCCGTTGGCGTTTGGCGAGTCGCCGTATGCGCCTCGGAAGGGGGGTGTCGAACGAGTAGTAGTCGGGCGGATAGTATTGCGCCAGGTCGTCTGGGACTTCAGCGATCTGGAGACATCCACACGAGGAACAGCGGACGTACTCGAACGCCTCGCGGGTTCCAAACATCATCTCTCGCGCCACGAGAGTGGAATGAGGTCCTGGTGCGCCACAGATGCGGCAGGAACAAGTTGCACTGTTGTCCATCCCGCAAACTAATTGCAGCAGCAATGAGCCGATTCCGTCAGAGCTAGCGTGCCGCACCGCCTGGCCGCGCGTGCTCGGCCAGGCGTGACGATGGGGCGCTCTCGCGCGGCTCTGAGGCATCCCGCGAGGGTGCGGCTATCTTCGTTTCCCGTTTCGCGCCTTCATCAGACCCCACCGACATGAGCAAAGGACCCGACGCCGAAGCCGCCAGCGACCTCGCGGCCCACGAGATCGCGGCCGCGGGAGGCGGCACTGCCGTTGGCGCCTTCGCGGCCGACGACACGCGGTTCTTCGGGCACCCCCTGGGACTCTCGAACCTGTTCTTTACGGAGCTCTTCGAGCGCGCCTCCTACTACGGGATGCGGGCCCTGCTCATCCTCTACCTGACCGCCGAGACCGTCGACGGCGGGCTGGGATACGACGTGGGCAAGTCAGCGCTGGTGTATGGGCTGTACACGTCGCTGGTGTACCTCGCCAACCTGCCCGGCGGCTGGATCGCGGACCGGCTGCTGGGACAGCGCCGGAGCGTGCTCATCGGCGGCATCCTGATCGCGGCGGGCCACTTCACGATGGCCTTCGACCTGATCGCGGCCTTCTACGGCGGCCTCGGGCTGATCATCCTTGGCACGGGCCTGCTGAAACCCAACATCTCCGTGATGGTCGGGCAGCTGTACTCGGCCGAGGACCCTCGCCGTGACGCCGGGTTCACCATCTTCTACATGGGGATCAACATCGGCGCGTTCGCGATGCCGCTGATCTGTGGTTCCCTCGCGGCGAGCTACGGGTGGCACGCCGGGTTCGCCGCGGCCGGCGTCGGCATGGCCGTCGGGGTGCTTCTCTACGTGCTGGCCGGCAAACAACTGGGAGATGTCGGGATGCTCTCGGCCGACGCGGCCGCTGAGAAGCCGGCGTCGCTGAGCATGTTCTGGAAGGGCCTCGCGGGGGTGGTCGCTCTCTTCGGCGGCATCGCCGCGCTGATGGTGGGCGGCGTGATCCCGGCGACGGCCGGGTGGATCCAGGGCATCTACACCGTGATCCTCTTCACGATCACCTTCGGGCTCTTCGGCTGGCTGCTGACGCGCCCGTACTGGACCGACGGCGAGAAGAAGCGGCTCTACATGATCATCCTGCTCTTCGTGGGCTACGCCATCTTCTTGGCGGCCTTCGAGCAGGCGGGCTCCAGCCTCAACCTGTTCGCCGAGCAGTCGACGGACCGCGGGCTGGCGGACTGGCTCCAGTGGCTGCCCGGCTTGGAGGACGGCACCCGGATCCCCGCGGCGTGGTTCCAGTCGCTGAACGCCTTCTTCATCTTCAGCATCGCCCCGTTCGTGGCCATGATCTGGGTGTACCTCGGCCGCCGCGGCAAGGACCCCTCGACGGCGAGCAAGTTCGGGATGGGCCTCGTGCTGCTCGGCCTCGGCTTCGTCACGATGGTCGGCGCCGGGATGGTCTCCGCCAGCGGCGGGCAAGCCTCGCCATGGTGGCTCGTGCTGACGTACCTGTTCCACACGCTCGGCGAGCTGACGCTCTCGCCGGTCGGCCTGAGCGCGACCACGAAGCTGGCTCCGAAGCGGGTATCGTCGCTGATGATGGGCGTGTGGTTCCTCGGCGCCTCGGTGGGCAACTTCATCGCCGGCTCCATCGCCGGGTTCTACGACACGCTGGAGCTCCCGTCGTTCATGGGCCTCGTGGCGGCGATTGCCATCATCGCGGGCATCGGGTTCTTCTTCCTGGCCGGCCCGATGAAGCGGATGATGGCGCGGTCCGAGGCGACCGCCTAACCCGTCCGGCTTCTGTGGCGCTCCGCTGGCATCCGCCGTCAGCGGGGCGCGCCTGTGTCCTCCCGTCTGACCCCCTCGATGCTCAGCCCCACCGCCGTCCCCGTCACCGTCCTCCCACACGGCGAGGGCCTCGACCTCCCCGCGCACGCCACGCCCGACGCCGCCGGCCTCGACCTCCGCGCCGCCGTCCCCGAGGGCGAGCCAGTGGTCCTCGGCCCCGGCGACCACGCGCTCGTCCCGACCGGCCTCCAGATCGCCCTCCCGGACGGCACCGAGGGGCAGGTCCGGCCGCGCTCCGGGCTCGCCTTCAAGCACGGCGTGACGGTCCTCAACAGCCCGGGCACCATCGACTCGGGGTACCGGGGCGAGGTGGGCGTGCTCCTCGTCAACCACGGGCGCCAGCCGTTCGTGGTAGAGCGGGGGGAGCGGATCGCGCAACTCGTCGTGGCGCGCTACGAGCCGGTTCGGCTGGTGCCAGCCCAGGCACTGGCGGCGAGCGCGCGCGGGGCTGGCGGGTTCGGCTCGACGGGGACGACATAGGAGATGGCGCTCGTCCTGATCCACCGGGGAGCGAGCCCGTACCTCCAATTCTCGCTCCGGCAGGCCCGCCACATCTCCCCCGAGAGCGAGGTCGTCTTGCTCGGCGACGCCTCGAATGCCGACTTCCCGGCGACGACCCATGTCGACCTCGGTGCGGCGCAGTACGCTCAGGCCACGGCGGCCCTCGACGCCTCCTACCGTCACCTCTCGACCAACCGGCGTAAGTTCGAGGAGGTGTGCTTTCAGCGCTGGTTCTGGCTCCGCGAGTGGATGCGCCAGTCCGGAACCGTGGCCGTCTGGGTGATGGACTCCGATGTCATGCTCTACGCCTCGGAGGCCGAACTCGACTCGGTGTGGGGGGAGGGCGCCTCGTTCGCGCTCCAGCGTCCCCAGTCCCAGAGGGACTATCGCTGGGTGGCCCCGGGCAGCGTCTCGTACTGGACGCGAGAAGTGCTCGATGCCTTCTGTGGCTTCGTGCTCTCCGGCTACGAGGCGGGCTCCCCGCTGGCCGCTCAGTACGACGAAAAGTGGGCGCACCACCGACAGACCGGCGAGCCCGGCGGAGTCTGTGACATGACGGCGCTCCACCTCTTCGCGGAGCGGCGTGGTGGCGGAGTCGCCAACCTGTGTGAGGTCCGGGGCGACGTGACGATCGACCTCAACATGGGTTCGGCGGAGAATCTGACGCCCGACGAATACAGGATGGCCGGCGGGCTGAAGGAGGTCCGGTGGAGGGGGAGGCAGCCTTACGGATGCAACCAGCGCCTGGGCCGTGAGGTCCGGTTCCAGGCGCTCCACTTTCAGGGGCCGGCGAAGGCAGTCATGCCATGGGCCTACCGGGGGCCGTCGTTCTCCGGCCGATGGGCAGCCTCGTGGCGGACGGGCGGCTACTTCCGGATGCGACGCCTCGGGGCGCGGCTGCTCGGCCCGGCCGTCCGAAAGCTCCGGGGTTAGATCCGCGCCAGAGCCTCCTGCCAACGTCGCCCGACAGCTTCAGGGCTGAATGCACAGTCGAACCGAGTGCGGGCAGCAACAGATGCGTCGCCCCAGCGGTGAGGATCGAGCAAGGTGCCCACGGCATCGGCGATGGCCGCCGGTGTGTGGGCGGGAACGAAGCGACCCTCGCACCCGTCGTCGATCATCTCCGGGAGCCCGCCCTGGCGCGTCACGACGACGGGCGTGCCGGCGGCGAGCGCCTCGATCACCGTCAGAGGCTGGGCCTCGATGGGGTACGTCGTCGGGAGCGCGAATATGTCAGCGTCTAGGAGGTGAGCGCGGACTTGGTCACGGTCAGTGACACTACCGAGTGCGTTGACATACGCGCTGAGATCGAGGTCAGCCGCCCGTTGTCGGAAGGCGATTTCAGCCTTGGCAGATGGCCATCCCCCCACAAACGTTCCGCTCGCATCGAGACCTCGTCGGCGGAGGAGGGAGAGCGCCGACAGAACGTCGTCGTATCCCTTCGATGGGATCATATTGGAGAGAAATAAAATGCGAACTCCTGTGCGTTCGTGACGTCGCTTTCGAGCATCATTAACCGCGGCTGACGACGGGATGGTCGCGGCATCGATCGTGTTGGGGATCACCCACCGCTTCTCCGGTGGAACGAACGCTCCACAGCGTTCGGCGAGGCTCTCCGAGAGGAAAACGAGGGCGTCAAGGCGATGGACAAGAGCCCGTCCTGTCGTGGCCGTGAGGGGGGAATGGAATAGCCTCGTGAAGTCCCCTCTATGCACAACGCCAACGACAGGGCGTCGCCCGAACGTAGGGACCACAACCGCGAGGTCGCGAACGTGTCCCAGCGTAGATGGCGACACCGACGTCCATAGAATGGGTGCCGCTGGGGACGTGGAAAGCGCCCGTCGGAGTGAAAACGGGAGACGTAGGAAATGAACGACTCGCTTGGTGCTGAGACGATGGCTGGGTGCGTGTAAAGCCGCATCAGGGGCACCGACGTCGTATCGGGATACCCTATGCCCTCCTCCCATAGGGGAAGCGAGCAAATCTGCTAGTCGGGCTGTGGCAAGCGCCTGCCCATCAAGCGGGGGGGGGAAACGGCCGACTACAGCGACCGGGCGTTCCGCGCTTGGCATCTCAGGCCTCGAAGTGGCTCAGCACGCGCTTGGTGGCAACCTCCCAGTTCAGCGTGTGCTCGTAGGAGGTGCGAGATGAACGACAGAGTGTCTCATACCCGTTTCGGTCGTTCCACAGCGCTTCGATTACATCGGCGAGTTCGCACGGCGTTGGTCGGGGCAAGACGAGCACGCCGCTTGCGCCATCGATCACAGCGTTCGGAATTCCACCCACGGCAGGGGCGATGCTCGGAACGGCGTATGCACTTGCCTCACAGAACACGCAGCCGAACGCCTCGGCCCGGGAGGGCAGGAGAAACAGGTGCGAGGAACCAAAGAGGTGGCCCAGGGCCTCCCGCTCGGCTGGGACTCTCTTGTCCAGGCGACCGACTACCTGAACGAACGGCCGCCTGTCGCTGGTTGGGACGTCGACTCCGACCACGACCAACTCGACCGGAATCCCGCGTTCCTGAAGACAGTCCGCTGCTCGTACAGCAACGTCCCCGCCTTTCCGAACCCATTCTCCCCCGACGAAGAGGAGTTGGAGCCGGCCATCGCCACGATCCTCGACATACTGAAGAGCGGTCTGGCGCGCTGGCGGTTCTTCAAGGTTGGCCCCAAAGGGCACCACGAGTGTTCGCTCCGAGTCGCGGCCATAAAAGCCGCAAGCCGACCGGGCCGCAAAATCAGAAGCGTAGATGGCGAGATCGGCGCGGTCGAGGGCAGCCTGTTCGACGGCATGGCCTTCAGCCACGCTGTCTGCGGAAAGGCCTGCGTAGTCGTGGTAGAAGTACAGATTCGACTCGAACGTCGCATCGATCCAGAACGCCAAGGGCGCTGGGGTGTCGATGTAGCCGACGGGTGTTGAGCCGACCGAGAGGACGAGGTCCGGCTTCAATTTGGCGAGCGCAACGGATGCGGCAGCCCCCATGGCTTCGGCGGCAGCCCGCGTGTGTTGCCGGAGGTAGCGGGCCCCACCAGCTCGAGCACGTAACTGGTGCCAGCGCTGGCGGGCCGTTGCCGGGTAGGGGAGCGGGCCCACCGTTGAGACGCGGTCAACGCTCCGGCGGAGGGCCTCAACGATGTGATATGGGATTCCGGACCACTGCGCGGCACTATCTGCACCGAAGGAAGACACGAGAGCGACGTGCATCTAGGCCTCGACCGTATGGAAAGCGTGGTAACTGCGGGCGACCAGTCCGTGAGCCGTCAGCGCAAGTCGTGCGGCTAGACTCAGCGTTCGGTCAGATTGTTGGGAGCCATGCTGAACAGCGTTCCAGAGCCCGTCGGCGAAGGCTTCGGGCGAGAATTGAGAAATCCGACTGTAGGACTGTGCACCCATTCGGTCTCGTCCTTCGGGATTGGCGGCGATCTGTCCGAGTAGACAGGCTAGTCGGTGCTCATCCATTGGGTCGAATGTATGGCCGTTGTAACCGTCCCTTACGAGGTCGGGCGCACAGCCCGCACCCGTCGAGACGATGACGGGCAGTCCGGCTGCCATCGCCTCGTTCACCACGAGCCCCCACTGGTCAACGTGCGCAGGGTGGACGAAGGCGCCTGCGAACGCATACCAGCGAGGGAGTTCCTCCACTTGTGTAAACCCGCCGAAGTGGACCCCAGGGCCCGCGAGACGTTCGAGGTCCAGCCGCTCCGGTCCATCTCCGAGGAGGACGAGCGGCCAGGGAGGGGCGCTCGTGCGTTCCCGATACATCGCGTACGCCCGCAGCAACCCATCGATGTTCTTCCTCGGAAGGAAACGGTTGATCGACAGGAAATACGGAGCGGGTGCAGGGGACAGCCCGAGCTGTCGAGCTGCCTGAGCACCCTCGGAGAAATACCGGTTGTCGACGACGTCGAGGGGCGTGAAGACGGCCTCTCTGCTCATTCCGAGGGAGACGAGGTAATCGCACTGTGGCGTTCCAGCGACGAGGGCTGCGTCGTATTGAGAGACGAGAACCCGCTTGACCGTTTCCCGCCACGCCATCCGGCTCGCATCTTCTGCTCGGCTGTCGAACAGGAGAACGGCCGTCCGTCGGTGCCGGCGGCACCAGGTGAGGGCGGCCAGTGCGTCCGGCGTGCTGTAGCTGGTAATGGCTACGGCGTCTGGAGCGATTCGGTCGAGGGCCAGCGTGATCGCCCGCCTGGTCTCGGAGGGAGGCGTGTGTTCCGGCGCCTGCCCGTCGAGCGCGACGGCCCGGTGAAAAGGGACTTCATCCTCCTCTTCCCGCCAGGCGTAGGTCGCGTCTGCTCGGCTGGTTTCAAGAGCCGTCAGCCGGACGTTGGAGGCGCCGAGGAGAGCGTGGAGCGCACGCAGCCGGGCGATGTGATAAGGCCCTAGCCTCGGCCACTGTACGCAGATGTGGCCTGGCATGGTACCGGGGGAGGAGGGGGGCACAGTCATGCGTGGTCGAAGGCATACCATCGCCAGAGAGCTGCAGCTGCCTTTGCACGTCGCCGATACACGTCCCGCCGGCTTCGCCGGATGAGCGCGGCCATCGGGAAAACCACCGCTCGAATGCCAAACGCTATCAGCCCTGCCATTCGCTCGAACTGGATCAGGGAAGGAGAGCTGTGACGTCGACGGAATTCTGCCGCGCTCCGAACCGCAGCGACCTGATGCTCCACGTAATGCGCTTCCGCGGCCGCTCCCCCGAAGTGGGTGATGACCGCGCTCGGGAGGAACACATTCTGGTAGCCTGACTTGCGCAGGCTGACGCACAGCTCGTTCTCCTCGGCGTACATGAAGTAGCGCTCGTCCCATCCGTCGACACACGCGAACGCCTCGCGGCGGATCGCCAAGGCGCAGCCCTTGATAATGTCGACGGCTCGTGGTAAGCCAGTCGATGCCCGACCGCGGCTACCGGAAAGCCAGGGGAGGAAAAAGTGTTGCAGGACGCGAAGCGGGGTCTCGGTATACGAGACGCTCGGCTGGTCCGACCCGTCCTCATTGAGCACGCGCGGCCCTACCGCTCCTGCCTCCGGATGGCTGTGGAGGTAGGCCACGAGCAGCGCGATGGCATCGTCGTGGACGATGGTGTCGGGGTTGAGGAAGAACAGGACGGCACCGGTCGCGGCTTCGGCTCCAATGTTGTTAGCGGCCGCGAATCCCACGTTCCCGCCGCTCTCCACGACCCGGACCCGGGGGTCTCCAGCAAACACCTCGCGGAGACGTGCGGCGCTTCCGTCAGGTGAGTCGTTGTCAACCACAATCACCTCGTGCGATAGCCCCGGTGCAGACGTCAACGCAGTTCGTATAGCTTCACGAGTAAGCTCAAACGTATTGTAGCTAACGATGATAGTTGAACAGTCCACGGCAACGGGAAGCGCAGAGAAAACTAAGGGCGTGATGGGGGGTGCACGGCAAACCGTTCTCTCAGAACAGATCGAATCCAGTCACGGTCTACGACACCGAAGATCCATGTCGCCACAGCGTAGCTCAAAAGGCCCACTACCGCTGAGACGAGAGTCGGCCAACCGAGCCAACTCCCGAGGGCTACAGGTGCGAGCGCGCCGATCACAGTTGCCGGCACCACCCGGCGGAGCGAGCCAAGAGGGATGTCACCTGTCGCCCGCCTGTACACGATCAGGAGGCCCGCCCCCACAACCACTTCGCTGACAAGGGTTGCCACGGCGGCGCCTTCGATACCAAACGGGGGGATGAGGGCAACATTCATGACGACATTCACGACCCCCCCGGTAACGACGGCCCACATGTAGGGTACTTGGAGGTTCCACGCCATGAGAGGCGTCCCGATCGCGGCATTCACGTGGACCACTCCCGCGTTGACGAGCAGAATCGCGAGCGCCACCCCGGCGTCCGCGAATCCGGGGCCATTGACGAGCACGATAGCACCAGTCGCGAGGACGGGACCCGCCAGGGCGATCGGGACTCCGAACGCGAGCAGCGCTCGCGCGAATGTCCGCCCCTGCTTGCGCATGTCTGCCTTGGTACCGAAGGTGCTGGCAAGCGAGGCAAAAAAGACAGGGTAGAGGATGCTCGGTGGCACCAGTGCAATCGCGAGCACCTTGTACGCGCCGAAATAGAGGCCGGCCTCTTCCGTCGTCCGGAGCCCCTCCAGCATGAGGCGGTCGAGCGTAGAGAACAATTCGATCATGAGCGCAGACGCCGCCAGGGGGAGCCCCGCCGACAGGAGGCCTCGCCACGCGGTGACGTTCACCCGGGGCTGGACTGGGCCGTGTCGGCGCCGGTAGCTCACCCACATCGCGAGCGTGCTCAGCAGCGGAGCCCCGACGACGAATGCCGTCGCGAGGACCACGTCCTCGGGGCCATGAACGAACGCCACGGTCCCCGCCATCATCAGCGCGGCCGAGCCAAGTTCGCGGCCTGCAATGACACCGATTTGCTCCGTCGCGATAAACACCCAGTCCAAGCTCAGGGCCCGCGCTACGAGTTGGGCACCCGCTACTAAGAGTACGACCTTGTACTCCGAAGGACGGTCGAGAATGGCGACGACGGCAAGGTAGACGAGGGCTGCGATCAAGAGCAGGACACCTCTCATGGCTATGACCTCGTTGACCATGCGCCTCAGTTGGTCGGGTCTTCGAGCTACCTCACGCATGGCGACCGCGTCGAAGCCTAGCGCAACGAGGAGGCCGAAATAGCTGACCAACGCGAGTCCCACGCCGATCTGACCCAATGGCTCGGCACTCAAGACGCGAGCCAGGTAGGCCCACGTCACAAAGCTGAGCGCGAGGGTCCCGCCCCGTGCGAGCGTAAGGAGACCGGCGTTCTTGGCAATTCGAGAGCCGACGCTCATCTGGCGCGTCCGGCCGCGATGGGGAGAGCGGTTGTCACGACCTCCCGCCGACACGCATCCCGGTCTGCGACCCCGTGCGCTACCGCGAGGGCCAATGTGACGATGAGCATCGTGTCCAGCATCGAGAAGGGATTGGACGTATAGGCAGTCAGAGTGAAGGCGGTGAGCGTGCCGGAAGCTCCGAGGACGGCGATTCGGTCCGTTGCACTCAACAGGGGAGACTGGGCCACCTTGGCGCCCCGTAGGATTGCTCCGGCCCAGACATACCCCATCAGCCCCAACCCCCACAATCCCGTCTTCATCCACAGCGCGAGGTATCCATTGTGGAGAAAGGCCCAATGCATCGTCCCTTGCGCGATTAGGCTGTAGTGGGTCGACTGAACCCCCCAGCCATACCCTAAAATTGGATTCGCGAAGATCATCTCTCTCGCCCCGGCGCTCTCCGCGAATCGGTTGAGGAGCGAGATGTCTTGGCCAGCAGTCGAGAGCGAGGCGAACCGGTTGACCGTTCCAACAACAAGGAGGGTCGCTTCTTCAGAGAAGAAAAGAAGCGTAACCCCCACCAGGGCCACGACCCCAAGACCCACCGAGACTGCCAGGTTACGGCGTACGTGTGTGCCTCCCCATACGGCGACGGCAATCAGTCCAACCATGGAGGCGACCCAATACCCGCGCGACCGCGAGAGGATCATTCCGGCGAGGATGAGCCCCGCCAAGGCCAGGAGCGCGAGACGGATGCGGAGGCGGGGAGAGATCGCCGAGCCTGCGAAGCAGAGGAGGAGCCCGATGGTTAGGGACGTTTCGCTCGATCCGAATCGGGCGTCGGCGATCTGCCACCACTGCGTGGCGCCGGTCACGACCTCTCGCAGGTACAGGACGCCTAAGCCCGATGCTACGAGGCCGTAAACGATCAGAACCCCTGTGAGCAGGAGGGGACCATTGCGCAGTCTCGCGCAGGCCTCCTTGACCGGTAGGTAGAGGAAAAACGGGATTGTCGCGAGGATGTCCGCGCGGAAGTCGTACGGGTCAGCGCCAAACAGTGCGCCTAGCGCGGCGCCCCCGCAGAGGCCCACAAACCCCCACGTTAGGGCGGCCGCGTCGAACGTGGACGTCACAACCCTGCGCTCGCGAAGCAGAACGTCAGCGTACCAGTAGAGCAAGTAACTCGCCAGGGCAAGCCCGGAGATCACTTCTAGGAATGTCGTCCCTTCTTCGCCTCGGAGCTGGAATAGGAGGAGCAGAAGGACTGATGTGAGCTGCGCTAGTGGATCCGGACGAAATGCGGCCACACCTAGTCCCAGTAGGACCACTGCTCCGATGCCCCACACTGCGATCGCCCCCTCGGCTGAGAGCCACAGGATTAGCGCGAGAATCATGAGGCCCCCACCGAGGACGACCGAGGTCACGGCCATCGAGGTGAGTGGTCGGGCGGAGACCTCCACGTCCTTAGGCCCTCCGAAGGCGGGCGAGCACGGTTGGCATGCTACGTCGGAGGCCGGCTAGTAGAAGCGCAAGTGCCATGGCTACGAGGAACGCTGAGAGCGTCGCGCCGAGAACCAGGAGCGACCGGCGGGGCTCCGCCTTCCGGACGGGAGGGACCGCTGGGTCGAGCACCTGGACGGCATCGGCCTCGCGTTGTTCTTGCAAGGCGGCCTGTTCGTAGAGCGGCTGAATCGTCTCAATGATGGCGCGCTGGATCTCGAGGTCCTGCATCACCGTGGCGTACTCGCGCTGCACGCGCGGCAGCCCCCGGAGTGGAATCGGCATGGCGGCTTCCGAGCCGCCCGTCAGCCGGCGGACCTGCCCGCGGGCGGCCCCGACGGCGGCCTGAGCCGCCTGGACATCGGGGTTGTCCGCACCGTACTGGGAGAGGAGCGTCTGGTACCGGATCTCGGCCGTCGCGACCTCGGCCTGGGCGGTGGAGAGCGACGAGAAAAGCGCCTCCGCCTGGGCACCTGGTTCGATGACACCCGATCGCTCTTGGAGGGATTGGAGCGCTGCCTGCGCCGAGTCGAGGTCGGCGTTCGCCTGCTCCAGTCGGACCTGGAGGAACTGGCGGTATTCGGCCGCATTGCTCGACTGGAACTCGACGTGCCGCTCGTTCAGCCGCTCGACGAAGTAGTTCGCCATCTGGGCCGCGCGCGCCGGGTCTTCGTCCAGCACCGAGACGGCGAGGTAGTCGTAGTCGAGGCTTACGTCGAAGGTGGCCCGCTCCGCCAGCTTGCCCATGGCCGCCTCGTGCGGGTGCTTTTTCTCCTGCAACTCGTACACCTCCACGAGGTCGAACCGGTCCACGACGGATGCGAGGGTGGACGGGCTCGTCAGGATGGCCATGTACCTCGTAAATCCGCCGCCGCCTCCGCCGAGGAGGGCCGCGGCCGCCGGCGAGAGGTTGCTGATCGCGCTCGCCATGAGGCTGCCCCCGCCTTCGGGGAGGAGCACCCGCGTCTCGGCGCGGTAGCGGTTCGGGATCTGGAGCGTGAGGTAAACGGAGAGGGCCGCCACGAGCACGGTCACGCCCAGGATCCACCAGCGACGGCGGTAGAGGGTGCCGGCCGCCCACCACAACCGCTCGCGCGTCTGCTCGTTGGCGGCGATGTAAGCGGCCGTCACGTCGTCAGGTGTCATGTCGTACGCGTCGCCACCCCCGTCGTTGCCGGCGACGGGATTGGGAGGGAGGGGGTGGGCTTGTGACGTCGGCAGGGCCATGCCTACTAGTTCGTTCTGATGACGCTGTAGGCGAAGATGAGCGTACTGATCGCCGAGACGGTCGTCGCCAGGGTTTGGATCAGCAACTGGCGACGGTCGCGGGAGGCCTCCCGCTCGGCGCGCTCCTCCTGGAGAGCGAGCTGCGCGAGCGTCGGGTCTTCGCCCGTCGGGCGGCGGTCGACGAACACGGCGTCGCCCTCGCGGACTTCCGCCCCGGCACCGGCGATGAGCCGGCCGCTCCCGGCCTCGAGGACGTACACCTCAGTCGCGGACGGGCCTGCGCCCCCAGCGGCGTCGACGTAGTAGCTGGCCGCCTCGCCCGGCACGAAGGGGACGTACCGCTGCTCGCTGACCTGGCCGAAGACCCGCACGCCGCCGAGGTCGCGCGGTACGACTAGCCGGTCGCCGTCGATCAGAGCGACTCCCGACCGTGCCGCCGACAGGTCGACCGGCTGGCGGGGGGTGCGGGCCAGCTCCGTCGTAATGAACTGGCGGCCGAAGAGGCTGAGGTCGGAGAGGGGCGCCTCGTTCCCAGAGAGCGCGGCCGGGAGCGACCGGGCGCGGCGCTCGAGGTAGGCGCCCCGGGGGAAGGCGTCGGCACGGAGGCCGCCCGCCATCTCGATGAGGTCGCCGAGGGTAGTCACCCCCGCCGTGATGGGGTAGAGGCCAGGGAAGCGGACGGCCCCGACGGCCTCCGCGACGCCCGCGTCGGGGTCGATGGCGACCGCGTAGATCTGGTCCCGGGGGCCGACGGCGAGAGCCTCCGCGTCGGCCACGGGGACCTCGACGGCGCCGCCGGTCCCCCCGGCCCGGGTCAGCCGGACGGACTGGAACCGGTCAAACACATCATCGCCAGTCGCGGCGATCAAGAGATCGAGGACGGTGTCGTCGGGGCGGACGTCGTAGACGCCGGGGCGGTCCACGGCCCCACTCACGGAGACGCCCTCGCGCGAGGGGTCGAACGGCGGGAGGTGGATCGCGTCGCCGTCGGAGAGCACGGGGTTGAAGGCCACGGCGCCGGTGACGAAGTAGCGGGCGAGGTCGACGAGCGTCTCGGTGCCGTCGCGGTGCCGTACGCGGACGTTCCGAAGGGCGGGGAGACGCCGGGCGTCGGGCCAGACCTCGCCGCGCTCGGCGCGCGCGCGCTGCTGGACCGTCGCGTTCGACACGCTGATCTGTTGCCGGCGCGCCTGTTGCTCCTCCTCATCTTCGGCTGAGAGCGTCGGCGTCGTCAGCTGCCCGTACGCGGCGAGCGACTGCGCGCTGACGCCCCCGGCCGCCAGCTCGAGCGCGTCGCTCACGCGCGCCATGGCGTTGACGAGCTGCCGCCCGGGGAGCGGCACGTCGCCCGACACGTGGACGTAGAACTCGCGCGGGGATGCGAGCGTGACGTCGGTCGGGACGTTCCGGTAGCGCTGGCGGAGGGCGGCGCCCACCGTCGTCTGGACCTCGCGCAACGACAGGCCCGCGACGGGGAAGCTCCCGGCTTCAGGAACCGGGAGGGTGCCGTCGGCAGAGACGACCACCTCGGTCTGGCGTGGGACCGGCCCCCCGATGGAGATCGAGAACACATCGCCGGGGCCGACCCGGTAGGCCGACGCGTCGATCGGCCCTTCGAGGGCGATGCGGCCGAGGGACCGCCGGGCGGTGCTCGCGGCGCGGGCGGCCTCGGCGGCGGCGGACAGGTCCGGCATCTCGCCTCCGCCCTGAGCCGAAGCCGGGAGGGCGAGGAGGACGAGGAGCGCGGTCACACCCCACCAGAGGGCGCGGCGCGGTTGGGACCGCTCGAGGTCAGACATCTGCAGCGCGGGGCCGAAGGGTGAAGAAGGCAGGACGTAGCGAAGCGTCGATGCGCGAGCTGCAGGCGAGCGTGACGGTATGTTGGCCGGCCGAAGGTACGCCGTCCCCTTGAGGGCCGGCAACGCACGACGCTGTCCCCATCGAGTTCTCACGTGCTCTCTCGCGCCGCCCCGGCCAAACTCAATCTGGGCCTCCACGTCCTCCGCCGACGCCCCGACGGCTTCCACGACCTCGACACCGTCTTTCTCCCGATCGGCTGGAGCGACCGGCTGGAGGCGGCCCCGGCCGACCGCCTGTCCCTCACGACCTCCGATCCCGGTCTCCCGACGGACGACGGCAACCTCGTCATCCGCGCAGCACGATCCCTCCGCGCGTGGGCCAACGTCGAACGCGGGCGCGCGGCTCCACCTCGACAAGCGGGTGCCCTACGGTGCCGGGCTAGGGGGCGGCTCGTCGGACGCCGCCGCCACGCTTCGCCTGCTCGCGGATGTGTGGGATCTGGATGTGCCAGAGCCCGTCCTGCGCCGACTTGCCCTCGACCTCGGCTCCGACGTGCCGTTCTTCCTCCTCGGCACGCCCGCCCGCGCGACCGGCCGCGGCGAGGTCCTGGCGCCCCTGCGCCGGGAAGGCGGGGAGCCATACCGGTGCCCATTCTGGGTCGTCGTCGCGGTGCCACCGGTGCACGTGGGGACGGCCGAGGCCTACCGCCTCGTCACGCCCGACGACCAGGCCCGTCCCGACCTGGAGGCCGCTGTCCGGTCGGATGACCTGGAGCGCTGGCGGGCCGAGATCGTCAACGACTTCCAGGCCCCGGTGGAGGCGGCGTACCCGGAGATCGGAAGCGTCCGGCAGGCCCTTCGTCAGGCCGGGGCAGGATACGCGAGCCTGTCCGGTTCGGGGAGCGCGGTCTTCGGGGTGTTCGAGGGCGCGGAGGCTGCGCGGGTTGCGGGGGAGACGCTTGCGGAGACGTGCCGCGTGTGGGTGGAAGCGCCGGCCGCGCGCTAGCCCGCCTCCACCTCCGCCTCGATCTCCAGGGCCGCCGCCACGAGGTCGTCCTTGAGCGAGGTGAGCGTCTCGTGCTGGTCCACGTAGCGGGCCATCGCGTCCCTCAACGACGTGTCTTTGCGGACGACGGTTCGCTGACGGCGCTCCGTCGGGTCCGCCTCGCGCTCGACGGTGGCGACGAGGTGGGCCGCATCGAGCGCAGACCGGACGGCGGCTTCGTCCACGGTCCCGACCTGCGCCTCGGTCACGCGGTAGCGGACGCGGACGACGGCGTCGGCCACGTCGTGCCGGGCGATCTCGGCAAGGATGGCGGCCGTCGGGTCGTCGGCCTCCGTCGCGTCGACGGCGATGGGGACGAACCGGCGAGCGGGGGTCGGGACGAACGTGTAGGCGGTCCGCTTGCCCGCCGCCCCGGCCTCGATGTCGATGTCGATGAGGACGAACCCCTTCTCGGCGTCGTGCTCCTTGAACGAGATCCGCTCGATCGAGGACGCGTAGACGACCGGGGGCCCCTCGCCGCGCTCGAACGCCTCGCGGTTGCGGTCTTGATACCGGTGGATGTGCCCGAGCGCCACGTAGTCGACGCCGGCCGGCGCAAGTTGAGCGGCCGTGAACGTGGGCTCGTGGGCGATGAGGCTGGCCCGCTCGCTCCCGCTCAGTTCCGACCCCTGGACCGTCAGGTGGGCGGCGACGATGAGGGGGACGGAGGGGTCGGCCTCGGCGGCGCACGTCGCCACGAACGCCGCGTAGTGCTCCTCGATGAACTGCCGGATCTCGTGGGGCGTCTTGCTCCGGTACTCGTCGCGCGCGAGGATCTTGGACCGGATCGGCCAGGGGAGGGCGATCAGCTGGAGCGGTCCGCTCTTGGTCTGGATCGGCCCGCCGGGCTGCCCCTCGGCCCGGAACGTGGGGACGGAGAAGATCTCGACGTTCCCGTCCAGCACGCCGAAGATGTCGACCGACGACGCCTTCCCGAAGCTCACCGGGTGGTCATGGTTGCCCACGATCATGGCGATGGGGATGCCGGCCTCGGCGATGGGCCGAAGCGCCTCGGCGAACAGCTTCTGCTGCGTCGGCGTGGGGTCCGCGGTGCGGTAGGCGTCGCCGGCGAAGAGGAAGAGGTCGATGTCCTCCTCGACCGCGCGCCGGACGAGGAAGTCGAACGAGCGGCGGAAATCGAGGAGGCGCGTGTTCAGGCCCGTCGCCGGGTCGAGGCGGCCGTGCGTCTCGTAGCCGATGTGGATGTCGGCGCAGTGGAGGATCTTCATGCCCAGAGACTACGGCGGCGGGGGTGACAGGCCCGCGCCCATCCCCCCGCCGGGTGTCGAAGGAGGCTGTTACCAGCCGATGCGTCCGCCCGAGCCGCCGCCCTGCGTCTGCGGCCGCGGGTCCGGCGCGTCGCTCTGGTCGCGCTCGCGGAACCGGTCGAGGAGGTCGCCGGCCGGGTTCGGGGCCGTCTGGTTCCGGTCGTTTCTCCCCCCGCTCGAGCGCCGCCGGCCGTCGCCGGGCACGTAGCCCGAGTCGCCGATCCGGCCGCGCCGCGTGGGCGGCTCATAGTCCTCCGGCTGGTCGAACTCGACGCTCGGATCGAGGCGGACCTCCTCCGGGCCGTTCTGGAGCTTGGAGAGGAACGCTCCCACGTTCATGAGGCCGGTGTGACCGCCCTGCCCGATGGAGGTCGAGGGGTAGGTGATCCGGCGGTCATCGAAGCCGGTCCACGAGCCCACGACGAGCCGGGGCGTCATGGCGATGAACCAGCCGTCGGCGTTCT
Organism: Rubricoccaceae bacterium; assembly: GCA_963728345.1. GTDB lineage: Bacteria > Bacteroidota > Rhodothermia > Rhodothermales > Rubricoccaceae > Rubrivirga. The sequence goes on from CAVSJM010000007.1 coordinate 195,207, forward strand.
CCTGCGTCGTCCCGGTCTTGCCGGCCACGTCGAGTGCGTCGACCCCCTTGAAGGAGCGGAGGCGCGCGCCCGTACCGGCCTGCACGACGGCGCGCATGGCGTCGAAGGTGGTGTAGGCCGTCGACGGGTTGAGCACCTCGCGGGCGACCGGCGTGAAGTCCTCGATCACGTTCCCGTAGCGGTCCTCGATCCGGTCCACGGCGAGGACGATCTGGGGCGGGACGGCCGAGTCTGCGGGACGCTCCTCTTCCAGCGTCGGGCCGTGGTACATGCCGTAGTTAGCGATCGTGCTGTAGGCCGTGACCATCTCCAGGAGCGAGACGTCGGTGGTGCCGAGCGCGATGGACCGCGCGTAGCAGTCGTTCTTGCGGGCCTCGAAGGGCGGGCACGTGCTGTCGTCAAACTCCGGCAACTCCAGGGGCGTGCGGATGCCCATCTGGTAGGCCGTCCGTGCGATCTCGGCCTGCCCGAAGTGCTTCGTGATCCGGGCCGCAACGACGTTGCGCGAATACTGGAGCCCGTTCGCCAGCGTCGTGTAGCCGACGTAGCTGTTGCCCGAGTTCTGCGGCGACCAGTCGCCCCAGGTGAACCGGCTGTCGAAGACGCCGGACTGCGGCGAGTACCCGTTGTTGAACGCCGTGGTGTAGGCGAACAGCTTGAACGTGGAGCCAGGCTGGCGGCGGGCCTGGCCGCCGTGGTCGTACTTGTTGAGGACGAAGTTGCGCCCGCCGACCCACGCCTTGATCCGGCCCGAGGTCGGGTCCATGGCGATGAGGCCGGCCTCCAGGCGGGTCCGCTCGGTCTTGAGCGAGTCCATGAACGCGCCGTCGGTCCGGAGGCGCGCGATGGCGTCCTCGGTGCTCAGCTTCTCGTTGGACTGGAGGTCGCGGAAGCGCTGCGTCTGCTGGATGTACTCGTTGACGACGGCGCGATTCCGGCTCCACCAGTACCCGAACGGGTTCGAGGGCGAGCCCCACTTGGACCGCTCGCCGACGATGCGCTGGAGGTCCTCCATCTGCTCCGCCACGGCCTCGGCCGCGAGCGTCTGCATCCGGCTGTCGATGGTGGTGTGGATGACGAGCCCGTCGCGGTAGGGGTCGTAGCCGTTGGCGTCGGCCCACTCGCGGAACCAGAGCCGGAGGACCTCGGCGAAGTGCGGCGCCACGTTGTCCTCGTGGCTGTACATGTCGAACGCCAGGCGGATCGGGGCGTCGCGGGCCTCGGTGTACTCGGCCTCCGAGATCACGCCCTGGTTCCGCATGTTCATCAGGACCGTGTTGCGGCGGCGGATGGCCGCCTCGTTCTGGCTCTCCACCACCAGGTTGCCCTCGGCGTCGAGGCACTCGGCCGACGTCCCGCCCGGCGCGAGGCACGGGTTGTAGCGCGAGTTGGCCGCCAGCATCCCGACGAGCGTGGCCGCCTCGTTCGCGTTGAGGGCGGCGGCGGACTTGGAGAAGAACGTCTGCGCGGCGGCCTCGATGCCGTAGGCGTTGTAGTAGAAGGGGACCGTGTTGAGGTAGGCCTCCAGGATCTCGGGCTTGGTGTACGTCCGCTCGATCCGGATCGCGATGAGGATCTCCTTCGCCTTCCGCACCACCGACTTCTCGCCGACGCGGAAGCCGGTCGCGTCGCGGTACAGGTTGCGGGCGAGCTGCATCGTGATCGTCGACGCGCCTCGGGCTTCCCCGCTGGTGACGAAGTCTTTGAGGATGGCCCCGATGGCGTACAGGTCGACGCCCCAATGCTCCTCGAACCGCCGGTCTTCCGTAGCGATGAGGGCGTTCGGGACGTACGCGCTCATCTCGTCGAGCGCGACCCACGTCCGGTTCTCGCCGTCGTAGTAGCGGGCGAGCTCCACGCCGTCGGCCGTGAGGACCTGGGTGGCGAGCAGGTTGCGCGGGTTCTCGATGTCCTGCAGGGAGGGGAGGTCCTGCGAGAGGTACAGGATGAGGCCGATGCCCATGAGCCCGCCGAGCGTGATGACCCCGAGCACGAGGGCCAGGGCACGGCCGACGCGGCGGCGGCGCGTGGCCTCCGGGCCGGTCGGGCGTGGCGGGGCGGCGGGGCCGGAGGGCGGGGCCCCGTGCACGCCGTCGCCGGAGGCCCCATCGCCACCGTGGCGGGGGGCATCGGGCGAGCCGAAGAAGGCGCCCAGTTCGGCGTCGTCCCCCCGGAGGCGGGGAGACGTCTCGCGGGGCGCCGCCGTCCGGCGGGCCTCGAGTTCGGCGTGGCGGGCGTCGGGCGAGCCGAAGAAGGCTTCGAGCTCGTCGTCGGTGTAGGCAGGGTCGTCCATGCGGTCCGGGGGGAGGTCCGGCGTGTCCGAAGTCAGAGGGAGGGGGCGGGCGCGTACGCGGCCACGTCCGGCGAGGTGTCGGCGAGGCGCTCGGCGCGGCCGTCGACCCAGCGGAAGAGGGCCGCGGAGCCGGCGTCGATGCGGGCGAAGGTGCGTGCGCCGAACCAGTAGCCGGGGTTGAGGTAGACGCCGTCGTCGGTGGCCTCCAGGGCCTCCGCGTGGCTGTGGCCGAAGGCGACGAGGTCGGCGTCGGTGGTGCGGAGCCGCTGGCGGGCCGCCGCCGAGAGCCCCTCGGCTACGACCGGGCGCGGCGTCCCGGGCGTCCCGAAACGCAGCGCCGACCACCGGGCGAGCGCGAATGCGCCGTCGCCGGGGAGGCCCATGCGGAAGAGGCGGGCCATCAGGGGGGAGCGGAGGAGCGGCTGGAGGCGAGAGGAGAGCCGTTCGGCCGGGCGGAGCCCGTCGCCGTGAGCGAAATATAGGTGCTGCCCGCCCTGCTCGGTCTCCCACGCGTCGGTCACCGCCTCCACGCCGACCGTCTCGGTGAAGAAGTCGACGTGCCAGGGGTCCCGGTTGCCGACGACGTAGACCACGCGGGCCCCACGGTCGCACCACTCGGTGAGCAGCCCGACGAGGCGGGGGGCGTACTTGGGGATGAGGTGCCGGTACTCGATGTACTCGTTGTACACGTCCCCCAGGAGAACGAGCGTCCCATCCCCCCCGACGAGGGCGTCCTCGTGCGCCCGGAGCATGGCCACGGCGTCCCGCTCGGCGGCGCGGGTCTCGGCGGCCGTGCCGCGGCCGAGGTGGAGGTCGGAGACGAGGAGGATCAACGGGAGGCGGAGGGGGCGTCCGGATGCTAGGAACGAGATCGGGGAGCCTGTGGTCTCCGCTGCGAGGATTCTTCGCCCGGCGGGCCATGTGGAGGCCCGGCCAAGGCGCAACTTCGCCTCCGGGCGGCCGTTCTGCGGACCCGCCGTCCCCCGCCCGTTCCGTCCCGTCGCCCGCCGCCGCAGGGGGCGAGGCGGACCGGGCGAGCCCCGGATTCTCCGCCTCGTGTCGAACGCCTACCGCCCCCCCTCGTCCTTCGGCCTGTTCCCGCCGGTGGTCAAGAACCTCTTGATCATCAACGTGCTGGTGTTCCTGGCCCAGTACGTCTTCGACGCGCGGTCGGCCGAGTACATCAGCGCCTTCCAGCGGTGGTTCGCGCTCTGGCCCATCGGCGGCCCGGAGGCAATCCAGTTCCGCGACGGCCTCGTGACCTTCGGGACGTTCCAGCCGTGGCAGCTCCTGACGAGCGCGTTCATGCACGCCGGGGTCGGGCACATCCTGTTCAACCTGTTCGGGCTGTGGATGTTTGGCGGCGTCGTGGAGCGGACGCTGGGCTCGAAGCGGTTCCTGTGGTTCTACCTCGCCTGCGTGCTCGGCGCGAGCCTGCTTCAGGTGGCCGTCTCGTCGTGGCCTTTCCTGATGGGCGACGGGGGGATCCCGGGCGCCGTGGTCGGCGCGTCGGGCGGCGTGCTGGGTGTGCTGGCCGCGTTTGGGGTGCTCTACCCGGACCAGCCCATCTACCTCCTATTTTTCCCCGTCCCGATCCCGGCCAAGTGGTTCGTGCTCGGCTACGCCGTGTTTAGCCTGTATGCCGGCTACGCCGGGACCGTCCAGGCCAACGTGGCCCACTTCGCGCACCTCGGGGGCATGATCACCGGCGCCCTCCTCATCCTGTACTGGCGCGGCCGGCTCCCCGTCCGCCCGTCGACTCGCCTTCCCTAGACCGGCAATGGCCGACGCCGACTCCCCGCTCTTCCGCTTCCAGCTCTGGCGCGCCGGCCTGCCGCCGGCGCTGCGGCTCCTGCTCACGATCAACCTGGTCGTGTTCGCGGTCGTGGTGGCGGCCGCGATCCTGGCGGCGTTCGGGCTGACGCTGCCGTACACGCTGCTGGAGTACCTGGCCCTCCCCGGCGATCCGGCGACGGCGCTCGTCCGCCCGTGGACGCCGTTCACCTACGGGTTCGTCAACCTCGTTGGCGGGGCGGGGGCGATCTGGGGGATCATCAGCTTCGCGTTCGCCATGTACTGGCTGAACTGGCTGGGGCGGGATTACGAGGAGAGCTACGGGGGCTACCGGCTCTTCGGGCTCTACCTCGGGAGCGCCCTGTTCGGCGCGGCCGTGGCCCTGGCCCTGACGGGGCTCGGGGCGAACCCGCTCGTCCGGCTGCTCTATTTCGGCGCGTGGGGGCCGGCGACGGCCGTCCTCGTGGCCGTGGCCACGCTCCACCCGCGGCGCGGGATCGGGCTGTTCCTGCTCGGGGTCGTCCAGCTCAAGTGGATCGCGGTGGCGTTCGTGGTGCTCAGCCTGTTCAACCCGGACGCCACGTTCCTCGGCGCGGCGCTCTTCGGGTTCCTCTTCGCCAAGGCCCAGCAGAACGGCGTCGACCTCGCCGCGTGGGCCTCCCCGCTCTTCAACCGCCGCCGCCGCTCGGCCCCGGCGGCGAACGTCGTGCGGATGCCGCTCGGCCGGTCGGCGGCGAAGAAGAAGGCGGCCTCGGCTCAGGGCGCGCGTCGCGGCGGGGCGCGCGACATCGACGAGATCCTCGACAAGATTCTGGAGCAGGGCTACGACAGCCTCACCGACGAGGAGCGTCGGATCCTCGACCGGGCCAGCCGTGACTGACCGAGTCGTCCCGTCCCGCACGGAGGCGCCTGCAACGAAGCGCCCGGCGCGGACGCTGGCGTGGACCCTCTTCGCAATCCTCGACCTCCCGGTCCTGATGGTGGTGGGGGTCGGGTTGGCGGCGGCGGTCCTCCCGCCCCGGCCATACTGGTGGGCGCAGCTCATCGCCATCGGGCTCCCGTACGTGACGTGGGTGCTCACGGCGCTTGCGGTCGTCCTCCTCCTCGGGCGCCGGTGGGGCATGGGAGCTCTCCACCTCGTTCTGATCGGCCTCGTGGTGGCGCGGGCGCTTCCGCCGAGCCGGTTCGGCGGTCCGGAGCCTGGGGACGGTGACCTCGCCCTGACTACGTTCAACGCGCCCGAGATCGGCCCGAGCCGCGAGGCGCTGGGCGACTCCGTCGTCTCGTTCGTGGCCCGCACGCGGCCCGACGTGCTCGTACTCCAAGATGCGTGGGTGTTCGCGCCCCGCCGCAACCAGTCGAGCGAGGCGGTCCAGGTGGAGGCGGTCCGCGAGCGGCTGGGGTACTCGCTGGAGGTGCCGGCGCGGCTGGCGGGGCACCCGGGCTGGCGCGAGAACGGGACGGGCGTGCCGGTCCTCGTCCGCGGCGCGAGCGGCGTCGAGGTGATCGAGCAGGAGGCGCTCGTGGTCGGCACCGAGCGCGACGCCGACGTCTCGCTCGCGCTCCGGACGCACCTCCGCTGGGCGGGGCGGGAGGCCGTCCTCTACAACGTCCACCTCCGGTCGTTTGGGGAGGAGAAGCCGTGGAACGACAGCCGCGTCCGCCTGACCAGCCCGAGCACCTGGGCACCGTACCTCCGCCGCTACCGGAGCGTCTACGCCGAGCGCGGGGCCGAGGTGGACGAGATCGCCGAGCGGATCGAGGAGGAGACGCTCCCCGTCGTCATCGCGGGCGACTTCAACTCGACGGCCGACAACTGGAGCTACCGCCGCCTCCGCCGCGCCGGCGGCGTCTCCCGGCGCGACGCGTTCCGCGACGGGGCCGGACTCGCCTGGGGCCGGACGTACCGCTCCGACAAGCCGTTCGTCCGCATCGACTTCGTCCTCGCCGACCCTGCCTTCGTGGTGACCGACGCGCGGACGGCGCCGGTCGAGTTCTCGGACCACCGACCCGTCAGCGTCCGGCTCCGCTGGCGCGACGCCGGCCCGTGAATCCGGCTTCACCGGCGCGCGCGTGGGAAACCGTGGGGACATAATGCGTTCCAGGCGGACGCACCCCGACCTGCAACATGCGCTTCGTCTCTCGCCACACGTGCCCGAAGGGGCGGACGGTCTGTCCGCACGGCGCGTGGCTCGGGCTGCTCGTGGTTCCTGAACCCATTGGCCTCGGCTGATCCACGCGGTCGGCCTCGTCCTTGCCTCACGCCTGTCGTGAGGGCCTCGCCGCCGGGTGGTCCGGCGGTGTCCCATCCCCCGCGGCGTGCGCGGCGGACCGACTCCGATTCCGATGCAGACGCTTCTTCAGCCCTTCCAGTCCTTCTTCAAGACCGAGGCCGCCGGCGGCGTCCTCCTGCTCGCGGCGGCCGTCGTCGCGCTCGCGTGGGCCAACAGCCCCCTCGCCGACTCCTACGACGCACTCTGGGGGACGTACGTGACCGTCGGGGCGGGGGCCTTCGAGATCTCGAAGCCGCTGCTCCTGTGGGTGAACGACGGCCTGATGGCCATCTTCTTCTTCGTCGTCGGGCTGGAGATCAAGCGGGAGGTGCTGGCCGGCGAGCTGGCCTCACCCCGGAAGGCCGCCCTCGCAATCGCCGCTGCGCTCGGCGGGATGGTCGTCCCGGCGCTCCTCTACACGCTCGTCACCACCGGCGCCCGTGCCGACGGCTGGGGCATCCCCATGGCGACGGACATCGCGTTCGCGCTCGGCGTGCTCGCGCTCCTCGGGAGCCGCGCGCCCCTCGCCCTCAAGGTGTTCCTCACGGCCGTCGCGATCGTAGACGACCTCGGGGCGGTCCTCGTCATCGCCCTGTTCTACACGGCCGAGCTGAACGTGACGGCGCTCCTGGTCTCGGTCGGACTCGTCGGCGTGCTGGTGGTCGTGAACCGGCTGGGCATCCAGCGGCCGGCGGTCTACGGGATCATCGGGGTGGCCGTGTGGGTGGCCATGCTGAAGTCGGGGGTTCACGCGACCGTCGCGGGCGTGCTCGTGGCGCTCACGATCCCGGCCACGCGGCGGATCGACGAGGTCGAGTTCTCGGAGCGGGTGGCGTCGCTTCTGGCCCGGTTCCGCGAGGGCATCGCCGGCTCGCCCACGACGCCGTCGCCGGGCCAGATGGCGGCGGTCCACAGCCTGGAGGTGGCCTGCGAGCACGTCGAGACGCCCCTGCAGCGGCTGGAGCACCGGCTCCACGGGCTCGTCGCGTTCGTCATCATGCCCGTCTTCGCGCTCGCCAATGCGGGCGTCGCGCTCGGCGCAGACGTGGGCGCCCTCGTCGGCGACGCCGTGGCGCTGGGCGTGGCGCTCGGCCTCGTCGTCGGGAAGCCGGTCGGGGTGGTGCTGCTCGCGTTCGGGTCAGTGAAGCTGGGGATCGCCGCGCTGCCGACCGGGGTGACGTGGCGCCACGTGGTGGGCGTGAGCCTCCTCACCGGCATCGGGTTCACGATGTCCATCTTCATCGCGACGCTCGCGTTCGGCTCCGGCCCGCTCCTCGACAGCGCGAAGGTGGGGATCCTGGGGGCCTCGGTGATCTCGGGCCTGCTCGGCGCCGCGGTGCTCCGAACCACGCCCCCCGTGGCCGAGTCCGACGTCGCCTCGGCCTGACGAGCCGCGCCGTCCGCCGCCATCACCGTACGTTTCGGCCGTCCCCTCGGTCCCCATGACCCTCGTTCAGAGCCTCCTGATGATGGGCGGCGGCGTGCTGCTGCTGCTCGCCGGTGCCGAGGCGCTCGTGCGCGGGGCCTCGGCGCTCGCCCTCCGCATGGGCATCACCCCGCTCGTCGTCGGGCTGACGGTGGTGGCCATCGGCACGTCGAGCCCGGAGCTGGTGGTGAGCGTGCAGGCGGCTCTGGCGGGCCAGGGCGGCGTGGCGATCGGCAACGTGGTGGGGTCGAACATCGCCAACCTCGGGCTCATCGTCGGTGTCGCGGCGCTCCTCACCCCGATGGCGGTGGACCGCGAACTCGTCCGCCACGACATGCCGGTGATGCTGGCGTCGATGGCTGTCCTCGTGCTGTTCCTGATCGACGGCGAACTGGCACGGTGGGAGGGGGCGATTCTGTTCGGTGCGGCCGTGCTCTACACTGTCTGGAAGGTCCGCGCGTCGCGGCGCTCGGTCCGCGCGCGGCACGCCGCCGAGGGGATCCCGCCTGAGGTGGCCGCCGCCCTCGACCAGCCGGCGTCGACCGCCTGGCGACACCTCCTGTTCGTGGTCGGCGGGGTGGCGCTCCTCGTCTATGGCTCCGACCTCCTCCTCAACGGCGCCATCGGCGTGGCGACGCGGCTCGGCGTGAGCGAGGCCGTGATCGGGCTCACGCTGGTGGCGCTCGGGACGAGCCTGCCGGAGCTGGCGACGACGGTCGTGGCGGCGCGGCGCGGCCAGGCTGAGATCGCCCTCGGCAACGCCGTCGGGTCCAACATCTTCAACGTGTTCAGCGTGCTCGGGCCGGCGTCGCTGGCGCGGCCCATCGCGTCCACCGGCGTCGGGATCGACGTGTTGGCGATGATGGCCGGGTTCGGCGTCGTCACCCTCGGATTCCTCGTCAGCGGGGGGCGGACGCAGCGGTGGGAGGGCGCCGTGCTCCTCCTCGGCTACGTCGGCTACATCTGGTGGATCGTGCAGTAGCGGGCGGCTGGCCCGCGGGGCCCCCCGGCGGGACCGTTTAGTCCCGGGTCCCGACGGCGCAGGCGGGCATCTGTCTGATATGTTTCTGAGGAACGAACGTGTGGGGCGGGGCGGAGTGAAATCGGCGCTCGCCGGTTGAAATAGCCCCGTCCCGAGCGCGTTCTTCCCGCTCCGTTTCCCGGGCCCCTCCCCCCCGACCCTATGCGTTTTCGTCTCCTCCTGATCGGCGCCCTCGCGCTCGTCGTCGGCGCCTCGGCGCAGGCCCAGCACGCCCGCTCGCTCTACAACCAGGAGCGCCTGGCGGAGCTGCTCTACGCCAACCGCTCCGACCTCGACGCCATCCCACAGGTCTCGTACCGGTACTACCGCGTCGACCACGAGAGCGGCAACTCGATCCTCGCCCGCCACGCGCTCTACCAGGAGGCGGGCGACGGCGACGTGCGCCTCGGTCGCGACAAGCTGAACGGGATGGTAGCCTTCCTGAACGGGGTCTTTATCCAGGACCTCGGGGTGGGCGACACGATCGTCCTCCCCAGCCAGATGGGCCTGGACCCCCGCGCCTACAGCCCGTTCCCACGCCACTACGCGGGGGCCGAGCCGTTCAGCAAGCTGTTCGTGATCGACAAGAGCGTCCAGTCGTGGGCGGCCTACGAGAACGGCGACCTCGCGCGCTGGGGCCTCGTCTCGACGGGCGCCGACGGCTCGGAGACGCCGAACGGCCGGTTCAACTTCAACTGGAAGGAGCAGTACCGCGAGTCGACGCTGGCGCCGGCGGGCCAGACGTGGGTGATGCGGTGGGTGTTCAACTTCCACGACCTCCGCGGCATCCACATCCACCAGTACTACGCGCTCCCGACGGCGGGGGCCGCAAGCCACGGCTGCGTCCGCCTGATGACGGCCGACGCACGGTGGATCTACGACTGGGCGGACGGATGGCGGACCACGAATGGGACGGCGGCGCAGGGCCTCGCCAGCCGCGGCCGCGTGCTGAAGCAGGGGACGACGGTCCTCGTCCTCGGTGAGCAGCCGGGCGGCGCCCCGCAGCGGTTCCACGACGTGGACGGCCACCCCGAGCTGGTGATGGTGGACCTCCCGGCCGACCCCTACAGCGTCCCGCCGGGCACCGACCAGCAGCGGCACTTCGACCGCCTCCGCCGGCAGGCGACCGCGACGCAGTCGTAGCCCGTCGCTCCGTTCGGTGTCCGCCGCCCCGCTTCGATATCGAGGCGGGGCGGCGTTTTTTAGGCGCCGCGGGGCGCGGTTCCAGGGCACTCGACTCGGGGTGGGCCGTACGACGGGCCCTCTTCCCGTTTGCCTGTGCCGTCTGACTTTCCTCCCCTCCCGCTCGCCATCGGCGCGCTGCCGTTCGTGGGCGAGCTGGCGGCGCTGTTCGCCGCGGGCGTGCTCGTGGCGTACCTGTGCTACCGCGTCCGCCTCGTCCCGATCGCGGGCTTCCTGCTGGCGGGCGTGGCCGTCGGGCCGGGCGCGCTCGGGCTGGTGACCGACCTGGAGCTGGTGGCCGACCTCGCCGAGGTCGGCGTGATCCTGCTCCTGTTCTCGATCGGCGTCGAGTTCTCGCTCGGGCAGATGGCGCGCCTCGCGCGGCCGATTTTCCTGGGCGGGGGCATCCAGGTGGCGCTGACCGTCGCGCTCGTCGCGGGCGCGCTGATCCTGGTCGGCGTCGGCGTCGGGGCTGCCGTGTTCACGGGCTTCCTCGTAGCCCTCTCGTCCACGGCCATCGTCCTGAAGGTGCTGGCCGAGCGGGCCGAGACGGACACGCCCGTCGGGCGCGTGTCGTTGGCGATGCTCCTGTTTCAGGACCTCGCGATCGTGGTGATGGCGCTCCTCGTGCCGGTCCTGGCCGGCGAGGGCGGGTCGCCGTTGGGCGTCGCGTGGGCGCTCGGAAAGGCGGCGCTCGTGGTCGCCGCCGTGCTCGTCGGCGCGCGGCGCGTGGTCCCGTTCGTCCTGGAGCGCGTGGCGCAGACGAGGCGGACGGAGCTGTTCCTGCTGACCGTCACGGCCATCTGCCTGGGGACCGCGTGGGCGGCGTCGCTGGCCGGCGTGAGCCTCGCGCTCGGCGCGTTCCTCGCCGGCTTGCTCGTGAGCGAGAGCGACTACGCGGAGCACGCGCTGAGCGAGATCCTCCCGCTCCAGACCCTCTTCACGGCGGCCTTCTTCCTCTCCGTCGGGATGCTCCTCGACCCGGCGTTCCTGCTGGCGAACCTGGGCTGGGTGCTGGGCGCGGCCATGGGCGTGCTCGTCCTGAAGGCGGCCCTCGCGGCCCTCGGCGCCCGCGCGCTGGGGTACCCGCTCGGCGCGGCCCTCGCGACCGGCCTCGCCATCGGACAGATCGGCGAGTTCTCGTTCGTCCTCGCCCTCAGCGGCGCCGAGGTCGGCCTGACGCCGGGCGGGCTGGGCGAGGCCGGCAGTCAGGGCCTCATTGCCGTGACGGTCATGTTGATGCTGGCGACGCCGGGCCTCGTCGCCCTCGGGCCGCGCGTCGCCGCGTTCGGCCGCCGCGTGGAGGACGACGCAGAGGCCCCGAGCGGCCACGGGCATGGCGTGGACCTGGAGGACCACACCATCGTCGTCGGGTACGGGCCGGCGGGGCGGCGGCTGGCGCGTGTCCTCGGCGAGAGCGGGATCCCCTACGCCGTGAGCGACCTGAACCCGGAGAGCCTCCGCGATGCCAGCGCCGACGGCGCCGCGACCGTCTTCGGCGATGCGGCCCGCGAGCCGATCCTCATCGGCCTCGGCGCCGAGCGGGCGAAGCTCCTCGTCGTCGCCATCAACGACCGGGACGCGACGCGGCGGATCGTGGCCGTCGCCCGCCACCTCAACCCGACGCTCCAGATCTTCGCCCGCACCCGGTTCATCGCCGACGTGGAGGGCCTGACGCAGGCCGGCGCCGACATCGTGGTCCCGGAGGAACTGGAGACGACGGTCCGCCTCTTCGCGCACGTCCTCGGCGCCTACCTGATCCCGTCGGACGAAGTCGAGCGGCAGGCGGCGCTCGTCCGCCAGGACGACTACGGCGTGCTCCGAGGGTCGATTCAGGAGGCCCACCTCATGGTGCTTCAGGGGCTCGACGAGGAGGGCCTCCACACGCGGGCCGTGGGCGTCCGCGAGGGGGCGCCGGCGGCGGGCCAGACGCTCGCCGACCTCGCGCTCCGCCAGCGCTGGGGGATCACCGTGATGGCCGTCCGCCGCGGGGCGCAGACGATCGGGAGCCCGGCCGGCGACTTCCGCGTCGAGGCCGGCGACCGGCTCGTGATGGTGGCGATGGCCGACCAGTTCGCCGCCTCGGCCGACCTGTTCCGCGCGCCGTGACGGCGGGGTCCGAGACGTGGAGATCCGAGACGTGAAGTTTCATCCGGCCCGCCTTCAGAGTGAAGCTCGCAGCCCGTCTGGGCGTTTGGGGCGGGCCCCATTCCGCATCCCATGGTACCCAGTGCTCTCGCCCTCGCTGGAGGGCTCGTCCTCCTCATGGCCGCGGCCCACGCCCTCGTCCGGGGCGCGGCCGCCCTCGCGCTCCGTCTCGGGCTGACGCCCCTGATCGTCGGGCTGACGGTGGTGGCGTTCGGGACGAGCGCGCCTGAACTCGTGGTCAGCGTCCAGGCGGCGCTGGGAGGCGCCGGCGGGATCGCCGTCGGGAACGTGGTCGGGTCGAACGTGGCCAACATCGGGCTCATCCTCGCGGTCGCCGTCCTCATCCGCTCGATCCCCTCGGACCCCGGGATGCTCCGGCGTGACCTCCCCGTCCTCGTCATGGCGACGACCGTGGCGGTGGCCTCCCTGCTCGACGGGCGGATCGGGCGGGTCGAGGGAGCCCTCTTCCTGGGGGGACTCGTGGTCTACCTGGCATGGAGCATCCGCCACGCCCGTCGCGGGTCGTCGGCGGTCGACCTCCCCGTAGACGCCCCGGCGGGTCCTGCGTGGCAGGACGTGGTGTTCGTGGCCGGGGGCTTGGCGGGTCTCGTGGTCGGGGCCGATCTGTTCGTGTCTGGGGCCGTCGACATCGCCGAGGCCGTGGGCGTCTCCAACGCGGTCATCGGGCTGACCGTGGTGGCGATCGGGACCAGCCTGCCCGAACTGGCCACGTCTGTCGTGGCCGCCGCGAGAGGCGAGGGAGACATCGCGGCCGGCAACGTGGTCGGGTCCAATCTGTTCAACTTGCTCGGTATTCTGGGTGTGGGCGCGCTCGTCCGGCCGTTGGAGGCGCCGGGCTTGCAGCTGGAGGACCTCGCGGTGATGGGTGCCTTCACGCTGGTGCTCGTCCCGATGATGGTGTCGGGGCGCCGGCTCGTCCGGCCGGAGGCGGTCGTCCTGCTCGCCGGGTACGTCGGCTACGTCGGGTACCTCTTTGCCCAGCACGGCTGAGCCGGTCCGGTCGGGGGCCTACAGCTGCGACTTGAGCGGGCGGATGACGGTCTCGGCGAACTTCTCGGTCCACGGCCGGCCGCGCCACATGGCGTAGGTGTACGGCTCACCGTCGGCCCAGTCGTGGTCGAACACAGCTGTCATCTGCCGCGCGAACGCCGGGTCGTAGAGGTTGAGGCTGGCCTCGTCGTTCAGCTCGAACGAGCGGACGTCGAAGTTGGTGGAGCCGACCGACACCAGGTGCTCGTCCACGATCAGCATCTTGGTGTGGATCATGGTCGGCTGGTAGATCGAGATCTCGGCGCCGGCCTGGAGGAGGTCGCCCCAGACCTGCTTCGACGAGACCCGCACCAGCTCCGAGTCGATGTGCGGGCCGGGGACGAGGATGCGGACTCGGACGCCGCGCTCGCGGGCCGCCACGAGCGCCTCCGCCATCGTCGCGTCCGGGACGAAGTACGCCGATGCCAGGTCGACGCTCCGTTCGGCCGACGTGATGGCCATGAGGTACATCAGCCGCATCGAGTCGCTGCCGCCCTCGGCCGACGAGGTGAACATCTGGGCGGCCGTCGTCCCGGTCGAGTCGAGCGGGGGGAAGTAGGGCGCGCCGTTGAGGACGGCGCCGGTGGTCTGGATCCAGTTGTCGAGGAACGCCGCCTGCATCTGGGCCACGGCGGGCCCCTCGATGCGGAAGTGCATGTCGCGCCAGTGCTCGGGGTCCTGCGCGTGGCCGTCCCACACGTCGGCGATCCCGACGCCCCCCGTGAACCCGACGCGGCCGTCGACCACGAGGAGCTTACGGTGCGTGCGGCTGTTCATCCGGTCGAGGCGGTACCACGCGAGCGGTCGGTACTGCTCCACCTCGACGCCGGCCTCTTTCATCTCGTCGAGCGTCGCGTCGCCCATTTTCAGCGCGCCGGCCCAGTCGACGAGGACGTGGACGCGGACGCCGTCGCGCGCCTTCGCCGAGAGCGCGTCGGCGAACCGGTCGCCCACCTCGCCGGACCAGTAGACGTAGGTCTCAAACGTGATCGTCTGCTCGGCGCTGTCGATGGCGGCGAGCATGGCCGGGAAGATCTCGTCGCCGTTGTTGAGCGCCGTGACGGTGTTGCCGGGGACGATGTTGGGGCCGAGGAGGACGCCCATCTCACGCAGGAACTGGGGGTTGTCGAGGCCGAACGAGGTCTGGATCTGCTGGCCGATCCGCTGCTCGCCCGTGGTGACGTTGAGCGCGAGGAGGCCGACGAGGACCGTGAGGAGGGAGGCGAGGGCAGCCACCCAGGCGGTGTGCTTCCAGTCGCGCGTGGTGGTGGAGGTGTCGGGCATCGGCCGCGAACGTGACCGCGGCGCTTCCCGGTTCCGCACGACGGCTCGTCGTTCACTTCGTCACGGGTGGGGGACTGCGGGCGTACGATTTCGCGGAGAGGGAACGAGCCGGCTCGAACGCGGACGCCCGATCACTCGTTAAGCTCTCCCGCCCCCTTCCCGACCCGATGGACACCTCCAAAGCCGAGTCCACCCAGGCCGCGCAGGCCCCGCAGCGCCCGCGCCGCCACTCCCGCCAGGTCACGCTCCGCCATACCGTCGACGGCGTGGAGCACGAGCTGAAGATCGGGGGCGGCGCCCCGATCACGGTCCAGTCCATGACCACGGGCAAGACGCACGACGTGGAGGGCTGCCTCACCGAGGTCCGCACGCTCGCCGAGGCCGGCGCCGACGTCGTCCGCGTGGCCGTGCCGCGTCCCGAGGACGCCGACGCCCTCGCGGCCATCGTCGCCGGGAGCCCGGTGCCGATCGTGGCCGACATCCACTTCAACCACAAGTACGCCCTCAAGGCGCTGGAGGCGGGCGTCGCCAAGGTCCGCATCAACCCGGGCAACATCGGGAAGCCGGAGTGGGAGCGCGAGGTGCTCCGCGCCGCCAAGGACCGCGGCGTGCCGATCCGGATCGGCGTCAACGGTGGGTCCCTCGAGAAGGACATCCTCGACAAGTACGGCTACCCGCGCCCCGAGGCCCTCTTCGAGAGCGCCATGCGCCACGCCGAGGTCTGCGAGCGCGAGGGGTTCGAGGACGTGGTCATCTCGGTGAAGCACTCGGACGTGTACTTCATGATTCAGAGCTACCGGCTGCTCGCCGAGGCGACCGACTACCCGCTCCACCTGGGCGTGACCGAGAGCGGCTCGCTCAAGACGGGCCCCATCAAGTCGTCCATCGGGATCGGCAGCCTGCTGGCGGACGGCATCGGCGACACGATCCGCGTCTCGCTCGCGGCCGACTCCGTCAACGAGGTCCGCGTAGGGCACCAGATCCTCAAGTCGCTCCGGCTCGGGCGGCCCGGCGTCAACGTCATCGCGTGCCCCACGTGCGGTCGCCTCGCGGGCGACCTGTTCTCCGTCGTCGACGAGGTGGAGGAGGCCGTCGCCAAGCACGGGTTCGACCGCGACCTCAACGTGGCCCTCATGGGCTGCGCCGTGAACGGGCCTGGCGAGGCCGCCGGCGCCGACCTCGGCGTGAGCCTCGGTCGCGGCCGCGCACACCTGTTCAAGCACGGCCAGATCGTCGGGACCGTCGACGAGGGCGAGATCGCCGAGGCCGTGATCGACCTCATCGAGCGCTGGGACGAGCCGGCGGAGCCTGCGTCGGGTGGGGACGGCGCGGCCTAGCGGACGATCACGAGTCGGCGGGGGAGGAGGGGCCGCTCGCCCTCGGGACGGACGAGGTAGAGCCCGACCGGGAGGTCGGGCACCGGGACCGTCCGCCGGCCAACGCTCCCCGCGATCCGGGCGACGCGCCGGCCCATCAGGTCGTAGATCGCCAGCGGCGCCGGCTCGGGCGTCTCGACGGTGAGGACGTCGCCCGTCCGAGCCACGCTCGGCGCGAGGTGCCACGTCGGGGCGGCCGGCCGGCCGTCGACGGCGACGGGCGTGACGTACTCCAGCGCGGCCCCGGCGTTCACGATGCCCCAGCCGAGGACCGTGTCGGGCGCGGCCGACTGGCTCGCCGTCTGGCGGAGCGCTGCTCGGATCTGGATCGGGGTGAGGGTGGGGTTGGCCTGGAGGAGTTGCGCGGCGATGCCCGCCACCATCGGAGCGGCGAACGAGGTTCCGTCCAATCGTGCGTAGCCGCCGCCCCGCGTCGCCACGTACACGCCGACGGCTTGCGCCGCCACATCCGGCTTGATCCGCCCGTCGGCCGTTGGGCCGTAGCTGGAGAACGAGGCGTGGACCCCGCTGGAGGTGACGCCGCCGACCGTGATGACGGAGTCGGCGTCGGCCGGGGCTCCGATGTACCGCCAGGGGCCGCTGCCCTCGTTCCCCGCCGACACCACGACCACCACGCCCCGGGCTGCCGCCTGGTCCACGGCGCGCGTGATGACAGCCGTGTCGCCGTCGAGGTCGTCGTACGTGTAGTCGCCCTCGCCCTCGTCGAACACGCTGTAGCCCAGCGAGATACTCACCACGTCGACGCCGTTGGCCTCCAGCCATTCGAGCCCGGCGATGAAGTAGTCCTCCTCCGCGCGCGTCTCGGTGGGGGCGTACTCCGTGGTCGCCGCGAGCACTTCGGCGCTGTAGGCCGGGCCCACGAGCGCGCCGTCGGCGAACCCCAACGTCACTGAGGTGGTGCTGAGCCCGTGGTAGTTGGACTGCCCCTGCCCCGTGAAGTCGCGCATCGCGACGAGGCGCCCGTCGTTTTTGAGGGCGACGAGGGCCGGGTGGTCGAAGTCGAAGAGCGTGTCGAGGAACCCGATGCGGACGCCGGCGCCCGTATAGCCGGCTTCGATCACGTCGTCGGCCCCGACGATCTGGAGCTGCCCGGCGGATGCCCCGTAGTCGGGGAGGAGGACGAGCGGGAGGGCCTCAACCGCAGCGTCGGGCCCCTCCGCGGTCACGATCCGGCCGACCGCCCGCACCTCGCGCACGAACGGAAGGGCCGCGACAGACTCGCGTTGCCGGGCGTCGAGCGAGGCGCTGACTGCTCCGAGCCACTGGCTCTCGACCTGCACTTCGATGCCGAGGGCGCGCAGCGCGTCGCGGGCGTCGGCCGTGAGGGTCCGGTCGGTGGGAGTGCCGGACCCCCGGAGGGCGCGGCGCGCCTGGGCCTCCGGCGCCGGCGCCGACGCGGGTTGGGTCGCGCCCACGAAGATCCAGTACCGAGACGGCGGCTCCGACTGAGCCAGGGCCGGCAAGGCCCCGAGGAGGAGGACGAGGGTGAGGACGCGCATCGGACGGCAGAGGGAGGTCGGCTTGCACCCGCGACGTTACGCAGGGTTCGGGCGTGATGAACGGGAGGGATCCACGCTCGTCCCGTCGGCAGAGGCAGGAGGGCACACGGTGGACTTGACGCGCACGGGCGGGGGCTCTATCATCCGCCGTTGTGGAAGCGCTTACGCATCGCGCTTCCACGCCCGCCGCACGCTCCCCCATGGCCGTCACCATCTACGACATCGCCGAGCAGGCCCGCGTCTCCATCGCGACGGTCTCGCGGGTGTTCAACGGGCACCCCCGGGTCTCGGACGAGACGCGCCGGCGCGTGTTCAAGGTGGCCGAGGGGCTGGGCTACGAGCCCCACGCGAGCGCCCAAAGCCTGGCCCGCCAGAACACCAAGCTCATCTCGGCCGTCGTGCCGATGATGACGTCGTACTTCTTCATGGAGGTGCTCCGCGGGCTCCAGGACCGGCTCGACGAGAGCGACTACGACCTCCTCGTCTACGCCAGCCGGACGCTCGACAAGGTCGACGGCCAGCTCGCCCGGGCGGTCCAGCGGGGGCGGTCGGACGGCCTCCTGCTCGTCTCCACGCCGCTGACCGGCGAGCGCGCCCGCCGCCTGGCCGCCAGCCGCAACGCCGTCGTCCTCGTGGACTCGTTCCACGACGACTTCGACTCGGTCTCGGTCGACAACCAGCGGGGCGGGGCCATCGCCACGCGCCACCTCCTCGACCGGGGGCACGAACGGATCGGGCTGCTCCTGCCCGTCGAGGACTCCGTCCCGGGCCGCGACCGCCGGGCGGGCTACGAGCAGGTGCTGGCCGAGGCAGGCCGTGCCCTCGACGAGACCCTGATCGTCTCGTCCGACTGGGACCACGTCCACCACGGTTACACGCGGTTCGCTGGCTACCGCGCCATGCAGACGCTCCTCGAGCGGTTCGCCGATCGCCCCGCCGACCGGCCGACAGCCGTGTTCGCCGCGGCCGACGTGCTGGCGTTCGGGGCCCTCCGCGCCATTCGCGAGGCCGGGCTGAGCGTGCCCGGCGACATGGAGGTGGTCGGGTTCGACGACGTGGCCTCGTCCGCGTATGTCGGCCTCACGACGCTCCGCCAGCCCATGCACGAGATGGGCAAGATGGCCATCGAGAAGCTGATCCGCCGCCTCGCCGAGCCCGACACGCCGCCGTCCCACACTGTCTTCGCCCCCCGCCTCGTCGTCCGCGAGACGACCGGCGGGAAGGTCCACGAACTGGCTTGACCATGCGCCTCGCGACCACCCTCGGCCTGACCGTCGTGCTGCTGGCCCTCGCCGCGTGCGGGCGCGGCGGTGCGTCCGACGGCGACGTGGTGGCGACGGTCGCGGGTACGCCGATCACGGCGGGCGCCTTCGCCGAGGCCTACGCCGAGATGCTCCTCCAGACCGGCGTCGCCGGCGCGGACCCGGCCGCCGCTGAGGCGATCCTGCAGGGGCTCATCAGCCGCCAACTCCTGATCCAGGTCGCGACGGACGACGGGATCGGAGAGACCGAGGCTTACCGCGCCGCGCGGTCCCTCGCCGAGACCAAGTCGCTCGTCGACCTCTACACGGCTCGCGAGATGGCCGACGCCCTCGCCGTGACGGAGGCCGACCTCCGCGAGACGTTCGTCCAGATGCACACGACGTACGCGGCGCGCCACCTCTACGCCCGCGACCGGGAGGCCGCCGAGCGCCTCCGCCAGCGGGTTCTCGCCGGCGAGACGTTCGAGGCCGTCGCCCGCGAGACGTTCGCCGACTCGACGCTCGCCGCCTCGGGCGGGGACCTCGGCGAGTTCGGGCACGACGAGATGGACCCGGCCTTCGAGGCCGCCGCGTTCCGGCTCCCCATCGGCGAGGTCTCCGAGCCGGTCCGCACGGCGACGGGTTACTCCGTCCTCCGCGTCGACGCGCGCGCGACGAACCCGCTCCTCACCGAGTCCGAGTTCGACCGGAAGCGGGATGGGCTCACGCGCTACGTCCGCAAGCGGAAGCGCAACGAGGCCCGGTTCGCCCTGAGCCGGACCGTCCGCGACGCCCTCGCGCCCCGCTTCGAGGCGGCCACGTTCGACCGGCTCGTGGACTTCGCGACGGGCCGGGCGTCCGGGCTCGACGCCGAGGCCCTCGCCGCGTGGCGCCGCCGCCCACTCGTCCGCTTCGACTCCGACGTGCTAGAGGGCGTGTGGACGGTCGGGGACGTGGAGGACCGCGCCGCGACCATGACCGAGCGGCAGCGCGCGGCGGTGCAGGACGCCGCGACGCTCCGCGAGTTCATCGAGGGCCTGCTCGTCCGCGAGGAGCTGGTGGCCCGCGCTCGCGCCCTGGACTTCGACCGCGACGACCGCGTCCGCCGAAGCGTGGAGGCCCAGATGGACGAGTGGGTGTTCGCCGAGGCCAAGCGCCGCCTCCGCCTCGTAGACGACGTGCCCGAGGACACGCTCCGCGCCCACTTCGCCGCCCACGCCGACGCCTACGTGATGCCCGAGCAGGTCCGCGCCCAGGAGATCCTCGTCGCCACGCGCACCGAGGCCGACGACCTGCTCCGCCAGCTCCGCGCCGGCGCCGACTTCGGCGACCTCGCCCGCCAGCACTCGCTCCGTCCCGGCGCCGCCCGCGCCGACGGCGACCTCGGCCTCGTCACGCGGGGCCAGCTCGGCCGCCTCGCCGCGCCCGTGTTCGACGCCGCGCCCGGCGCCGTGGTGGGTCCGCTGGAGGTGGAGGGGCGCTACGTGCTCGTCCGCCGCGGCGACCGCGCCGACCCGCGCCCGATGACGTTCGCGGAGGCCCGCGCCGACGTGCGCGCCGCGCTCGACATCCCCTTCGCCCAGCGCCGTCTCGCCGAGACCGTCGCCTCGCTCCGCGAGCGTTACCCCGTCGAGATCGACCGCGCGGCCGTCGCCCGCGTGATCGCGGCGATGACGTCCGGCGCCGCCTCCACCGCCGCTCAGGGCCGCCCGGCCCGCTCCGACCGCTCCTGACCCCGCCTGATCCCACATGCGGTTCTGCCTCCTCCTCGCCGCGCTCGCGGCCCTCGCCAGCCCCGCTGCCCTCGCCCAGACCACGGGCCAGCTCTCCGGCGTCGTCCGCGACGCGGAGACGGGGGAGACCATCCCCGGCGCCAACGTCCGCATCGACGGGACCACCCAGGGCGCCTCGACCAACGTCGACGGCGAGTACCGGATCATCGGGGTCCGGCCCGGGACGTACGCGCTCGTCGCCTCGTTCGTCGGCTACCGGCCGACGCGCGTCGAGGGCGTCCGCGTGAACGTGGACCTCACGACGACGACCGACTTCGAGCTGCAGCTGGAGTCGGTGGAGACCGCCGAGGTCGTGGTCACGGCCAACGCCGAGCTGGTCCGGCGCGACCTCACCTCGTCCGAGTTCCGGGTCACGAGCGAGTCCATCGCGTCGCTCCCGGTCCAGGAGGTCAGCGACATCCTCAACACGCAGGCCGGCATCACGGGCGGCGACGGCGGCATCCACATCCGCGGCGGGCGCTCGAAGGAGGTGGCCTACTTCGTCGACGGCGTCCGCGTGACCGACGCCTACGACGGCTCCGTGGCGGTCCAGATCGAGAACGAGGGGATCGAGGAGCTCCAGATCATCGCGGGCACCTACAACGCCGAGTACGGGCAGGCCAACTCGGGCATCATCAACGTGGTGACGAAGGACCCTGGGACCAAGATGGAGGGCTCGTTCGAGGCGTTCTCCGGCTCGTACGTCGTCTCCGGCGACGGCGGGGCGGACGCCATCCGGGGCACGAACGCCGGCGCCTACCCCATCCTCGACGAGCTCCCCTACATCGACGTCGACCCGTACTCGTACCTCGGCGTGGACCCCGCCCAGTACTACAACCTCCAGGGCTCGCTCTCGGCGCCCATCATCCCGAACCGGCTCGGCGCCTTCGGGCTCGTCCGCTACTTCAAGAACGACGGGTGGCTCTACGGCGCCCGCAACGTCAACCCCGACGGGACGCCCGGCGACTCGTCGCTCGTGCCCATGAACGGGTTCGAGAAGATCAGCGGCCAGACCACCCTCAAGCTCCGCGTCAACGGGAGCACGAACGTCACGTTCACCGGCCTCGGGTCGGTGTCCACCGGCGACGGCGGGAGCGACTACTTCGCGTACCGTCAGAACCCCGACGGCATCCGGACCTACCGCGACGAGGGCTACACGGCCACGCTCCAGCTCTCGCAGACCCTCTCGAACCGGGCGTTCTACACGCTCAACGCGAGCACCTTCTACAAGCGGAACGTGACGGCCGCCTTCGACGACCTCGCGGGCTACGACAACAACACGTTCTCGCTCAACACCCCCGAGTACGTCTACACCGCGTTCGACGGCAGCGTCCCGACCGACTCGCTCCAGGTGCTGACCGGGCCGGGCCGGTTCCTCCGCGGCGGGATCGACCTGGGCCGGTTCGAGCGGCGGACCCAGAGCTACGCCCTCAAGGGCGACGTGACGTGGCAGGCGCTCGACGAGCACCTCCTCAAGAGCGGCGTCGAGGTCCGCGTGGACGACATCTTCCTGGAGAGCTACAGCCTCACGCAGGACCCCATCGACCCCGACGTCCTCATCGTCCCCGGCGAGAACACGAACGCGTTCCAGCGGATCGACGGGGTCCGCCCGCTGACGGTCAGCGCCTACGTCCAGGACAAGGCCGAGTACGACCAGTTCGTGATCAACGCCGGCCTCCGGTTCGACTACTTCCACTCGAACGGCCAGGTCCCCGCCGACCCCGAGGACCCCAACGTGTTCAACCCGCAGAAGCTGATCAACCGCTACCGCGATACGAACGGGAACGGGACCATCGACCCCGACGAGGTGGACGACGGCAACCTGACGTCGCTGGAGGACCGGCTGGCCTACTTCTACACCGACGCCAGCCCCAAAATCCAGATCTCGCCGCGCCTCGGCGTGGCCTACCCGATCACGGCCCAGGGCGTCGTCCACTTCTCGTACGGGTACTTCTTCCAGATCCCGACCTACGAGTTCCTCTTCGCCAACCCGGGCTACCGCGTCGGCACGCAGTCCGGCAACTACGGGCCGTACGGCAACCCCAACCTGGACCCGCAGCGGACGATCATGTACGAGATCGGGTTCAAGCAGGGGTTCGGGGGCGCCTACCTCCTCGACGTGACCGGCTTCTACCGCGACATCGAGGACTGGGTGAGCGTGAGCTTCCCGTTCGAGGCCGCGCTCCCGGGCGTGAGCTACCAGACCTACACCAACCTCGACTTCTCGAACGTCCGCGGCATCACGGCCACGGTCTCGAAGCAGTTCAACGGCCGGTTCTCGTTCGACGCCGACTACACCTACCAGATCGCCGACGGCTCCAACTCGGACCCCAACGACGCCATCACGGCCCGCCAGGGCGGTGACGCCCCGCGCCTCCAGCTCATCCCGCTCAACTGGGACCAGCGCCACACGTTCAGCGCGAGCGTGTTCGTCGGCGGCGACGGGTGGGGCGGCTCGCTCCTCGGCCGGTTCGGGACGGGCTACCCCTACACGCCCGCCCGCGACGCCGACGCCGACCGGATCGGGACGCTCCCGGCCGTCCCCAACAACGCGTTCCGCCGGCCGACGACGGCCTCGCTCGACCTCTACGCCTTCTACGAGCTGAACGCCGGCGTCGTCCGGCCCCGGCTGTTCCTCCAGGCCTACAACCTCCTCGACACGCGCAACGCCAACGGCGTCTACGGCGACACCGGCCTCCCGGACGTCACGTTCCTCAACACCTCGATCCAGGACGACGCCGGCTACTACGTCCGCCCCGACTTCTACTCCGAGCCCCGGCGCGTCCAGCTCGGCCTCTCGGTCAGCTTCTAAGGCTCCCCGCGACTCCGCGACCGCATGTCCGCCTTCCGACTCTCCGCGCTCCTCGCCCTCGCCGCCGTCGCGGCCCCCGGTGCTCTGGGGCAGGGCCAGATCGACCGCAACCACGTCCCCTCCAACGAGCGGGTCAACCTGTTCGAGCGGCGCCAGACCGACCTCGACGCCAACGACCTCCGGACCACCGTGTTCAACTTCGGCCAGGCCGGCCGGACGAGCGGGTCGGCCCCGGACGAGATCCCCTACGAGTGGCCCAAGAACACGCGGCGCTACTACATCGCGCTGACGGGCCTCTTCGCCGGTGCCGAGGTGGTGGGGGAGAGCGGCGACCGCGAGTACATCGTGGACGTCCCGAACTACCGCCAGAACCTCAACAACCCCAACCAGGCCTGGACGTGGGCGCCCATCGGCGGCTACGTGAACCCGGCCGACGAGGACCTCGGCATCGCCCGCAGCGACCGGCCTGAGACGTGGGCCCCGTTCTGGCCCGACAAGCGGGAGGACACGACGGACCCGGGCTGGGTCGGCTCCTGGAGCGGCCTCTTCGGCAAGGACGTGTTCAACGCCGACCTGGAGATCTACTACAAGATGGGCGACGACGAGTACGCCAGGCCCAACAACACCTACTACCCGGACTCCACGGACCGCACGCGGCGCGGGCTCGGCCTCATCGTCGACACGCGCGTGCTGGCCTGGAGCCAGATCCTCATCGACGACGTCTCGTTCATCCTCCACAAGGTCAAGAACGACGGGACGAAAGACCTCACCTCGGTCGGCGTCACGCTCTGGCTGGCCGACTTCGTCGGCGGAAGCTCCGACGCGACCGACGACCAGCCGTTCTTCGACCTCCTCCTCGACACGGCCTTCCTCGTCGACTCCGACGGCCGCTCGTCCGGCGCGGAGTTCGAGGGGGCCGAGGTGGAGGGGGCCATCGCGTTCTTCCTCGAAACGCCCGGCAACGCCACCGACCGGATCGACAACGACGGCGACGGGACGACGGCGCCCTCGGCGAGCGCGCTCAACGAACTGGGCCTCTCGATCGGCGAGCCCGGCGGGCCCGTCATCACCCTCGCCATGCTCGCGGGGGAGGGCGACCAGACCGGCCCGGCCGGCACGCGCCTCCGCTTCGACGGGATCGACAACAACGGGAACGGGCTCGTCGACGAGGACTCGTCGCGGGCCGCGTTCGGGACCCAGGTGGGCGTCGGCTTCGCCGACTACGTCGACAACGACGGCGACGGCGAGCCCGGCTCGCCGGTCGTCACGCAGGCCATGATCGACCTGGCCGCGACCGACCCCTACGGCCGCTGGCCCGTCAATCCGAACTTGGCGGGTGGCGAGCGGGTGCACCTCATCGGGATCGGGGTCCAGTTCGGCGCCGGCGACGCCTCCGACCTCGGCCGCGCCTTCCGCGACAACATCGACAACGACGGCGACGCCCTCGGGGCCGCGCCGCCCGACTACCTCTGGGAGCCGGGCTCGCCCGTCGTCACGCAGGCGATGGTGGACGCCGCGGCCTCTGACGCGCCCTACTATCGCTACCGCGTGCCCGGCACCGCCATCGTCCTCTACGACGTGAAGGCCGAGGACCTGGGCGCCCCCTACGCCGACGGCGTCGACAACGACGGCGACGGGGCCGTCGATGAGGGGATCGACGAGAACATCGACGAGATGATCGACGAGCGCCGCGACGACGGGATCGACAACGACGGCGACTGGCGGCGCGCGCTCGACGACGTGGGCCTCGACGGGGCCGACCTCTCGGGCGACCTCGGCGAGGGCGACGGGGTCCCGACCAGCGGTGCCGGCCTCGATCTCCCCGGCGAGCCCAACATCGACGTCACCGACGTCTCGGAGTCCGACCAGATCGGCATCACGAACGTCCAGTATCGCCCGGCCGGCGCCATCAGCTTCCAGTCCATCGCCGACCGGCAGCTCTTCTTCGACTTCCTGGTGCCGGGGCAGTTCTCGCTCCTCCAGCCGGGCACGACGCCGTCGAGCCGCGACACGGACCTGTTCGTGTCGTCGGGGATCTTCCCGCTCCGCGCGGGGCAGACCGAGTCGGTCTCGTTCGCCGTCATCCTCGGCGACGTGGACTACGGCCGGGCGGCGACCGACGTGAACGGCCGCTACCGGGACCTCCTCACCAAGCGCCAGAACGCGCTGGAGGCCTACGAGGCCGACTACCGCTTCGCGCAGGCCCCCATCTGCCCGACCGTCCGCGCCGTCCCTGGCGACGGCGCCGTCACGCTCTACTGGGATAACGCGGCCGAGGACTCGTTCGACTCGTTCATCGCCGACCTCGCCGTCCCGGGCCTCAACCCGCGCGACTTCGAGGGCTACCGCGTTTACCGCTCGACGGACCCGGGCTTCCTCGACGCCCGCCAGATCACCGACGGGTTCGGGAACGCCAGCTTCCTCCGGCCCATCGCCCAGTTCGACCTGCTCGACGGGTTCGAGGGGTTCCACCCGGTCCCCGTCAACGGCACGCAGTTCTACCTCGGGACGAACATCCGCGACCCGGGCGAGGCGGCCAACGGCCTCTCCAACACCTACACCGACTCGACGGCCGTCAACGGCGTGACGTACTACTACGCCGTCACGAGCTACGACTTCGGCGCGGCGACCGTGGACATCCCGCCCTCCGAGTGCTCGATCTCGATCACCATCGGGCCCGACGGATCGGTCACGCGGACCGGCCCGAACGTGGTGGTGGCGACGGCGTCGCAGGCCGCCGCCGGGTACCAGGAGGCCGGCACCACGATCGAGAAGACGCGTGGGCAGGGGAGCGGCGAGATCACCTACCAGATCGTCGACCCCACGGCGCTCCAGGACGGCCACCGCTACCGCGTCACCTTCCGCGACACGCTCGTGCTCGGGCAGGTGACGCAGGGCTCCCAGATCACGCCGGACACGATCCGCACGCGCGACCTGTCGCTGGTGGACCTCACGGACAACCAGCCGCTCCTGACGAACTCGCTGGCCTGGCTCCCGGAACGCGACGCCCCGATCACGGAGGGCTTCCAGCTCTTCTTCAACCCCTTCCGCCTGACGACCGTCGTCGCCAGCGAGACCGGGTGGGGCAACCCGGCCATCCGGCCGCTCATCGCCCAGCCGTTCGACCTGGCCGGCAACGCGCCGGGCACGCGCTTCCCCGCGAACTACCGCATCGTGGTCGGCGCGCCGGGCTCGGGGACCTCGACCGAGGCCCGGCTCCGGCTCGGCGGGATCAACCGGACCATCCCGGCCAAGCCCACCAACTTCCAGGTGTTCAAGTCGACCGTGGGCGCGGCGGGTGAGATCGTGGAAGTCCCGGCGACGTTCATCTTCCTCGACGTGACGGGGCCGGGCATCGACCCGTACGGCCCCGGCACCGCGGACACGAACCTGCTCTCGGCCGACCCCAACGTGGGCGGGAGCGGGGCCTCGAACTCGGACCGGATCTACATCCTGGAGAACATCCCCGGCGACCGCCGCGAAGGCCTCACCCCGACCTGGGAGTTCCGGCTCGACCTCACAAACCCGGCCCTCCGCGACCCCCAGAGCGGCGACGAGGGCCGCGTGGTGACGCGGAAGCCGTGGCTGTCCTCCGACGTCTACGAGTTCACCGTCCAGGGACCGCGGTTCGACGCCGAGGCCGCCACGGCGATGCTCGACCAGGTCCGCGTGGTCCCCAACCCGTACCGGGGCGCGAGCCTGTTCGAGGCGGCCAACCCCTTCCCGACGGGCCGCGGCGAGCGCGTGGTCCGGTTCGTGAACCTCCCGCCGCGCGCCACCGTCCGCATCTTCACGTCGTCGGGGCGGCTCGTGCGCACGCTCCAGCTGGACCAGGGGTCGAACGACGAAGTCACGGCCGGGATGCTCCTCAACGGGTCACTCGCCTGGGACCTCCTCAACGAGGACCGGCTGGAGGTGGCCTACGGGGTCTACCTCTACCATGTCGAGGCGCCCGGCGTGGGCGAGACGACCGGGACCCTCGCCCTCATCAAGTAGCCCGCCGCCATGACCGCACCCTCTCTCCCCCACGGCCGTCGGGCGCGCCTCGTGCAGGCGGCGGCGCTCCTCGCCGCGCTCCTCGCGGGGCCCGCCGCAGCCCAGTCCGGCACGGCGGCGGCCGAGTTCCTGAACGTCCCCGTCGGCGCCCGCGCGACGGCCATGGGCGGCGCCTTCGGCGCGACGGCCTCGGACGGCACCGCGCTCTACTGGAACCCGGCCGGCCTCGGCCAGCTCTCCGACGCGACGGCCACGTTCGAGTACGCCCAGTGGTACGTCGGGTCCGACTTCAACTTCGCCTCCATCGCGAGCCCGATGTCGTTCGGGACCGTCGCCATCGGGGTCACGGCCCTCACCTACCCGGAGATGGACGTGATCGACGAGGACGTGAACAACCAGCAGCCGACGGGCGAGACGTTCACGGCCGGCTCGTACGCCGTCTCGCTCGCCTACGCCCGCCAACTCACGGACCGGTTCACGATGGGCGGCACGGCCAAGGTGGTCCGCGAGCAGATCGCGCAGTCGTCGGCGACCGGCGTGGCCTTCGACATCGGGACCCTGTTCGAAACCCCGTTCCGCGGCATTCGCCTCGGGGCGTCGATCTCCAACTTCGGCTCGAAGATGCAGATCGACGGGACCGACCTCAATATCCCGTTCGACCCGCTCCCGGGCCAGAACGGCAACAACAACGCGATCCCGGGCCGCATCCAGACCGACGCCTTCGACCTCCCCCTGACCATGCGCGTGGGGCTCGCGACCGAGCTGTACGAGCAGGCCGGGACCCGGCTGACGGTGGCCGTCGACGCGCTCTCGCCCTCGACGGCCGGCCAGCACCTCAACCTCGGCGCCGAGGTGGGGCTGCTGGGCGACCTCGTCCAGCTCCGGGGCGGCCTGCAGGAGCTGTTCATGGAGGAGAGCACGCGGTCGTTCACGGCCGGCGCCGGGATCCGCTACGCCTTCGGCTCCCTCAACCTCTCCGCCGACTACGCCTTCGAAGCCTCCGAGTACTTCGCCGGCGTTAACCGGCTGGCCGTCGGCCTCCGCTTCTAATTGCCCCGGCGTCCGAGAAACCCGAACGATCGGAAGCGGTTTCGGAACCACTGAGAAAGCGCTTACACTATGTGAGCCTCCGCCGGCCCCGCCGGCCCCCGGGCCTCGGCCCACCCGGCCTCGTGCCGGTCCCCTTTCACCAACCACCGGACGCACCATGCGACCCTCCTTTGCTACTCCCGGGCGGTGGCTCGGCGTGGCGGCCCTCGCCGTCGCGCTCGCCGCTCCCGCCCTCGCCCAGCGGACCGTCACGCTCCACCTGAACACGGCGACCCTCCCCGACACTCTCGCGGCGGCGGCCACCGCTGGCCTCCAGGTCCGGGGCTGCCTCGAAGGCTGCACGGGCGACCAGAGCGCCCTCCCCGGCGGCGACACGATCGCCTGGAACGACAACACCACGCTCCGCCCGACCAACGACGGCGGCGACTACTGGAGCGTCACGTTCCAGATCCCCGACGACGTAGCCCTCAACTACAAGTTCTACTCCCAGCAGGCGGAGGACGCCGGGCTCGGCGGGTGGGAGGACGGCAACAACCACTCGATCGCGGCCGGCACGGGAGACGTCACGCGCGAGCTCCACTACTTCGTGAAGGGGGCGGACCCCGCCTACGACTGGCGCCCGTTCGAGGCTGACGGTGACTCCGTCGCCGTGTGGCTCCGCGTCTACATCAACACGGACGAGGCCGTCAACAAGGGACTCGACCTCGACGACGACGCCCTCCAGGTCGGCGTGCGGGGCGCTCCGGAGCCCGGCGGCAAGCAGGGCGCCGGGTCGCTCAACTGGGACACCACCGGCATCCTCCTGACCCGCGAGTCCACGGACGCGACGCGGCCGGGCTACGCCCTGTTTTCCGGGCCCGTGACCTACCCCGCCTCGGCCATCGGGACGGAGCAGGCCTACAAGTTCTTCTTCTCCGACGGCAACACCGCAGAGGGCTGGGAGAACGGCCCCGGCGGCGGCAACCGGACGTTCATGATCCCCGCCCAGGACTCGACCCTCCACTGGGTGTTCTACGGCCCCAGCCCGGCCGCCGAAGGGACGGCCGTGACGGCCAACGTCACGTTCCAGGTGGACGTCGCCCCGCTCACCTCCATCGGCCTGTTCCAGACCGGGCAGGACGTGGTGCAGGTACGCGGCGGCTTCAACGGCTGGGACTGCCCGGACGACAACCAGGACGACTGCGGCCTCGGCCAGGACGTCGTGGTCCCGACGACCTACGTCAACCAGATCCCGATCCGTTCCCTCGCGGGCGGCGAGCAGCCCTACAAGTTCTACATCGGCTTCCTCGATGAGAACGGGGACCCCCAGTTCACCGACGCCAGCGGCACGGCCATCGAGGCCGGCTGGGAAGAGCCCCTCGACACGGGCGGATCCGACCGCGTGTTCACGTTCTCCGGCTCCGAGCAGGACCTCGGGACGCAGTTCTTCAACTCGATCCGCTCGGGCAACGTCATCCCAGAGGGGACGTCCGTGGACGTCATGTTCCGCGTGGACATGAACCCCGCCATGGCGTACGCCGACGCCCAAGGCCGCGCGTTCGACCCGTCGAAGGACACGGTCACCGTCCAGTTCGAGGACGTCGTCTGGCTCCTCACGCAGGACTACATCCCGGGCAGCGACGCGCTGATCAACACGGGGAGCGCCAACGCCATCGCCGGCTTCCAGCTGACCGACCCGGACAGCGACGGGATCTACACCGGCTCCCTGACCGTCGACGGCCCGTCGTACAACGCCCTCGCGTACCGGTACGTGTTCTTCAACGCGACCGACGGGTACCAGACGGAGGGGCAGGGCGGCTACCAGCAGGGCCGCCGCCGCTACCGCTACATCACGGACACCTCGTCGGGCAGCTTCACGCTCCCGTACGACGTGTTCCGCCCGGCCAACCAGCCGGTGCCGTGGGCCGTCAACCCGACGGGCACGTTCACGGAGGCGGACTTCTCCAACGCGATCGCGACGGGCGCGAACGACCCGCTCTACGGGGCCGTCATCGCCAACGAAGGCGGTCCGGGCCGGTCGGGTGAGCTCGCCCTCGGGGCGGCCTACCCGAACCCGACCAGCGGGATCGCCCGGATGCGCCTCTCGCTCGCCGGCGACGAGGCCGTCACGGTCCGCGTGTTCGACGTGACCGGCCGGCTCGTGGCCACGGTCGTGGAGGACGCCCGCGTGCGGGACGCCCAGGTCCTGGAGGTCGACACCCAGGCCCTCGCCGCAGGGCTCTACGTCGTCCGCGCCGAGGCCGGTGGGGACGTCGTCACGCGGCGCCTCACGGTGATCCGCTAGCTCCTGATCCGGCCCGGGGCGCCCTGAGAGGGGAGGCCCCGGGCCGCGAACTCGCGCCGGTCGCTGGAAACGGCGGCCGGCGTTTTTCTACGCCCCGATTCGCATGCCCCGCTTCGTTCTCGTCCTCCTCGCTGCGCTCCTCATGGTGCCCGCCGTCCAGGCGCAGGACTCCCTGCGCGTGACGTTCCGGTTCCTCCCCGGCGTGACGCCGCCGCCCCAGACCGTCGTCCGCGTGTTCGTGCCGGGCGCCTTCAACGGGTGGGGACCGAACTCGAACGGGCAGATCGCCCCCGACGCTCCGAGCCTCGCGGCCTACGTTCCGACGTACAGCGAGTACCGATACTCAGACTCCCTCGCCGTCGGGCAGACCTACGCCTACAAGCTCCACTTCCACTACAACCAGAGCGGGTCGAGCTACTCGAACCCCTGGCCTACCGACGCGCTCAACCCCGGCGCCACCGACGGCGACGGCAACTCCCTGGTCACCGTCACCGACCCCATGGTGTTTCAGATTGCCCGGGAGCCGAACGCGTCGGGCGCGATCCAGGCCGTCTCGTTCAGCGTGTTCGGGTCCGACGCGATCACGTCCCTCGCGGTCACCGTCAACGACGCCGTGTATACGGAAGGCTTCGCGAGCCGGGGCGACGGGGTCTACCGGCTCGCGCTCCCAGCGCCCGTCCCGGCCGGCTCGTTCGTGAAGGTGGAGGCGCGCGACGCCCAGGGCCGCACGGCCGCGGCCGAGGTCGGCACGGTCCCGCCCGACGTGGTCGACGCGCCGGTCCCGGAGGGCCTGGAGGACGGGATCACGTACGACCCGGAGGACCCCACACGCGCCTGGCTCGTGCTCCGCGCGCCGGGCAAGCAGTACGTCTACGCCCTCGGCGACTTCAACGGCTGGACCGTCAGTGACGACGCGCTCATGCGCCGCGACGACACGGCCACGGACCCTGCCGGCACGCGCTGGTGGATCGAACTGACGGGCCTCACGCCGGGTACCGAGTCCGCCTTCCAATACTGGGTGGACGGCCAGATCCGCGTGGCGGACCCGTACACGACGAAGGTGTACTACCCCGGCGAGGCCGGCTACCCGGCCGGCGCCACCGCCCACGCCGTCGGCGTGCTGACGCCGGGGGCGCCCGCCTTCGCCTGGACCGACGGGGCCTTCGAGCCGCCGGCGCAGGAGGACCTCGTGATCTACGAGCTCCTCGTCCGCGACTTCGTCCGCGACCACAGCTTCACGGCCCTCGCCGACACCCTCGACTACCTGGAGCGGCTCGGCGTCAACGCCATCGAGCTGATGCCGGTGGCCGAGTACGACGGCGACGAGAGCTGGGGCTACAACCCGGCTTTCCACCTCGCCCTCGACAAGTACTACGGGACGCCCGCTGAGCTGAAGGCGTTCGTCGACGCGGCCCACGCGCGCGGCATGGCCGTCTTCCTCGACGTGGTGTACAACCACGCGACCGGCCAGAGCCCGCTCGTTCGCCTGGACAACCAGGGCGACTTCGGCGCCCCGACGTCCACGAACCCGTGGGCCAACGTCTCGGCCCCGCACCCGTTCAGCGTGTTCAACGACCTCGACCACACGAGCCCGCTCACGCAGCTCTGGCTGGACAAGGCCAACCGGTTCTGGGCTGACGAGTACCACGTCGACGGCTACCGCTTCGACCTGACGGGCGGGTTCTACCAGACGGGGAGCTACTTCGAGTACAACCCCCAGCGGATCGGCATCCTGAAGCGGATGATGGGCGCGCTCTGGGCGACGAACCCGGACGTCACCGTCATCCTGGAGCACCTCGTCGAGAACGGCCCGGAGTGGCGCGAACTGGCGGCCTTCCGCGGTCCCGAGGGATCGCCGCCCGGGCCGGTCCTCTGGCACCCCATGACCCGCGAGTACAGCCAGAGCGCGATGGGCTACCCGACGGCGTCGGACTACCCGAGCACGCTGACCGAGACCTACCCGCCGAACTGGGCC
Organism: Rubricoccaceae bacterium; assembly: GCA_963728345.1. GTDB lineage: Bacteria > Bacteroidota > Rhodothermia > Rhodothermales > Rubricoccaceae > Rubrivirga. The sequence goes on from CAVSJM010000007.1 coordinate 227,704, forward strand.
GGCGGCGTCCCCGTGCCCAACGTGGTCACCTACATGGAGAGCCACGACGAGCAGTGGATGATGTACCGGAACCTCGCCTACGGCAACGCCCGCGGCGACTACTCGGTGAAGGAGCTCCCCACGGCGCTCGACCGCCAGAAGCTGGCCGGCGTCTTCTTCCTGACGGTCCCGGGCCCGCGGATGCTCTGGCAGTTCGGGGAGCTGGGCTACGGCGGCGGCCCCGGCGAGTGCCTCGTCAACGGCGACTACCCCGGCGAGTGCCCGTCCGGGACGCCCGGGCGCGTGTCGAACAAGCCGATCCGGTGGGACTACTGGTCGGACGCCGCGGCGCCGTTCCGCAACGGGTTCGGCGGCACGCTCACCGCCGCCGACGCCGCCGAGCGCCGCGACCGCCAGGAGCTCTACGCGACGTGGGCCGCGCTCCTCGACCTCCGCCAGTCGTACGAGATCTTCCGGAGCGTCGACACGGAGGTGACGGGCCGCCTCGGGCGTGTGCCGGACCGCTGGATTCACCTCTCGCTCCCGGACGCGCCGGACGGCCAGCCGACCGAGGCCATCATCTTCGGCAACTTCGACGTGGCGGAGCAGACCATCACGCTCTCGCTCGACGCGGCCGGGACGTGGTACGACTACTTCGACGACACGGAGGTCAGCCTCCAGGCCGGCCAGCACGCGGTCACGCTGCGGCCCGGCGCGTTCCACATCTGGACCGACATGGACGTGCCGTCACCCCCGGGCAACCTCGGTGCCGTGGCCGACGAGGCCGGACCGGCCGGCCGCGCGTCAGACGGGCTCGTCGCCGTCTACCCCAACCCGACGGCCGGGCGGGCCACGCTCCGGCTGGAGCTGTCCGAGCCACGCGACGTCCGCATCGACCTCGTCGACGCGCTCGGCCGCCGCGTGCGGACGCTGGCGGACGGGGCCTACGCCGGCGGCCGCCACGACCTCGCCGTCGACACGGCCGGCCTTCCGACCGGCGTCTACGCCGTCGTCTTCGGCGGCCAGTCGCTCCGCCTGACCGTCGTGCGCTAAGGCGCGATCTCCCGAGTTTCGTTCCCATGATCCGCTTCCCCGTCTCGCTCCCCGCCGTGCTTGCGCTGCTCGTCGCGGGCGGTGCGGCGGCGCAGGAGATCCCGCCGCCGCCCGCGTGGGCCCAGGACGCCGTCTGGTACCAGATCTTCCCCGAGCGCTTCGCCAATGGCGACGCCTCGAACGACCCGACGCGCGCGACGCTGGAGAACCCGTCCGCCGTGGGAGCCGACTGGGCTGTGACGCCGTGGACGGCCGACTGGTACCGCCGGGCGCCGTGGGAGGAGGCCGGGGGCGACGACTTCTACGAGGACGGCGTGTTCGACCGGCGTCTCGGCGGCGACCTCCAGGGCCTCCTCGACCGCGTGCCGTACCTCGACTCGCTCGGCGTCACAGCCGTCTACGTCAACCCCGTCTTCTGGGCCGCCTCGCTCCACAAGTACGACGCGACGAGCTACCACCACATCGACCCGTTCTTCGGTCCGGACCCCGAGGGAGACGTCGCGATGGTTCAGGGCGAGACGGCCGACCCGAGCACGTGGGTCTGGACGTCTGCCGACCGCCTCTTCCTTCGCCTCGTCGACGCGCTCCACGCGCGCGGCATCCGCGTCGTCCTCGACGGCGTGTTCAACCATACGGGCACGCGGTTCTGGGCCTTCGAGGACCTCCGCCGGCGCCAGCAGGCCAGCCCCTACGCCGACTGGTACGAGGTGACGGCTTGGGACGACCCGGCCACGCCGGAGAGCGAGTTCGACTGGACGGGCTGGTGGGGCTTCAAGCCGCTCGCCGTGCTCTCCAACAACGCCGCCGGCGACGACCTCCACCCGGCCGTCAAGGCGCACGTGTTCGACGCCACGCGCCGGTGGATGGACCCGAACGGCGACGGCGACCCGGGCGACGGCATCGACGGCTGGCGGCTCGACGTGGCCGCCGAGGTGCCAGACGGGTTCTGGCGCGACTGGAACGCGCTCGTCCGCGCGACCAACCCGGAGGCCGTCACGGTCGCCGAGGAGTGGGGCGACGCGAGCGACTACCTCGCCCGCACCGGCTTCCAGTCGACCATGAACTACCACGCCCTCGCGATTCCGCTTGACGCGTTCGCCTTCGACGGGCGGATCGACGCGGCGACGTTCTCGGACGAGGTGGCGAGCCGCTTCGCAGCGTTCCCCGCGGCCACGCGGCCCGCGCTCATGAACGTCCTCGCGAGCCACGACACCGACCGGCTGGCGAGCATGATCGTCAACGGCCGCCTCGGCGCGAACTACGACCGCCTCGCCGGCCCGCGCGACACCTCGGCCTACCTCGTCCGCGCCCCGACGAAGGACGAACGCGACCTCCAGCGGGCCGTCGTGCTCTTGCAGATGGCGCTGCCGGGCGCGCCGCACCTGTTCTACGGCGACGAGGCCGGCATGTGGGGCGGCGACGACCCCGACGACCGGAAGCCGATGGTGTGGCCGGACCTGACGTACGAGCCGGAGTCGCATGCGCCGCGCGGCTTCCACCGCGACCCCGATCCGGTCGCCTTCGACTCGACGCTCTTCCGGTTCTACCAGCGCGCCATCGCCCTCCGCCAGTCTGACCCGGTCCTGCGGCACGGGGCGCTCTCGGTGCTCGCCGCTGCGGGCGATGCGGTTGCGTTCGAGCGGACGCTGGACGGCGACCGCTGCGTCGTCGCTTTCAACCGATCGGACCGGCCGGTCTTCCTCGAACTCCCGGGCGATGGCGTGCCGTCGCCGCTCGTGCCGGCGTTCGTCTCGCGCGACGACGCCGGGCGGGTCCCGTCGCTCGTGGCCGTGATCGACGACGGAGAGATGGGGCTGCTCTACGGACTCCAGGTCCCGGCTCGCTCGGCCGTCGTGTACCGTCCCGCCGCGCCCGGCGACGTCCGCCCCCTCGGCCTGGACGAGTAGCGAACACGCTCCCCGCGTCAGCCTGAGCGCTCCGTGTCAGCCTGAGCGAGCGGAGCGGTCGACCCCGACGGGACGGCGCAGTCGGGGATCTCTGTCGAGCATGGCGCGCGGACAGCGCCCTCTGCGTGAGCGTGAGACCCTGTCGCACGAGAGATCCTTCGACTCCGGGCAGCGCCTTCCGCTCACGATGACGCGGAGGGAAGGGGGGCGTCCTTCGGCAGAGCGCGGGCCTTAGTCCTCGTCAACTGGGATGCGGCCGCCGGCGGCGATGGCGCGGACGATGTTGTCCTGGGCCCGCGCGATCCGCCCGCCGCGGTCCGTGTAGTTGTTCGCCATCAGGACGAATACGTAGGGCGTCCCATCCGGCCCGTTGACGTAGCCGGCCAGGCAGCGCACGGCGAGGAGCGAGCCGGTCTTGGCGCGGACCGGGATGCCGCCGAGGCGGTTGCGGAGCGTCGAGCCGGAGGCGCCGCCCTGGGGGAGCGAGTTGAGGAAGGCGGCCGAGGCCGCGTGGTCGCGCATGGCGCGGAGGACGGCGGCCAGGGCGTCCGGCGTCACCATGTCCTTGCGGGAGAGGCCGGAGCCGTCGACGATGTTGAGGTCGTCTCCGTCGGCGCCGGCGCGCTCGACGAATGCCTCCACGCGGTCGGCCCCGCCGCGGACCGTCCCGCCTCCGAACGTCCGGAAGAGCTGCTCGGCGTAGAGGTTGTCGCTCTCGCGGTTGGTCCGCTCCACGATCTCGGCGAGAGTGGGGGAGACGGAGACGCGGAGCGGCTCGGCGCCGTCGTAGTCCGGCTTGTCCGCCAGGTCGTCCACGTCCACGCGCTGGGCGCGCGAGACGTCGATGCCGGCCTCCTGGAGCGCCTCGCCGAAGGCGTGGACGGCGTAGAGCGTCGGGTTGGCGACGGGCACCTGGAGCGTGCCCCGGTAGCGGGCCGGGACGCCCCCGCGGAGCGTGAACTCGTCGGTCCCGAGCGTCCGCTCGATGTCGAGGCGGCCGCCGGACGAGCGCGTCGTCACGTCGCCGCGGACGGTTGCGAACCCAGGCGGGTCGGATTCGAAGCGGACGGGCTGGCCGGGGCTCGTCGCCTCGATGGCGATGTCGACGAGGTTGTCGGCCCAGACGAGGCCGCCGGCGGGCGGCGCGTAGCTCTCCGTCGCGATGTGGGTCACGTCCCAGCCCTCGCCGTAGCGGGCGTCCTCGAACACGTCGTCGTCGCCGATCAGGCGCCCCTCGACGCGTCGGACGCCGGCGGCCGCGAGCGCCCCGGCCCACTCCTTCAGCGGGTCGCCGTGGTCGCTGCTCCCGAACGTCGGGTCGCCGGAGCCGCGGATCACGAGGTCGCCTCGGAAGGTCCCGTCGGGCGTCGTCTCGCCCAGGTCGTAGAGCCGCGTGGTGTAGCGGTAGGTCGGGCCGAGGGCGTCGAGGGCCGTGGCCGTCGTGAACAGCTTGAGGTTGGAGGCCGGGAGGAGGTTCTTGTCCGCGTTGCGCGAGAGGACCACGCGGCCGGTGCGCACGTCCCGGACCACGAGGCCCCAGATGGCCGACGGGAGGTCGGCGTCGGCCAGGATCTCGTCGATGGCGGCGAGGGTCTCGGCCTCCACGCTGTCGGAACTGGCGACGCCGGGGGGCGGGGCGAGGAGGAGCCCGACGAGGGCGAGGAAGAGGGCGGCGGCGAGCGGTGCGGCGCGGCGGACCCCGCGCGGGGTCGACGAAATGGGCATGGGAGACGGCCGGGGGGAGGGCGGCGAGAGAACGTCGTCAAGCTAGTGGTCGTGCGTACGGGTCCGGCGGGGCGCCCGTTATCTTCCGGCCGCACCCTACGCTCGCCCATGGCCTCCCGGAAGTCGTCCCGCCGTCCCCGCTCCTCCACCCCGCGTGCCGCCCGGCCCGAGGGGCGGAGCACCACGCGCGGCGTCGCCACGATGCCGTTCGACCGGATGAACTACACGCTCCTGCTCGGCGCCGTGGGCCTCATCGTGCTGGGCTACGCGCTCATGATGATCGACAACGCGACGAGCGACAACCCGGTCGACAGCGCGCTCTCCCTCGTCGTCGCGCCCCTGCTCCTCCTGGGCGGCTACCTCGGCGTAGCGGCGGCGGTCCTCTGGGGCGTCCCGCGCGACGCCGCACCGGAGACGCCCCCGGCGCCGGTCGACCCGCCGCCCGAGGCGTAGCGACGCCGGCGGCGTTCGGACCGATGCGCGGCACACTCCTCCTCGTCCTGCTGGCGCCCCTCGCGCTCGGGGCATGCGGGGGCGACGAGCGGCAGGGTGTGGCGGTGACTGAGGGCGATCCGGTGGCGACGATCGTCCCGCCGGGGCCGCGTCCGTCGGCGGCGTTCGACACGGTCTACGCCGACTCGGGCTTCTATGCCGATCCAGGGCTCGACAGCCTCACGGCGGACTCGCTCGCCGGTGCGTCGGAGACACCCGCGCCGTCCGGGCCGGACTTCCGGGCGTTCTGGACGACGTTCCGCGCGGCGGTGCGCGAGGGGGAGGACGCGGTCGCCGCCCTCGCGCGGTTCGGCGTGGACGGACTCGCGCGCACGACGGTCGACGCGCATGTCGCGGCGCTGCTGGAGGCGCCATTCCGGGATCGCGTCCTCGCCCTCACCGCGCGCGACTTCCGCATCCGCGGCGACGCGCGCGACGTGACGGTGACGGTCGGCTACGACGCGGACGGAGCCATCGTCCCCGAGGACGAGGCGGTCACGGAGTCGTCGCTGCTCCTCCGCTTCGAGCCGCGCGACGGTGCGTACCGGCTCGTCGGGCTCGACGTCACGGGGTGAGTCCGTACAGCCGGTAGGGCTCGGCGCGTTCCGCGAAGGCGTCGGCCTCGGCCTGCCACGCGGCGGTGATGGCGTCCGGGTCGTCGCCGTCCACGATGCGCCGGCGGAGGGCGTCGGTGCCAGCCAGCTTCGCCAGCCAGTCGGCCTTGAAGTACCCGTCGCGGACCCGCCGGGGTGCCTGCTCGTAGACGGCTGCGATGAGGAGCACGCCGGTCGCGACGGGCCGGAACGCCGCCGGGTCGGTGACGATCAGGCGGACGCCCTCCAGCCGCTCGCCCTCGCCCTTTGGGTTTGTCGCCTGGCCGGGCAGGTCGACGGGCGTGAAGGCCGTCGCCTCGAACCGGACGCCGGCGAGGCCGCGGCCGTTGAGGGTGGCGGCGAGCGCCGCGCCATCCACCCAGGGCGCGCCGACGTGGGTGAACGGTGTTCGCGTGCCACGCCCCTCGCTCGCGATGGTCCCCTCGAAGAACCCTGCGCCGGGGTAGACCCGGGCCGTCTCGACGTCCGGGACGTTGGGGGAGGGCGGGACCCAGTCGAGCCCGGTGGCCTCCCACGGCATCCCACGCCGGTAGCCTTCCATCTCGACGATGCGGAGGTCGAGGTCGGCGAGGCCGTCCAACCAGCCCTCGCCCGCGATCATCCGGGCCAGCTCGCCGACGGTCAGGCCGTGCGTAACGGGGATCGGGTAGAGGCCGACGAACGACTCGTTCTCGGGCTGCATGAGGAAGCCCTCCACGCGGTCGCCGATGGGGTTGGGGCGGTCGAGGACCACGAACGGGACGCCGGCCTCGGCGGCGGCCTGCATGGCGTAGCCCATCGTCGAGATGTAGGTGTAGAACCGCGCGCCGACATCCTGCATGTCGAATACGAGCGCGTCGAGCCCGCGCATCTGGGCGGGCGTCGGCTTCCGGTTCGCGCCGTAGAGGCTGTAGACCGGGGCGCTCGTCGCCGCGTCTCGGCCGTTCTGGACGTGGTCGCCGGCCTCGGCCGTCCCGCGAAGCCCGTGCTCCGGCCCGAAGAGCGCGCCGACGATCACGTTGGGCGCCTCCGCGAGCCGGTCGATGAGGTGAGCCGGGCCGCCATCGGCCGTGTCCACGCGCGCCGTGTGGTTGGTGACGAGGCCGACGCGCATCCCGTCGAGCGCATCGAACCGCGTGTCCACGAGCCGCTGGGCGCCCGTCGTCACCACTGGGGGACCGACTACTTCGGCGTTGAGGGCAGGTGCCGGCGTGTCCGCGGGCGAGGCGCAGGCGAGGAGGCAGAGGGCGAGGGCGAAGACGGGCACGGCGGGGGGCACGGGTTAGCGGAGGCGGGCGGTGTAGCGGACGGTCTCGGTCTCGTCCGGGCCGAGCGTCACGGTGAACTGGGCCGTGCGGCTGTCGAGGCGCTCGGCCTCGTGCGTCGAGTCGGTGATCCGCCAGTCGCCCCAGAACACGCGCTCGACCACGTCGACCGTGGCGGCCGTCTCCTTCCGGTTGCGGACCTCCACCTCGACGGTGATCTCGCGCTCGGTGTCGGAGATCCGACGGTTGGCGACCTCGCGGCGCGTCGCCACCACGTCGAAGGCGTCGCCGATGTAGAGGCGGACCGTCTCGTTGCGCGGCGTGTGCTCGATCCGGTCCTCCCCCAGAAACTGGAGGTTGCCACGCGAGTCGGCCTTGTAGACGCGCACGGTGCCAGCCGGCAGTGGCATCCCCATGTTGTTCGACTCGGCGTTCTCGACCTCCAGCACGACCGCCGCGCTGACTTCGTTCGTGGCGCCGCCGGCGCCGGGGCGGGGCCGGCGGTAGAACGGGAAGTAGCTCCCGGAGGCGTCCACGACGAGCTGGCGGCGCACGCCCACGTCCGCCGCCGCGAGCAGTTCGAGCTGCTTCGTCTCGCGGTCCTGGATCGTCGTCGGGGTGGGGAAGGTGTAGAGGTGGTACTCGAAGAACGCCTCCTGCTGGGGCGGCGCGGGCGCCGCGCGGGCCGCCATCTGGGGGGCCATGTCGTACATCATCTCCTGGCGTTGCTCCTGCACGCGCCGCACGTCGCCGGCGATGAGCTGCAGGCCGGCGTCGGGGTAGGTCGCGCCGGAGCGGTTGTCGAGGGTGACCCAGCCCGTCAGGTCCACGCTCGTCTCGGCCTCGTCGACGACGGCCACGTAGTCGGCCTTCCACGAGATGCCGTCGGTGAGGTAGCGGGCCTCGACGCGCTGCTCGCCGGCCCGCTCCGAGGCGAGGCGCCACAGGAGCGACGGGCGGCTCAGGAGGCCGTCCGGCCGCGTCAGCAGCTCGATGGTCCCCTGCGGGTCGACGAGCACGCGGCCGTCGTCCAACTCGATGATCCGGCCCTGGCCGGGCTGGCTGATCAGGACGCCCTCGTCCACGACTGTCTGGTCCCCGATCTGGCGGACGAGGCGGACGCGCTGGCCGACGGCGGCGTCGAGCACGCTGTTCGTCCCGATCAGGTTGTACTGGTAGTTCTGCTCCAGGACCGAGAGCGCGCCGGGCGCCGTGAGCGAGGCGAGCGAGAGGCTCGTCGGGTCGATCCGCGCCGGGACCCCCTCGAAGCGGACGGCCTGCACGCCGCGGCGGAGCACGAGCGGCCGGACCTCGCGGACGACGCCGAACCCGCCGTTGTAGACGGTCAGCGAGACGGCCTCGCGGCTCTCGGGCGCGGAGACGATCGGCGACTGGGCGGCGGCGGGCACGGCGAGGGCCGCGACGAGAAGGAGGAGAAGGCGCATGGGAGGGGAAGCTAGGGCTTCCTCCTAGACGCGCCGAGACGACCAAAAGTCTCTCGCAGGTCCAGGCACGATGTGGACAGCGCCCAGTTTATACTCTTGGACCGGACCGCGTAAGTCATATTTTATTAAGTCTGTCCATTAGCAAGCGTCCGCCATCGTAAAAGTTGCTGAGACGACATCCTTACACCTGCCCTCGTCAGCACCGTCGTTACGGTGCTTCTGGCTCCTCTGCTATTCTATCTGTTGAGGCGAAGAGACGAGAGGAAGCGGCGGGCCTTCGACGTTCGATACACAGAGTACAAGCACTACCTCAAGGCGTTAGAGGAGATGTCGGACGGGTGCTCGGGCAGAGTTCGATGTCTTTCTTGGTCAGACCGCTTCTGCATTTGAATCTGCGATGAACGACCCAGACAGTGATGCGCCCCTTCGCGCGGTAAACCGAGCGATGGCAGCCATGACTAGTCGCTACGCGAACGCTATTGGTAAGGCTACCTCTGAACTCCATGGTCTCCGACTTGTCTGTTCGGATAAGCTGCTCGACATGATCGATGAGTATGTCCGTCTGCAACGTGAGCTCATGGACGCAACATCAGATTTAGTAGGGCGTTGGGCTTCCGATCTTCCCTCGGCTACACATGCTGTGATCCCTGAAGAGACTGTACGAAAGGGCAAGCGAATCGAGGAACTTTATGGACAGATCGTAATTCAAATGCGAGAAGAACTTCGAATTGTATAGGCCTGGATATGTAGCGCACGCCCCTCCGGTCCTGCGCGCGTGGTTTCTTTCTTCAGTAGCCCTCTTTCCTGCTGTCTGATGAAGCCCCTCGCCGCCCGCACCGACGCCCTCTGCCAGTCCGACATCCGGGCCGTCACGTTCGCCGTGAACCGCGTCGGCGGGGTGAACCTGGGGCAGGGGATCTGCGACCTCGCCACGCCCGCGCCCATCGTCGAGGCGACGGTCGACGCGCTCCAGGGCGGCGAGTGCTCCATCTACACGGCCTACAACGGCGTCCGGCTGCTCCGCGAGGCGATCGCCGAGAAGGCGCGGACGTTCAACCGGATCCCGCTCGACGGCCCCGAGTCCGTCGTCGTCTCCACCGGGTCGACGGGCGCGTTCGTCGCGACGGTCCTGACGCTGTGCGAGGCGGGCGACGAGGTGGTCCTGTTCGAGCCGTTCTACGGCTACCACGCCGGTATCCTGCGGCTCCACGGCGTCCGCCCCGTGGCCGTCCCCCTGACCCGCGACGGCGGGCGGTGGGCGTTCGACCCGGACCGGCTGGAGGCTGCGGTCACCGACCGCACGAAGGCCGTCGTCGTGTGCACGCCCTCGAACCCGACCGGGACCGTCTGGACGCGCGACGAGATCGCCGCGCTCATCGGGGTCGCCGAGGCGCACGACCTGTGGATCGTCACCGACGAGATCTACGAGTACATGACCTACGACGGCCGGGAGCACGTCTCGCCCGCCTCCGTCGACGGGGCCTACGAGCGGACCGTCACGCTCTCCGGCTTCTCCAAGACGTTCCACATGACCGGCTGGCGGCTCGGGCTACGCCGTCGCCCCGGCCGCGCTCGCCGAGACCATCGGGCTCGTCAACGACCTCACGACGATCTGCGCGCCGGCGCCGCTCCAGCACGGCCTCGCCGCTGCCCTCCCGATGCCCGGGCGCGTACTACGAGCAGATGCTCGCCGACTACACGGCCAAGCGGGCGCTCATGGTGGAGACGCTCCGCGCGTGCGGGTTCGCCATCGAGCCGCCGGAGGGGGCCTACTACGCCTTCGCCCACCTCGGCGAGCGCCGGGGCGAGCCCGGCTTCGAGGACGCCCGGACGGCGACGGAGACGCTCATCGAGCGCGCGGGCGTGGCCTGCGTCCCCGGCCCGTCGTTCTTCGCCGACCCCGCACGGGGCGACGTGTACCTCCGGTTCTGCTACGCGAAGAAGCAGGAGGTGCTGGAGGACGCCTGCCGCCGGCTCCAGGACGCGTTCGGGCGCTAGGGGAGACCCTGGAGACCGACATCGGCGTGGAACCTCCGGGGCGGTTCGCGCGAATCGTGCGGCCCCCGCCGACCTGCCATGGACACGTCCCCCGTCGCCCTGATCCTCGTCGACGTCGTCAACCCGTTCGACTTCGACGGCGCCGAGACGCTGCTCCCGGCGGCCCGCTCGGCCGCCGGCCCCATCGCCGACCTCGCCGCGCGGGCCCGCGCGGCGGGCGTCCCGGTGATCTACGCGAACGACAACTTCGCGAACTGGACCGCGGACTTCGCCGCCCTCATCGAGACGTGCACCCGGCCCGACGCCCCAGGCCGCGAGGTCGTCGAGCGCGTCCGCCCTGCAAACGGCGACTACTTCGTCCTCAAGCCGAAGCACTCGGGGTTCTTCCAGACGCCGCTCGAGTCGCTCCTCGGGCAGCTGGAGGCCCGGACGCTCGTCGTCGCCGGGTTCGCGACCGACATCTGCGTGCTGGCGACGGCGATGGACGCGGCCATGCGCGACTTCCACCTCGTGGTGCCGCAGGACGCCACGGCGGCCGAGACGGAGCACGCCCACGACGCCGCCCTGATGCACCTCCGCCGGGTTCTCCACGCTGAGACGCCCCCGGCCGCAGCCGTCGAATTCGAGGCGCTGGCCGAGCCGGCGGCGGCCGAGTAGCTACCGCCTCGCCTCGTCGCGGCGCCGCACGAACGAGATGCCGAAGCCGACGCCCAGGATCATGGTCCCGAGCCAGAGGAGCGAGATGAACGGCTTCTCGTAGGCCTGGACCACGAGCCAGTCCTCCTTCGCCACGTGCGCGCCGTCGAGGACCAGCTTGATAGCGCCCTGGTCCACGACCATCCCGGCGAAGGCGACGCCGAGGCCCCAGTCCGTCGCCCGGTTCTGGACGAACTGCTGGCGGCGGTCCGTCGTGATGACGTAGACCGGGCGGAGCGTGCGCGTCTCGCCCGTCGCCTCGTTCGTCACGTCGAGGCGGGCGGCCACGGCGAGGTCGACCGAGTCGCGGTCGAGGCCGACGGCGTCGAGGTCCACGTCCAGCTCGTAGTCGACGAAGCGGAGGGTGTAGGCGTGGTCGCGGGCCGTGTTTCCGAGGAGCGTCGAGTCGCCCCGGGCGAGGGTGATCTCGGATTGCCCCTCGGCGTCGTTCTGGCTCATGGCCGAGGGGAAGACGGCCACGTAGAGGTCACGGAGGGCGCCCTCGCGGACGTCCGGGTGCTGGATCCACTGGTCGCGGTCGTCCTTGTAGACCACGTTCCGCGTCTGGAACCGGTGGCCTTCGCGGTCGACTACGTCCATCACGTAGACCGGCCGGCCTTCGTCGTTCGTCTCCTGGCCCGTGTAGGTGAACCGGTAGCCGTCGGCGGCAACGGTCCGCCCGGCCGGAACCACCACGTTCTCGCGGCTGCCCTGGACGTCGGTCCCGTTCCCGTCCGAGATCGGGTCGTTGAAGACCGTCGAGGCGAAGATGCCGAGCAGCATGATCCCGAACCCGACGTGGGTGAGGGAGCCGCCGATCATCTTGGCGTTGCCCTTCCCGACCCGCCACATCACGCCGAGGTTGCCCCAGAGCATGAAGAAGGAGGCGAACAGGAGGAGGAGGAGCATCAGGCTCGTCCCGTGCGTCTGGAAGAACCCGGTGACGGCGGCCGGCAGCAGGCCGGCCTCGATGGGCGCGGCGGCGTCGAGCGAAGCGCCGGTGGAGGCCGGGAGGACCGTCTCGCTCACGAACGGCGTGAACAGGACCACCACGGCCGTCGACGCGACGGTCAGGGCGACGGGCCGGAGGAGGACCCGGTTGGCATCCTCCACGCTCATCTTCCGCCACCACATGAGCTGGCCCATCCCGGCCAGGAACGCGATGCCCACGCCGAGCGGGAGCGTCCACGTGTTGTAGAAGGCGACGGGGACGGCGCTGGGGTTGTCGCGGAACACCTTCCCGAAGATGGGCGCGCTCGTCCCGAGGATGATGACGCCCGCGACGACGGCCAGCAGGAGCGCGCCGGTGAACACGAGCGACTCGCGGCTGAGCGCTGCGGGCGGCGTGCTCGGCGCCGGGAGGTCACGCCAGCGCCACGCGAGGAGCCCGAACCCGAGCAGCCCGATCGTCCCGATCCAGAGGAGGAGCTGGTTGTAGAGCCCGAGGTCGACGAAGCTGTGCACGCTCACGTCGCCCAGGATGCCGGAGCGCGTGAGGAACGTGGAGTAGATGACGAGCTGGAAGGCGAGCACGCTCAGCCAGAGCGCTGCCTTGTGCCCGGCCGCCGTCTTCTTCTGGACCACCATCGCGTGGAGCGCCGCCACGGCCACGAGCCACGGCACGAGCGACGAGTTCTCAACGGGGTCCCACGCCCACCAGCCCCCGAAGCTGAGCGTCTCGTAGGCCCACCAGCCGCCCATCATGATCCCGATGCCGAGGACGCCGCCGCCGGCCAGGGACCACGGCAACGCGGGCCGGACCCACTGCGTGTAGCGCCGCCGCCATAGGCCCGCCACGGCGAACGCGAACGGGACCATCAGGAGCGTGAACCCGACGAACAGGGTCGGCGGGTGGATCGTCATCCAGGGGTTCTGGAGGAGGTCGTTCAGGCCCTGCCCGTCGGCCGGGACGAAGCCCGGGACCTGGAGCATCGGGGCGTCCGGAAACTTGTCGGCCAGGAGCACGAACGGACTCGCGCCGACCCCCACGGGCCCGAACTGCAGCCCGACGATCATCGAGACCAGGAACACCTGACACAGCGAGACCACGGCGAGCACGGGCATGGCAAACGTCTGCCGGGCCTCCTGAGCCGCCGCGCTCCCGTCGGTCTGCACGCTCCACCGGATGAGGACGAGGGCGACCACCGTCGTCATGATGGCCCAGAGGAGGAACGATCCCTCCTGGCCAGCCCAGAACGCCGAGAACGTGTACCGCCACGGCATGGCCGTGGACGTCTGCTGGTAGATGTAGGAGTACTCGAAGTGGCGCCCGAAGAGGGCCGTCCACAGCATGGCCGCGGCGCCGACGACGCCGAGGGCCACGGCGCCCCAGCTCCAGCGTCCGATGCGGGCCCACGCCTCGGCCTCCGCGCCGTCGCGGCGGGCGGCCACGAGGAAGCTGGCGAGCGCCACCAGCGCGGCGACGAAGGCGACGACAATCGAGAGGTGACCGATCTGTCCGATCATGTCGGGTCGGGGGTTCAGCAGGGGAGGAAAGTACGCGGCTGGGGGGGGCGTCCGTGTGCGCCGCGCGTGGATCTGCGGTGAGGCAGACGACGGCGCGGAGCGCCAGCCGGACGCGTGGAGAGATCCGAGGGAGCCGGGCTCCTCGGCGGGGGAGACGCGTATGCACCGCCCCTTCTCATCCGACCCCTCCCGTTTTGTCCACCTCGCAGCCCCACCTCGGTGTCATCGGCCTCGGCGTCATGGGACGCAACCTCGCCCTCAACGCGCTCGACGAGGGCGTCGCCGTCGCCGGCTACGACCTCGGCACGGACGCCGCCGAGGGCTTCCAGCAGGAGGCCGAGGGCCGCGCCGTCGTTTCGACGACCGACCTCGGCACGTTCCTCGACGCCCTCCCGACGCCGCGCAACCTCCTCGTGATGGTCCCGGCCGGGCCGCCCGTCGACGCCGTCCTTACCTCCATCAAGGGGAAGCTGTCCGAGGGCGACCTGATCATTGACGGCGGCAACTCGTTCTTCCGCGACACGCAGCGCCGGCAGGCCGAGATGGCGAACGCCGGCCTCCACTTCTTCGGGATGGGCGTCTCGGGCGGCGAGGAGGGCGCCCGCCACGGTCCGAGCATGATGCCCGGCGGGCCGGAGGAGGTCTACGACCGCGTGGCCCCGATCCTCCAGAAGATGGCGGCCGAGGTGGACGGCGACCCGTGCGTGACGCACCTCGGCCCCGGCGCGGCCGGCCACTACGTCAAGATGGTCCACAACGGGATCGAGTACGGGCTGATGCAGATCCTCGCCGAGGCGTACGACGTGTGCAAGCGGGGGCTCGGGATGAACAACGCGGCCATGGGCGACCTCTTCGACGCGTGGAACGCCGGCCCGCTCGAGTCCTTCCTCGTCGAGATCACGGCCGACATCCTCCACCAGCCGGACACCGTGGAGGTGCGGCCGGGCGAGACGCCGGGCGACGAGAGCCCGCCGGAGGGCGCCACGGGCCGCTACCTCCTCGACTTCATCGCCGACCACGCCAGCCAGAAGGGGACCGGCAAGTGGACGAGCCAGGACGCCATGGACCTCGGCGTCCCCACGCCCACCATCGACGTGGCCGTGACCAGCCGCTACCTCTCGGCGCTCAAGGACGAGCGCGTCGCCGCCGCCGAGCACCTCGGCGAGCCCGCCGGCCGCGTGACCGGCGAGGAGGCCAACGTGATCGGCCAGCTCGGCAACGCCGTCCACGCCGCGTTTCTGGTGACCTACGCGCAGGGCTTCGCCCTCCTCAAGCGGGCCTCCGACGCATACGAGTTCGGGCTCGATCTGGGCGACGTGGCGCGGATCTGGCGCGGCGGCTGCATCATCCGGGCGGCCATGCTGGAGTCGTTCCGGGCCGCGTTCCGCGCCGACGACGGCCTCGTCAACCTGCTCGTGGCGCCGGCCGTGGCGCAGGAGCTGAACGGCCACCAGGAGGACATCCGCGACATCACGGCCGAGGCGGTCCGCGCGGGCATCCCGGTCCCGGCCATCTCGGCCTCGCTCGCCTACCTCGACTCGTACCGGAGCGCCTGGCTGCCCGCCAACCTCGTCGCCGCCCAGCGCGACTACTTCGGCGCCCACACGTTCGCGCGGATCGACCGCGAGGGCGTGTTCCACGCGCAGTGGGAGCCGGCCGGTCTGTGACCGACGAGCGGGAGGACGACGGACCGTCCTCCGCTCCGCCCGCGCCCGGCCTTCCTCTCCCTTCCCGATCCCCGATGCCCTCCCTCCCCACCTCCGTTCAACTCGTCCTGTTCGGGGCCGCGGGCGACCTCGCGCACCGCAAGCTGATCCCGGCCCTCTACGACCTCCACCGCGAGGGGCACTTGCCCCGCGACCTCGACATCGTCGGCGTGGACCTGCAGGAGATGGACGACGCCGGGTTCCAGGAGTTCGCCTGCGGCGCGGCCGAGTCGTCGGGCCGGTTCTTCCCGAAGGACGAGGACGCCGAGGATTGGGCCGCCTTCCAGAGCCGCCTCGTCTACGTCCAGGGGGACGCGACGAAGGAGGACACGTTCGACCGCCTGGCCGAGCGGCTCGACGCCCTCGCGGGCGACGGCGAGAAGCCGCACCGCGTGTTCTACCTCTCCGTCGCCCCGTTCCTCGTCGACCCCATCGTGACGGGGCTGAAAGGGGCGCGCCTCCTCCGCGACGAGAAGCGGAGCCGGATCGTGGTGGAGAAGCCGTTCGGCCGCGACGTCGAGAGCGCCCGGGCTCTCGACGTGATGCTGAACAAGACGGTCGACGAGTGCCAGATCTACCGGATCGACCACTACCTCGGGAAGGAGACGGTCCAGAACATCCTGGCCTTCCGGTTCGCGAACGCCCTGTTCGAGCCGATCTGGGATGCCCGTTACGTCGACCACGTCCAGATCACCGTGGCCGAGACCGTCGGGGTGGAGCACCGGGGCGGGTACTATGAGAAGGCCGGGGCGCTCCGCGACATGGTCCAGAACCACCTCCTCCAACTCCTCTGCCTCGTGGCGATGGAGCCGCCCGTCGCGTTCCAGGCCGACGAGGTCCGCAACAAGAAGGTCGATGTGCTCCGGGCCGTCCGGCCGATCACGACGGAGCGGCTCCACGAGGTCGCTGTGCGGGGGCAATACGGGCCGGGGTACCTCGGCGGCGAGCAGGTCCCGGGCTACCGCGAGGAGCCGAAGGTGGCCCCGCACTCGACGACGGAGACGTACGCCGCGCTCAAGCTGGAGGTCGAGAACTGGCGCTGGCACGGGGTCCCGTTCTACCTCCGGACCGGCAAGCGGATGCCGCGGCGCGTGAGCGAGGTGTCGGTCCAGTTCCGGCCGGTCCCGCACCGCGCGTTCCCCGCGGGCGCCGACGAGGCGTGGCAGCCGAACCGGCTCGTCCTCCGCATCCAGCCCGACGAGGGGATCGTGCTCCGCTTCCAGGCCAAGCGGCCCGGGCCGTCGATGCTGCTCCACCCCGTCGCCATGCGGTTCGACTACGACGACGCCTTCGAGACGCCGCCCGACGCCTACGAGACGCTCCTCCTCGACGCCATCCGCGGCGACGCGACGCTCTTCATGCGCGCCGACCAGGTGGAGACGGCCTGGAAGGTGGTCCAGCCCGTGCTCGACGCGTGGGCGGCGTCGCCGCCGGCCGAGTTCCCCAACTACGCCGCCGGCACCTGGGGCCCCGCCGCCGCCGACCGGATGCTGGCCCACGACGGGCGCTCGTGGTTCGAGCCGCTCCCGCCCGACCCCGAGCCGACCAACAGCGCGGCCCCCGAGGCCATCGCCGAGGCCACGCCGGCGTCCGTCAAGGTGTGAGGCTCGGCTGGCAGATGAACAACTGGCGGTGATCGTCGGCGCCGGAATCGAGAGGCGCCGGTGACGGGTAAATGGAGAAACCGACCCGCACACCCATGCCGTCCACTCGACGCCTGTTCACGGGCACCGCCCTCGTCGGGGGCGCCCTCGCCGCCGGGGCCGCCGCCTTCCGCCACCCCGTCTTCGGCGCCGCTCCCGAGGGCGACCGCCTCGACCGGATGCGCCGCTCGCCGCAGTGGCACGACGGCGCGTTCCACAACCCGCAGGGCGCACGCATGGGCGCCTCGGCCGCGTCCATCTGGGAGTTCTTCACGGCCGGCAAGGCCCTCCGCCAGCCCGACGCGCCGGTGCCGACCGTCCGCCGGTCGCGGGCGGACTTCGAGACGCCGCACGACCTCCGGGTGACGTGGCTCGGCCACTCGACGGCCCTCCTGGAAGTCGAGGGACGCCGCTTCCTGACGGACCCCGTGTTCAGCCAGAACGCCTCGCCGGGGCCGCTCTTCGGCGTGTCGCGCTTCTTCGAGCCGCCGCTCGCGCTCGACGACCTTCCAGCGCTCGACGCCGTCCTCATCACGCACGACCACTACGACCACCTCGATGCCGCGACGGTCCGGCAGTTGGCGGACCGCGTGCCGCGCTGGCTCGTGCCGCTCGGCGTCGGGGCGCACCTGGAGCGGTGGGGGGTGCCGGCCGCGCGCGTCGTCGAGATGGACTGGTGGCAGGACGTCGAGATCGCCGGGGTCCGCGTCGTGAGCACGCCGTCGCGCCACTTCTCGGGCCGCTCCGTCACGGACCGCAACCGGACTCTCTGGTGCGGCTGGGCGCTCCTCGGCGCCGAGCGCCGGGTCTGGGTCTCGGGCGACGGCGGGTACCAGGCGGCCTTCGCCGAGATCGGCGAGCGGCTCGGCCCGTTCGACGTGTCGCTCGTCGAGGTCGGCGCCTACAACGCGGCATGGGCCGACATCCACATGGGGCCCGAGCAGGCCGTTCGCGCGCACCAGGCGACGCAGGGCGGGCTCCTCGTCCCGGTCCACTGGGGCACGTTCGACCTCGCCCTCCACGCCTGGACGGAGCCGGCCGAGCGCGTGCTCGTCGCGGCCAAGGCCACGGGCGTGCCCGTCGCCGTCCCCAAGCCCGGCCAGAGCGTCGAGCCGCTCGACCCGCCAGCCGTCGAGCGGTGGTGGCCCGAGCAGCCGTGGCAGACGGCTGAGGAGGCGCCCATCGTCTCGTCCGGCACCACGGCCTGAGGCGTCGTGCCTAGCTAGCTGAGTGGGCGGAGCTACCCGTCTTCGTCCATCCCGGCGGCGTCGGGGATGGCGACGGGCGTGCGCGGGGCCTCGATGGGGAGGCACACGGTGAATGTCGTCCGGCCGGGCTCGCTGGTCACGTCGATGCGGCCCTCGTGCTGGGCCACGATCCGCTGGACCACGTCGAGGCCGAGGCCCGTCCCGGCGCCGGGGGCCTTCGTGGTGAAGAACGGCTCGAAGATCCGGTCGAGCACGTCGGGCGGGATACCCTCGCCGTCGTCGGTGATGGAGACGCAGACGAGTTCGCCCTCGTGCCAGCTCGTGATGGTGACGTGCCCTCCCTCGGGCGCCGCGTCGATGGCGTTGTCGAGGAGGTTGGTCCACACCTGGTTGATCTCGCCGGGGTAGACGCACACCTCCGGCACGTCGTCGCCCCAGTCGCGCGCGACCGTGAGCCCCTTCTTGCGGACGCTGTGGCCCAGCATCGTCAGCGTCTGCTCGATGCCCGCGTGCACGTCGGTCGGCTGGCGGTCGGGGGCGCGGTCCATGTGGGAGTACTCCTTGACCGAGGCGACGAGGGCGGAAATCCGCTCGGCCGAGCGGTCGATCTCGCCCATCAGGCGCTCGACGGCGAGCCCCTTCTCGATCCACAGGACCACGTCGGCGAGGGCCGCGGCAGGGACCTCCTCGGCGAGTTGGTCGAGCGCGCTCGGGGTGGCGCCCTCCTCGGCCAGCACCTCGGCCACGACGTAGGCCTGGGGCACGTCGTGGTCCTCCAGCCAGTCGGCCAGCTCGTCCTCTTTCTCGCTCCGTGCCAGGGCCGAGAGGCTGCCGGGCGTCGGCGCCGTGCAGGTCCGGAACGCGGCGCGGGCGGCCTCCACCTGATCCGGCGAGAGCCCGTGCCCGACGAGCCGCGAGACGAGCGGCATCATGCTTCCGAACCGCTCTGTCAGGTCAGCCACGCTGCGCTGGATCGCGGCCGAGGGGTTGTTGAGCTCGTGGGCGAGGCCGGCGGAGAGTTTCCCCAGCGCCAGCATCTTCTCGCGCTGCTGGTCGAGCCGGGACGACTCGCGGACGCGGTCGGTCATCCGCCCGACGAGCCGCTGGCCGACCTCCGGCATCCGTTCCATCATCTCCCAGAAGTGGTCCTTGTGGATCCGGGCGAGGCGGGTGTCCTGCACGGCCGTCCCCTCGCCGCCGAACGTGGTCATGCGCGAGAACGGGAGGAGCCCGGAGATCTCGCCGGCGCGGATCGTCCCGAACAGGCGCCGCTCGCCGTTGTCGTGCGTGGTGAAGATCTGGAAGGCGCCCTCCAGCACGACCACCATGTGCTGGGCCTCGGCGCCGCGCTGGAACGGGCGCTCACCTTCGGCGAACGTCTGCTCCTCGGCGACGCCCGCGAGCCAGGCGAGGTCCTCCTCCGACTGGTCTCGGAACACGTCGACGGACTGGAAATCGGCGGCGGTGAGCATGGCGGTAGCGCTAGAGCGTCGCGAGGTGGCGGTGGACGAAGGCGACGGCGACGGACCCCTCGCCGACGGCCGAGGCCACGCGCTTGACCGACTCGTGGCGCACGTCGCCGGCCACGAACACGCCGGGCACGCTCGTCTCCAGGAGGTAGGGCAAGCGGTCGAGCGGCCAGTCGCGGAGGTCGGCATCGGTGAGGTCCGGCCCTGTGCGGACGAAGCCGTGGTCGTCGCGGGCGAGGATATCGGCGAGCCAGTCGGTCTCGGGGGCGGCGCCGATGAACACGAACACGTAGTGCGTGTCCACGTCGCTGTCGGCGCCCGTGTCGTTGTTGCGGAGCGTGACGTGCTCCAGGTGGTCATCGCCGTGGCACGCGACGACCTCGTGGCCGAGGCACACCTCGATCCGCTCGTGGGCCTCGATCCGGTCGACGAGGTACTGGCTCATGCTCTTGCCGAGGTCGTCGCCCCGGACGAGGACGGTCACGTGGGCCGCATTGTCGGCGAAGTGGAGGGCGGCCTGGCCGGCCGAGTTGCCGGCGCCCACGACGAACACGTGCTCGTCGGCGCAGCCCATCGCCTCGGTCATGGCCGCGCCGTAGTAGACGCCCTGGCCCTCCAGGCGGTCGGCGCCGTTGGCCGGGAGCTTCCGCCAGTCGACGCCGGTCGAGAGCATGAGGGCGTGGCAGGCGATCTCGCCGCCGCCGTCGAGGGCGAGGATCTTGTACGGCCCCTCGGTGCGGAGGCCGGTGACCTCGACGGGCGCCAGGATCTCGACGCCGAACCGCTTGGCCTGGCTCACGCCGCGCCGGGCGAGGTCGGCGCCGCTCAGGCCAGAGGGGAAGCCGAGGTAGTTCTCGATCCGCGACGACGTGCCGGCCTGCCCGCCCGGGGCCTCGCGCTCGACGAGGACCGTCTTGAGCCCTTCGCTCGCGCCGTAGACGGCGCTCGCCAGCCCGGCCGGCCCGCCGCCGATGATGGCGAGGTCGTAGAAGTCGCGCTCGGCGTGCTGGCTCAGGCCGGAGGCCGCGGCGACCTCCCCGTTGGACGGGTTCTCCAGCCGCTCGCCGTCAGGCGTGACGACGAGCGGGAGCGTGGCGCCGTCGACCAGGCGCTGGGCGTCGGGGTTGGTCTCGACATCGAGGAAGGTGTAGGGGATCTGGTTGCGCGCGAGGAAGTCGCGGAGGCGGTGGCCGTCGGCGTTCCAGCGGTCGGCGACGAGACGGAGGCCGCCATAGCCGGGCCGCCAGCCCGCGCGCCAGTCGTCGAGGAGGTCGTCGAGGACGGGGTAAAGTTTGTCTTCGGGCGGGTCCCACGGCTTGAGGAGGTAGTAGTCCACGCGCCCGTCGTTGATGGCGCCGATGGCGGCGTCGGTGTCGGCGTAGGCCGTGAGGAGGGCGCGCTTGGCGCGCGGCGCGTGCTCGGCCACCTGGCGGAGCGTGCCCACGCCATCGAGCCCGGGCATCCGCTGGTCCGAGAGGACGAGGGCGACGGCGTCGCCGCGCTCGGCGAGCTGGCGGACGGCCTCGACGGCCTCCTCGCCCGAGTCGGCACGGAGCACGCGGTAGTCGTCGCCGTAGCGGCGGCGGAGGTCCCGCGCGATGGCGCGGAGCACGTCGGGCTCGTCGTCCACGGCGACGATGGCGGGCTTGGCGGGGCGGATGTCGGCCATGGGCGAGGGCGTGAGAGGCGGAGCCTACGCCGTCCTCCTCGTCCGGGCTCCGGGGCGTCGGCGACAGGGCGCGGCCTCCCGGAATGGCCCGATGCCCGGGCTCCGAAACTCCTACCTTCTCGCGATCTCGCCCGCTTCCCCCATGCGCGTCCTCCTCGTCCTCTCGTTCGTCCTCGTGGGTCTGCTGGTCGGCTGCGACTCGGCCGGCATCGTCCTCAACTCGGAGTTTTACATCGGCTCGTGGACCCTCGTCAGCGTCGCCGACGAGGGCGGCGACCGGACCGACGAGGTGCTCGCGGCCATCGACGACTTCGCCGTCCGGTTCGAGTCGGACGGGAGCTTCGTCCTCGACGTGGATTTCGACGTGGCCGTCAACGCGGCGGGCCAGGACGACATCCGCCTCCCGGGCGACTACCAAGCGACGGCCGCGACGCTCGTCCTCCTGCTGGACGGGGGCCTCGCGGCCAGCTTCCTCGCCGAGGCCGAGAGCCAGAACCGCGTGCTCCTGACGGTTCCCGCCGCGCTCCTCTCCCAGATCCTCGGGTCCCAACTCGGCATCGACTTCGACGGGGACGTGACGCTCGGCATCCAGCGGACGTGAGGCGCGCGGCCGTCGTCCTGGCGGTCGTTCTGAGCGCGGCGGTCCACGCGCAGACGGGCGCCGTCGCGGGCCGCGTCACCGACGCCGAGACCGGAGCCGCCGTCCTCGGTGCGAGCGTCCGGCTGTCAGACAGGGATCGCGATGTGGGGCGGGCGACGGACGCCGACGGCCGCTTCGAGGTCCGGTCATTGCCGACGGGGCCGTACCGGGTGCGGGTGCAGGCGCTTGGCTACGCCGCCTTCGACACGCTCGTCGCCGTGCGCGAGGGCGCGACGTCCCGGCTCGACCTCGCGCTCGCGCCGACGACGACGGAGAGCGCCGAGGTCGTCGTCCAGGCCCGGCGCTCGACGACGGCCACGCGCGCCGACGCGCCGGTCCTCCTCGTGCCCCAGGCCGTGACGGTCCTGCCGCCGTCGGTCCTGGAGGGACAGGGCGCCCGCCGCCTCGGCGACGCCCTCCGTAACGTCCCCGGCGCGACGACGGCGACGCAAGGGGAGCCGGTCGGCGTGCCCGTCTTGCGGGGGTTCGAGACGGACCAGACGGGCGGGGGCGTCCGCCGCAACGGGATCGAGACGCCGTACCTGGTCGACGGGCTGGCAGCGAACGTCGAGCGCGTCGAGGTGCTGCGGGGGCCGGCGTCGGTGCTGTACGGGCGGCTGGAGCCGGGCGGCGTCGTCAACGTCATCACCAAGGTGCCGCGGGGCGTGCGGCACGCCGAGGTCGCGGCGGAGGGCGGGACGCTCGGATCGGGCCGGGCTGCGGTCGACGTGGGCGGGCCGGTGGGAGGAGTTGCAACACGGCTCAACGCGGCGGCCGAGCGCGACGGAAGCGTCCGCGACCACGTCGCGACGGAGCGCCTCCTCCTCGCGCCGGCGCTCCGCTGGCAGCCGTCTGCCCGCCTCACGCTCGACGCCGACTTCGAGGCCATCGCCGTCGACGCTACGGTCGACCCCGGCCTCGCCGTCGTCGCCGACGAGCGCCCCGACGTGGCGGTGGCGGCCGACGCGGCGCCGCTCGGCGCGTTCTACGGCGAGCCCGACGCGCGCGTCCGCTGGCGGAGCGGGGGCGTGTTCACCGCCGCCGACCTCCGACTGGGGGCGACGGCGAGCCTCCGGGCGACGGCCTCGCTCTCGCGCTATGACCTGAGCCGCGACGCTCTCCGGCTCGACGGCCTCGTCCGGCGCTCCGGCGAGATCCGCGTCGCCCGCTCGCTTCGGCGCGAGGACCTCGGCTTCACCTACCTCAAGGGCGGCACGTTCCTCAACGCGCGGACAGCGACCGGCCCCGTCGCGCACGCGCTCACGGTCGGCGCCGAGGCGATTCGCGTCTGGGCACAGGCCGATGGCGCGGCGCCGCTCGTGTCGGACGGCGACGGCGGGTTTGTCTTCGCCGCCATCGACCCCGTCGCCCTCAACGATCCCGCACCGACCGGCCTCAGCACCGCGCGCGACGTGCGCTACCTCGACGCGTCGGTGACGGGCCTCGACGCCGGCCTGTTCGTGCAGGACCGCGTGACGGTGCCCCTCGGACGCGGACAGCTCCACGCCGTTGCGTCGGCGCGGGTGTCGTACGTCGCCGCCGAGGCCGCGATCTTCGCTCTCGCCGACACCCCCGACGCGCCGGCCGGCCTCAGCTCGCGGCAGTTCGACGTGGTAGCCGTCACGCCGGCCGGCGGGCTCGTCGCCGAGGTCCGGCCCGGCCTCGCGTTCTACGTCAGCGGTGGGACCTCCTTCAACCCCATCGTCGAGCGCGTGGACCGTGACGGCCAGCCGTTCCGCCCGACGCGCGGACTCCAGGTCGAGGGCGGCGCCAAGCTCGACGTTTGGGACGGGCGCATCGGGGCGACGCTCGCGGCGTTCTGGATCCGCAAGGACGACGCACTCACGCAGGGGCCGGGCGGGTTTTATGACCAGACGGGCCGCCAGCGGAGCCAGGGCGTCGAGGTCGAGGCGCGCGGCGAGCCGGTCCCCGGCCTCGTGGTCCTCACGAGCTACGCCCTCCTCGACGCCGAGATTGTCGCCGACGACCACCTCGCGCCGGGCACGCCGCTCCCGTACGCGCCCCGACACCGCGCGAGTCTGTGGGCCGAGGGGGGGCGCGGGCGGTGGACGCTGCGCGGCGGCGTCTGGGCCGAGAGCGAGCGCCGCGGCTCGCTCAGCACGGAGCTCCGCCTGCCCGCCCAGGCCGTCGTCGACCTCGGCGGGGCGGCGGCGTTGACGGACCGCCTTCGGCTTCGCCTCGACGTGCGGAACGCGCTCGGGATGCGGGGCTACACGGCCGCGACGGCGCACACGGGGCTCGACGGCGGGCGGCTCCTCGCCGTCTGGCCCACTCCGGGGCGAGAGGTGCGCCTCGGGCTCATCGTACGTGGCTGAGGGGGAGGGACGGCCCTGGCCGGTTGCCGGTGCCACACCGTCGTCAGCGATGGGCCGTTGCTTCGCGAAGACGCGTGGACGACGCCCGCGCGGCGGAACGACGAGCCGGCCGGCCGGGTAGCTCCCGATCCGGCCCCGACCCCTGCCTGTGGACGACCAGATCATCATCCGCGGCGCCCGCGAGCACAACCTCCAGGGCGTCGACCTCGACATCCCCCGCAACGAGCTCGTTGTGGTCACCGGCCTGAGTGGGTCCGGTAAGTCGAGCCTCGCCTTCGACACGATCTATGCCGAAGGGCAGCGGCGCTACATGGAGTCGCTCTCCAGCTACGCGCGCCAGTTCCTCGGCGTGATGGAGCGGCCAGACGTCGACTTTATCGACGGCCTGAGCCCGGTCATCGCGATCGAGCAGAAGACGGTCAACAAGAACCCGCGCTCGACGGTGGGGACCGTCACGGAGATCTACGACTTCCTCCGGCTCCTCTACGCCCGCGCCGCCGACGCTTACTCCTACGTCTCCGGCGCCCCGATGAAGCGCCAGTCCGACGACGAGATCATCGACGCGATCGCGGCCTTCCCGGAGGGCACGCGCGTCCAGATCCTCGCGCCGGTCGTCCGCGGCCGGAAAGGGCACTACCGTGACCTCTTCGAGCAGATCGCGAAGCAGGGCTTCTCGCGCGTCCGCGCCGACGGCGAGACGCGGGAGATCGAGAAGGGCATGCAGCTCGACCGCTACAAGGTCCACGACATCGAGGTCGTCGTCGACCGGCTGATCGTGAAGGACGGGGTCCGCCCCCGCGTGGCGCAGGCGGCCGAGATCGCCCTCGGCATGGGGAGCGGGACCCTCATCGCTCAGGTCGACAAGAGCGGCGACGAGGCCGAGCTCCCGACCGGTGACCGCCTGTTCTCGCGCCACCTCACGGCGCTGGAGGACGGCCTGAGCTACGAGGACCCCTCGCCCAACACGTTCTCGTTCAACAGCCCGTACGGCGCGTGCCCGGCCTGCAACGGGCTCGGCGTGCGCAAGGAGATCGACCCCGACCTCGTCGTCCCAAACCCTGCCAAGACCATCGCGCAGGGCGCCGTCGCCGCGCTCGGCAAGCCGCGCGACGTGTGGGTGTTCAGCCAGCTCGCCGCCGTCGCCGCCGTCTACGGGTTCGACTACGAGACGCCGTTCGAGGAGCTGACCGACGCGCAGCGCGCGGCGATCCTGGAGGGCGCCGGCGACGAGCAGTTCGACATCCAGTACTCGTACAAGGGCCGGCAGGTGACCTACCAGCACCGGTTCGGCGGCGTCTACGGCCACATCGATCACACGCTGGAGAACGCGTCGTCCAAGAAGCAGCGGCAGTGGGCCGAGGCGTTCATGCGCGTCCGCGAGTGCCGCGTCTGCGGCGGCGGGCGGCTCAAGCCGGAGAGCCTCAGCTACCGGATCGGCACCACCAAGACCTACGAGGGCGACCAGAGCATCGCCGACCTCGTCGGCATGGACCTCCGCGCGCTCCGCCAGTGGTTCCAGGATCTGGAGCTGGAGGGCCGGCAGGGGACGATCGGCGGGCCCATCGTGAAGGAGATCGTCGAGCGGCTCGACTTCCTCCTCAACGTCGGTCTCGACTACCTCACGCTCGATCGGCCGGCACGGTCGCTCTCGGGCGGCGAGAGCCAGCGGATCCGCCTCGCGACTCAGATCGGCACGCAGCTGACGGGCGTCCTCTACGTGCTGGACGAGCCGTCGATCGGGCTCCACCCGCGTGACAACGGCAAGCTCATCGCATCCCTGGAGGCGCTCCGCGATCTGGGCAACTCGGTCCTCGTCGTCGAGCACGACCGCGAGATGATCGAGGCGGCCGACTTCGTGGTCGACCTGGGACCGGGCGCGGGGGAGTACGGGGGGAAGCTCCTCGCGGCCGGCCCGCCCGAGCAGATCGCCGACGTGTCCGGCGACGGCGCGCCGCCGGCCTCGCTCACGACGGCCTACCTCGCGGGCCTGCGGGCCGTCCCGACGCCCGCGCCGGACGCCCGGCGCCCCGGGACCGGCCACGCCATCACGCTGACGGGCGCCCGCGGCCATAACCTGAAGGACGTCGACGCCGAGATCCCGCTCGGCACGCTGACCGTCGTGACGGGCGTGAGCGGCTCGGGCAAGTCGTCGCTCATCAACCAGACGCTCGCGCCGATCCTCTCGACCCACTTCCACAACTCGCAGACGGTCCCGCTCCCGTACCGCGACATCGAGGGCCTGGACCACGTCGACAAGGTCATCGCCATCGACCAGTCGCCCATCGGGCGCACGCCGCGCTCGAACCCGGCCACGTACACGGGCCTGTTCACGCTCATCCGCGACCTGTTCGCGCGGCTCCCGGAGTCCGAGATCCGTGGCTACGACAAGGGCCGGTTCTCGTTCAACGTGAAGGGCGGGCGGTGCGAGGCGTGCAAAGGCGCAGGCATCGTGAAGCTGGAGATGAACTTCCTCCCGGACGTCTACGTGGAGTGCGAGACGTGCAAGGGGAAGCGCTACAACGCCGAGACGCTCGCCGTCAAGTACAAGGGCAAGAGCATCGCCGAGGTGCTGGAGATGCCGGTGAGCGAGGCGCTCGCGTTCTTCGAGCCCGTCCCGCGCATCGCCCGCAAGCTCCGGACGCTGGGCGCCGTCGGGCTGGGCTACATCCGCCTCGGCCAGCAGGCGACGACGCTCTCGGGCGGCGAGGCCCAGCGCGTGAAGCTCTCGAAGGAGCTGAGCCGCCCCGGCACCGGCCAGACCCTCTACATCCTCGACGAGCCCACGACGGGCCTCCACTTCGAGGACATCCGCCACCTCCTCATCGTGCTCCAGGCGCTCGTCGACAAGGGCAACACGGTCCTCGTCATCGAGCACAACATGGACGTGGCGAAGCAGGCCGACTGGATCCTCGACCTTGGTCCAGAGGGCGGCGCGGGCGGCGGCCGCATCCTCTACGCCGGTCCGCCGGAGGGGCTTGCTGAGGCCGACACGCCGACCTCCCCGTTCCTGGCGGAGGAACTGGAGCGGGCCCGGCAGGCGGGCGACCTCGGCGTGAGCGTCCGCGAGATCGACCTCGATGACCTCGCCGGCGACGACGGCGACTCGGACGAGGATGAGGTGGAGGAGGACGAGCCGGAAGCCGAGGCGGCCTGACCCGCCGGAGACCGCGCCCGCGGGTCGAGACGCGTCAGCGCACGACCGTGAAGGTCTCCGAGCGGAGCGCCGTGTCGGTCGCGACACGGACGACGTAGACGCCGGCCGGGAGTGTGCTCGGGAGCGCAAACGTGGAGGTGCCTCCGACGGGGCCGTCGTGGAGCACGGCGACGGATCGGCCGCGCGCGTCGAACAGCGACACGCGGAGCGCACCGGCCGGAGCGTCGACGGTGAGGGTGGCTGCTCCGGCAGCCGGGTTGGGCCACGTGGCGACGCGGAGGGGGGAGGCATCCGGAGCAGGGGCCGAGGCGACGGGGCCGCGGCCGGTCCCCACCTCGAACACGTATCGGGACGACGCGGACCAGTCCCCGCTCTGCGTCTGAGTCTCAGACAGGTATTCGCTGAGGGAACCGTCACTGGAATAGACGCGCCGCCCGCGGTAGCTGCCATCCCACAACCCGTGGTCCCAGTACGCCGTCGTTGAGGCATGGAGGCGCCCCCGGTCGTCGTACTCCAGCGTCCACTGCACGTCGTTCGTCCAGCTATCGGCCGAGGCACCCGGCTTTTGCCTAATGAGTTCGAGCAGTCGGCCCGCCTCGTCGTACGTGGACTCGTAGCGCCCCGCCAGCGTCCACTGCTCCGTGTCGGCGTCCCACGTCTCCATCAGGCACGTCGCTTGGCGACCTGCAGCGTCGTACTCAGGGATCGACCGGTAGTCCGGCGCCCACTCGCTCGTCGTCCGGTTCCACCGCTCAAAGACGGCCGACACGCGGCGCCCTCCCTCGTCCCGGATCACGCGCAGCCGACGATTGGGGATCCACGACTGCGAGGGCCGGTCCCAGTCGTCTCGGCGGTCGATGAGCGGTCGTCCTGCCTCGTCGTATTCCGTGACGTCCCGCTGGAGGTTGTCGGCCGTCTGCGGAGCGTCCGTCCAGAACCCCCGGTACACGATCTCGGCGAACTCCTCACCAGGCGTCAGTTGGATGAGGTCCGCGACGCTCGGGTCCCAGGACTGCGTGTCGGTGTTCCAACGCTGGACGAGCCGCTCGCCCTGGTAGGTCGACCGGTCGTACGTGTATGTGTAGCGAGAGTCTGTCTCCCATGGCGCACTCGGGTCTGAACGCCTCTCGTAGGTAAAAACGGACGTCGACGCCGTGAGGGCCGCCAAATCCGGGAAGGCCTCCGGCAGGACGGTCTGGCAGGAGCCGATGTCATGCGCGAGGGCCGAGGTGGAGCAAAGGGCGAGGGCGAGAGCCAGAGGGGTGAGACGACGAAGCATGCAGATCGAGGCCGGGTGAGATGCGGAGGCCAACATATTTAGGGGAGCCGAGGGCAAGGGGGCACTTTCCAAGTCCTCCGTTCGAAGCGCTGTCTCAGGTTGTCCAGAAATATAGACGATTTGACGTTCGGGCATCCCGCTGAGGCACGTTTGCGGCGACGGTATGGCAGTTGCGTCACAGAGGTGTGACCTCACCCGCCTCTGTCGCGGCTCTACCGGTGCGCCCCACCCAGCGCGACTGCGACCCCACCACTGTCCCCCCTCGTGATGAACCGAACGCTCCTCACACTGACGACCCTCGCGGGCCTCGTCGCGCTCAGCGGGTGCGCCGGCCTCGGCTACTACGGCGATCGCTACGGCGACTACCGCGCCCCGAATGGCGGCTATGACGACTACGGCGGCTACGACGACTACCGCTCGTCCAGCTACTACCGGCGCGTCGAGCGCGACGCGGCGGCCTATGCCAACGAGATCGACCGCTACCTCCGGATCTCGAACCGCGAGGAACGCGCCATCCGCGACCTCCTGGTCCGCCGGACCTACGACCTCCTGGAGCGGACGCGCGTCCGTGACCACGGCCGCGTGTACCCGTTCCCGCGTCAGGGCAACCGCGCGCGCTCCTGGTGGAACCGCGTCGACCGCGACATCGAGCGGATTCTCGACCGGCGCTACCAAGAGCCGTACCGCTACTACAACCGCTACGGCGCCCAGCGCTACAACGACTACTACCAGTACCGGCGCTACGACGAGCGCCGCGGCTGGTACGACGCCCGCGAAGCCGACCGCCGGGACCGACGTCAGGCCACGCAATCTCGCAATGACCGCCGCGAGGACGCGCGCCGGGCCGAGCGCGACCGCGACCAGCGGCGCCAGGTGGAGCAGGAACGCGCCCGACGTGAGGAGCAGCGCCGCGCCCAGGAGCGGCGGGACCAGAACCGTCGCGAGGCGCAGGCCCGCGCCGAGCGCCAGCGTGCTGAACGGCAGCGCGCGGAGCGTCAGCGCCAGGAGCAAGGGCGCCGGGCCGAGCAGGAGCGTCAGCGCCGTGAACAGGCACGTCAGGCCGAGCGCGAGCGCGAACGCCGACAGGAGCGCCGTCAGCCCGAGCGGAAGGAACGGACCGAGCGGAGCAACGAGCGCGGCAACGGACAGGCGGAGAACCGCCGCCGGAGCCGACGCGGCGGCAACGACTAGCTCGCGGCCCTCGGGCGTCGAGGAGGCACCGGCCTCCGTCCCCACGTCCCCCCAGCGCCCGTCTCGGCCGTGTGCCGGGGCGGGCGTCCGCGTTACGGGGAGGTCGGCAGACGCTCGCCTGCCGTCACTGCCAGTTCGAGCGTGTTCTCCGGGGGCGGGAGCGGGCACGTCCACGACACGTCGTAGACGCAGTAGGGGTGGTAGGCCCGGTTGAAGTCGAGCGCGTAGTGGCCCGAGGCCGCGACGTCGAGGTCGAGGTAGCGCCCGCCGCCGTAGGTCGCGCGCCCCGCCGTCGCGTCGCGGAAGGGGACGAACAGGCGCCCCGGCCCCCCGTCGAGCGTCTCGAACGCCTCCAGCCGGCGCTGCACGCCGCCCGCCTCGAACACGAGGTGGCCCGCCGTTACCATCGGCCGCAGTTCACCGGACGTGGTCGGGAAGCGGACCGTGTCCTGGGAGAGCGAGGGGACGAGCGCGGCCGGGACGGCGAACGTCGAGTCGTACGGGAAGTAGGGGAGACCTTCGAACGTGTCGCGCGTCGCGAGGGGGAGGGGCGAGTCGGCGGACCGGAACAGCGAGTCGCGCGCGGCGACCCAGGCCGTCCACGACGCGCGGAGCGCCGGGCGATCCAGCGAGGGCGTCGGGGGGTCGGAGGCGCAGGCGCCCAGGAGGGCGGCGCAGACGAGGAGGAGGGCGGGGCGGAGCACAACAGCGGGCATGGCGTTCCAAGCTACTCCGACGCCTCCCCCTGCCATGCGTGCCCTCGCCGTCGCCGCCGTTCTGCTCGTGGCCGGCGCCTCGCGGAGCCAGGTCGATGTGGCTGTCGACGACGCGTTCCCGGGCGTCCCGTTCACTGCACCGGTCGTCGTCGCCCTCGCCCCGGGGCAGCCGGGGCGGTACTACGTCGTGGAGCAGGGGAGTGGCAACGCTCCCGCGCGCATCCTCACGCTGGAGCCCGGGGACGCGTCGGCGCGCGTGTTCCTCGACCTCAGCGATCGCGTGCTCGCGGGTGGGGAGACCGGCCTCCTCGGGCTCGCCTTCCACCCGGGCTACGCGCAGAACGGGCGCCTCTTCGTCTACTACACGGCCCCCACGCTGGCGCCCGAGCCCGGCGTACGCGTGTTCGTCTCGCGCCTGTCGGAGTTCTCGCGGTCCACGTCGAACGTCCTCCAGGCCGACCCGACGAGCGAGCGGGTCCTCCTGGAGGTCGACCAGCCGGCCTCGAACCACAACGGCGGCAACATCGCCTTCGGCCCCGACGGGACCCTCTACCTCGGCCTCGGCGATGGCGGCGGGGCCGGCGACCCGTACGGCAACGGGCAAGATGTGACGACGCTCCTCGGGAGCCTCCTCCGCATCGACGTGGACGACGTGCCAGTGGGGGCCCCCTACGGCATCCCGGAGGACAACCCGTTCGCCCTGACCGACGGCCCGGAGCGCGACGAGATCTTCGCCTACGGCCTCCGCAACCCGTGGAAGTTCTCGATCACCTCGGACGGGGAGATCTGGCTCGGGGACGTGGGGCAGGGGGCGTGGGAGGAGATCGACGTGATCGAGGCCGGTGGCAACTATGGGTGGAACGAGGTCGAGGGGCTGGCCTGCTACCCTCCCGGTGCGACGTGTGACCTGTCGGGGTACGAGGCGCCCGTCTACGCCTACGGCCGGAGCGATGGACGCTCCATCACGGGCGGGTTCGTGGTCGAGGTGAGGTCCGGGCTCGTGGGCGACTACGTCTACGGCGACTTCGCGACGGGCCGCGTCTGGACCCTGACGCCGGGTGAGACGGAGCCCTGGCTGTTGCTGAGCGGCGTCCCGGACGGGAGCGGAGGGACACGGTCGATCAACGTGGCGTCCATCGACCCGGATGAGCACGGGTCCCCCCTCGTCACGGACTACGGCGGGCGGATCTATCGGCTCTCATTTCCGCTCTTCGATCCCACCGAGCCGGGCACCGCTGCAGCTGTCTCGATCCGCCTCGCAGGCCCGAACCCGTTCCGCGACGCGACGACCGTCGTGGTCGAGGCCGTCCCGGGGGACCCCGTCGCCGTCGTCCTCTACGACGCGCTCGGGCGCGAGGTGGCCCGCCTCCACGACGGGCCCATGCCGCCGTCCGCGCTCCGCCTCTCGCTGGGTGGCCGATCGCTCGCGCCGGGGCGCTACGTCGTGGCGGCCGAGGGCGCGTGGGGCCGGCGAACGCAGCCGGTCTGGGTCGTGAGATAGGCACGGATCCGCGTCGTCCCTCGGCACTGTTGCTCCATCTCCTGAGACCATGAGGAGACGGGCGGATTCTCCCCCGACCGCCTTGAGATCGGGCGAGCCCTCCCCGATACCTACGGCCGCCTGTGCCTGCCCGCGTGGACCCCTCTTCCCAGACCGATGGGCCTCCCCCGCCCGAGGGGCAGGCTCCCCAGGCGGCCTCCCCCGCAGAGGCCGGCCTCCGCCTGATCACCGAACGGCTCGACGTGCCGGCCGCGCTCCTGTTCGCGGCCGACGCGACGGGTGCGCTCCGTGTCATGGCCGGCGTGGGGGTGTGGGGGCGGGAGGCGCTCGTGCTCCGGGGCGTGGCCGAGAGGCTGGATGGGGGGCTCGACGTGCTCGACGTGAGCGATGTCGTGGAGGACGCTCGCTTCGTGGCCGGCGCCCGCCTCGCGGACGGCGCCGGCGCCCTCCTCGTCCTCTCGCCCGACGACCGCGAACCCGACGCCGACTGGAGTGAGGCGTTCGCCACTGCCGTCCACCTGGCCCACGGGTTGCTGGAGACCGAGGCCGGCGGCCTCCGCCGGATCCGGCTGCTTCAGGAGGTCGCCGTTCAGGCTGGCCCGTTCGAGGAGCGCCTCGCACACGCGCTCGAGCGGGCGACGCAGATCCTCCGGCTCGACGCCGCGGCCTTCGCCCGCCTCGACGGGGGGACGTGGACGCCGGAGGTGTGGTTCGATCCGTCGAGCCGCCTCGTGCCCAAGGGGCCCGTCCGGCTCGGGGAGACGTGCTGCGCCGTCACCGCGCAGACCGACGGAGCGTTCGGGGTCGAGGATGTGGCGGCCTCCAGCCTCGCCGCCCAGCGCCCGGCCGCCTACCTCGGCGCTCCCGTGTTCGTCGGCGGCCGGTGCGTGGGGACGTTCAGCGTCGTGGGGGCGCAGCCGCGTGCGCAGACCTTCACCGACGACGACCGCGCCCTGGTAGAGTCGCTGGCGCAGTGGGTGGGGTCCGCCCTCGCCGGGCACGACACGGCCCGCCGGCTGGTCGAGCGCGAGGCCGCCCTGGCCGCGTTCTTCGACGCCGCCCCGATGGGGATGGGCGTCACCCACCTCGTCCGCCGCCCCGATGGGGCCGACGACCTCCACGTCGTCGCCATCAACGCGAGCGCGGCGGCCCACTTCGGCTCGGTGCCCGACGCCCTGACGGGACGGCTCGCCTCCCAGGTGGGCATCGACGCGCAGGTGCTGGCCCTCTGGGTGCGGGCGTGCCACGAGGCGGCGAGCGGCTCGGCCCGGCGGTTCGAGATCGAGACCGGGGCCCCCGAACCTTGCATCCTCGCCACGACGGTCGCCTGCATCGACGTCGGCGAGCCCGACGGAGCGGCGGTGGGGAAGCAGTTCGCCTTCGTCGTCGAGGACGTGACGGCGGCGCGCCGGTCCTCCGACCGGATTCGCGAGCGCGACGCGCAGGTCGAGGCCATCGTCTCGCAGGCGCCCGTGGCCCTGTTCTCGACCGACGCCGACGGCCGCATCACCATGAGCCGGGGCCGGGCCGCCGACGCGCTCGGCCTCGACGCCGCGCACGGCGTCGCCCTCGCCGACCTGTTCGCAGCGATCCCCGAGGCCGAGGCGAGCGTGCTGCGTGCCCTGGAGGGCGTCGCCTCGTCGTGGACGGTCCGAGCCGACGACCGCTGGTTCGAGTGCCGCACCCTCCCCACGCACGACGACGCGGGCCACTTCACGGGCCTCATCGGCGTTGCCCTCGACGTGACCGAGCGCGAGCGCGGCGCGCAGGCCATCGCCCACGCGAGCCACAGCCTGGAGGCCGCGGCCAAGGCGCGCGGTGCGTTCATGAAGCACCTCAACCACGAGATCCGCTCGCCGCTCACCACGATCCTCGGCTACACCGACCTCCTCCACGAGGACGCCCCGTCCGACGAGGTGGTGGAGGTGCGCGACGTGATCGCCCGCTCCGGCGGCCGGCTCCTCGCCGCCCTCGACGACCTCCTCGACCTCACGCTCCTCGACACCGACGGCGTCAACGTGACGCCGACGCCGACGGACGTGGGCGCCGTGGTCGAGGCCGTGGCCGAGGCGAACCGGACGGCAGCCGAAGCGCGCCGGATCGCCCTCAACCTGTGGTGCACGCTCCCGGAGGAGCCGATTCTGATTGACCAGGGCCTGTTCGAGCGCGTCGCGCGTCACCTCGTCGGCGGCGCCGTGGCGTCGGCTACCGGCACCCGTGTCGACGTGCGCCTCTTGGTCAGCGGCCCGGACCAGATCGAACTGCACGTCTCGGGCGGCTCGGGCGAGGGGGCCGGCATCGGCCCCGACCTCGTCCACCGGCTCGTGGCTGCCATGGGAGGCAGCTCCGAACAGACCGACGGCGACCCGGCGCGGTGGATCGTCCGGCTCCCCCGGCGCCGCGTGCCCGTCGTCGACCTCGGGCCGGAAGAGGCCCCGGCGGAGCCTCGGCCGTCCATGCCGCGGCGGCCGTGGAGTGAAGGTCCGTTGGTGGCCGGCGTGCGGCAGGCGGGCTAGGTTGGCAGCGTCACCGCTGAGCCTGCCGTGTTTGTCCCCGAGTACGCGAAGCCAGACGCCCCGGGCGTCCACATGGGCTTCGACAACACCGTCGCCCTTTACTACGTCGTCGCGCCCGAGGAGTCGTTCGAGGCGGCGGCGCAGGGCGTCTTCGCGCTCCTCCGCCAGGCGCAGGACCGGTACCCTGACTGGCCCCGCGTGTTTTATCTCGACGTGGCCGGGCACGAGGGCGACGCCGCCGGGTTCGACGCGGACTTCTACGAGTTCCAGCAGGACTTCTGGTTCTCGACCGTCGCCCCGTTCGTCCAGGCCTTCGAGCTCCCGGTCACGGGCGGGCTCGTGAACCCGGAGACGCAGCGGAACGACGTCCCGGACCGGTTGAACATCGGGGGGGACGTGCGACCGCACGCTGGGCAGGTCATCGGCGACCATACGCCTGAGAAGGGATGAGGGAGTCGGGTGGCGTTACACCTGGCGTCACACTCCGTGACGCCAAAGGGGACCAGCAGACATCGAGTGAATGAACTATGGGGGGAGGGGCCCTCCACTGTTCAAGGTAGCGCGGAATCTCCGGACGCCGCTCTCCGATTAGTTCGGGACGCCGTGGGATCGGCGCCGCCGGGGGGCTTCGCGTATGTCAGAGTTGCACCGTGAGTCTCTCGGTCGTCCTAGACGGCGTCGGAGCGGGGCGCGCCTCACGGTCGTGCCCGTTGACTATTCTCCGTGGGGGCGGGCCGGTCCGTATGGGCGGGCCGGTCCGTATGGGCGGCCCCGACGGACCTGACAACCGACTCCCATGGCGATTGCGAAACCTGAGCCTCCGACATCCCCCCTCGATCTCCCCGGCGTCGGCCCGTTCAACGTGCGAGAGTTGATTAGGGGCGCCATGGGGAAGGTCCCTGTCCGCCTGATCGCGGAGGACCCCCGGCACGCTCTCTCTCCGCTGGTCGAGGGGCTTCGGGAGGTGGGGACAGTGCCCGTGGCGGCGACCTTCTGCGTCGAAGGAGACGACATGACCCTCGTCAAGCTCGAGGACGCCGAACTCGGTCTCGACCAACGCCAGTGGCTCTGGGAGCTCGCCGTCGGGACGTGGGACGATGCGGTCGACTGGTGCTCGTCCGCGTCGGGGCCTCTCATGAGGGCGAAGGAGGTCCAGTCCCGGCGGTGGCTCCTCAGGCTCCTCGACATGGAGCAGCGAGGCACGCCGGGGTGGGTGGATCCGGTGGACGGGGAGCTCGTCCAGGCCCTGATGTGGTACTACTGCGTTGTGTCGTCGAGGCGCCTAACAAGGCTCGCGGATTGCCTGACAGGGCAAGCGTTGCGTCTTGCACGGCAAACGGGGGACACGAGCCGTCTAGCAGAGTTGGAAGTTCCACGCGTGCCAGTGAAGATCGAGTTCACGCCAACACCCGAGTACCACGAGGAGATCAACGAGGCCCGTCACGGTGCGGTCGTCCAGGCACTCGCCCATGAGATGACGCATGGGTCGCCCCCCAGGATCGACGACGTGGGCTCCCTGCACGAATGGGCGAGGGGCGTCACAGATAGGAGGTTCGGATTCAAGGACGAGACGACAGTCAGGGGCATCTTGAAGGGCCTCCTCAGCGCGGAGGAGTTGAAAAAGGGCCCACGCCTACGGGTCAAACTGATCGTCGAAAAGCTATTAGAGATCGGGGCGCGGGAGATGGGGCAGGCCCATCCTCTTCGGGCCAGCCCCGTCCCTGAAGGAAGGGCGGATTGTGTCGAGTCGGGCGTACCGCCCGAAGCCCGGTTGAGACTGGGCGCCCCTGGCACGTAGGGTCGGGGGACCGGCGTGGGCGTGCTTCCGTTGCGGTCGCCGAGCGCTCGCCCCCAAGAAAGCGCTCGCTGTAGGGGGCGGTAAGGGTGGAATTCGCTTGACTTCTCCCGAGCCGCGTTGAGGGAAAAAGGGGAGTCCGAAAGCACTCCCCAAAACTTGGGACGCACTGATCCCCTCGGCGCACCCGGCACGGGGTTGGCAAGGGGGAGGGGGGACCAGCCGAGAGGAGAGATGGAGACGACGAACGATGTGTACGCTGAGGTGGGGACCGACTACCGACCGGGAGACCGCGTGCAGTTCGGGGGCGAGCCCGTAACGCTCGACGTGCTCCTGACCAAGAAGGCGGGGAGGCATCCGTACGGCCCCGTCTGGGCTGCGACCGGCGAGGTGAGCGGGGTCGTGCGACTGGCGACCGAGGCCCACATGAGCCCGTTCAGCGACGGGGCTCCGGCAACTCCTTCTGCAAGTTGATGCATGTCACGGATTCGAGGTCGTTCGGAATCACGTAGATGTGCGTCTGATCGAGGACGAAGCGGTACCGGGGAGTTGGCGAGCGGGCCGCCCCGAAGATGTCGGGATCGAAGGTGAGGCCCCTCCCGCCCGGCGCGACGACCGTCGTCTCGGTCGTAATCGTCGCGCCCTCCGGCAAGTCGCCCCACGCTAATTCTGGGGCGTCGGAGCAGGGTTCGAGGTCGATCTTTACGGGTCCCATGTGCCGTTCGGTGTGGGTGAGTGGTCAAACTGGGCCCCTGTTTCGTCGGCCCTACTAACGGGCCGTATCGGAGAGGCCGGACAACGAGTCGAGTTCGGCCCTGAAAGCCGCCCTCTCCTCGGGCGTCCAATTGAGAGGTTGAGGTTGGCGTCCTCCCCGCTCCCGCCGTCGCAACACGCCGTTGACTCGTCGGCAATCGTCCGTCTCGTCTAGCGGCACCATCCCGCAGTCGAGGCCTGCGTAGCGCGCGCTGTCAGCAGCCCACTGCGCCCTCACTTCCGCCTGTGGATCAGGGCCGCCGCAGCCGACGAGCACGAGGAGGGCGGACAGAGTCGGGAGGCGCATGGCGTCGTCTTGGCGGGGTCGGGATCAGGGCTTGAAGTAGCGATACTGCTTCCTGAGTTCGTTGTCGGTCACGGCGCGGTCCCGGTCCCCTCCGTTGCACCTGAGCCGCCACTTCCCGTTGTGGTACTTGCCGCCTAAGCGGCAGACCACCGGGCGGTCGTATTCGAGGTGGCGGTCGAACGCGGACTCGTACAGGTCCCCTCGGCGGGTTCGTGAGAGCATCCGGCGAGGACGGCCGCGAGGACGAGGAAGACGAACGGGCGCATACGGGCACGGAGTTGGCAAGACAGCGGTCACCAGCCCGCTAGGCGATGACAGACCACCCTAGGTCCGACTTTGCGCTCTCCGCCTCGCTACTCAAGCACTTGACAGCGTGCTCAGTTCGTCGATGACTGATACTGAGGCCAGAGAGATTCGCCAAGCCTGGATCAAGCGCGGCGGTGCGCGATTGGATCACGGGGTCCCCGTGATGATTGAAAGATCAGAAGAGGGGCCTATTCGTCTTCGGTTTGCGATGGTGTTGACCGGAGGCGTTCCAAGAGGTCATACCCCGACCATGTAGGACCGTTGACCTTGAGGCACAGATACCCCGAGCCTTCGTCGGCCGGATCTCGGTAATACCTCTCCTCCTTGTAGGCCTGAATGTGTCCAGCCTCCTTGAGTAGCATGGCGTGGCGCTTTTTACGGAGGTAGTCCTCGTGCTCAGTCTCGGGGTCATTCATCTCAAAGAACACCTCGAAGCCGTCCGCTGACTCAAGGTGTTCAAGGATCTGTTGCACGACTTTCCAGTCTCGTTTCATAAGGCAGTAGGACTATGACATTCGGGTGACATGGGGGCTCGATAGCTTCGCTATCGCCCTCAAGAATAGCCCGTCACCCGTTACCGTGGACCGCTTCACCATCGTAGACCTCTTCAAGCGGTTCCCCGACGACCACGCCTGCACCCGGCACCTCGCGCGGGAGCGGTGGGGCTGTGACCCAGTGGAGGACGGGATGCGCTGCGAGCGGTGCGACGGGCACCGGACGTTCCGCTACATCGAGACGCGGAAGTGCTACGCCTGCACCGACTGCAAAGCGCAGGTGCGGCCCACGGCGGGGACCATCTTCCACGGCTCGCGGACGCCGCTCACGGTCTGGTTCTACGTGTGCTTCCAGATGGGGAAGACCCGGACGGGGATCGCGGCCCCGTCAGATCGAGCGCGAGGCGGGCGTGACGTACAAGACGGCGTGGCGGATGTGCCACCTCGTCCGCGCCGCGCTAGCGGAGGGGGCCGACGAGTGCGCCCTGTTCTCGGGGACCGTTGAGGTGGACGAGACGTACGTCGGCGCCCGGAAGCCCCGTGATTCAAGGGCCAGCGTAAGCCGGGACGACCGACGCCCCGAAGACAAGCAGCCCGTGGTGGGGATCGTGCAACGCGGCGGGGGGCGTCCGGGCCTACGTCGTCCCCCGACATCAAGCGCTCGACCGTCTTCCCCCTCATCCAGTCGTCACACCCCGGTCGGCTCCACTCGTCTACACGGACGAGTACCCGGTCTACAGGACGCTCCCGAAGGGAGGGGTACACGCACGACGTGGTGCGCCACAAGGTCAAGCAGTACGCGAAGAAGGTCGTGGACGAGGAGACGGGGGAGATCCTGTCCGTCCACACGAACACGATTGAGGGTGTCGGTCCCTACCTCAAAGGGACGACGGGTGCCGTCCACCGGGGCGTGGAGCCGGTTCTACCTACAGCGCTACGTGGACGAGTTGGCGTTCCGGTACTCGCACCGGGCCGACGACCGTCCGATGGTGCTCACGATGATCGGTCGGGCCGCTCGCTCCGCGCGGCCTTCCGTACGACCCGCTGGAATCTGACGGCGCTGACGCCCTCGGTGGCGTCGGGGTCCCCCTCCTTGATCTTCCGCTCGACCGTCTCGCGGAGAGCGGGCGGGAGAGCGCTCAGGTCCACGTCCTCGCGCTCCGCGTCAGCGGGGGCGTCACAGGGCTCGGGGTTCGTCTTGCGTGCCATAGGAGGGAAGGTAACGGGCCGCACTCTACTTTGGTCGCCCACAGTAGACCCGACGCCCCATGAAGGTCCATCAGATTCGGCCTTCGCACAACTCGGCCGCAAAGTGCTAGGATCAAAGGAGGACGAGTCCCAAGCTGCCGCTGACCTTAGCCTGCTGGACAAGTATATGTTCGTGTGCGCTCGGTATGCCTCTAGGAAAACCGCCGAGGTTGGGAGAGGCTGCGTCATTTACGACGATGGTGGAGTAGACGAATGGCAGCAGGCATTACAGCAAGCGCCGGCTGCACTCTTCCATTTCAAGTATCTCCCGCTTGTCAGCCTCCCTCAAGACACATCCGGGATGGAGCGGAACAACCTCATACTTGTCCTCAGGGGCCTCCTCTTGTCTTACGACCCCTCGAAGGAAATCGTTGCGCTTTTTGAGCAGGAAGGCGGAGCGCGTCGGCTCTATCACATTGAGCCAGAGGAGATCAACCTGGGCGGCGCGTCTGACAACTATCCACTCGGCATCAACTGATTGCGGCTCCATCTCGTTCGGGCGTAGTTCCCCCTCCCCCTATCCAACGCCGTGCCCGGCTCCCCCACACCCGACCCGAGCAAATCAGACGCTTCGGAACCCCCAGAGAGACGCCGTCCGACGACGCTGGAGGGGAAACTGGTGCAGGCGGAGATTCTCAAGATGGCGCTAGAAGCGAAGCGGTCGGCTCCCGTGCCTCAGCCGCCCCGCGATCCGCCGGGCGCCCCGAGGGGATAGGTGCGGGTGACGAATCAGACCGGGCTGATGGGTGACAGTTACGATGCCGGTCACGCCCTCAGCTTGAAGTCCCGCTCGTCGATCCGAGCCAGCAACCGGTCGAAGAAGCGGAGCCCCCAGACTCCGTCGGCCGTCTCCTCGAGCCCGACGTGCTCGCCGCCGAGCGCCTGGCTCACAAAGACCTGCCGCTTCTTGAGACGGATCGCCCCGTCGCGCGAGACGTACCGGACCTCGAAGTGGCCGGGGTAGCACGGCTCCGGGAGCACGTCGGGCATCGGACGTGGCGACGGCACGTAGCGGTCGGCCGGAACGGCACCGCCGAGCGCGTCGTGGGGTCGGTCGGCGTTGAACTCGGCCCGCCAGTCGTCGAACGCGCCGCTGCTGAGCGGGCCATGTCGCGCTTCGGGGGCCGCGCGCCCTCGGCCTTGAGCGTCCGGTGCATCCGTTCGTGCCGCCGTTCTGCTGCGGCGGCCGGGGTCGATGCGCTGCGGCCGACTGAGTCGGATCCACCAGACGCGAGCGCTGGCGAGAGCCCCCCGAGCGCCTGGGTGGCGAACGGCGCCCCGTTATCGGACCGAATCGCCGCCGGGCAGGCCGTACTCGCGGAAGAGCCGCTCGAACGGCCTCAGCGCCGCGTACTGCTCGACGGAGGGTGAGCCCCTGACAGGCGAAGGATAAACCGGGTGTAACCATCGCCGACGGTGAGCGGGTAGCAGTACTCGCCATTGCCGATCTTGAACTGGCCCTTGTAGTCGGGGGTCCAGACGGCGTTGGGCTGCTCAGCCACGAGCGGCGCGTCGAGCCTGGGTGCTTCGGGGGCCGACGCGGGCGGCGCTTCTTGGTCAGCCCATGGCGGGTGAGGAGAGCCCCGGCCGTACTCGGGGCGGGGAGCGAAAGCGTGCGGGTGCCGCTTGGCGAGGTAGAGCAGCAAGTTTGCGCGGCCCCCACGCCGGGTGGGCCGCGGCGGCAGGCGAGGAGGAGCGCCTCGACGTCCGGCGGCGCCGGTGGGGCCTGCTCGCGCCGGGGCGTGGGTCCGGTCGGCGAGGGCGTCGAGGCCCCCGTCGCGGTAGCGCTCGATCCACTTGTAGGCCGTCTTGCGGGAGACGCCGTGCACGGGCGGCGAGCTCGGCGACGAAGAAGGCGCCCTCGGCGTGGAGGGCGACGAGGCTTGGCTTGCTCGAGCACTGGGTCGGTGATGGTCCAGGGCACGGCGATCGCGGTAAGGGTCGCCGTCCAACGTGAGGTGTCACCCATCAGCCCGGTCCAAAGTGTTACCCATCAGCCCGGTCTATACC
>CAVSJM010000008.1:0-34503 GCA_963728345.1 Rubricoccaceae bacterium
GTGCCCGAGACTGGAATCGAACCAGCACTCCCGTGAGGGAACACGACCCTGAATCGTGCGCGTCTACCAATTCCGCCACTCGGGCAGGGTCGGCGCTAAAACTACACCGCCGGCGGGGGCGCCACCAGCCCGGCCTCGGGTCTCCATGGCATTTGCACCGGGTTCGCCCGCGCGCGCCCTGCAGCGCTAACGTCGGACACCGCCCGTTGCCTTCGCGACCTGCTACGCCCCACATCCTGCTACGCCCCGCATGACGTCCCGACCGCTCGCCCTCCTCGCGATCGCCCTGCTCGCCGCCGGCCCGACGCTCGCCCAGCGCGTCCGCCCCTATCCGGTGATGCCGCCGCCCCAGTTCGAGCGCGCCGTCGCCAATGGGACGCGGACCCTCTCCGGCACCCCCGGACCAGACTACTGGCAAAACGAGGCCGACTACGACCTCCGCGCGCGCCTCGACGCCGCCACGCGGACGCTCACGGCCAGCGGCATCATCACCTACACGAACCACTCGCCGGACGAGCTCCCCTTCCTCGTCCTGAAGCTGCGCCAGAACGTCCACGCGCCGGGCGTGCCGCGCAACCGGCCCGTCGCCGTGACCGGGGGCCTCACCCTCGACCGCCTCGCCGTGAACGGCCGCGCCCTGCGCGACGTCTCGGTCGCGGAGACGCCGGGGAGCTACCGCGGCAGCGCTGAGCCGGGCACGTACGTCATCCAGGGGACCATCCTCACGCTCGGCCTCCCCGAGCCGCTCTCCCCGGGCGAGACCGCCGCCCTCGACGCCCACTGGAGCTACCCGATCCCGCCCGCCACCGGCGCCTACCGGCAGGGCACCGACGGCGAGGTGTTCTACATCGGCTACTGGTACCCGCAGCTCGCCGTCTACGACGACGTCTACGGCTGGAACGTCGACCCGTACCTGGGCATGGGTGAGCACTACATGGACTACGGGGACTACACCGTCACGGTGGACGCGCCGGCCGACATGTACGTCTCTGCCACCGGCGCCCTCGCCAACCCCGAGCAGGTCCTGACGGCCCGCACGCGCAACCGCCTCGCAGCGGCCCTGCGGAACGACGAGGTCGTTCATGTAATCACCGAGCGCGAGCGTGGGACGGGCCTGCAGCCCACCGATGACGGCCGGCTCGTGTGGCGCTTCACGGCCGACGAGGTGCGCGACGTGGCCGTCTCGGCGTCGGCGGCCTACGTCTGGGACGCCACGCACGCCGACGTGGACCAGGATGGCGACGGCGAGCCCGAGGCGGTCCTCATCAACGCCCTGTACCGACCCGCCGGCAAGGCGCCGTCGACCGCCCCGTGGGAACGCGCCGCCGAGTTCGCCCGGTTCTCCATCGAGGACCTCTCGACGATGCTGTGGGCCTACCCCTGGCCTCACATGACCGTCGTGGAGGGCCTCATCTCAGGCGGGATGGAGTACCCCATGATGACGCTCATCGGCGGCGACCGCACCGACCCCTCCCTCTTCAGCGTCACCTACCACGAGATCGCCCATATGTGGTTTCCGATGATGGTCGGGAGCAATGAGAAGGCGTTCACTTGGATGGACGAGGGGCTCACATCGTTCAACGCGAACGAGGGCGTCGATGCCTTCTGGGACGGCTCGTCGGCCGACCGCGCGCGGATTGACGCGTGGGACCGCAACCGGCAGGCCCACTACCGCCTCGCCGGGACGGGCTACGCTGTGGCCCCGATGCGCCACAACGACCGCTACCCCATCGGCGGCGGCACCAGCCAGGTGGACCCCGTCGGCGGCTCGGCCCGCACCGTCGCCAGCTACTCAACGCCGGCCGTGGCGCTCCACGCCCTCCGCAATCTCTACGGCGACGACGCCTTCTTCGACGCCTTCCAGGAGTACGGGCGTCGCTGGCGCAACAAGCACCCCTACCCCTACGACTTCTTCAACACATTCGAGAACCAGCTCGGCGACGACCTCGACTGGCTCTGGACGCCGTCCTTCTTCGAGACGTGGACTGTCGACCACGCCGTCGCATCGGTCGACGCGGCGCCCGGCGGCGCGGTCACCGTCACCATTGCGGACCTCGGAGACGCGCCGATGCCGGCGCCGGTCCGCGTGACCTACCGCGACGGCCACATGGAGACACAGATGGTCCCGGTGGCGACCTGGCTGAACGGGGCGCGCGAGGCCATGCTCTCGTTCCCGGCCGGCGAGGTGATCCGCGTCGAGATCGACCCCAATGAGTTCACGCTCGACGTGGACCGGACGAACAACGTCTACGAGCCCGATCGTGCCAACTAGCTTATACTATATCAAACATTTAGCGCCTCCACTCACCCGTGGAGGCG
This sequence comes from Rubricoccaceae bacterium, assembly GCA_963728345.1. Taxonomy (GTDB): domain Bacteria; phylum Bacteroidota; class Rhodothermia; order Rhodothermales; family Rubricoccaceae; genus Rubrivirga. The sequence continues at coordinate 2,320 of CAVSJM010000008.1, forward strand.
CTTGCTGTTTTCCCGATTCGCGAACTGTTCGTTCAGACTGAACGGGAACAGCCAACTCGCGGCACGTTCTGTGGTCCTGCGCGTATGCCCCTCGCTCACACCTTCCAGGACCATGGATTCCCCACCACTCCGCATGGCCCTCCCGCCGCTCCACGACCGGATCGACATCCTGGCGACGTACGTCGGGCACTTCTTCCGATTCCTGGCCGGAGCCGTCGTTCTCATGGGGGCCTTGGTCGTGGTTAACCGCATGGCCGGGATGTCCGCCGCCGACACGCGCGTGCTGCTGCCGCCCTACCTCCTCGGTGGACTGGCGGGCTCGGCCGTCCTCGCGGTCGTCACCACCTGGCGGTCGCGGAGGAAGCACGGGCGTCGGCACCGGCGGTACTACTAGGGCTCAGCCCTCGGCCTGCGCCGCGCGCTCTTCCCGGCTGGCGCGGCGACCGTACCACCGCATCAGCGGGGTGACCGACACCCCGTGCACCACGATGCTGGCGGCGATCGTGACGAGGACGAGGCCGAGGAGCCGCTCCGAGAACCCGTCGTAGAGCCCGTGGGTCTCGGCGAACATGAGGTAGTAGACCGACCCGATCCCGCGGATCCCGAACCACGCGATCAGCTCGCGCTGCAGGCCCGACGTCTGGGACCCGACCATCCCGATCCACACGGCGAGGGGGCGCACGACGAGGAGCACGGCCGGGACGAACCACAGCGCGTCGGCCGACCACTCGGCGAGGTGGAGGAAGGCGCCGACGAGGACCACGAGCAGGACCCCCCCGATCCGCTCGGACTGCTCGGCGAACCCGAGCACGGCGGAGGCCATGTACGCCGGGGCCGCGTGCTGGTCGACCGCTACCTCCTCGTCCTCCCCCTCGTGGGCCATCGCCTCGACGTCCGCGGCCGGCTCGCCGCCCGTCTCCCGCCGCTCCTCGGCCCGGAGTGCGAGGCCCGCCGCGAACACGGCCAGGAACGCGTAGGTCCCGGCCAGGAGCGCCACGCCGTAGCTGAGGGCCACGAGCCCGAGCGCGAGGAAGTCGTCGGTGCCGACGGCCTCCTGATGCACCCGGCGGAGGTGGACCACGAGCCGCCCGACGGCCATCCCCAGACCGGCGCCAATCGCGAGCCCGCCGAACACCGCCCACCCGACGTCGACGGCGAGCCACCGCCAGCCCCACGCGCCCAGCTCGTTCAAGCCGAGGAGGCCCAGGCCGAGCATCACGAAGGGGAACGCGGCGCCGTCGTTGAAGCCAGCCTCGCCGGTCAGGCTGAAGCGGAGCCGGTCGGCGTCGTCGGGGTCCTCGATCTGGACGTCGGAGGCGAGGACGGGGTCGGTCGGGGCGAGGACGGCGCCGAGCAGGACGGCCGCGCCGATCGGGAGGCCCAGACCGAGCACCCCGAGCGCGGCGATCCCCGCCACCGTCAGCGTCATTGAGACCGTCGCGAGGCGGAGCGGGAGGCGCCACCGGCCGTCGCTCAGCGGCGTCCGCAGCTTGAGGCCGGCCGCGAACAGCGACAGGATCACGGCGATCTCGCTCAGCCGCTCCAGCGCCTCGGACTCCTCGACGGGGTCGATGTCCAGCAGACCGATCCCGAGCGGCCCGATCCCAAGGCCCACGAGCAGGTAGAGCTGGGCGGCCGAGAGCGGGAGGCGCGCGAGGGTCGTCTTGGCCAACGCCATGAGCGTCAGCACGAGGCCGGCGACGACGAACCAGACGGAGAACGGCATGGGGAACGGAACGGGCGTCGTCGGACGCGCCCGAGGCCGGTCAGGTCCCCTCCCCTCCCGGAAACCGTCCGCCTCCGGAGGGCCTTCAGGCCGGACGCCCGGGGCCGCTGGCCGTCTCGTCGGCGAGGTGACCGAGGAAGTCCCGCATGACAGCGACGCGGCGCTCGGCTTCGGCCCGACCCGCCGCGGTCTGCATCGTCGCTGGCAGGCGGAACAGCTTGACGGCGAAGTGATCCGTCGCCCATCGCACGTCGTCGAGCGGACGCGTCGGGGGCTCCGCCGGGACCGGGTCGTCCGGGTGGACGAGGGCGGAGCCCAGCGCCCCGGCTGTCGCGTAGAGCCGCGCGATGCCGATGGCGCCGAGCGCGTCGAGCCGGTCGGCGTCCTGGACGACGCGCGCCTCGACGGTCTGAGGCGCGACGCCGGCCGAGAAGCTGTGGGCCTCGATGGCATGGGCGACCGCCGGGAGCGGGTCTTCTGGGAAGCCCTGCTGACGGAGCCACGCGTGCGCTGCCTCGGCCGCGAGCCGGGACGCCCGCGCGCGGTCCGGGTGGTCCTTCGGGAGCGAGACGCCGTCGTGGAGCCACGCGGCCGGGACGACGACGGCGAGGTCGGCGCCTTCCTCCTGCCCGAGCCGCCGCGCCCACGTCACCACGCGCCGGACGTGGGCGAGGTCGTGAGCCGCGTCGGCGGCCATCGTCGCCCGGACGAACGCCTCGCACCGCGCGGCCCACGCTTCGAGGTCGGCTACGTCCACGCTTCCCGGTAGTCCTCGGCGAACTGGCGGAACGTCAGGGGCGGCCGGCCGAGGATCCGCTCGACGTCCGCGGTGACGCGGGCGGCCAGTCCGAGCCGCGTCGCCGTGTAGATCCCGCTCATCACGGCGGCGAAGGCGGCCGGGGTCCCGCGCTCCAGCCTGTGCCGGACAAAGCCGACGACGCCGGGCCGCCGGTACACGACGCGTTGGCCGAGCACGTCCGACAGGACTGCGGCGACCTGGAAGTAGTCGAGCGCCTCGGCGCCCGTCAGATCGAGCGCCTCCGTCCCGCCCACTCGCGCCCGCGCGGGGTCCGCCAGCCAGGTGGCGGCCACGTCCCCCACGTCGCGGGCGTCGACGAACGACGTCCGGCCGGTCCCGGCGGGCACGTCGATCACGCCCCGACGGACGTCCTCGGCGTGTTGCTCGGCCAGGTTCTGCATAAAGTTGGCCGCCCGGAGGAGCACGGCGTCGAGCGGCGACGCCTCCAGCCGATTCTCCGTCGCCCGGTGCGGGAGGAGCGGGTTCTTCCCGGCCCCCAGGACCGAGAGAAACGCGACGCGCCGGACGCCCACGGCCTCGGCCGCGTCGACCACGGGGTTTATGTGGCGCTTGGCGTCGGCGATGGCCGGCGGCCGCATGAGGAACAGACCGTCGGCGCCGTCGAGCGCCGGGCGGTGGGTGGCGACGTCGAGGAAGTCGAACGGGACGGCCTCAGCGCCTTCCGGGAGCCCCTCGCGGTCGGGCTGGCGGACGGCGGCGACGGCCTCGTGCCCGTCGTCGAGGAGGCGCCGGAGCACGGCGCCTCCGACGGTCCCCGTCGCCCCGGTGACGACGACGCGCATGGGGCTGGGGTGTGGCGGGCTCACGCGACGACGAAGTTGACGAGCCGGCCCGGCACGGTGATCTCCTTACGGAGCGTCCCCTCGGCGAGGTAGCGGGCCACGTTGGGCTCCTCCCGCGCCGCCGCGAGCATGTCGTCCTTCGACGCCTCGGCGTCCACCGCGACCGTCCCCCGCAGCTTGCCGTTGACCTGAACGGCGATCTCGACGGTGTCGGCCTTGAGCAGCTCGGGGTCGAACGCGGGCCACGGCGCATAGGCGAGGGTCTCGTCGTGCCCGAGCGCGCGCCACAGCTCCTCGGCGAGGTGCGGGGCGAACGGCGCGAGGAGGAGCACGAAGGCCTCGGCCGTGGCCTGGGGGATGTGGCCCCACTTGGTGGCCGCGTTGACGAACTCCATCATGGCCGCGATCGCCGTGTTGAAGCGGAGCCCCTCGATGTCGTCGGTCACCTTCTGGATGGTCGCGTGGAGCATGCGCTGCTGCTCCCGCGTCGGCTCGGCGTCGAGGACCGTCACTGCGCGGTGGCCCGTCTCCTCGTCCATCACGAGGCGGTAGGCCCGCGCGAGGAACCGGTGGACGCCGTCGACGGAGCGTGTATTCCACGGCTTCGCCTGCTCCAGCGGGCCCATAAACATCTCGTAGAGGCGGAGCGAGTCGGCCCCGTACTCCTCGACGATGTCGTCCGGGTTGACCACGTTGCCGCGGCTCTTCGACATCTTGTGCGCCCGCGAGGCGACGCGCACGTCGGGGTGGGCGGCCAGGACGAACCCGTCGCCCCGCTTCTCCACCTCGCCCTCGTCCACCGACACGGCCACGAGCGAGGCGCCGTCGCGGGCGTCCTGGTGCGTGGCCGGACCGTCCTCGTCGTCGCCCAGGTCGGCGGCGTGCTCGGCGGAGACCCACCCGTAGGGCTCGCCGTCCTCCCCCACGCGACGGTAGGCGGTGTACTCGACCTCGCCCAGGATCATGCCCTGGTTGACGAGCTTCTGGAACGGCTCCTCCGTTGACACCACGCCGACGTCGAACAGTACCTTGTGCCAGAACCGGGCGTAGAGCAGGTGGAGCACCGCGTGCTCGGCGCCGCCCACGTAGAGGTCGACGGGCATCCAGTACCGCTCCTTCTCGGGGCCGAGGGGCGCCTCCGTGTTGTCCGGGTCGATGAAGCGGAGGTAGTACCAGCACGAGCCGGCCCACTGCGGCATCGTGTTCGTCTCGCGGAGCGCCGGGCGGCCCTCGGCGTCGGTGGTTTGGACCCACTCGTCGATGCCGGCCAGAGGGCTCTCGCCGGTCCCCGTCGGCGTGTAGCGCTCGACCTCGGGGAGCGTCACCGGGAGCGCGTCCTCCGACACCGGCGCGGGCTCGACGCGGTCGTCGTCGTGGCGGACGTGGAGGATGGGGAACGGCTCGCCCCAGTAGCGCTGGCGGCTGAAGAGCCAGTCGCGGAGCTTGTAGTTGATCTGGCGGCGGCCGACGCCATTGGCCTCCAGCCAGTCGGTGATGGTCTGCTTGGCCTCGTCTACGCCGAGCCCGTCGAGCGTCACGCCGCGCTCGGCGATGTCGGAGATGGCGTGGCCCGACGCGTCGGAGTTCATGAGCGTCCCGTCGTCGGTGAACACCTCAGTCCACCCGCGCGGGTCGTCCTTGTAGTCGCCGAAGAGGAGGTCCGCCTCCGTCTCGGTCGGCGTGCCGGGGCCGGCGTGGGCGGCCAACCACGCCGCCGGCGGGCGAACCACCGGGCGGATCGGGAGGCCGTGGACCTGGGCGAACTCGAAGTCACGCGCGTCGTGAGCCGGGACGGCCATGATGGCGCCCGTCCCGTACGAGGCGAGGACGTAGTCGGCGATCCAGATCGGGACTTTCTCGCCATTCGCCGGGTTGACAGCGTGGGCGCCGGTGAACACGCCTGTCTTGGCCTTCTGCTCCATCCGGTCGCGCTCCGTCTTGCGCCGCGTGGCCTCGACGTAGGCGCGGACGGCGCCGGCCTGGGCCTCCGAGGCGATGTCGTCCACGAGCGGGTGCTCCGGGGCGAGGACCATGTAGGTCGCGCCGAAGAGGGTGTCCGGGCGCGTCGTGAACACGCGGATGTCCTGCTCCGGGAAGCCGACGACGCCGAAGTCGACCTCGGCCCCCTCGCTCTTGCCGATCCAGTTCCGCTGCATCGCCTTGACGGACTCGGGCCAGTCGAGGTCGTCGAGCCCGTCGAGCAGTCGGTCGGCGTACTCGGTGATCCGGAGCATCCACTGCCGCATCGGGACCTGGACGACCGGGTGCCCGCCCCGCTCGCTCTTCCCGTCGACCACCTCCTCGTTGGCGAGGACCGTCCCCAGCGCCGGGCACCAGTTGACGGGGATCTCGGCCTGGTAGGCGAGGCCGCGCTCGTAGAGCTTCAGGAAGATCCACTGCGTCCACTTCACGTAGGCCGGGTCGGTGGTGTCTACCTCGCGGCTCCAGTCGTACGAGAACCCGAGGCGCTGGAGCTGCCGCCGGAACGTGGCGATGTTCTTCTCGGTCGTCGCGCGCGGGTGCGTGCCGGTCTCGATGGCGTACTGCTCGGCGGGGAGCCCGAACGCGTCCCACCCCATCGGGTGGAGCACGTTGAACCCGCGCATCCGCTTGTAGCGGCTCACGATGTCGGTGGCCGTGTAGCCCTCCGGGTGCCCCACGTGGAGGCCGGCGCCCGAGGGGTACGGGAACATGTCGAGCGCGTAGAAGCCGGGCTTCGCGGCGTCGAAGCCGGGGTCACCGGGGCCGGGCTGGCGGAAGGTCTCGTGGTCGGCCCAGTGGGCCTGCCAGCGGCGTTCGATCTCGTCGTGGGGGTAGCCGGCCATCGTGCGGATGCGGTCGCAAAGGGGTCCCGAAGCTACGAGGGCGCCCGCGCGAGGGTCCCCCCCTCCCCCCCGCTTTCCTCGCGTCTCAATCGATCCCCACCCGGTCGGGTCACCAGCCACTGGCGCCCCCGGCATCTGATGTGCCGTATCGTGGAGCAGGAGCCCCCCGCTGATGCGAACGCCCCCGCCCGCACGAGACATCCACGAGGTCGTTCGATCCCTGGACGCCATCGTGGACGACTGCCGCCAGCGGGGCTGTCGGCTCGGTCTGTTCGCCGCCCTCTACCGACGGGTCACGGTCGAGGTGAAAGGGCGGATCGACAAGGACGGGTTCGTCGACTCCGAGCGGATGGAGCGGCTCGACACCACCTTCGCCAACCGCTACCTCGACGCCTACGCTCGCCACCGGCGAGGGGAGCCGCCGACACGGTCCTGGGCCGCCGCGTTCGAGGCCCGGGACGACGACGGCCTCCTCGTGCTCCAACATCTCCTCCTCGGCATGAACGCCCACATCCTCCTCGACCTCGGAATCGCCACGGCGGAGGTCGCCGCACGGCACGGGACCCATGGGCTCCAACACGACTTCGACGCCATCAACGGCGTCCTGGCAGACCTCGTGGACGACATCCAGGACCGCGTGGGCCACTCGTCGCCCCTGCTCCGGACACTGGACCGGATCGGCGGCCGGCTGGACGAGCACGTGTTTGGGGTCGGGCTCGCCCGCGCGCGGGGACGGGCGTGGCGTTACGCCCGCGCTCTGCAGAGCACGCCCTGGCCGCTCCGTCCGCACCTGGTGGGACACATCGACCGGCGGGTGGAGCGCGTGGCGTACCGAATCCGTCGGCCTCCGGTCCATCTCCTCGCGGCTCTCCGCCCCCTGCGCGATGCCGAGCGCGACCCGATTCCCGTCCTGATCGAGCGGCTCGTTTAGCCCGCGCCGACGTCCGGGAGCGGGCGCGGCTGGGGGCCCGCGTCGTCGGGGCGAGCGGCTTCCTCTACGGCCTCGCCCCGCTCGCGCGTCCGCGTCTCGATGACGTCCACGAGGAGGAGGCTCGCGACGAGCCACGCGCCGCCGGCCAGCCACCCCCCCACCACGTCCGTCAGGAAGTGGACGTTGAGATAGACGCGCGAGAACCCGACGGTCAGGAACAGGAGCGGACCGAGGACCGACGCCGCGATCCGCGCCCAGACGTTCTTGGTCAGGCGCCAGACGAGGTAGACCATCATCCCGTAGAAGACGGTCGAGGCGAAGGCGTGGCCACTCGGAAAGCTGTAGCCGTGGGCCGTCACGACCTGCTCGAGGGGCCGGTCGCGCGCGAAGAGCGCCTTCAGCCCCATCACCACCAGCCCGCCGACGCCGGACGCGAACACGACGCGGAACGCCGCCCAGTAGCGCTTCGCGAGGACGAGCCCGAGCGACACGAGCACGACGAGCCCGATGAGCGTCGTGTTGTTGCCGAACCACGTGACGGCGAGGCCGAGGTCCGGGCTCCCGCCGAAGAAGTTGTAGACGGCATCGTGGGCGACGCCATCGAACCGGTAGAGGTCGTCCCGTTCGGTGATGGCGTCGACGACCTTGGCGAACCCCCATACGAACGCGGCGACGGCGGCGAAGGCGAGCGTGAAGCCGAGGCCATACGGCACGCCCCGCGCGAGGCGACGGCGGAGGAAGCGGAGGGCCGGGTGGAGATCGGGGGAGTTCGGATCCATCAGACGAGGAGCACGAGGAGGGCGACGACGCCGCCCGCGATGACGGCGGCGTTGAGGACGAAGAGGACCAGCAGGCCGAGCGCGAAGGGGAGGCTCGCCAGGCGGACGAACCGGAGCGCCCCGACGGCCCGCAGCCACGTCCCTTTCGTGAGGAGGGCGAGCCCGCGCGCCGCCCAGACCGAGCGGACCACGGCGATCAGTCGGCTGCCCTTCCGCTCCCCCCGTGGCTCGGGCGCGCGGCCGGAGGCCTGAAGCGCGGCGTCGCGGAGCTGAGCAGGAATCGAGGCGAGGTCGGCCAGGGTCCAGCCGGCGAGGGCGGCGGCGGTCGCCGGCAGCAAAAGGAACATGCCGAGGACGATGAGTGCGAGCCACCCCTCCCCGGTGAGGGACCCCGGGATGGGAACGGCGCGGTCCACCCACTGCAGCACCACGAGGCCGATGAGGACAGCGCTCACGGCGCTCGCCGCGGCCGTTCGGTAGGCGAACCGCACGAGCGCGTCGACGCCCGGAAGCAGGCGTCCGAGCCGAGCGAGCGCGCCGGGCGGCGCTTCGTCCACGACCGAGCCTCCGGCGCCTCCGGCGCCTCCGCGACTGCCGGCACCGGAGGGGCGAAATGAAGAGAGGAATCCGTGGACACCGACGCGAGGTAGAAGGTGGAACCCCGCTGATACGCTCCGAGCCCCCCCGTGAGTTCACCCAATCCCACGACCGCGCTTCGATCCGCCCGCACGATCGCCGTCGTGGGGTGCTCGCCGCGCTCGTTTCAGACCAGCCACCGAATCGCCCGCTACATCCAGAACGCCGGCTACCAGATGGTCCCCGTCAACCCGAACCACGACGAGATCCTCGGCGAGACGGCCTACCCCGACCTCGTCTCGATCCCGGACGACGTGGAGATCGACATCGTCGACGTGTTCCGTCGGCCGGAGTTCACCGCCGACGTGGTCCGCGACGCGGCCGACCGCGCCGAGCGGACGGGCCAGCGCCCCCTCATTTGGACCCAAATCGGCGTCCACTCGCCCGAGGCAGAGCGCCTCGCGGCCGAGGCCAACCTCCCGTATATCGCGAACCGGTGCCTGATGATCGACCACGCCGCGCTGCGGTAACCCCTACGTCCGGTAGAACTGCTTCCCGCTGAGCTGGCGAACGAGCCCGCGAAACTCGAGCTGGAGCAAGTACACGAGCGCCGACGACGCGTCGACCCCGGACCGGTCGCAGACCACGTCGAGGGCCGTGGGCTCAAAGGTCAGGACGTCGTAAAGGGCGCGTTCGACGCCGGTGAGTGAAGGCGGCGGCGGCTCGGCCGGAGGCGCATCCGGAACGTCGAGTTGTGGATCGACAGCGGCCAGCACGTCGGATACGGACGCGGCGAGGGCGGCGTAGCCCTTCTGGATCAGCCCGTTCGTCCCCTGCATCTCCGTGAAGATGGACGCCGGGACGGCGAACACGTCGCGGTTCTGCTCCAGCGCCATCGCCGCCGTCAGGAGCGCCCCGCCCGACGCACGGGCTTCGGCCACCACCGTCGCCACGCTCATGCCCGAGACGAGGCGGTTGCGGCGCGGAAAGTTGGACGCGTCCGGCGCCGTGCCGAGGGGGAACTCGGAGACGACGGCCCCCGCGTCCCGGTCGAGGATCTCGCGGACGACGGGCCCGTGGCGCGACGGGTAGATCCGGTCGACCCCGGAGCCGAGCACGGCGACGGTCCGCCCGCCCGCACCGAGCGCCGCCCGGTGCGCCGCGACGTCGACGCCATAGGCGAGGCCACTCACGACGGTCACGCCGGCCTTGGCCAGCCCGGCCCCGAAACGCTCGGCGATGCGGCGCCCCATGTCGCTCGCCTTCCGCGTGCCCACGACGGCGACGGCCCGTGCGTCGGCGTCGGTCAGGTGCCCTCGGACCCAGAGGAACGGGGGCGGGTCGTAGATCTCGCGGAGCCGCGGCGGGTACTCGGCGTCGCCGAAAGCCACGAGCCGAGCACCGACCTGATCGGCGCGGCGAAACTGACGGTCCACCTCGTCGACGTCGTCGGCCGCACGGATCGCCTCCGCCGTCTTGCGCCCCACGCCTTCGACGCGGACGAGCCGGCCGGCCGGGGCCGCCATCACCGCGCCGGCGCTCCCGAACGCCGCCAGAAGCGCGCGCACCCGCCCGGGCCCCACGCCCGGCACGAGCGAGAGCGCCACGAGCGCCCGGCGCTCCGCCGCGTCGGCGGCCGGGGCATCGGTGTCATCCCAGAGATTCGGCATGGGCCGAACCTATCACTCTGGCGGGGAACGGCTAGCGGTCGACCGCCGCGCCCTCGCCCGCCGGCGACCACCACGCCCGCGCCATGCGGGGCGTCGAGAAGGCCCAGCCGCCGCGCCCGTCGCGCCCGATCGTCCCGTCGCGCCCGATCGTGATGACACCGCCCGTCGCCGGCTCCGCCCCGTCCCACCGCACGAGACGGAGCATCCGGTCGATCTCGTCGTGGGCGGCCCGTGCCGGCTCACGTCCTGGCGTGCACGTCCGCGCGCAGAGCTGGACCGTCGAGATCGCCTCGCCCCAGCCCGTTGCCGAGGCCGCCGCCTGGTCGTCCGCGAAGAAGCCGGAGCCGACGATGGGCGAGTCGCCGACGCGGCCCGGGCGCGTGAAGGGCGCGCCGCCCGTCGAGGTCCCCGCCGCGAGTCGCCCCTGCGCGTCGAGCACGACGCAGCCGACGGTCCCGCGTGGCGCGTCGCCCGCGAAGGCCCCGCTCGTGTGGAAGCCCCGCGCCTCCCGGAGCCGCTCGTACCGCGCGCGCTCCCGCTCGACGACGAGCGACTGCGGGTCGACGCTCGGGCGGCCCCGCTCGGCGGCGAACCGCTCGGCCCCCTCCCCCACCATCAGGCGCTCTTGGCCATCGGCGTCTACGAGAAGCCGGGCCACGCGGATCGGGTTGGCGAGCGTGCGGACGTTGGCGATGGCGCCCCAGCGGAGCGTCGGGCCGTCCATGATCCCGGCGTCGAGTTGGGGCTGGCCGTCGCGGTCGAGGACGGCGCCCCGGCCGGCGTCGAACGCCGGGTGGTCTTCGAGCGCCGCGACGACCTCCGCGACCGTGTCGAGCGCACTCCGCCCCCGGTCGAGGGCCCGGCGGCCGACGCGGAGCGCGCGGGCCATGCCGTCGAGATGTGCGTCGACCTCCTCCGTGGGGATGTCCCAGGCGCCGCCGTGGAGGAGGACGAGCGGGGCCTCGGCGTCGACGCGCCCGGAGACGACCGTCGGCACTAGACGAAGTACCCGAAGGCGTTCTCGAAGTGCTCGATGCGCGCCTCGCCCTGCCGGAAGTGCACGGCCACGACGTCGAACCGGACGGGCGACGGCATGAGGCGCCGCTCGTGGAGGTAGGCCTCGGCGACGCGCATGATCGCCTTCTGCTTGGCCGTGTCGACGGCGGCCTCGGGGGCCCCGAACCCGTCGCCGCTCCGCGCCTTCACCTCCACGAAGACGATCACGCCGCCGTCGTTGGCCGGCGTCGGCTCGAAGGCTACGACGTCCACCTCCTCCCGGCCGAACCGGTAGTTCCGGTCCATCACCCGGAGCCCGCGGTCCTCCAGGAACGCGACGGCGGCGTCCTCGCCGCGGCGGCCGACCTCAGCTGCGCTCGCCATCACCTTCCGAGGACGTGCCCTTGCCGCGGCGGAGGCGCGAGGCGAACCGAGTGACGCGGCGGACCTTGTCGGAGCTGCGACCACGGACGAGCGGGAGGAGCGCCTGCGTGAACCCCTCAAACACCTCCATGATCTCGACGAGCGCGTCGATCCGGTCTGCCAGGGCCTCGTCGGCGGCGGCCAGGTCGTGGGCGTCGCGGAGGTCCTTCGCCACGGCCCCGAGCGCGCGCTGGACCGGCTTGATCTCGCGCCGCTGGCGCTCCTCGATGATCGTCGTCGTGATCGTCCACACGTCGGACTCGGCCACGAAGAAGTCCTTGCGCGAGCCGAGCTGGTGCGTCTTGCGGACGAGGTTCCAGTCGACGAGCGCCCGAAGGTTCATGTTCGCGTTGCCCCGGCTGATCTGGAGCCGCTCCATGATCTCGTCCGTGTCGAGCGGCTGGTCCGAGGCGTAGAGGAGCGCGTGGATCTGGGCCATCGTCCGGTTGATGCCCCAGTGCGAGGCCATCTCGCCCCAGAGCAGGACGAACTCGTCCAGCGCGCGCTGCCCTCGGTCGGAGGGGAGCGCGTCGGACGAGGGCGGGCGGGCGGGATCGGACACGGAGGGGCGCGCGGGATGGCGGAAGATACGGGGCGGCCCGGAGGTAGGCCCTACCGAGGACCCCAGGAGACTCCGTAGCTTGCGGCGTCCCCCGCCCTTCCCGTGATCGTCACCCTCACCACCGACTTCGGCCTCCGCGACGGCTACGTCGCGGCGATGAAGGGGGCGATGCTGAGCGTCGAGCCGGGCCTCACGCTCGTCGACGTGACGCACGAGGTGCCGCCGCAAGACGTGATGGCGGCCGGCTTCGTCCTCCGACAGGCCGCCCCCCACTTCCCTGCCGGGACCGTCCACCTCGCCGTGGTCGACCCCGGCGTGGGGACCGACCGCCGCGCCGTCGCGGCGCGGTTCGCGCTGGCGGGCCGCGAGCACCTGTTCGTCGGGCCGGACAACGGGGTCCTCCCCCTCCTCCTCGATGACGACGCGACGGCCGAGGCCGTCGCCCTCGACCGGCCGGAGGCGTGGCCCTCCGCCGCCCCGAGCACCACCTTCCACGGCCGCGACATCTTCGGGCCGGTGGCCGCCGCGCTCGCGGCCGGCCGCCCGCTCAGCGAGGTCGGGACGCCCCTCGCGAAGCTGACCCCGCTCCACTGGCCCCTCCCCCGCACCGACGCCCAGGGCGTCGACGGGATGGTGATCCACATCGACCGCTACGGCAACTGCGTGACCAACATCACCCGCGAGGCGCTCGACGCCCACGCCGACGGGCGCCGCTTCAAGTGCTACGTCGGCTCGACCGTCTTCCAGCGCCACGCCGAGACCTATGGACACACCGCCCAGGGCGAGCCGCTCACGCTCTTCGGGAGCTCCGGCCAGCTCGAGATCGCCGTCAACGGCGGCGACGCGGCGACGCTCCTCTCGGTCGAACGCGGGGCCTCGGTGAACCTCATTTTTGAGGGGACGTCGCGTGCGGACGCGCCGCTCGAAACGACCGCCTCCGAGGCCTGAGTGGTGGATATTCCCGACCCGAGCTCGCCCTACGAGTCGACTAGGTCAACCCCGCTCAGCGCCTTCGACCGCGTCCAGACGCGTCCGCCGGCCCCCAAGGAGCCGTTCGCGTGGAAGCCGATCGCCCTCCTGGCCCTCGTAGCCATCGGCCTGGCCCTCGCCGCCGTCTTCCTCGTAGACGAGTCGGGGTTCGAGAGCGAGAACCTGCTCGTGCACCTCATCGAGTCGGCCGGCGAGTACCGGGCGGACCTCGGGACGACGCGCCCCGAGGAGGCCGAGGAGTACGTCTACGGCCAGCTCGGCTGGTCCGTGACGCCGCCCGACCTCCCGGGCCTCGCCCTCGTGGGCGTCCAGATCGCGACGGTCGGCGCCATCGACGCCGGAACCACCGACGGCGCCCCGGTCGACGTGGTGGTCCCGGCCTACCGGTACGAAGGCACGACGGGCGAGTCGGCCGTGGTCTACGCCTACGACTACATCGTGCTGGACCGCGTCCGCTCCGCGTTCGACCTCCCGGAGGCTACGTACGCCGTCCTCGGCGAGCCGACGCCCGTCGACACCCGCCGGCTCGACGACGCCTACCTCGTCACGTGGCGCCGCCGCGCCATGATCTTCACCGCCATCACGGATTCCGAGACCGTGTTTGAGCAGATCGGGCAGGCGGTCGCGAGCTAGACGCGCGGGCTAGGCGTCCGCGTCGTGCTCCTCCAGGGCCGGCGCGCGGTCCAGGGTGATCCGGAACGTCGTCCCCTCGCCGGGGCGGGTAGCGTGGACGGCCAGCGTCCCGCCGTGGTAGCTCTCGACGATCCGGCGGGCGAGGCTGAGGCCGAGCCCCCACCCCCGTCGCTTGGTGGAGAAGCCGGGGCGGAACACGTGACGGGCCGTGGCCCGGTCCATCCCCTTGCCCGTGTCGGCCACGTCGATCACCACGGACGCGGCCTCGGCGTGAGCGCGGAGGTCGATCCGGTGCGCGGCGCGGTCGGCCTCCATCGCGTCGAGCGCGTTCTTGAGGAGGTTCTCCACCACCCACTCGAACAGCTCCGCGTTGAGCGGGACGACGAGGTCGTCCGGCACGTCCAGCCCGATCTCGACGGGCGGCCCGCTGGACGGCACGCGGCGGCGGATGTAGTCGGCCACGCGCTCCAGGACCGGCGCGAGGGGCGTCGGGGTGAGGGCCGGGCGGGAGCCGATCTTCTCGAACCGGTCGGCCACGCGGCGGAGGCGCTCCACGTCCTGCTCCAGCTCGTCGGCCACGGTCTCGACGGGGACCCCGTCGGCACCGAGGCGGAGCATCTCGACCCACCCGATCATGGACGAGAGGGGCGTCCCGAGCTGGTGCGCGGCCTCCTTCGCCATCCCCACCCACAGGCTCGACTGCTCGCTCCGCCGGACGTACGAGAATCCGAGGTAGCCGACGAGGATGAACAGGGCGACCACGGCGAGCTGGACGTACGGGAACAGCCGGATCAGCCGGGCCAGCGGGCTCTCGCCGTAGTGGACGCTGAGCCCGTGCGTCTCGATGCGGATGGGCGGGTGGACCGCGTCCATCGCGCGCGCGAGGGCGAGGAGCGCGTCGCCCTCCACGTCCACGTTGCGGGCGAACGACGCGTAGGTCATGGCCGTGTCCGTGATGACGGCCGGGACGCTGAACCGGTCGGGCTCGATGATCTGCGAGAACACGAAGTCGAGCCCGTCGGCCGGCGCGTCGCGGAGCGTGTCGAGCGCCGCCGCCAGCCGCTGGCGCTCGGCGTCGGGGAGGGCCGCCCCCGCGACGAGGCTGTCCAGGCCGTCCCACACGCCCGGGTCGACGGCCTGGGCGGCGTCGGAGATCTCGTACTGGAACTCGATGGCGCGCGCCCACAGCTCCACCGAGGCCTCATCCTGCGCCTCCAACCGCGCCGCGAGGCGCTGCGTGAACAACAGCGACGCCACGCCGATCGCCAGCGCGGCGACGATGAGGCCGAGCTTGAGCTTGGTACTGGTCCGGTAGGCCTGCACGGCGGCAAGCTACCCGCGGACCCGGTGCGGCGGACTAGGCCGCAACGAGCGTCTCCTCGCGCTTCGGCCCCGTCCCGATCACCGTGATCCGCACGCCGAGGTGGTCGGAGACGAACTGGAGGTAGTCGCGGGCGGCGTCCGGGAGGGCGTCCACGTCGCGCACGTCGGCGAGGTCGCCGTCGAAGCCGGGGAGCGTCTCGTAGACCGGCGTGGCCTTCTTCAGCGTCTCCAGGTCCGTCGGGAAGCGCTCGGTCCGCTTGCCGTCGACTCTCGTAGGCCACGCACACCTTCAGCTCGTCGAGCCCGGCGAGCACGTCGAGCTTGGTGACGGCCAGCTCGGTGAAGCCGTTGAGGCGGCTCGTGTAGCCGAGCGCGACGAGGTCGAGCCAGCCGCAGCGGCGCGGTCGGCCCGTCGTGGCGCCGAACTCGTGGCCCTCGGCGCGGAGCCGCTCGCCCGTCTCGTCCTCCAGCTCGGTCGGGAAGGGCCCGTTGCCCACGCGCGTCGAGTAGGCCTTGACGATCCCGATGATCCGGTCGACGGCGGTCGGCGGGATCCCGAGGCCGGTGCAGGCGCCGCCGGAGGTCGGGTGCGACGAGGTGACGTACGGGTACGTCCCGTGGTCCACGTCGAGGAGCGCGCCCTGGGCGCCCTCGGCGAGGATCCGCTTCCCATCGGCGAGCGCGTCGTTCAGGAAGGCCGACGTGTCGGTGACGTAGGGGTCGATCCGGTGGTCGAACTCGACGTACTCGTCCACGATGGCGTCCACGTCGAGCCGGTCGCTGCCGTAGACGGCGGCGAGGATCTCGTTCTTCTCCTCGATGGCCGCCTTCAGCTTCTTGCGGAGTCCCTCGCGGTCGAGGAGGTCCACCACGCGGATGCCGCTCCGCGCGAACTTGTCGACGTAGGCCGGGCCGATGCCGCGCCCCGTCGTGCCGATGGCCTCGGCGTCGCGCCAGCGCTCGCGGGCCTGGTCCAGCGCCTTGTGGTAGGGCATGATGAGGTGGGCGTTGTGGCTGATCTTCAGCCGCCCCTCGACGGAGTAGCCCAGCGCCTCGATCTGCTCGATCTCCTCCATCAGCGCGGCCGGGTCGATCACCACGCCGTTGCCGATCACGCACGTCACCCCATCGTGGAAGATGCCCGACGGGATGAGGTGGAGGACGAACGTCTCATCCCCCCACTTGATCGTGTGTCCGGCGTTCGCGCCCCCCTGGTACCGGGCGACGATGTCGACCTCCGGGGCGAGGAGGTCGACGACTTTTCCTTTTCCTTCGTCGCCCCACTGGGCGCCGATGACCACGGAGACGGGCATGGTTGGGGGATGGGTTGCGGATGAGGGGTGGAGAGCCCTTCGCTCTTCACCCGCCGCGCCTCACGCGTACGAGGCGACGGCGTCGTCGACGGACTCGTAGCGATGAAACACGCCGTCGAGCTTGGTGATCTCGAGGAGTGTCCGGATCCGGTCGCCCACACCCGAGAGGCGGAGGTCGCCGCCCGAGTTGCGGGCCGTCGTGAGGGCCCCGATGAGCATCCCCAGGCCGGACGAGTTCATGTGCCGGACGCCGCGGAGGTCCACGACGGCCTGGAGCGGGCCGTCGCCCTTGGCCGTGTGGAGGGCGTCGTGGAGGGCGGACCCGTCGGGCCCGCCGAGGGCGTCGCCGGTGAGGCTCAGGACGGCGACGCCCTCGTGGTCGGTGTGCTCGATCTGCATGTGCGGAGGCGGAGAGGGGCCTGCAAGCTAGGCCCTCCGGGCTACGCCCGCGCGGTGACGATGCGGCGGGCCGGCTGGTACTTCTCGCGGAGCCACACGACGAGCGGGCTGGCGACGAAGATCGAGGAGTACGTCCCGACCCCGATCCCGACGAGCAGCGCCAGGGCGAACCCCTTCAGCGTCTCGCCGCCGAGGAGGAACAGGACGAAGACGGTGATGAGCGTCGTCCCGGACGTCAGGATCGTCCGCGAGAGCGTCGTGTTGATGGCCCGGTTGGCGACGGTCTCGAACGGCTCCGTCTTGAACAGGTTGGTGTACTCCCGGATGCGGTCGTACACGACGACGGTGTCGTTGATCGAGTAGCCCACGATCGTGAGGAGGGCCGCGATGATGACCTGGTCGATCTGGAGCGAGAACGGCGTGATGTTGTGGAGCAGCGCGAACAGCCCGAGCACGATGATCACGTCGTGTGCGAGGCAGAGCACGGCGCCGAGGGCGTACCGCCAGTCGAACCGGATGAAGATGTACAGGAGGATCACGAAGAGCGCCCCCAGCACGAGGAAGATCGACTTCTCCCGGAGGTCGGAGGCGATACGAGGGCCGAATGAGGAGGTCCCGACGACCTCGGGGTCCGCGCCCGCGAACTGCCCGCTGAGCGTGGACGTGAGGGTCGAGCGGAGCGCCTCGGTATCGCCGCCGGCGGCCGTCCGCACCATCAGCGTGGTCGGGGAGCCGAACTCCTTGACCTCGACGCCCTCGCCGAGCGGGCCGGAGAGCGTGTTGCGGGCGGCAGAGACGGGGATCGCCTGGTCCGTCTGGACGATGAACTCGCTCCCACCGGTGAAGTCGATCCCGGCCTCCAGGCCCGGGTAGAAGAGCGAGACGATGGCGACCAACAGGAGCGTCCCGGAGACGATGTAGCTCGTCCGGAAGTTGCTCAGGAAGTCGAAGTGGCTGTTTTCGAAGATGCGCATGTCAGTGTCGGTACAGGGGAACGGACGCGGGAAGGGGCCAAGGCGAAGCCTCCGGCCCCGGGCCGGTACCGATCAGCCGAAGGCCACGCGGGTGCCGCGGGCCTGGACGAAGTAGTCGATGATGAGGCGGGTGACGACGAGCGCCGTGAACAGCGACGTCAGGATGCCCGCCATGAGCGTGACGGCGAAGCCCTGGATCGGGCCGACCCCGAACGAGAACAGGATGACGCCGATCAGGAACGTGGTGACGTTGGCGTCGGCGATCGCGGAGAGCGCCTTGCCGAAGCCGCCGTCGACGGCCGCCTTCAGCGTCTTCCCGGTCTCCAGCTCCTCGCGGATCCGCTCGAAGATGAGCACGTTGGCGTCGACCGCCATGCCGATCGTGAGCACGATGCCGGCCATGCCGGGCAGCGTGAGCGTGGCGTTGAACGCGGCCAGCACGCCGAACACGAACAGGACGTTCAGGAGCAGCGCCAGCGAGGCGATGATGCCGGCGCCCCGGTAGTAGAGGGCCATGAACAGGCACGTCAGCACGAACCCGACGACGAGGGCCCGCGTGCCGGCCTTGATCGAGGCGGCGCCGAGGCTCGGCCCCACCGTCTGTTCCTCCACGATCGAGACGGGCGCCGGGAGCGCGCCGCTCTTGAGGACGGTCACGATGTCGTCGATCTCCTGGCGCGTGAAGCTGCCCGTGATCGAGGTCCGGCCGTTGGGGATCCGGCCGATGATGTTCGGGGCGGTGTAGACGAGGTCGTCGAGGACGATGGCGATGGGCTTGCCCACGTTGGCGCCGGTGATCTGGCTCCACCGCGAGCCGCCGGCCCCGTTCATCGTGATCGAGACCTCCGGGGCGTTGGTGTACGGGTCGAAGGCCGGGCCTGCGTCGGTGATCACCTCGCCCGTCAGTTCCACGCGCTCGTTGATGCCCATCAGGTCATAGATGGCCTCGCCGTCGACCGTCTCCCCGACCGGGTTGGCCGTGTACAGGAGGTTGACGCCGGGCGGGATGAGCGCCTGCACCTGGGGGTTGGCGAGGAGCCGGTTGACCTCGGCCGTGTCGCGCTCGGCGACCTGCCCGAAGATCGGCGAGTTCTCCGCCACCTGGACCCTCCGGAACACGCGGGCAAACGGGTTGCCCCCCTCCTCGTCGGCCGCGGAGGCCGTGATGTCGGAGAGGTCGAGCGTGCTGGCGGTGTCGGCGCCGGCCGAGTCCGCCGCGGCGATCTGGGCGCCCGTCGTGTCCGCGTCGGTCGGGGACTCGTCGGCGGCGGCCGTGGTCTCGTAGTACTGCATGACGCGGTCGGCGGCCTGCTGCAGCTCCTCGGTCGGCGGCGTGAGGTGGAACGTGAGCTTGGCCGTCCCGCGGAGAAGCTCGCGGACGCGCTGCTCGTCGTCGATGCCGGCCAGCTCCACCACGATCCGGCTGGATCCCTGGCGCTGGATGAGCGGCTCGGTCACGCCGAACCGGTCCACACGCTGGCGGATGATCTCCTCGGCGCGGACGAGGGCCTCGTCCACCTCCTCGCGCAGGAAGGCGATCACCTCCTCGTTGCTGGAGCGGGCCGTGATGTCGGCGTCGTCGTTGCGGAAGTAGCGGGCCAGGCGGCGGCCCGGGGCGTCGTCCTCGATGGCCTCCACGAAGAGGTCCACGAAGTCCTCGCTGCTGGTGCGGGCCTTCTCGGACGCCTGCTGGATGGCGGTGTTGAAGGTGTCGTCGGCGCGGCCTTCGGCCAGCTCCTGGAGGAGCGCGCCGGTGCCGACCTCGAGGGTCACGTGCATCCCGCCCTGGAGGTCCAGGCCGAGGTTGAGCGCGGCCTCGCGCGTTTCGAGGAGGGCGTCGTAGTTCTCCTCCTCGTAGGCGTCACGGTCGGCCTCGCTCATGGCGGCGAGGTCCCGGTCGTTGAGGTAGTTCTGCAGCGTTGGGAAGAGCTGCCAGAGCGAGATCAGGATGAGGGCGACGACGGCGAAAATCTTGAATCCGTTGCCTTGCATGCAGGTCGGGCACGCCGAAGCGCGCCGGTTGAGTCAAAAAGGGACGGCCCGCCCCCAACGGGCGGACGCGACGACAGAGGCGGGGGCACGGTCCGCGACGGACCGCGGGGCGCTAAGGAGCGCGCGGCTGGAGAGCTCGGCCCTTCGGGCGGAGCGCCGGGATCGGGTCGTCGAGGCGGACGGCCTGCGGCGACGTGGCCACCCCCATGCGGGGCGCCAGGGTCAAGACGGCCGCGCTCCCACTCGGGGGCGTCGGGGCCGCGGGGGGCGTCGGGACGAAGGCCTCGTCCGGGAGAACCGGGGCGACGAGGCCGAGCGACGCGCCGGCGAGCAGGTGCTCGATGGTCTCGACGGCGACCTCGCCGTCCGTCGCGGCGACGTACGCCTCGACGAACACGGCGCGCGGGTCGGCGTCCTGTGCGTGACGGGCGGCGTCGAGGGCCATCTCGAACGCCTCCACGTCGTTCAGGAGCGAGCGCAGGGCGTCCTCGCGCGCGTCCCGGGCCACGGCCGCTGGCGCCAGCGTGAGCCCCACGCCGACGACGACGAACGTCGCGACGATGCGGAGCAGGAGCTGAGAGCGGAACGGGCGCATGATGCGCGGGCCTGGGGACGGACGCGCTCAAGGTACCGTCCCCGCGTCAACGCCGCCGCGCCGAGTCGTCTCTTCGAGGGACTTTACCGCGGCATGCTGCGCACGCGCACGCAGAGGGGCCCCGTGCCCCTCCCCACAGCGCCTAGGGCTGAACCGAGAACACGAGCGTCGGAACGTACAGGTCGGACTCGGCGCGCTCGTCGGCCACGTAGCGGATGGCGCCACGCGCGTAGTCGTGGATGGCAGCGACGGTCTCGGCCTCCGGCTCACGTTGGAGCGACGCGGCCAGGTCGCGGAGGCGCGTCGAGAGCGTGTCCGGCATGGCCTGACGCGTGAGGTCGCGGTACCACACGGCGAAGTCGGCAGGGCGCGTGTGGAGGGTCGGGCCGTCGGCGCCGGCGAACTTGGGAAGGACGGCGGCGTGGTATCCGTTGTGCGGGAAGAGCGGGAGGTCGGTGAGCGGGTCGAGGTCCTCGAACCGGATCTCCGTCCGTTCGGGGCGGGGCTGGCGGACGGCGTAGGCCACCTCGCCCTGCGGCGCGAACACGTCGAACGTGACCTCCACCGACGCCGGGTGCTCGACGGCCACGACGTACGCCGTCACGCGGTCGACGTTGGGGACGCGGACGATGGGTGCGTAGGCGAAGTCGGCGTAGGCCCAACGGTTCCGGTACGTCATCTTGCCCCCGTGCGACGGCGCGCTCGGCGCGTTCAGCACGTAGACGCGCCCCGGCATCAGGAACACGTCCTCCGAGGTGGGACGAACGTCTGGACGTTGTCGCAGCCCAGGCGGCGGCCGTTCCACCGCCCCTCCAAGTCCTCGACCGGCGCGTAGAACGCGTCGCCGACGTAGAACGACCGCTCACGCGTCGAGCGCTCCGACGCGTACTCGACCTCCACTTCGGTCTGCTCGGAGAGCGCGTACCCGCCGGTCCGCGCGGGGCCCAGGATGAGCGTGGTCGTCTGGCGGTAGAGGACGTCCTGCGCCGCGACGGCGCCGGCGAGCAGGAACAGGACGGGCGCGGCGCCTCGTCGGAGCGGAGCGGTGAGCCATCGAGCCGCGTGAGCCTTTGAGGACAAAGGATCATCCGATCCCCGCACGCACACGAGCTACACACCCTACCCGCTTACGCCACGCCAAATAGACCTTCTCCTACTGGACCTCGACGCCTTTCCAGAACGCCACGCGGTCGCGAACGTGCTCGGCCTCCGGCGTCGGCTCAGGGTAGGTCCAGATGGCAGTTGGGTTTACATCCCCGTTCACGACCACGTCGAAATAGCGGGCCGTCCCCTTCCAGGGACAGACCGTGGTGTGATCGCTCGGGCGGACGTACTGCTCGTCGAGCGAGGCAAGGGGGAAATACTGGTTCCCCTCCACGACGATCGTGTCGTCGCTCTCGGCGAGGGTGGCGCCGTTCCAGATGGCTTTCATGGGTCGAAATGGAGGCAGATCGTTCGGCACACCGGGGTCCCTGAGTCGGTCAGTCGACGCGCTCGGCACGGACGCCATCGGCGAGGTCGCGGGCGGTGGGGACCACGCACACGCGGTCGCCCCGAAACGGGTCCACGACGACGCACAACCACTGGTACTGCTCGACGCGGGCGCGCTGCCGCCCGAAGCGGGCGGCGACGGCGTCCATCAGCGCCTCGTAGGCGTCGGGGCCGACCAGGATCGAGCGGGGCTCGGCGCCCTCGGCCTGGAGCGAGCGGACCTGCTCGTCGATGAAGTCGAGAACCGTGTCGGGGGTGGCGGGGGCGTCGAGGACCGTCATGGTGGAGAGGGGGCTCGCGGGATATACTCCGGTCCGCGCGCACCCTTCCCGCCCGATGACGCACTCGACCGGCACGCTCTCGACGCCCGACGGGCTCGACCTGTTCACGCGCCAGTGGATTCCAGACGGCCCGACGAAGGCGGCCGTCGTCCTCGTCCACGGCGTCCACGAGCACAGCGGGCGCTACGCCTACGTCGCGAGCGCGCTGATGCGGCGCGGCATCGCCGTCTACACGTTCGACCTCCGTGGGCACGGGCAGTCGGGGGGCGAGCGAGCCCGCGTCGACACGTTCGACGACTACGTCCGCGACACGCGGCTCGTCCTCGACCGCGTCGCCGCGGAGGTCGAAGCCCCGCTGTTCCTGATGGGGCACTCGATGGGCGGCCTCATCGTCGCCGCGACCGTCGTGGACCGGGGCACGGAGGGCCTCGCGGGCGTCGTCCTCTCCTCCCCCGCCCTCCAGGTCCCCGACGACACGCCGGCGATCCTGAAAAAGGTGGCGCCGCTCCTCGCCCGCTGGGCGCCCACGTTCCCCGTCACGAAGCTCGACCTCTCGCAGCTCTCGCACGACCCGAAGGTGGGCCCTGCCTATCGCGACGACCCGCTCACGATCACCAAGGGCGTCGGCGTCCACCTCGCGCTCGAGCTCGTCGGGACGGCCGAGCGGGTCCGCGAGCACCCGGAGGCGTTCGACGGACCGCTCTACCTGTTCCACGGCACCGCCGACTCGATCGCGGACCCGGCCGGGACGGAGTGGCTGGCCGCGCACGCGGCGTCCAACGACGTGACGCTCCGGCTCTACGACGGGCTCTACCACGAGACGCTCAACGAGGTCGAGCGCGACGCGGTCATCGCGGATCTCGGGGACTGGCTCGTCGCGCACGCCGCGTCGGCGTAGGTGCCCACGGCAAGATTCGAACTTGCGACCTGCGGTTTAGGAAACCGACGCTCTATCCCCTGAGCTACGTGGGCGAGCCGGAAAGATAGTCCGGGCGCATCAGGCGGATCGGAGGGGCCGGGCTAGCTTGAAGCCTCTTCTCCCCGGCTCCATGGCTCCTCCCCCGCCGCGCGGCGACGCCCGCACCATCTGGTCGTGGGCGCTCTACGACTTCGCCAACTCGGCGTTCACGACGCTCGTCATCACGTTCATCTACGCGACCTACTTCGTGAAGGGCATCGCGGCGGACGAGACGACGGGGACCGTCCTCTGGTCGTGGGGGGTGGTGACGCCGACGGCGCTGGCGGTGGCCGCCCTCTCCCCTCTCCTCGGCGCGCTGGCCGACCGCACCGGGACCCGGAAACGGGCCCTCTTCATCGCCACCGTGGTCACGGTCGGAGCGACGGCGCTCCTGTTTTTCCCGCAGCGTGGCGACGTGTTGACGGCGATCGCGCTCGTCGTCGTCGCCAACATCGCCTTCGAAGTCGGGCAGGTGTTTTACAACGCGTTCCTCCCCGAGATCGCCCCGGAGGACAAGATTGGTCGGGTCTCTGGGTGGGGCTGGGCGCTCGGCTACGCCGGCGGCCTGCTCTGCATGGGACTCGCCCTCGCGTTCGTGATGCCCGAGATCCCACCGTTCGGGCTCGACAAGGCCACGGGCGAGCACGTCCGCGTGACGAATCTGATCGTGGCCGGCTGGTTCGCCCTGTTCTCGATCCCCGCGTTCCTCGTCCTGCGGGAGCCCCCGGCGGAGGGCGGTGCCCGGCGGGGCGTGCTGACCGCCACGTTCGGCGAGTTGGGCGAGACGTTCCGCCAGATCCGGCGCTTCCGTCAGATCGTCCGCCTCCTCGTCGCGCGCCTGTTCTACAACGACGGGCTCGTTACCATCTTCGCGATGGGCGGCATCTTCGCGGCCACGGCCTACGGGTTCTCGGAGTCCGAAATCCTCCTCTTCGGGATCGTCCTCAACGTGGCCGCCGGCATCGGCGCCTTCGGGTTTGCCTACCTCGACGACTCGATCGGCGGCAAGCGGACCATTTTCATCTCCCTCGGCCTGCTGACGGTCGCCACCCTCGTGGCCGTGCTGGGACCCACCAAAGCGTGGCTCTGGGGCGCGGGCGTCCTCATCGGGATCGCGTCCGGGCCGAACCAGGCTGCCAGCCGCTCGCTCCTGGGGCGGTTCGTCCCCCACGACAAGGAGACCGAGTTCTACGGGTTCTTCGCCTTCTCGGGCAAAGCAACGGCGTTCTTGGGGCCGGCCCTCTTCGGCCTCATGACCGCCCTGTTCGGCACGCAGCGGGCCGGCGTCGCCGCGGTGCTCGGTCTGTTCGCGCTGGGCGCAGCCCTCCTCACGCGTGTCGACGAGGCGGAGGGCCGCGCCACCCGCACCTCCTCCGCTCCCGCCGCCACGTGATGACCGTCTCCGACGTCCTCGACCACCTCCACGCCTGGGCCCCGCCCGGCCAGAAGGCCGACTTCGACCGCGTCGGCCTCCAGGTCGGCGACCCGGGCGCCGAGGTTACCCGCGTCCTCGTCGCGCTCGACCTGACGCCGGCCGTCGTGGACGAGGCCGCCGAGACAGGCGCGGGGCTGATCGTCACGCACCACCCGCTCCTGTTCAAGCCGGCCGGACACGTCACCGCGACGCACCCGGTCGGCTCGCTCGTGTGGCGCCTCGCCCGGGCCGGCGTGAGCTACGCCGCGATCCATACCAACCTCGACGCGGCGCGCGGCGGCGTGTCGTTCGCCCTCGCCGAGCAGCTCGGCATCCGCGACGCCCAGATCCTGGCTCCGCTCGACGGCGTGATGAAGAAGGTCGTCGTGTTCGCGCCCGCGACGGCCGCTGACGCCATTCGCCAGGCCCTCGCGTCGGCCGGCGCCGGGGAGATCGGCGACTACGCGGCCTGCTCGTTCACCGTGTCCGGGACCGGTCGGTTCGTGCCGGAGGCCGGGGCGACACCGGCGGTCGGTACCGTCGGTGAGGCGGAGGCGGTTGAGGAGGTGCGGATCGAGGCTGTCGTGCCGTCGTGGGCCGTCGGCGCCGTTCGGTCGGCCGTCGCCAGCGCGCACCCGTACGAGGAGCCGGCCGTCGACGTGTACCCGCTCGACGGCGCGGCCACGCGCCAGGGCTACGGAGCGGTGGGCACGTTGGAGGCCCCCGAGGCGCTCCCGGCGTTCCTCGCCCGCGTCCGCGACGCCCTCGGGGCCGGCGCCCTCCGCTACGTCGGCGACGACACCATGACGGTCCAGCGCGTGGCGGTCTGCGGCGGCTCCGGGCTCTCGTTTCTCCCGGCCGCCCTCCGCGCCCGCGCCGACGCCTACGTCACCGCCGACATCACCTACCACCGCTTTTTCGAGGCGCTCGACCCGGAGGGCACCCCGCGCCTCGCCCTCGTCGACGCCGGCCATTATGAGACCGAGGCCATCACGGAGCGCCTGATCGCCGACCGGCTGGCCGACGCGTTCCCCGCCCTCGACGTGGCCGTCACGCAGCACCGGACCTCCCCGATGCGGACGTTCTGCTAGCTACGCCCGGACCAGCTCTTCCAGGTCCGCGAGGGCGTCGCGGAGGTCGCGCGTGGCGACCGTCGAGGGGAACACGGGTCGACCCGCCGCGAAGCCGACACTGGCCCAGAGGTCGAACGTGGGGCGGGCGAGCACGTCTTCGCGCAGGCGGATGCCGTGGCGCTCCAGCACCGGCCCGATCTCGTCCGCCCGGTCGCGGAGCTGTGCGAGCGTCGACTGGTAGGCGTGCTCGACGATCTCCTTCCGCGACGAGAACGAGAACACGTTCGTGAAGAACATCCGGTAGTCGTCCTTGCGCGGCTCGAAGAGGATGAGGTCGGCCCCGGGGTAGCGCTCCTCGTAGGCGGCCATACCCGTCCCCATCCGGCTGTGGATGAGCGTCCGGAACGTCTGGCTCATCACGCCCGGCATGCCCCGGTCCGAGAGGGACCCGCGCCGCATCACGCCCGCCTCGACGGCCCTCGCCGTGTCGACCGGAACGATGGGGTTGACGCAGAGGACGAGTCCGGCGCCGCGGTCGAAGGCGACGGACGCGTGGACCGTCTTGTTGAGGACGCCGTCGACGTAGTGCCGCCCGTCGATCTCCACCGGCGGGTAGAGCCCGGGAAGCGCCGTGGACGCCTGGACGGCGAGCGAGATCGGCACGTCGCTCCATTCGGGCGTCCCGAACACGACCGACTCGCTGGAATCGAGGTCGGTGGCGACGACGTATAGCTCGCCCGGTAGTTCGCGGAAGTCGTCGGTGCGCCCCTCGACGCTGAAAATGGTCTGGAGGTAGGTGCGAAGGGGCGTGTTGTCGAACACGCCCAGCGGAATGGCACGGCCGAGCCGGTCGATGAGCGTCGAGACGATTCCACTCGACCCCTTCGGATGCAGGATGGCCGCGCGGATCGCGTCGGCGACGAGGCCGGGGACGCGAAAGCCGCGCTTCAGATACTCACCGACGGCGGGTGTGAGGAACAGCTCGGGGCGGAACGGGTGCGCACCGGGCTCCTCCCCCACCACCGACCGGACGAGCTGTGCCGTGCTGATCCCGTTGGCCAGCGAGGCGCCCACGAACGCGCCCGCCGAAACGCCGATGGTCACCGGCATCCGGTTCAGGTCGAGGCCGTCGAGGGCGTCGTCGAGCGCGCGGAGGACGCCGATCTCGTAGATGGCCCCCTCCGGCCCCCCACCCGCGAGGGCAAGCCCGATGTAGCCTGTGCGATGGTGATCGGCGATCTGCATGGTGAAAGCGCTTTCGGGGGGGTCAAAGTATAACGGCGCCATGCGCGGCGAAGTACCCGGCCCGAGGACCAGACACGCGTCGGGCGAGCACGCTGGAGGTCGCGCTCGCCCGACGAAGACCCGGTGCGGTGCGCCGGCGTCCGTGGGGTTAGGCCCGCTGCTCCTGGATTCGGATGAGCGCCTGCTCGGCCTCGTCCTTGCCCTGGACCTTCTCGACGACCACGTCGCCGAGGCGGATCTCGTACCAGCCACCGCCGACGGCCTGAAGCGTCAGCTCCGTCGAGGCCGCGCGTTCTTCTTTGAGCCGCTCGATGTGGGTCGTGAGTCGCTCGACGCTGGCGGTCAGCTCGGCGATCTCCTCGCGGGTCGGGACGCCGAGCCGCTTCATCACCGTCGCGACGGTCTCCTGGATGCGGTCCTCGGCCTTGTCGGCGGTGTCGTCGGCGGCCTTCTTGGCCCCGCTCACGCGGCCCTTGACGGTGCCGGTCGCCTTGTCGGCGGCCCCGTTGATCTGGTCGCGGATGGCCTTCACGCGCTCAGCGCCGAGGCCGGGCAGCTCGATCTTCTCGCCCTTCTTGACGAGCTTCTTGAACGTCTTGGAGCCCTCCTCCTCGGCGACGGCGAGCGCCCCAAGGCCAGCGAGGAACACCTTCCCGACGGCGTCCTTCACGTCGCCGGCAGTGTCTGCGAGGTCTTTCTGGATGCCCTCGACGGTCGTCTTCGCGTAGTCGACGGTGTCGGTGGCGGTCTTCTTGAGCTCCTTCTGAAGGTTTTTGGTCTTGGTAGCCATGGGGGTGGGGACTGCGGGATTAGGGAAGATGCTGGGCAGCGGAATGCCGCCCTGCGTCATGCGTGAGTGTCTACGTCGTCGAGCTGGTTGAGCGTCCGCTCCAAGCCTTCGAGGCGAGCGCGGAGCCGGTCCATCTCATCGCGAACTTCGGCGATCGGACCCCCCGGCCGCATCTTGTCGACGGCCCGCCGCGTGAGGTCGTCCACGCCACGCCGCGCCTGCGAAATGCCGGCACCGACGACGCCCTCGCCCGCCTTGATGGCCCGCTCCCCGACCCGCACGAGATCGTGCAGGAAGCCGGTCGAGAGAAGGCTCTTGCCGTTTCGTCCTTCCTCCGAGATGATCTGCGTAAGGATGGCGGCGGTCACGTCGGCACCCGTCTTGTTCTCGATCACCTGGACCTGCTCGCCCTCGCGGACGAACCCGGCGACCTCGTCCAGACTGACGTACCGGCTCTCCGACGTGTCGTAGAGCTTGCGGCTTCCGTAGCGTTTGATGAGGCGGGGCATGAGCGGGGGGATGGATCGCTGCCTATGACGCATCGCGTCAAGACAGGTTTCCGCACCGCGTCATTTCGCCCCGGCTTTCCCGTGCCGTCATCTGGGCCGCCTAGAGCCCGTGCACCAGATCCAGATAGAGCACGACGAGCGGGACGGCCACCACCGCCGCGTCGATCCGATCCAGGAGCCCCCCGTGCCCCGGGAGCCACGTCGCGGAGTCCTTCACATCCACCGACCGCTTGAAGTGGCTCTCGACGAGGTCGCCGAACTGGCTGGCCACGCCGCACGCGAACCCGATGGCGGCGACGTCCACCCAACTCACGGCCTCGTGGAGCACGATGAGCTTGAACCCGGCCATGACGGCGAACGCGCCGAGGCCGCCGCCGATCGCCCCCTCCCACGTCTTCTTGGGTGAGACGCGCGGGAACAGCGGGTGTTTGCCGAACGCGCGCCCCGAGAAGTAGGCGACCGTGTCCGCCCCCCAGATGCAGAAGAGGACGGCTGTCGTGAGCCAGAACGCGTCGTCCCCGATCAGCCACGGCGCGTCCGAGAGACGGAGCGCGAGGAGCGTCCCGGCGAGCGCGGCGGGGTAGGCGACGCCGAAGAGCGTCCCGGCCGCGTCGAGGAGCGGCGTCTCCTTGCGGAGGTAGAGCGCGCCGACGAGGACCGCCAGGCCGCCCAGCGTGAGGAGCGGGACAGCCGCGTGGAGGACAGGCCGCAGGACCGCCAGCAGCCCGAGGGCGAGGCCGATGAACGGGAAGGGCCGGGTGCCCGCCTTCTGGAGGAGTCCGTACACCTCCCACTGCGCGCCGAGCGCGACCGCTACGATCAGCGCGGCGAACGCCCACCCGCCGATCCAGACGGCGCCGATGGCCACGACGGCGCCGACGATCGCCGTCAGCGTGCGTTGCGCGAGGTTGGACACAGCGGCAGGAGGGGTCGGTTACTCCTCCTCGTCGTCGTCCTCGTCGTCCGGCACGTCGAGGCTGATCTCTTCGATCCCCGAGTCGAGCCGGGCTTCCGAGGTGGGGTCGTGCGCGTCGGGCGCCATGATGTCCGCGTCCATCGCGGCCTGCTCCAGCTCTTCGTCGGTGAAGTCCACGTCGTTGATCACGGCGCGGGCTTCGGCCTCCTGGCCGGGCTGCGCCATCACGTGGACCTGGGAGAGGTCGCCCACGTTGAGGTTGAAGCTGTGGTCTCGCTGGGTCAGAACGACCGCGGCGATCCCGGCCTCATCCAGTCGGTCGCGCACGAGGTCGGCCTCGAAGTCGGTCGAGCACTCGTAGACCGAGACCCACCCTTCGTAGGTCCGCGACTGGCGGCTTTCGCGGTCGTCGTGTTCGGGGGGGCCGGCGGGCTCTTTCATGAGAGGACAGGAGCGGAGAGGGGGGACGAGAGGAGAGGATCGGGCTCGTCGAGGACCGCATCTGGCCGGTCGCCGACGACGGCGTGACGCCGTTGGTGCAGCAGGTACGCCACGCCAGCGCCGAGGGCCAGCCCGACGAGGCCAAGGTACCACGGCATCGACATCGCTTCGAGCGACTCCGTGCTGAGGGGGGCGCCCTCCTGGGCCGAGCGCGCGAGGCCCGACAGCACGACCACGAAGCCGTTGTTCAGCAGGTGTACGAGCACGCCGGCCCACAGGCTCCCGGTCGCCCACACGACGTACCCCATGTACACGCCCAGCAGGGAGAGCGGGATGATCTGGCTGGCCCGGAGGTGATACGCCCCGAAGATGACCCCGATGGAGACGAGCGCCGCAACAGAGCCGAAACGCCGCTCGACGTTCCGCTGGAGGTATCCGCGGAACAGCAGCTCCTCGCAGATGGCGGGGGTCAGGGCGAGGGCGATGAACTGGGCGGCCGTGCTCAGCTCGCCGCCGACGAGGAGCCCCTCGATCAGGTCGGTCTGCATGGTCTCCCAGGACCGCAGGAACTCCGGGAGCGGGATCATCTCGTTCAGTTCCCCGAGCCACCCAATGGCGGGGACCAGGGCCACCCACCCGAGGGCAGCCAGCGCGAGACCGGCCCAGTCCGGCCGGCGGAGGCGGAGGTAGCTGGCGGCCTGCCGCGTGTGTCGGCGCGCCACGAACCACGCGAACACCCCAAACCCGACGATCTGCCCGATCGTGTTCGCCGTCATCAGGAGCGGCGCATTCTGCTGGAGCTGCTGGAGAAGGTCGCCCACGCTGGGCGGCTCGGCAGGCCCCGCCTGGACGATCTGGATCACGATCCCGACCCCGATCACGATCGGCGCGACGAGGAACTGGAAGAGAACGAAGGCCAGGAAGCCCACCAGGGCAGCCGTCCAGACCGGGTGGAACCGGTTGCGCTCCAGCCACGCCGTCAGGGGCATCGGCCGGGCCCACGGCCAGGCGTCCCGGAGCGTGGGGCGGTCGTCACGAGGCGCGGCCGGCGGGGCGGAGAGGTCAGTCACAGGGAGCGGGATCGGGTCGGTCCGAAACGGCGGCCGGCCGGCAGAGATTCATCGGGGGCCGCCTTCGTATCGGCGCCCTCCCCGATCCGATAAGGCTACGCGAGGACCGCCTCTCCCCCACCGACGCGCTCCACGAGCCCGGCCCAGTCGCCGTCGAACACGACGACGGGGACGCCTCCGAGAGCGCGGCTGAGGTCGTCCGGGGTCATCTGGCCCGGCCGGTTGTCGAGGAACAGCCCTTCGAAGTTGACCGAGTCCGGCGGGAGGACCACGAGGTCGCCGAGGTCGCCCCGCTCCCCGAGAGGGCGCAGCGCAGCGACGAAGCTCTTGAAGTTGAGGAGCCCGCTCACCGTCACCGAATCGCCGAAGAGGAGGTTCTCGCACGCGACGACGTCGGCCGTGAGCCCGCCGACGCGCTCCAGAACCGGCTTCACCTCGGTCTCCAACAGAGGCGCCGTGAGGGTGCCGCTCACGAGGGTCAGCCGGCGCGGTTCGGGGAGCGCCTCGGGCAGATCCTCGGCCTGGAAGACCAGCTCGTTCAGGAAGTCCCGACTCATCCCCACCCCGTTCTCCATGAGCGGGTAGCCGTCGTAGTCCTCCTCGGAGGGGAAGTCGAGCCCGGCGAGGAGGTAGACCTCGTCGGAGAGGTAGACGAACCCACGCTCGATGGTTTCGCGGAACACCTGCTGCCAGCGGGTCACGAGCCGGACGAGCTGGCGGGCCTCGGCGGGCGAGACCACACGGACATCGGTCAGACCGCGGCGGTGCCGCGTGAGGCCGACGGGGACGATGCTGACCGAATAGAGCTGCTCGCGGAGGTCGTAGAGGTCGAGGATCGTCTCGACCAGCTTCCCGGCGTCGTTGAAGCCGGGGACGAGGACGATCTGCGCGTGCAGCTCGATGCCGTGGGCGGCGAGGTAGCGGAGCTTCTCGCCCTGGCGGTCCTTCGTCCGGTGCCCCATCATGGCCGCGCGGACGTCGTCGTCGGTGCAGTGGACCGAGACGTAGAGCGGGCTCAGGCGCTGCTCCACGATCCGCTCGAGGTCGCGCTCGCGGAGGTTCGTGACGGTGATGTAGTTGCCGTAGAGGAACGACATCCGGAAGTCGCCGTCGCGGAAGTAGAGCGTATCCCGGAGCCCGACCGGGTTCTGATCGACGAAGCAGAACACGCAGTCGTCGCCGCAGGTCTTGATGCGGAACTCCTCGAACGTGGCGCCGATCGGCTCGTCCGGCTCCTTCTCCACGTCCTGCTCCACGAGGTCGCCGCCCTTGCGGACCTTCAGCGTGAGGACCTCCTCGGTCGTCTTGAACCGGACGTCCAGCTCGTCCTCCACCGCCTCCCCGTTGACGGCGAGGAGCTGGTCGCCGGAGGTCCAGCCGAGCGTGTCGGCGAGAGATCCGGGCTCAACGGAGGCGATGCGGACGGGCATGGTGCGGGCGGGAGACGACACAAGAACGGACGAGGCCCGCGAAGGATCGTGCACGGCCACGTGAAGGGTTGGAGGGTTCGTTGGGTCCCCGCTGCCGGGGGTGACACGACGGCGAGCTCTTCCTATCTTGGGGTCCGCCTGCGCCCGTAGCTCAGCTGGATAGAGCGTTGGTTTCCGGTACCAAAGGTCAGAGGTTCGAATCCTCTCGGGCGTACATTCAAACTGGCGAAAGCCCCTGTCCCCCAAGGGGATAGGGG